>CAVTCD010000001.1:0-930050 GCA_963733165.1 uncultured Alphaproteobacteria bacterium
GCAAAATCCCGCGTCTCTGCTCTGCGTGGACTTGTTTGTTCTTTCGGCACCTGCCGTACGTTACTTGCCTATGTTTAAGAGCGTTAAATGGAGCAATCGCATGATCAAGCATCGCCTTGGCTTGCTGCTGATACCGTTCGTCGGCCTGCTCGCGGTCCCGCTCTATAATTTCCGCGACCCCGTACTCGTCGGTTTTCCGTTCTTCTACTGGTACCAGCTCGCTTGGGTACCAGTGACCGTATTTTTGATTTGGCTCTCTTACCGGACTTACTCCAATGAAGAGTGACATTGATCCCATCGCTCTCGCAGTATTCCTTTTCTTCTTTCTCCTTGTGACTGTATTCGGCCTTTTTGCTGGTAAATGGCGACGCACGGAGACGTCGGCGCATCTTGACGAGTGGGGGCTCGGCGGACGCCAATTCGGGACCTGGATAACCTGGTTTCTCGTCGGCGGCGATTTTTACACGGCTTATACGATCATCGCGGTCCCGGCGCTGGTCTTTGGCGTCGGCGCATACGGCTTCTTTGCACTGCCTTACACGATCATTGTCTATCCGTTCGTGTTCGCCGTGATGCCAATCCTTTGGCGCGTTGCGGTAGAGCGGAAAGCGGTTACCGTTGCCGACGTCGTGCGCGCGGAACTCGGCTCACGCGCGCTGGAGTCGGCTATTGCGGCAACGGGAGTCGTTGCGACAATGCCGTACATCGCACTGCAGATGATTGGCATGGTGGCGGCGATCAAGGCGCTGGGCATCGCCGGGGAAGTGCCGCTGATTGCGGCGTTCATCATCTTGGCGCTCTATGACCTTTTCGCCGGGCTGCGGGCGCCGGCGCTGATCGCTTTCGCCAAGGACGCCATGATCTATATCGCCGTGATCGCGGCGATCGTGCTGATCCCCATCAAACTTGGAGGTTATGGGACGATATTCGATGCCGCGGAAAAGGCCCTGGCTGAAAAGGGCGGCGGTATTTTTCTGGGGTCCAATCAGTATCTCGCCTACGCAACTGTTGCACTCGGCTCCGCGCTTGCAGCCTTCATGTATCCGCACACTTTAACAGGGGTGTTCGCGAGCAGCAGCGCGCGCACTATACGCAAGAACGCTATGCTGTTGCCGCTCTATACATTGATGTTGGGATTACTTGCTCTTCTCGGCTACGCGGGCCTAGCGGCTCATCTCAAGCTTGAAAGCAACACTGACGTCGTGCCGGCGCTGTTCCATGTGCTCTTTCCGGCCTGGTTTGCCGGCTTTGCCTTTGCCGCCATAGCGATCGGAGCTTTGGTCCCGGCTGCCGTGATGAGCATCGGCTCGGCCAATTTGTTCACTCGTAATTTCTGGAAGGCGTACGTCAATCCGGCCATCGATGCAGCGGGTGAGACGAGGGTCGCCAAAATCGCTTCCCTGATGATCAAGCTGGGTGCGGTGCTTTTTGTCCTGTATCTGCCAACGCAGTTTGCCATCAATCTGCAGCTTCTCGGCGGACTCTGGATTCTGCAGACCCTGCCGGCCGTACTCGCCTCTCTTTTCTTCCGGTGGCTATCGGCATCCGCGCTGTTCGCGGGGTGGGCCGTGGGAACGGCTGGAGGCACGTACCTGGCATGGTCAGATGGCCTCAAACCGCTTCACACGTGGACGATCGGTGGCACGTCGTACACTGCCTATGTCGGTATCGTCGCACTGGTCGCCAACATCTTCATCGCAATAGTCACAAGCCTCATGACGAACCCGCTGCATCAGGGAAGAGGCAAGTACGGAGCACGAATATGAGAACAGTTGCGGATGAGTTCGTGGAAATTCTCGCCGCCGTAGGCGTCAAGCGTATCTATGGTATCGTTGGCGACAGCTTAAATGGACTGACTGATTCCGTTCGCCGTCTGGGCAAGATCGAATGGGTTCATGTCCGTCACGAGGAAGTGGCCGCATTCGCTGCCGGCGCTGAGGCGCATCTAACAGATGAGTTAGCGGTCTGCGCAGGCAGTTGTGGGCCGGGCAATCTGCATCTGATCAACGGCTTGTTCGATTGCCATCGCTCGCGCGTGCCGGTGCTGGCAATTGCCGCGCAAATTCCATCCGCCGAGATCGGCGCCGGGTACTTCCAGGAAACGCATCCCCAGTATCTGTTCAAGGAATGCAGCCACTATTGTGAATTGGTCTCAAGCCCCAATCAAATGTCGCGTACACTGGACGTGGCGATACGCGAGGCGGTCGGCAAACGTGGTGTTTCGGTGGTGGTCATTCCCGGCGACGTCGCCCTGCAGCCGGCTTTAGGCCATTCAACCGCGAGTCCGGCTAGTCTATTGCCGCCGGCGCCAATCGTCGTTCCAATGCCTTCCGATCTTGAACGCCTCGCCGCCATCCTCAACGGAGGCACTCGACTCACAATCTTGTGCGGTTCTGGATGCGCCGGTGCTCGTGACGAGCTCTTGGCTGTAGGCGAAAAGCTGAAGGCGCCGATGGTCCATGCAATGCGCGGCAAAGAGCATGTGGAATGGGATAATCCCTACGACGTCGGGATGACCGGATTGATCGGCTTTTCGTCGGGCTATTACGCCATGCTCGATTGCGACGTACTGTTGATGCTCGGAACCGATTTCCCATATCGCCAATTTTATCCCGAAGGAAAAAATACCCGCATCGTTCAGATTGACATTCGCCCAGAACAAATTGGCCGACGCGCTGGCGTCGATCTCGGACTGGTCGGCGGCGTTAAAGCGACACTGCAGGCGTTGCTGCCGCTACTGGAGCCGAACGGCGATACTGCGCATTTGCTGCGAGCCCAGCGACATTATGCCAACGCACGCAAGGAACTCGATCAGCTGGCGAGCTCCGCCCGCGGCAAGAGCCTTATTCATCCCCAGCAGGTCGCCAAAGCTGTCAGCGACCGGTCGGCCGCTGACGCGATCTTCACGTGTGACGTCGGTCTGCCGACTGTTTGGGCCGCGCGCTATCTGGCGATGAACGGCCGCAGACAACTCCTTGGATCGTTCTGGCATGGCTCGATGGCCAGCGCCATGCCGCAGGCGATCGGCGCACAGAAGGCGTTCCCCGGCCGGCAGGTCGTGTCGCTTTCCGGCGACGGCGGTTTTGCAATGCTGATGGGTGATCTCCTTAGCCTTGTGCAGCTCGATCTACCGGTGAAGGTCGTCATCTTCAATAATGGTTCGCTCGGCTACGTCGAGCTCGAACAGAAAGCGACTGGGTTTCTTAGTTACGGCACAGATCTCGTCAATCCGGATTTTGCGGCTATGGCGCAGGCCGTGGGCATTCGTGGTATCCGCATGACGAATTCTGCCGAAGTCGAGGACGGTATCGCAGCAGCTCTGGCTCATGATGGCCCGGTTGTTGTCGATGCAGTTGTAAACAGGGCCGAACTCGCAATGCCACCTTCAATCACCCTAGAACTGGCTAAGGGATTTTCACTGTACATGTTGAAAGCTGTCATGAGCGGGCGCGCCGATGAAATCGTCGATCTCGCAAAAACCAATCTATGGGGCTGATCAAACGACCGCTTTCGGAGCGTCAACGTCGAGGAGAATCGAATGTGTGAGGAGAGCCACTGCGCAGGCGCGCCGTGCCAAGCTCCGCGGTATCGGTTACGGCGTTCCGAGCGATTTCGAATTGAACTTCGGTAGTCACCTGCCGAGGCTCGGGCGCTCGGGTAGTGATGACAGGGATACGCAGCCCTAGTCCGCAGCGCGGAGGAGATGGCAATGAGGCTTCAAGGGGCGGGAGCGGGAGAGGGAGAGGCGAAATGGTTGGCCGAAAGGTAGTGGTTTACTACGCATGGAGCCGGCCGGGAGAGGCCGAAGCGCCACTTGAAATTATTGAGAACCGGTGGCCGACGCTCTTTGAGAGCCGACGAATAGTCTACCCTAGATTTGAAGCGTTTTCGGACCCTGCCCGCTTTGACCAAAGCATCGGTGGCTTCTTGGATCATATCATGAAGCAAAACTTCGCCGCCTTTGTGAAACAGGCCGGCGCGCAGACCGGTCATCCAGTCATCGAGATCGAGCGGTTGGCTGACGATGGCGCGCGAACCGGGCTCGATGCGGCTCTTCTCGACGCGGCCGACACGCTCATCGTCATCAGCTTGGACTCGCTTCGCACCCGCCAAGATGCGAGTGCCGCCGAAGTGGAGGCGGTTCGCCGGTTTCTCGCGCACCCTGACCATCTTGTCTTCATCTGTCCCCATCACGACGTCGGTGACGTGCCCGATCTACCACATGACGAGCGATTGGAACGGCAAGTAGCGGACTTCCTGCACCACGGAGATAAGTTAATTCCGCCCCAGCAGCGCTTCAGCGGTTTCGCTCGCTCGCTTTTGGCTGGGCTCGGCGTGGGCGTGGATAACCGCTTCGGGCTGCGTGCTGCTGCGGAGAGCGATGGATCCCCTGCTGCGATCGAGGCCGAGAGCGCACTCGATCGTCTTCACTTGCTGAGAGGCGTTGATACCTTCAATCTTCACCCGCACTTGCCGCAATTCGAACGTCTCCAGGGCGCCGTCACCAAATTGGATGTCCTCGTTCGACAAAAGATTGATTTGACAGCTCCGCCCCATCCCTTCACCCGCAATGGGCGCACAACATTCGATGCCCTGCTCCAATCGAGGCCTGACGTATTTGCCGGAAATCTGTTTGTGGGCGACGTGACTCTTTGGTTCTCGACCGCCGGTGGCGTCGACAGTCTACGCCAACTCTGGACCAATGTCGTGGAACGCCCGAACCGGTCCTAATATTGTGGTCGTATACGGCCGAAGGCACCTATTGGCGCCACAGGACTTTGCCGAAGCCACAACGTGATGGAAACCTGATAAGTACCGAAGGAACACGCAATGAAATGGCTCGCCGTGGTAGTGCTCGCGACTGCAGCTGCATTGTCCATCTTCGCTGCGGTTACGTTTTCTGCCGAAAGCGCGGATGACGAGAGCTCCCCGAACTCCGGACTCAAAATCCCGCCCGCCGGATACCGGGACTGGAGGTTGATCTCGGTGGCCCACGAAGAAGCCAACCTCAACGATTTGCGCGCCATTCTGGGCAACGACATAGCGATTAAGGCTTATCGGGAGGGGAAACTCCCGTTCCCGGACGGCACGATCATCGCCAGACTTGCGTGGAGTTACGTCTCGTCGGAGGAAAACAACAAAGCCTTTGGCCGTTCCCAATCTTTCGTGGCCGGGCCGCCGACGAATGTTCAGTTTATGGTCAAAGACTCAAACAAGTACATGTCAACCGGCGGCTGGGGGTTCGCTCAATTCAACGACGGCAAACCCGACGACGTGGCGGTGCAAGCCTGTTTTGCCTGCCACGTGCCCGTCAAAGCTCGCGACTTTGTCTTCACCCGTTATGCGCCTTAAAGGCCACCGCTGATGAGGTGATCACGAGGTGGCAAAGGCCTCTCGACTAAGTAACGTTTGGTGTTAGCGGCGGATTAGAGACACGGTACTTCCGCTTAGCTTCGACAGAAGACGGCTCCCTGATTTCGGGAGCTCTATGTCGGCTTCGGGTCATTAGCAGACACGACGCGCTCGGGTCGGGTTGTCCGCTTTCCCCCGAAAGCTGCCGCGCTGGCCGGCAACAGCCGCGTCCGCTAAGGACCATTCACGGACATGCCGCCGTTTAGGCGATGTGTCCGATGTTGCATCAATAACTGACATCATTTTTTGGCTGTTGAGGTCCGGCTTTTCCATGGTGCACCATTCCGCACCGCCATTGCCCAAAATTGTAAGGGTAAGCGTGAGGGTAGGGTCCAAATTGTCGCACTGAAGCTTCCTTTGATTTCAATATCTTAAACGCTTAGTGTGGATTCCTCCACGGCACCAGCCTTCGCTGTTTCGCAGCTACGGCTGGCGAGCCAACTATACAAACTTCAACGAAGCAAAGAAGCCGGAAGAATCGACGCGCGGCGGTGTTATTTCCCTGGACGATCCGGGGCGCTGCAACGGAGACGTTATTCGTGGCAAACAGAACCATGCGATTGACGATTGCGACCGCCGCCTTGGCGGTGGCAACGTGCTTCAGTATTCCGGCCAGCCGCGCGGCTTATGCCGATTCCCCGTGGTGCCTTGTGAGATCTGGCGACGACTATTGGGACTGCCAATACCAGAGCTTCCAGGCGTGTCTCCAGGAGCGCACCGGCGTGGGCTTTTGCAATGTGAACCCGGCCGGCCCATCGCCAAGCACACCGGCACAGCCGCAGAATCGAAAGCGGCGCTCCTGAGAAAGCTCGCATGGCTTGCGCCGGCGCGGACAAAGCTGCATCGTTGAGCAGAGCGTAGTCCGATGAAATTCGCCCACTTCTCTCATATCTGGGCCAAGCCCGGGATGACGCCGCATCGGCGTTACGAGGAGCTGTGGCGCGAGCTGCAATTATGCGACGCGCTCGGCTTCGATTATTCGTTCTGCGTCGAGCATCATTTCCGTCCCGACGAAAGCTGGATGTCGTCGCCGAGCCTTTATGCGGTCGGCGCTGGGGCGCGGACCAAGCGGCTTCGCATCGGGCCGATGGGTTATATCGTGCCGCTCTATCATCCGCTGCGGCTTGCCGAGGAGATCGCCATCGTCGATCAGATGCTCGGCGGCCGTATGGAGCTTGGGCTCGTTCCCGGCATCAACGCCGATTATTTCCGTCCGTTCGGGCTCGATTACAGCCAGCGCAAATCGCCGACGCTGGAATTCGTCGATTATCTCAACGCGGCATTCGGCGACACCCAGCCGTTCTCGTTTCACGGCCAGGATTTTCACACCGACAATGCGCAGCTTGCGGTGCCACCGGCGCAGCGCCCGCATCCGCCGTTATGGATGATGAGCCGCGATCCGCAGACGCTCGAATTCTGCGCGCGGCACGCCATCAGCCCCGGCTATTTCCTGGTTTATCCGCGTGCCGACGCCGTGCCGCGCTACCGCAAATTTTTGACGGACTGGACGGCGGCGGGCCACGCGCAAAAACCGAAAATCGCCTATTGCACGGTCGTCTATGTCGACGAGACCGACGACAAGGCAATCGAGACGGCGTTGTTCCGCGCCAGCCGCGCCTATGAGGGCTTTTTGGCGCCGGCGAAGCCCGGCGAAACATTCGAGGGGCGCGCGAAAGAACACGCCAAAATGTTTGTCGGCCGCGGCGAGCCCGGCGCGTCGGACATCATGCAGCATCTGTTCGATGGCGATTATCTTTACACGAACGACCTTGTCTTTATCGGCTCGCCGCAAACCGTCGCCGCGAAAATCCGTGCCGCTGCGGAGGCGGGACTGTTCAACGTCTTTTTAGGCGAGTTTAATTTTTCCGACCTGCCGGAGGATGCGCTGCTGCGCTCGATAAAACTGTTCGGCGAACAGGTGATCCCGGCGCTGCGGGGGTTTGAGCCGTTTTAGTTGGTCATTCCGGGGCGCGCGCAGCGCGAGCCCCGAATCCATAATCTCAGGTCGTGCAGAACTTGCACCGATAGTGGTTATGGATTCCGAACTTGGCGCTTCGCGCCAATCCGGAATGACAAAGTAATTGCTACTGCCCCTTCGCCAGCTCCGGATGCGCCCGCAGCCGCGCCTTGTTCAGCGCATAGATGAGGAACGTCACCACCGCGCCGGCGGCGAAGGGGATCGCCGACCACATATAGAGCTGATCCACCGGCAGGCCGACGAACAGCGCGCCGAGGAACGGTCCGGCGATGGCGCCGAGCCGGCCGATGCCGAGCTGCCAGCCCGAACCGTTGGCGCGCAGCGAGGTCGGATAGATCATGGCGCCGACCACATTGATGCCGGACTGGATGCCGAGCACCAGCGCGCCGGCAAAGAACGTCGCCACGATCAGGGCTGTGGTCGAGGTCAGGCCGGCATAGCCGATCGAGCCCACCACCGGCACCGCGATGACGAACAGGATGGCGATGGCGAGGAAACGCGCCCGTTGCAGCCACCAGCACAAAACCAGCGCGCCGACCGTGCCGCCGACCTGCAGCGCCGCGCCGGCCAGCGCCGCCGTCGCCGGCGCAACGTGAGCGGCGCCCATCAAAGTCGGCGTCCAGCTGATCAGGAAAAAATAACCCATCAGATTGCAGGCAAACATCAGCCAGGTCAGCGGCGTGATGGCGGCGAGCCCGTGGCCGAACAGGTGGATCGGATTGGATGGCGATTGTTGCTCGTCCTCGACGACGAAACGCGCATTGGGCGGCGCCTTGAAGCCGGGCCGGATGGCGGCGAGCAGCGCCTCCATTTTCGGCCGCTGGCTCTCATGGATCGTCATGAATTTGATCGATTCCGGCAGGCCCATGATCGCAGCCAGTGCCAACACGATGGGGACGATGCCGCCGATCTCGAACAGGATCTGCCAGCCATATTGCGGCACCAGCGCCGCGCTGGTGAAGCCGGCCAGTGCGCCGCCGAGCGGCACCAGGCCGGCGGCAATGATGGCGAGCGTGGCGCGGAGGTTGCGCGGCGCCGATTCGACGTTGATGGCGACGAGATTCGGGATCACGCCGCCGATGCCCAGCCCGGCGACCAGGCGGAGCGCGGACAATTGCGTGAGGTCGGTGGCAGAAGCGGCGGCGAAGGTGAACGCGCCGAACAGCAGATTCGCCAAAATCAGCGCGGTCTTGCGGCCATAGCGGTCGCCGATCCAGCCGAAAATCTGCGAACCGAACAGCACGCCGATATTGCTGGCGGACAGCACCAGTCCGAGCGACTTCGGCGGGATATGCCACTCCTGGATCAAATGCGGCGCGGCGAAAGCGATGGCGCCGATATCGTAGCCATCGATCATCGCCAACAGCGCCGACCAGACGATCAGCTTGATCTGGAACGCGCCGAGCCCATGCTCGTCCAAAAAGTGCGAGACTTGAACTTCCGCCGCGCCGGCCATCGCTTCCCCCGAGTATTTTATGCGCCGCCCGGCGCTGTTGACGCAAAACCTAGGGCACAAGCCGCGCAAAGGAAAGCGGCATTGCCGCGCAGCATGGGTGTTGGGCACCCGCCCGCGATTGCTATCGATTGGCGCCTTGTTACTCCTTGCGACGGTGGCGGTGCTGCCACCACGGGGCGCATTCGCCGATGCGTCATGCAGCGGGCATCTCTTGCTGCCGCAGCCGCGAGCGCAAGGCAGCTGTCAAGACGTCAAGCCCAGGACCTTTACGTCGCCTGACAAAAAGACGATCGCGGCGGTGCTTGCCGTGGACAAAAGCCTCAACGACACGCCCGATATGGAGAGCAATGTCGCGATCCGTTCCAGCGGCGGCGCCGCACTGGCATCCAAGGATTATTCTTCGCCGAGCGGAGCCAACGGCTATTACGTCTTGAATGCGAAATGGTCGCCGGATTCGCAGTTCTTCGTTTACAGCATGATGTCGTCTGGCGGCCACTCGCCGTGGTCGTTTCCGATCTGGGTTTACAGCGTCAAGAAAAACGCGTTCGCCAGTTTTAGCGACATGATCAACGGTTCGCCGACGATCTCGGGAACGTTCACGATTGCCAAGCCGCACACGCTCGAGGCCAGCACCTGGAAAGGGCCAGGCGATCTCGCCGACAAAGTTCCGGTCAGCGTCGACCTCGAGACGGCGTTCGATAAATTACCGGCGCCGCCGAAATAGCGCTCCGGCTCTTCATATTGCCGTAGACGCGCCGCAGGCAGCGCTTGAGCAGCAGCGTTTCCTCACGCGACAGGCCGGCGATGGCCGCCTGTTCGTATTGGCGCGCGATCGGAATGAGCCGGGCGACCAGGGCCGCACCTGTGGCGGAGAGTTCGACAGCGACTTCGCGATTGCTGTTGGCGGAGCGCGTGCGCAGTACGAGCCCCATGCGTACCAGCCGGCTCACCAGCCGCGACAAAGTCGAGGCCTCGATGCTGGTCAGATCGACGATATCGATCTGGCGCTGGCTGCCGTTTGCCGCCAGCACCGCCATCACCCGCCACATCGCGATGCTTAAGCGATGCGGCGCCAGCGCCTCGGCGCCGAATTGATCGGCGATGATGGTGCCGACCCGGTTGGCCAGGTAGGGCAGGTAATCGCCGAGATCGAGCTTGGACGGGTGTTTCACGCCCGGCTTTGTAGCGGCGAATTAGTGCATTTACAATAGATGCAATTTCAACTATCCTGACTGATGTAGGCCGCGACGGGTTTCAACGCGCGGCCGGTCATTTGCGGTTTTGGGGAGGTTGTCATGGAGTTTGGCTATTTCACGCTGAGCGACAATCACTACGAAAACAACACGCGCTCATCGAACCAGTTCGTCGCCGACATCACCGCCGAGGCGCTTTACGCCGACAAACTCGGCATGCATTCGGCCTGGATCGGCGAGCATCATTTCAACTCGCTCGGCGTGTTGTCCTGTCCCGACATGGTGCTGGCTTATGTCGCCGCCAACACCACGCGCATCCGGCTTGCGCCCGCGGTCACCGTGCTGCCGCTGCATCATCCGATCCGCGTCGCCGAACAATGGGCGACACTTGATCTGCTGTCCGGCGGCCGCGTCGATTTCGCCTGCGGTCGCGGCTACGACCGGCGCGAATATGAGCCGTTCCATGTCTCGTTCGACGACAATCAGGGCATTTTCGAAGAGGGCCTCGAAGTGGTGCGCCGGCTGTGGGCGGCGGACGACCGCATCTCGCATCACGGCAAACATTATTCGTTCGACGACGTGCGCATCACGCCGAAGCCGGTGCAGCGGCCGATGCCGACCTATGTCGGCTCATTCTCCAAGCCGTCGATCGAATTGGCGGCGCGGCTCGGCTGCGGACTGATCGTGGCGCCGTTCGCCGCCGCGCTGAGCTATGGCGGCCTCAAGCAGGTCGCCGATCTCTATCAGGAAAGCTGCGCCAGGCAGGGCAAAGCGCGCGGCCGGCTGATGTGCAGCTATTTCATTCATTTCGCCGACAGCAAGGCGCAGGAGGATGTGCAGCGCGCGCGCCAAATTCGCTACTACCGGGAATGCGTCATCCCGGCGCTGCCCGGCGATCCGAAAACCGCGCCGCCGAGCTATCGCTATTTCGTCGACATGGTCGCCCGGTTGAGCAAGGTCAAAGCGGAAGATTTGACGGAAAACTCCGTGCTGCTCGGCTCGTCGGCGCGCATCGCCGAAACCCTCAAGAAGGTCGAGGCGGCCGGCTACGACGAAGTGATCCTGTATTTCAACGTCGGCCAGAAACCGCACGCCCAGGTCAAGGACGAGATGGCGCGCTTCATGGCCGAAGTTGCGCCGGCATTCGGCGGGGCGCGCAAGGAAGCCGCGGCTTAGGAACTCTCCGCTCGTCCCCGCGCAAGCGGCGACCCAGTTCTCTTGCGCTATCCTGGATTTCCGCTTTCGCGGAAAGGAGCGAATAGCCTCCAGCGCTACCGTCTGGCAGAAGAGAGAGTTTGGCGGAGTTGAACTCCAAGATCGGTTTCGTGCAGCAGATGCAGGGCAATCTGGCGGCTGCGCTGGCCTCGTATCGAGCGAGCTTCGCCATCATGGATCGGCTGGCGAAGTCCGACCCGACCGATGCCGCCTCGCAGAGCGCTCAGGCGCTGTTGTACTCCGAGATCGGCGACGTGCAGGGCGCGCAGGGAAATCTGGCGGCCGCGTTGACCTCGTATCAGGCGAGCTTTGCCATCAGAGACCGCCTGGCGAAGTCCAATCCCGGTAATCCCGGCTGGCAGAGCGATCTGGCAATGTCCTATTCCAAACTTGCCACCGTCTACATGTATGCGAAGCAACCATCGAATGCGCGGGACGCCCTTGCCGCCGGTCGCGACATTGTCGCTCGAATGGCGACACAATTTCCGGATCATTCCGAATTGAAACAGGAGCTTGCTTGGTTCGATCAGCAAATCGCAGCGCTGAAGAATTGAGCGCTGGTGGGAACCTCAAGATATTCGCGCTAAAATAAATCCTTCGATCCCACCGCCAGCCGGGTCGGTCGCGTCTTTTCTAATCTACCGATTGACGGGGATATCCTCACAAAAACGAGCCGAGTTTGCTGCTATGCAAATCCGGCCGGCATTCATCGTCTATAATCTTGAATGTTCTGGAGGAAAGGATGTCGCTTGGCGAGAGCGCCCCATCGATCTGAATGGTTTTTCCTTCATACGCATCGAGCGATGCGGCCTGCCATTTTCCATCGATATATGATCCAACTTGATAGGTGTATTGCCGGCTCCAGAATTTGCCGCCTTTCACGCAGCCAACGACGGTACACGATACCGGGGCGCTCATTTTTCCACCTTTGTCCCAATTTGTTCCCGCGAGTGCCCCATCGGCTATCCGCCCATGAAGCGAGCTTAATCGTCGAACGCGTCGAGCTCCCAGGGCATCTCGTTGCGACTGAGCAAAGGCTCAGTCCTAGCGGGTGACTAGACAGCAGCCGTGAGTGCCGCCGTTAGCAACGCAGTCGTCTTCGGCGTTATCCTCCGCCTCTTGTTCGGTGTCGCCCGTGCCCTCCCCACCTATTCCCTTGCTGGAGCAGTATGCGGTTGCACTGTAGTTGGGAACCGGGGTCGATGTCTGTTGAGCGGGCGTATACGAATACGAATTCGAGGAAGAATTCGAGGAAGAAAGAGCATAGATGCCGATAATGACGATGACGGCGATTGCGGCCGCGATCATCAGCTTCTTCTTGGAGAAGCCGCGAGCGGCGTCCGGCGGCGCTTCGGCGGATCCTCCGCTTCCTGCGGCTCAAGGCGTAGCAGGCGTTCGCGTACCTCATCGGCACGAGAACCCGTCGGGTAGGACTTGAGAAACGACTTGAGCACGGCCGGATCGTCGCTTGCCATCGCGCGGCGATGCGCCTCATCGCGTGCGAGCAAGCTCGCTTTCGTGCTGCGGGCGTCAGCGGCGAGATGGCTATCGGGATAGCTGGCAATAAACGCGTCGATCGCGGTTACGGTATCGGCGCTCTTAGCTGCGGCGAACGCCTGTTCCTGACGGCGTTCTTCGTCTTCGGCCTTAAGCTGAAGCTCCCGTAGGCGTTTGCGTATCCCGTCAGCATGGGGTCCATTCGGGTAGGAATAGAGAAACAATTCCAGAATGGCCGGATCGTCGTTTGTCATCGCGCGGCCATACGCGTCATCGCGTGCGAGCAACCTTGCCTTCGCGCTCTGAGCGTCGCCGGCGAGGTGGCTGTCGGGATAGCTGGAGATAAACGCGTCGATCGCGGTTACGGTATCGGCGCTCTTGGCGGCGGCGAACGCCTGTTCCTGCTCGGCGCGGCGTTTATTTCTGCGGTCGGTTTCGACTTGCGCTGCCGTGAGCTCGTCGGGCGTCATCCAGGGCTTGCGCAACGCGATCGCTATGTTCCCGCAGAATTGGATGATCTTTGTCCGAACCTCGGGCTCATCAAGCCCACGCGGGCGCAAATCCCGCCAATCGAGATATTGGCGTTTCCCGACAATCTTCAGGACGGGGTCCTGGCGCCACAGCTTTTCGTCCTCCAGCTCCGGGACCGGGATGTAGAGGATCGGAAAAACCAGATCGTCGCGGCCAAGCTTCGCCTCGCGCGCCAGGAACAATTCGAACTCGAAAACGCAGTGCTGGCTTCTGAGCGCGCGGGGCGTGACGATCGGAATAAAAAATACTGCCTGATCTATTCCCTGCGAGATTTTGTTTTCCCACAGGGTGCCGTGCGAGATTTCGGTCTTGTCTTACCAAACCAGGAAGTCTGCCTGGCTTCGGCCAAGCTGCGCGCTCAGCTCGTTCTGGATGGCATCTCGCAATGCCGACAACGCCCCCCTGGAGCCTTGGTCGTCCTCGCGCGAATAGCTGAAGAACCCGAACAGTTTTTGATTTTCGACCAACGAGGACATCGTGCAATACTCTGAATATGGATTTCCGATATTTCGAATGGTAGCAAGAAAATTGCCCGGCGGAAGGGCCTTATCTCAAAATTCCGTTGCGTAACGCCGATTGAAGTTGGTCCCCTCACAAGGACTGCTCGAATTTGCTATCCAAATCCGGCCGGCTTCATCGAAGCCACATGTCCGGCTTCGACGGGCCGGTCGCGCGGCGCAAATAAACCGGGGAGTGTTGGGAATGTTTCGGCTCGTGGTGGCGGACGTGGATTCGCCGTCGTATTTCGTGGCGACGGCGGCGGTCGAGCTTGGCTTCTTCAAGGCGGAAGGCATCGACATCGCATTCGAGCCGGTATTCGGCGCCGCCGGCGGTATGGAACGGCTGCGCGACGGCGCGGTGCATTTCTTTGGCGGCCCGGCCTACGCCGCGACCAGCGCCTTTCCGGGCTGGAAGGGGGTCAAATTCCTGTGCGCGCTGGCGCAGTATTCCTACTGGTTCATGGCGGTGCGCGCCGATCTCGATGTTGCGCGCGGCGATATCAACGCGCTCAAGGGCTTGCGTATTTCCTCGTCGATGGCGTTTCCCGTCATGGGTCTTCGCTACATGCTGGATCAGGCGGGGATCGACCTCGAACGCGACAACGTTCGCATTGTGCCGGCGCCGTCCGCAAAACCAGGCACGCACTGGCGCGGCCGAGTCGGCGTCGATGCCATCGCGCAGGGCGCCGATGCCTATTGGGGCAACGGCATGCGGGTCGCGATCGGCGAGAGCCTCGGCGTCGCCAAGCTCCACCTCGATCTTCGCCGCGGCGACGGACCGCCAGGCGCCCGCTGGTACAACTTCGCGGCGCTGACAACGACCGAGCGGTTGATCGAGGAAGAGCCGCAAATCGCCGCCGGCGCGGTGCGCGCCATCGTGAAAGCGCAAGCTGCGCTCAAGGCCGATCCTTCGCTCGCCGCGGGGATCGCCGATCGCCTGTCGTTCCCGCCCGACGAAGCCTCGCAGATGACGGGCCTGATCGCCCGCGATGCGCCGTTCTACGACGCAAAGATTTTGCCGGAAGCGATCGAAGGCTTGAATAAATTTGCTCTGGCCAACAGGCTTATCACCGAGCCGGTTGTCTACGATCGGCTGGTCGCCGCGCAATTCCGTCAGCTCTGGAACAGTTAGCGGCACGCGCCGTGCGCGGGTCGGCTCTCTTACCGCTTAATATAATCCGCCACCAACTCGTCGAATTCATCCGACGAATGGCATTCTGTCTGCTCGCCCGACGATAAATAAATCTCGCAAATGGACGGCGGCACGTCCCATGATTCTTTTGCCTTCTTGCTGAACGCCAGATAGGCCGCATATTCCACGCCATTGGCATCGGTCAGCGACTTGTTGATGTAAACATCGCCTGTTTTGTTGCTGACGCCGATATTCTCGATTTCGATGAAACACCTGTTGATCCGCTCGTTGTAGTAATTTGTAACAGAAGCGCGCGGCTCATTGTCGTGTCCCGCCGGGTTGATCCCTTCACGAGCCTGATTTCGTACACATCTCCTGAAGGTCTGGAGCGGCGGGCGCGGATAGGCCGCCATTCGCGAAGCAAGCTTCGGCGCGGCGGCGCCGCGCGCTTGAAGAGATGTTTCCTGAAAATAGGCGAAGCTGCCGAGCGAGCCTGCGGCAACAACAAGCAAAGGTATGACGGTATTCTTCATCCTCAGGCCGGGTGACTAAAGGGCTGGCGGCACGTTCGAAGCCGCCACCACAAAAAATGGAAGCGGGACTCCGGCAAGTCCCCTGGCTGCTTTCAGACGAGACAAACTTGCCGCTGTCGCGTGTCATTTCTATGACGGCGTCGCGAAATCCCCGGCGCTGACGCAATAATTCACGGCAATTTGGGCTGATAGCTCAGACCATCCGCCGCCGCGTCGTTCTTGACCGCGCCCAGCGCCGGCAGTTCGCCGGCGGCTTCCAGCACCGGATAGGCGACCGAGCAGATGTGCGAGTGGATGCGCTTGAGGTCGCTCAGCACGTCGAGATGCAGCGACGTCGTCTCCAGGCTTTCCGGCCGGCCTTCGCGCAGCCGCTCGAAATGCCGGTCGGCGGCTTCGAGCTCGGCTTTGCGCAGCTCGGACTTTTCGCGCAACAGCTTGCGCGCCGCCTCGACGTCGCCGGTCATGAAGATGCCGAAGGCGGCCTGCAGGCTTTCGACAAACGCGCTTGTGGAACGCGGTCAGCTCGGCCGCGCCTTCGGGGGAGAACTGGTAGCGCCGCTTGATCTTCTTGGCGGCGAGCTCGCTCAGATTCTTGTCGATGATGTCGCCGATATGCTCGAGATTGATGGTGAACGACACGATCTCCATGGCGCGGCGGCCCTCGCGCTCGTCGAGGCAGTCGCGCGTCAGCTTGGTGATGTAGAGCTTGATCGCCTCGTTGAGGCGGTCGACGACATTGTCCATCCGCGACACGTCGGCTCGCCAGCGCGCGATCGTTGTTCATCAGCGCGGTCATGACGTCGCGCAGCATGGCTTCGACGGTGTCGCCCATGCGCAGCGTCTCGCGCGCGGCATTGGCGAGCGCCAGCGGCGGGTTTTCCAGCGCGGCGTCGTCGAGATAACGCGGCACCGAGGCGTCGTCCGGCTGCTTCTTCTCCGGCAGGATGCGCACCAGCAGCCAGGCCTCGGCGTCGAGCAGGCCGATGAAAATCGCGGCCAGCGCGACGTTGAACAGCATGATGGAATTCGGCCGTCATCTTCGCGGCATCCGGCTGCCACGCCGACAATTCCCGCGCGATCGGATGCAGGAACGGCAGCGCGATCAGGATGCCGACGAGCCGGTTGATCAGGTTGCCGACCGGCAGCCGCCGGCTCGCCGGATCGCCGCGGACGCCGGCTCTCGATCAGCGGATTGATGGCGCTGCCGAGATTGGCGCCGAGCACCAGCGCCAGCGCGGCCTCCGGCGTGACGAATTGCGAAAAGGCAAGCGACATCACCAGGAGCACGACGGCGACGCTCGAATGCGCCGCCCAGGTCAGCGCCGCCGCGATGAGGATGCACAGCACCGGATCGTTGGTGATGGAGGCGAGCAGCGCGCGCACCGCCGGCGCCTGCTCGGCCGGCGCCAGCGTGTCGAGCAGGATGTGCAGCGCCAAGCAGCGATCAGGCCGAGCCCGATGGCGATGCGGCCGATCGCGCGGGTCAGGCTCGATCCGCCGACGCGGAAGGTGACAAGGCCGATGACGAACAGCACCGGCGCGACCGCCGAAATGTCGAACGACAGAAGCTGCACGATCAGCGTCGTGCCGACATTGGCGCCGAGCATGATGGCGAGCGCCGGGCACGAGGCTGACCACGCCGTCGGCCGCCAGCGAGGCGGTCATCAGGCCGGTCGCGGTGCTCGATTGCAGCAGCGCGGTCAGGCCGAGGCCGGCGGCGAAAGCGGTGAAGCGATTGCCGCAGCGCCTTGCCGAGGAAGCGCCGCAGGTCGGGACCGAACGCGCGCAGCACGCCGCTGAGGACCATGTGCAGGCCCCACAGCAGCAGCGCCACGCCGCCCATCAGGTCGAGCAGGACGAGCGATCCCATCGTGTCAAAAACTCCTCTTTGGCGCATGTAGTCCCGTGCGCCGGCGCGCACAACCCTAAAAGTGATTCGATAATGTTTGGTTGCGAAGCACAATAGGTAGCCCGGATGAGCGAAGCGACATCCGGCATCGGCATTCCAGCCGATCGTCGTCCCGGATGTCGCTGACGCTCATCCGGGTTACAAAAAATCTTACGGATCGAGCTCGGTGTCCCAATAGAGATAATCGAGCCAGCTATCGTGCAGGTAGTTCGGCGGGAACAGCCGGCCGTTGCGGTGCAGGTGCTGCACCGTCGGCTGGAACGGCCGCTGCGACGGCCACATCTTCGACTTCGTCCGGCGTCAGGTTGCCCTTGCGCAGATTGCACGGCGAGCAGGCGGCGACGACGTTGCCCCAGGCCGTGTGGCCGCCGCGCGAACGCGGCAACAGATGATCGAAGGTCAGGTCGTCGCGCGCGCCGCAATACTGGCAGGAGAAGCGGTCGCGCAGGAAGACGTTGAACCGGGTGAAGGCGGGATGCGTCGACGGTTTTACGATAAGTTTTCAGCGACACCACGCTCGGCAGCTTCATCTCGAAGCTCGGCGAGTGCACCGCGCGGTCGTAATTGGCGACGATGTTCACCCGCTCGAGAAAGACCGCCTTGATGGCGTCCTGCCACGACCACAGCGACAGCGGGTAATAGCTCAGCGGCCGAAAGTCCGCGTTCAGCACCAGGGCCGGAAAGCCCGATTGCGATACATGAGCGTTCAAGACGACGCTCCCACCTCGACTCAATGCCGCAGTGCGGCGATGGGCGCTAGTTTATAGGCAGGCGTGACAGGATTGTGAAGCCCGTTCCGGGGCTTGCCTACTGCCGCGAATATTCGGCGGCGCCGGCGATTCGCGCCGCTTCCAGCGGCTGCCGGCCACGGATCAGGTCGGCGGCCTTCTCGGCGATCATGATGATCGGCGCATTGATATTGGCGCCGACCAGGTCCGGCATCACCGAGCCGTCGACGACGCGCAGTCCCTCGGTGCCGAACACGCGCAAGTTCGGCATCGACCACCGCCATGCGGATCGGAGGCGACGCCCATTTTGCAGGTGCCGAGCGGATGATGGACGGTGATCGAGTTCGCGCGGATATGGGCGTCGAGATCGGCATCGGACGTTGCGCCGTCGCCCGGCGCGATCTCGCGCGCCATGAAGGGCGCCATCGGCGCCTGGCGGCAGACGTCGCGGGCGATGCGCAGCCCGGCGCGCAGCGTCTTCCAGTCATTGTCGGTGGCGAGAAAGTTCTGCCGGATGCGCACCGGCTGTTGCGGATCGGCCGAGGCAAGCTCGACGCGGCCGCGGCTTTCCGGCCGCAGCACCACGGCGCGGCAGGCATAGGCGTCCGTATAGGGTCGGCGGAACGGCCAGAAATACGGCGTCGCCGTCATCGGCGCGGCATTGAAGATGAGCTCGCACATCGGGCAGCGCGGCGTCGGCACGGGATTTGAGGAACGCCATGCGGCCGGTCGGCAGTTCGGTCGCCGGTCCTTCGCCGTTGAGATAGGCGCGCAACAGCGCCGGCACGATGCGGTCGAACCGCATCGCGCGATGGAACGGCCCCGGCTCCTTGCGCTGGTAGGAGATCGCCGCCGAGATGTGGTCCTGCAGGTTCTTGCCGACGCCCGGCAGCGCCACTTTCACGGCGATGCCATGGGCGCGCAAGTTCGTCCGGATCGCCGATGCCCGACAGCATCAGAAGCTGCGGCGAGTTGATGACGCCGCCGCACAGGATCACTTCTCTCCCGGCGTGCGCGGTGATGGTCTCGCCGTTCTGGACATATTCGACGCCGGCGGCGCGGCTTGCCGTCGAACACGAGTTTCGTCGCCAGCGCGTCGGTCTCGACGGTGAGGTTGTTTCGCGTCCAGGGCCGGCCGCAGATAGGCGTCGGCGGCGCTGCAACGGCGGCCGTCCTTCACCGTCATCTGCCAGACGCCGAAACCTTCCTGCTGCGCGCCGTTGTAATCGGGCGTCGCTTTATATCCGGCGGCGCGGCCGGAGGCGGCGAAGGCATCGACCAGCGGATCGGAGAACCGCGTCATCTGCGTCGTCAGCGGGCCGTCGCCGCCGCGATAAAAGCTCGCGCCGCCTTTCCACGATTCCTGGCGGCGGAAATACGGCAGCACATGGGCGTAGGACCAGCCGTTGAGTCCGGACGATGCCCAGCGGTCGTAATCGCCCGGGTTGCCCGCGCATATAGGCCATGGCGTTGATCGACGACGTGCCGCCGATGACGCGGCCGCGCGCGCATTCGAGGCCGCGCCCGCCGGTCGTGGCCTCGGGCTCGGCGAAATACATCCAGTCGTGCTTGCGCTGCGCCAGCATCCGCACCCAGGCGAGCGGGATCTTGATCCAGGGATCGCTGTCCCAGCCGCCGGCTTCGAGCAGCAGCACGCGCGTGCCCTTGTCCTCGGTCAGCCGGCTGCGCCAGCGTGCAGCCGGCGGAACCGGCGCCGATGATGATGATGTCGTAGCTTCGATTGTTCGGCATGGCGCACCCGCGCGATAAAACTCTAGCGAGCCTGGCAGACCTGTCCACGGGGAAAATGACCTTGGCCCTCGTTGCGGTCGGCCCGAATGTCAGCTTTGCGCGGCGAGCAGACACTCAATTCACCCGATATTTCCGCAAAACCGCCTCATCGACGTCGATGCCGAGCCCGGGACCATTGCGGCACGCGCATGAACCCGCCGGGCGCCTCGACCAGGTCGCCAAGCGGGCTTGCTTCCAGATCGAGATAGAACCGCTCGATGGTCGGCCGTTCGGGAAGACTTGCCGCGAAGTGGATGGTGGCAATCAGGCCGGGACCGAAATAGGGCGAATGCGGCGCAATCTTCGTGCCGCGGCGATGCGCCATATCCGCGATCTGCCGCATGGCGCTGACGCCGCCGATCTTGGTGATGCTGGGCTGAACATAATCGACGCCCGCGGTGGCGATAAGTTGCGCGATATCGGCAAGCGTTCCGGCGTTCTCGCCGGCGGCGATGCGCAATGCCGCCTTCCGCCTTCAGGCGCGCCATGCCGGCATAATCTTCGGGCGGCCACAGCGGCTCTTCCAGCCATTTGAGATTGCAGGGTTGCAGTTGCTTCGCCATCTCGATGGCCTGCGGCACGGTCCAGGCGCAACTGGCGTCGACCGTGAGCGCAATATCCGGACCGATCGCCTCGCGCGCTGCCGCGATTTCGCGCGACGCCGATTTCGTGAAGCTTGACGTCCTTGTAGCCGCGCTCGACCGCTTTGGCGCTGTTTTCGCCTGACCACATCGGCATTACCGTAGCGCAGCAGGCTCGCATAGGCCGGCATGCGCTCGACCGTTTCAGTGCCGCCAAGCAGGCGATAGAGCGGCTGTTCCGGCACGCTTGCCGGCAATATCCCAAAGCGCGATGTCGAGCGCCGAAAGCGCGAAGCCGACCGGGCCGTTGCGCGAGCAATTGCGTTGCTTGTAGGCGATGTCGCGCATCAGTGCCGCAATGTCGGTCGGGTCGCGTCCGACCGCCAGCGGCGCGATCGCCTTCTCCACCGCGACCTTGGTGATGCCGCAGGCCGCCAGGCCAAAACCCTCGCCCCAGCCGACGATGCCTTCGTCGGTCGTCACCTTGACGAACAGCGTCTCCATCTTCGGCCATTGCGATCGCCGCGGCGTTCGCCGCCGAGTTGCCGAAGTCGTAAGGCACGCTGATGTGGAAGGGCTCGATGGCGGTGATTTTCATTGCGGCATTTGCAGACGGGTTGACCGGCGCGCGTTGGTGAGCACGGGCAGACATTATGATATGAGAGCGACAGTCTAGCAGCACTGCTTGCCTACTTTGCCGACGCCGGAGATTTTCTTGCACTACGACGACAACCTGACCACCGAACGCAAAACCTTCGTCACCCACCTCGAATGCTCGGCGACCGGCGAGCGGTATGCCGCCGACGAGATCCATAATCTCTCCCGCGCCGGCAAGCCGCTGTTGGTCCGTTACGATCTCGCCGGCGTGAAAAAGGCGCTGAGCAAGGACACGCTGGCCGCCCGGCCGCCCGATCTGTGGCGCTATCGCGAATTGCTTGCCGGTGCGGCGCAAGGACGACATCGTCAGCCTCGGCGAGGCGATGACGCCGGTTTTGCCGCTGCCGAAAGTGGCGGCCAAAATGGGCGGCGGCGAACTTCTGGTGAAGGACGAAGGCCGGCTGCCGACCGGCTCGTTCAAGGCGCGCGGCCTGGTCATGGCGGTGTCGATGGCGAAAGCGCTCGGCATCAAGCACATGGCGATGCCGACCAACGGCAATGCCGGCGCGGCGCTGGCGGCTTACGCCAGCCATGCCGGCATCAAGACCACGATCTTCTGTCCCGAGGACACGCCGGAAGTGAATGTCAGCGAGATCGGCGCTGCAAGGCGCGACGGTCTATCGCGTCAACGGCTTGATCGACGATTGCGGCAAGATCGTCGGCGAGGGCAAAGCCAAAGTCGGCTGGTTCGACGTCTCGACGCTCAAGGAGCCGTACCGGATCGAAGGCAAGAAGACGATGGGACTGGAGCTCGCCGAGCAGCTCGGCTGGACCGTGCCGGACGTCATCTTCTATCCGACCGGCGGCGGCACCGGCCTGATCGGCATGTGGAAGGCGTTCGCCGAACTGGAGGCGATCGGATTTATCGGCAACAAGCGCCCGCGCATGGTCGCGGTGCAGGCGTCCGGCTGCGCGCCGATGGTGCGCGCCTACGAGGAGGGCGTCGAGCATGCGCCGCGCTGGGAGAACGCGCAGACCATCGCGTCCGGCATCCGCGTGCCGCAGGCGATCGGCGATTTTCTGATCCTGCGCGCGGTGCGCGAGAGCGGCGGCTTTGCCATCGCGGTGTCGGACGAGGCGATTACCGCTGGCCTCGACGAAGTGGCGCGCGAGGAAGGTTTTTTGATGTGTCCCGAGGGCGCGGCGACCTATGCCGCCTACAAGCAGAGCCTCGCCGACGGCCGGGTGAAGAAAAGCGAACAGGCGGTGCTGTTCAATTGCGCCACCGGGCTCAAATATCCGCTGCCGCCGATCCACCGCACGCTCGACCGCCACAAGCCGATCGACTTTGCCGCGCTGTAATCTGGATCGCCGGAACTAGCCGGTGACGCAACCGCTGATACTTTGCGGCGGGTAATTGATGCAGTTGCTGATGCGCGGCGTCACGTAGAGATTATCCGAGAACGTGATCGAGCCGCTGCTGAAATAGCCGAACATGGGCGTGAAAGTGTAGCTCACTTCGGCGAAAATCAGATAGGTGCTGTCGGTCCGGATCGTACTCGGCACGGTGATCGCAGCACCCTGCGCGTGTGCGGTGCCGCCCAGCGAGTAGCTCCAGCTCACCGTCGCCACGCCCTTGCTGCTGATCGTGATCTGCGTGATCGTCACTACCGCAGCGGCGGTGGAATAGGGCGCCATCACGGCTGCGGTTGCTCCCGTTATCGTCGTCATGTCCGACGACTGAATGGTCGAATATTGGTTGGTGATCGCCGCCAGCGTGTAAGTCGCCGATCGCATCTTCATGTAAATGGCGATGGCGCGGCCGCCATCGAACGAGGCGAGGAACATCACCGCCAGTACCGGCGCGATCATCGCGAATTCGATCGCGGCAACGCCGCGCCTCGACGCGATAAACCGCCGATAGATTTTTCGGAGCTTGCGCATCGTCAGTAGGGCTCTACCCGAAAGGCGCTGACGCCCATTATCTCGGTGGTGCCGTTGCCGAGGTTGGAAAACAACGATCCGAGCGGCATGCCGACGATCGGCCATTGGTAAATCAGTTGCACGACCATGACTTCGCCCTGGCTGCCGGTGCTGTAGGACCAACTGTTCGAGACGGTGCCGTTGCCGTTGTAAGTCAGCGTCGGCGCCGACGTGCTGGCGCCGCTGAAGGTCGAATAGTTCTGCACATTGACCATGACGTTGGCGCAGGTGAACAGCGCCTGCACCATCGGACAGATCTCGGTTTCGAACTGCGACTGGGTCGTCCCGGCGGTTTGCGCTTGTCCGGTCATGAACAGCCGTCCCGCCGCCACGGCCGCGTTCTGCAGCGCCTCCTGCGCGAACAGGTACAGCGTCGTTTGCATTACCGCGAACAGCATCGCCAGGAAGGCCGGAGCGATCAAGGCAAACTCGACGGCCGTCGCGCCGCGTTCGGCGGCGCGGAAACGGCAAATGGTTCGGCGGAAACGTGTCGCCAGGTTTCGCGCCAGGTTTCGCGCCAAATCTTGCGCCATGACGAGCGTGTCCCGTTCCTTAGTTGGACAGATGGGCCGTGCTCACGGCCTGGTCGAACATCGCGATCAGCGCGTTGTTGATGTCGGTCGGCGTATTCGCGGTGAAGAAGAAGTTGGTCGAAGCGCAAGATTGCAGCGCCGCCGGAATATTCGGGATGTTGTCGTTGGCGTAGATATCTTCGCTGTTGGCGAAGGTAGTCGGGTTCTGGATCGTCTCGTAAGGAATGTAGAGAATCGCGATCGTTATGCCGCGATTCTTCATCGTCGTGCAATAGTCGGTCGACGTCACGCTGTTTGGCGGTATGACGGTAGACGAATTCTGATAGGGCACCGCCGAATTGGCAGACCAGTTTTGCGACGACCAGTTGCCGCCCCATTGCGTCTGGTAATCCTGCGAGCCGTCGGTGACGATGAACACGTAGGGCAGCGGGCTGGCGCTGGTTCCGGTTCCGACCGACGTGATCAAGCTGTTCATGCTCGAAAGTGCATTCTCGAAATGCGTGCCGCCGGAGCCGAGGCTGGAATTGACGCCGGTATCCAACAGGCTCGCGAGATTGTGCGGCGGCAGTCGATGATCGACGCCGGTCAGATTGGTGGTCAGCGGAAAGTAGGAATAGAGATATTGGATGAACGGATAGAGGCCGACCTGGAATTGATTGGTGACCTGCTCGCTGCTGAATTGGCGGTCGACAGCAATTGGGTCACGGCATAACCGACCGCATCGGCGCGCAACTGGATGCAGGAGTGGTGCCGGCGTGGAGCAGGAGGTGACCTGCGTATTGCTCCAATTGATGTCGCTTGCCGTGATATTCGCGCAGTTGGTCGTCGAAGTGCAGTCGCGGCGTCGTGCCCAACCGCGAAATGGTGAATCCTTGGCAATATCCGCCCGGGCTCGGATTGTACGTGCTGGTGTACTTTGGGAGGCGGCACGTTGGATTCCTGCTCCGACTGCGGGCAGGCGCCCTGCGCGGTAAAGTGACAGGCGAAAGTGCAGCCGTTGGGATAGAGGGCTGTAAGTTGTCGGGATTGACGGCCTGCAGCCGCGATTGCTCGGCGGTGGTCGAGGGAAAGCTCATCGAGCCCGGAAACGTCGAGCATCAGATAGAAATTGATGTAGGTCGGCAGCGTGTAGCTCGCCGTCGACGTGCCGCTGACCGAGACGGTGCTTGTAGCCCATGCTGCCATGAAATAGGTGGGAACCTGTCGCCGTGAAGGAGACGGTCGCGGTGATCGTCGTGCCGCTTTGCGAAACGGTCGCCGTGGGCGTGAGATTGGTGTAGCCGGTGTCTCGCGGGCGCAGTGGTCAGATTGGCGTTGAAGAAGTTGGTCGCAAAGGTCGAGCCGCCGGAAACGGTGCCGTTGCTCGTCATGGCTTTGGCGGTGGTGACGACGCTGAGAATTGACGGAGACGGTGGCGAGGCTCGCCGCGTCGGCGGCGGCCTGCAGCTTGGTCTTGATCATGCTCGCGTTCGTATAATCGATGACGCAGCCGACGGCGGCGACCATCGGCAGCGCGGCAACGGCGGAAATGACCGCGACATTGCCGCGCCTATTGGAGCGGAAATCGGCGACCAGCGCCCGCAGCCGCGCAAATCGCGCATTCACGCGCGCGTGCCGGGCGCAGACTTTTCCAGTCACTGCCTTGACCATAGCGCACCTGATCCAACAGGCCGCTTCTAGGCCGAATTTGCTAGGAAATCGTTACTGGATACACAGGTGAAGGTTAAAACTCCTAGTTTTTTCAGCGCCTTACGCCAAAGCGCCGGGCCAGGAACTCGCCGCCATGGCGCAACCCTTCCGCGTCGATGCCGTGGCCGATCGCCGGGCGATAAATGCCATTCGACCGACACCCCGAGCGCGGCAAGCCCCTGCGTCGCCTGGAACAGCGCCTGCGGCGGGATCAGATCGTCGCGGTCGCCGTGGACCAGCAGCACCGGCGGGCGCGATTTGATCTCGGCGGCAAAGGCTTCGAGGTCGCCACGTTCGGCGGCACGACCAGAGAGGCCGGAATAGCCGACGATCGCCGCCGGCGCCGTGGCGCGGCGCAAGCCCACATGCAGCGCCATCATGGTGCCCTGGCTGAAAGCCGACCAGCGCCAGCGCCGACGGCGGCAGCTGGTGGCGGGCAAGTTCGGCATCGAGAAAGCGCTTCAAGACCGGCGCCGCCTTGTTGACGCCGATCCAGCGCTCGTTCGGATCGCGGAAGGTCAGCGCAAACCATTGCCGGCCGACCGGCGCCTGGCCGCACGGCTCCGGCGCATGCGGCGAGACGAAAGCCGCGTGCGGCAGCGATTGCTGCCAGGCGCGGCCGATCTCGATCAGATCGTTGCCGTCGGCGCCATAGCCGTGCAGGAACACGACGAGCTGTTGCGCGGGGCCGGAGCGCGGCGCAAGCCGCGGTCCATCGAGTTTGGTCCATCGAGTTCAGCGGCCATTGCCACCTCGTTTTTTCGGCTGAGGATTTTTGCGGCACGACCGGCGCGCCGTCGCGGCCTTTGACGGCGCGATAATAGGTCCACAGCACGCGCGCCGCCACGGCGCGCCACGGCCGCCACGGCTCGGCGAGCGGCACCATCTCCTTTGCGCTCGGCCGCGCGCGCAGGCCGAAGGCAAGCCGCGCCGCCTCCTGCAGCGCGAGATCGCCGGCCGGCCAGGCATCGGCATGGCCGAGGCAGGCCAGCAGATAAATGTCGGCGGTCCACGGCCCGATGCCGTGCACCGCGGTGAGCGCCGCATGCGCCTCGTCGGCCGGAATATCGCCAAGCGTCGCCAGCGGGAGCTTGCCGCGGGCGACGGCGCGGGCGATTTCCTTCAGCGCCTTGATTTTCGGCCGCGACAGTCCGAGCCGCGCCAGCTTCGGGGCGCGCGCCTTGATGATCGCGGCCGGCTCGAACGGATCGAACGCCGCCGCAAGCCGGCCCCAGATCGCGCCGGCGCTCGCGGTCGAAAGCTGCTGCGACACGACCGTCGCGGCGAGGCCGGCGAAGCCGTCGGGCCGCCGCCGCAGCGGCGGCCGGCCGGCCTTCGCGATGAGCGCGGCAAAGCGCGGATCGGCCTGTCGAGCGCGGCCAGCGCCGCGTCGAGATCGGCTTCGGTACGGATGTGGGTCAGCATGTTAGCAGTGAGGCACGTGAATCTCGAGAAGCGCAACGCCGAGAAGGCGCGACGCCGATGTACAGCCGCATCTTGCGTTTTGCACCGAGCCCGAACGGCTATCTGCATCTGGGCCATGCCTATTCGGCATTGCTCAATCACGACATGGCGCGCGAGTTCGGCGGCCGGTTGCTGCTGCGCATCGAGGACATCGACGCGGAGCGCTGCCGGCCGGAATACGAGGCGGCGATCTACGAGGATCTGCGCTGGCTCGGCGTGTCGTGGCAAGCAGCCGGTGCGGCGGCAGAGCGAGCATTTCGACGATTACGCCGCGGCGCTCGCCAAGCTCGAAGCGCAAGGGCTGCTCTATCCGAGTTTCGAGAGCCGCCGCGAGATTGCGCGCGCTGGTCGCCGAGCTCGACCGGCAGGGCGGCTGGCCGCGCGATCCCGACGGCGTGCCGATTTATCCGGGCCGCGCGCGCAAGCTGTCCGCCGCCGAGCGCAAGCGCCGCCGCGACGCCGGCGAGCCGTTCGCGCTGCGGCTCGCCATGGATCGCGCGGTGGCGCGCGCCGGCGTGCTCACCTGGACCGAGACCGGCGCCGGGCCGCACGGCCAGACCGGCCTCGTCACCGCCGCGCCGCAGATGTGGGGCGACGTCGTGCTGGCGCGCAAGGAATAGCCGACCAGCTATCACCTCGCCGCCGTTGTCGACGACGCCTTGCAAGGCGTCACCGACGTGGTGCGCGGGCAGGATCTGTTCTGGTCGACCAGCATCCATCGGCTGTTGCAGGCGCTGCTCGGCCTGCCGGAGCCGGCCTATCATCATCACAAGCTCATTCTCGACGACGAGGGCCGCAAGCTGTCGAAATCGACGCAGGCGACGGGCTTGCGCGAATTGCGCGCCGCACGGCTCAAGCGCGCCCGATATCAGGCGCATGGTCGGGCTCGGCCGCTGAACGGATTTGCAGCGGTGGAGATCGCTCGCTGGGCTTGTTTTGTTCGTCCGCTGCCGTGCCATGGTCGCATGCGGGCGGCCGAGGGGCTGTCGATGGCGCGATCGAAGTCCAAGCAAAAATCCGCCGCCAAGCCGGCGCGGCGCGGCGCCGGCACGCCGCGGCGCGCATGCGGCTGACGCCGGCCAACGAAGCCGCGCTGGCCGTATTCGCCCACGACATCCGCACCGCGCTCACCGGCATCCTCGCGCTCGGCGAATTGCTGGCGAGCTCCAATCTCGGCGAGCGCGAGCGGCGCTGGGCCGCCGGCATCAAGGGCAGCGCCGAGCATCTCGCCTCGCTGACCACGCTGGTCATCGACGCCGCCAAAGCCGATGCCGGCTCGCTGACGTCTGCAGCAGGAGATTTTCCGGCCGCGGCGCCTGATCGAGGCTTTGCGCGAGACGCTTGACGCGCGCGCGCGGAGACCAAGGGCCTGCGCGCCGAAGTGACGATCGCCGGCGGACTTGCCGGAAATGCTGGTCGGCGATCCGGTGCGGCTGCGCGCGGCGCTGGAAAACCTCATCGACAATGCGGTGAAGTTCACCGCGCAAGGCGCCGTTCGGCTCGACGCGCGCGCGCAGCGCGCCGGCGCGCGGCCGCGTCAAGCTCACTTTCACCGTCACCGACAGCGGCATCGGGCTTAGCCGCGCCGAGATCAAGCGGCTGTTCCGCCCGTTCGCGCAGGCCAGCGCCGAGATCGCGCGCCGCTATGGCGGCGCCGGCCTCGGCCTTGCCGTGGTCAAAGTCGTTGGCCAGGCTGATGGGCGGCGATCTCACCGTCACCAGCACGCCGGGCCGCGGCTCGCGTTTTCGCTTCACCGCCGTGCTGCCGGTCGCGCCCGCCGACGCCGCGGGGACCGCGCGCGCGCGAGCAGAGCGCGGCGCCGGCGCGCCGGCTGAAAATTCTCTGCGCCGAGGACAACCCTTATGGCCGCGTCATCCTCAACACCATCCTCACCGAGCTCGGCCATCGCGCCGATTTCGTCGGCTCCGGCGAGGAGGCGCGTCGACCGCCGTGCCGCGCGGCTACGACGTGGTGCTGATGGACGTGACGCTGCCCGGCATCGACGGCCTCGAAGCGACGCGGCGCATCCGCGCGCTGGCGGGCGCGCGGGCGGCACGCCGATCGTCGGCATTTCCGGCCGCACCGAGGCCGGCGACGAGACGGCCGCGCGCGCCGCCGGCATGAAGTTCTATTTGCGCAAGCCGGTCAGCCCGAGCGCGCTGAGCGCGGCGATCGCGGCGGTGGTGCCGGCGTAATTACTCCGCCGCGTCTGCCGGTTTTGCGCCGCATCCGCCGAGCCTTCGACGATCCGCACCAGATCGCGTCATGATGCGGTTCAGCTCGAAATCCTTCGGCGTATAGACCTCGGCGACGCCGGCGCTTTTGAGCGCGCTCGCGTCCTCCGGCGGGATGATGCCGCCGACCACGACCGGCACGTCGTCGAGGCCGGCTTCTTTCATGCGCGCGACCACGTCGCGCACCAGCGGCATATGCGAGCCGGAGAGGATCGACAGGCCGACGACGTGCACGCGCTTTTCCGCCGCGGCCGCGACGATCGCTTCGGCGGTGAGGCGGATGCCGTCGTAGACGACGTCCATGCCGGCATCGCGGGCGCGCACCGCGATCTGCTCGGCGCCGTTGGAATGGCCGTCGAGGCCGGGCTTGCCGACCAGGAATTTCAACCGCCGGCCGAGCTTTTTCGACACCCGGTCGACCTCGGCGCGGATGTCGTCGAGGCCCGTCGGCGTCGTTGCGCATGGCCGGTGCCGACGCCGGTCGGCGCGCGGTATTCGCCGAACGCCGCGCGCAGCGCAAAGCCCCATTCGCCGGTGGTGACGCCGGCTTTGGCGCAGGCGATCGACGGCGGCATGATATTGGCGCCGCTCTTGGCCGCGCGCCGCAACTCTTCGAGCGCGGCGGCGACGGCCTTGGCGTCGCGCGCGGCGCGCCAGGCGTTGAGCCGCTCGATCTGCCCGGCCTCGGCTTCGGCGACACGGTCATGATCGTCTTCGGCGGCGTCGGCGAGCGGCGACGGCTCGGTTTCGACGAAGCGGTTGACGCCGACCACGATCTGCTCGCCGCGCTCGATCGCCTCGACCCGCCGCGAATTGGATTCGACAAGCTGCTGCTTCATGTAGCCCGATCTCGACCGCGGCGACGGTGCCGCCCATCGCTCCGATATGCGCGAGTTCCTCCTTCGCCGCGGCTTTGAGCTCGGCGACTTTGGCCGCGATCGCCGGCGAGCCGTCGAAAACGTCGCCGTATTCCAGCAGGTCGGTCTCGTAGGCGAGGATCTGCTGCATGCGCAGCGACCATTGCTGGTCCCACGGCCGCGGCAGGCCGAGCGCTTCGTTCCAGGCCGGCAGCTGCACGGCGCGCGCGCGGGCGTCTTTCGACAGCGTCACGGCGAGCATCTCGATCAGAATGCGGGCGACGTTGTTTTCCGGCTGCTGCTCGGTCAGGCCCAGCGAATTGACCTGCACGCCGTAGCGGAACAGCCGCTGCTTGGCGTCGGTGACGCCGTAGCGCTCGCGCGTGATCTCGTCCCACAATTCGGTGAACGCGCGCATCTTGCAGATTTCGGTGACGAAGCGCAGCCCGGCATTGACGAAGAACGAGATGCGCCCGACCACCTCGCCGAAATCGTCGTCAGCGCCTGGCCCGACGCCTTCACCGCGTCGAGCACGCCGATGGCGGTGGCGAGCGCGAAGGCGAGCTCCTGCACCGGCGTCGCGCCGGCTTCCTGCAAATGATAGGAGCAGACATTCATCGGATTCCATTTCGGCATTTCGCTTGGTCGTGAACAGGATCACGTCCTTGATCAGCCGCATCGACGGCGCCGGCGGGAACACATAAGTGCCGCGCGACAGATATTCCTTGATGATGTCGTTCTGCGTGGTGCCTTGCAGCTTTGTCGCGCGGCACGTCTTGCTCGTCGGCGACCGCGATGTAGAGCGCCAAGCAGCCAGGCCGCGGTGGCGTTGATCGTCATCGACGTGTTCATCTCGCCGAGCGGGATGGCGTCGAACAGCGCGCGCATGTCGCCGATATGCGAGATCGGCACGCCGACCTTGCCGACCTCGCCTTTGGCTAAAGGATGATCGCTGTCGTAGCCGGTCTGGGTCGGCAGATCGAAGGCGACCGAAAGCCCGGTCTGCCCCTTGCCCAGATTCTTGCGATAAAGCTCATTCGACGCGGTGGCGGTCGAATGCCCGGCATAGGTGCGGAAGATCCACGGTTTATCGCGGTCGTCGCGCTGGTCGCCCATCGGTGTTCCAACGCAATCCGGCTCGGCCAATGTGACGCGGATTTTATTGCAACGCAACATTAACGATGTCGCCGCGATGCAAAAACCCGCTGTTATCCAACGCGCAACGTTGCTGGCGGATTTTCACGCTTTTAACGGCTGACGCGCCGGACATTGCCGGCATGGACGCGACAGTCCCATACCATGCCGCAGGACGTCCAGGCCGCCTGGCGTTACTTCCTGCTCAATTGGATCGTGTCGGCGCCATGGGCGCCGTGCTGGCGCTCAGCCTGATGTTCACCGACTTCTCCATCGAGCTGACGGGGCTTGCGGTTTCGGTCGGCTATGTCGGGCTTTATGCCGGCTTTGCTCATGCCAATGCCTGTTCGCCGCTGCGGCGCGATCCGCAGGTGATGTTCGTCCTCGGCGGCACCGCGCAGATCGTCCTGATCACCGCGATCATGACGCCGCTCACCTATGTCGCGGCCTCGACAAACCTGCCGATGCAGGATGCCAATCTTCTCGCCATCGACCGCGCGCTCGGTCTCGACTGGGCGGCCTATGTCGGCTTCGTCGACGATCATCCGGCGCTCGCGGCATGGCTGAACTACGGCTACACCATGATCCGCTGGCCGATCTTCGCCATCCCGTCGTGCTCGCGGCGATGGCATCGTTATCGGCGCATCGAGGAATTCACCTTCGCCTTCGGCGCGGCCTTGGCGGTGACCACGATCCTCTCCGCTCTGGTGCCGGCGATCGGCGTCTATCAGCAGATCGGCTTGATCCGGCCACGCTCAAGAACATCGATCCGCGCGCCTATCTCGACCAGTTGCGCGATCTGCCGCCGACCCGCGAAGGCGTATTGCGCCATCTCGAGCTGCTCGGACTCGGCGGCATCGTCACCTTTCCGAGCTTTCACGCCGCGTCCGCTGTCCTCTATGCCTGGGCGCTGTGGCCGGTGCAGATGGTTCCGGCCGCTATCGTGACTGCGGTGAACGGCCTGCATGCTGGCGGCGACGCCGATCAATGGCGGCCATTATTTCATCGATCATCATCGCCGGGATCGCGATCGCGGTCTGGCGATCATGGCGGCGCGCGTCGGTTGGACATGCTGATTGCCCGGCGGGAGGCCGGACTGGCGCTGCCGGCGCCGATCGGCGGCGCTATGCCGGAGCCGATTGCCGCCGCCGTGCCGGCGGAGTGAATCGGGCTCGGCGAGCGCGCGCTGCACCACCAGCGCCATCACGATCAGCGCCGCGGCGAGGCCGACCTGGGTCTTGCGTAGGGAAAGCTCAGGATCAGCACGCCGGCCGCGGCAAGGCCGAAAATTTCGCTCGCGAGAAATCCGCGTTCGAGCGCGAAGCGGATGAGAAAAGCCGACAGCGACCGCGAGCACGACGAGGTCGTACATATAAACATAAGGCGTCGACGAGCGAGCGTGCCGGCGGCGAGCGCCGCGGCCTTGAGATCGAACGGCGCGCGGCTTCGCCACAGCCAGACGTGACGCCTGCGGCGACGGCGAGGCTGCCGATCGCCTGCACCGTCCACGCCAATGGTTCGCTGCCGCCATGGGCGCGAACCAGGCCGAACAGGCTTTGCAGTCGGCCGAAGTCGGCGTGGCCTTCGCCGAGAATCTCGTGGCTGGTGATCGGCAGCCAATGCACGAAGGCCTGCCAGCTCGCGCTGCCGAAAGCGAGCCATGACAGCGCGGCAAGCGCCGGCCGCGACCGCCGCGGCAACGGCGATCGTCAGCCAGCGCCGGTCGGCGATCAGCACAAGCGGAAACAGCAAACCGAATTGCGGCTTGTAGGTGAGAAGCCCGAGGCAAATGCCGGCGAGCGCCGGGCGCCGTTCCAGATAGTCCAAGCGTGCCGCCGATCAAGCGCCGCGGTGAGGAAGCCGTTTTGTCCGGCGGTGACGTTCCACAGCGCGGCGGGAAAACCGAGCGCGACAAAAATTCCGGTGCGGCCGAGAATGCCGGCCATGCGCCGCGACATAAGCGGCGAGCGTCGCAACAAGCGAGACCGATGGCCGCGGCGAGATACGGCAGCGTCGCCAGCGCCGCGGCGACGAACAGAAAAGTCGGCGGATAGTGCCAGCCGTAATAATCGTCGAAGTCGTGGCCGATGGCGCTGACTTCGGCCTGCTTATGGATCGGCCAGTCGTAAGCGGCGGCCGGATTGCCGTCGCGCGCAGTAGCCGGCCCGCGGCGCACGTGCGACGAAATCGTTGGCGATCGGCCGGCTCGCCTGCGTCGACCAGAAAGTCGCCTTTGAGAAAAGTGCCGCCGAGCACGACCAGATAACCGAGCGCGAGCGTCAGCCCGATCGAGCCGGATCATCCGCGCGGCGGACAGCGGCGGTTTGATCCGGGCAGACTGTCCTGGACGAAGTGCCATGAATGCGCGGTCAAGTCAGCGGCGCGAAGGCAAAAAGCCTTCCGCGCCCTGGCTTACCGCGCATTCCTTTCCGCCGTGTTAGCGCGCGGTCAGACGCGCTTGATCAGCCGGAGGATGATCAGCAGGATCACCGCGCCGATGAAGGCATCGATGATCGCGCCGACGATATCTCCGCCGATCAGGCGAAACCCGAGCTGCGGCAACAGCCAGCCGGCGATGAAGGCCGCCGACGATGCCGACGATGATGTCGCCGATCAGCCCGAAGCCGCCGCCTTTGACGACCATGCCGGCCAGCCAGCCGGCAATCGCGCCGACGATCAGCCAAATAATAGATGCCCATGTTTTCCCCCGTTATTTGCTTTCCCCGGCAGGGGGACAGCCCTTGAGCGCATTCCAGACCGCGCCCGGAAAGCTTAGGGCTTTGCCTATTGCCTGTCAGCAGCGGCGCCACTGCTGCCCACAGTCTGCCGCATCTGCCGCCAAGTAATTATTGCGCTGCAACATAAGGTGCGGCACACTATGTCGTCGCGCGACCATCCTGTCGCGCATGTCCGGTGCAGCCGGGAGCCCGTCATGGCCGTTGCGCAAAAGAAACCGTCCGCCGCGCCGCTCAAGGATCTCTACGAGATCGGCGAAGTTCCGCCGCTCGGCCATGTGCCGGCGAAGATGTACGCCTGGGCGATCCGCAAGGAACGCCACGGCCCGCCGGAGAACGGCGATGCAGCTGCGAAGTGGTTCCGACCTGGCCGATCGCCGAGGACGAGGTGCTGGTCTACGTCATGGCCGGCGGCGTCAATTACAACGGCATCTGGGCCGGCCTCGGCCAGCCGATCTCGCCGCTCGACGGGCACAAGCATCCGTTCCACATCGCCGGCTCCGACGCGTCCGGCATCGTCTGGGCGGTCGGCTCCAAGGTGAAGCGCTGGAAGGTCGGCGACGAAGTCATCATCCATTGCAATCAGGACGACGGCGACGACGAGGAATGCAATGGCGGCGATCCGCTATTGTCGCCGTCGCAGCGCATCTGGGGCTACGAGACGCCGGACGGCTCGTTCGCGCAATTCTGCCGCGTGCAGTCGCGCCAGCTCATGCACAAAGCCGCCGCATCTGACCTGGGAAGAATCCGCCTGCTACACGCTCACGCTGGCCACCGCCTATCGCATGCTGTTCGGCCACGCGCCGCACATCCTCAAGCCCGGCGACAATGTTCTGGTTTGGGGCGCGTCGGGCGGGCTTGGCGTGTTCGGCGTGCAGCTCGTCGCCGCGTCCGGCGCCAACGCCATCGGCATCGTGTCGGATCAATCGAAATCCGAATACGTCTTCAATCTCGGCGCCAAGGGCGTCATCAACCGCAACGAATTCAAATGCTGGGGCCAGATGCCCAAGGTCGGCACGCCCGAATACGACACCTGGGTGAAGGAGGCGCGCCGCTTCGGCAAGGCGATCTGGGACATCACCGGCAAGCACGACGTCGACATCGTGTTCGAGCATCCGGGCGAGGCGACGTTCCCGGTGTCGTGCCTGGTCGTCAAGCGCGGCGGCATGGTCGTGTTCTGCGCCGGCACCACCGGCTACAACATCACCTTCGACGCGCGCTATGTCTGGATGCGGCAGAAGCGGGTGCAAGGCTCGCATTTCGCGCATTTGAAGCAGGCCAGCGCCGCCAATCAGTTCGTCATCGATCGCCGCGTCGATCCGTGCATGAGCGACGTATTCCCGTGGGAGAAGATTCCCTATGCCCACGAACTGATGCGCACCAACAAGCACAAGCCCGGCAATATGGCGGTGCTGGTCAATACGCCGCGCCCGGGCCTGCGCAACTTCGACGACGTGATCGAGGCGCGGCGGTGACCGTCTCGAGACGGCTCGAGATGCGCCCGCGCGTGCGCGCGGCGCTGAGCCGGCAATCTATCCGTTCCCAACCCGCTCCGGCGTCAGTTGTTCGATCGCCCGCTCGCGCGCGATCGCGGCATTGAGCTCGCCGCCATAGATGAAAATCCAGCGCGGTGAAATACAGAAACACCAGCGCCGTCATCGCCGAGGCGAGGCCGGCATAATAGTTCACATAGGTGTAGGAAAAATCCGACAGGTAGCGGCCGAAGATGAAGCCGCAGGCGAGCCACAGCACGAGCGTCGCGACGATGCCGGGCCACACGTGCTCGATCGCGCGCCGGCCGGCCGGCAGCCACATATGCAGGATCAGCAGCGCCATCGTGAGAACGAACGTCGCGGCGGCGAGACGGCCGACATTGAAGTGGCTTTCGAGCGGCGCCAGCCAATCCGCATAAGCGAGCGCGGCCTTGAATACCAGCGGGCCGAGCACGACGAGGAACGCCAGCGCCAAAAGGCCCACCGCGCCGACCAGGACATAGCCGATCGATTCCAGCCGCAAGAGCCACCACGGCCGATGCTCGTTAAGCCCATAGGCGCGGTTTAGCCCGATGCGCAGGCTTTCGATGCCGCTCGACGAGAAATAGACCGCGAACACCGCGCCGAGCGTGAGGATGTCGCCGCGCGCGGTGGTCAGCACGTCATGCATTTGCACCGCGATGCCGCCGGACACTTCGCTGCGGCCACGCGGCGATGATCAGCCGCGCCACTTCGTCGGCGAGATTCTTGCGAGCCGATGAAGCCGGCGATCGCCGTCACCAGAATCAGAAACGGGAACATCGACATCAGGATCGAGAGCGCGATGTGGCTCGCGATCGCCCAGCCGTCATCGGCATTGAAGCGATAGAACGCGTCCATGGCGATACGGTAGCAAAGCCGGATCATGTTCAACGGGCGCGGCCTCCGCAGCGGGCAGGTTATTCATAGCACAGCGTCATTGTCCGGCCGCTGGCGTCATTAGACACATTAAAGCGTGCATTCTTGCATGGGCGCCAAGCGGGAACGCCGGTTGGCCGTTTCTCGCAATGATGCCAAATACCGCGCCTTCCTCCAACGGCTTCAGGCTTTCACAGTCCCGACGCATACCCGAAAACGCACTCCTTTGAATCATCTCGCCAAAGATGCCGCGGCCCCGCCGTCGCCACCCGCGAAGCGGTCCTTCGCGGCGATGCGCCATCCGGGATTCCGCGCCCAGTTCATCACCTATGTGCTGGCGATGATGGCGGACAATATCGAGCACGTCATCAGCTACTGGGTGCTGTTCCAGAAATTCCATTCGCCGGCGCTGGCGGGTTTCGCCGTGGTGTCGCATTGGCTGCCGTTTCTGTTGTTCTCGGTCGCGAGCGGCGCGCTCGCCGACCGCTTCGATCCGCGCCGCCTGATCCAATGCGGCATGGGCCTGTTCATCACCGCTTCGCTCGGCTGGGGCTATTTTTTCTTCACCGGCACGTTGCAGATGTGGCACGCCATGGTGCTGCTGGTGATCCACGGCTGCGCCGGCGTGCTGTGGCAGACGCCGAACCAGTTGCTGCTCTACGACATCGTCGGCCCCGCCGATCTGATGAGCGCGGTGCGGCTCAACGCCACGGCGCGCTATGTCGGCGTGCTGGTCGGCCCGGCGGTCGGCGGCGTCATTCTGCTGGCGCTCGGGCCGTCCTACGGCATCCTGCTCAACACGGTGTTCTATCTGCCGCTGGTGCTGTGGCTGGTGAACGCGCCCTACGGCCCGCGCTTTCGCGCCGGCACGCCGCCGCCGCCGCGCGCGGTGCGCGGCCTTGCCGATATCGTGCAGACCATTCGCGATATTGCCGCGCATCCCGTCATCATCTCGATGACGCTCCTGGCCGGCTGCTCGTCGTTCTTCGTCGGCAATGCCTATAGCGCGCAAATGCCGAGTTTCGCCCACGATCTCGGTCACGGCGACCCCGGCGTGTCCTACAGCCTGCTGCTGGCGGCCGACGCCGCCGGCGGCTTTCTCGCCGGCATGGTGCTCGAAGGCCGCGGGCTGTTGCCGCCGCAAGCCAGCGAACCGCGATCGTTCTCGCCATGCTGTGGTGCGGGGCGCTGGCCGGCTTTGCGCTGGCGACGAATTATCCGCTGGCGCTGGCGCTGTTGTTCGCGGCCGGTTTCTTCGAATTGTCGTTCAACGCCATGGCGCAGACGCTGGTGCAGCTCAACGCGCCGCTCGACAAGCGCGGCCGCGTCATCGGCCTGTTCAACATGGCGAGCCTCGGCTTGCGCGCCTTCAGCGGCGTTTCGGTCGGCCTGCTCGGCAGCCTGATCGGCGTGCACTGGTCGCTGGCGCTGTCGGCGCTCATCGATGCTGGCGATTGCGAGCACGCTGTTGGCGTTGCCGTAAGGTTCGCTCCTCGCAATGCCGGGAGAGTGGTTACGCCGCCTGGACGTCGGTGAGGAAACGCCGCACTTCGCCTTGCAGGCTTTTCCGCCTCGATGGCGAGCGCGTCGGCGAGCGCCTTGACGTCGGCGGCGGTGGCGCGGGCGCCGCTCGAGGCGCCGGCGACGCGGCTCATCGCCTCGGAGCCGGTCCGCGCTTCGCTCGAGGCGCGATTGACGCCCTCGGCGATCGAAGCGACCACGTTGTTCTGCTCCTCGACCGTCGAGGCGACGACGGTGGCGATGTCCGACATGTCGTCGATGATCGAGGAGACCTGCTCGATCGCCTGCGCGGCGTCGGCGGTCGCCGACTGGATGGCGCCGATCTGGGCGGCGATGTCCTCGGTGGCGCGCGCGGTCTGCGCCGCGAGCGATTTCACTTCGGAGGCGACCACGGCGAAGCCGCGGCCGGCTTCGCCGGCGCGCGCCGCCTCGATGGTGGCGTTGAGCGCCAGAAGATTGGTCTGGCCGGCGATCGCCTGAATGAGGCCGATCACCTCGCCGATGCGGTTGGCGGCGCTGCCGAGCTCCGACATGGTGTTGACGGTGCGCTTCGATTCGGCGACCGCGCGGCTCGCGACGTCGGTCGATTTGGTCGCCTGGGCGGCGATCTCGCCGATCGACACCGCAAGCTCCTCGATCGAGCAGGCGACGGTGGTGACATTGACGGAGGCGGCGCCGACCGAGTTCTCCGCGGCGCGCGCTTCGGACGATACCGCATCGGCGGCGTCATTGAGCCCGCTCGAGGCGTTTTCCAGGCGGCCGGCGGCCTCGCGCAGCCGGTCAAGCGCCTGCTCGATCGAAGCGCGGAATTCCCGGATCAGGGTGGCGATCGCCTCGCCGCGCCGCTCGCGCGCCGCGTTGGTTTCGTTTTGCACGCCGGCCAGCCGCTCGCGCTCGATCATGTTGTCGCGGAACACCACCACGGTGCGCGCCATGGCGCCGATTTCGTCGTGCGCATGACTAGCGGGAAGCTGCGCCAACGTGTCGCCGTCGGCGAGCCGCTTCATCGCGCCGGCGAGATCTTCGAGCGGATTGGTAATCGAGCGGCCGATGCGCCAGCTGCAGGCGAGCCCGATCAGCACCACCGCCATTCCGACCCAGATGATGAAGCGCTTGGTCTGCATCCGCGACAGCGCCAGCGCCGTCCCGGCGGAACTGGCGTTGAATTCCGCCGTCTCGATGATGCGGTCGGCCTCCGGCAGCACGCTCGCGGTGTCGCGGTCTATCAGCTCCAGGAGCGGCTGGATATTGTCGGTGCTGGCGACCCATTGCGCGAAGCTCTGGCCGTAGGTCTGGACCTCTTTATTGAGCTTCTCCTTCATCGGCGGCGCGCCGTCGACCGATTCGAACGATGGCGTTGAAGTGCTTGACCTCGTCGACGAAGTGCCGTTGCGCGGCCGGGTCGCGCGTCAGCCGGTATTCGATCTCGTAACGGCGCATGGTCAAAAGCGACATCGTCAGCTTGGCGCTGTCGACTTCGGCGACCCAGGACAAATCGTTCTGGATGATATTCTCGACCGCGTTGCTCGCCGCGACGATGTCGGCATTGAGGCCTTCGCTCTCGTTGAAGCCGAGCGACTTTTGCTCGGTCACCAGGCTTTCGAAGCTCGACCTTGAGATCGCGCACGGTGATGCGCAGCGGCATGATGCTGTCCTGCTGGGCGGCGCTGAGCGACGCCTCGATGCGGTCGAGACAGTGCATCGCCTGCGCCTGGCCGTCGTCGAAATTCTTGACTTCGGCATCGGAGGGATGGGCGACGAAATCGGTGGTCGCGGCGCGCATCGTCAACAGACCGGTCTTGAGATCGCGGCTGGCGTCGGCAATCTCGGTGTTGCGGTGCACGGTGTCGAAGGCGCTGCCGACCTCGGCATCGCCGGTCAGAAAGGCGATGCCGTTGGCGAGGAATCCGACCACCGGAATGACGCCGAGCACGACGATGCGGGCGCGCACCGACAGCCGTGAGAAAATATTAATGAGGAACATCGAGGACCCGTTCCGGCGGCAAGTTCCACCGTGCCGCGGCAATCCACGCCAGCACACCGTAAAATGGTTAAGATTTGGCAAGAAACGGCCCGAGGGCAGTGTTTCCCAGATGGGTCTGCCGCCCGTCATTTATGCCGCGCGGCGCCCAGGATACGGGGGCATCATTGGCTTTTGTGCACCGCACGCGTAATGTTCGGGCTAGCCCGGGCCGTCCTTAAAGCAGCGCATCGGAGCCAGTCATGTCGCTTGCCGATTCCCTTCTGCCCGCGGGCCACGACCTGGTCGCCCCGCTCCGCGACGCGGTCGCCTCCGCTCGAAGCGCTGTTCGACGATGCCCGCCGCGCCGTCGCCAACCGGGTGACCATCGAGGGCCGCCCGGTGCCGCGCATATTCGACCGCGAGCAGCGTGCCGCTCACGGCTTGGCCTGGCTCGGGACCTATGTCGAGGCCATCCGCCAGCTCGAGGCCTATGCGCTGCGGCTGGCGGCCGGCCGGCAGCTTCGGCGAGATCGAAGAACTTCTGGTGCGGATCGGCGCCGGCGAATACCTCGCCCAGGTGTTCGGCGGCATTCCGATGAGCCAGAGCGAGATCGTGCGCCTGTCCGATCTCGGCCTGACCCCGGCCGCGGCCGCGGCGCGCGTCACGCCCGCGATCGAGCATCTCATCGCCACCGGCAATACCGCGCAACGCCGCGCCCGCCTTGTCGAGCTGATCCGGCAGCAGAACGGCGCGACGGTCGGCGCCTGCGGCCTCGAAGACACGCTGGATTCGATCCGCGAAGAGATGCGCAAATTCGCCGACGACCGCGTCGCGCCCTATGCGCAAGCGTGGCATCTGAAGAACAACTACATCCCGCTCGACGTCATCGCGACAGATGTCGGAGCTCGGCGTGTTCTCGCTCACCATCCCCGAGGATTACGAGGGCATGGGATTCGGCAAGGAATCGATGTGCGTCGTTTCCGAGGAATTGTCGCGCGGCTATATCGGCGTCGGCTCGCTCGGCACCCGCTCCGAGATCGCCGCCGAATTGATCCTCGGCTCCGGCACCGAGGAGCAGAAGCGCAAATGGCTGCCGAAGATCGCGTCGGGCGAAGTGCTGCCGACGGCGGTGTTCACCGAGCCGAATACCGGCTCCGATCTCGCCTCGCTTGAAGACGCGCGCGGTGCGCCAGGGCGACGTCTATAAAGTGTACGGCAACAAGACCTGGATCACGCATCCGGTGCGCGCCGACCTGATGACGCTTTTGGTGCGCACCAATCCGGCGGAGACCGGCTATCGCGGGCTGTCGATGCTGCTGGCCGAAAAGCCGCGCGGCGACGACGGCAATCCGTTCCCGGCGCCCGGCATGTGCGGCACCGAGATCGAAGTGCTCGGCTATCGCGGCATGAAGGAATACGAGATCGCCTTCGACGGCTTTGTCGTCAAGGCCGAAAATCTGCTCGGCGGCGTCGAGGGTCTCGGCTTCAAGCAGCTGATGGCGACGTTCGAGGCGGCGCGCATCCAGACCGCGGCGCGCGCGATTGGCGTGGCGCAGGCCGCCATGGAGCAGGCGCTGACCTACGCCACGCCGCGCGTCCAGTTCGGCGAACCGATCGCTCAATTTCCCGCGCGTGTCCGACAAGATCGCCATGATGGCGGTCGAGATCATGATCGCGCGGCAGCTCACTTATTATGCCGCGCGGCAGAAGGATTCCGGGCGGCGCTGCGATCTCGAAGCCGGCATGGCGAAACTGCTTGCCGCGCGCGTCGCCTGGGCCGCGGCCGACAACGCCGTTCAGGTCCACGGCGGCAACGGTTTTGCCGTCGAATTCCCGGTTTCGCGCATCCTCTGCGACGCCCGCATCCTCAATATTTTCGAGGGCGCGGCCGAAATCCAGGCGCAAGTGATAGCGCGGCGCCTGCTCGACGGCTCGAACTAGACCGAAGGCTCGAAAGCTGCCGGGATTGACGGCGATATTCACGTTGGTGAATGTCGCCCGATGGAATCGCTCACAACGCCGAATTCCGCGACAACGCCCGTAGCCGATTCGCGACAGGCATGGCTGCGCCTTGCCGCGACCATGCTGGTCTCGACCATCGGCGGCGTGGGGATGTGGTCGGTGGTGGTGGCGCTGCCCGCCGTGCAGGCGGAATTCGCCGTACCGCGGGCGCAAGCCTCGTTGCCGTTCACGCTGGCGATGTGGGATTTGCCTTTGGCGGCGTGGTCATGGGCCGGCTCCTCGACGCCGCCGGAATTTTGGGTCCGCTCACCGCCGGTGCGCTGGCGCTTTGCCTCGGCTATCTCGGCGCGGCGGGCGCCGGCAGCCTTGTCGTATTCGCGCTTGCGCACGCCGTCATCGGGTTCGGCACCTCGGTGACGTTCGGTCCGCTGATGGCGGACATTTCATACTGGTTTGTCCGCCGCCGCGGCGTGGCGGTGACGTTGTGCTCGTCCGGAAATTATATCGCCGGCACGGTGTGGCCGCCGGTCGTGCAACACGCCATCGCGCTCTACGGCTGGCGTGCGACCCATGTCGGCATCGGGCTGTCCTGCGGCGCGGCGATGCTTTTGATCGGTTTTGTCGCATTGCGCCGCAAGGCGCCCGCGGGGCTCGTGAATGCCAGCGCCGCGACGCGCACAGGCTTCGCCTGCAAATCTCGGCCTTTCGCCCGGCGCGCTGCAAACCTTGCTGGCGCTGGCCTCGGTCTGCTGTTGCGTGGCGATGTCGATGCCGCAGGTTCACATCGTCGCCTATTGCGGCGATCTCGGTTACGGCGTCGCCCGCGGCGCCGACATGCTGGCGCTGATGATGGCGTTCGGCATCGTCGGCCGCATCGGTTCGGGATTTATCGCCGACCGCATCGGCGGCTTGCCCACGCTGATGCTGGGATCGGCGCTGCAAGGCGTCGCGCTCTTGCTCTATCTTCTCTATGACGGGCTGGTTTCGCTCTACGTCATCTCGGCGGTATTCGGCCTGTTCCAGGGCGGCATTGTTCCGAGCTATGCCATCATCGTGCGCGAATATTTTCCGGCGAAGGAGGCCGGCGCGCGTATCGGCCTCATTCTGATGATGAGCCTGTTCGGCATGGCGCTCGGCGGCTGGATGTCGGGATATATTTTCGATCTGACCGGGTCGTACCGCGCCGCATTTTTCAACGGGCTGGGCTGGAACGCGGTCAATGGATCGATCGTGCTGTGGCTTTTGTTTCGGCGCCACCGCCATCGCGTTTCGCTTATGCGTGAGCTTTGAGCGCGCGGCTCCTTCAGCAGCAATCCGACATTGCCGGACAGGATGCGCTCGCCGTCGGCGCCGAGCGCGCGGATATCGGCGAACGAAATCGCGCACCACCTCGCGTTTTCGGATTTCCTGCGGATAGTCGGTGGCGAACACGATTCTTGACGCAGGAATTTCGGCACAGCCCGGCTTTGACCGCGCCGATGCCGCCGGCAAATCCGGCGGTGTCGAACACGAGATTGTGCGCGATATAATGGTCGAAATCCTTCTGGCCTTTCGCGCCGTGGCGCGCGTTGCCGGCGGTGCCCCAAAAATCCTTGTCCTGGAAGCAGCGGATGCGCGCCAGCATGCCGGCGATGCCGCCGGACGAGATGGGCGACGTGCACGGTGAGTTCGGGATGGCGGTCGAACACGCCGGAATTGACCAGCCGGATCGTCGCCATGATCAGCGAGAATTCGCGGCCGACGGCGCGCGCGGTATCGTAGGCGTCGAATTGCTGCGCGTGATTGAGTTTGAGCGCCGGATGCACGAACACGAACATGCCGAGCTTGCAGACTTCGTTCCAGAACGGCTCGATCGCCGGATCGTCGATCCATTTGCCGTCGAATTCCGAGGTGATGGTCACGCCCTGGCAAAGCCGAGTCGTGCCGGCAGCGCGCCAGCTCCTTCAGCGCCGCGGCGCCGCCGAGCGGATGCGCGTGCGCCGCGCCGATGAAACGGCCGGGATAATCGCGCTCGGCCTGTTTCGCCTTGTCGTTGACGAGCCGCGACGTTTCGAGGTCGGCGCACATGCCCGCCGCGCTGGTCAGCCAGGCGGCGTCGATGCCGGCGAAATCCATCATGCGCACGTGCTCGTCGAGATCGTAGAGCAGCGAATGCACCGTATAGCTCGGCGCGCCCGAGGCGTCGTAATTGAGCACCAGCCGGTCGCCCGGATCGTCCTTGATCAGTTCGCGCGGCGTGAAATGGTGCTGGAAATCGACGATCATCGCAGGCGTGCTCTCCGCGGCGCGGCTTTGCGTGCTTCTCGTTATCATCGCGCGCCGCGCTACAACTACAGACCATGGCAAATTTCATGTCTTATATCGCGGTCCCGATCGCCATCGGCGCGGTCGCGCTGGTGCTGCTCGCCGGCCTCGTCAACATGATGATGGGCGGCTCGGGCAACACGTCGCAGAAGCTGATGCGGCTTGCGCGTGCTGCTGCAGGCGTCGCCATCGGCGTCATCATGTTGACGCTCTGGTTCATGGGGAAGTGAGCCCGCCAAAGCGAGTTCCAGCGGAAACATGGTCAAGCTCAACAAGATCTATACCCGCACCGGCGACGACGGCACGACCGGTCTCGGCACCGGCGAGCGGCGCAAGAAATACGATCTGCGCATCGCCGCCTACGGCACCATCGACGAGGCCAATGCCGCGCATCGGCGATCGCGCGGCTGCATACCGGCCAGGATGCTTCGCTCGACGCGGTCGCTGGCGCGCATCCAGAACGATCTGTTCGATGTCGGCGCCGATCTGTGCACGCCCGATGCAAGGCAAAGGTCCCGGCGGCGCGCGGCTCACGGTGACCGACAAGCAGGTGGCGTGGCTCGAAGGCGAGATCGACCGCCTCAATGCCGATCTCAGTCCGTCTGCGGTCCTTCGTGCTGCCGGGCGGCAGCGCGGCAGCGGCTTATCTGCATCTGGCCCGCACCGTCTGCCGGCGCGCCGAACGGCTGATCGCCGAACTTGCCGAAAGATGCGAAGGCGAGAACGTCACCGCCGAAGTGCTGCAAATACGTCAATCGGCTGTCCGATTACCTGTTTCGTCGCCAGCCGCCACGCCAACGATAAAGGCGCGCGCGACGTGCTGTGGAAGCCCGGGCGAAAATCGCTGAGCGCGACGGAGCAAGTGATGGGCCGGCTCGACGGCAAGGTCGCAATCGTCACCGGCGCGGCAAGCGGCATCGGCCGCGCCAGCGCGATCCTGTTCGCGCGCGAGGGCGCGCGCGTGGTCGTCGTCGACCAGAATTCGACCGGACTGCACGCAACCGTGACCGCCATCAGCCGGGACGGCGGCGAGGTGCAAGGTTTCGGCGCGGATGTCGGCCAGGAAGACCAGGTCAAGGCCGTCATCGACAGTACGCTCACGGCATTCGGCGCGCTCGACATCGTGTTTGCCAATGCCGGCATTCTCGGCGGCCCGACGCCGCTGCTCGAACAGACCGTCGAGCAGTGGTGGCAGATCTTGCAGACCAATCTGCTCGGGCCGTTCCTCGCCATCAAACACGCCGCTCCGCACATGATCAAAAAGGGCCGCGGCTCGATCGTTCTCACCGCCTCGACCGCTGGATTGCGCGCCGCCGCCGGCAGCGCGCCCTATAGCGCCAGCAAGGCCGGCGTCATCAGCCTCGCCCAGACGGCGGCGAATTCGCTCTCCGGCACCGGCGTGCGCGTCAACGCGATCTGCCCGGGGCTGATCGAGAGCGGCATGACCAGCGCGATGTTCGAAAGTGCGCGCGAGCGCGGCACGGCCGGCAAGATCGGCCAGCTCAATCCGCTGCAGCGTGGCGGCGCAGCCGGAAGAAATCGCGGCCATGGCGCTGTTTCTGGCCAGCGACGAGTCGTCCTACGTCAACGGCCAGGCTTTTGCGGTCGATGGCGGGCTGTCCAGCGACCTGCCCTTCACGCGTCCGATCCGTTGACCGCCCGCGCGCCTGGCCGGTAGGTTTCCCGCACCGCACCGCATTGCAGCGATGGCCGGGTATGCCGCCAAGCACAGCGGCCGCATGCCGACAAAGAAGAACGGCCATGCCATGAAGCCTAAAAAGCCACACGATGAAAATTCTCGTGCCCGTGAAACGGGCGATCGACAAGGATGTGAAAATCCGCGTCAAGGCCGACGGCTCCGGCGTCGAGCTCGGCAACGTCAAAATGTCGATGAATCCGTTCGACGAGATCGCCGTCGAGGAAGCGATCCGGCTCAAGGAAGCCGGCAAGGCGACCGAGATCGTCGCCGCCTCGATCGGTCCAGCGCAGGCCGCCGAGACCATCCGCACCGCGCTCGCCATGGGCGCCGACCGCGGCATCCTGGTCAAGGCCGACGGCGTGGTCGAACCGCTCGCGGTGGCAAAAATCCTCAAAGCCATCGCCGACGCCGAAAAGCCCGGCCTCATCATCATGGGCAAGCAGGCGATCGACGACGACAGCAATCAAACCGGCCAGATGCTGGCGGCGCTGCTCGGCTGGCCGCAGGGCACCTTCGCCTCCAAAGTGGCGCTCGACGGCGACGCGCGTCATGGTGACGCGCGAAGTCGACGGCGGCTTGCAGACCGTGAAACTGAAAATGCCGGCCATCGTCACCACCGATCTGCGGCTCAACGAGCCGCGCTACGCCTCGCTGCCCAACATCATGAAGGCGAAGAAGAAGCCGATCGACGAAAAATCCGCCGCCGATTACGGCGTCGACATCAAGCCGCGGCTCGAAGTGGTCAAGACCGCCGAGCCGCCGGTGCGCAAGGCCGGCGTCAAGGTCAAGACCGTCGCCGAGCTGGTCGAGAAGCTCAAAGAGGTGGGGGCGATTTGATGCCGACGCTTCTTCTCGCCGAGCACGACAATGTCTCGCTCAAGGACGCGACCAACAAGGCGCTGACCGCCGCCAAGGCGCTCGGCGCCGAAGTGCACATTCTGGTCGCCGGTCACAACTGCAAAGCCGTCGCCGAGGCCGCCGCCAAGCTCGACGGCGTGACCAAAGTTCTGCTGGCCGATGCGCCGGCCTACGAGCACATGCTGGCCGAGCCGACCGCAGCCCTGATCGTGTCGCTGGCCGGGCCGTACGAAACCATCATGGCGGCGGCGACCACAAGCGGAAAAAACATCATGCCGCGCGTCGCGGCGCTGCTCGACGTGATGCAGATTTCCGAAATCATCAAAGTGGTGGCGCCGGACACGTTCGAGCGGCCGATCTATGCCGGCAACGCCATCCAGACCGTGCGCTCGACCGACAAGAAGCGCGTCATCACCGTGCGCACGGCGGCGTTCCAGGCGACCGGGCCGGGTGCCGCGGCGGCGCCGATCGAAAGCATCGCGGCGGCGGCCGATCCCGGCCTGTCGGGTTTCGTCGGCGAGGAGCTGTCCAAATCCGAACGGCCGGAACTGACCTCGGCCAAGATCATCATTTCCGGCGGCCGGGCGATGCAAAACCGCGAGAACTTCACCAAGTATATCGAGCCGGTGGCCGACAAGCTCGGCGCCGCGATCGGCGCCTCGCGCGCCGCAGTCGACGCCGGTTACGCGCCGAACGACTGGCAGGTCGGACAGACCGGCAAGGTGGTGGCGCCCGACCTCTATATCGCGGTCGGCATTTCCGGCGCCATTCAGCATCTCGCCGGCATGAAGGACTCGAAAGTGATCGTCGCGATCAACAAGGATGAGGAAGCGCCCGATCTTCCAGGTCGCCGATTACGGACTGGTGGCCGATCTCTACCAGGCCTTGCCGGAACTGGCGACCGAGCTCGATAAGGTCAAGCATTGATCGAATCTGGCGCGCGGGTCGAGATCGTCGTAGGATTCTGCAAAGGTGAATCGAGATGGTCGAGGTCAAGGAACGGCCCAAAGCGCATAGCGCGCAGATGCGCGGCGAGCAGGCGGAGAGGATGGCTCCTTCCATTCGCAAGATCGGCATCGTCGGCGCCGGCCAGATGGGCAACGGCATCGCCCATGTCTGCGCGTTGTCCGGCTATCACGTGCTGCTCAACGATATCGCCGGCGAACGTATCAGCGGAGGGAATGGCCACCATCAACGGCAATCTGGCGCGCCAGGTCAGCCGGCAGCGCATCAGCGACGAACAGCGCCAGGCCGCGATCAAGCGCATCGCGCCGGCCAACACGCTCGAAGAGCTTGGCGACTGCGATCTCGTCATCGAAGCCGCCACCGAGCAGGAAGAGACCAAGCGCAAGATCTTCGCCGCGCTGTGTCCGTCGCTCAAGCCGGAGGCCATTGTCGGCACCAATACGTCCTCGATCTCGATCACGCGGCTCGCCGCCTCGACCGACCGGCCGGAGCGCTTCATCGGCATTCATTTCATGAATCCGGTGCCGCTGATGGAACTGGTCGAGGTGATCCGCGGCATCGCCACCGACGACCCGACGTTCGAAGCGACCAAGCAATTCATCGCCAAGCTCGGCAAGCAGATCGCGGTGGCGGAGGATTTTCCCGCCTTTATCGTCAACCGCATCCTGTTGCCGATGATCAACGAGGCGATCTACACGCTCTATGAAGGCGTCGGCAATGTCGAGGGCATCGACACCGCGATGCGGCTCGGCGCCCATCATCCGATGGGACCGCTCGAACTCGCCGACTTCATCGGGCTGGATACCTGCCTCTCGGTGATGCAGGTGCTGCACGAGGGCCTGGCCGATTCCAAATACCGGCCGTGCCCGCTGCTGGTGAAATATGTCGAGGCCGGCTGGCTCGGCCGCAAGACGCAGCGCGGCTTCTACGATTACCGCGGCGAAAAGCCGGTGCCGACGCGCTAAGCCCTTACTGTCGTCATTGCGAGCGGAGCGAAGCAATCCTGTTCGGCGTTCCCGCGCTCGATTGCTTCGTCGTACGCTCTTCGCAATGACGCCGTATTCACGCCGCCGCGGCGAATTGCGGCGCGGTCGCAGTCCAACACGGCAGCGCCATGACGCGCTCGGACCAGCCGCGCAGATCGCCGCGTAGGGCGCAAGCGGCAACTGCGCTTCCTTGGCGTAGAACAGCGGCGCAGGCGACGGCGAAGTCGGCGATCGTGAGCGTGTCGCCAACCAGATATTTTTGCTTGCCGAGATGCGCGTCGAGCATCGCGGCTTCTTTGCCGAACGCCTCGACGCCTTTGGCGATGACGGCCTCGTCGGCGGGCCCGAGATTGAGCATCGTTCTTCACCAGCCGCTCGCTCAGCACCGGCGCCCAGGCGTCCCTGGTCCAGTGCGCGAGGTTCCAGCTCTGCCAGCGCGCGATATCGGCGCGCGCCCGCGCATCGTCCGGCCACAGCGGATTGGCCTTCTTGCCGGCGACATATTGCATGATCGCCATCGTCTCCCACAGCTTGAAATCGCCGTCGACCAAAGCCGGCGTGCGGCCGGTGGGATTGATGGCGAGAAAGGCCGGCGTCTTGGTGTCGCCCTTGGTGAAATCGAGCGGCACGAACTCGAGCGGCACGCCGATATGGGTGGCGAGCGCGCGGACCTGCCAGGTATTTGGCGAGGGAGCAAAGCCGTAAAGTTTCATGATCAACTCCTGATGACGCGGGTGAGAATTGCTAATCGCAGCATGAGGCGGATTTGGGTTGCTGATATGACGCTTTTGTATCGACCACCGCGCCTTCGTATTTGTCGTGGTGGCGCACCCAGGCCATCGAAAAGGCAAGCCCATCCTCGTCGCGGCCTTTGGGCGCGATGTCGAGGAAGTGATAGGCGCCGAGGAACATGTCGAGCCCGCGCCCGTAGCTCGAATAGGTGTGGAACACCTCGCCGGCCTCGTTCTTGCAGAACACGCTGGCGCCCGGACGTTCCTCGCTCGGGAACGCGGTCATTTCGTAATTGTACATCACCTTGCCCGCGGCCTTTTCCTGCGGCGACGCCGACACCTGATAATCGTGGTTGAAGTCGCTGCCGAACGACGACACCCATTTGAATTTCCAGCCCATGCGGGCCTTGAATTTCTCGATCTCCGGCAGCGGCGCGCGCGACACGACGACGAAGCGCGACGTCGCGCTGCGCGAGATGGATCGCGGCGCCGTCGAAATGATCGGCAAGGAACGAGCAGCTCGGGCAGCCGGCTTCCCAGCCGGGGCCGAGCATGAAGTGGTAGATGATGAGCTGGCTCTTGCCGCCGAACAGGCCGGCCAGCGTCGCTTGCCGTCGGGCCCGTCGAAAAGGTATGTCTTCTCGACCTTCTCCCAGGGCAATTCGCGGCGCTTTTTGCTTAGCGCGTCGCGCGCTTTGGTGAACGCCTTTTCGTCGGCGAGATGCGCCTTGCGCGCGGCGATCCATTCGTCGTGGGATACGATCTTGTGCGGTTGCATCGTGGTGCTCCTCAACTTCACGCAAAAATACTTTTCCATCTTGTCGAGCGCGCTGGTCCAGCCGCCCTGATGGCGGTCGCGCGCGTCTTCGTCGAAGAACTGCTCGTGCGTGAGCGTCAGCAATGAGCCGTCGCCGTCGGGCTTGATCTCGACCGTGACCAGCGACTCGCGCTCCGGCGTTGTTATCCAGGCCCAGGTGAAGACGAGCTTCCGGTCGGGGACGAATTCGCGATAGACGCCGCTGACGTCATGCGCTTCGCCATCGGGCGCCTGCATCACCCAGCGGAAGCGGCCGCCAAGACGGGCATCGCATTCGACGTGTAACACTTTGACGCCGCCCGGCCCCATCCAGACTTTCACTTTTTCCGGATCGATCCACGCCGCGAAGACTTTGGCGGGCGGCGCCTTGAGCCGCCGCTTGAGGGTGAGGCTCGGTTTGGCGGTTGTTTGGGTGGCCATGATTCTTCTTCCTCTTCCAAAAATGCGGCAAGACTGGACAGCCGCTCGGACCAGAACTTTTCGTAACGGTTGAGCCACTCGAACGCCTCGCGCATCGGCTCGGCATCGAGACGGCAGGCGACGACACGCCCGGTTTTTTCGCGCGCAACGAGCCCGGCGTCGGACAGAACGCCGAGATGTTTCATGACCGCCGGCAGCGAAATCGCAAACGGCGCGGCAAGTTCGCTGACCGACAGATCGGGCTCCGCGGCAAGCCGCATCACCAGCGCGCGCCGTGTCGGGTCCGACAGGGCGGCGAAGGTGCGGTCGAGGGCGGCGTCTGAAAACTTAACCATATGGTTTAGTATCAAACCGCGACGAGGCTGTCAACAGCTTCGTCATTCCGGCGGCATCGGCATAAATATCGACGTCAGTGCGCAGAGCGGGCTAGTGGCCCGACGCAGTTCCTGACGGGACCGCGCGCAAATATTCCGTCTTTGGCGCCTTGTGGCTCTGGTGTTTTGCCGCAGCGGGACCTGCGGCAAAAATCGCCGCGCCGATCAGCGCCAGCCACGTCGCGATACCGACCGACAAACGCATTGCTCGTTCTCCCGTCAGATGATCCGCGATTTTACTCCGCGCCGGCGATCGAAGCGAGCCGGCTACGGATTGATCGCCGCGCCGACGAGCTTGACGCCGTCGTCGCTCGCCCATTCGGCCGGGCCGGCCATGGCGCCGATCTCGCAGCCGGAGCGGTCGACGATGACGGTGGTCGGCATGCCGAAGGCCTTACCGGCCTCTTTCAGATCCTCGAAAATTTTGGCGCTGTCGTCGTAGTAGTAGGCGAGATGCGCGATGCCGACGTCTTTCAAAAAGGCGAGCGGCTTTTCCGCATCGCGGGTGTCGATATTGACGGCGACGACTTCAAAATCGGTGCCGCCGAGCGCTGCCTGCAAAGCATCGAGCGCCGGCATTTCGCGGCGGCACGGCACGCACCAGGTGGCCCAGAGATTGAGGAGGACGGTGCGGCCGCGCCAGTTGGCGAGCGTCACGTCGTGGCCGGCGGCGTCTTTGAACGCCAGATCCGGCACGCGGAACGGCGTTTGCGCCAGCGCCAGCGCGGCGACTTCGCCATGAACCAGCGGCGTGAGCTTTTTGGCGATATTAACCGCCGCCTGACAGGCCGCGTCGGCCGGATTGCTTCGCAGATGCTCAATCCCGTATACCCCCGCCAGGACCACAAGCATTCCGACAGCCGCCGCGGCCGAAACAAGCCGCAGACGGCCGATTTTGCGCAATGTAAGGCTATCGGGTGATTTGGCTTTTCGCTCGGTCATGAGGAACTGGATCTCGGCAGACGTGTCATGAGCAACAAAATGTGGGGCGGCCGGTTCGGGTCCGGTCCGGACCCGATCATGGAGGACATCAACGCTTCGATCCACTTCGACCGTCACCTCTACCGGCAGGATATCGCCGCCAGCAAGGCGCATGCGGCGATGCTCGCCAAAAAAGGCATCATCACGGCGCAAGATGCAAAGCGGATCGCTCACGGTCTAGACACGATCCTGTCAGAGATCGGGCGCGGCAAATTCGCCTTCAAGCGCGCGCTCGAGGACATTCATATGAATGTCGAGAGCCGGCTGAAGACGCTGATCGGGCCGGCGGCGGGCCGGCTGCATACGGCGCGCTCGCGCAACGACCAGGTCGCCACCGATTTCCGGCTGTGGGTGCGCGATGCCATCGACGAGCTCGACGCGGCGCTCGCCGCCTATGCGCGCGCGCTCGCCGACAAGGCGCTCAAGCACGCCGACACCATCATGCCGGGTTTCACTCATCTGCAACCCGCGCAACCGGTGACGTTCGGCCATCATCTTCTCGCCTATGTCGAGATGGCGGCGCGCGACCGCGGCCGTTTCGCCGATGCGCGCAAGCGGCTCAATGAAAGTCCGCTCGGCGCCGGGGCGCTCGCCGGCACGCCGTTTCCGATCGACCGCACCATGACGGCGAAGGCGCTCGGCTTTGACCGGCCGATGGCGAATTCGCTCGACGCGGTGGCGGACCGCGACTTCGTGCTGGAGACTTTGTCGGCTTGCGCCATTGCGTCATTGCATCTGTCGCGCTTCGCCGAGGAGATCGTGATCTGGTCGTCGCCGCTGACCGGGCTGATCTGGCTGTCCGACAAATTCACCACCGGCTCGTCGATGATGCCGCAAAAGCGCAATCCCGACGCGGCCGAATTGGTGCGCGCCAAGACCGGCCGCATCGTCGGCGCACTGGTCGCGCTGATGACGGTGATCAAGGGCCTGCCGCTCGCTTATGCGAAGGATTTGCAGGAGGACAAGGAAGGCACGATCGACGCGATCGGCGCGCTCGCTTTGTCGCTCAAGGCGATGACCGGCATGGTGCGCGATCTTGATCCCGACGTGAAATGGATGCGGCTCCTGGCCGGCGAGGGCTATTCGACCGCCACCGATCTCGCCGACTGGCTGGTGCGCGTTCTCAAGCTGACGTTCCGCGAGGCGCATCACATCACCGGCAAGATCGTGACCAAGGCGGCGTTTCAGGCCTTGCCGCTCGACAAGCTGCCGCTCAAGGACATGCAGGCGATCGAGCCCCGCATCACCAAAGCGGTGTTCGCCGTGCTTTCGGTCGAGAAGTCGGTCAAGAGCCGCGCGGTCTATGGCGGCACCGCGCCGAGCAATGTCCGCCGGGAAGCGCAACGCTGGCTCAAGCGGCTGCAGAAAAAGCCCTAAGTGTTTGGCAACGCCTTTTGGCGATCATGCGCCGACACAATGTCGCCGCGGCGATGCGCTGTATTAGGCTGATTGGCAAAAGGCCCGAAAGGGCTGCAGTGGAGCGTGTTTTGGCTGGGGTCCGACCGGTATTTCAAAAGGCCGCTCTTGCCGCCGGGCTGACGGCGGCGCTGGGCCTTGCCGGCTGCGGGCGCGCAGGGCCGCTCGAATTGCCGCCGGGGCCCGCGGTGGCGCCGGCGCCGAGCGCGCAACTGACCCAGCCCGACGGCTCGCCCGCGCCCGGCTCGCCGCAGGATACCGCCGTGAAAACCGGCTTCGATGCGCAGGGCAATCCGGTGGCGGCGGCGGGCCAGAAAAGACCGTTCATTCTCGACCCGCTGCTGCAATAGTTGTTCTCGCCGGCTCCGCGCGGCTGTCAGCGAAGCCCGGATTCTCGAAGCTAAACACGTGCCATGCATCACTTCGCCTATCGCGGCGGCGTGCTCCATGCCGAAGCGGTCAATCTGAACACGCTGGCCGACGCCGTCGGCACGCCGTTCTATTGCTATTCCAGCGCGACCATCGAGCGGCACTATAAAGTCTTCGCCGGCGCCTTCGCCGATGTCGACGCGCTGGTCTGCTACGCGCTGAAGGCGAATTCCAACCAGGCGGTGATCGCGACGCTGGCAAAACTCGGCGCCGGCGCCGACGTGGTCTCCGGGGGCGAACTGTTGCGCGCGCGCAGTGCCGGCGTTCCGGCCGACAAGATCATGTTCTCCGGCGTCGGCAAGACCGCGCGACGAACTCGCACTCGCGCTCGAACAGAACATCCTCTGCGTCAATGTCGAGTCCGAGCCGGAGCTTGAACTCCTTGCCTCGATCGCCGCCGGCAAAGGCCGCACCGCTGATATTTCCATCCGCGTCAATCCCGACATCGATCCGAAGACTCACGCCAAGATCGCGACCGGCAAGGCGGAGAACAAATTCGGCATTCCGATCAGCCATGCGCGCGGCGTCTATGCGCGCGCCGCCAAGCTCAAGGGCGTGCGCGTCGTCGGCGTCGATATGCATATCGGCAGCCAGATCATCGATCTCGATCCGTTTCGCGACGCTTTCGCGCTGCTGGCCGATTTCGTCACCGTGCTGCGCGGCGACGGCCACACGATCGACCATATCGATCTCGGCGGCGGGCTCGGCGTGCCCTATCGCGAGGACAACGAGCCGCCGCCCGATCCCGACGCCTATGCGGCGATCGTCAAGCGCGCCACCGCGGGGCTGAACTGCAAGCTCATTTTCGAGCCGGGCCGGCTGATCGTCGGCAATGCCGGAATTTTGGTGACGCGCGTGCTCTACGTAAAGCGCGGCGAGGCCAAGACCTTCGTCATCGTCGATGCCGGCATGAACGACCTGATCCGCCCGACGCTGTACGACGCGCATCACGATATCCGCGCCGTGCGCGAGAGCACGCCGGGGGCGCGGCGAATCATGGCCGACGTGGTCGGTCCGGTTTGCGAGTCCGGCGATTATCTCGCGCTCGACCGTTCGCTCGTCGAGCCGAAGCCCGGCGACCTGCTCGCGGTGATGACCGCGGGGGCTTATGGCGCGACCCAGTCCGGCACCTATAACAGCCGGCCGTTGATCCCCGAAGTGCTTGTTCGCAAAGACGAATACGCCGTGGTCCGGCCCCGCTCGGCGCCGCGGACCTGATCGCGCTCGACCGCCTGCCGCCGTGGCTGTGAGCCGCTTTAGGCTGGCTCTGATCTTGCTTCGTCTGCCTTCTGGCCCGCGGATCGGTGCCTTGAACACGCCCTCATGTTAACGTGTTGTCTGCACAAGACTTTGCAAAATGGGCGGCTGCCGAGCCGCCTGCGACGGGTCGCAAATAATGATGGCCCATAAATGACGGGACAAATGTGACGGAACAGCCTGTGCCCCAGTCAGTCCCGAGCCGCAGCGTGGCGCCGAGCAACGCGCGCCTGAATCCGCCGCGACGGCGTTGCTTGCCGCGGCGGTGCGGCGCGCCCGCTTGGCGATTTTCTGGGAGCGGCTGTGGCCGGCGCTCGCCACGCTCGCGACCGCGGTCGGACTTTTCCTCGCGGTGTCGTGGCTCGGGGTCTGGCTGTGGCTGCCGCCGCTGGCCCGCGCCGCCGGTCTCGCCGCTTTCGCCGTCGCCGTCGTCGCGGCGATGCTCCCGTTTGTGTCCCTGCGCATGCCGGCGACCGCCGACGGCCTGCGCCGGCTCGATCGCGGCAGCGGGCTGCCGCATCGCCCGGCCACCTCGATCGCCGACGAGCTGGCGGTGACGTCGAAGGATCCGTTCTCGCTCGCTTTGTGGAACGCCCATGTCGAGCGCGTCCGGCAGGCGGCGCGCGCGCTCAAGGCCGCCGCGCCGACACCGCGCATCGCCTGGCGCGATCCTTATGCGCTGCGCGCGCTGGTGCTGATCGCCTGTATCGCGACCTTTTTCGCCGCCGGCGGCGAACGCTGGAAGCGCGTCGCGGCGGCGTTCGACTGGCAGGGGGTGATGCTGCCGGCGAATTTCCGCGTCGATGCCTGGGTGGTGCCGCCGGCCTATACCGGCAAGCCGCCGATTATTTTGCCCGGCATCCATCCCGGCGAGACGACGGCGGCGGCGGTGCAGGCGGACGGACCGATCGCCGTGCCGGTCAACTCGACGCTGGTGGTGCGCTCGACCGGCAAGCTCAGTATCGAGGTGTCCGGCACCGGCGGCGTCGCTGCGTCGAAGGAAGACGTGCATGCGCCGGCCGGCACGCAGGAGCGCCGCTTCAAGATCGCCGGCACCGGCACAGCGACGCTGCGCGGCGCCGGCGACGATCTCACCTGGCCGTTCAACGCCATTCCCGATCACCCGCCGACCATCGCGCTGACCAAGGCTCCGGAGCAGCAGAACCGCGGCGCGCTGTCGTTGTCCTACCGGCTCGAAGACGATTACGGCGTCAGCCAGGCCGAGGCGACATTCGCACGCAAGGACGATCCGGGCGCGCAAGGGCCGCAAGGGGTGCAAGCCGCCAAGCCGCATCCGCTCTACGGCCCGCCCGATTTCGCGCTGGTGCTGCCGCAGGCGCGCACCAAGAACGGCATCGGCCAGACCATCAAGGATCTCACCGACCATCCCTGGGCCGGCGCCGAAGTGACCATGACGCTGGTCGCCCATGACGAGGGCGGCAACCAAGGCAAGAGCGAGCCGTTCACCTTCCGACTGCCCGAGCGCGTCTTCACCAAGCCGTTGGCGCGGGCGCTGGTCGAACAGCGGCGCAATCTGGCGATGGACGCCAATTCGCGGCCGCTCGTCATCACCGCGATCGATGCGCTCGCCATCGCGCCGGAGAAATACACGCCGGACGCCGGCACCTATCTCGGGCTGCGCACCATCTTCTGGTCGCTGGTGCGGGCGAAAACCGACGACGATCTGCGCGACGTGACGGCGCGGCTGTGGCAGATGGCGGTCGGGCTCGAGGACGGCGATATCGCCGACGCGCGCGATGCGTTGCGCAATGCCGAGAATGCCCTGCAGCAGGCGCTCGATCGCGGCGCCAGCGACGACGAGATCAAGCAGCTGATGGATCAGTTGCGCGCGGCGATGGACCGTTTCATGGCGACCATGGCCGAGCAGATGCAGAACAGCCAGCAGCTCATCCGCCCGCTCGATCCGCATAGCCATGTGCTGAGCCAGCAGGATCTGCAGAACATGCTCAACCGGCTCGAAGAGATGGCGCGCGGCGGCGCCAAGGATGCCGCGCGCGCGATGCTGCAGCAGCTCGAGCAGATGATGGAAAATCTGCAGATGGCGACGCCGGACATGAACGACGATGGCGGCGACGACATGATGTCGGAGCTCGATCAACTCGGCGACATGATCCGCCAGCAGCAGGATTTGCGCGACCGCACTTTCAAGCAGGGCCAGGATCAGCGCGCCCAGCAGGGCGAGCCGCAGCCGGCGCAGCCCGGCCAGCACGGCAAACCGGGCCAGCCGCAAGCGCCGGGCAGCGGTTCGATGGGCGAATTGCGGCAGAGCCAGCAGGCGCTGCGCGACCAGCTCAACAAATTGCTCGACGATCTCAAGAGCCACGGTTTTGGCGACAACGCACAAGGGCCGGAAGGCCAGGGCCCCTCGGGCCAGGACCCGATGGACCAGCTCGGCCACGCCGGCGACGCCATGGGCGATGCGGCGAACCAGCTCGGCCAGAACAATTCCGACGATGCGGTGGACTCCCAAGGCCGCGCGCTCGACGCGCTGCGCAAGGGCGCGCAGAGCATGGCGCAATCGATGCAGCAGCAGATGGGGCAGGGCGGCGGTCCCGGCCGCCGCGGTGGGCTTGGCACGCCGCGCTCCGCGCAGGATACCGATCCGCTCGGCCGGCCATTGCGCGGAAGAGATTACGGCGACGACTCGACGGTCAAAGTGCCGGGCGAAATCGACGTGCAGCGCGCCCGCCGCATTATCGAGGAACTGCGCCAGCGCTTCGGCGACTTCGCCCGCCCTCAGGAAGAGCTCGATTACATCGAGCGGCTCTTGAAGGACTATTGAGCGTTCTTTTTCTTAGCCTGCCCCTGAAAGGGGGAGGACGATCCGCGCGCAGCGCGGATCGGGTGGGGGTGAGTGCGGCAACGACGACGGACCCCCACCAAGCTCGCTGCGCTCGCTATCCTCCCCTTGCAGGGGGAGGAATAGATTGACGGGAGGACGGGAGGTATGTCGCGGCCTCCGCACAGCATCCCGGCCGGCGCGTTGACACTCCACGCCATCGGCCTATTTTAAGGGGCGTTCCGAGGGGTGCCCGAAACGGGCTGAGAAAAACCCTTTGAACCTGATCCGGGTCATGCCGGCGAAGGGACGGAAGCTTCTCGCGAAAATCCGTCCCACTGCCGTCCCGGATCGCACCAAGCAAGGCGCTGCGCGCACCTGCGCGCGCAAAGGAGTGATCCGATGAACAAGCCGCTGTCCGAATCCGAACTCGCCACGCCGAAGGTCACGACCGGCCCGATCGCCGGCTCGCGCAAAATTTATGCGGCGCCGGACGCCGCGCCCGAGCTGCGCGTGCCGCTGCGCGAGATTCCGCTCTCGGACGGCTCGGGCGAGGAACCGGTGCGGGTTTACGATCCGTCCGGCGTCTATACCGACAACGACGTCGCCATCGACGTCGAGAAGGGCCTCAAGCGCGCCCGCGTCGAATGGGTGAGAGAGCGCGGCAGCGTCGAAGAGTATGACGGCCGTCCGATCAAGCCGGTCGATAATGGCAATGTTTCGGGAAAACATCTGGCGCGGAATTTTCCGAATACGCCGAAGCCGATGCGGGCTTCGTCTTCAAGCCTCCCCCTGCAGGGGGGAGGCCGGCTGGCGCAGCCAGCCAGGATGGGGCAGTCCACCGATCTCCTCCCCACCCCGTCGCTTCGCGCCGACCCTCCCCCTGCAGGGGAGGGTAAAGAATACCCCATCACCCAGCTCGAATGGGCGCGCGCCGGAATCATCACCAAGGAAATGATCTACATCGCCGAGCGCGAAAATCTCGGCCGCAAAAAGATGCTCGACGGCGCGCAGGAAGCCCACGACGACGGCGAAAGCTTTGGCGCTTCGGTGCCGCTGTTCGTCACGCCGGAATTCGTGCGCGACGAGGTCGCGCGCGGCCGCGCCATCATCCCGTCCAACATCAATCACGGTGAACTCGAGCCGATGATCATCGGCCGCAACTTCCTGACGAAAATCAACGCCAATATCGGTAACTCCGCCGTCGCCTCGTCGGTCGAGGAGGAAGTCGAGAAAATGGTGTGGGCGATCCGCTGGGGCGCCGACACGGTGATGGACCTGTCCACCGGGCGCAACATCCACAACACCCGCGAATGGATTCTGCGTAACTCCCCGGTCCCGATCGGCACCGTGCCGATCTACCAGGCGCTGGAGAAGGTCGACGGCGATCCGGTCAAGCTCGACTGGGAGTGCTACAAGGACACGCTAATCGAGCAGTGCGAGCAGGGCGTCGATTATTTCACTATCCATGCCGGCGTGCGGCTCGCCTACATCCACCTGACGGCGAACCGCGTCACCGGCATCGTCTCGCGCGGCGGCTCGATCATGGCGAAGTGGTGCCTGGCGCATCACAAGGAAAGTTTCCTCTACGAGCGCTTCGACGAGATTTGCGACCTGATGCGCAAATACGACGTGAGCTTCTCGCTCGGCGACGGCTTGCGCCCCGGCTCGATCCGCGACGCCAACGACCGCGCCCAGTTCGCCGAGCTGGAGACGCTCGGCGAACTGACCAAGATCGCCTGGAAGAAAGGCTGCCAGGTGATGATCGAAGGCCCGGGCCACGTGCCGCTGCACAAGATCAAGATCAATGTCGACAAGCAGCTCAAGGAATGCGGCGAGGCGCCGTTCTATACGCTCGGCCCGCTGGTCACCGACATCGCGCCGGCCTACGACCACATCACTCAGCGCGATCGGCGCCGCCATGATCGGCTGGTTCGGCACTGCCATGCTCTGCTACGTCACGCCGAAGGAGCATCTCGGCCTGCCGGACAAAAACGACGTCAAGGACGGTGTCATCGCCTACAAGATCGCGGCGCATGCCGCCGATCTCGCCAAGGGCCATCCGGCGGCGCAACTGCGCGACGACGCGCTGTCACGCGCGCGCTTCGACTTCCGCTGGGTCGACCAGTTCCACCTCTCGCTCGATCCCGACACCGCGCTCAAATACCACGACGAGACGCTGCCCAAGGACGCACACAAAGTGGCGCATTTCTGCTCCATGTGCGGGCCGAAATTCTGCTCGATGAAGATCACGCAGGATGTGCGCGATTATGCGGCGACGCTGAATGACAAGGAGCAGGGGATGGCTGAATGGCTTCGATGTCGAAGAAATTTATCGACATGGGCGCGCAGGTGTATGTCGATAAGGCGGAGGCCGTGAAGGAGAGTAATAAGGCGCTTTAGCAAAATTCGCCTTGCCCCGGTGGGGAGAGGCCGCCGCGCCTTGTGGCGCAGCGGGTGAGGGCCTTCACTCTCTCCGCCGTCATGCCTGGGCTTGACCCGGGCATCCATCTGAAAACGAAATAGCCGAGCCATCGCTCGGCTATTCTTGTATCTTTAATAGCTAGATTTGTCGAAAGCACGAGCTGTCCCGTCACGTCCTTTTCCGATCGCATTGGAATCGAAGATCAGGCGCGAGGTCTTGGGTTGACGGATTGAATCTTCCAGTCTTTAGCTCATTCTTTTCAAACCATGAGCAAGAAACAGTGTCTGAGTAAACCTCATCCACGGTCATTCTTGGACCGCCAGATTTAAGTTGAACGACGTTTCCAATTGCGAAATTCATGGATGCCTCTCAGATGTCTTATCCGGCGGCTAGCTGCAGTTGCGTCCGAATCGGTGAATGTCGGAAATATACCGCATCGAGACAGATGCCGCATAATTCGATCAACTGCTGCATAGATTGCCGGATCAAGTCCGGCAATGACGAATGAGAAAATCACCCGCCACCGCAATAGCGGGGGAGGGGGACCATGCGAAGCATGGTGGAGGGGGCGCCTGACTCGACGCTTCGTTTTCGTCGCAGGTGAAACGTCGAGGCCCGCTTACTTCAGCGACAACACCAGTCCGCTCAAATCCGCGCTGACGATCAGGCCGGTCTGCTCGCCCGCGAGCGTCAGCACGGCGCCGCTTTGGTTGGCGAGGACGATGCCCTGCGCGCCCTTGATGATGGCTGCGCCGGCGCCGCCCTGGCCGTAGACGCCGTTAACGTCGGACGGGCGGTTGATATTGGTGACGGTGCCATGGAAGCGCGTCTCCGAGGCGCCGAAGGTGAAGCCGTAGCTCAACCCCCCGATCGACAGCGGATACCTTTGACCGTGGAACGTCAGCACGCCTTCGCCAGCCGAACCGCCGACGATGAAGCCCGCCTTGAAGATGCGGATACTGATCGTGCCGCTCTCGGCGTGCGCAACCGACGCCGCGCCGGCGAGCGCCGCGATGGCGAGGAGGCCGACTCTCAATCCCGACAAGACTTTCATCCCCGACAAAACTTGCATCGTAAGTTCTCCCTCACATCAAAAGCGCCGCAGCGCATGGATGATTCGGCATTGTACCCCGGCGCCATGACGCGCGGAATGCCCTCAGTTCGGGCTACTTGTTCATCCGTCCCCGCATCGCGGGGGCAGGATGGATTGCGCAATCCGCGCTACAATCCCCCCATGATCACCCTCTACTCCTACCCCTCCCTCTTCGGCGTCGCCGACAACAACGGCTACGGCCTCAAGGTGTTCGCCTTCATGCGGCTCGCCGGCGTGGCGTTTACCCATGAGCATCTGTTCGACGCCTCGGCGGCGCCGCGCGGGCAGCTGCCTTATATCGTCGACGACGGCGTCACGATCGGCGACAGCGAGACCATCGTCGCGCATCTCAACGCCAAATACGCCCTCGCCATCGATGCGGCGCTCACGCCCGCGCAGCGCGATCAAAACCTGCTGATCGCCCGCCTGCTCGACGATCTGTATTGGGTGATGTCGTATTCACGCTGGAAGGACGAACGCTACTGGCCGGCATTCGCCGCGGCGCTGATGCGCGAGCATCCGGGCCTTTACGAGCCGGGCCTCGTGAAAGCCAAGGAGTACAACGCGCAGCGCTATTATTATCAAGGCATCGGCCGCTTCACGCCAGAGGAAGCCTACGCGCGGGGCCTTGCCGATCTAAAAGTTCTGGCCGATCTCGTTCCGGCGGCGGGCTACGTGCACGGCGCGAAGCCGACCGGCGTCGATACCGGCATCTACGGTTTTGTCGCCAATATTTATTTCTACGCCATCGATACGCCGCTCAAAACTTTCGTCGTGTCGCGGCCAAATCTCGTGCGCCACTGCACGGCGATCCATGACGCGGTGATGCGGGCGTAGCGCCTGGGTCTTTGCGAGCTACGGATGGTCCCCCTCCCTCGTTTGCGCGGGGAGGATGAATCGCTCAATCCGCCGCGAACACACGTAACCTTTCCGGACTTCGCGCGTTGTCTAGCGTCAGCGGCCGGATTTAGCGGCCGCATTGGCTCCATCGATTAAGGGATTTGGAGACACGGCCATGTATCTGTCGAATGAAAGTCTTCTGGTTATCGTGCTGGTCGGTCTCGTCGCCGGCTGGCTCGCCGGTACACTCGTGCGCGGGGCCGGATTCGGCCTCATCGGCGATCTCATCATCGGCGTTATCGGCGCGTTCATCGGCGACTGGTTGCTGCCGCAACTCGGCATCGCTCTCGGCACCGGAATTATTTCCGCCATCATCAACGCCACCATTGGCGCCGTCTTGCTTCTGCTTGCGATTCGGCTGGTGCGCGGCTTTGGCGGCTATGGCGGTGGTTGGGGCTATGCCGGCGGTTGGGGTCGGCGGCGATGGTGGTAGGAATCGCAGCAAGCGCAGCGCGCAGGGTGAATTAGCCCGACGCGCGGCTTGCCGGCGCCATTCTCAATGGTTGTCTGCCGCCTGGCGGCTCTTCATCCAATCCAGCAACGATACGCCGGTGCCTTTTTTCTGCTCGTGCTGCGTTTTCTGTTCTTTTTGTTTTTTCCGCGGCTTCTGCATTTTCTTTTTGCCGGCCTTCTTCACCGGCGCGGCCGGCGGCGCGGCCAATATCGCCGCGTCTCGCGCCAGGCGAAGCTCCTTGAGGTGCGCGATCTTGGCTTCAAGGGCGTCGGCTGCGGCTTCGAAGTCCGACTGCTTGTCCTTGGCGCCGTTGCCGTCCTCGACTCCCGGCAGCTTTCGAAATTGAGCGTTAGCCCGCTCCCGTATCAGATAACTTGACATGGTAATCTCCTGCAATCTCCTTTTGAGCGGCGACCCGCTGTTCGGAATCAGACGTTTTTTTGATTGAGCGGCAATAAAACCTCGCCCGCGGCGCGGGCGAGGCGAGAGTTTTTTTGTTACCGGCAATAGTAGCGATAGCCGTCGTCGGCCAGGAAAGTTCCGGAGGCCGGATCGAAGGATTGGTATCGCGCGGCGCAGTAATTCAGATGCGCGGCGCGTGCGTCCCACGTCGGCGTCGTCACCAGCGGGGTGACGGCAACGTCCATGAGGCCGCGCGGGGCATAGCCGGAACTATACTGACTGTTGCCGTAGCCATTGCCGTAGCCGTTGCCATAACCATCGCTGTAGGAAACGGAGCGGCCGCCATAAGAGTCATAAGATGAGTATCCGCCGGTCGCCGGGGCATAGACTGCGTCGCGGCTGTAAGTGGCATAGGCCGGCGCGGGCGCGGGCGCCGCAACGGCCGGATAGCCGGCATAGGAATCAACGAGGTAGCCGCGCGAACTGTAGGCCTCGCTGCTTGTTCCATCCCGAAAGCCGCGCAGATAGGCGCTGCGAGACGAGCGCGCATCGCCGTGTCGCACCCCCGCGTCATAGATGGCGACGGCGCTCAGGAACGACTTCTTGACGTGGCTCGACGGCGCGCTCTGGGCGGCTGCGGGCGCTGCGAAGCATGCCGTGCCGGCAAGCAACGCAATTGCGATGGCGCAGGCTGTTGTTTTTGCGGTCATAATCGAAGGTCCTTTGTTGCCCCCGCGTGGCAACGGTTTCACCTGCCCGCGGCCGGAACTGAGCCAAAGTGACCACAATCGCAAATAAATCGGCTGCGGTTCCCGGCACGCCAATGCTGGATTTGGGTAAGCGCAGCCCAGATTGAGTGGCGGAAAATCCCGCGCTACTTGGCTTTGCTACTTGGCTTTGAGCTGCGCCGCGTCGTTGAGCAGGATTTCCGGTGTGCCCTTATAGAGCTGCACCGGCCCGGTGATGGCGACGGTCTTGCCGTTGAGCGCGCTCACATTGGGAAACTTGCCGGCGTCGGCCGCGAAGATGACCGCGGTGAAGGCGTTGTCGGGATAACGCCCGCCCATGTCGATGAAGGTCACGCCGGTCGCGACGGTGTGGACATCGCTGACGGCGCCTTCGACCGTTACCGTTTGGCCGACATGCGCCTTGGCATCGGCCGGCGCGACGGTCGCCGTCTGCGCCAGCGCCGCCGTCACGGTCAACCAGAAAGCGCAAAACGACAGAACGGGCGTCTTCATTGTTCGTCTTGCCATTGTTGACGAGGGGATCGACGCCGCCGCGGAAAAAAACTCAGCCGTTGTGGCCGTCCTTGGCGGCGCCGTCCAAAAACGTCGCCAGCGTGCCGGTGCTCTTGGCCTTGGCTTTGCGTTTCGGCGCGGGCGGCGGCGGCGGCGTGGCGGCGTCGCGGGCGAGGCGCAGCGCCTTCAGCCGGGCGGTCTTGGCGCGGGTCGCCGCGGCCGCAGTTTCGTATTCGGCCGTCGCCGATTTGGCATCGTTGGCGCGCTGTATCTTGTCGAATTGTGCGTTGGCTTCATGCTTGCTGGACTTTTCGGCCATATAGCCATCCTTTTCGAAGAATCGTTGAAAGAAGTCCCCATTGTCATAGCAGTTCTCGGGGCCGCTGGGCGAAGATTTCCCTGCTATCGCGGGGCGGGAAGAGGGCGGCCCGCGGGGTGAGGGGAATTGAGCCTCGCTTCCGGCGGCGCGCGGTTGCTATGCTTGCGGTCCCCAAAAAGGGAGGACACACATGCCGGGACTTCTTCACCATCACATCGCGGTTGTCACCGGCGCCGGATCCGGCATCGGCCGCGCCATTGCACTTGGCTTCGCCAAAGAGGGGGCCCACGTCGTGGCGCTCGACGTCAACGCCGACACCGCCGCGAAAACGGCGGCCGACATCCGCGGCGCCGGCGGCAAGGCGCAAAATTTCACCCTCGACGTTACCGATCGAACGGCCTGCCGCGCTATCGCGGCCAAGGTCGCAAGCGACGTCGGCGCGGTCTCGATCCTGGTTAACAATGCCGGCATCAACCGGCGCAACGGTTTTACCGGCGACGCCGATGCCGTGATCAAGGACTGGGAGGACATCATGGCGGTGAACCTCGACGGCCTGTTCAACGTCACCCATGCGTTCCTCGCCGCGTTACGCGCCGCCAGGGGACGCATCGTCAATATCGCCTCGATCCAGTCCTTCATGCATGTGCGCACGCCGAACTCGCCGGCCTACACCACCTCAAAGCACGGCGTGCTCGGATTTACCCGCGCTTTGGCTGCGGAATTGGGCAAGGACGGCGTGCGCGTCAACGCCATCGGCCCCGGCCTGATCGAAACGCCGCTCAACGAAAAGGTGCGCGCCAGCCAGCCGGAGATCGTGAAAACCTTTCTCGACCACACCCCGCTCGGCCGCACCGGCAAGCCCGACGACATCGTCGGGCCGGCGATCTTTCTGGCTTCGGATCTGTCGGCTTATGTCACCGGCGCGATCGTCATGGCCGACGGCGGCTACCGGGTGATTTGAGTGGGGCGGCTACTTCCCCGCCGCCTTGCGCAGCGCGGCGTTGATGCGGTCCTGCCAGCCGGGCCCGTCGTCCTGGAAAAAGTCGAGCACGTCGCGGTCGATGCGCAGCGACACCATTTCCTTCGCGCCGGGCAGCGACGGCGGCGCTTTCGGTGGCCCTTCGACGGGCTTTGTGGTCGCCGTCTTGAAAGCTTGCTCGGCCGCGGTGCGGACATCGGGAATGCGCCGTGTCATGCTGACCTCCGTTGCGGAACTGTTTTGCTGAACTCCTTGCGATCTCGGGCATTGTACTCCAACTGGGCAGAGACGGGAGACGACCTGTGATCAAAGCGGCGCTGTGCTTGGCGTTGTTCTTGGCGTTAATGCTGGCGGGGTACGCGCCGGCTGGCGCGGCCGAGGCGGCTGGTCCGGCCGGTAAGCGGATGATCGCCGCGATCTGCACGCAGAAAGGCGGCAGCAAGACCTCGAGCGGGGAAGCCTTTTCGCCCGCAAAGCTGACCGCCGCTCACCGCACCTTTCCATTCGGCACCATGGTGCGCGTGACCAATATCGGCAACGGCCGGATCGTCATTGTGCGGATCAACGATCGCGGCCCGTTCGGCAAAGGCCGCAGCATCGACCTGACGCCGGCGGCGGCGCGCGAGCTTCGCTTTTCCGGCCTCGCGCCGGTCACGCTGGAAGTTGTCAATCCGGCGCTTGGCCGCTGAGTTGCGAGGCTATTTGCCCACGGCGTCATTGATGGCGCGCAGCAGTGCCAGCAGCGCGCGGTTGAGCGGCGTCGCGATGCCGTGGCGCTCGCCCTTGGCGACAATGGCGCCGGTCAGCGCTTCGACTTCCATCGGCCGGCCGGCGAGGCGATCGAAATACATCGAGGTGCCGAGCTCGCCGGAAAACGTGAACAACGTCGCCATCGCGCGCGCCGGCTCATCGTCGGCGAGCTTGGCGCCTTCGGCGCGCGCCACCGCGACCGCTTCCGCGAGCACGCCAAGGCAAAGCGCCTGCACGTCGGGGCGCCGCAACACCGCCTGGCGTTGCTGGGTGAGCGCGGTGACCGGGTTGGCGACGGCGTTGATCAGCATCTTGCGCCACAACAGCGTCACGAGGTCATCGCTGAGCTTTACGCGCAGCGGCGTGCCGTCAAACAGCATGGCGAAGGCGCGGCCGGCCGCGTCGTCGGCCACCGCGACATCCTGATCGGAGCCTTGCCGCAGCCGCACCCGGTCGGGCGCGAGCCGCTCGCCGTTGAAATAGACGGCGACCGGAATAACGGTGGCGCCGTTCGCGAGCGGCGCGACACTTGCCACCTGATCGACGCCGTTCTGTAAAACGGCGACGCGCGTCGCCTTTGTGCACAGGTGCTTGAGCCATGGCGCCGCCGCGGCGGTCTGATGCGCCTTGGTGCAGACGAGGACCCAGTCGGCAGGCGCGGCCTGCGCCGGATCGGTCAGCGCGGCGAGCGGCAATTCGCTGGTGCCGGCCGGCGCGTCAAGTGTCAGGTGCGTCATCGGCCGGCGCACGCAGGCGATGACGTCATGGCGCCCGGCGGCGGCGAGGCAGCCGGCGGCGACGCCGCCGATCGAGCCGAGGCCGATCACGGCGACGGTCAGCCGTTGCGCTGGCGGCGATCGGGACATTCGCTCATGGTCGAACAGATAATTGGCAAAGTAAAATATCGTGTTTCACCCCCCTATTCGCCACTCCCTGTTCGCACTGGAACTTGATCCGGGTTACCTTGCCGCCCGCACAAGGTCGCAAACATGTCCGACTATCTCGAATTCGACCCCGCCGTCGCCGAGAAGCGGCAGATCTATCGCCTGCTGGTCGGTTCGGTCGTGCCGCGGCCGATCGGCTGGGCTTCGACATTGAGCCGCGACGGCGTCGCCAATCTCGCGCCGTTTTCGTTTTTCACCGTGGTCTGCGTCGTCCCGCCGATGATCTCGCTGACGATCGCGCGCAATCCCGACGGCAGCGAGAAACACACGCTTAAGAACGTGCGCGACACCGGCGAATTCTGCTTCAACGTGGTGACTGAACCGGTCTGGAAGGAAATGGTCGACTCCGCCAACGCCTTTCCCGAAGGCGACAGCGAGTTCGCCGAAACCGGGCTGACGCCGATCGCGTGCGTAAAAATCGCCGCGCCGCGCGTCAAAGAAGTGCCGATCCATTTCGAGTGCAAGCTCGAGCGTGTCATCGAGCTCGGCCCGAACCGGCATCCGCTGGTGATCGGCGAGGTGGTTTATATCCACGTCGATCCGGCCTGCATGACCGGCGGCTATATCGACATGAAGAAGCTCAATCCGATCGGGCGGCTCAACGGATTCTTCTATGCGAGCCTTGGCGAGATTTTCGAGCGGAAGTTCGAGGACGGCCAGCCGCGCTAAAGCATGTTGCCAAAAAGTGGACGCCGGTCTTTAGATATTTCAAATGCGCCAATAGATGAATCCTTTCGATGCCTTTGTCACCGCCGTGGCGCTGCTCGCCATCGTCATGGGTTTCATGTCGGGGCTGCTGCGCGGCCTGGCGACGATCCTCGGCTATCTGACCGCCGCGCCGATCGCCATTGCGCTCACGCCTCCGATGACCGCGTTTGCGCTCGGGCGCCTCAACTTACCGCCGAGCGAGGCCTGGGCGCCGCTGTTCGTAATCTTTCTCGCCGTCGGATTTGTCCTCGGCAGCATCATTCGCGCATTCGTCAATGAGGTGGTCGGACCCGAACCCGGATTGTTCGATCGCATGGCCGGCGCCGTGCTTGGCGCGGTGCGGATATTCCTGGTCGCGGTGCTCGTCGTGGTGGCATTCGACCGCATCATTCCCGCGGATCACCAGCCGCCGTTCCTGGCCGGATCGCGGTTGCGGCCGTATCTGTCCGCCGCCGGGCAGAAGGGTTTGCAATCACTGCCGCCCGATGTGGAAGATTACATCGATCGCCTCAAACGCGAACGTGGCTTATGACGGCGAAGCCGCCCACGTCGGTTGGCCTATTTCCTAAAAACCTCGACGCGCAGCGGCAGCACCGCGCCAAACCACGCCGCATGCGCGGTGTGATCGGTCAAGTCGTCGCCGGTCTCTGGATGCAGCAGCACCGTGAGGCCGTCGCGGTTGAGCATCAGCCAGGGCACGAACGATGCCAGCATCGCGGTGGGAAACGCGATCTGATACATCGATTGCGGATGCGGCCCGACCAGTTCGTCGTGCCAGCGGCCGAGCTTGGCTTGCGGAAATTGCTCGCCGACCTGCTCGCGCAACCGCTCCGCCTTGCCGCGGGTCTTTGCCGGGTCGTAATAGACGTGGGCGTGATAGTCCTTGATCGAGCTTGGATTCATTGTTCTCGCCGCGCGCGCGTTTAGGGATACGGGGCGCTATTGCGCACTTTTCCGAAATGCTTGGCAAGCCACAGGGCGGTCACCAGTGCGTCAAGCGCCGGCCGGCGCCATTATCGCATTTGCGCCGCGCGCGGCCGCGAATAAAGCGCCGCCAGCAGCACGGCGAGGATGCCGGTGAGAAAAATGCCGTCAAAGGTGCCGGCGCCGCCGATGGAAGCGACTGGCGCGCCGAGCCCGTCCACTTTATTGAGATTGGTGAGATCGGCGCCGATCAGGGTGCCCAAGCCGCCGGCGATATAGGCAAGCGGCGCGGCCTCGGCGCGCGACAACAGCACCGCGACGATCGCGGTGACCAGAACCGGCATGAAGACCGGCACGGCGATGCCGAGCCCGTGGACGGGGGTAGCCAGCCAATGAATGATGACGGCGACGATCGCGGTTGCCGCCAGGCCCTTTGCCCAAAGCTCGTACTTGAACAGCAGGTAGAGCGACATCAAGGTCGGAATGACCGCGCCGCCGACATTGACGGCGAGTACCGTACCCTCGGGATGGTGCATCAGCGGTATCGCATACTGCATGCCGAAGTAGGGCGCGATCTGGTCGGACGTCATCTGTTGCGGCGGCAATTCCGCGATCGGGATGTTGAAAAAGCTGCCCAACAGCGAGAAGAACAACAGCCACATCGCCGCGCCGGAGCTGATGCCGAGGCTTTCATAGGCGTAGCGCACCGAGCGCAGCACCAGCACGACGACGAAAATCCCGACCAGAATGGAGAAAAAGCCGGGCGTCTTCGGCAGGTAGTGCATCCGGCTCATCTGCATGGGGAAAGCGCTCCGCGGCCTTAACCAAACAGCCGGCGGCGGCATCATAGCCGCCTTGCCAGTCTAACGCGCGGGCCTATAATCCAGCGCTTCCTTCGCGCCGGGGACTTTTGCGGCGGCGCCGCCGGGAGCAAAATCCATTCCCAAATCAGTCGCCATTATCATGGGCAGCCAGTCCGACTGGCAGACCATGAAACACGCCGCCGAGACGCTCGACGCGCTGGACGTCGGTTATGCGACGCGCATCGTTTCCGCCCATCGCACCCCCGAGCGGCTCTATGCCTTCGCCAAAGGCGCCAAGGCGGAAGGGTTCAAGGTGATCATCGCCGGCGCCGGCGGAGCGGCGCATCTGCCGGGCATGACGGCCTCGCTGACCAGCCTTCCGGTTTTGGGCGTGCCGGTGGAAACCAAGGCGCTGTCTGGACAGGATTCGCTTTACTCTATCGTGCAGATGCCGCCTGGCGTGCCGGTCGGCACGCTGGCGATCGGCCCGGCCGGCGCCATCAACGCCGCGCTTCTGGCGGCGAGCGTGCTGGCGCTCGGCGATGCGGCTTTAAGCAAACGGCTCGAAGCTTGGCGGGCGAAGCAAACCGCAGCGGTCGCCGACGCACCGAAAGACGGCGCGTGAGCGAAAGCCCTGCCGCACTCGAAGCCTACGCCACCATCGGCATCCTCGGCGGCGGCCAGCTCGGCCGCATGCTGGCGCTCGCCGCGGCGCGGCTTGGCTTCAAGTGCCACATTTTTTCGCCCAATCCCGATTCGCCCGCGTTCGACGTCGTGCATCGCGTCACCTGCGCCGATTATGCCGACACGCAGGCGCTCGACCGCTTCGCGACGGATGTCGATGTCGTGACCTATGAGTTCGAGAACGTGCCGGCGGAGACCGCGACGTTTCTGGCGGCGCGTGTTCCGGTCGTGCCCGATCCGAAAATTCTGGCGACGACGCAGGACCGGCTCGCCGAGAAAGAATTCGTCAGTGCGCTTGGCATCGGCGTCGCGCCGTTCGCCGCCGTAGCGGAGCCGGCGGAACTGGCAGCGGCGATCGAGCGGATCGGCCGGCCGGCAGTGCTCAAGACGCGCCGCCTCGGCTATGACGGCAAGGGCCAGGCGGCGATCAAGGCCGGCAGCGATCTCCTTGCGACGTGGCAAGAAGTCGGCGGCCAAGCCTGCATCCTCGAAGCGTTCGTGCCGTTCGAGCGCGAGATCTCGGTCATTGCCGCGCGCGGCCGCGACGGGGCGGTGGAATGTTTCGACGTGACCGAGAATGAGCACCGCGATCATATTTTGAAAGTCTCGCGGGTGCCGGCGGCGCTGTCGGCGGAAGCCGCCAATGAGGCGCGACGCATCGCCGAAACGATTGCGCGGAAATTCGGCTATGTCGGCGTGCTCGCGGTCGAGCTGTTCGTGCTGCGCGACGGCGGCCTTCTCGTCAACGAGATCGCGCCGCGGGTGCACAATTCCGGCCACTGGACGCTCGACGGCGCTTCGGTGTCGCAGTTCGAGCAGCACATCCGGGCCGTCGCCGGATGGCCGCTGCAAAAACCCGTCCGCTACGGCCGCGTCGAGATGACGAACCTGATCGGCCACGAGGTCGAAGATTACCGGCGCTACCTCGCCATGCTCGGCACCGCCGTGCACCTTTACGGCAAAGCCGCGGTGCGTCCCGGCCGCAAGATGGGCCATGTGACGCGGGTGTTTACCGACTAGATTTTCTATTCCACTTCTGGTACACGCCCCGGCAAAACGGCAGGGGTTTTATTCCCATGCCGTCATGAAATCCCACGAACCGAATGCAAAAGGAGCACGCGTGCAGGTTCTCGTCCGTGACAATAATGTCGACCAGGCCCTCAAGGCGCTGAAGAAAAAGATGCAGCGCGAGGGCATTTTCCGCGAGATGAAACTCCGCGGCCATTACGAAAAACCCTCGGAGCGCAAAGCAAGGGAGAAGGCGGAAGCGATCCGCCGGGCGCGCAAGCTCGCGCGCAAGCGCCTGCAGCGCGAGGGTCTGTTGCCGATGAAGCCCAAGCCGACCACCGGTCCCGGCGCCGGCCCCGGCCCCGGTCGTGACAGGTCCGGGCCGCCGCGCATGCCCCGCTTCGGCTAGTCCGGGCAAAGATTTGCGGTTGATGCAGGCCGGGTTAACCCGCGCCGTTTTTTTGGCGCGCCAGGGTGTTATCGTTCCCTCACGATGACCCGTTCCCCTCTCGCCCCGTCCGGCGCCGCGCGCATTGCGCCTAAAGTTGCAAACGGCGCGGCGATCGTGCTGACCGCATTCGCGCTGGCCGGCTGCGCAACGCTGGGCAATCCGCCGGCGTCCGATACCGAGACGCCGCTCAACGCCACCTCGCAATCGAACCTCACCTCGCTCGGCGAGGTCATCGACAAACATCCCGACGATCCGCAGGCCTACAATATGCGCGGCTCGGTCTACGGCGAGGCCGGCCGCAACGAGGAGGCGCTGGCCGATTTCGACAAGGCGATCGGCCTCGATGCCAATTACGCGCAAGCCTACGCCAATCGGGCGCTGATTTACCGCAAGACCAATCGGCTCGATCTGGCGCTGGCCGACGACAACAAGGCGCTGGCGATCGACGCCAATTACGTGCCTGCCTATCTCGGCCGCGGCATCGTTTACCGCGAGCAAGGCCGCTCCAGTCAGGCGCTCGCCGATTTCAACAAAGCGATCGCGCTCCGGCCCGACAACGCGGAGGCCTATTACAATCGCGGCCTGCTCTATCAGAGCCAGGGGCAGCACGCTTTCGCCATCGACGATTTCTCGACCGCCATCGCGCTGACCGGCCAGAAACCGGAGCCCTATGTCGCGCGCGCGCTGAGCTATCTGGCGATCGGCAACAACAAGCCGGCGGCCGACGATCTCGACCAGGCCGTGCAACTCAATCCGCTGGATCTTCGCGCCTGGACCAGCCGCGGGCTTGCTTATGAGCGGCTTGGCGCCAATGACAAGGCCGCCGGCTCCTATGCCAAGGCGCTTAATATCAACGAAAAATACGAGCCGGCGAAGACCGGCTTCGACCGCGTCGGCGGCAAGATCGGGCAGATCTATCCGACGTTTTGACCGGATTGCGCCGTCAAGTCTCTAATCCAAGATCGCCGGCAGAGGAAAGCGGCCGACCGCGTCGAGCGCGCCATTGGCGTCGAGGTCTTCGTGGCCGCCGTCGAGGAACCGCACGATGTGCTTGGGCTTGTTGGCGAGATCGAACAAGCGCTCGCCCATCGCGTAGGGAACGACCCGGTCGTGCACGCCGTGCAGGATCAGAAGCGGCGCGGTGACTTTGCCGATGCGCTCGTCGGAACGGAATTGATCCTTCATCAAGAAGCGCACCGGCAGATACCAGTAGCGCTGCTCGCCGACGGCGAGCGCCGACGTAAACGGCGCCTCCAGGATCACGCGGCCGACCGGCTTTTCCGCGGCGAGCGCGACCGCCACGCCGGAGCCGAGCGACTCGCCCCAGACCACGATCTGCTGCACCGGATAGTGCGCAACCGCAAAAGCGTAGGCGGCTTCGCGCGTCGGCGATCAGGCCCTGCTCGCTCGGATTGCCGGCGAGACCGCCATAGCCGCGATATTCGAGCGCCGATAAGGCCGATGCCGTCGCCGATCAGCTTGTGAAAACGCTCGACGCGATAGTGCAACGCGCCGCCATTGCCGTGGAAATACAGGATGACCGGTTTGCCGTCTTGCGGCGGCACGTGCCAGACCGGATCGCCACGCCGTCGGCCGCCTTGAGCGGAACCTCCTCGGCTTCCGGCAATCCCGCCGCGGCCGGCGTGACGTGCGCCGTGTCCGGGAAATACATCAGCGAGCGCTGCGCCAGATAGACCATCGTCGCCAGGCCGACATAGAGGCAAAGCGCGATGACGGCGATCCAGCCGAGTGATGCTCATGGTGCGCGAACGCGACCCGATCGCGCGGCAAGCTGCCCGCAGCCAGCGCGCGCGGTGGCGAGGATGCGCGCAACCGCACGCCGCAACTTCTCGGCGCCAAGCGGCGGCGCGCCGGCGTCTGTCGTCGTCTCTATCGGCATGCGGCGCATGTCAGTGGAATTGGCTGCGGAATGGCGAAGCCGTATTTCCGGCGGCGAACGTCGTTTTCAGGGTAACGCTTTAGCGGAACAAAATAATAGAGCGCCAATCAATTCTATGCAGAACGATTGGCGCTCTATCGAAGCCGTCGGAAGCGGATCGGTTACTGACAGATCTGCACGGTCCGCCAGCGATAGCCGTGCGCCTTCGATCCAGACTTTGCGCTGACCCCAATGGCAGCCGGGCGCGAGCTCGGCATAGCCCGGGCCGGGCGGGGGCGGGCGGGGGCGGATAGTATGCGGCGCCGGGCGGCGGATAATAACCGGGCGGCGGCGGCGGATAATAGCCCGGCGGCGGCGGCGGCGGATTGTTGGCGATGGCGCTGCCGATGATGGCGCCGGCGGCGACGCCGCCGATGATTCCCGCACCCACGGCGCAGCCGTAGCAGCCTGCATTCGCGGTGCCCGGCCCGGCCAAAGTGGCAAGCCCGACGGCCGTGGCCGCGGCAAGCCCGATGAGCGACTTGTGCATTTGATTTCCTCGTGTGACCGGCCGGGTGCCGATCGGGACCATGGATGACCGGAAGTCCCCGAAAACCCCCGTTCTATGTCAGACCCGCGCCCATTGAAGATCGACTATTGGGCGGAAGTTTGGTGCCGATGGCCCATTACGGCCACAAGCTTTGACACCTGCCCGATTCGTCATGAGCAAAGAATTAAAGTCAGGGAACCGAAGCGTCAGGCATTCCCCGGCCGAGGGGAACGACCGCCGCCGCATTCCGCCCTCTATCCGCCGGTTAGACGCAGGCTCGTACCCAGCCGTAACCGTTCCATACGCGCCGCCACACGCAGGGGCGACCGTAATAGGGAGGCGGATATCCGTAGCCATATCCGTACGGGTAGTAGCCGTAGGGGTAATAGTAGGATGACGCGATCGCGCTGCCGACCAGCGCGCCGGCAGCGAAACCCACGCCGGGTCCCCACCAGCCACCGCCGCGCCAGCCGCCACCCCAGCCGCCGTGCCAGCCGCCGCCCCAGCGCGCTTCCGCCGTGCCGGACGTTGCAACAGCCGCAGCGGCGAGCATCGCCGCCACAGCGAGAGCAGTCACAATCTTCTTCATGACATCACCTCAACAATGGGTATTTCCACCCGCACGCCAAACCGCCCCGCTTCACCTAAAGTTCCCATTATTGGTGAACGCAGACTGAACAATAGCGCCCGATTGCGGCCATTATTGGAAGGCTAGCCGGGATGCGACGCCAAGACGAGCCCTACGTCTGAGCCTTCCGAGCCTTAGGGCAGTGATCCGCGTCATCCGCGATCGTCATGGCGCGCTGCACAATACAACAATGTGATGGCGGCGCTATGCTGCGCCTGCGATTTGCAAGGCGGGGATTGCCTGCATGAAGCCTAAGGCGGCGAAGCCGGACCGCAGGCCGCCGCCAGCGCGGCCGGTGCCTAAAACGCGTCGTGCGCGCGGCAAATCCGACGATGCGCGCGAAACAAAAGCGTCGCGCACGCCGCCGCGCGCCCAAAGGCGCTCAGTCGTCATGCGGCTTGCGGCCGAAGTCGACGCGCTCGCCGCCGAGCTCGAAGCCTCGCGGGCGCGCATCAGCGATCTCGAGGCGCGCGTCGACATCGATCCGCTCACCGACGTGCTCAACAGGCGCGGCTTCGAGCGCGAGCTCAAGCGCTCGCTGGCTTACATCAAGCGCTATGGCACCAGCGCCGCGCTTGTCTATGTCGATCTCGACGGCTTCAAGCCGGTGAACGATCGTCACGGCCATGCCGCCGGCGATGCCGTGCTGCGCGCGATCGCGGCGGTGCTGACGAGGAGCGTACGGGCGTCCGACGTCGTGGCGCGGGTCGGCGGCGACGAATTCGCGGTATTGTTGTGGAACGTTGCCGCGCCGGCCGCGTCGGCCAAGGCCGCGGCTTTGGAAGCTGCCGTCTATGCGACGCCGGTGCATTGGGCCAGTTCGACGCTTGTGGTCGGCGCTTCCGCGGGTGTCGCGCCCCTCGGTCCGCTCGACACGCCGGCCATGGTGATCGAGCGCGCCGATGCCGCGATGTATGCCCGCAAGGGCGAACGCACGGCGCGCCGCGCCGGCTAGGCCGATCACGCGATGATATCCGGCGTGAGCTGGTCTTCGATGAAGGTGATGCGGTCGCGCAAATACAGTTTGCGCTTCTTCAGGCGCTGCACCTGAATGAGATCGGAGCCAACTGATTCCTGCAGCGCGGCAATCGCGGCATCGAGGTCGCGATGCTCCTGCTGCAGGCGCGCCAGTTGCGCCCGAAGCTCGCGTTCTTCCTCTGCTGTCATCGCCGCCTTAGTCGTGCGTTTTAGTGGAGCACGATCTCGCCCGAAAACCGGCCGCCACTTTTCGGGATCATGCTCTCGGCCCTTTTGGCGCGGTGTTCGGCCAGTCGTCGCCAGTAAGTGACTATGGATTATCGCGTTTTGGTTAAACCGCCACAAGCCCGCACCGCCGGAAGGGCGAATAGTGCACAACCGGAGGTCCGGGGATTTTCGGAACCGCCGAAAAGGAGTATCCTGCCGGCGGTTGTATGGGTGTAGGCTTCGATAAGGCAGCAATTTGACGCAAGGAGGCATGCCACATGGCGATTGAATTGCATCTTGCGGAACTCGAGAAACGGCACGAGGCGCTCGAACAGGAAATCCTCGACGCGCAAACCCACCCCTCCGCCGATGACCTACAAATTGCGGAACTCAAACGGCGCAAGTTGCATGTAAAGGACGAGATCGAACGGCTACGCCAGGTAGCGCTCGTTCACTGACCGGGAATTTCAACGGTCGCCTTTGCTGGACTTCGATCCGGCAATCCATGCTGACCCGCGGCGTGCGCGGGCCTTTCCGGAACTCTTTTTATTGTGCGTTGGCAGCATGGATGCGCGGGTCAAGCCCGCCCATGACGAGCGTCTAAACGTTCTTCACCTTCTCCCGCAGCTTGAACTTTTGCAGCTTGCCGGTCGAGGTTTTCGGGATCTCGGCGAACACGATAGTGCGCGGGCATTTGTAGGCGGCAAGATTTTGCCGGCACCAGGCGATCAGTTCGTCGGCGCTGGCGCTGGCGCCCGCCTTTAATTCGACGAAGGCGCACGGCGTTTCGCCCCATTTGTCGTCGGGCTTGGCCACCACGGCGACCACGTTCACGGCCGGATGCTTATAGAGCGCATCCTCGACCTCGATCGAAGAAATATTCTCGCCACCGGAAATAATGATGTCCTTGGAACGGTCCTTGAGCTGGATATAGCCGTCGGGATGGATGACGCCGAGATCGCCGGAATGAAACCAGCCGTCGGCGAACGCCGCCTTGGTCGCCGGCTTGTTCTTCAGGTAGCCCTTCATCACGACGTTGCCGCGGAACATCACTTCGCCGAGCGTCGCGCCGTCGCGCGGCACTGGCGCCATCGTCTCCGGGTCGAGCACGTCGAGCGCTTCGAGCACCGGATAGCGCACGCCCTGACGCGCTTTCTTTTCCGCCTGTTCGCTATCGCCGAGCGCGTTCCATTCGCGATGCCAGTCGTTGACGCTGGCCGGGCCGTAGGTTTCGGTCAGGCCATAGACATGGGTAACGTTGAAGCCCGCCGCTTGCATTGCCGCCAGCACCGATTCCGGCGGCGGCGCCGCGGCGGTGACGAATTCGACGGTATGCGGCAGCGGTTTGCGCTCGCCGTCCGGTGCGTTGAGCAGCGTCGACATCACGATCGGCGCGCCGCACAGATGCGTCACTTTATGCCTGGCGATGGCGTCGAAAATCGGCGCGGCACGGACCGCGCGCAGGCAGACATGGGTGCCGGCGACCACTGACAGCGTCCACGGAAAGCACCAGCCGTTGCAGTGGAACATCGGCAGCGTCCACAGATAGACCGGATGCTTGGCCATGCCGCAGGTGATGACGTTGGCGATGGCGAGCAGATAAGCGCCGCGGTGATGATAGACGACGCCTTTGGGATCGCCGGTGGTACCCGAGGTGTAATTGAGCGCGATGGCGTCCCACTCGTCGTGCGGCAAGAGCCACGCGAAATCGGCGTCGCCGTCGCGCAAAAAGTCCTCGTATTCGAGATTGCCGAGCCGCTCGCCGGGGCCGGTGAATTCCGGATCGTCATAGTCGATAACCAGTGGCCGCGCCTTGCAGGCGGCGAGCGCGGCTTTGACGGTCTTGGAATATTCGCGGTCGGCGATCAAAACCTTGGCTTCGCCGTGGTCCAGCATGAAGCCGATGATAGGGGCATCGAGCCGCGTATTGATCGAATTGAGCACCGCGCCGGCCATGGCGACGCCGTAGTGCGCTTCCAGCATCGCCGGCACGTTGGGCAGCACCACCGCGACGGTGTCGCCGCGCTTGATGCCGCGTTTCGCCAGCGCCGAGGCGAATTTCCTCGCCCGCGCGTAAAACTGCGCATAGGTCCATGACCGCGCGCCGTGAACGATCGCGGTCTGGTCGGGATAAATCTCGGCGGCGCGCGCCAGAAACGACAGCGGGGTGAGCGGCTGAAAATTCGCCGCGTTGCGGTCGAGGTCGGTATCGTACGGCGTCTTCATGTCACTCACCGGCACCACGCGCTTGGCACCCGTCATTTTTGCAAATGGGCAAGAAAGGGGGTAGTGTCCTAATTTGAAGTTTTGCCTTCCATTTCAGCTTTACGCTGATTGGCGGCTTCAACGCCTTTGGCAATGCCGTGACCGTAAGCCGTGGTGCCAGCCGGAACAGAGTGCGGTGGTATTAGGGGAATATTGGCACTTGCGCCCATTACTGATTTCCAGCCAGCGATAAAGCCATCTGTGAAAGTTTTGTCGCTCATTTTGCTACCTCGACGTTCGCTCCACCAATTCTTCAAGCGACCATACCCGATCCGTCACGTTCGCTGCCATCGCTGGTGTAATCCGCAACGTCTTGTGCAGTCGGACCAAATTGTAGTGCGCGAAATGCAGGGCAACTGCCGCCTGCAAGTTTTCAAGCTTCTTGCTGAAAGCGTTTGTCAGCCGCGTAAACCGACGCATGCTCATTCGCATCGTCAAATTTTGACGCTCAATATGACTAGTCGAAATATGCTTTTGGTCAGGGCGTCCCGCGATAACTGTGCGCGCCGCGCCTGTCACGCGCGGCGGGGCGTAATGCCCCGGCCCGATAGGCTCGGCATCGTAAAATTTAACAATCTGCCCGTAGTCCACATCCGCACCGAAAGCCCGCTCTACCGCGTCAACGTAGGTTGACAGTGAGTTGGATGAGATCTGGACGCGGTTGCTCAACCGCTCCGATAGATCGCCCATAAAGGCGATGGCTGTCTCGCGCGTGCGCTTGCCGACGCGATAGGCCGGGATCAGCTTAGTATCTGGGTCAATGGCTACAAAGGTCCATTGATCGCCGATCTTGGTCCGGTCAGTGAAGCGCGGAATGCGGAACTGCTTCATCCGGCAAAATGTCCAGATTTCGTCGCACTGAATGCGGCGGCAATCGAGATCGCGCATTTGCTCATTGGCAAGAGCGGCGCAGCCGTTCCCGACCTCGACCATGAGCCGCATGATCGTATCCCGATGCGTATCGGTCATCCGTTCGGTGGAGCGGATCGAATTGCCCTCGACCAAGCAATTAATGATTTGGGTTCGTCGGGCGAGCGGGGTCCGGTTCATGGCACTTTCCTAAATCAACTGTATGCAGTATAGTTGACAAAATGAGGTTTGTCAACTAGAGTGCATACATGAATTTCAAAGAAGCCACTGACGGCCTATTCGACCGAATCAGCCACGAAGAATTGGCCGATGCCTTGGGCGTTTCCGTGGCCGCTATTCGGCAGGCCCGGCTTTCGCCGGCCGCCAAGGCCTATCGGACGCCTCCGCGGGAGTGGCAAGATGCGGTAATCCGACTGGCCGAAAAGCGCCTGACCCACTACAAACGCCTAATCGGACGGATCAGTGGGCGGACGACAGGTCAATAAGCATATGAAAATACACATGTTTTAAAAACCGGCCGGGTTTTCGCGGGGAGGTTGTAAATGGCGAATGGTCCCGTAAATGGCGTTTTAGATGAGGCTGACGGTGTGGCTGACGAGTCTGGCGATACAGTTAGATACACCGCAAGCTTGGTCCGTCAGGGCAAACATCGATTCTACACGCTGACGATGCCGATCGACGTGCTTGCGGCAACATGCAGCGTCGATAGGCGAATAGAGAATCCCCTATTGGGTTTCCAGCGGCGTTTGAACCATCGACGCGCGAAAGAAATCGCCCAATACATAAACTCCGGACTAGGCACGATACCTGGATCAATCATTTTATCGGCTCAGCCCGAGGCGGAGTTTAAGTACAGCACTCCCAATCGAACTATTAGTTTCAAAAAAAACCCAAGAGCATTTCTCATTTTGGATGGTCAGCATCGCGTTTACGGTTTCCACGAGGCGCAGAATAAAAAGCTTCGCGTTCCGGTCGTCATCTATGCCGGACTTCACAAAGCAGAAGAGGTTAGTCTCTTTATGGACATCAACACCAAACAACGCCCCGTCCCGAACGAACTATTGCTCGAAATTAAGAAGTTGGCGCAAGCCAAGTTTGATGACGAAGCTAAGCTTCGATCAGTCTACGATCTTTTCAACAAAGAAACCGATAGTCCGCTATACGGATTGATGACGCCTTCGGAGAAGGCCGAAGGGAAACTTTCGCGCGTCACATTTAATGCTGCGCTTAAGGCTGTATTTCATAGTTTTGGCGATAGCGACGCTCAACGTATCTACGAAGTGCTCCGCAACTATTTGCAGGTTTGGCTTACCGCGATGCGAACGAGCGTCGGATCAAGCAAAATGATCACAAACGCCACGCTGTTTAGAGCAATCTTGCTCGTTTTTCCGTTTGTCGTTGGAAGGGTGTCTGACAGATTTGGCCGACAATTCACAGTGCAAAATTTTGAGGAGATTCTGAAACCGCTACAAAAGATACGGCGGTCCGACTTACAAAGGGCCGGCGGAACGCATATCAATCTAGCGGATGGTTTTCGAAAAAAACTGGAATCCAGCTTCTCAATTAGCGGCAATTCCGTAATCTAAAATGTCGCTGGTGGCCGACGCCCTCCAGCCATACATAGTGAGAGAACTAGCAACTCTCGCTGGCCGCGCGCGCGTTACGACACTAGCGGATATTATCGTTTCCGAAACATCAGCCTACGATCTTTTCTTTGATGACTTAGATCGAAGCTTCACGCTGGATTTTATGGAGACGCGGGCCATTGTTGGTGCCTTAGCTGGGGATTGTTGCCGGTTTTCCTTCGCCGCCTTTCAAACGATTTCGCCAGTGGCGACGGAAATCATCCAGCGAGACACTGTGGCGTGGTCTTTAGTGAAGGTCTATTACGCTGCTTTTTACGCCGGTCACGCTCTAATTCGTATTTTCGGTGAAGCTTGTTCCTTTTTCGATCGGCAGCATGTCGGCCGGTTGATCGAACTCGGCGAGGCACTGGGGCGCAATTGGTCATTCGACGTAGATGCCGGGCTTTACCGATGCTCGCTTACACCCAGTTCAACGGCCCTAAAATGCACAAAAACGAGAGGCGCCGCAGGGATTCATGAGGCCTTTTGGACAGTGTTTGGGCTGCACGTTCGACGACTGTCGGAGGCCACGTTGACCGGGTCACTTGTTTCCTCAGATGCGCTGGCTGTGTTTTCTCAGCTTGATGCCCTGATCGAAATCATGCGGCGCAGAACGGGCTATAGCTGGCTAAGTGGGGTTCGAAACGATCTTCAGTACCGACAGTCTCACGGTGTTTGGTTTCCGGCGCGCTTGAGGCAACATGAAAGGCAATCACTTAGTCGCCTGATTTCGGACTGGCAGCGCGACCCCATGGAAATCGACTTAGACATGAGTCGCTTCGGATTGCTTGGTGACTTTGTTGCCGCTTGCATTTTTATTGTCGCTCTGTGCCATGCGATGCTTTCGCGGATAGCCGAGCGGTCAACCGCAGGGTCGAGATCATTCGCCCTCCTTGGTCCAATGGCCTTTGTGAACGATATTGGAGCGCGCTGATGGAGGTTGAGGGCGCCGAATTGAAACTGGCCGTCGAGCGCATGCACACCTGCAAGGCCACGCTGACACAATCTGTACCCGTTCGGGAACGTCACGGCGACGCCGTAGTATGGGAAGGCATCGTCCATGTATTCGACCTCCAAGGGCATTTTACGGCGACTAGAGCCTATGCGTGGTCATCGCCGATAGAGGGTAGCGATAAGCGGCGGTTTTTTGCCGTGCTGCACTTGCCGCCGATTACGTCGCCAGTGGAGGCAGTACGGGCGGCTATTGTGGCGGAGCATCGGCACGCGGCCGGAGGCGAATAACGTGCCGTTCCCAACGCCCAAATGCGAAAAATGTGGGCGCGAGGTCGATAACATGGCGACCTCCTTAAATCCCTCGACCGGCATATGGACTGTGACCGTCTTTTGCCACGGCGAAAAAGAGACGATGACCATCCACCACAGGGACAAAGACGAGATCGTCGAGGCCGTCGCTTTCAAAGGCTCAAAGCCGAGCCTGACTTCAAATTAGGACACTACCAGAAAGGGCGGCAGGTTGCGAAACGCGAAATGCATACTGTCGTTGACCGAAGCCACTTTGTAGCCGTGCCGCTCCCAGGCCGCGCTCAGCGCTTGCCTTGAATATATCGAGATGTGGCCGTTGCGCGGCCCGACATACCACCAATTGAGCCCGTGCTGGTCGAAGTCTCCCGGCTGCACCAGCGTCCTGAAAAAAATAAGTCCGGGGTCGGCGGCGAATTCGACGATCGAGGCGATGCCCGCCACCGGATCGGGCATGTGCTCCAGCGTTTCAAAACATGTCACCAGATCGAACTTTCCCTCCGGACGCCGCGCGTATTGCGGCACCATCGGGTCGTAACTGACGGCCACCGGAAAGCCGGCGTTGCGCAGCACGGCGCAAAACGTGTCGTTGCCGCCGCCGTAATCGAGCACGCGCGTTTGTGTCTTGATGGCTCCCCCACAGCTCCGCCACGAACTCCGCATTGACGAGCGGCCGTGCCGTCTCGTAATCCGGATCGACGAGTTTGTAATCGTCGTTATAGATATTGGTTTTGAACTGTTCGGCGCTCCAGTCGTCGAAGGCCTCGGTGAAAACGAATTTGCAATTCGAGCAGCGGTAATAATAGATCGGCACGCCCGACAGCGTGAAATGCTTGCCGCGGCCCTGCTCGCACGATTTATGAAAATCGACGACGCCGTAGAGTGCGGCCTGACCGCCGCAAATCTTGCAGGGCAGGCCTGACGCGGTGACAGGCTTGAGGCCGTCGATCATAGCGGCTCGACAATCGGTAAAATAAATCAGTCGCGGGAGCCTAGCGGAAAGCTATAGCCCCCTCCATCCCTGCCACAGCAATGCGAGCGAGATGAAAAACATCAGCACATAGGCGATCTGATAAAACCACTCGGTCGGCGTCCTGCGCACCAGCCAGATGCCGGCAAGGTTGGCGGCCACGGCGAGCGGCAACAGCGCGATCGAGGTGGCGAAGTTGCGCGGTCGAGAATTGGCCGAGCGCGAAATAGGGCACGATCTTCATCATGTTCATGAAGGCGTAGAAAATCACGGTGGTGCCGACCAGCGTCAGCTTGTCGAGCCGCTGCGGCAGGATGTGGATCTGATAGGGCGGCGCGCCGACCTGGATCAGAAGCGACATGAAGCCGGACAGCGCGCCCTAGATGACGCCGAGAACGGGGTGCGGCCGGCTCGGCGCTTGCCCGGCAGGCGCGAGATTGGGCCGGAGCCATCGCACCGACCATGTATAGAACACGAAGAACAGACCGATCGCGCCGACCGTCAGTTCGATCGCGGCATTGGAAACGTAGCCGGCGAACAATGCGCCCGCGGTCATGCCGATCGCCGCGCCGGGAATCAGCACCTTCAAATTCCATGCGCTCCAGGCGCGGCGGTAGGTCCACACCGAGATCGCGTCCTGGATGATCAGGAGCGGCAGCAGGATGGCCGCCGCCTGCAGCGGCGGCATGATCAGCGCCATCATCGGCGTCGTGACCATGCCGAGACCGGCGAAGCCGCCCTTGCTCAGTCCGAGCAGGATCACGGCGGGAATGGCCAGAAGGTAGAAGACGGGATCGGTGATCACGGGGATTTTGCAAATGGCGAAGAGCGAGTGGCGAATAGCGAATAGGGCATATAGCGAGTGGAGTGAAGCGGTCTTCCGGCTATTCGCTACTGCAACTCATTGCAGCGGGAATGACGCGGTATAATTCGCGCGGAGGCCGCACTATGGACGCCCGTTCGAGCCGCTATCACGAGGTCTATGCGCGCTGGCAGCGCGATCCGGAAGGCTTTTGGGGCGAGGCGGCGGCCGACATCGACTGGTTCGAAAAGCCGAAAACCGTGTTCGACGCCGAAGGCCGGCATTTACGGCCGCTGGTTCACCGACGGCGTCTGCAACACCTGCTTCAACGCGGTCGACCGCCATGTCGATGCCGGGCGCGGCGACCAGGCGGCAATCATCTACAATTCCCCGCTCGCCGGCGTAAAGCGCACCATCACCTATCACCGGCTTCTGACCGAGACCCAGGTGCTCGGCGGCATGCTGCGCGACCTCGGCGTCGGCAAGGGCGACCGCGTCATTCTCTACATGCCGATGGTGCCGGAAGCGGTGATCGCGATGCTCGCCTGCGCGCGCATCGGCGCCATTCATTCGGTGGTGTTCGGCGGCTTCGCCGCGCGCGAACTGGCGACCCGCATCGATGACGCCAAGCCGAAAGTCGATCCTGTCCGCGAGCTGCGGGATCGAGCCTGGCCGCATCGTCCATTACAAGCCGCTGCTCGACGAAGCGATCACGCTGTCGCGGCCCACAAGCCCGACGCCTGCCTCATCCTGCAACGGCCGCAAGCCGAAGCGAAATTGATCGAAGGCCGCGACCGCGATTGGGCGGCGATGCGCGATTACGCGCTCATCCATGCGCGCAACGCTTGGGACTGCGTGCCGGTTGCGGCGACCGATCCGCTCTACATTCTCTATACGTCGGGCACGACCGGACGGCCGAAAGGCGTGGTGCGCGACAATGGCGGCCACATGGTCGCGCTCAAATGGTCGATGAAAAATCTCTACGGCATCGAGCCGGGCGAGGTGTGGTGGACGGCGTCCGATATCGGCTGGGTGGTCGGCCACTCCTACATCGTCTATGCGCCGCTGTTGCATGGCGCGACCACGATCCTCTACGAGGGCAAGCCCATCGGCACGCCCGACGCCGGCGCGTTCTGGCGCGTCATCGCCGAGCATGGCGCCGTCGCGATGTTCACCGCGCCGACCGCGTTCCGCGCCATCAAGAAAGAAGACCCGCAGGGCAAACTGTTCGCGCAGCACGATCTGTCGAAATTCCGCACGCTGTTTCTTGCCGGCGAGCGCGCCGATCCGCCGACGCTCGAATGGGCGGAAAAACTTCTGAAAAAGCCGGTGATCGATCACTGGTGGCAGACCGAGACCGGCTGGTGCATCGCCGGCAATCCGGTGGGCCTCGGCATGCTGCCGATCAAGCACGGCTCGCCGACGGTGGCGATGCCGGGCTACGACGTGCGCGTCGTCGATGAGGCGAGCCACGAGGTCGCGCCGAACACGATGGGCTCGATCGTCGTCAAACTGCCGCTGCCGCCGGCCTGCCTGCCGACGCTGTGGCAGGCCGATGCGCGCATGCGCGAAAGCTATCTCGACGAATTTCCCGGCTATTACAAAACCGCCGACGCCGGATTCAAGGACGAGGACGGCTACATTTTCGTCATGGGCCGCACCGACGACATCATCAATGTCGCCGGCCACCGGCTGTCGACCGGCGGCATGGAGGAGGTGCTGGCGTCGCATCCCGACGTCGCCGAATGCGCCGTGCTCGGCATCAAGGACGAGCTCAAGGGCGAAGTGCCGTGCGGCTTCATCGTGCTCAAATCCGGCGTCAACCGCCCGCCGGCCGAGATCGAGAAGGAATGCATCGCGCTGGTGCGCGACAAGATCGGGCCGGTGGCGGCGTTCAAGCTCGCCATCACGGTGGCGCGGCTGCCGAAAACGCGCTCCGGAAAAATCCTGCGCGGCACGATCAAGAAAATCGCCGACGGCGATGCCTGGCAAATGCCGGCGACCATCGACGATCCGGCGGTGCTCGATGAGATCGGCGGCGCGTTGAAGGGGAAGGGCGTGGGCGCCTGAACAAATTCAGCCCGGATTCGTTAACTCGCATGATGCGTTTTGCCGGACGATTGTTCCTGTGCACATGGGTAGCGGTGAGCGCGCCTGCGACTCGCGCAATCGCCCGCGAATTCGCCAACAAACCAAGCCCGCGCCCGCGCCGGCTCCTCAGACAGCAACGCCGCCCACCCCAACAATCCCCCCACCGCCGACGACATCTGCCGCGCGGTCGAACAGGACGCGGCGGAGAACGGGCTGCCGGTCGAGTTCTTCGCCCGCGTGATCTGGCAGGAGAGCCGGTTCAATGCGCAGGCCGTGAGCAACAAGGGCGCGCAGGGCATCGCGCAATTCATGCCGGCGACGGCGGATTATCGCGGGCTCGCCGATCCGTTCGATCCGATCGAGGCGCTGAAAAATTCGGCGAGCTATCTGCACGACCTGCAAAGCGCAGTTCGGCAATCTCGGCCTCGCCGCGGCCGGCTATAATGCCGGTCCGGGGCGCGTCACCGCCTGGCTCGCCGGGCGGCGTTCGCTGCCGGAGGAGACGCGCAACTACGTCGCGATCATCACCGGCTGGACGGCGGACGAATGGGCCGTCGCCGTCGCCGCCGCAAACGCCGGAGACCACGATCCCGCAGGGCGTGCCGTGCACGCGGCTTGCCAATCTGATCCTGGCGCCGAAGGACGAGGCGCAGCGCATCGCGTCTTACGTGCCGCGCTGGGGCATGCAGCTCACCGCCAATTGGTCGGAGAGCAAGGCCTGGGCGATCTATCGTGCCATCCAGAAACAATATGCGGCGCTGATCGGCGATCGCGAGCCGATCGTGGTGCGCAGCCGCGGCATCGGACTGGGCAGCGCACTGCGCTACAACATCCGCATCGCCGACGACGACCGCCGCTATCTGGAAAAATTCTGCAACAAGCTGATCGCCGCCGGCGGCGCCTGCGTGGTGCTGCGGAATGATCGGGGGTAATGCCCTGTCATCGTCCGCGAAGGCGGACGATCCAGTATGGGCCGGCGCGCGCACCGATACAGGATGCCCCGCCTCGCGGGGCATGACGACTACTCGCCCTTGCCGCCGATTTGCTTGAGCTTGGCGAACACGGCGTCGACGTTGAGGTCGTCGGCCGGTTTCTTGCCGGGCTCGGGCTCGGGCTCGGGTTCCGCTTTCGGCGCGGTGGTGACGGACGCGGGCAACAGTGTCGCGCCATGCTCTTCGACCGGAACCGGCTTTTCCTTGGCCGCCTTCTGCACTTCGAGGTCGAGATCGATCTGCGAGCAGAGGCCGAGCGTCACCGGATCGAGCGGCGTCAGGCTGGCCGAATTCCAGTGCGTGCGCTCGCGGATCGCCGAGATGGTCGACTTGGTGGTGCCGACCAGCCGCATGATCTGGCTGTCTTTGAGCTCGGGATGATTGCGCACCAGCCAGAGGATCGCGTTCGGGCGGTCCTGGCGGCGCGACACCGGCGTATAGCGCGGGCCCTTTTTCGGCTTGGCTTCGGGCAGGCGAACTTTCGGTTCGGCGATGTGCAGCTTGTGGCTCGGATCGGCTTCGGCGGCGGCGATTTCCTCGCGCGTCAATTGCCCGGTGAGGATCGGATCGAGGCCCTTGATGCCTTGCGCGGCGTCGCCGTCGGCGATCGCTTTGACTTCCAGCGGATGCAGGTTGCACAGCTGCGCGATCTGGTCGAACGACAGCGACGTATTCTCGACCAGCCATACGGCGGTCGCTTTGGGCATCAGGGGCGCGGTCGCCATGAGGGTAAATCTTCTCTGCGCTCCGCCCGCCCGTCCGGGCGAAGCCACTCAACGTCATCAGGGATGACTGGAAAGCGGGCGGAATATAGGCGTGCAGCGCTACCCGCGCAACCGGCCGAAGTACGGCTTCGCCACTCGCGATATCGCCGTATAATCGCGTCATTTGACGCTACTGCAAGACCGGGAAGGGACAAATCATGGCCGGAACTCTTGATGGAAAAGTCGCGATCGTGACCGGCGCCGGGCGCGGCATGGGCCGGGTCATGACGCTCGGACTGCTCGATGCCGGCGCCTGTGTCGCCGGCGTCGAGATCGACGATCAGGCAATCGAGGAAACGCAGGATGCCGCGGAAGACCGCGGCGCCGGCGACCGTTTTCTCGGCATTACCGCCGACATCACCTGGGACGAAAGCGCGCCAAAAATTTTGCGCGCCGCCACCGAGCGCTTCGGCCGGCTCGACATTCTCGTCAACAATGCCGGCATCAATACCGAGCTTGTCCGGGGCACGGACCGGCCGGTCGGAAAATTGTGGGAAACGACGCCGGAAGAATTTCGCCGCGTCATCGAGGTCAACCTGATCGCCGCATTCCTGATGACGCGCGCCGCGCTGCCGGCGCTGTTGGCGCAACGCTGGGGCCGCATCGTCAACGTGACGACGAGCCTCGACACGATGTGGCGCAATCTGATGCAGCCCTACGGCGCCTCCAAGGCCGCCAACGAGGCGCTGGTCGCGGCGCTGGCGGCCGAACTCGAAGGCACCGGCGTCACCGCGAATGTCCTGGTGCCGGGCGGCGCCGTCGACACGCGCATCGTCATGCCCAGCATGGCGCCCGACCGCACCATACTGATCCCGGCCGAAGTCATGGTGCCGCCGCTCGTCTGGCTGTGCTCGAAGGCGTCCGACGGCGTCAACGGCCAGCGCTTCATCGGCATCCGCTGGGACAAGACCTGCCGCCCGCCGAAGCTGCCAAACAAGCCGGCGCGCCGGCGGCCTGGCAACAGCTCGGCCGTCAGGCGGTCATGCCGGAGCGGATGCGCTGAAAAGGTCCCGGCGGGATTTTATTATTCGCCGAATTTCCGTTCGAGCTCGGACGCTTTGGTCATCAATTCAATGCTGAGCTCCTGCAATGTCCGCGACAGCTCATATTTCCTGCAATCGCGGGCAAATCCTGAGCAGCGTTCGGCAATGGCGCGCAGATCCCCGGTAATGCTTTTGATCATTGGAATGCGGTCTCGCTAATGTGGGGAGGGTCGCATAACGGAAAGGCGCCCGCGGCGTCTTGTCGTTTGCTGCCAGAAATTTGTTGTTTGACGCCAATATCCGCCGTCGAGACTAGGAAACGCTCCAGTCGACCGGCCGCTGCTGCCGCGCCCGTGCGATGCTGGGCGGCATTCCGGTCCAGCGCTGGTAGGCGCGCGTGAATGTGCCGATTTCGGCGTAACCGAGCAGCCAGGCAATTTCGGAAATCGGCAACGTACGATCCGTGAGATAGCGGTGCGCCAAAGCGGACCGTACGTCCTCCAATATCGCGGCGAATGACGAACCCTCGGACGACAATCGCCGCGCCAGGTTCGCGGGCTCATGCCAAGCTGCGTCGCCACCAGATCGTGGCGCGCCTGTCCATGCGGCAACAGCGCCGCGATCGCATTCTCGACCTGCACCTTCAACGGGCTGGCGCTCTTGGCGCGGCCCGCCAGCGCCTCCTCGCAGCGTTGCACGCATAGCCGGTGCAGATGCGGGTCCGCCGACACCAATGGCAGATCCCAGCTCGCCGCCGGGAATTCAATCCGGTCGGCGCCGAAATCGTCGTCGATGGTGCAGTCCAACAGCCGCTCCAGTTTGCGTTTGTCGTCACCGAGCCGATGCATCAGGCGCACCCGGGTGGGATTGAGATTGCGTCCGGTCAATTGCCGGCAAATGCGGATCATCGAGGCGATAATAAACTCGATCTGCTGGACGTCGGTGTGACGCGCCACGCCGGCATATTCGATGTCCAGGCGAACCGACTTGCCCTTGCTGACCTTAAATTTCACGCCCTCGTTCTGAACGCCGACATAGCGCTCCGCCCGGCGCAGCGCGTTGCCAAGCGTGTCGGCGGAGGCGGCGACGTAGTACAGCAATCCGATCTGGCGGACGTCGTGCTCGTAGGCGAGATGAAATCCGAGGTTCTTGTCACCGAGCGTTGCGGCGACGAGATCGACGAACTTGATCTGGTTGGCGACGCCCACTCTTGCGTTCTGGTCGTCGATGATCGCGGGGGTCAGGCCGGCTTTGGCGAGGAGGGGCGCGACGTCGACGCCTTCGCTTTTGGCACGCCGGTAGGCAAGGCGGGACAGCACGCCGCCGCACTGTCGAAATCGAACCGCTTTGCTTCGTTGCCGAACCTGCCATCGGTCAAAGTCCCGGCCACGTCGGCTGTGACGCGAGAATAACACCTTTGAACGGCCTGTGGTGCGCTGTTTAAGCCGGCGCGCGGCCTTTCACGGCATTGGCGAAGGCTTCGTAGGCGATGCTCCCGTCGGCGGCGATGGGCAGAATTGCTCGCGCAAGCGCTGCCTTGAGCTTTTCCCGCATGTCCGGCGACAGGTCCGCGACCGCTTGGCCGGCCGGGCCGACCGGCACGCTGTTCGAAGTCCCAGAAATCGTCGAAGCTGGAAAAGGCGACCTGGATGCGGATCACCTGCATGTCGAGCGACGTGCAGGCCGGCCTGTTGCCAGATCGCCCGCATGTCGTCGTGGCGCGAGTGCATAGACGTTCGGCCGCACCGGTCGCTCATGCCCAGCGACTCGCCGCCGCCGAGATCGGCCGGAGTCGGCAAGCCGCCGCCGGCAAAGTCCCACATGTAAGTCGCGACCCAACCGCCCGGCTTCACCACGCGCGCCATTTCTTTCGCCGCTTTGACAGGATCGGGGATGAAGGTGATGACCAGCGCCATGGACGCGGCGTCGAAACTGTTGTCGGCGAACGGCAGGATTTGCGCATCGGCGACGCGGAATTGCGCCATCTTCGCGCCCGGCCGCGTGCGCGCAAAAGCGAGCTGGCCGTCCGACGGATCGACGCCGGTCACCGCCGCCGGCGAGCAACGCGCGATCAGCACCTCGGTGAAAGCGCCGTTGCCGCAGCCGACATCGATCCAGCTCAAATTCTTCGGCGGGTCGAGCCAGTCGAGAAATTTCTCGCCGGCGAGGCGGCTCCAGCGGCCCATGCAGCCGCTCATAGGCTTTGCCGTCGGCGAAAAGATTGTGCGGCTTCGCTCATCTGCGTTACTCCGCCGCTTTTGGTTGGCCTACGCGCATTGATCGCCGCCCAGACGCGGCTTGGCGTCGCCGGCATGTCGATATGCTCGATGCCGAGCGGTTTTAGCGCGTCGAGAATGGCGCCGATGATCGCCGGCGGCGCGCCGGTTGCGCCGGCTTCGCCCGCGCCTTTGACGCCGAGCGGATTGGTTGTTGCCGGCACCTCGGTCAGTTCCGAAACCAGATCGGGAAAATCCTCGGCGCGCGGCATGGCGTAATCCTGGAAGCTGCCGGTGACGAGCTGGCCGTCCTGGAATCGAACACGATCGCTTCCATCAGCGCCTGGCCGACGCCCTGCGCCACGCCGCCGTGGATTTGTCCCTCGCACAAGCAGGTGATTCATGATCTTGCCGACGTCGTCGACCGCGGCATAACGCGCGAGCGTCACCGCGCCGGTTTCCGGATCGACCTCGACTTCGCAGAGGTGGCAGCCGTTCGGATAATTCGGCGGCTCGGCGGCGAACGTGCCGGAGGCTTCGAGCCCGACGTCGAATTGCGGCGGCAGCATCGCCGGCCGGTAGAACGCCTTGGCGACGTCGGTCAGCTTCGAGCGCGCGGTCGGTGCCGACGATGCGGAACGAGCCGTCCTTGAACTCGATGTCGCCGGCGGCGGCTTCCAGCATCATCGCCGCCATCGGCTTTGCCTTCTCGATGATGGCGTCGGCGGCGCGTTTGAGCGCGTTGCCGCCGACATGCATGCTGCGCGAGCCGTAGCTGCCGCGGCCGATCGGCACCGCGTCGGTGTCGCCTTGCACGAAGCGGATGTTCTCGAACGGCACGCCGAGCCATTCGGTGACCATCTGCGCATAGACCGTGGCGTGGCCCTGGCCGTGCGAATGGGTGCCGGCGAGGATGGTGAGCATGCCGCTCGGATCGAAGCGCAGCACCATGCGGTCGTTGAACACGGCGGCCTCTTCGAGGAAATAGCCGATGCCGCGGCCGCGCAGCTTGCCGTGCTTCTTCGAATTCGGCGGCGCGCTTGGCGAAACCGTTCCAGTCGGCGAGTTTCAGGCATTCGTCCATGACGTGGACGAAATCGCCGCTGTCATAGGTGATGCCGGTCTGCAGCTTGTGCGGCATCGCCGCCGCCGGAATGAAATTGCGCCGCCGGATCTCGATCGGATCGACGCCGATGACGGCGCGCCGCGCGGTCCATCAATTGCTCGATCAGGAACGTCGCCTCCGGCCGCCCGGCGCCGCGATAGGGCGCGATCGGAATGGCGTTGGTCAGCACGGCCCGCGCCACCGCATGCACCGCCGGGATTTGATAGACGCCCGGCGACAGGCGGATGGCGAACAGCGGCACCACCATGGCCGCGCCGAACACATGCGAGCCCATGGCGTGCAGCGCATTGACGCGCAGGCCCAAAATCTTGCCGCGCTCGTCGAGCGCCAATTCGCCGGTGACGACCTGGTCGCGGCCTTGCGCGTCGCCGAGCAGCGCCTCCGAGCGCGTCGACACCCATTTGACCGGCCGGCCGCCGACCCGGCGCGACGCCCACGCCACCAGCGCGTCCTCGGGATAGCCGCCATGCTTCATGCCGAAGCCGCCGCCGACGTCCGGCGAGATGACGCGAAGTTTTGTTTCGGGGATTTTCAACACCTGGCCGGCGACCGTCGAGCGCGTGCCGTGCGGGTTCTGCGAGGTCGAATAAAGCGTGTAGGTGTCGCCGTCGGGATGATATTGGCCGATCGCCGCGCGCGGCTCGATCGAGTTGGCGGTGATGCGGGAATTGTTGAGCTTTAGCGAGACGACGTGCTTGGCATTGGCGAACGCTGAGTCGGTCGCGTCCTTGTTGCCCATCATCAGCGTGAACGCGACATTGTTGGGCGCCTCGTCCCACACCGCCGGCGCGCCGGGCTTCACCGCGTCCTCGACGGCGATCACCGCCGGCAGCGGTTCGTAATCGATCTCGATCAGTTCGGCGGCGTCTCTCGCCTGCGTCAGCGTCTCGGCGACGACAAAGGCAACGCGGTCGCCGACCGCGCGCACCTTATCGGCTTCGAGGATGGCGCGCGGCGTGCGAAAGCCCTTCGGGCCGCCCATGTCCTCGGGCATCGGCGGCGTCAGCCCGCCAAGCCCGTCGGCTTTGACGTCGGCGCCGGTCAGCACGGCCAACACGCCGTGCGGCGGCCTTAGCCTTCGCAGTATCGATGCTTTTGATGCGGGCATGGGCGTGCGGCGACATGACCACGACGCCGTAGCATTGATGCGGCAAATCGAAATCGTCGACATAGCGGCCGCGGCCGGTGATGAAGCGGGGATCCTCGACCCGCGTCACGGGCTGACCGATGCCGAACTTGTTCACGCGCGCCTCCTCGGCAGCTATCCTCCCCGCTTGGCGGGGCAGGATGATCTATACTTGTGATTGCCGATAATGAGAATGGAGTAGGGGAAACGAACAATGGCTACAATCCCGTCTAAAGCGTCCTTCGACTACATCATTGTCGGCGCCGGCTCGGCCGGCTGCGTACTCGCCAATCGTCTCACCGCGTCGGGCCGCCACCGCGTCTTGCTGCTCGAAGCCGGCGGTCCCGACCGCAATATCTGGATTCACATTCCGCTCGGCTACGGCAAGCTGTTCTCGAACGCCAAGGTCAATTGGCTCTATACGACCGAGCCCGAGCCCGAACTGAATAACCGCCAGGTGATCCAGCCGCGCGGCAAGGTTTTGGGCGGATCGAGCTCGATCAACGGGCTGCTCTATATCCGCGGCCAGCATGAGGACTATGATCACTGGCGCCAGCTCGGCAATGCCGGCTGGTCGTTCAAGGATGTGCTGCCGTATTTCCGCCGCGCCGAGGACCAGGAGCGCGGCGCCGACGAGCTGCATGGCGTCGGCGGCCATCTGAAAGTTTCCAATGTGTGCGAGCCGCATCCGCTGTGTGAAGCTTTCATTGAAGCGGCGCAAAAAGCCGGATACCCGCGAAACGACGATTTCAACGGTCCGACGCAGGAAGGCGCGGGATATTTCCAGCTCACCACGAGAAACGGCCGGCGCTGGTCGACCGCGGTCGGTTATCTCAAAGAGGCGCGGCGGCGGCCCAATCTGACGGTCGTCTCGAATGCGCTCGGCACCCGCGTTCTGTTTTCCGGCAAGCGCGCCGTCGGCGTCGAATATCGCCAGGGCGAAACGACACGCAGCGCTTATGCGAACGGCGAGGTCATCCTGTCGGGCGGCGCGTTCAACTCGCCGCAGCTTTTGCAGCTGTCCGGCGTCGGCCCGGCCAAGCTGTTGCGCGACCTTGGCATCGAGGTGGTCGCCGACATGCCGGGTGTCGGTTCGGATTTGCAGGATCATTTGCAAATCCGCATGCAATACCGCTGCACCGAGCCGATCACGGCGAACGAAGTGATTAATGACTGGCGTTACCGCTACGCCGCCGGGCTGCGTTATCTGACGACGCGCAAAGGGCTCCTAACCATCGGCGCCGGTTACGCGGGCGCGTTCCTGCGCACCCGGCCGGAACTGGCGACGCCCGATATGCAAATCCACTTTCTCATTTTCAGCGCCGATACCGCGGGCGCCGCTTTGCATGAGTTTCCCGGCTTCATGGCCTCGATCTGCCAGTTGCGGCCGGAGAGCCGCGGCTTTGTGCACGTCAAGTCGAGCGATCCGGGCATGCCGCCGGCGATCCAGCCGCGCTATCTGTCGGCGCGCGCCGACTGCGATTGCGTGGTCGACAGCCTCAAATTGCTGCGCCGGATCATGAACCAGCCGGTGATGCGCCGCTACATCGCCGAGGAACGCACGCCCGGAGAACAGTGCCAGAGCGATACCGATCTGCTCGCTTTCGCGCGCGATACCGGCTCCACGGTCTATCACCCGACCTCGACCTGCCGCATGGGGTCCGATCCGAACGCGGTGGTGGACGAGCGGCTGCGCGTGCGCGGCTTCGAGGGCCTGCGCGTGATCGACGCCTCGATCATGCCGACCGTCGTCTCGGGCAATACCAACGCGGCGGCGGTCATGATCGGCGAAAAGGGCTCCGACATGGTGCTGCAGGACGCCGACGCCCGCGCGCCGGTGGCGATCTCGGCGTAACGGCTTACTTGAACGCCGGCATCACGTCCTTGGCGAACCAGCGCAGCTGGTCCTTGAATTCCTTGGGCGAAAGGCCTTCGGCCCAATGGATCATGAAATTCTCCAGCCCCGGATATTTCGCCTCGATCGACTTGATGCCGTCGATCACTTCGCCGGGCGGGCCGCAGAACCACGCCTTCTGCGCGACGCCGTCCTTGAGCGACGGCGTGCGCGACGGCGCGCCCGGCGTGCCCCAGGTGCGGCCCTGCTCGTCGGCATAGCGCACGAAGCCGAACGGCGCGAACCATTTGAAGCGCTCGTCATGCGCCGGCTCGAGCTTGCGCATCGCCTCGTCGCGGCTGTCGGCGAGATAGACGCCGGCGCCCCAGATCATGTCTTCGCCGAACTGCTTGTTGCGGCCGTGCTTGAGGCAGGCGGCGTGATAGGCGCGCACCACGTCGTCGAGGATTTTCTCGCCGTTGAGCGTCACCATCGCCTTGAGGCCGTATTGCGCCATCATGTCGATGGTCTTGCCGCTGGCGATCGGCATCCAGATTTCGACCGGCAGATGTTTCGGCCGCGGCACCAGCGTGATGTCTTTGAGCTTGTAGCCGCGATAATCGACCGGCGGCGGCGCCTCGTAATATTTGCCCTTGAAGTGGAACGACTCGCTCGTTGAAGCAGGTCAGCAGCAAGCCGCAGCTGTTCCTCGAACAATTCGCGGTTCTTCTCGGCATCGAGCAGCGGCGCGCCGAAACTTTCGACCTCGCGGGTGTGATAGCCGCGGCCGACGCCGAGGACGACGCGGCCGTCGGTGACGATGTCGGCCATGGCGTAGTCTTCCGCCATGCGGATCGGATGCCACATCGGCAGCACGTTGAACGCGCAGCCGAATTTCAGGCGCTTGGTCTGCGTGGCGAGCCACAGCCCGAGCTGGATCAGGTTCGGGAAGACCTCGTAGCCCTCGCGCTGGAAATGATGCTCGGCGGTCCACAGCACGTCGAAGCCGAGCTCGTCCATGAGCTGGGCGACGTCGCGCGCGGTGAAGAAAGCTTCGCGCAGCCGCTCGTCGGAATAAGCGCCGCTCGTTGGCCGGCGTGCCGTCAAGCCCGACATTGTCGAGCTCGATCTGGCCGACATAGAGGACGTGGAATTTCTTGATCATGTGTTCCTTCCCAATCTGTCTTTTGTCGATTTTCCGCCGCTTTATCCGGCGGCTTGCAGCCGGTCGATCTCGCCGGCGCCGGCCTTGATCCGCGGAATGAGCTCGCGGCCGAACTCGACGGTGTCGTTGAACGGATCGAAGCCGCGGATCAGGACCGAGCCGATGCCGAGCTTATAATATTCGAGGATCGCGCGCGGCGACCTGTTCCGGCGTGCCGACCAGGCACGACGTATTGCCGAGCGCGCCGGTCGCCCGCGCGATCGGCATCCACAGCCGCTCGTCGTGGACGTCGCTTTCGAGCGCAAAGCTCATCAGCCGGCGGCCGGCATTGTCGACCGGGCCGGACGCCGCTTCCTGCCGGCTCCAGCCTTTATTGCTGTTTTCGCCGGTCATCGCCGCGAGGATCTTGTTCGCCTTGTCCCAGGCGGCGCCTTCGCTCGCGGCGATGATCGGCCGCACCGAGACATTAAAGCCCGGCGTGCGCCCGAACGCCGCGGCCTGGGCGCGGAAATCGTGCATGCGCTCGCGCGTCGAGGCGAGCGGCTCGGCATAGATGGCATAGACGTCGCAAAGCCGCGCGCCCATTTCCAGCGCGCCGTCGGACGCGCCGCCGAAGAAGATCAGCGGATGCGGCTTTTGCAGCGGCCGCACGTCGGAATGCGCGCCTTTCACGCGATAGAATTCGCCTTCGAAGTCGAACGGCTGTTCGTTCGACCAGGCAAGCTGCATCAATTCGAGATATTCCGCGGCGCGGCGATAGCGCTCCGCTTTCGGCGTGAAATCGCCGTCGCCTTCCTGCTCGTCGTCGGTCTTGCCGGTGATGACGTGCAGCGCGAGCCGGCCGCCGGTGAGGTGGTCGAAGGTCGCGACTTTGCGCGCCATCAGCGTCGGCGCGACAAAGCCCGGCCGGTGCGCGATCAGATAACCGAGCCGCTCGGTCGTGCGCCGCGGCGTGCAGCGCGACCAGAAAGCCTTCGGCGGACGACGACGAATAGCCGACCAGCACCAGATCGAAACCCGATGCTTCATGGGCGCGCGCGGCCTCCGCCACATAGGCCGGCGACAGGCCGCCCTCGATGACATGCAACGTGGCGTCGCTCTTCGGCGGCGTGACGCCGATCATGCCGATGATTCTCATGGGCATCGCGCGTGCCTCGCTTTACGGATTTCTGATGCGCGCGGTTTCGGCGCGATCGATCTCGCCGCGCGCGTCGATGACCACGCCGTAATCGCGGCGCGCTTCGTCCGCGGTGATCAGGCCGTCGAGCACATCGTCGCGCACGCGCTTGCGGATCGCGGCGCGCGCGGATCGCCGAAGCCGCCGCCGCCGGGCAGTTCCAGCCGGATGGCGTCGCGCGGCGGCACGGTCTGGCGTCCTTTCGGCCGGATCGGCCGGCCGGAGCGCAGCGTCACCGTGCCGGCGGCGCCGGACTGGCCGCCGTCGCGGCCGCGCGCCGGATTCTTCACGCGCTCGAAATTGCACAAGCAGCGCGAGCGGCGTGGCGCCGGCGCCGCCGATCTCGATCACCTGGCCGAGCCCGCCGCGGCGCAGGCCGGCGCCGCCCGAGCTTTCGCGGAATTCGCGGCGGTGGAACACCACCGGCGCGACGCTCTCGGTCGCTTCTACCGGGATGGTGCGCACGCCGGACGGGAACGATGTCGCGCTCAAGCCGTCCTTCTCCGGCCGCGCGCCGGCGCCGCCGCAATGGAAGATCACGGTGGAGAATTCCGGCAGCGTGTTGGCGTCGGTGCCTTCTTCGACCTCGTCGACCAGCGAGCCGCCGCCAAAGATTTGCGGATTCCACAACGACGACGCGCCTTCGGCCGGCACGCCGCCTGTGATGACCTGATGCAGGCAGCCGAACACGACGTCGGGCAGCATCTGGCCGACGGTATGCCGCGCCGCCACCGGCCACGGCCGCTTGGCGTTGAGCACGCAGCCTTCCGGCGCGCTGACCGTGATCGGCTCCAGCGAGCCGGCATTGTTCGGCACGTCCGGCGCCACCAGGCATTTGACCCCAAACGCGGTGTAGGCCACGCAATAATTGAGCACGACATTGATGCCGTAGCCCGATGCCGGCGAGGTGCCGGCGAAATCGACATGGATGCCGTCGTCGGAAATCGTCAGCGCGGCATTGAGCAGTGAGCGGCTTGTCGTAGCCGTCCATCGTCATGCTGTTGCGGTAGATGCCCTTCGGCAGCTTGCGGATGCGGGCGAGCGTCGCCTCGCGCGAGGCTTCGAGGATGTTGTCGCCGAGCCGGTCGAGATTGGCGATCTCGAACTCGTCCATCATCTCGGTGAGCCGCCGGCTGCCTTCGTCGTTGCACGCGGCGCAGGCGTAAATGTCGCCCTCGACCTGCAGCGGCTCGCGCACATTGGCGCGCACCAGGCGCAGCAAATCCTCGTTCATGCGGCCTTCGCGGGCGAGCGGCATGATCGGGATCGCCAGGCCTTCCTCGAACACCTGCCGGCCGTCGGGCCCCATGCCGAGGCCGCCGATATCGACGACATGGATGGTGTTGGCGAACAGGCCGACCGCTTCGCCGCGATAAAAGCTCGGCGTCACCACGGTGATGTCGTGCAGATGGCCGGAGGTGAGCCACGGATCGTTGGTGATGTAATGGTCGCCGGGCTTCATGGTCGTCGATCGGATAGACGTCGAGAAAATATTTGACGCCGTTCGCCATCGAATTGACGTGGCCGGGCGTGCCGGTGACGGCTTGCGCCAGCATCCGGCCATGGCGGTCGAACACGCCGGCGGAAAGATCGCCGGCCTCGCGCACTGACGTGCTGAAAATGCCGTGCGGATCATGGCCTGCGCCTGCTCTTCGACCACCGCGATCAGGCGGTTCCACATGATCTGGGTATGGATTTGCGCGAGCGCGGCGTTGGGGCGTGCGGGCATGGATCGATCCTAGTGTTGCGTTTCCGAAGTCCGCAAGGGCGGCAATTCCACACCCGGCTGGATGGGGGATTTTTCCGGTCTCATTGACGTTGACAGTCATATCCCATTATGACAGTAGACTGTCATGAACAGGCGGGACGAAACTGTCGATGACATCATCGTTTCGGTGTTCCGGTTGAACGGACACCTGATCGATGCCGGCAATCGCCTGGTTATGGATATTGGACTGACATCGGCGTGGTGGCAGGTGCTCGGCGCGCTGGCGCTTTCGCCCGTTCCTTTGCCGGTCGCGCACATCGCACGCAACATGGGATTGTCACGGCAGTCGGTTCAACGTGTCGCCGATCTGCTGGCGGAAAAGGGATTGGTTCGGTTTGAGGCCAATCCTGCATCACCAACGCGCCAAGCTCGTCGTTTTGACCCCCCAGGGCAGGGTCGCCGCGACGGCCGCCGAAGAGCGTCAACGTCCATGGGCGCGCGAAATGATGGCCGGATTGACCCTGGAGCGCCTCGCCACGGCACGCGAAGTGCTCAGCCACATGAATAAGCACCTGGCGCATGCGATAGGCGCGCCGGACGAGGATTTCACAACAGAGGAAAAGTAACGATGCTTAAGTTGCAGGAGTTAGATGCACTCGTGTCGATTAGGGATCAGCTGAAGGACGACAGCGAAGAACCCGTCGCGTTAGTCAATATCTTTCATGTGGCGCCCGAGCAATCGGATGCTTTGATCTCCGCGTGGGCAGACGATGCGCGTTACTTCAAGGCTCAACCGGGATTTATTTCGACCCAATTGCATCGCGGCATTGGCGGCAGCGCGACATATTTGAACTACGCCGTCTGGGAGAGCGTCGGTGCCTTTCGAGCCGCATTTGCCAATCCAACTTTCCAATCAAAGCTGCAGCATTACCCGGATGGCGCGACGGGCTCGCCGCATCTGTTCCGCAAGATGGCTGTCGAGGGTCTTTGCGTCGCCTGAGGTCTAGACCCGTCGTATGAGCTCGATATAGCCGAACTTGTCGATATGTGCGTCGAACAAAGGGCTGACCACCGTCGAGGTATCGTTCTCGGCAATCACCGCCGGCCCGGCAATCCGCGTGCCCGGCGCAAGGTCGCCCCGCCAATAGATCGGCACATTCTGGAATTCGCCTGCGTCGGGGTCGAACACGGCGCGGTGCGCGCGGGGCTTCGGCTGGGACGGTTTGGTTGCGGCTTCGACGGCTAGCTCGCCCTCCGCCGGCGCGCTGACCGAAACCACCCAGCTCAAGATCTCAATCTCGACGCCCGGAATCGACCGGCTGTAGAGGCGGCGATAGGCCTCTTCAAAAAGTCCGGCGATAGTGACGCGGTCTGTGGCGGTGAAATTCGCGCACCGGAAGCTCGACCGCGATCTCGTGGCCCTGGCCGCGATAGCGCATGAAGGCCGAGCGCCGCTCCGACAGTTTGGCATCCGGCGCGCCCTGGCGCACGATCGCTTCGGCTTCGGCGCGCATCTCGGCGAGCAGGCGGTTGGCCGCCGCGGCGTCGAGCGTTGACAGCCGCATCAGCCGGCCGCGCACAATTTCGTAGGCGACCGGCGCGCGCAACAGCCCGACCGCCGAGCCGACGCCGGCATGGGCCGGCACCAGCACGCGGCCGATGCCGAGTTTCTCGGCGACGCGGGCAGCATGCAAAGGCGCTGCGCCGCCGAACGCGATCAGCGTGCGCGGGCGCAAATCCTTGCCGCTTTCGATGGCGTGCACGCGCGCCGCATTGGCCATGTTCTCATCGACCACCTCGCTGATGCCGAACGCGGCAAGCTCGGCGCCGAGGTTGAGGTCGCCGCCGATCCGCTGTTCGATGGCGCCTTTGGCGGCGGCGGCATCGAGCACCATCTTGCCGCCGGAAAACGTCGCGGGATCGATCCGTCCGAGCACGACGTCGGCATCGGTCACGGTCGGCGCGCTGCCGCCGCGGCCATAGCAGACCGGTCCCGGCTCCGAGCCGGCGCTTTGCGGGCCGACGCCGATGCGGCCGAGCGCGTCGACAGAAGCGATCGAACCGCCGCCGGCGCCGATCTCGACCATCTCGATCACCGGGATGCGCAACGGCAGGCCTGAGCCCTTCACGAAGCGATAGATGCGCGCCACCTCGAAGGCGCGCGCCGTTTGCGCACGCGCTTTGTCGATGAAGCAGATTTTCGCGGTGGTGCCGCCCATGTCGAATGACACGACGTGGTCGAGGCCGTGTTGGCGGGCGATGCAGGCGGCGAAAATCGCGCCGCCGGCCGGGCCGGATTCGACCAGCCGCACCGGAAAGCGGATGGCGGTGTCGATCGTGGTGATGCCGCCGCCCGATGTCATCAGCAGCATCGGGCAGCGGAAGCCGGCTTGGGCGAGCTCGCGTTCGAGCTTTTTGAGGTAGCTGCCCATCAGCGGCTGCAAATAGGCATTGGCGCTCGCCGTCGAAAAGCGCTCGTATTCGCGCATCTCCGGCGACACTTCGGACGACAGCGTCACCGGCAGATCAGGCAAGCGGCGGGCGATGGCGTCGCCGACCCGGCGCTCATGATCCGGATTGGTGAAGCTGTGCAAAAAGCCTATCGCCACCGCCTCGACGTTCTGCGCGGCGAGCGAGTCGATGGCGCGGGTGATGCTGGCGTCGTCGAGCGGGACGAGCACATCGCCCTGCGCGTCGATGCGCTCGCGGATCGGCAGGCGGAGCCGGCGCGGCACCAGGGGCGGCGGCAGATCGATATTGACGTCGTATTGCTCGAAACGGTTTTCGTGACGGATCTCGACGACGTCTCGAAAGCCCTCGGTGGTGAGCAGCGCGGTCTTGGCGCCCTTGCGTTCGATCAGTGCGTTGGTGGCGAGCGTCGTGCCGTGGATGATGAGATCGACATCGCCGGGCTTGATGCCCGCTTCGGCAATGATCGCGCGCACGATCGCGAGCACGCCTTCTTCGGGCGCGCGCGGCGTGGTCAGGCCTTTTGCGGTGGTGCGCCGGTCGCCGATCTCAAGCGCGACATCGGTAAAGGTGCCGCCAATATCGACGCCGAGCCGGATTGTAGGGGAGGATGTCACGCGGGAACACTCTGGCTGCTTTGCCAGGCACTTATAATGACTTGCCGGGGGCGCCGCGAGCGCAGACGACTACAATTTCGACGGCAGTGTGCTTTGCGTCGGCGCGCCTTGCGGCAGCGGCTTGGTATAGCCGAGCGGCTGAAATTTTTTGCGCTGAATCTGCTTGGTTTGCACCGGGGCGCAGCCCATGCCGCCGCAGACGATCGCGGCCTTTTCAACGAGCGGCGCGCCACGCGCCGGCGCGGCCAGCGGCATCGCCGCCGTGCGGTCGGCGACGAGGCCGCCCGAGAGGACGATCGCCATCCCGAAAGCCGAGAGAAGCGTCTTGCGCATGCCTGTGGTCGATAAATCGTTATGGTGAATGAAGGGTTAATGGCCGCGGAGCCGTTGCGAACCCGCCGATGCCGGTGCATCATCACCATAAAATAGCGGCCAAATTCGCCATTGAGGGAGCGGCACCCATGCACGACATCGTCATTCGCGGCGGCCGCATCGTTGACGGCACCGGCAAACCGGCCTTCAGCGGCGATGTCGCCATCAGCGGCGGCCGCATCGCGGCGGTCGGCGGCAAGCAGGGCCCCGCCAAGCGCGACATCGATGCCGACGGTCTTCTGGTGACGCCCGGCTGGGTCGACGTGCACACCCATTACGACGGCCAGGCGATGTGGGATCCGCTGTTGGTGCCGTCATGCTGGCACGGCGTCACCACGGTGATGTTCGGCAATTGCGGCGTCGGCTTCGCGCCGGTGAAGAAAGAGCATCGCGGCGCGCTGATGGATTTGATGGAGGGCGTCGAGGAAATTCCCAATCCGGTGCTGGCCGCCGGCCTGAACTGGGAATGGGAAACCTTCCCACAATTCATGGACGCGCTGGAGCGGCGGCCGCGCGCCATCGACATTTGCGCGCAAGCCGCCCATCTGCCGACCCGCGTCTATGTCATGGGCGACCGCGCGGTGCGGCGCGAAGCAGCGATGCCCGACGACATCGCCGAAATGCGCCGGCTCACTATCGAGGCGCTGCAAGCCGGCGCGTTCGGCTTCACCACGTCGCGCACCAATTCGCACAAGACGCCTGACGGCGAGCTGGTGGCCTCGCGCGACGCCGATGACCACGAGCTCCTCGGCATCGGCTCGGCGCTCGGCGCGGTCGGCATGGGCGCTTTCGGCATGAACTCCGACTTCGACGACGAAGAATTCGAACTGCGCTGGATGCGCAAGCTTGCCAAGGATACCGGCCGGCCGGTCTGGTTCCTGCTCACCGACCGCTACGAGGATCCGCAGCGCTGGCGCCGCCTGATCAAGGCGGTGCACGAGATGCGCGCGCAAGGCCTGCCGATTACCGCGCAGATGGCCGGCCGCCCAATCGGCGTCATGATGGGCATCGGCACCGCGCTCAATCCGTTCACGGTGCGGCCGACTTACAAGGCGCTCGAAAGCCTGCCGCTCGACGAGCAGCGCCGGCGGCTGCGCGATCCGGACATGCGGCGGAAGATTCTCGCCGAGGCGCCGTCGGATGCCGAAGTCGCCAAGACTCGCGCAGTTCCGCCAGGCCGTCACCAAGAAGTGGGAACGGTTCTACGTCATGGGCAATCCGCCGGACTACGAGCCGGGCCCGGAAAAGAGCGTCGCCGCCATCGCCGCGCGCACCGGCCGCCCGCCCGACGAAGTCGCCTACGACTACATCACCGGGGCCGAAGGCCAGTATCTCTATTTCCCGGTGGTGAACTACGTCACCGGCGACCACGCGCCGATCCTGGAAATGCTCAACGATCCGGCCTGCCTGTTGGGCTTGAGCGACGGCGGCGCGCATTGCACCTCGATCGTCGATTCCGGGGTGCCGACCTTCATGCTGACCCACTGGAGCCGCGACCGCTTGCGCGGGCCGAAGCTGCCGGTGGAAATGCTGGTCAAGCGCCAGACCAGCGAGACCGCCGATTTCTTCGGGCTGTCGGATCGCGGCCGCCTGGCGCCGGGGCTGCGCGCCGACGTCAACCTGATCGACTTCGACAATCTGCAAGTGCAGAAGCCTGAACTCGTCCACGACATGCCGGCAAACGGCCGCCGCTTCGTGCAAAAGGTCGACGGCTACGAGGCGACCTTCGTTGCCGGCACGCAAATCTTCGATCGCGGCGAGCATACCGGTGCGCTGCCCGGCCGGCTGGTTCGCGCCGGCCGCGACGGCGCGGCGCTCGCCGCGGCGGAGTAATACCAGCGGCGTTAGGTGCCGACTCATTTCCGCTGTCATCATCCGCGAAGGCGGATGATCCAGTATTCAAAAGGATCAGGTATCGGACTGAGCAAAGCCTCATATGTAGTGAATACTGGATGCACCGCCTTCGCGGAGCATGACAGGTTAAGAATTAAAGCAACAAATAACCGGCGGGCGAAACGTCATGGCTGCGACCAAGGTTGACGTCATCGATCTGATCGACCGGCATCCGGTCTCCGGCTTTCAGGTCGGCGTTCTCATTCTCTGCATGCTGGTCGCGGCGCTCGACGGCTTCGACACCCAGGCGATCGGCTATACCGCGCCGGCGATCGCGCATCAGATCAATCTGCCGATGCCGCAGTTCGGCCAGGTCGGTTCGGTGGGCCTGTTGGGTGCAGCGATCGGCGCGCTGTCGTTCGGGCCGCTAGCCGATGTGTTCGGCCGCAAATGGTTCATGATCATCGCCATGATCGTGTTCGCGATCTTCAGCTACCTGACCTCGCAATCGACCACGCTCGACGAATTGCTCGCCTTTCGTTTCTTCGCCGGGCTGGGTTTGGGCGGCGTGACGCCTGCCTTTCTCGCCATGGGCGCCGAACTTGCGCCGAAGCGTTTGCGCGACGTGTTCGTCACGGTACTGTTCGCGTCGTTTCCGGGCGGCGGCCTGATCGGCTCGCTGACCAGCGCCTGGGTCATTCCAGCCTTTGGCTGGCAAGCGGTGTTCTATATCGGCGCCGTCGCGCCGCTCGTCATCGCCACCATTCTTGCAATCTGGCTCCCGGAATCGATCCGCTTCCTGCTCGCCCGCGGCGTCGGGCACGATGAAGTGCGGCGCACGCTCGAAAAAATCATGCCGGGCGAGATTCCGGCCGGCGCCGAGCTTTACGCCGCGCCCGATCCGGCACGGGGGGGCGTGCCGGTCACGCATCTGTTCACCGAAGGCCGCGCCATCCCGACCGTGCTGCTGTGGGTACCGTTCTTCATGGTGTTCATGGTTCTGGTCACCGTGACATTCTGGACGCCGGCGGTGCTCAATTCGGTCGGCTTCTCGCTGTCTGCCGCGGCATTGATCATCGGCCTGAACAATCTCGGCAGCGTCATCGCCAGCGCCATGTCGGGCTGGCTGGTTCATCGCGGCGGTGCGTTCCGCGTTCTCACTCCCGGATTCATCATCGGCGGCCTGTGCTTGGCCTGGTTCGGGCAGGCGACCTCCTCAGTCGTGACGCTCGGCGCCGCCTCGTTTCTTGCCGGCTTTTTTGTCGGCGGCACCGGCACCGGATTGATCGCGGTGGCGGCGGGCATGTATCCGACCGCGATCCGCTCGACCGGCATCGGCTGGGCCATGGGCATGGGCCGTGTCGGCCAGGTCTTCGGGCCGGTTCTGACCGGGGTTCTGGTCGGGCTCGGTTACAAGGTCGGCGGCATTTTCTACGCCGCCGCGGTGCCGTGCTTCATCGGCGCGCTGTTCCTGATCTTTCTTTATTTCTCGCGGCCGGTGATGGAAGCCGACGCCGAGGGCCACGTCGCGCCGGCCGAATAGTCACTGGCCGATCGAAATGTTCGCCTGTGTGGCGACCGCCTTCCACTGGGCGATATCCTTCTTGATGAAGGCGGCGAACTCTTGCGGCGTGTCGCCGACGATGCGGATGGACTGCGCGACGATGAGCGCCCTGGTCGGCGGATCGTTGAGCGCGGCGACGATCTGGTCGTGCAGCTTTTTGATGATCGGCGCCGGCGTGTTGGCCGGCGCCAGGATGCCGTGCCAGGCGATGGCCTCGAAACCCGGATAGCCGCTTTCGGCTACCGTCGGCACATCGGGCGCGACCGACGAGCGTTCCTTGGTGGTGACCGCCAGCGCCCGCAATGTGCCGGCCTGCAGATGCGGCAGCGCCGAAACCGGATCGGAAAACACCATCGTCACCTGGCCGGCGAGCAGGTCGGCAACGGCCAGCGCCGTGCCGCGATAGGGCACGTGAACCATTTTCAATCCGGCCCTGCTGGAGAGCAGCTCAGTGACAAGCTGGTTCGACGAGCCGACGCCGGTGGTGCCGTAGTTGAATTCGCCCGGCTTGGCTTTCACCATGGCGATGAAGTCTTGGAATGTTTTGACCGGAAGCTTTGCATTGACCACGAGAACGTAAGGGTAGTCCGAGGTCATGGTGATCGGTGCAAAATCCTTTTCCGGATCGTAGGGCAAATTCTTGTACACGCCGGGATTGATCGAGATCGGGCCGGACTGGCCGAGCAGCAGCGTGTAGCCGTCCGGGTCCGCCTTGTGCACATCCTCGGTGCCGATAATGGCGCCGGCGCCGCCGCGGTTCTCGACCACGACCGGCTGGCCGATGGTTTCGCTTACCCGCTTGCCGATAATGCGGGCGACCAAATCCGCCGCGCCGCCGGGCGCGAAAGGCACGACGAGCTTGATCGGATGCGACGGATAATCGTCGGCATCCGCCGCCTTGATGACAAAGGCCGCGCCGAGCGCCGCCGCGAGCAGCAAACACTTCCAGGTTGTCTTCATTTTCCTCGCCTGCCGTCTGTTCGGATGTTTTGACTATCCTTGCACTTTTGCGCGGGTCGGTCGATGCTCCCCGTCCTTTTGCGAGGATGCGATGCTGACCAATCCCGGCGTGACCGAACGGCTGGCCCAATTCGTCGTCGAAACGCGGTGGGACGACCTGCCGCAAGACGTTGCGCATCAGGCCAAGCGCTCGCTGATGAATTTTTTCGCGGTGGCGCTGACCGGCTGCCGCACCGCGACGTTCGAGATCGCGCTTGCCTCTCTGACCATGTTCTCCGGCGGCAAGCAGGCGTCCCTGATCGGGCGGCGCGAACGCATCGACGCGCTGAGCGCGGCCTTCCTCAACGCCGCCGGCGCCAATGTGCTCGATTTCTGCGACACCCATGTGCCGACGGTCATTCATCCGACCGCGCCGGTGGCGCCGGCTTTACTGGCGCTGGGCGAGATGCGGCAGGTGAGCGGCCGCGATCTGCTGCTCGCCTTTGTGCTCGGCGACGAGATCGAATGCCGCGTCGGGCTGGCGATGTCGCCAAGCCATTACAACAGAGGCTGGCACATCACCTCGACCTGCGGCGTGTTCGGCGCCGCCGCCGGCAGCGGCAAGCTGCTCGGCCTCAATCCCGCGCAGACGGTGTGGGCGCTCGGCATCGCGGCGACGCAGGCGGCCGGCTTGTGCGAATGCCTCGGCACGCCGGCGAAAAGCGTCAGCGTCGGCAATGCCGCGCGCAACGGGCTATGGTCGGCGCTGCTGGCGGCGAAGGGTTTTTCGGGACCGGCCGAGCCGCTCACCGGCGTGCAGGCTTATTACAACGCGCTCAACGAGACCCCGAAGCTGGCGGCGCTCACCGACGGGCTCGGTGCGACGTGGGAGATCGTGAAAACCTCGTACAAGCCCTATCCGTGCGGCTTTGTGGTTCATCCGGTGCTCGATTGCGTGCTCGACTGGCGGCGCGCCAATCCCAAAACCGTGGTGACCAAGGTGGTGGTGACCGGCAATCCGCTGCTCGGCATCCGCACCGACCGGCCGAAAATCTCGACCAGCGCGCAGTCGCAAGTCAGCGTGCAGCACGCGGTCGCCGCCGCGCTCGTCACCGGCAAAGCCGGCGTCGAACAGTTCGGCGACGCCTGCGTCAACGATCCGGCAATCGTCGCGCTGCGCGGCAACGTCGAAGTGCGGCGCGATGAAGCCTTCGCCACCGTCGCCGCGGTCGTCGAGATCGCGACCGCCGATGGCAAGACCCATAAGCTGTCGACCAAGGCGGCGCGCGGCAGCGACGGCAATCCGATGAGCGACAAGGACATCGAGGATAAACTGCGCGACGCGGCTGCGGCGGCAGTTCCGCACAACGACGTCGCGGCGCTGATCGCGGCGATCTGGGCGCTGGACAAGAGCGAGGATATTTCGAAACTGGCGGCGCTGACCGTGCCGCGAGAATAAAGAGAGTAGGGGATGGAAATCGATGAATAACGTGGTCAACAGCAAGCGCGTGTTCTGTGTGGCGCCGCATCGGCCGCAAGGCTATGGCGAAATCTCGGCAAGCGCGGCGACGTGAGGCTCGATATGCTCGAGCAGGAGAAGCCCGGGCGCGGCTGCGCTGGAGATCCTTTCCGCCGCGCATGCCTATCAGACCGGCTCGGCGCGCGACGAACTCGCGCCGCATTATCACGCGCGCGCCGAGCTGTTGGGCCGAACGCCAAACCTGCTGATCGTTTCGACCAACGGCGCCGGCTACGACACCGTCGACTGAAAGCCTGCACCGAGCGCGGCGTCCTCGTCGTCAACCAGTCCGGCGGCAATGCCGAGGCGGTCGCCGAGCATGTCGTCGGCATGATGCTGGCTCTGGTCAAGCGCTTCAACGAGACCGACCGCGCGCTGCGCGCCGGCACGATCTGACCAGCCGCACCGGCTATATCGGCCGCGAGGCTTACGGCAAAACCATCGGCATCGTCGGGCTGGGCAATGTCGGCAAGCGGGTCGCCGAACTATGCCGCGTGCTGTTCCACATGCAGGTGCTGGCCTACGATCCCCATCTGAGCGCCGACGCGATTCGGCGCGCGCGGCGCGGAGAAGGTCGAGCTCGACGAATTGCTGCGGCGCTCCGATTTTGTTTCGATCAACTGCCCGCTGACCGGCGAAACGCGCAAGATGATCGGCGCGCGCGAATATGCGCTGATGAAGCCGACGCGCCTATTTCATCACCACGGCGCGCGGCTCCATCCATGACGAGGAGGCGCTCGAGGCGGCGCTTGCGCGACAAGAAAATCGCCGGCGCCGGCCTCGACGTCTGGGAAAAGGAGCCGCCGCCGGCCAAGCATCCGCTGATGAAATACGACAACGTGATCGTCACGCCGCACATGGCGGGCGTGACCGTCGAGGCGCGCGCCAGGATGGGCCAGATCGCGGCCGAACAGATGCTCGATGCGCTCGACGGCAAGCCGGTGCCGCGCATCATCAATCCGCAAGTGTGGGCGGACTACGCCAAGCGCTTCGAGAAGACCTTCGGCTTCGCGCCGCGCCGCCGCCGCCGGAGCCGAATTGGCACGCGACGGAGAAATCACGACGATATGGCGTAGGAAGAAGGGAGGAGTCACCCCGTATATTCCAGAATGTGCATGCCCTGGCCCCAGCGGTCGATCAGATAGAGGCGGCCGTCGTCGTCGGCTGCCGATATCGTTCGACTGGATGCCCGGCGTGCCTTCGGGCGTTTCCGGCACATAGCAGCCGACCTCTTTCGGATGCAGCGGATCGCGCACGTCGACCGCGCGCAGCCCGGCGTTGAAATAGGTGAGGAACACGATGTCCTTCCACGGCCCGTCGGCGGGAAGGTTCTCCAGAATATTGTGCGCGCCGAAACGGCCAGGCCGGTCGAAATATTTCTCGCGTTCCGGCATGAAGGTCGCGATCGGCAGCGGATTGGTCTCCTCGCGCGCATCGATGATCCACATGAATTGCGCGTCCCAGATATTTCTGCTTGCCGCGCGCCTCGTCGGTGACGACGAGATAGGGCCGGTCGCCGATCGGCCAGCAGGTATGGGTCGAGCCGGGAAACGGCGGCGACCATTTGATGTGGCCGACAAGCTTCATGGCGCGCAGGTCGGTGCAGTCGATGATCGCCATGCCGCCGCCCCACCAGGCGCAATACATGCGGTTGCCGCGGATCATCGGCGGCCCGTGCAGCGTGGTGGCTTCCTCGGCGGGATGCGGATCGTTGCCGACTTCGCTCGGAGTCGGTCTTCATCCACGGCAGGCCCCAGATGCTGACGACTTCGGGCTTGAGCGGGTCTGGAGATGTCGAGCGTCCAGATCACGCGCTTGGTCCAGCCGGGCGCATCGTTCGGCATGAAAGCGAGCCTGCGTTGCAGATCGACGCCGAAGCGATGCGGGCCGGAGCCCGGCATGTCGTAGAAGCCGACCGGTTTCGGCGCCGACGGCGTCGAGATGTCGAAGATGAAAAAGCCGGCGCGCGCGTTCTTGCCCTTGTCGCCGGCGAGCCGCTCCGAATTCACGTAAAGCAGATCGTCGCCGACGATGCGCAGCTTGTGGCAGTGAATGCCGGGCGGTGCGCGGAATTCGCCGACCTTGTGCGGCTTTCGCGGGTCGCGCACGTCGTGCACGGTAAAGCCTTCCGGCCCGTTGAAGCTCGAGCCGCCGACCGCGCCGACATAGGCATGGCCCTTATGCACCTGCACCAGGCTGCCGCCGCCCCACGCCGCCGACGCATCGTGGCCGATGAGCCGGAAATTCTTTGCTTCTTCGGGATAGGTGGCGGGCATTTGGCGCATCCTCTGTTCATTTCAGCGTCATGGCCGGCCTTGTCCCGGCCATCCACGTCTTTAGTCTCCGTCGCTAGAAGACGTGGATGCCCGGCACAAGGCCGGCCATGACGGACTGTGCGGAGGCTCGCAGTCTTGACCGATCGCGCTCAATCCCCACCCGCAAGCGCCGTGCCGGCGGATCTTTTCGGCCATCCGCGCGGGCTCACGTTCCTGTTCACGACCGAAATGTGGGAGCGCTTCTCCTATTACGGGATGCGCTCGCTGCTTGTCCTCTACATGACGAAGTATCTGCTGCTGGCCGGATCACGCCGGCAATGTCATCGGCCTGCTCACCGTCAAGCGCGCGCTTGAAAGCGTGTTCGGCCCGCTCGACGTGCAGCCGCTGTCGTCGCAGATCTGGGGCCTTTATACCGGGCTCGTTTATTTCACGCCGATTTTCGGCGGGCTCCTTGCCGACCGCGTGCTCGGCCAGCGCCGCACCGTCATCATCGGCGCGGTGCTGATGGCGATCGGCCATTTCATGATGGCGGTCGAACAACTCTTTCTGTTCGCGCTGCTGGCGCTCATCCTCGGCAGCGGCTGCTTCAAGCCGAATATCTCGACCCAGGTCGGCGGGCTTTACGCGCCGGGCGACCATCGCCGCGACCGCGCCTATTCCATCTTCTATGTCGGCATCAATGTCGGCGCGTTCCTGGCGCCGCTCGTCTGCGGCACGCTCGGCGAAGAAGGCGGGCTGGCATTACGGCTTTGCCGCCGCCGGCGTCGGCATGTGCATCGGGCTTTGCGATTTATCTTTACGCGCTGCCGCTATCTGCCGCCGGACGAATTGCACAAAGCGAAAGCCGCGCATGCCGAGCATCGCCCGCTCGAGCCGCGCCGAATGGCGCGCGATTGTCGCGCTGCTCGTTTTGTTCGTGCCCGATGACATTGTTCTGGGCGACCTACGAGCAGATCGGCAACACCACGTCCTGTGGGCCGATGCCAATACCGACCGCGCGCATCGATCTGTTCGGGGCTGGCGCGCGCAAATCCCGACCACGTGGTTTCTCGCCTTCAATCCGTTCATGATCTTTGCCTTCACGCCGTTCGTCGTCGCGCTGTGGGCGCGTCAGGCCGAGCGCGGCACCGAGCCGTCGACCGATCACCAAAATGGCGCTCGGCTGTTTCGGCGTGACCGCGGCCAATCTCGTCATGGCCTCGCCGCGCTGCACGCCGGCGGCGGACAAGCAAGCTGGCTGTGGCTTCTCGGCTTTTTCGTCGTGATCACGCATGGGCGAGCTTTATCTGTCGCCGGTCGGGCTTTCGCTCGTGACCAAGGTCGCGCCGGCGCGCATCCTGTCGATGATGATGGGCGTGTGGCTGGCGACAAGTTTCACCGGCGGCTTTCTTGGCCGGCTACATCGGCAGTTTCTGGAGCCGGATGGAGAAGCCGGAATTTTTTCTGATGGTCGCCGGCGATTGCGGCGCTTGCCGGCCTGATGATCTTCGCCTGCCGGTGGCTGCTGCAGGGGATGTTGCGGGAATAACCATCATTGCAAACCGTCATGGCCGCGGCTAGCCGTCGAAGGACGGGCATGCGCTTCGCTTGCCTATGACCGGCCATCGTGACTCGAGTGGCACTGCCATTGCCTGAGATCAAGTGCCCGGTACCAGCCGGGATGACGACGTAATGCACGGAATCAGATGCACCGCGGCTGCCGCCGAGCGCTGTTCGGGACTTTCCATGTGGGCGATGTTGGTCTTCACCGCCTTCTGGACCTTCTCGAAGGCGCGCACTTCGATCTGGCGCACGCGCTCGCGCGACACGCCGAATTCTTCGGCGAGCTCTTCCAGCGTGATCGGATCGTCGGCAAGCCGCCGCGCCTCGAAAATGCGGCGTTCGCGATCGTTGAGAACGACCGAGCGCGTCGCCGAGCGCCTTGTGGCGGTTCTCCGACTGCTCGCTCTCGGCGAGCCGGCTTTCCTGGCTGACGCTGTCGTCGACCAGCCAATCCATCCATTCGCCGGAATCGCCGTCTTCGCGGATCGGCGCGTTGAGCGACGCGTCGCCGCCGAGCCGGCGGTTCATGTCGATCACGTCCTGCTCGGTGACGCCAAGCCGCTTGGCGATCAGCTTGACCTGATCGGGCCGCATGTCGCCTTCTTCGAGCGCGGAAATCTTGCTCTTCGCCTTGCGCAGATTGAAGAACAGCTTCTTCTGGTTGGCGGTGGTGCCCATTTTCACGAGCGACCACGAGCGCAGGATGTATTCCTGGATCGCGGCCTTGATCCACCACATGGCGTAGGTCGCGAGCCGGAAGCCCTTGTCGGGCTCGAAGCGCTTGACCGCCTGCATCAGCCCGACATTGCCTTCGGAAATCACTTCCGAAATCGGCAGGCCGTAGCCGCGATAGCCCATGGCGATCTTGGCGACGAGACGCAGATGGCTGGTGACGAGCTTGTGCGCGGCGTCGCGGTCGCCGTGCTCGCGCCAGCTCTTCGCCAGCATGAATTCTTCCTGCGGTTCCAGCATCGGGAACCGCCTGATTTCTTCCAGATACCGGGTGAGGCCGGTTTCGCCCGACAAAATGGGCAATGCAGCAGTTTGGGCCATGACAGCGCCCTCCTTCCAATTCATGCCCCCGCACGTAGGCGGCGGGCGAATGGTGCCGCCGCTCCCAGAGCCGACGGCGCCAGTTCCATTATCTCGCACCCGCAACATACACGGTCGAATCGGGCGGACGGAAGGGAAACAGCATCACATCGGCGCGATGCTGGCTTGATTGATTTCAGCCAAACCATTGTCGAAACGCGCGAAATCGCCGAAATCCTTTACTTGTCGCTAGACGGCTTTGCACTGGTTCCGGCCCGACTGCCGGCCAGCGCATCGATGCAAACGGGCGAGATCGGGCGGCAGTTCCGACTCGGAACCGAACGAATTTCGCCGCTCGATGGGTGTTTGACCGCCAAAATATGGGCATGGAGCGCCTGTCTGCCAAGGGCCGCCAGCGCGGCCTGGGCCTTCCGGGGCAAAAGGGCCGATTTGGTGCGGAATCCGGCCCCATAGACCTGGTCGCCCAGGATCGGATGGCCGATCGAGGCCAAATGGACCCGGATCTGGTGGGTCCGGCCGGTTTCCAGCCGGCAGGCGAGGAGGCTCGCCACCGGCTCGCCGGCCTTTGCGCCTTTCGGAGGGTTTGCCGGGCCGCTTGGCGGCAGGCGGGCCGCCGTAGCGTTCCAGCACCTGCCAATGGGTGACGGCCTCGCGGCCGCCCTCGCGCACCGCCATGCGATCGCGCGCCTTCGGATCGCGGTCGATCGGCCGGTCGATCGACGCCGTGCGGCCGGTCGGGCGCGCCCCAGACGAAGGCGAGGTAGCCGCGCTCGAACGGCTCGCCGCTTCTGCCATGGTCGGCGAATTGCGCCGCCAGCGCGCGATGCGCGTGGTCGTTCTTCGCCACCACCATCAGCCCGGTCGTGTCCTTGTCGAGCCGGTGCACGATGCCGGGCCGCCGCTCGCCGCCGATGCCGGAGAGGCTGTCGCCGCAATGCGCGATCAGCGCATTGACCAGCGTGCCGGTCCAATTGCCGGCGGCGGGATGAACGACGAGGTTGCGGGGTTTATCGATGACGATGATGTCGTCGTCCTCGTAGACGACATTGAGTGGAATGGGCTCGGCCGCCGGCTTGGCCGGCTCCGGCGGCGGTATGTCGATGCCGATCGCCGACGCCGGAATTGACGCGGTGGCTCGGATCGCGGATCGTCTTGCCGTCGACCGCGACCGCGCCGGCTTCGATCAGCGTCTTGAGCCGGGATCGCGATAGTTCGGCGAAATGGCGGGCCAGCACGCGGTCGAGCCGCTCGCCGGCCTCCTCCGTTGCAACGCGGACGGAGGCGGACGTAGATTGGGCGAGCGTGGGTGGGATGAGCGTGGTAGGGGGCGTCATGAACAATATGTCCGGCAATCCGCGCGGCAATTTATCAGGGTGGTGCATGCCGCCGAGTCCGAGACGGCGCGGCTCGTGGCGCGGGCGCGCGTGATGATGATCATAGCCGGGCTCACCACCGCGCTTGCGGTCGCGGCGGTCGTCGCCGTCATCGGTTATCGGATGTTGGCCTTTGGCGCTGGCACCGGCGGCCGACGGCGTCATCACGCTGCCGAAGGGCGCGCGCGTGATCTCGATGGCCGCCTCGGCGGGCCGCATCGCCGTGTTGCTCGACGTCAACGGCGCGACCGAATTGCGCACCTTCGATATCAAGACGCTCAAGCAAACCGGCCGGCTGCATTTTTCCACCGAGCCATAACTTTCGAGCCCCGACTTTCGAGCCCCGACTTTCGAGCCCCGACTTTCGAGCCCTGACGTTCGGGCGGCTTACTGTCGCACGCGCCGCGCAGTCTTAGTTCCCTCATTTTTAGCTTCTATTCGCGGCCATATTGACCGGTCCACGGCCGCAAGGCAGTGTCCCGGCCGATAAAAACGGCTGCCGTTGCGGACCGTCGAGGATGCGTGAAAGATGACGGTTCGTTCGCTGGCAATCGCGTTCTTGAGCGTCGTCCTTGGCGGCAGTTTTGCCGCCGCGGCCCTGATCGGCAAATCCGCTGCACAAGATTCCCGCGATCTCGTGGAGTCCCGCGAGTTGGTCTACAACAACATCTATGTTTACCGGCAGGGTCCCTATTACAGCATGACGTTCGGCTATAACCGGACGATCTATACCGAGAGCATTTACAACACGCTCGACGATCGCGACCTGCCGGTCGATTACACGCGCTACATGACCGCGGGCCTCATGTATGCCAAGAATATCAACTCGATTCTCGAAATCGGTTTCGGCGGCGGACGCACATCCTGGTATCTGCACCGCTTCCTGCCGCAGGTCCGGTGACTTCGGCCGAGCTCGATCCGGCGGTTCTCGAATTGTCGAAAAAATATTTCGGCATCAAGGATGAGCCGAACTTCCAGGTCGTCAACAAGGACGGCCGCATCTTTCTCAACGAGTTCGAAAAATCGCTACGACATTATCCTGATCGACGCCTATCGCGGGCCGTTCGTGCCGTTCCATCTGTTGACCAAGGAGTTCTACCAGATCGTCAAGGCCCATCTCGCCGACGGCGGCGTCGTGGTGCAGAATGTCGAGCCGTCGACGATGCTGTTCAATTCCGCGGCCAAGACCATTCACGCGGTGTTTCCGCAGGTCGATTTCTACGTGGCCGGCGGCAATGTTGTCACCATCGCTTATGACGGTCCGCCGCGCAGCGACGACGATCTCGATCGCACGGCGCGCGAACGCGATAGCGCCTACAACCTGCGCTACAGCCTGCACGATATGCTGGCGCAGCGGCGGCAAATTCCGATCGAGGGCGGCACCGTCATCGCCGCCAATGCCAAGATCCTGACTGACGATTTCGCGCCGGTCGAAGCGCTCAAGGCCATAGAGGCGCATAACCGAAAATGGCAGTAACGCCCGCGAACCGGCTGCTGACCGTCTCGATCCTGTTCAACGCCTTCGTCGTCGGCGGCGTGCTGATGGGTTTCGAAATGCTGGGCAGCCGTTACCTGTTTCCGTATTTCGGCGGCGGCATCGATACCTGGGCGGCGCTGATATCGACGGTGTTGTGCGCGCTGGCGATCGGTTACTTCGCCGGCGGCGTCATCGTCGGCCGCTATCCGTCGCCACGGATCGTTGCCGGCGCGATCCTGGTCGCGGCAATTTATCTGGCGCTCGTTCCTGCGACCGCCGATGCGTTGATGTCGCGAATTCTCAATTCGGTGGGCGACGGGCCGTCGGCGATCCTGCTCGCCGCGGCGGCGCTTCTGCTCGTCCCGTTGTCGTTGCTCGGCACGTTTTCTCCGATTGCGGTCAGGCTATTGACCCGCTCCGCCGAAGAAAGCGGCGGCGTCGCCGGACTGGTTTACGGCATTTCGACCATCGGCAATGTCGTCGGAACCCTGCTGACAACCTTTACGCTGATCCCGACCATCGGCTCGCGGTCCATCACTTATCTGTATGCCGCGGCGCTCGCGGTATGCGCCGGCATTTTGTTTTTGCCGATCGGGAAGCAGTCTTCGTGACCCGAAGGATCATTTCCGCGCTGGCAATTGCGGCGGCGGCCATCGCCGCGCTCGGCGCAGGCGCGGTCTTGCGCAATCCGGCGGCGGCGCAGCAGATCGACATTCCCGCGGACGTCTGGAGCGGTGACCGCGCCATGGACGATATCGCCGCGCTGCTTAAATTCACGCCGCGTTCGATCGGCGCGCCGGGCCATCAACAAGCCATCGACTATATCGAATCCCAACTGGCGAAGACGCCGTTTGCGGCGGTCACCCGGCAGCGCTGGACCTTTCGCAGTGACGACGGCGCCGGCCACGCCATGACCAATCTCATCGCGCGGCTTAATCCGTCAAATCCGCGGCGCATCATCGTCGCCACGCATTACGACAGCATCGTGCGAGCCTATGCCGACGGCAAAAATCCCAACGGTCCGATGCCCGGCGCCAACAATTCGGCATCGGGCGTGGCGATGCTGCTCGAGACCGCGCGCGCGCTCGGCCGTCTGCCGCCGCCGCCGGTCGGCATCGACATGATTTTCTTCGACGGCGAGGAGGGCCAAAAATCGCTCGGCGCCGGCGATCCGCACTGGTTCGCGATCGGCTCGCCGTACTTTACCGCGCATCTGTCCGATTTTTATCCGGACCGTAAGCCCGAGAGCGGCGTCGACTTCGACATGGTCTGCTATCGGGCGCTGCAGCTCAAACCCGAACTGTCGTCGGTTCTCTATGCCAGGACGCAAACGGTAAAATTCTGGAGCATTGGTTCGACGATTGCGCCGGACGTTTTTCTGCGCACGCCGACGCTTTATCCGATCAGCGACGATCACACCGCGCTCACGGCCGCCGGAATTCCGAGCCTGCTGGTCATCGATTTCGAGTACGATCCGTGGTTCAACACCACACAGGACACGATCGACAAGTGCTCGGCGGCAAGTCTCGCCGCTGTCGGGCGCACGCTGCTGCATTATCTGTACGAGCAATAGGCCTGGATTTTCGGGATCATGGTCTATCGTATGACGCCGGACACGCAGCACGGCTTGTGGCGCGGCACCGTCACTTTCGACTTGAGATAACAGTGCGCGGCGGCGCCCTGATAGCCCGGACGCGTATAAGTCCAGGCACGGCATTGCTGCTCGCTCTTGCAGGCGGTGGCGCAGGCCGCGCCTGAATTATCCGCCGGAGTGTCGAACGTCCGGTAATCGCCGCCGGCGCGATCGATGCCGAATTCGAGGTCCTTGGTCAGCGGTTCGTTGACGCCGGCGCCGCGCACGCCGGACACGCAGCAATCGTCTTGCACGCGCGCCGGCACGCTTTTTTTGAGCCAGCAGACCGCTTGCACCTGCTCGGTTCGCGGATAGGAGAACGACCACGCGCGGCAGTGCGCATCGCGTTCGCAGCGCGACGCACATTCGTCCGGGTCGCCCGACTTGACGACGAATTTATCGTAATCGCCGCCGGGCCGGTCGTAGGCAACGTCAGCGCGCGCCGGCGATGCGGCCTGCGCGGCCATGACGAGAAGGAAAGCCAGCGGCGCCAGGCATCGGACGACACACAACCGGCGCATCTGCGAGTGGATTTTCATGCCTGCGCTTCCGCTGAAACTCCGTAATGTTCTCGCGTCGCCGCAATCCGAAGCTCGCCGCCGTATGTCCTGTTGCCGGCTTTTCCAAGCCGCCTGCGCGACTAACGTACTGTACAAGGCACGACCATGTCGCATGGAAAATGAACCGGCGATGACTGCGGGCAATGCGCTTGCATGGCCGCCATCGCGGTTATTTCGAAGTCAGGCTCCCTTCGTCTAGCGGCCCAGGACGTGGCCCTCTCACGGCGAAAACAGGGGTTCGATTCCCCTAGGGAGCGCCAAAGCCTTTGCGGACGGTTTTCGCGCAATTCGGCGGCAACAAGCCGCCGCCAGCTACTTCTTGCCCGCCTTCAGCTTCAACACCGCGTCCGCCGTGCCGTGCGCGAGCTTTTCCTTGTCGGCCGGCGACAGCGCGACCTGGTCGAGGAATTTTCGGCCCGCCGCATTCGGCGCGAACGGATAGTCGATCGAGAACATGATGCGGTCGATGCCGAAAGTTTGCAGCGCGGCGATGAACGGCGGCTGATCGAAAATGCCGCTGGTGGTGATCCAGACCTGATCGAGGATGGCCTGCGTGATCGGCCGCTTGAGGTGATCGATGTCGGCTTTGAACACCGCATCGATGCGCGCCATCATCATCGGCAGCATTTCCCCCATGTGACCGATGATGATTTTCAGCTTCGGATGCTTGTCGAGCGTGCCGGCGACCACCATGCGCAGCAGATGCACCGCCGTCTCCGAATGCCAGCCCCAGCCCGCGGTTTCGAGCACGCGGGCCGCGCCTTCCGGCAGATCGGAGAAATAAGTCTGCCGTATCGACTCGGGCGGAATGTGCGGATGGATGTAGATCGGCACGTCGAGCTCGACGGCCGCCGCGAGCAGGCCGTCATAGCTCGGATGATCGAGGAAGCGGCCTTCGGTCATGCCGTTGACCAGCGCGCCGACGAAACCCAATTCCTTCACCGCGCGCTTGAGCTCGACCGGCGTGGCGTCGGGTGCCGCCAGCGGCAAGTTGGCGAAACCGGCAAAGCGGTCGGGATGACTTGCGATTGGCTTCGCCAGGTGATCGTTGGTTTCACGCGCCAGCGCGATACCGTCGGGCCCGGGCAGGAGATCGGGGCCCGGACCGGCGACCGACAGCACCTGCACCGTAACGCCCGCCGCATCCATCGATTTGAGCCGGCCCTCGCCGATCTCCGGCAGCAATTCCATCGGATTGGGCGCGCCCGGAGCGAGCTTTCGCGGCCGAAAGCCGCGGCGGTGAGCGACGTCCTGCGGAACGCGCTTGGAAAGCTGGGGTACCGAGAAATGTTCTTCGAGGGCGACGACACGCATAGGCAATTTCCTCCCTTTGGGCGTAGGGTTGTTGCATCCGGGCCGCCGTCCGGCAAGCGTCTGCCGCAGCCGTTCGAGCCAATGCTATTATACGGGCATGGCGCGCATTTTTATCAATTACCGCCGTGACGATACGCAAGGCGTTGCCGGGCGGCTGTTCGATCATCTGGCGCTGAAATATTCGCGCAGCGAGCTGTTCATGGACGTCGACGCCATGAAGCCCGGCCTCGACTTCATCAAGCAGCTCGATTTGCAGGTGTCGCAGTGCCACGTGCTGCTCGCGGTGATCGGTCCGCATTGGGTCGACGCCCGCGACGCGGCCGGCAAGCGCCGGCTCGACAACGACAAGGATTCCGTCCGGATCGAGCTCGCTTCGGCGCTGCGGCGCGACATCGCGGTGATCCCGGTGCTGATCGAAGGCACTGCCATGCCGTCGGAAGACAGTCTGCCCGACGATTTGAAGCCGCTCGCTCGCCGCCACGCGCTCGAATTGCGTCACACGCGATTTAACGCCGACGCCGACGCCATCGTGCACGCCCTCGAAGAGGTAGTGCCGCGGCGCCGCGTACCGTGGCTCTTGGTCGGTGGCGGCGTCGCGGTCGCGGCGATTGCCGCGGGTGCCGTGCTGTGGCCGAAACTTCATAAGGCGCCGGCGCCGCCGGCGCCGCAGATCGCCATGAGCGCGCCGCCAATCGCTTCGCCGGCTCCGTCCGCGCCCGCCGTCGCCTCCGCCGTGCCGCCGCCGGCGCCGCGTCGGCGGCAACGGCGGCGCATCCGCATCGCGTTGCCCGCCGGCATGAAACTTGGCGAGATGATGAGCGGCGTGGCGTTCCGCGGCTCGCTCTACCGCGTGAGCGATATTCCGGCGGATCCGGCGAATTGCCAGGCGGCGTGCCGGGCGGACATGCGCTGCATCGCCTGGACCTATACGCAACCCAATCTCGCGGGCGGCGCAGCGCACTGCTCATTGAAGGCGGTCATCCCCGCGCAGATCGCGGATATCTGCTGCACCTCCGGCGTCGAGCGAGAGCCGGCGCCCGAAATGCGCGTGCCGCCGCCGGTGCCGCCCGGCGTTACCGGCGCGCAACCTGGCATCGAACTTGAGGGCGGCACCTACCGCTTTCTCGAAGGCGCCGACGCCGCGCCGCAAACCTGCCAGGCGGCGTGCCGGGCCGAAGGCCAGTGCCTGGCGTGGGACTATGCGCGCCCCGGCGTCTTCAGCCCCGACGCGCGCTGCTTTCTGAAAAATTCCGCTTCGACGCAGGTCGTCAGCCCATGCTGCATGGCCGGTTTCGAGCGGCAGGTCGCGGGGGCGGCGACCACTTCACCGTCGGGCGCGACGGCGAGCGCGGCGCCGACGCTGCCGGGACCCGGCGCTCCGATGCCGAATACCGATCTGCGCGGCTCGAGTTATCGCAACTTCGAACTCGCCGCCGACAAAGCGACGCTGTGCCAGGACGCCTGCAAGGCGGACAACCAATGTCTCGCCTGGACTTACGTGCATCCCGGGCTGCAAGGATCCGCCGCGCACTGCTGGCTCAAAAACATCATACCGCCACTGTCGGCAAATTCCTGCTGCACTTCCGGCATCGAGCGGACCGGAGCAAAGTGATCGCGGCGGGAATACGAATTTCCATTCTATTAAGCCTGTCACAATGGGTTCGACACGGTCTTGCGAGGCCGATGCGTTGCCGTTAAAAAGGTTGCATCGAGTTTTCGGCCGAATGACTTGGCCATGCAGCGACGAAAAGCGGCCTGACTGACGATCTTTCACCAAAATCTCGAGCTAACCGAGCCGGGCACACGCGCGCGGCTCACGTCGACATGTCTATGAGGAGAGACCCGTGAACAACGGTACCGTGAAGTGGTTCAACGCGCAGAAGGGATATGGATTCATTCAACCCGAGGGCGGTGGTAAGGACGTGTTCGTCCATATCAGCGCCGTCGAACGCGCCGGCCTCCGCGAGCTGAGGGAAGGTCAACGCGTTTCCTTCGAAGTCGTGGTGGACCGCAAGACCGGCAAGTCGGCCGCAGAAAATCTGAAGACCATGTAAGTGCGTTGAGGCGCGGCCGGGCATCGGCCGCGCCTCAATTCTTCGTTCGAGCAGACCCGGATACCGGCGCGAGACCTTAATTCCGCGCCGGCTTAACCCAAAGTCTGCGCAATCAAAACGACATTAAGACCGAGCACCACGGCCGTGGCGACGACCGCCGCGACGCGCGTCAGCTTGCTGTTCGCAAACGATCCCATGATGTCGGCGCGGTTGGTGAAGATGATCAGCGAGATCATCGGCAACGGCAGCGCGAGCGAGAGCACGACCTGGCTGATGACCAGGGCATTCGTCGCGTTGACGCCGAGCGCGACGACGACGAAGGCCGGCACCATGGTGACGAGCGCGGCGCAGCCAGATCGGAATGCGGAAGCCGACGAAACCTTGCATGATCATCTGGCCGGCCATGGTGCCGACCGTCGAGGCCGACACGCCCGAGGCGATGAGCGAAACCAGGAAGACGGCCGCCGCCCCGGCGCCCAATAGCGGCGTGAGCGTGTGATAGGCGGTTTCGATCTCGGCGACTTCGGGATGGCCGGCATGGAACGCGCCCGACGCCATCATCACCATGGCGATGTTGACGAGGCCGGCGACCGACAGCGCGATGACGACTTCCCGGTTGGAGAACCGCAACACCATGCGCCGTTCGGTGTCGTCGCGAACCGGTACGCGCGCCTGGGTCAGGCCGGAATGCAGATAGATCGCGTGCGGCATGACGGTGGCGCCGATAATGCCGACCGCGAGCAACAAAGCTTCGGCGTCGGCGATCTGCGGCGTGACGAGGTGGAATGCCGCCGCGCCCCAATCGACCGGCGCGATGAACATTTCGATCGAGATAGCAAAGGCAGATCACGCCGACGATGGAGCCGATGATCAGTTCGAGCGGCCGGAAGCCGAATTTCTCGCACATCAGCAGGCCGTAGGTGATGATCGCGGTCACCACCATTCCGGCAAGCAGCGGCATGTGCAGCAGCAATGACAGGCCGATGGCGCCGCCGAGGAATTCGGCGAGGTCGGTCGCCATGGCGGCGATTTCGCTGACCACCCACATCGCCCAGACCACGGGCTGCGGAAAGTGATCGCGGCACATTTCGGCGAGGTTCCTGCCGGTGACGATGCCGAGCTTGGCGGAGAGGGCCTGGAACAGCATCGCCATCACATTGGCGAGCAGCACGACCCACAACAGCCCATAGCCGTATTTGGCGCCGGCCTGGATGTTGGTGGCGAAATTGCCGGGGTCCATATAGGCGATCGAGGCAATGACCGCCGGGCCGGCGAAAGCCAGCGCCGTGCGCCAGCCCCGATGGCCGCCGGCCAGCCCCTGGTGCGCGGTGGCGACGGTCCGCTCGGTGAGCGACGCCGGCCGGCTCGATCGTCTCGGTGATCGGTCGGCGGGTCATCGTCCACGAACGTCCCGCAACTGCGCAGCAATCACACCAAAATGTAGCATAGGTTACAGTATAGGCACTGCAGCCATTTAGTCAATGGCTATATCATGTAGCATAAGCTACACTTTGACACGACGAGTAAAATATGGTTCCTGCCTAGCGGCGATCCCGAGGTGACGCCGGGTCGGCATCAGGTCGCCAATGGCGAACGAAATCGCAAAGCTTCCCGCGGAAGGAACCCAGGCGCGCCGCTTCGGCAAGACGCGGTCGGCGCAATCGACCGCGCTGCTTGAGGATTATGCCGAGCTGATCGCGGATCTGCTTGCCGGGCGAGGGCGAGGCGCGGCCGACCGATATCGCGCGCCGGCTCGGCGTGTCGCACGCCACCGCGATCAAGACCATTTCGCGGCTCAAGCGCGCCGGCCTGGCCACCGCGCGGCCCTATCGCGGCGTATTCCTCACCGAGAAGGGCCATGCGCTCGCCGACCGGGTGCGGGTGCGTCACCGCCTCGTCGTCGACGTGCTGCGCGCGCTCGGCGTGCCGACCGAAGCGGCGGAGGCCGACGCCGAAGGCATCGAGCACTACGTCTCGGAAACCACGCTGAAAGCGTTCGCGCAGTTTCTCAAGGCGAGGGATGAGTCTGTCATTCCGGAGCAGCGACGAAGCAATCCAAATCTTTGTATCTAAGCTGGATTGCTTCGCTTCGCTCGCAATGACAGCTTAACCGCGTGCTCGGTCAGCGCGTCGACGATGCCGTCGACGATCTTCCTCGACCATCGCCTTGTCGTCGCCTTCGCCCATGACGCGGATGACCGGCTCGGTGCCGGACGGCCGGACCACCAGCCGGCCGTGGCCGTTGAGGCGGCTTTCGGCGTCGGCGATCGCGGAGCGCACCTTGGCATGTTCGAGCGGCTTGCCGCCGCGGTAGCGCACGTTGCGCAGCATTTGCGGCAGCGGCTCGAAGCGGTGGCAGACTTCGGACACCGGCTTGTTCTTTCTTCTTCACCACCGCGAGCAATTGCAGCGCGGCGATAAAGCCGTCGCCGGTCGTGGTGTAATTCGACAGGATGATGTGGCCGGACTGCTCGCCGCCGACATTGTAGCCGTGCTCGCGCATATATTCGAGCACATAGCGGTCGCCGACCGGCGTGCGAATGAGCGACAGCTTCTGCGATTGCAGGTAGCGCTCCAGCCCGAGATTGGACATCACGGTGGCGACGATGCCCGGCTTGGTGAGAAGCCGGTCTTCGCGCCCAGCTTTCGCGCGATCACCGCAAGCAGCTGGTCGCCGTCGATGAGATGGCCGTGCTCGTCGGCGATCACGACGCGGTCGGCGTCGCCGTCGAGCGCGATGCCGATATCGGCGCGCATCTCGCGCACCTTGCGACATAAGCGTGTCGGGCGCCGTCGAGCCGCATTCGCGGTTGATGTTAAAGCCGTCCGGCTCGACGCCGATGGAGATGACGTCGGCGCCGAGCTCCCACAGCGCGTCCGGCGCCACGCGATAGGCGGCGCCGTTGGCGCAGTCGATGACGACGCGCAAGCCTTCGAGCGAGAGATTGCGCGGCATCGTGCGCTTGGCGAATTCGATATAGCGGTCGTGCACGCCGTCGATGCGCTTGGCGCGGCCGAGCTCGGCGCTCTTCGCCAGGACTTCTTGGTCATGTCGGAGTCGATCAGCGCTTCGATCTTGTGCTCGACCTCGTCGGACAGCTTGTAGCCGTCCGGTCCGAACAGTTTGATGCCGTTGTCGTCGTACGGGTTGTGCGAGGCCGAGATCATGACGCCGAGATCGGCGCGCATCGAGCGCGTCAGCATGGCGACGGCCGGCGTCGGCATCGGGCCGAGCAGCAGCACGTCCATGCCGACCGAGGTGAAGCCGGCGACCAGCGCGGTCTCGATCATGTAGCCGGAGAGCCGCGTGTCCTTGCCGATGACGACGCGATGGCGATGCTCGCCGCGGCGGAACACGAGCCCGGCGGCCTGCCCCACTTTGAGCGCCAGTTCCGGCGTGATCACGCCATTGGCGCGGCCGCGAATGCCGTCGGTGCCGAAATACTTGCGAACCATTGGTGTAGGGTCCCCACCGCCAGCCTCTCCCGGTGGCGATATTAGCCCGTTCCGCGGTCTCGGCGGCTTCAAAAAATATTGGTAATCTTACTGTTCTGGCGAAACCTTGCGTTCACATAACGGCCATTGAAATCAATGAGATGGGCGTTGCGCGCGCCGCCACCTGCGAACCCTCTAGCGCTTTTGGCGTCGTGCTTGTCGCGCACGCTGGGCGGCGGCTGGGTCACCGAGACCGGATCCGACCCGGGAAAGCTGCTCCTCAAGCGCCTATGTCGAGCGCGTCGTCGAGCTTCTCGCTGCTGCCTTGTCGCTTTCCTGCTCTGTGCGTTCCTTGGCCTCGTGTTCGAAGCCGGCACGGTCCGGTGACGCCGGCCGAGTGCTGTTCCACTTGTCCATTATCGTCGCCCTTTCGAAATGCAATCGTGACGCGAACAATTCCGCCCCGCCTGAACCAACGATTTCGGCGGGCCCGCGTTCCTTGTCCTTTCCTCGGCTTTTCGTTGTCCTTTAGTGCCGGAGACCAGCCGGCTTGTGCTAATCAAGGCCGAAGGAGCCGGGAACTGCCATGAAAAACATGACCTGCATCGAGGACCTGCGGCAGACCTATCACCGCAAGGTGCCGCGCGCGTTCGTCGATTACTGCGAATCCGGCTCCTATTCCGAGCAGACGCTGCGCGCCAACCGCGCCGATATCGAGCACATCAAGCTGCGCCAGCGCGTCCTTTCAACGATGTCGCAAATCGCAGCACCAAGACCACGATCCTCGGCGAGCCGGCGGCGCTGCCGCTCGCTTTGGCGCCGGTCGGGCTTAGCGGCATGCAGCACGGCGACGGCGAGATTCTGGCGTGCCGCGCCGCGCAGGCGGCGGGAATTCCCTACACGCTGTCGACCATGTCGATCTGCTCGATCGAAGACGTCGCGGCGGCCGTCGACAAGCCGTTCTGGTTCCAGCTCTACGTCATGAAGGACCGCGGTTATATCCGCGCGCTGATCGAGCGCGCGGCGGCGGCCAAATGCAGCGCGCTCGTTCTCACCGTCGACCTTCAGGTGATCGGGCAGCGTCATCGCGACATCAAGAACGGCATGACCGTGCCGCCGGAAATCCGCATCGGAAATCTGATCGACATCGCCACCAAGCCCGGCTGGGCGCTGGGCGTGTTGCGCGGCAAGCGCAAGACGTTCGGCAACATCGCCGGCCACTATCCCGGCATGGCGAACGTCACCGTGCTGTCGAAGTGGATCGCCGAGCAGTTCGATGCGATCGCTGAGCTGGAAGGACGTCGAGTGGATCAAGAGCCTGTGGCCCGGCAAGCTCATCCTCAAGGGCATTCTCGACGTCGAGGACGCCCGCATCGCCGCAAAGACCGGCGCCGCGGCGCTCGTCGTCTCCAATCACGGCGGCCGCCAGCTCGACGGCGCCTCGTCGTCGATCTCTATGCTGCCGGCGATCGCCGACGCCGTCGGCTCCGACATCGAGGTCATGTTCGACGGCGGCATCCGTTCCGGCCAGGACATCATGCGCGCGCTCGCGCTCGGCGCGCGCTCCTGCATGAGCGGCCGCGCTTACATTTACGGGCTCGGCGCCGGCGGCGAGGCCGGCGTCGCCCGCGCCATCGAGATCATCCGCAACGAACTCGATATCTCGATGGCGCTGACCGGCGTGAACAGCATCGCCGAGATCGATCGCCGCGTGATTGCTTCGATCTAGCTCGGCACCCGGGCTCAGGCCGAGCCGTTCTACCTTCCGTCAATATTGTTCGATCACCGGTCTTAGCCCGCGGCCCGGAATCCATAAGCCCAACACCTGTCATCATCCGCGTAGGCGGATGATCCAGTATTCAGCCGCGCCGGCGACGGGTACTGGATGCTCCGCCTTCGCGGAGCATGACAGGTCGAAAATTACTCTTCCTTATACCCATACGCCTGCTGATTGCCGGTCGCGCCGTAATATTTGTACGGCAGGAATTTTCCCGACATCGTCAGCCGCACGCGATCGCCTTTGGGATCGGGCTGGCGTTCCAGGCCCAAATCGAAGTCGATCGCCGACATGATGCCGTCGCCGAATTCTTCCTCGATCAGCACTTTGAGCGCCGGTCCGTTGACCATCACCAGCTCGTAGAAACGGTAGATCAGCGGATCGGTCGGCGGCATCGGCGAGCCGCGGTTCGGCACTTCGTTCAGCAGCGCCTGTTCGCCTTTGCTCAGTCCGAACAATTCGGCGGCCTTCGCCGCCTGCGGCTTGGTGAGCTTCATCTGGCCGAGCAGGGCGCCGGTGATCAGCACCGGCGACATGCCGCCGATCTCGGCGCAGATATGTTTCCAGCTCCAGCCCTTTTCGCGCTTGATGTCGAGCAGCTTCTCGGTGAGTTCGGCTCGTGTCATGGGACGACCTCCTGTTGGCGATTCTCTGCCCAGCAACAGAGCAATTGCCGTGCCAAAAGGCGGTCGTCCGGGAGCGCGGCTATTGCGGGACGACGCCGCTGCGCCCGACGTTAATGCGCGCGGTTTGCAGCGTGCCGTCGGCCGTCTTGTCGGCGCGCGTGATGGCGATGTGCGCGCCAGGAATGAGCTCGGCTTTGTCGCCGACGACGTAAGCACGGATCGTTGAATCCGGCGCCACGACGATCTTCTGCTGGCCGTCCTTGTATTTGACGGTGAGCACCTGGCCGTCGACCCCGGCTACGGCCGCGTCCACCGTGCCGTTGGTCATGGTGGAACCGGGACGATCCCATGGCCGAAAGCCCTCGCCGAGACCGCGCTGGGATTCGGCGAAGATCATGACCTGGATCGCTTTCTGGCTGCCGTCCGGCTGCGGCATGGCGCCGACGCCGACGAAGTCGCCAACTTTCACGTCGGCGAGCGCCGCCGGCACGACGCCGAACACCTGGGCGTTGTCGGCAAGCTTCACCGTCACATTTGAGCCATCACCCTGCTTGATGACTAACGCCGCGCCGTCGACGCTGTCGATCGTGCCGCGCACGCGAACCGATTGCGCTTGCTGTGCGTAGCCTGACGTCACTGCCAGCATCGCAATTAATGCAACGCATGCCGCAATCCGCGACCTTGAATTCATCTCTAATCCTCCGCTGTGGAATCAGCGCGACGCGCGCAAATCGGCGTTCATGGCGCCGGCAACCCGATCGTTACATTGGCGGCACGGCGCCGTCGCGGCCGACATTGATGGCCGGCGTCGTGAGCGATCCGTCCGGAATCTCTGGCGCCATGATGATCATCTTCGCTCCCGGCTTGATGTCGCTCATAGTGCCCTGGACGTAGGCAGACAACCGGCGTGTTGGGCGGAACGATCGACCTTCTTCTCGCCGTCCGGATATTTGACCATGATGATCTGGCCGTCGACGCCGCCACCGTAGATTCAACATCCGCATTGGTCATTGTGCTGCCGGGCTCGCGATCCCACGGAAGAAAACGAGCCGGTACGACGCCGCGCTGGGAATCCATGAAGATGTTAAGTCCGATAGCCTTCTGGCTGCCATCGGGCTGCGGCATGGCGGTGACGCCGATAAATTACCTTGTTTAATATCGGCGACCGATACCTTGACCATGGCGACAATCCGCGGGCTGTCGGCGAGCTTGACGTTCATGGTGCTGCCGTCGCGCGCCTTTACGGTGAGCATCGAGCCCGTCAACCGCTTGGATCTGGCCGCGGATGCGTATCGGCGCTGGAGTGGCGCTGCCGGCGGTGTTGGCGCCTGCGCGACGCAATGGACGTGGCGAACAAGAAAGACAAGGGCACTCGATCCCAATCTTTCAGGCTTGTCATCATTTCTCTCCCGACAGATAGCCTTGCAACCCGCCGCCGCGCCCGGCTTTAAACCCCGCCGTGCGCTATATTCCGGCATTATTCCGCGCGTTTGGTTCCGGGCTTTGGCAGCGCGCCGAGATCGGCTTCGAGCAGCGCCCGCAATTCCGCCGTCACTTCGGGCCTTTTTCCGAACCACAGTAAAAGCCGCCCACCGCCTGATGCATCAGCATGCCGAGCCCGTCGGCGGTGCGCGGTGACCGCGCGCTCTTGCGGCGCGCAGGAGCGGCGTCACCAGCGGCACATAAACAAGGTCGGCGACGATGGCGTCGACCGGGCAAGCAGCCCGACGTCGAGGACAAGCTCGGGCTGTCCGCTCCATGCCGAGCGTCGTGGTGTTGACGAGCAGCGCCGCATCGCCGAGCGCGGCATCGCGCTCGTCCCAGCGCGTGGGATGGACGCGCGCGCCAAAGCGCTGGCGCAAGAGCTTCGGCGCGCTGGTGCGTCGCGGTTGACCACCACGATGCGTTCGATGCCGCGTTCGAGCAGTGCGTAAATCACCGCCCGCGCGGCGCCGCCGGCGCCGAGCACCACGGCTTTCTCAAGTCGCGATCCCAGCCGGGCGTGCCGGCGTCGAGATTGTCCAAAAAACCTTCGACGTCGGTATTGGTCGAACGCAGCGCGCCACCGTCAAGCCACAGCGTATTGGCGGCGCCGACGGCGCGCGCGCGATCGTCCGGCTGCGAGCATGTCGAGCGCCGCTTCCTTGTGCGGCACCGTCACATTGGCGCCGGCATAGCCGCGCGCGGCGAGCGAATTGCACGAAAGCCGCGAAATTGCTCCGGGCGGCACCGCCTCGCGCCGGTATTCGCCGGCGATGCCGTAGGCTTTCAGCCAATAATTATGAATGAGCGGCGAGCGCGAATGCTCGACCGGCCAGCCGATGATGCAAGCCGCGCGCTCGCCCGTCGTCACGCCTCGTCCACCACTTGATTGCGCAATACGCCGATCTCGGGACACTCGACTTCGATCGTGTCGCCCGGCTTTCAGCCAAACCGGCGGATCGACCTTCGGCGTCTTCTTCACCGGCGTGCCGGTGCAGACGACGTCGCCGGCTTTGAGCGTCATGAAGCTCGTCGTATAGGCGATGATGTCGGCGAACGAGAAGATCATGCTCGCGGTGGTGTCGTCCTGCGTCACCTCGCCGTTCTTGCGCACGATAAGGTGCAGCGGCTTGGTGAGATCGAAGTCGGTCTCGATCCACGGGCCGATGCTGCCGCAGGCGTCGAAATTCTTGCCCTGGGTGACGTTGAACTGGCCGTGGCGGGTCCAATCGCGGATGGTTCCCTCATTGGCACAGCGTAATGCCGGCGACGACGCCGAGCGCGCGGTCCTTTCGCCACGTGCTTGCAGTCGCGGCCGATCACGATGGCGATCTCGCCTTCGTAGTCGAGCTGCTCGGAAATCTTCGGCCGCACCAGATTTTGCCCCGAACCGACCAGCGAATTCGGCGCGCGGTAGAACATGCTCGGATATTTCGGCGTCGTGGCGATATCATAATCCTGCGGACGATTTTTATAATTGACGCCGACGCAAAGGATTTTTTCCGGCGTGCCAAGGGCGGGGCAGCAGTTCGACCTCGGCGAGCCGCACGTCGGGCCGCACGCCGTCCGGCGGCGGCCTTGGCCTGATCGAGCGCCTGGCGCGCGAAACACTCGACGAGCGAGTGGCAAAACGATGCAGCCGGGGCCGCAGGTCGACAATGGCCTCGCCGACGACCGCGCCGAAACTCGGCCGGCCGCGCAGGGCGTAGCTTGCAAGGCGCATGTCATGATCTCCCGGCGGGCTTGCGATGACCGCGTTCCGCGTGATGTGTTAAAAGTCGCCGCCCCAACCGTCAACGGCGATCTCCCTCTCCCCGCTGCGCGGGGAGAGGGTCGGGGTGAGGGGGTTTAGCCGAGGGAATGAAAGCGCTTTTTCTCGACTGCAACGATCAGCTTGCGCCGGTATGGCAGCGCGTGATCCGCGCCGGCGATCCGCCGATCGACGTCAACCGCAAGGCCTTCGCAGCGGCCGAATTGCCGGACGTGCTCAAGGGCTACGACATCGCCATCGACGACCATTCCTACATGCCGACCGAATTGGTCGATCAATGCGACGCGCTCAAGCACATCGTTTTTCTCGGCACCGGTCCGGCAAGCTACATGAGCCTCGCCGATATGGCGGCGCGCGGCATAAAAGTTCACATCATCAGAAATTACGGCGACACCGCCGTCGCGGAGCACACCATCGCGCTGCTGCTGGCGTCCTGCCGGGACATCGCGCGCATGGATCGCGAGGTGCGCGCCGGCACCTGGGTGCCGCACGAAGGCGTGCAGCTCCTCGGCAAGACGCTCGGCGTGATCGGGCTCGGCGGCATCGGCGGCGAAGTCTTACGCATCGGGCAGGGCCTCGGCATGAAAGCGATCGCCTGGAACCGCACGCCGAAATCCGGCGCACCGCTAGTGCCGCTCGACGAGCTGTTGGAGCGTTCGGACGTAATCTCGATGAACCTCACGCTCAATGACGAGACGCGCGGCTTCCTCGGGCCGGCACAGTTCGCGCGCATGAAGCCGGGCGTGATCTTCGTCAATACCGCGCGCGCCGGCCTGGTCGATGAGACTGCTTTCATCGAGGCGCTGCGAACCGGCCGCATCCGCCATGCCGGGCTCGACGTGTTTCACGCCGAGCCGCTCAAGCCGGACAATCCGCTGGCGCGCATGGACAATGTCACGCTGACGGCGCACGCCGCCTTCCGCACGATCGAGGCGTCGATGACGCTGTTGCGCCGCGCCATCGACATTGTGCGCGACATCGTCGGGCCATAGGATCGGGTATGGCAGAACGCCTACTCGACATCGGCCTGCGCGTGAACGGTGAAGACGTGCGCGAGCGCGTCGAAGCCAGAAAGACGCTGGTCGATTTCCTGCGCGAGGATTTGGGGCTAACCGGCAGCCATGTCGGCTGCGAGCAGGGCGTGTGCGGCGCCTGCACGGTGGTGGTCGACAATGAGGTGGTGCGCGGCTGCCTCGTCCTTGCCGTGCAATGCGACGGCGCCGAGGTGCAAACCATCGAAGGCATTTCGGATTCCGGCGTCATCGCCGACCTGCAGGATGCTTTTGCACGCCGCAACGCCCTGCAATGCGGTTTCTGCACGCCCGGCATGCTGATCGGCGCGCATGAGCTTTTGTCGCGCGGCGGCGTGCCGAGTCGTGATATGATCCGCGAACACATCTCCGGCAATTACTGCCGCTGTACCGGGTACCAGGCCATCGTCGACGCCATCGAGTTCCACAGCCCTTATGCGGGCGGCAAAGGCAGGCACATCATGAACGAGCACGCAAACCCGCAAAGCCTGTCGGCGCGCGCCGACGAGCTCGAAGAGCAGATGATGCACGAGCTCGGCGAGCGGATCGCCACCAAGTCGGTGCTGTTTAATTTGGCCGACGGCAAGCTGGAGATGGACACGGGCGCAGCGCTTAAAGCCGCCAATCCGGACAAGTATTTTCTCATGGGTGCCGATCCGCGGCTGCCGAAAATGCCGGACAAGCCGACGCTGATCGATTTCTTCCACAACCGCTTCGCCTCGCTCAATCATTTGCTGCAAAGCGCGACCCACGCGCTCAAGGGCGGCCACAGCGAGAAGGTCGTGCTCGCCTGCCTGTTGCACGATATCGGCGTGACGGGCTTCATCCGCTGCGACCACGGCTATTGGGGCGCGCAGATGATCGAGCCCTATGTCGACGAGGAAATAAGCTGGGCGGTGCGCACGCACCAGGCGCTGCGCTTTTTCCCCGATCCGTCGGTCGGCTACGAATATCCGGAAATGTACATCAAGTATTTCGGCGCCGATTATAAGCCCGAGCCCTACATCGTCGCCGAATACGAGCGCGCCAAGAACCACAAATATTACATGACCTCGCGCCTGATCTGCGTGAACGACATTTATTCGTTCGATCCGAATGCCAAGGTCGATCTCAACGATTTCGTCGACATCATCGGCCGCAATTTCCGGCAGCCGAAAGAGGGCCTCGGCTTCGACAATTCGCCGTCGGCGCATATGTGGCGCACGCTGATGTGGCCGACGCGGTTTTTGTAAGATTCCCCTCCCGCTTGTGGGGAGGGGTTAGGGGTGGGGGTCGGGAGGTGGTGCACAGGCGTGGACGGTGGTCGTCACCTCGCGACCCCCACCCCGCCCTCCCCACAAGGGGGAGGGAGGAAAAATGAAAATCTCGCCCGACCAGCCGTCCGGCCTTAGCGCGCTCGACCGGCCGAATTCCTATATCGGCCGTTCGGTGCCGCGGCCGAATCTGGCGCGGCTGACGCAAGGGCGCGGCCAATATGTCAGCGATGTCGTGCTGCCGCGCATGGCGCATGTCGCCTTCGTGCGCTCGCCGCATGCCCATGCCCGCATCAAAAGCATCGACGCGGCGGCGGCGAAGATGTCTCCCGGCATCATCGCTGTCGTCACCGGCGCCGAGCTCGCCAAGGTGATCACGCCCTGGATCGGCGTGCTCACCCATCTCAAAGGCATCAAATCGGCGCCGCAGCATGCCATCGCGGTCGAGCGCGCCTGCTGGCAGGGCGAGGCGGTGTGCGCCGTCGTTGCCAGGACGCGCGCCGAGGCCGAGGATGGCTGCGCGCTGGTCACTGTCGACTATGAAGTATTGCCCACCGTGACCGATCCGGAGACGGCGCTCGACGCCAAGACGCCGGTGATTCATCCCACGCTTGGCGACAATCTCACTTTCGAACGGGTGCTCAATGCCGGCGACCCCGACAAAGGCTTTGCCGAGGCGCACGCCGTGGCCGAGGCGACGTTCGTGTTCGGCCGCCATACCGGCGTCACCAACGAGCCGCGCGCCATCGTCGCCGACTGGAATCCGGGCGACCAGCGCTTGACCGTCTATCACGGCACGCAAGCGCCGCACATGACGCAGAACCTGTTCGCCAAGCACCTCGATCTCGAAGAACACCAGGTGCGCGTGCTGACCAAGGACGTCGGCGGCTCGTTCGGCATCAAAGTGCACATCTATGCCGACGAGATGGCGACGGTGGCGCTGTCGAAGCTGCTCAAGCGGCCGGTCAAATTCGTCGCCGATCGTTTCGAAAGTTTTGTCACCGACATCCATGCGCGCGACCATCGCGTCAAAGCGAAGATCGGCGTCAAGCATGACGGCACGATCACCGCGTTCGAGATCGACGATCTGACCGGCATCGGTCCCTATTCGGTCTACCCGCGCACCAGCGGCATCGAGGCGAACCAAGTCGTCAATCTGATCGGCGGCCCGTATACCTGCCCGAACTATCGCGCCCGCGCCCGGGTGGTTTTCCAGAATAAGAATGTGATGTGCCAGTACCGCGCCGTCGGCCATCCGATCGCGACCGCGGTGACGGAGGGTCTGGTCGATTTCGCCGCGGCGAAGCTTGGCATGGACCCGGTGGAAATCCGGCGGCGTAATCTGTTTGCCGATGACGCTTATCCGGCAACCGGCGCATCGGGCATAAAATTCGAGGGCCTGTCGCATCACGCCTCGCTCGCAAAAATTCTCAAAATGATGGACTACGAAAAGCTGCGCGCCGAGCAGGCGCAGCTGCGCGAGCGCGGTCTGCATCGCGGCATCGGCTTGGCGTCTTTTATCGAAGTGACGAACCCGTCCGCCGCGTTCTACGGCGTTGGCGGCGCGCGGATTTCGTCGCAGGACGGCGCGACGCTGCGGCTCGACGCCACCGGCGCGGTGTTTTGCCATTCCGGCGTCACCGAACAGGGGCAGGGCGCCGAATCGGTGCTGGCGCAATGCGTCGCCACCTCGTTCGGCGTGCCGATCGAGCGCGTGCGCGTCATTACCGGCGACACCGACAACACTCCTTATGGAGGCGGCACCTGGGCATCGCGTGCCGCCGGCATCGGTGGCGAAGCCGCGTGGCAGGCGGGCAAGGCGCTGCGCGACAACGTCCTCGCCGCCGCCGCGTCGATCCTGCAAGCCAATCCAAAAGCGCTCGATATCCGGGGCGGCATCGTGGTCGATGCGGATACCGGCCGCGAGCGGATGCCGCTCGATGAGGTGGCGCGCGTCGTCTATTTCCGCCCCGACACTTTGCCGCCGGGTTTTCAGGCCGAATTCATGGTGACACGACATTATGTCCCGCGCGGCTGGCCGTTCGCTTTCACCAATGGCGTGCAGGCGTCTTATCTCGAGGTCGATCTGCGCACCGGCCAGGTGACGCTGCTCAAGCACTGGTGCGTCGAGGATTGCGGCACCGTGATCAATCCGCAGCTGGTCGACGAGCAGATCCGCGGCGGCATCGTGCAGGGCATCGGCGGCGTGTTGTTCGAGCACTGCCTCTATGACGAGGCGGGGCAGATGCTCAACGCCACCATGATGGATTATCTCGTGCCGATGGCCGGCGAGATGCCGGATATCGAGATCGGCCATGTGGTGACACCGACCAAGGATTCCGAGCTTGGCGCCAAGGGCGCGGGCGAAGCCGGCACCGCCGGCGCGCCGGCCTGCGTCATGAACGCGATCAACGATGCGCTGCGTCCGCTCGGCGCCGCGCCAATCACGGCGATGCCGATCACGCCGGAGCGCGTGCTCGCCGCGCTGCGTCAGAGGGTGGCGCAATGAGCAGTTGGAAGGACGACCAGGTTTTGATCGTCGGCGGCGGCATCGGCGGGCTCACCGCCGCGCTGGCGCTGGCGCGGGAGGGCATTCCATCGCAGGTCATCGAGCAGGCGTCCGAAATCAAGGAGATCGGCGCCGGCATCCAGCTCGGGCCGAACGTCTTTAGGATGTTGGAGGTGCTCGGCCTGATCGAGCCGATCAGCGCGCTCGCGGTATTCCCGAATAACCTCATCATGCTGGATTCAATCAGTGGCGAGGAAATCACGCGCATTCCGCTCGGCGACGCGTTCCGTAAAAAATTCCATCATCCCTACGCGCTCATCCATCGCGCGGACTTGCACAATGTGCTGCTCGACGCCTGCCGCAAATCCAATCGTATTCGTCTCGACGCCGCGCAGAAAGTCGTCACCGTCGACGACAGCGGCGGCGGCGTCACGGCGAAAACCGAAAGCGGCAAAGAGTATCGCGGCTCAGCCTTGATCGGCGCCGACGGCCTGTGGTCGACCATCCGGCAAATGGTGGTCGGCGACGGCAAACCCAAACCGGCCGGTCACATCACCTATCGCGCGGTGCTGCCGCGGTCGGAAATACCGGAACAGTATCGCTGGAACGACATGGGTTTCTGGGCCGGCGAAAAGGTGCACTTCGTGCTTTATCCGCTGCGTACCGGCGAGTTGTACAATCTGGTCGCTGTGTTTCACTCCGACCGCTACGAGGAAGGCTGGGACAGTTTTGGCGATCCGGCCGAGCTGCACGAGCGCTTCGCCAAAACCTGCGAGCCGGTGCGCGCGCTGCTCAACAAGATCGAAAGTTGGCGCATGTGGGTTTTGTGCGACCGGCCGCCGATCAAGCAATGGAGCCGCGGCCGCATCACGCTATTGGGAGATGCCGCGCATCCGATGCTGCAATATCTGGCGCAGGGCGCCTGCATGGCGATCGAGGACGCGGTGTGCCTCGCCAGCAAGGCGGTAGAGAAGAACGGCGACTACGCGGCAGCGTTCCAAGCCTATCAGCAGGCGCGTTACCTGCGCACCGGTCGCGTCCAAATCATGGCGCGCATCTATGGCGAGTTCTATCACGCCGGCGGCGTCGCCAAGGAATTGCGCAACATGATGCTCGGCTCGCGCACGCCGCAAGACGCCATGGCCGGCATGGAATGGCTTTACGGCGAGCAGAAAGAATTGACGCGCGGCGCTCCCGGCGCGATGGCGTCGTAAAAAATTTTGGAGGAGGCACCCTATGGCTTCGGCAAAATCCACCGGCTACAAGCTCGCGACCTATAGATCGAGCGACGGACCGCGCGCGGCTCTCGTCGTCGGCGAGGAAGTGTTCGACGCCGCGAAACTTACTGGCAAGCCGGCCTATGCCACGGTCATCGGTATTCTGGAGGACTGGAAGTCCGCCGAAGGCGCGTTGAAAAAGGCTGCCTCCGGCGCGTCGAAAAACCGTGCCAAACGCCAGCCTCTGAAAAAGACCAAATTGCTGGCGCCGATCCAGTCCAGTGTGGCGATCTATTGCGCCGGCGCCAACTATGCCGATCACGCAGCGGCCATGGCTGCGCGCGAGGGCAATCCGCCACCGCCCGATCCGCATGTGCAGGGGCTCAAGCCGTTTCACTTCCTCAAAGCGCCGGGCACGATTGCCGATCCGGGCGCGACCATCAAGATTTCCCACTACGCCAAGGCAATGGACTGGGAGATCGAACTGGCCGCCGTGATCGGCCGTCCCGCCAAGGATGTGCCGAAGGAGAAAGCGCTCGCTTATGTCGCCGGCTACCTCGCCGCCAACGATCTCTCGGCGCGCGACCGCGGCCGCCGGCCCGGCGTCAGTCCAACCTCGCCGTTCAACATGGACTGGCTCAAGCACAAGACGTTTGAGGGGTCGTGCCCAATCGGGCCGTGGATCGTGCCGGCCGGCGACGTTCCCGATCCGCAAAGGCTCGGCCTCAAATTGTGGGTCAATGGCGAGCTAAAGCAGGATTCCAATACCGGAAAAATGCTGTTCACGCTGACCGAACAGATCGAGCAATTGTCGGTCAATATGACGCTCCATCCTGGCGACCTGATCCTCACCGGCACGCCGTCGGGCACCGGCGCCGAGAGCGGAACCTTCCTTAGAGCCGGCGACGTCGTGAAAATCTGGATCGAGAAGATCGGCGAGATCGAAAACCGGATGTCCTGAGCCCCGGCGCCGGCATGGCTGGGCCATGACTATACCCGTCGCGCCGGAAGCCAGTCTGTGCTAAAAGCGCGGCTTACTGACAATGGCGGCCGAGTCTGGGCTGTCCCATCGTCCCGTCCGAGGGCGAGCTGCAAGTCAAAAACAGGGTGAAACGCAAGGGCGTGACGCAAATGGCCGAAAAATTCGTTGCAAAGCTCTCGGAAATGCAGGACGGCGACCGCCGCATCGTCTTTGTCGGCGACAATGAGATCGGCGTGTTCCGGCATGAGGGTGAATTCTACGCCTACAGCAATTTCTGCCTGCACCAGGGCGGCCCGGCCTGCGAAGGCCTCACCATCGCCAAGGTCGAGGAACGGCTGCGGCCGGACAAGACCTCGATGGGGCTGTACTTCTCCGAAGACGAGATGCATTTCGTCTGCCCCTGGCACGGCATGGAATACGACATGCGAACAGGCGAGTGCGTCAGCAATCGCAAGATGAAGCTGAAGAAATACAAGACCGTGCAGAAAGGTGATGAGCTTTATGTCGTCGCCTAAGCGCGCCGCCAAACCGGCTGCCAAGCCCGACGCCAAGCTGGCGGCGAAGCCGCGCGTTGCCGTCGATAACGGCGCCTCGGCGGAAGCGAAACGGCTTGCCGCCACGCTGGAGCGCAGCATCGTCGACGACAAGCTCGACACGGTATCGGCCGAGGCGCTGCAGAAACTGATTGCCGCGGTGTGCCGGGTCTATACCGCGCGCAGTCAGGCCGGAGAGCAATTCGCGCCGGTGCCGAAGAATTCGATTTCCGCCACCGATGTGATGATCACGGCGAGCGGATTGTTGAAAGCCACCGATCTCGCGGTGTTTGAGCTCGGCATGTGGCAGAACTGGACCGGGCGTTAGCGCCGGTTCTGGACAGATTGGAACGCTAGGAGAAATGTCATGGATCTCGTCGCTGATCGGGGCCGCCGCGTAACGATCGAGGAACTCAACACCACGCGTTTGCTGTCGCATGCGCGCAAGCAGGCGCACCAGCGCAATCTCGATGACATGGTGATCGTCGACGTCGACGCGCACCATTACGAGAACGAGAGTTACGACGAATTCCTGCCCTACATGGAAAACGACGTGTTCCGTCAGCTTGCGCTGGCAAGCCGCACCAAGAACAATCGAGCCGGTATCACCGCGAGCCAGGTCGGCTATCAGGACATGGGCGGCCGCGTCACCCGTTATCCGATGCGCAGTTCGGAGAAAACCGAACATCGCAGCGGCGCCGATCGCGACATTCAGCTCGGCCATCGCTGGATGGACGCGATGAGCGTCGATTATTCCTGCCTGTTCCCGACCGGCATGCTCAATATCGGCCTGCATCCGCAGAAGGAAATGGAGGTCGAACTGTGCTGGGCCTATAACCGCTGGCTCACCGAAAAGGTCATGCCGGAAGCGGACGGGCGCTTCTATTCGATGCTGTGCCTGCCGTTTTCCGATCCCGAGGCGGCGCTGCGCCATGTTGAGACGTTCGGCGACCGCAAGCATGTCGGCGGCTTCATGGTGACGACGGTGCGCACGGACATGGCGGTCTATGACAATCGCTATATGAAGCTCTACCGGGCGTTGGAGGAACGCGGCCTCACTCTGTCGTTCCACTCCGGCCCGAACTGGGGCGAGCCGATGTACAAAAGCTGCAACCGCTTCCTCTCCGCGCATGCGCTCGGCTTCACCTGGTACAACGTGGTGCATTGCACGAACTGGGTGATCAACGGCATGGGCGAGCGCTTCCCGAAACTGCCGGTGATCTGGATCGAATCCGGCCTCGCCTGGGTGCCGTTCCTGATGCAGCGGCTCGACCACGAATACATGCTGCGGCCGTCGGAAGCGCCGCTGCTCAAGAAGAAGCCGTCCGACTACATGCGCGACATGTTCTATTCATCGCAGCCGATGGAAATCCAGGATTACGGTGCGATGGAGTGTACGTTCCGTATGATGAATGCCGAGACGCAGCTCCTGTATTCGTCCGACTATCCGCACTGGGACTTCGATCTGCCGTCGACGATCTACGACCTGCCGTTCCTGTCGGAGAAGGCGAAACACAACATTCTCGGCGGCACGGCAGCGCGGCTGTTCAAGCTGCCGCCGCGCAACCAAAAGCAGAAAGAGAACCTCAAGCGGTTCGGCAATCTGGTCGCGGCGGCCTGACCGCGCCGGCGCTCCACCAATCAGAATCGAAATGCCCGGCTCCGCGCCGGGCATTTTTTTGCACCCAAGCGCCTCCAATTGAGGCACAAGCGGGGCGGAGAACTTTCGCCGGAACCAAAGCAACTAAAAAACGTTATAAAATGGAAGGGTTTGTTCCGCCCTTGTGCGATGCACAAAATGCTGGCTTTTTCGTCATCCAGCGGTTATCCAGTGCACTTCCAGCGACCAAGAGGGACGACTGAGGATGAAGCTACTCGTAGCCGCATGTATTCTGTTGGGTCTTTCCGCCACCGCCGTCAACGCGATGGATCTCGCCGAGCTTGCGCCGTGCCGTCCGGCCGCCGCGAGACTCTGCGACCGCTCCGCGGGCCTGACCTGGACGAGCCTGCTGCAGTGCGGCGCGACGCTCGCTGCGCATAGCTGGCGCGTCGGCGACGAATGTCGCGCGGTGTTGCGCAAGTACGGACAATTGTAATCGCGGCGATCGCGACGGTTCTGTAGCGTAGTGTTGCGTAGCGTTGCGTAGAAGTACAAAACCCCGGCGCCGACCAGCGCCGGGGTTTTTTCACGCACAGCCGAGCTGGCCTCGGCAGTTGCAAACGCTGAACGATCAATAGGACGGGATCATTTCATCGGCGACATTGGACACGCCCGGCACGTCATGGGCGAGTGCAGTCAAGGCCTTACGTTCGGATTCGGAGCTGACCAGGCCCCACAGGTGCACGACACCGTCCTGCACGATGATGTTGCGGCTGCCGAAATCGGTCCACTGCCGTTGCCGCCCCAATCGATCGAGCAGTTCAAGGCGGATGCTGCGGTCGGTCTCGGTTTTTGGTTCGAGTGTCGGTTTGGACGAGGTCAGGGCTTGTATGAGGTTGGATCGGCTGACGATGCCGACAACCTTGCCGTCGCTCACGACCGGCACGCGCTTGATGCGGTGACGCTCCAACAGCGCGGCGATTTCCGACACTGGGGTTTCTTCGCTGACGGTGATCACGTCGGTCGACATGACCTCCGAGACCTTCTTGCCGTGCGCCTTGGCGAACTCTTCCGCCGGCGTGCTGGCCGGCATCAAGGTTTCGATCCACCACGGATGATGGAATTCCGCGCCGAGCTCTTCGCGTTCGAGGAGATCGGCTTCGCTGAGGATTCCGATCAGATTGTCGTCCGCATCGACCACCGGCAGGGCGCTGATATCGTGTTCGACCAGCAGCGCCACCGCCTTACTCACGTCGGTGTCCGGTCCGACAGTCACGACGTCGCGGACCATCACATCTTGGGCCTTCATCGATACCTCCTGGTCGCGCCTAGAACACGTGCGAGAAGATGAAGTAGAGGGTGCCGGAAAGCGCCATCGCGGCCGGCAGCGTCAGCACCCAGGCCAGTACGATGTTGCGGATCGTCGCCATTTGCAGCCCGGAGCCGTTCGCCGCCATCGTGCCGGCGATGCCGGACGACAGCACATGCGTAGTCGACACCGGCAGACCGTAACCGTCGGCGGCGGCGATCGTGGCTGCGGCGGTGATCTCGGCGCAGGCACCCTGAGCGTAGGTCAGGTGCGTCTTGCCGATCTTCTCGCCCACCGTGACGACGATGCGCTTCCAGCCGACCATGGTGCCGAGCCCCAGCGCGATGGCGACGACGATCTTCACCCAGTTCGGGATGAACTTGGTCGCGCCGTCGAGCGAGCCTTTATAGGCGTTGAGCGTCGCAACCTCTGGCGCGCTCAGATCGGCTTCCTTGTCTTTCATCAGGTAGCGGATCGCCTCGGACGCAAGATACATATCGTTGCGGGTATTGCCGACCTGGTCGGTCGGCATCTTGGCGATCGAGCCGTATTGCGTGACCTGCTTGGCGATGTCACTCACCAGGACCGCGAGCGACGGATAGGTGCCCTCGTTGATCTGGTGTTGCGCGACATAAGCCGTGACCGCCGGCCGCGGATCGCCAAGGACATTGTAGCCGGCCGCTTTGCCACCAATAACCGCGCTCGCGGCCTGCGAGTTCGTCTGGAACTCCGCCATTTGGCTTGCCGGCATGGCGCGATTGAGCGCGTAGGTCGTCGGCACCGTGCCGATCAGAATCAGCATGATCAGGCCCATGCCTTTCTGACCGTCATTGGAGCCGTGGAAGAAGCTCACCAGCGTGCAGGTGAGGACGAGGATGCCGCGGATCCACGGCGGCGGCGGCTGATCGCCCTTCGGCTCGGCAAAGAGTTCCTTGCTGGGGATCACGTACTTCACCACCAGCAGCAGGATGGCGGCAAGGCAGAAGCCGAAGATCGGCGACAGCAGCAGCGCCTTGCCGATCGAGGTGGCTTGCGTCCAATCGACGCCCGATGTGCCGCTGCGACCGTGCAACAGTGCGTTGGCGATGCCGACGCCGATGACCGAGCCGATCAGCGTATGGGAGCTCGAGGCCGGAAGGCCGAAATACCAGGTGCCGAGATTCCAGATGATCGCCGCGATCAACAGCGCGAACACCATGGCGAAGCCGGCGCTGCTGCCGACCTGCAGGATCAACTCGACCGGAAGCAGCGACACGATGCCGAAAGCGACCGCGCCGGACGACCACAGCACGCCGAACAGGTTGAACATGCCCGACCACACGACGGCGATGTTCGCCGGCAGCGAGCGCGTGTAGATCACGGTCGCGACCGCATTCGCGGTATCGTGGAAGCCGTTGACGAATTCGAAGCCGAGCGCGATCAGCAACGCAACGAACAGCAGGATGAACGGCAAGTAAGTGGTGACACGGACTCCGGCTGCATCGATGTCGACGTAGATGCTGTAGGCGACGAACAGTAAACCGGCGGCTACGACGCCCAGGAAAATGATCCCCGCCAGCGGATTAAAGCCGCGGTCGAGATTGGGCCCGTGTCGTGCAGGCTCGATCGAACCGGGTAATGCGAAGTCAGCCATGATCCTCTCCCTCACCCAACATCCCGAACTCTGCTCAGCCTGTATGACTGGTGGATGACAGCGCGACTTGTGGTGTGGGAAAGCAGGATTTGCGGTGTGGGCAAGCGGGCTGGCTGCCGCGGGTCCGAGGCCCTTTGCGGCCATCGCGACCTCGCGTAGTCTTCCGGCATAAAAAGAAATGGGGGAAACATGGCCGACGACATCCACGAAATTTACGCCGATCAAATACGGCCATCATTCGCGCCGTTCGCCGGTCAATTTCATCGACGGCGATCCGCACGATATACTGCAGCCGCTCGATTATTTCGTCTGGGCGATCGTCGGTCCGTCCGGCACCATCGTCGTCGATACCGGCTTCGACGAGGCGATGGGCAAGAAGCGCCAGCGCGAGATCATCAAGCCGGTGCGTGACGGCCTTGCCGCGCTCGGCATTGCGCCGACAGCGTCAAGAACGTCATCATCAGCCATCTGCATTACGACCATTGCGGCAATTACGATCTGTTTCCGCAGGCGCGCTATCATCTGCAGGATCGCGAGATGGCCTATGCCACCGGGCGCTGCATGTGCCATCAGGCGCTGCGGCTGCCGTTCGAGGTCGAGGACGTCATCGCCATGGTGCGCAAGGTTTTCACCGGCCGCTGCGCTTTTCACGATGGCGAAGACGAGGTCGTGCCGGGCGTCACCGTGCATCACATCGGCGGTCACTCGAAAGGCTTGCAGAGCGTGCGGGTGAAAACGCGGCTCGGCTATGTCGTGACTCGCCGCCGATGCCACGCATCTTTACGCCCATATCGACGGCGGCCGGGTGTTTCCGCTCATCTACAATGTCGAGCGAAGTGGTCGAGGGCTACGAGACGCTCAAAAAGCTCGCCTCTTCGCCGCGCCACGTCGTGCCGGGGCACGATCCGCTGGTGCTCACGCGCTATCCGGCGGCGAAGCCCGGTCTCGAAGGCTGGATCGCGCGGCTCGACGCCGAGCCCAAAGACGCCTGACCGGCGGCGAATGATGCACTGCAACCGCGTGTGCGGTGCAACAAATGCGGCGGCAGCGCCCACGCGCGGGTTAATCAAACTGACAACATTGTTCATAAGTTCGTCGTCGCGCGAGCGCCCGATAAGACCGCGCGCGCGTTGTTGCCGGGGGAATTCATGCACACATTGCTATTGCCGCTTCAGGCGCGCTTCATCGTGTTCACGCTTGTGGTGCTGATCGCCGCAGCACTCGGGCTTGAGTTCTTTTACGGTTTTAGGTCGCTGCTGATCGAGATTCCGCTTGTCGTGTTTATCGCTCTGGCGGTCGTCGGCACGATGGATGTGTTGCAGACCCGGCACGCGGTGCTGCGCAATTATCCGCTCACCGCACATATCCGCTTCATCCTCGAGGAAATCCGTCCCGAGATCCGGCAATATTTTCTCGAAAGCGAAAAGGACGGCACGCCGTTCTCGCGCGACAAGCGCGCGCTGGTCTATCAGCGCGCCAAGCGGGCTTTGGACAAGCGGCCGTTCGGCACGCAGAACGACGTCTATGCCAGCGGTTTCGAATGGCTCGATCATTCGATCGCGCCGAAGCACGTCGTCAAGGAGCCGTTCCGCATCGTCATCGGCGGGCCGGATTGCAAAAAGCCTTACTCGGCTTCGATCTTCAACATCTCGGCGATGAGCTTCGGCGCATTGAGTCCGAACGCCATTCTTGCGCTCAATGGCGGCGCCAAGAAAGGCAATTTCGCGCACGATACCGGCGAGGGCGGCTACAGCCCCTATCATCGCGAAAACGGCGGCGACATCATTTGGGAAATCGGCTCCGGCTATTTCAGCTGCCGTAACGAGGACGGCACGTTCTGCGCCGAGAAATTCGCGGCGCAATGCCAGGACCGATCAGGTCAAGATGGTCGAACTGAAGCTCAGCCAGGGCGCCAAGCCCGGCCACGGCGGCGTGTTGCCCGGCGCCAAAGTCAGTCCCGAGATCGCCGCCACGCGCGGCGTGCCGGTCGGCGTCGACTGCATCTCGCCGTCGCGCCATTCGGCGTTCTCCACGCCGATCGAGATGATGCAATTCATCGCCAGGATGCGGGAGCTGTCGGGCGGCAAGCCGGCGGGATTCAAGCTCTGCATCGGCCATCCGTGGGAATTCCTCGCCATCTGCAAGGCGATGCTGGAGACGGAAATCTATCCCGATTTCATCGTCGTCGACGGCAAGGAAGGCGGCACCGGCGCGGCGCCGCTCGAATTCGCCGACCATCTCGGTATGCCGCTGCGCGAGGGGTTGAACTTCGTCCACAATGCGCTGATCGGCATCAATGCGCGCGACCGCATCAAGCTTGGCGCCAGCGGCAAGATCATCAGCGCCTTCGACATCGCGCGCGTCATGGCGCTCGGCGCCGACTGGTGCAATTCCGCGCGCGGCTTCATGTTCGCGCTCGGCTGCATCCAGTCGCAGTCCTGCCATACCGACCGCTGCCCGACCGGCGTCTCGACACAGGACCGCGTGCGCCAGCGCGCGCTGGTCGTTCCCGACAAGTCCGAGCGCGTTTACAATTTCCAGCGCGCCACCATCGAATCGCTCGCCGAGCTTGTCGCCGCCGCGGGGCTCGAACATCCCAACCAGTTCGCGCCGGCGCATTTTTCGCGGCGCGTTTCGCCGCACGAGGTGAAGAGCTTTGCCGAGCTTTATCCCTCGCTCGAACCGGGCGAACTGATCGCCGGCTCCGGCGACAAGCGTTTCGAAATGGCCTGGGCGATGGCGAGCGCCAAGGAATTTCGGGCGTTGCCGCGCGCGGCCTGAGCGGCGCACCGGGCGGCTGCCGCGTTATTCCGGCTTGATATTGGCCGCGCGAATGACTTTGCGCCACTTCTCGGTATCGTCGGCGAGAAATTTTCCGTAATCGGCCGCCGATCCGGTGAGCGCCATGCCGCCCAGGTCGGCGAGGCGCGCTGCGACCGTCGGATCGGCGAGGCCGGCATTGATCGTTTTGTTGAGGATTGCGACGATCGCGGCGGGCGTATCCTTCGGGGCGGCGACGCCAAACGCCGAACTCGCCTCATAGCCCGGAACGAAATCGCCGACGGTCGGCAAATCGGGCAGTATCGGCGACGGCGTCATGGTGGTGACCGCCAGCGGCCGCAGCTTGCCGGCGCTGATATAGGCGATTGACGCCACCATAGTGGCGAAGCCGACCTGCACCTGGCCGCCGATCAGATCGATCATCGCCGGGCCGTCGCCGCGATAATGCACCGGAACCAGATCGACGCCCGCCATCACGTCGAAAAGTTCGCCGGCCATATGGCTCGTCGTTCCGACACCCGCCGAGGCGAAGCTCAACGTGCCCGGATGGCTCTTGGCGAAGGCGATGAATTCGGGAACGGTGTTGACCGGAAGCGATGGATTGACTTCGAGGACATTCGGCACGCGCACAACGCCGGCGACCGGCACCGTGTCGTGCATGAAATTGTAGTTGAGCTTGTCATAGAGGCTCATATTGATGGTGTTGGCCGGCGCCACCATGAGCAGCGTGTAGCCGTCGGCGGCCGCATTCACGACTGCCTCGGTGGCGACATTGCCGCCGGCGCCCGGCCGGTTGTCGATGACGAACGACTGTCCAAGCTGCGTCGACAGCCATTGGCCGATCAGGCGCGCCAGGATGTCGGTCGTGCTGCCCGGAGCAAAGCCGACAAGAATTCGCACCGGCCGGGTCGGATAATCGAGCGCCGATGCGGCGCGCGGTAGCGCGGGAAGCGCGCCGGCCATCGCCGCAAGACGCAGAAACTGTCGGCGGGGAAGTTTCATGACATTCCTCCAGTGATTGTCGCCTCCAGCGATTATCGCGCCAAGGTTATCGCGCCAAGGTTATCGCACCAAGCCGCTGGCTCACTCCGGCTTGATATTGGCCGCGCGGACGACCTTGCCCCACTTCTCGATTTCGCTAGCAATGAGCTTGCTAAAATCGGCCGGTGAGCCGCCGATCGCCGTGCCGCCGAGATCGGCAAACCGCGCTTTTAGCATTGGATCGGCAAGCGCGGCATTGGTCTCGGCATTCAGCTTGTTGATGATGTCCGCCGGCGTATCCTTAGGCGCGCCGATACCGTGCCAAATGATCGCCGTGTAGCCCGGCACGAAATCCGCTACGGTGGGAACGTCGGGCAGCGCAACCGATCGCGTTGTGCCTGTCACTGCCAGTGCTCGCAGTTTGCCGGCCTTGATTTGCTCGATCGACAAAGCGATCGGACTAAACGCGACCTGCACTTGCCCGCCGATCAGATCGGCCATGTAACTGCCGCGATACGGCACGTGAACCAGGTCGACGCCGGCCATCATCTTGAACAGCTCGGCTGACATATTGGGCGCGGTGCCGTAGCCAAACGAGGCATAATTGATCTTGCCGGGATTGGCTTTCGCATAGGCAATAAATTCCACCAGCGTTTTGGCCGGCAGCGATGGCGTAACCGTCAGGACGTTGGGCGAACGAAACGTGCCGATCACCGGTGCGATGTCGCGGGCGAAATCGAAATTCAAATCCTGGTAGAGCGTCGCGTTGACGGCGTTGGTCACCGTCGCCGCGAGCAGCGTGTAGCCATCGGGCGGCGACCGCACGACCGCCTCGGTGCCGATATTGCTGCCGGCGCCCGGCCGGTTGTCGACGATGACCTGCTGGGAGAGCCGCTCCGACAGCGATTGCGCGATCAGCCGCGCGACAATGTCGGTTGCGCTTGCCGGCGGAAAGCCGAGAATGAGGCGTACCGGCCGCGTCGGATAGTCGAGCGCGCGGGCGGCACGCGGCAAGATCGGAAGCGCGACAGCGCCCGCGGCCAGATGGATAAATTTGCGGCGCGGAAGTTTCACCACGTCTCGTCCTCCCCGGAATAGGCTGCCTTTATCTGATTTTGCCGGCAGTCCGGCGGCGACGGTACACGACCTGTCCTTGCCGGCGGAAGGGGAGGCCCTGACGCAGGCCGGATCGGGCTTGAATCAGCCATGAGGCCGCGGCGACAATAGCCGGACAAAAATTCCGCGGGCGCATAGGCAACCTATTGCAATCATCGCGGTTATTCCGACATCGCGACGAGCTCATAAAACGAACACGTTGGAGGAGATCGCATGGCCAAGAAGAAGCGCAAATATTCGCCCAGTGCGGGCCGCGACGTCGAGAACGAAATGCGCCGTTACAAGCGCGGCACTGCCAAAAGCGGCCGCGGCGGCGGCAAAGTGAAGAGCCGCAAGCAAGCCATTGCAATCGGTCTGTCGAAGGCACGCAAGGAGGGCAAGAGGGTTCCGGACAAAACCGCGTAACGCGTCGTTCGGGCCGTAGGCTTACGGAAAACGCCTCAAGGCACTTCTCACCTCTAATCAGGCGCGATAGCTTGTCGGTGCTACCAGCGGTACGTGCCGGTGCCCCGCGCCATGAATATTCCCCGGAGACGATTTTTGCGCTTTGCGGCCGGCGCGGCGGCCGTTTCCGGTTGTGCCCGGCACGCCTTCGCGCTTGATTATCCGCAGCATGCGGCGCGGATATTCGAGGGATTTGGCCCTGGCAGCACGCCCGACCTGGTATCGCGCCTTTTCGGTCAGTGGCTTTCCGATCATCTCGGCCAGCCGTTCGTCGTCGAGAACCGTCCCGGCGCCGGCGGCAATCTTGCGGCGCAGGCCGTCGCTGCCGCTCCGGCTGACGGCTACACGCTTCTCACATGCGCCACGGCGAACGCGATCAACGCTACGCTTTACGAGAAGCTGGACTACGACTTTCTTCGCGATTTCGCACCGGTCGCGGGCGTGGTGCGATTTCCGATGGTGCTGTTGGTCAATCCATCGTTCCCGGCCGAGACGTTTGCCGAATTCATCGCCTACGCCAAGGCCAATCCGGGCAAGATCAATGTTGCTTCGCCCGGCGTCGGAACGCCGATGCATATCGTCATCGAGATGCTCAAGATGATGGCCGGCATCGATCTCGTTCACGTGCCTTATCGCGGCGCATCGCCGGGAATGACCGATGTGATTGCCGGGCAGGTGCAGGCCTTCGTCATCACCGTGTCCACCGCATTCGGGTTCATCAAGGCGGGCAAGGTGCGGCCTCTGGCGGTGACAAGCGCGGCCCGCTCGGACGTGCTGCCGGACGTTCCGAGCATCGGCGAAACGCTGCCCGGTTTCGATGCCGCGACCTGGGACGGGACTTGCGCGCCCAGAGGCACACCGGCCGCCATTATCGATGTGCTGAGCAGCAACATCACGGCGGCCATCGCCGATCCGCAACTCAAGTCGCGTTTCAAGGATCTCGGCGGCAACAGCGAGCCAATGCCGGCCGCCGAATTCGGTAAATTCCTTGCCGAGGAAACCGCGAAGTGGGCCAAGGTCGTCAAGTTCTCGGGAGCCAAGGCGGGCTAGTCGTCGATCCCGGCCTTTTAGCCTGCGGCAATGAAGCCCGCCGCGTTCGGCAGGTTTATCGCCGAGCACATCGACAAGTGGGCTAAAGTCGTCCAATTCGCGGGCGTCAAGCCGGATTGATCCGGCCCGCTCGCCAAAAAAGTTCGAGTGGAGGAACGATCATGGCATTCCACGCCGCCGATTTCTGCATCTGGCCGCGGCTGCCGCCGCATTGCCGGCCGCGGCGCGACTGGCGCGGGCCGACACCTATCCGTCGCGCGCGATAAGGCTGGTGCTGCCGTTCCCGCCAGGCGGCGTGTTCGACATCGTCGGCCGCCCGTGGGCCGACAAGGTCAAATCGAGCCTGGGTACGGTGTTCGTCGACAACCAGCCCGGCGCCGGCGGCTCGCTCGCCGCGCAACTGGTCGCGCACGCGGCGCCGGACGGTTACACGATTTTCCTCGGCAGTTCGTCGATCCATCTCGCCGAGATGGTGCTTCGCCAGCACCCGTTGCTCGATCCGATGAAGGATCTGACGACCATCTCGCTGCTGGCTTTCACCGGCTTCGGCATTACCGTTCATCCGTCGGTGCCGGTGCAGAATCTCAAGGAGCTGATCGCTTACGTCAAGGCAAACCCCGGCAAGCTGTCGTACGGGACGCCCGGCGCAGGGACGATGAATCATCTCAGCGGCGAAATGCTCAAATCGCTGACCGGCATCACCGATCTTCCGCATGTGCCGTACCGCGGCGCCGGGCCCGGCATGGCCGACCTCATCGGCGGCCAGATTCCGATTTTCATTCCGGCGATGACCAGCCAGGTTCTCGAATTTCATCGCACCGGCAAGCTGCGCCTGCTCGCGATCACCAATCCGCATCGTCTGCCGATCGCGCCCGATATTCCGACCGCCAGCGAATCGGGAGTTCCGGGACTGGTCACCCAGCAATTGCTGGCGGTGTTCTCGCCGGCTGGAACCCCGCAACCGATCGTCGCGCAGATTGCCGCCGCGAACGCAACCGCGCTGGCGGACAAGGCCTATGCGCAATCGCTGGTCGACGCCGCGGTCATTCCGGTGACGCCCGACTGGACGCCGGAGAAATTCAATGCAGTTCATGAAGGAAGAAGTGGCGCGCTGGACGCCGCTGGTGAATAAAATCGGCATCAGGCTCGATTGAGCCGCGGCGCCGCCGCAGCTCGTATAGGACGGATCAACATGAATCTTCCACGGCGAAAATTTTTGTATCTGGCGGCGGGCGCCGCCGCGCTGCCGGCTGGGGTTCGCATCGCGCGGGCCGACGCCTATCCGTCCCGGCCCGTCCGTCTGCTCGTCGGCGCCGTTCCCGGCAGCTCTCCCGATGTCGTTGCCCGCCTGATCGCGGAACGGCTTTCGGAGCGGCTGGGACAGGCCTTCGTCGTCGAGAACCGCGCCGGCGCCAGCGGCAATCTCGCCACCGAGGATGTAGCGCGCTCTCCGGCGGACGGCTACACGCTGCTTCTGGTCTCCGCCGGCAACGCGATCAACACATCGCTCTTCGACAATCTCAATTTCGATCTCGTCCGCGATATTGCGCCGGTCTCAAGCGTCGTCAGCTTCCCGATGGTCATCACGGTGCGTTCCCAGTTCGAGGCAAAAACGCTTCCCGACCTGATCGCCTATGCCAAAGACAAACCGGGCAAGCTTAATCTGGGGACGCCGCCGATCGGTTCGCCGCAGGACGTCGCCGGCGAACTGTTTAAAATGCAGACGGCAACCAACTTCCTCATTGTTCCCTATCGCGGCGGCCCGCCAGCGATTACCGACGCTCTAGGCGGGCAAATCGACGGCGTTATCGGCACGGTGCTTCTGCTCATCGATTTTATTCGCGCCGGCAGCCTGCGCGCGCTGGCGGTGACCGGGAAGGCCCCGTCTGAGCTGTTGCCGGACGTTCCGACGGTCGCTTCTTTCGTGCCGGGCTTCGAAGCAAGTCAGTGGATGGGCATCGGCACCCCGACAAACACGCCGGCCGCGATCATCGAGACGCTCAATCGGGAGATCAACGCCGGACTTGCCGACCCGGCGATGAAAAAACGTTTCGTCGACCTGGGTGGCACGCCGTTTCCCGGCACAGCGGCTGAGTTCGGCGCTTTCGTTGCGGCGGAAACCGGCAAATGGGGCAAGGTTGTGAAGTCCGCCAGCCTCAAGCCGGAATAACGCTGCGACTGTTGAGAATTTGCCGCAGCCGCTGCGGCGTCACCGGAAGCTCGCGCACCGCGCCGGGAATGCCGATGGCGTCGTCGATGGCGGACGCGATGGCCGCGCCGACGCCGGTGATGCCGCTCTCGCCGGCACCTTTGATGCCGAGCGGATTGAGCGGCGAGGTATAGTCCTCGCGCAGTAAAACCTCGGGCTCCGGCGTCTCGTGCATGGCGGGAAGCAGGTAATCGGCGAGGGTGACGGCGAGCGGGTCGCCACGCTCGCTATAGATGAACTCCTCGAGCAAGGCGCCGCCAAGCCCCTGGGCAAAGCCGCCGACGATCTGGCCGTGCACCAGCGCCGGGTTGATGGCGCGGCCGATATCGTAAGCAATGCAATAGCGCTCTACGGCAACGCCGCCGGTCTCGCGGTCGACGCGCACGACGGCGACGTGGCTGCCATACGGATAGACCTGATGCTCGGTCGTGAACCAGCCTTCGGCGGATAGGCCCGGCTCGCGGGTGCCGCGCGCCTTCGCGGTGGGAGCGAGATTTTGCGCGATGGTGCCTAGGCTGATCGAAGGGCCGGCCTTCGCACCCTTGCGCACCACCTCGCCATCGACGATGTCGAGGGCGCCGGGCGTCGACTGCAACAGCTCGGCGGCGAGATCGAGTGCTTTGGCGCGCACATTCAGCGCCGCGATATGCGTCGCCGACGCCGTCATTACGGTCGCGCGCGAGGCGTGCGCGCCGATGCCGAATGGAATGCGGTCGGTCTGGCCGTGGATGACGCGGCACTTTCTGTAGTCGACGCCGAGCGCGTCGGCGGCGACCTGTGCCATCACAGTCTCAAACCCCTGGCCGAGCGAAGCGCCGCCGGTGACGACCTCAACCATGCCGGACGTATCGACGGAGATGTTGACCCCATCGGTCGGCCCGAGCCCGCTTTTCTCGACGAACATGGCGACGCCGATGCCGACCAGCTCGCCGGCGGCTTTGCGCGCCGTCACCTCGGCATTGAGCTTGTCCCAGCCGATCTTGGCGAACTGTTTGTCGAGCAGCCCGATATAATCGCCGCTGTCGTACTGGATTTCCTCGCCCAACGCTTCGAGCGGCCGCGGGTAGGGCATTTCGTCGGGCCCGATCGCGTTGCGCCGGCGGATTTCGATGCGGTCGATGCCGAGCTGTTGCGCGATCGCATCGACCAGCCGTTCGCGCACGAACGTCGTCTCGTAGCGGCCGGGCGCGCGATAGGTCGCCGCCGGCGTCTTGTTGGTGAGGCGGAAATGGCCGGTGGCGCGATAGGCCGGCACGCGATAGGGACCGGGCAGAATGCCGGCCGTCATGTGCACGACGCGCGCCGCATGGGTGCGTACATAGGCGCCCTGGTCGTGGAAATAGACGTCGTCGATGGCGAGAATGACGCCGTTATCGTCCACCGCGGCGCGGATCTTGTGCAATTGCTGGCGCGAATGATTGGCGGCGATCAGGTGCTCGCGACGGTCTTCGATCCATTTCACCGGCCGGTTGAATTTCTTGGCGGCGACGCAGACCAGCACGTCTTCCGGATAAAGTTCGCCGCGGATGCCAAAGCCGCCGCCGACATGGGACTCGTGCACATGGATCCCGCTTAAGGGAATGCCGAGCATGCGCGACAGCAGTTCCTGATTGCGGTGCGGCACCTTGGCGGCGCCGTGCAGTTCGAGAATATCGCGCGCGGCGTCATAGCGGCCGATGGCGCCGCGCGTTTCCAGCGGCACGCCGGAATGCCGGCCGATCGCCAATTCAAGCGCGACGACATGGGCGGCGGTGCGGAACATCGCGTCGACGTCGCCATAGCCCTGTCGGATCAGCGCCGCTTCGCTCGAATGGCCGGCCGAGAATTCACCCGGCGCGGCGGTCGCGTCGAGCAGCGGCGGCAATTCTTCGATCGTCATGGTGACGAGATCGGCGGCGTCCTCGGCGATATAAGGATCGGCGGCAAAAATCGCGGCGACCGGATCGCCGACATAGCGCACGCGTTCCTTCGCCAGCACCGGCTGGCGATACGGATCGAGCGCCGGGATCGAGCCCTCGCGGAAATCGATCGGCGGCACCGCGGCCATGTCGGCCGCCGTCCACACCGCGAACACGCCGGGGACGGCGCGCGCCGCCGCGGTGTCGATCGCAACGATGCGGCCGTGGGCATGCGCGGAGCGCACCACGCGCATATGGAGCTGATGTGGAAAATTGATATCGCCCGCGAATGCGCCGCGCCCGGCAACCAGCGGCGGGTCTTCCAGCCGCAGGACCGATTGGCCGATCCACTTGTTTTGCCGCCCCCGCGAAGCGGGGGAGGGGGACCGCCCGAAGGGCGGTGGAGGGGGCGCGAAACTCACAGCATCTCCATCGCCAATCGAACGATCGCGTCCGCAGCTTCGTCGACGCTATGCGTTAGCTCGGTTGCGGCAATACGCATGACAGTCACACCGTGCTTCTTCAACCAAGCATCGCGGCGTTCGTCGTGTCGTGGCCGCTCGCCCATCGCATGGCTTATTCCGTCAATCTCGATCGCGAGGTGCGCCGTCGCGCAATAGAAATCGAGAACGTAAGGACCGATTGGATGCTGACGGCGGAACACCGGTTGCCCAGGGAGCCGCGTGCGGAGCCGTTTCCAAAGCCGGGTCTCCGGACCGATAGCGCGCGGCGAAGCTTCTGGGCGTTTCCAACGACTCTCGACGGTGCTCTCATGATGCGACGAGGCTCGCGCCCCCTCCACCACGCTTCGCGTGGTCCCCCTCCCCCGCTTCGCGGGGGCGGAAATTCATGCCGCCGCGCGTTCGAGCGCCCGGCGCGTCACGGCGAGGACGAGATCGCGCCGGAATTCGGCGCTGTTGATGATGTCCTCCATCGGATCGATGGCGGCGGTCGCGGCGGTGGCGGCGGCGCGGAACGCCTTGTCGCCGGGCGCCGCGCCTTCGAGCGCGCGCTCGGCTTCGGCGATGCGGCGCGGATTGACTTCGGCGCCGCCGACCGCAAGCCGCGGCTCCGCGATTTTTCCGCCATCGAGGCGATAGATGCCGACCGCCGCGGCAAGGGCGAAGTCGCCGGCGCGGCGGCTGAACTCATAAAAACCGCAGCGCGTGTCGGCAGGCAGCAGAGGCAGCCGCGCTTCGACCAGAAGCTCGTCGTCGGCGAGCGCCGTCGTCATGATGCCCTTGAAGAAATCGCGTGCCGCGATGACGCGCTCGCCACGCGCGCTTTTGGCCAAAACCTCGCCGTCGAGCGCCGCCAGCACCAGGCACCACTCCGACGCCGGATCGGCATGCGCCAGGCTGCCGCAAAACGTGCCGCGATTGCGGATCGGATAATGGGCGATGTGGCGAACCACGTCGGTCAGCAATTTGCCGAGCGGGCCGTCGCAAACCGGCCGGTGAAACGCCGCATGGCGCACGCAGGCGCCGATGACGAGCTTGCCGTCGGCAACCGCGATGCGATTGAGCGCCGCGACGCCGTTGATGTCGACCAGATGCCCCGGCCTCGCCAGCCGGAACGCCATGGTCGGAACCAGACTCTGGCCGCCGGCAAGGATGCGGCCGTCGTCTGCGGCCACTTCGGCAAGCAACGCGACGGCCTCATCGACGGTTTTCGGTGCGTGATAACGAAACGCCGCGGGCTTCATTGGTTGGTTTCAGCTTCGCATTGGCGTATGTTATTGAAGTGATGCACGGTTTTCGGCATTGAGTCAAAGCACGCCAAACCAATCAACGGTGTGAAACCGCCGCCGTTTTCGTATCACGACCCGCAATGGCGCCGATCCCGCGCGCACCGTTTTGCTCGCGGATATAGCTCAGGCCGTCGACCCGATTGAGATCGCCGTCTGTCGTCTTAAATTCGTAGGGTGGGCAAGACCGTCCGATCTACTGTGCCGCCTGGGCACGGCGCCACGCGCCTTTGCCCACCCTACAAAATTACGCCCGTGCGTACCTTCCGCGGTTGAAGAAGCGGTCCTTCTGGTCGTCGGACGCGGTGTCGCGGTTCGACTTGATGACGCCGACCTTGGCGAGCGCGGCTTTCACCGCCGGCCGTTCGTCGATCGCCTTGAACCAGCGCGCCAGATTGGGATGGTCCTCCCACTTCACGCCCTGGACGTCGTGATTGCGGGTCCACGGGAAGGTGGCGATGTCGGCGATCGAATATTCGTCGCCGCCGAGATAGGGCACGTGCCCGAGCCGCTTTTCCATCACTTCGTAGAGCCGCTTCACTTCGGTCTGATGGCGCGCCATCGAATAGGAATGGTCCTTGTCCTTCGGCGCGAACATCTTGAAATGGGTGAACTGGCCGAAATTCGGACCGACGCCGGTCAACTGAACCATCAGCCACTGCATGACCTCATATTTCTTGGCCATGTCCTTGGGCAAAAATCGTCCGGTCTTTTCGGCGAGATACATCAGGATCGCGCCGGATTCGAAAATCGTGATCGGCTTGCCGCCGGGGCCGTCGTGATCGACGATCGCGGGGATTTTCGAATTCGGATTGATTTTGGTGAAATCCGGATCGTACTGGTCGCCTTTCCACACATCGACGAAATGCTCCTTGTACGGCAGCTTGGTCTCCTCGAGCATGATGTAGATTTTCTGCACATTCGGGCTGGTCAGCGCATAAAGGTCGATCATGACAATATCCTTGAGTTTCCTCGGTCGATCTTGGGAGAAGACCGGGAAACTATCGGCCTTGCGGCAAGCCGGCAAGGGACCGACAAGGGAGCGGGCGGCATGCCTGCCAAACCCTTGTGCGTGATTGCCGATGCCGCGTAGGCTCGCCGCGGGGCAAAAACAATTGGCGATAGGGAGCGCGGGATGCGGCGTTTAGTGCGGGGATTTGCGGCTATTGTCCTTGTTGGCGCGGCGCTGGTTGCCGCCGGCGCGGCGCGCGCCGACGACGATTATCCGAACCATGCCGTGCGCTGGCTGGTCGGGTATCCGCCCGGCGGCTCGACCGACATCGTCGCGCGCCTGATCGGGCAATATCTGTCGGAGCATCTCGGCCAGCAATTCACGGTCGAAAACAAGCCGGGTGCCGGCAACAACCTCGCTACCGAAACGGCCGCGCATTCGCCGCCCGACGGCTACACCGTTTTTTTGGTCAATCCCGCGAACACGATCAATGCCACGCTTTACAAGAATCTGTCGTTCGACTTCATCCGCGACATGGCGCCGGTCGCCGGCTTCATCCGCGTGCCCAACGTGATGGAAGTGAACCCGAACGTGCCGGCGCATACGGTCAAGGAGTTCATCGACTACGCCAAGGCCAATCCGGGCAAGGTCAATATGGCGTCATCCGGCATCGGCACTTCGGTGCATCTGTCGGGCGCGTTGTTCATGATGATGACGGGCGTCGATATGGTGCACGTGCCATATCGCGGCGCGGCGCCGGCGCTGACCGATCTCCTGGGCGGCCAGGTTCAGGTCATGTTCGACAATCTGCCGTCCTCGATCGGCCATATCGACGGCGGCCGATTGCGCGCGCTCGCGGTGACGACGGCGACCCGCTCGCAAATATTGCCGGATGTGCCGACTGTCGCCGAGACGGTGCCCGGTTACGAGGCGAGCGCATTTTTCGGCATGGCGGTGCCCACGGGCACGCCGCGCCCGATCATCGACAAGCTGAACAAAGCGGTGAACGAGGCGCTTGCGTCTCCGACCGTGCAGGCAAGGCTTGCCGAGATAGGCGGCACGTTGATCGCCGGCACGCCGGAAGATTTCGGCAAAATCATCGTCGACGAAACGGCGAAATGGTCCAAGGTGGTCAAGGCCACCGGCGCGACGGCGGAATGACCGAGTAAAAAGCATGCCCGCAAGAAAATCGCCCGAGGAATTGCGCAGCTTTCGCTGGCTGGGCAAGAACGATCTGCGCTCGTTCGGCCATCGCTCGCGGCTGCGCCAGTTCGGCTACGACCGCGCCGACTGGGTCGGCAAGCCGGTGATCGGCATCATCAATACCTGGAGCGACATCAACGCCTGCCACGGCCATTTGCGCGACCGCGCCGAAGACGTCAAACGCGGCGTCTATCAGGCCGGCGGCCTGCCGATCGAGTTGCCGGCGATGTCGCTCGCCGAGCCGATGGTCAAGCCCTCGACCATGCTCTACCGCAACTTCCTCGCCATGGAGAGCGAGGAGCTGCTGCGCAGCCACCCGATCGACGGCGCGGTGTTGATGGGCGGCTGCGACAAGACCACGCCGGGCCTCATCATGGGCGCGATCAGCATGGGGATCCCGGCGATCTACGTTCCGGCCGGCCCGATGCTGCGCGGCAATTGGCGCGGCCACACGCTGGGCTCGGGCTCCGACGCCTGGAAATACTGGGACGAGAAACGCGCCGGCCGTATCGGCGACGAGGAATGGAACGAGATCGAGAGCGGCATCTCGCGCTCGTTCGGCACGTGCATGGTCATGGGCACCGCGGCGACCATGATGGCGATCACCGAGGCGCTGGGATTTGCCCTGCCGGGCGCCTCGTCGATCCCGGCGGTCGATGCCAATCATCCACGCATGTGCGCCGCCGCCGGCCGCCGCGCCGTCGACATGGTGTGGGAAGATTTGACGCCGCAGAAGATTCTCACGCCGGCGGCGTTCGACAACGCCATTCGCGTGCACATGGCGCTCGGCGGCTCGACCAATGCCATCATTCACGTCATCGCCATGGCGCGCCGCGTCGGCGTTCCGCTCGACATGGCGCGCTTCGACGCGATCTCGCGGCAAGTGCCGGTGATCGCCAATATCACGCCATCGGGCAAATATCTGATGGAGGATTTTTTCTATGCCGGCGGCCTGCGCGGACTGATGGGAAAGATGAAGGAACTGCTCGATCTGTCCTGTATCACCGTCAACGGCCGTAGCGTCGGCGAGAATATCGCGGACGCAAAAGTATATCTGCCCGACGTAATTCATTCGCTCGATCAGCCGCTTTACCCTGAGGGCGCCACCGCGGTGCTGACCGGAAACTTGGCGCCGCGCGGCTGCGTGATGAAGCCGGCCGCCGCCGACCAGCGCTTCCTGCATCATCGCGGCAAGGCGATCGCGTTCGAGAATTACGACCACATGGCGCGCGAGGTCGATCGCGACGACCTCGATGTCACGCCCGACCATGTGCTGGTGCTCAAGAACGGCGGCCCGAAAGGCGGCCCCGGCATGCCGGAATGGGGCCAGTTGCCGATCCCGAAGAAGCTCCTCAAAACCGGCACGCGCGACATGCTGCGCATTTCCGACGCGCGCATGAGTGGCACCAGCTACGGCGCCTGCATCCTGCACGTCGCGCCGGAGAGTTTTGTCGGCGGCCCGCTCGCTTTGGTGCAGACCGGCGACGAGATCGAGGTCGACGTCGCCGCGCGGAAAATCCATCTGCATGTCGGCGAGGAAGAGCTGTCACGCCGGCGCGCCGCCTGGAAGCAGCCGGCGCCGCGTTATCCGCGCGGCTACGGCGCGATGTATTCCCAGCACATCGGCCAGGCCGACGAAGGCTGCGACTTCGATTTTCTGGAAGGGCAGGCGGCGATCGCGGAGCCGGAGATTCACTAGAGGCGTCGTTCATGATGTCGGAAAAACAACGGCGGATGGTCGAGCTTTTCGAAAAGCACGTCGGCGCGGAACTGGCGGGCGACCTCGACACGACGATGGCGACAATGACCGACAGCCCGCATCTCAACCACGTTCCCACCATGGCAGGAGGCGTCGGCCGGGACGGTGTCCGCGCCTTCTACCGCGATCACCTGGTCGGCAAGTTCTTTCCGCCCGATGTGAAGATGACGAACGTGTCGCGTACCGTCGGCGAAGATCGGGTCGTCGAGGAGCTCTTCATCAGCTTCACCCACACGACGGCCATTGACTGGCTGCTGCCGGGCGTGGCGCCGACCGGGAAGGCGGTCGAGATGGCGGTTGCCGTGATCGTCGGCTTTGCGGGCGACAAGATTTCGCACGAACACATTTACTGGGATCAGGCCGGTGTGCTCGCGCAGGTCGGATTGCTCAATCCCGCCGGTCTGCCCGTGACCGGAGCCGAGAGCGCGCGCAAGGTGTTGAATCCGAAGCTGCCGTCCCGCGTCTTCTGAGCGGCCTGGCTGGCGCGGTCACCCCGCCGGCAGGATGACGGCGCGGCATTCGCCAAAGCCGATCCGCGTGTGGCCAGGCTTTTCGCAAAAACCGCGAAAAATAATCTCATCGCCGTCCTCGATGAAGCCGCGCTTCTCGCCGCTCGGCAGCGCGATCGGTTCTGTGCCGCGCGCGGTGAGTTCGAGCAGGCTTCCCCAGCTCGATTTCTCCGGCCCGGAAACGGTGCCCGATCCGATCAGATCGCCGATCTCGAGGTTGCAGCCATTGCTGGTGTGATGCGCAATCATCTGCGCCAGGGTCCAATACATCAGCGCGAACGAGGTCTGCGTCAGCCGGTGCGGCGCCACGCCGTCGCGGCGCATCGCTGCCGTCGCGAGATAGGCTTCGAGCGTGATGTCGAGTCCGCCGTTCTTCCGATCGCCGGCATCGTCGAGATGCGGCAGCGGCGCGGGATCGCCTTCGGGGCGGGCGTAGGCGGAGGCCTGAAACGGCGCCAGCGCTTCGGCCGTCACCACCCACGGCGATATGGTGGTGCCGAAGTTCTTGCCGAGGAACGGTCCAAGCGGCTGGTACTCCCAGGCCTGAATATCGCGCGCGGACCAGTCGTTGAGCAGGCAATAGCCGAAAATATGCTCCGCCGCGTTGCCGACAGGCACGCCTTGGCCAAGCTCGCTGCCGGTGCCGACGAACGCGCCGAGCTCAAGCTCGAAATCGAGGTTACGCGAAGGGCCGAAACTCGGCGCTGTTTCGTTCGCGCCTTTGCGCTGGCCGTTCGGCCGCTTCACCGGCACGCCGCTGACGCGGACCGATGAGGCGCGGCTGTGATAGGCCACCGGCACATATTTGTAGTTCGGCATCAGCGGATTATCCGGCCGAAACATGCGTCCGGCGTTGCTGGCGTGAAAGATCGAGGCGAAGAAATCGGTGAAATTGCGAAACACGACAGGCATCGCGATTTCGGCCTGCGCCATCGGCACGAGGTGGGAACGCAACCGCGGGGCGCTGCCATTTTCGGCTTCGGCGGCGAGTTCCCGCGACAGAGCGAGCCGCAATGCCGACCAAGCCTGCGGACCCATCGACATAAGACTATTGAGCGACGGCGCGGCACAGGCCCGCGCCGCTGCGGCGGCAATTCCATCGAATAAATCGGCCGCGCCCGCGACGTCGACGATCTGATCGCCAATGGCGACACCGATGCGCGGCTGCTGCGCCGGCGCGGCTTGAAACGCGCCGAACGGCAAATTTTGAATCGGAAAGTCGCAACCGGGTCCATTGGCGCTTGGGACAAAGCTGCGCCGCTTGGGGTCGTGTGTTTCGTTGAGCTGGAAGGGCATTTGGTTCGGTACGACGCCTAATTCGCGGTTTCGGCGACGATGTCGCCATAGTGCGCCTGGAAGTCGGCATACATGCGCTGCAATCCTTCCCGCAGCGGCGTTTTCGCCCGCCAGCCCAGCGCATTGATGCGCGACACATCGAGCAGCTTGCGCGGCGCGCCGTCCGGCCGCGACGTATCGAAGCTGATCTTGCCGCGATAACCGACGATTTCGGCAATCAATGCGGCGAATTCGGCGATGCTGGTGTCTTCGCCGGTGCCGATATTGATGAATTCCAGATCGGAATAGCACTTCATGACGAAGACGCAGGCGTCGGCAAAATCGTCGGCGTCGAGAAATTCGCGCTGCGGCGTCCCGGTGCCCCAAACCGCGACGCCGGGCTTGCCGGCGATCTTGGCGTCGTGAAAGCGCCGCATCAGGGCCGCCGGAACATGGCTGTTTTCGGGATGATAATTGTCGCCGCGTCCGTAAAGATTGGTCGGCATCACTGAAACAAAATCGGCGCCGTACTGGAGGCGATAGGCTTCGCACAATTTGATGCCGGCAATCTTGGCGACGGCATACCACTGATTGGTCGGCTCCAGCGGCCCGGACAGCAGCATGTCCGGCGACATCGGCTGCGGCGCCAGCCGCGGATAGATGCAGGACGAGCCGAGATAAACCAGCTTCGCGACCCCGCTTCGATACGCGGCGCGAGTGATATTGAGCGCGATGGCGAGATTGTCGTCGATAAAATCGGCAGGAAACGCGCTGTTGGCACGAATGCCGCCGACCCTTCCGGCGGCGTTGAAGACGGCGTCGGGCTTTGCCTGCGTTATGAATCGATCGACCGCGTCCGGCTGGCGCAGGTCGAGATCCTTTCGCGCGGCGAAGACGATGTCGCAGTCCTCGCGTTCGAGCCGCCGCACGATGGCGGAACCGGCCATGCCGGCGTGACCGGCCACAAAGACGCGTTTGCCGCGTAAATCGAAAATGATCGGCGCGCTCATGCGCTTTTCGTCGTCCTAGTCGTGCACGTTGAGGCGCGCGCCGTCGCGGCGCATCTCTTGCAGATCGGCGTCGACCATCTCGCGCACCAGTTCGTCGAACATGACCTTGTGACGCCAGCCGAGCTTTTGCCGTGCCTTGCTGGGATCGCCAACCAGCGCGTCGGTTTCCGTCGGCCGGAAATAACGTTCGTCGATCTCGATCAGCACGCGGCCGTCCCGCGCGTCGACGCCTTTTTCCGCGAGACCCGTGCCGCGCCATTCGATGTCCCGGCCGACGCACGCGAACGCCTTCTCGACGAATTCACGGACCGAGTGCTCCTCGCCGGTCGCCAGCACATAATCGTCGGGCTCCGGCTGTTGCAGGATGAGCCACATGCCTTCCACGTAATCGCGGGCGTGGCCCCAATCGCGCCGCGCGGCGAGATTGCCAAGGTAGAGCTTGGTTTGCAGGCCAAGCTCGATCGCCGCGACCGCGCGGGTGATTTTGCGGGTCACGAAGGTTTCGCCGCGTGTCGGTCCTTCGTGATTGAACAGAATGCCGTTCGACGCATGCATGTTGTAGGCTTCGCGATAATTGATCGTGATCCAATAGGCGTAAAGCTTTGCCGCCGCGTATGGCGAGCGCGGATAAAACGGCGTAGTCTCGCGCTGCGGCACCTCTTGCGCGTTGCCGTAAAGCTCGGACGTCGAAGCCTGATAAAATCGCACTTTGTCCTCGAGCCGCAGAATGCGGATCGCTTCGAGCAGCCGCAGCGTTCCGAGCGCGTCGGCATTGGCGGTATATTCCGGCGTCTCGAACGAGACGCGCACATGGCTTTGCGCCGCGAGATTGTAGATTTCCGTCGGCTGCACGTCCTGGATGATGCGAATGAGGTTGGTCGAATCCGTCATGTCGCCGTAGTGCAGAAAAAGCCGCACGCCGGAACCGTGCGGGTCCTGATACAAATGATCGACGCGCGAGGTATTGAACGACGACGAACGCCGCTTGATGCCGTGGACGATGTAGCCTTTGTCGAGCAACAATTCGGCCAGATAAGCGCCATCCTGGCCGGTCGCTCCGGTGATCAGTGCAACTTGATTTGCCATGGTTCACATTAAGGCTTGCGTCACATGAGGGCTAAAGGCCGCGGCTAGTCAAGTCAGGACGGCGTTGCGCCGCTCACGCGCTGACGCTCGCGCATTTCCCTGTTTTCGGTCATCCGCCGCTGGCCCTCGGCGTCGATCGCGCGTTTGAGATCGGGATGATGCGCGGTCAAGGTGCGGAAATCCGCGAGATCGAGCATCAGCAGCGTGGCCGGCATCGTCGTGGTGACGTTGGCGGTGCGCACCGAATCCGCGTGAAGAAGCGCGAGCTCGCCAAAGAATGCCCCGGCGCCCAGACGCACCGGCGCCGGCTTGATCTCCACCTGCACCTCGCCCGCCGCGATAAAATACATGCAGTCGCCGACCTTGCCGCGGCGAATGATGGCGGTCCGCTCCGGTACTTCGAGCCGGCGCAGCATGTGGGTGATCTCGGTGATGGCCGACGGGTCGAGCGATTGGAAGAACGGCACCTTGCTGACCAGGTCCCAGGTCTGGATGAAATTGCGCCGCCTTGTCTCGGCGGCAAAACCGGTGGCCAAGATACCGGTCGACAGGCCGAACGTGGCGATGCCGCAGATCATCACCACGCCGCCGAGCAGGCGTCCCAGTTGGGTGATCGGCACCAAGTCGCCGTAGCCGGTCGTGGTGAGGGTCGTTATCGCCCACCACAAGGCTGCCGGCATCGAGTTGAAGGCGTTGGGCTGTATGCCGCGTTCCGCCAGATACTCCACGGTCGCGGAGAGAAAGAGCACGATCAGAAACAGCGCGAACACACTCGCCAGCGGTTTTGCTTCGAGCATGAACACCCGCCCGACTTGCGCGAAGCCCGGCGAGTTCTGCGCGAGCTTGAGCACCCACAATGAGGCAAACAGCCAGGCCGTAGGTGGCGGCAGGCCGCACAGCAGCGCAATCGGCACGGCAACCACGCACACCAGGTCGATAAATCCCGACAGGGAGAGAATATGACTCCGCCCCGTTCCGGCGCGAATGGCGGTTCGCGCCCGCACTATGCTGTCGACGGCAAAATAGGCGAGACAACACCACAGGCATGCGACCAGCCAGACGCCCGCGGAGTGCTGCAAATCCGGCATCGTATAGGCCGTCATTGCCGCCAACCCGACGACCAGGATGACAAGGCGCGCGAACGACGACGCGCCGAAGCGCCGCAACGGCGCGGTATGATGCGCAATACTCATGAACGCGGTCGTGAAGATCACGCGAGCCCCATCGGCGGCGAATTGGCTCAAGTCAGCCGATAAATTACGCCGTCGGACCCCGAACAGCCAGTCGAAATTGTACGCGCAACTGGCCTGTTCCGCGCCGGCAAGCCACAAGGTAAACGCCGTTTTGCCGCGGCTCGAAATTCATTCCATCGGAAGGGATAAGGCATTAGATTCCACGGGCCTCGCCGCGCCGCCGAAGTCTTCGCGGCGTGGCAGACTGGCGGAGGGGACCATGCATTGGGATAGTCTGTTCAACAGCGTCGGATCGCTCATGATCGTGGCGACCGCGTCGACCAAGACAATGGTGCCTCTGCGTATCCTCGCCATCGTCGCCAATTGCTTCCTGATCGTGTTTTACGCCGTGTCGCACGAGTGGGTTCCATTCGCGCTGCAGGCCGTGGCATTGCCGCTCAACGGCTGGCGCCTCTACCAGATGGTGGTCCTGATCAGGAACGTCGGCGTCGCCATTCGCGGCAACGACTCGATGGATTGGCTCAAGCCGTTCATGGCCAGGCGGCACTTCCGCAAGGGCGACATTCTGTTCGCCAAGGGCGAGGAGGCGCACGAAATGTTCTGCACCGTGACCGGGCGCTATCGCTTGATCGAACTCGGCATCGAGCTAAAGCCCGGCCAGGTGGTCGGCGAACTGGCGATGCTGGCGCCCGACAACCGGCGCACGGCCACGCTCGAATGCGTCGAGGACGGCGAAGCTTTGTCGATCACCTACGATCAGGTGGAGCAGCTCTACTATCAGAATCCGACCTTCGGTTTCTATTTCCTGCGGCTGGCGACGGCGCGGCTGTTCGAGAACATCCAGCGGCTGCAAAACGACCTGGAACGCCGCAAGCCCGCGACGGCCTGAATGCGGTTGCAGTCAAGCCTGCCTGCCCACATAAGTTTGGCGATGCAGGAATTTGACCACGGCGCTGCCGTGCGCGCGCTTATACTTGCAGCCGGATGACGTTAGACTGCCATCGCGACTCAGGCCTCTTCTGTGTCGTAGCCATCGTCCGGGACCTCCATGCAACGGCAGCAGATTTCACGCTACGAACTGGCGAGCTATCTGCTCTCGCCGTCGCTGTTCGTCATGGTTGCCTTGATGGTGGTCGAGGCCATGCTGGCGGCGGCGACGACCTGGCTCGTCATCAATGCCGGCCGCAAGGTCGCGATCGGCCAGTTTTTGCTGTCCGACCTGATCTGGATTCTCACCGTGCAATCGACGTCCTATGTCGTGGGCGTCATCAGCTGGATTTTCGCCGAGCGCGCCGGCTATCGCGGCTTCGGCAAATTCATGCTGCGCTTCGCCCGCGAGAACCGCGATAAGGTCAAGTTGCTCAACGAAAAACCCGCTCGCGAGCAGGTCGAGCCGTTCCTGACCGGCGAAACGTTCCAGTGCTTCTTCAATGTCATGTACGAGCTGGAATTCGCGCTGAAACTTTTTCTCGGACTGGTGTTCAACGCGTTGGTGCTCGGCGCGGAGATCGATGCCAGCCTGCCGATCGCCTATGTCGGCGCCTTCGGCGCGCTCTTGGTGATGCAATGGGTGCTGCAGAAGCCGATCGCCGACGCCTATCTCGAAAACCAGCGCATGAACAACCGCATCACCGCGCAGGGCTATACCGCGTGGGACAATGTCTTCTCCGGCAACAGATACAATCTGCGGCTTTGGCTGTTCGGATTTAAGTCACGGCTGCGCGAGGGCGTGGTCGCGCAAATCCGCGCCATCGTCGCGCGCGAAGGCATGAGCGCGATGAGCGGCATCGTCAGCCTGGCAATCGTGTTCGCTACCATCACCGTGGTCGCGGTGCACAATGTCGGCAATACGGTGTTGCTGGTCGGGCTGGCGACGACGCTGCCGCGGCAGATCGAGATGACCTACGAGCTGCATCTGCTCGCCACCGGCTGGAACGATTTCATCGCCATCTGGACGCGGTTCGGCGGCGTCGCCGACAATATGCTGCCGCAGCCCGATCGCCGATTTCGACAAGCGCATCAAGTTCGACCGGCTGGTCTTGCGCGAGGGCGAACACGCCAATGTGGTGTCCTCGCTCGGCGATGCGCTGCGCATTGCGCTGGCGCAGCCGACCGGCCGCATCAACGTGCGCGGCGGCAACGGCGCCGGCAAATCCTCGCTGTTGGCGAGCCTCAAGACCGAGATGAAGAAGCGCGCCTATTATTGGCCGACCACGGACCGGCTGGCATTTCAGTTCACCGGCGGCGTCGATGCCGGTCGATGTCGAAGGCGACGACGAGGACGACGTCGTCGTGGTCGCCGAATCGATGGACAAGAAGCTCGGCTTTTCCTCCGGCGAGCGGCAGCTCAAATCGCTGCAGGAAATCGTCGATGCCACCGACGCGGAAATCTATCTGCTCGACGAATGGGACGCCAATCTCGACGCCGCCAACAAGGCCAAAGCCGACGCGCTGGTCGACGAGCTCGCCGCGCGCGCCCGCGTCGTCGAAATCTCGCACCGCGACGATCGTCCGGCCTGACCGGAAGCCGCGGTGGATCGGCGCAATTTGTCGCTGATTTGCCGGTGAATCGGCGACATAATCCGCAGTTTCTGAATGTGCTAGGCTTGGCCCGGGCGCGGGGCTTGCGGGCTTGAGGCGGACACCCGTTTAGTCAAAGGAAACAGCCATGAAACGCCGTGATGTTCTTCAATTGCTTGTGCTTGCCGGCACCGCGATTGCCGGGCTTCGTGCAGCGGCCGCCCAGACGTCTCGAAGGTTTTTCGCCTCGGTACGCTGACCGTCGGGCCGCCGATCCCGCCCACGACGGCCGTCGGAGCGATGCTCGTCGCCGGGCTGGCGCAGCGCGGCTTCACGCTCGGGCAAAACCTCGCCTACGAGGCGCGCGGCGCGGCGGGCAAGTCGAGCCAGACGGCGAACCTGATGCAGGAATTGAAAGCCGCCAATGTCGACGTGGTGGTGACCGTCAGCTACCCCGCGGCGGCGGCGGCCAAGGCATCGGGCGTGCCAACGGTGATCGCATCGGGCTCCGGCGACCCGGTCAAGACCGGGCTGGTGGCGAGCCTGGCGCACCCGGGCGGCAACGTCACAGGAATATCCGACGACGCCGCGGCGCTGTCCACCAAGCGCCTCGGCTTGCTGAAGCAATTGTCGCCGCAGCTGCACAAGGTCGCCATGCTGTGGAACAAGGACGACCTCGGCATGTCGCAGCGTTATGACGCTTCCGCACAAGCCGCGCAGGAGATCGGCGTCACGGTGTGCCGCTCGGCGTGCGCGAGCCCGACGATTTCAACGAGGCCTTCGCGAGCATGGATCGCGATCCGCCGGACGCCATTCTGATGGTCTCCGACTTGCTCACTTTGCTCAATCGCAAGCGCGTGTTCGATTACGCGCTCGCGCACCGGCTGCCGGCAATCTATGAGCAGGATTTCATCGCCCGCGACGGCGGCTTGATGTCTTACGGCGCGGACCAGAAGGAATCCTTCGATCGCGCCGCCGCGCTCGCCGCCCAGATTTTCCAGGGCGCCAAGCCCGCCGATCTGCCGTTCGAGCTGCCGACGCGCTATCTGTTCGTCATCAACATGAAAACCGCCAAAGCGATGAATCTCACCGTGCCGCCGACGATGCTCGCGCTCGCCGACGAAGTGATCGAGTGAGGCGGCAAAAGCGCGGAAAACATGCTAAGATGGCCGCATGAAGGCCGATGTCGACGATAAGCGGGGCGGGGCGCCGGCCGGGCTGACGGATCGCGGCGTCGGCGGCCCATCGGGTGCTCGCGCGTCGATCCTGCGCAGCCGGCTGTTCGTCAAATATGTCGCGCTGCTTGTCACCGTCGTCGTCCTGGCGCTGGTCGCCAACGGCGCCTTCGAGGTCTGGTTCTCCTATCAGGAGCACAAGACGGCGCTGATCGGCGTCGCAGCATCAGCAGGCGCAGGCCGCCGCCGACAAGATCGAGGAATTCATCACCCAGATCGAGAGCCAGGTCGGCTGGACCACGCAGCTGCCGTGGTCCGACGGCACGCTCGACCAGCGGCGCTTCGACGCGCTGCGGCTGTTGCGCCAGGTGCCGGCCATCACCGAACTGGCGCAGATCGACGCCACCGGCCACGAGCAGCTCAAAGTATCGCGGCTGACCATGGACGTGGTCGGCAGCGGCATCGACTATTCCGACAAGCCGGAATTCACCCAGGCCGTCGCCAACAAGGTCTATTACGGGCCGGTCTATTTCCGCCGCGAATCCGAGCCCTACATGACGCTGTCGCTCGCCGGCACGCGGCGCGACACCGGCGTGAGCATCGCCCAGGTCAATCTCAAGCTGATCTGGGACGTGGTGTCCGGCATCAAGGTCGGCGAGCACGGCCACGCCTATGTGGTCGACGCCGACGGCCGCCTCATCGCGCATCCCGACATCAGCCTGGTGTTGCGCAATACCGACATGTCGCAGCTCGCGCAGGTGAAAAGCGCCCGCGCCGGTCGGCCTGCCGAGGCGAAGTGCAGGAGGCCGACGACGTCGCCGGCCACCGGGTGCTCACCGCCTATGCGCCGGTCAATCCGCTCGGCTGGTTCGTTTTCGTCGAGACGCCGATCGAGGAGGCCTATGCGCCGCTTTATGCCTCGATCCAGCGCACCGGCTACGTGCTGCTCGGCGCGCTCCTGCTCGCCTTCATCGCCGGCATGTTCCTCGCCCGCCGCATGGTGGTGCCGATCCAGGCCTTGCGCGCCGGCGCCGCGCGCATCGGCGCGGGCGATCTGTCGCCAGCGCATCTCGATCAAGACCGGCGACGAGGTCGAGGCGCTTGCCGACCAGTTCAACGACATGGCCGGGCGCTTGCAGGAATCCTATGCCAACCTGGAGAGAAAGGTCGAGCAGCGCACGCACGAATTGAGCGAGGCGCTGGAGCAGCAGACCGCGACGTCCGAAGTGCTGCGCGTGATTTCAAGTTCGCCCGGCGAGCTTGAGCCGGTTTTCCGGTCAATCCTGGAGAACGCGACGCGCATCTGCGAGGCCAAGTTTGGCACTCTTTCGCTGAACGAGGGCGATGCCAATCGTGTCGTCGCGATGCACAATGCACCGCCCGCTTATGCCGAGTTGCGGCAGCGTGAGCCAATTTGGAAACCGACCGGTCTTATGGGGCAGGTGAGCGAGCAGGCGGTTGCCAGCAAGCGGGCGGTCCAGATCGCCGATATTGCCGGGGGGATTTATAAGGACGATCCGCTATGCCGGACCTTTGCAACCACGACGCAAGCGCGCTCCTTCGTCATCGTGCCGTTGTTGAAGGAAAATGCAGCCGTCGGCGTAATGGCCATCTATCGCCAGGAGGTCCGGCCGTTCAGCGACAAGCAAGTCGAACTCTTGACGAATTTCGTCGCCCAGGCCGTCATCGCCATCGAGAATACGCGGCTGCTTTCCGAATTGCGCGAGTCGCTGGAGCAGCAGACGGCGACGTCCGAAGTACTGCGAGTCATTTCAGTAGCTCGCCCGGCGAGCTTGAGCCGGTTTTCCAGTCGATCCTGGAGAACGCGATGCGGATCTGCGAAGCTAAGTTTGGTCATCTGTATAGTTACGACGGCGGCCGGTTCGATAACGCCGCAACAATCAACGCGCCCCAGGCCTTGCCGAATTCCAACGCCAACGCGGACCCTTCGAGCCGCCGCCCGGAACGTCGCTTCACCGCCTCCTGAAAACGGGAGGTGTGGTCCACCTCCTGGACGACTCGGCTGAGCAGGTCCCAAGCGCGCCGGCGCGGCTTGCCGGCGGTAAGTCGCATCTTGCCGTACCCATGTTCAAGGACGAAACACTGATCGGCGCGATCATCATCTATCGCCAGGAGGTGCGGCCGTTCACCGACAAGCAGATTGATCTGCTGAAGAACTTCGCCGCGCAGGCCGTCATCGCCATCGAGAACACGCGGCTGCTCAGCGAATTGCGTAAATCGCTGGAGCAGCAGACGGCGACGGCGGACGTGCTAAGCGTCATCAGCGCGTCGCCCGGCCATCTGGAGCCCGTTTTCGAAGCTATGCTGGCGAACGCGGTGCGGATTTGCGACGCCGAGTTCGGCAATCTGGTGCTGGTCCACGATAACACAATGCGGATGGCTTCGATGCATGGCGCCCCGCCTGCATTTGCCGAATTCATGCAGCGCGAACCGACGCTTCCAGCGGGAGCGGCGCTGGCGCGTATGCTCGATACCAGGTCGATGATCTCTGTTGCCGATCTCGCAGCGGACGGGACTTACGCAAGCACCCCGATCGCCAAACTGGCCGGTGCGCGTACCTTCATCGGCGTGCCAATGTTCAAGGAAAAAGAGCTGATCGGCGCAATCGCCATTTACCGCCAGGAGGTTCGCCCATTCACCGAAAAGCAGATCGAGTTGGTGAAAAACTTCGCCGCCCAAGCCGTCATCGCCATCGAGAACACGCGGCTGCTCAGCGAATTGCGTAAATCGCTGCAGCAGCAGACCGCCACCGCCGACGTGCTCAAGGTCATCAGCCGTTCAACCTTCGATTTGCAGGCGGTGCTCGACACGCTGGTCGAAATCAGCATCACGGCTGTGCCGCGCCGAACGTTCGGCGATCCGGCTGCTGAAGGACGGCCTCTATCATAACGTCGCCAGCCACGGCCTTCCGCCGGAACACAAGGCGCGCATGGAGCGCGAACCAATCAAGGCGGGGCAAGCGTCGATTGCCGGGCGTGCCGCTCTTGCCGGAAAATCCGTCCACGTCCTCGACGCCATGGCCGATCCGGATCCCGAAGTCGCGAATAGATCGCGGTTGGGCAACGTCCGCACGTTCCTCGCCGTACCGTTGCTGCGCGAAGGCGTGCCAATTGGTGTTCTGCTCTTGCAGCGCACCGTCGTACAGTCTTTTAGCGACAAGGAGATCGCGCTCGCCGAGACATTCGCCGACCAGGCGGTGATCGCCATCGAGAACGTGCGGCTGTTCGACGAGGTGCAGGCGCGCACACGCGACGTCCAGGAGGCGCTGGCCAGGCAAACCGCCACATCCGATATCCTGCGCGTCATCAGTCAATCGCCGACCGACGTGCAGCCCGTATTTGACAGCATCGTCGTCACCGCCGCGCGGCTGCTCCGCTGCGATTTCGTGTTTGTGCTTCGTAACGACGGCGCCACTTTCTCGTCCGTGGCCGGGGCCACGCCGGAGGGCTCGCTCGCGGGCCCTCTACCCGCGAATATGCCGATCGATCCCAGTGCAAACTTTCCCTCGCGTGCGATCCTCGACAAAAAAATGCTGCATCTGCCGGATTGGTCGCTGATCGAGCTGCCCGAATACGAACTGCATATCCGTGAAAGGTTCGGCGTGAATTCGGCGCTTTACTTGCCGCTGCTGCGCGAAGGAGAGTGCATCGGGCTGCTCACGCTGATCGGAAAACGAGCCAATAGTTTCGGGGCCACTGAAATCGCCCAAGCCGAATCCTTCCGCGATCAGGCCCTGATCGCACTTGAAAACACGCGGCTGTTCAATGAATTAGAACAACGGACGGCCGACTTGAGCGAGTCGCTGGAGCAGCAGACCGCCACCGCCGACGTGCTCAAGGTCATTTCGAGTTCACCGGGCGATCTCGAACCGGTGTTCAACGCGATGCTGGAGAATGCCGCCCGCATTTGCGACGCCAAGGCCGGAAATATCTACCGCTGGGACGGGGAGGTCTTGCGTCTGGTGGCGTCGCACAACACGCCGCCGGCCTTCGTCGAATTCCTTGGTCAATTTCCAGTACGGCCGACTATGGACAACCCGGTCGGCCGCATGCTGCGGGCCAAATCGCCGGTTCACGCGGCCGATCTCGCGGCGCAGCGGCAATACACCGACAAAAGCGATCCGTCGATCGTTGCAGCGGTCGATCTTGGCGGCGTGCGCACGCTGTTGACCGTTCCGATGGGGAAGGACGACGAGCTCATCGGCGCCTTCACGCTATGGCGCGAGGAAGTTCGTCCTTTTGCCGACAAGCAGATCGATCTGGTCAAGAACTTCGCCGCCCAGGCCGTCATCGCCATCGAGAACACGCGGCTGCTCAGCGAATTGCGTCAATCGCTGGAGCAGCAGACCGCGACGGCGGATGTGCTCAAAGTCATTTCGAGTTCACCCGGTGAATTGAAACCTGTGTTTGAAGCCATGCTGGAAAATGCCACGCGGATTTGCGAAGCGAGTTTCGGTTCGATGGCGCTTCGCGAGGGCGACAAATTTCACCGCGTCGCCATCCATAACGCGCCGCCTGAATTCGTGAAGCACAATCAGGAATCGCCGTTTATACCGATGGCCGAAACCCCTAGCTTCAGTCAGGTCGTGGCCACGAGGCAGATCATGCACGCCGCCGATATGCGCCTGGTCGACCCAAGTTCGCCTCTCACCAAATATGCGGGCGCCCGGACGCTGCTGCTTGTGCCTTTGCTCAAGGACGAGGAGCTTATGGGCGTCTTCGGCGTCTATCGCCAGGAGGTCCGCCCGTTCACCGACAAGCAAATCGAGCTGGTCAAGAATTTCGCCGCCCAGGCCGTCATCGCCATCGAGAACACGCGGCTACTCAGCGAATTGCGGCAGTCGCTGGAGCAGCAGACCGCGACATCCGAGGTGTTGAGCGTCATTTCAAGCTCACCTGGCGAACTCGATCCGGTGTTCAAGACGATTCTCGAAAACGCGACACGTATATGCGGCGCTGAGTTCGGCCATTTGTTCCGCTACGAAGCCGGCGCTTTCCGGGCGGTCGCCATGCACAACACGCCCGCTGCATTTGACGAGTTCCTGCAAGCTGGGCCAGTGCAGCCTGCTCCCGGCACCGGCCTGGCGCGCATCGCCGAAAATCCTCGCCCCATCCACATCCTGGATGTCAGGGAGCTCGAGGCCCACGCCAAGGGCGATTCGTTCGTCGTCGCCGGCGCCGAACGCGGGCATGTGCGCACGCTTCTGATTGTTCCCATGCTCAAGGATGCGGCGCTGATCGGTGTCATCGCCATTTTCCGCCAGGAGGTTCGTCCCTTCACGGACAAGCAGATTGCGCTGGTCACGAACTTCGCCGCCCAGGCCGTCATCGCCATCGAGAACGCGCGGCTGCTCAGCGAATTGCGCCAGCGCACCGACGATTTGAGCGTATCGCTGGAACAGCAGACGGCGACCTCCGACGTGCTCGAAGTCATCAGCCGCTCGGCGTTCGATCTCAAGGCCGTGTTCGAAACCGTGGCGGAACGTGCGGTCAAGTTGTGCGGGGCCGACCGCGCGATGCTCTACCGCTTCGACGGCGAGCTGTTGCATATGGGGGGAAGCTTCAACCTTCCTCAGGCGTTCAGGGATTGGGTAGAGCAAAACCCCAATCGCCCCGGCCGGCACAGCATTTCCGCCCGCGCCGCGCTCGAACGCCAAACCGTCCACGTTCACGATATCTCGGTCGATCCGGAATATTCGTACCGGGCGACGGAATTCGAGCCGATCCGGACGGCCCTCGGAGTGCCGATTCTCAAGGGCGATGACTTGCTGGGTGTCGTGGTCATATATCGCTTGGAGGTCATGCCATTCACGGAAAAGCAGATCGCGCTGGTTGAGACCTTCGCCGACCAGGCCGCCATCGCCATCGAGAATGTGCGTCTGTTCGAGGACGTGCAGAAACGCACCGATGAGTTGAGTGCATCGCTGGAACAGCAGACGGCAACGTCCGAAGTGCTCAAGATCATCAGTCGCTCGACTTTCGATCTGCAGACCGTGCTCGACACGCTTGTCGAATCCGCCGCGCGGCTTTGCGAAGCTGAGAAAGCCTCCCTCAACCGCGCGCACGGGGAAGGCTACAGCGCCATCGCCACGTACGGCTTCACGCCGGAATTCAAGCAATTCATGCTCGAACATCCGCTTATTCCCAGAGGCAAGGGCTCGGTTGTCGGCCGCACGGTCATGACAGGGGAAACAGTGCAAGTCGCCGACGTGACGGTCGATCCCGACTATCAAAACACCGATATGATCAAAGCGGGCAACGTGCGCACGTTATTGGGTGTGCCCATGCTGCGCGAAGGCGCTCCAACGGGAGTGCTTGTCCTGATGCGCAGCGAGGTAAAGCCGTTCACCGACAAGCAAATCGACCTGGCGCAAACGTTTGCCGACCAGGCGGTGATCGCCATCGAGAATGTGCGGCTGTTCGAAGAAATCCAGGACAAGAGCCGGCAGGTCGAGGAGGCGAGCAAGCATAAATCGCAGTTCCTCGCCAATATGAGCCACGAATTGCGCACGCCGCTCAACGCCATCCTCGGCTATACCGAATTGATCCTCGACGCCATCTATGGCGAGGCGCCGGAGAAGATGCGCAACGTGCTCCTGCGCATTCAGACCAATGGCAAGCATCTGCTCGGCCTGATCAACGACGTGCTCGATCTGTCGAAGATCGAGGCTGGGCAACTCGTGCTCTCGCTGAACGATTATTCCGTCAAGGACTTGATGCAGGGCGTCTATGTCGCCATCGAGCCGCTGGCCGGCAATAAGAAGCTCGGCTTGCGGCTGGAAGTGCCGCCCAATCTGCCGCCCGCGCATGGCGACGAACGACGGCTGTCGCAGGTGCTGCTTAATCTGGTCGGCAATGCCATAAAATTCACCGACAGCGGTGAAGTCGCCATGAGAGCTTCCGCTGCCAATGGCAGCTATACCATTGCGGTGACCGACACCGGGCCCGGCATCGCGGAAGCTGACCAGGCCAAGATATTCGAGGAATTCAAACAGTCGGAAAGCACGCAGACCAAGGCGAAAGGCGGCACCGGGCTCGGCCTGTCGATCGCCAAGCGCATCGTCGAAATGCACGGCGGCAAGCTTTGGGTCGAATCCAGCCTTGGCAGCGGTTCGACGTTCTTCGTTGAACTGCCGCTGCGCGCCGAACATCAGGTGGGGAAGGCATGAGCAAGCGGATTCTCGTTGTCGAGGATCAGGAGGATAACCGGCAGATCCTCCGCGATCTCTTGGGCAGCGTCGGTTACGAAATGTCGGAAGCCTGGGATGGCGCGGCCGGCGTCGCCGCAGCGAAAGAGCAGCGCCCCGATCTCATCCTCATGGACATTCAACTGCCATTGCTCGACGGCTACGAGGCGACCCGCCAGATCAAGGCCGTTCCGGAACTCAAAAACATCCCGATCATCGTGGTGACGTCTTATGCGTTGAGCGGCGACGAGGGCAAAGCGCGCGAGGCCGGCTGCGACGCTTACGTGACAAAGCCCTATAGTCCGCGGCAATTGCTGGCCAAGATCAAAGAGTTTCTGCCGTAGCGAGTTATTCGGTATCGCATGAGTAAACCCGCCCGCATTCTCGTGGTCGACGACAATGAGACCAACCGCGATATCCTGGTGACGCGGCTGGAAAAGCACGGCTATCAGACGCTACAGGCGGCCGACGGCGAGGAGGCGCTGGCGAGCGCCAAGCAACATCTGCCCGATCTGCTCGTGCTCGACGTGGAAATGCCTAAGCTCGATGGTTTCGAAGTTTGCCGGCGGTTGAAGAACGATCCGGCGATGCCGTACATCCCAATCATTTTGTGCACCGCGCGGGCGGCGTCGCAGGATGTGGTGGCCGGTCTCGACGCCGGCGCCGACGAATATTTGACCAAGCCCATCGACCAGGCGGCGCTGGTGGCGCGCGTGCGCTCGATGCTGCGCGTCAAGGAGCTGCACGACCAGGTGCAGGCGCAGACCAAGGACCTCGCCGCCTGGAACCAAACACTCGAGCAGCGCGTCAACGAGCAAGTCGGCGAGCTTGACCGCATGAACCGGCTCAAGGGCTTCTTGTCGCCGCAGATCGCCAAGCTCGTGGTGTCGTCCGGCGACGGCAAACTTCTGGAAAGCCATCGCCGCGACATCGCGGTTGTTTTTTGCGACTTGCGCGGCTTCACCGCCTTCGCCGAGCGCGCCGAGCCGGAAGACATCATCGCCGTGCTGCAGGAATACTACCGCTGTCTCGGCGAATGCATCGATCGCTTCGAGGGCACGCTGCAACACTTTGCCGGCGACGGCGCGCTTGTCATCTTCAACGATCCAATTCCGTGTTCCGATCCGTCGCAACGCGCCGTGCGCATGGCGGTCGAGATGCGCGCGCGCGTCACGGCGCTGGCGGAAAAATGGCGTCGCTTCGGCCACGAGCTCGGCTTCGGTATCGGCATCGCCTCCGGGCACGCCACTTTGGGCAGCATCGGCTATGAGGGCCGGTTTCAATATTCGGCGACCGGCACCGTGGTCAATCTCGGCTCGCGCCTGTGCGCGCAAGCCGCCGACGGACAGATTCTGATCGACGGGCGGGTCCAGGTCGCCGTCGAATCGATTGCCACAATAGAGCCGCTCGGCGAGCTCGATTTGAAAGGCCTGCAGCGCCCCGTCCGCGCCTTCAATGTGCGCGATTTAACCGCGTGAAGGGCCAGCCGAGTTAGCCACGAAGCCGCATAACAGGGGGAAAACCGTGCCCGACAAGATGACTGAGGTGATCGAGGAGCTGGCGCTTGCCAATCGCATCCTCGCTCACGAGGGCGTGCTCGACGCGTTCGGCCATGTCAGCGCGCGCCATCCGGCCGATCCCAACCGCTATCTACTGTCACGCTCGCGCTCGCCGCTCCTCATCGAGCCCGACGACATTCTGGAATACACGCTCAACTCCCAGCCGGTTCGGCCGCCGAAGGTGAGTCTCTATTCCGAACGCGTCATTCACGGCTGCATCTATCAGGCGCGGCGCGACGTCATGGCGGTCGTCCATCATCACGCGCCCGCGGTGATGCCGTTCGCCATCGCCGGCAAGCCGATCGTGCCGGTCTTCCATCTCGGCGCGGCCGGCGGCGAGGACATGCCGTTCTGGGATCAGCATGACGAATTCGGCGACACCAATCTCCTGGTGGTGAAGCAGGAAGAGGGCCACTCGCTGGCGGGCGCTCTTGCCGGACACTCCGCGGCGCTGCTGAACCGTCACGGCGCCATCGTCGTCGGCGGCAGTCTCAAGGAACTGGTGTCGCGCGCGATCTTCATGTGCCAGAACGCCGACTATCAGTTGCGCGCGCTTGCGCTCGGCGCGCCGCAGCCGCTCTATCCCGGCGAAGTCAGGCTGGCCGGCACGCTCAGCCTGTTGCCAAACGTCGTGACGCGGACCTGGGAATATTGGAGCATGCGGCTCGAGGCCGCCGGCGGCATGCCGCCGCGCCGCTCGTCCGCTAAAGCGGCGCGCCGGCCGATGCCGAAATCGTCTCGCGTCACGCCGCGCGAACGCCGCAAGGGCAGGCGACGCTGAATTGTCTTAATGCCGATCACGGGCGGCAGCGCTGATGGCGCCAAGTATGGCGGCGCGATCTTTCTTGAGCACGCCCTGCACCGATTGCCGGGTACCGATCTGGCCCATTTCGCGCTGACGCTTGACGGTAGCGCTTGTCATCAGCGGCTCGACGCCGAGTTCGCGCAGCGTGTCGGCAACCTCTTCCATTTCGGCGGCGCGGCGTTCGCCGTGATTGGCCATGCGCTCGAGATTGTAGGGCACGATCTTTGCCCAATCGAGGCCGGGATAATTGTTCTTCATCGAGGCGTCGACTTCGTCGATCACGCCGGCGCGGGCGGCGGCCAAAAAGCATTCCAGCGTCAGCGCTTCGATGCCCTTGATCATCACGCTGCGCACCATCTTGATTGCGGCGGCGGCGCCCACTTCGGCGCCGCCGAGCGTGGCGCGCATGCCGAGCGCGGCAAGCGCCGGCGCGACCGCGCCGGCATCGGGGCCGGCAAGCAACATCGGCGTTTGATGGAGCGCCGGATGGATCGGGGCGAGCACCGCGACGTCGACATAACGGGCCGCATCGCCGAGCAGCCTCGCGGTTTCCTGCTTGCGGCCGGGTGAGACCGAATTGATGTCCAGGAAGAACGGCTTGCCGGCAAGCTGTGCCTTGACGGATTGAGCCGCTTCGGCGCTCGATGCCGCGGTGACGGCGGAGATGACGATGTCGGCGTCGCGGACCGCTTCGGCCGCCGAATTCGCGCAACGCACTCCGCTTGCCGCGCCGGCCCGCCGGAGCTTTTCACCTTCGGGTTTTGGCAACAGTATGTCCCAGGCCGACATTTGCTCGACGCCCGTCTCGTGCAGACCGGCGGCGATGGCCTGGCCGGCTTCGCCGAATCCGATGAATGCGAGTGTCGGCTTTCCGTTCGGCATCGTGTAAATCCTTCAATCTGCTGTCATCGGGCGCCGATGATGGCAGGTTCGGTCTATATTTCGCAATGGCGCAACCTGCGAGTATCGCCATGAGCCATGCATCCTGCCGCGACCGACTTGAATTGGCATTGGCGCGCATTGCCGACCCGAACGGGGAGGGCGCGCGAGCCTGCCTGACGATCTATGCGGACACCGCCCGCGCCGCGGCCGACGCAGCCGATGCGCGCGCCGCGAGCGGCGCCACACTCGGTCCGCTCGACGGCGCTATTGTCAGCATCAAGGACTTGTTCGACGTCACCGGGGAAGCGACCCGGGCCGGCTCGAAAATTCTCGCCGAGGAGGCGGCGCCAGCTGTGTCCGATGCGGCGGTGGTGCGGCGCCTGCGCGGAGCCGGGGCGGTGATTGTCGCCAAGACCAATATGAGCGAGTTCGCCTTTTCCGGCATCGGCGCCAATCCACATTTCGGCACGCCGAGAAATCCGCGCGATCGGGCGCGGGTGCCCGGCGGTTCGTCGGCGGGTGCGCCGGTCGCCGTCGCCGACGGCATGTGCGACATCGCCATCGGCACCGATACCGGCGGCTCGGTGCGGATTCCGGCCGCGTTATGCGGGCTGGTTGGTTTCAAGCCGAGCCGGCAACGGATTCCGACCGACGGCGCTTTCCCGCTGAGCAAGACGCTGGATTCGGTTGGCCCGATCGCCAAAAGCGTCGCCGATTGCGCCAAAGCCGACGCGATCATGGCGGGCGAGGCATTCACGCCGTTCGAGCCGGCCGCGCTCGCGGGCCTGCGCTTCGGCATCGCCGAGGGCATGCCGCTCGACCGCCTGGACGACACCGTCGCCGCTGCATTCACCGCCGCGATCGCGCGGCTCGATGACGCTGGTGTGCGCATCAGCCATGAGGCGCTACCGCTGTTTGACGATATGGCGGCCGTCAACGCCAAGGGCGGCATCCCGCCGCCGGAGGCTTGCGCCGTTCACCGCGACCGTATCGCGCGCCGCGCCGCCGATATCGACCCAAATGTCCGTGTCCGCATCGAGCGCGGCTGCGCGGTCACCGAGGCGGATTATGCCGATATGATGCAGGAGCAGGCGCGGCTCGTGCGCGCCATGGCTGCCCGGCTTGCGGCGCTTGACGTACTCGTCATGCCGACAACGTCAATCGTCGCCCCCACGATTGCCGAAGTCGCCGATCCAAAGGTCTTCGCCGCACGCAACGCGGCAGTGCTGCGCAATACCGCCATCGTCAACTTCTTCGATCTTTGCGCCATCTCGCTGCCGCTGCCGGCGGCGCAAGCCGGCACGCTTCCGGTCGGGCTCATGCTGATCGCGCGCAACGGCCAAGACCATCGGCTGCTGCGCGTCGCCTCAGCCGTCATGCAGCTATTTGGCGCGGATGAGTGAGGCGGCGCTTAGTGCTGCGGCCGCCGGATGCGCTCCATCAGCGCGGCCAAGGCCGCCACGCGTGCGCTCAGCGGCGCCAGCGGAAACGCCTGTCGAAGCTGATTGTAAACGTCGGCCGCCGTCGGCGCCTCGATGTCGGCCAAGGCCGCCGCCATGGCTCGGGCCATATCGGCTTCCGGCCGACCGCTCAGCAGCGCTGGCACCAGCGCGACATCGCCGAACGGAATGGGGGATTGCACACGTAAGGTGACACGGCGGCCCATGAGGGAGCTCCACGAAGAGTCTGGTTCGCCCTCAACGCGCGAGTTTTACTCAAGTTCCACCGGCTTCGGGAAAGCCGTTATTTCAGCGGCTGCCCGATGCTCACGGCAAGCTTGCCGACGCCCTCGACCTCGCACTCGATCTTGTCGCCGGCAACCGTCGCGGCGACGCCGGACGGCGTCCCCGTCATAATGATGTCACCGGCGGCAAGCTCGACCATCTCCGAAAGCTTCGAGATGATCTCCGGCACATTCCAGATCATCTGATTGAGATCGCCATCCTGACGCACTTTGCCGTTGACCTTCAGCGTGATGCGGCCCTTGGACGGATTGCCGATCTCGGCTGCGGGCTTAAGCGCTCCGCACGGCGCCGAATGATCGAACGCCTTGCCGACCTCCCACGGCCGTTTGATCTCGCGCGAGGCGATTTGCAGATCGCGGCGGGTCAGATCGATGCCGACGCCATAGCCGTAGACGCAGTCGAGCGCCTTATCGGTCTTGATGTTGCGGCCGCCGCTCTTGAGCGCGACCACAAGCTCGACCTCGTGATGCATGTCCTTGGTCAGCGACGGATAGGGCACCGTGCCGCCATCGGTTACGATGGCATCGGCGGGCTTGGCGAAGAAGAACGGCGGCTCGCGCACGTCGTTGCCCATCTCCTTGATGTGCTCGACATAATTGCGGCCGACGCACCACAGGCGGCGCACTGGAAAGAATTTATCGGTGCCGGCAACCGGGAGCGCGGCCTGCGGCGGCGGCGGGATGACATAGCTTTTAGCGTCGGTGCTCATGATCACATTCGCTGTTGGAGGGAAGAACTTTGTTCAGGCGGAGGAAGCAACGGCAACCGGCTGGATGCTGAGATCTTGCGGCGACGCCTGCTCCTTGAGCTGCAGCCGATAGAACGAGGCGTAGCGGCCGCCCTTGCGCAGTAGCTCGTCGTGGCGGCCGGATTCGACGACGAGGCCATTCTCGACCACCAGAATGCAGTCGGCGTGCATGATGGTCGACAACCGGTGCGCAATGACAAGCGTGGTGCGGCCCTTGCACAGTTCGGCGATCGCTTCCTGGACATGGCGCTCGGATTCCGAATCGAGCGCCGCTGTCGCCTCGTCGAGCAGGATGATCGGTGCGTTCTTGATCAGCGCGCGCGCAATGGAGATGCGCTGACGCTGGCCGCCGGAAAGCTGCATGCCATGCTCGCCGACCGGCGTGTCGTAGCCGCCAGGAAAGCCCACGATGAAGTCGTGCGCATGCGCGGCCTTGGCGGCGGCGACGATTTCCGCGTCGCTGGCATCGAGCTTGCCAAGCGCGATGTTCTCGCGAATGGTGCCGCGGAACAGGTGCACGATCTGGCCGACATAGGCGGTTTCCTGGCGCAGCGACTGGCGCGACACCGCGGCGATGTTCTGCCCGTCGACAAGAATGCGCCCGGAATCCACCTCGTAGAAACGAAGCAGCAGGTTGAGCACCGTCGATTTGCCGCCGCCGGACGGCCCGACCAGGGCCGTGACCTTGCCCGGCTGGGCGACAAAATTCATGCCGCGCAGCACCGGCGTGTCGTCGCGATAGGAGAAACGCACGTTGGCGAACTCGATGCGGGCCGTGGACAGTTTCAGCGGCGGCAGATTGTCGTCGTTCGGCTCACCGGACGGGCTGTCGATGATCTCGTAGAGCATGCGAACGCCGACGAGGTTGTTGTTGAGGTCGATATTGAGCCGGGCAAGCCGCTTGGCCGGCTCGTAGGCAAGCAGGAACGCCGCCATGAACGAGACGAACTCGCCCGGCGTCGCGCCGGTTTCGATCACGCGATAGCCGCCATAGATGGTCGCCAGCGCCACCGTGAAGCCGCCAAGCATCTCCATCATTGGACTAGCGCGGTTCGACACTCGCGCCATCTTGTTCAATTCGTTCTGGACTTCGGTCACGCTTTTGTTGAGCCGCCGCTTCATCTCGTCTTCCAAGCCAAAGGCCTTCACCATGCGCATGCCCTGCAGCGCTTCCTGCATGGTCTCTATGATGCGGGTGCCGCCGGTGAACTGCATGCGTGCGATGTTGCGCACTCGGCGGATCAATTTGCGCAGGAAGAAAAAGGCCGGCGGCGCGCCCAGAAAGCCGATGATCGACATCACCGGATCCTGAATGATCATGACGATGGACAGCCCGATGAGCGACATCAGATCGCGGCCGATCGCGGTGATGAGGAGATTGATCACGCCGCTGACGGCGTTGGCGCCGGTGGTCAGCCGGGCGATGAATTCGGAGGAGTGGCGGTCGGCGAAGAAGTTGATGTTCTGCTGCAACAGCTTGTCGAACATGCGCCGCTGGTTGTCGGCGATGATGGAATTGCCGATCCACGATAAGAGCACGGTGGAGCCGTAGGTGGCAAAACCCTTCGCCGCGAAGATCACCATCGAAATCAGGCCGATGACGACAATGCCGTGATAATTGTGATTGACGTAGGCCTCGTTGGTCATGGTGCCGAGCAGATAGGCGGTGAGCGCCGTCGCGGTGGCGGCAATGCCCATTAGCACTAAGGCGATGGCGTAACGCGGCCAGTGCGCGAGCGCCTCGTCCAGCAACAGCCGGCGCACCAGGGCGACGGTCGAATAGTCGTCCGCGGAACTGGCCGGAATATCTTTCATGCCTCAACCATAGCACCCCGCCGCGGCGGGTGCGCGCGGCAGGCGCGTTCCATGCCCGGAAGGGCAGGGATTTTCAAGTGATTTCAGGGATTTTGTGGTCGATCGGCCCGTCGGGGGGAACCGCCGAAGGCGAGGCGACGATAGCGGGGTGGTGCCCGCGCTCGGATTGGCCGCGTCGATGCTGCCGCCGCGACCGCCGCGCCAAAAGCTCGCGCTCCCAGGCCATCGCATGGGCGACGATGGTCAAAAGGTCGTCGAAGCGGGGTTGCCAGCCGAGCGTGCTGCGGGCGAGGTCGCTTGCCGCCACGATCCGGGCAGGGTCGCCGGCGCGGCGCGCTGCGTTGACGACTTTGAAGTCGACGCCCGACACGCGCTTGACCGCGCCGATGACGTCGAGCACTGAGAAGCCGTGGCCGTAGCCGCAATTAAGCGTCAACGACGGCGCGCCGGCGCGCAAGTGGCGCAGCGCCTCGCTATGCGCCGTGACCAGATCGCTGACGTGGATATAGTCGCGGATGCAGGTGCCGTCCGGCGTCGGATAATCGGTGCCGAAAACCTCAAGCATCGGGCGGAGCCCCAACGCCGTTTCGGCGGCCATCTTGATCAAATGCGTCGCCGCTCTGTTGGATTGGCCGGTGCGGCCATGCGGATCGGCGCCGGCGACGTTGAAGTAACGCAGGTTCGCATGGCGCAAACCGTAGGCGCTGCCGGCGTCGCGCAGCATGATTTCCGTCATCAGCTTCGACCAGCCGTATGGGGAAATTGGCACGGTCGGCGTATCCTCGCGCACCGGCATCGCGCCCGGATTGCCATAGACCGCGGCGGTCGACGAAAAGATGAAGTGCTTTATGCCGGTATGCACCGCGCATTCGATCAGCGCGCGCGAGTTCGACGTGTTGTTGCGGTAATAAAGCAGCGGATCGCGCACCGAATCCGGCACCACGATGGATGCGGCGAAATGAATGATCGCGTCGACGCCATAGTCGCGGATGACGCGGCCGACCAGCGTTTGATCGCCGGTCTCGCCGACGATCAGCGGCACATCCTCGGCGACGGCCCACTGGAAGCCGGTCGACAGATTGTCGAGCACGACGACCGCCTCGCCGGCCTCGACCAGCTGATAGACCATGTGGCTACCGATATAGCCGGCGCCGCCAGTGACCAGGACCGCCATATTGCTGTACCCACCTGCGCGTCCTCCTGGCCTACTCGGATTTGCCAAATACCGGGTTAAGCCGTCCGGCCGGGGTTTTGCGGCGGGGTAACCGGGGCTAGCGCCTGGCGGGCGGCGGCCAGCACCTGCTCCGCCGCGATGTCGTTCATGCAGCGGTGGTGGCCGAGGCGGCAGACCGGCTGGTGGCATGGCCGGCAGGGCAATTCGCCGGTCGTTTCGATGGTCGCGGCCAGCGGATTGAGCGGCGCCCAATGCCATGGGCTGGTGGGTCCAAAAATGCCGATCGCGGGGGTGCCGAGGGCTGCGGCTACGTGCAGGAGCCCGGAATCGTTGGAGACGGCGGCGGATGCCGCGGCAAGCGCGAGTATGGCATCGCGCAGGTCATGGCCGGTCAAATCGCGGGCCGGCGTATCGGCGACGATTTCCGCCGCCAGCGTCTTTTCGCCGGGGCCGCCCAGCACCCAGACGGCAAACCCATCGCCGAGAAGGCGGCGCGCCAGCGCGGCATAGGCGGTGCTGGGCCAGCGCTTGGACGGCCCGACAGCGCCCGGGCAGAGCGCCACGATCGGACGGGCGTCGCCATTGAGCGCACGTCGTTTGCGCCAGGATTCGACCTCGCCGGGGGACACTTTGAGCTCGGGCAACGGCCAGTTCGGCGGCAGGCTGGCGCCGGCCGGCAACGCGAGCGCCGCGCAGCGGTCGACCATGCGCGGCAGGCTGCGCTCGCCGTAGCGCAAATCGTTGACCAGGAAAAAGCGCGCCTCGCCGGCAAAGCCGCGGCGCTCGGGGATGCCGGCGAAGAACGGCGCCAGCGCCGATTTCCAGGTTCGCGGCATGATCAGCGCCATGCCGTAGCCCTCGCGCTTGAGCCGCTCGGCGAGCGCGAACTGTTCGCGTAGCGCAAGGCGGCTGCGCGGCAGATCGGCGACGATCGCTTGCCGCAGGCCGGGCATGTAGTCGGCGAGCGGCGCGCACAGCGTGGTCGCGAGCATGTCGACCGGACGTCCCGGAAATCGCGCATTCAGGAGCTTTACGACCGAATGGCAACGTACGAAGTCGCCGATCCACATATACGGAACAATGAGGATGGGGCTGCAGTCAGCGCCCGTACCATTATTTGAACTGAGATTCATTATTATTGGTCGCTCAGGATTTCGCGTCCCGCCGCAGCGGTTCGCTCGGCGGCGGAGCCCAATTCTGCGCCTGTTCGTAGCGCTTGGCGTAGCGGTAATAGGTTCCCTCGAAATTGCCAAAGGCGATGACGAAACCGGCCCAGCCGTCGATGAAGCCGCGCTTGAAAATGTAGTGCTTCAGGAAAGCCCACAGCCCATGCGCCACGGCGCTCGCCATCGACACGCGCTTGTGGGCGAGTTTCGGCACCCCGAGCGACGAATAGCGGTTGGCCTTGTTGAGAACCTCTGCCAAATCGCGGAACGGGAATTGCCAGATGGCATTGTGGAGCGTTCCGACCGGCTTGGCGTTGAGAAGCTCATAGCCTTCGTGCACCGGCTCGAGCGTGTAACGCATGCTGCCCTTGCGGAACAGCTGCGGCTGCCGGAAATTCGGATACCAGCCTGAGCCGCGGATCCAGCGCCCCATCATGAAACTGTGCCGCGGCACGCGGTAAACGTCGGCCGGCGGCGTGCCGGCAAGCAGAGCGAGAATTTCATCGCGCACGGCCGCCGTACAGCGCTCGTCGGCGTCCAGGCTGAAAATCCAATCGCAGCGGCACGCTTCGATGGCGCGATTGCGCAAATCGCCAAAACCGTTGAACGGCACCTGCACCAGCCGCGCGCCGAGCCCGGCGGCGATCGCGGCGGTATTGTCGGTTGAGTAGGAGTTGATGACGATGATCTCGTCGGCCCACAGCACGCTCTCGGCTGCGGCTTTGAGCTTCGCGGCTTCGTTGAAGGCGAGGATATAGGCTGAGATCGTCTGCATGAGCGGTTGGCGCCAAATCCGGGCTACTATAGCGGCCGCCGGCTCTGGTTTGGGAATTCAGCTTAGGGCGCCCTCAGGAACCGGCGTTGAGATAATGAATTATAATTCATTAGTTAACAACACAACGCGTCCAGTGTTGCCCAGCCTGCCAGACTGGGGCAAAGGATCGGGTGCCGATCGGGCACGGCCGATCGAACCAGCAACGGCATAGAGCGTCGATGTTATTGGTCACCGGCGGGGCCGGATTCATCGGGTCGAACGTGGTCGCGAGCCTCAACGAGGCTGGCCGCACCGACATTGCCGTCAACGACATGCTCGGCAGTGACGGCAAGTGGCGCAATCTTACCGGCCGCCGCTTCGCCGATTTTGTCCCGCCGGCGGAGCTCTTGCACTGGCTCGACGGCCGCAAGCTCGAAGCGGTGATCCATCTCGGCGCCATTTCCTCGACCACCGCGACCGACGGCGACGCCATCATGGAGAACAATTTTCGGCTGTCGCTTCGTCTGCTCGACTGGTGCGCATCGACGCGCACGCCGTTCATCTATGCCTCCTCCGCCGCCACCTATGGCGGCGGCAATGAGGGCTATTCCGATGACTGGTCGCAGGGCGAGCTCGAACGGCTCAAGCCGATGAACCTGTACGGCTGGAGCAAGCAATTATTCGATCTCGCCGTGGTCGAGCGCGTCCGCCGCCGCGAGAAAATGCCGCCGCAATGGGCCGGGCTGAAGTTTTTCAACGTGTTCGGGCCGAACGAATATCACAAAGGCGAAATGATGAGCCTGGTCGCCAAGCGCGTCGACGACGCCAAGGCCGGCAAGCCGGTCCGCCTGTTCAAGTCGCACCGCTCAGGCATCGCCGACGGCGAACAGAAGCGTGACTTCATCTATGTGGACGACGCCATCGCGGTAGTGCGCTGGCTGATCGAGACGCCGGCGGTGTCGGGTATTTTCAATGTCGGCACCGGCGTGGCGCGCAGCTTCCGCGACCTGATGACGGCGATGTTCGCGGCACTCGGCCGGCCGGCGGCAATCGAATATATCGACATGCCGGCTTCGATCCGCGACAGCTATCAGTACTTTACCCAGGCGCGTACGGAAAACCTGCGGCGCGCCGGCTATAATGCCGACTTCACGCCGCTCGAAGCGGCGGTGAAGCGCTACGTGAACGGCTATCTCGATCGTGCCGATCGCTATCGCTGAGCACCAAGGGCAAACGCGGCCATAGATGTTCGATTTTGAAGAAGCGCTGAAGCTTATTGCGAAGCAGACCGTGCTCTGCGTCGGCGATCTGATGCTGGACGACTTCGTCTATGGCGAAGTCACCCGCATTTCGCCGGAGGCGCCGACCCCGGTGCTGGCGGTGGCGCGCAGCGAGGTCGAGATCGGCGGCGCCGGCAATGTCGCGCGCAATATCGCTGCGCTCGGCGCGCGCTGCATTTTCGTCGGCCTGATCGGCAAGGACGACGCCGGCCGGCAGCTCGGCGAGGCGTTTGCCAGGCTCAAAGGCGCCGTCATTCCGCATCTGGTGGTCGATGCCGGGCGGCACACCACGCGTAAGGTGCGCTTTGTCTCCGAGCACCATTCGGCGCATCTGATGCGGGCGGATTGGGAGACGGTGCAGCCGGCGAGCGCGGCAAGCGAGACCGAGGTCATCGCCCGGGCCGAAGCGGCGCTGCCGCAGTGCGGTGCGGTGGTGCTGTCGGATTACGCCAAGGGCGTGCTGACAGAACGCGTCATCCGCGCGATCATCGACAAGGCGCGCCGCCTCGGCAAACCGGTCGTGGTCGATCCGAAACATCACGATTACAAAATCTATCGCGGCGCGACCTTGATCACGCCGAACCGCCAGGAGTTGGGGGCGGCGGTGCATCGCCCGGTGACGAGCGAGGCCGAGATCGCCGAGGCCGCGGCCGAGCTGGCCCGGCATCGTCGACAGCGATGCCGTCCTGGTCACTCGCAGCGAAGACGGCATGCTGCTGCACGTTGCCGGCCATGAGCCGCTCCCCGTTCCCGCTTATGCGGTCAAAGTGCGCGACGTTTCCGGCGCCGGCGACACGGTGGCGGCCGTCATGGCGGTGCTGCTGGCGATGCAAGCGCCGTTCGATGCCGCCATGCGCGTCGCCAATGCCGCGGCCGCCGTGGTTGTCGGCAAGCGCGGCACGTCGACGGTGTCGATCGCCGAATTGCGCCATCGCATCCTGCCCTCAGCCTCGCTCGCGCCCGAAGACAAGATCGTGTTCGACTGGTCGATGCTCGACGAGCGGCTCGGCGAATGGCGCCGCCATGGCCTTCGCATCGGCTTCACCAATGGCTGCTTCGATCTGCTCCATCGCGGCCATGTCAAACTCTTGGCCGAGGCCCGCGCTGCCTGCGACCGCCTGGTCATAGGCCTCAACAGCGATGCATCGACCGCGCGGCTGAAGGGCAAAGGCCGGCCGATCAATCCGGCCGAGGGCCGCGCCGAGGTGCTTGCCGCGCTTGAGGCGGTCGATCTCGTTGTCGTGTTCGAGGAGGACACGCCGCTCGAACTCATCAAGCGCGTGCGGCCGGACGTGCTGGTCAAGGGCGCGGACTACAAGCGCGAAGATGTGGTCGGTCTCGACGTCGTGGAGGCGGCCGGCGGCGACGTGATCCTGGTCGAGCTCGTGCCCGGGCATTCGACCACAGCGATTGTCGAGCGCGCGCGGCCGGCCAAGCAATCCGTTCAAGATTGACCGGCTGAAACGATGCGCACGGTTTTTCCCTGGCAGATCGAGAACCGGCTCAAGGCCGAGTTCTTCGGACCCTTGCGCAACGGCTTCTTTGTCGAAGTCGGCGCCAATGACCCGCAGCGCGGCTCGCAAAGCTGGCAGTTCGAACAGGCCGGCTGGAACGGCGTGCTGGTGGAGCCGCAGCCCGACCTTGCCGAGCGGCTGCGCAAAATACGGCGCGCTCACGTCGCCGCGGTGGCCTGCTCGTCGCCGGCCAATGCCGGCAAGGCGATGACGCTGCATGTCCTGGGGCCGCATTCCTCGCTCAATCGCGAACTCGCCGTCACCGGCGTCACCGCGGAGACCGAGATCGAGGTTCCGATCCGCACCCTCGACGCTATTCTGCAAGAGATTGGCGCGCCGGCTCCGATCGACTTTGTGTCGATCGACGTCGAGGGCCATGAGGTCGAAGTGTTGTCCGGCTTCGATCTTGACCGCTGGCGCCCGCGGCTCTTGCTGATCGAGGATCACGTCACCAATCTCGCCACCCATCGTTTCGTGACGCGCGCCGGTTACCGGCTGATCCGGCGCACCGGTCCCAACGGCTGGTATGTGCCGCGCGCGCAGGCGCCGCGCGTCGGGCTCGGCTGGTGGCCGCTGGCGCGCAAATATTATTTCGCCCTGCCGATCCGCAAATTGCGCGATCGCAAGCGGCGGCTGCGCGACCGGCTGCGACTCGGCGCCGGCCCCTCAGCGACGCTTCGCAAGGGCGCCAAGCCGTGACAGACGCGCTCATTTCCGTCATCGTGACGACCTATAACCGCGAAGATGCGCTCGATGCCGCGCTCCGCGCGCTTGCCCATCAGTCGGACGAAACCTTCGAAATCATCATTGCCGACGACGGCTCGCGGCCGGAAACCGCGCGCGTTATCGCGCGCTGGAAATCGCGTCTGGCGGTGCCACTCAAGCATGTGCGGCACGAGCATCGCGGTTTCCGCGGCGGCGAAATCCGCAACCGCGGCATTCGGGCAAGCCGCGGCGAGCTATGCATCTTCCTCGACGGCGATTGTCTGGCCGGCGCCGATTTCATCGCCACGCATCGCCGGCTCCATGAGCCGGGCTGGTTCGTCACCGGAAACCGCATCCTGTTGTCGCGCGATTTGACCGAATTCGTGCTCGCGCAAGGCGTCGCGGCGGAGGAATGGAACTTTTCCGCTTTGCTACACAAGCGCCTCGCCGGCGGCATCAATCGGTTGGCGCCGACGTTGCGCCTGCCGCTCGGACCGCTGCGCAAGCTGCATGCGCAAAGCTGGCAAGGTGCGCAGACCTGCAATCTCGCGGTGGCGCGGCGCGATCTCGACCGGATCGACGGCTTCGATTGCGAATATGCCGGCTGGGGCCTTGAGGATTCCGACCTTGTGGTGCGTCTCCTCCACGCCGGCGTGCGGCGCAAGGACGGCCGTTTCGCCACCGGGGTGTTGCATCTGTGGCATCCGCAAAACGACCGCTCGCAATTGCCGGCCAACCAGACGCGGCTGAACGAGGTCATCGGCGGCAGCCGCACGCGCGCCTTGCGCGGTCTGTCTGCTGCTCGGCGCCGATGACGATCTGCGCGCGCAGCAAAGCGCCATGGCCCAGCAATGAATGGCTCAGCAATGAATGGCGCAGCAATGACGCCCATCCGCCTGCCCGATCGTCCACGCCTGCTTGTCGTCGCGATGCGGCGGCTTGGCGACGTGCTGCTGACGACGCCGCTTATTCGCAGCCTCAAGCGCGCGTTCCCGCAAGCGTCGATCGACGCATTGGTGTTTGCCGGAACCGAAGGAATTTTGGCGGGCAATCCCGATCTTGCCGGCGTGCTTACCGTTCCGCAGCGGCCGCGTCTTGCGCAAACGCTCGCACTCGCGCGCCGGATCGCCAGGCGCTACGACCTCGCGCTATCGACGCAGACCGGCGACCGCCCGACTTTCCTGGCCTGCCATCGCCGGGCGGCAAAGCGCCGGCCCGATCGAAGCCGGAGGGCTTCGCCGCCGGCGTCAAACGGCTTTGCGCTCAGCCGCTCTTACGTGAGCGAGCGCGGCCGGCATCGCGTTCTCGAAATCTTGCGGCTTGCCGAACTGCTCGGCATTCCGGCTCATGCCGAGATCGTCTGTCCGGCCGGCGACGTGCGTTCAGCGATGGCTGTCGACGCAACCCTATGCGGTCGTGCATGCCGCGCCGATGTTCACCTATAAGCGCTGGACCGCTGACGGTTGGCGCAAGCTCGCCGCGGCTTTGCGCGAGCGCGGACTGGCCACGGTCGTCACCGGCGCCGCGAGCGATCGCGCCTATCTCGATGACGTCTGGCGCGACAGCGATGTCATGCGTCTCGACGGCAAGCTTGGCATGGCCGGAACTCTCAGCTTTGATCGGCGCCGCGCGCGCCTATGTCGGTCCGGATACCGCCGTCACCCATCTCGCCGCCGCCAGCGGGGTGTCCGACGGTCGCGCTCTATGGGCCGACCGATCCGCGGCTTTGGGGGCCGTGGCCGCGTCGGCGGCCTCGATCGGCCCTGGGCCGCCGCCGGCACGATCCAGCGCCGCGGCAATGTCTGGCTGGTGCAAAATCCGCTGCCCTGCCTGCCGTGCCAGCTGGAAGGTTGCGAGCGCCGGCTCGACAGCCACAGCCAATGTCTCGACGAACTGTCGGTCAGCCAGGTTGTGGCTGCGGTCGATCAGGCGCTGGCGGTGCGGCAGGCGGCGTGACGTTGCGCACAGGCGGCGCGGAGTCTGGACCATCGCCGCAAGGCCGGCGCGGGTGTCATGCAGCGGCTGCCAGCCGGCGGCGATGAGCTTGGCCGGATCGACGCGCAGATTGCCGCAGTAGACGATCCCATAGGTCGCCGAGCTGCAGCGTCGCGCATCGGCGCTTCGGCAAAGCGGATATCGCAAGGGCAACAGTATAGCGCCTGCGGCCCTGCGCGCTGGCGGATCGCATGCGATCAGATCGCGATGTCGCCGGCGGGATTCCCGGATCGGCGACCACATAAGTCTCGCCGATCGCGGCCCGCGTCGCCAGCACGAAGCGCAGCGCGGAGATGAAATTGTCGATGCCGAGATAAGAGCGCCGGTTGGCAAACTCCTTCACCGGCAGCGGCCAACGACGAGACGGCCGCGCGGAACAACGAAGCCAGGCCGCCCTTCATGCCCGGTCCATAGACCGGCGCCGGCCGCAAAATCGTGAACGGCAACGCCGGACGATCGCACCGCCTCCTCGGCGCCGAGCTTCGAGCGGCCCATAGCCGTCGGTGGGCGCCGCCGCATCGCGCTCGGTCAGCGCATGATCGGCGACCGGTCCGTTTTGCGCGCGTATCGACGACACAAGGACAAAATGCCGAACGCCCGCCTGTGCGGCGGCGGCAGCCAGCCGCGCGGTGGCCCGGCGATTGATCCGATCGTAGGTCGCGGCGGCTATCCGGCGGCCGCCGTGCTCGATGCCGGCAAGGTGGATGACCGTGTCGACGCCTTTGAGCCACGGGCGCCAGTCGAACGACTGGGCGAGATCCGGGTGTCGCGCGACTTCGATATCGTCGCGAAACGGCGGGACGGGCGGACCGCGCACGCGCGGCGCGAAGCGCCCTGCCGTCATCGGCGAATGCCGCGATCACGGCGCGGCCGAGGAAACCGGACGCGCCGGTGACGAGCACGCGACGCGTTTTCCTGCCTCGCCAGGTTCGCGGCCCTGATTGCCTGTCGGGTCGCGCGGTCGGTCGCAGTCCCAACTGCGACAGCACGACGACGGCGATCGCGGCAGCGGCACGATAGTAGCGAGTGATCATGGCTAATACAGCGCCGGCTGCACCGGCGCGGTCGGCCGTCCGAGCACGCCGGTCACCAGATCGAATTGCGTGTAGGTTTGCGCTTCGCAGGCGTCGGTTTCGACCGCATAGCGTCCGTCGATGACGGCGTTGTCCTGGATGAAAATCGCATAGGTGCGCAGGTGCCCGTGATCATGGAAGTGCACGCAAGCGAGCCAGCTCCAGCCCTTGATCGCGTGGACCCAGCGCAGGCCTGAAATCTCGAACTCGTCATAGGCGGCGCGATCCTTCAACGCCGATTGCAGATAGTTGGCGGCCAGCGACACATAGGGCGGTTGCGCGCCTGGCGGCGCTGGCCTCGCTCGACTGCGCGAGTTCGCTGCATCCCGGCAACGCAAGGAGCGTCAGACGCAAGCGCGCGCGCCGCTGCGTGCCGCAAGGAGACTATCGAGGCCGGCACGACCACAGTCCCGCCACGAACGCTGTCCATTGAGAGGCGGCTCCAGCCGGTTGAAAACGACGATGTCCGTATTCTAAAACGGGCCGCGGCGGGCGAAGTGTCGCGATGCGGGGCGTTGGCATGACGACACCGCTAATGAACCGCTACGCGATCGAACAAAATGGTTAACGGCGCTCGATGCGATCCGCTGAACGAGGCTCGACAAACCGGCGGCGGATATGATCGTCAAGCGATTCGATTGCGGCGGCAGTCCTGCTCTGTCTCGGTCCGGCTGCTCGGCTCGTGCGGCGGCGCGTCCGAAAGCGGCGTTTCCGGCTATGTCGCCGATCATTGGCCGCATTGGGCCGGCGGCATGCCCGCCGATGTGCCGCCGCGGCCCGGCGCGCCGGGCTACAACGAATTCATCGCGCACGGGCAGCCGGCCAGGATCGGCAGCGAATCCCTCGCCGGCACGACAATCCGGCCGCCAGCGTGCCGGCGAAACGCCAGCTCCGACAGACACCGGCGGCAGCGCAAGCCGCGACCAGCCCGCAGCCGGTGCACGGCAGCACGCCGGCCGGCGCCGAGCCGCACAGCCGCGCCGGAGCCGTCCGCAATCCTGCTCCCGAAGATCCGAGCGTCGTCAAAGGCGGGCTTTATTAGCCGCATCACGCCACGCCGGCGCGCAGCAGATCGTGGAAATGCACGATGCCGACCGGCCGGTCCGATTCCACGACGATCAGCGCCGTGATTTTCGACGAATTGAGAATTTGCAGCGCCTCGCTCGCCAATTGATCGGGCCGGACGGTTTTCGGCGCAGCGGTCATGACGGCATCGACCGGCGCTTGCAGCAGATCCGCGCGCATGTGACGGCGCAAATCGCCGTCGGTGATGACGCCGGCAAGCTTGCCGTCGTTGTCGATGACGGCGACGCAGCCGAAACCTTTGCCCGACATTTCGACGATCGCTTCCGACATCGGCGCGCCGCGTTTGATCAGCGGCACGGCGTCGCCGGGATGCATGACGTCGCGGACGAATTTCAACGCGGCGCCGAGCTTGCCGCGCGGGATGAAACACGCCGAAGTCGATCGCCGTGAAGCCGCGGCTTTCGAGCAGCGCCATCGCCAGGGCGTCGCCGAGCGCGAGCTGCATCAGCGACGACGTCGTCGGCGCGAGATTGTGCGGGCAGGCTTCGCGCGCTTCCGGCAGCGCCAAAACGATATCGGCGGCCTTGCCGAGCGTGCTTTCGGCATTCACCGTGATGGCGATGAGCGCGATGCGGAAGCGGCGGGAATAGTTGATCAGGTCCTTGAGCTCCTCGGTCTCGCCCGACCAGGACAGCGCCAGCATCACGTCGTCCGACGTGATCATGCCGAGATCGCCGTGGCTCGCGTCGGCGGCATGAACGAAGAATGCCGGCGTGCCGGTCGAGGCAAGCGTCGCCGCGATCTTGCGCGCGACATGGCCGGATTTGCCCATGCCGGTGACGATGACGCGGCCGCGCGCCGCGCGGATCGTGTCGACGGCCGCGACAAACGGCGCTCCCAGTCCGTCGGACATCGCCGCGGCGAGCGCGGCGATGCCTTCGGATTCGGTGTCGAGCGTGCGCAGCGCCGAGGCGATGTGCGGAGTTCGCGGCCGGCTTCGGCTTTCTGGCGTCGGATGCACTCATCTTCGCACGTGTCCTCACTCGAAACTCCACGGACTGCCACAATACCGAACGTCCGGCGCCGGCAGTATCATCCCAAGTCTATTTGCCCCAGGCCGCAAAGGCATCGGCGAAAGCGCGATCGCCGGGCGGGCCCTTTTCCATCGCCAGGATGGCGCGGCCGCCATTGTTATAGACGATCGGGATATCGAACCACGGCCGGTCCTTGAGCAACTGCATATTGCGTTGCACGTCGGCGTCGACCGCGGACAGGCCGATCAGGAAGAAGCCGTTGGTGACTTTGACGGCGAGACCGGCGAGCGGAATGCCGCGCGCCTGCTCGGATTCTTTCATCAAAACGCCCGGCACATTGGCGATGCCGCCGCCGGGAAAATCGGGCGGCAGATTGAACATGATTTCGATCGTGTGGCTTGCCGGCAGCGCCTGGTCGGTATTGCGGCGCAGCGTCCAGGTCACGGTCATGTTGCGTTCCGGAACCGTGATGTCCGCGCGCACCTCGAGCTCGGGCGCAAGTCCGCTGCCGGGCGAAACCGTATCGGTGCGCCAGACCGCGGAGCCGACATAGCGCTTGCCCTGAGGATCGTTCGGATCCTCTTCGTAGAGCACGACGCGCTGCGCGACCGCCGGTCCGGCTTGTTGGCCGGGCGCGGCCGAGCCGGGCGCCTGGCCGGCGGCTTGCTGCTGCGGAACGCGGTCGTCCGATTTGGGATCCGTCGCCGGCGTCTGCGCGGTCTGGGTCGGCCGCGATCGCATGTGCGAGACGAAATGATAAAGCCCGGTGATATTGGACCATTGCCACGAGACCGTCGCGATCAGACCGGCGAGAATGATCAGCACGACGGCGAGCCTGGCGAGGCCGCGATAGGAGCGCGGCGGCCGCGGCTCTTCGTAATGTTCTTCCGGCGCGCCGGCCGCGCGGCGAATGCGGCCGCGCGGAATAGCGGCGCCGGCTCTTCATCGTCCGCCTCGAAGGACGGTTCGAGACTGTCCTGCTCCGCCGATATCGTCGTCGAGCAATGTCCGCTTCGTCGGTGTCGAAATGCGGCTCGGCGCGGCCGTGCAGCGGCGGTTCGTCGTCGTCGAAGCCGAATTGCTGCGGCGATGCGGCGCCATAGGAATCGCGCGTATCGCGCGCCGATTGCGCCGACTTGGCGGACGCGGCGCCGAGATCGTCGACCTCGTTCACGACGTCGCGGAGGCCTTTGAGTCCTTCGCGCGACATCGGCGACGTGCGCGCGTTCAAGATGCCGGTTGCGTGCGCTCGACGGTGCGCGCGCTGGGTCGGTCGGCGCGCTCGTCCGGCGGCGCCGCAGCGGGGTTCGCGCCGGCGCGGCGGCGGCTGTCGGAGCCGTGTTCGAGCTCGCGGCCGACGCTGCATCTCCGGGCGCGCGGCGCCGGCGGTGTTTCGCCGAGCGGCGGGATCGGACGGTCGCGGCGCGGCGGCATGCCGGCGGCGGCGGAGTTTGCGGCCTGGCGGCGGGCGCGGTTGGGCCGCAGCGGCGGTGCCGCCGGGCGCGGCTCGGCGCGCGACTTGCGAACGGTCTCGGCCTCGACCTTGCGGATGGCGTCTTCGAGCGCCAGGCGCTCGCGGGTGATGTCGGCCTCGGACAGCGGCGGCTCGATGCCGCGCAACTGCGCGACCAGGGCCGCGCGCGCCCGTTCGTAGAGCGCGCGGCGAGCTTCGCCGGTGCTGGTGCCAAGCCCGTCCACGGCGCGGGCGATGAGCGGATGATAGTCGGCCATTGTCTAAAGCTTACGCTCGGCTTCGCTCGAAATTTCATCTTAAGCTTCAAACGGATTTTGCATGAGGATCGTGTCCTCGCGTTCCGGGCTGGTCGACAGCACGGCGGCGGAACAGCCGATCAGTTCCTCGATCCGGCGGACATATTTGATCGCCTGGGCCGGCAGGTCGGCCCACGACCGCGCCCGCGCCGTCTTTTCGCGCCAGCCGGCGATGGTCTCGTAGATCGGTTCGACCTGCGCCTGGGCGTGCTCGCTCGCGGGAAGATAATCGATCTCGCGGCCGTCGAGCCGGTAGCCGACGCAGACTTTGATCTCGTCGAAGCCGTCGAGGATGTCGAGCTTGGTCAGCGCCAGACCGTTAATGCCGCTGGTGCGCACGGTCTGGCGCACCAGGACGGCGTCGAACCAGCCGCAGCGCCGCGGCCGGCCGGTCACGACGCCGAATTCCTTGCCGCGCTCGCCAAGCATCCGGCCAATCTCGTTCTTCTGCTCGGTGGGGAACGGTCCCTCGCCGACGCGCGTCGTATAGGCCTTGCAAATGCCGAGCACATATCCGATCGCGCCGGGTCCGAGCCCCGATCCGGTCGCCGCCTGTGCCGCCACCGTATTCGAGGACGTGACGAATGGATAGGTGCCATGGTCGACATCGAGCAGCGCGCCTTGCGCGCCCTCGAACAAGATGCGCTTGCCCTCGCGGCGCTTCTGATCGAGCAGCGACCACACCGAATCCATATAGGGCAGCACGAGCGGCGCCACGCTCATCAGGTCCTTGCGCACGTCGCGCGGTCGCGATCGGCGTCAAGGCCGAGGCCTTTGCGCAGCGCATTATGGTGCGTCAGAAGGCGTTCGATCTTGCGATCGAGCGTCGCGCCGTCGGCGAGATCCATGAGGCGGATGGCGCGCCGGCCGACCTTGTCCTCATAGGCCGGGCCGATGCCGCGCCGCGTGGTGCCGATGCGCAGACGCCGCGTTCGCCGATTCGCGGATGCCGTCGAGCTCGCGATGCAGCGGCAGGATCAGCGTGGTGTTCTCGGCGATGCGCAGATTGTCGGGCGTGACGGTGACGCCTTGCTTCTTGAGCTGGGCGATCTCGTCGAGCAGCGCATGCGGATCGAGCACCACGCCGTTGCCGATCACCGACAGCTTGCCCGGCCGCACCACGCCGGACGGCAACAGCGAAAGCTTGTAGGTGGTGCCGTCGATGACCAGCGTATGGCCGGCATTATGGCCGCCCTGGAAGCGGACGACGATGTCGGCCTGCTCGGACAGCCAATCGACGATCTTGCCTTTGCCTTCGTCGCCCCACTGGGAGCCGACCACGACAACATTTGCCATGAGGAAATGTCCCCAGAAGGCCGATGAGCGTTTAGACATTGATATCGGATACCGGCCGCAGCCGACCGCTCCGGATAATGGATGCACGCCGCCGGAAGCAAGGCAGAGCGGACTGCCGAGCTGCTGCCGGGCTCTTTAGCACTGAAATGAGACGGAATTCCCTTGAATCCGGTTGCAATCGCGGATCGCGGCGGGCGGCAAATGCTGTCCGACGCTCAAAACCGCAGCGGCTTGACCTGCTGCACGTTGGTAATGCTGCTGCACCTTGGCGAGCACCTCGGGCGGCACCGTGCCGTCGACCTCGACCAGCGCGATGGCATTGCCGCCGGCCGATTCGCGGCCGAGATGGAAGGTCGCGATATTGATGCCGGCCTCCGCCGAGCACGTGGCGAAGCGGCCGACGAAACCCGGCTTGTCCTGATTGGTGACGTAGAGCATCGACGGACCGAACTCGGCGTCGATGCGGATGCCCTTGATGTCGACGATGCGCGGGCGCCCGTCGGCATAGACCGTGCCGGAGACCGAACGCGTCTGCCGGTCGGTGACGACGCGTCACGGTGATCAGGCTGTCGTAGTCGCCCTCGCGCTTCGCGCCGCGTCTCTTCGACGGCGATGCCGCGCTCCTTGGCGACGATCGGCGCCGAGACGACATTGACGTCCTGCAGCATCGGGCGCAGCAGGCCGGCGATCGCGGCCGAGGTCAGCGCCTTGGTGTTCATCTGCGCGACCCCGCCTTCGTAGGCGATCTGGACCTGCTTGATGCCGGTCTCGGTGAGCTGGCCGGCGAACGAGCCGAGCTTTTCGGCGAGCGCGACGAACGGTTTCAGCTTCGGCGCTTCCTCGGCGCTGATCGAGGGGAAGTTGACGGCGTTGGTGATGGCGCCGCGCAGCAGATAATCCGACATCTGCTCGGCGACCTGCAGCGCGACGTTCTCCTGCGCTTCCGTCGTCGAGGCGCCGAGATGCGGCGTGCAGACCACGTTGGGCAGTTCGAACAGCGGGCTCTGCGTCGCCGGCTCCTCGCGGAACACGTCGAGCGCCGCGCCGGCGACGTGGCCCGATTTGAGCGCCTCGACCAGCGCCGCCTCGTCGACCAGTTCGCCGCGCGCGCAATTGATCAGGCGCACGCCCTTTTTGGTCTGCGCCGAGCGTCTGCGCATTGACGATGTTGCGGGTCTTGTCGGTGAGCGGCGTGTGCAGCGTGATGAAATCGGCGCGCCGCAACAATTCGTCGAGCTCGACTTTCTCGACGCCGAGATCGAGCGCGCGCTCGGCGGACAGAAACGGATCGTAGGCGATCACCTTCATCTTCAGCCCGATCGCGCGGTCGGCGACGATCGAGCCGATATTGCCGCAGCCGATGATGCCGAGCGTCTTGCCGAAAATCTCGACGCCGAGAAATTTGTTCTTCTCCCATTTGCCGGCGCGCGTCGAAGCGTCGGCTTCCGGGATTTGCCGCGCCAGCGACAGCATCAGCGTGATGGCGTGTTCGGCGGTGGTGATCGAATTGCCGAACGGCGTGTTCATCACGATGATGCCGCGCGCGGTCGCCGCCGGAATATCGACATTGTCGACGCCGATGCCGGCGCGGCCGATCACTTTGAGGCTTCTTGGCCTTCTCCAGAATTTTGGCCGTGACCTTGGTCGCGGAGCGGATGGCGAGCCCGTCGAAGCCGTTGATCGCTCGCGGCAAGCTTGTCTTTGTCCTTGCCGAGATTGGGCTGGAAATCGACCTCGAGGCCGCGATCCTTGAAGATCGCCACGGCGGCGGGCGACAGCGCGTCGGAGATGAGGACTTTGGGAGCCATGGCTTTCATTCTGTTGCGAGACCGCCCTGCCAGGGGAGAGTGGTCACGCCGCTTTCGCCAGCGCGTCCTTGGCCTTGGCGTAGGCCCAGTCGAGCCACAGCGTGAGCGCCTCGACGTCGGCTCGCTCGACGGTCGAGCCGCACCAGATGCGCAGGCCCGGCGGCGCGTCGCGATAGGCGTCGATGTCGTAGGCGACGCCTTCCTTGTCGAGCGCCGCGGCGATGCTTTTGACGAAAGCCGCCTGCGCGTCGGCCGGCAAGCCGGCTCACCGCCGGATCGACGACTTTCAGGCAGACCGAGGTGTTGGAGCGCAGCGCCGGGTCGCGCGCCAGAAAATCGATCCACGGCGTGCGCGCCACCCAATCGGCAATGGCTTTGGCATTGGCGTCGGCGCGGGCGCGCAGGCCTTCAAGCCCGCCGACCGATTTCGCCCATTCGAGCGCGTCGAGATAATCCTCCACGCACAGCATCGACGGCGTGTTGATGGTCTCGCCCTGGAAGATGCCCTTCGTTGAGCTTGCCGCCCTTGGTCATGCGGAAGATTTTCGGCAGCGGCCATGGCGGCGTGTAGCTTTCAAGCCGCGCGACCGCGCGCGGCGAAAGAATGAGCATGCCATGCGCGGCCTCGCCGCCGAGCGCCTTCTGCCAGGAGAAGGTGACGACATCGAGCTTTGGCCAATCGAGCGGCTGCGCGAATGCGGCCGAGGTGGCGTCGCAGATCGTAAGCCCGGCGCGGTCGGCGGCGATCCAGTCGGCGTTCGGCACCCGCACGCCCGAAGTCGTGCCGTTCCAGGTGAAGACGATATCGCTTGCCGGATCGACCGACTCGAGATCGGGCAATTCGCCATAGCGGCGCGCGCAGCACCTTGACGTCCTTGAGCTTGAGCTCCTTGGCGACGTCGCTGACCCAGCCTTCGCCGAAGGATTCCCAGGCCAGCATCGTCACCGGCCGCGGGCCGAGCAGCGACCACAGCGCCATTTCGACCGCGCCGGTATCGGAGGCCGGCACGATGCCGATGCGATAATCGGCCGGCACCTGCAGCACTTCGCGCGTGAGATCGATGGCGCGCTTGAGCTTGGCCTTGCCCGGCTTGGAGCGGTGCGAGCGGCCGAGGACGGCGCGGTTGAGGTTTTGCGGGTTCCAGCCGGGGCGCTTGGCGCAAGGGCCGGACGAAAAATGCGGCACAAGCGGCCGCACGGGAGGCGTCGCGAGCGTCATGATCTATCCTTCCAGATAGTCGCCCCTCGGTGGGGAGGGGTGTCCCGCCGTCGGAAATAAGGAAAGGCGCGCCGTCAAGCGGCACGTCGAAGCGCGATGTTCTGGCGCGGATTCAGAATGGTTAGAACTTGACGCCGGCGCGACGCGGGCGCTGAAATCCAACGTGATGCCTTTCATCGGAAAAAAGTGCACATATTCGAATTCGCCGCGGAGGAAAACATTCCGCATCACCGCGACATCGACGCCGACGCCGGCATCGAAGCCATAGAGCCAGGCGTTGCCGGTTTCTGCGCTGCCGGCGGCGAAAGATTCGCAAGTCTCGTTCCCGCGCATGGTATCACTGGATCCTGCGCCGGTGTGGTTACGAGTTGAGTGCCGACCAGATAGGTCTGCGGCGACGTCGTCGCCGTCGTCACGAGATGGTTGACGAGGACGTGTAATCGGCGCGGCCGACGGCGAAGCCGACAAAGCCATAGGGCAGGAAGAGGTTGTTCACCGCCCAACCGGCCCGCGCGCGCACCGTGGCGTAGTCGGTCAGATGCAGTGTAGCACTGGCGCTGCCGTCAATGCCGTATTCCGTTATCGCTCCGGTCGAATCCGGTGCTTCGGTGAAGGTCCGTCCCATCGGGGTACTCGGCGCGGTGGCTGCGACATCGGGATGCGCATAGTTGACTTCGACGCCGAGAACGATGTCCTCCCATTGCGTGTCGAAACCGGCGAAGGCGCCGAGAAATGTCGATTGGACGGGGGCGTTGCCGAGCAGCGGCCACTGTGACGGGTTGAAGTTCTCCTCGACGAGGGTATCGCGCAAAGCATAGGCGAGAGGCGCCTGCGTCGCGTTGTTGAAATTCGCGGTGCCGCCGCCAAAGTCGATGTCGCCGCCGGCATAGAAGCCGCCCCAATGCGGGTAGTTAGGCTGGGCTGACGGGTTCCGGGCCCCGCAACGCTGGGCCGAAATCCTGCGCGAGCGCGCTTGGCGCGAAAGCGCAGAGAACCACAGCACAGATGACCCAACGCATCAGCCGCGCCATTTCCACCCCTCGGCGCGCGTAAAGCGGCCAATCGGGCGCGATCATCAGGCATTAACCTTAATGGAGCGTTAGCTCGGCGGAGCCGCCTAAGGTCTTACCGGGCCTTAAGGAAAGGCCGAGTTTGGGCGTTAGCCCCGGGTCGACAGCGGCGCTTGCGGCTGCGGCATCATCATCGGCGCTGGCTGCGGCATCATCAGGCGCCGGCTGCGGCATCATCATCGGCGCCGGCTGCGCATAGACCGGGGCTGGCTGGGCGTAGACCGGGGCCGGCTGCATGACCTGCTGCTGCGACCACCATCGGTGCCGATTCGACCGGGAATCGCCAGCGCATGCCCAGCATGAAGTCCTGCGAGGTCAGATTCTGGAGTTTGTAGGTGTCGGGGTTGCAGCCGCCCATGCAGAAGATCTGATCGCTGACCGAACCGTAGCTCAGGTAGCGGTAGGCGAATTCGACGGCGAAATTCTGCGTCACGTTGTAAGCGAGGCCGGCATGCAGCGCCCAGGCAAAATTCAATTGGCTGGCATTGGTGCCGATGCCGTTTCCGGATGTGGCGATGCCGATATCGGTAAGATCGGCGAAAGTATTGTACGCGCCGCCGATGCCAAAGCCGATGAAAGGCGTGATGCAATTCCAGGTGCCGAGATCGATATAGGCATTGGCGAGGAACACATCCGTTTTCAGGAAGGCATTATATTGATCGCCGAACGTGCCGCCGTTGTACGTGTAAATGCCGAACGCATTGACGGCAGCCCTTGTGCGATATTCAGCGGTGACGTCGAAACGGAGCCAGTTGTTGAACTCGTAGCCGGCGCCGACGATGAAGAACACGGTATCGGCCATCGATGAGTGTTGAATGGCGAAATTGGTGTTGTTGAGCGGGTTCTGCTCAAAGATGAATTCGGCCTGGCTGATGATGCCGATGCCGATGTCGCCGCGCAGATACCAGGCGCCTTCAGGCTGTTCCACGACGATTGGCTGGTAGGCAATCTGCGGCTGCGGCAAAGGCTGCGGCATATCCGCCGCGAACGCCGGGCTGCTAATCATGACTGCCGCTGCGACGCGGATGAGGAGCGTTGTGACGCTGACCATCGCCGGACCTTTCCTCGACGGCGCCCGCGCGCGCAGCGGCGCACCGTCGTTGACCCCGGTCCGAAGGTAGCCAGTAAATGTTTAAGCGGGTCTTAACCTTAACTTTTAACCATGGTCTTTAATGGTTAGGCGGCCGCGTCGATCGGCGATGCGTCGCGTACACGACTTTCTTTCGGTCGCCGCCGCGACCGGGGTGAGGCCCGTTTAACATTTGTAAACGATTGTGACGACGCGGGAGCGGCGATCGGCGCAAAGCCGCCGATCAGTCCTCGTCCTCGTCCTCGTCGAGCTCGCCGATATGATGCTGGGCGTAGAGTTCGAGCCCGAGCTTGGCGACAAGGTCGAGCTGGGTTTCGAGGAAATCGATGTGTTCTTCCTCGTCGTGCATCAGCTTCTCGAACAGGTCGCGTGACACATAATCCTTCACCGCATGGCAATGGGTCGCGGCCTCTTCGTAGAGCGCGCGGGCGTGCAATTCGGCGGCGAGATCGCAGTCGAGCACTTCCTTGACGTTCTGCCCGATATGCAGCGGATCGAGCACCTGCATGTTGGGAAAGCCGTCGAGAAAGATGATGCGCTCGACCAGCTTGTCGGCGTGCTGCATCTCCTCGATCGATTCCTTGCGCCATTGCTTGGCGAGCGACTTGTAGCCCCAATTGTCGAGCAGCCGGTAATGCAGCCAGTACTGATTGATCGCGGTCAGTTCGTGGCGGAGCGCCTTGTTGAGGTAATCGATGACTCCAGGCTCGCCTCTCATCACTTGCTCCTGCGATGGACGTTTTTCCGCAACTCGGCGTGGCGGGCCAAACACCATAGCCCGCGGTCTTGAATGCTGGAAGGCGGCGTCCGCCCCCGCCGGGCCGGCCATTACGCCGATGAAGTAAAGCGAAGAAGAGCTAGGAAGGGTCTTTACGGCACGCCGTAGCAGCACCGGTCAGCGCTTCATCCATGATGCGGCGGATGGTTCGCGCGCAGCGGCCGCATTGGGCGCTACAACCGAGGCAATGATAAACTTGGCAGGTTGTGCGCGGCGCATCGGCCTTGTCCGCCATCGTCGCACGCACATCCTGGTCGCTGAAGACGTTGCAGGAGCAGACAATCATTGGAACAAAGGCCCGGCGACAAATTGGTACGATCTGAAACTTTCCATAGACCAAGCGATCTTTCGTTGCAAAGATAAAATCGCTTTTTATAGGGATTCTAATCTCGGCGGCACGAAACACTTCTTGGATCATCGCCGGTAAATCTCAAAAGAAAAACAACGCGTCTCGGCATGCGGATCGATCGACAGCAAAGACTGCCGATCAACTTCACTGAAAATCGTCAAAACCCGAAGCAAAAAGGTGTGGATGAAACGCTACGCCGCCGCCGATTCCTCGGAATCGTCCGAGCGCCGGCGCCGGCCCGGCCGCAACCGGCAAAGCCGCGACGGCACTTTGCAAAGGTCGTCCAGCAGGCCGGCGAAACGCTGGCCGCGTCCCAGCGCCCGGTCGAGCGCCGCCATGGTGCGGGCGAGGCCCGGATCGTCGTCGCCAATCCAGGTCCGCAGCGCAGATCCGAACAACAGCGCGAGGCCCTGGGCGCGCAGCATGCCGCGCGGCCCCGATGTGGTAATGCCCGCGGCCGTCAGCATCCATTGCTGTGACCGCACCGCGAACGCATTGAGCGCCATGGCCAGCGGCGGATTGCGGGTGGCGGAGCGCAACAGCGAGCGAACCGCTTCACGATGCGGGCCGAGCATTTCGAGCCTGCGCATCAGCACGTCGAACAGGCGCTCGCGCGGCGGTTCGTCCGCCATGTCGGAGAAATCTTCGGCAAGCACGGCGCGGTCGATGGCCCTGATGTGGGCGGCGATGACGCCAAGCGTTGAAGGAAACTCGGTGCGCAATTGCGCCAGCGACACGCCGGCCGCTTCGGCTAGCTCGGCAAGACCGATCTGCTCGATCCGCTTCTCGGCCAGAAGCCCAAGCAAAGCCGCGATGATTTTTTCGCGGTCGCCGCCCGGTGCGGAGGGATGTCGCGCAGCGGAGGTTCGGGCTGACTTGCGGGCGGGTTTGCGGGCCATGGCGTGCTCCTACCTAGACTTGAATGTAGGCCCGTGACCCGCCGCTTCCAAGACGGCCGAAAAGACGGCCGAAAAGACGGCCGAAAAGACGACCCAGTCAACCGGCAAGCTCTCGCGAACGCGCGGTGGCGGCGGCGACCGCTTTGGTCATGAGCCCGGCAAGGCCATTCTGACCCATCAGGACCGCCAGCGCCGCGGCGGTGGTGCCGCCCTCTGACGTTACGTTCTGCCGCAATAGGGCGGCGTCGAGCGGCGACCGATGCAGCAATTCGCCGGAGCCGGCGACGGTTTCGCGCGCGAGTTTTGCCGCCAGCGGCGCCGGCAAACCCGCCGCCACGCCGGCTTGCGCCAGCGTCTCGGCGAGCAGGAAGACGTAAGCGGGGCCGGAGCCCGACACCGCGGTCACCGCGTCCATCAGCGCTTCGTCTTCGATCCACTCGACGGCTCCGGTCGCGGCCAGGAGCCGGTGCGCCAGGTCGCGCTGCGCAGCGTTCGCCTGGCGCGATACCGCGATCGTGATGCCGCGCCCAATCGCGGCGGGCGTATTCGGCATTGCCCGCACGATGGCGCAGGAGCGCGCCAGCGAACCGGACAGAAACTGCAGCGTGCGTCCGGCCATGATCGATACGACAACGGTCGAGGCCGAAATAAGCGGCGTCAGTGCCGGCAGTGCCTGCGCCGCCACTTGCGGCTTCAAGGCGATGACGATGGCGGCGGCGGCGCCGAGCGTGTCCGGATCGGGATTGAGCCGCAAACCTCGCGCGGCGAGCGCGGCGACCTGTGACGCGGGGACGGGCTCCAGTACCGCGACGCGACCTGGATCGAGGCCGAGCCGCAGCCAGCCTTCGAGCAGGGCGCCGCCCATTTTGCCGGCGCCGGCCAGGACGAGCAGGCCGGAAAAATCGCGCAAGTCGGGACTCGCGCCCGCCGCGGTCACGCCTGACCCGCGGTTTCGAACATGGCGGAGTCCATCGCTTCGCGCGCGGTTTTACCCGCCCAGATCACGAACTGAAACGCCGGAAAGTAGCGTTCGCAGGTGTCGAGCGCGGTGCCGAGCATCGCCTCGCATTGCCGGCCCGATGCAGTGATGCCGCCGGTGAGGACCAGCGCATGGCGGAACATCACGGTGCCGTTTTGCATCCAGACGTCGAAATGGCCGATCCACAATTGCTCGTTAATCAGCGCGATAAGCTGCTGCACACTGGCCAGCCGCGCCTCCGGTATCTTCATGTCGAAGGCGCAAGCCAGATGCAGCGCCTCGATGTCGCCCATCCAGGTGAATGACACCTGGTAATTGGTCCAGCGCCCGGTGACGACGAGCCCGATCTCGTCTTCGCCGGCGCGTTCGAACGGCCAATTATTCCCGGCCGCCATGTGCTCGACCACGTCGAGCGGATCGTTGCGCCGATCGCGTGCAATCTCGATAAGGGACATGTCGCCTCCACAGTTCCGCCACGGGTGGGACCAAGAGTGGAAATGCGCACGCCACAAAAACCCGGTCGTTTACCGGCTGCGATTTGACGCAGGAACAAGTTCGGCTCCCAGATTGACGGCTATACGCGAATCAGCCGCCGCGCCGACACCATCGGCTTGAATCATTCCGCCAAACTAAGCGCAAGAGCCTCTAGCGCCGCCGCTACCGGCACTCATGAAGTGATTTGGCCGCCGGGCACAATCCTCGACGACTTGCCGTCCACAGCGCCGGCTGCGACAAGTTGACTCGGCGGGTCGGGGAAGGGCGCCGCCGCGGGCGCGGCAGTCAGTCGAACAGGCTCGACACCGACTCTTCGGCCGCCGTACGGCTGATCGCTTCGCCAATCAGCGTCGCGATCGACAAGACGCGGATGTTTTTGGAGTTGGTGACGGCTTTGGTGGGCTGAATCGAATCCGTGATCACCAGTTCCTTGAGATGGGAGTTTTCGACGCGCGCGATGGCGCCGCCGGAGAGCACGCCGTGGGTGATATAGCCGTAAACCTCCTGCGCGCCCTTCTCCAGAAGGGCGTCGGCGGCGTTCACCAGAGTGCCGCCGGAATCGACGATGTCATCGACCAGGATGCAGATGCCGCCGCTCACTTCGCCGATGACGTTCGCGACTTCGGATTCGCCCGGCCGTTCGCGGCGTTTATCGACGATCGCGAGCGGCGCATTGATGCGCTTGGCGAGTCCGCGCGCGCGCACGACGCCGCCGACGTCAGGCGAGACCACGATGACCTTGCCGAGATCGAAACGCTGTCTGATATCGCGCACGATCACCGGCGCGGCGAACAGATTGTCGGTCGGAATGTCGAAAAAGCCCTGAATCTGACCGGCATGCAGATCGAGCGTGAGCACGCGGTCGACGCCGGCACGGGTGATGAGATTGGCGACGAGCTTGGCCGAGATCGGCGTGCGCGGTCCCGGTTTGCGGTCCTGCCGGGCGTAGCCGAAATAGGGGACGACTGCCGTGATGCGCCGCGCCGACGCGCGCCGCAGCGCGTCGATGATGATCAGCAATTCCATCAGGTGATCGTTGGCCGGAAACGACGTCGACTGGATGACGAAGACATCGGCGCCGCGGACGTTTTCCAGGATTTCGACGAAGATCTCCATGTCGGCGAAGCGCCGAACCACGGCTTTGGTCATCGTCAGTCCGAGATAGCCGCCGATCGCTTCGGCAAGCGCGGGTGTGGAATTGCCGGCGACGAGCTTGATCGCTCCGTTGTTGCCCGCCATTCCCGCTCTCCTGCGCGTCCCGGCACGAACCTGATACAAGCCGCCTGCCGGGCTGGCAACATGAATCAAGGTCTTGTCCCCGCAGGTTTTTTGGCTGCGCGCAACAGGGTTAACGGGCGCTATTCGTCCGTCAAAGCAATCGCGTTGACGTGGCGGCCGTAGTCGGCTTCGGCGCGATGGGTGGTGCGGCGGTAACTGAAAAATCGCTCCGGATCGGCATAGGTGCACAGGCGCAGATCTTCGACATGGCCGACACCGGCGCGCTCAAGCCGCGCCGCGATGTAGCCGCCAAGATCGAACATAGCATGGCCCGGCCGCGGCGCGGCTGAGAAGAACCGGCTGCTGGCCCGATCTTCAGCTTCAAAGCGCACGATCAGATCTGCGCCGACCTCGTAATTGGATTGTCTGATCATCGGACCGATGGCGGCGCGGATTTGTCCGGGCGCGGCGCCGAGCCGTCCCATCGCTTCGACCGTCGCTTCGATCACTCCGGCGAGCGCGCCGCGCCAGCCGGCATGCGCGGCGCCGATCACACGCGCATGCGGGTCGGCGAACAGGACCGGGCCGCAATCGGCCGTGGTGACGCCGATGGCGAGCGCGCGCATGCGGGTCACGATGGCGTCGGCGCGCGGCCGGGCATCCGCCGGCCACGGCGCTTCGGCAACGACGACGTGCGGAGAATGAATTTGGAAGGCGGTGAGGAAGCGGTGCGGTTCGACGCCGAGCGCGGTCGCCATGCGCGCACGGTTTTCCGCGACATTGCCGGCCTCATCGCGCGAGCCGACGCCGCCGTTGAGGCTGGCATAGAGCCCGGAGGAAACGCCGCCGGCGCGCGTGAAGAACGCGTGACGGATGCCGGTCAACGCCAGTGCGGGAGCTTTTATCATGACAAATCTTCAAATGCCGGCAGCGCGCCGAGCTCGGGCGCCGCGATGGCGATAGCCTTGAATAGTTCGCCCATGCCGCGCGCGCCATCCGCGATCAGCCGCGAGAACGCGATCTCGATCTCGGCGGCCTTGTTGGGTGGCGCGCCCGCTTTCAGTGCCGCCGCGCGTTTCGCGATGCCAAGGCGAAGGAACAGATCGCGTTGCCGGACCGGCCCATGAATGCTTGCGCCCATGCTTTCCGCCGATTGCCCCAGCGCCTCGAAATCGACATGCGCGGTCAGATCGACCTTGCCCGGCGCGCGCAGCGGATCGGTGAAAGAATGTCCGGCGACCGCCTGCAGCGTATCGCCCAGGCCGTAATGCGCGTGACCGTAGTCGATGATCAAGGCGGCTCCGTTGGTGCGCGTGCGCCGGCCGAGCTCAAGCGCGACGCCGTCGTCGCGCCATTCGTAGATCGCGCCTTCCGGAGCATTGCGCAATCCGCGCGGCATCGACGCCGCGAAGAACGGCAGCGGATCGAGCGCCGCGGCGATGACAAAGTTGGCGTCTGGTCCGATGTCGATGACGCGTTCGTGCCAGCGGTCCGATTGCTTGACCGCCTGGTGAACCGGCAACGCATCGATGAACTCGTTGGCGATGATGATGCTGGGCCCGCCTGGCACATCCTCAAGACTGTCGTGCCACGCCGCGGGGGTGTCGAGCTCTTGCAACCGCCGCTCCTGGACCTGCCGCAGGGCCGGGCTGATCTCGACCAGGTGCAGCGCGATGGCTTCACGAAAGCCGTCCACCACTTTCGCCGCGCGCAAGGCGTCATGCATCATGGTGCCGCGCCCGGGCCCGAGTTCGACGATGCGGACATTTTCCGGCGAGCCCATCTGCCGCCATACCGCCGCTATCCATAATCCGATCAGCTCGCCGAACATCTGGCTGATCTCCGGCGAGGTGACGAAATCGCCGCCGGCGCCGAGCGGATCGCGATTGATGTAATAGCCGTGCTGCGGGTGCGTCAGGCACAGCCGCATATATTCGGCGATCGGCATCGGTCCGGCGAGGCTGATCAGGCGGCGAATTTCATTTTCCAGCGGCGAGCGCGCGTCAGTCATCTTTCGCGGCCGCGTTTCGCGGATTGGATTGACGCTTGAACGCGACGGCAAGGACGGCGAGGCCGCCCAGCATCAGCGGAATGCAGAGCAGCATTCCCATGGTGAGGCCGCCCCACAGAAACCCAACCTGCACGTCCGGCTCGCGGAAAAACTCGCAGGTGATGCGCGCTATGCCATAGCCGAGCGCGAAACAGCCGGTCACGACACCGGGCCGCTTGAGCGCGCCCGCGCGCACCAGCACGCCGAGCACGATGAATAGAACGACGCCCTCGAGCGCCGCTTCGTAAAGCTGGCTGGGATGGCGCGCGATCGGTCCGGCGTTGGGAAACACCATGGCCCAAGGCAGGTCGGTCGGTCGGCCCCACAATTCGCCGTTGATGAAATTGGCGATGCGGCCAAGAAACAGGCCGATCGGCGCGACCGCGCTGGTCACGTCGGCGAGCGACAATATTGCGATGTGCCGCCGCAGCGCGAACGCGACGATGGCGACGATGCAGCCGATGACGCCGCCATGAAACGACATACCGCCGTTCCACAGCTGCAAGATCTCGATCGGGTGCGCGGCGAAATATGGGAAATTGTAGAACAGCACGTAGCCGGTGCGGCCGCCGAGGATAATGCCAAGCGTGATCCAGATGACGAAATCGTCGAAGTCGAGCACGGTGAACGGCGCCGGGCCGCCCCACAAACGCTCGGACACGATTATGGTGCGCGCGTAGAACCAGCCGGCGATAATGCCGACGATGTAAGCCAGCGCGTACCAGCGCACCGCGAACGGTCCGATCGAGATCAGGATCGGATTGATGGCGGGATAGGGGATGACCGGCAGAACGAACATCGGGCGGATTTCCCTTTAAGCGCGCTGCGCCGAGGCCCTTGCGGCCGCGCCGCACCATCGCCATTGTCTCACTGCATGGCAAGCGGGCGCGGCAGATTCGCTTTCGGAGGCGGTCATGGTCCAGACAACGAACCGGTTCTTCGATGAGGTCGCACGGTTAATGAACGACGCGGCCGGGGTTGCGCAAGGCGTGCGGCGCGAATTCGAAACGTTGTTCCGCACTCAGGCGGAGCGCTGGTTGCGCGATCTCGACGTGGTCAAGCGCGAGGAATTCGAGGCGGTCAAGGATATGGCGCGCATCGCGCGTGAGGAGAATGAAACGCTGATGGCGCGTGTCGCGGCGCTGGAAGCAGCGCTTGCCGGGATGCGGGCGAATACGCAAACGGCCATGCCGGCTGCCCCACCATCCAGCGAACCTGCGGCTGTTGCCGCGCCGAGTTCTTCGGGTGCGCCTCCGGTGCCGCCGCTGGGCGGATCGGGCGGGTTCTAGGCAGCGGGCGACGCGGTCTTCCTTGTTTTTCGCCGGTTGCGCCGTTATAAGCGCCGCTGCCGCGCCTGCTACAGCACCCCTGGAGGCTACGCGCGGATTTTACCTTGAACATCAATGGTTTAAGACGAGGATATAGTCATGGCGACCGTCAATCTGATTAAGGCGGCGTCGCGTTCGCGGGCAGGCAAGGGGGCCGCCCGGGCGGAACGTCGCGCCGGCCGCGTTCCCGGAATCATTTATGGCGACGGCAAGCCGCCGTTGCCGATCTCGCTCGATTACGCCGATCTGCGGCACCGCATCTATGCCGGCCATTTCCTCACCACCATTCACGACGTCGAAATCGACGGCGTGAAGCACCGCGTCATCCCGCGCGATTTCCAGCTCGATGCGGTGCGCGACCTGCCGCTGCATGTCGATTTCATGCGGCTCGGCGAGGGCGCAACCATCCGCGTCAATATTCCGATCCACGTGCTCAATGCCGATCAGTCGCCAGGCGTCAAGCGCGGCGGCACGGTTTCGATCGTGACCCACACTGTTGCGGTCCGCTGCCGCGCCGACGCCATCCCGGCCGGCATCGACGTCGATATCGGCGAGCTTGAAATCAACTATTCCAAGCATCTGAGCGACGTCACGCTTCCCGAAGGCGTCACCGTCGTGGAGCGCCGCGACATCACCCTGGTCACGGTGGTGCCGCCGTCGGGTTACGCCGAAGAAATGAAGGCGCAGGCCGAAGCTGCCGCCGCCGCAGCGGCTGCCGCTGCCGCCGCCGCGGCTGCCGGTGTGCCGCCAGAAGGCGCTCCGGGCGCCGCTCCTGGTGCAGCTCCTGGCGCTGCGCCTGGTGCAGCTCCTGGCGCTGCTCCGGCCGCGGGCGGCGCGCCCGAGAAGAAGTAGGGTTCCGCCGCGCGGGACAGGGACAATGCGGCTCCTGGTCGGACTTGGAAATCCGGGAGCGCGCTATGTCGGCAACCGGCACAATGTCGGCTTCATGGCGGTGCAGGAGATCGCCAAGCGCCATGACATCGGTCCATGGCGCCGCCGCTTTGCCGGGCGTTGCCTGCGAGGGCCCGATCGGCGGCGAACGCGCGCTGTTGCAGTTGCCCGGCACCTTTATGAATGAATCCGGCCGCGCCGTCGCCGAAGCGGCGCACTTCTACAAACTGCCGCTCGGCGACATCACGGTGTTCCACGACGAGATCGACCTGCCGCCGGGCAAGGTCCGCGTCAAAGTCGGCGGCGGCATTGCCGGCCATAACGGATTGCGCTCGATCTCCGAGCATATCGGCAACGACTATCGGCGGGTGCGCATCGGCGTCGGCCATCCCGGCGACAAGAATTTGGTGCAGCATTATGTGCTCAGCGATTTCGCCAAGAGCGAGCGCGGCTGGGTCGAGGCGCTGATCGCGATCCTCGCCGACAATGCCGGGCTGCATCGTCCGCGGCGAGGACGCAAGCTTTCAGAACAAGGTGCATCTCGCCATGGTCGCGAAGGGATTTGGCGAAGCGCGTGAAAACACGCCGATCATGACAGGTGAATGCCGGCAGCAGGAAATTTTACAGGTAAAAATCCATGGGCTTCAAATGCGGCATCGTCGGCCTGCCGAATGTCGGCAAGTCGACTCTCTTCAATGCGCTGACCGAAACCGCGGCGGCGCAGGCGGCGAATTATCCGTTCTGCACCATCGATCCGAATGTCGGCGAGGTCGCGGTGCCGGACCGGCGGCTCGAGACGCTGGCGACGCTCGCCAAATCGGCGGAGATCGTGCCGACGCGGCTGACCTTCGTCGATATCGCGGGCCTCGTCCGCGGCGCTTCGAAAGGCGAAGGGCTCGGCAACCAGTTCCTGGCGCAATATCCGCGAGGTCGACGCCATCGCGCATGTCGTGCGCTGCTTCGAGGACACCGACGTGACCCATGTCGAGGGCCGGATCGATCCGGTCGCCGACATCGAAACGGTCGAGACCGAACTGATGCTGGCCGATCTCGACAGCCTGGAGCGGCGCGTCGACGGCTTGAGCAAAAAAGCCAAGGGCGGCGACAAGGAGGCGAAGGAAGCGCTCGACCTCGTCAACCGCGCGCTCGACGCTGTCTGCGCGACGGCAAGCCGGCGCGCCTGACCGAGCGCAAGCCCGAAGAGGAGAAGGCCTTTCACATGCTCGGGCTGCTGACCTCGCTGCCGGTGCTCTATGTCTGCAACGTCGATGAGAACTCCGCCGCGAGCGGCAACGCGTTTTCGCGCCAGGTCGAAGAGAGGGCGAAAGCGGAAGGCGCGGCCGCCGTCGTCATTTCGGCCAAGATCGAAGCGGAGATCGCGGTGTTGTCGCGCGACGAGCGCGAAGATTATCTCGCCGCGATCGGCCTGAAGGAGGCCGGCCTCGATCGGCTGATTGCCGCCGGCTATGCGCTCCTTCATCTCGTGACATTTTTCACTGCCGGGCCGAAGGAGGCGCGCGCCTGGACGGTGACGCGCGGCAGCCAAGGCGCCGCAGGCCGCCGGCGTCATCCACACCGATTTCGAGCGCGGCTTCATCCGCGCCGAGACCATCGCCTATGACGATTATGTCGCGTGCGGCGGCGAGGCCGGCGCGCGCGATGCCGGCAAGATGCGGCTCGAAGGCAAGGATTATGTCGTGCAGGACGGCGACGTCATGCACTTCCGCTTCGCGAACTAGGTCAGGCGATTCGGCCGGACGGCAGATCTCGGCCCTGATCCCTGATTCCTGATCGCGCCAAGATGCTCGTTGATGCGGAACACGATGAGCACGAATTCGGCGACGATGCGCGCCAGGATCACGCCCATGCCGGTGCCGAGCACGCTCACGATCAGGAAGATCATGCCGACGAATGGATTGTAGGCCATGGTCGTCAGCGAGCTGACGCGCCGGCGAAGCCGAGCAGGATGGAAATAACGACGGCGAGCCAATAGAAAACCTTGATCACGGTGGGCGTCACGAACCGCTCCCACTGGAACAGGTCGCCGAGGCCGAACATGATTCCTCCTCGCAAGGTTCGCGCGTGATTCCCGTTTCCGGCGGCAGACTGCACTCCGCGATTGCAGCGGTCAATCGAGGCTGCGATTGACGCCCGACCGTTCCGGCCTGCGCGTTCACTTTAGGACGTGAAACAACGGATATCCCGCAGGTTCTTCATGCGCAGGCTCAGTTGGGAGGATTTCACGGCGCTGGCGCCGCAAATGTCGGGCGAGCAGCGGCGTGCCGCTTCGGTCGCGGGCGCCGCGCATGCGCTGCACGACGGCTATACCGATCTCATCTACATCTTGCTGCCGCTATGGCAGGCGGAGTTCGGGCTGAGCTATGCCGCGCTCGGCGCGCTGCGCAGCGTGTTCGTCGGCGCCATGGCGTGCCTGCAGATTCCGGCGGGACTTGCCTCGGAACGGTTCGGCGCCGCGACCGTGCTGGCGTTCGGCACGGCATTGGCGGGTCTCGGTTATTGTTTTGCCGGGCTCAGCACCGGTTTCGTCATGTTGCTCTGCGCACTGTTCATCAGCGGCATCGGCTCCAGCACGCAGCATCCGATCGCGTCGGCGCTGGTCGCCCGCGCTTTCGCCGGGCCGCGCTCGCTCAAGGCTCTCGGCACTTACAATTTTGCCGGCGATATCGGCAAGATGACGCTGCCGGCGACGCTGTCGCTGATGCTTCTGGTGATGGCGTGGCGTCCGGCGCTCGCCATTCTCGGCAGTCTCGGCGTCGCCATGGCGGTGCGTCATCTTTTTCGTCGCGCCGCGCTATGAACGCACTGCCGCCGAAGGCGCCGGCCGATGCAAAAGTGGCGCACGTGCCGCAAGAGCCAGCCGTTCGCCTTCCGCCTTGCTGCTTGACCATCGGCATCATCGACAGCGCCACGCGCATGGGATTTTTGCTGTTCCTGCCGTTCGTGCTGAGAAACAAGGGAGCGACCGAGCAGACCATCGGCCTGGCGCTGACGCTGGTTTTCGCCGGCGGCGCGGCGGGAAAGCTGGCCTGCGCCTTCATCGGCGCCCGTATCGGCGCGATCAGAACAGTGTGGCTGACCGAAGGATTTACGGCAGCGGGAATTCTCGCGCTGTTGCCGCTGCCGCTGCCGCCGCGCTGGTGTTGCTGCCGTTGATCGGCATAGCCCTCAATGGCACGTCGTCGGTGCTGTACGGCTCCGTGCCCGATCTGGTCGAGCCGCAATGGCGGACCCGCGCGTTGAGCATTTTCTATACCGGCACGATCGGTTCCGGCGCGATCGCGCCGGTGCTGTTCGGCCGTGCCGGCGACGCGGTCGGCGTATCGCATGCTTTGATGCTGGTGGCGGCGTTTCGTGCTACATCACGTTGCCGCTTGTCGGCGCTGCTACGCGGCGCGTTTGCGCACCGAAACGGTCCCAGGCGGCGTGACAGCGTCAATTTTGCGGCGGCGGAACACGCCGGTTCGCCCGGAGGCAGTTTCATCCAGCCGCTCGGTGTCAAGCGGAACCGCTGCAATAATCGCCAATTCCGTCGGAGCGGGAACGCGCATCGCCGCAAGTGCGTTGGGTTGTGGCTCGGGCAGGTGTGTCGAACCTTGGACCCGGAACGACATCTCACATGGAGTACGCCATGAAATTCCTCCTACCTCTACCGCGCTTGGTCTGGCGCTTGTCGCCGGCGCGACCGTTGCGCGGGCGCAAACCATGATCACGCAGCCGCTGGAAACAGTGCAGACGACCGCCGCGCAGACGGTGCGAACGATGCAAACGGCGCAACCGTCCGACCGGCGTCCCGCCCGTCGCGGACGCCGGCAGATCGTGACGACGCGCACATCACGCGCCAGGTTGTGCCCACCACGACGGTGGTCACTCGGACCATGCCGTCGACGGCGCAGCCGCTCTATGACGAAGTCACCGTCGCCACCGCTCGCCAGTGCCGACTACGACACGCCGGCCGCTCTATGACTCGGTCGATCGCCGGTCGCTCCCGCCGCCGTCCGCGCCCGACGCGCAGTCGGCGCGTACCAATGGTCCCGACTTATCGTACATCAGAGCCCGATCGATCCTCGTATCGATCCGGCAACGGCCCGCAGTCAGGCAATCCTGGTCAGGCCTCGGAATCCGGCGGAACACTGGGGTCGCGCGCGCGGCGGCCCGCGCTAACGGTGTCGATGTTTCGCCTTAGACGGAGCTCGCACGTTGCCGATGATGCGGTAACGCTCGTTGTCTCCGCCGTACGCGCGTGCTGGTGTCTGGTGTCCGCGTGTGTCTTGCCGGTTCCGTGCGTTACTTATAATGAGCGCGGTCGGTTGACGGAGCACGGCCATGATTCTCCCCCCGGTATTGATCCTCGGCGCGCATCTGATCATGCCGGTCGCCGACAGTGTGCCGACGCTTAATGTCGATCAGGTCTGCCAGGCATCGCCCAACAAGGCGGCGTGTCCTTCCACGACGCCGACATTGCTGAGGAGAAGCAGAACTGCCTGGACAGCGAGCAGGCTACCCGCGACGAACTGGCCAAGGAATGGTCGGGCTTTGCGCCTGCCGACAAGACCGCCTGCACCAACGAAGCCCGCATGGGCGGCGAATCCAGCTACACTGAACTGCTGACTTGCCTGGAAATGGCGCGCGACGTCCGCGCCATGCAAAGCGATCAAGCGCAAGCGCTCGACCACGCCGGCTGCGGCGAACGCGGTGCCGGCTGCAGTAAAGCCGAAGCCCTGAAATCCGCTAATAGCCGATCAGCATTTCGCTGACGGTCGGTTTGACCGCGCGGATTTCCGGGTCGGCGGAGCTGTAGTCTTGTCCGGCGGTCAAGGCGCTGACCGCGTCCGGCGCGCTTTCGGATCGGGCGCGCAGGCTCACGCCGGATTTGCAGCCGCCGGGCAGCGTCGCCAGCGCCCCGCCATCCCAGTCGCTCACCGCCGCAATGCCGTTTTTGTCAAAGCCTTTGAGCTTGAACGGCTTGCGTTGAGCTTTTCCAATTGCGCCAGCGTCAGCCCAAGCTTCATGCCGCCCGGCGCGGTCCAGGTCGATTTGCCATGGATACGATCAGATAGAGGCCGGTGCGCTCGGCCGGGTTGGACCACCACACTTCAAGCCGCCGCTTCGGGTCGTTCGGAAACAGCACCGAGGCCGGTACTTTGGTGCCGCCGCTCGGCGTCAACGTCGGTGAAGGTGATGTTCTTTGCCTCAAAGGTCATCGCCAGTTTGAGATGGCTCGAATCCTTGGCGAACAAACCGCTGCAGGCGATACGGCGTGCGAAGTCGCCGCACCGGCATTGCGCGGCGCGCAGGTGCGGCGGCGCCGGCCGGATGCGCCGGCTTGGCGGCGCGGCGCCCGGTTGCGCTACCGCCGCCGGCACCGGCTGGTTCATTTGCGACGGCGCGAGCTGGTCGTCGGTGTCAAGGTCTGGATTGGTCTGTGCTGTCGGGCTGAGCTTCTTGGTGTGCTTTGGTTTCGGCGGTGGCGGTGGCGCCTGGTCGGATTGATCCTGGCTGGTGGCGGAAGCGGCGCTGCCTGTTGCGCGGATGTTGGACCGGTCGCCGCTATTACGGCCAGCACCGCAAGCGCCGCCAGTGCCGACGCTGATCCACCCCTCACGCATTACCGCCTCCGTTGCCGTTGCAGCGGACAATATAACACGCCCGGCGCGGCCGGCCGCCGCCCATTTTTAGCTACCGGTGCGGCTGGACGAAGCTCAAAAAAAGCCCGCCTGCGCTCTCTGAGCGTAGGCGGGCTTTCTTCACGGAATTGGGCTGGCGGGCCGACCGAAGCGGCATTGGCCGCGAAGGTTGGTGGAGCCAGGCGGGATCGAACCGCCGACCTCCTGCATGCCATGCAGGCGCTCTCCCAGCTGAGCTATGGCCCCAATCAGGAATCAGCGATCAGTAGTCGGTAATCAGAAGGCTCATGCCCGCTCTGATTACTGAATACTAATTACCGAATCCTGATCAGCCTTCCTCCTCGTTTTCGATGTCGCCGCCGATGATGTCGGTAACGTCGGCATCCTCTTCTTCCTGCTCCTCGATGAAAGTGTCGTCGTCGAGAGTCTCTTCCGATCTCGACTTCTTCCTCTTCCGCCCCGGCCTCCGCGGCCGCGGGCTTCTTGGCGCCTGACGCCTCGGCGTCGGCCTCTTCGAGCGAGACGGTTTCGACCTCCGCGGCTCCGGCACGGGACTTCCTCCACGGGGGCAGGTGGGCGCGGTACGACGACCGGCGCCGGCTCCGGCCGCGAGCGGCTCACGACCAGCACGACCTCATGGACCGTGCCGCATTTCGGGCAGTGGATCGGGTCCTTGTTCAGATCATAGAACTTGGCGCCGCAATTGGCGCAGAGCCTCTTGGTACCCAGTTCGGGTTTGGCCACGGTTCCGATCCTTTGCAATGTCGGGTGCTTCACTTGGCTAGTCGTAACGCGGCTGTCAATAGTCGATCCGCAGCCCCTGAGCGGCCGTCCCGTGACATAAAAGCGACGGGATGACGGGCCGCGGCGGCCCATGATAGACGGCCGTCACAACACCCCTGTTAGTGATACCAATCGGACTTAATTCCAATGCAGACCCAGCCCGCACCCCTGACCGCCCGCCGCAACGGCCCTTTGGCCGGCCGCGCGCGCGTGCCGGGCGACAAGTCGATCTCCATCCGGGCGCTCATTCTCGGCGCGTTGGCGGTCGGCGAAACGCGGGTCAGTGGGCTTCTCGAAGGCGAAGATGTGCTCAACACCGCAAAGGCCTTGCAGGCATTGGGCGCGCGCATCGAGCGGACCGGCGAGCGGCAATGGTCGATCCATGGCGTGGGGGTCGGCGGCTTTGCCGAGCCCGCGTACGCGCTCGATTTCGGCAATTCCGGAACCGGCTGCCGGCTCGCGCTGGGCGCGGTCGCCGGCTGTCCGATCACCGCGACATTTGACGGTGACGCCTCGCTGCGCAGCCGGCCGATGCGCCGCGTGCTCGATCCGCTGGAACGGATCGGCGCACGCACGCTTGCTTCCGCGGACGGCCGCTTGCCGCTGACACTCGCGGGCGCGCGCGATCCTATGCCGATCGTGTTTCGGCCGCCGGTCCCATCGGCGCAGTTGAAATCGGCAACGCTGCTCGCCGGCTTGGCCGCGCCGGGCGAAACCGTCGTGATCGAAGCCGAGCCGACGCGCGACCATACCGAAAAAATGCTCGCGCATTTCGGTGCCCAAGTTCGCGTTGAAGTTTTGCGCGTCGAGCCCGACAACGAAAACGGCCGCCGCATCACGCTTGCCGGCCAACCGGAATTGACGCCGCGGCCAATCATGGTTCCGGCCGACCCGTCGTCCGCCGCGTTTCCACTTGTCGCCGCGCTCTTGGTGCCGCGCTCGGACGCGATCCTCCAGGGCGTGATGATGAACCCATTGCGCAGCGGTCTCATCACGACGCTTCACGAGATGGGCGCCGCCATCGAACTGATCGACCGGCGCAACGAAGGCGGCGAGGACGTCGCCGATCTGCGCATCCGCTCGGGCCCATTGCGCGGCGTCGAGGTGCCGGCGTCGCGCGCGCCGTCCATGATCGACGAATATCCGGTGCTGGCGGTGGCGGCCGCCTTCGCCGAGGGCACAACCGTGATGCGCGGCCTGAAGGAGCTGCGGGTGAAGGAATCCGACCGGCTTGCCGCCACCGCCGCTTTGCTGCGAAGTAACGGTGTGGCGGCAGACATCGAAGGCGACGATCTCATCGTGCACGGCCAAAGCCCGCGCACCCGGCGGCGGCATGGTCACCACCCATATGGATCACCGCATCGCCATGGCGGCGATCGTTCTCGGTCTCGCCAGCGATAAGCCGGTCGTGATCGACGATGGCACTTTCATTGCAACGAGCTTTCCGGGTTTTGTTGAACTGATGCGAGGGCTCGGAGCCGATTTGTCATGATCATTGCCATCGACGGACCGGCGGCTTCAGGCAAAGGCACGATCGCTCGGCAAATCGCGGCGGTTTATGGGCTGCATCATCTCGATACCGGACTGCTCTATCGCGCCGTGGCCAAGGCCATGCTCGACGCCGGCTATCCGCCCGACGATGCCGAACGCGCGACCGAGGCCGCGGTGCGGCTCGATCCGACCAAATTTGAGGACAATGCGCTGAAATTGGCGGCCATCACCGAGGCGGCTTCGGTGGTGGCCGCGATCCCGCAGGTCCGTCAGGCTTTGATCAACTATCAGCGCGGGTTCGCCACCAGGCCGCCCGGCGCGGTGCTCGACGGCCGCGATATCGGCACCGTCATCGCGCCCGGCGCCGACGTGAAACTGTTCGTCGTGGCGAGCCCGGAAGTGCGCGCCAGCCGGCGCATGCTGGAACTGCGCGCGCGGGGCGAACCGGCCAACGAGCAGGAAGTCCTGGCCGACCTGTTGCGGCGGGACGAGCGGGATTCCCGCCGCACCGCGGCCCCCCTCATGCAGGCGCCGGACGCGCACTTGCTCGACACCACGCATTTGGGTATAGACGCCGCATTCCGGGCCGCCGTCGATATCATCGAGGCCGTTCGAGCGGGCCGAAAGCGCCGTTGACAGCGCTTTCGTCATTGGAGGTAGAGCCCGTTCACCGCTTCGTTTGCATGGCGTCCGGACGCACGCTTTCCGCAACGTATGGCCTTGGCCCCACCCGCCGGTTCAGCCGGCGGCGGCCGCACGTTCTGGATCATTCAATTCGAGGGGTCGGGAGTGATTTATGGCTCAAGTTGCGGCTCAGGCCGCCGCCGCGCCGACGCGCGAAGACTTTGCCAAGCTGATCGATGAATCGTTCAGCGACGGTCATTTGCAGGAAGGCTCCGTCGTCAAAGGCACCGTTGTCGGGATCGAACGCGACCTCGCCGTCATCGACGTCGGATTGAAGACCGAAGGCCGCGTGGCGCTGCGCGAGTTCGCCGGGCCCGGCCGCAATAATGAAATCAAGATCGGCGACACCGTCGAGGTCTATCTCGAACGGATCGAAAATGCGCTCGGCGAAGCCGTGCTGTCGCGCGACAAGGCGCGCCGCGAGGAAAGCTGGGGCAAGCTCGAAAAGGCGTTCCAGAACAACGAGAAGGTGCAGGGCGTCATCTTCAACCAGGTCAAGGGCGGCTTCACCGTCGATCTCGACGGCGCCGTCGCCTTCCTGCCGCGCTCGCAGGTCGATATCCGGCCGATCCGCGATGTCTCGCCGCTGATGAACAATCAGCAGCCGTTCCAGATCCTCAAGATGGATCGCCGGCGCGGCAATATCGTGGTGTCGCGCCGCACCGTGCTGGAGGAAACCCGCGCCGAGCAGCGCCAGGAGCTGGTGCAGAACCTCGAAGAGGGCCAGGTCATCGACGGCGTGGTCAAGAACATCACCGACTACGGCGCGTTCGTCGATCTCGGCGGCATCGACGGACTATTGCACGTCACCGACATCGCCTGGCGGCGGGTCAATCATCCGTCCGAGGTGCTCAATATCGGCCAGCAGGTGAAGGTCAAGATCATCAAGATCAACCACGAGACCCACCGCATCTCGCTCGGCATGAAGCAATTGCTCGACGATCCGTGGCAGGGCATCGAGGCGAAATATCCGGTCGGCTCCCGGTTCAAGGGCCGCGTCACCAATATCACCGACTACGGCGCTTTCGTCGAACTCGAACCCGGCATCGAGGGCCTGATCCACGTCTCCGAAATGTCGTGGACCAAGAAGAACGTGCATCCGGGCAAGATCGTCTCGACCTCCCAGGAAGTCGAGGTCCAAGTCCTCGAAGTCGATCCGGTCAAGCGCCGCATTTCGCTCGGCCTCAAGCAGACCATGCGCAATCCGTGGGAAGTCTTTGTCGAGAAATATCCAGCCGGATCGATGGTCGAGGGCGAGGTCAAGAACAAGACCGAATTCGGCCTGTTCCTCGGGCTGGACGGCGACGTCGACGGCATGGTTCACCTGTCCGACCTCGACTGGAAACGTCCCGGCGAGCAGGTCATCGAAGAATACAAGAAGGGCGACAAGGTCAGGGCGCAGGTGCTCGACGTCGATGTCGAGAAGGAGCGCATTTCGCTCGGCATCAAGCAGCTTACCGAGGGCGCGCCGCGCCGCGGCCGGCGACGCCGCCGCCGGCGAACTCAAGAAGGGCGTCGTCGTCACTGGCGAAGTCACCGAGGTGAAGGAAGGCGGCATCGACGTGAAGATCGTCGGCACCGAATACACCGCCTTCATCAAGCGCTCCGAGCTTGCCCGCGACCGCTCCGAGCAGCGGCCCGACCGCTTCGCCGTTGGCCAGAAGGTCGACGCGCGCGTCACCCAGTTCGATCGCCGCACGCGCCGCGTTTCGGTCTCGATCAAGGCGCTGGAAGTCGCCGAGGAGAAGGAAGCAATCGCGCAATACGGCTCCTCGGATTCCGGCGCGACGCTCGGTGACATCCTTGGCACCGCGCTCAAGCGCAAGGGCGAGGAAGAGAGCGACAAGGACGAGACCGAGGAGTAAGTCGCAGCCGGAGGGAGGCGAAAGGACCATGTCGCTCGATGCCGACCTGATCGTCGACCGCCGCCGTATGCGGCGCAAGCTCACGTTCTGGCGCGTGCTCGCCGTTGCGGTGATTGTCCTCGCCATCGCCGGCGCCGTGGTTCTGTCGAGCCGGCGGGCGGGCGTGTTCGGCGTCAGTCCCTATATCGCGCGGGTGACGATATCGGGCTTGATCCGCGGCGATCAGGAACGGGTCGAGGCGCTCGACAAGCTGGCCCAATCCTCGCTGGCGCGCGCCGTTATCGTCCATGTCGACAGTCCCGGCGGCACCACCGCCGGCTCCGAGCAGCTGTTCGACTTGCTGGCGCGGTTGCGGGACAAGAAGCCGCTGGTCATCGTTGTCGACAGCATGGCCGCGTCGGGCGGTTACATTACGGCGATCGCCGGCGATCACATCGTGGCGCAACAGACTTCGCTGGTCGGCTCGATCGGCGTGCTGTTCCAGTATCCCAACTTCGCCGATCTGCTCGGCAAAATCGGCGTCAAGGTCGAATCGGTGAAATCCACGCCGCTCAAGGCCGCGCCGGACGGTTTTGAGCCGACCAGCCCCGAAGCGACCGCCGCGCTCAATTCGATCATCCAGGACTCCTATGCCTGGTTCAAAGGCCTGGTGCAGGACCGCCGGCATCTCACCGATGCCGAGCTTGCCACCGCGTCCGATGGCCGCGTCTTCACCGGGCATCAGGCGATCGATCTCAAGCTGATCGACGAGCTGGGTGACGAGCGCACGGCGCTGGCCTGGCTCGGCAAGGAGAAGAACGTCGACACCAAGCTGCCGGTGCGCGACTACGAGCTGCAAAGCCGGCTTGGCGATCTGCCCTTCCTGCACGCTGCCGCCGTGGCGCTGCTCGGACGCGGCCGGCCTAAATGCGCTGGCCCGGCAGCTTGACGCGCTGGCCGCGGTCGATGCCGTCGATCGTTTCAATCTTGACGGTCTGTTGGCCCTTTGGCACCCTGCGAGCGCGAACTGAACGGCAGGGCTATTCCACATTACCCGATACCAGTTGCGTTCGCGGGCGACCCAAAGCGGCGGACAAGGCGGCGGACATGATCAAGTCTGAACTGGTCCAGCGGATTTCCGAGCAGAACCCACATCTTTACCAGCGCGACGTCGAAAACATCGTCAATGCCATCCTCGGCGAGATCATCGCGGCCATGGCGCGCGGCGACCGCGTCGAATTGCGCGGCTTCGGCGCCTTTTCGGTGAAGCAACGCCCGGCGCGCACCGGCCGCAATCCGCGCACCGGCGCCCATGTCGCCGTCGACCAGAAATGCGTGCCGTTCTTCAAGACCGGCAAGGAAATGCGCGAGCGGCTTAATCGCCCGGGCGAAGGTTGACCGGTAAACCCCGATCGGCTGCAAGCATTTTCCGCAAGGTCGTCGCGGCGCTTATTCTCGTGCCGCTCGCCATCGTAATCATTGCCTTCGCGCTCGCCAATCGCCAGTCGGTGACGGTGTCGTTCGATCCGTTCAGCGCCGAAGCGCCCGCCGCCTCGCTGACGCTGCCGCTGTTTGTGCTGGTCATCGTCCTGCTCATTCTCGGCGTGATGATCGGCGGTATCGCCGGATGGCTGCGGCACGGCCGGTGGCGGCGCACCGCGCGCCGGCTGGAACGCGAGGCCGACGCGCTGCGCGGCGAACTCGAATCGCGCAAGCGGACCGCCGGCGCCGCAGAACAGGCCGAACCGCCAGCGCGGCTGAAGCTTATGCCACCGGTCCGCTGAGAGCGCTTCTCCAGCAAGACTTTCTGCGGCAAGACCTTCTGCGGCAAGACAAAGCGCTTGCGGGGATGTAGAACACCGCCGGTGCGGGATCGGCATTCGAGAACAGGCACGTTGATGTCGTTGTTGGTGAAAATTTGCGGCCTTTCGACGCCGGAGGCCCTCGATGTCGCGCTCGACGCGGGCGCCGACATGGTCGGCTTTGTGTTTTTTCCGCCGTCGCCGCGCAACCTGTCTTTCAAGGGCGCCGCGGCCCTGGAATCCCGGGTGCGAGGCAGGGCGAAGAAGGTTGCCCTCACGGTGGATGCCGACGACACGCTGTTGTCCTATGTGGTCGACGCGCTGGGCCCCGATATCCTGCAGCTTCATGGCGATGAATTGCCGCTGCGGGTGGCCGAGATCAAGGCGCGCTTCAAGCTGCCGGTCATGAAAGCGATCGCGGTGGAGAGCAAGGCCGACCTCGCGGCGATCGCGCGCTATGCCGCCGTCGCCGACCATCTGTTGTTCGATGCGCGGGCGCCGCGCGAGGCGACTCGGCCGGGCGGCCTCGGCAAAGCCTTCGACTGGCATTTGCTGGAAGGTCTCAATCCCGGCGTGCCGTTCATGCTGTCGGGCGGGCTCAACGCCGGCAATGTCGCCGAGGCGCTGCGTATCACGCGGGCGCCCGGTGTCGATGTCTCCTCCGGTGTCGAGCGCGCGCCCGGGAGAAAAAGACCCCGAAAAAATCCGCGCTTTCGTGCGCGCGGCGCGTCATGCCAACCATCCGATCGCGAGCCCGGCATGACGGTGCGGCAGCAACTCAACTCGTTCCGCACCGGGCCTGACGAGCACGGCCATTTCGGCATCTATGGCGGCCGGTTCGTCGCCGAGACGCTGATGCCGCTGATCCTCGAGCTTGAGGAAGCCTACGCCAAGGCCAAGGCCGATCCAGAATTCAAGCGCGAGATGGACGGCTACCTGACGCATTATGTCGGCCGGCCGTCGCCGCTCTATTTCGCCGAGCGGCTTACGGAGCATTGAGAAGACGGCTCCGGCTTGGGCGGCGGCGCAAGATCTATCTCAAGCGCGAGGAGCTCAATCACACCGGCGCGCATAAAGTGAACAACGTGCTCGGCCAAATCCTGCTGGCGCGGCGCATGGGCAAGAAGCGCATCATCGCCGAGACCGGCGCCGGCATGCACGGCGTCGCCACCGCGACCTTGTGCGCGCGCTTCGGCCTCGAATGCATCGTCTATATGGGTTCGGTCGACGTCGAGCGGCAGAAAGCCAACGTCTTTCGCATGCACATGCTCGGCGCCAAGGTGGTGCCGGTGAATCCGGCGCCAAGACGCTCAAGGACGCGATGAACGAGGCGCTGCGCGACTGGGTGACCAATGTCGGCTCGACATTCTATTGCATCGGCACCATCGCCGGCCCGCATCCCTATCCGATGATGGTGCGCGATTTCCAGTCGATCATCGGCCGCGAGACGCGCGAGCAGATGCAGGAGGCCGAAGGCCGGCTGCCGGATTCGCTCATCGCCTGCATCGGCGGCGGCTCGAACGCGATGGGCCTGTTTCATCCATTCCTCGACGACAAGGATATCGAAATCTACGGCGTCGAGGCGGCGGGCCACGGCCTCGACAGCGGCGAGCATGCCGCCTCCATCGCCGGCGGCCGGCCGGGCGTGCTGCACGGCAACCGCACTTATCTGCTGATGAACGACGACGGCCAGATCAACGAGGCGCATTCGATCTCGGCCGGTCTCGATTATCCCGGCATCGGGCCGGAACATGCCTGGCTCAACGATGTCGGCCGCGTCACCTTTCTGTCGGCGACCGACGACGAGGCGCTCAACGCGTTCCAGCTTTTGTCCAAGCTCGAAGGCATCATTCCCGCGCTCGAGCCGGCGCACGCCATCGCCAGAGTGCTCGATCTCGCGCCGCAAAAGCCGAAGGACCACCTGATGGTGGTCAATCTGTCCGGCCGCGGCGACAAGGATCTCGATTCGGTGGCGCGGCATCTGGAAAGCAAGGCGCGATGACCGAGCGCATCGATCGGCGCTTCGCCGCGCTCAAGAAAGAAGGCCGCGCCGCGCTCGTCACCTTCACCATGGCGGGCGATCCGGATTATGCGACCGCGCTCGCCATCCTCAAGGCGCTGCCCAAGGCCGGCGCCGACCTGATCGAACTCGGCATGCCGTTCACCGATCCGATGGCGGACGGTCCGGCGATCCAGGCCGCCGGATTGCGCGCGCTCAAAGCCGGGCAAAACATGAAGAAGACGCTTGCCGCCGTGCGCGAATTCCGCGCCGGCGACGATGCGACGCCGATCGTGCTGATGGGCTACTACAATCCGATCTACGTCTACGGCGTCGATAAATTCCTCGCCGATGCGAAAGCGGCCGGCGTTGATGGACTGATCGTGGTGGATTTGCCGCCCGAAGAGGACGCCGAACTGTGCCTGCCGGCGCTCAAGGCCGGCTTCAATTTCATCCGCCTCGCCACGCCCACGACCGATGACAAACGGCTGCCGACCGTGCTCACCAATACGTCGGGCTTTGTCTATTACGTCTCCATCACCGGCATTACCGGCGCCGCCGCGCCCGACCCGGGCAAGGTCACGGAGGCGGTCGCGCGCATCAAGCGCCACACCAAACTTCCGGTCTGCGTCGGTTTCGGCGTGCGCACGGCCGAGCATGCGCGCGCCATCGCGGAAGGCGCCGACGGCGTGGTGGTCGGTTCGGCTCTGGTCGAGGCGGTGCGCCAAAGTCTCGGCCCCGACGGCAAGGGGACGGCGGCAACGGTCCAGGCGGTCAGCGGCCTCGTCCGCGCGCTTGCCGAAGGCGTCCGTGCCGGGCGGCGCGTTGGAGCGAATTGAGCCGAAACGGCCGACGTTGAATTTCGGGTTCCGCCGCCACACATATCTCCTCCGTAGCTGGAGGGGATACGTATGGCCCGTGATATGGCCCGGGATTGGATGTGGTCGGAGGCGTGCGACATGCTCGCCCGGGCCGAGCGCATGCACCGCGAACTGTTCCGGCCGGCCGGCGCCGTCAAGCAACTGGCGGCCTGGGAGCCGCCGGTCGATATTCTGGAGAGCGAATTCGAGGTTTTGGTGTTCGTCGCTTTGCCCGGCGTTGACAGCGACAATGTGCAGGCCGTGATCGAGGACGGCGATCTCGTCATCGCCGGAACGCGCATCCTGCCGGAGCAATTGCGCACCGCGATCATTCACCGGCTTGAACTGCCGCAGGGACGCTTTTACCGCCGGCTGCGCTTGCCGGCCGGCCGCTATAGCGGCGTGCGCCGCGCGGTCGTCAACGGCTGTCTGGTGATTACGTTGCAGAAAGTGAGTGCGAATCGTGGCTGAGGAAATTTTGGCAAAAGACAATGCGGCGCCGAGCGGCGGCGGCGGCGCGGTTGGCGCGGCCGGCACCTCCGGCGCGCGCGCTGCCGCCATTGCCGTCCGATGCGCTCATCATCGTGCCGGTGCGCAACACCGTGCTATTTCCCGGCCTGGTGCTGCCGATCACGCTCAACCGGCCGAAATCGGTGGCGGCGGCGCAGCAGGCGGTGCGCGATCAGCGCCAGGTCGGCATCCTGTTGCAGCGCGAGGCCGCGGTCGACGATCCGGCCGCGATCGACATGCATCGGATGGGCACGCTCGCCAATGTCGCTGCGTTTCGTCACCACGCCGGACGGCGCGCATCACCTCGTCTGCCAGGGCGAGCAGCGGTTCCAGATCGTCGAATATCTCGGCGGCTGGCCGTTTCTGGTGGCGCGCGTGCTGCGCATCCCCGAGCCGGCAACCAGCAGCTCGGAGATCGAGGCGCGGTTCGTCAATCTGAAGTCGCAGACGCTCGAAGCCATCGGCTTGCTGCCGCAGGCGCCGGCCGAGCTGCTCGCCGCCATTCAGGGCATCGAAGCGCCGTCGGAGCTCGCCGATCTGGCGACCGCCTACATGGACGTGAAGCCGGAAGAAAAGCAGGAGATTCTGGAAACCGTCGACATCACGGCGCGGATGGACAAGGTCACGCGCATGCTCGGCGCACCGCATCGAGGTGCTGCGGCTGTCGCAGGAAATCGGCCGGCAGACCAAGGCTTCGCTCGACGAGCGGCAGCGCGAAGTGCTGTTGCGCGAGCAAATGGCCGCGATCCAGCGCCAGCTCGGCGAAGGCGAGGAGGGCAAGGCCGCCGAGATGGCCGAACTCGAAAAGGCCATCGCCAATGCCGGCATGCCGAAGGAGGTCGAGGACCAGGCGCGCAAGGAATTGCGCCGGCTGCAGCGCATGCCCGAAGCCGCCGGCGAATACGGCATGGTGCGCACCTATCTCGATTGGCTGATCGAGCTGCCGTGGAAATTGCCCGAGGAAAAGCCGATCGATATCGCCGAAGCGCGGCGCATCCTCGACGAGGACCACTACGGCCTCGACAAGATCAAGCGGCGGATCATCGAATATCTCGCGGTGCGCAAGCTGGCGCCGGCCGGCAAGGCGCCGATCCTGTGCTTCGTCGGTCCGCCCGGCGTCGGCAAGACCTCGCTCGGCCAGTCGATCGCGCGCGCCATGGACCGCAAATTCGTCCGCGTCTGGCTCGGCGGCGTGCACGACGAGGCGGAAATCCGCGGCCACCGCCGCACCTATATCGGCGCGCTGCCCGGCAACATCATCCAGGCGATCCGCAAGGCGGGCGCGCGCAATTGCGTCATGATGCTCGACGAGATCGACAAGCTCGGCGCCGGCATCCAGGGCGATCCCGGCGCGGCCTTGCTCGAAGTGCTCGACCCCGAGCAGAACAACACGTTCCGCGACAATTATCTCGCGGTGCCGTTCGATCTTGAGCCGCGTGGTGTTCATCACCACGGCGAACATGCTCGACACCGTTCCCGGCCCGCTGCGCGACCGCATGGAGATCATCAGCCTTGCCGGCTACACCGCCGACGAGAAGCTTGAGATCGCGCAGCGCTATCTGGTGCGCCGGCAGCTGGAGGCGAACGGGCTCAAAGCCGGGCAGGTCGAGATCGACGAGGCGGCGCTGCGCGACATCATGCAGCATTATACCCGCGAAGCCGGCGTGCGCAGCCTCGAGCGGCAGATCGGCCAGGTGCTGCGCAATGCCGCGGTGCGCATCGCCGAAGGCGGCAGCGGCCCGATCCGCATCGCGCGCGACGACGTCGTCGACGATCCTCGGCGCGCCGAAATTCGAGAGCGAGATGGCGATGCGCACCAGCGTGCCCGGCGTGGCGACCGGGCTGGCCTGGACGCCGGTCGGCGGCGATATTCTGTTCATCGAGGCGACCCGCATTCCCGGCTCCGGCAAGCTGATCCTGACCGGCCAGCTTGGCGATGTGATGAAGGAAAGCGCGCAGGCCGCGCTGTCCATCGTCAAGAACCGCGCCGTGTCGCTCGGTATCGATCCGGGCCGCTTCGAGAAGAGCGACATTCACGTCCACGTGCCGGCCGGCGCGACGCCGAAGGACGGCCCGAGCGCCGGCGTGGCGATGTTCATGGCGCTGGTCTCGCTGATGACGGAGCGCACCATCCGCAGCGATACCGCGATGACCGGCGAGATCAGCCTGCGCGGCCTGGTGCTGCCGGTCGGCGGCATCAAGGAAAAGGTGCTCGCCGCGCATGCCGCCGGCATCAAGCGGGTCATGCTGCCGGCGCGCAACCGCCGCGACTACGACGACATTCCGGAACTCGCGCGCAAGGAGCTCGAATTCATCTGGCTCGAACGCGTCGAGGAAGCGGTCGCCGCGGCGCTCGAGCCGAAACCGGTGCCGCAGCTCGCGGACGCCGTGGCGTAAGCGTGCGCATCCTTCCGCCCCCGCGAAAGCGGGGGAGGGGGACCGCGCTCTTGCGCGGTGGAGGGGGCCTCGGCCTCGACGTGACGCAAGCGGCAACGGCGGTTCACTGACCTTCACGTTCTTTATTCTCCCGCGACGGCAACGAAGCTCCGAGTCAGACGCCCCTTCCACCACGCTTCGCGTGGTCCCCCTTCCCCGCTATCGCGGGGCAGGATGAGCGCATCCGTTCTCGCGGCGCGTCTCTGCGCCCGAGCGTTGCCAAGCCATTTCCACGAACGAGCCTCCCGATAAAAAGGGAGGCGGAGCGCCGACAGGCGCATTGTCTTTGGAGCCGCATCGTCGGATGCGGCAGCGGTCTCAGCGGAGACCGCTCGCCTCTCGGCGCTCCACCGCGGTTCTCGCCAGAGGCTTTACCCTGACTGGCTCAGCTTCAGGCCATGCTTTCCCGGATCCGGACGGGCGTTACCCGCCCTTTTCCTGTCCCAGTCCAGGGACAGCACCTCCTCCACCGGCCGTAGTACCGGCATGAGTGATGCCCGAAGCCGCCCGGGAGCGGGGTTACGAAGCCCGCCCGCAGGCACCGCACTCGCCCCGTCAGTACGGCCGTCACCGGTGACGCCCTTCCTGAGCGAGATTTGATTCGCCAGTGTGTAACGGAAATGGTGACTAACGTCAATGGAGTTGTGACGCCAATTCTCCTCGTCATTGCCGGGCTTTCGCTCGATTACCCGCAGGCGCTTTCTTCTTCTTTTTTGTCCGATTGTAATCGACGGCGGCACGGACGAGATTTTTTAGAGCACGCTTATTGATCTTATCACCCTCGAAAAAATCGATTGCCCGTCTCTGGTTGCCTTCGAGGCCGGCGTTGAAGAGCTTGTCAGGATCTTGGAGCTTCGCCCCATAGGCAAAGGTAAGCTTCACCTTGCCTTTGTGGGCGTTGGCGACCGCGATGATTCCATCGCGAGACCACACCGGGCTTCCCATCCACTTCCATTCCTCGACGATCTCGCGGTCGGCGGCAAGGATGCTGCTGCGGATGCCGGCGAAGGTTTTGCCGCGCCAGTCGGTGATTCCCGCGATCAGCCGGTCGATGCGTTCCGATGGGTTCATTGGATTTTTATTCCTCCACCGCCGGCAAATTCAGCGCCCGATCCACCAGCGCACCAGCCCGCTTGAAATCGAAAATGCGATAAAGAGTTCTGCTTCGCCACAAACGACGGTCCGCCGTAGAATTTCTCGTATTGCGCGTGGCGGCTGCCGAATTCGGAGCCGAGGAAATCCCAGATCAGCCGCATCAGTTTGATGCGCGTTTTCGCGTCGGACGTGCCCGAGCGCATATAGCGCTCGAGGTCGGCTGCGATTTCCGGATTGTCGAAATCGGCATCCGACGACGGCAGCGTGATGAAAGCGGCGCCCGCCATTTCGCGGATAATTTCCAGCATGCGGCCGTTGAATTCCGACTGCATGGCGCTGGCGGCATAGTAGGCGGTGCGTGACGGCCATAACACGCCGTCCTCGATCGTCGCCATGGTCTCGTGCGCGTGCAGCATGGCTTCGTAGATCGACACCAGCGCGCAGAGTTCGCCCATCAGGCCGACGACCGCGGGGTTTGCGGCATTGCCGGTGGTTTCGTTCATGCGCTGCGCCAGCCCCGCCATGAAGCGCAGCTTGGTCACATAGCGCGTCTGCGCCTGATGATTGCCGTGAAGATGCGACGGCGTCTTGCGCCACTGGTCGCGCGACAATTCGACATTGCGGTAGATGAACACGCGCTCCCACGGCACGAAGACGTTGTCGAAAATCGACATAGCTGTCGGCTTCGTCGAACCGGCTCGACAGCGGATAATCGGCCGCGCTGCCGGCGCCGCGCGTACGGCTTGCGCGGATAAAGTTTGACGCCTTCGGCGGCGACCGGGACGGCGAGGCAATTGGCGTAATTCTCGTCGCCCGGCTGGCAGCGGCTGGATGCAGCTCAGATGGATGTAATCGGACATAGCGCCGCCGGTCGCGAGCTGCTGCGCGCCGGAAATGACGATGCCGTCGTCGCGCTCCTTGACCACGCCGGCATAGAGCGTCGGATCGCTCTGCTGGTGCGCCGGTTTCGAGCGGTCGATCTGCGGCGGCACGATCGCGTAGCTGCAATAGATATGGTTGTCGCGCATGAACTCGTAGAAGGCGACAAGATTGTCGGCGAATTTTTGCTGCCCGGCGCTGGCGAAGAATTTCGGCGTTGCCGCATAGCCGGTAAAGAAGCCGGCGACGTGATCGGGCGCGCGGCCCATCAGGCCGAAGGTCGCCTCGGCCCAGGTTTCGGAGAACAGGCGCCGCGCGCGTAGATCGGCGTGCGTGTGCGGGATCTGCCAGCCGCGCTGCACCGGCTCGCCGGTTTTCGGCGACGTGAAGGTCATGCGCTCGCGCAGGTCCGGCGCCGCCGCGATGTCGTAAAGGCCGGCGATCGAGCGCGCCGCCTGGCGGAACGCCGGATGCTGCGGTCACGTCCTTGACGCGTTCGCCGTCGACAAAGACGCGCCGCCCGTCGTTGAGCGAGCGCAGATAATCGGCCCCCGTGCGCATCCGCGTTTCCCTCGCCGCGATTATCCGCTCTTTAGCCCGTGCGCGGCGCAACCTGTCATCGGCCGAAAACGCTGCATGCGAGATGTGCCCGGCGCGCGCTTGCCAAGCCGCCCGCGCGGGCTTTAAGTCCGCCCGCGACACGGGAGGATGACGATGCTGGAAGAATGAGCGCCGCGCTGGCGCGGATTGCTGGCGCTCTTCGCCGTAGCCCTGGCAGCGACGGCCGTTGCCGTCGCCGCGGACTATCCGGAGCGGCCGGTGACGCTGGTCGTCGGCTTTCCGCCCGGCGGCGCCAAGCGACATTCTTGCGCGCATTATCACCGACAAGCTCGGCAGTCTGCTCGGCCAGCCGTTCATCGTCGATAATCGTCCGGGCGCCGGCGGCAATGTCGCGGGCGAAGTCGTGGCCCATGCGGCGCCCGACGGCTACACGCTGTTGCTGGGCAACAACGCGATCCTCGCCACCAATGTCAGCCTCTACGGCAAGATCGATTTCGATCCGGAGAAGGATTTTGCGCCGATCAGCCTGATCGGCACGCAGGCCAATGTCCTGGTGGTCAATCTCGACGTGCCGGCGCATCGCTCGCCGAGCTGATTGCGCTCGCCAAGGCCAATCCCGGCAAGCTCAATTTCGCCTCGTCGGGCTACGGCCTCGCGGCGCATCTTGCCGGCGAATTGTTCAAGTCGCAGGCCCAGATCGACATCGTGCACGTTCCCTATAAGGGCGCGGCGCCGGCGCTTGCAGGACGTCATTGCCGGCCAGGACCAGATGATGTTCGCCACCACGTCGCGGCGTGATGGGCTTTCTCAAGAACGGCCAGGTGCGGCGCGCTCGCGGTGACGACGCTCAAGCGCACGCGCGATCCTGCCGGACATTCCGACCATGGACGAGGCCGGCCTTCCCGGCTTCGAGGCGACGACCTGGCATGGCCTGGTCGCGCCGGCCGGCACGCCGAAGGACATCATCGACACGCTGCATCGCGCGCACGGTCGAAGCGCTCAAGGATCCCGACGTGCGGCAAAAGCTCGCCGCGCTCGGCGTCGACATCGTCGGCCGATTCGCCCGACGAATTCGCCGCCTATATCAAGTCGGAAATTCCGAAATGGGCGGCGGTCATCAAGGCGTCCGGCGCGAAGCTGCAGTGATATGGCGAATGGCTCAATAGACATCGGCCTGGTAACGGCCGGTTTTCTTCAGTTCGGCAAGAAACGCGACCGCCTGGTCGGGCGAGCGCGCGCCGTGCGCCGCGATCACATCGATAGGGCGCGCTCGACGTCCTTGCCCATGGTGATGGCGCCGCAGACATAGAATGGGCGCCTTCGGCGAGCCAGGCCCAAAGCTCGCGGCCGACCTCGCGCATGCGGTCCTGCACATAGAATTTTTGCGTTGTCGTCGCGCGACCATGCCAGCGACAGTGGGTGAGCACGCCCGCGGCCTGCATGCCGGTCAATTCGTCCTCGTAGAAGAAATCGTAGTCGCGGCGCTGATGGCCGAAGAACAGCCAGTTGCGGCCCGGCGCCTTGGTCGCCATGCGCTCATGCAGGAAGGCGCGGAACGGCGCGATGCCGGTGCCCGGGCCCGATCATGATGATCGGGATCGACGGATCGGCGGGCAGGCCGAAGGCGTGCGCCTTCTGGATATAGGCTTTGAGCTCGCGTGCCCGGCGCGATCCGTTCGGCGAACAATGTCGAGGCGACGCCGACGCGCGTTCGATTGCCGATCGCGTAGCGCACCGCGTCGATCGTCAGCGCGACCTTGCCGGGCGATGTTTGCGGCGACGACGCGATGGAATAGAGCCGCGGCTGCAGCGGATCGAGCGCCTCGACAAAGGCTTCCGGGTCGGGCCGGATGCCGGGAAATTTTTCCAGCGCGGCGAGCACGTCGAGCGTGGCGGCGTCGCCGTCCGGATCGGCGCCGGACGCGAGCGCCTTGGCCTTTTGCCGCCGCTCGCCGCCGGTGATGTAGGAGATCAGCTGGAACAGCATGTCGGGCGCCACGCCGAGCGAGGAGTTGTCGGTCAAGACGTCGCGCAAAGTGCGGCCGGCGATCGGAAAGTCCGGCGGCGCGCCGAGCGCTGGCGATCACGGCATCGACCAGAGCAGGGTCGTTATTGGGGAAAATCCCGAGCGAGTCGCCGACCGTGTAGTCGATGCCGGCGTCGGCAAGGTCGAGATCGATATGCCAGGTTTCCTTGGTCGAGCCGTGCTTGTTGAGCCTGGTCCGGGACGACGAACGCGATCTCGGCCGGATTGTCGCGCGACGGAACCGCACGCGGCCGTGTCGACGCGCTGGTGCTGTACGCGGTTCCGCCGGCGCCTTGGCCACGGCCGGCAATGGCGCCGAACTCGGCATAAAGCGATTTGAGCATGCGGGTGGTTTCTTTGCCGCCCGGAATGCACAGGTTAAGCCGTTCCTCGTCTTTGAGAACGATCGCGTTGGCGTAGTCCTCGCAAGTGTAGCCGCACTGGCCGCAATCCTGCTGGCCCATCGCCGCCATCATCCGCCGCCGCAGCGGCCGGCCCTTGGCGAGCTCCATGCGGTCGTCAAGCGGCATCGCCGTGTCGTGCCAGGGCGTCTGCCCGTCGTCGCCGTCGTCGAGCGGCCCGCGCGCGGCCGGCTGTCCGCGCCGCCGCCGATGACATCGCTCATCAGCGCCGCGGTTTCCGCGGGCGACAGCGCATTGACGCCGCCATCGAGCGAAAGAAGGCCGGCGAAGAAGCCGTTGAGCCAGGTGCGCTGCTCGGCCGAGAACGGCGCGGTGTCCGGGATCAAAGCCGGGATCGGCGGCGGCGTGGTCTGCGTCATTCGACGGCCTGCTGTTCGCACAGCGCTTTGAGCGCATCGATCTCGTGCCGGCGCGTGAAGGTCAGAAAGCTTTCCTGCGCCGAGGCGCGGTGGCCGAGATAGGCTTTGAGCATGCGCTCGACGGTCTTCGGCGCGTCCTCCGCCTTGACGTCGCGATAGATTTCGCGGCCGCAGACGGCGTCGGGGCCGAACCCGCCGCCGACGATGGATGTGGTAGCCCTCGACCTGGTCGCCGTCCTCGGAGACCTGCACCTTGGTGCCGACGAGCCCGATGTCGCCGATGTAATGCTGCGCGCAGGAATTCGGACAGCCGGTGAGGTGGATGTTGATCGGGCCGTCGAGCTGCACGCGCGCTCTCGCACCAATGCGCGATCTCCTCGGCGTGACGCTTGGTGTTGGACATTGCGAGCTTGCAGCCGGCATTGCCGGTGCAGGCGACGAGGCCGGCGCGGATCGAAGTCGCCTTGGTCGAAAGCCCGATCGCTTCGATGGCGCGCTTCCGCGGCCGCGACGCGATCCTCGGCAACGCCGGAGATCAGGAGATTCTGCCAGACCGTGAGGCGGATATCGCCGTCGCCGAATTCGTGCGGCGATCTTGGCGAGCCCGCGCATCTGCTCGGCGGTGATCTTGCCGACCGGAAGCACGACGCCGATCCAGTAAAGGCCTTTCTGCTTTTGCGCGGTGCGCGCCGATATGCGCCAGCCGGTCGAAGGCCGGCCGCGGCGCGATGGCTTCGGCCGGCACGCGCCGAGCTTGCGGCCGAGCTTGTCTTCCATCGCGGCGAGGAATTTCTCAAAGCCCCAGGCGTCGAGCACATATTTGAGCCGCGCCTTGGCGCGATTGGTGCGGTCGCCGTTGTCGATGAAGACGCGCACCACGGCGTCGGCCACCATGGTCGCCTCGTCGGGCTTGACGATCGACGCCGGTGTCGCGGGCGAAGTCCTGATGGCCGGTGATGCCGCCGAGCATGAGCCGGAACCAGATGCCCGGCTCGACGCCGAAGCCGTCTTTCACCTCGACGGCCTGGAAGCCGATATCGTTGGTGTCTTCGAGCACCGCGATCACGCCGCCGCCGTCGAAGCCGACATTGAACTTGCGCGGAATGCCGTAGAGCGAGCGGTCGTTGAGGATGTGGAAATGCCATTCGCGCGCATAGGGGCGGGTGTCGATCAGTTCCTGCGGATCGATGCCGGCGGTCGGCGTGCCGGTGACGTTGCGGATATTGTCGGCGCCGGAGCCGCGCGAGCACAGGCCGAGATCCTGGATCGCCTCGACCATGGCGACGGCGTTTTTCGGCTCGACTTCGCGCATTTGCAGGTTGGCGCGCGTCGTCACATGGGAGTAGCCGCCGGCATAGCGTTCGGCGAGGTCGGCGAGGCCGGCGAACTGCCAATGCGTGAGGATGCCGTTCGGGATGCGCAGCCGGCACATATAGGCCTTCTGCGTCGGCGCGCAGTAGAACAGGCCGAAGAAGCGCCAGCGGAAATTGTCGTCGGCCTTCGGCGCCTCGTTCTTGGCGGCCTGCTCCTTGAGCTTCTCGTAGCCGTCGAACGGATGCAGCTCGCGCTTGAATTTTTCCGGATCCGACAGCTTGCCGCCGGCTTTGATGACGCGATCCTGCGCGCGCAACGCCGCGGCATCGGGGCCGGTCGGCTCGGCGGCGGCGTCCGCGGGCGCTGCAGCGGCGCCGGCCGCGGCTCGCGCCGATCTTCGCGATCTGCAGACCGGCGACGAAGCCTTCGAGATAGCGCTTCTGTTCCGGCTCGAAATCTCCCGACATTTCGTCTTCCTCTCGGCGACGGCCTCCGTTCGCTGCGCGGGGAGCGCGTTACTCGGCCGGCACGCCCGTCGGCGTCGGCGCCATGACCGTGGACGGCGTCGTGCGGCTTGTAGGTGATGTAGATCGCGAGCCCGGTGAAGGTGAAGCCGCCGACCAGATTGCCGAGCGTGACCGGAATCTGATTCCACAGCCACCAATCGGCGACCGTGACCTTGGCGCCCATCATCATGCCGGTCGGGATGATGAACATGTTGACGACGGAATGCTCAAAGCCTTGCGCGAAGAAGATGAAGATCGGCATCCAGGCGCAGGCGATCTTGCCGATGGTCGAGGTCGTCGTCATGGCGAGAACGACCGCGAGGCAGACCAGCCAGTTGCACAGCATGGCCTTGACGAAGACGGTGACCATTCCGGCGAAGCCGAGGGCCGCGTAGCCGATGGTCTTGGCTTCGGCGACTTGCACGATGCGCGCGGCAACGCCGGCCGGCGCCGCCGTTCCCATATTGGTCAGCGCGATGGCGATGCAGCGCGCCATAGGCGACGCTGCCGATCAGGTTGCCGATGAAGACCCAGCCCCAGTTGATGATGACCGCAGCCGGCGCTCGCCTCGCGATTGAGCCACGGCAGCGGCACCAGCGCGAAACTGCCGGTGACGAGTTCGAGGCCGAGCAGCACGATGGCGATCAGGCCGACCGGGAAGATCAGCGCGCCGACCAGCGGCACGCCGGTTTGCACCGCGCCGGTGAAGGCAAGGCTCGTCGCCACGCCGAGAATGGCGCCCGACAGCATGCCGCGGATCAGAAGGTCGCGCGGCGACAGCGCAAGCTTGCGTCTGCCGGCCTCGAGCATCGCCACCGCGACATCGGCCGGTTTCACATAGTCGCCCGTATAGTCGCCCATGTCCGTCTCCTTCGGATGTTTGACGCCCGCTGTGCATTTCACACGCGCGAGCCCTCTGCGATGAAGGAGACAGCAAAATGCGTGCCATGCCGGGCGAGTGCGGCACTGTCACATTTATTAATATTCAGAATGGCTTAGAAGAGCTTTGCCGAGTCGCTTCACCGCGGTTTACTGCCTGTTTATGCCGCACAAAGCCGCTCCATTGTGCAATGCAAAACAAGGCCGGCTCAAATCAGCGCCGGGCTATTTCGCGGCGGTGGGGACGGCCACGATCCCGTGCTCCGCCTGCCAGTCCTTGCCGACGCCTTCGCTCGTCGGAAACACCAGCGACTTGATGACGACCGGCACCGCGCCCGACGTGTCGAGGATGGCGCCGATGTCGATATAGTCGAACTCCTTGAGTTCGAGACCGTCGATCGAGACGATCGGATTTTTGAGTTTCATTTCCTCGCAATAATGGATGCCGATCAGTCCGCCGACGTCGCCGTCGCCGATGAGCACGATCGGATGGCCGCGCGCGAGCACCGCCGCCAATCCGTCGGCGATGCCTTTGCAGAAATCGTCGAGCCGCTGGAACGTCGCCGAACCGCGCCAGGCGACGAACACGGCGACCGGGCTGTCGCCGCCGCCAAGATCGAGCCGTTTCAGCGCCGCCCTGATCGCCGCGGCGATGGCGGCAGGGTCGATCCTGTCGTCGCCGAGCGGCAGCGCCGGCGCGATCACCGGGACATTGCGCAGCGGCAGCGTTTCCAGCGGCGCTACGAAGATCGTCGAGCCGGAAACCTGCATCGTATATTGCGAGGCGCCGATCACGGTGGCGCGGATGCGCGCGTCGGCCCGCGCCAGCGGCATGCCCCAGGCGCGCAGCCGCGTGCGCAATTCGGCCGCGAGCTGCGGCCCGATATCGCCGTAAGCCTTCGCCTCGCCGCCATAAATATATTCCGCCACGCCGCCGGAAAAGCTGACGTCGGAAATCTCGCCGCGATAGTTCAGCGGATCGAGCCGCAGCAGATCGGCGCCGCCGGCGCGCGGGGCGCCGCCGCGCATGGCGTCGAACAGGTTTTCGGCCATGCGGGCCGCGAGCGTGCGGGCTTGCTCTTCGGCGAGCGATCATGTCGGGACGAAGGTCCAGGCCAAGCTCGGCGCGCAAAGCGCCGGCCGGCTTCTTCGAGGCGGACGATGCGGCGCTCGCCATCGAGCACGATGAGCCGCGCGCCGACATCGAGCGCGGTGACATCGGTCACCTTGCCGTCGGCGCAGACCGCGATCTTGGCGGTGCCGCCGCCGACGTCGACATTCATCACCGGCGCGCCGTTGCGGATCGAGCGCGCCACCGCGCCCGAGCCATAGGCCGCCATCACCGCTTCAAGGCTGTCGCCGGCCGAGACCGCGACCATCCGGCCGGCTTGCCTGGCGAACAATTCGCCGATGGCGCGTGCATTCTTCCGCCGCACCGCGACGCCGGTCAGGATCAGCGCGCCGGTATCGATCTCGTCAGGATCGACTTTGGCGTCCTGGTACTGCCGCGCGATGAAAGCGCCGAGCGCGTCGGCGTCGATCGTGTCGGCGGCGGAGTAGGGGGTGAGCAGGATATCGGACTGGTAAAAGCTTTCGCGCTCGGTGACGACATAGCGGCTATCCAGCCGCTCCAGCACGATGCGCGAAAACACCAGATGCGAGGTCGACGAGCCGATATCGACGCCGACCGACAGCACGCACAGTTCGTCTTCTTCGCCGAATGTGCGTCCGGTATTGGAGAAAAAGATGCGGCCGCCTTGGTCAGACTCTGTCATGCGGTCCGCATCTGTCTTCGTCATGGCCGGGCTTGTCCCGGCCATCCACGTCTTTGGCGCTGGCAGAGAAGGAAGACGTGGATGCCCGGCACAAGGCCGGGCATGACGGCCGAGTGTGCTGGCAGCCTCGCTCATTCCTTCGGCAACAGCCCGCGATAATCGCGCTCGTAATATTCCGGCCGCATGCGGTTCTCGGCGCCGTCGCGCTTCATGCGTTCGGCGTATTCCTGCCGCAGGAACGGATCTTCCATGTAATAGGGGATTGCGCTGCCGCCTTCCGGAATATCCATCGCCGTGTAGTCGGTATGTTTCTCGCCGGGCGGGCCGGGCTCGCGGCCGGGATTGTGCGGGCCGAACCAGGCGGTAAGCCGGAACGGCTCCTTCGAGGCGCCGAAATGCTGGTGGAACCAGCGCGCGCCGCCGGGCGCCGCCGACACCATGCCGACAGGCTCATAGTCGACGCGCTTGACCTGATCGGCCTTGCCGTCTTTCCACGGGGTGAGGCCGAGATTTTCGGGCCACGTGTAAGTGTAGCCCTTGCCCTTCACGCAAATCAGCACCGCCGCCGAGGTATGGGCGTGCGCCTTGGAATAATGGCCGTTCTCGTGCTGGCCGATCCACAGATAGAAGGTGTTGCCGGTCATGAACGGCTCGACGCGGCGCCAGCCGGGCGAACGGCGATTGTCGAGCGGAAGGTCGCAATTGACGATATCGGGAATGAAATTGGTGCGCCGCATGGCGAGCCCGCGCACCGGATCGGGCTCGATGTCGTCCTTGTATTTGTAGAAATCGTCGGCGCCGGAGAAACGGTCGCGGAACTGGTAGGGGCAATTGAAGATGGCGTCGGCGCTGTTGATCAGATTCATCAGGTTGGGCGCCGTGGTGCCGGCCAACAGCAGCGCTGGCGCCGAACTCGCATTGACGATGCGATGCATGGCATTGACCGGAATCGAAAACAGCGACCCCTGCTGCCATTCGAAGACGTGCCGCTTCTGTTTCGCCTTCCAGCCAGACTTCGGTCGAGCCGCGGCCTTCGACGACGAGATAGATTTCTTCGTAGAGATGCTTTTCGGCGTTGAGCGCGCCGGCGCCCGGCACCTCGACGACATAGGCGCCCCATTTGCCTTCGGTGCCGTGCAGCTGAATGTAGCTGCCGCGTCCGCCCAGCCGCGGCCACGCCACCAGCGGCAGATTTTGTACTTTGCTGACGCCGATATCGCGATAGATCGGAATCTCGTCGGATTCCATGAACAGATCGTACGGCGTCTTCGGCCGGTTGAACTTGCCGAAACCGGCGCGCTTGAAGCCCGACGGCTCGTGCCAATGAACCTGGCCGGCGATTTCATGCATGGCGCGACTTTCGCTTGATTGCGCAAGCTTTTACCCCATGTACAATGCGCTCCCCGTCATTGCAACGGGCGCTCCGGACACAAGAAAAACAGCAAAAAGGGCAGGGACCGCCATGCAGGAGCAAACCAAGCCCGCGATGCGGCCGTACCGCGCGGCGGCGCGGAACTTTGCTTCCGGTAAAGACTCTCCGCGCCAGTTTCTCGAACACTCGCTCGATCTTTTGGAGCTGTGGGAGCCGCGGATCGGCGCCTTCGTCTGCACCAATCTGGCGGACGCGCGCGCGGCTGCGGAGCGATCGACCGCGCGGTGGCGCGCCGGCAAGCCGTTGTCGCCGATCGACGGCATGCCGGTCGGCATCAAGGACATTATCGAGACGGTCGATATGCCGACCGAGATGGGCTCGCCGCTGTTTGCCGGCTGGCGCTCGGAAAAGGATGCGGCCAGCGTGCGCGCGTTGCGCGATGCCGGCGCGGTGATTGTCGGCAAGACGGTGACGACCGAATTCGCCGCGTCCGAGCCGCGCGGCACCCGCAATCCGTGGAACACCGCGCATACGCCGGGCGGCTCGTCGAGCGGTTCGGCCGCCGCCGTCGCCGCCGGCATCGTCAGCGCTGCGCTCGGAACCCAGGTGATCGGCTCGACCATAAGGCCCGCGAGTTTTTGCGGCTGCTTAGGCTTCAAGCCGAGCGTCACCGCGATCAACCGCGAAGGCAGCCACGATTATCAGAGTCAGAGCTGCACCGGCATTCTCGGCGCCAGCCTGGAAGATGTCTGGCAGGTTGCGCACGAGATCGTCACCCGGGTCGGCGGCGATGCCGGCACGCCCGGCCTGCAGGGCCCGGATACGCTGCCGCCGGCTGTAAAGCCGCGCCGCCTTGCGGTGCTGGAAACCGCCGGCTGGGACAGCGCTTCGGCCGGCGCCAAACAGCAGCTCGGCGAATGCGTGGCGCGGCTCAAATCCGCCGGCATCGAAATCCGCAGCCGGCATGACGACGGCAACGTGGCGGCGCTGGAAACCGATCTCCGCAACGCCGCTGAACTGTCGCACCGCTGCAACGGTTTTGAGACGCGCTGGTTCTTCCGCGCCATGCGCGAGCGCGACGCTTCCAAACTGAGCCGCAACATCACGGAGCGCGCGCAGAAATACGAGGATATGACGCTCGCCGAGCATCGCGCCGATCTCAAGGAGCGGTCGCGGGTTCGCGCGGCGCATGCCGAGCTCGCCGCGAACTGTGATGCCTGCATCGCACTTGCCGCGGCGAGCGGCGCACCGGAGGGGATAAGCTTCACCGGCAATCCGGAATTTGCCGTGCCGGGATCGCTGCTCGGCGTGCCGGCGCTGTCGCTGCCGCTCTTTTCGGTGGGCGGCATGCCGCTCGGCCTGCAGGTGATCGGCTATTTCGACCGCGACGCGGAGACTTTTGCGTTCGCGAATTGGCTCATGTCGCACGCGCAGTAAGCAGGCAATCGGAGATTTGGAAATACCGCATGCGCTTTATCGACGCTTTCAATCATTTCTTTCCGAAGCGCTATTACGACGCGCTTTTGGAAACGCCGGCGGGCGCAAGAGACCTCGGCAAGCGGGTGCGCGGCATTCCGGCTTTGTCTGACGTCGATTTGCGGCTCGCCATCGTCGAGTCGTTCGACAATTACACGCAGGTGCTCTCGCACGGCTTGCCGCCGATCGAGCGGCTGTGGGGCCCGGACAAATCGCCCGACATGGCGAAGATCGCCAATGACGGCCTCGCCGAAGTCGTCGCCAAGCATCCAAAACACTTCATCGGCTGGTCGGCGCTGCTGCCGATGAACGCGCCGGAGGCGGCGGCGAAGGAAGCCGCGCGCGTGCTCAAGAACGGCGCCAATGCCATTCAGCTCGGCACCAATGCCGACGGCGTGCCGCTCGACGCGCCGCAGTTTTTGCCGATCTTCGAAATCATCGCTAGATCCGGCAGGCCGATCCTGCTGCATCCGGCGCGCACCCGAGACATGCCGGATTATCCGACCGAAAAATATTCGAAATATGAGATTTGCAGCGTGCTCGGCTGGCCCTACGAGACCGGCGTGACGCTGGCGCGGTTGATATTCTCCGGCATCATGGACCGCCATCCCGAACTTAAAGTGATCGCGCATCATTTGGGCGGCGTCATTCCCTATCTCGAAGGCCGCGTCGGGCACTCTTTCGATCAGCTTGGTGTGCGCACGTCAGATGAAGATTATGGTGCGCTTCTCAAATCGTTGAAGAAGCGGCCGTACGATTATTTCAAGGAATTTTACGGCGACACCGCGGTAGAAGGCGCCCGCGCCGCAACCGTGTGCGGGCTTGACTTCTTCGGCGCCGATCACGTCGTGTTCGCCTCCGACTGCCCGTTCGACAAGGAGAAAGGGCCGGGCTACATCCGCGACACGATTAAGGTGCTCAATTCGCTGCCGCTGTCGAATGCCGAGCGGGAGAAAATTTGCTTCCGCAACGCCGAGAAGCTGTTCGGGCTGGCGAGCTAGGGCGGCACGCATCGGCGCGGACGACGCGAGAAGTGGCAACAAAAAGCGGATGCGCGGGTCGCGGAGTGCTGCCTCGGAGGGAGGCGGGGGAGCTGAAAGCTAGGGAGAAGCAGCGGCAAGGGGGGGGAGGAATGAGAGGCGAGTGGGGTGGGTGAGCAGAGGAAGGGGAGGGAGAGAGGAGGAAGGGGCGGCCCGATCTTGGCCGCCGTGTTCAAAGGCGACGTGTTGCACTCTCATCGATTCTGGGTACTGGCTGGTGCTGTGTGCATGTGCTGAGATCGCATCTGAGCAGTGACTGCGCATAGAAACAGCCGTCCATGCTAAAACAGCATGGCACTTCCGAGGCAGACGTTTCGGCCATGTCAAGTAAAGTGTCGGTGAAGGTACCGTCGGTCGCGGGCCATGTCCAAGTCAAGAACGTGCGGGACCTGTTATACAGACTTGAGCAGTGACGCGCCATAAGCAGGGTCGCCTGCGAGCTATGAGGCTGAAGATCGAAGCGGCGGCGAACGCGCTCCACCATGGTCTGTGTGAAGGCGATCTCCACGGTGCGATTGGCGCGGGTGCGCTCGGCGTCGAGGATGATCGCGACTTTGTTGTCGATCAGATAGTTCGCATCGTAGGCAAAGAAGGGGTCGATGCGCGGCCTGGTAACCCAGGTCGTCTGTGGATCGGTCAACGAGACTTCTTTGGGAGGTTTGCTTCGATGGCCGCTGCCGCTCGACCCGCCACTATCGCCGTCGTCTTTCTCTTCGTTACTGCGAGCGGCATCGAGTGCGGCGAGATACTCGCGAACCGCATAGGATGCTTCTTGTGCCTTCGGCCAGGTGATCGGTTGATCGCCAGGAACTCGCTTCTTCTTGTCTACGTGCGCCTTGATCAGGCTCGCATCGACCGAGAAGGCTTCGCCACCGACCAGCGCGGCAGCGATGCACTTCGCCACCACCCCTCGAACACGCGGCGTAACGCATCGCTCTCGCGGAACGGTTCGTGTGGAGCGCGGCAGAACACCGAATGATCGGGGATATCGTCCTCGATGCCGAGCTTGCAGAACCATCGGTAAGCGAGATTGACCTGGACTTCGGCACAAAGCCGCCGCTCTGAGCGGATCGCGAACACGTAGCGCACGATGAGCATCCGGATCATCAGCACCGGATCGATCGAGGGGCGACCCGTGTGTGAGTAGTAAGGCGCAAGCTCCTTGTGCACCCAACTGAGATCGAGAACGCCGTCGATCTGGCGCACCAGATGATAGGGCGGCACCACCTTGTCGAGATCAAACGAATAAAAGAACTGGCCTTGTCCGCCTGACCGCCGACCCATCATGAGCAGCTCCCGTCGATGCCCGTCTCAATCTAATGGAATCATAGTTCGTAAGTCGACTCAACAAGAATTTCCATGCTGTGGACGGCGTCCGCTCTGTTGCACAACTGCCTTATATCGCTGAGTTGAGTAAACCATTGAGGGGAGGTATGGGTGAGTTAGCACGATTGGTTGGATATTGCGAAGCTGTGTTCAGGTGCACGGGGTGATGGTGAGGGTGCGGTGTATGCAGCGCATGGTGCGGAAGATGCTGGAGTTCTTCACGAGCTTCGCGTGCCTGGTCGGGATCGAAGCCTGTCGTCAGAGCATCACGGGGCGCGAGTGTCTGCTGGCCAACGTGAAGCTGATGCGCGAGCTATGTGAAGGCCTATCTCAAGCGCAGCAAGAACGATGCGAATGATGCGGCAGCGATTGCGAGGCGGTGACGCGACGTCGATGCGGTTCGTTCGATCAAGACGAGCAACAGCAGCTGCCTTGATGTGCAGACCGGCATGGGGGGAGGGAGGAGCAGGGGGGGTGCGAGGTTGTTGGGAAGGGACGCATGGAACGGAGATCGCTCAGATCGTCACGAGTGGAGCATGACCGGTCAGCGCCCGCGGCGAGTGCGGCGCGGCAGTATGGCGCCATCGGAGGAGAGGACGATCGACAGCCTGGTGCAAGCATGCAGCCCGTGGCGAGGTGGGATGTGAGGTGGGAGATGGTGAGGAGGGGGGGGCATAGGGTGGATGGGTTAGTGGAGCGTGAGGGGGAGGAAGGTGGCGCTCCTAAGGGCATCGATTTGCGATGTGCTGGTCATCGGGCACGGGTTGCTTGCGCGGCACGGGACAGCGGGTGCTGGATTATGGAGCGCGAAGCAGGTAGCGGCGTGGCGCTCGCACTTGCACGGATGGTGGGCTTCATGTCCACGGTGACAGATACAGAGCGGCTGCTGATGGCGGCTGACAGACGCCAGCGATAGATCGGCACTTGGGAGGCTGACGTCGTATGATTGGAGCTGAGTGGGGAAGCGCAGCCCGTGGCCGGGGCGGTTGTCTGATCTATGAAGATCGACCGCACGTCTGCAGAGGATTTGTATGCGGTTGGCTTGCGGGCGAGCTCGCCATCAACGACGACTGGTTCCCCGCGCTGCAAATTTGTGTGTTTTTTTTTTTTTTTTTTTTTTTTTTTTTTTTTTTTTTTTTTTTTTTTTTTTTTTTTTTTTTCGACGACCGTCTATGCACCGCGAGTTAACAGCACCTTTTTTCTCGGCCTCCTCATCTACGGACTCGTTCATTCCGGTATGCCGGAAATTGCCGCCGGCGGCGTTCCGCTCGTCTGGCGATCGCATTTTCCGTCGTCCTGCTCGGTGGTGCGCTCGAAGCTTTGTTCGGTTTCGTCAGGCTTGGCAAAATGATCAAGTCACCCCGCGCCGGTCATGGCGGGTTTCCAGAACGCCGCAGCGCTGCTGCTGTTCCTCGTGCAGCTCGGCAATGTTTGCGGCTTCGATCACAACGTCCCCTTCACGCAAGTGCCGACGCATTGGGCGGACATCAAGCCGCTCAGCGTGGCCATCGCGGCAATCACCTTCGCGGCGATGTGGAATGCGCGAAAGTTCGTGCCCAGAGTGCCGCCGATGCTGCTTGGCATCGTGCTCGGATGCACGCTCACTATCTCTGCCTGTTCGTTGGACTTGGCTCGCATCTCGGTCCGGTCATTGCGAGCCAGGAGCGTGCGACGATGGGGCTGACCGCCTTCCCATACTTTTCCGATCTTAAGCGCAGCGGTGACCTGTTCACTTTTGCGCCGACGATTATCAGCGGTGCGGTGGCGCTTGCCATGATCGCTTCGATCGATGCACTTCTCTGCACAAAACTGGTGACGGCGCCCGGCGAACCACGGCGTGACGGAGACAGGATCTTGCTGCGACTTGGCATCGCCAACCTTGCTGCTGCCTGCTTCGGCGGCATCACCAGCGGCATTAATATCGGCGCTAGCATCACCAATCGGACCTTTGGCGCACGTTCGCCACTCGACCGTGCTGATCAACGCGGCGGCACTGCTGGCGGCGAGCGCGTTGCTATTCCGGTGGCTCGGTGACATTCCGCGAGTGGCGCTTTCGGCGGTGATCATGGTAATTGCCGTACAGCATTTCGATCTCTGGAGTTTGCGGCTCCTTGGCAGGGTCCGGGACGCTCCTGCATCGCTCCGCATCAGCACGGCATTCGATCTCCTGGTTGTGATCGTCGTTGCGGTGCTGTCGATCGCCCTCAACATCGTTTTGGCGGTTTTCATAGGTTTGGCGATTGCGGTCGTACTGTTCGTTTTCCACATGAGCCGTTCGGTCGTGCGGCGAAGCTATCGCTGCGATGCTGTCCACTCGCGAAAATCCCGAACCGCGCCGGAGCGTCAATTCCTTGAACATGCCGGGAGCGCGATTTTGGTCATGGAGCTGCAAGGGGCTCTGTTTTTCGGCACCGGCGAAACGATGGCTAAGGCCGTCGAAGCTGCTTTTAGGGCAGGGCATATCTTGCGTCATTCTTGACCTCCGCCGTCTCACCCAAAACACATTTAGAACGGGGGAATATTGGTGACCGTCGAGCCCGCTTACCCGGAAACACTTGGATGCTCGCCGCCGAAGATCGAAGCTATAGCAATGGAGCGTCTCGAGGAATTTGGAGCCTATCTGCTTTCGATCGGCATGGACATCTTTCCCGACGTCGACCGCAGTATCGAACGGGCCGAAGACTTTCTGTTGCACGCGCAGGCTGCTGGTGAGCTCTACGGAAGTCATGTTGCCCCAAGTGGCGTTATTTTCGGGGTTCGAGCTGTCCGACATCAAGAGCCATTGTCGCTTTGATGGAACGCAAAACCTACAGCCAAAACACCGTCGTGTTCCGCGAAGAAGATCCAGACGTCGAAATACGGATCGTCACCAAAGGCACCGTGAGCGCCTATCTGCAACTTGCCGAGCGGCGCAGAAGATCCGGCTTGCGAAATACGCGATCGGCACCGTATTCGGCGAGTTGGCCATTCTCGATCAAGGACCACGGGCCGCCTCCGTCATGCCGAGACAGCTGCATCCGGCTTCACGCCGATACCTCAGAGGAAGAAGTCTCCCGCAGCAAGGCCTGGTTCGAGGGACGGGATGATGACGGTACGGCGCCAATCACTAACCGGGCATGATGAGGGACAGGCAAAATGGCGCCCGCAATCTGCCTTTAGCTGCCACGCTACCGGCGACAGCCGCGGCGGCTTTTGGGGGTGAAGCGGACATCGAGACCTGAGCGCATCGTTGCCGTAGTGACCCTAAGCGATCGATCAGCTCCGCTCGTCCACAATCCGCGCGCGCAAGACGCCGATGCCGGTGATTTCGACTTCGAGCGTATCGCCCGGCTTCATCCATAACGGTGGCTTGCGGCTGTGGCCGACGCCTTCCGGCGTGCCGGTGGCGATGACGTCGCCAGGCGAGAGCGCGGTGAAGTCCGAGCAGAAGGCGATGATTTGCGGAATCGAATAGATCAATTGATCGGTGGTGGCGTGCTGGACTTCCTTGCCATTGAGCCGCGTCATCAGCGTGAGCTTGCCGGGATCGGGAATTTCATCACTGGTCACGATCCACGGACCGAGCGGTCCGGTGGCGGGAAAATTCTTGCCCGACGTGACGGAGAATTTCTGGAAGTCGCGCACGCTGCCGTCGACAAAGCAGGTATAGCCGGCGGCATGGTCGAGCGCATGCTCGGGCTTGATATGGCGGCCGCCCTTGCCGATGACGACGGCAAGCTCGCCTTCGAAATCGAAATTGTCCGAGACCGAGGGCCGGATCATCGCGCCGCCGTGGCCGACCAGCGTGTCGGCGAAGCGAACGAACATGCTCGGCTGCTTCGGCAGCTCGCGCCCGACTTCGGCGGCGTGCGAGCGGTAATTGATGCCGGCGCAGAGAATCTTTTCCGGACGCGGGATCGCCGGCAGGAATTTTATGTCGTTTAGTTTGCGGTCAAGCTTGGCATCCTTCGCCGCCTTGCGCATCGCTTCGAGTGCGCCGGCCGCCAGCGCGGCGCGCAGGTTCGGTTGCCCGGTATTATCGTTCAGCGTCACTACGCCGTCGCCAACCGCCGCCCCAAAATAATCCCTGCCGTCGGCGGCGAAACTCAAAAGCTTCATGGCAATGCTCCCCGCTTGCATCCCGTTGAGCCGGTTTCCATAGCACGCGGCCGCGTATTTGTGTGCCGACAAGTCTTTGTGCCAAACTGCCGGTGCACCCTTTGGCGGCCCCCTGACCGCCGCGGGAAATTCCACAGCAGGGGATAAGGGAATTGCGATGGACATCAAGGTCGGCAAGCAGGCGATCGCCGAGGCGACGGCCAAGCTCAAGAATTGGGGGCGCTGGGGCAAGGCCGATCATATCGGCACGCTCAACCAGGTGACGCCGCAGGATATCGTCAAGGCCGCAAGTCTCATCCGCACCGGCAAGGTCTTTGCGCTCGGCATTCCGCTCGACGCCCAGGGCCCGCAGAACGGCCTGTTCGGCGGCCGCTTCAATCCGATTCACCAGATGCTGGCGACCGGCACCGACGCCGTCGCCGAACGGCAGGACTGGAACAAGATCCGCTACGCCGACGACACGCTGATGCTGTGCGTGCAGGGCGCCACGCATTGGGACGCGCTCGGCCATGTGTTCTACGAGGACAAGGCCTATAACGGCCATGACGCGAAACTGATCGATTCCAAGGGCCTCAACGTGCTCGGCATCGAGCACTCGAAAAGCAAAATGGTCGGCCGCGGCGTGCTGCTCGATATCGCGCGCTTTCGCGGCGTGAAGTGGCTGGCCGACGGCGAGAGCATTGGCAACGACGAACTCGACAAATGCGCCAAGGACCAGAACGTATCGATCGGCCGCGGCGATTTCGTCATCATCCGCACCGGCCAGATGGAGCGCTGCCTCGCCGAGAAGGAATGGGGCGGTTATGCCGGCGGCGATGCGCCGGGCGTAAAATTCGAGAATTGCTACTGGTGCCAGGACAAGGAGATCGCCGCGATCTGCACCGACACCTGGGGCGTCGAGGTACGGCCGAACGAGACCAAGGACGCCAATCAGCCTTGGCACTGGGTGGTGATCCCGGCCATGGGGCTTTGCATGGGCGAGATTTTCTATCTCAAGGAATTGGCCGAAGACTGCGCCGAGGACGGCGTCTACGAGTTTTTCTTCTGCGGGCCGCCGCTGATCATCACCGGCGGCACCGGTTCGCCGATCAATCCGCAGGCGATTAAATAGCGACGATGGCTGCTGAAGACACCTGCGAACTTTGCGAGCCGGATATGGTCCTGCTCGGAGACGAGCTTGCCTATGTCCGATACGACAACAACAGCCTGACGCCCGGTCACGTCTTGGTTGTTCCGCGCCGTCATGTCGCGAACTTTTTCGACATGACAGCCGACGAGAAAAACGCGGTGCTGGCGCTGCTCGACCGCGCGCAAGCGGTCATCGCCGAAAAGCACAAGCCGGACGGTTATAATATCGGAGTCAATGTCGGTCGCGCGGGCGGTCAGTCCCGCATGCACGTTCACGTCCACCTCATCCCGCGCTATAAAGGGGACGTGAGCGACCCGCGGGGCGGCATCCGCTGTGTGCTGGCCGCACGCACGACAGCAAAGCACTGACTGCGTCACGCGATTCTAGAAAGAGAAGGACAACCTATGCCCCGCTACCTCAAGCGCGGAATGGACGCGAGCGCGATCAAGGCGGCCGACGCCAAGGTGCGCGAAACGGTCGAGCAAATCCTCGCCGACATCGATACGCGCAAGGATGCGGCCGTGCGCGACCTGTCGCAGAAATTCGACAATTGGGCGCCGGCCTCATTCAAGCTCGCGCCGGCCGAGGTCGAGCGCGCCATCGGCCAGGTGAAAAAGCGCGACCTCGACGACATCAAATTTGCCCAAGCCCAGGTGCGCAATTTCGCGCAAAAGCAGAAGGATACGCTGCGCGATCTCGAAGTCGAGACGCTGCCGGGCGTCGTGCTCGGCCACAAGCACATTCCGGTCAACTCGATCGGCTGCTACGTGCCGGGCGGGCGCTATCCGATGGTGGCGTCGGCGCATATGTCGATCGTCACCGCGCGCGTCGCCGGCGTGAAGCACATCATCGCCTGCGCGCCGCCGTTTCACGGCGGGCCGCATCCGGCGATCGTCGCAGCGATGCATTTCGGCGGCGCCGACGAGATTTTCGTGCTCGGCGGCGTCCAGGCGGTTGCCGCCATGGCGCTCGGCACCGAGACCATCGCGCCGGTCGACATGATCGTAGGTCCCGGCAACGCTTATGTCGCCGAGGCCAAGCGCCAATTGTTCGGCCGCGTCGGCATCGATCTTTTGGCCGGGCCGACCGAGACATTGGTGATTGCCGACGACTCGGTCGACGGCGAGATCTGCGCCACCGATCTGCTCGGCCAGGCCGAGCACGGCCCGACGTCGCCGGCAATCCTGATCACCAATTCCGAAAAGCTCGCGCGCGATACGATGAAGGAAATCGACCGCTTGCTGGCGATCCTGCCGACCGCCGAAACCGCCGGCAAGGCGTGGGCCGATCTCGGCGAGGTGATCGTCTGCGACGATGAGGCCGAGATGGTGCGCGAGGCCGATCGCATCGCCTCGGAGCACGTGCAGGTGATGACGCGCGATCCGGATTATTTCCTCAACGCCATGAAAAACTACGGCTCGCTGTTCCTCGGCCCGCGCACCAATGTCGCTTACGGCGACAAGGTGATCGGCACCAACCACACGCTGCCGACCAAGAAGGCGGCGCGTTACACCGGCGGGCTGTGGGTCGGAAAATTCCTCAAGACCTGCACCTATCAGAAGGTCAACACCGACGCAGCCAGCGCCATGATCGGCGAGGTCTGCTCGCGGCTGTGCATGCTCGAAGGCTTTGTCGCGCATGCCGAACAGGCCAATGTGCGGGTGCGCCGCTACGGCGGGCGCAACGTGCCCTACGGGGAGGCGGCGGAGTAATACTGTCTTCCACCTCCCCTGGAGGGGGAGGTCGGCCCGCGCAGCGGGCCGGGTGGGGTGATGCAGCCTCACCGCTTTCACCCCACCCCGGCGCTTCGCGCCGACCCTCCCCCTCCAGGGGAGGGTGAAGATCAAGCGGCGCATGACCGTGCCTTCAATCGATCTCGCCAAAACGCCCTCCTTCCGCCTCGACGGCAAACGCGCGCTCATTACCGGCGGCGGGCGCGGCATCGGGCTGGCGGCAGCCTCCGCGCTGGCGGCGGCCGGCGCGCAGGTGACGCTGGCGGCGCGCACCAAAAGTGAAATCGAAGACGCCGCCGCCGCGATCCGCGCGCGCGGAGAGGCGGCGGACGTCCTGCCGCTCGATGTCACCGATGTCGAGGCCGTGCGAAAGGCGATTGCGGCGACAAAACCGTTTCAGATTCTGATCAACAATGCCGGCACGAACCGGCCGGCGCTGCTGCCCGACGTCAAGATCGAGGATTTTGATGCGATCTTCGCGCTCAACGTGCGCGCGGCATTTTTCATGGCGCAGGCGGTGGCGGTGCGCCTGATCGCGGCAAAGCTCCCGGGCTCGATCATCAACATCTCGTCGCAGATGGGGCATGTCGGCGCCGCGCGCCGCACCGTCTATTGCGCCTCCAAGCACGCCATGGAGGGCTTCACCAAGGCGATGGCGATCGAGCTTGCGCCACACAACATCCGCGTCAACAGCCTGGGTCCGACTTTCATCGAAACGCCGATGACAAAGCCGTTCTTCGAGAACAAGGCGTTTCGCGACGAAGTTCTGTCGAAGATAAAACTGGGCCGGCTCGGCCAGCTCGACGAACTCACCGGCGCGATTGTTTTTCTCGCCTCCGACGCCTCGTCGCTGATGACCGGCTCGGCGCTGCTGCTCGACGGCGGCTGGACGGCTGAGTGAATTACGCGCTGATCGGATAAATGGCTTTTCCGCCCGACAGCACCCGCGCTACGTCGGTCGCGCATTTGGTTTGCAGCTCTTCCAGCGCCTCGACGGAATAAAATCCGGTATGCGGCGTGAGGATCACGTTGTCACGGCCGAGAAGCGGTGAATCTTTCGCCAGCGGTTCGGTTGCCACCACGTCAAGCGCGGCGCCGCCGAGCTGGCCGGAATCGAGCGCGGCTATAAGCGCTGACTCGTCGACCAAGGGGCCGCGCGCGGTGTTGATGAGGAACGCGCCCCTTTTCATTGTGGCGAAGGCTTTGGCGTTCATCAGCCCGCGCGTCGCCGGCTGTAGCGGCGCATGCACCGAGACGAAATCCGCGCGCGCCAACAAATCGTCAAGGCTCACGCTTTCGACGCCCGTCGCGGCGAGCGCGTCCTGATTTACATAAGGATCGTAGGTGAGGACCTTCAATCCGAACGATTTGGCTTTCGGCGCAAGCGTGCGCGGAATATTGCCGAAGCCGACGAGGCCCAGCACCTGGCCTTCGAGGCGGCGCAGCGGCACGATCGGCGGCACTTCCCAGCGCCCGGATTGCACCAGCGTGTTGGACAAAGTCACCTTGCGGGCGAGCGCCAGCAAGAGCGCCATGGCGTGGTCCGACACTTCGCGCAGGCAATAATCCGGCACATAGTTGACGGCGATGCCGAGTTCCTTGGCCGCCGGCAGGTCGATATTGTCGACGCCGAGGCCGAAGCGGCCGATCGCCTTGCAGTTCTTGAGCTGGCGTAACAACTCGCCCGGCAGCTTGGCATAGGTGACGAAAACGGCGTCGGCGTCGCGCGCGACGGCGAGAATATCGTCGGCGGACGGGCTCTTGGCCATGCGATAGTCGGGATCGAGCCGCGCCAGCGCCTTTTTGGCCGGATCGAGCGAGGGGAACGGACTGTCGGTAATGGCGATCAGTGTGCGGGGCATGGCAACGCGCTCACAACGCAAAGACCTGCGGATTGACGCAATTCGGCAATTTATGTCCGCCGAGAAACGCCAGGATATGATCGACCACGATATTCGCCATCGCCTCGCGGACTTCGGGCGTAGCGCTGCCGAGATGCGGGGTCAGCACCACGTTCGGCATTTTCTTTAAGGCGCCGGCGATCTTCGGCTCATGCTCGAACACGTCGAGGCCGGCGCCGGCGATCTGTTTCCTGGTCAGCGCGCGCACCAAGGCGGCCTCGTCGACCAGCGCGCCGCGCGCGGTATTGATCAGGTAGGCAGTCCTTTTCATCAGACCGAGCTCACGCGCGCCGATCTGATGCCGTGTCTCTTTGTTGAGCGGTGAATGCAGCGAGACGAAGTCGGATTCGGCAAGCAGCTGGTCGAGTGGCAGGTAAGTGAGGCCGGCGTCGCGCTCCTCATGCTCCGGCTTGCGCCGCGGCGTCCAGTATAGAACGCGCATCGAGAAGCCGTGGGCGCGGCGCGCCACCGCCTTGCCGATCAGGCCGCCGCCGCCGATCAGCCCAATGGTCTTGCCCCATACAGAGGAGCCCAGCAGATGCGCCGACTGACCGCCGGGAAATTTTCCGGCACGCGCCAGCCGGTCGCCTTCGATCATGCGCCGCGCCACCGCGATCATCAGCCCGAAAGTAAGGTCCGAGGTCGCCTCGGTGGTGATCGGCGCCGTTACCGTCACCGGAATACGCCGCTCCGTCGCCGCCTCGACGTCGATATTGGATGGCGTGATCGATTGCGCCGCGATCAGGCGTAAATCCGGATTGGCCGCGATCACGGCGCGATCGATCTTGTCGTGGAGCAGGCAAAACAAAATGTCCGCCTTGCGCACGGCATCGAGCAGCGTGCGCTTAGGGATGATCCGGCTCGCGTCGGGAAACACTTTAACGTTTGACACCGCGCGCAGGCGCTTGAGCGCATGCTCGGATACCGGCTGCGTCACAAAAATACGCGGCTTGCTGGAACTCATCAGGCGAACCACCGCACCACGCCGGCGACGCCATCGACCGCGACCTGGGCGCCGTCGGGAATTCGCCGCGTCGCATCAAGCACGCCGAGCACCATCGGGATGCCGCGCTCGCGGGCGAGCGACGCCAGATGCGAGGTCGAGCCGCCAAGCTCGGCGACGACGCCGCCGACGCGCGGCAGGATATGGTTGAGCGCCGGTCCGGCGACGCGGGTCACCAGAATATCGCCCGGCGCGACACGGCTCAGCTCGCATTCGCAATTCACCACCACGGCGCGGCCGGAACCCCAGCCGATGCCGGCCGGATGGCCGTTCAACCCGGGATGCTTTAGCCAGATTTCGTCGGGTACATGCGCCGGTGCAATATGCAGGGGCCGCGCCTGCAACAGTTTGAAGCCTTCGTCGTCCAGCGCCCATTCGATCTCGACCGGCATACCGAGCACGTCCTCAGCTCTACGCATCAGCCTGCCGAGCGCGGTGGCCTGGCCGGCTTCGAGGCACGGCGCGCGGACGAACTCGTCCGGGACGCGCTGCGGCATTGGGCCGGCGCCATTTGCGGACCCATGCAGGCAGGCGTCGCGGTGGTGCTTACGGCCGGCGTCGTTCGATCGGACGAAACCATGGCGCGACAGCACGATGCGGTCGGGGACCACTTCGCCCTGCGCGATTGCCGAGCCAAGCCCCCAGGTGGCGGAGAGCAGCATGTGGCCGTCGGCGGTTTCACTCAAGCCGCCGCCGGAAACGCGCGCGGCGACAAGCGGCTGCACCAGCACCGCCATCGCGGTGCCGGCCGGATCGAGCCCGTGCTGCGCCATCGAGCGCCGCGCATTGGTGGTCCACAACGCCGCCCAGCAGGCGCGCAAAGCGGTGATAAATTCGCTGTCGCCGGTGACGCCGAGAAAGCTTTCGAACTGGCCGGCAAAACTCGTATCGGCGCGATCCTCGACCAGCGACGACGAGCGCACCGCGGCCGGCTTTGGCTGCGCCCACCAGGCCGCGAGCACCTCGGCAAGAACGTCCGGCGCCAGATCGCTCTGATAAAGTTTCAGCCTGATCTCGACCGCGAGCCGGCGCCGCGTCGGCTCATCGGCGTCCGGATAGGCGGCGATCGCATCGGCCAATTCGAGATGCTGGATTTGCCGGCGATAGGCATCGGCGGCGATGCAAAATCCTCCGGGCGTCGGCAGGCCGGCGCGTGCCAGCGCCGCGAGATTCGCCGCCTTCGCCCCGACGCGGTCGGGCGCGGTCGCGGCGGCATCGCTGAGTGAAAGAATGAAACGCGCCATACAAATCTCGTTCGGCCTTGCCGCCGCGCACTCCCTCTCCCCGCAGGGGAGAGGGTGGGTGAGGGGGCTCGGATCTATCCGATAGGCCCGAGACCCTCACCCACCCGCGCTATGCGCAGTCGACCTCTTCCCACCGGGGAGAGGTGAGTTTCACTTCACATGATCGCCATATCCGGGCAGCGGATCGACCACGGTGATCTGCTTGACCGGGAAGTTGGAGACGATTTCGATATCGTTCTTGTGCACGATCAGCATTTCCTCGATGCGCACGCCGTAGTGGAATTTCTTGCCGTGCTGCGTCTCGAGCGCAAAGGTCATGCCTTCCTGGATTTCGATCGGGTGATCGAGCGACCAGATGCGCGAAATCACCGGCGGGTCGTATTGGGCCAGGCCCAGACCGTGGCCCCAGAGATTGGCGGCGGCCTGGTCTTCGTCCTCATAGCCCCAGGTTTCCATCGCCGATGGCCATTTGAGCGCGATATCGCGCGTGGTGGCGCCGGCTTTGACCGCGCCGATCGAATCGTAAAGCCATTTCAGCGCGGTGGTGTAAGTGTCCTTCTGCTCCTGGCTCGGCTCCTTGCCGACGCAATAGGTGCGGTAATAGCAGGATTTATAGCCGTTCCACGTCAGCGCCGCCAAATCCATGAACACGATGTCGCCGGGCTGGATGATGCGGTCGGAAAAATTGCGCCAGTTCGGCCAGGTGTTCGGGCCGGACGACACGATGACGTCTTCGACGTCCTCCATGCCGGGAATGTTGTAGAGATACTGCATCAGATGCGCGGTTACCTGGTTCTCGGTGATGCCGGGGCGCAGGAATTTCATGCATTCCCAGTGCGTCGCGTCGCCGATGGCGCCGACGATGCGGAAGCATTCCTGCTCGTCCTCGTTCTTGACCGCGCGCGCGTCCATCATTGCGCTCATGCCGTCGGTCCAGTTGATATTGTTCTCCTTGAAAACGGCGATCATGTTGATGTCAATGAAGTCGACGCCGAGTTTTTGCCCGGCGACGCCGTTCTCCTTCATCGCCTGCAGCGCCGCCTTGACGAATTTGTTGACCTGCTGGGTCGAGGCGGGACCGGCGGCGCCTTTGATCCAGGCGAACGAGTGGCGCACGTTCTCCTTGGGGATCCACGGCGAATGTTTTTCGATCTGGAAGCCGAGATCGCCCTGCTCGAACAGGATCGGCGCGCCGTCGCCGCACAGCATGGCGTAGCGCAGGCCGGGCTTGAGCCGGTTCCAGCCCGGGGTCAGCGTGCCGGTCAGGTAGCGGACATTCTCGTCGTACATGCACAAAAGCGCACCGAGACCGTGCTTTTTCATCATCGCGCGAGCCCGCTCGGTACGGTATTTGCGCAGCCGGTCCCAATTGACCCGCTGCTGCCAATCCATTCCAGCAATGCCGAAATTCGCTCCCATGGCGTTCTCCCACCCGCGCTTTACGCTCTGCCCACCTCTGTCCGAAAAAACCTGACGTTGCAAGATGCGAGCGCGCGGCCGCAGCCGGGTTTCGGCGACGGCCTTATGTCACAGGCCTGATTAGTGGATTTCACTTGGCGGCGACGGAGACGCAGGACGGTTAGGGCTTTCGGCCAAGCCAAATAGCGCTTACCATCGCTTGGGGTTCATCCGGGAAAACCCGACTTGGTCTTTGCGCGGCGCGAGCGCGAACGGGTTTGGAATCCGCGATGGACAATCCGCTTCTTCATCCATCGCGGAATCTGTTCCGCGGCACCGCCTTCATGGCGATCGTGTGGGTCGGCGCGACGACCGGATATATGAGGGCGGGATGGAATTTTCAGGACTCGTTCTACATGGTCACGCTGACGGTGTTTACCGTCGGCTACGAAGAAGTGCGGCCCATCGACACGGAATTCCTGCACTGGCTGACCATGGGGACGATGGCGTTCGGCTGCACCGGGATGATTTTTCTGTCCGGCGCGCTGGTCCAGTTCATGACGCTGAGCCCGCTGCAACAAATCCTGGGCGGACGCCGCGTGCAGTCTGAAGTCGACAACCTGGTCAACCACATCATCGTCTGCGGCTTTGGCCGCATCGGGGTGGAACTCGCCAAGGCGCTGCAGGGATGGCCGTGCGCCCTACGTCGTGGTCGAGCGCGAGGAGCGGCGCGTCGCGCAGGCGCGCGAAGCCGGCCATTGCTGTCTGCAAGGCGATGCCACCAATGAGGACACCTTGCTGGCTGCCGGCATCGCCCGTGCCCGCGCGCTCGCCACCGTGCTGCCGAACGATTCCGCCAACGTCTTTATTACGCTGAGCGCGCGCAGCCTGAATTCAACGATCGAAATCATCGCGCGCGGCGACGCCGTTTCGACAGAGCGCAAGCTCATTCACGCCGGCGCCGATAAAGTCGTGCTGCCGACCCATATCGGCGCCGAGCGAATTGCCGAAATCCTGCTATTTCCCGAGACCTCGCGGTTCATCCGCGAATCCGAGCGCATGCGCGAACTGGAAAAGCAATTGCGCAATCTCGGTCTGGTCATCGAGGTCGTGGTCGCGCCGGAGAACGGCGCGCTGACCGGTCTCACGGTCGAGGAAATCGAGTTCCGCACCTACAGCGCTTTTTTCATCGTGCAGATCAACCGGCGCGATGGCGAGTTCGATCACCAATCCCAGCAAGCGGACGCGCATCGAAGCCGGCGACGGCGTGGCGGTCGTCGGGCGCAGCGCACAGGCCGTCAATGCCCTGTTCGCCGCGCCCAGACCGAGCGGACCCTACGGACGATCGCGATAGTTGTCGCTTTGCCGGTCCCGTACCGGTCATTATGGCCGGATTTGTCCCGGCCATGACGGTTCAGGGCCAGTCGATCACCAGCCTTACTTCTTGCTGGCGACGATCTTCTGCTTCTGCTCGCCCAAGCCTGCGATGCCGAGCGTGACGACGTCGCCGGCTTTGAGGAATTTCGGTTCCGGCTTCATGCCGAGCCCAACGCCGGGCGGCGTGCCGGTGATGATGACATCGCCCGGCTCCATGACGAAATATTGCGAGCAGGCCCAGACGATATGCCGGCAGTCGAAGATCATGGTCGAAGTATTGCCGCGCTGGCGTTTCTCGCCGTTGACGTTCAGCCACATGTCGAGCTTTTGCGGATCCTTAATCTCGTCCTTGGTGACGAGCCACGGCCCGAGCGGGCCGAACGTCTCGCAGCCCTTGCCCTTGGTCCATTGCCCGGCGCGCTCGATCTGGAACACGCGCTCGGATACGTCGTTGGCGAGGCAGTAGCCGGCGACGACGTCGAGCGCCTTGTCCTTGCTCAGGTAGCGGGCACGGCTGCCGATGACGATGCCGAGCTCCACTTCCCAGTCGAGCTTGGAAGAATCCTTCGGGATGATGGTGTTGTCGTTCGGCCCGCAGATGCAGGACGGCGCCTTGTTGAAGATGATCGGCTCTTTCGGAATCGGCATGCCGGCCTCGGCGGCGTGGTCGGAGTAATTCAATCCGATGGCGATGAAATTGCCGATCTTGCCGACGCATGGTCCGATGCGCGGATTGCCTTTCACCAGCGGCAGCTTTTCGGCTTTCAGCTTGCGCAGCTTGGCCAGGGTGGCGGGCGAGAGCGCGGCGCCGGAAATATCGGGTACGACCTTCGACAGGTCGCGGATTTTGCCTTGTGCGTCGATCATGCCGGGTTTTTCGCGGCCCGGTGCGCCGTAGCGAACGAGTTTCATGTCTTTCTCCTTGGGATCGTTGTTTTGCCAGAATGGTTTTAGAACGCGCCGGGGAAGCTGCCGCCGTCGATCAAGAGATTCTGCCCGGTGATATAGCCGGCCTGTGCCGAGCACAGGAAGGCGCAAGTCGCGCCGAACTCATCGGGTGTGCCCATGCGCCGCGCCGGAACCGAATCGACATTGACCGCCAACGCGTCATCGTAGCTGATGCCTCTCTTCTTCGCCGTCGCTTCCACGTTGGAGCGGAAGCGGTCGGTGTCGAATATGCCCGGCAGCAGGAAATTGATGGTGACATTGGACGCAGCGACCGAGCGCGCGACGCCGGCGAGAAAGGCGGTCAGGCCGGCGCGCGCGCCGGACGACAGATCGAGCCCGAACAGCGGCATTTTCACCGAGCCGGAGGTGATGTTGACGATGCGGCCGAATTTCTTGGCGATCATCGGGTCGATAACCTTCTGCAGGAGTTCAATGGCCACGACCATGTTGCCGATGACGCCGTCGATCATCTTCTGCCGGTCAAGATCGCGGAAATCGCGAAACGGCGGCCCGGCATTGTTATTGACCAGGATGTCAGGCTCCGGACAGGCGGCGAACAGCGCCCGCTGCCCTTCCGGCGAGGCAACATCCGCGGCCACCGCTGTGATCTTGGCGCCGGTCGCCTTGCGAAGCTCGGCGGCCGTTGCGGCGAGGCGCTCCTTGTCGAGGCCGTTGACCACGACCTCACAGCCGGCTTCGGCCAGCCGATGGGCGCAGGCGCGCCCAAGCCCGCGGCTCGAGGCGCATACGATCGCCTTGCGGCCGGCGATTCCAAGGTCCATGCAGAACTCCCTGCAGCGTTGTTTTGCGTTCCGTCTCGGGACGGTATGACCTCAGTTCTCGTAATTGAACGCGCTTTAGTCAACGGCTGAATCCGCAACCGTCTTCCTTACATCATGCCATTTCTCCCCGACGTGTCGTTCCTTGAACTTGCGATCATCGTCGTATTGGCGGCTTTCTCCGCCATCACCGGCGGGGTCGCGGGCTACGGCACCGGCGCGCTGATGCCGCTGATCCTCGTCCCCATGGTCGGCGCCGCGCCGGTGGTGCCGATCATCGCCATTTCGGCGATGTTCACCAACAGCGCGCGGGTGATGGCGTTCCGCCATCTGCTCGATGCCAGGCGTGCTCTCATCGCGCTGGTTTGTGCGCTGCCGACCTGCGTGCTGGGCGCGTGGCTTTATACGCTGCTCACCGGCCGCGGCGCTGCTTTGGTGATCGGCACGACGCTGATCTCAACCGTGCCGTTGCGGCGGATACTCAAGCGGCGCGGCCACCGCTTGGGCGGAAAAGGCTTTGCCGCAGCCGCTGCCGGCTGGGGTGTCCTCGTCGGCGGGACCACCGGCGCCGGCGTGATTTTCCTGTCACTATTGATGGCGACAGGTCTGGAAGGCGCCGCCGTGATCGCGACCGACGCCTCGGTTTCGATTGCCATGGGTTTCGTCAAGCTTCTCGTCTTTGGCATCGCCGGCGTGCTCACCTCGAAGGTGATCGCGATCGCGCTTGTGATCGCCGCCGTGGCGTTTCCCTGCACGTTCCTGGCAAAGCTCATCGTCGAGCGCCTGCCGGTGCATGTGCACACGGCTTTGCTCGACGCCGTCGTCATCATCGGCGGCGCGGTGATGATTTTTGGCGCGTTGCGCTAGAAACAGCACGTCATTGCGAGGAACGAAGCGACGAAGCAATCCAGAATTTGCGGCGTCAGACTGGATTGCTTCGCTTCGCTCGCAATGACGGTCACGGCCATTTCACCACCGGCGGCAGCGAGGACAGGATCGACTCGACATTGCCGCCGGTGCGCAGGCCGAAAATCGTGCCGCGGTCGTAGAGCAGATTGAATTCGACATAACGGCCGCGGCGCACGAGTTGCTCCTCGCGCTCGGCGTCGGTCCAGGGTTTGGCAAAATTCCTGCGCACCAGTTCGGGATAGACGCGCAAGAATGCGCGGCCGACCTCCTTGGTGAAAGCGAATGTCGCGTCCCAGTCGGTTTCGAGATAATCGTAGAAAATGCCGCCGATGCCACGCATCTCGCCGCGGTGTTTTAGAAAAAAATATTCGTCGCACCATGTTTTGAATTTGTCGTAAGGCGCGACGGCGGCGTGCACATCGCAAGCGACTTTCATCGCGGCATGGAAGGCAACGGAATCGGGATCGTCCTGTTGGCGCCGGCGCTCGAGCACCGGCGTCAGATCGGCGCCGCCGCCGAACCACGATTTGGCGGTCACGACATAGCGCGTGTTCATGTGCACGGCGGGCACATGCGGATTGTGCGGGTGCGCGATCAGCGAAATGCCAGTGGCGTAAAAGCACGGATCTTCGGCGGCGCCTGGGATCTCCTTGCGGAATTCGGGCGCGAATTCACCGAACACGGCGGAGACGTGGACGGCGGCTTTTTCGAAAACGCGGCCCTTCATGATCGCCATAACGCCGCCGCCGCCGGGAGTGCCGCCATGATCGGTGCGGCTCCACGTCGTGCGCGCAAAGCGGCCTGCCGGGCGGTCGGCAAGTGGTGCGCCGGGAGGCAGCGCGTCCTCGATGGCCTCGAAAGCCGCGGCGGTCTCGTCGCGCAGCGTTTCGAACCACGCGTGGGCTTGCTTCTTGCGCTGTTCGGTATGGTCCATGCCGTCTAGAATGTCATAAATCCGCGGGAATATTGATCCAGTCTAGTGCCATGACGAAACCTATCATGCCGCGCCGGCCGGTTTCGAAATCGCTAACGCGCCGACGCCTGCTGCAGGGGACGGTGAGCGCCGGCCTTGGTCTGGTCGCGGCGCCCGGTGTGATGCGCTTGGCCGCCGCGCAAAGCTGGCATGCCGGCAACCCGTTCAGCCTCGGCATTGCGTCCGGGGCGCCGCGCCCGGATGGTTTTGTGCTGTGGACGCGGCTTGCGCCCGATCCGATGTCGACCGATCCCGACAATCCCGGCGGCATGAGCGGCGGCGATGTGACGCTGCGCTACGAAATCGCCGGCGACGAAGCGATGAAGACCATCGTGCGCCGCGGTGAAGCCACCGCCGAGCAGGCCTTCGCCTATTCCGTGCATCTCGACGTCGCCGGTCTGCAGCCCGGGCGGCCGTATTGGTATCGTTTTCTCAGCGGCGACGCGACGAGCCCGATCGGCCGCGCGGTAACGCTGCCGGCGCCGGGCGCATCGCTCGACCGGCTGCGCTTCGGCTACGTCTCGTGCTCCAATTACGAGCACGGCTACTTTTCCGCCTATCGGCACCTCACCGACGAGAATCCGGAATTCATCCTTTTCCTCGGCGACTATATCTACGAGACCATCGAGGAGAACCGGCCGATCGTGCGCCGGCACTCCGACGGCGTCGAAGCCGCGACGCTGCCGACCTACCGCAATCGCTATGCGCAATACCGCCTCGATCCCGACCTGGCGCGCCTGCATGCGCAGGTGCCGGCGCTGGTCACCTGGGACGATCACGAAGTGCAGAACGACTATGCCGACAGATACTCGGAATTTTTCGACGATCCGGGGCAGTTTCTGATCCGGCGCGCCGCCGCCTATCAGGCGTTCTACGAACATATGCCGGTGCGGCCGATCCTGTCGCATCCGAACGGCCCGCTGATGCGGGTCTACGATCGCTTTACTTTCGGCGACCTCATCGAAGTCTCGCTGATCGACGGCCGGCAATACCGCTCGCGCGAAGCCTGCTACCGTCCGCCGGACAAGGGCGGCGGCCATCTGGAGAGCAACGCCAGCTGTCCGGAACGGCTCGACGCCGGCCGCACCATGATGGGCTTCGACCAGGAAGCGTGGCTCTATTCGGCGCTGGCGCATTCCAAGGCGCAATGGAATCTCATCGCCCAGGACGTGCTGATGGCGCAGTTGCGGGAAAAGCAGGACGGCGTTGACAATTTCTGGACCGACGATTGGGACGGCTATCCGGCCAACCGCACCCGGCTGTTAAAGCGCATCCACGATACCAATGTGTCGAACCCGGTCGTCGTTTCGGGCGACATCCATTCGTTTTTCGCCAATGACCTCAAGCTCGATTTCGACGATCAGTCGTCGCCCACCGTCGCGACCGAGTTCGTCGGCACCTCGATCTCGTCCTACGGGCCGCCCTACGATCTCTTGGCGCAGACGCTGCCGGACAATCCGCATGTGCATTTTTTTGAAAGCCGGCGGCGCGGCTATGTCGTCGTCGATCTCGAACGCGCCAAGATGGCGGTGCGCATGCGGGTGGTTTCCGATGCGCACGATCCCAAGGCCGATATAGCGACGCTGAAGACTTACGCGGTCGAGAGCGGCCATCCGGGCGTGGTCGAGGCTTAGCGCATCCCGCCGGTCTGCCGCAGTGCTTCGCCTGCCGCCATGGCGGCGGCGACCGCGAGGTTGAGCGAACGCAGGCCCGGACGCAGCGGGATCAGAAGCCGCGCATCGGCTGCGGCGTGGACTTCGGCAGGCACGCCCGCGCTTTCGCGGCCGAACAGCAGGATGTCCTGCGCGGCAAAGCCGTAATCGAGATAGGACACCGTCGCCTTGGTCGTGAACAATATGAGGCGATGCAGCTCCAGCCGTCGCCAAGCCTCGAAGTCCCGCCATGAGGTATGGCGCACGATGGCGACGGCGTCGAGATAGTCCATGCCGGCGCGGCGGAAGGCGCGGTCGGAGGCGGGAAACCCGGCTGGCTCGATAATGTGCGCTTCGATCCCGACGCAGGCGCACAGCCGCAAAACCGTGCCGGTATTTTGCGGAATATCGGGCTCATAGAGGGCGATTCGAACGGTCATTTCCGCATGCCGAGGAGCGTCAGCAGCGATTCCTAGCCTTTACGAATAAGCCCGGCGAGAGGCACGTAAGTTGCATTGTGGGTGCTGCGCCGGCCACTCTTGCGCTCTCGCGGTAAGGGTGCCAATAAAACTCCGCCGGAATGCGTCGCCGCTGGCCTTCCCCAGGTCGGATGCGACCGGTCCTTCCGCCGCCGAACCCCCGGGGAGGGGGCGGGCGGTTTGCAGCGCGGACGGGGCAAACGGCAAGACGGAAGAGGGTCGAAGGCTGTGACAGCAAACTCAACGGCGGAGCCCACGCGCCGCGATTTCCTTTATATTGCGGCTGCGACTGCCGGCGCTGCGACGGATCGGCGAAGCATCGCCCCATCAGGCAATTAAGGTTCGAAAATGAGCGGACACTCGACCTACCAGCCGCAAAGCCCCTTCATGCAATGGATGGAGCGGCGGCTCCCGATCGCGAGCCTCGTCTATTCTTCATTCGTCGCCTATCCGACCCCGCGCAATTTGAATTATTGGTGGACGTTCGGCGGCATTCTCACCTTCATGCTCGGCGTGCAGATCGTCACCGGCATCGTGCTGGCGATGCACTATACGCCGCACGTCGATTACGCCTTCAATTCCGTCGAAACCATCATGCGCGACGTGAATTACGGCTGGCTGTTGCGCTACGTCCATGCCAACGGCGCCGCGTTCTTCTTCCTTGCCGTCTATGCCCACATCGCCCGCGGCATGTACTACGGCTCGTACAAAGAGCCGCGCGAGGTGCTGTGGATCCTCGGCGTCATCCTGTTCCTGCTCATGGTCGCCACCGGTTTCATGGGCTACGTGCTGCCGTGGGGCCAGATGAGTTTTTGGGCGGCGACCGTCATCACCAATCTGTTCTCGGCGATCCCCGGCGTCGGCGGCTCGATCGTCACCTGGCTATGGGGCGGTTACGCGGTCGGCAATCCAACGCTCAATCGCTTCTACTCGCTGCACTACCTGTTGCCGTTCGTCATCGTCGGCGTGGTCGTGCTGCACATCTGGGCGCTGCACATGGTCGGTCAGAACAATCCGACCGGCGTCGAGCCGAAGACCGAGAAGGATACGGTGGCGTTCACGCCCTATGCCACGGTCAAGGATTCCTTCTTCATGGGTGTGTTCTGCATTTTCTTCGCCTTTTTCATCTTCTACATCCCGAACTATCTCGGACACTCCGACAATTACATTCCGGCCAATCCGAGCCAGACGCCGACGCATATCGTTCCGGAATGGTATTACCTGCCGTTCTACGCCATCCTGCGCGGCATCCCGAGCAAGCTGCTTGGCGTAACGGCCCTTGCCGGTTCGATCATCGTGCTGGCTTTCCTGCCCTGGCTCGATACGTCGCGCGTGCGTTCGGCGAATTATCGGCCGCTCTATCGGCAGTTCCTGTTCATCTTTTTCGCCGCCGTCGTCGGACTCGGCTATCTCGGCTCGCAGGAACCGACCGGCGGCTATGTGATCGCCGCGCGAATACTCACCGCCTACTATTTCGCCTTCTTTTTTATCATCCTGCCTCTGCTCGGCCTGTTCGAGCGGACCAAACCGCTGCCGAATTCGATTTCCGAATCGGTGCTGCAGCACGCGCCGCCGCCCGGCGCCAAGGCTTAGGGGAGCAGCACCATGAATTCTCGGAATTGTCGTCGCCACATCGTCACGGCTTTGCTGCTCGCGGCCGCGCTGTCGGGTTTCGGAATGCGCACGGGCTCGGCGCAGGAAGCCGACGCGCCGCCGCGGCAAAAATGGTCATTCTCCGGCCCGTTCGGCACCTATGACCCGGCGCAGCTCCAGCGCGGCTTCAAAATCTATCGCGAGGTCTGCTCGAACTGTCACAGCCTGAAGCTCCTGGCGTTCCGTAATCTCGCCGATCCGGGCGGCCCCGGCTTCACCGACCCGCAGGCGGCGACCATCGCCGCCACGTTCCAGGTTACCGACGGCCCCAATGACGAGGGCCAGATGTTCCAGCGGCCGGGCAAAATTTCCGATTATTTTCCGCCGCCATTCGCCAACGACCAAGCCGCGCGCGCCGCGCTCGGCGGCAAGCTGCCGCCGGACATGTCCGATCTCGCCAAGGCGCGCAGCTATGAGTGGGGATTTCCGCAGTTCATCTTCGATGCGTTCCTGATGTACCAGGAGGATGGCCCCGACTACATCCACGCCATCCTCAATGGCTATACCGACCCGCCGGCGGGCTTCGCGCTGCCGCCGGGCGGCCAGTACAACAAGTATTTTCCGGGCGGCGCCATCGGCATGCCGAAGCCGCTCACCGACGGGCAGGTCGAATATACCGACGGAACGCCGACCACGGTGGACCAATATGGCCGCGACGTCGCCGCCTTCCTGATGTGGGCGGCGGAACCGACGCTCGATGCGCGCAAGCGCCTCGGCTTCCAGGTGATGGTCTTCCTCATCGTGTTCACGGGCCTCTTGTACTTCACCAAGAAAAAGATCTGGCACGCCGTGCTGCACGATACGCTGAGAACTGAGCGCCGCCGGCGGCTATTGGACGTCAGACCATGACCAGCGTCGCGCTCGAGAACGATCTCAAGGCTGCGATCCGCACCATCCCGGATTATCCCAAGCCGGGGATCATGTTTCGCGACATCACCACGCTGTTGGGCAACGCGCGGGCGTTCCGCCGCGCGGTCGACGAACTGGTGCAGCCGTGGGCCGGCGGCAAGATCGACAAAGTGGCCGGCATCGAAGCGCGCGGCTTCATCCTCGGCGGCGCCGTCGCGCATCAGGCTTCCTGCGGCTTCGTGCCGATCCGCAAGAAGGGCAAGCTGCCGTTCAAGCGGGTAAGCGTGGGCTATTCGCTCGAATACGGCGTTGACGAAATGGAAATGCACGAGGACGCCCTGGTGGCGGGCGAGCGCGTCATTCTGGTCGACGATCTGATCGCCACCGGCGGCACCGCCGAGGCGGCGGTCAAGCTGCTAAAGCAGCTCAAAGCCGATGTCGTGGCGGCCTGCTTTGTCATCGATCTGCCGGAACTGGGCGGCGCCGACAAAATCAGGAAGCTCGGCGTGCCGGTGCGCACGCTGCTCAGCTTCGAGGGGCACTAGCGCCGTCACGCTCCTGCTGGATCGGCTCCCGGCCGCCACGCAGCGACGATTCCAGCGCGCCGATCAGCAGCCGCAATTCGAGCTCGCGAAATTCGGTGAAGATCGAGCCGATCCAGCTATGCACTTCGGTCGGTCCGCCCGGTTGATGCGCCATGTAAGCGCCGAACGAGAAGCCCGGCCGGTCGATGACGCCGCGGACGATCGGCGACAGCCGCGGCACGCGGATCGCGCCATATTCGGCGCGCGACGGCGGAAAATCCTGCGGGATGAACATGAACGCCGCCGCCTCGTTGTGCACGGGCACGAACGTGGTTTGCGGCAGGCGGCCGCGCAGCGCGGCATAATTGCGCGCGGTGATCGGCGCCGAGTTGGTGATGAACAGCACCACCGGTTCGATTCCTTGCCGGCGCGCCTCCCGCTCGAAGCCGATCTCGGCCATCACGTTGAAGAATTGCTCGAACAGGCCGTAGCCGAGATCGATGACGGTGGCGCGCCATTTGTCGGCGATCAGCCGGTCGAACAGCGCCATCTGGCCGGGCGTATCGGCGATGTCGAGCGGCCAGACCAGATTGGGGAAATAGGCCGCCAGCGCCGGTTCGCGCGGATCGAGATCGTAGCCGACCAGCGTCTTGCCGCTGAGCCGGAGGAACTCGATCAATAGCCGCGCGATCAGCGTTTTGCCGACGCGCGGATGCTGCGAAGCGATGATGTAGAGCGGGCTGGGTTGCGGCATTGCCGCGACGTTACGATGAATTCACAGCCGGCTCTAGCTGTTTGCTAAAGCGGCGGCGTCCGGCCCACAGAATGATGGCCGCCCGGTTACGACCGGTTCACGGCCTGCTGGGCGCGTTGAGCGGTGACCGAGTTGCTGGCGGTGTCGAAAATATCGAGCAGCTTTACCCGGTCATACTCGGCCCACACATTGCCGAGCCAGTGCCGGACATAGCCGCGCAGCACGAACGAGTAATTGGCGGTGTCGCCCTTCGGATTCTTGTTGGCGACGAAGGTCAGGAACGGCACGGAGGCCAGTTCGACCTGCTCGTAAGCCATCTCATTGAGCTTCGGGATGTTGATGACCGCCGCATCCTTCAGCTTCTTGAAATAAGACGCCTGCGTCGCCTGGTCCCATTCGAAGAAGCTGGTGTTGTTGATGAAGTTCTTGACCAGGAAATATTTGGCGTCGACGGTGAAGGGAGCGGTTTCCTCGATCTCGTTCAACGAGGCGATCGACGAGCCGAGAATATGGAAGACGATGAAGGTGATTTGACCCTTCTTCACCGCGTCGAGGAAGCCGATATCGCGCAGCGCGCGCAACGTCGGCGACAGCAGCCCGGCGCGTACGTCGACGACGGTAACGGTCGAGTTCGGTGGTCGACAGCGTGTCGATGATCCGCATCTGGTCGGCGACCGAAGTGGCGTCGACGATATCGGCGGCGTCGCCGTGGAAGCGCTTGAGCGTGCCTTTGGGCGATTCCGAATCGAAGGCGCGGGTCGGAACGTGATGCGCCGTAAAGTAGTCGAGCAAGGTACGCGCGACCGTGGTCTTGCCCACGCCGCCTTTGTCCGCGCCAACCAAGATCAATGCCGGTTTAGCCATGATCGAACCCTCACTGACGCCGTAACGCCGCGTCCTCCATGCTTGGCTTCGGTTCTACACAGGCACGGGGAAGTTTGGAAGCCTCATAGGCCGCCGGCGGGCTCGCCAAGCCGGTTTGGCGGGCATTTGTAACTTGTTAAGGTTAATCGCGGCGCGGGCTCCAGGGGCCGGCCGGGCCGGCGGAAGTCGGCGCCGAAGTCGGTTTAGCGGGCTCGGACCATGGTCCCGGCGCAGCGGGGCTGTCAGGTGTTCCAGAAGAGGACGGCGGCGATGGTCCGTCGCTGCCGGCCGCGCTCGGTTCTTCCTGCGCGGGACCCCAGGGACCGGCGGGCGCCGGCTCGCCGGCGCGATCGTCCATGCCGCTTTGCTGCGGCGGCAGCGCGATGGGGCCGGTATCGTGACCGCCGGCGAATTTGACCAGCGCCGCGACGCGCTCGTCCACGGTCGGATGGGTGTCGAACAATTCGCCAAAGCCTTCGCGCGGATTATCGACGCACATTTCCATGACCGCCGAGGTCGCGCCCGGCAATTCGCCGCGGCCTTCGATCTTGCGCAGCGCCGAGATCATTGCGTCGGGATTTTTTGTCAGCTCCACCGCTCCGGCATCGGCGAGATATTCGCGCGAGCGCGACAAAGCCAGCCGAATGACGAAGGATAGAATGTAGGCGACGACAAGTAGCGCGATGCCGATCAGGATCGCGATTCCGGCGCCGCCGCCCTGGCGATTATTGGAGCGTCCGCCGCGAAAACCGAGCCCGTTATAGAACCACAGCCGGAAGATCAGCTCGACGAAAAAGGAGACGACGCCGGCAATGACGACGGCGATGACCATCATGCGGACGTCGCCGTTGCGGATATGGGTGAGCTCGTGGCCGAGCACGGATTCGATTTCGGCGTCGTCGAGCCGGTTGAGCAGCCCGGAGGTGACGGTGATCGAATACTGTTTTTGATTCATTCCCGTTGCGAACGCATTGAGCGCGGTGGAATCCATCAGTTTGAGCTTTGGCGTGGCAATGCCACGCGAAATGCAGAGATTCTCCAGGATATTGTAGAGGCGAGGCTGATCGGCGCGCTGTACTTCTCGCCCGCCGGTCAGCGCATCGATCATGTTCTGATGAAAGTAATAGGCGATCGCGATCCAGAGCAGCGTGCCGAGGGTCGCGAACGGCGCCGCTTTGATGAAATCGAGCCAGGCAAGCTGCAGCAGCGTATTGATATCGGCGTCGACCGACAGCCCTTCGGCCACCAGCGCGCCGGCATAGACCAGCACATAGACGAGAAAAAACAGCCCGACGAGCAGGATTATCGAACGGCGCCGGTTCGATTGAATATGGCTGTAAAGACCATAAGCGGCCATCGCGGGTCTGTTCGGCTAGAATTTCACCGCCGGCGCTTCGCTGACGCTGGCGCGTTCGTCGCCGAGATCGAAGAACGTCTTCGGCGCGAAGCCGAACGAGGCGGCGAACAAAGCCGCAGGGAAGCGTTGAATGCCGGTATTGTATTCCTGCACCGCGTTGTTGAAGAAGCGGCGCGAGGCGGCGATCTTGTTCTCGAGATCGGCGAGCTCCGCCTGCAATTGCTGGAAATTGGCGCTGGCCTTGAGGTCGGGATAACGCTCCGACAACGCAAAAAGCTGGCGCAATGCCCCGCTGAGCATGTTTTCCGCCGCCGCCTGCTGCTCGGGGCCTTGCGCGGCTATCGCCGCATTGCGCGCCTTGACCACGTTTTCAAACGTGCCGCTCTCGTGCGCGGCATAGCCCTTCACCGTCTCGACCAAATTGGGAATGAGGTCATGCCGCTGGCGCAGCTGCACATCGACGTCGGCAAAGGCCTGGTTGACGCGCTGCCGCATGGAAATGAGGCTGTTGTAGACCCCGATCGCCCACACGACGATAACGACGATTACGGCAAGGATAATGATGGTCGAGGTGGACATGACAGTCTCCTTGGGCGGGCTCCCCCGTCGCGCCCGGGCGGGGGCTTACAGCCGCAACGATAGATAGTCGCACTCTATGACGATCGCGAGCGGCTCGCCGTTCGACGGCCCGGCACCATCGCCGCACCCCTCAAAGCGCCGGTTGCGCCGTTAAGGTTAGCTCCCGATCCGCGTCGCGTCGATCGGCCGCATCGTTTAAAAATCGGCCAAACAGGTGGGCGCAAATGTCAGGGTATTCTCTCGGCCCACTGCCAGACGACCCTTCCAGTGGCCACGCCCCATTGCTCGGGGATCGCACCTTCGAGCCTGCGGGGCGGCGTGCGACGGACGGCGATGCGGATATGAGCGCGCTGCACCAGTTCGAGCAGGCACAGCTTGCCCGTGAATATGCCGCTATCGAGCGCGCCAGTGCCGCACTGCGGCTCGCGCAACCGGCGCTGGAATCCTGGAGCAAGCCGGCATCGCCGCTGACGGTCGCCAAATCGCAGCCGTTATGGCTGCTCATCGGCGTGCTGTGGCTGTCGACGGCGCTTGTCACCGCGGGAGCGGTCGCCGCCATCGCTACGTTGGCGGGCTGAGCTAGGGCGTGGACTCATAAACGCCCCGGCCAATGTCCGCTTTTGCGGGTAAAGCGGACACGGTCGCCGTCAGCGGTCGCGGCAGCTAATGACCCAAAGCGGACATCAGCAACCGCTTTCAAACCTTTAGTCGAACCCAGTATTATCCTGTCTCTTGAAGCCTTGGGGCGACGATGAGACGGCGCGAATTTATCAGTGGTCTCAGTATCGCTGCGGCTAGATGACCTTTCGCGGCACTGGCACAGTGCGATGTCGCTGCTCCGGCCCGACCGGGCGGCTTGTCGCCAATCGTCTGGGAGAGAGACGACATGAAGGTCATACTCAGGCGTGCTACAGAGGCCGATGCAAAACACGCAGCTTCGCTGTTAACCGAACTCGGTTACCCGTCGACCGAGGCAGAGGCGCGAGACCGCCTCGTTCGTTCCCTGCGTAGCGCGACCAGTTACTGTCTCGTCGCGGAGTTGGCAGCAGAAGTAGTGGGCCTGATCAGTGCCGAGCTGGTTTTCTATTTTCCCACGGGCTCAACGATTTGCAGGATCACAAGTCTAGTCGTTTCATCTCAGCATCGCGGCCATGGTCTTGGTCAGAAGCTGCTCACGGCGGCGATCGACTTTGCGCGCGAGCATCGTTGCTCGGGCCTCGAGCTCACCAGCGCCGAGGGACGCGTTGATGCGCACCGCTTCTATCGGCAGCTCGGGTTTTCTCGGACGTCGTTTCGATTTTTCCAAACAGTATGACGCGATCAACTTCCGTCTCTACGCCCCGACGAAAGTTACCGGATATCGGAAAGGTGAGTTGAATAGGCGATGTCCGCTATTGGCCCAAAGCGGACATGCCAACCGCGCCGATTGATGTCCGCTTTCGGGGGTAAAGCGAACATCGATCAACCGCCAACCAACCTCGATTTATGAGTACACGCCCTAATAAGCGTTGCGGTAGGCGGTGGGAGACAACAGCGTCCGCGCGATGATTTTCAGGTCGAGCCACAGCGACCAGTTGTCGATGTAGAACAGGTCATATTCGACGCGCTTGCGGATCTTCTCGTCGGTGTCGATTTCGCCGCGATAGCCGTTGATCTGCGCCCAGCCGGTGATGCCGGGTTTGACATTATGCCGCCGGGCGTAGAGCGAAATGCGCTGCTCGTAATCGTGATCGTGCGACAGCGCGTGCGGGCGCGGGCCGACCAGCGACATGTCCCCGGTCAGCACGTTGAACAGCTGCGGAATTTCGTCGATGTTCCAGCGCCGCAGCCAGCCGCCGACTTTGGTCAATCGCGGATCGTCACGGCGTGCCTGCCGGATCACGGCGCCATCCTCGAGCGTTCGCATGGTGCGAAATTTGATGATCGGGAACGGCTGCTGATTAAAGCCATAGCGCCGTTGCACGAAGAAAGCCGGGCCCGGACTGTCGAGCTTGATCAAAATGGCGACGGCGATGATGAGCGGCGTCAGGACGATTAGCGCAAGCGCCGCGCACAGCAGATCGAAAAAGCGCTTCTGCACGATCTCGGCGCGCGACAGCGGCAGGCGCGTCAATTGCAGGCTCGCCAGCGGCCCAACCTTGGCCAGTTCGACTTCATCGAATTTGTGCAGGATTTGCTCGGGACCGAGATGGATCTCGACCGGCAGCGCCAGGAACGTCTCGGCGCAACGGTCGATGATCTCGGTCGCCGACCACGGCAGCAAAAGGTAAATGGCGTCGGGTTCGAGATTGCGCACGCTGGCGACCGCCTCGGCGAGGTCGCGGTCGAGCGCGGCGCGGCGGGTCTCGGCGGGTGCGCTGACCGGGACCGGGGTGAGAAAACGGCAGCCGACGACATTGAGGCCTAGCGTCCACGGCTCGTAATGCTGGATGAAGGCGCCGATATGCGTGCCGGTGCCGATCAGGCAAATCCGCTGCGCGGAAATAAGCCCGGCGGCGCGGGCCAGCGCGGTGACGCGCACGATAACAAAGCGCGATACGATCAGGCCGGCGAGCGCGGCGAAATAGAACAGCACGATCCAGCCGCGCGAATAATCGTCGCCGATCTGCGCCATGAAGCCGAGCATGAGCAGGCAGATCAAAGTGACGTTCCACAACTGGATGGTGCGCCGGGCATGCGGCTTGAAGGCGAAGAAGTTCGGCAGCCGGTATTCGCCGCGGAAGACGTTGGAGACCGCGAAAATGCTTGCCGCCAGCACGCCGACCTGGACGTAGGAAGAAATGTTGCCGAAGTCGCCGTAGGCGATGCGGTAGTAGGCGATGCCGGTGGCAAACGACATCGCCACAATCAGGGCGACGTCGATGAGGAAAATCGCGGTGGAGAATGTGCCCCGCGACAACAGCGCCCAGCCGCGCAGCACCCGGCTCGTCTGCGGAGAGGTCGCCAGCGTGTAGGCGGGCTGCATGTTCATCGGTACGGCTGCTCGGCCTTGACTTGTTTTTGCGAATGCATCCCGCCGCCGCCCCGAAATGGGACAGCACCGGAAGCTCAGCCGCAATGTCGCGAGAACTGTGCCAGCGATGGCAGCCATGCGGTTCGCGGGCGCGCCGCGCGCGCAATGCCCGTGTTAAGATTAATCCGCCGGCGCCAGGCCGGCCAAAGAGCCTCCGGAGGGACCATGCAGGGCAAAGTCGCACTCGAAGAGCATTTCGCCATCCCGGAGACTGTCGAGGATTTCCAACGGCTATTTTCCCGACCGCGTCTGGCAGGAGGTCAAAAGCCGCGTGCTGGACATTCATGACCGGCGATTGCGCGAAATGGACGAGCAGGGCATCGAGATAACTTTATTGTCGCTCAATGCGCCGGCGGTGCAGGCCATTCCCGAAAAGGCACGCGCCGCCGAGATTGCCCGCAAGGCCAACGACTATCTGGCCGAACAGATCCACAAGCGGCCGGATCGTTTTCAGGGCTTTGCCGCGCTCGCCATGCAAGACCCCGAAGGCGCGGCGCGCGAACTGGATCGCTGCGTGAAGGAGCTTGGCTTTCGCGGCGCGCTGGTCAACGGTTTCTCACAGATCGGCGACGCGGAGACGGCGGTCTATTACGACCAGCCGCAATACCGGCCGTTCTGGGCGACGGTCGAGCGGCTCGACGTGCCGTTCTATCTGCATCCGCGCAATCCGCTGCCGCGCGATGCGCGGATTTACCAGGGCCATCCCTGGCTGATGGGACCGATCTGGGCGTTCGGCCAGGAGACCGCGGTGCATGCATTGCGGCTGATGTCTTCGGGCCTGTTCGACGCCTATCCGCGGCTTCAGATCGTGCTCGGCCACATGGGCGAGAACCTGCCTTATGGCATTTGGCGCGTCGATAATTCCAATGCGTGGATACCCAACCGGCATAGCTGGCCGGCGAAGAAACGCATGGGCGAATATTTCTGCGCCAACTTCCATCTCACCACGTCGGGCAATTTCCGCACCCAGGCGCTGATGAACGCGATGCTGGAAATCGGCGCCGACCGCATCATGTTCTCCACCGACTGGCCGTTCGAGAATATCGATCACGCCGCGCGCTGGTTCGACGCCTGCCCGATCAGCGAGCCCGACCGGATGAAGATCGGCCGCACCAATGCGATCAAATTATTCAAATTGAGCGGTAACTGACCGGGCGTGCGCCCGTCTCAGCTCGCCTCGCGCAGCTTCACCGCGCCTTGCAGGTCGACCGACACCAGCTGCGACACGCCGCGCTCGGCCATGGTGACGCCGTAGAGGCGGTTCATGCGCGCCATGGTGATGGGATTGTGCGTGATGATGATGAAGCGGGTGTCGGTCGAACGCGTCATCTCGTCAAGCAGGTCGCAGAAGCGTTCGACGTTGTAGTCGTCGAGCGGCGCGTCGACCTCGTCGAGCACGCAGATCGGCGCCGGATTGGTCAGGAATACGGCGAAGATCAAGGCGAGCGCGGTGAGCGCCTGCTCGCCGCCGGACAATAATGACAGCGTCGCCGGCTTCTTGCCCGGCGGTTTCGCCATGATTTCAAGTCCGGCCTCGAGCGGGTCTTCGCTCTCGATAAGCTGCAATTCGGCGGTGCCGCCGCCGAACAATTCGCTGAACAGCTTTTTGAAGTTCTCGTTGACGACCTGGAACGAGGTGAGAAGCCGTTCGCGCGCTTCGCCGTTGAGGCTGTGGATGCCCTGGCGGAGCCGCCGGATCGCCTCGACGAGGTCGTCGCGCTCCGACGTCAGCTTGTCGTGCTGCGCCTCGACGTCGCGCAACTCCTGCTCGGCGAGCAAATTCACCGAACCAAGCCGCTCGCGCTCCTGCTTGATGCGCTCGATCTTGGCCTCGACCTCGGCGATCGACGGCGGCGGGGCGTCCGGCTTGAGCTCGGCGACCTCGGCCGCGGCGGCGGGTTCGACCTGCAGCACTTCACGGATTTCATGCTCGATATCGGCGAGGCGGCGTTTGGCGGCGTCGTGGCGTTCCTCGCCGCGCGCGGCTTCCGCGCGCGCTTCGCCGACCGCTTCGAGCGCCGCGCGCGCGGCTTTGTCGGCTTCGGCGAGCTCGGTCTCGGCGGCGGCCAGCCGGTCGGCGGCGGCGCGGCGTTCGGCCGTCGCCTTTTCAATCGCGCCGATCAGCGATTGCCGCTCCGCGGCAAATTTTTGCGGCGCGTTTTGCAGTTCCGCCCGCTCGGCGGTCGCCTCCCGCGTGCGCTGCTCGAGGGTGGCGATCTGCGCCGCCGCGTTATCGTTGCGCTCGCTCCAGGCCTGGCGTTCGGCGGCGATTGCCGTCAGGCGATGATTGGCGAGTTCGGCCTCGCGCCCGATGGCCTGCGCTTGGCCGCGCAATTCGGCGCAGCTGTTGCGCTCGCGCGCAATGACGTCGTTCACCGTGGCGAGTTTTTTCTCGATCTCGGCGGCGCCCGGCAGCGCGGCCAGCGCCTTTTCCGCGTCGCCGTGCGCGAGCCTGGTTTCATCGCGGCCGGCGCTGATCCGCTGTTTGGCCTCCTCGAGTGCCGAAATCCGCGCGGCATTGCGGCCGATCTCGCGCTCGGCGACGGCATAGTTCTCGCGAACGGTATCGGTCATGCGCTGCGCCTCGCGCCAGCGCGCCCGCGCGTCGGTCTCGGCGGCGGCCGCTGCCGCGACCGCGGTTTCCGCCGCTTCGACGTCGCGGCGTTTGGCCTCGACGTCGGCCCGTGCCGCCACCAGCTCGCCCTCGATCGCCTGCAGGCGGCCGCGCTGCGCCAGCCGCTGCGCCGCCCCGGTCGGCGCGTGGGCGGCGACGGCGAACCCGTCCCAACGCCAGAAATCGCCCTCACGGGATACCAGCCGCTGCCCCGGTTTTAACGTGGCGGCAAGGCGCGCGCCGTCGTTGCGCTCGACAACGCCGATCTGGGCGAGACGCCGCGCCAGTTCGGGCGGCGCTTTGACATAGCGGGACAATGCCGTGATGCCGTGCGGCAAAGCCGGGTCGGACGGATCGAGCGCGGCGCCGGCCCAATGCATCGGCGCCGATGTGCCGACCGGCGCGTCGAGATCGTCGCCGAGCGCAGCGCCAAGCGCCTTCTCGTAGCCCTTGGTCACGGTGACGGCATCCATCACCGGCGGCCACAGATTCTGGCTCTCGACCGCGAGCAATTTGCCGATGGTCTTCGCCTCGGTTTCGAGCCGATGCACGGTCTTCTCGGCGGCGGTGAGCGGGGAGCGTGCCGCGTCGATGTTTTCCCGGGCCTTCGCGTGCGCGACCTCGGCATCGCGTGCGGCTTGCTCGGCTTCGGCAAGCGCGGACTGTGCGCTTGCCAACACCGCCGTGAGTGCCGTCACATCCGGAGCGCCAGCTGTCGGTCGCGGCAAGGCCGGCATTGATATTGGTCAGCTCGGCTTCGAGGCGGCCCGCGCGCTCGCCATGCTCGCGCATCGCCGCCTGGAGCTGATTGCGCCGTGCCGTCAGGTCCGCCAGCGCGCCGGTCAATTCGGCAAACGACCTTTCCGAACCGGCCAGCGCGGATTCAGCCGTCGCGACACGCGCATTGACGCCGGTAAGCCGCGCATCGGTTTCGTGCGCCACCGCCCGGAGCGCGGCCTCCTCGGCATCAAGGCGATGCAGCGCCGCCTGGGCATCGGCCGCCAGTGCGCGCTCGCGCGCAAGGTCGGCGGCGAATTGCTCGATCCGCCGGTCCAGTTCGCCGATGCGCTCCTTGGCGCGCGTCTCCTCGCGTTCGAGGGTTTCGCGCGCGATGACGAGCCGTTGCAGTGCCGCGGCGGCCCTGGCCTCGGCCTCGCGCAAGGCCGGCAGCCCGGCGGCGACCTGGGCCTGGCGGGTCGAGGCTTGCGCTTGCTCGCCGGTGCGCGCGGCGACGACGCGAACCGCTTCGTCCTTGCCGCGCTGCGTCTCGCCGAGCTCGGTCCGTGCCGCGATCCAGCGCAAATGAAACAGCAGCGCCTCGGTGCGGCGCACCTGGCCGGAAATATTGCGGTAGCGCACCGCCTGCCGCGCTTGGGTCTTCAGCGCGGCGACTTGGGCGGCGAGCTGGCCGATGACGTCTTCGAGCCGCGCCAGATTCTGCTCGGCGGCCTTGAGCCGCAGCTCCGCTTCGTGACGGCGCGCATGCAACCCGGAAATGCCGGCGGCCTCTTCGAGGACGCGGCGGCGCTGATCGGGGCGCGCCTGGATGATCTCGCCGATGCGGCCCTGATGCACCAAAGCGGGCGAGCGCGACCCGGTGGAGGCGTCGGCGAACACCATAGCGACATCGCGCGCACGCACTTCGCGGCCGTTGACGCGGAAAGTCGAGCCATGTTCCCGCACGATCCGGCGCGACACTTCGAGCGTATCGAATTCGTTGAAGACGGCGGGCGCCTTGCGCTCGCTGTTGTCGATCGAAACCGCGACTTCGGCATGGTTGCGCGCCGGGCGCTCGGTATTGCCGGAGAAGATGACGTCGTCCATCTCCCCGCCGCGCATCGCTTTATAGGAGGCTTCGCCCATCACCCAGCGCACGGCTTCGACCAGATTGGATTTGCCGCAGCCGTTCGGACCGACGACGCCGGTCAGCCCGGGCTCGATCTCAAAGTCGGTCGGTTCGACGAAGGACTTGAAGCCGATCAGGCGCAGCCGCGTGAGCTTCATTCGCTAGGTCCGTGTCCCCGGCTGCGGCGAAGATGGGAATCAGTAAAGCGCGCGCCGGGAGTTTGGGCCGTTCGGCGCGCGCGGGGTGCCGCATCGGCGCGGAGAATGAATCGTCAGGACTCCAAGCGCAACTGTTCCGCCGAATTATACAGACCTTCGCATCGCCGGCAGCCCGGTTGGGGGCGCCGGAGCCGCCGCGGCTCGCGGCACGGCCGGCGCGAAAAACCCTTATCCTTCCTTGAGATAGGGGTCGATTTCCTTGGCCATTTGGTCGATCGAAAGGTCGCCGACTACCTTCTTGCCATTGATGAAAAAAGTCGGCGTCGAATTGACCCCGAGCTTCTCGATGGCGTGATCGCGGACGGCAAGGATGTCTGCTTCGAGCTTCTGATTCGCGATGCAATCCTTGAAGGACTGGTCGGTGAATCCGAATTGCTTGGCGAGACCCTCGAGCGGCTGCAGCGGTTCCTGCCACGACCCAGTCGATCTGTTTGGCGAACAGCACTTCCACGACGGCCATGTATTTGTCGTTGCCGGCGCAGCGCGCCAGCATGGAGCCGGCAACGGCGATCTCATGCAGCGGAAATTCGCGGAAGATGTAGCGCACTTTGCCGGTATCGATGTAGCGGCTCTTGAGCTCGGGGTAAGTGGTGGTGGTGAAATGCGCGCAGTGCGGGCAGTCCATCGAGGCATATTCGATGATGGTGACCGGCGCTTTGTCCGAGCCAAGGACAATGTCGCCGTCGGCCCCGGCCTGGGCCAGGTCGGCGGCCGAGACGGTGTCATCCGCCCTCGCCGGGCCGATCAGCCGCGGCCAAAGGTCGGCTGCGATTCCGCCCCCAACGAGCGCGAATAAAGCAGGGGCCGGAAGCAATTGGCGGCGAGTGAGCGGCAAGGGAAGCTCCTGATCCGGGAAAGAAATTTATGCAGCCGGAATGTGGCATTAGCGCGCCATCGCGCCAAGTCCCCTGCAATAAGTCCCCCGTAATTAGGTCCCCCGTAATAAGCGCAGTCACGGCCGCTTGATGGCCGCTCCCAGCCGCGCCAGCGCCGCCCGCAGATCGTCGTCGCCGATATCCGACAGCGTTTCGGCGATCTGTTCGGCTACCACGGTGTCCACGGCTGGGGCGGTTTGGCGCTGACCGCGGCGCAGCGGGGCCTGGCGGAGCGCAATGCGCGCCACCGCGCGCCAGCCGAGGAACTGGTTCACGCGTTCGCAGATCACATTGGCAAGGTGCTGGATCTCGATCGCCGCCGGGCCTTCGACCCGCAAGACCAGCGCGCCGGGCTCCGCCGCCTCGCCGTCCGCCGGCCGCGTCCATTGAATCTTGATGGGCTCGCTATGCGCGGCGATTTCCACGCCGACGATATCGGACCAGCGCGTGACCAGTTCGGCGGAAGCAAATCCCTGCCGCGTAAACGTCTCGCCGACAATCTTGCCGGCGATTTCGCGCAGCGGCTTGGCGAACGGGCGAGACGGCTTGTTCATGGTGCGGGGCTCTGTCATGCCTGCCTCGATGGCGACAACGACGCTAGCAGCGAAGTCGACCGGGCGACAGCGCGCTCAAGGCCACGCGGCTGTTTCGTCACCGCAACCCACCGCATTGCTCGCCTGGTATGACCGGCATCGCCGCAAACTGCCGTGGCGCGCGCCACCCGGCCAGCGCTCCGATCCCTACCGCGTCTGGCTGTCCGAAATCATGCTGCAACAGACGACGGTCAAGGCGGTCGCGCCCTATTACGCGCGTTTTCTGGCGCGCTGGCCCGAGATCGGCGCGCTCGCGGCGGCGCCGCTCGACGACGTGCTCAAGGCCTGGGCCGGGCTCGGCTACTACGCCCGCGCCCGCAATCTGCACGCCTGTGCCCGCGCCGTGGTCGAGCGGCACGGCGGCAAGCTGCCGGCGCGTGAGGCCGCGTTGCGCGATTTGCCGGGTATCGGTGCCTATACCGCCGCCGCCATCACCGCGATTGCCTTCGATGAGCCGGCAACGCCGGTCGACGGCAATATCGAGCGGGTCATCGCGCGGCTTTATGCGATCGAGACGCCGCTCCCGGCGGCGAAGCCGGAGATTTCCCGGCTCGCCGGCGCGCTGGCGCCGTCGCATCGTTTCGGCGATTTCGCCCAAGCCATGATGGATCTCGGCGCCACCATTTGCACGCCGAAGCGTCCGGCTTGCGCCTTGTGTCCCTGGAACGAGAGCTGCGCGGCGCATCGGCGCGGCGAGGCTGAGACATTTCCGCGGCGGACGCCGAAGCGCGAAGGCGTTCTGCGCCGCGGCGCCGCTTTCGTCGCGATAAGAGCCGACGGTGTCATCTTGCTGCGTTCGCGTCCGGCCAAGGGCCTGCTCGGCGGCATGACCGAAGTGCCGACTTCGGAATGGCGGGCGGATTTCGATGAAAGCGATGCGCTCAAGAACGCGCCGCGCTTTCCCGCCAAAAAGCACGTCGCATGGCGCCGCTTGCTCGGCGTAGTCCGCCATGTCTTCACGCACTTCCCGCTCGAACTGACGGTCTATGTTGCCGACTTGCCGGCAAGGTCGCCCGCGCCGCAAGGTGCGCGCTGGGTTAAAATCTCGGAGCTTGCCGGGGAAGCTTTGCCGAGCCTCATGCGCAAAGTCGTGGCGCACGCGCTCCCGGCGGATTGAGTTGTCGACAACAAGCCAAAAGCCCCAAAAAACCCGAAAGGATCAATCATGAAAATCGAACGTCACGAGGCCGGGCCGCGCATGAGCAAGGCCGTCGTCCATGGCGACACCGTTTACCTGGCCGGCATCGTCGCCGACGCGCCCAAGGGCAAGAGCACGGCCGAGCAGACCAAGAGCATCCTGTCCCAGATCGACGGCTTTCTGGCCAAAGCCGGGACCGACAAGAGCAAACTCCTCTCGGCCAATATCTGGATCACCGACATGGCGAATTTCGCCGAGATGAATGCGGTGTGGGATGCCTGGGTGTCGCCCGGCAACACGCCGGCGCGCGCGACGGTCGAGGCGGGTCTCGCCTCGCCCGACTACAAGGTCGAGATCATGGTGGTGGCGGCGCGATGACGACGAAGCCCGGAATACTCGCGATCTTCAACGATTGCCGCGCGGGACGCGAGGCGGAATTCGAAGCATGGTTTCAGGGCGAGCATCTCGTGGAGCGGCTTGCCGTGCCGGGTTTTTTGTTTGGCCGCCGCCATAAAAACATTTCGGGTGCGCCCGGCTATTTCAATTTCTATCTTGTCGAAACGCCCGAGGTGCTGACGTCGAAGCCCTATCTTGAACGGCTCGACAATCCGACGCCGATGACGCGTATGATCATGTCGGAGGTCTTTATCAACATGAACCGCACCGTGTGCCGGCGCATTGTTCGGCGCGGTAGTTTCCGCGGCGCTTTCGCCGTCCTCGCCCGGTTCCATCAGAAACCGGATGAGGCGGCGCTGTCGGGCACGCTGGAAAAACTCACAGCCGGCGCCTCTGCCGGCGGCGGAGAAATATGGGTCGCGCTCGATTCCGCGGTTATGCCTGTGTCGATGGAAGAAAAATTGCGCGGCGGTGACAAGAAGATTGCCGGCGCACTGATGATCGACACGCTTTATGAGGAAGATGCGGAAACCATCGGCGCTCAATTGGCAAAGCAATTCCCAAGCGCCGCTATCGGCATCTTTCGCGTGCTCTGCCAAATCGGGAGGGGCGATTTATGAAAACGCTGCTGCCGCTGGCGGAGACGATCGCGCAGCGTCTGATCGCGCGCCGCGAGACGATCGCCGTCGTCGAATCCTCGACCGGCGGACTGATCGCTGCGGCGCTGCTGGCTGTGCCCGGCGCCTCGGCATACTTTCTCGGCGGCGCCGTGGTCTATACAAAATCGTCGCGAGCGGCGTTGCTCGGCATCGGCGACGCCGAGATGCTCGGCTTGCGGCCGGCAACCGAGGCCTATGCGCTGCTGATCGCGCGGCGCGTGCGCGAGCGGCACGGCGCGGCCTGGGGCCTTGGCGAAACCGGCGCAACGGGACCGAGCGGCAACCGTTACGGCGATCCGGCGGGCCACACTTGTATTGGGATTTCCGGTCCGGCCGAGCGCGCGATCACGCTGCGCACCGGCGGCTCCGAGCGGCTTTCGAATATGGATGCCTTCGCCAAACGCGCGCTTGAGCTGCTTGTGGACGTCATACCCGGCACGTAGCCGGCGGCTTTACTTCGGCGGCTTCCGCCATTTCCGATCGCACGATGGCGCGGAAGTCGTCGATGGGCTTCAGTCCCTTCGGCGTTTCGACGTGCCAGAAGGTCCAGCCGTTGCAGGCTTCGAGCCCCTGCACCAAAGCCCCGATGCGGTGGATGGAGCCGACCGTCTCGCCGAGTGCGAGCGCGCCGTCGGCGCGGACCAGCGCGCGATGCCGGCGTTTGGCGTCGACGAGATCTATGCCCGGCGTCACGAGACCGCGCTCGATCAGCGTCGCGAACGGCACCCGCGGCGCCTCGCGCGCTGTCATGAAGGTGGCCAGCGCGGGTTCGGCCATCGGCTCGGTCGAGCCGATGCGGCTCTCCGCCGCCGCGGCATAAGCGGCGTCGCGCTCGATGCCGATGAAACGCCGGCGCAGCCGGCGCGCCACCGCGCCGGTGGTGCCGCTGCCGGCGAACGGATCGAGGATGAGATCGTCGGGCCGCGATGCGGCGAGGATCACGCGGGCGAGCAAAGCTTCCGGTTTTTGCGTCGGATGCAGCTTCTTGCCGTCGCGGCCTTTGAGCCTTTCGTCGCCGGTGCACAACGGAATGAACCAGTCCGAGCGCATCTGGATGCCGTCGTTGCCCGCCTTGAGCGCCTCATAGTTGAACGTATAATCGCGCTTTGCGGCGTCGCGCGCCGCCCAAATGAGGGTTTCGTGCGCGTTGGTGAAGCGGCGGCCGCGGAAATTCGGCATCGGGTTGGATTTGCGCCAGACAATGTCGTTGAGGATCCAAAAGCCCAAATCCTGGAGCACGGTGCCGACGCGGAAAATGTTGTGATAGGAGCCGATCACCCACAGCGTGGCGGAAGGCTTCATGACGCGGCGGCAGGCCATGAGCCAGGCGCGCGTGAAATCGTCATAAGTGGAGAAACTGGCGAACTTGTCCCAATCGTCGTCGACCGCATCGACGCGAGAATCGTCGGGACGCTTGAGATCGCCCTGGAGCTGCAGATTGTACGGCGGATCGGCGAAAACGAGGTCGACGGACGCGGCCGGAAGTTTTGTCAGCTCGGCGACGCAATCGCCGACAACAATACGCGCGGAACTTTGGCGCGCGGAGGCTTGCGGCTTCTGGGACTCAAAACTCACGCGGGGCGTCCTTACGGACGCCCCGCGACGCGACACAACCATGACTCAGAACTCTGACTCAGGCGACGCGATCGGCGACGCGGGACCTACAACCGACGGGCAGGAGCATGCCGTCGCAAGGTAAAAAACGCGTTAACCGGAAAACCCGCGGCGCTAGGCAATAAATGCCGGGAAACACTTGGTTAATGGCGCGTACTCTGCTTGTATTTTCACACTGAAAAAGACCACTTGCGCGCCGCTTGAATGAAGGAGAACGACCATGCGTTGGGATGATTTCCGCCGCAGCAGCAATGTCGAGGACGAGCGCGGCGACGGTGGCGGCGGCGGCTTCCCGGGCGGCGCTCACGGTCTTGGCATCGGCACCATCATTATTCTCGGCCTGGTCGGTTGGGCGCTCGGCATCGATCCGAGCGTGCTGATCAACGGCGCGCAAATTCTGTCCGGCGGCGGCGCGCCGACACAGCAAAGCGGTCCGCCGCCGGCGGACGACGCGCAGACCGCAGCGACCAAAGATTTCGTCGCCGCCGTGCTCGGCGACACCGAGGACCGCTGGACGGACATGTTCTCCGCGATGGGCAAGACCTACCATCCGCCGCGGCTTGTTCTGTTCTCGGGCGCGATTCAGGGCGGCTGCGGCGTGGCGCAATCGGCGATGGGGCCGTTCTATTGCCCGCAGGACCAGCAGGTCTATCTCGACATGTCGTTCTTCCAGGACATGCAGGACAAGTTCAGTGCCTGCTCAAGCAGCAATGCCTGCCGGTTCTCCGAAGCCTATGTGATTGCGCACGAAGTCGGCCATCACGTGCAGGACGAGCTCGGCATCCTGCCGCGCGTGACGCAGGCGCAGCAGGCGGCGGCGAGCCAGACCGAGGTCAATGCGCTGCAAGTGCGCATCGAGCTGCAGGCCGACTGCTTTGCCGGCGTGTGGGCGAACCGCGCCCAGGCGAAGCACAGTTTCCTCGATCCGGGCGACGTCGATCAGGCCCTGCAGACCGCGTCCGCGATCGGCGACGACCGCCTGCAAAAGGAAATGCAGGGCTATGTCGTGCCCGACAGCTTCACCCATGGCACCTCCGAGCAGCGCAAGCGCTGGTTCCTGAGCGGTTTCAATTCCGGCCAGGTTTCCGCCTGCGATACGATGTCGGCCAAGGTGCTGTAGGCCCATGATTTCGCGCATTCCCGCCTATGCGGGAATCCGGTATGCTCAGGGGTTCCCGCCTTGGCGGGAGCGTGTGGTTGGTAGAGTGGCGTAGGTGTAACAAATGCCTGGGATCGACGAGCGCAAGGAGTTCGTGCCGCTCAAGATCGCGGTGCTGACGATCTCCGATACGCGCTCGCTCAAGGACGACAAATCCGGCGCGCTGTTGGTGCAGCGCATCGTCGGCGCCGGCCATTTCGTCTCCGAGCGCAGTCTCGTGCCCGACGACATCGAGGCCATCCGCGCCCGGGTCAAGGCCTGGATCGCCGATCCCATGATCGACGTCATCATCACCACCGGCGGCACCGGCTTCACCGGCCGCGACGTCACGCCCGAAGCCGTCGAGCCGCTGTTCGACAAGAAGATGGACGGCTTCTCGGCGCTGTTTCTGGTGATCAGTTTCCCGAAAATCGGCACCTCGGCGATCCAGTCGCGCGCCACCGCCGGCGTCGCCGGCTCGACCTATATTTTCTGCCTGCCGGGCTCGCCCGGCGCCTGCAAGGATGCCTGGGACGAGATTCTGGTGCACCAGCTCGATTATCGCTACGGGCCGTGCAATTTCGTCGAGATCATGCCGCGGCTCGACGAGCATCTGCGCCGGCCGAAGGCCGGGGGCGCGACGGTGTAAAGGAACTGTCATGCTCCGCGCAGGCGGAGCATCCAGTAAACGACATCTCCGTAAGATTTCTCTATTGGTCACGGATTACTGGATCATCCGCCGGAGCTTGTCATCGGGCCGGCCGAAGGCCGGGCCCGTTGGCGGATGATGACAACACTACAAATCCAGATCCCAGTCTTCGCTGACGACGGCTGGCCCCAGCTCTTGCGCTTTTCGCTCCGCGTCAGCTTGAAGCCGGCCTTCTGATAGATGTGGCGCGCGGCGGTGAGCACGCTGTGCGTCCATAGCGTGATCTTCTTGTAGCCGGCGCGCGCGGGCGAAGCGGACGGCCTCGTCGGTGAGGCGCGCGCCAAGGCCGAGCCCGCGCGCTTTCGGATCCACCAGCAGAAGCCGGAGCCGGGCGACCGTCGGCGTCTGTTTCGACCAGGATCACGTGCCGACATTCTCGCCGTCCATCTCGGCGATCCAGCAGCGCTCGCGTTTGGCGTCGGATTTGTTGGCGAAGTCGGCGACGATCTGCGCGCACACGCCCTCGAACGGCGCGGTCCAGTGATATTCCTGCGCGTAAAGCTCGGCATGGCGTTTGACGATCCAGCCGAAATCGCCCGGCACCGGCGCGCGCAGCACGATAGTCGCCCGTCGCCGCCGGCTTTTGCTCCACCGCGCCGCCGAGCAGCGTTTCGATCGTGGTCATCGCCGCGATCAGCCGCGGCTGCTCCGCCGGCTTGAGCCCGGCCGAGCATCGCGCCGATCTCGCGCTGCGAGCGCGCTTCCAGCGGCGCGTAGGCCTTGCGCGGCCGCGCGGCGACAGCGCCAGATGGCTTTGCCGGCGCGTCGCTCGCGGAGGCTTTGCGCTCGACCAGGCCGCGCTTTTCGAAATTGCGCAGCACGCGGCGTCAGATAGCCGGCATCGAGATCGAGCGCGCGGCCGATCTCGCTTGCGGTCGGCGAATGGCCGCTGGCGATCTCGTAAAGCACCCGCGCCTCGCCGAGCGAGTAGGGGCTGTCGAGAAAGGTTTTGCGCAGCACGCCGATCTGCCGCGTGTAGAAGCGGTTGAAGCGGCGCACGGTCGCGATACGATTTCGGCGATGCGATTTTCGGCGGTGCGAACGCCGCGGTTCCGTTGTGCCATGCGGCCAGCGTGTTCGAGATACTTGACAAAGTCAAGTATCGCCCGGAGCCGGCAACGCGTTGGTGGTGAGCCGCAGCGCCGCGCGCGCCGGCCGATGCGGCGCAACAAATCCGGTTCGGGATCGTCGGCGCCGTTCGGAATGGCCGCCGAGCGCGTCATAGAACGACTTGGCGATCAGGAGGCCCTGTTCGGGCCGCGGCCAGCCGCCGAGCACGGCGGCGATCAGCGCCAGCGATCTCGCGCAGCGCGGACTGCGACCGGCCGCCGCGCCGGAACACCGCCGCTTGCGCCGTAGCGCGCGGGCTGCTCGACGAAGCGCCCGACGTCGCCGGTCCACGGCGCGTCGAGCACGGTGCCCGGCCGCAGGAACATCAGCCAGGGCGCGCGCGCTTGCGGCCGCTGCCGTCTTCAGCCGGCGGCCGAGCGGGCCCTCGACGGTGCATGAAATTGCAGCCGGCGACGTCGGCGACCGCCGCGGTTTCGTCCTGCGAGCCGCCGTCGGCCACCAGCACTTCGCTGATGATGCCGGCGGTCGCGCCGGGAACGAGCGCGGCCAGCGTCGGCACCAGCGCCCGCTCCGAATTCCTGCGTCGGGATGATGACGCTCAGCATGGAGCGACGGCTTGCGCCGGCTCCCCAGACCACTTGTCCCGGAACGCTCAATAGGCCCGGATTTGCCGCGCTCCAAGCCTCGTTATCGGAGGCAGCGATCACGAAGAATTGTTCTTGTTTTGTTCACATCCGCGCGTTAGCTTCCCAGACCGGAGTCGTGAGCCGGGAGTTCTGAAAAGCTATGAGTGCGTCATCCGCTTTGAGACGCCCGCCGGCACCGCTGCCCTCCGCGCCGGCGGGCGAATTGCTAGGTACTGCCGTCGACCGCGAGCGCCGCCGCGGCCGCGGCACGTGTCGAATGCGTCCGGCCGTTTCGAGCCGCTGGCGCGCGTCGCCTTCGACGACGGCTGGCAGGCGCTCGACGAACTGCCGCCGTTCAAGACCACGGTGACGGTCGACGCCACCCGCAAGATCATCGCCCGCAACGACTCGCCCGACATTTCGTTCGACCGTTCGATCAATCCCTATCGCGGCTGCGAGCACGGCTGCGTCTATTGCTTCGCGCGGCCGACGCACGCCTATCTCGGCCTGTCGCCGGGGCTCGATTTCGAATCCAAACTGTTCATGAAGCCGAACGCGCCGGAATTGCTGGAGCGCGAATTGTCGGCGCCGGGCTACGTGCCGAAGATCATCGCCATCGGCACCAATACCGATCCCTATCAGCCGATCGAGCGGCGCTATCAGATCATGCGGCGCATCCTCGAAGTGTTGGAGCGCGCCGGCCATCCGGTCGGCATCGTGACCAAATCGGCGCTGGTGCTGCGCGATCTCGATATCCTCGTCGCGCATGGCCAAGCGCGATCTGGTCAAGGTGGCGATCTCGGTGACGACGCTCGATGCCGAAATTGGCGCGCACCATGGAGCCGCGCGCCTCGACGCCGCCGCGCCGGCTCGACGCCTTGCGGCAATTGGTGGCGGCCGGCGTGCCGGCCTCGACGCTGGTCGCGCCGGTCATTCCGGCGATCAACGATGCCGAGATCGAGCGCATTCTCGATGCGGTGGCGGAAACCGGCGTGCGCAATGCCGGCTATGTGCTGCTGCGCCTGCCGCTCGAAATGCGCGATCTGTTCCGCGAATGGCTGATCGAGAATTTTCCCGACCGCGTCGCGCACGTGTTCAAGCTCATTCGCGACACCCGCGGCGGCAAGGATTACGACTCCACCTTCGGCAAGCGCATGACCGGATCCGGCCCGATCGCCTGGATGATCGGCCGCCGTTTCGAGGTCGCCTGCGAGCGGCTCGGCTTCAATCTGACGAGCGTGAAGACCACGACCGAGCATTTCCGCCCTCCGCGGCCGGCGACCGAGCAGCTCGATTTGTTCTGGCCTGCAATCTCCGGCGCGTTGCGGCATGCAGACATGCCGGCATGCGTGCATCATGCGCGGCATGGCATCGTCGGCAATGCCAACCGGTCGGCAAGGAATCGCAACGTCCAGCGCGCCTGCCGCTCGGCGAAGAGAAATCGTGCGGCCGACATTCCGCCGCGAGCGCTCGGCGCTCAAGCGCGGCGTATGGCCGATCGCCGGCTGCGACGAGGCCGGGCGGGGTCCGCTCGCCGGGCCGGTCGTTGCCGCGGCCGTCATTCTCGATCCGGACGATGTTCCGCGCGGGCTCGACGATTCGAAGCGGCTGACGCCGGAGCGGCGGGAGGTGCTGTACGAGCGCATCTGCGCGCGGGCGCAGGTCGCGGTGGCGATGGCGCCGCCGTGCGCGCATCGACCGCGACAATATTTTGCGCGCGTCGCTTGTGGGCGCTGGCCCGCGCGGTCGCCGCGCTGCCGGTCAAGCCGCGCCTGGTCTTTGTCGATGGCCGCGACCGCATCGACGCCGGCTGCGACTGCCAGGCGGTCATCGGCGGCGACGGTCTGGTCGCCTCGATCGCGGCCGCCTCCATCGTCGCCAAGGTCACGCGCGACCGGCTGATGGCCTGTCTCGGCGCCGCGCATCCCGGCTACGGCTTCGAGCGCCATATGGGCTACAGCGTGCCCGAGCATTTCGCCGCGCTCGACCGGCTCGGCCCGACGGTCCATCACCGCCGCTCGTTCTCGCCGGTGGCCTGCGCGCTTGGGCTCATCGACGACGACGCCGACGAGGCCATTGCCGGCGTATTGCCTCTGTAGCCGCGTGCGCGCCGTATAGGGCACCGCCAAACCGATCGCTTCGGCGATGCTGCATCCGGTGCCCGCCAGCCAGCTGTTCGATGTTTTTCGTCCCCCTTTACATTGAACTGTTGCGCTCGCGCCCGCTGCTGGTGTTCTGGGTGGCGGCGCTGGCGCAGGCGCTGGTGTGGATCGCGGTGCCGATGCTGTTCTACTCGGCGCCGCCCGAGCGATCTGGCGCAGCTCCTCGCCATCGGCCACGAATTCCCGGTTCGATGCCGGCGTCGGTCCGCCGCTCGCTTATTGGCTTGCCGAGATCGCGTTTCGCGTCGCCGGCCTGTTCGGCGTCTATGTGCTGGCGCAGATTTGCGTGGTCACGACCTATTGGTGCGTGTTCGCGCTCGGCCGCGCCATCGTCGGCGCCGGCGCATGCGGCGATGGCGGTGCTGCTGATGGTCGGCATTTCGTTGTTCACGGTGCCGTCGCCGGATTTCGGTCCGCCGATCCTGGCCATGGCGCTGTGGGCGGTGGTGCTGTTGCATTACTGGCAGGCGGTGACTGCAGGGCCGCAAGCGATCCTGGTACGTGCTCGGCGTCGCGGCGGCGCTGATGCTTGCTCACCAGCGACGCCGCGCTGATCCTGCTCGGCGCGCTCGTGGTATTCACCGCGGTCACCGAACGCGGCCGCGCCGCGCTCGAAGCGGCCGAACCGTGGATCGTCGCGGTCGCGCTGGCGCTTTTTCTGTTCCTGCATCTGCTTTGGCTGCAAGGCATGGGCGAGCAGTCTGACGCCGGTGCTGGCGCGATTGCGCGAAGCGGCGACGGCAAGCCAGAACACCTCGGCCTGGCTGCGGCTGCTCGTCGCGCTTGTTGCTCGCGCATGCCGGGCTCGCCATCCTGATCGTGCTGGCGGGCGGCTGGCCGCGCGTGCGCGCGAGCCCGGCGCCGCCGATCGCGCGCGCGCCGGTCGATCCGTTGGCGCTGACGTTCGTCAAAGTCTTCGCGCTGGTGCCGGCGTTGCTGGCGACGATCGTTGCCGGCTGTTGGCCGGGCAAAGGCTGCCGATCGGCGGCGCCGCGCCGCTCGTCGTGCTGTCCGGTCTCGCCGTCGTCATCGCCGCCGGCGACAGCATCGCGCTTTATCACCAGCGCATTCTCGGCTTCGCCTGGGCCGGTCTGTTGGTCGTGCCGGCGATCTTCGTGCCGATGCTGATCGTGCTGTTGCCGTGGACGGTCGGCACCGATCTGAACGTCGCGCAGCCGGCGAATGCCATGGGCCGCTTCTTCGCCGACAGTTTCGAGCGCCGCACCGGGCAGCCGCTCGCCGTCGTCACCGGCGATCCGCGCACCGCCGCGCTGGTTGCGCTCGCCGCGCCGAGCCGGCCGAGCGTGTTTTTCGACGCCGATCCGGCGCGTTCGCCATGGGTCACCGCCGACGACATCCGCAAGAAAGGCGCCATCGTGGTCTGGCTGACCGCCGACACCTCGCCGACGCCGCCCGCCGGATATCAAGGCCTATTTCCCCGATCTCGTTCCCGAAGTGCCGCGCACATTCGACCGGCCGGTGCAAGGCCGGCTGCCGCTGTTGCGGGTCGGCTGGGGCGTGATCCGGCCGGGCAGCGTCGCCGCGGCGACGCGTTAGCCGTGCAGCTCAGTGATACGTCGCGCCCTCGTGCACCTTGCCGCGGAACAGCCAATAGGTGAGTGCGGTGTAGCTGAGGATAAGCGGCAAGCAGCAGCAGCGTGCCGGTCAGCATAAACAATTGGCTCGATGGCGCGGCGGCGGCGTCCCAGATCGTCAGCGTCGGCGGCACCATGTAGGGAAAGGTCGAGATCACCAGGCCGAGATAGCCGAGCAGAAACAGCGCGACGGTGGCGAGAAACGGCGCCAACTCGCGGCGGGCCTCGATGGCGCGCCATTGCGCGAACGCGATCAGCAGGGTCACGATCGGCACCGGCGCCAGGTAGAGGATATTGGGCAGCGTCAGCCAGCGCTGCGCGATGCGCGGAAACGCCAGCGGCGTGTAGAACTCACCGCGGCCATGAAGACCAAAACAGCCGCAAGCAGTTCCTTTGCTTGCCACGCGGCACGTGCCGCCAGCTCGCCGTCGGTCTTCATCATCAGCCAGGTGGCGCCGAGCAGCGCGTAACCGGCGACGACGCCAAAGGCGCACATCAGTCCGAACGGCGTTGCCCAGTCGAACGCGCCGCCGGCATAGGTGCCGTTCTCGATCTTGACGCCTTGCACGAGGCCGCCGAGCACGAGCCCCTGACATAGCGCGGCAAGCGTCGAGCCGCCGGCAAACACCGCGTTCCAAAACGGCTTGCGTTGCGCCATGGCGCGGAACTCGAAGGTCACGCCGCGCAGGACCAGTGCCAACAGCATCACGATCAGCGGCAGATAGAATGCCGGCATGACGATCGAATAAGCGCGCGGGAAGGCGACGAGGAGACCGGCGCCGCCAAGCACCAGCCAGGTTTCGTTGCCGTCCCAGAACGGCGCGATCGAAGCCAGCATGCGGTCGCGGTCGGCGTCGTTTCTGGCGAACGGAAACAAAATGCCGATGCCGAGGTCGAAGCCATCGAGGATGACATAGAACGCCACCGCGACGCCAATCAGCGCGGCCCAGATCAGGGGGAGAATCGTTGCGACGTCCACGCTTCCTGCGGTCATGGCTCCACTTATGGTTCCATTCATGATTCCATTCATGGCGCTTGCTCGAATGTCGCATGGCTGGGAGCGAGGTGCGGCATGCGCCCGGGGAGCGTTGTTTCCAGAATGCCGCGCGCGATCAGCCGGTTGATGAAATAGATGCCGAACGAAAAGACCGTGAGGTAGACAACGATGAACAGGACGAGCGTCGTTGCAACGCTTGCGCCCGGCACCGGCGAGACTGCGTCCGCGGTGCGCAACAGGCCGGAAACGATCCACGGCTGCCGGCCGCTTTCGCTCACCACCCAGCCGGAGATGACGGCGATAAAGCCGACCCACCAGGTTTGCGCGACGATCATGAGATACCAACGCGTCTCGAACAGTTTTCCGCGCCAGAGCAGCCACGCGCCGAATAAAGCGGCCGCGATCATGTACAGGCCGACCCCCACCATGATGCGGAAGCCGAAGAAAACGTTCGGCAGCGGCGGCCGATCCTGCGCCGGCACGTCGTTCAAACCCGGAAACAGGCCGTTCCATTCGCGCGTGACGAGGAGCGAGCCGATATGCGGCATGGCGATCGAATAAAGGTTGCTCTGCGTCTTCTCATCCGGCCACGCGAAGAATTCGAATGCCGCCGGCTGGCTGCTGTCCCAATGCGCCTCCATGGCGGCAATCTTGGTCGGCTGGTATTTGAGCGTGTTCTCGGCATGCATGTCGCCGAGCAAAAGCTGCAGCGGCGCCAGCACGGCGGTCAGCAAGATCGCCATGCGCAGCATGGTGCGCGCTTCCTCGATATGGCGGCCCGCCAACAGATAGCGCGCGCCAACCGCGAGCACGACAAAGGCCCCGGTGAGAAACGAGGCATTGAGCATGTGCGCGAGCCGGTAAGGAAAGCTCGGATTGAAGATGATGGCAAACCAGTCGGCCGGATAGGCGATGCCGTCCTTCATCGTGTAGCCGGCCGGCGTCTGCATCCAGCTATTGGCTGAGAAAATCCAGAATGCCGACAGCGAGGTGCCGAAGGCGACCGCGACCGCCGAGAACACGTGCAGCCAGCGCGGCACACGGTCGCCGCCGAACAGCAATATCCCGAGGAACGAGGCCTCAAGGAAGAATGCCATCAAGACCTCGTAACCCAACAACGGACCGATGACGTCGCCGACAACCGCCGAGAAGTGGCTCCAATTGGTGCCGAACTGATAGGACAGCACGATGCCGGAGACGACGCCCATGGCGAACGACACCGCGAAGATCTTGGTCCAGAACGCGGCGAGCCGCTTGTAGCGGTCGGCGCCGGTCCAGCCCCACAAAACTTCCAGCGTGGCGAGATAGGCCGCGATGGCGATCGTAAAGGTCGGAAAAATGATGTGGAACGAGATGGTGAAGGCGAATTGCAGCCGCGCCAGCAGAACCGGATCGAGCGCCATGAGATGATCGAAGACATGATCCATGACAGGAAACTCCGTCACCTGCGGCGGTGCATTGCCTTATGATATGACGGTTTCGAGCCGAGGGGGAGAGCCATGGACGACGTCAACCCAAGCCGCGCGCCAGCGCCGCAATCCGTTCTCGATCGCGTCTTCGGCCTCAGCACCGCGGGCACCAATCTGCGCACCGAGTTCATCGCCGGGCTGACCACGTTTCTCACGATGGTCTACATCGTGTTCGTCAATCCGCAGATTCTCGGCAATGCCGGCATGGACAAGGGCGCGGTGTTCGTCGCCACCTGCATTGCCGCTGCGGCGTCGACGGCTGGTGATGGCGCTCTATGCCAATTATCCGATCGCGCTGGCGCCCGGCATGGGGCTCAACGCGTTCTTCGCCTTCACCGTCGTCCTGACGATGAAATACACCTGGCAACAGGCGCTCGCCGCCGTGTTCTGCTCGGGCGTGATCTTCTTCGTGATCTCGATCTTCCGGATCCGCGAATACATCATCAATTCGATCCCGCGGAATTTGAAGCTCGCGATATCGGCCGGCGTCGGCTTGTTTCTCGGCATCATCGCGCTGGAGGAATCCAAGATCGTGGTGGCGATCGCCGGCGACGCTGGTCACGCTCGGCGATCTGCGCAATCCGGTGGCGATCCTGTGCCTGCTCGGCCTCGTGCTGATCGCGGCGCTGAATTACCGCCGCATCATCGGCGGCACGCTGATCGGCATCCTCATCGTGACCGTGATCGGCATTCCGCTCGGGCTTGCCACTTACACCGGCGTCGTGTCGGCGCCGCCGTCGCTGAAGCCGACGTTCTTGCAGCTCGATTTCTCGCGCATCGGCGAAGACCTCGTTCCTGATCGTCGTGTTCAGCTTTCTGTTCGTCGACGTGTTCGACAATGCCGGCACGCTGATCGGCGTCACGCATCGCGCCGGACTGACGGACGCGCGACGGCAATCTGCCGCGCATGAAACAGGCGCTGGTCGCCGACAGTTTCGCCGCCATGTTCGGCGCGCTGATCGGCACCTCGACGACGACGAGCTATATCGAGAGCGCCGCCGGCGTCGCCGCCGGCGGCCGCACCGGGCTGACCGCGTTGTTCGTCGCCGATGTTTTTCCTGGTGGCGCTGTTCTTCGCGCCGCTCGCCGGAATGATTCCGGCCTATGCGACCTCGGCGGCGCTGCTTTATGTTGCTTGCGTCATGGCGCGCGGGCTCGCCGAGATCGATTGGGACGACATCACCGAAGCGGCGCCTGCGGTGGTCGCCGCGGTGACCATGCCGCTGACCTATTCGATCGCCACCGGCATCGGGCTCGGCTTCATCACCTACGCGCTGGTAAAACTCATCGCCGGCAAATTCGCCGACGCCAAGCCCGCGGTGCTGGTGCTGGCGCTTGTCTTCGCGATCAAATTCGCGATCGGCTGAGCTATCCCGCCAGCGCCTTCTTCATCGCCAGAAAATCCCGCCAGGCGAACCGCTTTTGCAGCGGGCTGCGCAGCAGGAAGGCCGGATGGAAAGTCGCCAGCGCGCGGATCTCGCGCGTGCCGGTATCGAACGGAACCAGCGCCCGCGCGCCCGCGTGATGCCTTCCTTGATGCCGAGCAGCGTTTGCATCGCCGGGCCGCCGAGGCAGACCAGAATATCCGGGTTGGCGAGCTCGATCTGGCGGCGGATGAACGGCAGGCAGATCGCGGTTTCCTGCGGGGTCGGCGTGCGGTTGCCCGGCGGCCGCCACGGCACGACATTGGCGATATAGACCTGCGTGCGGTCGAGCCCGATCGCCGCCATCATCAGATCGAGGAGCTTGCCGGAGCGGCCGACAAAGGGCCGGCCGATCGACGTCCTCGTCATGGCCCGGGCGCTTCGCCGACGAACATGACGCGGCTTTGCGGATTGCCGTCGGCGAAGACGAGCTGGGTCGCGGTTGCGCGCAGCGCGCAGCCTTCGAAGTCTCCAAGCAGCGCGCGCAAATCGTCGAGCGTGTCGGCGTTTCGCGCCGCCTCGCGCGCCGCCATCACCGCGGCCTCCGGCGACGGCCGGCGCCGGAGCCGGCGACGAAGCCGATCCGGGGCGGGGTCATGCTGCGCGTGGACGCGTCTGGCAGCCTCCACCCGGACAGCTGCGCGGTCGCGTCGCTGCCCCTTCAGGCGGGAGTAGCGAGCTTGAGGTCTCTTCCGCCATGCGGTCGACCGGTTCCTCGCCGATCAGCGCATCGGCGCCGGCATCGAGGTAGAAGCGCGATCAGTTCGCGTGCGTCTTTGGTTGCGGGGATTCATGCGCTGGCTGATCCGGCATGAGTTGCGTCTTTGTCGATTGTCTTGGCACCAATTTCGTGCACAAAATCATGACGTTTGTCGAGCCGGACACGGAGCAGGCCATGAACACAGCGGAGCTTCCGGCCCGGGAGGCGATGGAATTCGACACCGTCATTGTCGGCGCCGGGCCGGCCGGCCTTGCCGCCGCGATCCGGCTCAAGCAGCTTGCGCCGGACAAATCCGTCGTCGTGGTCGAGAAGGGCTCCGAGGTCGGCGCCCATATCCTCTCCGGCGCGGTGATCGATCCGATCGGGCTCGACAGCCTGATCCCGGAATGGCGCAACGAAGACACCCCGATCAAGACCGCGGTGAAGGCCGACCGCTTCTACATGCTCGGCGCATCCGGCGCGCTGCGGCTGCCGCGATGCCTGATGCCGCCGCTGATGAGCAATCACGGCAATTTCATCGTCTCGCTCGGCGACGTCTGCCGCTATCTGGCGAAGCAAGGCGGAAGCGCTCGGCGTCGAAATCTATCCGGGCTTTGCCGCGGCGGAAGTCCTGTTCGAGAACGATGCGGTCGCCGGCATCGCCACCGGCGACATGGGGGTCGGCAAGGACGGCCATCACAAAGCCGGCTTCGCCCGCGGCATGGAACTGCGCGGCAAATACACGCTGTTCGCCGAAGGCGCGCGCGGCAGCCTGTCCAAAATGCTGATCGAACGCTTCGGGCTCGCGCAAGACCGCGAGCCGCAAAAATTCGGCATCGGGCTGAAAGAGCTGTGGCAGGTCGCGCCCGACAAGCATCAAGCGCGGTCTCGTGCAGCACACGCTCGGCTGGCCGCTCGACAACGGCACCGGCGGCGGCTCGTTCCTCTATCATTTCGACGACAATCTCGTCTCCGTCGGCTTTGTCGTTCACCTCAACTACCGCAATCCTTATCTGTCGCCGTTCGAGGAATTCCAGCGCTTCAAGACGCATCCGCTGATCCGCGACACGTTCGCCGGCGGCAAGCGCATTTGCTACGGCGCGCGCGCCATCACCGAGGGCGGCTGGCAATCGGTGCCGAAGCTTGTCTTCCCCGGCGGCGCGCTGATCGGCTGCGCCGCGGGCTTCGTCAATGTGCCGCGCATCAAGGGCAGCCATAACGCCATGCTGTCCGGCATGCTTGCCGCCGAGCATGTCGCGGCGGCGCTGGCGCCGGGCGCGCCAATGACGAGCTTACGGATTACGAGCACGGCTTGGCGCTCGTCGCCGATCGGGCGCGATCTGTGGCGGGTGCGCAACGCCAAGCCGTTATGGTCGAAGCTCGGCACCGCTCGCCGGCATCGCGCTCGGCGGGCTCGACATGTGGACCAACACGTTCGGCTTTTCGCTGTTCGGCACGCTCAAGCACGGCAAGCCCGATTTCGCGACGCTCGAGCCCGCGGCGAAATGCCGGCCGATCGCCTATGCCAAGCCGGACGGCAAGCTCACCTTCGACCGGCTGTCCTCGGTCTATCTGTCGAACACCAATCACGAGGAAGATCAGCCGGTGCATCTTCTGGTGCGCGACGCCGCGTTGCAGAAATCGTCGGAGCACGACGTCTATGCCGGGCCGTCGGCGCGCTATTGCCCGGCCGGCGTCTATGAATGGGTCGAGGAAGGCGGGCCAGCCGCGCTACGTGATCAACGCGCAGAACTGCGTCCACTGCAAAACCTGCGACATCAAGGATCCGAACCAGAACATCACCTGGGTGCCGCCCGAAGGCGGCGGCGGGCCGAACTATCCGAATATGTGACAATTGCCGGCTGCGTGACCGCCCGCTGCCGCGATTTTGCCGCCGTTCGGGCCTAAACGACCCGCGCGGCGCGGGAAATGCGGCCGACCGCTGCCGTAGTCTGTGTCCTTGCGGGCGTCCGGCAAAAAGGTCATTCTCGCGCTGACTGAGGCATCGGCGCGACTCCCGATTCGCCGATCCATTCGCCGATCCAGTTCGCCAATGGAGAGATCGTGATTCATTCGCTGCTGCCCCGGCATGCCGCCATTGTTGGCATTGCCTTTGCTCTTGAGCCTGTCCGTCGGCCGCTTGCCGCCAGGCAGCTACCGTTCACAGGTGCCCGCGCAAACGGAGCTTTCGCCCGAGAATGCCGCCGGCAGCTATCTGGCCGCCCGCCATGCCGGCGCCGAGCGCGATGCCGGCGGCCGCGGCGACCTATTACCTCGACGTGCTCAAGCTCGATCCGCGCAATCCCGATCTGCTCAGCCGCACGTTTCTCTCCGTGCTCACCGATGGCGACATCGACGAGGCCAGCAAGCTTGCCGAGCGGCTGCTCGACGTCGATCACACCGATCGCATCTCCCGCCTGGTGATCGGCATCCGCGAGCTCAAGCTGAAACATTACGGGCAGCCGCCCGGCAGAACTTTGCCCAGTCGGTGCGCGGTCCGGTGACCGACCTGACGGCGACGCTGCTGTCGGCCTGGGCGCAGGCCGGCGCCGGCGATACGCGCACGGCGATCGACACCCTGGACAAGCTTTCGGGCCCGGACTGGTACGGCATCTTCAAGGATCTGCATGCCGGCCTCATCCTCGATCTCGGCGACAACAAGAAGGATGCCGGCGCGCGTTACGCGAGTGCTTACAAGGCCGATCCGACGGCGTTGCGCACGGTGGAAGCCTATGGCCGCTTCCTGTCGCGCAACGGCAGCAAGGACGATGCGCTGAAGGTCTATCCAGGATTTCGCCAAGGCGCTGCCGGACCATCCGCTCATCAACGAAGAGATGAAGGAAATCTCCGATGGCGCAAAAGCTGCCGTCGCTCGTCGATTCGCCGCAAGCCGGCGCCGCCGAAGCGCTGTACGGGCTCGGCGCCTCGATCGGCCGCCGCGGCGGCGAGGATCTCGCGCTGATCTATCTGCAGCTTGCGCTTTATCTCCAGCCGTCGCACCCGATGGCGCTGCTGTCGCTCGGCGATCTCTACGAGGATCTGAAAAAGCCCGACCTCGCGATCAAGGCCTATGAGCGGGTTCCGGCGAACTCGCCGTTGTCGCGCAACGCCGAAATCCAGATGGCCGTCGATCTCGATGCGCTCGATCGCACCGACGAAGCCAAGAGCGAAGCTGGAGCACGTCATCGCCGAGCATCCCAAGGATACCGAAGCGATCATCGAGCTCGGCAACATCCAGCGCGCGCGCAAGGACTTTGCCGGCTGCGCGCGACACCTACAGCAAGGCTATCGACACGGTGCCGAAGCCGGAGAAGTCGAACTGGGTATTGTTCTACTTCCGCGGCATCTGCTACGAGCGTTCGCATCAATGGCCCGCCGCCGAAGCCGACATGAAGAAGGCGCTTGAGCTGTATCCCGATCAGCCGCTGGTCCTGAACTATCTCGGCTATTCGTGGGTCGACCAGGGCGTCCATATGGATCAGGGCATGGACATGATCCGCAAGGCGGTCGAGCAGCGGCCGGACGACGGCTACATCGTCGACTCGCTGGGCTGGGCCTATTTCAAGACCGGCAATTACGACGAGGCGGTCAAGAATCTCGAACGCGCCGTCGAACTCAAGCCGGAAGATCCGACCATCAACGACCATCTCGGCGATGCCTATTGGCGCGTCGGCCGGATGCTGGAAGCGCACTTCCAGTGGTCGCATGCCAAGGATCTCAAGCCGGAACCGGAAGATCTGCCGAAGATCGAGGCCAAGCTCAAAGACGGGCTGCCGTCCGATACGTCGTCCGCGGCCGACGCCGGCAAGGCGGCTGCGCCGGCCGATGCGGACAAGGCGAATTCCGCGGCCGATGCCGACAAGGCAAAGAAGACCGGCAACGGCGGGTAAGCCGCTTCCTTGCCCGCTCCGCTCGTCGAAAACGCGCCGGCCAAGGTCAATCTGACGCTGCGGGTGCTCGGCCGCCGCGCCGACGGCTATCACGAGATCGAAAGCCTGGTCGTGTTCGCCGACTTCGGCGACCGGCTGACTTTGGCGCCGGGCGGCGAGCTGGCGCTTGCGGTCGGCCGGGCCGCAGGCGGCGCAAGCGGGGTCGGACGCCGACAATCTCGTGCTCAAGGCGGCGCGCGCGCTTGCCGCGCGCATCCCCGGCGTCATGCTCGGCGCCTTCCATCTGGAGAAGAACCTGCCGGTCGCGGCCGGGATTGGCGGCGGCTCGGCCGACGCGGCTGCCGCGCTTCGGCTTCTGGCGCAGGCCAACGATCTCTCGCCCGACGATCCGCGCCTTTACGAGGCCGCGCGCGCCACCGGCGCCGACGTGCCGGTCTGTCTGGCTTCGCGCACACGGCTGATGCGCGGCATCGGCGAAATGCTTTCCGAGCCGCTTGATCTGCCGCCGCTTCGCGGCGGTGCTGGTCAATCCCGGTGTCGCGCTCGCGACCAAGCTCGTCTTTGCCGGCTGGACGCCCAGCGCGAACCGGCGGCTCCGCTCGATCTTGCGGCGGTGGCGAAAGATGAAAGCTGCCGAGCCATTCTTGCAGGCTCTGGCGGCGCAGGCGAACGATCTTGAAGCCGCGGCGATCAAGCTTGCGCCGGCGATCGCGGAAGTGCTCGCAGGCCTGCGCGCCCTCGCCGGCTGCCGGCTCGCGCGCATGTCGGGCTCGGGCTCGACATGTTTCGGCTTGTTTGCTTCGGCGGACGAAGCGGCGGCGGCGGCGGAAACATTAAGCAGGAAACATCCGCGCTGGTGGGTGCGCGCGACCGCGCTCGGTGGCGCCGGCTAGACCGCAAGCTCAAAACCGAAAGAGAAACCTGAACGGCTGCCAGCCGCCCGTGTAGCGGCTGTGCGTTTCATCGGCGCTCGCAGTTCCAGCATTGGCGAAACTGATGGTGCGGACCGACGGCATGCCACCCATGGCGCTGACCGGCATGGCGCTGACCGGGCCGGTCGGCCGTCGAACGGATTCGGCGGCGCTGACAAAGTCGTGCCAGATGGTCGCCGGAATGCTGCCGCCGGTGACGTTATTCATGGGCGTATTGTCATCGTTGCCCGCCCAGACGCCTACGACGAGATCGGAAGTGAAACCGACGAACCATGCATCGTGATAGTCCTGCGACGTCCCGGTCTTGCCGCCGGCAGGTTGATCCAGCCGTGCCGCCGTGCCGGTTCCCTCGCGCACCACACTCGATAGGAGGTCGAGCATCTCCGCGTGGACGTTCGCACTGTCGGTGGACGCCAGCTCGGGCACCGGCCTCGTGTACACGGTCTGATCATTCTTCGTGATCTCGCGCAGCGTATAGCCGTCGATATTGGTGGTGTTCGTGGCGATAGCCGCGAAGGCGCGTGTCATTTCGAGGGGGGTCACCGCGCCCGAACCAAGCGCAACGCTGGGTACTGCCGGCAAATCCGACCGAACGCCAAGCTGCCTGGCGGTATCGATCACGTTCTGGATGCCGACGGACTGCCCGAGTTGCACCGCTACACTGTTGAGTGAGTGGGCGAAGGCCGTGCGCAGAGTCACTGGCCCAAAGTAATGGTCGCCGTAGTTATCCGGCTCCCAATCGCCGATGTTGACCGGTTGGTCGACAATGATCGAGTCCGGCGTATAGCCCTTCCGCATGGCGGTTAAGTAAACAAAGGCCTTGAACAGCGAACCTGGTTGTCGCCGCGCCTGGGTGACGCGGTTGAATTGGCTTTCGTTGTAATCACGCCCGCCTACCATGGCGACAATCGCCCCGTCGGGGGTCATGGCGACGAGCGCGGCCTGGCGGACATTCTTGCTTTTCTCGGCCGCCGCAAGGCGCTTGGCAATTATGGTTTCGGCAATCCGCTGCAGCTCGGGATCAAGCGTTGTATGGATAGTTAAATCCTCGGTGCTTGGACCAATCCGGGATTTGGCTTCGGTTGCCGCCATATCGATAAAGTAATTGATGCCTGGCGGAGACTTCGGAAGGGTCGCGCAGGACGGCGGGTTGCAGTCGTGCGGCGTCGGCTTGTTGCCGGGTAATAGCGCCATTTGTCACCATGGCGTCGAGAACGACCGTGGCCCGCTGTTGAGCGCCTGCCAGATTGCGGTCCGGCTCAAGCTCCGACGGTGCCTTGATGAGACCCGCGAGCATCGCGGCCTCGCTGAGCGACAGCTGTTGCGCACTCTTGCCGAAGTAGCGCTGCGCCGCCGAATCGGCGCCATAGGCGCCGTCGCCGAAATAGGCGGTATTCAGATAATCCGCGAGAATCTCATTCTTCGAACGGTCAAGATCGAGCCACTCCGCAAGCGCCGCCTCCTGCACCTTGCGCTTGAGCGTGCGGTCCGGGGACAGATAGAGCCTGCGCGCCAATTGCTGCGTAATGGTACTGCCGCCTTCGAGTTTGCGGCCGGTGACATCGTGCCAAGCGGCCCGCGTTATCGACCGCAGGTCTATGCCGCCGTGCTGGTAGAACCGCCGATCCTCGATGGTTGTCACCGCGCTTGCAAGGACGAGTCGGTATCCGCTCGGCGGAGATGCTTTGGCCTTTGAGGATGCCTCGCATCGCTACTGGACGGCCGTCATCGGCAACGAACACCATCGCGCTGGGTGCCGGCTGGATCGACGAGCCGCCGGCAAACGGGATCGTGACGATGCAGTAGGCCAGGTACGCCGCCGGCACGAGTGCCAGGAGAGCGGCGAATGCCAGACCGCGCCGGTGACGAAGTGACGCCTGGACCATATTTTGCAGCCCGGCGCGGCTTTTCATCTGCGATTTCAGTCGCGAAAATGCGTTACCCAGGCGAGCGAGCCGATCGCGCAAGGTAATGACGCTCCGCTTGGCCAGCGCCTTTGCGAGGACGGAAGCCGGCAGTGCCTTGAGCATCGGCGAGTAGGGAGCGTCCGCGGCGGCCTCGGCCTGCGAAGCTTCACCGATTTCGTCCTCAGGCAGCTCGCGGGATTGCATCGTATCGGCCCAAATTGCCCCGTATCGCCCGATATAACGCCCCGCATGGCTCGCGGTTCCTCGCGCGGATGCCGGCAAACTCCTCAACGATCAGGGGAAAACGGCGGCGCAGTTAATGGGTGCGCGCGATACAGAAATCGACGGTCTCGGCGAGCGCCGATTTCATCTTGGCGTCGGGGAACAGAGCGAGCGCGTCGCGGGCGATTGCGCCATAGTGGTGAGCGCGGCCGATCGTGTCCTCGAGTGCGCGATGCTTGACCATCAGCCCGATGGCGTGATCGAGGTCGGCATCTTTCGTTTCGCCCCGCTCCAGCGTACGCCGCCAGAACTCGCGCTCGTCGTCGCTGCCGCGGCGGAACGCCAGCACGACCGGCAGCGTGATCTTGCCCTCGCGGAAATCGTCGCCGATGTTCTTGCCGAGCCGCGATGCGGCGCCGCCATAGTCCAGCGCATCGTCGACGAGCTGGAACGTGATGCCGAGATTCATGCCGAACGAGCGGCTCGCGGCCTGTTCGGCTTTTTGCCGCGCCGACAGCGCCGGGCCGACCTCGCAAGCCGCCGCGAACAGCTCGGCGGTCTTGGCGCGAATGACCGCGATATATTCATCTTCGGTCGTCGCGGTGTTCTTGGCGACGGCGAGCTGCATGACCTCGCCTTCGGCGATCACCGCGGCGGCGGCGGAAAGAATCTCCAGGGCTTTGAGGCTGCCGACCTCGACCATCATCTTGAAAGCCTGGCCGAGCAGGAAATCGCCGACCAGAACGCTCGCTTCGTTGCCCCACAGCATGCGCGCCGCCATGCGGCCGCGCCGCAGCTCGCTTTCGTCGACCACGTCGTCGTGCAGCAGCGTCGCGGTGTGCATGAACTCGACAGCGGCGGCGAGCTTGATATGGCCGTCGCCGGCATAGCCGGCGAGCCGCGCCATGGCGAGCGTGAGCATCGGGCGCAGCCGCTTGCCGCCGGAATTGATGAGGTGGTTCGCCACCTCCGGGATCATCGTCACCTCGGACCCGGTGCGCGAGATGATGGTGGCATTGACGCGATCCATGTCGGCGGTGACCAGATCCACCAGCGGGTCGATCGAGGGTTCACGCGGACTTTCGAACGGGACGACAACGGCCACTTGAGGGTTCTCCACACAGGACTAGCAAGCATAGAAACGCTATGGTGACGCCGCAAGTATGCCGGCATGTATAGCGGCTATCCCGATCATGCCATACCGGCAGCGGCGAGGGGCAAGCGAGCGAATGGCAAGCAACGACCCTGCCGCCGAAGGCAAAGGCACAGATACATCGCGATTGGATACATCGCGATTAGACGTGGCTGTTCTGGTGCCCTGCTACAACGAGGGCCGCGCCATCGCCACAGTGGTCGCCGATTTCCGCGCGGCGCTGCCGGGCGCAACCGTCTATGTCTATGACAACAACTCCAGCGACAACACCGTCGCTGCCGCGAAAGCGGCCGGCGCCGTGGTTCGCCACGAGACCCATCAGGGCAAGGGCCACGTCGTGCGGCGGATGTTCAACGACATCGAGGCCGATATCTACGTCCTGGTCGACGGCGACGCGACCTATGACGCGCCGAGCGCGGCGGCGATGATCGGCAAGCTTATCGAGGATCGCCTCGATATGGTGGTTGCCATGCGGGTGGATCGCGACGAAGCGGCCTATCGTCCCGGCCACCGCGCCGGCAACTGGCTGCTGACCGGATTTGTCGCGCATATATTCGGCCGCGCCTTCCGCGATATCCTCTCCGGCTATCGGGTGTTCTCGCGGCGTTTCGTGAAATCGTTTCCGATTTTGTCGGGTGGCTTCGAGATCGAGACCGAGCTGACGGTTCACGCGCTCGAGCTCGAATTGCCGGTCGGCGAGGTGGCGACGCCGTATCACTCGCGGCCGCTCGGGTCGGCGTCGAAGCTCAATACCTGGCATGACGGCTTCCGTATTCTCTGGACCATCCTGCGGCTCTATCGCGCCGAGCGGCCGCTGTCGTTCTTTGGCGCCTTCGGCCTCGCGCTCGCCATCGTCTCGATCGGCCTCGCCATCCCGATTTTCAACACCTATGTGCAGGAAGGCCTGGTGCCGCGGCTGCCGACCGCGGTGCTGTCGACCGGACTGATGGTGCTCGCTTTCCTCTCGATCGCCTGCGGCTTGATCCTCGATACCGTCACGCGGGGCCGGCGCGAGCAGAAACTTATCGCTTATCTCGCCTTGCGGGCGCCGGGCGAGGAGCGGCGGCGGAGCTGAACGTCGGGAGTTGAAGATTGCGCGAACTCGTCCGCACCAACGATGCCGTGCTGATTTCGGCGATCGAAGCGCTACTCAACGGTGCGCGCATCAAGCATATGGTGGTCGATCAGAATATGAGCGTGCTGGAGGGCTCGATCGGCATTTTTCCCCGCCGCATCCTGGTCGGCGACGATGAGGTGCAGATCGCACGGCGCTTGCTTGAGGATGCCGGCTTCGGCAACGAGCTTCGCCCCGATACAAGCTGAATTGCTCCGGCGCCGGTTACGGCCCGCAGAACGGAAAATGCCCGAGCCGGCGATAATAAGCCTTGGACGCCAATGGATCGCATAGCGCCTGTTGGCCGCCGTGCTTGAACAGGTGCTTCACCGGCTCCGCTTGGCTGACGGCGATCTGGGCGACGATGAGCGCGACGCCGAGCGGGTAGGTCCAGCGATGGTTTTGCAGATCGGTGAGATTTGAAATCAGCAACGCGGCGGCGATAATGGCGAGCGGATCGGTAAGAATGAAATATTCGAGTTTCAGGCCCCGGCTCATGCCCAGTATGTCGACGCCCCAGTCCGTCAGCATCAGCGCCGCAACTTAAAACACGAGCCGCCACTCGCCTCGGCGGATCGCGACCACGGTGGCGGCGATGACGAACCACTCCACAAAAATCGTCGGTCGCGACGATGGCGACAGGATGAAGGTCCGTTTTGCGATCACGCCGGCGACGGCCTCGGCCAGGAATTCAAGCCGGTTTGCGCTCAAGACCGTATCGCCGGCCGCAAGCTGCGGATACGACGCTGCCGCCCAGCTGAACATGGTCGCCAGCGGGTTGAACACGATGGCCACGTCGGTGGGATTGTAACGTGCGTAAAACGCCAGCAAGCCGATCATTGCGCCGGCCAATGCGGCGAACATGGCGGCGAGCGCCTCCAACGGCGTAACGCGCCAGACGATCCAATAGACGATCATGCCGAAGCCAAGCCATGCCGCGACCAACCCCCAAAGGATGGTGTTGTACGAAAGTCCGTAACTCACAATGTCCTTGGCGAGGTAGCCGGCCAACAAGGCAATCGCCACGCTCGCGGCAAGCGCGGGCCACGCTCGCCGCGGCATATCCCAAAAACCGTGCTGCCGCGCCGCATCGGGGCCGAACGGCAACAGCAGAACAGGCAGCGCGCAGAGCAGAGAAAGCACCTGAATCTTGCTCATCATGCCGAGCACGATCAGCAGGCTGGCGCAGCCGACGATCGCGGGCCGCCACGCTCGCGCTCCGCTCTTTGCGGCGATGATCAGCAGCAGGAGCGCAATCGTGAAAAATCCCGCGGCCAGCAGCTCGGTGCGCACGATGCGCATCTGCATTTCCAGTCCGCCCGAGAACGCGAGCAGGAAGCCGCCCATCGCCGCGACGCGCCAGTCGCGCACCAGCACCCGCAGCAGATAGGAAAACGCCACCACGAATGTCATGGCGAAGATGAGCGAGAGAACGCGTGCGGCCTGCGTCGCCGGCAGCCACGCGCTGGTAAAGCCGGCTCAGCAGGATCGGCAAATAGCCGGGATGGTCGAAATATTCCTGCGGCAGGTGATCGTTGAGCAGGAATGCGTTGTAGACGATCCAGAAATCCATGTCGGCGACGCGCCAATACGGATACCAGAAGCCCGCAACCAGGAACGAAACCACCATGCCGGCGCAAATCAGAATCAAAGTAGGCGCCCAGTTGAACGGCACGAGGCGCTGGAACGGCCGCGATGTGTCGGGGCTCCACACAGCCCGCAATACGCTTGGCGTGGCGGTCATGAGCTCTTGAAAATTCGTCGCGAAGATTTGGCCGAACGCGAATACAGTGTCACCCTTACAGGCCGATGCCGCCATCGGCAACGTGCCCGGTCCGCTCAGCTGCGAGTTCTATCTCGATGATCACGCGATGCGCGCCGCTCGAAACCAGCGAAGATGCAGCGCTTGGCGGCAGACTGCTGCTGCGTCAGCCGGTGCGCGGCCATCGTTTCGGCCATGACTCGATCCTGCTTGCCGCGGCGGTCCCGGCGCGGCCTGGCGAGCAGGCGATCGAGCTTGGCGCCGGCGTCGGCGCGGCCGGACTGGCGCTGGCGCGTCGCGTCGACAAGCTTGCCGTCACGCTCGTCGAAATCGATCCGGCGCTGGCCGCGCTCGCCGGCGACAATGCCGCGCGCAACGGTCTTGCCGATCGGGTGCGCGCGGTTCGTCTCGATGTTGCCGCGGCGGCCGCCGCGTTCACCGCCGCCGGGCTCGCGGCAGGCTCGGCGGATCATGTGCTGATGAATCCGCCGTTCAATGCGCCGCATAACCCGTCGCCCGATCGGGGCCGCAGCCTGGCGCGAACCGCTTCGGCACAGACGCTCGAACAATGGCTGCGCGCGGCGGCGCGGCTTGTCCGCCGGTCGGGTGCGATCACGCTGATCTGGCGCGCAGACGAACTCGCCAACGTGCTGGCCGCGCTCGCAACCGGCTTCGGCGCGATCTCGATATTGCCAATCCATCCCAAGCCGGACGTGGCGGCGATCCGTATCATCGTCCGCTCCGCGAGTGAGCAAAGCGGCCCGCTTAAGGTCCTGCCGGGCCTTGTCCTCGCCGATGCCGACGGCAAGCCAACCGCGCAAGCCGAAGCCGTGCTGCGCGACGCCGCCGCTCTCGCTTTGACCGGGAGCTGAGACTAAAAATCGAACTTGGCTGTCTGACTTGAGGCCGACCGACCGATGCCGGAACTAATACGGGGACTTACAGTCAATCCTGCCCAGCCGTTAGGCATCACGCTGGCAAGGATTCGGGCGGCGCGGCGGTGCTCTTCTTTGCTTCGGTGCGAATGGGAATAAAGGAAAGGCCAACAAATACGCTGATAATCATCAAGAGGAAGTAGATCTTCATCGGCTTTTCGCCTCCGCCATTGTTTACGGCACTGACAGTGCAAGCAAAAAGCGTTCCATCCATTAACAAAGCGTTACTTGATGGTTAACGCGGCCTCTCCTATGAGAATTTTCATGGCCGAGCCGCTGACCGGGGAGCACGTCCGAGACTTGTTCCGCCGCATTGCGGCGGCGCTGCAACCGCTCATCCCCGGCCGATTTCGCCGTGACGCGCCGGTGGTGCCGGTGGTGCGGCTTACCGGCGTTATCGGATTCTCGACCCCGCTACGGCCGGGTCTGACCCTTGCCGGCGTCGCCCGCACGCTCGATCGCGCCTTCGGCATGCGCAACGCCTCGGCGGTGGCGATCAGCATCAATTCGCCGGGCGGATCGGCGGTGCAATCGCACCTCATCTTCCGCCGCATCCGCGCACTGGCGGAGGAGAAAAAACGTCACGTCATCGCTTTCGTCGAAGATGCCGGCGCTTCGGGCGGCTACATGATCGCTTGCGCGGCGGACGAGATCGTCGCCGATCCGAGTTCGATCGTCGGGTCGATCGGGGTGGTCGGCGGTTCGTTCGGCTTCGACAAGCTGCTTGCCAAGGTCGGGGTCGAACGCCGACTCTATACGTCGGGCGAGCACAAGGCCATGCTCGACCCGTTCCTGCCGGAGAACCAGGACGACGTCGAACGCCTGAAGAAGCTTCAACACGATATTCACGATGACTTCATTGCGCTGGTGAAATCGCGCCGCGGCGGCAAGCTCAACGGCCCGGAAGACGACTTGTTCTCGGGCGAGTACTGGACCGGCCGGCGGGCGCTGGAACTCGGCCTGATCGACGCCGTTGGCGATTTACGCAGCGTTCTGCGCGAACGATTCGGCGACAAGGTCGTTACCCCTGTTCTTGCCGCCGACCGCGGCCTGTTGGGGCGCCGCCTGTTCGGCCGCAACGAACTGTTGCAGGGACAGTTCGGTCTTGCCGAGGACATGATTTCGGCGCTTGAAGCACGCGCCATCTGGGCGCGCTTTGGGTTGTAAATCACCGGGAGAATGATTGATGCCGCCGCTCATTGTCTTTGCGCTTGGAGTCATGGGAGCGGCGGTCTTGGTGCGCTGGTGCGCCAAGGAGGTGCACCGCGTCAATTCCGAACTCGACGGCGTGCGCGCCAGGGCATCCGTCGAACCGCTCGACCGCGATGCATTGCCGAAACTAAAGCCCGACCCGAAGACCGGCGAATACCGGCCGGGTTAGTTACGGCGTTTCCTTGATTTCGTTGTCTTGGACGACGCGGCCCCATTTGTCGTATTCGGCCTTCATGAACGTACCCAGCGATTCCGGCGTGCCGCCGACCGGCGTTGCGCCGGTTTTGACGAGCTTGTCGTGCACTTGCGGATCGTTGAGCGCATCGTTGACGGCTTTGTTGAGCTTGGCGACGACGTCGGGCGGCGTCTTGGCCGGCGCCAACAGCGCGTACCAGTTCGATGCGTTGGTGTTGGGATAGCCCTGCTCGGCAAAGCGTCGGCACGTCCGGCAGGACGGTATCGCGCTTGTCCGACGCCACACCGAGCGGGAGTAGCGTGCCGGCCTGGATTTGCGCGATCAGCACCGGCATGTCGGCGACGAGAACCTCCACTTGGCCGCCGAGAAGATCGGTCAGCGCCGGCGCCGCGCCGCGATAGGGCACGTGCAGGAATTGCACGCCCGCCGACTTATCAAGCAGGATCTGGGTGAGATGTGGCGGTGAGCCGATGCCGGTCGATGCGAACGGAATGGTGCCGGGCTTGTCCTTGGCGAGCGCAACGAGTTCCTTGAGCGACTTGATACCCAATTTCGGCGTGACGACCAGAACCTCGGTCACCTTGGTGACAAGGGCGACCGGGACGAAATCGCGCAATGTGTCGTACGGTATGTTCGGCATGATGTGCGGCGACACCGTCACCGCGCCGGAGGTGGTGAGAAACAGCGAATAGCCGTCGGGATCGGATTTCGCGATATCGCCGCCGCCGAGCGTGCCGTTGGCGCCCGGTTTGTTGTCGATATAGACACGCTGGCCGAGCAGCGCCGTCATCTTGTCGGCGACCAGACGGCCGACGAAATCGGTCGGGCCGCCCGGCGGGAACGCGACGACGATGCGGACCGGACGGGTGGGAAAATCCTGCGCTTGCGCCAATTGCGCCATCGCCGGCACAGCCAGGGCGGCGACCGCCAGCAGCATTATTCGAATCTTGCGCACAATTTCCTCCACTTTGCGGCATCAAAGATCGGGAATCAGCTATCAGGCTGAGCTATCGTTTCGCTACCCGATCGCCGATCCCGAGTGCCGGTCCAGCTTGACCTGGCCGAGGCGTTCTACCAACAACGGCACATGAAGCAAACGCCGACCGAAGCTTTGCCGCCGTACCTGCGCCCGGACCGCTCGTTCCAGGGCCTCATCCTTGCGTTGCAGCGCTATTGGGCGGACCACGGCTGCGTCATTTTGCAGCCCTACGACATGGAGGTCGGTGCCGGCACTTTTCATCCGGCGACGACGTTGCGCGCGCTCGGGCCGAAGCCGTGGCGCGCCGCCTATGTGCAGCCGTCGCGCCGGCCGAAGGACGGCCGTTACGGCGAGAACCCCAACCGCTTGCAGCACTATTATCAGCTGCAAGTGATCCTCAAACCGTCGCCGGACGATTTGCAGGAGCTTTATCTGCAATCGCTTTACGGGATCGGCATCGATCCGAAGCTGCACGACATCCGCTTCGTCGAGGACGATTGGGAAAGTCCGACGCTCGGCGCCTGGGGGCTCGGCTGGGAATGCTGGTGCGACGGCATGGAGGTTTCGCAGTTCACCTATTTCCAGCAAGTCGCCGGGTTCGAATGCGCGCCGGTTTCGGGCGAACTGACTTACGGCCTCGAGCGGCTGGCGATGTATGTGCAGGGCGTCGAAAATGTGTTCGAGCTGAATTTCAACGGCCGCGACGGCGCCGAGCGCGTGCGCTACGGCGACATATTCCTGCAAGCCGAGCAGGAATATTCGCGGCACAATTTCGAATATGCCGACACCGGCATGCTGTTCGAGCAGTTCCGCATGGCGGAGGCGGCGTGCCAAGAATATCTCGAGGCCGGCTGGCAGGCCGGCGCCGACGATCGCGATCATCCCGGCCGCCATCTGATGGCGCTGCCGGCCTACGACCAGTGCATCAAGGCGAGCCACGTGTTCAATCTGCTCGACGCGCGCGGCGTGATCTCGGTGACCGAGCGGCAAAGCTACATCTTAAGGGTGCGCGAGCTTGCCAAAGCGTGCGGGCAAGCATGGCTCGCGACCGAAGGCGGAGGGAAAAGGAACATCATGAGCAGTGGACGTGAAATCGGCGGCCGGAAACCGATCCCGGTCAATGTCGAGGCCGGCAAGAGCTATTGGTGGTGCGCCTGCGGGCGCTCGAAGGCGCAGCCGTTCTGCGACGGCTCGCATAAGGGCACCGAATTCCGGCCGCAGGAATGGAAGGCGGAAACCAGCGAAGAGGTCTGGTTCTGCGCCTGCAAGCGCTCCTCGCACGAGCCGCTGTGCGACGGCAGTCATAAGACAATGTGCCAACTCGATGCCCGATCTCTTGCTCGAACTTTTCTCCGAAGAAATCCCGGCGCGGATGCAGGCGCGGGCGGCGGAGGATTTGCGTAAAGGTGTCACCGGCCGGCTGGTCGCGGCCGGGCTCGTCTATGAGGGCGCCAAGGCTTTCGTGACGCCGCGGCGGCTGACGCTTGCCGTGCACGGCGTACCGGTGCGCCAGCCCGACATCCGCGAGGAGAAGAAGGGCCCGCGCGTCGGCGCGCCGGACAACGCCATTGCCGGATTTTTGAAAGCCGCCGGGCTGAAATCGATCGGCGAAGCGAAAGTGCAGCCCGACAAGAAGGGCGACTTCTATGTCGCGCTGATCGAGAAGACCGGGCCGCGCCGCGCTCGACGTGATCGCCGAAATTCTGCCCGAGGTGATCAAAAGCTTTCCGTGGCCGAAATCGATGCGCTGGGGCGCGGCCTCGGCGCAGCCGGGTGCGCTCACCTGGGTGCGGCCGCTGCACGCCATCGTCGCCACTTTCGGGCCGGAGACCGAGGACCCCGATATCGTGCCGTTCACTATCGGCGGCATCGCCGCCGGCAACGAGACGCGCGGCCACCGTTTTCTCGCCCCGGAGAAATTCACGGTGCGCCGGCTCGCCGATTACAGCAAAAGCTCGACAAGGCGAAGGTCGTGCTGGACGCCGAGCGCCGCCGCGTCATCATTCTCACCGAGGCAAAGCAGCTCGCCTTCGCGCAAGGGCTGGAACTGGTCGCCGACGAAGGGCTGCTCAACGAAGTCGCCGGCCTGGTCGAATGGCCGGTGGTGCTGATGGGCGGCGTTCGACCAGAAATTTCTGCAAATCCCGGAAGAAGTCATCCGCGCCACCATCCGCAACAACCAGAAATGCTTTGTGCTGCGCGACGCCGCGCACGCCAAACTCGTCGATAAGTTTTTGCTGGTTGCCAATCTCGAAGCCGAGGATGGCGGCAAAGCCATCGTCGCCGGCAATGAGCGCGTCATCCGCGCCCGGCTGTCGGATGCGAAGTTTTTCTACGAGACCGATTTAAAGACCAAACTCGAAGATCGCCTGCCGAAGTTCAGAGACATCGTGTTCCACGAGAAGCTCGGGACGCAGTGGCAGCGCATCGAACGCATCGAGCGGTTGGCCGCGGAACTGGCGCCGCTGGTCGGGGCCGACCCCGCCAAAGCAAAACGCGCGGCACAGCTCTGCAAGGCGGATTTGCTCACCGAAATGGTCGGCGAATTCCCCGAACTGCAAGGCACGATGGGCAAATATTACGCCGAGGCGCAGGGCGAGGACGAGGCCGTCGCGCATGCTTGCGAGGATCACTACAAGCCGAAGGGTCCGGACGATCTGGTGCCGAGCGATCCGGTGTCCGTCGCCGTCGCGCTGGCGGACAAGCTCGATACCCTCGTCGGCTTTTGGACGAATAGATGAAAAACCGACAGGCAGCAAGGATCCCTACGCGTTACGCCGGGCAGCCCTCGGGGTTATTCGCATCATGTTGCAGAACGAGATCCATCTGCGTTTATGGCCCTGCTTTGTTGTAATTAGACGACTGATATTGAAGCAAATTCTTAAAAGCTCATCGGCAAACATGAATAGTTACATTGCAATGTTCAAAGCGACCGGAGATGTCGACTCGGAGGGTTTCCTGGCTAGGCTTACGGAGCTTGAGCCTGAGACTGCTGGACTGATGAAAGGGGATCGATATCTGACTGTCTCGATGCAGGAATGGGAAAAAGAGCCAGTAGAGAATCTATTGTTGTTCTTTTCTGAACGTCTGAAGGTGCAACTGCGGGATCAGGGAGCCCGATATGATCTCGTTGATGCATCGTTCTCCCTTCAATGCCAGACACTATTCTAACTATCGTCCGCCGCGTCGAGGCTTTGGGAAAATTCCTCGATACCGAGGACGGCAAGAACCTGCTCGCCGGCTATAAGCGCGCGACTAACATCATCCGCATCGAGGAGAAGAAGGACGGCCGCGAATATACCGGCGCACCCGATCCAAAACTGTATCAGCAGACCGAGGAAAAGGTGCTGGCACAGGCCATCGACGACGCCAAATCCGAAGCCACGCGCGCCGTCGGAAAGGAAGATTTCGCAGCCGCCATGACCGCCATGGCGACACTGCGGCCGCGGGTCGATGCCTTCTTCGACAAGGTCACGGTGAATGCCGAGGACAAGGCTACGCGTGAAAATCGCCTGAAACTGCTCAACGAAATCCGTGCCGCCACCCGCGCCGTGGCCGACTTTTCCAAGATCGAGGGGTGAACCACGTCATGCCCGGCCATGGCCGTTCGAAGAACGGCGTCGCTTCGCTTGCCTACGTGCCGGGCATCCACGTCTTACTTTCCGGCCGAAAGACGTGGATGGCCGGGACAAGCCCGGCCATGACGACTGCCTAAAGGTCTAGGTCATGCTAGAACCGAACGGCGTCTCGTGCGTTGAAGTCCTGTCCATTCCGGCTGCGCCATCTTGCGCCCGCCAAATTCCTTCCAACCCGAGGTCATCCCATGGTCATCACCGCCGCCCATATCACGCCGCTTGTCGCGCTCATCGCCGGCATCCTCATCCTGGTCATACCGCGACTTTTGAACCTGGTCGTCGCGATCTATCTCATTATTGTCGGACTGATGGGGCTAAACGCCATCTACCATTGGGTGCAATAGCCGCTCGCCGTCGCGCCGGGTTGCTTCGCATGTCGGGAATTGTAATCACTAAGTCCGGTTTACTCGCACGCATGGTCCCACCCACAGTCCAATGGCCAAATCGCGCTCAAAAATCTCCCGACAATCGGTCAAGAAATCGCCGGTGGTGAAAACCGCGGCTAAATCCGCAACCAAGGGCAAGTGGGTTTACGCCTTCGGCGGCGGCAAGGCCGCCGGCCGCGCCTCGATGCGCAACCTGCTTGGCGGCAAGGGCGCGGGCCTTGCCGAAATGGCCTCGCTCGGCCTGCCGGTGCCGCCCGGCTTTACCATCACCACCGAGGTCTGCACCTATTTCTACGACCACGGCAAAACCTATCCCAAAACCCTGAAAGCCCAGGTCGAGGCCGCGCTCGCCGATGTCGGCCGCATCACCGGGAAAAAATTCGGCGATACCGAAAATCCGCTGCTGGTTTCGGTGCGCTCCGGCGGGCGGGCGTCGATGCCGGGCATGATGGATACCGTGCTCAATCTCGGGCTCAACGACGAAACGGTCAAAGCGCTGGCGGAAAAATCCCGCGACCGCCGTTTTGCTTTGGACAGCTACCGGCGCTTCATCACCATGTATGCCGACGTGGTGCTCGGCATCGCGCACCATCATTTCGAGGAAATCCTCGACGATCACAAGGATCGCCACGGCTACACGCTCGACACCGATCTCGATGCCGAAGATCTGGACCAGCTCGTCACCCGCTACAAGGAACGCGTCGAGGAAGAAATCGGCAAGCCGTTTCCGCAGGACCCGCACGCGCAATTGTGGGGTGCGATCGCCGCCGTGTTCGGCTCGTGGATGAACCAGCGCGCCATCACCTATCGGCGCCTGCACAGCATTCCGGAAAGCTGGGGCACCGCGGTCAATGTGCAGGCCATGGTGTTCGGCAATATGGGCGATAGTTCGGCCACCGGCGTCGCCTTCACGCGCAATCCGTCGACCGGCGAGAAAAAGCTCTACGGCGAGTTTCTGATCAACGCCCAGGGCGAAGACGTGGTCGCCGGCATCCGCACGCCGCAGGAAATCACCGAAGCCGCGCGCAAGGCGGCCGGCTCCACCAAGCCGTCGATGGAGGCGGCGCTGCCCGACGCCTTCGCCGAGCTCAAGCGCATCCATGCCGCGCTGGAAAAGCACTATCGCGACATGCAGGATCTCGAATTCACGGTCGAGCAGGGCACGCTGTGGATGCTGCAGACGCGCAGCGGCAAGCGGACCGCGCATGCGGCGTTGCGCATCGCCGTCGAGCTGGCGCAGGAGAAGCTGATAACAAGGAAGGAGGCGGTGTTGCGCGTCGATCCCGCCGCGCTCGATCAACTGCTGCACCCGACCATCGATCCGAAGGCCGAGCGAAAGGTAATCGCCACCGGCCTGCCGGCGTCGCCCGGCGCCGCCTGCGGCGAGATCGTGTTTTCCTCGGAAGACGCCGAACTGCTCAAGAGCCAGGGCCGCAAGGTGATCCTGGTGCGGGTGGAGACCTCGCCGGAGGACATTCACGGCATGCACGCCGCCGAAGGCATTTTGACCACCCGCGGCGGCATGACTTCGCACGCCGCGGTGGTCGCCCGCGGCATGGGCAAGCCGTGCGTTTCCGGCGCCGGCTCGCTGCGTGTCGATTATCGCGCCCAGACCATGACCGCCGGCGGCGTCACGCTCAAGAAAGGCGACACGCTCACCATCGACGGCGCCACCGGCCAGGTGCTGGCCGGCCGCGTGCCGATGCTCGAGCCGGCGCTGGCCGGCGAATTCGCCACCGTGATGAAATGGGCGGATGATTTCCGCACATTGAAGGTGCGCGCCAATGCCGACACGCCGGCCGACGCGCGTGCCGCGATAAAATTCGGCGCCGAGGGCATCGGGCTGTGCCGCACCGAGCATATGTTTTTCGACGAGGACCGTATCCGCGCCATGCGCGAGATGATTTTGGCGGGCGACGAAAAATCCCGCCGCGCCGCGCTGGCGAAGCTGCTGCCGATGCAGCGTGCCGATTTTGTCGATCTGTTCAAGATCATGGGCGGCTTGCCGGTGACGATCCGGCTCCTGGACCCGCCGCTGCACGAATTCCTGCCGCACAGCGAGCAAGAGATCGCCGAAGTCGCGGCGGCGATGGGCGCGGATCCGCAAAAGCTCGCGGATCGTGCCAGGGAATTGCACGAGTTCAATCCGATGCTCGGCTTTCGCGGCTGCCGCCTCGCCATCGCGTACCCGGAAATCGCCGAGATGCAGGCGCGCGCGATCTTTGAAGCCGCCGTCATCGCCGGCCGCGAGACCGGCAAGCCGGTGGCGCCGGAAATCATGGTGCCGCTCATCGCCACCAAGGTCGAGCTCGATCTGGTCAAGGAGAGCATCGACGCCATGGCGGAAAAAGTCGCCGCGGAAACCGGCAGCAAGCTGAAATATCAGGTCGGCACCATGATCGAATTGCCGCGCGCCGCGCTCAAAGCCGGCGAGATTGCCGAGCACGGCCGAATTCTTCTCGTTCGGCACCAACGACCTCACCCAAACCGCCTTCGGCATCAGCCGCGACGATGCGGCGAGCTTTTTGGGCATCTACACGGCGAAGGGCATCCTGCCGGCCGATCCGTTCGTGTCGATCGATCGCGACGGCGTCGGCGAACTCATTCGCATCGCCGCCGAGCGCGGCCGCAAGGTCCGCAAAATCTCAAGCTCGGCATTTGCGGCGAACATGGCGGCGATCCCGCCTCGGTGGCGTTCTGCCATGAGATCAAGCTCGACTATGTGTCGTGTTCGCCGTTTCGCGTGCCGATCGCGCGGCTCGCCGCGGCACAGGCCGCGCTCGGCAAGGGTGCGGCCGCGGACGCCTAGCTGGAACTACAAAGTTCCCTCCGCGTCTTTCGTTTGTGGTTAATCAAATTGCAACGCCGCGCCGGCAAAGCGCGCTCGCGCCGAATTTTCAAAACACTTTCGCAAGCATGTTTGCGATCGGCTCACGCAAAACGCGCGGGCCATGGCGCGATTAACGCCTTCGCAACGTTAACTCGACAATAAATCAAACCGTCGAATTCGCGCCACTGCGGTGGCGCTTCCTAAAGCTTGGGTACGCGTTGCGTCGCGTGTTGGCGTGAGGGGTAATGGTTGCGTCGCGTGTTCGCGTGATAGGCGCGTATTGTTCTGCGCGCTTCTGGCTCAGCGCGTTCTGCGCCGCCTTGATGCCGACCTCGATCGGATATCAGGATCTCGCCGCCCTCATCGCGCACGGGCCCGGCGCTCCGGCGAGCGCTTTCGCGCATCTGATTGCCTCGCCGCTTGGCACCATCGAACCCGCGACATTCAGCTATTCGCGTCCGATCGGTTCGGCCATTCCCGAACCGCTCGGCTATTTTCAGACGGTGAATTTCGATTCGCGCTCGCTCGACGCCTATTCGTGGAAAGTCGACGAGCCGCTGACCGCCCGGCCGGCGCGGCAGATCGAATATCCGGCGGTCAATCGCGACCATAAGGGCGACCGGCTGCCGGCAAGCAATCTGTCGCCCGCGCCGGCCGCGCAGCCGGCGAGCCTGCCGCAACTGCAGCCGATCAACGTGCCGGACGCTTCCGCGCCGGCGGCGCAGCCGATTGCTCCAGCCGTGCCCGCGGGCCGCTGGCGCCGGCGAATATGGAACGGCATGTCGAGACGCCCGGCGCGAGCGCCGCCAGTTGCGCAAATGGATGCGCATGAGGACGAGGCGGCGGCCTGGGCGCCACGCGGCGAAACCGACGACGATGCCGTGCTGGCCGACAAGCCGCCCGAAATTCCCGCGCCCGGCGATGCCGATACCAACGAGGCGCCGGGCACGCTCGATCAAATGTCGTTCCTTGACGGCGGCGACGCCGACCGCAGCGCGGCAATCTATTTCGGCAATGGCAGCCTGGGTTCGCCCGCGGGCCTGCAAAGCTGGGCGCCGGGCGCGGAGCCGATCCTGGTGGCGCCGATTGAGGAGCCGGCGTGCAGCTTTCGGCGCTCGAAGGGCCCGACGCGGATACCAGCGCCGGCGAGACGATGACCGGCAAGGACAACAGCCGCGTGCTCAGTCCGGCGCAGCACCTCGGGCTCGAAGGCAAGCCGCGCGCGCGGGCGGAGAAATGTCTCGCCGATGCGATCTATTTCGAGGCGCGCGGCGAGCTGCTCAAAGGCCAGGAAGCCGTCGCGCAGGTGGTGATGAACCGCGTGTTCTCCGGCGTTTACCCGAACGACGTCTGCGGCGTCGTCTACCAGAACGCCGGACGGCATCTCGCCTGCCAGTTCACCTTCGCCTGCGAAGGCAAGGATCTCAATCGGATCGACGAGCCCGATATGTGGGAGCAGGCCAAGCTGATCGCCAAAGACATGCTCGACGGCAAGATCTGGCTCGCCGAAGTCGGCCACGCCACGCACTATCATGCCTACTGGGTGCACCCGAGCTGGGTGCACGAAATGGCGCGGCTTTATCATCTCGGCGTCCATACATTTTATCGTCCGCTCAATTGGGGCAATGGCGACGACGAGCCGGTCTGGGGCAACGGTCCGGCCATGGTTGGCGTGCGGCTCGATCCCGAAGTTTTGGGCGAAAATCCCGAACCCGCGCCGGGAAATCCGGAAGCGCTGAAAGGCCCGCAGGCTTCGGCAACGCCCGCGCCGGCTGGCTGACAAAGACGTGGCGACGGCGAAGCTGTAAATGCACGTCATCATCCGCCAACGGGCCCGGCCCTCGGCCGGCCTGATGACAAGCTAAGGCGGATGATCCAGTAATCAGCGTGTAACGAGGACTCGTTCGCGTGCGTGCTTACTGGATGCCCCGCTTGCGCGGGGCATGACAAACATCTACATCTCGATATCGAGCCCGACATCCAGATTGCGCACCGAATGGGTGAGCGCGCCTGACGACAGGTAATCGACGCCGGTTTCGGCGATGGCCGCCGCGGTGTCGAGCGTGATGCCGCCCGACGCTTCGATGACGAGGCGGCCGGCGACCAAGGCTACGGCCTTGCGCATCGATGCCAGATCGAAATTGTCGATCAGCACCACGTCGGCCACGCCGACATCGAGCACCTCCTTGAGCTGATCGAGCGAGTCGACTTCGATCTCGATCTTCACCAGATGGCCGGCGGCTTGCTTCGCCCGCTTGAGCACCGCCGCGATGCCGCCGGCGACCGCGATGTGGTTGTCCTTGATCAGGATCGCGTCGTCGAGGCCGAAGCGGTGATTGTAGCCGCCGCCGCAGCGCACCGCGTATTTCTCCAGCGCCCGCAGCCCCGGCGTGGTCTTGCGGGTGCAGACCACGCGCGCCTTGGTATGGGCGATGCGGCGCGCGAATTCCGCCGTCGCGCTGGCGATGCCGGACAGGTGGCCCAGGAAATTGAGCGCGACGCGCTCGGCGCCGAGAATGGCGCGGGCATCGCCGGCAATCGTCATCAGCTTGGTGCCGGCCTCGATCGCGGCGCCGTCGCGCGTATCCGCCGTGATTTCGATGCCGGGCGAGAGCCGGCGGAAGGCCGCTTCGACGAGCGGCAAGCCAGAAATCACGCCGGCCTCGCGGGCGTTGAGCAGCGCGCGGCCTTGCGTATCTTCCGGCACTGTCGCGGTCGAGGTGATATCGCCGGCGCGGCCCAAATCCTCTTCGAGCGCGCGGTTCACCGCCGCTTCGATCTCGAGCGGTGACAGAAAGGCGTCGGAACGCAAAAGCGACATCGAACGACTCCGGGCTATGCCAGGCGGAAAATCCATAACCACTGTCGACTAAATCCGGCAAACCATGCGCGCATGCGCCGCAGCGCAGCCATGCATTGCCCGGTTTGCGGCCGGCAATATTCGTTTGGGCGATCGCGCGCCGACGCTCTATGCTGCGCCGCCTTTTCGAATTGCTTTATCGCCGGGGCGACATGAACAGCGATTCCAGCATTGCCGGGAGCAAGGCCGTCGTTTCCTGGCGCACGCCGGCGCTGATCATCGGCTCGGCTGTCTGATCGCGATGATGTCGTTTGGGCCGCGTTCGTCGCTCGGCTTTTTTCTCACGCCGCTGTCGAGCGCCAATCATTGGGGCCGCGACGTTTTCGCCTTCGCGCTGGCGCTGCAGAATCTGCTGTGGGGCATCGGCCAGCCGCTCGCCGGAATCATCGCCGACCGGTTCGGCACCGCGCGCGTGCTTTGCGCCGGCGCGCTGATGTATGCGGCCGGTCTTGCGCTGATGGCGCATGCGAATAGCGGGCCGGTGCTCGATATTTCGGCCGGCGTGCTGATCGGCTTCGGCCTCTCCGGCAGTTCGTTCATGGTGCTGCTGGCGGCGTTCGGCAAGCTGTTGCCGCTGACGATGGCGCTCGACCGCCTTCGGCTTTGGCACGGCGGCGGGCTCGTTCGGGCAGTTCCTTTATTCGCCGGTCGCGGTCGCGCTGATGGACACGTTCGGCTGGCAACAGACGCTGACGATCTTTGCCGTGAGCATGCTCGCGCGTGCTGCCGTTGTCGTTGGCTCTGGCGACGCCGGCCGCCACGCCGGAGGCCGCGAGAGCGGCGCCGCAATCGCTGCGGCCAGGCGCTGCGCGAAGCATTCGCACATCGCTCCTACGTGCTGCTGGTGCTCGGCTTCTTCACCTGCGGTTTCCAGCTTGCGTTCATCACCGTGCACATGCCCGCTTATCTGCATCGATCGCGGCCTGTCCGCGCAAGTCGGCGGCTGGACGATGGCGACCATCGGGCTGTTCAACATCGTCGGCTCGGTCACCGCCGGCTGGCTCGGCGACCGCGTGCCGAAGCGCTATCTGCTGTCGTTCATCTATTTCGTCCGCGCGGCGGCGATCCTCGCGTTCATTTCGTTTCCGGTCACGCCGGTGACCTGCATCGCCTTCGGCGCGGTCATGGGCCTGATGTGGCTTTCCACCGTGCCGCCGACCAACGGCATCATCGCGCTGTTGTTCGGCACGCGCTGGCTGGCGACGCTGGCGGGCTTCGCCTTCTTCAGCCACCAGGTCGGCGGCTTTCTCGGCGTCTTGCTCGGCGGCATCGTGTTCGACCGCACCGGTTCCTACAATGCCGGTGTGGTGGCTCGCGATCTTGTTCGGCGTGCTGTCGGCGCTGATCAATCTGCCGATCGTCGAGAAGCCGGTTCCGCGCATTGCCGCCGCGCCGGCCTGATCGCCGTCACGCCATGGCGCTGACCGCGCCGCAGTTCCTTGAACGGCTGTGCCCGGCCGTGACACATTGGCTGCCGGGAGTAATGGCATGTCGTACATTCAAGGCGATCGTCGATCGACAAAGCGGAAGCCGGCCAGACGGTGCGGCTCACCGATTTCGACGACAAGGATCTGATGGACGGCGACGTCACCGTCCGCGTCGAATATTCCACGGTGAATTACAAGGACGGCCTCGCCGTCACCGGCAAGGCGCCGGTGGTGCGCCGCTTCCCGATGATCGCCGGCGTAGATTTCGCCGGCACGGTGGAATCCTCGTCGCATCCGGCCTGGAAGCCGGGCGACAAGGTCATCCTCAACGGCTGGGGGCTGGGCGAAACCCATCTCGGCGCCTATGCGGAGAAGGCGCGCGTCAAGGGCGACTGGCTGGTGCGGCTGCCCGCGAAGCATCAGCACGCGCGACGCCATGGCGATCGGCACCGCCGGCTATACCGCGATGCTCGTCGGTCATGGCGCTGGAGCGGGCCGGGCTTGATCCGTCGCGCGGCCCGATCGTGGTGACCGGCGCCGCCGGCGGCGTCGGCTCGGTCGCGGTCGCGCTCCTGGCCAAGCTCGGCTATGCGGTCGTCGCCTCGACCGGCCGGCCGGAGGAAGCGGCCTACCTCGAAGGGCCTCGGCGCCGCCGAGATCATCGAACGCAAGGAACTAGCCGGTCCGCCGCGCCCGCTCGCCAAGGAGCGCTGGGCCGGCGGCATCGATGCCGTGGGCTCGACGACGCTCGCCAATGTGCTGTCGATGACGCGTTACGGCGGTGCGGTCGCTGCCTGTGGACTTGCGGGCGGAATGGACTTGCCGGGCTTCGGTCGCTCCGTTCATTCTACGGGGCGTCTCGCTTCTCGGCATCGACTCCGTCATGTGTCCGTTGCCGTTGCGGCAGGAGGCTTGGCGGCGTCTGGAGACGGATCTCGACCGGGCAAAGATCGCGGCGATGGTGAGCGAGATCGGGCTGCCGACGTCATTGCGGCAGGCCGGCGCATCGTCGAGGGCCAGGTGCGCGGGCGGATTGTGGTAAAAATCGGGTAACCGGTTCAGGAATTCGGCTACGAATTTCGGCCATCATGCGAGGGCCGCTATGGTAAGGGGACGGTTAAGAAATCTTGTTAACATCGCCCTGGTGATCGAGACGTGAAGTCGTCGATGTTGTGCGCGTAGCTGTGTGTCAGTGCGTGTGTGTTGGGGGCCGGCTTAGTTGGGCGCCGTCGGCCGCCATCGCCGAAGACCTCGGGCCGGAACAGGCCCGCGCCTTCGTGGTCGGCAAGCTGTTCTCCTATACCTGTTTCGAGGGCACCTCGGGCGTCGGCCGCATTTTCCCCGACGGCTCGGTCGTCGGCACGATCAGAATTCGCGGCCAGGGCGAGACCCGTTTTGCGGCACTGCCTGCCGGCACGATCAGGGTCGAAGGCGCTTCGATGTGCGCGCACCTGTCCGGTCTGCCGATCACGCCTTGCTTTCGCGTGCAAAGACTCGATTACAAAAGCTTCCGCGGTTCGCTCTCCGGGCTGGGCTTTGCCTATTGCGACTTCTACCAGCGCAATCCGCGCACGCCAGCTGACCACGCGGCCCGGCCGAAGCGCCGGACACGGCGACGCCGGTCGCCAATACGCGGCCGGCGCTGCGCCCGTCGCTGATCGAAGAATAATCGCGGCTCTCCAGATTCTTCACTCCAGATCGAGCCGGAACGGCTCTGCTTCGCGGTCATGACGCCGCGGCCGATGGTTTCGATCGCCGCGATCATGCGGCCGTCGCGGCCGAGCAGCCGGTCGGCGAGCGACACGATGCGGATATTCGGCGTCGCCGTCGGCGAGGCGCGCCGCAACGCCTGCGCGATGCTGGCCTCGTCGCGCTGCGGGTTGAGCGCGCAGACGCTGGCAAACGCGCTCGCGGTCGAGCGGCTGATGCCCATATAGCAATGCACGACCAGCGGCGCCTGGCGGTCCCAGCCGCGCACGAAGTCGAGAAGATCGGCGACGTGCTGCTCACCCGGCATGATGTAGCCGTCGAGCGGGCGCGGAAATGTCGTGCAGGCGCAGCCACAGATGGTTTTCCGGCGCGATGCAGCTCGGCCGTTGCCAGCCGCGCCTCGTCGCCGATCAGCGATACGACATGGCGCGCGCCGGTGTCTTCGACGGTTTCTTGCAGGCGCGCGAGCGAGCAGACGTGAATCATGGATGCCTTTGTTCCGTCATCCTCGGCGTGACGCATAATTACCGATCGACCGGTGGCGCAAGTGTGACTTAGTACCTGAGCATCACTCGCCGACAAGCTTCTTGAACCGCTCGAAATAGCGCGCTTGCGCCGTCTCGGCGGGCCAGGGTTTGAGATAATCGCGCTCCATCGCCGCCGAGAAGACCGGAGGCCGGCCGAAGAACCGTTGCGCTTCGGCGGCTTCGAAACCGGCAAGCCGCGTCGCTTCGAGATAGGCCGCCTGCCGGTCGGCAAGCTTGATCAACGCTTCGAGTTCCGGCGGCGATTTCGCCGGCAGTCCGAACCGCAGATGGATCGCGGTGAGCAGCCGCCGTTCGACCGCCTTGTAGGCATCGCCGATCACCGCCTTGAACGGCGAGATCATGTCGCCGATCACATATTCGGGCGCGTCGTGCAGCAGCACCGCGAGCCGGCGGCTGCGGTCGAGCCGGGGCACGCGCGCGCGCGCCAAAGCCTCGACCAGGAGGCAATGCTGCGCCACCGAATAAATATGCGCGCCGTGCGATTGGCCGTTCCAGCGCGCCACGCGCGCCAGCCCATGCGCGATGTCCTCGATCTCGATGTCGAGCGGCGAGGGATCGAGCAAATCGAGCCGCCGGCCCGACAGCATCCGCTGCCAGGCGCGCGGGCTTGCCGCCGCAGTCTTTTTATTTGGCACTTTTTTGGACAGCCGCATGGCGATGGCAGGTGATGAGATGGTCGTTGACCATGCCGACGGCCTGCATGAAGGCATAGACGATGGTCGGGCCGCAGAACTTGAAGCCGCGCTGCGCCAGTTCCTTGGACATGGCGCGCGAGACGGCCGTCTCCGCCGGAACCTGTCCCGTGGTGCGATAGTGGTTGACCTTCGGCCTGCCGTCGACGAAATCCCACAGCAGTTTGGAAAAGCCTGGGCCCTTTTCCATCGACGTCGAGCCAGGCCCGCGCCGAAAGCACCGTGCCTTCGATCTTGGCGCGATTGCGCACGATGCCGGCATCGGCCATCAGCCGCTCGATCTTGGCCGGCCGATAGCGCGCGATTTTCTCCGGCACGAAACCATCGAAAGCGCGGCGGAAATTTTCGCGTTTGCGCAGGATGATGATCCACGACAGGCCGGCCTGAAAGCCGTCGAGCACGAGCTTTTCGTACAGCGCGCGATCGTCGTATTCCGGCACGCCCCATTCCTCATCGTGATAGGCGATGTAGAGCGGGTCCTGCTTCGGCCACGGACAACGCTTGACGCCGTCTGCGGGAGAAAGATCGGTCATTCGGCGGCTTTGGTCTCGTCCGGAAAGGCAAATCGCGCCCAATCCGGCTTGACGAGCCGGATCGGCACGCCGCCGGCGGCGAGGTGTTCGCCCGCGCGGTTGCCTCGGCGACACGGTCGAGCCGCAGCAGCGCCACGCCGCGGCCGGCGGCGGCGGAGCCCATGGTGCCGAGCTGATGTGTCGCCGGCGGTGACCGCGGCGCCGGCGGCCGGCGCGGCGCCGTCATAGCGCACCGGCACGGCGCGGGTGCGCGCGATGCCGCGATGCTCCATGCGCGACACCACTTCCTGGCCGACATAACAGCCTTTGGCGAAATCGACGCCGCCGAGCTGGTCCATGTCGGCCTCGTGCGGAAATGCGCCGCCGTAGCTGAAATCGTGCCGCCGCGCGGCACGCCGAGCGCGATGCGATGCGCTTCGTATTCGTCCGCATCGACCAGCGCCGCGCCGAGATCGGCCGCCGCCGCGGCGGCGCGATGCGGCGGCAGTGCTATGCGCAGCCCGAGCGCCGGCAGCCGCGGATCGGCATAGGTCAGGCCGACTGTCTGTGCGTTGCCGCTGCCGCCGTCCCACGCCGCGAGAACGCCGAGGGTGTCGGACAGATCCTCGATCATGACCTTGGCGCGCAATTTGTAGAGATTGAGTTTTTCCACAAGCGCGCCGACGAGCGCGCGGGGCACGTCGAGAAAAAAGCCGCCGCCATCCGCGGCCGGCGCTTCTGCCACCATGAAATCGGCGATGATTTTGCCTTGCGGCGTCAGCAGCGCGGTAAAGCGCGCTACGCCGGGCGTGAGCTCGAGCATGTCGGCGGTGACGAGGCCATGGAGGAAATTACGCGCGCCGTCGCCGGCAACTTTGACCATGCCGCGGTCGGGTAGTAGGGCAGCTTTCATGCAATCCGAACCGTCATTTGCCATGCCTAAGCCCGTGGCGATGTGATCGCAAGCGCTATCTCGGAGTCAGGTTTTCCCGCCTTGTGTCCGATGCGCGAAAAATAAATTCTCACGACTTGAAATGAAATTTCGGCGGCGGTGTTGTTGTTTGGTGCGCCGCTCGGCGCTGCGGCCGGCAGAACGATTATTCCGAATAAAGAGTTGTTTGTTGGGACGATAATTCATCAGCGCGCGTCCGTGCAGCCGCACAACCTTGCAACCGCGTGACCGGCGACCATTCCTGGCCATCATGACCGACGAGCTTTTTTCCTTACGCGTGATTCTGATGTCGCCGGATCAGGGTCTTTGCGATCTGTTCCGGCAGGCGGCGGTGGCTTGCACGGTGCCGGTCGAAATTGTCGAAGCTGCCGATGTCGCGGCGGCGTGTGCCCTGCTCGCCGGCGCCGCCGATCTCGCCTACGTCGACGGCGCGCTGCCGCTGCAGCAGATAATCCAGTTCGTTGCCGCGGCGCGCGCGGCGGCCAAGCCGCCCTTCACCGTGCACCTGGCGACAGGCGCCGGCGCCCGGGAATTCGAGTGCGACGCACTCGCCGGCAAGCCGGCGCGGCCCGAACAGGCGCAATGGCTGCTGGAACGCTCGATGCGGGTGCGGCTGCCGAGCCGCGTTCTGATCGTCGACGATTCGCGCACGATGCGCTCGATCGTGCGAAAGGCGCTCGCCGGGACGCGCTTTCCGCTCGAAATGAGCGAGGCGGATGAAGGATTTGCCGCGCTCAAGCTGGCACGCGAGGACGACTTTCACATTGTTTTTCTCGATCACAACATGCCGGGTTTTTCGGGCCTGGAGACGCTCGCCGAGTTCAAGCGCGAGCAGCTCCGCCCCGCCGTCGTGCTGATGACATCGGCGCAAGACGACGCGCTGGCGCAACGCGCGCGCTCACAGGGCGCGGCTTTTCTCAAAAAGCCGTTTTTCCCGTCCGATATTGAAGCTCTGTTGTGCGGCTTTTACGGCCTGCGCGCGCTCAATCCGAATCGGGCCTGAAAGCCTTACTGGCGCGACAGCTCGACGGAGAATTCGCCGTTGCGAATGCGGCCGCTCAGGTTTTCGGCGTAGCGGGCGGCAGCCTCTTCGCCGTAGGTCGAGATCAGCTCGGCCAGCGCCAAAAACAGCGCGGTCTGCGCCAGGCAGTCGCCTTCGATGCCTTCATGGCAGGCTTCCGTCCACGCGTCCTGCAGAAAGCCGAGCGCAAGGCGCTTCTGCTCGTGGTCGGTCAAAGCCTCGCGCGGCGTGAGGTTTTGTGTCGCCGGTCTCATCGTTATCACGCCATCGCCGCAGCCCGCGGCGCCCCTGCCCGAAGGCCAAGCTAGCACGCCGCTTTCGGGCTTTTGAGGCCGAACCTTGGGGCAGGGTTAATGCCGCCGGGACGGCGATTTCCGGCGCTAATTGGCGTAACGGGCGGTGATGTCGCGGGCGATTTTCGCGCCTTCTTCGAGATAGCGGCGGATGACGACATCGGCGGCGGGTGTGCAGGTGCGATAGCTCTGCTGGAAGCCGCGATAGCCACGGTTAAAGCTTGCGATCATCTGATCGTGGCGGTTGCCGGTCGGCGCTTCGGCGTCGATCAACGCTTGCGCCTCGTTGCGCCATTTCTGGCCTTCGCTGGTGTTGCAGATGCCACGCAGGAAATGCAGCGCGCCCAGGATCTCGGACAGCCGCTGCAAATCGGGGTCGTAGGGCGCGGGCTGATCCTGCACCGCGGGCGGCGGCGGGGTCCCCGGCTGGCCCGGAACCGATGCTTGCCCCGGCAGCTTGGGCAGCACCGGCGTTGCCGGTTTGGGGGCCGGCGCGGGCGCTGACGGCGCGCCCCAATAATAATTTTGTGCGCGCGCGGGAACCGCGGCAAGCGGCAGCACGAGCAAAATGGCAGTCAAAATTCGACGCATCGGCATTGCCGCGAGGATAGGGGGCGGGCGGACCGCACGGCAAGCCCGACAACACGGCATGGTTGAGAGATCAACCATGCTTATCCGGCTAAGACCGCCTGGCGACTATGGCTCATCGCCGGGTTCGGTAATGCCCGCATCCTCGTCATAGAGGAAAAGCGTCACCGGCTCCGCAAACGCGCTCGCCCAAATGACGGCTTCGCTCAGCGAAATATGCTCGCGTTCTTCGTAAGCAGGGCCGTCATTTTCGCAGGACGGCGCTTGGTCCGCATCGTTCACGCTGTTGTCGTGCCATGCCGCTTCAACGATGGCATTGATCTTCAAGAAGCGGTACCGCCGTTTGCGCTTGTCGATGATGTTGGCAATCATCGGATCACCGACCATCAAAGCCGCCGGGTTGTCTAATGCTATTTCGTTTCCGGTGGCGACGGGGCGTTCTGGTTCATTAATTGATTCAGTATATCCTGCATGTTCTTCTGCATCTTCTGAGCCGTCTGATCGTTCGCGGTCGCCGCGGTATTGTCGCCGCCGCCGCTGCTTTGGCGTTGCCTGAGTTCGGCAGCCTTTTCCATTCCGCCTGAGGATGGATCGACCTGCTGCGCCGTGTCGTAGTCCGAAATCGCCTGCTCGATGTTCCCTTGCGCACGTGCGCTGTCGCCCTGTTGAAATCAACCACGCCGCCGTCGGGTTGGTCGCCTTTGAGGGCGTCTCGCTGGTCGTCGTTGAAGGCGCCGGACTGGTCGTCGTTGAATGTGTCTCTGGCTGGCCCGGGCCGGATGAGTTGAGTATCGCAATCACGCCGACGACGGCCAGTACCGCTGCGGCGACGCCGCCGATCAGGAGCGGACTACGCTTTGCCGCGGTGGCGGCGGGCTCGGGCACCAGCGGTGGCGCAACAGAAGGTTCGTTCGGCGGCGTCGGGACGATCGGTGGCGCGGCGGTCGTCGGTCGCTCGTTGGGCGGCTGAACCGCAACATGCGGATCGGGAACCTCGGACAACGTGTCCATCGCGCTAACAGCATCCGCGAGCTTGGCTGCCGAATACGCTTGTTCCTGATCCGCGCGCCGTTTTGCATCGGCCTCGCGGCGGAGGCGTTCCTCCTCGGCTCGCTGCCGGGCCTCGACCTCCATTTGTCTGCGGCTCTTTTCTTCCTGTGCAAGCCGTTCGGCTTCGGCCCGCTGCCGCCGGTTCTCTTCTGCGATGCGTTGTGCATCAGCTTCATCCTTCTTGCGCTGCGCTTCTGCGCCGGCGCGCCGCTGAGCTTCCTCTTGCGGGCGCAGATCGGTGTCTATCGCGGGACGATCCGGCATCGGGTTTACCGGGTCGGCACTGGCCTGGGCGTTGGATGTTGCCGGAGCTATGGTCGCAATCCACTTGGCCAATCGTTCGATCTGATCTTCCCAATCCTGGAACAGATCGATCCATTGCCGCGTCGCCAACTGGTAGGCGAATGCGCCTTTGGGCACGACATCTTCGACGCGCACCGGGATAACGGTGACCATCGCGCTGCTGGCGAGTACGATCTCCCGTTTCATGTCGTCTGAATTGTTGGCGTTTTCGGAAAATACCAGCACCATGACCTTAGCGGTGCTGATCGCGCGCACGATCGCATCCATAAAGTTCTCGCCGAGGCCGACGTCGCGGCTGGAGATCCAGCATGGCAGTCCACGGCTTTCGAGCGCGGAGCAAATCGCGCGCGCAACCTTGCTGTCTTTTGAGGAATAACTGATGAAAACCGGCGCACCCACGATCACTTCCTCCTCTTCGCGGTCTCCCACTCTCCGGTCAGGATAGCCTTCAAGTCCAGGGGAATGAAGGTACGATTGGTGAGGAAACGAGGCGATTACCGAAGTTTAATCCGGTAACCAGACAGAGATTGCCATTTCCCCATACCTCGGAGAGTTCGATTCTGGCCCTCAGCGGGCATCGAGCGACCGTTGCTCATCGACCTCGATTTATGAGTACACGCCCCTAGCGTATCGCGGCGAGCCGCTCCGCCGCCGCAGCGACGATCGTGGCCAAACCTTCCGTCGTCTCGAGCCCGGCGAGTTCGGCCGGCGCCAGCCAATGCGCTTCGGCCAGTTCCTCGTTGAGCGAAACCTCGCCTGAAATCCAGCGCGCGGCGAACGGCAGAATGACGAAATGCCGCTCGATGCGTCCGCCGCCGTCGCGCGCGATAGCCTGGCGGAATCCGGCGAGCGCGATCGGCTCGACTTCGAGCGCGGTTTCTTCGCGGACTTCGCGGATGACGGCCTCCTCCAGGGTCTCGCCGAGCTCGACGCCGCCGCCGGGCAGCGTGTAGAGGCCGTGGGCGGGCGGCCGTGCCCGACGCACGATCAGCACTCGGCCGTCGCGGAATATCGCGGCGCTGACCGCCAGAAACGGCCGCGTTGGATAAGTTCGCGCATCGGCGGCGTTGCTCATTAAATTTGCGTCCAATTCGGCCTATATCGGGTCGAGCAAGGACCCTTAGCGATGTGCGGCCGCTATGTCATCACCTCGACGCCGGAAGCGATCCGGGCGCTGTTCGGCTATGGTGAGCAACCGAATTTTCCGCCGCGCTATAACGTGGCGCCGACGCAGCCGATCCCGGTCGTTCGCCTCTCCGACGGCAAGCGTTGCTTCGGGCTGATGCGCTGGGGTTTTATCCCGTCCTGGGTGAAAGACCCCAAAACCTTTCCGCTTCTCATCAATGCGCGCGGCGAATCCGTGCTCGACAAGCCTGCCTTCCGCAACGCCATGCGGCGGCGGCGCTGCCTCATTCCGGCCGACGGCTTTTACGAATGGCAGGCGCGCGATACGGCGGGACCGAAGCGGCCCTATTTCGTGCGCGCCAGGACGGACGCCGGCGGCAACGCGCCGCCGCTTGCCTTTGCCGGCTTGTGGGAAACCTGGACCGGACCGAACGGCGAGGAGATCGATACCGCGGCAATCGTCACCACCGACGCCAACCGTACATTGTCGGCGATCCATGGGCGCATGCCGGTCTTCGTGCCGAAGGAAGCCTTCGCTCTCTGGCTCGATTGCGCCAATGTCGAAGCCGAAGTCGCCGCCGCGCTGATCCAGCCGGCGGACGATGCGCTGCTTGAAGCCTACGAGATTTCGCCCGCCGTCAATCGTGTGGCGAACGATTCCGCAGCGCTGATCGTTCCTGCATCTGCCGCGCCGTCGGCGCAGCCGCAGCCGGCCACGCCGATCAAACAACCAAAGCCGAAGAAAGCCAAAACGTCCGACGATCAGGCGTCGCTATTTTAGCCGCCCGGTTTGCTTCGGCCGCGAACGAAGTATTGGCGGTGGTAATGCCGCCTTGTAACGCTCATAGTCCCGTCATGTCGAATGCACCGCAAATCGCCGAAGTCGCCGCTTTGGTCGGCGATCCCGCCCGCGCCAATATGCTGTGCGCGCTGCTCGGCGGCCGCGCTTTGACCGCGACCGAACTCGCCTTCGCCGCCGGCGTCTCGCCGCAGACGACCAGCGGGCATCTCGGCAAGCTTTTTGCGGCGCGGCTTGTCGTGCAAATCAAGCAGGGCCGCCACCGCTATTATCGCCTGGCGGGACCGCAAGTCGGGCAAATGCTCGAAGGCATCATGAATGTCGCGCTGTCCGGGCCGCCGCGTTTTCAGCCGAAGTCGAAACTCGACGACAAGCTGCGCCACGCGCGCACCTGTTACGATCATATTGCCGGCGTGCTCGGCGTCGGGCTTGCCGAGCAAATGAGCGCGCGCGAATTCGTCGTCCTCGGCGACGAGGCCGGCGAGGTGACGCCTGCCGGCATGGAGTTCATGTCGAAGCTCGGCGTCGACCTGTCCGCCGCGCGCGCCAAACGCCGGGTGTTTTGCCGCCCGTGCCTCGATTGGACCGAACGCCGGCCGCATATCGGCGGCGCGGTCGGCGCCGCTTTGGCGCAGCGCTGCTTCGAGCTGAAATGGATCGAACGCGTACGCGACAGCCGCGCGCTGACGATCACGCCGGCCGGCCGCCGCGGCCTGATGGACACCTTCGCGCTGTCGGTCTAGCGCGAAGCCAATTCGTTCTTGCCGCGCCCGGTGCTAAGCTTCCGGCAAAAGCAGGGGAAGGCGACGATGGCCGGGACCGATCGTACCAGACGCGCAATTTTGACCGCGATCGCGGCTGCGCCGTTTGTCCGCGGCGCCAATGCACAAAGCAAAGATGTGCAAACTCTTTGGCCGGAGCGGCCGGTGCGCGTCATGGTGCCCTATCCGCCGGCCGGCGGCGCCGACACCACGGCGCGCATCATCTACGCCAGGCTCAGCCAGGATTTCGGCCAGCAATTCGCCATCGAGAATCGCGGCGGCGCCGGCGGCACGATCGGCGAGCAGGTCGTCGCCAATGCGGCGCCCGACGGCTACACCATCCTGCATGATGCCACGGCGTTCTCGGTGAACGCGTCGCTCTATTCCGATCTGCCGTTCGATTACCGCAAGGATTTCGATCCGGTTTTCCTGGTCGGCGCAGGTGGCGAATATCCTGGTCGTCACTCCGTCGGTGCCGGTGACGACCGTCGCCGACGTCATTGCCTTCGCCAAGGCCTCCCCCGGCGGCATCGACATGGCGTCGTCCGGCAATGGCACGCTGCAGCATCTTTTGCTCGAATTGTTCGCCCGCGCCGCCGGCATCAAGATCAATCACATTCCATATCGCGGCGGCGGCCTGGCGATGACCGACGTCATGGCGGGGCAGGTGAAATTCTACTTCGCCAACGGTTCGGCGGCAGTCGGCTTGATCAAGAGCGGCAAGCTGAAAGCGATCGCACATACCGGCAAGGGCCGGCTCGCCAGCCTGCCGGATATCCCGCCGATGTCCGACACGCTGCCGGGATTTGAAGGCTACGACTGGAACGGCGTCTTCGTTCCGCACGCCACGCCGGCCGCGATCGTGCGCAAGCTCAACGCCGGGCTCAACGCGGCCCTGGTTTCGCCGCAAGTGGCCGCGCGTTTCGCCGAGCTCAATATCCAGTCGCGTCCCAACACGCCGGAAGAATTCCGCGCCTATGTGGAGAGCCAGATGCAGCTGTGGAGCCGCGTGGTGAAGGAAGCCAACATCAAGCTCGGCTGATGAACACCCCCGACGAACCGCCGCGCATTGCCGGGCCGGTAGCGCAGCCGAAGCGGCCGCGCGTCCCACCGCTGCCCGGCGCCTGGGATTCGCATTTCCATATTTTCGGACCGGCCGACAGATTCCCCTATCAGCCGGGTCGTGCCTATACGCCGCCAGATGCACCGGTCGAGCGCCTGATTGCGCTGCTGGACCATCTCGGTTTTGCCAACGGTCTCGTCGTGCAAGGCAATGCCCACGTCTACGACAACAGTGTCGTGCTCGACGCGCTTGCGCGTTTCCCGCGGCGCCTGCGTGGCGTTGCCATCACAGACACGCGCATCGCGCCGAACGTTTTGCGCGACTGGCATAAAATCGGCATGCGCGGCTTGCGCTTTCATCTGTTTCCGGAGGAGGCCAACCGGCGCGGCGTCGGGCTCGACGTGTTCGAGGTGTTTCGCAACACCATGGCCGATCTCGGCTGGGTCGTGCAGTTCTTCTGCGATCATCGTATGCTGGCGCCGGCCGCCGCGGCGCTCGATGCCATTTTCCGCGACATGCCGGTGATCGTCGATCACCTCGGCATGGTGCCGGCGGCGGCCGGCGTTGGCGACGAGAATTTTCAGGCGCTGCTGAGGCTCGTCGGCGAGGGACGCGCGTATGTGAAACTGTCGGCGGTGTACCGGCTTTCCACGCAATATCCGGACTACGCCGACGCCAAGGTGCTGCACGACGCGCTGGTGCGCGCCAATCCCGAGCGCTTGCTGTGGGGCACCGACTGGCCACACCCGTCGATCGCGGCCGAGGTGATGCCTGACGACGGCCATTTGCTCGATCTATTTTACGATTGGACGCCGGACGAGAAAATGCGCCACCGCATTCTGGTCGACACACCAGCGCGGTTGTTCGCAAAGTGAGCGTGGATCGCGACGGCGGCTGCTTTACTTCTTCGTCGTGTCGCTCGTCGTAGGCGCCGGCCTTACCGATTGCCACGGATCGACTGGAGCCGCCGGCGCGCCGCTCGCGTTCAATCTTTTAAGGGTGTCCTGATACTCCTTCTCGGTCTCGATATGCTGCTTCTTTTTCTCATCCCGCTCCGCCTCCAGCGGAGTCTTGTCCTGCGCATAAGCGGTCAGCGGCAGCAAGGCGATCATGAATGCGCCGATGGCTAAACCTCTCATGTCGCGCTCCTGATCCTTGGACACACTTATCGGACACCGGCGTCTTCGCTAAAGCACCTTGCCGGGATTGAGAATATTGTTGGGATCGAGCATGCGCTTGAGGCTGCGCATGAGATCGAGCGCGACCGGATCTTTCACCGACGGCAGCAGATCGCGCTTCATCACGCCGATGCCGTGCTCGGCCGAGATCGAGCCGCCGTATTTCTTCACCACCGCGAAGACGACCGCGTTCACTTCGTCCCAGCGCTTGAGAAATTCGGCTTTGTCGGCGCCGTCCGGCTGAGTGACGTTGTAATGGATATTGCCGTCGCCGAGATGGCCGAACGGCAGCGGCCGCGCGCCGGGAATGAGCGCGGTCACGGCGGCGTTGGCTTCGCTCGATGAAGGCCGGCACGGCGGCGACCGGCACCGACACGTCGTGCTTGATCGAGCCGCCGGCATGGCGCTGCACCTCGCCGAACATTTCGCGGATGCGCCAGAACGCTTTCGCCTGTTCGATGACTGTCGGCGATGGTGGCGTCGGCGACGAGGCCTTTGCTCCATGGCCTCGGCCAGCATGTCCTCGAGCACCTTCGCGCAAGCCTTCGCGCTGCTGCGAGGACAGCTCGATCAGCACGTACCAGTCATGCGGCGCGCCGAGCGGATCGCGGCTGCCGGCGGCGTGTTCGAGCACGAGCTCGATGCCGCGCCGCGTCATGATCTCGAAACTCGTGACGTCGCCGCCGGTGCGCTCTTGCGCCAAAGCCGAGCAGCTCGAGCGCGGCTTCCGGCGAAGCCACGCCGGCAAAGGCGGTCTCGATCGAGCGCGGCCGCGGCACCAGCCGCAGCACCGCCGCGGTGATGATGCCGAGCGTGCCTTCGGCGCCGATGAACAGGTTCTTCAGGTCGTAGCCGGTATTGTCCTTCTTCAGCTTGTTGAGATTGTTGAGCACGCGGCCGTCGGCCAGCACCACTTCGAGGCCGAGCGCATGCGAGCGCGCGATGCCGTGCGCGATCGCCGCGGTGCCGCCGGCATTGGTCGAAAGATTGCCGCCGATGGTGCAGGTGCCTTCCGACGGCAGCAATTGCGGATAGAGCCGGTCGGCTGCGGCCGCGGCTTCGCGGGTGCGCTGCAAGGTGACGCCGGCCTCGCAGGTGATGGTGTTCGAGGTCGGATCGACCTCGCGGATGCGGTCGAGCCGGTTGAGCGAAAGCACGATCTCGTTGTGATGCGGAATTTGGCCGCCGACGAGGCCGGTATTGCCGCCCTGCGGCACGATCGGCGTCGCCGTCTCGTTGGCGAGTTTGAGGATCGCCGACACTTCGGCGACCGAGCCCGGCCGCAGCACCATCGGCGTGTGGCCGTGGAACAGGTCGCGCATCTCGACGAGATAGGGCGCCTGCAAATCCGGATCGGTGATGGCGAATTTCTCGCCGACGATCGCGGCGAAGCGCGCCAGCAAAGCGGGGCTGGTCTTGTTCGTCGGCTTATTGGGCGGTTTGTCGAGCATGAAGCGGGTCCGGCACGTTCCTCAAGCCAAATAGATGACAGCCGGTTTGCCGCTGCGCAAGCGCGCCATTCACCGCCCGCTGGCCGCCCGCGCCAGCCGGTCGTTGATGGCTTCGCCGAGACCATCGCGCGGGATCGGCATCACCGCGATGGTTTTCGCGCCCGCTGCGTCGAGCGCGCGCAGATGCGAGAACAGATTGGCCGCCGCCTCGATGAGATCGCCGCGCGCGGAAAGGTTCAAGAACACGTCGCCGCGTCCGCGCCGGCGGCGAGCTCGGGCCGAACGCCAGCAACGCCTCGCCGGCCTCCACGCTGTTGGCATCGAGCCGCAGCGGCGTGCGCGGCGCATAATGCGACGCCAGCATGCCGGGCGCGAGCGGCGCGTCGTCCGCGGCGGCGACGGCGGCGGCATCGGCGAGCGGCCGCCCGAGTGCGCGCTCGATCGCCTCGCGCGGCACGCCGCCGGGCCGCAGCAGCATCGGCTCGCCCAGGCAGGCGACGATGGTGGATTCGACGCCGACCGGCGTCGCGCCGCCGTCGACGATGAGATCGATGCGGCCGCCGAGATCGGCCAAGCACATGCGCCGCCGTCGTCGGCGACACGTGGCCGGAGCGGTTGGCCGACGGCGCCACCACCGGCCGGCCGAAAGCCGCAAGAATGTCTTGCGCCACGGCGTGATGCCGGGCACGCGCACGCGCGATGCTGTCGAGGCCCGCCGTTGCCAGGTCGGCGACCGGGCAGCCGGCGGCTTTCGGCAGCACCAGCGTGAGCGGTCCCGGCCAAAAAGCTTCGGCGAGCCGCGCCGCATCGGCGTCGAAGCGCGCGAGCGCTCGCGCCGCCGCGGTATCGGCGACGTGCGCGATCAGCGGATTGAAGGCGGGGCGGCCCTTGGCCTCGTAAAGCCGCGCCACGGCCTTGCCATTGGTGGCGTCGGCGCCGAGCCCGTAGACGGTCTCGGTCGGAAAAGCGACGAGGCCGCCGCCGGCGAGGAGCCGCGCCGCATCGCGCGATCGCGGCGGCGTCGGCCTTGGCAACGCGTGTCGCCGGCGGGGCTGTCATCGCGCGGACATCAGTGCCTAAATAGCCAGGCGCATGCAAGCGCGAAACGCCGGAACGCCGCTGCTTGCGGGCGCGGGAAGCCGACTTGTATAAGCCGCGGCGCGACCCTGTTGCCTATGTCGGAGTGTGGCTCAGCCTGGTAGAGCACCTCGTTCGGGACGAGGGGGTCGTAGGTTCAAATCCTGTCACTCCGACCATTTCCCTCAATTGCGAAATTCACATCGCCTGGCCCATGCCGCGGATGCGGCGCGCCATCGCGCCCATGATGTAGAGCGCGAAGTTCGGCACCTCGTCGACCATGAAGCGGAATTTGCGGCGGTCGATCACCGAGACCTCGCAGGCCTCCTTGACGCGCGCGGTCGAAGAGCGCGGCGCGGCGTCGATCATCGACATGAAGCCGATCGCTTCGTTGGGGCCGCATACCTCGATCACCCGTTCGCCGATCACCATCTCGATGACGCCGGACTGCACCACATACATGCACTCGCCGGGATCGCCCTTGTTGAAGATGACGCTGCCGGCCGGATAATTGAGGCTCGCGCCGGCTTTCTTGGCGAAAAGCCGCATGTCGATATCGCTGCCGCTCATCTGGTGTTGCCCCGTTAAATCCGGGCGATTGTAATGCCTTCGGCGATCGCCCGCGCGAGATTTTGTCGCGGATGGCGTTTAGGCCCCGATTATGCGATGCTTTTTGCTAATCTGGCGTTGGGGGCTCGGTCGAATAGTGCCTGGCGCAAGTCAACCATAGAATGTCGTTATCGCCGCTGCGACGGCGAACAGGGAGGAAAACATGAAACGGCTTTGCTTACTTGCGCCGCCGCCGCGACATTGTTCGCCGCGCCGGCCTTTGCCGCCGACGACACCATCACCGTCGGCTTTACCGAATCGCAGACCGGCCCGCTCAATGTCGATTCGCTCGGGCTCGCAGCGCGGCGCCGAGATGTGGCGCGACGAGGTCAATGCCGCCGGCGGCATCAAGGCCGGCGGCAAGAGCTACAAGGTGAAGTTCGTCACCTATGACGACCAGTCGGTCGGCGGCCGCGTGCAGCAGCTCTACACGCGTCTGATCAACGAGGATAAAGCCGAATTCCTGTTCAGCCCATATTCGTCGGGCCTGACGGCTGCGGCGGCCGTGATCTCCGAGCAGTACGGCAAGATCATGCTGGACGGCGGCGGCGCCGAGGCCAAGCCGTTCATGCTCGGCAACAAGTATCTGTTCATGGTGATCACGCCGGCCGGCTCATTACCTGTCCGGCGCGGTCGCGGCGCTGGCGCAGAAGGATCCGCACGCCAAGATCGCGATGGTCTATTCCGACGATCCGTTCTCGAAGGCGGTGCTGGCGGCGGCCGAAGGATCAGGCCGTCAAGGCCGGCCTCGAAGTCGTGATGGATGAATCCTACGCGCCGTCGACCACCGATTTCGGCCCGATCGTCAACAAGATCATTTCGTCGAATGCCGATGCGTTCTTCGGCGGCGGCCATTATTCGGACGGCGCCACGCTGGCGCGCCAGATGTACGACCAGAAGGCGAATATGAAATGGGTGTCGATCCTGGTGGCGCCGGCCGACGATAAATTCGGCGAGCTCGGGGCCGCCGCGCTCGGCGTCACCGTGCCGTCGCAATGGGAAGTCCAGGTGTCCTACAAGCCGCAATTCGGCCCGACGACGCCGGAATTCGCCAAGGCGTTCCAGGACAAATTCAACGCCAAGGCGGATTATCACGCCGCCTCCGGTTACACCCAGGGCGCCGTGCTGCAGCACGCCATCGAGCAAGCCGGCTCGATCGATCCCGAGAAGGTGACGGCGGCGCTCAACGCCATGGACGTCACCACCTTCTTCGGCCACATCAAATTCTTTACCGACTCCGGACATCACGGTCTGCAGGATGCGCACCAGATGGTGCTGGCGCAGTGGCAGCAAATGCCGGACGGCAAGCTCGGCCGCCAGGTGGTCTGGCCCGACGCGGCGAAATCCGCCGATCTGATGTATCCTATTCCTCCGGCGACCCACTAAGCCCCGGCGGACCGGCGGCGCCTCCGCCGGTCCCAGCCCCCAAAGCGTCCCATGCTCGGCATTCTCGCTTCGATCATCGACGGCGTGCTGGTCGGGCTGGTCTATGGGCTCGCCGCGATGGGGCTCACTTTGATCTGGGGCGTCATGGATGTCATCAACCTGACCCATGGCACCATGATCGTCGCCGGCATGTTCGCGCTCTATTTGCTGACCAGCGCGCTTGGCGTGCCGCCTTATCTCGCTTTGCCGCCGGTGCTGGTCGGCGGCTTCATCGTCGGCGTGGCGCTGTACTGGATCGCGGTGCATCGCATGATCGGCCGGCCGCCGCTGATGAGCTTGCTGTCGACCTTTGCCGTCAATCTCGTGCTGATCGGCATCGGCACCGGGGTGTGGGGCACCGCTCTGTTCAATGTCGCGGTGTCGGTGCCGGGGATCAGCATCGGCCGCTACACTTTCCCGGGCGCGCATATTCTCGCCGCCGTTCTGGCGGCGGTGATCGCCGCTGCGCTCTATCTGTTTCTGCACGGCACCCGGCTCGGCAAGGCGTTGCGCGCCGTCGCCAATAATCGCGAGGCCGCCGAGCTCGTCGGCATTCCGTCGACGCGGCTCTTGGCGATTGCGTTCGGCTGCGGCGTTTCGCTGGCCGGCGTTTCCGGCCTGCTGATCGGCACGCTGTTTCCGTTCACCGTGCTGTCCGGCGACGGCTATCAGCTCAAGGGCTTCGTCGTCACGGTGCTGGGCGGCTTCGGCAATCCGATCGGCGCGCTGCTTGGCGGCGTGGCGCTCGGCGTTCTCGAAGGTGCGGTCACGCCGTTCGTCCCGGTGAGCTGGACGCTGGTCATCGAGTTCGCGCTGTTCGTCCTGGTGCTGATCGCCTTTCCCAACGGCGTGTTCGCGCGGCGCGGAACATTATGATATTGCGCCGCCCGTTCTTCTGGATCATCGCGCCCGTGATCGCCGTGTTCGTCCTCGCGCCCCTGATCGGCAACAACGTCTCGCTCCGCGAGGGCTTGGTGCTGGCCGCCGTGTACATCATCCTGGCGAGCAATCTCAATCTGATGCTCGGCTATGCCGGCTACATCAATTTCGGCAGCATCGTTTTCTTCGGGCTCGGCGGCTATATCTGCGTCTGGCTTATCAACTCGTATAACTGGTCGCTGGCGCCGAGCCTGCTCGCCGCCGGTTTCGGCGTCAGCGCGTTGTCGTTTATCTTCGGCCTGGGCATCCTGCGACTGCGCGGCCCGTTTTTCGCGCTGTCGACGATCGGCATCGTCGAGGGCGTGCAGGCTTTCGTGCAAAATTTCGAGCCGTGGGGCGGCTCGGCGGGAATCTATATCTCGCCCCAGGTGTTCCAGCCGCTCGGCGGTTCGGCGCGCGCGCTGTGGGTGATCTATTTTCTCCTGGTGGCGGTGATGGGAGCCTCGCTCTATCTGAGCTACGCCATCAAGACGTCGAAATTCGGCTTGGGCCTTCTCGCCATCGGCCAGAACGAAGACGCCGCCGCCATCCTCGGCGTGCCGACGCCACGCTATAAAGCGCTGGTCTACAGCATCTCCGCCTTTCTGCCCGCCATTACCGGCGGGCTTTATTTTTTCAAGAGCGCCTTCATCCAGCCGTCCGACGCGTTCGATCTGTCGCTGTCGACGGAGGCGCTGGTCGTCGCCATGCTGGGCGGGCAGGGAACCGTCACCGGCGTGGCGATCGGCGCCTATCTCTACGAGGAACTGCGCGGCTATCTGTTGACGTCGGCATCGTTCTCGAATTTCCAGCTGGTGATTGCAGGCGTGCTGCTTCTCGTCATCGTGCTGTTCTTCCCCAGCGGGCTGATGGGCTTCATCTATAGCCGCTTCCCCAGTACCCAGAAGGTGCTGGAATGAGCGCGAACGCGACTCCGATTTTGCAGCTCGACCATGTCGGCAAGCGCTTCGGCGGTCTGCAGGCGGTGCACGATCTCAGCTTTGTCATCCGCGAGGGCGAAATCCTTGGGCTGATCGGCCCGAACGGTGCGGGAAAATCGACGCTGTTCAATCTCATCAACGGCGTGTTCGCGCCAAACACCGGACGCATCGTGTTCGCCGGCATCGATATCACCGGCCAGGCGCCATACCTCGTCGCCCGCCACGGCCTCGCCCGCACCCACCAGATCGTGCAGCCGCTCACCAATATGACGGTGCTGGACAATTGCACGGTGGGCGCCTGTTTCGGCCGCGAGAACCTGCCGCTTAACCGCGCGCGCGAAGTGGCGCGCGAGGCGGCGATCGCCGTCGGCCTCGAAGACCGGCTGGACATGCTGGCGCTGCACCTGACTATTGCCGGCAAGAAACGCCTCGAACTGGCGCGCGCGCTGGCGGCGCAGCCGAAGCTTTTGCTGCTCGACGAAGTGCTGGCGGGCCTCAACCCCACCGAAGTCGAGCACATGATCGGCGTCATCCGCCATATCCGCGACCGCGGCGTGACCATCCTCATCATCGAGCATCTGATGCAGGCGATCATGAGCCTGTCGCACCGCATCGTCGTGCTCAATTACGGCGAGAAGCTCGCCGAAGGCTTGCCGGCGGAGGTTGCGCAAAATCCGCAAGTCATCGAGGCCTATCTCGGCGATCCGAAGCTCGCCGCCGAGCTGCAAGGAAACACCACGCAAGGGAGCGCGTCGCATGTCTGACGCGCTTCTTGAAGTTGAAGCGCTGGAAGCCGGCTATGGCGAGGTGCAGGTGCTGTGGGGGCTGTCGCTCAAAGCGCGCCGCGGCAAGCTCACCGCCATCGTCGGCGCCAACGGCGCCGGCAAGACCACGACCTTGCGCGCGGTCGCCGGCACCATCACGCCGTGGCGCGGCCGGGTCATGTTCGAGGACCAGGACGTGACGCGGATGCCTAGCCACGCCAAGGCCGACCGCGGCCTCGCTTTGGTGCCGGAGGGCCGCCAATTGTTCTCGATGATGAGCGTTGCCGAAAACCTCGAACTCGGCGCCTTTTCCAAACGCACATCGCGCTCTTACGCCGAACGGCTCGATCAGGTGTTTTCGCTGTTTCCCCGCCTCAAGGAGCGCCAGCGTCAGCGCGCTGGCACGCTGTCGGGGGGCGAGCAGCAGATGGTGGCGATCGCGCGCGGGCTGATGTCGGATCCCGACATCCTCATCATCGACGAATTGTCGCTGGGTCTGGCGCCGGTCGTAGTCTATCAATTGCTGGCGACGCTAAAGCAGCTCAAGGAAGCCGGGCTGACCATTCTTCTGGTCGAGCAGAACGTGCACCTTGCTCTGGCGCTTTCCGATTATGCGTACGTGGTCGCCGAAGGCCGCATCTTCACCGAGGGCCTGCCGGCCGAGCTTGCGGCGAAGCCGGAGATTAGAAGGGCTTATTTGGGGCTGTAGCGGCTCCCGCAATCGAGCGGCTTGACCGCTCGAGGTTAACGCGCGCGCGCTTAGAGCGCGTTCTGGATTGCGGTGAAGATCGCGACCAGCTTGGTGCCAACGTCCTTGACGCCGGGAATGATGGCCACGGAAATGCCCGAAGTGATGAGACCGTATTCGATCGCCGCGGCGCCGGACTCGTCCTTCAGGAAACGCTTCAGGTGATTCAACATTGGGTGCCTCTTCCCAGGGGTTGATCGAGGCGTGCATATAGCAGAAGCGAAATGGTAAATGATTTGGGATCGCTATTAACAATGAACCGGTAAACGCGCGGCCGTTTATTAACGCCGGCGCGCGCAGCAAGACGGAGGCCGCATGCTGTTCGGGGTCTTGATCTACGAGGGCGTGGAGCCGATCGACCTCGCGACATTCGGCGTGTTGTCGATGGCGCGGCGCATCCGGCCTGAAATCGAAATTTGCGCCATCGCGCCGCGCGGCGGCGTTACGCTGCTCGCCAACGGCTTGCGTGTCATCGCCGACTACGATCTGGCGACCGCGCCGCCGCTTGACGTTTTGATCGTCACCGGCGGGCCGGGCTGGCCGGAGCAGGCGCGCTCGCCCGCAATGCTGGAATTTCTGCGGCGCCGTGCCGCGAAAATCCCCGTCGTCTCGGTTTGCACCGGCGGTATGATTCTGGCGGCGAGCGGATTGTTGGACCACAAAGCGGCAACGACGAAGCGCGCCGTCGTTCCACCCGAGCTGTCGCCGTTGCAGCAGCTGCGCGATCAGTATCCCAATGTCACGGTGTGCGAAGCGAGCCTCGTCGACGAAGGCGGCATCGTCACCGGCGGCGGCGTGTCGCTGTGCATCGACACGATGCTTCACCTTCTCAAAAAGTTATTCGGTGCCGAAGTTGCGGCCGAGACTGCGAGCCTTATGGAATACCAGCGCGCCTGGGCGGCGAACCTGGAGCAGTTTCCGCCGTTTATAAATACAAAGCCCTGAGGGACGGCGGCAGGCCGCTATAGCCGCTCGGCCAAAAAACGCAACAGCCGCGGCGCCAAAAAGCCGGAATAGCTGCCTGGCTCGTCGATCGGATCGTTCATCCAGTAATGCGGCGCGCCCGGCAGGATGCACGGCCGCACGAAGAAGCCGGCCTGTTTGAGCGCAAGCTCGAACGGATCGGTTTGCAGCTTGCGATCGACCAGCGCGTCTTCCGTGCCGGTGACAAGCAGAACGCCGATCGCATTATTGGCAAGCGTCGCATAGCTGATCGGCGAAGCGTCGAAATAAAGCTGCCGGTTTTCCATCAGCGGCGCGCCCATGAATTTTTGAAAATTATTGTCGCGGCCGCCCTGCACCTGATAATTCGTCCACATCGCCACCGCATCGTAGATGCCGTAAACGCCGACCAGCGCCTTGACGCCCGCGTCGGTCGAAGCGAAAGTATCTTTCGGGTAACCGCCGGCGAATTTCTTGCCGCCAAGCGCTGCGAGCGCCGCCAGATGCGCGCCGGCGGAGGCGCCAATCAGCCCGATACGCGCCGGATCGATGCCGAATGCGCCGGCCTTGCCGCGCAAAAACTGCACGCCGGCCAGCACGTCCTGCACGGCTTCCGGAAAAGTCTTGGTCTTGGTCGCCAGCCGATAGGAGATCGAAAACACCGCGTAACCACGCTCGGCGAGATACGGTCCCCAATATTGGAACGCGTTGCGCGCACCGGCGACCCAGCCGCCGCCATGCACGGCAACCAGCGCCGGCGCCGCCTTTGCGGCTTTGGGCAGATAAAGGTCGCCCGACAACTCGATGCCGTCGTGACTGGCATAGGCGATGCCGCTGCGGATGGTGACGCCGCCGTCCGTCATTTTCTCGCCTCCAGCCTTGAGCCCTACGCAATGGCAAAACGCGCCTGCCGTGGTAGAACAACGGCCTAACGTTGAAAAGCGTATTAGGACGGGGAATGTCTGCAAGGGACAGAGAGCGGGCCCGGCTCGCTCGTCGTAGCGGGCTCGCGTATCGATCTGATCGAACGCGGCTCCGGGCGTCCGCTGCTTTTCCTGCATGCCGAGAACGGTATCGAGCCGGCATTGGCGGCGATCGACGAGCTTGCCAAAACCGCCCATGTCATCGCCCCGACGCATCCCGGCTTCGGCCGCTCCGAATTGGCCAAGGGCATGCGCACGGTCGACGATCTGTCCTATTTCTATCTCGATCTTCTGGATCAGCTCGATCTGTCCGGCCTCGCCGTGGTCGGCGTGTCGCTCGGCGCCTGGATCGCCGCCGAGATCGCGGTGAAATCGGTCGCGCGGCTGTCGCGGCTCGTCATGGCCAATGCCGTCGGCGTCAAGGTCGGGGATCGCGAGACGCGCGACATCGTCGACATTTTCGCGCTCACCGATCCGGAATATCTCGACATCGCCTATTGCGATCCGAATGTCGGGCGGCGCGACTATAAGGCGCTGCCGGATGCCGAAGTGCTCGCCGCGGCACGCGCGCGGGAGGCGACGGCGCGATTTGCCTGGTCGCCGTATTTCCACAATCCGCGGCTCGAAAGCCGCCTGCACCGTATCCGCGTCCCGACGCTGTTTCTGTGGGGCAGCCACGACCGCATGCTCAGCGAGGCCTATGGCCGCGCCTATTGCGCGATGATCGAAGGCGCGCGGTTCGAAACGATCGCGCGCGCCGGGCATTTCCCCGATCACGAGCAGCCGAAAGTCTTCGCCGAGCGGGTTCTGGCCTTCGCGGGCGGCAAATGACAATATTGCGGTGACAGGAGCGAGTACGCGCCATGCGAGTCTATCAGTTCAGCGAACAGGCCTATCACCCGACCTGGAACGATCATTCCGGGTCGCTGCGCGTCATTCTGCCGAACCGCAAGTGCGATCCGCGCGTCGCCGCCGATCTGTTTCACCGCTATTACGACGAGTACCAGCTGTGCGACGAGCTCGGCCTCGATATTATGCTCAACGAGCATCACCAGAGCGCGACCTGCATGTCGTCGGCGGTGCTGGTCGGGCTGTCGATTCTGGCGCGCGCCACCAAAAAGGCGCGGCTCCTCGTGCTCGGCTATCCGATCGGCCACCGGCCGGATCCGTTGCGCGTCGCCGAGGAGCTTTCGACCATCGACGTGATTTCGCGCGGCCGCCTCGACATGGGTTTCATCAAGGGCATTCCGTACGAAATCGCAGCGTCAAATCGCAACCCGACCGAGCTGATGGACCGCTTCTGGGAGGCGCACGATTTCATCCTCAAGGCGATGACCACGCACGACGAAAATTTCAATTGGGAGGGCGAATTTTTCCACTATCGCCAGGTCAATGTCTGGCCGCGGGTGTGGCAGGAGCCGCATCCGCCAGTGTGGTCGACCACCGGCTCGACGACGCAGGCACGCGTGCTCGGCGAGCGCGGTTACGTCATGGCGACGCTCGGCACCGGCTACGGCACGCGCAAAATCTATGACGCCTATCGCAAGGCCTATCTCGGCAGGCACGGCAAGGCGCCCGGCGCCGACCGGTTCGCCTATCTGGGGCTGGTCGCAGTCTCCCATGACCGGGAGGAAGCGCGCCGCCGCGGCGAACTGATCGCCGGCTATCTGCGCACCAGCCCGATCGTGCATCTGCCGTTCCGCAATCCGCCCGGCTACCTGCCGCCGGAGGACAACGCTCGGCTCTTGCGCGGCGAAACGCCGTCGCGCACGCTTACCAAGGATCGCCGCGTCGTCACCATGCAAACCGCCAGCATCGACGAGTTGATCGGCGCCGGCGTGTTGTTCTGCGGCACGCCCGACGAGGTCTATGAGCAGATCGTCGACTTCTGCGACCATTGCGGCGGCATGGGCAATCTTCTGATGATGGGCCAGGCCGGCGAACTCACCCACGCGCAGACCGTGGACAATCTCACGCTGTTCTCCCGCGAAGTGCTGCCGCGGCTCAAAGCCTACGGCAGCCCGACGCCGAAGCGGTGGCAGCGGCAGTGGCGGCGTGACATCGCGAATTGATTTAAGGATCAGTCAGTTGTTCAAAAATTGGAACAAATCTTGATTTTGGGACAAGCGCGGCCCATGACCTGAGCCATGGCAGCAGGCGAGCCCTTCGCATCCGATCCCTTTGTCGTCGGCAAAGGCGCGCCAAGCAGCGGCCCCGTGGCCGCGCCATCGCATATTTCCGCCGAGGAATCGTTGTGCCCGGTGGTGTCGCACGACTGGGTGAACTCCGAATACAAGCATCTCGTGGTCGAGGCCTCGGCCAAGGCGCTGACCGTCACGCCGGGCCAGTTCTTCAATCTGCTGTGCCCGTCGCCCGATGTCGGCGAATTGTTTTTCCGCCGCCCGCAGAGCGTCTTTCGCATCAACCGCAAGCGTGGCCGCGTCGAATTTCTGTACAAATGCGTCGGCCGCGGCACGCGCGGGCTGGCGACTTTGGAAAAGGGCGACGATCTCAACATGGTCGGCCCGCTCGGCATCGGCTTCCGCCTCGATCCGGCATGGCGGCATATCGTCGTGCTTGGCCGCGGCGTCGGCATCGCCACGCTGGGGCCGATCTCGCAGCTGGCGCGCGACAACGACGTCGGCGTCACCGCGATCCTTTCCGCGCGCGACAAGGACTTCGTCATGGCCGACACATTTTTCCGCGAGGCTGGCGATGTCGTCAGCGTGCTCGACACCGACGGTTCGAGCGCGGTGGAGAACGTCGAGAAAATCCTCGACGCGTCTCATCGCGCAAAGGCGCGCCGATGCGTTCTTCACCTGCGGCTCAAATCGGCTATTTCAGCTCATGAAGCGCCTTGGCAGCGCGCATAATATTCCGGGCCAGGTGGCGATGGAGCAGGTGATGGCATGCGGGCTCGGCCCCTGCTACGTCTGTGTGCGCACCTTCGAAGTGGCCGGCAAGAAGGAACTGCGCCGGGTCTGCATCGAAGGCCCGGTGTTCGACATGCAGGAGGCGGTCGGATGGTAGGCGCGATGGTAGATATGCGCGTCAAAATCGGCGCGGTGACGCTGCAGAACCCGGTGATGCCGGCGTCGGGCTGTTTTTCCACCGATCTCGCCCAGGTCATGGACCTGAACCGGCTTGGCGCGCTGGTGGCCAAAACCGTGTCGCGCGAATACCGCGCCGGCAATCCGCCGCCGCGCGCCGCCGAGGTCGAAGGCGGCATGATCAATTCGATCGGCCTGCCGACCAAGGGCATCGATTATTTCTTCGAACACCAGGTGCCGGACTACAAGCGCTTCACGCCGCCACTGGTCGGCTCGATCTCGGCGACCACGATCGAGGATTTTGCCGCCATGGCGCGCGACGTGGCGAAGTCGGCGATCGACGTGCTCGAGGTGAACATTTCCTGTCCGACGCGCGATCCCAAGGGCGGCAATTTCGCGCTGCATGAGGAACACACTTACGAGGTGGTCAAGCTGATCCGCGCCGCCACCGGCAAACCGATGTGGGTCAAGCTATCGCCCAATGCCGGCGATGTCGTCGCGGTGGCCAAGGCGGCCGAGCGCGGCGGCGCCGATGCGCTGGTGGTGGCGAACACGATTTTGGGATTGAAGATCGATACCGACACGTTCCGCCCGGCGATCGGCAACAAGTTCGGCGGCCTGTCGGGGCCGGGCATCAAGCCGATTATCGTGCGGATGGTCCATCAGTGCGCCAAGGCGGTCAAAATCCCGATCATCGGCTGCGGCGGCATCGTCAAGGTCGAGGATGCGGTGGAATATATGCTGGCCGGCGCCAGCGCGGTGATGATCGGCTATCTCACCTTCCGCAATCCGACCGGCATGATCGCCATCATCGAGGGGCTCGAAGCCTGGTGCGCCAAGCGCGGCTTCGCGCGCGTCGCCGATCTCACCGGCGCCATGATCGACGAGCCGCCGATGGAAACCTTTGCAGCCGCCGCCGCGCCAATCGGATAACGTAGCGTCATGACCACGCGTATCACCATCCGCAAGCCGGACGACTGGCACCTGCATGTTCGCGACGGCGAAATGCTCAAGGCGGTGCTGCCGTTCACCGCCAAGAATTTCGGCCGCGCCATCTTGATGCCGAACCTGGTGCCGCCGGTGCGCACCACCGCCGACGGCATTGCCTATCGCGAGCGGGTGATGGCGGCGCTGCCTCAAGGCTCGACATTCAAGCCGCTGTTGACCTGCTATTTGACCGACGACACCGATCCCGACGATGTCGAGCGCGGCTTTCGCGACGGGCTTTTCACCGGGGTAAAGCTTTATCCGGCGCATGCGACGACAAATTCGGCGTACGGCGTCACCGATTACGGCAAGGTGGCGCGCGTGCTGGAGCGCATGGAAAAGATCGGCATGCCGTTTCTGATGCATGGCGAATATGTCGCACCCGATGTCGATATTTTCGACCGCGAAAAGGTGTTCATCGACAAGCTGCTGTCGAAATGGGTCAAGCAGTTTCCCGGCCTGCGCTTCATCCTCGAGCATCTGTCGTCGAAGGACGGCGCCGATTTCGTCAAAAGCGCGGCCCCGCAGGTCGGCGGCACCATCACGCCATATCACATGATGCTCACGCGCAACGACTGGCTCGGTCACGGGCTCAAGCCGTATATGTACGTGATGCCGGTCATCAAAACCGAGCGCGACCGGGTTGCGCTGCGCCAGGCGGCGACTTCGGGCGAGGCCTGCTACTTCCTCGGCACCGATTCCGCGCCGCATCCCTATGCCAAGAAGGTTTCGGTGTCCGGCATTCCCGGCATGTTCAACGCGCCGGTTGCGATCGAGACCTATGCACAAATCTTCGAGGAGGAAGGCGCGCTCGATCGGCTCGAAGCGTTTGCCTCGCTCAACGGACCGAAGCATTATCGGCTGCCGCCGAACGAGGAGCGGATCACGCTGGAAAAGACGCCCTGGACCGCGCCGGAGGAGGTCAAGGTCGCCGGCCCCGACGAACGCGCTCTGATCTATCGTGGCGGCGAGACCATCGCGTGGCGGGTGGTCAATTAATTCCCGGAGACGGCAATGACAGGCTTCCCCGACAAAGAGGTGATGGCCGAGCTGACGGCAAAGATGCTGCTTGAAGTGGATGCGGTCCGCTTCATGACGGACAAGCCGTTTATCTACACGTCGGGCTGGGCGAGCCCGGTCTATACCGATTGCCGCCGGCTGATCTCGTTTCCGCGCGTGCGCCAGACGCTGGTCGATTTCGGCGTGGCGACTGTCGAGCGCGAGGTCGGCTTCGAGCAATTCGACGCGGTTGCCGGCGGCGAGACCGCTGGAATTCCGTTCGCGGCCTGGATGGCGGATCGGCTGATGCTGCCGATGCAATATGTGCGCAAGAAGCCGAAAGGGTTCGGCCGCAACGCGCAGATCGAGGGCCATATCGAGGACGGCGACCGCGTGCTGCTGGTCGAGGATATGACCACCGACGGCCGCAGCAAGGTCAATTTCTGCGAGGCGCTGCGCCAGGCCGGCGCGGTCGTCGAGCACGTCTTCGTGTTTTTCTTCTACGACATCTTTCCCGAAGGCAAAAAAATCCTGGGCGATCTCGGTGTCACCTTGCACGCGCTCGCCACCTGGTGGGACGTCTTGGAAGCGGCGAAGAAGAGCGGCAAATTCGACAAAGCCAAGCTCAAGGAAGTGGAAAAGTTCATGAAAGATCCCGCCGCGTGGTCGAAGGCGCATGGCGGCGCCGCGCAGGCGGCGGAGTAACGAGAGTAGGCGGGGAAATGCCAAATCAAGCAGCGGATGTAGTCGTCGTCGGCGCCGGCAATGCGGCGTTCTGTGCCGCGCTGGCGGCGCAGGAACAGGGCGCCAAGGTCATTATGCTCGAGGCCGCGCCGGAGGATGAATCCGGCGGCAACAGCCGCTTCACCGCGGGTTCGATCCGCGTCGTTTATAACGGCGTCGACGATATCAAGACGCTCGTCCCCGACCTCACGCCGGCCGAAATCGAAACCACCGATTTCGGCACTTACACCGCCGACCAGTTCTACGACGACATGGCGCGGATCACGCAAAACCGCGCCGATCCCGATCTGGTCGAACTGCTCGTCACCAAAAGTTTCGACTCACTCAACTGGATGCGGCAAAAGGGCGTGCGGCTCATTCCGATCTATGGCCGCCAGGCGTTCAAGATCGACGGCAAGTTCAAGTTCTGGGGCGGGCTGACGGTGGAATCGGTCGGCGGCGGGCCGGGCCTCGTCGCCATGCAGACCGAAGCCGCCAAGAAGCGCGGCATCGAAATCCGCTATCAGGCCCGCGGCCTCGATCTGCTGTTCGACGGCAACCGTGTCGAGGGCATTCGCGTGCGCGACAAAGGCGACGTGCGCGAGCTGCGCGCCAAGTCAGTGATCCTCGCCTGCGGCGGCTTCGAAGCCAATCCGGAATGGCGCACGCGCTATCTCGGGCCCGGCTGGGATTTGGCCAAGGTGCGCGGTAGCCGTTACAACACTGGCGACGGCATTCGCATGGCGATCGAGATCGGCGCCGCGCCGCGCGGCAACTGGTCGGGTTGTCACGCCGTGCAATGGGAAATGAACGCGCCGGAATTCGGCGATCTCGCCGTCGGCGATCAGTTCCAGAAGCATTCCTATCCGTTCTCGATCATGATCAACGCCACTGGCCGGCGCTTCGTCGACGAGGGCGCCGATTTCCGCAATTACACCTATGCCAAATATGGCCGCGTGGTGCTGGAGCAGCCCGGCCAGTTTGCCTGGCAGGTCTTCGATCAGAAGACCAAGCATCTGCAGCGAGACGAATATCGCATCCGGCAGATCACCAAAGTCAGCGCGAATACGATCGAGGACTTCGCGCAAAAACTCGAAGGCGTCAACGCCGCGGAATTTTTGAAGGCGATCAAGGAATACAATGCCGCGGTGAAGACCGACGTGCCGTTCAATCCGAACATCAAGGACGGCCGCTGCACCACGGGTCTCGCCGTCAACAAGAGCAATTGGGCCAACACCATCGACGCGCCACCGTTCGAGGGTTACGCCGTCACCTGCGGCGTCACCTTCACGTTCGGCGGCGTGCGCATCAATACCGACGGCGAGGTGCTCAATACCGACTACCAGCCGATCCGCGGCCTTTACGCGGCCGGCGAACTGGTCGGCGGCCTGTTCTACTTCAATTATCCGGGCGGCTCGGGACTGATGTCGGGCACCGTATTCGGCAAGATCGCCGGCAACTCGGCCGGCCGTGCCGGCAAGAACTGAGGGAGGTGCGCCAATGGACGCGAAAGTAGAGCGCCCGCTCAACGAACTCGCCGCCACCGAGATCGTCGCCAAGATCGCAGCCGGCGAAACCACGCTGCGAGGCGGTGGCGCGCGATTGCGTCGCGCGCATCGCCGCGCGCGATGACGTCGTCAAGGCGTGGGTCAATTTCGATGCCGATCTGGCGCAGGCGCAGGCGCGCGCGCTCGACAAGGCAACGCGCCGCGGCCCGCTGCATGGCGTGCCGATCGGGCTTCAAAGACACCATCGATACATTCGATATGCCGACCGAGATGGGATCGCCGATCTATCGCGGCAACCGGCCGCGCGCCGACGCATCTTGCGTCGGGCTGTTGCGGCGTGCCGGCGCCGTGATCCTCGGCAAGACCGCGACTTGCGAATTCGCCGGTAGCGCGCCGCCGGCAACCACCAACCCGCACAATGCCGCATACACGCCCGGCGGCTCGTCGAGCGGCTCGGCGGCCGCGGTCGCCGATCGCATGGTGACGGCGGCGCTCGGCACCCAGACCGGCGGCTCGGTGTTGCGGCCATCCTCGTTCTGCGGAATTTTCGGCTTTAAGCCGACCTACAACACGTTCAACAAAGCCGGCGTCTGGCCGGCCGCCGACTCGGTCGACACGCTCGGCTGGCTGGCGCGCTCGATCGACGACATCGCGCTGTTGACGGCGGTGCTGAGGATGCAGCCGCCGCAGCCGCCGGCAAAACTCGCCGCCGCGCCGCGGGTCGGCGTCTGGCGCACCGATTTGTGGGATACGGCGCAGGACGAAACCAAAGCCGCGATCGAGGATGCCGCCAAGAAGCTCGGCAAAGCCGGCGCCGCGGTTCGCGAGATCGATTTGCCGGAGGCATTTAACGGCGTGCACGTCATCGCCCGCTCGACCATCGGCTTTTACGAGCGCGCCGCCTGCATGGCCTTTTTCTGGGATCATCAGCGCGAGGCGCTGTCGCCGCAGATGCGGCGTTATATCGAGAACGGCCAAAAGATTTCGCGCGACGATTATGTCGCTGGCATGCGCCGGCTCGACCAATGCCGCGCGCTGTTGCCTGAGGTCTTCAAAGAATTCGACGTGCTGCTGGTGCCGTGCGTGCCGGGCGAGGCGCCGAAAGGCCTCGGCGCGACCGGCGACCCCGGCATGCAGGCGATCTGGACGGCGCTGTATACGCCGACGATCACGCTGCCGACCCATCGCGGACCGAACGATCTGCCGGTCGGCATTCAGCTGGTGGCGCAACGTTACGACGACGATCGGTTGCTCGCCTGCGCGCGCTGGATTTGGGACAAGATCGGCGCTCCGGAAATGGTCGGCGTCCGCGGCCGCTGAATGGGAAATCAGCAGTGGGCGATTTGATTGGAGCGTGCGTTCCGCGGCTTGAAGATCGGGCGCTGCTGACCGGGGCTGCCCGTTTTGTCGACGACATCGCCTGTCCGGGCGCGTTGCATGCCGCTTTCGTGCGCAGCCCGCATCCGCACGCGCTCATTCGCGGCGTAGAGGCGAGCGCCGCGCGCGCGCTGCCGGGCGTCGTCGCCGTGCTCACGCTGGACGATCTCGCTCCGGCGATGAAGCAGCGGCGCATGCTGCGGGTTTCCAATTCGGGCACCAGGCTCGACCGCAGCTGGGCGTTCGCGCTCGCCGACGGCGAAGTGTCCTTCGTCGGCGAGCCGGTCGCGATCGTTATCGCCACTGACCGTTACATCGCCGAGGACGCCGCCATGCTGGTCGCGGTCGATTACGACGTTAGACCCGCGGCGATCGATTGCCGCGACACACGCGCGCCGGCGGTGCGCCGCGAGCTCAATTCGAACGAGGTCATTGCCTATAAAGTCGCCTACGGCGACGCCGAGGCGGCGTTCGCCAACGCCGCCCATGTCGTCCGCGAGGATTTATGGATTCACCGCGGCGCCGCGCATTCCATGGAAGGCCGCGGCATCCTCGCGCAGATCGCCGATCGCGAAACCACGATCTGGGCGTCGACGCAGAAGGCGCACGATCTGCGTACCGCCTTGGCCGATTATGTCGTGCTCGACGAAAGCCGGCTGCGCGTGGCAACGCCGGACGTCGGCGGCGGCTTCGGGCCGAAGCTTTGCGTCTATCCGGAAGATGTCGCGGTGGTTGCCGCGGCGACGCTGCTGCGCCGCTCGGTCAAATGGATCGAGGACCGCCGCGAGCATTTCACCAATGCGGCGCAGGAGCGCGATCAGTACTGGACGATCGAGCTGGCCGCGGACGACGACGGCAAGATCCGCGGCCTGCGCGGCCGCCTCATCCACGACATCGGCGCCTATGCGCTCCAAGACGTCAACATCCCGTACAATTCCGCGACGACATTGACCGGTCCCTATGTGGTGCCGGCGCTGACGATGGAGGTGTCGGCGATCCATACCAACAAGGCGCCGGTCTCTTCGGTGCGCGGCGCCGGCTATCCGCAAGCCGCCTTCGCCATGGAGCGGATGATGGATCGCCTGGCGCAGGCGTTAAAGCTCGACCGCGCCGAATTGCGCCGCCGCAACCTGATCCCCGCCGACAAGATGCCATACCTCAAACCGCTCAAGGCGCGCTCCGGCGAACAGGTGCAATACGACAGCGGCGATTATCCCGGCTGCCAGGCGGAAGTGCTGCAGGCCGTTGGGTGGGACGATTTTCCGTCCCGGCAGGCGCAGGCGCGCGCGCAAAATCGCTATATCGGCATCGGGCTTGCTCACGGCATCAAAGGAACCGGCCGCGGCCCGTTCGAATTCGGCAATGTTACGGTATCGCCGACCGGACATATCACGGTGTCGACCGGCGCCGCGCCGATGGGGCAGGGGCTTGCCACTGCGCTTGCGCAAATCTGCGCCGAGGCATTTGGCGTGCGCGCGCAAGACGTCACTGTGATTGCCGGCGATACCGCGGCGGCGCCGCTCGGGCTCGGCGGCTTTGCCAGCCGGCAGACGGTCACCGCCGGGTCGTCGGTGCAAATCGCGGCGCAGGCGGTCGCCGCCAAGGCGCGCAAGCTTGCGAGCCACATGCTCGAAGCGGCGGAGGAGGATCTCGAAATCGCCGACGGCGACAGTGCGCGTCGTCGGCGCGCCGCAGCTTGCGGTAAAACTTGGCGAACTGGCCCGCGTGCTTAAAGGCGCGCCGGGTTACGGCTTTCCGCCGGGCATGGAGCCAGGGCTCGAAGCGAGCGCGATGTTTCGCGTCGATCAGCTCGCTTATTCCAACGCCTGTCACGCCGTCGAGGTCGAGGTCGATAGCGAGACCGGCGCGGTGCGTATCCTGCGCTATGTCGCGATCCAGGACTGCGGGCGGCGCGTCAATCCGGCGATTGTCGAAGGCCAAGTCCATGGCGGCATCGCCCACGGCATCGGCAATGCCCTGCTTGAATGGATGGGCTATGACGCTGCCGGCCAGCCGGTCACCACCAGTTTCGCCGATTATCTCCTGCCGACCGCGACTGGACGTGCCGAATTTTGAGACGCTGTATAAGGAATCGCCGTCGCCACATAACCCGCTCGGCGTCAAAGGCGTTGGCGAAGTCGGCGTCATTCCCGCCGCCGCGGCGGTGATCTCGGCGATCGAGGACGCGCTGTCGCCGTTTCACGTGCGTATCGCGCAGGCGCCGATCCGGCCGCACGAGCTTGTCGCGCTGATCGCGCAAGGCGAAAAAGGATAAAGTTTTGACGTGCTCGCGCCGCGGGAGCACACTGTACCGCCCGGAAAAAGGAGAACTGAATGCACCGCTCAAAAAACTCAAAAAATTTCGCCACGCGCGTCCTGCTCTGGGCTGCATTGCTGTTGTCGCTCGCCGCGCCCGTGCGCGCCGAGGATTTTCCGTCGCGGCCAATTCACCTGATCATTCCTTACGGGCCTGGCGGCATCGTCGACTTCGCCGGCCGCGAACTGGCCCAGAAGTTGGGCGGCGTTCTCAACCAGACCGTCGTCCCCGACAACAAGCCGGGAGCAGGCGGCATTGTCGGGGTCGATTACGTCGCGCATTCCGACCCCGACGGTTACAACGTCGTGCTGATGGATCCCGGCATCGTCATCAATCCGACGCTGCAGAAATCGCTGCCTTATGACATTTTCACGGATCTGGTAACGATATCGCGGGTGAGTTCGTCGCCCGAAGTGCTGGTGGTTGCTCCACAGCTCGGCGTGAAGACTTATGCCGAACTCGTGGCCTACGGCAAAGCCAATCCCGGCAAACTCAATTACGCCTCGGCCGGCGTCGGCACCGCGCCGCATCTTGCCGCCGCATTGTGGGAATTGCGGACCGGCATCCAGGCCGTGCACGTTCCCTATAAGGGGATCGGCGCCGCATTCCCCGACATCATGAGCAACAAGGTGCAGATGGCCTTTTCCAGCATTCCCGGTGCGCTGCCGTTCACCGGCGACAACCGCGTCATTCCGCTGGCGACGACGGGCAGCATTCGCTCCGCGGTCTATCCCGATTTGCCGACGGTGGCCGAATCCGGCCTGCCGGGATACGACGTCGACGTGTGGCTCACGCTCTACGGCAGAGCCGGCATGCCGGCGGAAGTGCTCGCCAGGCTGAACAGCGCGGTCGGCAAGGCGCTGCAAGACCCAGACCTCGTCGCGGCCTTCGCCAAATTCGGCCTGACGCCGGTGCCGACAAGTCCGCAAGCCGGCGCCGCCTTCACCAAGTCGGAATACGAGAAATGGAAGAAGGTCATCACCGACGGCCACATTACGCTCGATTGATGCGGCGATGAGCAATCCCTGGCCGACGGAGCTGCGACTGCACAAGGATCGCAAGACCCTCACCGTCGCCTTCGACGACGGTGCGAGCTTCGATCTGGCGGCCGAATATTTGCGCGTGCGCAGCCCGAGCGCCGAGGTGCAGGGTCACTCGCCGAGCGAGCGCCGCACCGTCGGCGGCAAGCAGAATGTGCAAATCCTCGAAGTGCTCCCGGTCGGCAATTACGCGGTGCGGCTGGTTTTCGACGACATGCATTCGACTGGCATTTTCAGCTGGGACTATCTGTTCGAGCTCGGCAGCAAGCGTGAAGACTATTGGCGCGATTATCTCGGCGAGCTCAAGGACAAGAAGCTCTCGCGGGCGCCCGCCGGCTAGGCGAGAAATGTGACACCAGGAATTTTACCGATTTTTTTGCCGAGAATCTTCGCAAAGCGCGTAACAGTTCAGTTCATTCCCATCCGTACATTCCTCCGCGCGCACTTTCGATGCGCACTCGATCACGGCTTTCCGTGCGAGGGGCGGCTTCAACGGGTGAGAGGAACCAGATCATGAGCAAATACGGCAATTTGCTTCGGAATTTTCTGCATAACGAACAGGGCGCCACGGCAATCGAATACGGCCTGCTGGCGGCGGGCATTGCGGTCGCGATCATCGCAACCGTGGCCGCGCTGGGCACCAACCTCAACACGACCTTCTCGACGGTCTCGACCAGCCTCAAATAGACGAGCGCCTGATCGGCCGGCGCAATCGCTTCACGTCAACGCACACGTCAACGATCGATCAACTTCGTTTTGGCATGATCGTGGCAGTGTCGGGGTGGGGCGAGCAATGGGGCGCCATCCGGCATCAGATCGGCCTTGGTCCCCCTCCCTCGGGACCGGGGCCGTTCGCTTTCTGCGGGCAGCCAAACAGCGGGCTGCCGAACCTATGAACTTCCAGTTCCGCTTTTTATCGGCATGGTTGATGGAGCGTTGTCGGCGACTTAGCACCGCCGCTCGCAACATCGATTGAACTTCAGCGCGTCGGCGCCGGCCTCCAACGTGATCGTGCCGGTGGACGGCATATTGGGGGCGGCAGCGATGCCGCCCTCGTTGCGTCACAAAATCGGCTATGAAGACGCTATGGGGATTACCTATCGCCGCATCGCCTTTGCTTTCGCCGCTTGCATCGCCTGTTCGATGGCGGCACTAGCGGCGGCGCCAGCCGATCCGGCGGCGATGGCACAGTATTATCGCCTGCTCGAACAATATGACCAGGCGCACGAGCCCTATGCCGCCGCGGCGAGCGCGTACTGGAGCTCGATTTCCGGAAAGCGGAAACTGCGCAATGCCAAGCGCGCCCGTGGTGAGGGTCTTTCGCTCGACGATTACGTGCTCGCTCAGCCGCCGGTCTATACCGGGCCGCCAAAGCCGCGCAATCCGGCGCTGCCGCCGCCACCGCCGCCGCCGCGCGTGCCGGTTGTCGCCGATTTTCTCGCCGCGGCGCTGGCGGAGTTCCAGTTCAGCCCGCGGCTGCCGCCAAGCGACAGCGACTTCAAGCTTGCTTATGCGGCTTTAGCCAAGGCGGCCGGACTGACCAAAGATCAGGTGGTGCGGATTTACAGTTTTGAGGCCACCGGCAACGGCGACTACCAGGTCGAGGCCGGGCTTGAATACAACAGACACGCGCGCGCCGTCAGCACGGCGCTCGGCTACAACCAGCTCCTGGGGACGAACTCGGTCGAGATCGTCGCCGAGGACGGCAACAAGTTCGCCGAAATTTTGCATGCCCAAGCCGCGCAATCGCCGGACGGTCAGCGCCAGATGCTGGAGCGCAAGATCGGCATCCTGCACACGATGATCGCGTTCGCGAGAAGCGTGCCGGACGATTGGAACCAGCACGACATTTTGGCCAATACCCAGAAGGGCCTCGGCGTACATGCGCTCAATCTCGACCTCGACGTCGGTCCCTTGCTGCAGACCCAGAAGCTTCTGGACTCGGTGATTTTCGCGCGCCGCAAGGGGATCACCGCGACGCTCTCCGCCGCCGAACTGGAAATGATGAACCTCACCGGCGACGGCAACGGCTTCGACATGGTGACGATGCCGCTGTCGTGGCGCGACAAAGTGCCGACTTCAAATTTCTTCCAGCCCAGCGGCTATGCTGACAATCCGGTGGTCCAGCGCAACAACACCGTGTCCAGTTTGCTGGCGGCTACCAATACGCAAATGGACGCGGAGAGCAAAAAGCCGGGCGCGAAGGAACTGGCGGCGGCATTCCAATAATGGCGGCACAGGCCAATTAAGGCGTTGCGGTGCCATGTTCGGCCGCTAGGATGCCGCCTCCACGTTGATGGTATTCGAGTAGCAATCATGAAACGGCGGGACTTTATCGCGCTTCTCTCGGGAGCGGCGGCGATGTGGCCGATTACGGCCCGCGCCCAATATCAGGCAGCACCTGCGCCCTATCCGTCCGCTCCGCCGCCACCCAATCAAGCGCCGGCGGCGGCGCCCGCCGACACGTCGGTGGGCCAGGTCGCGACGCTTGAGGGCAGTGCCACCGTGACACGCGGCAATGCTGGCGCCGTGCCGTTGCGCGTCGCCGATCCGGTCTATGAAAAGGACATCCTGCAGACGGCGTTGAATTCCTCGCTCGGCGTCACCTTCGACGACGAGACCACGTTCAGTCTTTCCGCCAATACGCGCATCGCCGTCGATGAATTCGTCTATCACCAGGGCGGCGCCGGCAACGCCGCCACGTTCCATGTCGCGGCCGGCACCGCCGCCTTCGTCGCCAGCTTCGTGGCCAAGACCGGCGACATGACGATCACGACAGACACCGCTACGCTCGGCATTCGCGGCACCACGGGTGTCGTCGAGGTGCCGGCTGCGGGCGGCGCCGCCGCGCCGACGATAAAACTTTACCCGGATGCCGACGGCCATGTCGGGCAGATCGAAGTCTTCGACCGCCAGGGCGGCCGGCTCGGCGCGCTGACGCAGGGCGCGAGCGCCTTTGCGTTGCGCGCGGGCCCCGGCGGCCGCATCGCCGCGGTGCGATACGAGATTCCGCCGCAGGAAGCGGCGCGCGACCGCGGCGTGCTGCAGCGATTGAACGCCTCGCACGCGATCGGCCGGCGGATGGCGATCCAGCGACGGCAATTGCGCGGGCCCAATCAGCGCGGGCCGAACAATCAGCACCCGCCGGGCGGCGGGCGGCAGCCCTTCAATCGCGGCGGGCCGGGACAACAGCGGCAGCGCGGCCAAGGCAACAACTCGAAAGAACGCAGATGACGGCCGCGCCCGCAGGCGCGGTGCGAACAGGAGGCGACAAACATGCGAGCCTATCAATTGCCCAAGGGCGGCGCCGGCATCGAGGCGATCGCGCCGGTCGAGCGTCCCGATCCCAAGCCGGGCCATCGTCAGGTCCTGGTCAAGGTCAAGGCCTGCTCGCTCAATTTCCGCGATCTCGGCATTGTCCGCGGCTCGTACCGCATGCCGGTGCGGGACAACGTCATTCCGCTGTCGGACGGCGCGGGGGAAGTGATCGAGACCGGTCCCGGCGTCAGCCGCTTCAAGGCCGGCGATCGCGTTGCCGGTAATTTCTTTCAACGCTGGCAGGGCGGCGAGCCGGCGGCCGACGTGCATGCCAGCGCGCTTGGCGGCGGCATCGACGGCATGCTCGCCGATTACGCGCTGCTGGAAGAAGACGGCGTTGTGAAAATCCCGCCGCATCTGTCGTTCGAGGAAGGCGCCACGCTGCCCTGCGCCGCCGTGACCGTGTGGCACGCCATGGTCGAGCACGCCAAGCTCAAAGCCGGCGACACGATTTTGCTGCAGGGCACCGGCGGCGTCTCGATCTTCGGCCTGCAATTTGCGCGCATGATGGGTATCCGCGCCGTTATCACCTCATCGAGCGACGACAAGCTCAAGCGCGCCAAGGAACTCGGCGCCGCGCTCGGCATCAATTACAAAACAACGCCGGATTGGGACAAGGCGGCGATGGAATTTACCGGCGGCGCCGGCGTCGATCATGTGGTCGAAGTCGGCGGCGCCGCGACGCTGACGCAAATCGTTCCACGCCATCCGCGCCGGCGGCAAGGTGACGATGATCGGCGGCTTGAGCGGCGGCGCCACCGAGCTCAATCCGGGATTGATCTTCGCCCGCCGCGCCAATGTGCAGGGTATTTCGGTCGGCTCGACGCAGATGTTCATGGCGATGAACCGCGCCATCGAAGCCAACGGGCTCAAGCCGGTGATCGACAAGGTGTTCGCTTTTGCCGATACTCCCGCGGCTTACAAGCACATGGCTTCCGGCGCGCATTTCGGCAAAATCGTCATTCGCCTTTAAGCGAATAAAGCCTGGGAGGAACGCCCGTGTTCGACCGAACGATATACCTGCGGAGTTTGCCGCGGCGTGCGATCTGCGCTCTGGCCTCTTCGCCGTGCCCGCTTCGGCGCAGGATTATCCGACGCGGCAGGTCACAGATCATCGTGCCCTCGACGGCCGGCGGCGGCACCGACATCAATGCCCGCCTGTTCGCCGATCGGCTTTCCCGGCAGCTCGGCCAGGCATTCTTCGTCGACGACCGTCCCGGCGCGGGCTCGGTGGTCGGCACCGTCGCCGCCGCCAATGCGACGCCGGACGGTTATACGCTGCTCGCCGGACTGATCGCCGACATGGCGGTCAATCCGAGTCTGTTCGCCAATCTGCCCTACGACCCGGTCAAGGACTTCGTGCCGGTGGCGATGTTCTCGAAATATCCGTTCGCCGTCGTGGTGAGCAAGAATTTCCCGGCGCATTCGATCAAGGAACTGATCGCGCTCGCCAAGGAAAAGCCGGGCGAGATCAATTATGCCTCGGCCGGCAACGGCACCGGGCAGCATTTGTCGGCCGAGCTGTTCAAGCTGACGACCGGCATCAACCTCACCCACGTGCCCTATCGCGGCGCGCAGCCGGCCTATGCCGATGTCATATCGGGACAAGTACCGGTGTTCTTCGACAATCTGGCGAGCGCGCTGGGCCAGATCCAGGCCGGTACCGTGCGCGCGCTGGCGGTCACCGGAACGCAGCGCTCGCCGCTGTTGCCCGACGTGCCCACGGTCGCCGAGGCCGGCGTGCCGGGTTATCAGTATTATGTCTGGTTCGGGCTATGGGCGCCGAAAAATACGCCGCAGCCGATCGTCGACAAGCTGCACGCGGCGGTGACCAAGGCGCTGGCCGATCCGGCGTTGCAGCAGCGCCTCACCGCGGTGGCCGGCGAGCCGTTCGACATGCCGCTCGCCGACATCACGCCCTTTGTCAAAACCGAAATCGCGAAATGGGCCGACGTGGTCAAGCGCGGCGGCGTGAAGGTCGAGCAATAGGCGGACACCGCAAAGGAGGTCCCATGGCGCGGCGGCAGGAACTCGCGGCGGATCGGTCTGCTGCTTCCGTCCTCAAACTCGGTGCAGGAGCCGGATTTTTGCAGCGTGCTGCCGAAGCACGTCACGCTGCATATCGCGCGCATGGGGCTGAGCACCGTGGAGGCGGACTCCACGCTGCGGATCGTGCAGGAGATCGAGGCCGAGAGCCGCAAACTGGCCGACGTCGACGTCGATGTGATCGTCTTTGCGGCGACGGCGCCGTCGTCGCGCAGCGGCATCGGCTACGACCGCGAGCTGATTGCGCGGATCAGCGCGGCAAGCGGCAAGCCCGCCACCACGGCCTCGACCGCGCTCATCGAGGCGCTGCGCGCGCTATCGGCCAAGCGCATTGTGCTCGGCGCGCCCTGGAGCACAGCCGTCAACCAGACCGCCGCGGCGTTCATCGTGGCGAACGGCTTCGAAGTTCTCGCCCAGGAAGCGCTGGGGCACGTGCGCAATCTCGACATCGGGCTTCTTGATCCGCAAACCGCCTACGATGTCGGGCGTCGCGTCGACCGGCCGAACGCCGACGCCGTGATGCTGGCCTGCGGCAACTGGACCACGTTCGCCATCATCGACCGGCTGGAGCGCGATCTGGGCAAGCCGGTGCTGACGACGAACCAGGTCAGTCTGTGGCACGCGCTCAAGATCATGGGCAGCGGGCCGCTGCACGGGCTCGGCGTCTTGCCGCGCGAGCATCTGGGTGAGGAAGCTTCGCCGCCTCGTGGAGATTTGTAACGCTGGCTTGCCTCAGCGGCGGCAGCCCTTATTCAAATCGAACCGCAATTTCTTCGAGTGGGACGCCGGAGACCTTGGTAGTCCAGCTTTCGCCCGCGTTGACCGGCATTGCGAGCGTCAACGTTCCCGTTGAAATAATCTCGCCGGCGCACAGCGGCGGATTATGCTCATCCTTAGCCACCAATTCGGTGAGATAGCGTAGCGCCAGAAGAGGGCTGTCAAGGACCAGAGCGCCGCCGCCGCGTTGGCTCAGCTTGCCGTCGCAATAAAGTTCAACCGTGAAGGTGGCCAATTCATGTTGCCACTCGACTCTTGCGTTGCGCGATCGAGTGGCGTGGCCCGATTATCAGTGCGCCATGGACGCCATTTGCAGCGACCGTATCCGAAGCCGCGAATTTCCAATTCGGAAATATCGACTGCACAATCTCATAACCGAGCGAGACCCATTCGATGCAATCAAGCAGCGAAGCTTCGTTCATGCCCGGCAATGGCGCCGCCTTCAGGCCGAACATGATTTCTGGTTCGATGCGAGGCTCCAGGTAATCCTTGACGCGCACAGCCTGCGTATCTGCGAGTTCGTAGGTGGTATGGTCGGTGGCGTAGCCCCAGACCGGAGAGTGAACGTCGTACGCCTTCCACATAGTCCGGTTCGTAAAACCAATCTTGCGGCCGATTATTTTTTCGCCGCGGGCCTCAAAGGCGGCGCGGAGCAGCGGTGGGATGCGATAGGCCTGGACCAGTGTTAATCCGCCCGGCCGCGAGGAGAATGCAGGAATTTGATAGTGGCCTGCCAAAGCCGCGATGACCTCGTTCGCGACTGTTTTGTAGAACGCTTCCGTTGGCGCAGCCATGCATGAAGTCTATTCGAAATCGCGCCGGCCACAACCCGTGCGAACGAAGCCGAAGCTAAATTGCATCAGGCGATCGAGCGAAAGGTTCGGCGGGGCAGTCTTCGACGTTATCACGGTGGCGGACACGATTGATTTTTTCAATCCGTGATGTACCGCCACCTTATGGCCGGTCAGACGGAGTGGAGTGGAGCCTTTACGTCACACGCTCCCAGACCAACTCAAACGTCCATTCGCCGCCGGACAAAAGAAACGCCGGTGTGCTGAGTATTAGATTGCCTTCCACAAATTTCAGGTTCCGGACCTGATCTTGGCCAATCCAATTCGGAAATAAGCTCATTTCGACGTGATGTGTAACGGTATTGCCACTGACTTCATACCGTCCACTATACGATATGCAACTATTTGCCGCGGCGAGCGCTTCTTCGGGGGTCCCACCGCGAAAATCATGCGAGCGAAACGGTGGTCGACCGACTTCGCTCAAGATGGCAATCATATATCCTTCCGCGGTGTACACTAAGAGCCCTTGCGCGTTTTCTCCGAGCGCCGGCCGCAAATCTCCGCTGGCATTGCGACCGTGAAAGCTTATCAGCCGCCATGTCCCTACGATGGATTCCTGGTTCATCGCCCGTGATCTCTATCGTGACTGCTGATAATTCGCGTCAGACGACATCAACCCCGATCTCCAGGGCTCCCGATCTCTAGGACTTATGTCGGTGCGTTACGGTGGAACCGCGATCGCGGATCGTTGTTATGGCAATCCCGGTGCTTCGATCTTGACGGGCCGGCTTCGCCCGGCGGTCTTTGAAGATCCGAAGCCAGGTAGCACCATAGATAAAGCACCGATTGGACTACCTGCGCACATCAGCATGAGGTCTTCGGGCGTGTCCATCGCATAGTGGATTGTCTTTTCGTCAGCGGACGTAATCGCGCCGTCGAGACGGCCAGTGCGTTTCAGATCGGCTATGCTGCGGCCCGTATTTTGAACCACAAAGTCGCGAATTTGCTTTTTGCTCCAGCCGCTCGCGCGCAAAAGCTCCGCGTGTTCGCCTGCGAGCACGACTGCGCCGGGCGTTTGGCCCAAAATCGCGATTGAGCCAAGAAAGGACAACGCGTCACCGACGGCACGCAAGAATTGCTCGTGAGTTCCATAGCTCCAGATCTGGATCATGGAACTGGCTGCTACCAGAGTTACCGTGCTCTCCTCTGGCCGGAAACCTTTCTCAACGTGCCATGGCTCCCACGGGTGATTTTCCTCATTCTCGGCAATGCAGCAGGTGTATTTTCCGGGCGTTCCCAAGGTGGCGCGATCGGCCACGCCCGGTCGGTAGCGTAGGCAATTGAGCAGAATAAGTCTCAGCGCCCTTCCGATTGTTGCGTTAGCACGGTTTCCCGGTCCGAACACATTTGTAGTGGAATTCATGCCCAGTGTTTGGGTGATGGGACCATTCACAAGGATCATAATGGTTGGCCCGGCGAGTGCCGAGGTGGCGTGGTGAAGTCCAAATTCCGGCATTGCCAGCGCTTTCACAACCGCGACGACAACCGGCATATATTCCGGCTTGCACCCGGCCATCACAGCGTTGATCGCGACCTTCTCGGCGGTCACGGAAACCTTGCGCGACGGCATTTCGGCGACGACCGTCTCCGGCCTCAATCCGGCCAATTCCAACATCTGGTGGACGAGGAAAGTGTTGGCAGGCAGCACCGGCAAGCCATCGGTCCAGCCACGTGCAAAGCAGAATTCGATATGTTCAGCGACGTTGATGGGTATGCAGGCCTCGCCCTCGGCAACAGCCAACGCCTCTTGGTCCGTGAGCGCCAAGGTCTTCCTCCTCTACAAAGCTGTATTAAACGTCTTCTTGTTTTTCTTTATTCCTTCGGACAGCTCAACGCTGTTGTCCTTCCTTCAGGAGAGCGACAACCTTTCCGACCAACTCCCCGGCCCTTTGATCGACCTGTCCTGGCGTCAGGCTGGCGAGCGGATGGGGAATCTTAATGAACCTGAAATTCGGTACGCCCCACAGCTCTGCCATCTCACGGGAAGTATTGTCGAAAGCATCCGTGACGATCGCAATGGCAGGGATTTTGGCCTTCTCGAGATATATTGCGTCCAGGAGGATTCCAGACGAGCAGGCACCGCAGTCGCCAATGCCGGCGATGACGAAATCGACCTTGTTGCGCAATTCAATGATCTGAGCGTCCGTGAGCGGCGCGCGCTGAGCCTTGTGCAACAAAAAATCCGCTTTCATGGTGTAAGCGGACTTCAGTTTCTCGGCCAATTTGGTCAGTACGGCTTCGGCGTTCTTCTTTGTGTTTTCGATTATGCCGACTCGTAATCCCTGCACATCTTTTGGCCGCGGCGCATAATCGATCGGCTCTTCTTCCGTCGCAATCGTTGGATCGAGCACATTCATCGGCGTGAAATAATTCATATCTGGCTCCGATGGCTTGAGGCCAAAGATCGATAATCTTCGCCCAATAGCCTGTCAAGCAAAGGCAATCTTTATGGGATCTTTATGGGGCTGGCCACGTCTCTCTATGCAACTAATGGCGGGCACCAAGTCCCATACTTTCAATTTGTTTGCGGCTCTCACGACAACGGGAGTACGATTGAGCTAAGTGTTCAGTGAGAACGACAATCCACGATGGCCGAGCGGCAATTTTGCGTTCAGCCACCTAAGGGAGAGATATCCCATGGATGCCGATACGGGTGGGTCAGCTGACCGCAGGCAATTCATTTTAGGTTCGGCTTGTCTTGTCGCGGGTTCCACTCTGCCCGCGGCGGCCGATACATATCCGACAAGGCCGGTTCACATCATCGTCCCAAGCGCGCCGGGTAGCGGAACCGATATCCTGTCGCGGTTATTGGCCAACAACCTCGGTCCAATGTGGGGACAACCCGTCGTCGTCGACAATCGTGAAGGTGCTGGCGGCGTGATCGGCACAGAATTGGCGGCTAAATCCGATCCGGATGGTTACACGCTCTATATGGGGTTCACCGGGCCGATTTCTATCAGCCCCATCTTAGTCAAGAGCCTCGCCTACGACCCGGTGAGGGATTTCGCGCCCGTGACGTTGGTTGATTCATCGCCCAACGTTATGGCCATTAGTCCTTCTTTGCCCGCCAAAACGGTAAAGGACGTCATCGAACTTGCCAAATCCAAGCCGGGTTCCCTGACCTACGGGTCGGCTGGCTATGGAACGCAGGGGCATATGTGCGCAGCCCTCTTCGAATTCATGTCGGGAACGAAGATGCTGCACGTCCCCTATAAGAGCGAAGGTCAGGCGCTCACGGACTTAATGACCGGTCATATCAGCATCTTGTTTCATGTCGCAGCCGCCGTAATGCCCTTGGCTGAAGCGGGTAAGGTGGGCGCTATCGGCGTCACTTCACTCAAGAGATGGGATCTTCTGCCGGATCTGCCATCCATCGCCGAAGATGGAATACCAGGCTACCACATCACCGTCTGGCATGGGGTGCTAGCGCCCGCTAAGACACCGCAGCCCATCCTAGAAAAAGTTCAACGGGACATGGCGACCGTTATGAAAAATGACGATGTACGCAAGCAGTTCATCAAACTATGGGCTGAGCCGCTAGGCACGACATCGGAGGAGTTTGCAAAATTCCTAAAGGAAGATGCTCAACGCAGTGCCAGTATCATCGAGCACGCAGATATTCACATAAACTAATTGGTGCGGACGCAGTCTATGTCGAACCGGTCTCTGCGCCGACGAGGTGATCGAATAGCGGGCTCTTTGTTGCGGCGCATGAGTTCCATTACTGGCCCTTAGCTGCCGCGCCGCCTGGCGATAGCCGCGGCAGTTTTCGGCGGTAAAGCAGCCGCGCCTCTAGTTAGATCGCGCGGCAGCTAATGACCCAAAGCGGACATTCCTCGATGTTACGAATCGCCCAATCAAAGACGACTTCAATCGGCATACTCGCAGCACCAAGGCTTCTGCTCTACCGTTGAACTATGCCCGCACGTTTCTTGCGCCCGCCGAACGCTCAGGGATTCTTTTGCGGCTTCCGCGCCGTGTGATGAGGGCCAGGCGGCGGGGTATATTGTGTGTTGACCCGGCAATCGCTGCCGTTGCCACGCGCGCTTTCCATGCACTGTTCGAAGCTGATGAAGCCGCAGTTCGCGGCGCCGCCGTCGCGGCCGCCGATATACTCACACCACGGATAATTTTGCGCCTTAGCTGGTGTGACGATCCCGGCCACGATAACGGAACCTGTCAACATTAGAAGCAAGATTCTCATAGCTGGTCTCCCGGCTTTGCACTGGTAATGAGTTAATAACGCCGAAACCACTCCACTATTTCACACGTGACGCAGAAAATTAGCTGGTTCGCCCCATTTGTACGCCGCGGCAATGTCCGCTCATAAGGGCATTGCCCGCTGCAATAATGAAGGAAATCACGGCTCAATACTGGGGTCTGCAACGTAATTCACAGTCGAGTTGACCGTGAAAAGGGCCAGTGTTTTTCCGCGGTGCAAACGGTCGTTTTTGGCCCTTAGCGGACGCGCTGTTCGGCGATAGCCGCGGCAGCTTTCGGGGTTAAAGCGGCCGCGCCTCTGTTTAGGTTGCGCGGCAGCTAATGACCCAAAGCGGACATCGGCCTCTAAATTCGCGTAACGTCCAGCGCTTATGTGATCTGGGATTATTGGCTGAATGTGCCTCGGGCCACTGGATGTTCGTCGAGGGCGCGCCCTATTTGAGGGCCGTCGAGAGGGTCGAGAACGTCGTTTTGAGGTGGGTGCCGAGGCCCGTGATTACCGGGATGATTGCAAGCGCAATCCCAGAAGCGATGAGACCATATTCAATGGCCGTAGCCGCTGACTTGTCTTTTAGGAAGGCAATCAATGTCCGGCGCATCACGGAGTTGTAGTGTAGGGCTCTAAAGCGTTCGTAAAAGCGCATATCGCTAATTAGGACAGTAGGTTAGGGAACTTAGGACACTTGGCTCGGAACTAGGACATTACCCAGAGGCGTAAAGGAACTGGCGACCCGCCAGGAACCAAAGTTACCCCATCCGACTTAACGGCTATGTCGAAAGACATACGGGGGAAGGGGGATGCCTCCCAGTGAAGTTGCGTCGCGTTACCGGCTGTATTCCGCTTACTGCGTAGAAAGCGCTGAACGCGTTTCGGACCAAGCCCGCAGGGCTGCCCTTCTCAATATGGCCCAGGCTTGGGCAAGGCTCGCCGAACTGGTTGAGAAAAACGGAAAGTTTTCCGCCCGGGCCCCCACCATTGGAGCAGAGCGATCGCCATGAATAGACCTGAGCAAGAGGCCTACACTCTAGATGCGCTGGAACCCCTGGACTTCATCATGGGCGGTGACCTGCAAGGGCTTCCGGAACTTCTGAACGCGAGGCGGAGCGACCCGGTAGTAAATTCGAACTATCCCCGACAGCGTGCGGAATTAGGTGGTTCGTTTCGTTGGCTGCGGCGCCTGCTGTGCAATTCACCTCACTCCAGCTAGAAGCCACGGGAGCAACGTAGACCGCGAAGCGATGGCTCGCAACTGATCGATTTCGCAGAGGCCGCCTCAGCTGGCGGCCTCTTTCATTTCTGAGCGGGCCGCGAACACGGAAGTCTGCTATTGGCCCTGAGCTGCCGCGCCTGCGGGCAACTCCCGCGTCCGCATTCAGGGGTAAAGCAGCCGCGCAAGCCGGGACGCGCGGCAGCTTTTGACCCATGGATCATCTCGCTTACTGGGTGCGGTCCAGGAACAACAGCCTGACAGAACCGGGCTTAACGCTGTAGCGATGCCTCAAATCGGCGGGCGCGGCAAATTCGTTTACGGTCATGTCCGCTGTCACCAGATAAATTCGGCCGCTCTTGGGGGCGATCGCCATTGTGCGTGCGCCGATTTGGGTCTGGATCGGAGGTAACGACACGAATTTATCGGGCGATACCTCGGCGACAATCGAAAGCGTTCCGTCACGATTGGAACTATAAGCCAAGCTGCTTTGGGGATCGAAAGACGCAAAGTCGGTCCCTTCGCCGATAGGCAAAGTCGCCATTATGACCCCATTGTCGAGAGTAGCGAACGCGGCTTTTTCCATTCCGCAATGCGGACACGTAAGAGGAATGATTCCCATGGCCGAGCACTCCACGAAATGACGCCCGCCGAGAAGGAAGTTCGTCGGCTTCCGACGGAGCGGACGACCGGCGAGGCAATGACCGCGATATTAAGCCTGCTGGAGGCTAGTCAGGCAACGAAATGTGAAGAACTCTTAGAGAACAAATTCCCCGAATTTTCCCCACCAATGTGGTGCATGTTCGTGCGACGTTCTGCGGCGATTTGGGAAATGCAGTCTCCGCAAGAACGCAGAAGGTCTTTGATCTATATGCAAATCGCTGGTGGGCGCTGTAGGGATTGAACCTACGACCTCTCCCGTGTGAAGGGAACGCTCTCCCGCTGAGCTAAGCGCCCGGTCCAGGCGGCCGAGATGTAGAGTGCGGCAGTTCGCAGTGTCAAGGAAGCTTAATTCGTCGACGCCACGCGCGAGGCGGTCGATTGCAGCGCGCGGATGCGATCGGCGAGCGTGTTCTTGTTCTCCGGCGCGGTGTCGCCGTTCTCAGTGGACGCCTCGTCGCGTCCGCTGGTGGCGGCCGACGCGTTGCGGGCGACGCTGGCCGCTTCGACCAGCATGGACTCGATCGGCGATCCGGGACCCTCGAGCGTCGCGGTCAGCCGCGCGACTTCGGCGGCGACGTCGTTGATGCGTTCGCGCAACAGCGCGTTTTCGACGCGCTCGGCGGCCCAAGTCGATTCCGCATCGCGCTTCATGGTGCCGATCTCGCGCTGCAGCTTGGTGCGCTCCTCGACGGCCGCGGCGAGTTGGGCTTCCAGCGACGCGATGTCGGAGCGGAAACGGTCCACCGCGCTGCTGCTGCGGCTTCCCGTCGTCGACAGTTCGATGCGTAGGTCGGCCTCGTTTTTTTGCGCGTTTTCGAGCTCGTGCTTCATGCGCTCAAGCATGTAATCGCGTTCGGCCAGCATGCGGCCCTGATCGCCGAGCCGGGCTTCGTGCTCCTGGACGCGGCGGCTGAGCAATTCGGCTTCGGTCTGGTGGATGAAAAGCTGCCGCTCCATTTCGGTGGTGCGGGTGCCGAGGTCGCCAAGCTTGCCGCGCGCCGCGGTGAGCTCGTCCGCCGTCGTCTCGGCGTCGGTGCGCTCGCGCGTCAGGCGCTGTTCGGTTTCGGCCACCGCGCGCTCGTATTCGGCGACGCTGACCTTCATCGCTTCGACCTGGGTACGGAAGGCGGCGATCTCGGTGCGCTGGCTGTCGGCGATCAGCGAACGCTCGCCGAGTTCGCCGAGCAGCTTGCTCAGCTCCGCTTCCTTGTCGGCCAGCTGGCGTTCGGCTTCGCGCATGGAAGCCGACTTGATCTGGAATTCTTCCTCGGTGGCGCGCAACTGATCGCGCAGCGACTTGTCGCGCGCTTCCAGCGCGAAGATCGTCGACGTCTTCTCGCCGAGTTCTTTCTTGAGCTGATTGATGGCGTCGGTCTTCTTGCCGAGCTCGGCAAGCTGCGACGTTGTCTTGGTCTTCATCTTCTCGACGCTCATTTCGAGCCGCCGGGTGGACATCGCGAATTCGGCGCGAAGCTGATCCTTGTCGGCGCGGATTTCGGCGATCGACAGCGGCGTCGCCGCTTCCAGCCGTTTCATGGTCAGGCGCACGGCGCGATTGTGGACGAGCGGGACGAACAGCAGCCCGAGCAGTGCCGCAACCAGGAACCCGATCCCGAAATACATGACCGGTTCGATCATGACGCTACGCCTCCAGCCGCGCCGCTGCGGTGGCTTGAGCATGCCACGCGGGTGCCGGCTGCACCACATTCACACCGCGTTAACCTAAACCGACTTTGCCCGCCGCGCCATGGTTTCGAGCGCCGGCGCGCTTTCGGCCGGAAACCGGCGGAACCGGCGGATCAGAACGGGTTCCACGTCGGACTTTGGGTGAATTTGAGGTAGCCGAGATTGGCGCCAAGCCGGAAGCCGACACCGGAACGGATCGGCACCAGGGTAATGTGGTTGGCGACCAGCGCGGTCATGCCGAAACCGCCGATAAAATAGGCCGATCCGGCGATGCCGCCGAAACGGTCGAAGATCGCATCGGTGCGCGGCAGGCTATAAACCAGCATCATGGTGCGCGCGCCATCGGCGCCGGCATCGAAGCCGATGCTCGGGCCCTGCCAGAACACCCGCAAATCGCCGGCGTTCTTGGTGTAGAGCGTGCCGTCGCCGTAGCGCAGGCCGCCGATAAAGGCGCCGCCGGCTTCTTCGCCGAGGATGTAGCCGTTCGGCTCGCCCCATTGGCTGACCGCCTTCTCGACAATCATGGCAAGCCCGCGCGAGACACCGCCGAAGAAGCGATGTCCGGCGTCGATCAATTCGTTCGGTGAAAACTGGTTCGACGCCGGCCGCGGCGGCGGGGCCGGCGGTTCGGCGGGAACGGTCTGGACCGCGGGCGGTGGCGGAGCGGCCGGCGGTGGGGCGGGCGGCGGCCCGGCAGGAACGGTCTGGATCGCCGCCGGCGGCGGTCCGGCCTGGGCCAAGGCCAGCGCGTCGAGCGAAGCCAGAAGCAGCGCGATGGTGGCGACCCGCAGGAGTGAGATTCATGGTCAGCTCCCGGCTTAACCCCTTGCTCACACGATGGGTTTACTCAAGGCCGTGTCGGTCCGAATCACTCCAGCCGCTGGCTCGACTATGACGACAGGACAGCCAAAACGAAAGCAATACCGCGCCGGCGAGTATGCCGGGTTGGCGGCCTGCGTGGGGCTTTTGGCCTATGCCGCCTTGGTTTTCCTTCTCGCCGCCGGTCCGCCGACCTCGCGGGCCGCCGCCAATGAGCGGATCGTCATCGACTGGCATACCGGGCTCGCGATCGGCGGCTACGACCCGGTCGCTTTCTTCACCGACGGCAAGCCGGTCGCCGGCAGCGCCGATCTCGAACTGCGTTATGGCGGCGCGATCTGGCGCTTCGCCAATGTCGGCAATCGCGCCGCTTTCGCCGCGAGCCCCAACGTGTATATGCCGCAATATGGCGGTTACGACCCGCTCGGCGTGGCGCGCGGCGTCGCGGTGGCGGGCAATCCGGATGTGTGGCTCATTGCCGGCGAAAGACTGTTTCTGTTTTATGACGACACCCGGCGCGGCGAGTTCGCCGCCGATCCGGAACGCGTGGTCGGTTCGGCCGACCGCAAATGGCCGGATGTGCGGCAAGCGCTCACGCCGTGATCGGCTCGGCCGAAGCAATAAAAGACCGGGATCAAAAGATCGGGACCGCCATAGGCGAGCGGCGAGTCGGCCGGGCGAAGCGACATGTCCGCCTGCCGCGGCGAGGATCGCGTGTCCCGCCGCGATGTCCCAATCGCGCGTCGGCGCGAGCCGCGGATAAAGATCGGCAAGACCTTCGGCGAGCCGGCAGAATTTCAGCGACGATCCGCATTGCACGAGTTTCGCCTGCGGATAGTCTTCGAGATAAGCGCGCGTGCGCGCGTCGAGATGCGAGCGGCTGACCATGATGACCATGTCGCGCGCGGGCCGTGGCCGGGTATGGATTGGGCTCGGCGCGGAAAGCTTATCGCCGGCGACCTCAAGCCGTTCGGCGCCGCGGCCGACGATGCCGCGCCACATAAGCCGCATCGCCGGCGCGGCAATGACGCCGAGGATCGGCAGCGCCATCGCTGACGACGGCGATGTTGACCGTGTATTCGTCGCTGCCGGCGATGAATTCCCGCGTGCCGTCGAGCGGATCGACCAGAAAATAGCTGGCGCCCTTGCCGGCCGGGATGTTCGGCTTTTCGCGCTCGGCATGTTCCTCCGAGATGATCGGCACGCCGGGCGCGAGACGGCAAAGGCCGTCGCGGATCAGGGTTTCGGCGGTTTCGTCGGCCGTTGTTACCGGCGACCCGTCGGTTTTGCGGCGCACGCCGCCGTTGCCGGCCTGCAGGATCGCCTGCGCCGCGCCAGCGGCGATTGCAGTCAGCGGTTCCATCAGCCTCGCGCAGGCGGCAGCGTCGAGCGTCGGCACGGCTAGCTCCTTTAGCCCCGAAAGGGGGTGGGATTTAGCACGCCTGCCCAACAAGGGCACGATTGCCGAATTGCCCGCGCTGTGACACGGACGGGACCCATCTTGCCCAAGCGGAGCCTCGCATGTCCGCGCCTGTGACCGGTCCCATTACCATCGGCGCCCTCGATCTGGCGGCGCTGTTGTGCTCGCGCGTTTGCCATGACCTGATCAGTCCGGTCGGCGCCATCGTCAACGGCCTCGAAGTGCTGGACGAGGACAAGGACGAAGAGACCAAGACTTTTGCGCTCGACCTGATCAAGAAAAGCGCGCACCAGGCTTCCGCCAAACTGCAATTCTGCCGGCTCGCTTTTGGCGCAGCCGGTTCGGCCGGCGCGCAGATTGAGTTGGGCGACGCGGAAAAGACGGCGCGCGGCCTGATCGAGGACGGCAAGACCACCATTGTGTGGAATTTGCCCCGCGAATTGGTGCCGAAAAACCGGGCGAAACTGCTGCTCAATATGCTGATGGTCGCGGTCGGCGCCATCCCCCGCGGCGGCACGATAACGGTCGACGCAGCCGGCGCGGGCTATCGGGTGGCGGCTGCCGGCCTTAATGCCCGGCTGACCCAGACGACCGCCGAGCTGCTCAGCGGCAGCCCGGCGCACCCGGTCGATGCCCATGCCATTCAGCCGCTCTATACCGGCATTCTGGCCCGGGATTGCGGACTGACGGTCGGGGCCGCTCCCGAGGGCGATGCGGTGGTCGTAACGGCTCGTTAAGCCCCATTTATTCGGTGGTTTCCGCGAGTTATCTGCGTATCGCGCAACCGAAATTAAACCCTTTGGCAACAGACTGACGCTGCCCGATCAGGCGCTGTGCGCCTGGCGAGGACGGCGCACGCCGTGCGTCGCCGACGATCGAATAGACGTTGTGCGAGTGCCGGCGGGAAAGCGCCGCTGGCGACGAGGCGTTTTGAGTCATGGACGAGTTGTTGCGTGATTTTTTGACCGAGACCAGCGAGAACCTCGATCTCGTCGACGCCGAGCTTGTGCGGTTCGAGCAGGAGCCGAATAACGGCCAAATCCTCGGCAACATTTTTCGCCTCGTTCACACCATCAAAGGCACCTGCGGCTTTCTCGGGCTGTCGCGGCTCGAAGCGCTGACCCACGCCGCCGAGACATTGATGGGCAAATTCCGCGACGGCATGCCGGTCACCGCCGATGCCGTGACGCTGATCCTCTCCACCCTCGATCGCATCAAGACGATCCTCGAAGGGCTTGAGGCGGCGCAGCAGGAACCTGCCGGCAGCGACGGCGACCTTATCGAACGGCTCGGCTGCCTGGCGCGCGGCGAGAGCGTAGCGCCCGAGCGCGCCGACGATCGCCGCAACGAGCACGATCGCCGCCGCGGCGACGATCGCCGCAGTGAGGCCGGTGAGAAGTCCGCCGGCGAGGCAAGCGACAAGCTCGCCAGTCATTCGATCCGCGTCAACGTCGACACGCTCGATCATCTCATGACCACGGTTTCGGAACTGGTGCTTACGCGCAACCAGCTCCTCGAAATCGTGCGCCGGCACGAGGATTCCGATTTCAAGGCGCCGTTGCAGCGGCTTTCGAACGTCACCGCCGAGCTTCAGGAAGGCGTGATGAAGACGCGCATGCAGCCGATCGGCAATGCCTGGCAGAAGCTGCCGCGCATCGTGCGCGACCTGTCCGCCGATCTCGGCAAGGAGATCGAGCTGGAAATGCACGGCGCCGAGACCGAGCTCGACCGCCAGGTACTCGAACTCGTCAAGGATCCGCTCACCCATCTCGTGCGCAACTGCGCCGATCACGGCATCGAAACCCCGGCCGAGCGGATCGCCGCCGGAAAGCCGCGCGCCGGAACGCTCCGGCTTTCAGCCTGTCACCAGGGCGGTCACATCATTATCGAAATCGCCGACGACGGCCGCGGCCTCGATACCGCGCGCATCAGGGCCAAGGCGCTGGAGATCGGGCTTATCGATGAAGCCGAGATGGCGGCCAAGTCCGAGGGCGAGATCAGCAACATAATCTTCTCGCCCGGCTTTAGCACCGCCGCGCAGGTGACCAGCATTTCCGGACGCGGCGTCGGCATGGACGTCGTGCGCAACAATATCGAGCAGATCGGCGGCACGGTCGATCTGAAGTCGGCTGCCGGCGCCGGAACCACTTTCATCATCAAGATTCCGCTCACGCTCGCGATCGTCTCGTCGCTCATCGTCGAGGCCGGCGGCGAGCGCTTCGCCATCCCGCAGCTCTCGGTGCTCGAACTCGTACGCGCCGGCGGCGGCGGCGGCGGCGAGCATCGCATCGAACGGATCAAGGACACGCCGGTGTTGCGGCTGCGCAATTCGCTCCTGCCGCTTCTTCATCTGCGGGACGTTTTGCGCCTTGGCGCGCCCGACGGCGAGAACGGTTTTGTGGTGGTCACCCAGGTCGGCAGCCAGATTTTCGGCATTGTTGTCGACGGGGTGTTCCACACCGAGGAAATCGTGATCAAGCCGATGTCGTCGAAGCTCCGCCACATCGCGATGTTTTCCGGCACCACGATCCTCGGCGACGGTTCGGTCATCATGATCCTCGATCCGAACGGCGTGGCGCAGGCGCTTGGCCGCGGCGCGCAGATGGCGGCGCAGGCGGACGCGCGGGAGCGCAAACACAGCGAGGAAGCCGTTCGCGAGGACACCGTTTCACTCTTGGTGTTCCGCGCCGGCTCGCGGCAGCCGAAGGCGGTGCCGCTGTCGCTGGTCACGCGGCTGGAGGAGATCGACTGCCGCCGCATCGAGGTCTCCGACGGACGGCATCTCGTGCAATATCGCGACCAGCTCATGCCGCTGCTTCGCATCGACACGGCTACGGGATTAAAGCAGGACGGCGCGCAGCCGATCCTGGTCTTCTCGGCGAACGGCCGCTCGATGGGGCTTGTGGTTGACGAGATCGTCGACATCGTCGAGGACAAGCTCGACATCGAAGTGGCGAGCAACCAGCCCGGCGTGCTCGGCTACGCCGTGGTCAAAGGCGACACCACCGAAATCGTCGACGTCGGCCACTTCCTGCCGCAGGCGTTCGAGGATTGGTTCCGCCGCCGCGACGCCGCCGCACCGGCGGCGCGCACGGTTCTTCTGGTCGACAATTCCGCCTTCTTCCGCGACCTCTTGGCGCCGCTGATCAAGGCCGCCGGCTATGCGGTCACGGCCGTCGGCTCGGCCGCCGAAGCGCTGGCTGCGCTGCAAGCTGGCGCGCGCTTCGACCTCGTCGTAACCGACATCGACATGCCGGAAATGGACGGTTTTGCGCTCGCCGAGGCGATGCGGGCGACGCCGGCGGCGGCCGGCATTCCGATCATCGCGCTGGCCACTATGGTTTCCGCCGAAGCGATCGAGCGCGGACGCGCCGTCGGCTTCCACGATTTCGTCGCCAAGTTCGACCGGGCCGGACTGATCGCGGCGATCAAGGAACAAAGCGCCGACGTCGAGCGGGCAGCGTGACCGTCATGAACGATTCCACCAACCTCACCGAATATGTCACTTTCACCACCGCCGGCCAGTTGTTCGGTCTGCCGATCGGGCGCGTGCAGGACGTGTTCAAGCCGGCCAATATGACCCGCGTGCCGCTTGCCGGGCCGGAGATCGCCGGCGTGCTCAATCTGCGCGGCCGCATCGTGACCGCGATCCATCTCAGCAGTCGGCTCGCTCTGCAATCCGGCGCCGAGCGAATGACGCCGATGGCGATCGGCATCGAGTCCGGCGCCGAGTCGTTCGGCCTATTGGTCGATGCGGTCGGCGAAGTGCTCAAGCTGCCGGATAGCGAGCGCGGGGCCAATCCCGTCAATCTCGACCGCAAACTCGCCCGGGTGTCCGCCGGTGTGTTCCGGCTCGACGGTCAGCTCCTTGTCGTGCTCGACGTCGACCGGGTGTTGGATCTCGGCGGCGAGGCGGCGGCGGCGTGAACGGGAAATGACAAGCGATAGGCTTGAGACGGTACATCGGGGCGGCATTGACCGCGCAAGAGTGGAGTGAGGAGACTATGAAAACCTGTTTGGTTGTTGACGACTCCAGCGTCATCCGCAAAGTGGCGCGGCGCATTCTCGAAGGGCTCGAATTCCAGATCGCGGAAGCCGAGAACGGCGAGGAGGCGGTGGAAAATTGCCGGCGTCAGATGCCGGACGCAATCCTGCTCGATTGGAACATGCCGAAAATGGACGGCTATGATTTCCTTCGCGAGCTGCGCCGGCTGCCCGGCGGCGACAAGCCCAAAGTGGTGTTCTGCACCACCGAGAACGACGTCGCCCACATCGCCCGCGCGCTGCATGCGGGCGCCAACGAATACATCATGAAGCCGTTCGACAAGGATATTGTCGAGGCCAAGTTTCAGGAAGTGGGACTGATCTAGGACATGATCCGGAAAAGCGGCAACCGGTTTTCCGAGAAGATCGTGTCCCAGAATTAGAGCCGGCGCGTTGCGTTTGTGCCGTTAGAGTAGCGAAAGTTCGCGTAGCATGAGTAGCGTCCTCGCCGCCGCAAGTCCGACCATCCGGGCCGACAAGCCTATCCGTGTCATGGTCGTCGACGATGCCGTCGTCGTGCGCGGCCTGTTGGCGCGCTGGGTCGACGCCGAACCCGACATGCAGATCATCGCATCGCTGCGCACCGGCCGCGAGGCGGTGGCGCGGATCGAGCAGAGCGACGCCGACGTGGTGGTTCTGGACATCGACATGCCGGAGCTGGACGGCATTTCCGCGCTGCCGATGCTGTTGCAGAAGAAGCGCGATCTCGTCGTCATCATGGTGTCGACGCTGACGCGCCGGAGCGCCGAGATCAGCTTTCGGGCGCTGGCGCTGGGCGCTGCCGACTACATCCCGAAACCGGAAACCGCGGGCGAGGCGACGACGTCGATCTCGTTCCGGCGCGAATTGATCGAAAAAATCCGCACGCTCGGCCGCAACCGGCTGGCGCCGCGCCGCGTATATGCCCGGCCGGCGCCGGGAAGGATTATGCCGCTGCCCGGCAAGGTGCCGGCGGCGCCGCGATCATTGCCGCACGAGGCCGAAGCGCCGCCGCTGCGGTTGCGGCCGTTCTCCGCCGCGACGCCGCGCGCGATCCTGGTCGGCTCCTCGACCGGCGGCCCGCAGGCGCTTGCCACGCTGATCGAAAAACTTCCCGCCGCGATCGACCGCGCGCCGCTGCTGATCACGCAGCATATGCCGCCGACCTTCACCACGGTGCTCGCCGAGCATCTGTCGCGCATCGGCAGCCGTGGCGCGCACGAAGCCGAGCACAATGAGCCGGTCCTTGCCGGCGGTATCTATGTGGCGCCCGGCGGGCGTCACATGCGGGTGGTGCGCGGGTCCGACGGTATTCGGATCGCGCTTGGCGACGACGCCCCGATCAATTTCTGCAAGCCGGCGGTGGATGCCCTGTTCGCGTCGGCGGCCGCGGTGTGGGGTGCGGCGAGCCTTGCGGTCGTGTTGACCGGAATGGGCGCCGACGGCACACGCGGCGCCGCCGATATCGTTGCCTCGGGCGGCAGCGTGATCGCCCAGGATGAAGCATCCAGCGTGGTGTGGGGCATGCCGCGATCGGTCGCGCAGGCCGGCCTATGCTCCGCGGTGCTGCCGCTCGATCAGATCGCGCCGCGCATCATCCGGCTGTTTTCAGGAGTACGCCCGTGACGCCGCTCGATTACGATTTCTTGCGCAAATGCCTCAAGGAGCGCTCCGGCCTCGTGCTCTCCGCCGACAAGCAATATCTGGTCGAGAGCCGGCTCTTGCCGGTCGCGCGCAAGGCCGGTCTTGCCAACCTTGGCGAGCTTGTCGCGAAGCTCAAGGACCCGCGCGAGCCGGCGCTGATGTCCACCGTCGTCGAAGCCATGACGACCAATGAGTCGTTCTTCTTCCGCGACAAGACACCGTTCGATCATTTCCGCGCCACCATCATGCCGGCGCTGTTGGCGGCGCGCAGAAGCGCGCGCACCATCCGTATCTGGTGCGCCGCCGCCTCGACCGGACAGGAGCCCTATTCGCTGGCGATGTCTCTCAAGGCGATGGAATCCGAGATCGCCGGCTGGCGCATCGATCTGCTCGCCACCGACCTTTCCAGCGAAGTGCTGGAGAAAGCGCGGGCGGGTCTCTACACCCAGTTCGAGGTGCAGCGCGGGCTGCCGATTGCGCTTCTCGTCGAACATTTCACCCAGATCGGCGAACTGTGGCAGATCGCGCCCGGCATCCGCGCCATGGTCCGCTACCGGCAGCTCAATCTGCTCGCCGATTTTTCGCAGCTCGGCCAGTTCGACCTGATCTTCTGCCGCAACGTGCTGATCTATTTCGACCAGGCAACCAAGATCGACGTGCTCAACCGGCTGGCCCGCGTCACCGCCGGCGATGGCTATCTGCTGCTCGGCGCCGCCGAAACCGTTATCGGGCTCACCGACCGATTCAAGATGGTGCCCGACAAGCGCGGACTTTATGCGCCGAACGCGAACGCTTCGCGGCTGTCGGCCCCAAGCGCCGCAACTGCCCCGCCGCGCCTCTTCGCCATTAACGGCGGGCGGTAAGCGAAACGCGCCGTCAAGCCGGTCCAGACAACTGCAATTTTGTGCTATCCGTTGGTGGCCGATGGTTGTGGGAGCGCGCAATGGCGACATCCTATTCAAAGGACATTCGGCCGCTGTTTCGGCCGGGGGACATCACCTGCATGGGCAAAGCGGGCGTCCGGCTCGGCGATGCGGCGTGGATGTGCGATCCCGCCGGCAATAATGGCTTTGCCGATCATGGCAATGCGCGTCACGTATATGCCGCGCTCGAAAAAGGTGTCATGCCGCCTGACAAAAAATGGCCGCAACAGGCGCTCGACACCTATAAGACCTGGATGAACGGCGGTTTCGTGCCGGGTTCTTAAGGCGTAGGACGCAAACAAAAACCCCGCCTCGCGGCGGGGTTTTTGCACTCTCGGTCTCAGAGCTTTAGGCCGGAATCTTCACCTCTTCCTCGGCCGGCTCGCGCAGCACATAGCCGCGGCCCCACACCGTTTCGATGTAGTTCTTGCCGCTCGAGGCATTGGCGAGTTTTTTGCGCAGCTTGCAGATGAAGACGTCGATGATCTTCAGCTCCGGCTCGTCCATGCCGCCATAAAGATGATTGAGGAACATTTCCTTGGTGAGCGTCGTGCCTTTGCGCAGCGAAAGGAGCTCCAGCATCTGGTATTCCTTGCCGGTCAGATGCACGCGGGCGGCGTTGACCTCGACGGTCTTGGTGTCGAGGTTGACGCACAGATCGCCGGTATTGATGACCGATTGCGCATGGCCCTTGGAGCGGCGCACGATCGCGTGGATGCGCGCCACCAGCTCGTCCTTGTGGAACGGCTTGGTCATGTAGTCGTCGGCGCCAAAGCCGAGACCACGCACTTTGTCCTCGATGCCAGCCAATCCGGACAGGATCAGGATCGGGGTCTTCACCTTCGACACGCGAAGGCTGCGAAGAACCTCGAAGCCCGACATGTCCGGCAGGTTCAGATCGAGGAGGATGATGTCGTAGTCGTAGATCTTGCCGAGATCGATGCCTTCTTCGCCGAGATCGGTCGTATAAACGTTAAAACTCTCGGATTTCAGCATCAACTCGATCGATTGCGCGGTGGCGCTATCGTCTTCAATTAGCAATACGCGCATGCCAGTCCCCTTCTTCGCCGCGAGGGCTCAAGGTCGGCAAGCCGCTGCGGCGGCCCCTGGAAAACGCCGTGGACAAACTGATTCGGGACACTAACGGCGCTATGGTTAACAAAACCTGATTCCTCCATGCAAGCATCCAGTAGGCAAATTCGTGCGAATCGCCGTAAGATGTTGCGAGGTAGTGGTTTTTTAGCCACGTTTGCGTTCATGCCCCAGATTAAGTTTCGGCGCTAACCAACTCATCCAACTCGCCCCTCCGTCCTGGCTGGGCGAGCCTGCCTTGGCCCTAAGGACGACACCGCAATGATTAACGTCCCGGGTAAACAAGCGATTAAGATGGCAGCCTGCCGGGTAACCATTCTTTTGCCGCCGTCGCGGGGGCACGGCGCGCATGGCGTGGGTCATGGGCTAGGTCGTGGGCTGGATCATGGCGCCGATTGTGGCGGGCGGCCGCAGGCGGGCCGGCGATGAAGGCGCTCGCCGAACAGATCAACGAGCTCGACGGCGTCGAGATCTATGGCCGTGTGGTTGGGGTGCGCGGGCTGATGGTCGAGGTCGCCGGCCCGCTGCATGCGATGTCGGTCGGGGCGCGGGTGGTCATCGAGACCCCCGCCAAGAACATTCCCTGCGAGGTGGTCGGCTTTTCCGGCGTTAACGCGCTTCTTATGCCATTCGCGCCGCTCGAAGGGGTCCGCCGCGGTTGCCGGGCGCTGGTGACCTCGGTGGCGGGCGCCGTGCGGCCGTCGGCCGGCTGGCTCGGCCGCGTCGTCAACGCGCTCGGCGAGCCGATCGACGGCAAGGGCGCGCTGCTGTTCGGTTCCTCGCCCTATCAGTTCCGCAATACGCCGCCGCTCGCGCATGCGCGGCGCCGGGTCGGCCCGCCGCTCGATTTGGGCGTGCGCGCGCTCAATACCTTCGTGACCTGCTGCCGCGGCCAGCGCATGGGTATTTTCTCCGGCTCCGGCGTCGGCAAATCGGTGCTGCTGTCGATGCTGGCGCGCAATGTGATGGCCGATGTCACCGTGATCGGGCTGATCGGCGAACGCGGCCGCGAGGTGCAGGAATTCTTGCAGGACGACCTCGGCGACACCGGTCTTGCCCGCTCGGTGGTGGTGGTTTCAACCTCCGACGAACCGGCTTTGATGCGCCGCCAGGCCGCGCACGTGACGCTCGCCATCGCCGAATATTTTCGCGATGAGGGCAAGGACGTGCTGGTGCTGATGGACTCGGTTACGCGCTTTGCCATGGCGCAGCGCGAGATCGGGCTTTCCGCCGGCGAGCCGCCGACCGCCAAAGGCTATACGCCGACCGTCTTCACCGAACTGCCGCGGCTGCTCGAACGGGCGGGGCCGGGAACCGAGCAGGGCACCATCACCGGCATATTCACGGTGCTGGTCGATGGCGACGACTACAACGAGCCGATTGCCGACGCCGTGCGCGGGATTCTCGACGGCCATATCGTCATGGAGCGCCAGATCGCCGAGCGCGGGCGTTACCCGGCGATCAACGTGCTGAAATCGGTGTCGCGGACGATGCCGCGGGCGGCCGACCCCGCCTACCTGCCCGCCCTGACCCGGGCCCGGCAGATCATGGCAACCTATGCGGATATGGAGGAGCTCATCCGGCTTGGGGCCTATCGGGCCGGGTCGAGCCCGGAGGTCGACGAGGCCATCCGGCTGCATAAGCCGATCGAGGACTTCCTGGCCCAAGGTAAGGAAGAAGCAACCAGCTTGGCGGAAGGTTATCTCCGCTTGGCCCAGATTGTGGCCACCTCGGAAACCGAACGCTAACGTTATCCGTGCCACAATCCTTGCGATCGGGGCCCGTGCGGTGGGGTTCGTGCGGCCTTGACCTCAATTTTTCGGACTGGCTTCGGGGGAGTAGTAGTCGATGAAGTCCCGAGAGACGCTCATTCGCCTGAAGAAGTTTCAGGTCGACGAAAAGCGCCGCAAGGTCGCGCAGATCGAAACCATGATCGCCGAATTCGAGCGCATGGCGGTCGATCTCGAGCGCGAAATTCGCGTCGAGCAGGATCGCGCCGGCATCCACGATCCCGCGCATTTTGCCTATCCGACCTATGCCAAGGCGGCGATTACGCGTCGCGAAAACCTCAAGCGTTCGGCCGACGAGCTGCGGCTGCAGCTTGAGGACGCGAAAGGCGCGCTTGGCGAGGCCTTCGACGACCTCAAAAAGGTCGAGCTGCTCGACGAACGCGACCAAATGCGCGAACGCGAGGCAGAAAACGACGCCGAACAGGCCGAGCTCGACAGCATCGCGCTGTTGCGCGCCCGCGGCGCCGCCCCGGCGTAACTCCTAACTCCGTCATTCCGGAGCCGCGCGCGGCGCGGAATCCTAAATCTATAGTCCCGGCGCTGGGGCTACGGATTCCGGGCTCGCCGCTATCGTGGCGCCCCGGAATGACAAAATGCCCCCCATTCAGCCCTCGACGAAGGCCACCCTCGGCGGCGATAATCGCCCAGGGCGAAGGTCCGTCTGCGCGGGTATCCTCTTGGCGGGTACCATTGGATGCGGGTTTATGAGTGCGGGTTGGCGGGGCCAGCTGTCCGGCGCTCTTTTGGGGGCTGGGCGGTCATGTTGATGCAGACAGAACTCGTCTGGCTGCTCGGTGAGGTCGCCAGGGGCGACGAGGCCGCGTTCGAGCGCCTCTATATGGCGACCCGGGCGAAACTTTACGGGGTATTGCTCCGTATCTTGAGCAGACCGGCATTGGCCGAAGAGGTCATGCAGGAGACCTATCTCAAGGTGTGGACAATGGCCGACCAGTTCGACCCCACAATAGCGAGCCCGATCACCTGGATGGTGGCGATGGCGCGCAACCGGGCCATCGATATCGTGCGCAGGCGCGGCGATCTCTCGATCGAGGAGGAGCCCGAGGCGCTGGAAGTCGCTTCCGAGGCGCCGGCGCCTCTGGCGCGGCGCGAAATGACCGAAGAGCTCAAGCGGCTGCTCTCCTGCCTCGGCAAACTCGATCCGGAAAAACAGCGCATCGTGCTGTTGGCCTATTACAGCGGCTGGAGCCGCGATCAGCTGGCGCAGAAGCTCGATATTCCCGTCAACACGATCAAGACCTGGCTCCGCCGCAGTCTGCTCGAAATTCGCGAGTGTATGGGCGCATAGAAAGTTCTTTGAGGTTCAGATGTACGACGACGACCGCGATGCTCTTGCCGCCGAATATGTGCTGGGAACGCTCTCCGCCGACGAGCGTGAACAGGCCGAGGCAATGCTGTTGGTCGATCCCGGCTTTGCCGAGATCGTGCGCGTCTGGGAGCGGCGGCTTGGCGAGCTCAACGTCATGGTCGAAGCGGTCGAGCCGCCGGCGGACGTGTGGGACAGGATCAAAAGTGGAATCGAGGCCGACGGGCCACGCAGCTACCCGGCAGGGGAAGCCGATTTTGCGGCGCTCGGCGAAAGCGCGCCGCTGACGCCGCCCGAGCCGGCCGTCGGCATAGCGCCCGAGGCGACGGGGGAAATGACGTCGGAGCCGGAGCCAGACTTGCTGTCAGAGCCGCAAGATTTGGATCTGACCGGCCCGCCGCGGGATCTCGATGACGATGCCGTAGTCGCAGCGCTCGCCTCCAGCCTGCTGCCGCCCGAGCCTCTGGTCGAGCAGGCCAAGGCCCCGCCGCCCGAGCCTCCTGCTGCGGCGCCGCCCAAGGTTCAGCGCAGCGCCGAGATTATCTATCTCGCCCGCGAGGCGCGGCGCTGGCGCGGCTTCACTGTCGCCATGAGCGCGATTGCGGCGCTGCTGGCGATCTATATCGGGGTCGGGCAATTTGCTCCCGGGCTCATTCCGCTGAGCCGGCCGTCGCCGACAGCGGTGGCCTCGCAGACCAAACCGTCCGGCGCGCGCCTCGTCGCCGTGCTCCAGCAGGAGCCGACCGCGCCGGCATTTTTGCTCACCGTCGAACTGCAAAGCCGGACACTCACCGTACGGCGGCTGACCGCCGCGCCGGATGCCGACCGTAGCTACGAGCTTTGGCTAATCCCGAATAAATCCGCGAGCCCGCATTCGCTCGGACTGGTCGGCAATGACGAATTCACCACGCGGCCGATCCCAGCGGATTTCGATGCCGGCGCATTGCGCACGGCAAGTTACGCGATATCGCTGGAGCCTGGCGGAGGTTCGACGAAGGGCGTGCCGACCGGCCCGATCCTGTTCACCGGCACGATGGTGGAGTCGCTGCCGGGCTCGCCGAGCTGAGCGCGCGCATCGCCAACCGTAAATGGCCGGGACGAGCCCGGCCATGACAACTCAGAATTCAATCTTGCCGTTTCACCGGATGGTCGGGATTTGCCCGCTGACGGCCGTCGGCTGCCCGGCTCTGACCAAAGGCGCCGTGCCAAGATCGAGACTGCCGACATTGGCGAATATGCCGATCACCGCCACCACGGTCGCGCAGAGCAGGCCGATAACCACGATCTTCAAATGAGTGGCGCGGTCGGCGCTGTACATGGAATGGTTCATGACATCCTCCCGTTTCTGCCGATTAGTCGCGGCGGTCGGGTCCGAAGGTTCAAGAATGGGTTCACTCGTCTGGGACAACTAGGTACTGATTGAGGGGGCAAAACGCGTCTTCACCGAACCTTGAAGACCCGTGATAACGGTTGATCGGATACTTGGTTCCGGCCGGCGGGGCGCGACCCGGCCGCGAAACCCGGCTAAATTCATGCAGCGCCAGCAATTTCTGAAAGGATCAGATCGTGAGTGAGCTAGCTTCCGAACTTGCCCCGACGGGCGTTCTGCGCGCGGCCATCAATATGGGCAACGGGCTCCTGGTTACGGGGAAAAGCCCGTCGGGCGATCCGCAAGGGGTAGCGCCCGATATGGCGGCCGAGATCGCCAAGCGGCTCGGTGTCCCCGTGGCTTACGTGAAATACGAGCGGCCGTCGCAATTGGCGGATGCTGCCGGCAGCAATGCCTGGGATATCGGGCTCATCGGCGCGGAGCCGGCGCGGGCGGAAAAAATCGCGTTCACCCCGGCTTATTGCGAGATCGAGGCGACCTATCTGGTGCCTGCCGGTTCGCCGTTCAAATCCGTCGCCGATGTCGACCGGGCCGGCGCACGCATCGCGGTCCGCCGCGGCGCCGCTTACGATCTGTGGCTGACGCGCAATATCAAGCATGCGACGCTGCTGCGCTCCGATTCCGCCGACGGCCCGCTCAATCAGTTCATCAACGACAAGCTCGATGCGCTTGCCAGTCTGCGGCAGGGACTGTTGCAAGACGTCAAAAAGGTGCCGGGCGGCAAGATCCTTCCCGACAATTACACCACCATCCAGCAGGCGATCGGCACGGCTAAAGGCAATACCGCGGGCGCTGTCTTCCTGCGCGATTTCGTCGCCGAAGCAAAGAAGTCAGGCCTGGTGGCGCGCCTGATCGAGAAGCACGGCGTGGTGGGGCTATCCGTCGCGCCTTAGCCTATCGTCATGGCCGGACTTGTGCCGGCCATCCCCGTCTTGTTTTTTCTGCTTGGCAAAGTCGTGGATGCCCGCGACAAGCGTGGGCATGACGGCTTCAGATACTGCCGACCGTCTTTAACCGCACGCGGGGATGGATTTCCGATTGCGCCAGCACGCTCGTCTGGGCGCGGAAGCGCTCGATAATGCCGCGCACGAACGGCCGGATGCCGGACGAGGTCACCAGCACCGGGGCTTCGCCGTCCTTCGCTGCCTGCTCGAATTTATCGCGCACCAGGTTGATGAATTCGGTGAGCTTCGACGGTTGCATCGCGAGGTTGCGGTCGTCGCCCTGACCGACGATCAACTCGGCGAAAGTCTGCTCCCATTTGGCGGTGAGCGCGATGATCGGCAGTGTGCCGGCCGAGGTGACATGCTGCGCGCAGAGCTGGCGCGACAGCCGGGCGCGGACATGTTCGGCCAGCATCGCCGCGTTGCGCGTTGACGGCAAGCCGTCGGCGATGCCCTCGAGGATGGTCGACAGATCGCGGATCGATATCCGCTCGGCGAGCAAGATTTGCAGCACGCGCTGGATGCCCGAAATGTTGATCTGCGACGGCACGATATCCTTGATCAGCTCGCTCTGCTCCTTGGGCAGTTCTTTGATCAGCTTTTGCACCTCGCCGTAGGAGAGCAGCTCTGCCATATTGGCTTTGATCAATTCGGTGAGGTGCGTCGCCAGCACGGTCGCCGCGTCGACCACGGTCAGGCCTTTGACGGAGGCCTCTTCCTTCAGCGCCGCATCGATCCAGGTCGCGGGCAGGCCGAAGGTCGGCTCGGTGGTGTGCACGCCAGGCAGCGTCACCTGATTGCCGGACGGGTCCATAACCATGAACTGGCCGTGCCAAACCTTGCCGCTGCCGGCCTCCACCTCCTTGATCTTGATGACATAGGTGTTGGCCTCGAGCTGCACATTGTCGAGAATGCGCACCGCGGGCATGACAAAACCCATCTCGATCGCCAGCGAACGCCGCAGCGCCTTGATCTGCTCGGTCAGGCGGTCGGAGCCGTCGGGCGCGTTGACCAGCGGCAACAGCGCATAGCCAAGCTCGATCTTGAGATCGTCCATCTTCAGCGACGCCGCAATCGGCTCCTCGACCGGCGCCGCCTTGGCGATATCCGCTTGCTTGGTCTCGGCGGCGACCGCCTGTTTGGCGCGGCGGTCGATCAGATAAGCGAGGCCCGCGGCGCCGCCGCCGAGCGCGACGAACGGGATCATCGGAATGCCGGGCAAGATCGCCATGATCAGCATGACGGCGCCCGACATGCCCAGCGCCTTGGGATAGCCGGAGAACTGGCTCAACAAGGCCTTGTCGGCGGAGCCGCTGACGCCGGCTTTGGAGACGAGCAAGCCCGCCGCGGTCGAGACGATCAGCGCGGGAATTTGGGTGACCAAGCCGTCGCCGACGGTGAGTAGCGTGTAAGTGTGGGCGGCTTCGGCAAAGCTCAGCCCCTGCTGCACGATGCCGATCACCATGCCGCCGAGGATGTTGATCATCACCACCAGCAAGCCGGCAATGGCGTCGCCGCGGACGAATTTCGAGGCGCCGTCCATGGCGCCGAAAAAGCCGGATTCGTCTTCCAGATTCTTGCGCCGGCGCCGCGCCTCCTTCTCGTCGATCATGCCGGCATTGAGGTCGGCGTCGATCGCCATCTGCTTGCCGGGCATGGCGTCCAAGTGGAAACGCGCCGCCACTTCGGCGATGCGGCCGGAGCCCTTGGTGATGACCACGAAATTCACGATCACCAGGATCGTGAAAACGATGATGCCGATGACGAAATTGCCGCCCATGACGAAGTTGCCGAACGCCTGGATGACATGGCCGGCGGCGGCGGTGCCCTCGTGGCCGTGTGCCAGGATAAGCCGCGCCGAGGCGAGGTTGAGCGCCAGCCGCAGCATGGTCGAGATCAAGAGCACGGTCGGGAAGGCCGAGAATTCGAGCGGCGCATGGATGAACAGGCTCGTCATCATGATCAGCACGGAAAAGGTGATCGATACCGCGAGCGAGAAGTCGAGCAGGATCGGCGGCAGCGGCAAGATGAGGATGACGAGGATCGACATCATGCCGAGCGCCAGCGCGATATCGCTGCGCCGGAGCATGGTGCCGAGGTCGGCGAGCCGTGACATCGCCGTCTCTCCGCGCTCGGCCGATATTGCCTCGCTCATGCCGGCTGCGCCCCGTCGATTGCGATCGCGTGGTTCAAAGCTGTGCGTTGCGGCTGGCGTGCCGCCGGCACGGAGAATTGGAGCCGCGCTCGCGTCCAAGGCTGCCCCCGAGAGTGTGGTGGAAACGGGTACGCCTCCCAGGCAAAATGTGCCGGGTTTATGGTTACTGGGTGGTTAACGGTGGCCGGCAATATTTACGCGCCAAGGTCGCGTCAGGATCGGGTAGGTTGGCGCCGGAAGTGGAGTTCAACGCTATGAAGCCACGGATATCCGCGGTTCACCGTGCCGTTGCCGGCGCCGCCCTAGCGGTATCTTTGGCGCTGACGTCGCTCGGGTTGGCGATGCCCGCCGCCGCGGCCGACGGCATCGATCCCGGCCTGTGGAAGATCGTGACCCGGACCGAGAGTGCCGGCGTGACCGGGCCGCCGCATGAATCCTCCAAATGCCTGACCCCCGAACAGACCCAGGATCTCGGCACCACCTTCTCGCCGGTCCCGCAGACCGTTAATTCCGTCTGCGCGCCGATCGAGCGCAGCCTGGAAGGTCCAAAGCTGACATGGCATCTGGTCTGCAAGGGCCAGCTGGACATGGACCTTTCCGGCGAGTTCAATTTCGACAGCCCGCATCATTACACGGCGACGGTGCGAACCCGGGCGGCGATGGCCGGGATGCCGATGGTCGATACGCAGAATATGCTCGAGGGCCAGTGGGTTTCGGCCTGCCCGCAATAGATTTTTCCGGTGCGCCGCTTATTTCCGCGCAAGCGGGGATTGTGTCTCCGAGATCCCGGTTCTGCGGGGAACGAACCGTAATAGCATTACAGTTCATATTGATCGTATTCTGCGCGGTGGTTCGAACGAGGTGATGATGCAGTCGCATTTTGTCGATCCATGGACCCAGAACCACACCTTCCTCGGCAAGCATCACAGCAAGCACGAGCGGCGCACCTGGGCCGTGGTGACGCTGACCGCCTGCATGATGGTCGCCGAGATAGTCGGCGGCACGCTGTTCGGTTCGATGGCGCTCGTCGCCGACGGCTGGCACATGGGAACCCACGTCGCGGCGCTCGCCATCGCGGGACTTGCCTATCTGTTCGCCCGCCGCCACGCGCAGGATGCACGTTTTTCGCTCGGCACCGGCAAGTTCGGTGAACTCGCGGCCTTCTCCAGCGCGATCATTCTGGGAATGATCGCGTTCGGCGTCGCCTACGAGTTGGCGATCCGCTTTGCGCATCCGGTCGCGATTTATTTTAGCGAGGCCATTCCGATTGCGGTGCTCGGGCTGTGCGTCAATCTCGCCAGCGCCTGGCTGCTGCGCGACGAGCATGGCCACGCTCACGATCATTCCCACGCTCACGCCCATGATCGTCATCACGACCACGACCACGACCATGCGCAGCATGACCACGGCGTCCGCCATCATGACCTCAATCTGCGCGCGGCCTATGTCCATGTGCTTGCCGATGCGCTGATATCGATCCTGGCCATCGCCGGATTGTCCGCGGCGTGGGCGTTCGGCTGGAATTTCATGGACCCGCTGGTCGGACTGATCGGCTCGCTGGTGATTGCGAGCTGGTCGTTTGGGCTATTGCGCGCCGCTGGCCGGGTGCTGCTCGACACGGTCCCCGATCCCGACCTTGAAAAGCACATTCGCGGCTTGATGGAGCTTGATGGCGACCGGGTGTGCGATCTGCACGTCTGGCAGGTCGGGCCCGGGCACCTTGCGGTGATGGTGTCGGTGGTTTCCGAGACGCCGCAAGCGCCGGCGGCCTACAAGCAGCGGCTCGCAGGTCTCGCCGGCCTGTCGCATGTCACCATCGAAGTGCATGCCTTGCCGCAGTGATTTTTCAGCGGCTATTATTCCGGTCGTCAAAGGCGCTACGGAGGGGAAGGGAGATGAGGTCGGGCAAGCAGTTTGGCATTTCGTCAGGCTTTCTCGTTGCGTTGTGGAGCCTGCTTGTGTGCATTCCGGCGCGCGCGGAAACCGCCGATATTCTTAGCGGCAAATGGGAATGGCAGGCGACCTGCGACCGCGGCGAATTCCATGGCATCATGGAGATCAACCAGCAGGACGCTACATTTACCGGTCAGTTCCTCGAAACGAATTTTTGGGACAAGGGCACAATTTCCAACGGGGTGTTGAGCGGCAAGAACATGAGTTTCGATCGCACCTATGGGCTCATCCAGCAGCATCTCTCGGCCGACTTGTCGGATGCGAACCGCAGATTGAGCGGGCCCTACGAAAGCACGATGTTCGGCCACTGTGTGCTGCGCGGCAAGAAATTATAAGGCTCTCTGTTTTAGAAGCCGCCATCCGGCCAAATTTTGGCGACACGGCGGGGGTCGGCATCGAATGCCCGCAGCGCCTGCTGCGCACCGGCGGCCGCCGCGGTTTTGAGGGCCTTTCTGTCCGTCATTGTCCGCGTCAAGTGCGTTGCGGCTTCCGGACAGACCGCGACGATATTCACGCCGGCCGGCGGCGCGCGCCGGCCAATCGCGAGATCGCGCGATTGGTTCTCGCGGATATGGATGTCCTCACCGGCCGCGACCAGCGCGGCATTGCCGCGCGCACTGCGCCATCGGAATAATTCCCGCAGCAAAAATCCCGGACGCGGATCGACATAGTCGGACGTCCGCGTAAGCAAAAGCAGCACGTCGGTGCAGCCGGCTTCGAGCGCGTCCTTGATCGGCAGCGGATTGGCGAAGCCGCCGTCGAAACAATCCCGGTCGCCAAGCCGTATCGAGCGCTCGCTCAGCAACGGATGCGTGGCCGAGGCCCTTAAGACGTCAAGCAGCGCATATCGGCTGTCGCGGCTGTCCGCCAGAAATCCCGTGCCGGTATTTGCATCGGTAATCGAAATGCGGAATCTCGATGGCGAGGCGAGGACGCGTTCGACGTCGAGCGGTCTACGGCGTTTGATCACTTCCTCGAACAAAAAATCCATGTTGAGGATATTTTTGATGCGCAGCGGATTGATGAATTGCCGATTGTTGACTTCGTCATAGTAGACGCTCACGCTATACGCCGCCTGACCGGCCAAAAAATACGCGGCATTGATCGCGCCGGAGGAGCAGGCATAGACCTCGTCGAAGGCCCGCGTCAGGCCGAGTGCTTCCAGCGCGATGCCGGCGCCACAGGAAAATACGCCGCGCATCGCGCCGCCCTCGACGACGAGTGCGAGCTTGCGGGCGTCGCCGGCGTTACCCGGATCCTTGCCGGCACGCGCGCGAATATTCGCGATCGCCGCTTCGGGCCGGGTGCCAAACAGTGTGAGCTTTGCCATCGTCAATCCGCCAGCGGCGGGATCGCGAAGCCGACCCGCATGATGAGCTGCCCCAGAAGGATCCCGGCCAGCGTACCGATATTGCCGATATAGATCGACGCAGTTTCACCCAACACCACATAGAGCGGAAAGCCCTTGAACACGACGAACATCAGGCCGGACAGAAAGAGCAGGAGGCCGGACGCCAACGTATAGACAATGCTGAGCGCGATAATGCGCCGCGCGGTCGCTCCGCCATTGTACGATTTTTCCGGCCTGAATATGCGGCGCCAGAAAATCCTGCCAGCGTGAAGACGCATGCAGCGCGGCGAGGCCGATGCCGATGCCCGCCCCGAAAGCCGGGCCGAGCCCCGGATGGAACAGGCAATAGCCGGTGCCGATGCAGTTGCCGAGCGAGTCCGACTGGATCGAGGTTATCCATTGCAGCTTGGCGAGCGCAGACGGCTCGAACACGAAGAAGATTTCGGCGAATACGCCGATGCCGCCGAGCGTGCCGCCGATTATGCCGAACAGAAGATTTACGGCGTAGCGGTTGTTCATCCATCGCCGGCCCAGCCGCCGGATCAGAATCCAGCCGAGCGCGATCCAGGCGGAGGTGAATCCGCCCCAGACGATGCCGCCCGCCATGCCCTGGAACAGCGCGCTGCCGGCGGCTTTGCCGAAGCTGTCATTGTGGTTGGTGATAGTCAGTGAAAAAATCGCCGGCGGCACGCGCGCCAAGCCGCAGTATAAGCCGGCGAGCAGGCCGCCCAGCGTGCCGATATAAAGGATCATGGCCCAACGCTGACGCAAGCGCACCGCGCCGAGCGTCAGGATTACCAGGCTGCGATCCGGCAGACGGATCGTCCGCCAGGCCTGCGCCAAGCCCGCGGGGCCGGAATTGGCGATTCCCTCGTCGCGCATGCGGGCAAACGCCATCAGCGCTCGCGGACGCTGCGCGCCGGTCAGCTGCGCAACGACCGGCGTCATCAGGGCAGGACGATTGGCGTGAGCCATGGCGGCCGCGGCCCGTTTACGCACTTCGGTGTCGGTGTCCTGGAGCGCGAGGCGGACCAGTTCCGTGTCCATCGCCGGGAGATCGGCCTGCGCGAGCGCGCTGGCGGCATTCCGTCTTATTGCTGCGTCCTGATGACCGCTCGCGCGCAACAGTATGCTTTCCAGCAATTGCGGCACCTGCGCCTTCAGGCGGGCGACCCAGGCCGGGATTTCGAAACCGGTGGCAATGCTGCTCATGCACAGGAATTCGAGCTCCTCGTCGGACAGCACCAGCTCACTTTGCACGCGCGACAGCGCGGCAAGGATTTCACCATGCTCTTCAAACTGCCGTCCCGCTCTCCAGTTTTCCAGATTGGCATTGAGCAGATCGCGCGTGCGCAGCAGTGTCTTGAGTTCTTCATCGTTGAGCTTGCGCTCGAGCACCGGCGCGATCAGGCGATCGTGGCTGATCTCATACCAACGCCCGGCGGCGCGGATTTCGGCGCGCAGAAAATGCTGATCGACCAGCGAATTGACCACCGCGCTCGGCAGCATGCCGATATTGTCGCCGGCACGATGGATCATGCTGCGGGTGCCGCTCGACGTGACGAATTGCGTGCAGCCGAGGTGGATCAGCTTTTCCGGGTAATTGGTCTGCGCGGCGGCCTGTTGCACCGCGGCGACGTAGAATTCGCGCAGCGCCTCGCTGACGTCGCCGAATTGTTCGAGGTCGGTGATGCTGATGGTTTCGATGCCTTCGGGGAGGCGATCCCAAAGGCGTTTGCATACGATCTGAAGCTGGACCGGCTCGACATATTCGCCCGCGGCCTGCTGCGGGCGGCCATCCGGGCCTTCGATATTGATGATTTGCAGGTCTTGAACCAGCTTGTTGGCCGCCGCGTCGTCGAATGTCACGCCGGAAGAGCGCGCCGGCTCGAATACGGCGGAAATCGCGGCGTCGTGGCGCAGAAGTTCGAGGCGATAGCGCGCGTCGATGCCCTGCGGGATTCGCGGCAGCAGTGGATCGAGTTCGGCGATAAAATCTTCCCGCATCGAGAACAGCACCCGCAAAGTGGGAATGCCGTCGAGCGCATCGGCGATCTGCGCGAAAACGAGTTCGCGGTCCTGCCAGCGTTCCTGGTAGGTGGTGAACAGTTCCTCGAACTGGTCGAAAACAAGCACGGGTCCCTGGCCGCCCGGCGGCGGCCCCACGGCGCGCAGCATTTCAAGCAGTGTGAGTTCGGGCGCGCCGGCCGCCGGCGGCTCCGCGCCCACCGGCGTCAGCGCGAAACGGATATTGGCGAGATAGACGTTGGCTGCCGCTGCGAGATATTCCGCCGGCGCGCCGCGGATGCGGACCACCGGAGGCGTGGCAAAGCCTGCGGCCTGCAATCCCGGAATGATCGAAGTGTTGATCAGCGAGCTTTTGCCGGCGCCCGACTGTGCATAGAGCAGCACGGTGCGGTGGAACATGATGAGCGACAGGATGTCGTCGGCTTCCCGTCCGCGGCCGAAAAACAGGCCGCGGTCGGAAGTCTCGAACGGTCGCGGCCCGACATAGGGCTGGCTGTCACGCGCGGCCATTATCAGCCTTGCACGGCGGCGGCCTCGGTGGCCTGGGCTTGTGCCGCCGCCGTTTGCGCGGCCTGGGCCGCTTGCGCTTGTGCTTCAGTGGCTTGCGCCCGCGCAGCGCGCTCTTCGGCGACGTGACGCTGCACTTCGGTGATGAATTGCTCGGCGTCGCCCCAGAAAATCGTCACGTCGAAAACATGATGGAAATATTCGCGCAGGTAACTTTGTGCCCGATCGTTGGCCGCCTGATCGGCAAACGGTGAAAGCTGTACCGCGACTTTGAGACGCCGTTGCGTCTGCCGCAACGACAGCACCAGCCAGCGGAAGATGACGCGGAAGCTCCAGTCGAGCAGCCCGTAGCCGAGGAACATCAGGCAATGGTTCGAGATCGCCCGCATGATCCAAGGCGGCAGCATTTCCCAGGAGCGGTCGACCGTCTTGGTCATCGAGCCGCTCTTGGCGATGTTGTAGATAAACTCCAGATAATCGTCCTCGGTGACGACCAGCGATTTCGGCAATTCGCTGTTGCCGTGCATGTGATAGACGACCGGCGCTTCGGCGCTCGGCCGGTAGTCCGGCTCGCGCTGCCAGACGCCGGGATACTCCGCGAGCTCCTTGTTCCAGCGGCAAAAGTCGCGGTGCGCTTTGCGGCCGTTGGCTTCCAGCGCCTTGACCATGAAGTCATCGTAGTTGGTGGTCAGATAGACCGGCAGCGGCCATGACGCGAGCACGCAATGCGGCTCGGCGCCTGCGAAGCTCGGATAGCCGCAGGCGGCGATGCGCTTGAGGATTTCGGTTTTGGGATGGACGATGTCGCGCGATTTGATCGCCATGAATTGGGTGACATGCGCGAGCTCGGTGCTGTTGACCAGCGGATACTCGAACTCACGCGCCAAGGCCCGCGACAATTCGTTGCCGGTCGGCAGCGTCGGCGTGCAAGCGCCGGCGCCGAGAAACGGCGTGCACTCGCCGACCAGGATGCTCTTGGCCAATTCCCGCCAGTTTGGCTGTTCTAGCATTGCGGCCGGCGCGACGGTCTAACCTGACCTCCAGCCGGCACTGGTCGCTTGGTCGCCATCCACCTCTCCCCCGGCGGGATTGTGTCGGGCTGGCGGGACTCTGGCAATAGGCGCGGATTGGCTGCGCGCTTGTCGAGCGCGTCGCGGAAGTGCACATTTTGCCGATGAAAATGCGGACTTCTCTCAACGTCTCCGTCGCGCTGATCGCGGCTTTCGGTGCGCAGGCCGCCTTGGCGCGGACGGCTTCGGCGCAGGAGCGCCCGGCTGCCTTTGTCGATGCCGCGACGGTGGTGCCTGGTCTCACCGCCGACATGCGCTATGCCGGCTCGCATAATTTCGTCGGCCGGCCGATTGACGGCTACCAGGCGCCGCATTGTCTGTTGACGCAAGCCGCCGCCGAAGCGCTCGCAGGCGTTGCCCGTGACCTCGGCTCCCGCGGCCTCGTCATCAAGGTGTTCGATTGCTACCGGCCGGTCCGTGCCGTGATGAATTTCGTGCGCTGGGCGCGCGATCTCAACGACCAGGCCGAAAAGGCAGAGTTCTATCCCGAGGTCGACAAGCGCACGCTGTTCCGCGACGGCTATATCGCCTCGCGCTCCGGCCATTCGCGCGGCTCGACCATGGACATGACGCTGACGACTGCGGACGGCTACGAGCTCGACATGGGCACTCCGTTCGACTTCTTCAGCCCGAAATCATGGACCGACGCGAGCGTCACGCCGGAGCAGCACGCCAACCGCATGCTGCTCGCCGCGGCGATGCAGCGGCACGGCTTCCGCGGCTACGACAAGGAATGGTGGCATTTCACACTGCGCAACGAGCCGTTTCCCGACACCTATTTCGATTTTCCGGTGCAGTGAGCTTACAGTCCCAGATAAAATTTCTTGATCAGATCGTTGTTGTTAAGCTCGTCCATCGAGCGGCCCTCGAAAGCGATCTTGCCGTGGACGATGACATAGCCGCGGTCGGCAATGCGGATCGCCTGGGTGAAATTCTGCTCCGCCATCAAAACAGTCAAAGAATATCGCTTCTTCATTTCGCTGATCGCATCGATGGTGCGGCTGACCAGGATCGGGGCCAAGCCCACCGAGGGCTCGTCGACCAGAAGAATTTTCGGCGCCAGCATCATCGCACGCCCGAGCGCGACCATCTGCTGCTCGCCGCCCGACAGGCTGCCGGCGAGCTGGCGGCGGCGTTCGGCCAGCCGTGGGAAGGTTTCGAGGCAGATGGCGAGATTGCGATCAAGCTCCGCCCGCGCCGCGCGCCGATAGGCGCCGAGCAAAAGGTTTTCCTCCACCGTCAGCCTGGGAAACAGCCGGCGGCCTTCCGGCACCAGCGCGATGCCGAGATCGACGATCTCCTCGGTGGTGCGGCCGATCAGGTCGTGATGGATGCCGTCGATCTCGGCGACGATCGAGCCCTGGCTCGGCCGTACCATGCCCATGATGCATTTCATCAGCGTCGATTTGCCGTTGCCGTTGGTGCCAAGCAGCACCACGGTTTCGCCTTCGCCGACCTTGAGCGAGACGTCGTCGATGACGCGCACCGCGCCATAGGCGGCGTGAATGCCGGCAATGGTGATGCTGCTAGCCAAGATAAGCCCTCTCGACTTCGGGATCGCGCATCACGTCGTCGGGCTGGCCGTCGGCGATTTTCTTGCCCGACACCAGCACGACGAGACGGCGCGAGAAACTCATCACCGCGCGCATGATGTGCTCGATCAGGACGATGGTAACGCCCTGTTCGTTGAGCCGAACCAGCAGCTCCAAAATCTCCTCGACTTCCGAATGGGTGAGGCCGGCCATCGCCTCGTCGGCGATCAGGAGCTTTGGCTCCGCCGCCATGGCGCGCGCCAGTTCGAGCTTGCGCATTTCGACCTGGGTGAGATCGCGCGGGAAATGCCGCGCCTTCTCCTCGAGACCCACTTCGTGCAGGAGGTCGGCGCAACGGTCCTCAATCACACCCGCGGCATGATGGGTGCCGCGCGCCGAGACGGTGTAAAGCAGCGGTATGCGGATATTGTCGATCAGGCTCAGGCTGAGGAACGGCCGCGGCAGTTGAAAACTCCGCGACAGGCCGCGATGGGTGCGCTGATGGGCTTCGAGGCCGTCCAGCGTCTGGCCGTCGAAGCGCACGCTGCCTTGCTCGTTGCGCAGCGTGCCGCAAATGCAATTGACCAGCGTCGACTTGCCGGAGCCGTTCGGTCCGATCAGGCCGAGCCGCTCACCCGGCGCGACCGAGAGCGAGATGTTGTCGAGCGCGACAAAGCCGCCGAAACGCTTGCCGAGATTGTCGACCTGAAGGAGATCGGGTTTTGCACCGGCGCCATTCATGACACGGTCCCCGGTGCGTCGGTGTCGACGCGGCGGCGGCCGACGAATTCTTCCGGTTTGCGCTGAAAATAGGTGTGGAACAATCCGACAATGCCGTTCGGCGCGACGACGACGAAGAAGACCAGAACAATACCGACAATCAGCAGATTGACCGCCGACGAAATCGTGACGGTGGCGATCTGCTGCAGCGAGCCGAGCAGCAGCGTGCCGATCAGCGGCCCGACCCAACTGGTAGTGCCGCCAACGAGCGGCATGGCGATGGAGTTGACGGCGTAATCCAGCCCGAAGGTCGAATCCGGCTGCAGGAAGCCGATGTAATACGGAAACGGCGCGCCCGCCATTCCCATCAATCCGCCGGAAATGGTGGTGGCGATGAGCTTTAATCGCAGCGTCGGCACGCCGGATGCCTCGGCGGCGAGCTCATCGTCGCGGATAGTGGCGAAGCCGTAACCGAGTCGCGAGCGCTCGATCAGCCGCGCGATGGTCATGGCGGCGACGGCGAGCAGCATCATGATGAGAAACAGATAGCGGATGTAATTGCCGATCGGCCAGATATCCTCGGGCCGGATGATGTAAGCGCCACGCGAGCCGCCGACATAGTCCCAATTGACCACCAGCGTTTCCAGCACGACGGCAAGCGCCAGCGTAGCGATGGCGAAGAACGCGCCGCGCAGGCGCAGCGTCAGATAGCCCATGCCGAAGCCGACCGCGCCCGATACCACCCCACCGATCACCATCAGGAACGGTATCGGCATCGAAAACGTCGAGGGTTCGTCGCCGCCCGTGGTGTATTTGTAGATCGCCACGGTCGAATAGGCGCCGAGCGCAAAGAAAGCGGCCGAGCCGAAATTCACATAGCCGCAATAGCCGCCGAGAATGTTCCACGCGGTCGACAGCACGATGTATTGCATGATGACGTAGCCGGCGAAGAACACGTAATCGTTGTCGAACGCCATCGCGGCGCCGAACACCGCGGCGGCGATGGCGAGCCAGATAGCTAGGAAGGCGGGGGTGCGCACGGTCAGCGTCCCAACAGGCCGGCTGGCCGCACCGCCAGCGTCAACAGCAAAAAGCCGAACGATACCGCCGGCGCCCACGACGGGCCGTAGAACGTTGAGGTGAGGCTTTCAACAATCCCGATCAGCATGGCGGCGATCACCGTGCCCGGCAGGCTGCCCATGCCGCCGAGCACGCAGATGGCGAAGATGCGGCCGATATATTCGCGGCCGACCGACGGCTCGACCGGCTGGATAATGATGAGGAAGGCGCCGGCGAGCGAGGCGGTGGCGATCGAAATGCCGAACGCGATGCGCTTGATGCGGATCGGATCGACCGCCATCAGCCGCAGCGCCAGTTGATCCTGCGATACCGCCATGATGGCGCGGCCGACGAAAGTCCGGGTGAGGATAAGCTGCAGCACCGCGATGAGGAGCAACGAAACCAGGCACGGCACCAGCATGCGCAGCGGCAAGCCGATTTCGCCGAAGTGCAAGGTCGGCCCGATATAGGACGCGTCGACGTAGCGGTAATCGACGCCGAAATACAGAATGAGCGACACTTCGGTGATGAAAAGAATTCCGAAGAAAAAAGCCAGCCCGCGCAGCGATTCCTGGCCGCGTTTCTCGAACGAGACGTAATAGACTTGATACATGCCGGCGCCAAGCACGTAGAACGCCGGCGTCATGACAATGGCGGTGAGGATCGGATCGAGGCCGGTCGCCGTATTGACGATATAGACGACGTAGGAGCCGAGGATGATGAAGCCGGGATGCGCGATGTTGACGATGTCGAGAATGCCGAACGATATCGTTATGCCGCACGCCACCGCGGCATAAAAGCCGCCGATCAGGATGCCTGACACGATGGCGTTGATCAGGAGATCGTAGGAAAAGATCATTACTCAGCTACTCAGCCCACGCTCACTCAGCCCATGCGAGTGTGCAGGAACCCCTTCGGCTTGGCTAGAAAAAACCTCTCCCCACCGGCGGGGAGAGGGGTTTGCGTCGCTTGGAAATGCGCTGCGCTATGCCGCAGCGCGGACTTTATCCGGAATGGCGAGCGGCTTGTTGGCGCTGCCAAGGAATTCGATGGTCATGAACACCATCTCCTTGTCACCCAGATTTTCGAGGTCGTGGACCTTGTGCTGGCCGGCGCTGTAGGTCTCGTGGCGGGTCTCGCCGGGCTGGTAGGTGTATTCGACGGTGGTGCCGTCGTGGATGTGCTGGCGGCCGCGCCCGCCTGAAACTGCGGTCCAGAAGTAATCGAGTACATGGCGGTGGAAGCCGATTTGCTCGCCAGGCGCGAGCCGGATGATCCAGACCCTGACCTTGTCGTTTTCGGACAAGAGCGTGGTGCCGACACAGCCGTTATTGTTTTGCCGCTCGCGTTCGAATTCGGCCGCGATGGCCGGCGGCCAGGCCGATTTTTCGGAGCGGTCGGTTGACTTATCCAGCATGGTCAGTGCCATAGCGTTCCTCCTCGGATTGTAGGCACAATATAGAAAACCTTTCCGGCTTAGGAAAGCTTCGGGAGCGGCAGGAATTTCGCATGGGGAGGCAACGCCGCGCGCTGGTCATCGGCGGCTCCATGAGCGGGCTTTTGGCCGGCATCATGCTCAACCGGCGCGGTTTTAACGTCGATATATTCGAGCGCGTCGAAAAGGAGCTGGCCGGCCGCGGCGCCGGCATCGTCGCTCAGGCCGAGCTGATCGCGCGCCTGGACGCGCTCGGGCTAAATACCCACAATCTCGGCGTCGCCATGACGACGCGCAAAATCCTCGATCGCGTCGGCCGCGTCGCCGTGACGCTCGAATGCCCGCAGGTGCTCACCGCCTGGGAGCGGGTCTACCGCGTACTGCGCGATGCGTTCCCGCCGGAGCATTACCACCGCGCCTGCGGGCTCACGGCTTTCGAACAGGACGCCACCGGCGTGCGCGCGCATCTGAGCGACGGCCGCACGGTCGAGGCCGACGTGCTGATCGGCGCCGACGGCCTGCGTTCGAGCGTGCGCCAGCAGTGCCTGCCCGAGGCCGTGCCGCTCTATGCCGGCTATGTCGCCTGGCGCGCATTGTTGCCGGAAGGCGAAATCCCGCCGGCGATCCACCGCGACATGTTCATGGACATGACATTCTGTTTGCCGCCCGGCGAGCAATGCCTCGGCTATCCGGTGGCAGGGCCCGACAACGAGCTGCGCGAGGGGCAGCGCCGCTACAATGTGGTGTGGTACCGGCCGGCGAACGAGGCAACCGAGCTGCCGCGCCTCCTCACCGACAAAAACGGCGTCACCCATTCGATCTCGATCCCGCCGCCGCTCATTCGCGCCGCGCCGATCGCCGCCATGCGCGCCGCGGCGGAGCGGCTGTTGGCGCCGCAGTTCCGCGACATCGTGCGGCTGATCGATGAGCCGATCTTGCAGCCGATCTACGATCTGGAAAGCCCACGCGTTGCCTTCGGCCGTGTCGCCATCATCGGCGATGCGGCGTTTGTGGCGCGGCCGCATGTCGCGGCCGGCGTGTCCAAAGCGGCCGACGACGCGTCGGCGCTTGCCGCGGCGCTCGATGCCGGCGAGGTCGAGACGGCGCTGCGCCGCTTCGAAGCTGAGCGCCTGCCGGACAACAAGAAAATTATCGAGCGCGCCCGCCATCTCGGCGCCTACCTGCAGGCGACGCAAACCGCCGAAGAGCGCGCCCGCTCGGCGCGCCACAGTATTCCGCAAGCCGTGCTCGCCGAGACCGCGGTGCTGGATTTTTTATACGCATGAGCGCCTTCGTCAGCGCACCAGGCACGGACGCTTGTTGTCGAAGGTCCAGCCAGGCATCAGATATTGCATGGCCATGGCGTCGTCGCGCGCGCCGAGGCCGTGCGCCTTGTAAAGCTCGTGCGCCTTGTGGAGTTGATCGAGGTCGATTTCGACGCCAAGGCCGGGCCGGTCCGGCACTTCCACCATCCCGCCTTTGATTTGCAGCGGCTCCTTGGTCAATCGCTGACCGTCCTGCCAGATCCAATGCGTGTCGATCGCCGTGATCCTGCCGGGCGCCGCCGCGGCGGCGTGCGTAAACATCGCCAGCGAAATGTCGAAATGATTGTTGGAATGCGATCCCCAGGTAAGACCCCAATCGCGGCACATCTGCGCCACGCGCACCGCGCCCTGCATGGTCCAGAAATGCGGATCGGCCAGCGGAATATCGACCGACTGCAATTGGATCGCGTGACCCAACTGACGCCAGTCGGTGGCGATCATGTTGGTCGCGGTGGGTAATCCGGTCGCGCGGCGGAACTCGGCCATGATCTCGCGGCCCGAATAGCCGTGCTCGGCGCCGCAGGGGTCTTCCGCATAAGCGAGCACGTCATGCACGCCGCGGCATAAACGCACCGCTTCGTCGAGCGACCAGGCGCCGTTCGGGTCGAGCGTGATCCGCGCATCGGGAAATCGCGCGGCAAGCGCGGTGACCGTTTCGATCTCTCGTTCACCCGAAAGCACGCCGCCCTTGAGCTTGAAATCACTGAATCCGTAGTGCGCCTGAGCCGCTTCGGCGAGGCGCACCACGGCTTGCGTCGTCAACGCCTCCTCGTGGCGCAGGCGAAACCAGTCGCTATTGGCGTCCGGCTCCGACCGATAGGGCAGATCGGTCTTGGTACGATCGCCGACAAAGAAAAGGTAGCCAAGCATTGCCACGGCCTGGCGCTGCTGGCCTTCGCCGAGCAGCGCCACCAGGGGTACATCGAGGTGCTGGCCGAGCAGGTCGAGTAGCGACGCCTCCAACGCGGTAACGGCATAAATCGTCACGCGCTGGTCGAAAGTCTGCAATCCGCGTCCGCCGGCATCGCGGTCGGCGAAGCTTTTGCGCGCGGCGTTGAGGATTGCGTTGTACGCCCCGATCGGACGGCCGACGACCAGTTCGCGGGCGTCGTCCAAAGTCTGCCGGATTTTTTCGCCGCCCGGTACCTCACCGACGCCGGTGTGGCCGGCGCTGTCGCGCAGGATCACGACGTTGCGCGTAAAGAATGGCGCGTGCGCGCCGGAAAGGTTCAGCAGCATGCCGTCGTGGCCGGCTACCGGGACAACGCGCATCTCGGTGACTTTGGGCGACGATGAAAGCGCGGCGCCGGACTGGACACTCATGACCGGTCTTTCAAGCACGGACGCGTGAGCTCAGACCAGCTTGGCGTCCAAGGTGATCTCGGCGTTGAGGACCCTGGACACCGGGCAGTTCTTCTCGGCAACGCCGGCGAGCCGGGCGAACGTGGCTTCGTCCAGGTTTGGCACGCTGGCGCGCAGCGTGAGCGCCGAGCGGCTGATGCGGAAACCCTGGCCTTCCGGATCGAGGCTGACGGCCGCTTCGGTCGAAAGCTCGCTCGGCGTGAAGCCGGCGGCCTGCAACTGAAACGCCAGCGCCATGGTGAAACAGCCCGCATGCGCGGCGGCGATCAGCTCCTCGGGATTGGTGCCTTTCTCGTTTTCGAAACGAGTCTTGAACGAATAGGGGGTGCCGGCGAGCACGCCGGAATCGGTGAAGAGATTGCCGCTGCCGGCGCGGCCGGTGCCGCGCCAAACCGCCTTTGCCTTGCGGATCATGTCAGACACTCCTCGCTGTGAAATTCAATTGGCGCGAGTTTAGCGCGCGAACGTTGCCGGTGTCTCGCGCCGGCCCGCCTTACAAATAACCCGTGCCCATCTCGGCGGCGAACTTTTCCGGGCCGCCCTCCCAGACGATGTGCGCGTGTTCGAGCACATAGACGCGGTCGGCATGCGGCAGAGCGAAGGTGACGTTCTGCTCGCCGAGCAGGACGGTGATCGGCGTGGTCTGCCGCAAGCGCTCCAGCGCCTTGGACAATTGTTCGAGGATGACCGGCGCCAGGCCGAGCGTCGGTTCGTCGAGGATCAGCAGCTTCGGCTTCATCATCAGTGCGCGGGCGATGGTCAGCATCTGCTGCTCGCCGCCGGACAGCGTGCCGGCGTTCTGCTTCTGGCGGTTGCGCAGGATCGGAAACAGATCGAACAACCATTCGATCTGCGCCGCGCTCTCGGCCAGCAGCAAATGCTGGCCGCCGAGATCGAGATTTTCGCGCACCGACATATCGGTAAAGAGATCGCGGCCCTCGGAGCATTGCACGATGCCATTGCGCGCGATTTTCGCCGGGGTCTTGCCGCGCAGCGTGGCGCCTTCGCGCCGGATGTCGCCGGCATAGGGCAGCATGCCGGAAATGGCGTTGAACAGCGTCGTCTTGCCGGCGCCGTTGAGCCCGACGACGGAGACGAATTCGCCGGCATGGACGTGGATCGAGACATTCTGCAGCGCCTGCGCCTTGCCATATTGGACGCTGACATTGTCCACTGCCAGAAACGGCGTCGTGGCGTCGCGGAACGAGGATTCCGGCCGCGCCGCGGTCTCGATGCTGCCGCCGAGATAGACGCGGCGTACGGTTTCGTTGCGCATCACTTCGTCGGCGGTGCCTTCGGCGATGCGCTCGCCGACATACATCGCCAGCACGCGGTCGACGAGCCGCGCGACGCTTTTGACGTTGTGGTCGACCAGCAGCACGGCGCGGCCGTCGTCACGCAGCTCGCAGATCAGGTCGGAGAAGGCTGCCGTCTCCGACGAGGTGAGGCCGGCAAACGGCTCGTCGATCAACAGCACTTTGGGATCGCGCGCGATGGCCTTGGCGATCTCGATTTTGCGCAGATCGGCGAAGGGCAGCGTAGCCGGACGCCGGTCGAGCACCGCGGCGCTCAAGCCGACACGTGCGGCGATGACGCGGGCCCGCGTGTCGGTTTCGGTGTCGGCCAACAGCCGGGTCAGTTTGTCGGGCAACAGCGCGAGCTTGATGTTCTCCAGCACGGTCTGGCGGTGCAGCGGGCGCGAATGCTGGAACACGATGCCGGCGCCCATCCGCGCGATCCGGTGCGACGGCCAGCCGGCGACTTCGGTGCCGTCGATACGCACCGAGCCGCTATCGGGCCGCTCGATGCCCATGATGAGCTTCATCACCGTCGATTTGCCGGAGCCGTTGGGACCGATCAGGCCGAGAATTTTTCCGGCCTCGATGGAAAAGGACATGTCCTTGACGGCGACGAGGCCGCCGAACCGCTTGGTGAGGCCTTTGACCTCGAGATGCGCCTCGGCCGCCATGTCAGTTCGGTTCCCTGCTGCGCGTCAGCAAGCCGAAGAAGCCGCTCGGGAAAAACAGCACGACAAGAAGCGCCATGGCGAACACGACGAAGTTCGATAAATCGCCGATCGGGCGGAGCGCCTCGCTCATGGCGACAAGAAAGATCGCGCCGAGCACGGCGCCGAGTATGGTGCGCCGCCCGCCGATCACCGCGGCGATGATGATCTGGACGCCGACGGTGATATCGACCACCGAGCTCGCCGATGCCGAGCCGACGTAGAAGACCAGCAGCGCGCCGGCAAGCCCGGAGAAGAAGGCGCTGATGATGAATGCGGCGAGCTTGTGCTTGGTCACATTGAAACCGAGTGCGCCGGCCTGCACGGCGTCCTGTCCGCTCGCTTGCAGGATCAGCCCGACCGGCGAGCGCGCCAGCCAAAACAGGATCGCACCGCTGACCGCCATGAACCATAGCGCGATCTCATAATTTACGGTGTCGCTGATCGAGATGACGTCAGGTATCGCCAACCCGTTTTCGCCGCCGGTCAGATGGGCATCGACGATAATGAAGTTCTCCAGCATGAGCACGGCAACGAGCGTGGTCAGCCCGAAATAGGGCCCGCGCACCCGCAGCGCCGGCAGTGCCAGAACGACGCCGCCGATCACGGCGGCGAGCGTCCCGGCGGCGACACAAAGCCAGATCGGCGGTTGGTAGAGAGCGTCGAGAATGCCCGCCGTATAGGCGCCGGTGCCGATCAGGAAGGTCGGGCCGAAATTGACCTCGCCGGCAAAGCCGAACAGGAGATCCCAGGACATGGCGAAGACGCCGGAGTAATAGGCGATCGTCAGTAACGCGAGGATGTAGCCGGTCACCCACAGTGGCAGAAACGCAGCCGCGACGACCACGCCGAGTGCGATGAGCAGGACGCGGTTGGTGGAGAGCGACTGCATCTAGCGCCGTCCCAGCAGCCCGCGTGGGCGCACATACATCACCGCAACCAGTAAAAGCAGCGCCGGGATGGTGCGATAGGCGGGCGAGATCAGATAGGCGGTGATGGTTTCGAGATAACCGACGACATAAGCGGCGATCAGCGCGCCGGAGACGCTGCCAAGGCCGCCGAGCACGACGATGGAAAACGCGCTCGCGGTCAACGGCCCGACGCTATAGGACGACACGCCGAGGAACATGCCGAGCAGCACGCCGGCAATGCCAACCAAGAGGCCATAGATCGCCCAGACGGCGATATAGACGTGCGACAATTCGGTGCCGAGCAGTGTTACGCCACGCGGATTCATCGAGGCGGCCAGGACCGCTTTGCCGGCGCGAGTCCGGTTCACCAGCAGCCAAAGCACCGCAATGACGAGCCAACAAACGATAGCGGTGAAAATTTCATTCGTCGGCGTGCGCACGCCCGCGATCATCACGACGCCTTCGACGATTGGCGGCACGGTCTTGGCATTGTCGGTGTAGAGGTAGGCGATCAGCTCCTGGATCATCACGCCCCATAGCAATGTCGCCGTGAGGATGAAGATCTCTTTTTCCTCCACCCGGATTTTGCGGGTCTGCTGCAACGGCCGCACGACCATGAAATAGGTCAGCAACGAAGCACCGAAGCCGATCGCGATACCGATCGCCGCACCGGTATAGGGGCCGACATGCAATTGGTCGCCGGCGGCCCAGGCGGCGACGACGGCGGCCACCATCAGCGCGCCGTGCGAAAGATTAAGCACACCGGAAACACCAAAGATCAGTGCGAAGCCTGTGGCGCCGAGCGCGTAGAGCGAACTGATCGCAAAACCGTCGATCAGGATTTGCCAAAACACCGCGCTCACGCACGAATCCCCAATAAGACGCACCCATCAAGAAATCTCCCCGCTCGCGGATACGGGCGGGGAGATTACGAACGTCCGAACTCGTCGCTCGTCAGTTGGCCGAGCCGAGCTTGATGAAAGCCGGGAACTTCAGCTTGCCGTTGGCGACATTGGTCGGCCACAGGTTGACCTGTTTGCCGTCCTGCCATTGCAGCATCAGCCCGCTGATCGTGGCCGGGCCGATTTTCATCGCATGCGGATTTGGCGAGTCCTTGCCCTTGAACTGGACCCGGCCGATGGTGCCGACCCAGTCGGTCTTCTCCAGTGCGGCGACGAGCTTGTCGGAGTCGGTCGAGCCGGCCCGCTTGATGGCATCGGCGAGGTAATAGACCTCGTCATAGGCGGTGTAGCCGCAGTAGGACGGGTTATTGCCGTACTTCGCCTTGAACGCCGCGACAAACGGCAGCGTCTTCGGCGTCACCGCAACCCCGGGTCCGGCAAAGGCCTGGTACAGCACGCCTTCGACCGCGCCATTGGTGTCATTCCAGAAGCTCGAATTGGTCGCCTGCGAGGAGACGCCGAACATCGGGATCGGCACTTCCTGCTGCTTCCATTGCACCGTCGGCTGCACGCCGACATGCGAAATGCCGGTGAGGATCACGTCCGGCTTTTCACCCTCGATCTTGTTGTAGATCGGCGTGAAGTCGGTGGTATCGGGCGAGACGCGGATGTGGTCGAGCACGTTGAGCCCGATCTTCGGCAGGCAGTTCAGATACTCGGCGTCGAGCGGGGTGGTCCAGGCCGCATCCTCGCTCATCACGACAGCCGACTTCATGTGAAGCTGACCGACCAGAAGATCCTTCGCGGCGTCGCAGGTGGCGTCGGCGATGCTGGTCGATGTCGAATAGCCGTGGAACGTGTATTTGAGATTGTCGTAATCCTTGGCGATGTTCTGGGTAATGACGTCGGAGGCGGCGCCCGGTGTTACCATCACGGTCTTTAGACGGCCGGTCCAGGGCTCGAGCGCCAGCACGACCTCGCTGATATAGCTCGCGATCACCGCGTTGACGTGATCCTCATTGACCGCGCGCTGGAAGGCGAGAACCGCTTCCGGAGCCTTTGAGTGATCGTCGTAAGTGAAGATCTCGATCTTCTTGCCGTTGACGCCGCCCCCGGCATTAATTTCGTCGGCGGCCAACTGGGCGGCCTGCGGGATCGACGAACCGGCGACGGCCTGCGCCTCGGCGATGACGCCAATCTTGATGGTGTCTTCGGCGTGGCCTGGCGTTGCCAGCGCCAGCGCCGACAGGCTCACGCCCGCGGCAAGTGCGATCGGCGCGAACACGCGCCTTGGCGACTTAATCATGACTATAACCTCCCTGAATTCATCCCGTCGTCCGCTCACAGACGGCGGCGTGCGGGCAGTTTATCGTAACGGTCCTTGGCGACAAGCCTGAGCCGGGCGGCGGTTATAGTCTTTTCGTACGGGTGAGCGGCTTTGCCGCAAGCTGGTATAAGGCGGCGACGGATATCCGGCGCGTAAATGTTGCAAAGCGGGAGGAAGAATCCAAATGAAAGCTGCATATTTTGAGCAATTTGGCGGTCCGGAGGTCCTCAAATACGGCGATTTACCCGATCCCGTGGCGGCGCCCGGCGAGGTGCTGGTCGATGTGGCTGCGGCCAGCGTTAACGCCGCCGACTGGAAATTTCGCGCCGGCCAATATCCAAACAGCGGCCAGACGAAATTCCCGGCCATTCCGGGACGCGACTTTTCCGGGGTGGTGAGCGCGCTCGGCGGCGGCGTGGACGACCTCAAGGTCGGCGACGCGGTGTTCGGCGTGCTCGATGCCGGCCGCGAAGGAACCTATTGCGAAAAGATCGCGATCAAATCGGCGATCCTCGGCAAGAAGGCGGCTGCACTGTCGCATGTCGACGCCTCCGCGCTGGCGCTGACCGGTCTCACCGCTATCAGCGCGATTGTGGACACGCTCAAGCTTCAGCGCGGCGAGACGATCCTGATTCAGGGCGGCGCCGGCGGCGTCGCAAGCATCGCCATCCAGTTGGCAAAACATCTCGGCGCGCGCGTGATCACGACCACGAGCGCGGCGAATGTCGACTATGTGCGTAGTCTCGGCGCCGATGAAGTGATCGACTACAACAAACAGGATTTCACCAAAGTGGTGAGCGGCGTCGATGCGGTGTTCGAGACCGTCGGCGGCGATGTGGCGCAAAAATCTTTCGCCGTGCTCAAGTCGGGCGGCCGCGCCGCTTTCATCGCCTCCGGACACGAGGCGCCGAAGTCCAGCCGCGCCGATGTGGCCTCGCTGCGGCCGTCCGTCGGGCGTTCGCGCGCGGCGATGGAGCGCATCGCCGCGTTTATCGCCGCGGGCGCCATTCGTCCGCCGGAAGAGAAGCTTTATTCCCTGTCGCAAGCCGCCGAAGCGCATCGCTTGAGCGAGTCCCGCCACTTTCGGGGCAAGCTCGTCTTGAAGGTGCGCTAGAGCATGGCACCGAAAAAGCCTGCCCTCGGACTTCGATCCGAGGGTGGTCACACGTGCTGGCCGCCGTTGATGTGGATCTCGGCGCCGTTCACGTAGGACGCGGTGTCGGTGCACAGCACGTAAATGATCTTCGCCACCTCGTCGGGCGTGCCGAGCCGGTGCATCGGAATATTTTCCACGATCTTGTCCGTCCCGGGCGACAGCATCGCGGTGTCGATCTCGCCCGGCGCGATGGCGTTGACGCGCACGCCGCGCGAGCCGAAGTCGGCCGCCATTTCGCGGGTCAGCGCGGCGAGCGCCGCTTTCGAGGTCGAATAGGCGGTGCCGGCAAACGGGTGCACGCGCGAACCGGCGATCGAGGTGACGTTGACGACCGAGCCCTTGGCGACGCTCGAGCTCGTCGAGCAGGCCGCGCGCCAGCATGATCGGCGCAAAGAAGTTCACCTGGAAAATGTGGTGCCAGTCCTCGCGCGAGGTTTCGATCGAGCCGAGCCGCTTGCCGCCCGCGGCCTTCGGCGAGATCGCCGCATTGTTGACGAGCGCGTGCAATTCGCCGTTGAGCCGGCGCTTGGTCTCCACGATCGCCGCCTCAGTGTTTTCGGGATCGGAGAGATCGACCTGGATGTGATCCTCGGGTCCGGCTTCCCACGGGCAGTTTTCCGGGAACGGATGGCGCGAGCAGGTGACGACGCGCCAGCCGGCGGCGGAGAAGCGCTTCACCGTCGCGTGGCCGATGCCGCGGCTCGCTCCGGTCAGGAGCAGCGTTCGGCGCGGCTGGTTGCTGTTGGCATGTTGCTAGCCGTGTTCATGGATAAAGCCGCGTCTTGGTCCACGGCGCGCTTAAGCCGGTGCGCGCAAATGAAATGCGGTCGTGCAGGCGGAACGGCCGCTCCTGCCAGAACTCGATCTCGCTCGGCACGACGCGATAGCCGACCCAATAAGGCGGCCGCGGCACCGTGCCGACGGCGAATTTCGCGGTAAACCGCGCGATCGCCTTTTCGAAGGCGAGCCGGCTTTCCAGCGCCGCCGATTGTTTGCTCGCCCAGGCGCCGATCTGCGCCATGCGCGAACGCGTGGCGAAATAGGCGTCGGCTTCCTCGCTTGAAACGGCTTCGACGCGTGCCGCGCAGCCGCACCTGCCGCTGCAGCGATTTCCAATAGAACGTCAGCGCCGCTTTCGGCGCGGCGGCCAGTTCGTGGCCCTTGATGCTGTCGGCATTGGTGTAGAACACGAAGCCGCGCTCATCGAAGCCCTTCAGCAGCACCATCCGCGCATTGGGCAGCCCGTCGGCATCGACGGTGGCAAGCGTCATGGCGTCCGGATTGACCGGCTCGGCGCGCCTGGCTTCCGCGAACCAGGCGGCAAACAGGCGCAATGGCTCGTCGGCTTCGGTGAAGTCACCGCCCGTTAACCATGCCGGGTGTTCTATGGGCGCCGCGTCGGACATTCTCGGAGTACCCGCCAAGTGGTCGCGTGCGGCGATCGGGAAGCGTGCCGCCGGTGTCTATATAATGGAACGGCGGCGTCTCGCCTATGTCGGCATTTACGGGGCTATAGCGGCGCGTCGCCGCCGTCACTGAGCGCGCTTGCCGTCTCCGGCTGCTCCTACCAGCTCTCCTCGATGTTCTCGAAGGACGACAGCGACACGCAGCCGACCGGTTCGATCGCGCGGCCGGGCGGCCAGTCTGCCGCCGCCGCCGCCGCACCGCCGTCGGAAGTCGATCTGGCCTATGCGCGCGCCGCCGCTTCGGATGTGCTGGCGCGCGGCGGCAAGGATTCGAGCGTGCCGTGGCAAAATCCGCAAACCGGGGCCGGCGGCAATATCACCCCGCTCGCCACCGCCTATAGCGAAGGCGGCTTGTCGTGCCGCGATTTCCTGGCGAGCTATGTGCATGGCGGATCGCAGGACTGGCTGCAGGGCGCCGCCTGCCGCAGCACCAGCGGCGCCTGGGAAGTCATGCGGCTCAAGCCGCTCAAGGGCTAAAGCGGGCTATCATCGCCTCCAGTGCGCGCCGATTAGACTCTGACCCGCGTCGTGTTGCATTGTTTCTTGGCCGCTTTATTCCCACATTAGCGTGTCGCGGGTGTGAAGTGGGGCAGGCGGGCCGGCCCGAAATATTCGAACGCGGAGTTTTGGGGGATGCGTGATCCCTATGAAGTTTTGGCTGTCGATCGCAAGGCGAGCGCAGGCGATATCAAGAGCGCCTATCGGCGGCTTGCCAAGAAACTGCATCCCGACGCCAACAAGAACGATCCGAAGGCGGCGTCGCGCTTTGCCGAGCTCAACGCCGCGCATGAAATTCTCGGCGACGAGGACAAGCGCAAGGCGTTCGATAACGGCGAGATCGATGCCGAAGGCAAGCCGCGCTTTCGCGGTTTTGAAGGTTTTGGCGGCGGCGGCCCAAGGCCCGGCGGCGCCGGCGCCGGATTTCGGCCCCGACGCGAATTTCGAAAACTTCAATTTCGGTCCGGAAGGTTTTACCCGCACCACCCGGCGCGGACGCGGCGGCGCGGGCGGGCCGGGCGGCGGTTTCGGCGGCTTCGAGGACATTCTCAAGGAAGCGTTCGGCCGCGGCGCGCGCGGCGGCGCTTCGGCATTTGAGCCGGAGGATTTTGGCGTCGGCGCCGACGTGCAGGCCGAGATGTCGGTATCGCTGCCGGACGCCGCCAACGGTTCGACGCAGCGCCTGCATCTGCCGAACGGCAAGAACGTCGACGTCAAGATTCCCGCCGGCATCACCAACGGTCAGCACATCCGGCTCAAGGGCCAGGGCATGGCCGGCAAAGCCGGTCCGGGCGACCTCCTCATCACCGTCTCGATCGCGCCGCATCCGCTGTTCACGCTCGAAGGCACCGATGTGCGGCTGGATTTGCCGGTGACGCTTTACGAGGCCACGCTCGGCGCCAAGGTGCGCGTGCCCACGCTCGACAAGCCGGTTGAGATTTCGATCCCGCCGTGGACCTCGAGCGGACGCACGTTCCGCCTCAAGGGCAAAGGCTTTCCGGCCAAGTCAGGCCACGGCGATCTGCTTGCCACCGTGCGCATCGTGCTGCCCGACAAGGGCGATCCCGAACTCGAAGCGCTGATGAAGAAGTGGCAGGGCGATAAGCCCTACGATCCGCGCGAGCATACGTGACGTCTTCGTCATTCCGGGCTCACCGCTGCGCGGCGCCCCGGAATGACCATGCTCACCCGCCCTGCAGCGGCGTCCGGGTATCGATCTGATCGTAGGCGGCTTGCGCGATGTTATGCAGCTTGTCCTGCTGCGCCGGTCCGCTCAACACGTAGAACAGATTGCTGATCGACCCAGTAATAGGCGGCGTTCTGCTCGCCGGTGGTGTAGCGCAGCGCCATCTCCTGATCGCTGGTCCGCCCGCAATAGAGCGTGAAGCGCTCGCCTGAGGGGCCTTCATACATGAAGAACGCGGTCGGTCCGGTCGGTCCCGGCAGGAGCCGGCCGCCGACCAGCTTCAATCCCACTTTGTCGAGTTCGGGCGCACGCACCGGCTCGCCGACCCGCTTCGACAGCCATTCCACCAGATGCGGACGCTGGTCGCCCGTCACCTCGACCGGATGGCGCACCTCGACCGTGTAGAGCCGGTAGGCATCGAGCGCATCGGAGGTGAACAGCGCGAGATCCGACGGGCGCGCCTCGACGCCGTGGATCGCCCAGCCGGCGATGCCGCCGGCCACGAATGCCGCAATCACCGCGGCGGCAACCGCGGCTACTGCGCTGCGATGCCGGCGCGTAAGCCGGCCGACATCGAGCTGCTGCGGCACCTTTTCAGTGGCGACGGCGCCATAGCGGGCGCGGATCAATTCGGCCTGCTTGCGCCAGGCGGCGACTTTCGCCGCGTCGTCGGCATGGGTCGCGAGCCACGCCTCGACTGCGCCGCGGCGTTCGGCGGGCAATTCATCGTCGACATAGGAGCTGAGCTCGTCTTCGCTCACAATCTGGTCTCGATCAATCATCGTTCGCTCTCTTCTTCATTTCACGCGGCGCAGTGCCGGGCGCTCGCCGTCGAGATAGGCTTTGATCTGGTTACGGGCGCGCGCCAGCCGCGACATCACGGTCCCGATGGGTACACCCTGTACTTCCGCCACTTCGCGATATGTCAGGCCTTCGAGCACTACCAGCAGCAATGCCGAGCGCTGGTCCTCGGCGAGTTCGGCGAGCGCGCGGCTGATGTCGCGGCCGCCGGCTTCCGGTCCGGCCGTCGTCGCGTCGCTGTCCTTGATCGGCGCCAGTACCGGCCGCCGCGACAGGCCCCGCAGCCGGTTGCGGTTGAGATTGGTCAGGATGGTGTAAAGCCATGCCCGTGTGTCTCCGCCATGAAACAAATGCTCCGAGCGCAGTGCTCGAACCAGCGTATCCTGCACGATATCGTCGGCCGTCTCGGCGTCACGGGTCAGCGCGCGCGCATAACGCCGTAATGCCGGAATAGCCGCCTCGATCCCCTCGCGGAACTCACTCAAGCATTTCACCTGTTAAGGACCGTTAAGCCGTGCCGCGCGCCGGCCGGTCGCAACGGCGCGCCTGCAAACAAAACCCCGCCCGCCGCCGACTATTCCGCGCGACGGCCAACGCTTGATGGTCCTAATACCCTATGTCATAGGAGGCCGGGGCCGGAAATCGCATACGAGGTCAGGGAATGCCGGAAGTCTCGGGCCTTATGCGCGGCAAACGCGGTCTCATCATGGGGGTGGCGAACAATCGCTCGCTCGCCTGGGGCATCGCCAAAGCCTGCCGCGCGCACGGCGCCGAGCTCGCCTTCACCTATCAGGGTGACGCGCTGAAGAAGCGTGTCGAGCCGCTCGCCCAGGAGCTCGGCGGCATCGTGCTCGGCCATTGCGACGTCACCGAGCCAAAGACCATCGATACGGTGTTCGCGGCCGTGCAGTCGGCCTGGGGCGGCATCGACTTTCTCGTCCACGCCATGGCTTTTTCCGACAAGGACCAGCTCGACGGCCGCTACGTCGACACCACCGCCGACAATTTCACCAAGACCATGCTGGTGAGCTGCTACTCGTTCACCGCCGTTGCGCAGCGTGCCGAAAAGCTGATGCCGAACGGCGGTTCGATGCTGACGCTGACCTATTACGGCGCGGAAAAATGGATGCCGCACTACAACGTCATGGGCATCGCCAAGGCCGCGCTGGAAGCGTCGGTGTGGTATCTCGCCGCCGATCTCGGCGTGAAAAACATCCGCGTCAACGCCATCTCGTCGGGCCCGATCAAGACGCTCGCCGCGTCCGGCATCGGCGACTTCCGCTATATCCTGAGATGGAACGAGTACAACGCGCCGCTGCGGCGCAATGTCACCATCGAGGAAGTCGGCGAAGCCGGCGCGTATCTGCTGTCCGACATGTCACGCGGCGTCACCGGCGAGGTGCATCACGTCGACGCCGGCTATCATATCGTCGGCATGAAGCATCCGGACGCCCCCGACATTACCGTCGGCAAGGAGTGACGCCCGAAGCCCCTGGCCGAACCAAGATGCCGGTCCTCTATTACGTCCGTCACGGCGAGACCGACTTCAACGTCGAGGGCAGGCTGCAAGGCCGCCGCGATACCGAGCTCAATGCGCGCGGCTGTCAGCAAGCGGCGGAGTGCGGCGAATTGCTGCGCGATCTGTTCGCGCGTGACGAGCGCCGGCCGGCGGACTTTGCTTATGCGGCAAGCCCGCTCAAGCGGGCGCGCGCCACCATGGAGATCATGCGCACCACGCTCGGGCTCGACCCGCGCGGCTACGATATCGACGAGCGGCTTTTGGAAATCTCCTACGGCGAGTGGGAAGGATTGACGCTGCCGGAAATCGACGCGCGCTATCCCGGCCTTCTCGCGGAGCGCGAGCGCCATAAATGGGATTTCGTGCCGCCCGGCGGCGAGAGCTATCGCGAGTTGGGCGACCGCATCGGCGCCTGGTATGCCGCGCTGACGCGCGACACCGTGGTGGCGGCACATGGCGGCGGCGTGCGCGTATTGATGGCGCTGTTCAATGTGCTGCCGAAAGGGGAAGCGACGCATGCGCAGATCGCGCAAGGCATCGTCTATGTTTTTGCCGACGGCAAAATGGCGCGCTATGCGTGAGATGCTGACGCCAAAATGCGAAAGCGACCGAACTTTCGTCCGGTCGCTTTGACGAAGCGCCGTGTGGCGCTTCGGGAAAAAATTCCAAGCTTATGACTTGGATTTCTTCTTGGCCTTTTTCTTCTTCGCCATGATGGGTCTTCCTTGGTGTGTGATGAACCTACGGTAGGGTTGGTTTAGTCGCAGGCTGATCTCGGTCTCAGATCTCGGTCCCTGGGTCTTCGCCCCCTAACCGAACGGAACAATGCCATAAGGACGTTCGAACCGCAATCGAAAAATGGCAAATAACCCTGATTTTTCCGTAGCTTAACGGATATTCAGCTTTTCATTAATCAGCGTTCAGCGAGATGAATGCGGCATGAATATTTGTAGTAAGATCGGTTAAAGGCTGCGCAATTGATCGGCAGAATATTGCAGGCGCGAACGCGCGGCCGCCATTTCTGCCGCACCTGCGAACGACGCGACGCCAGAACGGAGCCGATTTGACCCTTTAAAATGTGCGGGCTACCAAACCGCAATAAAGCTCATGCCTTCATTCACACCATTCAGCGTCACACGCGCGTCATGTCATTCAATACGTTCGGTCATTTATTCCGCGTCACGACCTTTGGCGAAAGCCATGGGCCGGCGATCGGCTGCGTGATCGATGGCTGTCCGCCGCGTATCCCGCTGACCGAAGCCGACATTCAGCCGTTTCTCGATCGCCGCCGCCCCGGCCAATCGCGTTACACCACGCAGCGCCAGGAGCCTGACACGGTCAAAATCCTGTCCGGCGTATTCACCGACGCGGCGAGCGGCGCGCAAGTGACCACCGGCACGCCGATCGCCCTCCTCATCGACAATGTCGACCAGCGCTCGAAAGATTATTCCGACATCAAGGACAAATATCGTCCCGGCCACGCCGACTACACCTATGACGTCAAATACGGCTTGCGCGATTATCGCGGCGGCGGCCGCCAGTCGGCGCGCGAAACCGCGATGCGGGTCGCCGCCGGAGCGGTGGCGCGCAAAATCGTGCCGGGACTGAACGTGCGCGGCGCCTTGGTGCAGATGGGCCCGCATCGCATCGATCGCGCGCGCTGGGACTGGGCCGAGGTCGATAAAAATCCGTTCTTCTGTCCCGATGCCAAGACCGCGGCCTTACTCGGCGACTATCTCGACGGCTTGCGCAAAAACGGCTCCTCCATCGGGGCGGTCATCGAGGTCGTCGCCGAAGGCGTGCCGGTGGGCCTCGGTGCGCCGATCTACGGCAAGCTCGACGGCGATCTCGCCGCCGCCTTGATGAGCATCAATGCGGTCAAGGGCGTCGAGATCGGCGCCGGGTTCGGCGCAGCCGAGCTGACCGGCGAACAGAACGGCGACGAGATGCGGCTCGGCAATGACGGCAAACCGCGTTTTCTCTCCAACAATGCCGGCGGCATTCTCGGCGGCATTTCCACCGGGCAGCCGGTGGTGGCGCGTTTTGCCGTCAAGCCGACCTCGTCGATCCTCATTCCGCGCCGCACCGTCGACCGCTACGGCCATGAGACCGAGATTTCGACCACCGGCCGCCACGACCCGTGCGTCGGCATCCGCGCGGTGCCGATCGGCGAAGCCATGGTGGCCTGCGTGATCGCCGACCATTATCTACGCCAGCGCGGGCAGGTCGGCGACACGCCGGCGTGGCCGTTTACGCCACCGGCGCGCTGATCCGGCCGCGGAGATTATTTTGCAATGGAAGACGCGCATCTCCGCATCCAGGCTGCCGTCGCCGCGTTCGCGCGCGGCGAGATCGTCATCGTCGCCGATGACGACGACCGCGAGAACGAAGGCGACCTGTTCGTCGCGGCTAGCCTGTGCACGCCGGAAAAGATGGCGTTTATCATCCGCAATACGTCCGGCATCGTCTGCGCGCCGCTGGCGCCCGAGGAAGCACGCCGGTTGCACCTCGATCCGATGGTGGCGCTCAACGATGCACCGCTCGGCACCGCATTTACGGTGTCGGTCGACGTCCGCCACGGACTCACCACCGGCATTTCCGCCGAAGAGCGCAGCAATACCGTGCGCGCGCTTGCCAACGGCAATTCCGGCGCTGCCGATTTCGTGCGGCCGGGCCATGTGTTTCCGCTGGTGGCAAAGGAGGGCGGCGTGCTGATGCGCTCCGGCCATACCGAGGCCTGCGTCGATCTGTGCCGGCTCGCCGGCCTGGCGCCGGTTGGTGTGCTCGCGGAGCTCATGAACGACGACGGCACGGTGATGCGCGGGCCCGAGCTTGCCGGCTTCGCCGAGCGGCACAAGCTGCCACGCATCACCATCGCCGAACTGATCGCCTACCGCCAGACGCGCGACAAACTGATCGAACGCACCGGCGAGTTTCCGGTCGAATCCGAGATCGGCACCCTGACCGGCTATTCCTTTCTCACGCCGTTTGACCCGGTCTATCACATGGCCTTCGTTTTTGGCCGCATCGGCGACGGCAAGAATGTGCTCACCCGGCTGCACCGCGCCAACATCATCTCCGACGTGTTCGGCGGCGCCAAGCTGATCCGCCACGTGCTCGGACGGTTCAAGGCCGAGGGCAGGGGCGTGCTGGTGCTGTTGCGCGACGGCACCGCGGGGGTGCCGGTGATTTCCATTCCTAAAACGTCGGACACCGCGTCCGGCGAAGCGCGCACGCGGCAATGGCGTGAAATCGGCCTTGGCGCGCAAATCCTCAAGGATCTCGGCGTCACGTCGATCCGGCTGCTGACACCGTCGCGGGCGACGACTTATGTCGGGTTGTCCGGATTCGGCATCGAAATCGTCGGCACGGAGCCGGTCGAGGGCTGAAGGCCGGGTTGGCGCGACCGCCATTCGGCCTATAATCCCAATCGACCGTCAGGCGCGCCGTCGCGCCGGCCAAAATCCGATCGAAGATCGGAATGTGATTTTGGGGGAAGTCCATGAGTGTCGCCGCCGCAACTCCGACCACAACTCCGACCACCGCTCAGATTTATAAAGTCGCACTGGCGGCCATCATCGGCTCGGTGATCGAACAATATGACTTCCTGATCACCGGCGTGATCGCGGCGACGGTCTGGGGCGGCGTGTTCTTCAAGCTGCCGGGTCTTGCCGCGGTCGCCGCGGCGATCAGCGTCTATGGCCTTGGCATCATCATCCGTCCGGTCGGCGCCTACATTTTCGGCAATATCGCCGACGTCTACGGCCGCAAGGACGCGATGGTCTATGCGCTCGTTCTGATGGGCGCCAGCACGCTGCTGATCGGGCTTACCCCGGACTACGACGCGATCGGCATCGTCGCACCGATCCTGCTCATTGTGTTCCGCATGCTCCAGGGCATCAGCTTCGGCGCCGAATTCGGCACCGCTTCGACCTGGGTGGTCGAACAGGCGGCGCGCTCGAAGTACCGCGCCTTCTGGGGCGCCTGGGTGGGCTTTGCGATTCCGATCGGGCTGCTGCTCGGCTTCGGCTCTGTGATTTTCGTCAAATCGCTGATGACGCCGGAAGCTTTCATCTCCTGGGGCTGGCGCATCTTCTTTATCGTCGGCTTTCTGGTGGCGATTGTCGGCTTAATCATCCGCACGCGCACCATGGACAGTTTCGTATTCGAACAGCACAAGGCGCAGGTCACCATTCTCAAATATCCGGCAAGTCAGGTGTGGCGCGAGATGCCGTGGACCATCCTGCGCACCTCGCTGGTCAACGCCATGTTCGGCGGCGCGTTCTTTCTCTACTTTGTGTTCGGCACCGGTTACATGAAAGCGGTCGGCTTCCCCGGCAACGAACCGGAAGAGATCGGGCTCATCGCGGCGGGCTTCATGCTGGTGTTCATGGTCATCGGCTCGCTGCTTGCCGACACCCTCAATCGCCGCACCATTCTCTTGATCGCCGCCGGCGTGCTGTTTGTTTTCGCGCTGCCGTATTTCTACCTGGTCGACACCGGCAGCTTCTTGTTGGCGACCGTCGCCGAGGTCATCGGTTTCGGCTTCGTGTTTGGTTTCGGCTACGGCGCGATACCGACTTTCTTCACGGAGAATTTTCCGACCCGCTATCGCGCCTCGGGCGCCAGCGCCGCCTACCAGGTGGCGCAGGTCTATGGCGGCGGACTGATCCCGATCGTCTCCGGGCAGATCCTGCGCGCCTACGGGGTTCACGAGGCGTATCTTTATATCGGGCTTATTGTCATGTTTTACGCGGTGATGGCGATCATCGCCATTCTGCGCACGCCGGAGACCAAGGGCGCCAGTCTCGAAAACTAAAGCGGACTTTCGTGGATCGTTCGCTTCAGCCGAAGGTGAAAGCGTCGTGATAGGCGCCTTGCACCTGCCCGCCGGGCACCGGGCCGCCGCCGGGCACATGTACCATGTTGCCGATCACCGCGCAGGTCGCGCCGTGCAGGCCGTGTCGCGGTATCGCCATCGGCGTCAGCGCTTCCCAGGTGTCGGTCCCGGGATCGTACGCCTCATTGGTGCCGAACACGCGGCCGGTGGCCTCGCCGCCGAACACCACGATCTTGCCGTTGATATAGACGCAGGACGGACCGCTGCGCGCCGTCGGCAGCGGCGCACGAAAGCTCCAAGCGTCCGTCTTCGGATCGTAGACGGCGTTGAGCGAGGTGTTGAAGTCGTAAGAATCCATGCGGCCGGCGATGGCGTGGATTTTGCCATCCACTACGGCGACGCCCATATGGTCGCGCTGGCCGACAAAGGGCTGCGTGCCGGTCGAGCCGCGCATGCTGGCGCGATCCGAGTATTTGTCGGTCGCCGGATCGTAGACCTCGTGCCACTCCACCGAGCGCACATCGCGCCCGCCGAGCAGATGAATCTTGCCGTCAAGCACGATCGCCGAAATCGCGCCGCGCGGACGCGATAGTGCGGCGATCGGCGCCCACTGCTCGGTCGCGGTGTCATAGACGAAGCATTTGGAATGCGGGCAACGGTTCTGCTCGACGAAGCCGCCGAATGTGTAGATCTTCGTACCGATGGAAACTCCCGCTACGTGGTTGCAGGGGAGAGGGAACGGCGCCTTCAGCGACCATGATTTTGTCGCCGGGTCATAGACCTGATGGAAATTCTGATCGACGCGGTGCTTGGCATAGCCGGCGATGCTGTGGATTTTCCCGCCGCACCCGATGACGGCGTGTTCGCCGGTCGGGATCGGCATGCGCGGCTGCTCGATCCATTTGCCCGGGTTGGCCGCCTTGGGCGCCACGCTGGTCGTGTAGCGCTGCTTCTCGACGGTCGGCGGGATTGCGGTAATGGATTTGTCGTTCAGGCCGAGAAAAACCGGAAGCTCTGGTTCTGTCATGATGCACCTCAACTGGCGTAGGCCGGGACGGCGTCCCGCAACAATTTGCGCGTCAGCTCCACACCCTCGCGCGCGACGTCGTATGGCGAGCGCGCCCAAAGCTCGGGATTGGGCGCTTCGTAGCTCAGATAGCCGGTGTATTTTTTCTCCGCCAAAAGGCCGAGCATCTCGCGCCATTTGACGACGCCCTTGCCGGGCGGCAGCCGGTCGGTCGGCCGCTTTACGCCGGTGATCGGATTAGGCGAAAGGTCGCTGTACTGGAAGCAGAAGATTTTTTCCGCCGGCACATCCGCAAAACCGCGGCCGCCGGCGCCGCTGCGCGTGAAGTGATAGGCGTCGATCAGGTAGCCGCAATTCGGCTTGCCGGCGCCATCGAGCAGCTCGCGCAGCACCGCGAGTTTGTTGAGCACCTCGTGCTGCGAATTAAATTCGATCGCGAGACGGAGCTTGTATTCGGCGGCGATGTCGCCTGCGTCCTTGAGATATTTGATCGCCTCGCTGATCGGGCCGCCGACCGGTCCCGGCGCGCTCATCAGCATATTGCAGCCGAGCGCGACGGCATTCTCGCAACTCTCGCGGAACACCTTGAACAGCCGCTTGCTCTCGTCGCCGGTGGCGAATAGCCAGCCATATTCGACGCCGAGCACGCCGACCGGAATGCCGCTGTCGCGGATGAGGTCGAGCACCTGTGCGTTGCTCATGCCGGTATCGAGGCAGCGCTTGAAGTCGGTGCGGCGCAGCTCGACCGCGTCATAGCCCGCGACCCGTGCCGCATCGAGCGCGGTCTTAAGCGGCGTGGTGTCGATGGTCCACATATGCAGCGCCAGCCGCCCGAATTTTTCCGTCATGTCTTACCCATTCCGTTACGAAGAGGTGATTGAAAAGATCGACCGCATACCGCGCCGGTTCAGGAGATCGGCATGCCGTTCGGAAATACTTGCGGCCGCAGTTTGGGATTGCAGCCCGCCATCTTCGGCGCATAGGGCGTTTCGGCGCCGAGCTCTTGGGCGGCGTGCCAGGCCCAGTTGCGGTCCCACATCGCACCGCGCGCCAGGCAGACGAAGTCGCTCTTGCCCGACGCCACGATCTCCTCGGCCTGATGGTAGCCGGCGATCAGGCCGACGCTCATGACCGTCATGCCGGCTTCTTTCTTCACCTTCTCGGCGAACGGCGCCTGATAGCCAGGCGCCAGCGGAATTTTTTGCTTCGGATCGAGGCCGCCCGTCGACACGTCCATGTAATCCATGCCGCGCTTTTTGAGCTCCTTGGCAAGCAGGACGGTCTCTTCCGGCGTCCAGCCGCCATCGACCCAGTCGGTGGCGGACACGCGCATGCCGAGCGGCTTTTGCTCCGGCCACACCGCGCGCACCGCTTCATACATTTCGATGGCAAAGCGCATGCGGTTTTCGGTCGAGCCGCCGTATTCGTCGGTGCGGTGGTTGGATAGCGGCGACAGGAATTGGTGGGCGAGATAGCCATGCGCGCCATGCAGCTCGATCACGTCGTAGCCGATGCGGTCGACGCGCTTGGCGGCGGCGGCGAATTCGCCGATGCAGCGCTTGATGTCGTCCTTGGTCATGGCATGCGGCACCGGCCAGCCGGTATCGTAGGGGATCGCCGACGGTGCTTCCGGCGTCCAGCCGCCCTCCTCCTTGGTCAGGATCGGCTTGCCGCCCGCGGCCGGCGGTGTGGTCGGGCCTTTGCGTCCGGCATGAGCGAGCTGCACGCCGAGCTTGGCGACGCCATATTGCCGGCAGAAGTCGTGCACGCGCTTGAGCGCTTTTTCGTTGTCGTCCGACCACATGCCGGCGCAGCGCGGCGAAATGCGCCCTTGCGGATTGACGTCGGTCATCTCGGTCATCACCAGCCCGGCGGCGCCGAGCGAGAAGCTGCCGAGATGCATCAGGTGCCAATCGTTGGCCGAGCCGTTGTCGGAATTATACTGGCACATCGGCGATACCACGACGCGATTGGGCAGCGTGAGCCCGCGCAGCGTGATGGGTGAAAACAGGACGCTAGCCATTGCAAGCCTCTTTGGTGTGTGAGATCCGTTTGCACGTGCAATATCACGAAAGCAAGCGGCGTACACGCCCGCCGCGGCCTTCGCATGCAATCCGCACCGGATCAATCCGTCGCAACCGCGGCTATCCGCTCGATGCGCAGATGGGCTAGGCTTGGACAAAGCTCGGGTAAGCTGGGACGCGACGGGGGGAAAGGGGCAGGGACTCGTGAATACGCAGTTCTGGGTCGTCCAGGTCTTCAACGGCGTGTCCTATGGCGCGCTGCTGTTCCTCGTCGGCAGCGGCCTGTCGTTGATTTTCGGCGTCATGCGGATCGTCAATCTTTCCCATGGCGCCTATTTTCTGTGGGGCGGCTACATCGCGTTGTCGGTGATCGACGCCACCGGCTCCTGGGCGCTGTCGCTGCCGGTGGCCGCGCTCGCCGTGGCCCTGATCGGCCTGGCGATGGAGCGCGTATTTCTGCGTCCGCTCGGTTTCGATCCGCTGCGGCAGGTGCTGCTGACGGTCGGCTTCGCCTTCCTGTTCCAGCAGGGCGCGCTCGACATCTGGGGCGGCAACAATATGGACATCAATCCGCCGGCGGCGTTGACGCAAAGCATCGTGATCGGCGGCATCTATTTCCCGCTCTACCGCATCTTCATGATCGCGCATGGCCTTGGTGATCGGCATCGCGCTGTGGCTGGCGATGGAGAAGACCCGCATGGGCGCCGCGGTGCGCGCCACGGTCGACGACGCGCAGATGGCGCGCGGCGTCGGCATCGACACCAACCGCATCTCCATGTTCATCTTCGCGCTCGGCGCGTTCCTGGCCGCGCTCGGCGGCGTGATCGGCGGCGCCTTTCTCGGCATCTATCCCGGCCTCGATTTCGAAATGCTGCCGCTTGCCTTCGCGGTCGTCATCATCGGCGGCATGGGCTCGCTCGGCGGCGCCGCGATCGGCGCGCTGCTGGTCGGTCTCGCCGACAATTTCGGCAAGGCGCTGTTTCCGGAAGTTTCCTACTTCACGCTCTACGCGCCGATGGTGCTGATCCTGGCGATCAAGCCGACCGGCCTGTTCGGCCGCGAGTGAGCGACGACCGATGGTAAGCCAGCAAATCAAAATCCTCATCGTCGCCGCCGCGCTGGCTGGCGCTCGCCTTGATCATTCCGCACTCCAGCTCGTTCGTGGTGCTGCTGGCGACGCGCGCGCTGGCTTCGCCATCCTGGCGATGAGCGTCGACATTCTGCTCGGCTTTACCGGCCTCGCCTCGCTCGGCCAGGCGGCCTATTTCGGCGTCGGCGCCTATCTGACCGCGATCCTGGCCGCCAAATATCATTTCGGCCTCGGCTGGGATTTCTGGCTGGTGGTGATGTTCGGCATTCTGATCGGCGCCGCGCTGGCGGCGTTGTTCGGCCTGTTCGCCATCCGCGCTTCCGGCGTCTATTTCCTGATGATCACGCTGGCGCTCGGGCAATGCGTCTGGGGCCTCGCCTATCGCTGGAATTCGCTCACCGGCGGCGACAACGGCATCAATGTCACCAGCCGGCCGAATTTCGGGCTCGACCTGGCCAACGAGCGTGACGTTCTTTTATCTGGTGTTCGGCTTTCTTCGTCGTGTCGATGCTTTTGCTGTACGTGCTGGTGCGCTCGCCGTTCGGCCGCAGCCTGGAAGGCATCCGCGAGCGCGAACTGCGCATGCAGATCCTCGGCTACAATACGTGGCTGCACAAATACATCGCCTTCGTCATCGCCGGCGCTTTCGGCGGGCTGGCCGGCGTGCTGTGGGCGCACACCAACGGTATCGTCAGCCCCGAAACCGTGGTGCTGACCACCTCGGTCGACGCGCTGCTGATGGTCGTGCTCGGCGGCGCCGGCACGCTGGTCGGCGGCGCCATCGGCTCGGGGATCGTGTTCGGCTCTGCGTGAATATCTCTCAACGCTGGTGCCGTGGTGGCAATACGTGCTGGGCGGCGTTTACGTGCTGACCATTCTCTATCTGCCGATGGGCCTGATGGGAATTCCGGACGCGACTGCGCCAGGCGGCGCAGCGGCAGACAACTCGAGCGGTCGACAAAGATTTGGCATCCGGCGCCGTGACTTGAGTCGGAACGGCAAATCAACAAGAGGGAGAAAGACAATGACAAAGCAGATTGTGACGAAAGCTAAGCCCGCTGCTGCTGGGCAGCTGTCTCGCGCTCGGACTGGGCTTGCGCCGTGCCGGCGCAGGCGGAGGAACTGCGCATCGGCTTCATCGCGCCGATGACCGGCATCTTCGCCCAGATCGGCAAGGACATGGTCAACGGCTTCCAGCTCTATCTCGACGAGCACAACGGCAAGCTCGGCGGCACCGACGTCAAGTTCATCGTCGAGGACAACCAGGGCAAGCCGGACGACGGCCGTCACCAAGGCGAAGAAGCTGGTCCTGCAGGACAAGGTGAACATGTTCATCGGCGGCTTGCTCGCCTCGACCGGCTACGCGCTGGCGCCGGTAAGCACCGCGCGAGAAGACGCTCTACATCTCCTCGATCTCCTCGGCCGACGATCTGACGCAGCGCCAGCTCGGTAAATATCCCTATTTCATCCGCACCAGCTGGACGAGTTCGCTGCCCAACCATCCGCTCGGCCAGTGGGCCTGCGATCAGGGCTACAAGAAGATCGTCACCATCGCCGCCGACTATGCCTTCGGCTACGAATTGGTCGGCGGTTTCCAGAAGGTATTCGAGGACTGCGGCGGCAAGGTCATCCAGAAAATCTGGCCGCCGCTCGGCACCAAGGACTTCGGGCCCTACATCCCGACGATCAAGGGCGACGCCGACGCCATCTACACGCTGATGGTCGGACCGATGGCGTTGCAATTCCCCAAGCAGTTGCGCGGGGCCGGCATCAAGAAGCCGATCATCGGCGGCGGCACCAGCTATGACGAATTCGCGCTGCCCTTCATGGGCGACGAAGTCATCGGCGACGTCTCCGCGCTGCAATACAGCGCCGCGCTCGAGACGCCGAAGAACGAGAGCCTTCGTCAAGGCCTACCGCGCCAAGTACGGCAAGGTGCCGTCGCTACTATTCGGAGAACAACTACACCACCGCGCATGTGGATCGACGAGGCGATCAAGAAGGCCGGCGGCAAGTGCCCGGGGCCCGAGCAGTTCATCAAGACTCATGCAGGGCATCAAGGTCGACGCGCCGCGCGGGCCGGTCAGAATTCGACGACATGCGCAACCCGATCGAGAACATCTACATCAAGAAAGTCGAGAAGAAGAAGATGTTCGGCTACGACAAGGACGAGCTCTGGAACACCGTGATCAAGACTTATCCGAACGTCAGCCAGTTCTGGACCTACGGAAAGGACAAGTTCCTCGCGCAGCCGGTCTACGGCCGCGACTTCCCGCCCTGCAAATACTGCGAATAGCGACAACTGCTGCCGGGGCTCTGCGTCAGAGCCCCGGCGGTTTCCGGTTTGCTCAGAGGATCGCATGAGCAGGGAACGCACCAAGGCGGCAGCCGGTTCTCGAACTGAAAGAGCCTGTCGAAGAGCTTTCGGCGGCCTGCATGCCGTGCGCGACGTCACGCTGCAGAATCATGCCGGGCGACCGCAAGGCCATCATCGGCCCGAACGGCGCCGGCAAGACCACGCTTTTCAATGTGATAACCGGCATCTTTCCGGCGACCTCGGGCCAGGTGCTGCTGTTCGGGCAGGACGTCACCAACTGGCCGAGCCATCGCCGCACCGCGCTCGGCATGGCGCGCACGTTCCAGGTCACGAGTCTGTTTCCGAAACTGACCGTGCTCGACAACGTCCTGCTGGCGATCAAGGGCCTGCGACGTCGAAATTCGTGATGTGGCGCTTTCTGTCGTCTTACCGCGACGTCTACGAGAAGGCCTATCATCTGCTCGAGCAAGCCGGCTTCCTCGACCGCAAGGATGCCGAGGTGCGCAACCTTTCGCACGGCGAACAACGCCAGCTCGAGATTGTTCTTGGCCTGGCCAGCGATCCGAAGATTTTGTTGCTCGACGAGCCGGCCGCCGGCCTGTCGTCGGGCGAATCGACCGAGATGGCCAAGTTCCTGATGAAGCTCGATCCCGGTCTGGCCATTCTCTTGATCGAACACGACATGGACGTGGTGTTCGACGTCGCCTCGCAGATCTCGGTCCTGCATTTCGGCGAAGTTCTGGAAACCGGCACGCCGCAGCAGATTCATTCCAGCGCCAAAGTGCAAGAAATCTATCTCGGAACCGATTGAACCCCGATGGCGATTCTCGAAGTCCAGGACATCCACACTTATTACGGGGACGCCTACGTCCTCCAGGGCCTGTCTTTGCAAGCTGGAGCAAGGACAAATTCTCGGCCTGCTGGGCAGGAACGGCGTCGGCAAGACCACGCTGGTGAATTCCATCGTCGGCTTCAATCCGCCGCGCCGCGGCAAGATCGTACTTCAAGGGCGACGACATCACCGGAAAATCCTCGTTCGCGACCGTGCGCAGCGGCATGGGCCTGGTGCCGCAGGGCCGCCGCGTGTTTCCGACGCTGGGCGTGGAAGAAAACCTGCTGGTGGCGGAACGCAGTCTCGAGCGCCATGGCTGGAGCTCGAGCGCGTCTACAACCTGTTCCCGCGCCTGCGCGAGCGGCGCAACCAGCGCGCCAAGACGCTGTCGGGCGGCGAACAGCAGATGCTGGCGATCGGCCGCGCGCTGATGACCAATCCCGACTGCCTGATCATGGACGAGCCGTCGGAGGGCCTCGCGCCGATTATCATCCAGGGTCTGTGGGAAGCGATCGGCAAGCTGAAGGAGGAAGGCCTGTCGATCCTGCTGGTCGAGCAGAGCGCGCATCTTGCGCTCAAGCTGGTCGACTATGTGCACGTGATGAGCAAGGGCCAGGTGGTTTATTCGGCGAAGCCGGAAGAGCTCAAGGCCAACGACGAGATCAAGTCGAGTTTTTGGGATTTGAAGGCAAGGCACGAAGTTCAATGCCGCTCGCGCAAGTTTCTGTGTGTCAGGTTGTCCGGCGTCACGCGCGTTTATGCAGCCGGCGCTATGGGACGCGAGGTGCACGCGCTCGGTCCGATCACGCTGCAATTGCAAAAGGGCGAGTTCTTCGCCGTGGTCGGCCCCTCCGGCTGTGGCAAATCGACTCTGCTCGATCTGATCGCGGGTCTGGCGCCCGCCACGCAAGGAACGATCGAATTCGAGGGTCGCCCAGTCGAGGACGCGGTGCCCGACGGCGTCGGTGTCGTCTTCCAGGAAGATGCCTGTTTCCCCTGGCTCACCGTCACCGACAATATCGCGTTCGGCTTGCGCGAAGCCGGCATCGGCGCCGAGGAATTGCGGCGCAGGCTCGATCATGCGCTCGATCTCATGGGCTTGCGCGACTTTGCGCGCGCCTATCCGGCACAGCTTTCCGGCGGCATGCGCCAGCGGGTCTGCATCGCCCGCACGCTCGTCTTGCAGCCGCGCCTGATCCTGCTCGACGAACCGTTCGGCGCGCTTGACCAGCAGACGCGGCTCTGATGGGTGACGAGCTTTTGCGCGTCTGGCGCGACACCGGCTCGACCGTGTTGCTCATCACCCACGCGCTGGATGAAGCGGCGATGCTGGCCGACCGGATTGCGGTGATGTCGGCGCGCCCCGGTCGCATCCTCGAAATCGTCGAAACCGGATGGCCCCGCGAACGCGATAGCCGGATCGTCGCCGAGCCATCGTTCGGCGAGATCACCGGCCGGCTATGGCGACTGTTGCGGGGTGAATCGCTCAAGGCACTCGGCAGGAGCGCCGGCCCGGCATGACGCGCCCCGCGTATTACCGTCTTGCGGTCATCGGCGCGGCTATCCTGCTACTCGAATTGTTGTGCCGCACCGGCGTGATCGACCACCTGACCATGCAGCCGCCGAGCGAGATGGTGCGCGACCTCGCCGTGCTCTTGGCCTCGGGTGCGATGAACGCCGCGATGCTCAAAACGCTCCTCAACGTCGCTGTCGCCAGCGGCCTGGCTATCGTCGCGGGTATCGCTTTCGGCGTCGCGCTGCACGGCCGGCGCGCGGTGCGGCAGGTTCTGGAACCTCTGTTCGCGACCTATTACGCGATTCCGATCTATGCGTTCTACCCGCTGCTCATCATTCTGTTCGGTCTTGGCGATGCGCCGCAAATTCTGATTGGCTTCACGCTCGCGGTGGTTGCCGTGATCGTCAATACGCTCAACGGTCTCGACCGGGTATCGCGCGTGCTGATGAAGACGGCACGGGTCTATCGTCTCGGCCCGATCGCGACCGCGCTGAAAATCACCCTGCCATCCGCCGCGCCGTATCTCTTGACCGGCGCGAAGCTTGCCGTCGCCTACGCTTTCATCGGCGTCATCGGCGCCGAGTTCATCATGTCGCGAACCGGGATCGGCTACGAGATCAGCTTCGCCTACAACAATTTCGACAACAAGATCATGTATCCGCTGATCCTCCTCATCCTTGCGGTGTCGATCACGGTCAACGCGATCTTGTCGCAGTGGGAGAAAATCCTGATGCGGCGGCGGAGCCGGTCATGACCGCGCGATCCTGGCGGCCCGCGGTCAACAGCCTGATCCTGATCGTGGCGCTGCTCGCCGCATGGCAGATGCTGTTTGCGTTTGCCGGCAGCCAGGCGATGACGTCGCCGGCCGCGACCTTCGGCTATCTCGGGCAGTTGCTGGCGACGGAAGCCTTCTGGGGGCATCTGGAAGAGACCTCGCGCGCCTTCTTCTTCGCGCTCGTCATAGCGGTGTCGCTCGGCCTTGCGATTGGCTTCTTGCTGGGTGCGCACCGTCTGTCCGGCGAGATTTTCGAGCCGATGCTCGTCGCCTTCTACTCGGTTCCGAAGATCACGCTCTATCCGATCATCCTGCTTGCCTTCGGCCTCGGATTGCCCGCCAAGATTGCGTTTGGCGCCATTCACGGCGTCGTCCCGGTCGCGATCTTCACTATGGCGGCGGTGCGCAACCTCAATCCCATCCTGCTCAAAACCGCGCGCGTTTTGCGGCTCAGGCCCGGCAAAATCGTCGGCTCGGTGCTGCTTCCCGCGGCTTTGCCGGAAATCTTCACGGGTCTGCGTCTCGGTTTCTCGCTGACATTGATCGGCACGCTGCTCGGCGAAATGTTCGGCTCGCAACGCGGCCTCGGCTATCTGTTGATGACCGCCATCGGGCTGCAGAACGTCCAACTCATCATGGCGGTCACATTGTTGATCGTTTTGTTCGCGGCCTCCGTGAGTACGCTTTTGCTCGTTATCGATCATCGACTTCATCGGCGAGTGTTGTAGACTGGTGCCGCAGAAAAGCGCTCGGTCCGGGGAGGAAGCTTATGTCTTCGATTGTCACGTGGAGCCTGAGGGTTGCGGTCGCCGCTGTCGTCGCGGCTCTGCCGCTGCGCGCGATGGCCCAGGAGCAGATCGTCGTCAGCAATTTTGGCGTTGCCGCCAACGGCATGCCCTACGCCGTCGCCATGGCGAAAGGCTTTTTCAAGGACGAAGGCGCCGATGTGAGCGGCGTTCTGTCGTCGGCGGGCGGCGGTACGACGGTGCGCAATCTGATGACCGGGCATCTGTCCTACGGCGAAATCGATCTGGCCGGGACGGTCGCGGCGATCCAGCAGGGCGCGGACCTGAAGATCATCAGCGACAACGTGCTCACGGTCGCGGAATTCGTCTGGGCGGTGAAACCGGACTCGCCGATCAAGACCATCAAGGACCTCGAGGGCAAGAAGATCGGCTATACCAATCCGCGCTCGACCAGCCAGGCGCTCGATATCCTGCTGCTCGAGGCGGCCGGCCTTAAACCCGATCAGGCGGAATTGGTCAAGACCGGCGGCTTTGGCGAAGCCGTCGTCGCCCTCAATCTCGGCCTGATCGACGCCTCCGCAATTGCCGATCCGGTATGGTCGAAGAATAAATCGCAGTTCCGCATCCTGGTGTCGGCGAGCGACGTGCTGCCGCCGCTGTGCAACGTCATCGGCGTGACCACCGCCGAGGCGGCTGCCACCAAGGGCGATTTTATCCGTGCCGTTTTGCGCGGACGGCGCAAGGCGGTGGAATTCATGACCGCGCATCCCGACGAGGCCGCCGAAATCGTGGCCAAGGCCTACAATCTCGATCTCGATGTCACCAAGAGCACGATCAATAACCTGGTCGCGCCGAGCAAATCGGGTGTGGCCTATTGGGGCCCCGGCCGCTTCGACCTCGCCGGCATGGATCGGATGATCCGGGCGCAAAAGCTCGTCGGTGCGCTGACGGGCGACGTGGATTGGTCGAAAATCGTCGATACGAGCTTTCTGTCCGACGATCTCAAGCCGAAACAGTGAGGTGGAAGGCCGCTATCTTTCCAGTTGCGCGACGATCTCGACATGGGCGGAATAGCGGAACTGATCGACCGGCGTGACGGACGTAAGCCGGTAGCCGCCGTCGATCAGAAGGCGCATGTCGCGCGCAAAAGTTCCGGGATTGCATGACACCGCGACCACCAGCGGAACCCGACTGGCGGCGATTTCACGCGACTGCGCTTGCGCGCCCTGGCGCGGCGGATCGAACACGATCGCCTCGAAGCGGTCGAGCTCCGCGGCAGCGAACGGATTTCTGAACAGGTCGCGCCGTTCGACCGCGACAGGTTTTAGTCCGGCCGTGCTCGCGGCGGCGCGGCCGAGCGCGGCGAGCGCCGCGTCGTCATCGTCGGCCGCGGTGATCCGCGCCCGCTCCGCCAGCCGCAATGCGAACGGCCCGACGCCGGCGAATAGGTCGGCGACGCTTTTCACTCCGGCGCAATGCTCCAGCACCAGCCGTGCCAGCGCCGCTTCTCCGGCCGCGGTTGCCTGCAGGAATGCGGCGGGCGGCAGTGCGACGGTCGCGGCGCCGATGCGGAGCGTCGGCACGCGCGCCTGCGCGATCAATTCGCCGTGGCGCGTCAGCCGCGCCAGATTCTGTTGCGCCGCGACGCGCGCCAGCGCCGCCGTCGATTGCGGCGTCAGCGGCCCGGAGCCGCGCAGATCGACGTCGAGGCCCTGGTCCGTCGCCGTCGCCTGGATGTCGATCGGCTTTTTGACCGGACCCAGCGCCTCCGCGGCGGCCCAGGCGGCCTTGAGCGCGCCGTCGAGGTTTTGGGCCAAAACCGGACAGCGATCGATGGCGATCAGGCGATGCGCGCGCGCCGCCGAAAAACCGACTTCGAGCACGTCGTGCGGGCTGCGCCGGGCATGGAACACGACGCGGCGGCGGCCGTCGCCATGCGCGTCGATGAGAGCGGCGACCGGCGCGTCGATACCCGCCTGGTGCAGGGCCTCGATCACGAGCTCGCGCTTCCACGCGCGGTAAGCTTCTGTCTGCCAATGTTGCAAGGCGCAGCCGCCGCAAATGCCGAAATGCGGGCAGATCGGCGCGATGCGTTGCGGGCTCGGCTTTTCGATGGTGAGGAGCTGCCGCCGGTCGGGCTGATCGGGCACGCTTTCAACTTCGGCCGTCTCGCCGGGCAGCGTGCCGGGCACATAGATCGGCCCGTCGGCGCTATCGGCCACGCCGTCGCCGCGATGGCCGATGCGTTCGATCGCAATATGCTCAATCACGCCGTTCAACCACGTTCGGCCTCGATGAAGAATTCGCGATTGCCATCGCCGCCGAGGATCGGCGAGGGCACAAGGCTGCCGGGGCGCCAGCCGAGCGAAGCGATGAATGCGCCGATATCTTCGCAAACGATTTTGTGCACCGCTTCGTCGCGCACAATGCCCTTCTTGATATGGCTGCGCGTCGCCTCGAATTGCGGCTTGATCAGCGCCACGAGCTGCGCGCGCGGGGCCAGCAGTCCGCCGATGGCCGGGATGACAAGCTTGAGCGAGATGAAGCTCACGTCGACCGTGGCGAAATCGGGCTGCTCGGCCAAGCGCGACGGATCGAGCTTGCGGATATCGGTCTGCTCGATCGAGACGGCGTCGCGGCGGCCGCGCAGGCGCGCATGCAGTTGCGCGCTGCCGACGTCGACCGCATAGACGCGCCGCGCCCCACGTTCAAGCAGCACCTCGGTGAAGCCGCCGGTCGAGGCGCCGACGTCGAGACAGACGCGGCCGGCAACGTCGAGCGCGAACGCATCGAGCGCGGCCGCAAGCTTGACCCCGCCGCGCGACACGTAGAGGATGCTCCGGTTCGGCGGCGATTGCCGCGCCGGTCGAGATTGCCTCGGATGGCTTGCGCACCACGATGCCGTCGGCGCTCACCCGGCCGGCGGCGATCGCGGCCTGCGCCCGCGCGCGGCTCTCGAACAGGCCGCGCGCGACCAATAGGCGATCGGCACGTTCTCGGGTGGTCATGGAGGCGATTATACGACCGTCATGGCCGGGCTTGTCCCGGCCATCCACGACCTTATGGCTCAGCGATGTTGTCATAGCCGTGGATGCCCGGCACAAGGCCGGGCATGACCGACTACGCGAGCTTCACCGCTTCGCCGCGCACGTTCTGGCCGAGCGCTTCGAACGCCTTGGTGACGATGCCTTTGGCGTCGAGGCCGGCTTTGGCATACATCGCGTTGGGCGAATCCTGATCGATGAACAGATCCGGCAGCACCATCGAGCGGATTTTCAGGCCGCGATCGAGCACGCCGTGCTCGGCAAGCGCCTGCATGACAAAACCGCCAAAGCCGCCGATCGAGCCTTCCTCGATGGTGATCAGCACTTCGTGCTCGCGGGCAAGCCGCAGCAAGAGATCGATGTCGAGCGGTTTTGCAAACCGCGCATCGGCGACGGTGGTCGGCAACCCGTAGCCGGCAAGCTCTTCGGCCGCCTTGAGGCATTCGCCGAGCCGCGCGCCATAGGAGAACAACGCGATCTTGGTGCCTTCGCGCAGGATGCGGCCCTTGCCGATTTCGAGGGGCTTGCCTTCGTCGGGCATGGGGACACCAAGGCCTTCGCCGCGCGGATAACGCAGCGCCGACGGCCGGTCGTCGATCGCGACAGCGGTCGCCACCATATGCACCAGATCGGCTTCGTCGGCCGCCGCCATCAGCACGAAGCCGGGCAGGCAGCCGAGATAGGCGATGTCGAACGCGCCGGCATGGGTCGGGCCGTCGGCGCCAACGAGGCCGGCGCGGTCCATGGCGAAGCGCACCGGCAGCCGCTGAATGGCGACATCGTGCACGACCTGGTCGTAGGCGCGCTGCAGGAAGGTCGAATAGATGGTGGCGAACGGCTTGTAGCCTTCGGTCGCAAGCCCGGCGCAGAACGTCACGCCGTGCTGCTCGGCGATGCCGACGTCGAAGGTGCGGTTGGGAAATTCTTTCTGGAACAGATCGACGCCGGTGCCCGATGGCATCGCCGCGGTGATGGCGACGATTTTCGGGTCCTTGCGCGCTTCCTTGATCAGGCTCTCGCCATAGACCTTCTGGTAAGCGGGCGCGGCCGGCTTCGATTTCACCTGCGCGCCGGTGGCAACGTCGAATTTGACGACGCCGTGGTATTTGTCCGCGGATTTTTCCGCCGGCAGATAGCCTTTGCCCTTCTGGGTGACGACGTGAACCAAAAACGGCCCGTTCTTGGCGTCGCGCACGTTCTCCAGGATCGGCAACAGGTGATCGATGTTATGGCCGTCGATCGGGCCGACATAGAAGAAGCCGAGCTCGTCGAACAGCGTGCCGCCGGTGACGAGGCCGCGCGCATATTCCTCCACCGCCAATGCCCGCTGCTCGAGCATTTTGCTCGGCATGCGCTTGGCGATGCTCTGGAAGATTTTGCGCAACCGGCGATAGCCGCGGCCGGACACCCGGCGCGCCAGATAAGCCGACAGCGCGCCGACCGGCGGCGCGATCGACATATCGTTGTCGTTGAGCACCACGATCAGGCGCGAATTCATGGCGCCGGCATTGTTCATCGCTTCATAGGCCATGCCGGCCGACATCGCGCCGTCGCCGATCACGGCGACGACATTATTCTGCTTGCCGTCGAGATCGCGGGCCACCGCCATGCCGAGCGCGGCCGAGATCGAGGTCGAGGAATGCGCGGCGCCGAACGGATCGTATTCGCTCTCGGCGCGCTTGGTGAAACCGGACAGCCCGCCGCCCATGCGCAGCGTGCGGATGCGGTCGCGGCGGCCGGTGAGAATCTTGTGCGGATAGGCCTGATGGCCGACGTCCCAAATGACGCGGTCGGCCGGCGTGTCGAAGACATAGTGCAATGCTACCGTCAGCTCGATCACGCCGAGGCCGGCGCCGAGATGGCCGCCGGTGACGGCGACCGCGTCGATCATCTCCTGACGCAGCTCGTCGGCGACCTGCCGCAACTGAGTGGGTTGGAGGCGCCTTAGGTCTTGGGGGGTCTTAATCTGGTCGAGCAATGGGGTCTTCGACGAAACCGTCACGCTACGCTCCTTTTTCAGACCAATGTGTTGTTTCGGCCGAACGCCGATTATTGGGGGCTCGGAGCCCTGAATCGATCACGGATTCTGGGGTCCATACACCATTCTCCGCCGTAAACGCAATTTTTGGACCACGCTGCGCTCGCGGCACGGCCTGGAGAGAACCGCTAGGCTTTCCAGAGCCTTATATCTAGAGTCCGGCGCTACTCGGATACTACCCCGTACAACCCCATTGCCCGTGTATCGTTCAAACTATGTAAGGTTCCAAGTTTTGCCAGGGTACTGCAACACAATTTACCGGGCATTTCGGCAGCACCCCCGGGCCATAAAACGCGCGAGTTTGAGCACTATGGCGCTCGAAATATACCGCAAGAAGCGAAAGTTCGATGTCACCGCGGAGCCGCGCGGCCATAAAGCGCGCGCCGGGGGCAATCGCTACGTCATCCAGAAACATGACGCGACGCGCCTGCACTATGACCTCCGCCTCGAGCTCGATGGCGTGATGAAAAGCTGGGCGGTGACGCGGGGCCCGAGCCTCGACCCCGCCGACAAGCGGCTCGCCGTGCATGTCGAGGACCACCCCATCGAATACAACACGTTCGAGGGCACCATCCCGCAAGGCGAGTATGGCGGCGGCACCGTGATGATCTGGGATCGCGGCCGCTGGATCCCCGACGGCGATCCGCACAAGGGCTATGCCAAAGGTCACCTCGATTTTACGCTCGAAGGCGAGAAACTGCACGGCCGCTGGCATCTGGTGCGCATGCGCGCCCGCCCGGGCGACCGGCACCAGAACTGGCTCCTGATCAAAGGCAAGGACGACGCGTCGCGAACCGGACGCAAGGCGGACATCGGCGAAGCCGAGCCGCTTTCGGTCGCGACCGGGCGCAGCATGGAGGAGATCGCCGAAGGCAAGGGCAAAAAGCGCGTCTGGCACAGCAACCGGAACGGCAAGACAGTTACCGCGAAAGTTTCGGCCGGATCGCGCCCGCAAAGTCAGCGCGCGTTTCGCGAGGAATTGCGGGCGACGGCAATCGGGACGGGCAAAAGCCAAGGGCGAAGCGCCGCGCCAAGGCGCCGCGAAAACCAAACCGAAGGCGAAAACCTCGACCAGGGCCGCCGTCGCGGCGGTCGCGCGCAAGCGGTCCGATCCGGCGCCGCGCGGCGGCAAAACAGGCAAGAGAAAAGGCCGTCTGCCGGATTTTGTGCCGCCGAGCCTTGCCACGCTGCACACCACCCCGCCGCAAGGGCCGCAATGGATTCACGAGATCAAACTTGACGGCTATCGCATCGAGGCGCGGCTCGATCGCGGCAAGGTGCAATTGCTCACGCGCAAGGCGCTCGATTGGACGCACCGCTTCGAGCGCATCGCCAAGGCGGTGGCGGCGCTGCCGGCCGACGCCGCGCTGCTTGACGGCGAGCTGGTGGTCGAGAACGAGCAGGGCGCTTCAAGCTTTTCGATGTTGCAGAGCCGATCTGAAGGACGGCCGCGGCGATCGCTTCGTCTACTGGGTGTTTGACCTGTTGTATCTGGACGGCCGCGACCTCACCGACGAACCGCTGGTCGAGCGCAAGGCGGCGCTGAAGCGGCTTCTCAAGGGCCAAAGCCGGACCGGGCCCGTTCGCTACGTCGATCATCTGGACGAAGACGGCGCGGTGATTTTCAAGCATGCCTGCGACATGAATCTCGAAGGCATCGTGTCGAAGCTGCGCACCGCGCCCTATCGCCCCGGGCGCTCGGAGAACTTCGTCAAAGTGAAATGTCATAATGCGCAGGAATTCGTCGTCGCCGGCTTTAGCCCCTCGACGGCGATGCCCCATGCCGTCGGCGCGCTGACCGTGGCGTTCCACGACAATGGCAAGCTTCGCTATGCCGGGCGGGTCGGCACCGGCTATACGCACAAGACCGCGCGCGAGTTGTGGAAGCGGCTCAATGCGCTACGCGTCGACCGCCCGCCTGTCGTCTTGCCGGAGGACGAGCGGCGCAAGAACGTCATCTGGGTGAAGCCGGAAGTGGTGGTCGAGACCGAATTCCGCGGTATCACGCAGGACGGATTGCTGCGGCAAGCTTCGTACAAAGGGTTGCGCGAGGACAAGCCGGCACGTGAAGTGGTGCGCGAAGTGGCGAAGCCGGCCGCGCCCGCCGCGATGGCGCGTCGGCAGGCGGTGCGTAAATCGGCGGCGTCAACAAAGCGCACCGGCGAAAAGCAGCGCTGAAGTCGCCAATGTCCAACTCACCCATCCCGACCGTGTCTATTGGCCCGATGCCGGCGTCACCAAGCAGGATCTCGCCGAATATTATGTGAGCGTCTGGAAATTGATGGCGCCGCATGTGATCGACCGGCCGCTCGCCATTGTGCGCGCTCCGGAGGGTGTCGGCGGCGAGACGTTTTTCCAGAAGCATATCGCCGCCAACATCAAGACATCGCCGCTGCGTCATGTCGTCAAGGCGAAGGAGCGCGACGTCATCGCGGTGGAAAAACTCGACGATCTGATCGCGCTGGTGCAGTCCGGCGCGCTCGAAATCCACACCCGCGGCGCAAAACTCGACCGGCTCGAAATCTGCGACCGCATGGTGTTCGATCTCGATCCGGGGGAGGGCGTGTCCTGGAAGGCGATCGTCGCCGCGGCGCAGGAGGTGCGCGACCGGCTGACGGCGGAAAAACTTAAAAGCTTCGCAAAATTGTCCGGCGGCAAGGGCATCCATGTGGTGGTGCCGATCGACGGCGCCGACTGGGACGCGGCCAAAGGCTTCACCGCGCGCATCGCGTCGGGCATGGCGGCCGACAGCCCGGACCTTTATCCCGCCAAAATGACCAAGGCGCTGCGCCAGGGTAAAATCTTCATCGACTATTTCCGCAATTCGCGCGAGGCGACCTCGGTGGCGCCTTTTTCGACCCGCGCGCGCGCCGGCGCACCGGTGTCGATGCCGGTGTCATGGCAGGCGCTGCCGCGCACCACCGGCGGCAATCAGTTCACCGTGCTCAATGTGAAAAAGCACCCACGCGACGACGCCTGGGCCGAGATCGGCAAGGTGCGGCAGAAGCTGCCGAAGTAATGTCCCTCCCCCACGGGGGAAACGCCCTCACACTTGCCGCCGCGCGCGAACGGGCGCATGGTCTCGATTACAGCGGGGGCGACTGAATTTTTGGGGCAAATGGGGGATCGATGACCAAGTGGCTGCTGATTTCTGGTTTTGTGGTTGCTCTGGGCCTCGGGCTCGGCGCGTGCAGCGCGTCACCCTTTGGCGGATTGGCGACGCAGGCCAATCTCGCCGGCGACAACGACGCAATGTGTCAGGGCGCCGGATCGGGGGCCGCTTACGCGCAATGCATGCAGCAACGTTCTGCCTCGGGGTCCGCGGGCTACAACGAAGAAGAGGGACATTTTGCTCCCGGCTCGCAGCCGAAGTCGCTGTTCCAATCAGGCCAATAGACTGGCGAAAATTAAGACTGGCAAAAATTATCCCGCGAGCTTGAAACGCTCCGCTTTCGGCTCGAAGCGCGAGCGGAAGATTTCCGCATCGAGCGGATCGGCGAAGCAGTAGCGCACGAAGGCCGCGTAATCGTCCTCGACATACATGTCGAATTTCTCGACGTATTTGATGAGGAAATCCATGATCTCGCTGTCGTCGGCGAGCTGGCGGCGCGGCAGCACCACCTGATACGGGCATTCCGCATCGAGCTTGCGCAAAAAGGCGCTTCTTTGGTCCGAATCCATTGGTCTTACCCCTTGACCCGAACCGGCGATTGTTCTCTATTTGTTCTCGGATGTCAAGCGGCAAATCTCGTCCAATGGACCAAGGCGCTATTCCACATCCAGCGGCTCGGTGCCGGTCGGCTTGCCGTCGGCGCCGAGCGTGATTTTTTCCACCCGCGCTTCGGCCTGGCGCAATAAATCCTCGCAGCGGCGCTTGAGCGCCTCGCCGCGCTCGTAGATGGCGACCAATTCCTCGAGCGGCACCTTGCCCTCTTCGAGCCGCTTGACGATCGATTTCGAGCTCTTCGATCGCCCGCTCGAACGGCAGTTTGCCGATATCGCTGTTGCTGTTCTGCGCCATCGTACGCTCGATGTAGCCCGGATTACGCGGCGCGTAATCCGGGAGAGTCATGCTCCCGGATAGCGCAAGGCGCAATCCGGGCTACGAGATTATCCCCGCATCAGCGCGGTGACGTGAGCGGCGGCCGAATTGCCCAAGGCCTCCAGGTCGTAGCCGCCTTCGAGCAGCGAGACGACGCGGCCGCCGGCATGGCGGTCGGCGACCTCCATGAGCTTTTGCGTCGCCCAGGCGAAATCCGCCTCGTCGAGATTGATATTGGCGAGCGGGTCGCGGTAGTGGGCGTCGAAGCCGGCGGAAATGATGACGAGCTCCGGCTGGAATTCGTCGAGCCGCGGCAGGATCCGGCTTTCGAGCGCGTCGCGGAATTTCTCGCCGCCGTCGCCGGGGCGCAGCGGCGCGTTGACCACGGTATTGTATTCGCCGCTCTCGCCGACCGCGCCGGTGCCGGGGAACAGCGGCATCTGATGCGTCGAGCAATACATCACCGTCTTGTCGGACCAGAAAATCTCCTGCGAGCCGTTGCCGTGATGCACGTCGAAATCGACGATGGCGACGCGGGCGATGCCGTGATGATCCTGCGCATAGCGCGCGGCGATCGCGGCATTGTCGAAAAAGCAGAAGCCCATCGGTCGCGCCGTCTCGGCGTGGTGGCCGGGCGGCCGCGTGGCGACAAAGGCGTTGGCGGCCTTTTTGGCCAAAACCTCGTCGACGGCGAAAATGGCGCCGCCGGCCGCGCGCAGGCCGGCCTCGAAACTGCCGGGCGACATCGGGGTGTCGGCGTCGAGGTGGATGATGCCCTCTTTCGGCGTCGCGTCGCGCAGCGCCGTGATGTAGTCCATCGGATGGACGAGCGCGATGACCTCGAACGGCGCCAGCGGCGCCTCGATGCGGGCCAGCGCCTGGAATTTTTCCGCCTCCAGTGCGCGCTCCACCGCGCGCAGCCGATCGGGCCGCTCGGGATGGCCGAGCGGCGTCAAGATGTTCGAGGCAGGCGGGGTGGGTGATGAGCAGCGTGGACATTATGGCAATGTAGGATGGGTTGAGCGTCGGCGAAACCCGTCACCTGTTCGTTGAAAGCGCCGCGTCGGCGCCGAGCAGGCCCGGTGCGCATTCGACCACGGTGCGTTCAATCGCGCCGGCATGGACGGCAAAATTCTCGGCAAAGAACCGCGTCACCGCGACCCGCGCCGCGTGCGTCGTCGCCAAGCCGTATCGCCGCCAGCGCCTGTTGCGCCAACAGGCAGCCGCCGGTGGCAAAGCCGAACAGGCGCAAATAGGGCGTGGCGCCGGCCAGCGCCGCATCCGGCTCCTTGTCGAGGCGGTCGATCAGCCAGTCGGTGGCGCGCGCCAGACTTTCGACCGCGTCGTCCAGCCGCACCGCGGTCCAGCCGAAAGCGGGATCGTTGCTGGCGCTCACGCTTTCGACCACGCCGCGCAATTCGTCGAGATGCGCGGCGACGGCGGCGCCGTTGTTAAGCGGCAGCTTGCGGGTGACGAGGTCGATCGCCTGGATGCCGTTGGTGCCTTCATAGATCGGAGCGATCCGCGCGTCGCGAAACAGCTGCGCCGCGCCGGTCTCCTCGATATAGCCCATGCCGCCATGCACCTGGACGCCGAGCGAAGCCACTTCGTTGCCGATGTCGGTCGAGAACGCCTTGGCGACCGGCGTCAGCAGCGACGCTTGTGCAAGCGCCGTCGCGCGCGCGGCCGGGTCGGCGCCGCGTTCGGCGCGGTCGAGCGCCATCGCGGTCGAGTAACAGATGGCGCGCGCCGCCATGGTGAGCGATCGCATGGTCAACAGCATCCGCCGCACATCGGGATGGGCAATGATCGGCGAAGACTCATTTCGCGCCGACGGCGCGGCCTTGCTTGCGCTCGCGCGCATAAGCGAGCGCAAGCTGGGTGGCGCATTCGGCGATGCCGACGCCCTGCAGGCCGACGGCGAGCCGCGCGCGGTTCATCATGGTGAACATGGCGGCCATGCCGCCGTTTTCCGCGCCGATCAGAAAACCGATGGCGCCGCCTTCGTCGCCGAGGATCATGGTGCAGGTCGGCGAGCCGTGAATGCCGAGCTTGTGCTCGACCGAATGGGCGCGGATGTCGTTGCGTGCGCCAAGCGAGCCGTCGGCTTTCAGCAAGAATTTCGGCACTAAAAACAGCGAAATGCCGCGCGTGCCGGGCGGCGCATCGGGCAGCCGCGCCAGCACAAAATGGATGATGTTGTCGGTGAAATCGTGCTCCCCATAGGTGATGAAGATCTTCTGGCCCTTGAGGCGATAGCTGCCGTCGCCCGCGCGCTCGGCGCGGGTGCGTAGCGCCCCGACGTCGGAGCCGGCCTGCGGCTCGGTGAGCTGCATCGTGCCCATCCATTCGCCGGACACGAGTTTTTCCAGATAGATGCGTTTGAGTTCGTCGGTGCCATGGGTATTGAGCGCGTCGATCGCGGCCATGGTCAGCATCGGGCCGTTGGCGAAACCGATCGACGCCGCATGCCACATTTCGGTGCAGGCGGCGTTGACGATTTGCGGCAGCGCCTGGCCGCCCCAATCGGCCGGCGCCGTGACCGCGTTCCAGCCGCCCAGGCGCCAGCCGCGATAGGCCTCTTTCCAGCCCGGCAGCGGTGGTAACGGCGCCATCTTTGATAGCAGCGCCGAATGTATCGCCGACGCGGTTGAGCGGCGCGATGACTTCACCGGCGAAGCGGCCGGCTTCGGCCAGCACGGCGTCGACGTCGTCGAGCGTGAGCTCGCCGAACAGCCCTTGCTCGATCGCGGGTTGTAGGCCGGCGCCGTATTTGAGCGCGAAGCCGATATCGGCAAGCGGAGTTTTATAGGTCACGCGCGGCCTCCAAAATAATCGACCGTCTCGACATGCGGCGGGGCGGCGACGTCGTCGGGAACGAAAAAATCGCGCGCCAGCCGTTGCGCCGGGTCGACGCGATAGCGCGCGAAATCGGTGACGCCTTCCTGCGCCAAAAACGTGTCGTCGATGAGAAAGCGGCCGGTGAAGCCGCGCGAGGGCTTGGCGAATACGGCGTAAGCCGCGTCGGCCACGATGTCGGGCGTACGCGCCTGACGCACCATCTCGGTGCCGCCGAGCAGGTTCTGCACCGCGGCGGTGGCGATCACCGTGCGCGGCCACAGTGCGTTGACGGCGATGCCTTTGCCGCGCAATTCGCCGGCCAGCCCGAGCACGACCATGCTCATGCCGAACTTGGCCATGGAATAGCCGGCGTGCGGCGCGAACCATTTTTCCTTCATGTCGAGCGGCGGCGACAGCATCAGGATGTGCGGGTTGGCCGCCTTTTCCAGGTGGCGGATCGCCCATTTCGACACCACGAAAGTGCCACGCGCATTGATCTGGTGCATCAGATCGAACCGCTTCATGTCGATGTCGGCGACGCTCGATAGCTGGATGGCGCTGGCATTGTTGACGACGATGTCGATGCCGCCGAATTTTGCCGCCGTCTGGTCCAGCGCATCGCGCACCACGGTCTCGTCGCGCACGTCGACGACGAGGGGGAGCGCCTTGCCGCCGGCGCGCTCAATCTCCTCGGCGGCGGTATAGATGGTACCGGCAAGTTTTGGATGCGGCTGCGTTGTCTTCGCGGCGATCGCGACATTGGCGCCATCGCGCGCGGCGCGCAGCGCGATCGCCAGCCCGATGCCGCGCGACGCGCCGGTGATGAACAGGGTTTTGCCGGCAAGCGACATACGCGGCTCACTTTTTGCGGGAGAAGAAGGCCGCGAAAGCGGCACGCGCCTCGTCGGACCGCAAACGCTCCTTGAAATGCATCGCCTCGGTATCGACCCGCTCGACCATGGCGTCAAGATGGCCGCGCATCAGCTTGCGCGCCACCGCGACGGCGCCAGGCGGCAGCGCCGCGATTTCGCGCGCCGCTTTGAGCGCGACATCCTCGACCGCCGCCGGATCGACCACGCTGTTGATGAGACCGGCCGCCTTGGCGTCCTCAGCCGACAGCGGCCGGCCCATGACGAGCAGTTCGAAGGCGCGCACATGTCCTATCAGCATCGGCGCGAGCAGGCTCGACGCCGCCTCGGGAATAAGACCGAGTTTTACGAATGGCGTCGCGAACACGGCGCCGGCAGCGGCAACGACGTGGTCGCAATGCAGGAGCATGGTGGTGCCGATGCCGACGGCGAGGCCGTTGACGGCAGCCACCAGCGGCTTGGGATTTTTGGCCAAAGCGAAGAGAAAATCGATGGTGATCGATTCAAGTCCGCCTTCGGCGCGCTGCTGGAATTCGCCGATATCACCGCCGGCGCAGAACGCGGTGGGGCCGCCGGCGATCAAAACGCAGCGGATTGCTTTGCTCGCCGCGGCCTCGCGCAGCGCCGCGGTCATCGCCCCGTACATCGGCTGCGTCAGCGCGTTCTTCTTTTCCGGCCGGTTCATCCGGATGGTGCGGACGCCGTCCGCATCGCTTACGATGACTGTATCGGGCATGATTCCCCTGTGCCGGAGCCAGCAAACCGGCCGCCGCACATTATTATAATGTGCGTGGCGAATGGCGATAGGCGCAGCGGCAGCCGCGCGCATTGATCCGCAAGGGTCGCACCGCTATCTTGCGCCCCTCATCCGGGCAGGAATCCGGGCGAAAATCGAAGCAGATTGCCGCGGTGCATTGGGGCGTAGCCAAGTGGTAAGGCAGCGGATTTTGATTCCGCCATTCCCTGGTTCGAATCCAGGCGCCCCAGCCAGCCCGGGTCTCCCTTGAGGCTTTCCGACGGCCTCCTCATACGACGTTGGCCATTCCAACCCGGCCATTGACGCAACTTAATGGTCCCGGCCGCGTTGCCCATCCGGCATGCCAAAGTTCAAAGTTGAATTTTCGAACAATACGACGGTTGTTTCCGAACGCGAGCTTGATTTCCCGAATGTGGAGGCGGCGTGCGAGGGCGCCAGGGAGATCGCCAAAAAGCTTCGAGACGAAGGCATGCTGACGTTCGGTTTTTCGGATTGGCAAATGACCATCATGAATGCGGACGGCAAGACGGTTGCCGAATTTCCATTGGAACAACACGAAGACGTCTAGACGCCCTTCCGAGGCGGCAAGATGCCCTGTGACAAAGATGCACGGTGAACATGGTCAGGGCCATCAACCAGTTCACCTGAAAGGTGACAGACCATGACTCTCACGACGATTGAAAGACCGACAACTCGCGCCCGAGACGCAACAGCAGCGACCATGAAAGCTTTCGTGTATCGGGGGCCGGGCAAAAAAGCTCTGGAAGATCATCCGAAGCCGGAAATCACCGCGCCCACCGACGCGATCGTCAAAATAGCAAAGACGACAATTTGCGGGACCGATCTGCACATCCTCAAAGGTGACGTCCCGACCTGCCAGCCCGGTCGCATTCTGGGCCATGAGGGCGTTGGCATTGTCGACAAAGTTGGGCCGGCCGTCACGGCATTCAAGTCGGGAGACCGGGTCCTGATCTCCTGCATCAGCGCCTGCGGCAAATGCGAGTATTGCCGGAAGCAGATGTACTCGCATTGCACAACCGGCGGCTGGATCCTCGGCAACAAGATCGACGGCACGCAAGCTGAGTTTGTCCGTATCCCGTACGCGGACACAAGCCTCTATCCGATTCCCAAAGGGGCGGATGAAGAAGCGCTGGTGATGCTCAGCGACATCCTGCCGACAGGGTTCGAATGCGGCGTGCTTAACGGCAAAGTTCAGCCAGGCAGCACCGTGGCGATCGTCGGCTCGGGGCCGGTCGGACTTGCAGCCTTGCTCACCGCGCAATTTTTCTCGCCGGCCGAGATCATCATGATCGATCTCGACGACAATCGCCTTGAAATGGCGAAGCGCTTCGGCGCCACCGCGAGCGTCAACAGCGCCGACGGCAAAGCCGTGGCGACGGTCATGAAGATGACCGGCGATCGCGGTGTCGACACCGCCATCGAGGCGGTCGGCATTCCGGCCACTTTCGAGATGTGCGAGAAAATTATCGCGCCAGGCGGCAACATCGCCAATATCGGGGTGCATGGACAGAAAGTGGCTCTCCACCTGGAGTGCCTGTGGGACCGCAACATCGCCATCACCACGCGGCTGGTCGACACCGTCACCATACCGATGCTGTTCAAGACCGTCGGCTCTCACAAGATCGATCCAAAACGCCTGATAACCCATCGCTTCAAGCTCGACAAAATCCTCGACGCTTATGAGACCTTCGGCAACGCCGCCAAGACAAAAGCGCTCAAGGTGATCATCGAAGCTTAGCCCACAATGCATTGGAGCGCCGCATGTATGTCAACGTCGCCGTTCTGAAGGAAACCCATTCGCACGAACGGCGCGTGGCGCTGGTGCCCTCCGTTGTCGCGAAGCTCGTCAAGCTCGGCGCCAAGCTGCACATGCAATCGGGTGCTGGCGATGCCACCAAGCTGACCGACGCCGCGTTCAAGGACGTCGCATTCATTGACGATCGCAACGAGCTGGTCGGCGACGCCGATGTGGTTCTCGCTGTGCAGCCTCCGGCGTTGGATGTGATCAGCGCGATGAAGGAAGGCGCGGTTCTTATTTCTTTCGTCTATGCGAACAAGGAGCCGGCGTTGGTGCAGCGCCTGCTGGACAAAAAGATCACCTGCTTCGCCATGGAACGTGTGCCGCGCATCACGCGGGCGCAGTCAATGGACGCGCTGTCGAGCCAATCCGCCCTGGCGGGATATTATGCCGTGCAACTCGGTGCGACCCATCTCGCCCGCATCCTGCCGAAGATAACGACGGCCGCTGGCGCGATCGGGCCGGCCAAAGTTTTGGTCATGGGCCTCGGTGTCGCGGGCCTAGAGGCGATCGCCACCGCCCACCGTCTCGGCGCTGTCGTCGAGGGCTACGACGTGCGCCCGGAAACCGAGGAGCAGGCTCTGTCATTGGGCGCCACATTCGTCGAGACCGGCGTGGATGCGCGCGGCAAGGGCGGCTATGCGCGCGAACTGACCGCAGCGGAGAAAACCAAGATTGACGCCGTGCTGACCCAGCATATCCAGCAGTCGGACTTGATCATCACCACCGCCGCCATTCCCGGCCGGCCGTCGCCGAAGCTCATCAGCAAGTCGCAGGTCGCCGGCATGAAGGCCGGCGCCGTGATCGTCGATCTGTCGGCCGAAGGCGGCGGCAATTGCGAGGACACCCAACCCGGCGAGACCGCGCAGGTCGGCCAGGTGACGATCGTGGCGCCGCTCAACGTGCCATCGTTGCTCGCGCAGGACGCCAGTGAACTGTACGCGAAGAATGTCGCGGCGCTGCTCGCGCTGATGATGAAGGACAACATCATTACCCTGAACTGGGACGATGAAGTGCTCGCTAAGACGGCGCTGACCCATGACGGCAAGATGCATAGCGATAAGAGCGAACATGAGGCCTATCCCAGCAACAAGGCCGATAAAGCCGCAGCCAAGACTTCCCGGAGCCAAGACTCCCGGCGCCAAGGCACCCGCAACGAAGTCAACCGTGAAAGCGGCTTGAGCCGAACGAGGACAGCACGATGGACTTTTCAATCCACATTACCGGCTTTGTAGCCCTGTACGTCTTCATGCTAGCCGCCTTTGCCGGCTGGGTCATCATCGGCCACGTGCCGGCGATCCTGCACACGCCGCTGATGTCCGGCTCCAATTTCGTGCATGGCATCGTGGTGGTGGGCGGGATGTTCGCGCTGCTCAACGCCTCAACGGTGCGGGAGCAGGCGATCGGCTTCTTCGCCGTACTGCTCGGCGCCGGCAATGCCGCCGGCGGCTATGCCGTCACCGGCCGGATGCTGGCGATGTTTCAAACCAGCGGACACAAACCCGCGAAACACAGTCACGTGAAACATAGTCACGCGAAAGGCAGTCGCCCGAAGGCGGTGTGAGGAACTGACATGACGATGACAAGCGTTGCCCAACTGATCATCGGCGCTACCGATCTCGCGGCGGCGTTGCTGTTCTTGTATGGCCTCAAGCGCATGTCGTCGCCGGTGACAGCGCCGTCGGGAATTTTTGTCGCCGGTATCGGCATGCTGGTCGCCGTCTTGGCAAGCTTCTTCTACGTCTTCGACGTCGGCGCGGCCGCCAAGCCGCACCTGCTGGTCAATGTCGGTCTCGGCGTCGTCGCGCTCATCGCGGGCGGCGGCGTCGCCTGGTGGGCCGGCAAGAAAGTCGCGATGACGGCGATGCCGCAAATGGTCGCGATCTATAACGGCATGGGCGGCGGCGCCGCCGGCGCGATCGCCGCGGTCGAGCTGTTTGGCGGCAAGGCGTCGGGAATAACCCAGCTCGTGGTGACGCTACTGGGCGCGCTGATTGGCGCGATTTCCCTGTCCGGCTCGCTGATCGCGTGGGCGAAGCTTCAAGGCGTCATCAAGAAGCCGCTGCGCGTACCAGGGCAGCAGTATTTCAATATCCTCGTCTTGCTGGGTACGCTCGCTGTCGCCGGCTATCTCGTCTACGTTGCGCAAGGCGCGTCCGGCCAGCTGCTCTCGACCCCGCAGTTGATCTACCTGTTCTTTGGCTGCGCCCTGATTTACGGCATCCTGATGCCGCTGCCGATCGGCGGCGCGGATATGCCGGTGGTGATCTCGATCTATAACGCCGCCACCGGATTAGCGGTTGGCCTTGAAGGGTTCGTGCTGGACAACCCGGCATTGATGATTGCCGGCATGGTCGTCGGCGCCGCAGGCACGCTGCTGACACTGCTCATGGCGCAGGCCATGAACCGCTCGGTCGCAAACGTTCTGTTCACGAATTTTGGCGGCGCGCCCAAGCACAAGACCGGCCACATCAAGGGCAGCATGAAGCCGACCGCGGCGGCCGATGCCGGCATTGCCATGCGCTATGCCAAGAGTGTCATCGTTGTCCCCGGCTATGGGCTCGCCGCCGCGCAGGGGCAGCAGAAACTCTATGAATTCGTAAAGCTGCTGCTAGCGGCGGGTGTCTCGGTAAAATTCGCGATCCATCCCGTCGCCGGCCGCATGCCGGGCCAGATGGACGTGTTGCTCGCCGAAGCCGGCGTGCCCTACGACCTCATCTTTCAGCTCGACGACATCAACGATGAATTCAAGACAACCGACGTGGCGCTGGTCATCGGCGCCAACGACGTGGTGAATCCGGCGGCGCGCACGGACAAAGGCTCGCCGATCTACGGCATGCCCATCCTCAATGCCGACCAGGCCAAGCAGGTCTATGTCGTCAAGCGCGGTCAGGGCAAAGGCTACGCCGACATCGTCAACGCCCTTTTCTACGCCGACAACTGCAACATGGTCTATGGCGACGCCGCGGCCGTGCTGACGATGATGATCGAGGCGGTACGCGGGTTGGGAGCGAAAGCCGCCGCCTAACTGGAGACGGATGAGGCTATCGGTTACGCACTGGTGCCGGTCGTGTCACATTGACGGAGAGTTTCCCGCGAACCGGAGAATGCCATGCACGCGATGGTGCTAAAGAAACTCCGGACCGCGCTTGAATGGACGGATCTCCCCGATCGCGAACCTGGGCCGGGCGAAATTCGCGTGAAGGTGGGCGCTTGCGGCGTCTGCCGCACCGACCTGCATGTGGTCGACGGCGAATTGCCCAATTCGCACACTCCGATTATCCCTGGCCATGAGATTGTCGGTCGGATCGATGCGATCGGCGCCGGCGTCGAGAATCTTCGCATTGGCGAGCGTGTCGGCGTTCCGTGGCTCGGCCACACTTGCGGGGTTTGCCCCTACTGCATGATGCACCGGGAAAATCTGTGCGATCGTCCAACATTCACGGGGTTCACGCGCGACGGCGGCTACGCGACGGCGACGATCGCCGATGCGCGCTTCGCGTTCCCGCTCGGTGAGGTCGGCAGCGACGTGGCGCTTGCCCCGTTGCTCTGTGCCGGTCTGATCGGCTGGCGTTCGCTGGTGATCGCCGGCGACGGCAAAAAATTGGGACTCTATGGCTTCGGTGCCGCGGCCCATATCGTGGCGCAGGTCGCGAAGTGGCAGCGGCGCTCGGTGTTTGCCTTCACGCGGCCGGGGGATGTCGCCACCCAGGGCTTCGCTCGGAGCCTCGGCGCGACATGGGCAGCGGGATCCGACGAGATGCCGCCGGAGCCACTCGATGCCGCGATCATCTTTGCGACCGTTGGCGATCTCGTACCGCTGGCGCTGAAGGCGGTTCGCAAAGGCGGTCGCGTCGTTTGTGCCGGCATCCACATGAGCGACATCCCAAGCTTCCCCTATCAGATCCTCTGGGAAGAGCGCGAGCTTCTGTCGGTCGCCAACCTTACACGGCAAGATGGAATCGATTTCCTGCGCCTGGCGCCGGAGATCGGCATCGTCACCAAGACCACGAGCTATCCGCTCAAACAAGCCAACCGGGCCCTTGCCGATCTTCGCGCCGGCCGGTTCGAAGGCGCCGCAGTCCTCGTTCCGTGAGCACCGATCAAATCTCGGAGCTCCGTTATGCCCGCTCCCTTGCCGTTTGCGCCACGGCGGCGCTTTCGTCTTTCCGGTCATCCATCGGACCGGCCGAGCGCTGCATCGCCGGTTTTGCCGCGTTGTCCAGGTTGAAGGCGGAATTGATCAGCGCGATATGAGATAGCGCCTGAGGAAAATTGCCCAGAAGGCGGCCGGTTTTCTGATCGTACTCCTCGCTCAACAATCCAACATCGTTACGTAGGGTCAAGAGGCGCTCGAACAATTGGCGAGCATCGGCCATGCGACCCAGCAGCACGTAGGCGTCCACCAGCCAGAAGCTGCACGCGATAAATACGCCTTCGTCGGACGGCAAGCCGTCGTCGGATTTTGTTGTGTCATAGCGCTTGACCAGCCCGTTTACGAGAAGTTTGCGCTCGATTGCCTCGACTGTGCCTCGCACGCGCGGATCCGCCGGCGGCAGGAAGCCGACCGTCGGCAAAAGCAACAAACTGGCGTCAAGCTCTTTCGACCCGTAGGAACGCACAAAGCTACCCAGTTCCGGATCGAAACCGCGGCGACAGACGTCGTCGTGAATTTCGCGGCACAGTTGGCGCCAGCGATCGAGCGGCCCCTCGAGATTGAATGCTTCGGCGCTCTTGATCGCCCGATCGAAGGCGACCCACGCCATGATTTTCGAAAAGGTGAAATGGCGAGCATGGCCGCGTACTTCCCAAATCCCTTTATCCCTCTTCGGCCAAACTTTCTCCAGATGTTCGAGTACGCCTAGCTGCAGCGCCCAGCCGACTTCGCTTGCTGTTATCCCCCACTGCCGCGCATGATGCAGTGCGTCCATGAGTTCGCCATACACATCGAGCTGAAGTTGGGAATGGGCGGCGTTGCCGATGCGGACGGGGCTGGATTTTTCATAGCCGGGGAGCCACGGAGCCTCCCATTCGGTTAAGCGCCGTTCGCCCGCGATCCCATACATGATCTGCAATTGGCTCGGTTTGCCTGCCGCGGCGCGCGACAGCCATTCGCGCCACGCTTGCGCTTCTTCCAGGTAGCCGGCGTTTATGAGGGCCAGCAGGGTCAGCGTCGCGTCACGGAGCCAGCAAAACCGGTAGTCCCAATTACGAGATCCTCCAATGTGTTCGGGCAATGATGTTGTCGGGGCGGCGACCATTCCTCCGGTGGCAGCATAGGTCAACGCTTTTAATGTAATGAGCGAGCGATTGACGGTTTCCGCCAATGGACCGGAAACCCGGCTTTTGGCGGTCCAGTCCAGCCAGAACTTTTGAGTGGCGGCGAGCTGTGCGAGGGGATTCTCCGCCGCGGGGATGGGTAAATGTGACGGCGAATAGGTCAAGCTGAACGGTACGGTTTCTCTGGCACCGACGGTAAATTCGCCGACTGTCTTGAAATCTTCGCCACGCAACGGGACGGTCGTTCGCAACAGCACCATGTCGGGTCCGGCGATGGCTCTGTGCGTGCCATCGTCGAGTTTGATCATCCACGGCACCGTCGCTCCATAGCCGAAGCGGATCACCAATTCGGTCCTCATGGTGATGCTGCCGCGCTCGCCAATAATCAGGCGCACGATGCTTGAGCCTGTTTGATGCCCGGGCATGAAGTCGAGAAGCCTCGCGGCTCCGTCGGCGCTCTCGAAGCGCGTCTCCAGGATCAGCGTGTTGGGCTGATATCTCCGCGTTACCTTTACCGTCTCATCTTGCGCGGCAATGAGCCAGCGGCCATGGTTCGGCGTGCCGAGGAGAGCCGCGAAACAGGCGTCGGAATCGAACCGTGGCCAACACAGCCAATCGACGGAACCATCGCGACCGACCAGCGCGGCTGTCTCGCAGTCGCCGATAAGCGCATAGTCCTCAATACGCAGCGGCATACGGATACTCTTCAGGAGCGGGCACGGGGGATCGGCGTATCCAGCTGGCGCAGATTATGTCTTTGCGATTGATCAATACAGTGCCGCTCCGAAAAACTGCAAATTCTTCTGCGATGATAAGATAAGAGCCGTATTTGATGCGACTGGATTGGTCGGCACAATCGTCGCGGCGTCTGATTGAGAAAATGCCTTCGATCCCGTCTTTCACCTGGTCCGACGCATGTGAATGGGCGGTTTTGCCCGGTCAATACTGAGCAATATTGCTCACCGGCATGTCACTAGATTTTGAGCGATTAACGGCGGATCATTAGCCGCGGGATTGGAACTGTCCCGTCATCCAAGGGTTTCCGTTCAGGGGACGCTTCTCCACGGCGATGGATTGCGTATCCGCCTGCCGAAGGACGTGAGAAGCCGCTTATGTCAGCAGAATCGACGACCATCCGACGCATCGACGCACCGGCATCGGAAGCCCGGGAAGCAGGCGCGCTGGATCAGCTTTGCGTCAATACCATTCGCACGCTGGCAATGGATGCCGTGCAGCAGGCCAATTCCGGCCATCCGGGCACGCCAATGGCATTGGCGCCGTTGGTCTACACGATCTGGCGGGATTTTCTGCGGTTTGATCCGGAAGATCCGATCTGGCCCAATCGCGATCGTTTCGTGCTGTCCAATGGCCACGCCTCGATGCTGCTCTACGCGGCGCTTTATCTCGGCGGCGTGAATGCGGTGGATGCCAATTACAAGCGTCTCGGCGAGCCCGCTGTCTCGCTCGACGATATCAAGCGGTTTCGCCAGCTCGGCAGCAAATGCCCCGGCCACCCCGAATATCACCTTACGTCGGGCGTCGAAACGACGACCGGCCCGCTAGGGCAAGGTTGCGGCAACAGCGTGGGCATGGCGCTCGCCGGACGGTGGTTGGCGCAGCATTTCAACCGGCCGGATTTCGCGGTGTTCGACTATGACGTCTATGCCATATGCGGCGACGGCGACATGATGGAGGGTGTGTCGAGCGAAGCAGCCTCGCTTGCGGGTCAGCAGATGCTTGGCAATCTTTGCTGGTTCTACGACAGCAACCGGGTGACGATCGAGGGCCACACCGATCTGTCTTTTAGCGAAGATGTCGCGGCGCGGTTTCTCGCCTATGGCTGGAACGTGCAACGCGTCGGCGATGTCAACGATCGGGAGCGGTTGGCGCAAGCGATCGAGATTTTTCGCCGGACCAAAGACGCGCCGACGCTCATTATCGTCGACAGCCATATCGGCTATGGCGCGCCACACAAGCACGATACCAGCGCGGCCCACGGCGAGCCACTCGGCGAAGAGGAGATACGTCTCGCCAAGCGGAGTTATGGCTGGCCTGAGGACGCCAAGTTTCTTGTGCCAAACGGCGTGCGCGAGCACTTCCAGGACGGCATCGCCCGGCGCGGCCAAAAGCTGCACAAAGCCTGGCTCGCGCAATTCGAATCATACCGAAGGAAATATCCCGATCTTGCCGACGCGATCGAGCGCATGCAGCGGCGCGAACTGCCGGCGGGCTGGGACGCCGCGCTTCCGGCCTTCGCCGCCGACGCCAAGGGAGTTGCCACGCGCGACTCCTCCGGCAAAGTGCTCAACGCCATCGCGTCGCATTACCCCTGGCTGATCGGCGGCTCCGCCGATCTCGCCCCATCCACGAAAACGCTGCTCACATTCGAAGCCGCAGGCGATCTGGAAGGCGCCACGCCGGGCGGCCGCAATCTGCACTTCGGCATTCGCGAGCATGCCATGGGCGCGATCCTCAATGGGCTCGCACTGTCCAAGATTCGCAGCTTCGGATCGACCTTCCTTATTTTTTCCGACTATATGAAACCGCCGATCCGCTTGAGCGCGCTGATGAAGCTTCCGGTCGTTTTCGTGTTCACCCACGATTTCATCGGTCTCGGGCAAGACGGCCCGACGCATCAAGCGGTCGAGCAGCTCATCGCGTTGCGCGGCATTCCCGGCCTCATCACGCTGCGGCCTGCCGACGCCAATGAGGTCGTCGAGGCCTGGCGCGTTATCGTGGGACTCAAACATCAACCCGCTTGTCTGGTGTTGACCCGCCAATCGGTCCCGACCTTCGACCGCACGCGCTTTGCCGCGGCCGCGGGCGTCGCGCGTGGCGCCTATGTCATGGCTGATGCCGGAACAGGCCAGCCGGCGGTGATCCTAATCGGCACCGGCAGTGAGGTCGCGCTCTGCGCGGAGGTTTACGAGACGCTCAAGAAGGATGGCATTGCGGCACGTCTTGTCAGCATGCCGTCTTGGGAGCTGTTCGAACAACAGGACCAGGCCTATCGCGACAGCGTGCTGCCGCCCGGCATCACGGCGCGTGTGTCGGTCGAAGCGGGTTCGGTGATCGGCTGGGACCGTTACGCCGGCACGGGCGGAGCCATCATCGGCATGCACACCTTTGGCGCCTCTGCCCCGATCAAGGATCTCATGACAAAATTCGGCTTTACGCCGGAGAAGGTCCTCGCCGCCGCCAAGGAACAGATTGCAAAGTCCAAGAAAACCAAGGGACAGGCAGCATGAATCGACTGAAAGAGCTCGACGCATGCGGTCAGTCGCCCTGGCTGGACTATCTCAAGCGCAGTCTGATCGAAAAGGGCGAACTGCTTGCGCTGATCGAACGCGACGGACTGAAGGGCGTCACGTCGAACCCGTCGATCTTCGAGAAGGCAATCGGCGAAAGCGACGAATACGATGACGCGCTGAAACAGTTCCTGGCCGGAGCCGACCACAGCATCTCGGCAATCTACGAGCACCTGGCGATCGCCGATATTCGTGGTGCCGCCGATGTGTTGCGCCCGGTTTACCAGCAGACGGACGGCCGGGATGGCTATATCAGCCTGGAATGCTCGCCCTACTTGGCCAACGACACCGAAGCCACAGTCACTGAAGCATTGCGGCTCTGGGCGGCGGTGCAGCGTCCCAACTTGATGGTGAAGGTGCCGGCAACCCCGGCCGGCATTCCCGCGATCCGCGCCCTGATCGGCCGCGGACTGAATATCAACATCACCTTACTGTTCGCCGTAAAAGTCTACGAGCAAGTCGTCGAAGCCTATCTTTGCGGGCTCGAGGATTTGGCGCGGGCGGGCGGCGACATTTCCAGGATCGGCAGTGTGGCCAGCATTTTCGTCAGCCGTATCGACACCGCCGTCGACAAGCGGCTCGGCAAGCTCGATGACCAGCGGCTGATAAATCGGTTCCGCGGCAAGGTGGCGATCGCCAACGCCAAGCTCGCTTACGATCGCTACAAAGAGCTGTTCGCCGGCCCGCGCTGGCAGCGTCTGGCCGCGGCGGGCGCGAAGACGCAACGCCTGCTCTGGGCTTCTACCAGCACCAAAGATCCGGTTTACAAGGATACGATGTATGTCGAGGCGCTCGTTGGCCGCGACACCGTGGATACCATCCCGCCGGCGACTATGGATGCATTCCGCGACCACGGTGAGGCGATCTCAGACGCCATAGAGCGCGACGTTGCCGGCGCCCGCGCGACACTCGCCGAGCTGGAGCAACACGGTATCTCGCTGAAGGACATCACGGATGAACTCGTCACCGAAGGCGTGCAGCAGTTCGCCGATTCGTTCGACAAGCTGTTTGGCGTGATCGCGCGGCGGCGCCGAACGCTACACGAAGGCGATCGCGCCCGCTTCGCGATCGGGCTGGGCTCTCCCAAGCTGAAGGCCGCCTTCGAGGAGGAAATGGAGTCATGGCGCAAGGACGGCCGCATTCGGCGTCTTTGGGCCGGTGACAAGGCTCTATGGACCGGGAGTGACGAGGACAAATGGCTTGGCTGGCTCAACATCGTGCCGGGGGAGCTGGCCGATGTCGATCGGCTGCAAAGCTTTGCGGATGAGATAAGAAAGCGCGGGTTCACAGATCTCGTTCTGCTCGGCATGGGCGGCTCGAGCCTGGGTCCGGAGGTGCTGGCCGAGACTTTCGGGCCGCAGCTGGGTTGGCCGCGCTTCCACATGCTCGATAGCACCGATCCCGCACAGATCAGGGCGGTCGAGGCGGCGGTCGATCTCGGCACGACGCTGTTCATTGTGTCCTCCAAATCCGGCAGTACGCTCGAACCCAACATTTTCCTCGACTATTTTTTCGACCGTGTCAGCGCCGTGCGCGGCAAGGAAAAAGCCGGCGCGCAGTTCGTCGCCGTGACGGATCCCGGTTCCTCACTGGACCGCCGCGCCAAGCAGCTGTCGCTTTGCCCAAATCTTCCTTGGCGTGCCTTCGATCGGCGGCCGTTACTCTGTGCTGTCGAAATTCGGTTTGGTACCGGCTGCGGCGATGGGTATCGACGTCAAGCGCTTGCTCGAAACGACGCAGCCGATGGAGCGAGCGTGCGGCGCGGACGTGCCGCCGGCGGAGAATCCGGGCGTGCAACTCGGCATTGCCATGGGCGTGGCGGCAACCCGGTTCGGCCGCGACAAGGTGACGATCATTGCCTCGCCGGGGATCGCCGATCTCGGCGCCTGGCTGGAGCAGCTTCTGGCGGAGAGTACCGGCAAGCAGGGACGCGGGTTGATCCCGCTCGCCGGTGAGCCGCTCACGACGCCCGAGCGCTACGGCAGCGACCGGTTTTTCGCCTATCTCGAGCTGGACGGCCAGATCGATCCGTCGCAACGGCAGGCGGTGGAAGCGTTGGAGCGGGCCGGCGCATCCGGTCGCGCGGATCAGCGTGAAGGATGTATGGCACATCGGGCAGGAATTCTTCCGCTGGGAGATCGCGACCGCAGTAGCCGGCGCGATCATCGGCATCGACCCATTCGATCAGCCGGATGTCGAGGCCAGCAAAGACAAGACGCGCGCGCTGACTGACGCCTACGAGAAATCACATCGGTTGCCGGCAGAGACGCCGATCTTTCGCGAGAATGGTCTCGCCCTTTATGCCGATCCGCGTAACGCCGCCGAGCTCGGTCGGCACAATACGCTGACCGGCCATCTGAAGAAGTCATTTTGCCCGCGTCCACGGCGGGACAAAAGCGGGCGACTACGTGGCGCTGCTCGCCTACATCCAGCGCGACGAGTCGCACATTGTGGCGCTGACCGGGATGCGCAGCGCGTATCCGCGACAAAACCCGCGCCGCCACCTGCCTCGGCTTTGGACCTCGTTTCCAGCATTCGACCGGGCAGGCTTACAAGGGCGGGCCGAATTCCGGCGTGTTCCTGCAGATCACCTGCGACGATCCAGCCGATCTCGACGTGCCCGGTCATTCCTACAGCTTCGGCGTGGTGAAGGCGGCGCAGGCCAGCGGTGACCTCGACGTCCTGGTGCAACGCGGCCGCCGCGCGCTGCGCGTCCATCTCAAGGATGTCGATGCGGGATTGGCGGAGCTCGCCCGCGCAATAGATACGGCGCTCGAATAACGGAATTCTTACAAGGAGTGAAACAAATGCAGATCGGTATGATCGGACTCGGCAAAATGGGCGGCAACATGTCTCGTCGTCTGATGAAGGCGGGACACCAGTGCGTGGTATACGCGCGGACCGCCAAGACACGCGAAGGGCTGGCAAAGGACGGCGCCACAGCGGCGGCGTCGATTGCCGATTTGGTCAAAAAGCTGGGAGAAAAGCCGCGCGCCGTTTGGCTGATGTTGCCTGCGGGCAAGGTCACCGAAGAGATGGTCGATCAACTCGGCGGCCTGCTGGACCGGGGCGACATCATCATCGACGGCGGAAATTCCTTTTACAAGGACGACATCCGCAACGCCAAAAAGCTGGCCGAGAAAGGCATTCGCTACGTCGACTGCGGCACCTCCGGCGGCGTCTGGGGTATCGAGCGCGGCTATTGCATGATGATCGGCGGCCCGAAGGACGCTGTCGATCACCTCGATCCGATCTTTTCGGCGCTTGCTCCGGGGCTCGGCACTATCCCGCGCACACCGGGCCGCGAGAAAGGCGATACCCGCCCCGAGCGCGGCTACATCCACGCCGGTCCGTCCGGCGCCGGGCACTTCGTCAAGATGGTGCATAACGGCATCGAGTACGGAATGATGCAGGCCTATGCCGAGGGCTTCGACATCCTGCGCAACAAGGATTCGAAGGATCTGGCCGAGGACAAGCGTTTCACGCTGAACTTGCCGGATATCGCCGAGGTTTGGCGGCGCGGCAGCGTCATCTCATCGTGGTTGCTCGATCTCACCGCCGCCGCGTTGGCGAAGGATCCGCAATTGAAGAATTTCTCCGGCTACGTCCAGGATTCGGGCGAGGGGCGCTGGACGGTCGAGGCCGCGGTCGAGGAATCGGTCCCGGCGGATGTGATCACCTCGGCGCTCTACGCCCGTTTCCGCTCGCGGCAGGAGCATACTTTCGGCGAAAAGGTGCTCTCGGCCATGCGCTTCGGCTTCGGCGGGCACGTCGAGGGTCAAGAGGCCATTGATCCCGCAAGCCAAAGCCGAAAGATTCGCAGCGTCACTCGGCAACACCGCAGGCCGCCGAGTAGCGCCATGGATGACCGTCCCACTCGGATGCCGCAGGCTGCGCAGGCGGTTCAATCCCCGCCGCGGCGCCAGCCCAGGCCGGCCGACCCCTGCGCCATGGTGATATTCGGCGCCACCGGCGACCTGACCAAGCGCCTGGTGATACCGGCACTCTACAACCTCTCCCGCACCAAAATGCTGCCGGAGCACTTTGCGTTGATCGGCGTGGCCCGCGCGGAGGGAACCGCGGAAAGCTGGCGCGACCACCTTTACGACACGCTGAAAAGCTTTGTCGGCAACGCCGCCGCCGAGTTCGATGTCGACCACATCGACGAGGCGGCGTGGCAGCGGCTCGCGGAGAAGATGGTCTATGTCCGGGGCGACCTGGGGAAGCCGGAGCTATACGACAAGCTTCGCAGCGCACTTGCGGAGGCTGACAAGGTCCACGGCACCCAGGGCAACGCCATCTTCTATCTCGCGGTCGCGGATCAGCTCTTTGCCTCCGCCGTGGAGCAGCTCGGCAAGGCGAAGCTCACCGATCAGGAGAAGGACGAAAACGGCAAGCGTCGATTCTGGCGCCGCGTGGTGGTCGAGAAGCCGTTCGGCCACAGCCTGGATTCGGCGCGGAAGCTGAACGCCTACATCCAGCGCACGGTGCACGAGGACCAGATCTTCCGGATCGACCACTTTCTCGGCAAGGACACGGTCCAGAGCATCATGGCGTTCCGCTTCGCCAATGGACTGTTCGAACCGATCTGGAACCGCGACCGGATCGATCACGTACAGATCACCGCGGCGGAGACGGTCGGCGTCGAGGAGCGCGGCAATTTTTACGAGGCGACCGGCGCGCTGCGCGACATGGTCCCCAATCACCTGTTCACATTACTCTCGATGGTGGCCATGGAGCCGCCCACCGGCTCCGATGCCGCCGCGGTCCGTTCAAAGAAAGTCGAGCTGCTGGCCGCGATGGCCGCCGTCAAGCCGGCGGCGGCGGTGCGCGGTCAATACGGCGCCGGCACGGTGCTGGGCAAAAAGGCAAAGGCCTATCGGCAAGAGCCCAACGTGGCGCCCGATTCGAACGTCGAGACCTATGTTGCCATGCGGGTCGAGATCGACAACTGGCGCTGGGCCGGCGTGCCTTTTTACCTGCGTACCGGCAAGTACATGTCGCAACGAAATACCGAAATAGCGATCTGCTTCAAACAGGCGCCGTACGCGGCGTTCCAGGACACGCCCGTCGACACTCTGCGGCCCAATTGGCTGGTGCTGCGCATCGCGCCGGACGAGGGAATTTCCCTGCAGTTCGAGGTCAAACGCCCAGGGCCGGTGGTGGATCTCGCCGCCGTGAAAATGGATTTCCGCTATGACGACTGGTTCCCCAAAGAACCAAATGTCGGATACGAGACGTTGCTCTATGACGTCATGATCGGCGACCCGACATTATTCATGCGCGCCGACATGGTGGAGCAGTCTTGGCGCATCGTGCAACCGGTGCTCGATGCTTGGGCAAAGGACGGCGCGGCTGATCTGCCGATCTATCCGGCAGGAAGTTCGGGACCGAGCGAAGCGGACGCGCTGTTGGCGCGAGACGGCCGAAGCTGGCGGAATGTCGGCGGCGATGACGATGGGAAATCGTCATGAGTCCCGCGCGCGCGCTGCCATTCAAATGTTCGGCCGTGATTTCGGACGTCGATGGCACGTTGGTCACCGATGACAAAGTGTTGACGCGCACGCGCCCAGGCGGCTGCGGCGGAACTGCGCGCCAGCGGTATCATTTTTTCGATTATCAGCAGCCGGCCGCCCCGTGGCCTGCGCATGCTGCTCGGGCCGCTCGGAATCAGACGGCGGTGGGCGGCTTCAATGGCGGGGTCATAGCAACGCCAGATCTTGCGGTAGTCACCGAACATTTACTGCCGCCTCGGCTCGCGCGGCGCGCGGTCGATACACTGAACGCGCGGGGGGTCGAGGTCTGGGTCTTCAGCGGCCAGGACTGGCTGTTACGCGATCCCGACGGGCCTTATGTCCCCCTCGAGCAGCTCACAGTGGGATTTCGCCCGACAGTAGTCGAAGATTTTGGGTCTGCCCTCGATGCCGCCGCCAAGATCGTCGGTGTCAGCAAGGATTTCGGTCTGCTCGAACAGTGCGAGCGCGATGTACGCGCCGCGCTCGCCGATGGCGCTTGCGTCGCGCGTTCGCAGTCCTATTACCTCGACATCACCCACCCGCTCGCCAACAAGGGCGTCGCATTGACGGAGATCGCGAAGCTGTTGGGGGTTCCGTTGGCGGAGGTCGCCGCCATCGGCGACGGCGCTAACGATGTCGCGATGTTTGAGCGGAGCGGTCTGAGCATTGCCATGGGCAACGCCAAGCCGGAAGTGCGACAGGCCGCGGATTTCGTGACAGACAGCAATGGCGACGATGGTTTTGCCAAGGCGATCGAGCGGTTCATCCTCGGCGGTGGCCGTTCGCGCGCGCGGGCCGAGCCGGCGAAAGCAGGAGATCGCACATGGTAGAGCCCGCTCGCGCCGCGTCGAAAATCTCACTTGTCCTCGCCGACGTCGACGGCACGCTCGTCACCGCGGAGAAAGTGCTGACGCCGCGCGCGCGCGCTGCCGTGAAGGCGCTCCAGACCGCAGGCATCGCCTTTGCGATTACCAGCGGCCGGCCGCCGCGCGGCATGGCGATGCTGATCGAACCGTTGGCTCTGCGAACCCCGGTTGCCGGGTTCAATGGTGGAATCTTCGTCAAGCCCGACATGACCATCATGGAGGAGCACGTGCTTGCCGCCGACGCGGCAAAGCGTGCGCTGGAGGTCATCCTCCAGAACAAGATGGATGTGTGGTTCTACAGCGGCAAGGACTGGCTGGTGCGCGATGCCAACGCGCCCCATGTCGCGCGGGAGCAATGGACCGTCAAGTTCGCCCCGACCGTCGTCGAGAATTTCGAAGCCGTGCTCGGCAATGCCGTCAAGATCGTAGGCATAAGCGACGACCGCGATCTGGTCGCGCGCTGCGAAAAGGCCGCCCAGGACGCGCTCGGCGGCAACGCGTCGGCGGCTCGTTCGCAACCCTACTATCTCGACATCACCCACCCGGATGCCAACAAGGGAACCGTCGTTGCAACGCTGTCAAAACTCCTCTCGATCCCGGCGAACGAGATCGCCACGCTCGGCGACATGCCGAACGATGAGCTGATGTTTCGTAAAAGCGGACTGAGCATCGCGATGGGCAATGCCAGCCCCGAGGTGCAGGCGCAGGCCGACCTGGTGACCGACTCCTATGACGATGAGGGTTTTGCCAAGGCGATCGAGCGTTTCATCTTACCGCGCGCCGGCTCGGCCCTGCCGAGGGCGTCATGACGACCGCCGTTACCGAGAACCGGACTTTCGCGAATGCCGAAACGCTGGCGCGCGATGTCGCCGAATGGCTGTGCGGTCTCGCGCAGGCGAGCGACCGCGCCTTCGCGGTGTGCCTGTCGGGCGGTTCGACCCCCCGGCGCCTGTATGAACTTCTCGCCGATCCGCCGATTGTGTCGCGCTTTCCATGGCGCCGTACGCACTGGTTCTGGGGTGACGAACGGTTCGTGCCGCACGACCATCGCGACAGCAATTATCGGATGGCGCGCGACGCCTTCCTGTCGCGCGTTCCTGTCCCCGACGACAATATCCATGCGGTGCCGACCGAGGGCTTGTCGCCAAACGAAGCCGCCAGCGCCTACGAGACGACGCTAAAGCGCTTTTACGGCGCTGACACGCTGGTTCCGGGCCGGCCGCTGTTCGACGTCATGCTGCTTGGGATCGGCGACGACGGACACACCGCCTCGTTGTTCCCCGGGCAGCCCGCGCTGCAGGAGACGAAACGATGGGTGGTCGCTGTCATTGGCGCAAAAGCCGAGGCCCGCATCACACTGACATATCCGGTGATCGACAGCAGCCGCGAGCTGGCATTCCTGGTGACGGGAAAAGACAAGCAGGGTGTTGTCGCTCGCGCCCAAGCGGGTGACCGGACGCTCCCCGCAGCCGTGGTTCACCCGGTCGGGCGTCTCCATTGGTTCACGGATCGCGCCGCGGCGCCGTCAGGAGCGGATTGATGTCCGTACAAATTCCACCAACGGAAGACACTTCACCCCCCGCTCCCAGGGTGGTGATCGTCATGGGGGTTTCGGGATGCGGGAAGTCGACCGTCGGCGCACTCCTCGCCTTGCAGTCTGCGGTGGGAGTTCGAGGACGCCGATTGGTTTCATCCCGGCCGCCAACGTCGACAAGATGCACAGCGGTATTCCGCTCACCGACGAGGATCGGCGGCCCTGGCTGGCCGCGGTCGCCGCCTGGATCGACAAGACGCGTTGTTCGGGCGGCCATGACGTCATCGCGTGCTCCGCGCTGAAGCGGCGCTACCGCGATGTTCTGATCGGCGATCGTGCCGACGTTCGTCTGGTCTATCTCAAGGGCGATGAGGCGCTGATCGCGCGCCGTATCGCCACCCGCCATGAGCATTTCATGCCGCGAAGCCTGCTGCACAGCCAATTCGAGGCGCTGGAGGAGCCGGGCCCGGACGAAAATCCCGTCATCGTCTCGATCGAGCCGCGGCCGCGCGAGATCGTGGCGCAAATCTTGTCAGCGCTGAACATGGCAGAACGCGCCACGCCGCCCAAGCAAGCACCTCTGAGATCATTCGTTCTGGGCGACGGATGAAGCCGTAAGGAGCCGCCGATGCCTGCCACGCTGCCGCCCGATCCGCTGGAGGAGATGCCAGCCGCGCTGTCGCCCGGTCTGCTGGGGGAGATGCCGCCCGCGCTGTCGCCCGATCTGTTGGAGAAAATGGACGCATATTGGCGCGCGGCAAATTACCTTTCGGTCGGGCAAATCTATCTAAAAGACAATCCGTTGCTGAAGTCTCCGCTCAGGCTCGAACATATCAAGCCGCGCCTGCTTGGCCATTGGGGCACGACGCCCGGATTGAACTTTCTCTATGTCCACCTCAACCGGCTGATCAAAGAGAACGACTTGAACATGATGTATGTCATCGGTCCGGGTCACGGCGGCCCGGGCATCGTGGCGATGACCTATCTCGAAGGCTCGTACACCGAACGCTATCCGGCCATCGAGCGCGACCGGAATGGACTGCATCGTTTGTTTCGTCAGTTCTCCTGGCCGTACGGAGTTCCCAGTCACGTATCGCCGGAAACTCCCGGCTCAATTCACGAAGGCGGGGAGCTCGGCTATTCCCTGGTCCACGCCTATGGCGCCGCTTTCGACAATCCGGATCTGATCGTCGCCTGCATCATCGGCGACGGCGAGGCGGAGACGGGCGCACTTGCCACAAGTTGGCACTCCAACAAGTTTCTCAATCCGGCACGCGATGGCGCGGTTCTTCCGATCCTTCATCTCAACGGGTTCAAGATCGCAAATCCGACCGTGCTCGCGCGCATCAGCCGTCAGGAATTGACCGACCTGATCCGCGGTTTCGGCTATGAACCGCATTTCGTGGAAGGCGACGTACCCGCCGTGATGCATCAAAGTCTGGCCGGCACGCTCGATACGATCCTGGCGGAGATTCAAGCGATCCAGAAGGCGGCGCGTTCCTCTCCGGATACGGTGGAGCGGCCGCGTTGGCCCATGATCGTGTTCCGCACGCCAAAAGGCTGGACCGGGCCAAAGTTCGTGGACGGCGAGCCGGTCGAGGGGACCTGGCGCGCGCATCAAGTCCCGCTCGCCGATCTCAAGAATCCCAAACATCTTAAGCAGCTCGAAGACTGGATGAAGAGCTACCGGGCGCACGAGTTGTTCGACGAACGCGGCAAGTTCCGCGAGGAGTTCGCGGCACTTGCCCCGACGGGCCATCGCCGCATGGGCTTTAATCCGCACGCCAATGGCGGGGAATTGTTGCAGCCGCTGGCGATGCCCCATTTCCATGAATATGCCGTGGCGGTGCCAAAGCCAGGCTGCGTCGAGGCGGAATCAACGCGGGTTCTCGGAAATTTTCTGCGCGACGTGATGAAGCTCAATCTCGACAAAAAGAATTTCCGGCTTGTTTGGCCCTGACGAGACGGCGTCGAACAGGTTGGACGCCGTTTATCAAGTATCCGGCAAGGAATGGATGGCTGAGGTCGAAGATGTCGACATCAATCTCAGCGTCAAAGGACGCGTCATGGAGGTGCTGAGCGAGCATCTGTGCGAAGGCTGGCTCGAAGGATATCTCCTCACGGGACGCCATGGTTTTTTCTCGTGCTACGAAGCCTTCATCCACGTCATCGATTCGATGTTCAATCAGCATGCAAAATGGCTCAAGGTCAGCAGGAAAATCGCATGGCGCAAGCCGATCGCGTCGCTGAACTACCTGCTCACGTCGCACGTCTGGCGCCAGGATCACAACGGCTTCTCGCACCAGGATCCGGGCTTCATCGATCATGTGGCAAACAAGAAAGCCGATATCGTTCGAATCTATTTGCCGCCCGACGCAAACTGCCTGCTGTCGGTAGCGGATCATTGTTTGCGCAGCCGCAACTACGTCAATTTGATCATCGCCGGCAAACAGCCGGAGTGGCAGTGGCTCGACATTGATTCGGCGGTTCGCCACTGCACCGCCGGTGCGGGTATTTGGCGATGGGCCAGCAACGATGCCGGCGATCCCGACGTGGTCATGGCCTGTGCCGGCGACGTGCCGACGCTTGAGACGCTCGCTGCCGTGACCCTCTTGCGCGCGTATGTTCCTGATATTCGCATCCGCGTCGTCAACGTGGTGGATTTGATGGTGTTGCAGCCTCAATCCGAGCATCCCCATGGTCTGGAGGATCAGGATTTCGATGAGTTGTTTACGACTGACAAGCCGGTGATCTTCGCCTTCCATGGCTATCCCGCGATGGTCCACAAGCTGACCTACCGGCGGCACAATCACGACAATATTCATGTGCGCGGCTACAAGGAGGAGGGCACCACCACGACTCCCTTCGACATGGTCGTGCTGAACAATCTCGACCGCTATCAACTGGCGCTGGATGCCATCCGGCGAATTCCACGCTTCAGCGATCAACGAGACAAGGCGACCGCGCGTTACTGGGCGGCCATGGAGCGCCATAAGCTCTATATCTGCGAGCATGGCGACGACATGCCGGAAGTCCGCGACTGGCGTTGGACCGCGTGAGCGCGGTATTTCCGCCGGACAGCGCATGACGGACGCTGAACCGAGTTAAATGTACTTGCGTTGAACAGCGGCTCTTCCTCGCTCAAATTCGGATTGTATTGCGCTGGATCCTCACGGATCGAAATGCTGCTCTCCGGCGAGGCCGAGTTGATCGGCGACAAAAGCGGCAAATGCCATGCCGAAGACTCGCGCGGAAACGTATTGCTCGCCGAGACGGATCCAATTCCCAGCCAACGGGAAGCTATCATCCGCATCGGGAAGGCTTCTCACCGACGCCAAAATGCCGATGCCGGACGCAATCGGGCATCGTATTGTTCATGGCGGTCCGAAACTCCGGCAGCATTGCCTCATCGACGATGCGGTCCTAACGCAACTCGAAGCAGCGACCGCCTTCGCGCCGCTGCATATTCCATCGGCTTTGTCGGTCATTCGCTTCGCCCAAGAGCATTTTCCGGGGCTTCCGCAGGCGGCATGTTTCGACACGACCTTTCACGCCACATTGCCGGCGGTGGCGCGGGTGCTGCCAATTGCCAAGGAATTGCAATCGGAGGGAATTCAGCGCTACGGGTTTCACGGCCTTTCGTGCGAATCGATTGTGCGCCAACTTGCCGACAATCCGCCGCACCGCCTGGTGATCGCCCATCTCGGCAATGGCGCAAGCGTGACCGCGGTCAAAGCCGGTAAGTCGATCGATACCAGCATGGGATTGACCCCGACGGGCGGGGTGATCATGGGAACGCGCAGCGGTGACCTCGATCCTGGCGTTCTGGTCTATCTGATGCGTGAGAAGAAATTTGATGCCGCCATGATCGAGGAGTTGGTCGATCGCCGTTCCGGCCTTTTCGGAATTTCGGGCGTCGGCAGCGACATGCGGCAGTTGCATAAGGCCGCGCCGATAAACGCCGATGCAAGACTTGCCATTGCGATGTTCTGCTATTCCGTGCGTAAGCAGGTGGCCGCGATGATCGCTGCGCTTGGCGGCGTCGATCTGCTCGTATTCACGGGTGGTATCGGGGAAAACGACGTCGAAGCGCGAGCGGCAATCTGTGGCGGCTTGTCCTGGCTCGGCGTCAGCCTCGATCCGGTGCGGAACCGGTCGGGCAAAAACCTCATCAGCGCCCCGGCATCGCGCTATGAGGTGCAGGTCCTCCCCTCGCAAGAAGACGAGCAGATCGCTCACCATACCCGGGCATTGCTCTGATGGAGTGTTTCCGCGTAGCCGCGGCGAAAGGCCGTTACGGCGAAGCTCGTGCGTCGTTTCTATTTGACGGATTGGTTTCAGGCATCAGAAACCACAGGAGAAGCACGGCGGCGAGCGCCACTGCGGCGATGCCCAGAAATCCTGCCGCGCGCCCGAGGCTCCCGACCACGAGGCCTGAAAGGGTCGTGCTGAGCGAAGCGCCGACCCCGGACATCGTCCCAACAAACCCTTGCGCTAGATTGAACCGGCCGGTACCCGCTGTAAGGTCGGCGATGATCAGCGCGGTGAGCACGCCCAGCATCGTTCCGCTGACGCCGTCGAGTACCTGAGCGGCGATGAGAATCGTCGGATTGGTGGCCCAGGCGAACACCAGCGCACGAATCGGCAAGGCCACGAATCCGACGAGCAGCAGCGGCCGGCGGCCCCACGTGTTCGCGCGGCGTCCCGCCCATGGCGCCATGATCGCCACGATCACCTGGGGGACCATGATCAACGCTGAGACGACGAGCGAAGAGAAAGCTTCCTTGCTGTAGGCGAGCGCCTCGCCGGCGAGTGGCAGCATCGACGCGTTGGCCATCTGGAACAAGAACACGCAGCCGGCGAATATGAGCAGGCTGCGGTTCTTCCAAAGGTTCCAGCGCCGCGCTCTCGGCGGTGCGCTCGGCCCTTGATGATCCGGGACTCCCGAGGCCCGACCGAAGTGGATGTCTGAAGGCCGGATGCGGCCGAGAGCGGCGAGCAGCGGAAGCACCAGCGCGGCGGCGGCGAAGAATATCGCGCGATACGACAGGAAATAGGCGATGAGGCCCATGAGGCCGGCCGCGACCACGCCTCCCGCCGAGGCAAAGCGCTGATTGCGTCCGAGCCGTTCGGCGAGCGCCGTGTGGCCGACCAGGCCAAGGCTGATGGCAGCAATCGCCAGCCCGAGGAAACCGCCGGTGATCCCTTGGAGCACCAGAGCGGCCAACACCAGGGGAAAACTCGGCCAAATTGCGATGATCAGTGCGCCCGCTGCAACCATACCAGAACCCAGCGCGACCGCGATTCGCTTCGATCGGATAGCGTCAAGCAATGCACCGCCGGGCAGTTGACTCAGCAATCCGGCGAATCCGGCTGCCGTCAGCACAAAGCCGATGTCCTGTTGGGTCCAATTTTGCTCGGCTAGAAATGCGGCGACGTAAGGACCGAAGCCCGACAATGCTCCAGCGAGAAACAGGTTGACGGCGTCAAGACCGCGCAAGCTGCCGTTAGATGGCGACGGTTCAATTGCATCCGCTACTCCCGCGGAATCGGCAGCAATGGCCATTAGGTTCGCCTCCGTCTAAAGGCTCCACGGCCTTCCAAGCTTCCTGACCATGACGTGCGGGTATTCTGGCGACGGTCTGTCTCTTGCGCCAGAACATTCGAAATCTCACTTCGCGAGCCGCTTGCGGATCGATTGCAATTCGCGGCGGCGCTTTGCGCTTGTTCTGGGGTAAGACATTTTGAGGTCTTCGAACGTATCGAGGATAATTCTGGATACTATCAGCCGAGCGTTCTCCTTATCGTCGGCGGGGACGACATACCAAGGCGAGTGATGGGTAGTTGTCGCACTGAGGCATTCCTCATACGCCTTCATGTAATGCTTCCAGAATTTCCGCTCCGCGATATCGGCAAGACTGAATTTCCAATTCTTGTCCGGCTCGTCGATGCGCGCCAGAAAGCGCTTTCGTTGCTCTTCCTTCGAGAGGTGAAGGTAGAGCTTGATGATGCGGGTTCCGTTGACATAGAGGTGCTTCTCCAAATCTACGATCGAACGATACCGGTCGTGCCAGACTTTCTTGTCGTGATGCGGCATGTCCGGAATCGCTTCGCTTCGTAGGATCGCGGGATGCACGCGGGCGATCAGTACCTCCTCGTAATAGGACCGGTTGAAGATGCCGATTCGCCCGCGTTCCGGCAGATCGCGGCTGGTGCGCCACAGAAAAGTCGTGTTCCAGTTCGGTAGCGCTAGGATGCTTGAAGCTGAACACCTGGCATCCTTGGGGGTTTACGCCGGACATCACGTGCCTGATGGCGCCGTCTTTTCCCGCTGCATCCATCGCTTGAAAGATCAACAGGAGGGCATGGCGGTCTGATGCGTAGTGAAGCTGCTGTTGCGAACTGAGTTGCTCAACGTGCTTCCCAAGCAGTTTTTTGTATTGCTTCTTGGACTTGTATACGGGATCGACCCTCGTCGGCCACTTTTTGAGATCGACCTCGTCGCCTTCATGCACACGGAAATCTTTTGAATGAATTTTCATTTTCATGCTCCCGACGGCACTGGCCGCATGCCGTGTGCGCCCTCGCTGGTAGAACCGCTTTTGGCACCATCGAAAATCCGATACGCGAGCAGTTTCACGCAGTCATTCACGAGGAACCAAGTCACAGCATAGCCCCACACGAACAGTGCCCAACCCCAGCCGAGCGGCGTCATGAACACGCCGTACACCGCAATCAGGGTCGCCAGCGTTTGCGTGCCGAGCACCGCGACCCATAAAATCCGTGCCGGGCGGATCGACCAGAACGGGCCGCGGGTTCGCGTCAGGAAAATCGTCAGATGACCGGCCACGGACAGCTTCAGGTACATCAGCGTCTGGATGTGCGCGCGATCGAGATGGAAGACGCGCTCGCCAAGATAAAACAGGCCAAACGCGGCCACGACGCCAATGATCCCCAGGACCGTGGCGATACCCAGCACCAGGCGCATGTTCCAGGCCTCGGGTTGATCCTTATAATGAACATTGTCGTAGGCGATGGACAGAATGGCGCCATCATTGAGTAACGCCAGCATTACAATCATCACCGCCGTCAACGGATAAAAGTTAAAGACCAGGATCGCCAGCGTCATGAACAACAGCACGCGGAGCGTCTCGGCGATGCGGTAGATCGCGTAGCTGTTCATGCGCTGGAAGATACGGCGGCTCTCCTTGATCGCGTCGATGATTACGGACAGGCCGGGCGTCATCAGCACGATGGCCGCCGCCGCGCGCGCCGCATCCGTCGCGCCTGAAACGGCGATTTCGCAGTCGGCCTTCTTCAGCGCGGGGGCGTCATTCACCCCGTCGCCGGTCATGCCCACGATGTGGCCGCACTTTTGCAAGTCAGCGACGATATGGAACTTGTGTTCGGGAAACACCTGGGCGAAACCATCGGCCTTCTCGATGGCCTTCGCCACCGCCATCGTTGTTTGTTTCTTCTCGTCGCCTAGGCTGCTGGCATCTAGAATATTTGTGCCCATCCCCAGTGTCTTGGCGGTTTCCCGGGCGATGGCCAGCGCATCGCCGGTCACCATCTTGACCTTCACGCCCATATGTTGCGCGGTCGCGATCGTTGCCTTTGCGTCCTCCCGTGGCGGATCGAACAGTGGCAGCACACCGAGAAACTGCCATTTGCCATCTTCCTCGGCCCGCGCCACGCCCAATGAACGAAAGCCGCGCCCCGCGAATTCGTTGACGGCCTTGTCGACGGCAGGCTTCACCTCTGCGGCGTTGGCCGACAATGCCAAGATCACCTGCGGCGCGCCCTTTGCTACTTTGAACGCCTTTCCGTCAGGACCCGTGACGGCGGCCTCGGTGCGTTTGTGCACCGGATCGAACGGCTGGAAATGGCCCACCTTGTAGCTTTTCAAGGCTTGGTCGTTTCTAAGGCCTCCCAGAACGGCGAGGTCGATGGTGTCGTCATTGTCCGCGCGCGACGCCAGCGCGGCATTGAGGATGACTTGTTCGGCGGGAACATTGTTCACGCTGAAGGGATCGCCGAGGGTCAGCTTGTTCTGAGTTAGGGTGCCGGTCTTGTCGGCGCACAGCACATCCACGCCCGCCAATTCTTCGATCGCCTCCAACCGCGTCACGATCGCCTTTTTCTTTGCGAGCAGGCGTGCGCCAACCGCCATCGTTACCGACAGCACCGTGGGCATCGCTACGGGAATCGCCGCTACAGTCAGCACCAAGGCGAACTGCAACGTGGTGAGGATCGGGTCGCCGCGGAGGATCGCGAAGGCAATGATCGTCGCCACCAGAACCACCGCGAGAACGATCAGGTAATTGCCGATCTTGAGCACCGCGCGTTGAAAGTGGCTGACAGTTTGCGCCCTCTGCACCAGTTCTGCTGTCTTGCCGAAGTAGGTGTTTGCACCCGTGGCGTAGACCAGCGCGCCGATTTCGCCCTGACGAACGATCGAACCGGAAAAGACTGCCTGGCTTGATTTGCGCGTAGCGGGCAGCGATTCTCCCGTCAGCGCGGATTGATCGACTTCGATCGGGTCGCCTTCCAGCAAGCGCGCATCCGCCGGCACGATGTCGCCCATACGGACGCGGATGACGTCGCCCGGCACCAACTCACGCGCGGCCGGGTTTACCCACTTGCCATCACGTTTCACCCTGGCCTTGATTGCCAGCGTGGCCTTCAGTGCGGCGATGGCGTTGCCTGCCTGGTGTTCTTCCCAGAACCCGACCACGGCGTTGGCGAGAAGGAGAAGCAGGATGATGCCAAAGTCAGGCCAATGCCGAGCTACCGCCGATAGGATTACTGCCGCTTCGATCATCCACGGGATCGGGCCCCAAAAATAGCTGAGAAATTTTAGGAGCTCATTGGTCTTCTTTTCTTCAATCTCATTGGGTCCATATTGGGCCAGCCGTTTCTGCGCCTCTGCTTGAGTGAGGCCGTTCAGCGACGACCCCAATTTTTTCTCGACCTCCGGCAGAGGCAGGGATTTCAAATCGTTCATCGCCTTGGGCTTCGATCCCGGCTCGAGATTCTGGAGCCTTGGGCTTGTCGATATTGGGTTCCATAGTTGTGACCTCTGCCGCCGCTCCACTGCGGTATATCAATGCATGGATCGATCGAGTGAGATCTCTCCATTGTGAAGCGCACATCCGCTGCACGGCCGCCGCCGATGAAGGCTTCACCGCATCGCCTGGCAGCACTTCGCCGCCTCAGGCCTGCATGTTGATCTTTGACTTTGTCATTTGCTGAGCGATATTGCTCACAAGCACTCTTCAGAAGCACCGCTGCGGAAGCCTGCCACGCCGTCGTCCCCTGCAGCGGGAAAGATGCGATTGCGGTGACCGATTTTGCTCGGCCCGCTAGCGGCCGTGCGCGGATATTTTCCGAATAAAGTTTATGTCACTGAAAAGCCGGATTATGGCGCCGTCCGCATCATCGGCTACGCGCCGCGTTACTTCGGCGACCGATGTCGAGCACGATCGGTCTGGTCGCCGCCCGCAACGGCGCACGTCGCACTGCCGAAAGCGTGCGCAGGAAATTAGAGAACCAATGTTGGATCGAAGATGCTTTGAGCCTGCGCACCATCGTCTGCCAACGCTCGCGCCGCTCTTCGAGACTCATGGCAAGGGCGACCGCGATTTGCCGCGCCATGGCGTCTATGTCGTGAGGATTGACCAGAAGGGCGGCCTCGCCGAGCTCCTTCGCCGCGCCGGCGAATGAAGACAGCACCAGCACGCCCGGATCGAACGAATTTTGCGCGGCCACATACTCCTTGGCGACCAGATTCATGCCGTCATGGAGTGGCGTGACCAGGCCAACTTGGGCCGCGCGGTAGAAGCCTGCGAGAATAGGCTGCGAAAAGCCTTTGTTCAGGTAACGGATGGGGGTCCAGTCGGCTTCACCGTGGCGACCGTTGATCTCGCCGACCAAGCCGCCGAGCTCGACCTTAAGTTCACGGTAGGCGCGAATGTTGCCCCGCGAAGGGACGGCGACTTGCAACAGCGATACGCGGCGTTTCAAGCTTGGCTCGATCTCCAACACGCGGTCGAAGGCGCGCATCCTGTTAGCTATACCCTTTGAGTAATCCAGCCGGTCGACGCCGAGAACGAGCTTGGCGTCCTGCATGCTGGCGCGCAGACGCGCGACTTCCGGCTGCGCCACCGACTCGGTCGCACGAGCGGCAAATTCTTCGACGTCGATGCCGATTGGAAAGGTGGCGAGTTGCGTCAATCCCCAATCCGATGCCGCCGTTCCGTCGACTATGTTGAGACCCAGCTCGATCTGGAGATAGTCTTCGAAATTCTGTCGATCCTCGACGGTCTGGAAGCCGATTAGATCGTAAGCGAGCATCGCCTCGACGAGATCGGCATGATGCGGTACTGCGGCCATGGCGCGGCGATCCGCCCACGGCGTGTGCAAAAAGAAACCGAGCGGGCGCCCGATGTTGAGCCGGCGCAACTCCATGCCCAACGTCAGGAAGTGATAATCATGGATCCAGAACGCCGCCTCCGGTCCGCTAAAGGGCAGCAGCGTGCGGGCCATGAAGGCGTTGATTTCGCGATAAGATGTATAGTCGTCGGCAGTGACGCTGATGAGATCGGGGCGCGAATGCAGCGCCGGCCACAGCGCCGAGTTGGCGAAGCCCTCGTAATAGCCGCGATAATGTTTCGCCGGCATGTCGACGGTGGCGAGAGCGCCGGTGCCCAGCGACTCGGTCTTGGCGGGAGAATCTTGTGTTTGCGCTGGATCGCTGACCTGGCCGCTCGAGCCGACCCAGATCGCTCCGGAATCCGTGACCATTGACAGCAGCGCTGCCGCCAACCCTCCGGCGACCGGTTCATCGGGTTCTGCGCGCGCGACGCGGTTGGAAACGACGATGACGGTCACTGGACTATCCCCTGCGTCGCTCCGTTAACCCGCCCGGCCGCGTTTTGTTCCCGTTTACGCTGCACCGCAGCGTAACTAACGATAAACAAGACAGTTTTTCTTATTGGAGCTCTGAGGCGGCGGCGTGTGGGGCATCAAGCTGCCGCATAGGCGATCGTCGAGAGCAGACTGACTTCGGCGTGACGCGAGTTCGAGCCGCGTGTGCTGCACGATGATCGGCACATCGGATTCGAACACCGACGCATAGTCGGTGTCGCGCGGGATCGGTTGCGGTTCGGTGAGATCGTTGAAACGCAAATGCAGCGTGCGACGCGCCGCAACCGTGACACGGTAGGGCCCGACCGGCTCACGGTCGGTGAAAAAGACGGTGATGCGAATGTGCGCCGCCTCGTCGCCGGCATTGAGAATGCAGGCGGTCTCATGCGACACCAAGGCGGGATCCGAAAACGAACTCTGCGAAGGAATGTATCCTTCGGCAATAGCCCAATGCTTGTGTCCGGGAGCTGCCATGATGGATTGTGGAGTGATGGAACGTTATCCTGCACAACGAAATAGCATAACGTCGTCAGGTGCCGATCGGTTCCAACAGAAGAATTTTTTCGTTTTCCGCCGTCTGCGGGGCGCACGGGCCGCACATGCATCGCCTCTGCCGCCGGCATTATCCGCGCCAGTAGCGGTCTTCCCAGCTTCGCGACAACCGCATCGCGGAGAGAATGAGCCCGGCCATCGAGTAGGTCTGCGGGAAATTGCCCCACAGCGCGCCGGTTTTCGGATCGACATCTTCGGACAGCAGACCATAGCGATTGCGATGTTGTAGCGCATCGGTGAACAGATCGAGCGCCGCTTCGCGCCGCCCGAGCGACCACAACGCGTCAATCAGCCAGAATCTGCAGATCAGGAATGCCGTCACCGGCATGCCGAAGTCGTCTTCGCTGGCATAGCGCATGACATGCTTTTCGCGCACCAGCTCGCGTTCCATGGTGGCGACGGTGGAGACGAAACGCGGATCGTCGACCTCGACGACGCCGAGGTCGGCGAGCAAAAGAACGCTGGCGTCGAGGTCGTCCGATCCAAACGCCGCGGTGAAGGCGCCGCGCTTCTGGTTCCAGGCGCCCTCGAGCAACCTGGCATGGATCGGATCGGCGATCGAATTCCAGTGTTTTGCGCGTCCGTCCAGGCCAAGCCGTATTGCGATCGCGGAAAGCCTCTGACAGCCGGCCCAGCACATCGCGGCCGAATGGGTGTGGATGCGCCGGCGTCCGCGATATTCCCAGATGCCGGCATCGGGCTCGAAGGCCTTCGCGGCGCCCTGGGCGCCGAGCGATTCGAGCAGATGAAACAATCCCTGGTCGCCCGGCCGCGGCAGACGGCGGTCGAAGAACATCGGCATGGCGGCGAGGATCACGCTGCCATAGGCGTCGTGCTGCACCTGATTGACCGCGGCATTGCCGATCCGCACTGGGCCGTCGCCGCGATACCCTTCGAGGTTAGGTGCGATACGCTCTTCGATCGAAGTCGTCGGCACCACACTATAGACCGGACGCAGCTCCTGGTCCGGCTTCGATGCGATCGACAGCGTAAACGAGATGAACTCCTCCATGGTGCGCGTCGCGCCGATGCGGTTGAGTGCCTGGACGACGAAATAGGCGTCGCGCAGCCAGCAATAGCGGTAGTCCCAGGTCCGTCCGGAGGACGGCGATTCCGGGATCGAGGTGGTGTGTGCAGCGATGACGGCGCCTGTCTCGTCGAAATTGCTGAGCTTGAGCGTGATGGCGGCGCGGATGATGGCCTCCTGCCAATCGTACGAGATCGACAGGCGGCGCACCCATTCCACCCAATAATCGTGGGTGGATTTCGACAAATTCCCGGCATGTCCTCTGCAAGTCGCCGGTGAAGGGTTCGTCCGGACCGAACACCAGATGGAGCGGGCGCGAGAGAACGAAGGACAACTCGCCCTCGATCAGCGAGAGCGGTGTGTCCGTCGTGAGCCGGATCGCGGTGCTCTCGTCGGAATAGCGGATGTGGTTGCTGCCGACCGAGCGGTGCGGCAGCGGCTTTCCGTAATCGCAGGTCGGGCGCATCCTGATCGTGATACGCGGCAGCCCGGCGACGGGCTCGACGATCCGGTACACTTGTGGCGGCCGGAAGACCCGGCCGAATTGACGAAAGCGCGGCACACAATCGGTGATGCGCACCTTGCCGCCCTGCCGATCCGTGAGCACGGTGGATACGATCGCGGTATTGCGCACATATTCGGATTGAAACTCCACCATGTCGTCGAGCACGACGTCGGTGAAGCCCTTCTCCTCCTTACCCGACAATAGCCGGCTGAAAATCGGGTCGCTGTCGAAGCGCGGGAAACACCACCAAACGATCCGCGCGCATGGATCGACCAATGCCGCCGTTCGGCCGTTGCCGATCACCGCAAGATCAAGCCCGTGATCCATCATCCGGCCGTACTTTCGCCGTCCGCGGCGATACGCGTCAGCCACGAGCGCACGGTTTGCGGCTTGTCGAAATGCCCGCTGACGTCGGCAACAATCCGGCCGACGGAAAAGCCAAGGCCGCCGAATTTTGAAATGATGCCGAATACCGGGACATCCGTCGCGTCGTCGCCGATGAAGATCGGATTGCGGCCGGCGAACGGCGGATAACGCATCAGGTCGCACACCGCATCTGCCTTGTTCACGCCGGCCGGCTTGATCTCCACCACCAGTTTGCCCGGCAGGATCTCGATCGTCCCTGGTGGAATGGCCGCACAGATTTCAGCGACCGCCGCACTCAACTCCTCGCCCTTTTCGGGCGCGAGACGATAGTGAAGGGCGAGCGAGTAGCCCTTGTCCTCGGCGAGTATGCCGGGCCCGATTTCTGTAACGCTCGCAAGTTTACGCTTCAAAGCGGCGCTCAGCGGCGCCGCGGACACCCGCGGCTCGGTGCCCGCGACCGGACGGAGTTCCGCGCCGTGGCCGCCGATCGCGGCGAGCTGCAAAGGAGAAAATATGAGATCGATGTCGGCGAGCGGCCGGCCGCTGACCAACGCCAACGCGCCGCCAGTCAGCTCATCGAGACGCGCAAGACTATGTCGCAGCTCTGGCGGCACCCAGACCTGCTGCGGCGACGGTGCGATATCGAGGATGGTGCCGTCGATGTCGAGCAGGATCGCGCATTTACGCAGGTCAGGAAGGAGCGAGGGTTCCGCAAGCTCCATATCAAGTCCGGAGGTTTTTAGGTCCATTTGCACGCTTGATATCGGTTTAATGGACGAATGCAAGCGGCGTGGGCGCGGCGGCAGTGCCGTAGTTTGAAGCTTGGGGAACCGGATGGTCAATTTTATACAGACTCCCTTTTATTGCGAACGCACCATACGTTTAGATAGGTACAGAAGAGTAGATTGGTACAGAAAAGACGCGAATGCATGGAGGCTACAATGTCACTCCAGGGTGAACGTCGAAATGAACCTCTAAAAATACGCGACTTCGATATGCCGGTAATCTGTTTACGCTGTGACGCGCCAATGAGGATCAAGACGGTTACGCCTGCAATGCACTCGGCGCTGCATGACGAGATTGTTTATGGCTGCCCGGCCTGCAAAATCGAAAGAAAGCGGACCGTTCTGAAGGTCGGCTAGATCTGGCATTTGCCGAACGTATTGTGGCAGATGAATGGAAGCGTCACGCCGGCGGCGGCGGTTGCGCGGCCATTTGAATGAACCTATCAGGGCCGTCACGCGTTCCCTTATGAGGGGTCTTCAGGTTTGCCCTTCTTACGGAGCGTTGCATGACCGGCCCGATCTTGCTCCTTAAATACGCCATGGTGGAACGCGATGGGATCGGCGTCGAGCCGATAAAAACGCGCGTTGTCGATAGTACCCACGGCGGCGCCGGACCATGAGCCACGACACCGATGGTGGTGGCGGTTGAGCGAAAAGCGATGACCCCCAAAACCGCTGTGCAGATTGCCGCAAAGATCGCCGCGCCGGCATTTTCAGCCGAGCCCGCTTCCGAGGCGTCTTTCACCATCACCGCCACGCAGCCCGCGCGGCCGCCACGCACGCTCAAATATGGTGACACATTCGTGGTGCTCGACGGCCGTGGCGACATCGGGACCTCATCCGATGGCTCCTCCGGTCTGTTCCATATGGACACGCGGCATCTCTCGCGCCTCGAATTGTTGGTGAACGAGACACCGCCGCTGTTGCTCGGCTCCAATCTGCGCGACGACAATTCGGCGTTCTCCGTCGATCTGACCAATCCGGATCTGATGGACGGCCAGAGCATCGTCCTGGAGAAGGACAGAGTCCACATTCTGCGCACGATCTTCCTATGGCGTGACACGGCGTATCAGCGGCTCGCAGTGCGCAATTACGGCGACCGCGCGGTCGACCTGCGTCTGTCGATGCTGTTCGCGAATGATTTTGCCGATATTTTCGAAGTGCGGGGGTCGCACCGTGAACGGCGTGGCACGGCGACGGCGAAGATTCACGGCGATGATCGGGTGCTGTTGGTCTATCGCGGCTTGGACGCAAAGATACGGCGCACCGCACTGAACTTCGATCCCCGGCCGGATCAGCTTGCGACCGACACCGCTGTTTACGATCTGCATCTGGCGCCCGGAGAAATGCGGCCGATCTTTTTGGCCGTCAGCTGCGAGCGAACCGACTCGCGTCCGCTGCCGTTCCTGCGTCGGTCTCGCGGCGGCACGCCGTGAAATGCGGGAGTCGACGCGCGAGCGAACATCGGTCGAAACCTCGAACGGGCGTTTTAACGAAATATTGTGCCGCTCGGCCGCCGACCTGGCGATGCTGATGACGGAAACGCCACAGGGCCGCTATCCCTATGCCGGCATCCCCTGGTACTCGACGACGTTCGGCCGCGACGGTCTCATTACGGCCTTGCAGATGCTGTGGTGGAGTCCCGAAGTGGCGCGAGGCGTGTTGCGCCGATTGGCCGCGTATCAGGCCAAGACCACGGATCCGCTCGCCGATGCCCAGCCAGGAAAGATACTTCACGAAATGCGGGGCGGCGAGATGGCGGCGCTCCGCGAAGTGCCATTCGGGCTGTACTACGGCAGCGTCAATTCGACGCCGCTCTTCGTCCTGCTCGCCGGACTCTATGCGGAACGCACCGGCGACACCGAGACCATCGTCGAATTGTGGCCGGCCATCGAGGCCGCTTTGGGTTGGATCGACGGGCCTGGCGATCCGGATGGTGATGGCTTTGTCGAGTACCAGTGCGCGACCGATCAGGGGCTCGCCAACCAAGGTTGGAAGGATTCCCATGACGCGATCTTTCACGCCGACGGACGCCTGGCCGAGGGCGCGATCGCGCTGGTCGAGGTGCAAGGTTATGTCTACGCCGCCAAGCGCATGGCGGCGCGTTGTGCGCGGCGGCTCGGACGCGACGCCGCGGCGCATAAGCTCGACGCCGAAGCAAGCCGTCTCGCCGAACGTTTCGAGGCGGCGTTCTGGTGCCCGCAGATCGAGACCTATGCGCTTGCGCTTGACGGCGCGAAAAGGCCCTGCCAAGTGCGCACGTCGAATGCCGGCCAGCTGCTGTTCACCGGCATTGCCGCTCCCGATCGGGCGGCGCGCGTCGCCAAGGAACTTTTGCAGCCGCGTTTCTTCTCCGGCTGGGGCATCCGCACGGTGGCGAGAGGTGAGGCGCGCTTTAATCCGATGTCGTATCACAACGGCTCGGTCTGGCCGCACGACAACGCGCTGATCGCGCTTGGTTTCGCGCGCTACCAGTGCAAGCGCTCGATCGAAACGCTGTTTACCGGTCTGTTCAATGCCGGCACGTATATGGATCACCGCCGGTTGCCGGAGGTGTTCTGCGGTTTCCAGCGCCACAGCGGCCAGGGTCCGACGCTCTATCCGGTCGCCTGCTCGCCGCAAGCGTGGGCCAGCGCCACGCCTTTCACACTGCTGGAAGCCTCACTTGGCCTGGAATTCGACCTCTTCAAGGGCGAAATCCGGCTCCGCAATCCGTGCCTGCCGGAATTTCTGGACGAGGTGATGTTGCGCGATCTGCGGCTCGGTTCATCGAGCGTCGATCTCAGAGTGCGCCGGTATAACGACACGGTTTTGCTGGATACGCCGCGGATCAGCGGCAATATTCAGGTTTCGATCGTTTTTTCCTCCTGATTGCGTCGAATTTTCGCCGGCAGGCCTGCGGTGCGGCGATGTCTGCCATACCGACCTCCGCATTGCGTGGAACCAGCGGCACTTGGTGGGCTTAAGCACTTGGTGGGCCTAGTGGTGCGGGTTCCATCGGCATTGCTGGAGCGAGGATGCGCGGCGAGAATCCAACGGGATTGGGGACGCTGGCGGCGGTGGCAGCAGTCATAGTGCTGACACTTGGCGTCGCGATCGACGTCGCTTTATCCGAGAATGGACCGCCACCGGGACAGACTCAGCAGCCCGCGGACAATCCGGCGGCATCGCCCCCGGATTCTCCTGCGGTGACCATCCTCAACGACCACGAAGTCGAGGGCATCCTCGGACGCGAGGTGCGCAGCGCCGACGACTCGAATATGGGCCGGATCGTGGACGTGATCGTCGACCGCAGCGGTAAGGTGCCTGCCGCAATCATCGATTTCGGCGGGTTCCTTGGCGTCGGCAGCCGCAAGATCGCGGTGGACTGGAACGCGCTGCACTTTACCGCTTCGGCCGAGCCCGGCGGGCGGATTACGCTTGAACTCACTCCCGATCAGGTCAAGGCAGCTCCCGAATACCAGGAGGGCAAGCCCGTCATTGTTCTAGGCGCGCTCGGCAAGCTCGAGCCGCTGCCGTTTGAATAGGGCATGATCCAGAAAAGTCGTTGCCGTCGTTCGGAAATGATTCAGCTCAAATTCTAGACAACCGCGCTGGAGACGCATGGTACCCGGAAATCCGTCACGCCGCTTGCGCTACTGGCCGGATCCGCACGCAGCGATCGATGACGAGTTTGCGCCGCCGCCCGTCGAACAGCCGGAGGGGGCCGAGCCGCCGCAGGCGCCGTCCCGGCGAAGTCTGCGCGGGCTCGATTGGTTCATTTTCTTTGTCGCCGATGTGCAGACCGGTTTCGGGCCGTTTGTCTCCGTCTATCTCACGACGCAGCGCTGGACGCAGGTCGACATCGGGCTGGTCCTGTCCGTCGCCGGCTTCGCCTCCTTGATTGGCCAAATGCCGGGCGGAGCGCTGGTCGATGCGGTCCGATCGGAGCGTTTTGTCGCCGGTATCGCTATCGTGGCCGTCTGCGTGAGCGCTTTGACCTATGCGGTGGTACCCGTTTTTCCGCTGATTTTGGCGGGATCGGTGCTGCATGCGCTCGCAAGTTGCGTGCTCGGTCCGGCCATGGTCGCGATCAGCCTCGGCTTGGTCGGGCATGCCGCGATCGGCGAACGGCTTGGACGCAACGCGCGCTACGCCGCCGTGGGTAACGGCTTGGCGGCCGCCGCGATGGGCACCTGCGGCTATTTCCTTTCTGCCCGCGCTGTTTTCATCGTCACTGTCCTTTTGCTCGGGCCCGCGCTCATAGCGCTGCGGTCGATATCCGCGGCCGAGATCGATCCCGAGCGGGCGCACGGCGCGTTGCCGCGACGACGTGTCGACAAGCCCGATGTTAAACGGCATCCGATCAAAGCGGGCGCGCTGCTGCGCAATCGGCCGCTGCTCATCTTCGCCTGCTGCCTGCTGCTGTTTCACCTTGCCAATGCGGCCATGCTGCCCTTGATGGGCAGCGTCGTCACCATGCGGTCGGCGCAGTGGGCGACGCTCATCATCGCGGCTTGTATCGTCGTGCCGCAGCTCCTCGTCGCGGCTTTGGCGCCGTGGGTCGGGATGCAGGCGCAAAGCTGGGGACGTCGCCCGTTACTGCTGATTGGGTTCGCGTCACTGCCAATTCGCGGCATTCTGTTTGCCTCGGTCAGCAATCCTTCGCTGTTGCTGGTCGTGCAGCTGCTCGACGGGGTGACCGCGGCGGTCTTTAGCGTCATGGTACCCCTGGTGGTCGCCGATCTGACGCGCGGCACCGGCCATTTCAACCTCGGCCTGGGAATCCTCGGAACTTCCACCGGGATCGGCGCTTCGCTCAGCTCAACGCTCGCTGGCTACATGAGCGACCATTTCGGCAGCTCGTCGGCCTTCGCGACTTTGGCCGCGATTGCATTCGTCGGCTTAGTCGTGCTGTGGCTGCTGATGCCGGAGACCCGTCCTACGGAAAAGACAGAGTAGTGGCGCCGACACCAAGGGCGTCGCCGCAGTCCATCTGCGATTACAAGATTTGCTGCAATTACAAGATTTGCAATTACAAGGCCGGCGCGCCGTCGGTGATCAGCCGCAGGTGCGGGGTGACGGCATCGCTCAGGCTGCGGTAGACGCTCAGATAGTGCAGCGCCATGCGGCGCGCGGTGAAGCGCTCCTCGAAACGCTGCCGGATCTTTTCGCGGGACAGATTTCCCAAGCGGTCGACGGCGCCGATGGCGCCGGATTCGTCCTCGACGATAAATCCGCTGACACCCTCGTCGATGATCTCCGGCACCGATCCGCGATTGTAGGCGATAACTGGCGTGCCACAGGCCATGGCTTCGATCATCACCAGTCCGAACGGCTCGGGCCAGTCGATCGGAACCAGCAATGCGATCGCGCCGCTCAAGAACTCCGATTTGTCGTTGTCGTTGATCTCGCCGATATACTCGACGTTGCCCGATTTGATCATCGGCTGGATTTGCTCGGCGAAATAGTCCTGATCCGCTTTGTCGACTTTTGCGGCGACCTTCAGCGGCACGCCGCAATGCTGGGCGATGCGAATGGCGCGATCGATGCCCTTCTCAGGGGCGATGCGGCCTAGGAACGCGAAATAACTCGGTTTGATGGGTTTGGGGACCAAGAGTTGCGCTGGCAAACCGTGGTGCACCGTGCGTATCCAGTTCGCTTGCGGCAGCGGCCGCCGCTGCGAATTGGAGATCGCCACGACCGGCACTGAGCTGAATGTGTCGAACACCGGCTGATGCTCCGGCAAGTCGAGCCGGCCATGCAATGTCGTCACGAATGGCGTGGACTGGCGCGAAAACAGTGAGAATGGATAGTAGTCGAGGTGGAAGTGGAGGAAGTCGAATTCGGCGGCGCGCCGGTACACGCGCTCCAGCATCATCATATGCAGCCCATTGGGGTCGCGCACCCCGCCGTCTAGTCGCAACGCGCGGGGCCAACCCGCTTCAAGCCGGGCCGATGTCACCGAGTCTCCGCTGGCAAAGAGCGTCACCTCGTGGCCAAGCGCGATCAATTCCTCGGTCAGCCAGGACACCACCCGTTCGGTTCCGCCATAAAGCTTGGGCGGGATGGCTTCGGTCAGCGGCGCAATTTGTGCGATATGCATTGAACAACCCTCATTTGTGCTGATGTTTTTCACCCCGGCAACTACCGACAACGTCGAAACAGCCGAATATTTCAAATATTGCAGGGAACTTATTTTTTGCCGCCGAGGGAACTTTTTGTCCGCTGCGACGTGAACACCAAGCCGCGGCAATGCGGCTGGAAGCGCTGGCGCGGCGCGGCGCGGGTCGGTCCGTGGCCGGCGGAACATTAGATGTTCCAGTTCGTTTGGTTCCAGGCGCTGTGACTCGAAATGAGCCTTCTCGAAATAAGCCTTGCGGGAGAGCGGGCGGCACGCCGGAGCGGAAATGAACAGTCCCATGGCCGATCCAATGGCCGATCTTTGTGGGTACAGCTCTCGTCCGCTCGCCTTCATCTTCCGTTACGTCCGGCTGCGGCCGCTATCCCATGCGATCATCCTCACCGCGGTGCTGGCGGCGGTGCTTTGTTCGGTTGGCACCCAATACGGCGTCAAATATCTGGTCGACACGCTGTCGAGCGGCGCCAGCGCCGGTGTATGGACGGCTTTTTTTGTCCTCGGCGCGCTGATCGCCGCCGATAATCTGCTGTGGCGCGTCGCCAGCTGGATCGCCAATTCCTCATTCGTCGGGGTCACCGGCGATCTGCGGCGCGATTTGTTCCGGCACCTGATAGGCCATTCGCCGGGCTATTTCGCCGATCGGCTGCCCGGCATGCTGACCAGCCGCGTCACCGCCACCTCGAACGCGGTCTTTACCGCCGAGAATATGTTTATCTGGAACGTACTGCCGCCATGCGTGGCAACTGTCGCGGCGATCGCCTTGATATTCACGGTCAGCCTGCCGATGGCCGCCGGCCTCACGGTCGTTGCCGGCGCCATGGTGTGGCTGATGTTCCACTTGGCGGCCGCGGGCCGCCCGCTGCATCACGACTTTGCCAGCAAGGCGGCGGCCGTGGACGGCGAGATGGTCGACGTCGTGAACAATATGCCGCTGGTGCGGGCGTTTGGCGGCATCCTGCGCGAGCATCGCCGCTTTGACCTGACGGTCAATCACGAGATGGACGCGCGACGGCGCAGCCTGTTTTATCTGGAGAGACTCCGCATCCTTCATGCCGCGGCGACGATCGTATTGACGCTCGGTCTGCTTGCCTGGGCCATCGTGCTCTGGCAGCAAGGCGCGGCGACGACGGGCGATGTCGTGCTGGTGTGCACGCTTGGACTGTCGGTGCTGCATGCGACGCGCGATCTCGCGGTGGCGCTCGTCGACGTCACGCAGCATATCGCCCGTCTCGCCGAGGCGGTGGCGACGCTGCTGTTGCCCCACGAGCTGCGCGACCACCCCGAAGCGGAGCCGCTGGTCAGGCGCGGCGCCAGCGTGAAGTTCGAGCACGTCGATTTCCGCTATGCCGACGGCCAACAGATTTTCGAGGACTTCAGTCTCAATTTCAGCCCGGGCGAGCGCGTCGGTCTGGTCGGCCATTCTGGCGGCGGCAAGTCGACATTGTTCGCGCTGCTGCAGCGTTTCTACGATCCGCAGTTCGGCAGGATTCTGATCGACGGCCAGGATATCGCGCGCGTCACGCAGGTGAGCTTGCGCGAATTGATTGGCGTCGTGCCGCAAGACATCTCGATGTTTCATCGTTCCGTCATGGACAATATCCGGTATGGCCGGCCGGACGCGTCGGATGACGAAGTCATCGAAGCAGCGATCTCGGCGCGATGCGACTTCATCGACGATCTGCAGGCCGGCATGCGGACGATCGTCGGCGATCGGGGCGTGAAGCTCTCGGGCGGGCAGCGCCAGCGCATCGCTATCGCGCGCGCTTTCCTCAAGGACGCGCCGCTCTTGCTGCTCGACGAGGCCACCTCCGCGCTCGACAGCGAATTGGAGGAAATGATTCGCGAGGCATTGGGCCGGCTGATGCGCCAGCGCACGGTGATCGCTATCGCGCATCGGCTCTCGACGTTGCGGAATTTCGATCGCATCATCGTGCTGCAAACCGGCCGGATCACGCAGGACGGCGCGCCGGATCACCTCGTGGGCCACGAAGGTCTCTATCGGCAACTCGTGCAGCGCGAAGTGGGCCGCCTGACATAGCGGAGGCGGCATGGGCCAAAATGATTGGGGGACGGAGAGAACCCCATGAAAACGCTCAGGCAGAAGCTTCCGTGAGGACGCTACCGTAGGGATTTTGAATGATGTCGAGCCGTATGCCGCCCACACCGCCTGCCAGTCGAGGCAAGTACGGTCCGAAGACAAATCCGAAAGTTTCGAAAGGCGACAAGGTGGTGAAGCATGAGCATCATCCCAACGCCGCGGAAGAGGGCGATACCGCCAATATCAAGCAGAACACCACGAATGAGGGTTACTTCCGCGGCCGGCGGCAGTCTTGATGATGTGCATGGTCCCAGGATGTGCCCCTCCCGAGGTCAAAAAAAAAGCCCCAGCAGGGGCTGGGGGGCTTGAGGCTGGGGCTTCTGATCGTTGGGACAAAAACGCATCCCGTGACCGTCAGTACAATGATCGACTGGTCAATTAGGTTCCACGCCCGCACCTAACGTTCAGAAATTCCCTGTTCCGTCGTGTAGGAAATTTGTCTACAAGCGCCTGAATTGGCGCGGTGACTGGGCGCGAGAATCGCGGTGAAGTGCGGACGGAACTTTCGTCGGGTTTGTTGTCATGAGCAATTTTCCGGGTACCGCCTGGCTTGACGAATACCGCGAGCGCGTCAACGGCGATCCCGAGCTGAACGTCATCGGCGAATGGTTCAATACCACCTTTGCGCTGACGTTCGGCGATCATCGCTATGCCTTGAAAATCGACCAGGGCAAGATCGCCGAAATCATCGCCTCGCCGCGGCTCGACGTGCGCACGAGTTTCGGATTCACGGCGCCGATCGAGGTCTGGGAAAAATTCCTAAGTCCCGATCCGCCGCCGCTCTATCACGACTTTTTCGCCATGCTGATGCGCGTGCCGGAGTTCCGGCTGGAGGGCGACGGGCTTATCGCCATGCAGAATGCGCGTGCTTTGCATCGCCTGATGAACATCATGCGGGAAACGGGGATGCCCCATGCCTGAAGGCCCAACGCCTAGAACCGCAATGCCCGATTTCGAGCCGATCACCGGCCGCTATATCGGTCTTGATATTTCAGGCGAGCGTCACCGCATCTTCGTCGAGGAAGCCGGGCAGGGCCAGCCGCTTCTCCTGCTGCACACCGCGGGCAACGACAGCCGGCAATTTCGCCACCTGATGAACGACACAGCGATCACGCAGCGGTTCCGCGTCGTCGCCTTCGATATGCCTTATCACGGCCGCTCGACGCCGCCCGACCGCTGGTGGCTGAAGAAATTCCGTCTCACCACCGAATCCTATCTCGGCATCATCCGCGCGGTCTGGCTGGCGCTTGGACTGGAGCGTCCGACGGTGCTCGGCTGCTCGATGGGCGGCGCCATCGTGCTCAAGCTCGCGGCGCGCTATCAGGGCGAAATCGCCGGCATCGTCGGGCTGGAAAGCTCGGCCTATGCGCCGGGCCGTTACAACGATTTCTTGCACCATCCGGCGATCCACGGCGGCGAATTGTGCGCGAGCTACACCTACGGCCTCAACTCGCCCTATAGTCCGGAAGTCAACCGCCGCGAGAACTGGTGGTATTACGCCCAGTCCGGCCCGGGCGTCTATCAGGGCGACGTTTATTTCTACAGCATCGACTGGGACGCGCGCGAGGACATCAAACAGATCGACACCGAACGCTGCAAAGTTGCGCTGTTGACTGGCGAATACGATTATTCCTGCACGCCGGCGATGAGCGAAGCCGTCGCCCGCGCCATTCCCGGCGCGCATTTCGCCCTGATGAAGGGGATGGGCCACTTCCCGATGATCGAGAATTATCCCGGCTTTCGGCCCTATCTGCTCGACGCCCTCGACCACGTCGCCGCGGCCGCGTAACGGCGCGCGGTGCAACGGCAAAGACATTCATCGAAAGTGAGCATGCGTCATGTGCGAAACCACCGCTAACAAGATTCCAGGCTGGAAAGGGTGGCTCGATCTGCCGGCGCCGAAAATTTCAGGCGTCCCCGGCAAATGGATCGATCTGTCGCACCGGCTGACCGAAGAGTTGTCGCGCATCCCGTCGTTTCCGCAGCCGCATATCCGGCAGATCACGAAGATTCCCGAGCACCGCGCCAATGTGACCGAAGTGCACATGGTGGTGCATCACGGTACCCATCTCGACGCGCCCCGGCATTTCATCGCCGACGGGCCGACCATGGATCAGGTACCGCTCGACCGGCTGTACGGTTCCGGCGTCGTCTGGCGCTTCGAGGTGGCCGACGACGGCGTGATCGACGTCGCCGATCTCGAAGGCGCCACCCCGCGCATGAAGCCGGGCGACATCGTGCTCATCGACAGCGGCCGCGCCAGGCACGTCAACACCGAACGTTATATGCGCCACGCTTGTCTCACCGGCGAGGCCGCCGCGTGGCTCGCCAGGCAGGGCGCCAAAATCGTCGGCGTCGATTTTGCGACGCCCGACCTCGCCGCCGGGCGGCGGCCGGCGGATTTCGCCTTTCCGGTGCATTACACGCTGCTCAGCCAGGGCGTGCTGATCGCCGAGCATGTCACCAATCTCGAAGCACTCGCCGGCCATCGCGCCGAAATCATGTTTCTCGGGCTCAATATCGCCGGCTCCGACGGTGCGCCGGCGCGCGCCATCGCCCGCGCCGTCGATTGATTACCTATGCCGTTCCGAAATGCCGGCATAGACATTGCGCCGGCCGTTGACGAACAGCGTTTCCATGCGCTTGGTCCAGGCCGACTTGCCGGCGCCGACGGCGTGGCGGTAGGCCGCCGATTGCAGCACGGCGGGCAATTCGAGATTGTAGATCGCCAGATATTTCGGATTGCCATCGATCGCCTGAAATCGCCGCGCCGTGACAAATCCGGGGATCGCCATGCGTTCGGCAAGGTGTTCTTCCTCGTACCAGCGGTTAAATTCGCTTTCGACCGAGGGATCGATATCGGTCATGAAAAGCAGCAGGCCGTTCGCCATCGGTGTCTCCTCCGTTTCTTCGTTGCAGATCTTTCAGATCGAGCGATTGACGCCGCCATCGACGACAATCGCCTGGCCGGTGAGATAGCCGGCCTGCGGCGAGCACAGATAGGCGCACAGATCGCCGATTTCTTCCGGCCGCCCCATCCGGCGCACCGGAATAGTTTGGGCAAAGCGCTCGAATTGCTCGTCGATCGATATGCCGAGGCGGTTTGCCCGCGCGGCATGAATGGCAACCAGGCGATCGGTCATGATCGGGCCCGGTGCGATATTGTTCACCGTGATGCCGAACGGCGCCAGGTCCGACGCGATGGTCTTGGCCATCACGGTGACGCCGGCGCGGACTGAATCCGACACCACAAGATCGGTCATCGGCTCCTTCACGCCATAGCCGGTCAGGTTGACGATGCGGCCGCGGCCGGAAGCCTTCAGCGCCGGCAACGCCTCGCGGATCAGGCGAACCGCACTCATCAATGTCAGCTGATAGGCAATATCCCAGTCGCTATCGCCGGCTTTGTCGAACGGACCGGTCGGCGGGCCGCCGGCATTGGTGACGAGGATGTCGAGGCCGCCGAGCGCGGTGATCGCTTCGGCCACCACGCGCTCGATCTCGGCGGGCCGCGATACATCGGCTGTGGCGGCACCGGCCGCGCCGATTTCCGCCGCGGCGGCCTTGATCTCTTTTTCGTTGCGCGCGCAGATGAACACGCGTGCGCCTTCATCGGCGAGCGATTTCGCGCAAGCCTTGCCGAGCCCCTTGCTGGCGCCGGCGACAAACGCTCGGCATCCTTTTAGACCAAGATCCATGGACGAACCTCATTGCCGGTGAAAGCGCGCGGGCCGGCGCTTTGCCTACTTTATCACCGCGCCGGTTTTGACGAGGGTGGCTTGCGGGGAACCCGACGCATCGACGATCGGCCAGGTGACAGCACCGAGATCGAAGTCCTCCTGCCGGCGCGCCGCTGACCGCGGCCGTGAGGAGTGAAAGCCGCCTAGGAATAAAGTCTGCGGGGTCGCCAGGCGCCCAAAAGCCACGGGTCACAAAATTTTCATCAAACCCGCGCTTTCGCTGGAACCTTGGCCATTTGGCCGCGTTTGGGCTCATGGCATTGATGTTGAGGCGCGCGCGTGGGGGGGAATCAAGGTCGGTTGAGCGATTTTTGGCGGGGGCGCCGGCGCCTCCCCGAGGCGTTACGCCGTCTTCGCTTCACCACCCGCTGCGTCATTGGTCGCGAGCTGTCCCGCCTGGGATTCGGAGACAATAATGGCGACCGCTAAAGCCGAGCGCGCCGAGGTGCGGGGGTTCGCCGAACTGTCCCACAAGACCCGCGAGCTCGAACTCTTGAACGTAAAGCTCGAACGGCGCGTGGCGGAGCGCACCGCGGAACTGGAGGCCTCGAACAGCCGGCTGATCCAGAGCGAGCAGGGCAGGAGCCTCGCGCTCGCCGCCGGGCAGATGGGCTCGTGGGACTGGGACCTCGCCGCCAACGAATGGCGCTGGGACGAAGGCCAGCACCGCATCTTCGGGGTCGATCCGAAAACTTGCAAAATCACCGCCGGCACAATCCGCGCGCTCATCCATCCCGACGATTGGAGCGCGCTGCGCGAGATCGTGCGCACCATGGCGCAAGGCACCCGCACGCAGCAGAGCGAATTCCGCGTGCTGCGTCCGAACGGCGAAATCCGTTGGTGCATCGGCACGGCGGCCGCCAGCGTCGACGGCGCCGGCAAAGTGGTGCGCATCTCCGGCGTCACCACTGACATCACCGACCGCAAGGAGGCCGAAGAGCGCCAGGTTTTGCTCGCCCGCGAGGTCGATCACCGCGCCCGCAACGCGCTCGCCGTCATTCAATCGATCATCAGGCTCACCCGCGCCAGAAGCGTCGAAGATTACGTGCACGCGATCGAGGGCCGCATCAAGGCGCTGGCCCGCGCTCACACGCTGTTGTCGGACTCGCGCTGGAACGGCGCCGACCTCGGCACGCTGGTCAACGAGGAACTGGCGCCGTACCGCGCCGGCGACCGCATCCGCTGCGGCGGGCCGAATATTTTGCTGCAGCCGGCGACGGCGCAGGGTCTTGCGCTCGCTTTGCATGAACTGGCCACCAATGCCGCCAAGCACGGCGCGCTATCGGCGCCGGGCGGCAAGATCAGCCTCGACTGGCAATTGCAGGGTGACGCCCTGACCTTGCATTGGGTCGAGAACGGCGGCCCGCGCACCACCGAACCCTCGTCGCACAGTTTCGGGCTGAAAGTCATCGCCGCCAGCGTCGAGCAGCAACTCGGCGGCAAGGCGACGTTCGACTGGAATCCGCACGGCCTGCGCTGCGCGGTCTCGATCCCGCGCAGCGCGTTGAATAAATCATGCGCGTTCGGCCCGGCACGCGACGGCGGCGACGGCAGCGGCACGGTGATCGGGCTCAATCGCCAGGTCAAGCCGCGCGTTCTTGTGGTCGAGGACGAAGCGCTGGTCGGCATGATGATCGGCGACTGCCTGACCGAGTTCGGCTTCCGGGTGATCGGCCCGCTCGCCACCGTCTCCGAGGCGCTGGCGGCGGCGCGGGACAAGCGCTTCGACGCCGCGGTCCTCGACATCAATCTCGGCGACGGGCTGGTCTACACGGTCGCCGAAATATTGGCGGCGCGCGGCGTGCCATTCGCCTTCGTCACCGGCTATGATGCCGACCGTGTCGATCCCCGTTTCAGCGCCGTCCCGGTGCTGCAAAAACCGATCGAACGCGACATGCTGCAAAGGATTTTTCTGCAGCAAGGCGCCAATCGCGCGGCCATGGCCGGCTGATTGGCCGCTCTGGATCGGCGCTGTGTCGTCGCCGTCGTGCCGTTCGATCCACGAGAATTCGATCCACAAGGATATGAATTCCTTAGGCTTTTTCTGAGGATTTTTCCGTCCAAGCCTCTTACCCTTCGTCGTGGAGGAACGATTTGCCCGCGGCGAGGCTCTTTCCGACGATGCACGGGACAATAACGAAACCGCCATGAAGCTCTTCAAATGCCAGCATTGCGGGCAACTTCTCTATTTTGAAAATATCGCCTGCAAAAACTGCGGCTATCGGCTCGGCTTCATCCCCGAGATCATGAACCTGTCGGCGCTCGAGCCCGAGGGCGAAGTCTGGCGGGCGCTCGCCGTCGAAAAAAAGCTCTATCGGTTCTGCACCAACGCGCAGTTCGACGTTTGCAACTGGGTGGTCGAGGCGGAGACAGCCGATACGTTTTGCGCGGCCTGCCGGCATAACCGGACCATTCCCGACACCGGCATCGCCGCCAATCTGGTCGCCTGGCGCAAGATCGAAATCGCCAAGCACCGGCTGTTCTACACGCTAATGAAACTCAATCTGCCGCTCGACGAGAAAGGCGAGAATGGCGGCGAACGCCTGGTGTTCGATTTCCTCGCCAGCCCGCCGCATGTCGACGGGCCGCGGGTGATGACCGGCCACGACAACGGCCTGATCACGCTGGCGCTGGAGGAGGCCGATGACGCCGAGCGTGAAAAGCGGCGTACGCTCATGCACGAACCGTATCGCACGCTGCTCGGCCATTTCCGCCACGAGGTCGGCCATTATTTCTGGGACGCGCTGGTGCGCGACGGCGGCCTCGTCGAAGACTGCCGCAAAGTTTTTGGCGACGAGGCCGTGGATTACGGCCAGGCGCTCCAGGATTATTACGCCAACGGCGCGCCGCCGAACTGGCAGGAGGATTTCATCAGCGCCTACGCGACGTCGCATCCGTGGGAGGATTTTGCCGAAACCTGGGCGCACTATCTGCACATCGTCGACACGCTGGAAATGGCACGTGCCTTCGGCATGTATGTGCATCCGCGGCTGGCGCGGCCCGGCGAGCTCGACGCCCAGGTCGATTTCGATCCCTATAAAGTGCGCGAAGCCTCGCCCCTGATCGAAACCTGGGTGCCGTTGAGCAATGCGCTCAATAGTCTCAACCGCACTATGGGGCTGCTCGACATCTACCCGTTCATCCTGTCGCCCCACGTAGTCGAGAAGCTGTCCGCGATCCACGATCTCATTCACGGCAATAAGCCGCTGGACCAGGCGGCGGCCTAGATTTCTCACATCGCCGGCCCGTCGTTTGGCCAAAATTGGCTCTTGAGGCGTTGCCAATTCCCTGTTCTGTTGCGCCGGCAACTGCGCAATGGGTGAGGGAAATGCTCAAAGAACTCGATAAAAAGCCGAGCCGCGTGAAGGCTTCGCACCAGGCGATCAAGCGGCAATTGATCGCCGCCGGCAAAGTGCTGGTCGCCGAGGGCCAGGACGATTTCACCCGTGGCCATATTTCGTTTCGCCTGCCGGACGATCCAAAACTGTTCTTCATGAAGGCGCACAGCATCGGTCTCGACGAGATCACGATGCAAAACATCCTCACCATCGATCTCGACGGCAATGTCGTCGCCGGCCAGGCGCGCCGCCACAGCGAGGTGTTCATCCATTCCGAAATCCTTAAAGCGCGGCCCGACGTCAATTGCGTCATCCACACCCATCCGACCTATTCGACCGCGCTGTCGGCGACCGGCCGCACGCTCAAATGCTATAGCCAGCCCGGCGCGCTGTTCTACGAGGCGCTCGGCTCCTATACCGACACCATCAACCTGATCCGCACCGTCGAGATGGGCGCCGGCGTGGCGCGCGCGCTTGGTCGGGGCCGCGGCGTGCTGCTCAAGAACCACGGCGTCATCGTCACCGGCGCGACCATAGCGGAGACAGTGATCGGCACCATCATGCTGGAGAACGGCGCGATGATTTAATTGCTCGCCGAAGCCGCCGGCGAAGTAGCGCCGGAATTTCCGCGCGCCGATATCGAAAAGCTCAAAGCCAATATCAGCCAGGCCGAGCAATTCCAGATCAATTTCGATTATCTGGCGCGCCGGGTGAAGCGGCGCGGCAAGTAGCCGGCGGCGCGCCAAGGCGAAGCGTCGGAAAATGGCGACACATCAAAAGGACCGCCGCAACACCAATCCGGCGCTGGGAAGCCGCAAGCTCAAATTCGGCACCTTCCAGACCAATCTGGATTCCGGCTGCGTGATGTCGGATCTCGACGGCCGGCTCGACATCACCTGGCCGAACACCGTCACGCTGGCGCAGCTCGCCGACGCCATGGAGTTCGAGGCGCTGGTGCCGGTGGCGCGCTGGCGCGGGTTCGGCGGCGCCACCGATCCGCAGGGGCCAGGTTTTGAGACATTCACCTGGGCCGCCGGCATCGCCGGCGCGACGCGGCGTTCCGGCGTGATCTCGACCGCGCATGTCGCGCTCAATCATCCGATCGTCGCCGCCAAGCAATCCGCCGTCATCGATCATATCTCCGGCGGGCGCTACACGCTCAATATCGTCAACGGCTGGAATTTCCCGGAAATGGAAATGTTCGGCGTCTCGCTCTTGGAGCACGAGGATCGTTACGCCTGTGCCGAGGAGTGGGTCACCATCGTCAAGCGGCTGTGGACCGAGGACGATCGGTTCGACTTCGACGGAAAATTTTACCGCATCAAGGGTGGCTATTTGCAGCCGAAGCCGATCCAGTTGCCGCATCCGGTGATCATGAATGCCGGTTCGTCGGAGCGCGGCCGCCACTTTGCCTGCCGGCATTGCGACCTCGTCTTCACCAATATCCGCAGCCACGATCTCGCGATCAATACCGCCCATGTTGCCGCCTATCGCACGCTCGCGCGCGAAACCTATGGCCGCGAGGTGCAAGTGTGGGGCAATGCCAATATCGTGCAGGCGGAGACCGAGAAAGAAGCCCGCGACTTCTACCATTATTATGTGCACGAGAAGGGCGACTGGGTCGCGGCCCGCAACGTCATCGACACGATGGCGGCCGAAATCAACAAGCGCGATTACCCCGAGGAACGCAGGAACGCCATGGCCGAGATGATGATCTCCGGCTGGGGCGGCTTTCCGCTGATCGGCACCAAAGAGCAGATCGTCGACGGCCTCGCCACCCTGTCGAAAATCGGGCTCGACGGCGTGCTGTTGTCGTGGCCGCGCTATATCGACGGCATGCGCGAATTCCGCGACGTGACCTATCCGCTCGTCAAGCAGGCGGGCTTGCGCGACTAGTCGCCGTTGACTGTCATGCCCCGCCAACGGGTCCGGCCTTTGGCCGGCCCGATGACAAGCTCCGCCGGGGCATCCAGTACACGCAAGCGACATGATCGAGCTCAACCCATCGCGATTACTGGATCACCCGCCTTCGCGGGTGATAACGCGCTTGTAATGTGATAGTGCTGTCAGGTTGCGAAAGACTCCCAGGAGCACCAATGCCTCGCATGAAGGGCGCCGAGCTGATCACCGAATATCTGATCGCCAACGACATTCCCTATGTCTTCGGCATTTGCGGCCATGGCAATGTCGGCATGCTCGATCCGCTCTACCAGGCGCGCGACCGCATCAAGCTCATCTCGCCGCGCCACGAGCAGGTCGCCGCCCACATGGCGGACGCCTATTTCCGCGTCAAGCACAAGCCGGTGGCGACGCTGACCTCGTGCGGGCCGGGCTCCGCCAATATCGTCATGCCGCTGGCCTGCGCGCTGACGGATTCCTCGGCGCTGCTGGCGATTACCGCAAACGTGCCGACCTCGCAGTTCAACAGGAGCCCGTTCCAGGAGATCAACCGGCATTTCCAGGCCGATTTCGTCAACGTGCTCCGTCCGGTGGTCAAGCGCAGCTTCCAGCCGACCCGCGTCGACATGCTGCCGCTCGCCTTGCGCCAGGCGATGACCACGATGCTGTCCGGCCGTCCGGGGCCGGTGAATATCGACGTGCCGTTCAACGTGTTCCAGGAAGAAGATGACGTGGAGATGCCGCCGCCGGCGCCGCCGCTTAACACCCAGCGCAGCGGCGCCTCGCCGGAGGAAATTTCGTGCGCGCTCGACATGATCCTTGGCGCGCAGCGGCCGGTGATTTTCATCGGCCACGGCGTGACCTTGTCGGAAGCAAGCCGCGAACTGACCGAATTCGTCAAAAAACTCGGTATCCCGGTGATCTCATCGCCCAATGGCATGGGCTGCCTCGACATGACCGACCCGCTGTCGCTCGGCTTCATCGGGCGCAACGGCGCTTATCCGGCCAACGAAGCCGGCCGCCGCGCCGATGTCGTGCTCGCCATCGGCGCCCGGTTCGACGACCGCTCCGCCTCGTCATGGATGCCGGGCTATTCGTGGAATTTCCCGGACACCAAACTCATCCATGTCGACGTCGATCCGGCCGAGCTTGGCCGCAATTATCCGCCCGATCTCGGCCTGCTCGCCGACGCGCGCACCTTCCTGCGCCAACTCCTCACCGAGCTCGAGCGGCGCGGCGCCAAGTTTGGGATGACGAAGCCATGGCTCGCCGACATCGCCAAGTGGCGCGCCGAATGGGAAGCCTTCGTGCGGCCGAATTTCGATCTGCACGCCATGCCGATGCGGCCGGAGCGCGTGGTCGCCGATTGCCAGGCGGTGCTGCCGGCCGACGGCATCATCTGCTGCGACGTCGGCGTCAGCCACAACTGGTACATGCAGTTCTGGAACGCGCGCAAACCACAATGCATGCTCAATTCGTGGGGCTTTTCCGGCATGGGTTTCGGCGCCGCCGGCGCGCTCGGCGCCAAGCTCGCGGCGCCGGACCGGCCGGTGGTCGCGGTCACCGGCGACGGTTGCTTCACCATGGTGCCGCACGTGCTGTGCACCGCGGTCGAGTACAACATTCCGGTGGTGTGGGTGATCTGGAACAATTTCGGCTGGGTATCGATCCGCGACATTCAGCTCGGCATGTTCGGCGGCCGCGAATACGGCACCATGTTCCATCAGGGCGACAACAAAAAGCCGTTCAATCCGGATTTCGCCGCCTGGGCGAGGGCAGCCGGCGTCGATGCGCTGACCGTGACGAAATCGCAGGATTTCCGCGGCGCGCTCGATCACTCGATCAAGGCCAACAAGCCGTTCCTGCTCGACGTGCATGTCGACGCCGAGGTGCGGCCGCCCTCGACCGGCGCCTGGGAATTGCCGCCGACGCCGCACAAGGAGCCGGTGTTCGGCCATCGCTTCATTCCCGACGCCGCGCCGGTGAAGTAACCACGTGAAGTGAGCGCGAAGTGACCGAGACGGTCGCCGAAATTCTCGACGCCTACAGATCCGGCGCCGCGACGCCAGCCGACATCGTCGCGCGCAGTTTTGCGCGCATCCGCGCCCACAACGATCCGGCGATTTTCATTACGTTACGCAAAGAAGAAGACGTCGTCTCGGAAGCAAGCGCGCTGGCGAAGCGCGGCGATAAAGCGCTGCCGCTCTACGGCATTCCGGTGACGGTGAAGGACAATATCGACGTTGGCGGTCTGCCGACCACCGCCGCCTGTCCGGCCTTTCTCTATCAGGCGAAGCAGGACGCCACCGCAGTGGCGCGGCTGCGCGCCGCCGGCGCGCTCATTCTCGGCAAGACCAATCTCGACCAGTTCGCCACCGGGCTGGTCGGCGTGCGCACGCCTTACGGCATCGGCCGCAATCTGTTCGACCAAAAACTTATTGCTGGCGGATCGAGCACCGGCGCCGCGCTTGCCGTCGGCGCCGGCATCGCGCCGCTCGCGCTCGGCACCGACACCGCCGGATCGGGCCGGGTGCCGGCGGCCTTCGCCAATATCGTGGGGCTCAAGCCGAGCCTCGGCCTGGTCTCGACCGCGGGTGTGGTGCCGGCCTGCCGTACGCTCGACTGTGTTTCGGTGTTCGCGCTGACCGTCGATGACGCGATGACGATGTTAAAAATCATCGCCGGACCGGACGACGCCGATGCTTTTTCGCGCCCGCGCCCGTTGCACGCCGTCGGGCCGATGCCGGGGGGCGTCAAACTCGGCGCGCCGCTCGCCGCGCAGCGGCTGTTCTTCGGCGACAAGCTTGCCGCCGCCGCCTACGACGCCGCGCTCAAACGTTGGGGCGAGCTCGGCGCCACTATCGTCGAGGTCGATATAGAGCCGTTTTATGCCACGGCGAAACTGCTTTACGAGGGACCGTGGCTGGCCGAGCGCTATCTCACCGTCAAAGACCTGCTGGCGTCGTCGCCGGACGCCATCCATCCGGTGACGCGCCAGATCATCGCCGCCGGCGCGACGGTAACGGCGGCCGAGGCGTTTGCAGCGTTCTACAAGCTTGAGGCGCTTCGCCGCGCGCGCGACCGCGCCTTCGGCGCCGTCGACGCGCTGATGCTGCCGACCACGCCGACGATCTACGCTGTCGCCGAAGTGCTGGCCGATCCGATTGCGCTCAACAGCAAGCTCGGCACCTACACCAATTTCGTCAATCTGCTCGACCTGTGCGGGCTCGCTGTGCCGGCGTCGATGCGCAGCGACGGCCTGCCGTTCGGCATCACGCTGCTGGCGCCCGGCGGCGAAGATGCGATGCTGGCGTCGCTCGGCCGGCAATTCCATTCCTCAACCGGCCTGCCGCTTGGTGCGCTCAAAGCTGCGCAGCCGCCGCTGCGAGAACTTTCGGCCATGCCGGGGACGGGCGAAATCGCGCTCGCTGTAGTCGGCGCGCATCTCTCCGGCATGCCGCTCAATGGCGAATTGCATTCGCTCGGCGCGCGGCTCCTCGGTCGGGCTAAAACCGCACCGCACTACCGGCTCTATACGCTCGCCGGCACCCAGCCGCCGAAGCCCGGTTTGCTGCGCGTGAAGAACGGCGCCGGCGCGGCCATCGAGGTCGAGGTCTGGGCGTTGTCCACCGCCGCGTTCGGCCGCTTCGTCGGCGCGGTGCCGCCGCCGCTGTCGATCGGCACGCTGGAGCTGGACGACGGCCGCGCCGTCAAAGGTTTTCTGGTCGAGGCCGAGGCGACAGCCGGCGCCCGCGATATTTCCAGTTTTGGCGGCTGGCGTAAGTTTGTGGCTTCTTCCACCCCCCCCTGAAAGGTGGAGGTGGCGAGCGAAGCGAGCCGGTGGGGGTTTGTCTTCGAGGCTTGCGCAAGCGTTGCGGCCGCGCACCCCCACCCAGCCCTCCCCCTTTCAGGGGGAGGGCTTTGATTGCACCGCCGCATCATCGACAAACATTACGCTGCAAGTCTTGCCGCTCTGCTGACAAAATTTGAGCGCGGCGGCGCGCGCCGCTTCGACGGTTCGCATGCCGCTCTTCCAGCCAAAGGAGCCGTCGGGTGCCAGCGCGAAAGCTTTGTGCGGCGCGTCGATCAGAAACGTCGCAAAGGCTTTCTGGCCGTTGGCGCCCAACACCGTCGGTGCTGTGATCGCCGGGAGCGGCAGCGGCAACGGCTCGGTGCGCATTGTCAGGTTTTGCTGCTGCAAAAATTGTTCGACATAGGGCGTCCAGATCGGAATGCCGGCTGGCGAAAACAGGCCGTGGCCGTCGGTGCCGAACGCGGGCGCGCTGACGAAATCGACGCGGCCGCCGGCGCCGGTGAACGCCGCGTCGAGCGCTTTCGCCAAATCCGGTTCGAAGAAATGATCGTTGGCGGCATAGACCCACAGCATCGGCACGCGCGAGCGCTTGCCGAAGGCGGCAAAGGCGTTGATCAGCCGGTCCGGCCGGCACACATTATTGTCCGACAATGAGCCGCGGCCGCCGGCGAAGCTGATTGCCGCGGCCAGACCCGCAGGCGGATCGGCGGTGAGCGCCACGGTGGCGAAGCCGCCCGCGGATACGCCGACGGCGATCATCCGGCTCGGATCGACGTCAGGCCGATGCGAGACGAATTCGAGCGTCGTCTTGAGGTCGTCGGCACCGGCATACCCGGCATCGGCATAATCGGCATTGCCGCAGCCGCCGTAGGTTTCGGCCCAGCCGCCGTCGGAGCCGCCATAGCCGCGGCGCATCACGATCACCACCGCCCAGCCGCGCCGGGCGAATTCAAGCGCCTGCGGCAGCAGCGCCAGCGGCGTCATGGCGGGGCGTTCGGCCGGCGAGCGCGGCGAGCCATGCGCGATCAGCGCCAGCGGATAGCGGCCCGGTTCGCTCGGGCGGACGAACAAGGCTTCGAGCGTGCCCAAATCGCCCGCCAGCGGAACGCGCAAGGGCTGCAGGACAAAAGGACCGTCCGCGCGCGCTCCGGCCAGTCCGGCGAGCAGCACGCAGACGATCGGAAGAATGCGCCTGTAGGCGGTCACGCGTCGATGACACTGACATGCGCGGCGACGACGCGCCAGCCTTGCGGAAAACGCACCCAGGTCTGCATCTGGCGCCCGACTTTGCCCGGGGTCGTGGGCCGATGGAATAAAGTCGAGGCGACGGCGAAATCGCGCCCAAAAGTGCTGATGACGGTTTTCGACAAAGTGCGCGCCAGCCCCGCCGGCGAGCGCGCGGCGCGAAAGGATCTAATCTCCGCATAGCCGTAAAGGTTCTCCGCGCCGCCGTAGCGGATGGTGCGCGCATCGTCGTGGAACAGCGCGTCCAGCGTCGCCACGTCGTTCGACACCAGCGCCGTCTCGTAGCGGGCGAACGCGATTTTGACCTCGGCGACGACCTCCGGCAGGTCGAGCTGCATGGGATTCTCCATTTTGATTCCTCCCCCTGAAAGGGGGAGGTGGCGAGCGAAGCGAAGCCGGTGGGGGTCAGTGTTTGACGAATGCGCAAGCGTTGCGGTCGCGAACCTCCACCCAACCCTCCCCCTTTCAGGGGGAGGGCTTTGACTACATCGCCGGCCGCGGCGCCGCGACCACGCCCTTTGATTCGAGCGCGTGCGCAAGGCGCAGCGCCACGTCCTCGCGCCACGGCGCGGCGATGATCTGGACCGCGATCGGCAGCGGGTTCAACGGCACCGGCACGGCGACCACCGGCAGGCCGATGAAGGAAATCGGCTGGGTATAAATCCCGAGATTGGCGCGCACCGGCAGTTCGACGTCGCCATGCATGAAAGTCTGCTGGCCGATCAGCGGCGCCGTGCACGGCGTCGCCGGCGCCAGGATGGCGTCGACTTCCTTGAACAGTTGCAAAACCTGCTGGCGATACCAGCGGCGGAATTTTTGCGCCTTCACGATCAATGACGCCGGCGCCATGGCGCCGGCCAATAGCCGATCGCGCACGGCGGGATCGAAATCGCGGGCGCGGCTGCGCAGCCGATGCAGATGCAGGCTCGCGCCCTCGGTCGCGGTGATGATGAAGGCCGCCGAGCGGGCGCGCTCGGCTTGCGGGATTGCGATGTCGCGATTGGCGCCGAGCGCGGCGGCGACGCGGTCGATGGCGTAGCAGGCTTCGCCGCTCCTGCATTTGAAATAATCCGAGGCGACGGCGATGCGCAGGCCCTCGGTGCCACGGCCGATGAGCGGCGTAACCGGCTCGATGGGAACGTCAGCGCAGACCGGATCGTCGGGATCGAAACCCTGCATGGCGTCGTAGGCGAGCGCCAGATCGTGCGCGGTGCGCGCGAAGGGGCCGAGATGATCGAGGCTCGTGACAAACGGAAAGGAGCGCGCGCGGGTGAGCCGGCCGTAGGTCGGCTTCAGGCCGAAAATCCCGCACAGCGACGACGGCACCCGGATCGAGCCGTTGGTGTCGGAGCCGAGCGCGAGCGGAACGAGCCCGCCGCCGACCGCCGCGCCGGAGCCGCTCGACGAGCCGCCGGCCATGCGGTCGTGATCGTGCGGATTGCGCGCGGCGCCGTCGTGAACGTTCTCGCCGGTGAAATCGTAGGCGTATTCGCCCATGTTGAGCGCGCCGACGAGGATGGCGCCGGCCGCTTCGAGCCGTTCGATCAGGGCGGCGTCGCGGGGGGCCGGCGGATCGTCGCGATTGATCTTCGAGCCGGCCAGTGTCGGCAGCCCGGCGACGTCGAACAGGTTTTTCACCGCGAAGGGAACGCCGGCCAGCGGCCCCAGGGTTTCGCCCAGTTCGCGGGCGCCATCGATCGCCGCCGCGCGCAACAGCGCGCGCTGCTCGGTGACCGCGGTGAAGGAATTGAGCACCGGATCGCGCTCGCGGATGCGCGCCAGCGCCGCCTCGACGACATTGATCGCGCGCGCCCGGCCGGATGTCACGGCGGCCGCGATGTCGGCGGCGCTCATAAAATCGAAATTGGTCGCTGGCGTATCAAGCATGACGCACTTCAGGCGCAAAATACCGGCGCCGGTTCGGCGTCGTCCGGCAGGGCGAACTCGTCGACCAGGGCGGCATGACGCAGGATCAGTTGAAGATTGAATGCAACATTGGCCTCCCAGGCCGGATCGACTTTTAGGCCGAGTGCAGCCGCGCTTGCTGCCACCATCTCGCTGACCCCAGCTTGCGGGGCAGCGTGGGGCAGCGGTTTCTGTTGCGGCGCCTTCGCCTGCTTCTTCGGCGCGGCCGGTTTTGCCTTTTTGGCGGCCTTGCGCTTCATGACGCGGCCTTTTGCTGCGGCAAAAATTCCTCGGCGAAATGGCAGGCGACCTGGCGCGCGCCAAAGCTGCGCAGCGCCGGCATCGTCGTCTTGCAGGCATCGACGCCGCGCGGGCAGCGGCCGTAGAAGCGGCACACATTCGGATCGGGATCGATCGGGCTGCGCGGCTCGCCGGAAAGCCGCAAGCGCGCGTTCGGCTCGTCATGCAGGCGCGGCACCGCGGCGACCAGCGCTTGAGTATAGGGATGCAGCGGATGCTCGAACACTTCGGCGGCAGGCCCGGATTCCACGATCTTGCCGAGATACATCACCAGCACGCGGTCGCACAGCAGCCGCACCACCGACAGATCGTGCGACACGAACAGATAGCTCATGCCGAATTCCCGCTTCAGCCGCTGCAGCAACTGAAGGATGACGACCTGGACCGAAACGTCGAGCGCCGCGGTCGGCTCGTCGAGCACCAGAAGTTCGGGTTCGACCGCGATGGCGCGGGCAATGCCGACGCGGGCGCGCTGGCCGCCGGACAGCTGATGCGGATAGCGTGTCAGCAATTGCAGCGGCAGGCCGCACTGGCTCGCCACCGTCTCGACGCGTTCGGTCAGCGCCTTGCCGCGCAATTTGCGCAGGCGGCGCAGCGGATCGGCGATGGCGTCGAAGCCGGTGAAGCGCGGATTGACGCTTTCGCCGGCGTCCTGGAACACCATTTGAATTTTGGCGCGATCGCGATCGCGGGCGAACACGCGTGCCGGCTTGAGCGACACTTCGCGCGTGCCGAGCGTGACCAGACCGTCGCTGACGTCGATCAGGCGGGTCAGCGCCCGCACCAAAGTCGACTTGCCGCAGCCGGATTCGCCGACCAGGCCCACGGTTTCGCCCTTCTCGATGGCAAAGCTGACGTCGTCGACCGCATAGACTTTCGGCAACTTCTCGACGCCGCCGGCGAAGCGGCGCTTGAGCCGCGACCAGGCGCCGGGCCCGCCGCCGACCGGAAATACTTTTGAGACTTCGGCGACGTCGAGCAGCGTGGTCATGCGGCGCTCACTTTCGGCGCGCTGACGGCTTCGGCAGTTAGCGGATTCCAGCAGGCGACGAAGTGCGTCATCCCCGGCGCCGGTTGCGGCAGCGGCTGCGCGCAGGCGGCAAGCTTGCGCGGACAGCGCTCGGAATAACGGCACGGCGGCAGGTCGGTACGGCGCAGATCCGGCAGCGAGCCGGGTATCGAGGCCAGCTCGTCGAGGCTTTGCGCCGAATCCGGCGTCGCCGCGATCAGCTCGGCCGTATAGGGATGGCGCGGATGGGCGAACAGCTTCGCGGTCGGCGCGTTCTCGACCACGTGGCCGGCATGCATGACGACGATGCGCGCGGAGCGCTGGCCGGCCAGCGCCAGATCGTGGGTGATGAAGATCGTCGCCATGCCCATCTTGGTGGCGAGATCGTTGACCAGATCCATGATCACAGCTTGCGTCGTGACGTCGAGGCCGGTGGTTGGCTCGTCGGCGATCAGGAGCGACGGTTTGGCCGCGAGCGCGATGGCGATCATGACGCGCTGGCACATGCCGCCCGACATTTCGAACGGATAGGCTTTGGCGCGGCGCGCCGGATCGGTGATGCCGACCGCGCGCAGCATTTCCACCGCCTGCGCCGGCGCGTCGCGGCGCGGCACTTTGCCGTGGCGCATCAGCACGTCGGCGATCTGCTTGCCGACCGGCCGGATCGGGTTGAGCGCGGTGCGCGGGTTCTGAAAGATCATCGCGATATCGCGGCCGCGCACCTGCGCCAGCTTGCTTGGGCTGGCCGCGAGCAGATCGAGGCTGCCGAGCACGGCGCGGCCGGCAGTGACGCGGCCGGCCGGATCGAGAATGCCCATCACCGCATAGGCGGTGACCGATTTGCCGGAGCCCGATTCGCCGACCAGCGCGATGGTCTCGCCCTTGTCGACGGCAAAGCTGACATTTTCGAGCGCGCGCACGATGCCCGAGCGGGTGCGGAATTCCACGCTCAGGCCTTCGACCGAAAGCGCGGGGGCCAGAGTCATGTGCGCCTCCGCGGATCGACCAGGTCGCGCAAACCGTCGCCTAAGAGGTTGAAGCAGAACACCGCCACCATCAAAGCGGCGCCGGGAAAGAATGCGATCCACCATTCGCCGGAAATGATATTGGCGGCGCCTTCGGCGACCATGATGCCCCATTCCGGCGTCGGCGGCCGCACGCCGAGCCCGATGAAGGACAGGCCGGCGGCGTTGAGGATGGCGTAACCCATGGTCAGCGACATCTGCACGACCAGGATCGGAAACACATTGGGCAGGATCTGAAATGTCAGGATGCGCCATTCGCTGTTGCCGGACAGCCGCGCCGCTTCGACGAAACCGGCGTCGCGCCGGATATTCGCCTCGGCGCGGGCGATGCGCGCATAGAGCGGGAAATTGATGATCGCGGTCGCCAGCACGATGTTCTGCACCGTGTTGCCAAGCGCGGCGACGATGCCCATGGCGAGTACGAACAGCGGGAAGGCCATGATGGTGTCGGCGAGACGGCTGACGATGCGGTCGGTCCAGCCGCCGTAATAGCCGGCGGCGACGCCGGCCAACCCGCCCATCAGAAACACCAGCGCCACCGAGGCGATGGCGATGGTGAAATCGAGGCGGGTCGCCGCCACAACGCGGCTGAAAACATCGCGGCCGAGCTGGTCGGTACCGAACCAGTGTTCGATCGACGGCGGCTTGAGCGTCGCTGTCGCCGCGCTGGTCAGCGGATCGTATGGCACGATCCAAGGGCCGACCAAAGCCGCGATCAGGATCAGCACGAACAGGCCGAAGGCAAGCCCGGTGACCGGATTCTCGGCGATGACATAGCGCGCGTGCTTAATGAGCGCGGTAAGGCCGCTCGCCGGCCGGGGGGTGATGGCAATGTCGGTCATGCGTCGAGCCTTACGCGCGGATCGACGACGCCGTAGAGAATGTCGATCAACAGATTGAGCGCCACATACATGACCGCCATGGTGAGCACGAAACCCTGCACTGGCGCGAAGTCGGACGCGATCAGCGCCTCGACCGCAAACGAGCCGATGCCGGGCCAGGCAAAAACCTTCTCGACCAGCACGTTGGCGCCGAGCAGGAACGAGAACACCATGCCGAGCGTGGTGATGACCGGCAGTAGCGCGTTGCGGAACGCATAGGTCATGACCACGGTGTAGGAGGACAGTCCGCTCGCGCGCGCGGTGCGCACGAAATCCGACGACAGCACCGCGAGCATCGAGGCGCGGGTCATGCGCGCGATCGGCGCCACCGAGAAGATGGCCAGCGTCAGCCCCGGCAGAAGGAGCTGCTTGAGGCTGGCCATGAAAATATCGGGCTCGCGCGCGATCAGGCTGTCGATCAGGTAGAAGCCGGTCACCTGCGGCGGTGGGTCGAAGAACACGTCGAGCCGGCCGATCGGCGCTGGAGCCCAGCCGAGCCGGAAGTAGAACACGTAAACGAGGAGGAGGCCGGTGAAGAATACCGGCAGAGACACGCCGGCGGTCGCCACCACGCGGCAGGTATGGTCGATCCACGATCCCTGTTTGACCGCCGCCAGAATACCGAGCGGGATGGCGATGGCGATGGAAATAATCAGGCCGAACAGCGTCAGTTCGGCCGAAGCCGGCAGCCGCGACGCGATTTCGCTCATCACCGGCCGGCCGGTGGCGAGAGAATTGCCCAGATTGCCGTGGCCGAGGTCGTCGACATAGTGCAGAAACTGCTTGGGCAGCGATTGGTCGAGACCGAGCGTTTTGCGGATATCGGCAATCGATTGCGGCGTCGCGGCGGGGCCGGCGAAATACACCGCCGGGTCGCCGGGCAGCACGCGGGTGAGCAGGAACGTCACGACGATGACGCCGACCAGCGTCGGAATCACGGTGATGAGGCGTTTGACGAAACTGACCAGCATCTGCCGCTTCTCCGCCTCTCCCCGCGCGCCGGGGAGAGGCAAACCGTCAGGTCTTTACGATCGAGCGGTAGTCGACCTGACGGTGGAACCAGTAGCAGTAGCCGGAAATATTGGTCTGGGTCGCCACGTTCAGGTACGGCTGAAACAGCGGGACGCGCGGCACGTCGTTATAGGCCATGGAAATAAAGCCCTCCACGTCGGTCGCGTATTTGGCGTTGTCGCCGACGGCGGCGGCATCGCGCGCGCCGTTGATGAGCGCATCCATGTTGGGGTTGACGTAGCTCGGCGTGTTGAAGATCGCGTTCTGGCCAGAATAGCACCACAGGAAGAAGTATTCCGGGTAATCGAGCCAGCCCGAGAAGAAGTTCACCATCAGCGGCATCGTCTTCTTCGCCATTTCGCTGCGCCAGTTGGAGCCGGGCACTTTGTTGATGGTGGTGGTGATGCCGATATGGCCGAGAACTCTCCTGCAGCAGTTCGGCGATCGGCTCGCATTTTACCGCGTCGCCAAGGTCGAATGAGATCGTGGTATCGATCGGGCCGGCGCCGGCCGCGGCCATCAGCGCCTTGGCCTTGTCGATGTCGGTGCTATAGCCGGTGGGTTGCGGCCAGGCGATGGTCGAAACGGTGTTCGAGGGACCGCCGAACATCGGATTGCAATTGCCGAACATCGCTGAATCGACGATGTCCTTGTATGGGATCGCACAGGCGACGGCTTGACGGATCTTGTCGTTATTGAACGGCGGGTTCACCACGTTCATTTCGATGCTGTAAATGCCGTTGCCGATCGCATTGGAGATCATCTTCAGCTTGCCTTCCTGCTTCATCTCGGTGAAGTCCTTGGGAGGCAAATCGAAAGAGATGTCGGCGTCGCCACGCTCCATCAAGGCGCGGCGGTTGCCGCCCGAAGGGATGGTGCGCCAGATGACCTTCTTCAGCTCGGGCAGCTTGCCGCCGACCCAGTCGTCGTTGCGCTCGTAGACGACTTCGACGCCGGGCTTCCAGCTCGTCACCTTGAAGGCGCCTGAGCCGGCGGTGTTGAGCTTGGTATATTCCAGCCCCCAGGGATCCTGATCGGTGACGTTCTTCTTCACCAGCTCGGAATTGTAGATGCCGGGCACGATCACCGCGAGATCGGGAACGGTGAGCCGGTCCTTCTTGACGAAATCGACGCGGAAGGTCGCATCGTCGACGACGACGAACTGATCCTTGTTGACGAGCGAGCCGACCTTCATCTGCACGGTCGGAAAGCCGCCGACGCTCACCGCGCGGTCGAACGACCATTTGACGTCCTTGGCGGTCACCGGCGTGCCGTCCTGGAATTTGGCGTTCTTCTTCAGCTTGAAGGTGACCGACATGTCGCCGACGTTCATGTCTTCGGCGAGCTCGGGTGTGAAATTGTCGCGGTCGTAGGACAATGAGCCGTCGGCAAGCGTTTTCTTGCCGTGCGTGATCAGCCGGTCGTAGCAATTCCACGACGCTTCGTAGCCGGGCCGGTTGGTGCCGACGCCGTGAATGTCGAGGTTGTTCGGTCCGTTCTCGGTGACAAGCAGCAGCGTCTCGTTGCGGGCTTGCGCCTTGGCGGGCGACCAGACGGCCGGCGCCGGAAGGGCGGCGGCGGCAGTCAGTGCGGTTGCGGATTTGAGGAAGTCTCGGCGCTTCATTTGAAAGCCTCCCAGGCTGTGGCGCTTTGTGGCTTGGTTCTCCTTCCGCAAGCCGCGTGCCACCCGCTATGCCGCCATTGCCGCAGCGTAAGTGATTGATTTCCCGGCTGTGTCGCGCTGGTTGCGCCGGGTGCGCGGTGGCCGACCGGCTGCCAAGGCAGAGGCCGCACATTTATTAGGCAGCAATTGCGGTGGCGGCCCGGTGTCGCCAGAGCAGCCTGCCGCACAGGCATTGCCGACGACCGGCCGGCGGCTTTCCTGCCGCTCTGGCCCCGATCTTGCACATTTTTTGTCGTTGCGAGGCAGGAGATCGGGATGCCACGCGTAACAGTCCAGGCCGAACCGTCAACGCTGGTCGTCGATCTCGACGCTGCCGCTTTCGTCATCATCGACATGCAGCGTGATTTTCTCGAACCGGGCGGTTTTGGCGAAGCGCTGGGCAACGACGTTTCGCGCTTGCGGGCGGCGGTCGCGCCATGCCGGGCGATGCTCGCCGCGGCGCGACGCCTCGGCTTTCTGGTCATCCACACCCGCGAGGGTCATCGGCCCGATCTGTCGGACGCGCCGCCGCACAAAGTCGAGCGCGGCGATCCCGCCACCCGCATCGGTGCCCGCGGCCCGATGGGCCGCATCCTCATTCGCGGCGAACCGGGTCACGACATCATCCCGGAACTTTATCCGCTCAAGAGCGAGCCGGTGATCGACAAGCCCGGCAAAGGCGCGTTCTACCAGACCGACCTCGAACTCATGCTGCGCAATCGCGGCATCGACACGCTGTTCGTCGCCGGCGTGACCACGGAGGTGTGCGTGAACACGACGGTGCGCGAGGCCAACGACCGCGGCTTCCGCTGCGTCGTGCTGGCCGACTGCTGTGCCTCTTATTTCCCGCAATTCCACGACGCCGGCCTCGCCATGATCAAGGCGCAGGGCGGCATTTTTGGCTGGGTCGCCGCTTCGGCGCCGCTGGTCGAGGCGCTCGCGGCGGTCGCCGATCGCGCGCCAGCGCAATTCGGGACAAAAACGGCCACTAACAGGAGCGTGCGATGAGCGCCGCGACGTCGGCAATGCCGTATCGGCCAAAATTGTGGACCGCCGGCGACTGGAACGCGTTTTTCGGCTTCGGCACCAACATCCTGGTCAACATGCTGGTGCTCACCGGCCTGTTGCGGTTCGTGCTCAAAATGCCGGACTCGCTGGTGTTTGGCCGCATCCTGCCGGCGCTCGGCATGATGATGTGCCTATCGACGCTGTATTACGCCTATCTCGCCTATCGGCTGGCGAAGCGAACCGGCCGCGACGACGTTTGCGCGCTGCCATCGGGCGTGAGCGTACCGCACATGTTCATCGTCACTTTCGTGATCATGCTGCCGATCGCGCTCAAAACCAACGATCCGATCCAGGGTTGGGAAGCGGGACTGGTCTGGGTGTTCTTCCAGAGCTTCATCCTGATGATCGGCGGGTTCATCGCCCCGGTCGTGCGCAGGATCACGCCGCGCGCCGCGCTGCTCGGCACGCTGGCAGGCGTGTCGATCACCTTCATCTCGATGCGTCCGGCGCTGGAAATCTACCAGACGCCGGTGATCGGACTCACATGCTTTGCCATCATCATGGTGAACTGGCTCGGCGGCTATAAATATCCGAAGGGCATACCCGCCGGCTTGGTCGCCATCGCGGTCGGCATGATCATCGCCTGGGGCTCCAATCTGGTCGGTCTGCATTACGGCGGGTTGAGCGTCAAAGGCGTCGGCGATGCGTTTACGAATTTTGGCTTCAATCTGCCGATCCCCGCCGTCGATCACGTGTTCTCGGGCTTTCATTATCTCGGCGTCATCCTGGTCACCGCGGTGCCGTTCGGCATCTACGACCTGGTCGAGGCGATGGACAATGTCGAGAGCGCGGAAGCCGCCGGCGATCCTTATCCGACCACCCGCGTGCTCACCGCCGACGGCATCGTCAGCCTGATCGGTTGCCTGATGGGCAATCCATTCATCAACGCGGTCTATATCGGCCATCCCGGCTGGAAGGGGATGGGCGGCCGCATCGGCTATTCGGCCGCGACCGGGCTGATGGTGATCGTTCTGTCGTGGTTCGGCATTATCTCGCTGCTTTTGGCGCTGGTGCCGGTGGTCGCGATTTCGCCGATCCTGCTTTACATCGGCATGCTGATCGGCGCGCAGGCGTTCCAGACCACGCCGAAGGGACACGCGCCTGCAATCGTTTTGGCGCTGACGCCGCATCTCGCCGGCTGGTGCAAGACCTTGATGGACGGTGCGCTTGGCGTCGCCGGCGTAACCGCCGCCGCGCTCGGCTACGACAAGCTGTTCAATGTCGGCGTGCTCTATCCGGGGCTCGAGACGCTCGGCGGCGGCGCCATTCTGACCGGGCTCGTGCTCGCTGCCATCGGCGCCAACGTGATCGACAAGAAATTCATCAACGCTTCGGCTTTTGCGCTGGCGGGCGCCGTGCTCACCTTCTTCGGTTTCATGCACGGACAAGCGGTCGGTATTGCGGTGACGCCGACGGTCGCGGTCGCCTATGCGATCGTGGCGGCGTTTTTGTTCGCGCTCAGCCGCTACCCGGCGCTGGCGCCGGCCCTGACGGGGTCTGACGAGATCATGGCGGCGACGCCGGCGGAATAAGTCCGCGCGAAAACCGCGAAAACGCGCTCGTTCGCGATCGCTTCCGCTCTGCGCGCGCCGGCGGCGGCATGCAAAGGTGTCCGCGAATTAATGCGGCCGTCAGGTCGTCGTAACACCGCATGATCCACATGTATCTCCAAGCGCCCGCTCCGCAGAGAGCCCGGGCCTCACCCATCGATGGAGATACGTCATGACGCAAGGCAATCCCCCGCAGCGGCCGCGACTGCTCACGGCCCGCCGCATTTGGCTTTTGGCCTCCGTCGCCGGCATCGGCGCGGCGCTACTGCTTGCCGGGCCGAGCGGCTACGGGCCGCCCGCTTTCGGAACGGCCGCCGCGAGCGCCGCCGATGCGACGCTGCAGCATCCGACCGGCTTTTCCGACATCGTCGCCAAAGTAAAACCGGCGGTGATTTCGGTGCGGGTGAAAATCCCCGGCTCCGCCGAGCCCGCCATGATGCAGGAATTTGGCCAGAACGGCGACAACGACGACCAGCAGCAGGTTCCGGCGCAGCCGGGTTCGCCGCTCGACAAATTCCTCCAGCAGTTCGGCCAGCAAGGCCGGCAATTCGGCCAGAACGCGCCGCAGCGCCAACCGCAGAACCGTGAGACGATCGTCGGCGAAGGTTCCGGCTTCTTCATCTCGCCGGACGGCTACGCCGTGACCAACAATCACGTCGTCGATCACGCCAAATCCGTGCAGGTGACGACCGATGACGGCACCATTTATTCGGCCAAGGTGGTCGGCACCGATCCGAAGACCGATCTCGCCGTCATCAAGGTCGACGGCAAGAATGACTTTCCCTACGTGAAATTCGCCGACCAATCGCCGAAAGTCGGCGACTGGGTGGTCGCCGTCGGCAATCCGTTCGGGCTTGGCGGCACGGTGACGGCGGGCATCGTCTCGGCGCGCGGCCGCGACATCGGCGCCGGGCCCTATGACGACTATGTCCAGATCGATGCGCCCATCAACAAGGGCAATTCGGGCGGACCGGCGTTCGACGTCGACGGCAACGTGATCGGGGTGAACACCGCGATCTATTCGCCGTCCGGCGGTTCGGTCGGCATCGGCTTCGACATTCCGGCCGATACCGCAAAGCTCGTCGTGGCGCAGCTCGAAAAAACCGGCCACGTCACTCGCGGCTGGCTCGGCGTGCAGATCCAGCCGGTCACCGCCGGCATCGCCGACAGCCTCGGCTTGAAGACGGCCGCAGGCGCGATGGTCGATGCCCCGCAGAGCGACAGCCCCGCGGCCAAGGCCGGCATCCGGTCCGGCGACGTCATCACCGCGGTCAACGGCACGGCGGTGAAGGACGCCCGCGATCTCGCCCGCACCATCGGCACCATGGCGCCGGACGCCACGGTGAAGCTCGACATCATCCGCCAGGGCGAAGCGAAGACGGTGTCGCTGACGCTGGCGCAAATGCCGAACGACCAGCAGGTCGCCAGCGCCGATACCGGCAACGCGCACCCGGAAAACGGCGTGCCCCATCTCGGTCTGCAAGTGGCGCCGGCGAGCGAAGTCTCCGGCGCCGGCAATCAGGGTGTCGTCGTCACCGCGGTCGATCCCGACGGCCCGGCGGCCGAACAGGGTTTTGAGACCGGCAACGTCATCCTCGACGTCGGCGGCAAGGCCGTCGCCAATGTGGGCGACGTGCGCGACGCGCTCAAAGACGCCAAGGCCCAGGGCAAGCACGACGTGCTGATGCGCGTGAAAATGAGCGGCGGCACGCGGTTCGTGGCGCTGCCCTTAGGTAGTGCGTGAAATGACATTGGAGCATGATCTTATCCGAAAACCGGAAGACCACTTTTCGGGATCATGCTTTGAGTAGTGTTCGGCCCGACGGCGTGGCCGTTGTCTCCCGGTTCATGTCGATGAGCCGATCGTCTGAGGACGGGTTCTAGGTGCCCGTCCTCATTCGTTTTAGTGATAGGCTTGCAGCAGTCGCCCGCAATTGGCGTGCACGTCGCGTTGCAGCGGCGAATAGGCCCGCTCGGCGGCGACGTAAATGCCAAGTCCGTCGGCCAGCGCCCGTTCTGCGGCGATGCCGCCTTCAGCGAAGGCGGCGATCTTTTCCGCGATCATGCGGGTGGCTTCTTCCGCCGCGTTCGGCGCGCCGGATGCGAACAACATCAGCCGGGCCGAAATCACACTTTGTGCTTCGCAGGTGAAACGTACCGCTTCAAGCCATGTCGCCAGAAAATCGTTCATCTTGCTCTCGCGTCGGGTAAGGGGGCGCATGCACAACGCCGGTTCCCGATCGGGAGCAATGTCGTTCAAATTTTCTAAAATTGACGGCGGTGATCCGTTACAATGAAACCAAACATTCCTTCAAATTGAATTGAAATTGGTAAGAAAGCGGCGGTAGTCTGACGGCATGGCCGGTTGACCGGGGAGGATGCGATGGCTGGATCCCGCGCAGTGGATATCCGCGGGCGAAAACGCCTGCTCGACGATTTCTTTAAAGTCGACGAGCTGGTCGTTTCGCACATGCAGAATAACGGCGCGATGAGCGCCCCGCAGCGCCGGCTGGTTTTCGAGCGCGGCGATTCGGTGGGGATCATGCTCTACAATGTCGACACGAAATCCGTCGTCGCGGTCAATCAGTTCCGGGCGGCGACGCTCGGCAAGGGAATCGACCACGGCTGGGTCACCGAAGCCAGCGCCGGAATGATCGACCGCGATGAAAGCGCGCAGACGACCGCGATCCGCGAGGCGCTCGAGGAGACGGGTTACGAAATCCACGCGGTGAAACCGATCGCCAAATTCTTCGCCTCGCCCGGCGGCACCTCGGAATGCATCTATCTGTTTTACGCCGAAGTCGCCAATGCCGACAAAGTCGCGGCCGGCGGCGGCATCGGCGATGAAGACGTCGAAATCCGCGCCATTCCGGTCGAACAGCTGTTCGACATGGTCGACACGCAACGCATCGAAGATCCGAAGCTGTTGATCGGCGCGCTGTGGCTGCGGCAGCAATTGCAGACGCACGAGTTGTTATAGTCGGGCCGGCACGCCGCCTGGAGATGCCGGCATCGCCGCCGCGGGCCGCGTCAGCGTCCGATCAGCACCATGGAAATCGCCGGCACATAGGTGATGACCAAGAGCGCCAGAAAATTGACGACCACGAACGGCAATACGCCGCGATAGATCATGCCCATCGGCACGTTGAAGATCGCCTTGGCGGCGAACAGGTTCAATCCGAACGGCGGCATGTAGAGGCCAATCGACAGATTGACCGCCATGATGATGCCGAAGTGGAGCGCGTTGATGCCGGCGGCTTCGACGACGGGCAGCAGCAGCGGGGTGAGAATGAGGATCGCCGCCGGCGGTTCGAGAAAGCTTCCGGCCACCAGCAACCCGGCGTTGACGAATAGCAGCGTTTGCCAGTGCGGCAGCGCCATCGCACTCACGGTATCGATCAGGGCTTGAGGAATGCCGCTCGTCGTCATCAGCCAGGCATAGACGCCGGCGGCGGCGACGATGACCAGGATTTGCGCGATCAGATAAACCGAGCTGACGATGACTTGCCATAATTCGGCAAGCCCAATTTCGCGATAGACTACCATCGCCACGAACAGTGAGTAGACCACGGCGACGCCGGCGGCTTCGGTCGGCGTGAACACGCCGCCATAGATGCCGCCGAAAATCACCACCAGCGTGCCGATCGCCCAGCTCGCCTCCTTGGTCGAGGCCCAGATGTTTTGCCAGCGCGCCGGCGACGACAGCGGCACCATTTTGATGCGCGCATAGATCAGCACATAGATGGCATCGACGATGCCGATCAGCAGGCTCGGCAGGATGCCGGCGGTGAACAGCCTTATCGCCGAGACTTGCGCCGTCATGGCGTAGAGGATCATCGAGATCGACGGCGGAATGATCACGGCGACCGCGCCCGACGAAGTGATCAGGCTGACCGCGAAGCGCTCGCTATAGCCGTGCCTGGTCAGCGACGGAAACAACAGCCGGCCGATGGCGACCACCGTACCGACGGAGGTGTGCGCCATGGCGCCGAACAGCTCCGATGACGCCACGGTGGTCACCGCCAGCGAGCCGCGCACGCCGCCGATGATCGACACCACCCATGCGACCACGCGGTTGGCGATGCCGCCGCGGCCCATGATCTCGCCGGCCAGCACGAAGAACGGCACGGCCAGCAGCGGGAAATTGTCGAGGCTGCCGAACATATAGGTCTGCACCGCCTGCACCGGCACGTGCGCAACAAAGAAGATAGCGGTCATCGATGTGAGCAGGAGGACGACAAAGATCGGCAGGCCGAGGATCAACAAAATCGCCGGCAGGATGAAATAGACGAAGGTCGCCATTTCAGCGCTCGACGTCGCGGCTCGAGACGGCGTCGTGGCGTAAGCCGTACAAAGCAAGCCGCACCGCGATCAAAAGCGCCATCAGCAGGAGGCCTACCGGCACCGCGGCCTGCGGGATGACGAGCGGGATGTTGGCGGTCGCGCTGCGCTGGTCGAGCTCGGTGAGCATCGTCATCACCGGCCAGGCGAAGATCGCGACCAGCACGCAGGTCGCGATGGTGACGAGCTCGGAAAACCATTCGAACGCGACGCGAAAGCGCGGTGGCAACATCGAGACGATGACGTCCATGCGGATATGGCGCCCCATCCAGCCGACCGGGCCGGCGCCGAGGAAGACGCAGCCGATCGTCAAAAACAGCATCGCTTCCTCAGCCCAGGACAGCGACACCGAGAAGCAATAGCGGCCGATGATATTGGCGAAGTTGATGCCGACGCTGCCGACCAGCATCGCGCCGGCGGCGGCGCGCAGCACCGCCATGAGCACGTTTGCGCCGCGCGAAAGCATATTTCTCATGGGCGTGCGCCTTTCCCGTCACCCTGAGGTGCCCGGCGCGCAGTGCGCAGCCCCTCAGGATGACGGCTTATAGGCCGCAAGAGCTAATTCTTCGCGGCGGCGGCGCGGACCATTTGCAGCATGTCGTGCACCGCGGGCTGATCCTTGGTGGTCTCGTCGCCGACCGGATCGAGCAGCGTCTTCATCTGTTTGAGATCGTCGGCGGGCAAGGTATGCACGGTGCCGCCGAGCCCGCTCCATTGATCCGCCAATTGCTTGGTGAAATCGACTTCCCATTGCTGCGATTTTGCCTGGACGGCCGAACCGATATCGATCACGATCTTCTGCAGGTCCGGCGGCAGCGTATCGAGCCACGCCTTTGAGACGACGGCGATCGAAATGATGAAGGTGTCGTTGGTGACGGTGACGACCTTGACGAGATCGTTCATTTTGAAGGCGACGAATACGGACAGGCCGGAAATCGCGCCGTCGATGGTGCCCTGGTCGAGCGCGGGCACGACTTCGGACAGCGGCATGCCGATGCCGGTGGCGCCGAGCTTCGCCATCTTGGCGCGCTCCAGCGCGGTGCCGTTGATGCGCAGCTTCTTGCCGCTGAAATCGGCAAGCCGCATGATCGCGTTCTTGGCGCCGTAATCGGAAGCGCCGAGGTTCAAGGTGGCGATGCCGACCATCCGCTTCGGCGTGGCCAGATCCAGCATCGCTTTCTCGACCGCCGGATCGTGCACCGTCGCCGCCGCGTTGGCGTCGTCGCGGAACAGCATCGGGGTGGAGAACACGCCGTAGCGCGGATCGACGCCGACGAAGAAGTCGACCGGCGTGATCAGACCCTGAACATCGCCGAGCTGCACGCCTTCGATCTCGCGCGGGATCGGGCCGAGCTGGCTCGCCGGATAGATTTGCACCTCGATGCGGCCGCCCGAGGCCTTTTCGACCTCTTCCTTGTAGAATTTGAGGAATTGATGCTGCGTCTCGTTGATCGTCGGCGTGCCGAATTTCATGACGAAATCCGCCGCGCGCGCCGGCAAGATCGCTGAAGTGACCGGCAGCAGGCACGCCAAACCGGCGGCAAGAATAAAGTGTCTCGCGTTCATTGCGCTTCCCCTCTGGTCAAAAAATCCCCGACGCGTCTTTTTTGGGGCCCCCGCACCCGCGCGCTTGAGGCGTGACTATAAAGCAGCGCGAAAGCTTGCCAAGCGGCGTTAGGACGCAACTTACCGATCGCGCATGCGGTCCATCAGCACCTTGTCCTGGCCGCCGTCGATCTCGATCATGGTGCCGTTGACGAAGAAGGCGAGGTCGGAGGCGAGATAGGCGACCAGATTGGCAACCTCGTCGCTCTCGGCGATGCGGCCGAGCGGGATGCTGGCCGGCGCCAGCTTGTCGGCGTCCTCGTAGGACAGCTTCATGTCGCGCGCCATCGCCTTGACCAGACCAGCCCAGCGTTCGGTGCGCACCGGGCCGGGATTGACGGCGACGAAGCTGATATTGTGCCTGCCGTATTGGCTGGCGAGCGACTTGGTCAGGTTTTGTCCGGCGGCGTTGGCCGCGCCGGGCGCGATCTCCCAATAGGAGACCTTGACGCCGTCATTGCCGATCAGGTTGACGACGCGGCCCTTCTTCTGTTTTTGCATGATCGGCAGCACGTGCTTCATGCAGCGCACATAGCCCATGAATTTGAGCTGCAGCGCCTGCGCCCAGTCGTCCTCGCTCAAATGTTCCAGCACGCCGCCCGGCGCCGAACCGGCATTGTTGACCAGGATGTCGATCCGGCCGAGCGCCGCATGCGCCTGCTTGACGAAATTCTCCGCGTCGGCGGGCTTGGTCAGGTCGGCGGTGATGGCGAAAATCTTCCGCCCGGTTTCCTTGGCGATCTCGGCGGCGGCGGCTTCGAGCGGCTCCTTGCGCCGCGCGCAGACCGCGACATCGGCGCCTTCGCGGGCCAGCGTCCGCGCGATCGCCTTGCCGATGCCCTCGCTGGCGCCGGTAACAATCGCCTTTTTGTTCGTCATCGCCAGATCCATGGCGTCACCTCCCTTTATCTCTGCGCCTTATGGCCGCGCATTATCGTCCAGGATTTTCATCCTGCGACATCAATCGCTTTTGATCAATCGGGCAGTTCAGTCGGATTGGGGCAAATCCACCGCGCCGGTCGGCTCGCTCAGAATTTGCTCGACCAGTTCCTGCTCTTCCTTCGGCAGCAAATGGCGCGGCAGGTAGAAGGCATTGGCGATCAGGGTTGGCACCACCGCACTGCCGATCACGCCGGCGACCAGGATCGAATACTGTGACTGGGTGATGATGCCGTGCGACAATCCGAACAGCGACGAGATGGTGCCGAAGGTCAGGCCCGTCGACATCAGGAGCGTCGTGTACATCGCCTCCGGGTTCGGCGTTTTGAAAATGCGGGTGACCGGATAGACGCCGAAGAATTTGCTCACCATCTTGGCGCTGAGCATGAAGAAAAACGCAAACGGTGCGGCGATCAGCGCCGGGATCGAGACGAACGCGCCGGCGCGGATGAAATAGAACGGCGTCATCAAGCCGAACGTCATCGCGCGTATGCGGCGAATGAGCGTATGATCCTTGCCGACGGTGCCGGCGAGCATCATGCCGATGATGTAGGCCGGCAGCACCGCTTCGCTGTCGGCCCAACCGGCGAGAGCGCCCAAGCCAAGCAGGCAAAACAACAGGAATTTGATTTCCATTTCGGACGGCCGGTTACCGAATTTTTTGTTGAACCACGGTGCTACCCACGGCAGCGTCGCAAACACGACGACGGCAATGGCGGCAAAGATCAGCGTGTGCAGCGTGAACGGCGCGAAGATGAAACCGAGCGCCAGCACGGTGCCGAGATCGTTGATGAAGCAGGCCGCCAGAACGAGCTTGCCGTATTCGGTCTTGTTCAGCCCGTATTCGACCATCACGGCATAGACCACCGCAACGGAAGTGGTGGACAGCGCGACGCCGGCCAGCCAGCTCGGCCGCACGTCCCAGCCGAGCACGTAATACGCCGCCGCGGCGCAGCCGAAGAACGGAGCGAAAAACCCGACGAGGCCGAGAGCAGTCGCCTCTTTCCATTTCTTTTTGAAGACCACCGGATCGAGCTCGGCGCCGGCGAGAAAGGTCAGCATGATGGCGCCGATGCCGGCGAGGAATTTGACCCAGCCCTCGTCGCTGCCGAGCACCGTCGCCCCGAACGCAGTGCCGAGGATGAGCTGCGCGGCCGTGCCGACACAGATTTCGGTGAGCGCGGTGGAGACGCGCAGCCACGCCGATAGCAGGCCCGCGATCAGCGCGAGACCAACCCACAATGTGAACAGGGTCCAAACCGGAGTCATTCGCAATTCTCCCGCGTATAGTCGGGACCGCCAGCAACGGCGCGCACTTGCGTCCGCGGCGAACGGCCACATAAGCAGACACTCAAGCGGCTTTGGAGACAGTGGGAGCAAAACAAAACTCCCACCGGCGCCAAGCGCCCGGCAGGAGTCATCAGCCCGAATGGCAGTTACAGGGGGACTCCATCCCCACACGCAAATCCATAATAAGCATGAAATCGACGATGACAAGCCGAAATCGATTCCGTTCCGCTTGGCGCAAATTCGATCCCGCGCTTGCTCAGCGCGCGCGCCGCGCGGGTGCGTCCGCCTCCTCCGGGAACAGCAGGTCCGACATCGCGCTATAGCGGAATTCGCTCTGCACGATCTTGGCGTTGTTCTTCTCGCGCAGCGCGGCGTCGGCTTCGCCATAGAGGAAAGCGAGGAAGGCGTAACGCCGCCCGCGCGTTATCGGCGTGACCTGATGCAGCGCGCCGCAGGAAAACACCACGGCGCCGCCATGCGGCGCGCGGTAGCTGCGGCGGCCGAATTCGGGAAAAACCAGATCGCAGCCGTCATAGTCCTTGTTGAGATTGATGGTGACGGCGAAACGGCGGTGCTGCGCGCCGGCATTGACGTTGTCGCGGTGGCGGTGGAAGTGGCCGCCCTGCGCGCTGTCGTAACAGGCGACGATATAGCGATCCATCCGCGTCGCCGCGAATTGGAAAAACCGGTCCACCGCCGGAACCAGGCGGCGCACGATCTGGCCGCGGATCGCTTCGCGGACTTCCGGATGCGCGACGCCAAGATCGTTGCGGCGCTTGAGCTTGTGATCGACCACGGTCGCGGTTTGGCCGGCGCTGTCGAGCAGAAACCCGGATTCCTTGCCGCCGAGTTTGTCGTAGAACTGCACCAGAAACTCGCACAGCGCAAAGTCGAGCACGCGCGGTACGATCAACACCGGCGCGGTCAACGGCACGCCGGCGGCATCGTCGACCGCGGGCAGGCCGTGGAGCACGTTGCGCACGGTATCGGCGTGACCGGCGGCGTAATCCCAGGGAATGTCGGCGACCGCCCGCAACATCGGGTCGAGCACGACGGTGCGCGGCATCGCCGCGGCGCCGTAGGCGCGGCTGATCGCGCCATCATAGTCGGCGAGAATCGAAATCGCAGGCCCGCTGCGCGCGAGGTAAGGCGCCGGATCGTGCGGCGCCGTGGTGAAGACGCCACAGAACACGATGCGGTCTTCGTCGAACAATGCCGCGTCGCGCAGCAGCTTGCCGAGCTCTGCATCGGCCTGCGGATCGGCCGGCGAGCCCAAAAAGCTCAGCACGATCCAGCGGCCGGCCGCGACCTGAAGATTGAAGGCGCCGTCGCCGAGGATAAGCGGCGCGCCGAACCATGGCGCCGGATCGCCCAAAACGATCCGGCCGGCGCTGTCGTCGATTTTTGCCATGATGGGCCTGCTTTGTTCGCGTTGGATGGTCCTCCGTCATGGTAAATTTTGTTCTAATTTCCCGCTGATTCGCGCCGTCCGGAGCAGGGCCATCATCGTGATCGAACCTCCGCCGCTCGCCCCACCAAGCTCGCGCATTGCCGAGCTGACGCGTGTGCTGGACCGCGATGCGGAAGCGATCGAGGCCCGCTACGAACGCGCCGGGCTGTTTCGCGAGCAGGGCCTGTTCGAACAAGCCAAGCGCGATTATCTCGAGCTTATCCGCCGCAGGCCTGACCATTTCGGCGCGTTGAACGATTTTGGCACGCTCGTTCTCAATGCCGGCTATCGCGAGGCGGCGCGGTCGCTTTACGGCGAAGCGGTGCGGCATCACCCGCGCAATGCCAACGGGCATGTCAATCTCGCCAACCTCTTGTTCCTGCTCGGCGAGCACGCGCAAGCGCGGGTGCATTTCGAAACCGCGCTCGGCATCGAGCCCGATCACATCCATGCCCATCGCGGCATGGGCAATCTGTTGGCCGAACTGGGCGACGCGGTCGGCGCGCGAGCGCATCGCGACAGGGGTTTTGGGAACCACGCCGTCACGGCGCTGCCTTATCGCGGCGACGGGCCGCCGATTGCGGTCCTGCTTCTGGTTTCGGCGGCGGGCGGCAATATCCCGACCGGCGCACTGCTCGATGATCGCTGTTTTAAGACCACCGTCCTGGTGACGGACTATGCCGATCCGGCCATGTCGCTGCCGCCGCACGATCTCGTCTTCAACGCCATCGGCGATGCCGATTTATGCCGCGAGGGCCTCGAAGCCGCGTGCGCAGTGCTGGCGCGGACGCAGCGGCCGGTCATCAATCATCCGCGCGCGGTGCTCAAAACCGGGCGGGCGGCAAATGCCGAACGGCTGCGCGGCGTGCGCAATGTCGTGGTACCGCGTATGGCGACGCTACCGCGGCGCCTGCTCGCGGGACCGGATGCGGCGGCCGTCGCCGCCGAAAACGGCTTTGTTTTCCCGTTTCTCCTGCGCGCGCCCGGTTTTCACACCGGCCGTCATTTCATCCGCGTCGACAGCCCGCACAGTCTCGGCGCCGCACTGACGCAAATTCCGGGTGACGACGTCTGGCTTATCGAGGAGCTCGATGCGCGCGATAGCGAAGGACTATTCCACAAATATCGCGTCATGATTATCAATCGCAGACTATATCCGTTGCACTTGGCGATTTCACGGAACTGGAAGGTCCACTATTTCAGGGCCGACATGGCGCACTCCGCGGAAAATCGCCGCAAGGATGCCGAGTTCCTCGACAACATGGCAAACGTCATCGGAGCGCGCGCCATCGCGGCGCTTGAGCGGATCAATGCAACGCTCGGTCTCGATTACGGCGGCATTGACTTCGCCGTCAACGCCCAAGGCGACGTTGTGCTTTTCGAGGCCAACGCGACAATGGTGATGATACCGCTGGCGCCCGACGAGAAGTGGGCCTATCGCCGTCCCGCTTTCGATAAGGTGTTTGCCGCCGTGCGGACCATGCTGATGGAGCGATCGGTATCGGACACCGCGGCGTAGATTTTTCCCGCAGCCGGACTTTATAGCTTCTGCGACAGGCCGACATAATAGCCGCGGCGCGCGCCGTATTGCGGCGCAAATTCGCCGATGCCGCTGCCGGTGCGAAGCTCGTAAATCTGGTCGAACAGATTGACCACGTCGAAGCGCACGGTCACCGGTTTGTAGTCCGACGACCATGTGAAATCGTGGGCAATGCCGGTATTGACGACCGCATAAGCCGTGGTGTGCAGCGAATTGGGCGCGACGCCATCATCTTCCAGATCGCCCGTACGCAACCCGCTGCCGTAAATCAAGTCAGCGGTCATCGTGGTGTCGTAGATGCGATACGATACGCCGGCCGAGCCCGTCATGCGCTGCATGTCGTCGGTGTAGTGATAATTGGTGAGGAGATATTGGTAATCGGTAGCGTCAATAAGGTACTGGTTCGACTCAACGTCTTTGGCCCGCGTGATGTTGTAAGAGAAGTTCGCATAGGCGTTGAAGTTGCCGTTTTTGTATTTGAGCTTGAATTCGCCGCCTTCGCTGTAGCCCTGCGCATAATTGAACTGCGTCAACACCAAGGCCGAGCCGAACTGGCCGTCGTCCAGCATGTCGCGCGCCATCTTGTAATACGCGTCCAGCCCCACATCGAGACCGGGAAATATGGTCTGATCGATGCCGGCATCGAAGTAGTGCGACCGTTCCGGCTTGACCGGATCGGCGATGAATTGATCCGGCTGATTGGTGGTGCCGGCGAACAGCGCGATGTTGGATTGCGTCGCCTGCGCTTGATAGGGCGGCGTGAAATACCGCGCATAGCCGGCATGGAAGGTTGTGCCCTCGAACGGCTTATAGACCAGGGCTGCCCGCGGGCTGAGCTGGTTGGCATTGACGAACTGATACAACTGGTCGAACCGCAGACCCAGGTTCAACGTGAGCTGGTTCGTCAAACGCCATTCGTCCTGGATATAAGTGCCGATGTTCCAGCCCAACAGCGAGGTTTGATCGGTGACGGGGAAGGCCGGTCCGATAACCGCGCCGCCGGCATCGACGGGCATCACGGTGGAGACGTCGGTGACATTGGTTTGCTCGCCACTGACGGCAAAACCGGCGCGCAGCGTGTGGCGGTCGTTGACGATGTAGGACCCGTCGCCTTGCATGCCGGTGAGCGTGCTTTGCCGGATGACGTCGGAGGCGACGTCGTTGAACACCATGTCGCCGAATATGTCCGGCACGAAATGCACCTCGGCGTAACGCGAGAACACGGCGAGCTGCGCGTCGCCATCGGTGCCGTGCCGTTGCAGCGCCGCCATGGTCATGTAGTAAGAATCATATTCGTTTTCGTTGAGTGTCGTCGAATCGTAGCTTGTCACCGGCGCCCCAAAGGGAAAATCGCCGAGCGGTGTCTGACCGGGATTGTTCGGGATCTGGAAGGCGCTATAGGAGGCCGCCGTAATCACGCTGAACCGCGTCGATTCGTCGAGCAGCGTCGAGGCATAGCCGAAGAACTTGCCCTGCTGGGTGTCGTCGTGAATGGCATTGAGCCCCGGCGTCGGATTTTCCAGCCCCAGGCCGTTCCAGTTGCCGCGCGCGGAGACAAAATATTCCGAATTGCCGACGCTGCCGCCGTAGTCGAAGCTCGGCGTAAAGGTCTGCCGGCTGCCGCCGTAAAGACTGACTTCGCCGCCCGGCGCGGCAAATGCCCTGCTGGTGATGTCGAGCACGCCGGCGGTGCGCAGGCCATATTCGGCCGGCAGCGCGCCCGTCAGCAGCGACATGCTGCCGATGAAATTGGTGTCGAGGAACGGACCGAGCCCCGAAACGCCTTCTGGAACCACGATGCCGTTGATGCGAAATTGCACGTTGGCATATTCGTTGCGGACGTGGAAATCGGGATTGGAGGCGTCTGAATCGTAGGACACGCCCGGCATTTGCAGAATGACTTTGTCGATCGGCGTGTTGTCGCCTTGCGGCAGTCGCTCGATCGTGTCGTGGGTGATGGTATAGGTCGAGGCGCCGATTTTCGGCAGCAGGTTCACGTTGCGCGCCTGGTCGAGGCTTTGCATCTTGTTATCCAGGACGGCTTGCGCGGCCGCGGTCGGGTCTGGCTGCGGCGCGACAGGCCGTGTCCGAACCGCGGTCGCCTTGGGTTTTGTCTTGGGCGCGGTGACGACGATCTGCGGCAATTGCGGTTTGCCCGGACCGGCCGGAATTTGCGGCGCGGCTTGCTGATCTTGCGGCTGCTGCGTCGGCGGCGATTGTTGTGTCTGCGCGAAAGATTTCAGGATGCCGCCGAGACCGACCGCAAATGCGAACATGGAAACAGCCGCACGATGCCGGAATTTTCGGTCCCGAAATTTTTGCCGGCTGCACACCGATCGCGACACTGACGCCCCCGAAAACCCAGTTTAGAACTATAAAAAACTGTAGATATCTCAACATCTTGCTAACAGTCGGGGAGTAGCTCGACAATCACGAAATGCATTCCGGCATTCGAAAATAATTATAATAATTCAAAACTGCGCAGCACTTGTTCGTTGCACGGGTTCTAAACAGCAAGCGGTCGCGCGAGATTCTTATTGTTCTTCAAGCGTCGCGAATGCGCCGGTACGCTGCGTAAACCGGGTCCCACATCCTGGCGCGCACCGCGGACACGATCGCCTCGTCCGGCATCGGATCGGCAAGTCCCTCGGCCCGCGCCTGTTTGGCGACGGCGACCGCGACATGGAACGAGACCTTGCGGATGTCGCGCAGCGGCGCCAGCAGGTTTGCCTGCGGGTCGTGGATCGCCGGGGATAATTCGGCGATCGTCCGCGCCGCGGCAAAGAACATGCCGTCCGAAATACGCCGCGCATCGGTCGCGATCGCGCCGAGCCCGATGCCCGGATAGACATAGGCGTTATTGTTTTGATCGACGCGGAAGACCTTGCCGTTGCGCTTGAGCGGCGGAAACGGGCTGCCGGTGCCGATCACCGCGCGGCCCTCCGTCCAGGTGAAAATGTCCTGCGGCGTCGCCTCGCTGCGCTCGGTCGGGTTCGACAGCGGGAAGATCAGGGGCTCGCGCACATGCGCGGCCATCGCGCGCACGATCGGTTCGGAGAAAGCATGCGCCTGGCCGGAGGTGCCGATCAGCACAGTCGGATGCGCGTTGGCGACCACATCGGCAACGCCGATACGGCCCGGCGCCTCGAGCGTCCATCCGGCAACGCGGTCGCGCTGTTGCGCAAACGGCGTCTGAAACGGCTGCAGATCGGGCATGCCCTCGACCAGCAGGCCTTGGCGGTCGACCAGGTAAAAGCGGCCGCGGGCTTCGCTCTCGCTCAAGCCGGCGTCGATCATGGCGCGCAGCAAGAGCGCGCAGATGCCGGTGCCCGCCGAGCCGGCGCCGAACACGGCAACGCGCTGCTCGGTCAGCTTCACGCCGGTGACATTGATGGCGGAAAGCAGCGTGCCGACCGCGATCGCGGCGGTGCCCTGAATGTCGTCGTTGAAGGTGCACAATCGATCGCGGTAGCGCGCCAATAGCCGGTTGGCATTGCCGATGGCGAAGTCTTCCCAATGCAACAGCACATGCGGCCAGCGCTCGCGGACCGTGCTGACGAAGATTTCGACCAGTTCGTCATATTGCGGGCCGCGCACGCGCTCATGCTGCCAGCCGATATAGAGCGGATCGGCCAGATGCTGTTTGTTATCGGTGCCGATGTCGAGAATGACCGGCAGCGTCGTCGCCGGATGCAGCCCCGCGCAGGCGGTGTAGAGCGCGAGCTTGCCGATCGGAATGCCCATGCCGCCGGCGCCTTGATCGCCCAGCCCAAGGATGCGCTCGCCGTCGGAGACGACGACGGCTTCGATGCGGTCGAAGCGCGGGTGTGAAAGGATGCGCGGGATCAGGTCCTTGTGCGGCAGGCTGAGGAACAGGCCGCGCGGCCTGCGGAAGATGTGGCTGAACAGTTCGCAGCCAAGCCCGACCGTCGGCGTATAGACGATCGGCATCATCTCTTCGATGTTGCGGGTCAACAGCGCGTAAAACAGCGTCTCGTTCGAGTCCTGCAAACCGCGCAGGAATACGTAGCGCTGGAGATTGCTGGCCAGCCCGCGAAACGCGTCGAGCCGGCGTTTGACCTGATAGTCGAGCTCGGCGACATGCGGCGGCAACAGCCCGTGCAGATCGAACGCATCGCGTTCGGCGTCGGTGAACGCCGTACCCTTGTTGAGCAGCGGATCGTTGAGCAGCTCATAGCCGCTCAGCGCGGTCTCGACGATCGGTGAGGATTTATGGTTCACGTGCCGGCGTTCCATCCCGCGACACGATACAAGCGAACGCCGCAATTCAACAGGGATTTAACTCAACAGAATCTCCGCGGCGGCGCTGTCACGGTCCCGTCACGGCGATGATCGCTTCCTTGATCTTGGCCAGGGCGAAATGGCCGATTTTGTCGAGCTCGAGATGCGGGAAGTTCGGCATCTCGTCGGCCGCGACGACACAGTCCACAATCGCCGGACCGTCGACCTTGAGCGCCGCGTCGATCTTGGCGCGCAGGTCGGCGGGATCCGTCACTTTGAAGCCATGGCCTCCGCAAGCGGACGCCAGCGCGGTGAAATCCGGATTGGGAAATTCGATGCCCTGCCGGTACGCCGGCAGGCCTATCGACTCAGCCTCCAGCGGGATCAGGCCGAACGATGAATTGTTGTAGACGATGACCTTCACCGGCAGCTTGTGATGCGCCGAGGTGAGGAACTCGCACATCAGCATGTTGAAGCCGCCGTCGCCGCACAGCGCGATGACCTGGCGCGAGCGATCGAGCGCCTGGATGCCGTTGGCCTGGCCGAGCGCGGTTCCGACTGCGGCATTGTTGAACGAGCCGATGATCCGCTGCGATCCGCTCTGGCGTATCCAGTTGGCCGACCACAGCGTGTTAAGCCCGGTGTCGAGAACGAAGACCGCATCGCGCGCCGCGAGATCGCTGACCGCCCGCGCCACGGCTTGCGGATGAATGCGGTTTTTGCTGCGCCCCGGATCGGATTGTTTGTCCAGCATGTCGTCCCATTTTCTACGCTCCGCGGTGACACGGTCGCGGAATTTGGTATCGCTCTTGGCCGCGACCTTATCGAGCAACAGTTTTAGCGTCGGACGCACCGAGCCGACGACGCCAAGCGCGGTCGGGGCGCGGCGGCCCAGCACGCGCGCCCGGTCGTCGACCTGGACGACGGCGCCCTTGTTTGGGAGGAATTCCGAATAAGGGTAGTCGGTGCCGAGCATCAGAAACAGATCGCAATGCATGACCGCATTGTAGACGGCTTTGGTGCCGATCATGCCGATGCCGCCCATCCAATGCGGGTCATCGAACGGCATGATGTCCTTGCCCTTGACCGAATGAATGAGTGGCGCCTTGAGCCGGTCCGCGAGCGCGCGCAGGTCTTCCGCCGCGCCATGACAGCCGGTGCCGCACATGATGGTGATGCTGCCGGCCTGGTCGATGCGCCGGGCGAGATCGGCGATGTCGGCGTCGCTTGGCGCCACTTCCGGCCGCGGCTTCAAGGTGGCGATGCTGGACACCGCGCCGCTGGCCGTCGCCGCGATGACATCCACCGGCAATGTCAGATGGGCGACGCCGCGGCCCGCATAGGCGGCGGCAATCGCCTGATGGATGACGGCCGGCGCCTGCGCCGGCGAGGACACCGTTTCGGTGTAGAGCGAGACATCGCGGAACAACAGATCGGGCTCGGTGGTCTGAATGAAATCGGTGCCGTGCATCTTGCGCGGCATGTCGCCGGACAGCGCCAGAACCGGCGCATGGTCGCGGCTCGCTTCATAAAGCCCGGCGACCAGATGAGTGCTGCCGGGACCGGTCGTGCCGGCGCAGACGCCGAGCCGGCCGGTAAGCTTGGCCTGGCCCGAGGCGGCGAGCGCCGCGCCTTCCTCGTGGCGAACGCCGATCCATTCGATCTTGCTGCGGCGAACCGCGTCGGCGAGAGGATTAAGCGAATCCCCGATCAGCGCAAAAATGTGCTTGACCCCGATCTCTTCAAGCACGCCGACCAGAATATCCGCCACTGTCTGCGACATTGGACGCTCCTGTTACCGCAACGGCAACAGCTTACTCACTCCCGGCCGTTGGCGTCAGCCCTCGACGTCGGTCTCGGGCCGATCGTCGCCGCGCGCGAGTTCCTCGTGCCACTTTCCGTTCTTGTCTTCCCACGCGATGGCGCGGGTTTCGCCCGGGACATGCTGCTCCTGGGCGGCGCGCATTGCCGCGGCCCGGGCGCTGTCGTGGGATGGAAATGCCTCGGAGAACACGCCGTCGACCTGATAGGCCCAACCGCCGTCGTGCTCGACAATATGATAGGTGATCTTGGCCATGATTGCCCTCTTTGCGCTGGATAATAGTGTCACGTCTTGAAAGTTCCAGCCCTTCCGGGCTTGATCGCTTCGCGCTTGCGGCGCGCCTCATAGGTCTGCAAATGCGCCTGCGCGATGCGAAGCAGCGGAAAGTCGCCGGATTGCTTGCCGCCGCGCCGCAGCAGATCGCCGACGATATGATCGGCTTCGATCGGCGCGCCGCGTTCGATATCGCGCAGCATCGACGCGGCGATGATGGAGCCGGGCGCGGTAAACATGGCGCGGTTGCGCTCGATGGTGGCATCGCCGACGACAAAACCGTTCGCCGCGGCAATAGCACAGCACTCGTCGAACATCCCGGTTGTAAAGTGCGCCGCGCCGGCCGCGGTGATGTCGCCAAACGGTGCCCGCATCAGCGAGCAGATGCCGGCGGCTGCCGCGATGAAGGCCCACTTCTCCCACATTTCCTGCAGGATGGCCGGACTCAGCCGCGCCTCGAACCGCGCCCCCGATAGCGTCGCCTCAATCGCCGTCGCGCGCGGCGATTGCGACCCGTCCTGTTCGCCGAACGACAGCAGATGCGAACTCGTTGAGATGGAGAATGCGGCCCTCGGCATCGAGCGTCGCCGAGATCAGGCATTGGCCGCCGAGCACGGCGTGCGCGCCGAACCGCGCGGCGAGGAAGTCCAGATGCGCCATGCCATTGAGAAACGGCAGGATCGCGGTATTCGGTCCGACGGCCGGCGCGAACGATTCCGCCGCTGCGCCGAGGTCATAGGCTTTGCAGCTCAGAAGGATCAGATCGAACGGCTCGCGCAGCGCGTCGGCCTTCACCGTGGGCGGGTTCGGCAGACTGGCGTCGCCGAGCTTGCTGCGGATAACGAGGCCGGTCTTCGCCAGTTGCGCGGCGCGCCGCTCGCGCACCAGGAACGTCACGTCGCGGCCGGCTGCCAATAATCTGCCGCCGAAATAACCGCCGAGCGCGCCGGCGCCGACCACAAGAATACGCATGCAAAACTCCTATCGGGAAGCGGGGCGGCGCGGCACCAGAAGATTGCCGGTAAAGACCATCACGGGTTCGCCGTTCTGGTTGAACGTCGTGGTGCGCACGCGGATCATGCCACGGTCGGGTTTTGATTTGGACGGCCGCACTTCCAGCACTTCGCTGCGCGCGTGCAGCTCGTCGCCGGGCCGGACCGCGCGCGGCCAGCTCAAATCCTCGAAGCCGACGCCGAGAATGCCGCCGGCCGGCTTGAATTCGCCATCGACCATCAACCGCATGGTCATCGCCGCGGTGTGCCAGCCGCTCGCCGCCAATCCCTGAAACGGCGATTGGCGCGCCGCTTCCTCATCGACATGGAAAGGCTGCGGATCGTATTGCCGGGCGAAGGCAAAGATCTCGTCTTTGTCGACGCGGTGCTTGCCGGTGTCGAAAACCTGGCCGGGGGCGAAATCTTCCAAATAGTGCACGGTCATTTTTTCACGTCCTGTGGACGGCGCGCGCCGGAATGGAACCACGCGCCGCTCGCCACCGCCGCCGCGTTGATCAGGCCGAAAGCGGCCAGCGCGACAGCCAATGCAATGAATACATCGGTCAAATCGCCGGTCCATCGCAAGGCGAAAAAGCCGCCGACCGCGGCGATGATCAGCCGCGCCAGATTGGCGAGAAACGGCCACAGCAACCGGCCGGCGCCCTGCGCGGCGAAATAAAGCGCCATGCCGAGACCGAACAGCCCGTAAACCGGGCCGACGGCATGCAGGTAACGCGTTCCGGCGTCGAGCATGGCCGGCGCGGTGTCGAACAGCGACAGCCAGGCGCGCGGGGCGAGCGCGGCTGCGACGCCGATCGCTTCGCACAGCGCCGCCGCGATGGCGGCGCCGATCCAGGCGACCCGCACCGCGCGATCGGGCCGTCCGGCGCCGATATTGGTGCCGACCATAGCGACCAGCGGACCGCCCAAACCGAAGACCAGCGGAATGAGCAGGTATTCGAGGCGCGAGGCGGTGCCGTAACCGGCGATCGCCGCCGGGCCGAAGACGCCGACCAGACCGGTGGCGATGGCGATGGTGAGATTGGTCTGCACCGTGATCAGCGCCGCGACCGCGCCGACGCGAAGGATATCGGCGAACAGCCGCCAGCGCAGCCGCACGCCGCTGATCGCCAGCCGCACGACGCTGCGGCCGGAATGCAGGTAGGCCGCGAGCACGACGATCCCGGCGGCGTAATACAGCAGGACGGCGACGGCGCCGCCGGCGACGCCGAGCCGCGGTATCGGTCCGAAACCGAAGATCAGGGCGGGCGACAACGGAATGAGCACGACGACGCCGCTCACGGTGACGAGCGCGGGGAACAACATGTTGCCGGTGCCGCGGATCACATTGGCGAGCGAGTTGAACAGCCACACCAGGATCGCGCCGGCAAAGACGACGCGGGAATAGGTCATCGCCGCGTCAAGCGACGCACCCGAACCGCCCATCGCCGTGTAGAGCCCGCGGCCGCCGGCGAACAGCGCGATCGTGAAGGTCAGTCCGAAGACGAGCGCGATGACCAGCGCATGGAGCGCCAGCGCATTGGCATCGGCGCGCCGGCCGCCGCCGAGCGCGCGTGCGATCGCCGACGACATGCCGCCGCCCATCGCGCCGGCCGACATCATCTGCATCAGCATGACGACCGGGAAGACCAGCGCGACGCCGGCCAGCGGATCGGTGCCGAGCTTGCCGACGAAATAGGTCTCGACTAGGCCGACCGTGGACTGCGCCACCATCACCAGGATATTCGGCGCGGCGAGCCGAACGAGCGTGGCCGCGATCGGCCCTTCGATCAAAGCGCGGGTGCGCGGATCGTAGCGGGTCTTGTCAGGCGGGGTGACGGCGGCGATAGCCGGCAGCGCTTCCGCGGCAGCAATGCTTGGCGAGGACATCGAGCGCTCCGCCGGCTTGATCGAAGCCGTCCATTGAATGCGCCACGATATAGGAGTATATACACCTATATCAAGCGCCGCGCGAAGGAGATTTGGGGATTTCGATGGTATCGGATTGGACCAACCCGGCGGCATGCAATTGCCTGGCGTTGCGCCAGGCGGCCCGCCATGTCACGCAATTCTATGATCAATTCCTCGCGTCGAGCGGGTTGCGCGCGACCCAGTATTCGATTCTTGCAAGGCTGCAGCGCCAAGGCGCGATGACCGTTAACGCGCTGGCCGCCGAGCTGGTGATGGACCGCACCACGCTGGGGCGGAATATCCTGCCGTTGCAGCGCGATGGTCTGGTTGCCGCCGGTCCAGGGCAATTCGACCGCCGCAGCAAGGAATTGCGCCTGACCGCGGCGGGCATCGCCCGCCTGCGCGCCGGGCGCAAGGGCTGGCAGGACGCGCAGGCGCGTTTTGAATCCGCACTCGGCAAGAAGCGCGCCAAGAAGCTTCGCACGCTCCTGCACACCGTCGCGACCGACGAGCGGACGGCGACGGAGGTTCAGGCGTAGCGCGAGAAGTCGTAACCTTCCTTGACGACGAATTCGAGCAGGAACGGCGCGCCGGTCTCGGTGACCGCGACCGCATCCTTGAGCGCCGGAACGATGTCGGCCGGCTTGTCGACCCGCGTCGCGTCGACGTTGAGCCCCTGCGCGACCTTGGTGTAATTGCCGCTCACGGTCAGCGCGCCGTATTTCTTGGTCGACAGTTTCAGCACGTCGCGCTCGGCGGCCATGACGCCGTTATTGAAAACCACGGTGAGGATGCCGATGCGGTTGCGCGCGGCGGTTTCGATATCCATGCCGGTCATGCCGATCGCGGCGTCGCCCATGACGTTGATGCAGAGTTTTTTCGGCGCGGCGAGTTTTGCGCCCATGGTGATGCCGAGGCCGTAGCCGAGCTGAGTCGACTTGCCCCAGCCCATATACGATCCCGCGCTAGTGGTTTCCCAGAACGGCAGGAGCTGCTCGCGCGGGCTGCCGGAATCGTGGGTGATGATGACGTTGTCGCGGTTGAGCGTGCGCATCATGTCGCGGATGACGCGATACTGGTTGATCGGGGTCTCGTCAGAATCCAGATGCTTCGACCATTCGTCGCGCCACGCCTTCTTGCCGGCGGCGATGTCCTCCTTCAGCGCGGCCAGCGCGTTGCCGCCGCTGCCGGAGCGTTTGCGGGCGAGTTCGGCGATCAGCGCGTCGATCACGAGCGCGGCGTCGCCGACCACGGCAAGATCGGCGCGATATTCCTTGTTGATGTCGGCGGCATCGTTGCTGGAATGGATAATGGTCTTGCCGGGCGGCACCGCCGGCCCGAAATTGGTGATGGTGAGGCTCGACCCGATCGCCACGACGAGATCGGCGCGGTTGAGGAAATCGGCAAACGGCTTCGAGCGCGAGCGCGTCGCCGCGCCGAGCGCGAGCGGATGGCTGTCGGGGATGGCGCTCTTGCCCGGATTGGTGGCGACCACCGGTGCCGGCAGTATTTCCGCCAGCGCCGCGAGTTGCGCCGATGCTTCGGCGTAATGCACGCCCTGGCCGGCCCATAGCACCGGATGCTTGGCCGCCAGCAGCATCTCGACGGCTTTCTTGATGGCGTCCGGGTCGGGCGCTGTGCGCTGCACCGGCACCGGCACGTAATCGAGCTCGCCCTTGTATTCGGCGGTGAAAACCTCGTCCGGCACCTCGATCAGCACGGGACCGGCCTTGCCGCTGCGCATGGCGTGATAGGCCCGGCGCAGCAAATCAGGCAGTTCCTGCACCGAATGCGCCAGCGCCGACCATTTGGTCACCGGCCGGAAGACCTCGGCGGCGCGGAATGTCGGCCGCGAATATTGCCGCGCTAAAGGCATTCCGCCGGAAACGACGAGCAGCGGAACGTTTTCGGAATAGGCCTGCGCGACGCCGGGAAAGGCATTTTCAATGCCCGGGCCGGCCTGGGCGGCGAACACGCCGTTCTTCTTGCCGCGCTTGATGCGCGAAAAGCCGTCGGCGATGCCGACGCCGACGCGCTCCTGCCGGCACAGGATCGGGCGGATGTCGAGCGCGGCGCAGGGCTCGATCACCGGGTTGCGCGGATAGCAGGAGAGAAATTCCGTGCCTTCGCGCTTGAGAATCTCGGCAATGACCTCGGCCCCGTTCATCGTCTCGCTCCCCGTCCGGCTGTTCTTCACGGCATCATAGGCTTTATGCGGCGCGCCGTACCATTGCGAAGTCCGCCGGCCGCGTATGGCGCAAAGGCCATTCCTTGGCCGCCGGGCATTGGCTATGATGCCGGCCTCGTTCTGGAGCGCGGCGATGAACCGGATGCTTTGGCTGTGCGGTTTCCTTCTCCTGATCGGCGGCGGCACGGCATCGCCGGCGTCCGCGCAGGATTTGGGGCAAGGTGCGGCGCCTTGTTACTTCTGCATCCGCGATGCGATCTATGAGGACGTCAAGCTGATCAATCATGAGGAAGCCAATCCGGACCTCGATGAAGGGCTAAAGGGTCCGGATATCGTTGCCGCGCGCGCCGACATTCATCGCTTGCGCAAAATGCTCGGTCCGCTGGTGCAAAGCGGCACCGAGCCGTGCTGCTACGCCCGTCAGCCGCTGATTATCCGCTGAATTTTTCTCAGGTCGCCGAGGGCGCCTCGAACAGGCCCGGCAGCAGCCGGTGCCGGGTCCGCAGCGACCATTGCCCGAGCCGATCCATGTACAGATAGACCACCGGCGTGGTGTAGAGCGTCAGCAATTGGCTGATCAGCAGGCCGCCGACGATCGAAATTCCGAGCGGCCGGCGAATTTCGCCGCCGTTGCCAAAACTCACCGCCAGCGGGATCGCGCCGAGGATCGCCGCCGTGGTGGTCATCATGATCGGCCGGAACCGCAAGCGGCAAGCTTCGAAGATCGCGTCGCGCGAATTCAGATTGTGCGCGCGTTTCGCCTCGATGGCGAAATCGATCATCATGATGGCGTTCTTCTTGACGATGCCGATCAGCAGGAACACGCCAATCAAGCTGATAATGCTGAACTCGGTGTTGAACAGCATCAGCGCCAATATGGCGCCGACGCCCGCCGACGGCAGCGTCGACAGGATGGTGATCGGATGAATGTAACTCTCGTAGAGAACGCCAAGAAGAATGTAGACGGCGATGAGCGCGGCCGCGATCAGGACCGGCTCGTTGTTGAGCGATTGCTGAAACACCTGTGCGGTGCCGGCGAGGCTGCCGTGGATCGAGGCCGGCATGCGGATCTGCTTGATCGCGTTGTCGATCTCGATCGCGGCGTCGCCGAGGGCGGCGCCGGGCTGCAAATTAAATGAAATGGTGGATGCGACGAACAGGCCCTGGTGATTGACCGACAACGGTGTGTTGCCGGCGTGGTAGTGGCTGAAGGCGGCCAGCGGGACCATGGTCTCCACCGCCGTTGAAACCGCGGCGCCGGACGATGTGCTGCTCTTGCCGGCATTGGCCAGCGAATTGATGGCGGCGTTGCGCGCCGAATTATTGTTGGCGTTAGCCGCCGCCGTCGAGGCGGCCGACGCCGACGCGGCTTCGGCGGACCCGGCGACTGTGCCGGCGGGCAGGTTCGATGACGCCGTGCCGGCCGCTCCGCCGCCGGAGGTCGACACGTAAATCTGATTGAGCGATTCCGGAAACTGGGTGTAGCGCGGATCGATATCCATCACGACGTGGTACTGATTGATCGCGCTGTAGATGACCGACACCTGTCGCTGTCCAAAGGCGTCGTACAGCGTATTGTCGATCTCGGCCGGTGTGATGCCAAGCCGCGAGGCGGTAGGCCGGTCAATGACGAGATCGGATTCGAGGCCGCGTTGCTGCTGATCGGAGCTGACGTCGGCTATTATCGACGAGCGTTCCAGCGCCTGGACCAGCAGTGGCGTCCATTGGAACAGCAGATCGGCATCGTCGGCCTGAAGCGTGTACTGATATTCCGCGTTGCTTTGCCGGCCGCCGGCACGGATATCTTGCACCGCGGTCAGAAACAGGCGTCCGCCGGGAACCTGGGCGAGCTTCGGCCGCAGCCGCGCCATCACCTGGTCGATGCCCGGCCGCTCCGACAGCGGCTTGAGCGAAACGAACACGGAGCCGGTATTGATCTGTCCGAAACCACCGCCGCTGCCGACGCCGGTATAGCCGACCACTTGGTCCACCGCCGGATCGGCCTGCACGATGGACATCATCTGCCGCAATTTCTGGGTCATAAGCTGGAACGAGACGCTCTGGTCGGCCTGCAACGAGCCGGTCAATCGTCCGGTGTCTTCTTCCGGAAAAAATCCTTTCGGCACGATGATGAACAACCAGATGTTCAGCCCGATCGCGCCAAGGAAAATGAAGAGCACGAGCCGGCTGTGGTCCAGCGCCCAGTTGAGCGAGTGCTCGTAGCGGACGAGGATGCGCTCGAATAAGCCGTTCCGCTGCCTCGCTTCGCGCACCGGTGCGTCGCGCAGGAACAGCGCGCACATCATCGGCGTCGTGGTCAGTGAAATCGCCAGCGAAATCAGGATCGCCATCGACAGCGTGACGGTGAATTCGCGGAACAGCCGGCCGAGAATGCCGCCCATCAGCAGGATCGGGAGGAAGACGGCGATCAGCGACAGGCTGATCGATAGCACGGTGAAACCGACCTCGCGGGCGCCAAGCAGCGCCGCCTGCATGCGCGTCATGCCGGCTTCGAGATGGCGGGAAATATTTTCGAGCACGACGATGGCGTCATCGACCACGAAGCCGGTGGCGATGGTCAGCGCCATGAGCGAGAGGATGTCGAGACTGTAACCGAACAGATACATCGCGCCGAACGTGCCCAATATGGATACCGGTACCGCGACCGACGGAATGAGCGTGGCGCTGAAATTGCGCAGAAACAGGAAGACGACGCCGGTGACCAGCGTGATGGCGATCACCAGCGTCAGTTCGGTGTCGCTGCAGCGACTGCCGGATCGTGGTGCTGCGGTCGATGGCGATGCTCACGCCGACGTCGGCCGGCATCGCCGCCTCCAGATGCGGCAACTCGGCCTTCACGCTGTCGATGGTATCGATGATGTTGGCGCCCGGCTGGCGGAACAGGATGATCAGCACCGATGGCTGGCCGTTGGACAGTCCGAGATTGCGGAGGTCCTCGACCGAATCCGTCACGTCGGCGACGTCGGACAATTCCACCGCCGCGCCGTTGCGGTAGGCGACGATCAGCGGCGATATAGTCGGCGGCCTTGGTCGACTGGTCGTTGGTATAGATCTGATAGCGGCGGTCGCCGTCGTCGATGGTGCCCTTCGGGCTGTTGGCGTTGGCGGAGGCCAAAGCGGCGCGCACGTCCTCGAGGCCGATGCCGTATTTGAACAGCGCCTGCGGATTGAGCTCGACGCGCACCGCCGGCAGCGCCGAGCCGCCGATGATGACCTGGCCGATGCCGCTGATCTGCGACAGCTGCTGCTGAAAGACATTGCTGGCGGCGTCATACATCTGGCCTTGCGTCAGCGTCTTCGACGTCATCGCCAGAATGAGGATCGGCGCATCGGCCGGATTGACCTTGCGATAGGTCGGATTGGATTTCAGCGCGGCGGGCAAATCGGCGCGGGCGGCGACGATGGCGGCCTGCACGTCGCGCGCCGCGCCATCGATGTCGCGGTTGAGATCGAATTGCAGCGTGATGCGGGTCTGGCCGATGCCGCTTTGCGAGGTCATTTCGGTGACGTCGGCGATCTGGCCGAGATGGCGTTCGAGCGGCGCGGCGACGCTGGTCGCCACCGTCTCCGGACTGGCGCCGGGAAGCTGCGCACTGCACCGAAATCGTCGGGAAGTCGACCTGCGGCAGCGGCGCCACCGGCAATCTCGATGAAGGCGAGAATGCCGGCCAGCGCAATGCCGAGCGTGAGCAGCGTCGTCGCCACCGGCCGGTTGATGAACGGCGCGGAAATATTCATTCGGCTGGCGCTTCCGGAGCGATCGGATTGGCCGGGTTCGCCGGCCGGCTGCCAGTCAGACGCACTGCCAGGCGATCGAAATAGAGATAGATGACGGGCGTGGTGAACAGCGTCAGCATCTGGCTGACGATCAGGCCGCCGACGATGGCGACGCCGAGCGGCTGGCGCAGTTCGGAGCCGGTTCCGGTGCCGAGCATCAGCGGCAGGGCGCCGAGTATCGCGGCCATCGTCGTCATCATGATCGGCCGGAAGCGCAGCAGGCAGGCCTGATAGATCGCGTCGCGCGGCGGCAGGCCCTCGTTGCGTTCGGCATCCAGCGCGAAGTCGATCATCATGATGGCGTTTTTCTTGACGATGCCGATCAAGAGAATGATGCCGATGATGGCGATGACGTCGAGGTCGTAGCCGAGCAGCATCAGCGAGAGCAGCGCGCCGACGCCCGCCGACGGCAAGGTGGAAAGGATCGTGATCGGATGCACGAAGCTCTCGTAGAGCACGCCCAGCACGATATACATCGCCACTACGGCGGCGACGATCAGGAACACCTCGTTGCTCAGCGACGACTGAAACGCCGCCGCGGTGCCCTGGAACGCGGTGATGAAACTGACCGGCAGGCCGGCGTCGGTCTCCGCCTGCTGGATCGCGGTGATCGCCGCGTCCAGCGAATAGCCGGGCGCGGTATCGAACGAGATCGTCGTCGCCGGAAACTGGCCGAAATGCGTGATCAACAACGGCGAGGCTTGCTGGTCGATATGGCCGATGGCCGTTAGCGGCACCTGTCCATTGGTCGAGGACGACGATGACGGCAGGTAAAGCGCTTCCAGCCCGGTCAGGGTTTTTTGCAGCGCCGGATCGACTTCCAGGATGACGCGATACTGGTTCGACTGGGTGTAGATGGTCGAAACGATCCGCTGGCCGAAAGCGTCATAGAGCACGTTGTCGATCGTCGCCGGCGTGATGCCGAAGCGGCTTGCGGTGGCGCGATCGATGACGAGATTGACGGCCAGCCCCTGCTGCTGCATGTCGCTTGCGACATCGGTGATCTGCGGCAATTGCGACAGCCGCTGCACCAGCTTCGGCACCCAGGTGGCGAACTCGCCGGCGTTGGCGTCTTCCAGGACGAAATGATACGGCGCGCGGCTGATGGTCGAGTCGATCGTCAGATCCTGCACCGGCTGCATGTAGAGCGCGATGCCGACGACGCCGGACACTTCGCCCTGTATGCGGCTGATGATCTGGCTGGCGGTCAGGTTGCGGTCGTCATGCGGCTTGAGCGTGATGAGGAAGCGGCCGGTATTGAGCGTTTCGTTGGTGCCGTCGACGCCGATGAACGAACTCAGACTTACGACGTCCGGGTCTTTCAGGATCGCTTCGGCAAGCTCGCCCTGCAGGTCCGCCATGGCGTCGTAGGAGACGCTCTGCGAGGCTTCGGTTATGGCCTGGATCATCCCGGTGTCCTGCACCGGGAAGAAGCCCTTGGGGATCAGCACATAGAGCAGCACGGTCAAGCCGAGCGTCAGGATGGCGACCATGAGCGTGGCCAGCTGCCGGTCGAGGACCCAATTGAGCGCACGGCCGTAGTGGGCGATGACGGCGTTGAAGACGTGTTCGGCCTGGAGATCGAAATTCGTGCGCTCGGCTTCCGGACGATGCCGGATCAGCTTGGCGCACAGCATCGGCACCAGCGTCAGCGACACGACGGCGGAAATGACGATGGTGACCGCGAGCGTGATCGAGAATTCATGAAACAGGCGGCCGACGACGTCGCCCATGAACAACAACGGAATAAGCACGGCGATCAGCGAGATCGTCAGCGATATGATCGTGAAGCCGATCTGCTCGGAGCCGCGCAACGCCGCTTCCAGCGGATCCATGCCGCCTTCGACGTAGCGGGCGATGTTCTCGATCATGACGATGGCGTCATCGACGACGAAGCCGGTGGAGATCGTCAGCGCCATCAGCGACAGATTGTCGAGACTGAAGCCGAGCAGATACATCGCCCCGAACGTGCCGACCAGCGACAGCGGCACCGAAAGGCTCGGGATGATGGTGCCCGGCAGCGTGCGCAGGAACAAAAAGATCACCAGCACGACGAGCACGACGGCGAGGCCGAGCTCGAATTCCACGTCGGCTACCGAGGCGCGGATGGTCACGGTGCGGTCGCTCAGCACGTTGACCTCGACGGCCGCTGGCAGCGTCGTGGCGATCTGCGGCAACAGCGCCTGAATGCGGTCGACGACCTGAATGATGTTGGCGCCGGGCTGGCGCTGCACGTTGATGATGATCGCCGGCGTCGTATTTGCCCAGGCGCCGAGCTTGGTGTTCTCCGGGCCGCTGACGATGGTGGCGATGTCGGAAAGCTTGACCGGCGCGCCATTGCGATAGGCGACGATGAGGTTGGCGTATTGATCGGCGCTGGAGACCTGATCGTTGGCGTTGATCGTCAGCGCCTGGGTCGGGCCGTCGAAATTGCCTTTCGGCGTATTGACGTTGAGATTGCCGAGCGTGGTGCGGACATCGTCGAGATTGATGCCATAGGCGGCGAGCGATTGCGGATTGAGCTGGATGCGCACCGCCGGCCGCTGTCCGCCGCTGACGCTGACGAGGCCGACGCCGGTCAGTTGCGAAATCTTCTGCGCCAGCCGCGTTTCGCTCAAATCCTCGAGATCGGTCAGCGCCAGCGTTTTCGACGTCACCGACAGCGTCAAGATCGGCGCGTCGGCCGGATTGACCTTGGCGTAGATCGGCGGCGCCGGCAGATCGGCCGGCAGCAGATTGCCGGCGGCATTGATCGCGGCCTGGACCTCCTGCTCGGCGATATCGAGGGTAAGATCGAGGCTGAATTGCAGCGTGATCACCGACGCGCCGCCGGAGCTTGCCGAAGTCATCTGGTTCAGCCCCGGCATCTGGCCGAATTGCCGCTCCAGCGGCGCCGTGACCGACGACGTCATCACTTCCGGGCTGGCGCCTGGATAAAGCGTCTGCACCTGGATCGTCGGATAATCGACTTCGGGCAAAGTCGACAGCGGCAGGAACGAATAGGCGACTATGCCGGACAGCATGATCGCCGCCATCAACAGCGACGTGCCGACCGGGCGGAGAATGAAGGGTTCCGAGACGTTCATCGCACCGTTTCACCGCTGCGCGGATGCATTGGCGCTCGCCGGGCGCTTATTGACCGCCAGCCGGCGGCGAGCTCTGCGAGCGGCCGGAATGCTGCCCTTGGCCTTGCCCGGCGCCCCGCGTGCGTGCGCCGCCGGCCGGGGCGGCCTGATCGTTGGCGGCGGCAACGATGACATGCAGCCCGTCGCGCAGGCGATCGGTGCCGTCGACGACGACGCGCTCGCCGGCCGTGAGTCCGGAAGTGACGGCGGTGAGCTTGCCATCGACCGCGCCGGTCACGATCTGCTGCACCGCAACGGTATTGTCGGCATTGATGACATAGACATAAGCGCCGGGCGAGCCGCGCTGGATGGCCGAGGTCGGCACCGTCACCACGTTTTGCAGCGTCTCGATCAGAAGGTGCGCATTGACAAACTGGTTCGGAAACAGCGCATTGTCGGTGTTGTCGAATTGCGCGCGCACTTTCACGGTGCCGGTCGTGGTGTCGATCTGATTGTCGACGGCGGACACTTTGCCGGTGGCAAGCTCTTTCAGGTTGGCGCGATCATAAGCGGTGACGCTGAGCTCCTGGCCGGCGTTCAATTGCGGCATGATCTCCGGCAGATCGTCTTCGGGAATCGAGAAGATCACCGTGATCGGCTGCAATTGCGTGACGACGGCGATGCCGGTTGAGCTGGAGGTCTGCACATAATTTCCCGGATCGACGAGGCGGAGGCCGACGCGGCCGGTGACCGGCGAAACGATGTGGCAATAGGCGATGTTGAGGTCTCGGCGTCGATCTGCGCCTGGTCGATCTGCACTGAGCCGATATATTGCTGCACGATGAAGGCTTGATCGTCGGCCTGCTGACGGGCGATCGAATTTTGCGCGACCAGAGTCTGATAGCGTTTGAGATCGAGTTGCGCCTGCGCCAGCAGGCCTTCGATCGTGGGCAAGCTGGCCCTGGTATTGCGCTCTCAGGATCTCGTAAGGGCGCTGATCGATTTGCGCGAGAAAATCGCCTTTCTTGACCAGCTGGCCTTCGGTGAAGCCGACGTCGGTGAGTTGACCGTTGATTTGGGTTTGCACGGTCACCGTCGCGACCGGCGTGACGGTGCCGAGCGCGTTGACGATGACACGGATATTGCCGAGCGTCACGGTACGCGGCGCCGACGGTTTGCGCCGCAGCTTGCACGTTATGTCCGCCGCCCGATGAACCGGGACCAAGCCAGCGCAGCATCTCGTAACCGGCGATAACGATCAGCAGCGCAGCCACGCCGACCCGGATGCGATATTGCCAAAGCCAGCGCGTCCATACGGTCCGGGATCGGCGACGCCCGGCGAACGTTTGGCGCCAAATCGTCATCCGTTCTGCGCGTTCGCTCGTCCATGATGGGCGTTCGTCAATCCCGATATTTTCGACTTTTGTCGCGAGTTATAGAGTGCGCCAATATCGCTCGCCTAATGAATATTCGCTAATGACCGCGCCGGCGGCAACGCGGAACGGCCTTTCGCCGGCAGGACGATGGGGCGAGCCTTCCATTGGGCGCATGACCAACCCGGAATGCCTCCGAAATCGGCCATTGAATCAATGGCTTGAGTGAACGGCGCCGGTGCCGCGCCGGCGTGGCTGGCATTTGCCCGGCGCGCTGGTTCGGCCATATTTGCCACCGCTGCGCGGGGCCGGCTTGGCGGCGTGCGCCCATTTCCGGCCGATTCGGCCTTAGGGGGTTGTCTCGCCCTGCGGATTGGACGGCGTCTGCGGCTTGGGTATCAGTTCCACCGCGAGCGGGGTCGTGGATTCGAGTTGCGGCGTGAGCGTGAAGTCTTTCTGTAACTGCAGCTGGTCCGGCAGCAGCGTCGTGTCCCAGCCGCCGCCGAGCGCTTCGATCAGACTGACGCTGGCGAGGAAAAGATTCTGCCGCACCGTCAACTCGTTCTCCTCGTCGGCGAGCAATGTGGTTTCCGCCGTCACCACGGTGGTGAGGTCGACGAGGCCGGACTGATATTGATTGGAATAGACGCGCACCGCCTCGCGCGCATTATTGACCGCGCCCTGCTCGACGCCGAGCTGCCGCGACAGAATATGCATGGCGGAGAGCTCATCCTCGACCTGCTCGAACGCCGTGAGCACGGTCTGCCGATAATTGGCGACGCTTTCCCAGTACACCGCCCGCGTCGCATCGACCTGCGCCGAGGTGAGGCCGCCGTTGAACAGCGTTTGCGTGCCGCTGGCGCCGATCGATCCGATCGAGCGCGCCGCGTTGAACGGCAGCGGGATGGGGCCGATATATTCGATCATGCTGGAGAGCGAGACGTCCGGGAAATAAGCCGCCTCGGCGACGCCGATGAGCGCGTTCTCTTCCTGCATGGTGCGCTCCGACGCGGCGATATCGGGGCGCCGTTCCAGCAGCGCCGAGGGCACCGCCACCGGAATTTTCGGAATGCCGCCGACAAGATCGCGGTGCACAAGCGTGAGTTCGGAGGGCGGCCGGCCGATCAGGATGGCGATGGCGTGCTCGAACTCGCGCGCGCTCGATGCCGACATTCATCTCCTGCGCTTCGGTATTGAGGACCTGCGCCTGCGCCAGCGCGACATCGGCGCTGGTGATGCCGGCGCCGCCGGCCGGACCGTAGCCGGCTTTGTATTTGTTCAGCGTGACCCGGTAGGTCTCCTGGAATTCCTCGACGGTGCGGTGCAGCAGGTCGTGCAGCGAATCCGCCGCGCGGAGATTGAAATAAGCGGTGGCCAGCTGGGCCTGCGCCGACAGCTTGGCATTGTCGAGATCGGCGGCGCTCGCTTGCGCGGCCGCGGTATTGCTCTCGATCTGGCGGCGGATTCTGCCCCAGACGTCGAGATCCCAGCTGCCGCTGATCGGGGCGGTGTACTGCGTCGTGTATCTGGTCGTCAGGCCCAATCCCACGCCGCTGCCGCCAACCGTGCCCGCGCGCGCGCCGGTCCGCGTGCGGGTGGCGTCGTAGGCGGCGGTCGCCGTCGGGAACAGCGTGGCTTGCGCCTCCCGGATCAGCGCGCGCGACTCCTCATAGGCGGCGGCACTGGCGGCAACGGTCTGATTGGAAATCTCGACCTGGGGCAACAGCTCGTCGAGCGCGCGGTCTCTGTAGACCGTCCACCAATCGCCGCGATCGCTGTCATCGCGCGGATTGGCGAACTTCCAGCCCTTGAGTTCCTTGTATTCGGTGGGGACCGGCGCCGGTTCGCGGGAATAGTTTGGACCGACCGCACAACCGGTGAGCGCAAGTCCGACAGCCGGTCCGAAAGCCAGTCCGACAGTCAGGGCAAAAGCTGGCGCGCGCGCTGGTACACGTGAGTAAGCTTCGCGTCGCACCCAACCACCCCAATGCAACACCAGCATGGGTCAACGCATGCACTGCTACCAACCCGCTGCTGGAAGCCCAAAATACTCAACGCCGAGCGACCGACTGACGCAAGCATGCCCAAGTCAGGGTTGAATATCAATCGCACGCTACCCGGTTCGCAGCGCCGCGCCTGCTTCGGCCGGCCATTGTGATATTCGAGCGACAGTGCGTTGCAACATCACAGCCGCGGCGATGTGGAACCGGCGGGGCGATATGGCGTTTGCTTAGCGCTAGCGTGCGATTGCGGCGCAAAGGATTACCAAAATGTCAGATTCGAACTTGCCTCGGCGCAGAAGTCCGGCTTCGAACTTGCCTCGGCGCAGAAGTCCGGCGGGTCTCGCTACAACCGCGGTTGCAACCGTCGGCGCGATTGGTTTGATGCTCTGCGTAGCGACCGGGACGGCGCTGGCGGCGAAGCCGTCCGGCGGCGGCCATCCTGCTGGCGGCGGCCATGGCGGTGGCGGCGGTCACTCCGGCGGTCACTCTGCCGGCGGCGGAGGGCATCCGGGCGGCGGCGCCCATTTCAGTGCTCGCGCCACGCCGCATATCTCCAGCTCGCATATCTCCAGCTCGCATATTTCCAGATCGCCTGCGACGCGCTTCGCCAGTCCGTCGTCGTCTCGGACCAGCGTCACCGCCCATACGCCGCTCGTCACGCCCGCCACGGTCCGTCCGCTGACGACGGCCGCGCGTCCTTTGATCGGGGCGCGTCCCGGCGTCCACACGGCGTTCTCTCACCCGGTCGGCGGCGCCGACCCGGCATCTTTCCGGGCGCACCGCCATTTCGCCGGCGATCCGGCGTTCCGTCCGTTTTTTGGCCGCGGCTGGCATCCCTACAATCATCTCGGCTGGGTCGGCCCGCTGTTCTGGCCCTACGCCTACGGTGACATCTTCTATTGCTCGCTGTGGTCCTCGGGTTACTGCGGTTACGATCCGTTGTGGGCTTACGGCTATGGCGACGTCTATGAATCCATCTTCTCGCCCTACAACTACGACGAATACGTCCAGGGCCCGGGCGCGCCGGAGCGAATGGCCAGCCTGACGCAAGGCATGGAGCAAAGCTGCACCGACGAGGCCGCCGAAGTCACCGGCTGGCCGATCAACCAGATCCAGGATGCCGTCCAGCCGACCCAGCAGCAAAGCACTCTGCTCGATAATCTCGGCAACGCCATCGTCAAAGCCAGCGACGTGATCAAGGCGGATTGTCCGACCACGGTGGCGTTTACGCCGCCGGATCGTCTCGCCCAGATGCAGCGGCGCCTGCAAGGTCTGGTCCAGGCGGTGAGCATCGTCAGCCCGCCATTGACGCAGTTCTACGATTCGCTCTCCGACGAGCAGAAGGCGCGCTTTAACGATATCGCGCCGCCGGCGCCGCCGCCGCAAAACGCGCAAGCTCCGCAAGGCCAAGCTCAGCAAGATCAGAATCAAGACCAGGCTGCGGCGCCGAGCGTGCAGGCGCAGTGCGGCGCCAGCACGATGGCGTGGCCGGGCGACAAGATCGACCAGGCGGTCAAACCCAACGATGGGCAACAGGCGAAACTGAACGCGCTGCAAGCGGCGCTGGCGCAGGCGTCGGACACGATCAAGGCGGCTTGTCCAACCGACATGCCGGCGACGCCGCCGAGCCGCCTCGATGCGGCCGGCAAGCGGTTGCAGGCGATGTTGCAGGCCGTCACGACGGTGCAGCCGGCGCTGACGGACTTTTACAACGCGCTGTCCGACGACCAGAAGGCGCGCTTCAACGGCATGGGCCTGCAACTGTTCGCGGCGAATTGAGAGTGGCGAACAGCGTGATTGCGAATGGCGAGTGGAGATTTCCATTCGCCATTCGCCGCTCTTAGAATATGCCGGCGCGAAATAGCCGTATTCAAACGCTTGGGTAGGCGCCGCTCTCGATGCTAGAATTGGCATCGGGGGAATCAGTCCCAATGATGCTGTCATGACACTCCTGACACCGGGCGAACCGGCGCCGGCCAAGGGTGAGGCGAAAATCGCGACGACCGAGCCAAACTGGTTCGCCTCCTATCCCGCGGGCGTACCCAGATCGATCGATCCGGACGTTTATCCGTCGCTCTCGGCCATGCTGGTCGCGGCCTGCCGGCAGCATGCCGGGCATCCGGCGTTCGAATTCCTCAATACCCGCATGACGTTTGCGGACTGGGACCGCGACAGCCGCGATTTTGCGGCGTTCCTCGTCGAGGAGGCGAATTGCCAGCCGGGCGAGCGCGTCGCGATCATGCTGCCGAACATGTTCGCTTACCCGGTCACCTTCCTCGGCGCGCTGCGCTGCGGCATGACGGTGGTCAACGTCAACCCGCTCTACACGCCGCGCGAGCTGCAACTGCAACTCTCCGATTCCGGCGCCAGCGTCATCGTCATCATGGAGAATTTCGCTTTCAAGCTGAAGGACATCATCGCCGAAACAAAAATCCGCCACGTCGTCGTTGCGCGTCTCGGCGACTTCGCGCCCACGTTCAAGCGCTGGGCGTTCAACTTCGCCAACTCCTATATCCAGCGCGGCGTGCGGTCCTGGCAGTTCGATAAGTTCACCATGCTGCAGGACGCCTGCGAACGCACGCCGAGCGGGCGATATGAAGATGCCAAGCCGCGCGCCAACGATGTCGCCGTGCTGCAATATACCGGCGGCACGACCGGCGTGCCGAAAGGCGCGATGCTGACGCACCGCAATCTGATCGCCAACACGCTACAGTGTGTCGCCTGGATCGGATCGGGGCTGAAGATGGAAGGCGAGCGGGTGCTCACACCGCTGCCGCTCTATCATATCTTTTCGCTGACCGCGAACCTGTTGAGCTTCGCGGTGCTGGGCGGCCTGAATTTCCTTATTCCCGATCCGCGCGACATTCACCGGCTCATTCGCGTCATCCGCGGCGGCAAGATCACGGTGATGTCCGGCGTCAATACGCTGTTCAACGCGCTGGTCAACGCGCCGGAATTCGCCACGATCGATTTCTCGACGCTGCGCATCGCCATCGGCGGCGGCGCCGCCGTGCAAAGCGAAGTGGCGCGGCACTGGCGCGAGATCACCGGCAGCGAATTGGTCGAAGGCTATGGTCTGACCGAAGCCTCGCCCGTGGTGTGCATCAATCCGTTTCTAAAACCGAAAATCGGCACCGTCGGCTTGCCGGTGCCCTCGACCGAAGTGACCATCCGCGACGATGCCGGAAAAATCCTTGCCGTCGGCGAGGGCGGCGAAGTGTGGGTGCGCGGCCCGCAGGTCATGCTCGGCTATTGGCAGCGCCCCGACGAGACCGCCCACGTTCTCACCGCCGACGGCTGGCTGAAGACCGGGGACGTCGGCGTTTTCGACGCCGACGGATTCTTGCGGCTGCTCGATCGCAAGAAGGACATGATCAACGTCTCCGGCTTCAAGGTGTTTCCCAATGAGGTGGAAGACGTCGCCATGCAGGATCCGGGCGTGCTCGAAGCGGCGGTGATCGGCGTGCCCGACGCCCGCACCGGGCAGGCGGTGAAGCTGTTCGTCGTCAAGCGCGATCCGGCGCTCGACAAGGCGGCGCTGACGGATTTCCTGCACGAGCGGCTGACGGGCTACAAGCGACCGACTATCATCGAATTCGCCGACAGTCTGCCGAAGAGCAATATCGGGAAAATTTTGCGCAAGGATTTGCATTAATCCCTCTCCCCGCCGGGAAGAGGTAAAATAAAGCCTCCACCATGCCCAAACTGCAGTTGTCGTTTGCGTGCGCGCTCTATGACCGGATGCTGGCGCTCTATACCGGCGAGGTGAAGCCGGACGGCATCGATCTTAATTTCATCGCCATCGACCAGCCGCGCCCGATCTTCGACCGCATGTCGGGCGGCCAGGAATTCGACGTCGCCGAATATTCATCTTCCGAATTCATCCAGCGCTTCGCCAACAAAGAATGTCCGTTCGTCGCCATTCCGGTGTTTCCGTCGATCGCGTTCCGGCTCGGCTTCATCGCCGTCAACCGCAAATCCGGCATCAAGACGCCGAAGGACCTCGCCGGCAAGCGCATCGGAGTGCCGCTCTACACCATGACCGCCGCCATCTTCATCAACGGCATGCTGAAGAACGAATTCGGCGTCGATCTGTCGAAGGTCAAATGGGTGCAGAGCGCGATGAACACGTCGGGCTCGCACGGCAGCCCGACGGTGCTGCCGCTGCTGAAGAAAATCTCGATCGAGAACAACGCGACCGGCAAGACGCTGGGCCAGCTCCTCGCCGATGGCGCCATCGACGCCACGCTTGGCACCAGCCTGCCCGACGAAATCCGCAGCAATCCCGACATCGTGCGGTTGTTTCCCGATTACGTCGCGCGCGACATCGATCTCTATCGGCGCAAGAAAATCTATCCGATCATGCATCTGGTCGCGATCAAGAAGAGCGTTTACGAACGCTATCCGTTCGTCGCCACCAGTCTCTATGACGCTTTCGTCAAGTCGAAACAGATCGCGCTGGAGAAATTATTCAACCTGCGTGCGGTCCGCTATATGACGCCGTTTTTGATGCGCGAGATCGACGACATCTGGGATGTGTTCAACGGCGATCCGTGGCCCTATGGCGTCGAGCCGAACCGCCAGACGCTCGAGGCGCTCGTCACCTATCTGCAGGATTTGGGCTTGATCGCCGCGCCGGTAAAAGTCGACGATCTGTTCGTGCCCACTTTTGGCTGACCCAAAAAATGGAACAACCGACATGAGCCAGCTCGACGATCTCTTGCGCGACCTCGTCGTCGCCAACCGCATCCTCTCGCACGAAGACGTGGTCGACGCCTACGGCCATATCAGCGTGCGCCATCCCGACAATCCGAAGCGCTTTTTCATGTCGCGCTCGCGCGCGCCGGAACTGGTCGAGCGCCACGACCTCATCGAGTTCGACCAGCAAGGCGAGCCGGTCAACGACAAGCGCCAGCCCTATATCGAGCGCTACATCCATGCCGCGATTTTCGAGGCGCGGCCGGACGTGATGGCGGTCGTCCATGCCCATGCCGAGGACACGCTGCCGTTCGGGCTGATCGGCAAGCCGCTCGAGCCGGTCATCCATTCCGGCAGCCTTCATCGGCGGCAAGGTGCCGGTGTGGGACATCCGCAAGAAATTCGGCGACACCAATCTGCTCGTCACCAACATGGCGCAGGGCCGCGACCTCGCCAAATGCCTCGGCGGCGGCAATGTGGCGCTGATGCGCGGCCACGGCTTTGCCTCGGCGGCGCGCTCGATCATCGAGGTGGTGCGGCTTTCGGTCTATCTGCCGCGCAATGCGCGGGTGCAGATGAACGCGATGCGCATGGGCGGCAAGCCGAAGCCGCTGTCCAAGGGCGAAATCGCCGCGCGGCGTCGGGGGCTACAAGCCGCATTCGCACGAGACCTGGCGCGCCTGGGAATATTGGGCGAACCGCGCCGGTTGCGCCGACATGATCGGCCAGCCACACGACCACGCGCCGCGGAAATAAGGTCCGCGCCTCATGCTGCGCCGCGGTGGCACCGGCTTTCCTTCGGCCGATGCCCATGGCAGACTTTGCGTTGCCGCTCGGATTGGGAAGGGCGCGGCTGATCCAAATCCCGCCGCCCGCGTTTGCAAGCTTTGCCAGTCAGTCACGTCAACACGAGGAAACCCACCATGACTACGCGTTATATCGCTTTATGCGCCGCCGCGGTGCTCGCGGCCGTGGCCCTGCAAGGGACATCGGCGCATGCGCTGTCGATGACCGAATGCAGCGCCAAATACAAAGCGGCCAAAACCGCCGGCACGCTCAACGGCATGAAGTGGAATGATTTCCGCAAAGCCAATTGCGGTACCGATGCCGCGGCTCCGGCGGCGGCAGCGCCGGCCCCGGCGACCGCATCCGCGCCAGCCGCCGCGCCAGCTCCCGCTCCCGCGCCCGCAGCGGCGCCGGTGGCGACCGGCAGCGCCGTGTTCCCGGGCGCGGTCGATCCGAAATATTCCAAGGATTCGGCCGGCAAAGCGCGCCGCGAAACCTGCCTCGACCAGTACAACGCCAACAAAGCCGCCAACGGCAATGGCGGCCTGAAATGGATCATGAAGGGCGGCGGCTATTACAGCCAGTGCAACAAGAAGCTGAAGGGCGCGTGACGAAATCGGCGTCCGCCTCATCATCGAATGAATAAGGAGCCGGCACAGTGTGCCGGCTCTTCGTTTTGCGCGTATGACGGGGTAAATGGGCGGTCACCGTATCCGTGATTAACGCTTGACGGTTGTCACCAATTCAATTACGAAACGAATCTCGCTCAGTGAAGGGCGCTTTCTAGAGGCGATCCTGAAAGTGGGGCGGGTGCGGTGCCTGCGGGCGGATTTGCAATCCGCTCCCGGGCGGCTTCGGGCATCACTCATGCCGGTACTACGGCCGGTGGGGGAGGTGCTGTCCCTGGACTGGGACAGGTGGACGGCGGGTAACGCCCGTCGCAAACCGGGTCCCAGGAAGCATGGCCTGGACCTGAGCCAGTCAGGGTAAAGCCTCTGGCGAGAACCGCGGTGAAGCGCCGAGAGGCGAGCGGGCTGCGCTCAGCCCGCTGCCGCGCCCGATGGTGCGGCTCCAAAGACAATGCGCCTGTCGGCGCTCCGCCTCCCTTCGTTGGGAGGCATGTGGAAGGGCTTTCTTGCAGTGGCGTGGCAAAGCTCGGGCGCGGATGCGCCGCGAGAACGAGAATTTATTTCCGCCCCCGCGATAGCGGGGGAGGGGGACCACCCGAAGGGTGGTGGAGGGGGCGTCTGACGCGGCGCTTCGTTTTCGTCGCAGGAGAAACGTCGCAGCCAGCGCCCCTTCCACCGCGCAAATGCCGCAGCCGACGCTTCGCGTCGGCGTTCTTTACGTAAAGTACGGCGGCCGAAGGCCGCCTGTGCCCCCTTCCCCGCTTTCGCGGGGCAGGAAGGAAGCGCCCGAAGAGCGAGAGACATTGCCATGAGCAAAAAGCCCGAAGAAAAACTTGCGCCGAAGGAATGGCCAGCGCGTCACGACGCCGCCTGCGCCATCGTTGCGCGCAAGTATTGCAACATGTTCGGATTCTGCGCGCGTGCCGATACAAGCCATGCCGCAGCGTGGGCCGATGCAGCGGCGATCAGGGCGCCTGTTTAGAGCGCGGCTGGACGACCGTTCCGTACGACATCGGCAACCAGGCCCACGATCGCATGATCGCGGAGACGCCGGCGGACGCCGACAGGTTCACCCGCGGGGCGCATCGCTACCCGCCCCATTACAAGCCATGCCGCAGCGTGGGCCGATGCAGCGGCGATCAGGGCGCCTGTTTAGAGCGCGGCTGGACGACCGTTCCGTACGACATCGGCAACCAGGCCCACGATCGCATGATCGCGGAGACGCCGGCGGACGCCGACAGGTTCACCCGCGGGGCGCATCGCTACCCGCCCCATTCGCTCTGCCTGCATGTCCCGAACAAACAGAAGCGCCGGACGGCGTAGCCTCAATGCAGCACGAGTTCCGTCACCTTGCCGTTCGCCGCGCGGCCCTGCGCGTAGTATTGGCCGATATTGCGCATCAGCGCCGCGTCCGACACCGAATAGATCACGGCATCGGTCTTGCCGGTATTGATGTGGCGGCGCCACAGAAAATTCGGCACCACGAACAGATCGTTGTGACCCCATTCGAAACGCTTGCCGCCAACTTCGGTGACGCCGGAGCCCTGGACGCAGACGTAATAGCTGCCGGCGGTCTCGCGCTTGAATTCGGTCTCTTCGCCGGGGCGCAACAGCTGCGCCGAGTAATTGAGCGTCTTGAACACCGGCTCGCCGGTGACCGGATTGACGAAGTCGACCTTGATGCCCTCGTACGGATCGCCCTCTTCCTTGCGCAGGCTGTGCAGCATTTCCAGCACATCCTCGCCGCGGTAGTGAAACAGCGGCGCGGGGTCGTGGCCGACGCCGCGCTGATGGTTCACGAAAGTCGGCTTGATGCCGCCATGGCTGTAGAGGCTGCGCGAATAGCCTTCGGTGACGGTGACGGCCTGCACGTTGGTGTTGCCCTGCGCGCCGGGCATGTCGTGATCGACCCAGGCGGCGTCGAGGAATTCCATCAGCGGCCAGTCGAGCGTGTCGATCCAGATCACTGGCTCTTCGGAATTGTTGCCGTGGTCGTGCCAGGTGCCGTTCGGCGTGAGGATGAGATCGCCGTAGTTCGCGGTGACGCGCTCGCCCTCGACGACGGTGTAGCCGCCTTTTTTGGACAGGATGGTGCGGCTCGCATTGGGCGAATGCAGATGCACCGGCGCCACATCGCCGGGATTGTAGATCGAGATGGCGCAGCGGATGGTATTGGTCACCTGCAAGCGGCCGTTCAGTCCGGGATTGAGCAGCAGAATGCTCTGCCGGTCGGCGAACTCGATCGGAGAGACATCGGCCTTGGCGGCAATCTCCGAGATCTGCTTGAGGTAGCCGTTATATTCATTCCACTTCCACATATGCGGAAGCGTCTTCATCTGATTGACGGCGACGCGGCCGGAACCAAGCTGGCCGGACCCTTCGCCGGAGGTTTCGCTGAACCACGGCTTTTGCGCCGGCGCGTTCGCCTGCGTGCGGACCCAGACATTATGCTTGCCGGCGTCGGTGTTGATGGCCTCCATCAATTCGCGCGCTTTGTTGGAAAGCCCACCCGGGGCAGGGGCCTTCATTGTCACCGTGGCCATGACGTTTTCTCCTCAGAGCGTCCCTATGTGGATGTTTGCCCGACGTATAAGCGCTCCGCCGGTTGTTTGCAAAGCCGCCGGAAGCGATGCGTGCCCCGCCGAAAAGGCATAGCCGCGCACGCCTGGCGGCGCTCAACGATGCCAATGGCGGATGGTGTCGAGCGAATACAGCCCGCCGCCATGAACGAAAACGTAGAACGTGGCGATCGTCCACATCAGCGTATATTCGAGGCCGAGCCGGTTCCAAAAATATCTGCCGACGCGCCAGCGTTCGACATTGGCGACGAGGAGAAAAACCAGAACCACCGCGGCGACCGGCCGCGTGAACAGGCCGAGCGCCAGCAACGGGCCGCCGACCAGTTGCGTGAGCGAGATCGCCGGCGCCCAGAATTTTCCCGGCCGATAGCCGCCGGCGTCGAGTTGCTTGGCCAGCGCGGTGATATTGGGCGCGGCGACGCCGGTATTCGGAAAGAAACCGAACGTGTTGCGCAGGCCATGCGGCACCAGCGCCAGCCCGACCGCGACGCGAAGCAGCGCGTAGGCGAATGGCGCGAGCGTCTGCAGCAGCGGTGCCAATTGCGGGATCCGATCGCGGGATCAATGCGCCATCAGCAGCGGCAGCTTGGCGTTGGCGAGGATGTGCCGCGTGGTGCCGCCGAAAATCATCTGGCGCAGGCGGCTTTGCGTATAGGCGCCCTTGACGATGAGGTCGCAGCCGAGCTCGTCGGCTTTGGTGAGGATGGTTTCACCGGCGCTGCGTTTGCCGGCAGGCTTCATGGTGATGGTGTCGGCGGCGATGCCGTTGAGCTTGAGCGAACGCGCCATTTGCTCGCCGCTCGGCCCGGCGACGGTGGCGCCTTCGACGGTGAGGATGGTGATGCGCTCGGCGAGGCGAAGGATCGGCATGGCGTCCGCCATGGTGCGCGCCTGCTCGGTGCTGTTGTTCCAGGCGACCAGGATATTGGTGCCGAGCGAGCGCGGCGAAGCGGGCGGGGCGATCAGCACCGGGCGGCCGCTCTCGAACAACGCGGATTCCAGCGTGATCATCGGACGGGCTTTGCCATTCGTCGCCCGGCCGCGCCAGCACGATCATGTCGAAGACGCGGCCATAGCTGCCGACGAAATCGTGGCCGCTCGGCGCGTCGCTAAGCCAGGCCCAGGACAACGACGCCTGCCCTTCGCCTGCTGCGTTGGCGACGTGATGGCTCTCCATGAACGCGCGGAACAGCATTTCCGCCTGCCGCATCATTTCGGCGTCGTTTTCCTTCACCGCCACCATGGTCAGCCCGCTGTCGGGATCCATGGCGACGAGGTCGGCGACGGCCGGACGCAGCGGAAAACCCTCGATGCAACTGTCGAATTTCTGCGCCAGAAGCAGCGCCGTATCCAAGCGCCGACGCCATCGCGGAACCGTGTTCGGTCGGAACGAGGATAGTCTTCATGCGCGCGCCCCAGATGTTGCGGCAGTAGGCGTGCGGCAACCGGTGTAGTCGTTCCCTGGCGCCCCGTGGGCCGGGGTCTTGCCAGCCGTCATACTGCCGCGCCGCCGTGTGCCGGACAAGCTCCCGAAAGTGCCCGGTTCCGGCCTATCGTCTGGCCGCTGTCGGGCTGGAAATCGGCCAGCACGTTGGCCAGCGCAGTCGGTTCCACCTTGACCGTTCCGGTGAAGGGCCGGTCGATGGCGACGATGATGCAGAAGCTCGGCGAAGATCAGCAGCGCCAGCAATCCCGTCATCATGGTCTGCGCCTGCAAATTCCGCGTGCCGAAGAAAAAGGTGAAAACGATCGCTCACGACGGCGCCGCCGAACAGAACGACCCATATGACGCCTGGGACGCTGCCTTCCGCGGCGATCAGCCTCGCTCGGCGCGCCTGCGTCATGAGCGTCGAGCTGATGCAGCAGCTCGGCCATCACCGGATTTCCGACCCGCTCGGCCGGGTCGGCAGTCAACAGCGCCGCATAGATCGCGTCGAGCGCCTGCCGTGCGGTCCGGCTTGCTCCCGTTACGCCGTGGTCCATCGCCGGCCAGTCATCGGCAATGGCAAGTTTGAGATAGGTCGGTGACGGCGCCGCGAATGTCGGCGCCGGCTTTCTCGCCCATGCCCTGGGACAGCCGATAGATCGTCGTCGCCGCGCCGGCCTCCTGCACGACATCGGCTTCGGCGTCGCTGAATTTCTCCCAGACCACGATGATGGCGAAGGCGAGCACGACCGCATAGAGCACGCCAAGCGTCGCATATTTGAAACCGGCGATCTCGTTGTTTGCGGTCAGGCGCTCAAGCGTGACGTGGCGGCGGACGAGGCCGGGACCAAGCATCGACAGCGCGGTGCCCAGTCCGACGAGGATCGCGCCTGACAGCCAAAGCGACTGGCTGGTGAGAAAGAAGATCATGTTGCAGGCGCTTTCGGCATGAGGCGACGATCTTTCCATAGTGCGGCGCGAAAAGACGCCGGACAAGCTCGACTATGACAATAATTGCCGGGAAAACCGCGGCGCCGCCGCAGCCGCGATGGCCGTTCTGATAAAATGCACGCGATTCGCGCTGCAGGGCATTGTGCGCGGTCGAGGACGTATTGCGATGGGGACGAGCGACATCCGGCAGATTCAGTCGGCGGCGCGCATCCTGCTGATTTGTCCGGATTGCGGCGCAGGAAAATTCCGAATATGCCGACACGCTGCGGGGACACGAGCTCCTATTATTGCGGCGGCGACGGCTGCGACTACATTTTCGATCTGGCGCGGCCCGCGCCGGGACTTCGGCAAGAGCTTCGCCGACGCCTGCAAGAGGTTCTATGCGGCGTTCTATGCGATGCGGCCGCGAGCCGCGCTAGATCATCCCGACGGCTTGCGCCACGGCTTTCACCAGCGCGACCGGATCGGTGAAGGCGGCGACGCCAAGCGCGCGCAGCTTTGCGATCGCCGCGTCGGTGCTCATCTTGCGGGTGGCGGCGTGGCCGGCGGCAAGCCCGACGAATAGCGGCTTCGGCAGCGGCTCGGCGGTGATCCAGGCGGCGAGCGCGTCGATCGCGCTCGGCGAGCGAGCGCGAGGCGATCACGGTCTGGAAAACGATGGCCTTGATGCTGGGCCGCGCGGCAAGCGCGCGGGCGATTTTCAGGCGCTCGGTCATGGTCTCGTCCGGCGCCCCGCGCAGATTGTCCATGAAGCTTGCGGCGCGCAAGCCCGTGATCGGCCAATAAGTCCATCATCATCATGGCAAGCCCGGCGCCCGAGGTGACGAGGACGACGTCGCCTGGCGGTCTCGACGAGCTGGAAGCCGAGATCGCGCGCCGAACGCTCGAGCGTGGTCATGGCGCGCTCGGCGAGCGTGCGGCTGATCGGAAACTCGTCCGCGATCGTGACGGAAGCCGGCGGCTGTCGTCGCGGATGATCTTGGCGTCGCAGGCGACCAGGCTGCCGTCTTCCGTCAGCGCCAGCGGATTGATCTCCAAAAGCTCCAGATCCTCCTGGCGGGCGATGTCCGGCAGCCGCGCGGCGTAGCGCGCCAGCCGCGCCGCAAGGTCGGGCGGAAAAAGCTTTGCGATCGCCGGGAAAATCGCTTCCGGCGTGCCGCCGCGTCCGTCGATCGGGATGCGCGCGAGCTTTGCCGACTGCTCGACGTTCTCGCCGCCCTGCGGCGCGATCAGAAGTTCGAGCCGCTGCCGCGGTGCCGTCGACCCGCACGGCGACAAAAATCTCGCGCGCGATCGGCACCGCCTCTTCGAGCAGGAGCGGCGTATCGGCATCGTCGAGCGTGGCCAGGATCAGCCGCCGCGCGTCGCGGAAGCTCTGCGTGACCTTGTCGAAGCGGCGCACCAGTCCGCGCTTGCCGCGGCCGCCTTCGAGGATTTGCGCCTTGAGCAGAAATCCCGGCCAGGACGCCGGCCTCGTCCGGGAGGGTTTTCGCCGGCGGCCAGCAGCACGCCGCGCGGCACGGCGATGCCGTGGCGGCGCAGCAAGGCTTTTCCGTCGACCTCGGCAAGACGCATAATGGCTATTGTCCCTCGGCGCCGTCCGGCGCTGTTCCCGGAGTTTATCGCATGTCGGGCCAATTGATCCGCCCGATTGCGCCTGCCGTTCCTCGATCCGCGAGCCGTGGCGGGTCGCGGTGGTCAGCCCGACCGGGCGCTACGCGCGCAATCAGGTCGCCGGCATGGTCGAGGCCGGCACGCCGCTCGTCGGCGGCGTCGCGCTCGGCCGCGGCGGCACGGCAATGGACGGCCTGCCGCTCTACGACCGCGATCGGCGATGTTGCCGGAAAAGCCGAATATCGCGCTGATCTATACGCCGGCCGAAGGCGTGCGCGACGCCATCGCCGAATGCGCCGCGGCGCGGCATTCCGACCATCATGGCGGCGGCCGAATATGTGCCGGTGCACGATGCGCTCGCCGCCGCGGCGGCCGCGCGCGCGGCGGGAAGCTGGCTGATCGGCCCGAACACGCTCGGCATGTTCGTGCCGGGCCGCGGACTTCTCGGCTCCATTGCGCCGAGCTTTTGCCAGGACGGGCCGCCTCGCCGTGATCGTGCGCAGCGGCACCGTCGCGCTCGCTTTGGCGCGGCAATTGACGCTCGCCGGCATCGGCCAGCGCATCGTCGTCCATATCGGCGGCGACAGCGTGATCGGCCGCAATCCGCACGAATATCTGCAGGCGCTGGCGGCCGACGAGGCGACCGCCGCGGTGCTGTATCTGCGGCGAGATCGGCGGCGACAAGGAATATGCCTTCGCCGAGGCCGCGCGCGGCTTCGCCAAGCCGGTCATCGCCATGGTCGTCGGCCGGCACGCGCCGGCGCAAAAGCAGATGGGCCACGCCGGCGCGCTCGTCGGCAGCGCGCGCGAGAGCGCCGACGCCAAGCTCGAAGCGCTCGCCGCCGCCGGCTGCCGCATCGCGAAGGGGCTCGAGGAGGCGGTGACGATGGCCGCCGCAACTCGACGGATTGCGCTAGACCCGCGCCATCTCGAAAATGTTGTCGACGACGGTGTAATCGCCGCGATAACCGAGCCGCCGATCGGGCGGATGCGCGCCATGTCGATCATGCCATCGACGATCACTGCGTCGTCGATATGCACGTTGACCACTTCGCCGATCACCATTTCATAATTGTGCTTTTTGCCGTTGCTGCTGACGAGGTTGACCGTCTGCGAATAGATGCATTCGAGCGCGATCGGCGCGCGCGCGACGCGCGGCGGCTTGACCTTGCGCGACGGCGCCATGGCAAGCTTCGCCACATCCGGCTCGCTGACGTCGGCCGGATAGTCGCCGCCCGTGACGTTCATCTCGGTGCGCAGAGTCGTAAGTCGCGAGATTGAACACGAACTCGCGGCCGCTTTCGGCATGAAGCTGCGAATGTTTGCGCGAATTCGAGGCGAACATGACGAAAGGCGGATGGCTCGCGATCATGTTGAAGAAGCTGTAGGGCGCGAGATTGACGACGCCGGCCGGGCTGATGGTGCGTGATCCAGCCGATCGGGCGCGGCACCACGAGGCAGGTCGTCGGGTCGTGCGCGAGGTTGTGCGGCTCGCTGCGCGGGTCGTAATCCATGCGAAATTTCCGGTTGGTGGCGTCGGATTGGCGAATGGCTGGATCGCTCGGCGGCGTTGATGCAGAATGCTAGCGTCCCGGCTGTCAAATCGCCATCGATGTCGGCAGCTGTCTATCGTCTCCGGATCGATTCTCCAGGATCGTCCATGAAACTGCACTGGTCGCCGCGCTCGCCGTTCGTGCGCAAGGTCATGATCGTCGCGCATGAGCGCGGTGTCGTCGATCGCATCACTGCGTGCGCACGGTGGCGGCGACGGCCAAGCCGCATCCGGACTTGATGAAGGACAATCCGCTGTCGAAAATCCCGACGCTGGTCCTCGACGACGGCACGGTGCTCTACGATTTGCCGGTGATCTGCGAATATCTCGACGCGCTCGACGGCGCGCCAAAACTGTTTCCGCAAGCAGCCGCAAGGCGCGCATGATCGGCGCTGCGCCGCCAGGCGCTCGGCGACGGCTTTCTGGACATGATGGTGCTGCTGCGCGATGAGCGGGCGCGCGCGCATCCGTCCGATACTCATATGGCGAGCACCGCGGCGCGCAAGGCTGCGGTGCTCGATAGTCTGGAACGCGAGGCCGAAGCGCTCACCACCACGCCGTTCGGCATCGGCCATATCGCCATCGGCTGCGCGCTGTCCTATCTCGATTTCCGCTATGCCGACGACGATTGGCGCAAGGGCCATCTTGCGCCTCGCCAATTGGCATGCCGTCATTCGCGGCGCGCCCATCGGTGCGCGCAACGCTGCCGGTCGATGATTTCGTGAATGGGCGAGCTGAAATGGAACCGATGACAAATCCGCCATCGCCGAACTGATCCAGGCCTGGGGCGTCTATCGCGACCAGGGCAAATGGCAGGATCTGCGCGGCACGTTCACGCCCGACGGCCGATATCCATTTCCTGGTTTCGCGGTCCGTTCGGGCAATTCGTCGAGCGCTGCGAAGCGAGTTTTGCCGCCGGCGATACCTGGTCGCGGCATCATCTGCATCAGCCGTCGATCAAGACTGAATGGCGATCGGGCCGTTGCGGAAACGAGCGTCATCATTCGCGTGCGGCAAAAGTTCAAGGAGGTCCCGGTCGATCTTACCTCGTGGTCGCGCTTTCTCGACCGTATCGAACGCCATTCCGGCGGCTGGCGCATTGCCGAGCGCGCGGCGATCTATGAGCGCGACCGCCTCGATCCGGTCGAGCCGTCGGAAGCCTACGAGCTGTTGTTCGCGGCCGGCGGCGCCGCGCGTTTTCCGGAGCAGTACCGCTACATGGCCTTCCGCCTTGCGCATACGCGCGGGCGCCGGCTTGCGCCGGTTGTTTACCGCGACAGGGGTGAGGAAACCGCCGAGCTTTATGCCCGCTTCGCCGCCTGGCTCGCGGGCGGCACGCCTTGACGCGGATGCGCGCGTCGGGCAATCCGCGAGGGAGTTCTGGAGCCTTTCATGGCGGTCTATACCGATGTCACGGCGGAGGAATCTGGGCCGCTTTCTTGCCGGTTACGATATCGGCGAGCTGCTTGCCTATAAGGGCATCGCCGAAGGCGTCGAGAACTCGAATTTCCTGGTCCACACCGACCGCGGCAATTTCATCCTGACGCTGTACGAGCGGCGCGTGGCGGAAGGCGATCTGCCGTTCTTCCTCGCGCTGATGGAGCATCTGGCGAGCCGCGGCCTGACCTGCCCGCAGCCGGTGAAGAACCGCTCCGGCAAGCTTTTGGGCAAGATCGCCAAACGTCCGGCGGCGATCGTCACTTTCCTCGACGGCTTGTGGATCCGCCGGCCGAGCGCGGCCCACTGCGCGGCGCTCGGCGAAGCGCTGGCGCATCTGCATCTCGCCGGCGCGGATTTTCCCATGCGCCGCGACAACGCGCTGTCGGTCGCCGGCTGGCGGCAGCTCTACCAAGGCTGCCGCGAGCGCGCCCACAAGGTCGAGCGCAATCTCGAAACGCTCGTCGCCGCCGAGCTCGAAGTGCTGGAAGCGCGACTGGCCGCGCGGCCTGCCGCAGGGCGTCATCCATGCCGATCTGTTCCCCGACAATGTGTTCTTCCTCGGCGAAAAGCTGTCGGGGCTGATCGATTTCTATTTCGCCTGCACCGATACGCTGGCTTTCGACGTCGCCATCTGTCTCAACGCCTGGTGCTTTGAGACCGATCATTCCTACAACGTCACCAAGGGCCGGGCGCTGCTGGCGAGTTATGCCAAGACGCGGCCGCTTTCGAGCGCGGAATGGGACAAGCTGCCGCTGTTGGCGCGCGGCGCCGCGCTGCGCTTTCTGCTGACGCGGCTGGTCGATTGGCTCGATGTGCCGCCCGGCGCGCTGGTGCGGCCGAAGGACCCGCGCGAATATGCGCGCAAGCTCCGCTTCCACCAGAAAATCAAAAGCGCGCGCGATTACGGAGTGAGCGCGCCGTGAGCGCCGAGCCACGGCAGGCGTTGCCGCAAAAACTGCCACACGTCGTCATCCACACCGATGGCGGCTGCTCGCCAAATCCGGGTCCCGGCGGCTGGGCCGCCATTCTCAGTTTTGGCGACCGCGAAAGAGAACTCAAAGGCGGCGAGCCGGACAGCACGAACAACCGCATGGAGCTTATGGCGGCCATCTCCGCGCTGGAGGCACTGAAGCGGCCGTGCCGAGTCGATCTGTACACCGACAGCAAATATCTGCGCGACGGCATTATGACCTACATCACCAGGTGGAAGCAGAACGGCTGGCGCACCGCCGATAAGAAGCCGGTGAAGAATGTCGATCTATGGAAGCGCCTCGACGCCGCGCTCGGCGAGCATCAGATCCGTTGGCGCTGGGTGAAAGGTCATTCCGGTCACGACATGAACGAGCGGGCCGACGAACTCGTGCGCGCGGCAATCGCGGAAGTCCGCGCGGGAAATTAAAGCCCTCCCCCTAAAAGGGGGAGGGCGATTCGAATCACATCGACTGGAGCAGATTTTCCGCCCCGGAAATCTCGGCCTTGCCCGGAGCATCCTCGACGTTGAGCGTCTTCACCACGCCGTCTTCGACGACCATGGCGTAGCGCTGCGAACGCACGCCGAGCCCGCGCTCGGTCAGGTCGGCCGTCAGGCCCAGGGCTTTGGCCCAGTTGCCGCTGCCGTCGGCCAGAAACTCGATGGCGTCGCCGCCGGAAGCCTTTTTCCAGGCGTCCATCACGAACACGTCGTTGACGCCGGTCACCGCGATGGTGTCGACGCCCTTGGCCTTGATCGCGGCCGCATTCTTCACGAAGCCCGGCAGGTGGTTCTTGTGGCAGGTCGGCGTGAAGGCGCCCGGCACCGCGAACAGCACCACCTTTTTGCCCTTGAACAAGTCGTCCGTGGTCTTCGGCTTCGGCCCCTCGGCCGTCATCACCATGAAGGAGCCGCTGGGAGCGCGGTCGCCGACCTTGATAGCCATGATCTTAATCCTCTTACGTGGTTACAGGATGGTAGGGTTATGAGATGGACGTTTCCTCGGCGCACAAATTAGCGTGTTGGAAGAATTAGTCGAGATGGGCCGAAACCTCGATGGCGTCGCCGGGTGAAACGGCGGTGAAGGTCAGTGTAGCACCCGCAGGCTTGGCGTCGGGCGGCAGCCCGTCGAGATCGAAGGAAAATTGCCGGGTGGCGCCGTCGCCACCAACGGGTTGCGGCACCGGCAGCGACCAATCGGGCGTCGGGCCCTCGACAAACAGATCGACCGGCGCGCCGGCCGGCGCCGCGACGTCGACCACGACGCGTTCATGCGCGTCGCCGGGCTCGCGACGCACGGCGAGAATGGCAAGGCCTTTGCCATCGTTGTCGCTGTGGCCGAGCGCGACGCGCCGCGGCACGCGAATCTCCGCCTTCTCCAGCGCCGCGTCCTCGGCGCCGTCACCGCTGAGTGGCAGTTTGAGGTTCGCCTCGACCGGCACGCACAGATTGCCGCAAATGGCGTAACCGAGCTTGATCTGCAGCGACGTCGGCTTCGCGGCATCTTCGGGCGCGATGTGCAACGGCAGGATGACATGATCGACATAGCCGATCGAATTGCCGCCGGCGCCGTCGGGAAACAGTTCGGGCGCCGGCCACAACACCATGACCGATTTCACATTGTCGGAACCGGAGAAATCGAGCGTCGGTGGAACTCCGGAATCGCCCGGATCGCGCCAATAGGTCTTCCAACCGGGATCGAGCTTGATCTCGACGCCGGCGCGCAGAAAGCTGGCGTCGGCGGTTTTGACCGTCGCGCCGGCGATCAGGCGCGCCGCGGTATGGGTTTGCGCATCCCAATCGGAAGCGTCCTGCGCCCGCGCCGCCGGGATACCGGCGAGGCAGATCGCCGCGGCAGCAATTGTTAATCGAAGCGATGCCGACATGGCGGCTGTCTAAGGCGAACGACGCACAAGCGCCACTGACATGATTGTGACCACGCCGGCACGATGACACCAAGCCGCCAATCCGGAACCCATTCCAGGGCATAATCGCGAACTTTTAGGCCGCCGTTCGTTTGCAAATACGGATTGATCGGCTAACCTTTCCATCATGAAATTGCCGCGCGGCACGTCAGAAAAAGGCCGGCGTCGAGGCTATCTCGACGGCCAGATGCTGATCGCCATGCCGGCGATGGGCGATGAGCGTTTTTCGCGCTCGTTGATCTACGTCTGCGCGCACTCTTCCGAAGGCGCCATGGGCATCATCGTCAATCATCCGGCGTCGAACATCAACTTTTCCGATCTGTTGGTGAAGCTCAATGTCATTCCGGCCGCCGACGTGATCCAGCTGCCGGGACGCGCCGGGGTGGTGAAGGTCATGCGCGGCGGTCCGGTCGAGACCGAGCGCGGCTTCGTGCTGCACTCGGCGGATTTCTTCATCGAGAATTCGACGCTGCCGATCGACGACGGGATTTGCCTGACCGCCACCATCGATATTCTCAAGGCAATTGCGCGCGGCGACGGGCCGGCCAGTGCCATTCTGGCGCTCGGCTATGCCGGCTGGGCACCCGGCCAGCTCGAAACCGAGATCCAGAGCAATGGCTGGCTGCACTGTGCCGCCGATTCCGAGCTCGTTTTCGGTCCCGATATCGACAACAAGTACGATAAAGCATTGAAGAAGATCGGCATCGATCTAGGCATGCTGTCGAACGAAGCGGGGCACGCCTAACAGCGATCCGTAAATCAGGCATCAGCGATCAGGGATCAAGAACCAAAAACTTTCGCCCTGAGGCCCGATCCCTGATATTTGATTCCCGACTCCGGCTCGAGCAGCGCGCGGGCCCGCTCAGCGCTCATCGGTTCGCCGAACACAAAACCTTGCGCGTATTCGCAGCCGAGCTGAAACAATTCCACCGCGTCGGAATCGGTTTCGGCGCCCTCGGCCACGACGTCCATGCCGAGATCGTGCGCCAGCGTGATGATCGAGCGCAGGATGACCGGGCGCGTGCCTTTGGCCGTGGTGCGCACGAACGACTGGTCGATCTTGATCGTGTCGAACGGAAACCGCTGCAGATAGGACAGCGAAGAATAGCCGGTGCCGAAATCGTCGAGCGCCAGACCGGCGCCGAGTTCGCGAATCCGCTGCAGCATTTGCGCGGCGTGTTCGGGATTCTCCATCACGACAGATTCGGTAAGTTCGAGCTTCAGCGAGCCGCGAGTCAACGGCGAACGCGACAGCACGGTGCGCAGATCCTGGATCAGATCGTGGCGCAACAGCTGGCGTGACGAGACATTGACGCTGGCAAACAGCGGCTCGCGTTGGCGCAGCGTGCGTTGCCAGGTCGAGAGTTGGCGCGCGGTGCGATCGAGCACGAACAGGCCGAGCTCGACGATCAGCCCGGTTTCCTCGGCGATGTTGATGAAATCGACCGGCGAGACGCGGCCCAGTTTCGGATGATTCCAGCGCGCCAGCGCTTCGAAGCCGGCAATGGAGCGATCTTCTAGCCGTACAATCGGCTGATAGAGGATGGCGATCTCGTCTCGTTCCAGCGCGCGGCGCAAATCGGACTCGATCGACAGCCGGTCGGCTTTGCGCGCGCGCATGGCGGCCTTGAACACATCGATGCGATCGCCGCCGCCGCGTTTGGCGTGATACATCGCCAGTTCGGCGTCCTTGAGTACTTCCTCGCCGCGTTGCGCCTCGCCGCTGTCGCCGAGCGCCATTCCGATCGAAGCCGTGATGAATATCTCGCGGTCCCGGAACGTGATCGGCGCGCGCAAGGTGCGGCGGATCGTCTCGGCGAATGCGGTGATGCGCGCGGACTCGCGCTCCGACAGCAGGATCAGGCCGAACTGGTCGCCGGACAGGCGCGCCAGCGTGTCCTGCGGCTTGATCAGCCGGCCGAGCCGGCGCGCCAGGGTCAAAAGAATCGAATCGCCGACCGCCATGCCGACGGAATCGTTGACCTGCTTGAAGCGGTCGAGGTCGACGATCATGACAGTCGGCCGGATCGCGGTATCGGCCTTGGCGAAGCCGAGCACCGCTTCGAGCCGATCGAGAAACAGTTCGCGATTGGGCAGGCCGGTCAGATTGTCATGCACGGCATCGTGCAGCAGCCGCTCTTCGGCGGTCTTGATTTCGGTGACGTCGGTCAGCGTGCCGACCAGCCGAACCACCTCGCCGTCGGACCCGACCACCGGCCGCGCGCGCAAGGCGAACCACAGATAGTGGCCGTCGGCGGTGCGCATGCGGAAATCCTGCGCGACCCGGCCGCGGCGTTGCTCCAGCACGCCGTCGAGCGTGGCGCGGAAACGGTCGCGGTCGAGCTGGTGCAGCACGTCGAGCCATTTGGCCGCCGGGCCGTCGAGCGATCCGTGCTTCAAGCCGAGCGCAGCTTCGGTTTCCGGGCTGGTGAAGACCTTGTCGGAGGAGACGTCCCAGTCCCAGATCATGTCGCCGGCACCGGTCAGCGCCAGCGCGCGGCGCTCGACATCGGACACGATGCCGCTCGTCATGCCGCCGGCGAAGGCGTGCTGCATGACCGTAAAGCCGATCAGCATGACGATCAGCACCAGCCCGCCGAGCAGCGCCGGTCCGACAATGTCGTTGGTGACGAAACCCAGTACGGTGAGTGCCGCGCCGATCGCCCAAACCACCAGCAAGAGCCAGGTCGGGATCAGCATCACCGCGCGATCGTAGTCATGGGTGGCGAGGTAGATCACCAGCGCAAAGCCGAGCACAGCGACGAGAAACAGCGAGATGCGCGCGATGCCGGAAGCGACGGCCGGCGAAAACAATGCCACCGCGACCAGCGCGCCAAGAAAAGCAAGCCAGCCGACGGTGATGTGGGCGTAGCGCACGTGCCAGCGGTTGAGATTGAGATAGGCGAACAGGAACACCAGAAGCGTTGCCGCCAGGATCGCCTCGCCCGAGGCGCGCCAGATGCGCTCGGCGCTGGCCGACATGTCGAAGACTTTCGGCCAGAAGCCGAAATCGATGCCGATATAGATCAGCACCGCCCAGCCGAGCGCGGCTGCGGCCGGAAACATGACGCTGCCCTTGACCACGAACAGGATGGTCAGAAACAGCGCCAGCAATCCGGCGATGCCGATGACGATGCCCTGATAGAGCGTGAGCGAATTGACCTTGTCCTTGTAGGCATCCGGCTCCCACAAATAGAGCTGCGGCAGGTTATCGCTGCGCAGCTCGGCGACGAAGGTTATGACGGTGCCGGGATCGAGCGTAATGCGAAAAACATCGGCGTTGGCATTGTCCAGCCGCTCCGGCGGATCGCCCGACGACGGCGTAATGGTGACGATGCGTGACATGCCGAGATCGGGCCAGATCAGGCCGGAGCCGACCATGCGGTAATGCGGCGCGACAACGAGCCGGTCGAGCTGTTCGTCGCCGTCATTGGCAAGCGCAAACACCGCCCAGGTCGTGCCGGCTTCGCGCGCGCGCACCTCGATGCGGCGGATAATGCCGTCGGGGCCGGGCGCGGTGGAAACCTGAATGCGGCCGCCGGCGGTGTGCTCGATATCCACCGCGTCGGTGAGATCGATGGCCGCCGCTTCGGTATGGACATTGACCGCGTCGACGGCGCGCGCCGGCGGCACGCCAAGGAGCGTCGCGAATGCGATCGCCAAAACCGCGCATAAAACCTTGGCGCTGGACGCGCAAAAGATCTTGGCGCTGGAATTGGCGGCGCGCAGAAATGCCACGAGAGCAGAAATGCAACGACCTCCGAGGCCGGCAGCCAGCGCCGTTCGCGCCACGACTTTCACAGATCCCCTGAATTCCCCCACCCTAACCCTCCGCCGCTTGCGGGGAGGGTTAGGGAAGGGGGCTTTGCGCCGAATTCGCGACGGCGTCGTCCGCTTGCGCCAAATCCAGCCACGGCCGTTGCGCCATCTGCCGATCTTAGTAGCCGCTGCTGGCGCGAAGGGCAAGAATATTCCCGTTTACTTTCAAAGGGTCAGGACAATTCTGCCGACGTGGTTGCTGCGCTTGGCCGTTCGATTTCCGCAACCCCGCAGGCGTGTGACAAGGTGCGCCGCTGTCGTTAAAATTTGCGCTGGAGAAACGCAAACATGCCTGCCGTCGACGACGAGGATAAGCCAAAGAAGAAAATCGCGCATGAGATCGGGCAGGATCTCACGCTGTTGTCCGCCGGCGAATTGGCCGATCGAATCGCGCTCCTGAAAGACGAGATCGGGCGGCTTGAGGCCGACATGGCAAGGAAACGCGCCGTGAAGTCGGCGGCTGACACGCTCTTCAAGAAGTAAATGTTTTCAATAATTTAGCGCCGCGGCGCCGGTGCGGCTCGTTTTGAATCTGAGACAGATTTGGCAACTCTCTGTGATTCCTTAACCTTTCGTTAAGCTTTCTCGTTCATTACAGGGACTGTCCATCTTCTGGACATTGAGTGGCTCCTGTCCACTCTGTTTGACGCCTCCCTGTTATCACCTTGAGCCGCCGGAAACGGCGGCTCTTTTTTATTAACTGCCGGCGCCGGCTGGGCTTTTTGCCCGGCAACTATGTCGGCAGTTCCTCGGCGCAGACGCTGGACAGCGCGCGTGGGCCGCGCGATGCTGACGCCAGTGTGAGGCGTAAATGTCCGACAAGCGTGTGATGGAAGCCGGCGCTGTCTCGTTTAGTGAGCGGCTGGCAAATTCCCAGGTATTTGCGGCCCTTTTTCGCGATGGCATGGCGCTGGTCGAGGAAACCGCCAGCTATCTCGACGGTTCGGGCCGCCAGGAATCCAAGAAACTCGAACGCAGCGCCAGCCTCGTCTACGCAACCGAAAGCATGCGGCTGACCACCCGGCTGATGCAGCTTGCCTCGTGGCTGCTGCTGCACCGTGCCGTGAAGGAAGGCGAGATGACGCTCGCCCAGGCCAACAAGGAAAAAAGCAAGGTTCGCCTCGCCGCCTGCGAGCCGGGCGATGCGAAATCGCTCGCGTTATTGCCGTCGAAACTGCAGGAATTGATCGCGCGTTCCACCAAGCTGCAGGCCGAAGTCCGCCGCCTCGACGCCACCATGCATGCGCCTGCGCCGATAAGGATCGCGGCCGACAATCCGGTTGAACGGCAATGGGGTCTGCTGAAGGCGGCCTTCGAATCCGACGCCTGACCAGGCCGTTCCCGGCTATTTCTTCAGGAAGCCTTCGAACTTCTTGTTGAAACGCGACAATCGGCCGCCGCGGTCGATCAGGTGCTGCTGGCCGCCGGTCCAGGCCGGGTGCGACTTCGGATCGATATCGAGATGCAGCGTATCGCCGGGCTTGCCCCAGGTCGTGCGCGTGGTGAATTCGGTGCCGTCGGTCATGACCACTTTGACGGTGTGGTAATCGGGATGGGTGTCGGGTTTCATGGTTTTGCTACGGCTTATGGCTGTGGGGAAATTTGGCGGCTCTATAACGCGCCAGGCCCGGCGAGACAAGGCGGCGCTGGGGCCGATTGGCGCGTTGCCAGGAAGCGCCTAAGCAGGCATTGTCCGGCCCGCAACCGGCGGGGCGGCCAACGGGGTAGCGCGCGACACATGAATTTGCGTGCCCAAAACGATACGGCGCCTGTTGCGCCGGCGCCGGTCGAGCTTACGGTCGATGGTGCGCCCGGCGCCGCGCTGGAACAGGCTGCCGAGGCGCCAAAGCGCAAGCTCAAGCTGCGGCCGCTCGCTTCGCTTCTGCCCTATGTCCGGCGCTATCGCGGCCGGGCGCTGGCCGCGCTCGGCGCGCTGGTCCTTGCGGCATTGACCACGCTGGTCGTGCCGATCGCGGTGCGGCGCATGATCGATTTCGGCTTCACCGCGCGCGGGATCGAACTGATCAACAGCTATTTCCTGGTCATGATCGCGGTCGCCGCCGTGCTCGCCTTCGCCAGCGCCGCGCGCTACTACCTCGTCACCACGCTCGGCGAGCGCATCGTCGCCGACCTGCGCGGCGACGTGTTCGCGCATCTCACCTCGCTGTCGGCCGCCTTCTTCGACGAGGCGAGGACCGGCGAGATGATCTCGCGGCTCACCGCCGACACGACGCAGATCAAAGCCAGCGTCGGCTCGTCGTTTTCGGTGGCGTTGCGCAATCTCGTGCTGTTCGCTCGGCGCCAGCGTCATGATGGTGGTGACGAGCCCGCGGCTGTCCGGCTTTCGTGCTCGCCGCGATCCCGATCATCGTGTTGCCGCTCTACGCGTTCGGCCGCGCGGTGCGCCGCCGCTCGCGCTTTGCCCAGGACACGCTGGCCGACGCGTCGGCCTATGCGGCGGAACTGATCGGCGCGGTGCGCGTCCTGCAGGCCTTCACCAATGAGCGGCTCGGCATCGCGCGGTTTCGCGACGCCGTGGAGCGCGCCTTCGAAGCGGCGCGCGATTCGATCCGCGCGCGCGCGCTCCTGACCGGATTTGCGATCTTTCTCGTCTCGGCGAGCGTCGTCGTCGTGCTGTGGGTCGGCGCGCAGGAAGTGCTCACGCCGAGATCACGCCCGGCCGGCTCGGGCAATTCATCCTCTACGCCGTCTTCGCCGCCGCGGCACTCGGCTCGCTGTCGGAAATCGGCGGCGAGATCGCGGCGGCTTCGGGCGCCGCCGAGCGGCTGTTCGAGATTCTCGCGATAAAGCCCGCGATCCTTCGTCCGGCGCAGCCGCTGGCGCTGCCGCCGCCGCCGCGCGGCGAGGCCGCGTTCGAGGATGTGGGCTTCTCCTATCCGACACGGACCAGCGTGTCGGCGCTCAAATCCGTATCGTTTCGCGTGCGCCAGGGCGAAAAGCTCGCCATCGTCGGGCCGTCCGGCGCCGGCAAGAGCACGATCTTTCATCTCCTCCTGCGCTTCTACGATCCCACTTCCGGCCGCGTCACGCTCGACGGCGTGGTGCTCACGGATCTCGATCCGGCGGAGTTGCGCGCGCGCATCGCGCTGGTGCCGCAGGACAGCGTGATGTTCGCAAGCTCGGTCGGCGACAATATCCGCTTCGGCCGTCCCGGCGCTTCCGATGCCGAAGTCGCGCGCGCGGCCGAGCATGCCCATGCCGCGTCCTTCATCGCCGCGCTGCCGCGCGGCTTCGACACGCCGGTCGGCGAGCGCGGCATCACGCTGTCCGGCGGCCAGCGCCAGCGCATCGCCATCGCGCGCGCCATTTTGCGCGACGCGCCGCTTCTGCTCCTCGACGAGGCGACCTCGTCGCTCGATGCCGAAAGCGAGACGCAGGTTGCCGCCGCGCTCGCCGATCTGATGCGCGAGCGCACCACCATCGTCATCGCGCACCGGCTGGCGACGGTGCTGTCGTGCGACCGCATCCTGGTCATGGAAGACGGCCGCATCGTCGAGGAAGGCACGCACCAGACGCTAGTCGCCGGCGGCGGGCTCTATGCGCGGCTGGCGAAGCTGCAGTTCGAGGGCGCGTAATTTCTCACGGCCGCCAGCTCATGCGGTGAACCGGCTTGCCGGAGATCGGATTTTTGCCGGCGCCGGCGATGACAAATCCGCATTTCTCGTAGAAGGCAATGGCGCGCGCATTGTCGGTATTGACGTCGAGATCGAGCCCGCGCGGCGAAATGCGCTTTGCTTCCGCAATCAGTGCCGCGCCGGCGCCCAAACCCCAATGCTCCGGCGCCACCACGATCTGGTCGAGATAAAGCGTGTGCGGATCGACGGTGACGAAGCCGATCATCTTGCCGTGCGACTTCGGCGACGACGATTTGCGTGGCGGGGACGAGCTCATCGCGCCAGCGCGCGCGCCACCAGTCGAGCCGTTCGGCGAAATCGAGCTCCGGATAGGTCGCCTGCCAAGTCCGCAGCCACAGCGCGACTGCGGCGTCTTCGTCACGCGCTTCGTAAGGGCGCAGCACGAAAGCCGCGCTCACGGCGTCACGGTCTGCTTTTCCGTCTCCTTGCCGGCCTCTTTGAGAAGGCGAAGGAGCTCGCGGTGCATGGTGTCGTTGCCGGCGACGACCTGGCCCTTGGCGAAGATGTCGCCGTCGCCATCGAGATCGCTGACAAAGCCGCCGGCCTCGCGCACCAGGATCGAGCCCGCGGCCATGTCCCACGGCGACAGGTCGCGTTCCCAATAGGCGTCGAGCCGGCCGGCGGCGATCCAGGCGAGATCGAGCGCTGCGGCGCCATAGCGGCGCAGTCCGGCGAAGTGCTGCTGCGCAGCGGCGATTTCGTTACGCGCCAGCGCAAGATCGCCGCGCCCGTAATGCGGCAGTCCGCAGGCGACGACGGCCTCGGCCAGCTTTCGCCGCGACGCGACGCGGATGCGCCTGTCGTTGAGGAACGCGCCCTTGCCGCGCTCGGCGATAAACAGCTCATCATTGGCCGGGTTGTAAACCAGCCCGGCGACGATCGCGCCGGAGCGTTCGAGCCCGATCGAAACCGCGAAATGCGGAATGCCGTGCAGGAAGTTGGTGGTGCCGTCGAGCGGATCGACGATCCAGCGATGGCTCTTGTCGGCGCCCTCGCGCATGCCGCCTTCTTCGCCGAGAAAGCCGTAATCCGGCCGCGCCTTGGCGAGCTCCTCGCGCACGATCGCCTCGGCGCGGTGATCGGCGGCGGAGACGAAATTGCGCGGTCCCTTCACCGAGACCTGCAAGTTTTCGACCTCGCCGAGATCGCGCTTGAGGCTGCGACCGGCGCGATGCGCCGCCTTGATCATGACATTGAGAGTAGCGGAGTGGAGCATGGTGGCTTCGCGTACCCTTCGCGACGCTGCCGCGCAAGCGGGAATCCGATCGTGGCTTTAAGGTTTCGGCGGTTGTTGCGCCGGGAGTTGCTGTTGCCGCTCTTGCTGGTCTTGCGCGGCCTTGATGGCGTCGATCCAGGGCTGCGCCGCCTTCTCGCCGGCCGCGCGCGTATCCGGCATCGAGCTTGTCGACAAAGGCGTCGAGCTCGAGATCGGTCTCGCCGCCGGCGCGCGAGACAAGCCGCCATTTGGTGGCTTCGACCGGATTGACCGGCGCGCCGACGCCGCTGAACAGGATGCGCGCCAGCCGGTCCTGGGCGATGGCGCTGCCGTGCAGCGCCGCCTTGCGGAAGATCGCGGCGGCGGCCTGCTGGTCCGGCGCGACACCGTCGCCGTTGTAAAGCGCGATCGCATACTCGACCTGCGCGTCGATATCGTCGGCGAGCGCGGCTTGCGCCCACAGCGCCACCGCCTGGTGCAAGTCCTTCGGCACGCCGCGGCCTTCTTTATAGAAGGTGCCGAGCGCGTATTGCGCATCCGGGCTGCCGGCCTGGGCGGCGATGCGCAACAGCTCGGCGGCACGCGAAAAATCCTGCGGAAATAATTGACCCTCGATATAGAGGAGCGCGAGATCGTAGGCGGCGGTCGGGTGGCCGAGCTTGGCGGCGGCGGCGAGCCATTTCGCGCTGGCGTCGCGATCGCGCGGACCGGCGCGGCCGTTGAGACGAAACATCGCCAGCGCAAACATCGCATTGCTGTCGCCGCGCTCGGCGGCAAGCTTGTACCATTCGGCGGCTTTGGCATCGTCGCGCGGCACGCCGAGCCCGTTGGCGTAAAGCTCGCCGAGCAGCGTCATCGATTTGGCGTCGCCTTTGTCGGTGGCATGGTCGGTCGCGAGCTGAAACGCGGTGAGGAAATAGCCGCGCTGAAAGGCGCCGAAGGCGAGGTCGAGTTCGCTTCCGCCCGCGCCCGAGGCGGGATTCTGTAGCGGGCGCCGCGCCTGGCGCGGTGACGCCCGGGTTTTGCGGCCGGCTTGGCGGCTGGCTTGGGCGGCCTGGGTCGATTGCGCGGCCACGAGCTGCGGCAACAGCACCGCCAGACCGAGCGCGAGCGCAAGCATCGCCGCGCGCCTCATCGGCGGACCGCTTCGAGGGTCTGCGCCGCCGCCGCGATCGCCGCCGCTGCGCCTTGGGGATGCGTCCATATCCAGTCACCAAGCGCGATAAAGTCGGCGCCGGTTCGTGCCAGCGGCTCGACCTCGTCGAGACTGGCGGCATAGCCGACGCAGGGGATTTCGAGGAGATCCGCCCACCACGTCAGCCGCTCCACAATTTCCTCGAACGGCGCGCGCCGGCCCCCACGATCATCGAGGCGACCGAGTTCACCGAACATCACATAGTCGGCGCCAGTCTCCGCCGCGAGCATGGCATCATGACGGCTGCGCAAGCCGCCGGCGCCGGCGATCCGGTCGGGCTTCAACAACGCGAGCGCGGCGGCGAAAGCATCGACCCCGTGCAAATGTGCGCCGTCGGCGCCGGCGCGCGCCACAATCCCGGCATGGCCATCGATGAGCGCCGCGACATCGCGCCGCTGCACCACGCCGGCCACAGCTTTGGCGCGGTCGATCAGCGTGCGCTCATCGGCCTCGGCGAGCCGGAGCAGCACCGCCGCGATGTCCGCGGCCGACAGCGCGGCGTCGAGTTCGGATGCAAATGACTTCGTATCGTCCAGAATTGGCGTGAACACATAGAGCCGCTGGCGCGGACGCTCCGCCGTCACGCCGCTTTCCGTTCGAGATCGGCCTTCCACTGGCCGAGCGTGGCGAGGCCGTTCATCATGGCGCGGTGATTGAAGGCGCGCTGCGCCGCCGCGACATTCTCCGGCTTGCCGGACCACGTCGTCTGCGGTGCATGCTGCAAGGCGCGGCCATAGGAGAACCCGACACGCCAGGGCAATGCCCCCATCCTATTCATGGCGTCGAGATGCGCGGTCGCTTCCTCGTCGGATTGGCCGCCGGAGAGGAAGGCGATGCCGGGCACCGCCGCCGGCACGCAGGCCTTGAGCACGCGCAGCGTCTTGTCGGCGACTTCCTCGACCGTGGCGCGGCGCGCCGATTTTTTCCCCGGCACCGCCATGTTCGGCTTGAGCACCATGCCTTCGAGCGCGACGCGGTTGTAGAACAACTCCTGGAAGGTCTCTTTCAGCACCCAAGTGGTGACCTCGACGCAGCGGTCGATATCGTGATCGCCGTCCATCAGCACTTCGGGCTCGACGATCGGCACGATGCCCTCGTCCTGGCATAGCGCCGCATAGCGTGCCAGCGCATGCGCATTGGCGCGCAGGCAGGTGTAGCTCGGCAGACCGTGCTGTTGCCCGAGGTCGATCACCGCGCGCCACTTGGCGAATTTGGCGCCGAGCCCGCGATATTCGACGAGCCGCTCGCGCAAACCGTCGAGACCTTCGGTGACGACTTCGCCTGGGCAGGAGGGCAGGGGCTTCGTCCCCTTGTCGACCTTGATGCCGGGCAGGGAGCCCGCTTTCTCGATGAGCTTGATCAGCGGGGTGCCGTCTTTGGCGTTTTGGCGAATGGTCTCATCATAGAGAATGACGCCGGAAATATATTTCGACATCGCGTCGCCGGTGCGGAACAGCATTTCGCGGTAATCGCGCCTGGTATCGGCGGTCGATTCGACGCCGAGCGCGTCGAAGCGCTTCTTGATGGTGCCGGTCAACTCGTCGGCGGCCAGGATGCCGCGGCCGGGAGCGACCATCGCCTCTGCGACCTTGTTCAATTCGGCAACGTTCATAGCGCCCTCCAAATCCTTCGGCCTGACATTCGGCGCCGGCGGGCCGGCAGCAAAAATGTCTATAAATTATCTCCGATTCGCCGGCGAAGTCTCAGCAACGAGGAGCACCCTCACGCCGGGCAGGGTTTTGCCCTCCAGCGATTCCAGGAACGCGCCGCCACCGGTCGATACGTGGGTCAAACGATCCCGCACCGAGGCCAGGTTGAGCGCCGCCACCGTATCGCCGCCGCCGGCAAAACTGACAAGCCTGCCGGCCGCCGTGAGTTCCGCCGCCGCCTCGGCCACTTCGATTGTACCATTATCGAATGGCTCGTGCTCGAAGGCGCCAAACGGGCCGTTCCAGACCAGCGTTTTGGTGCGGGCCAGAACCGATACGACCTGCTCAATGGTGCGCGGGCCGATGTCGAGGATCATGTCGGCTGGACCCACCGCGTCGACCGCCACCACGCGCGATGGCGCATGATCGGCGAGCTTTTGCGCCACCACCGCATCGACCGGCAGCACGATCTCGCGACGAGACGCTTCCGCCTTGGCCAGAATGTCGCGCGCCGTCGCCACCAGCTCTTTTTCGAACAGCGACTTGCCGATCGATTTGCCCTGCGCCACCAGAAAAGTGTTGGCCATGGCGCCGCCGATGATCAGCGTCTCGACCTTCAATAATAGATGGCCGAGCAGTTCGAGCTTGGTCGAAATCTTGGCGCCGCCGACGATCGCCGTGACCGGATGCTGCGGGGTCTCGAAGGCTTTGGCCAACGCATCGAGTTCTTTCGTCATGGCGCGCCCGGGATAGGCGGGCAAATTGGCAACCGTGACAATCGATGTATTGGAGGCGTGCTCGCGATGGGCGGCCGAAAACGCGTCGTCCACGTAAATGTCGCCAAGCGCCGCGAGTTTTTTGGCGAAGGTTTTGTCGTTTTTTTCTTCTTCCGGATGGTACCGGGTGTTTTCCAGACAGAGAATATCGCCGTCCTTCATTGTGGCGACGGCCTCTTCGGCTTGCGGACCGACGCAGTCGGTGGCGAAGGCGACCGGCCGCTTCACGATCCTTGCGACTTCGGCGGCCACCGGGCGGAGCGAATCTTTCGGATCGCGTCCTTTCGGGCGATTGAGATGCGAGAGCAGGATCACCTTGCCGCCCTTGCCCGCGAGTTCGGCGATGGTCGGCGCTATTTCCTCGATGCGGGTCGAATCCGAAACCCTGCCGTTCTGCATCGGAACGTTGAGGTCGACGCGCACCAGCACGCGTTTACCTTTGACGTCGGCGTCGTCGAGGTTGCGGAAGGACTGCATGGAGACGCGCCGATGCGAGGACTGCGATGCGAACAAAGTCAGGCGAGCTTGCCCATCGCCACCGCGGTGTCGATCATGCGATTGGAGAAGCCCCACTCATTGTCGTACCACGACATGACGCGAACCAGTGTGCCGTCGATCACCTTGGTCTGATCCATGTGGAAGACGGCGGAATGCGGGTCGTGGTTGAAGTCGCTCGAAACATTGGGCGCCTCGGTATAGCCGAGGATGCCCTTGAGCTGCTGTTCGGCGGCGCGCTTGATCGCGCCGTTGATCTCGTCTTTGCTGGTGGCGCGCTTGGCGACGAATTTGAAATCGATCACCGAGACGTTGGGCGTCGGCACCCGGATGGAGACACCGTCGAGCCGGCCGGCAAGCTCCGGCAGCACGAGACCGACGGCTTTGGCTGCGCCGGTCGAGGTCGGGATGATATTGAGCGCCGCCGCGCGCGCCCGGTAGAGATCCTTGTGCACCTGATCGAGCGAGGGCTGATCGTTGGTATACGAGTGGATCGTGGTCATGAATCCCTTGTCGATGCCGACGGCGTCGTTGAGCACCTTGGCGACCGGGGCGAGACAATTGGTCGTGCAGGAGGCGTTGGAGACGACCATGTGCGCCTTGGTCAGCCTGTCATGGTTGACGCCATAGACGACGGTCAGGTCGACCCCTTCGGCCGGCGCCGAAACCAGAACGCGCTTGGCGCCGGCTTGCAGATGCGCTGTGGCTTTTTCCTTCGACGTGAAGAGGCCGGTGCATTCCAGCGCAATGTCGATGCCGAGGTCTTTCCACGGCAGCTGTGCCGGATCCTTGACGGCGGTCACCTTGATCGCGCCGTTGCCGCAGCTGATCGTATCGCCCTTGACCGTGACTTCGCCGGGGAAGCGGCCGTGCACCGAGTCGTAGCGCAGCAGATGGGCGTTGGTCTCGACCGGCGCCAGATCGTTGATGGCGATCACTTCGATGTCGTCGCGCTCGGCCTCGACCGCGGCGCGCAAAATATTGCGGCCGATGCGGCCGAATCCGTTGATGGCAACGCGAACCGACATTTCGCGGACTCCTCCCGGTCTTTCTGCTGGCCCGGCGGCGGACCGGGCAGCTCACGCTATTATGTAGCTATTTCTCTGTGACTTTCCTAATTGGACTTTCCTAATTGCGCCAATGCCGCCGCGGCCACCTTTTCCGCGGTCAGCCCGAAATGCCGGTAAAGGTCCTTATACGGCGCGCTGGCGCCAAACCCGGTCATGCCGACAAAAGCGCCTTGCGAGCCGATGATCGCGTCCCAGCCCTGGCGGATGCCGGCTTCGACCGCGACGTTGACCTTGGCGTTGCCGATAATCGCCGCGCGCTTGTCTGCCGGCAAAGCGAGCAAAAGCTCAAAGCACGGCACCGAGACGACCCGCGCCGAGATTTTCTGTATGGCCAGAAGTTTCTTCGCCTCGGCGGCGATTGTCACTTCCGAGCCGGTGGCGAACAGCGATACGACGGCCGCGTCATCGTCGGCCGCGATCAATTCATAGGCGCCGGTCGCGCAGCGATTGCGCTCGTCGAAGCCGTGACGCAGCTGCGGCAGGTTTTGCCGCGTCAAAGCCAGCACGCTCGGACCGTTGTCGCTTTCCAGCGCGAGCTGCCAGCATTCGACGGTCTCGACCGCGTCGGCCGGCCGGAACACTTTCAGGTTCGGTATCGCCCGCAGGGCGGCGAGATGCTCGACCGGCTGATGCGTCGGGCCGTCCTCGCCGAGCCCGATGGAGTCATGCGTCCCCACCAGGATGACGCGCTGCCCCATCAATGCGGCGAGCCGGATCGCTGGGCGGCAATAATCGGAGAACACCAAAAACGTGCCGGCATAGGGGACAATGCCGCCGTGCAGCGCCATGCCATTCAAGGCGGCGACCATGCCATGCTCGCGCACGCCGTAATGAATGTAAGTGCCGGCATAGTCCGTGGCGTCTAAGACTTTCATGCCTTTGACGAACGTATTGTTGGAGCCGGTGAGGTCGGCCGAGCCGCCGACCATTTCCGGCAGCGCCAGTGTCAGCGCCTCGAGCGCCAGCTCCGACGCGGCGCGGGTGGCGATCTCCTTCGGCGCAGCGCTGAGCTTTTGCTTCAGGCTGGTGACCGCCGGCTTAAACTTGCCGCCGAGTTCGCCACTGGTGCGGCGGGCGAACTCGGCGCGCTTGTCGGGCTCAAGCGCGGCTATGCGCTTGTCCCAGGCCGTGTGCGCCGGCTTGCCGCGTTCGCCCGCCGTGCGCCACTGCGTGAGGATGGCGGCAGGAATTTCGAACGGCGGTGACAGTCCAGCCGAGTCGTTGGCGAGCCGCTGCGATCTCATCGGCGCCGAGCGGCGAGCCATGGCTCTTTTCGGTGCCGCCTTTGTTCGGCGCGCCAAACCCGATCGTGGTGCGGCAGGCGATCAGCGACGGCCGGTCTGGATTTCTTTGCGGCTTCGAGCGCCGCGGCGATTGCCGCCGGATCGTGACCATCGATGCGGCATGCCGCCCAGCCGGCGGATTCGAAACGCTCGACCTGATCGACGGAATCCGAAAGCGAGGTGGGGCCGTCGATCGAAATGTGGTTATCGTCATAGAGCACGATGAGCTTTTTCAGCTTAAGGTGACCGGCAAGCGCGATCGCTTCCTGGCTGATGCCCTCCATGAGATCGCCGTCGGAGGCCAGCACGTAGGTGGTGTGATCGACGATGTCTTCGCCGAAAATCGCAGCGAGGTGACGCTCGGCGATCGCCATGCCGACCGCATTGGCTAAACCTTGGCCGAGCGGGCCAGTGGTGGTTTCGACGCCGGGCGTATGACCGTGTTCGGGATGACCGGGGGTGAGCGAGCCGAGCTGGCGGAACCGCTTGATCTCCTCGATCGTCATCTTCTCGTAGCCGAGCAGATAGAACAGCGCGTAGAGCAGCATCGAGCCGTGACCGGCCGAGAGCACAAAACGGTCGCGATCGGGCCACAACGGGGCGGCCGGATCGAATTTCAAGAACCGGGTGAACAGCACGGTCGCGACATCGGCCGCGCCCATCGGCAGGCCGGGATGCCCCGACTTCGCCTGTTCGACCGCATCCATCGCCAGCGCGCGGATGGCGTTCGCCATGCGGTCGTGCTCCGCGCGCGAAACCGCTGCCGCGCCGGCGGCGGGAAAGCGCGCGGCCTGGGCGAGAGTTGCGCTCGCCGCGGGAAGACGATCCGGCTTGGTCATTGGGCCTGCAGTGGTACTTGGGACCGGCAATCGCGGCGCGAAGGCAAATTGCCGCGCTGACGGGATAACATGCGAAGCGCCTTAGTCAATTCCGCGGCGCCCTGCCTCACACGTCATGCACAGGCCAGCGGGCGCGCCGTTGACGCTTTGCCTCGATACGACGTAAGCTTCCCCCGATAAACGATTGCCGTCGCACAATTTTCACCCGGCGAACGGCGTGATTGGCCGCAGCGGATGGCCAGATGAGCAATACCAATTCGATCGAGCTTGCGGCGCGGCGTCTGACGCTCGCGCTCGACGCGCTGGAGGCGGCGACGGAGCGGCGGCAGGAGGCCGATCGCGGCGAGGCATCGCTCGCCAATCAAGTCCACGCGCTTGATGGCGACCGGGCGCGGCTGGCGAGCGAGCTTGACGATGCAACTGCGCGCGCCCGCGCGCTCGAAACCACCAATCGGGAAGTCGTGCAGCGGATCGATCAGGCGATTGAAACGATCCGCGGCGTGCTTGCCACCGGCGAGTGAGGGCCAAACAGAATGGCGCAGGTCAGCGTCACCATTAACGGCCGGCAATTCCGTATGGCCTGCGAGGATGGCCAGGAAGGTCATCTCATGGAGCTGGCGCGCGAGCTCGACACGCGCATCAGCGGGCTGCGCGCCAAATTCGGCGAGATCGGCGATACACGGCTCACCGTGATGGCGGCGATCACGGTCGCCGATGAACTCTCGGAAGCAGGGCTTCGCATCAAGCGGCTGGAGGAGGAACTGGCGGCTTTGGAGAATGCCCGCGTGGCGTCGTCGGATCAGACCAGTGCCGCACAGGCTTCGATCGCCGCCGCGCTCAGCGCCGCGGCCGAACGGGTCGAAAGCATCACCAAGAAGCTTAACCAGACCGTCAGCAGCGCCGGCAGCGGCGTTGTGCTGGGCTAACGCAGGCTGGCGATTGGCGTTGTCGTCCGTTCCGCACTACATTGACGAAGCGGGGCTGCCCGGTGCGTAGGAGACAATTCTCCGGGGCCTTACGATCCTGACGGGAGCTGTCCCTGGCCGAGCCCCTGGGTTCGGGCATATGGCGCCCACCTACTTATGTAGGTTCCCGGGATCAGAGCTCTTACGGCCGGCGCGGCTCCGCACTTCTCATCATGATTGCATCCGCCAGCATTGAGGATAGTAAGGCAGCGCTTCGCCGCGAGGCGATGACGCGGCGCGATGCCTTGCCGGCGGAGGCACGGCAGGCTGCGGCCGAGGCGATTGCGGCGCGGGAATTTCCGCTTGCCGTCGCGCCGGGCGTTATCGTTTCGGGTTTCATGCCGCTGAAGAGCGAAATCAATCCGCTGCCGCTCATGCAAAGGCTCGCGCAAGCGGGCGTCCGACTGGCGCTGCCGGTTGTCGCCGGGCGCGGCAAACCGCTCATCATGCGCGCCTGGCGACCCGGCGAAGACCTCGCCGCCGGCGTCTGGGGGCTGCGCGAGCCGAAGCCAGACGTCGCACAGGTCGAGCCCGATATTGTGCTGGTGCCGCTTCTGGCCTTCGACCGCGCCGGCCATCGTATCGGCTATGGCGCCGGCTTTTACGATCTCACCATCGCGGCTTTGCGTGCGCGCAAGCCGGTCATGGCGATCGGGCTGGCTTTCGCGACGCAAGAAATAGCCGCCGTGCCGGCGACACCCCGCGACGCGCGGCTCGATCTCGTGCTAACCGAGCACGAGACGATTGATTTTCGAGACGCGTGAGCATGCGCATCCTCTTTATCGGCGACATTGTCGGACGCAGCGGGCGCGCCATCGTCAACGAGCGCCTGCCGGCGCTGGTGCGCGACTGGAAGCTCGATCTGGTTGTCGCCAACGGCGAGAACTCAGCCGGCGGTTTCGGCATTACTGAGGCGATCTATCGCGAGCTGCTCGACGCCGGTGTCGATGCGGTCACGCTCGGCAACCATGCCTGGGATCAGAAAGAGGCGCTGGTTTTCATCGAACGTGCGCCTCGCCTGATCCGGCCGATCAATTATCCGACCGGAACGCCCGGGCGCGGCGCGGCCGTGGTCGAGGCCAAGAGCGGCGCGCGCGTGCTCGTGGTCAATGCCATGGGCCGCATCTTCATGGAGCCACTCGACGATCCATTTGCCGCCGTCGACCATGAGCTTAGCGCGTGTCCGCTGCGGCAAGGCGCCGACGCCATCATCGTCGATTTTCATGGCGAGGCGACCAGTGAGAAACAGGCGATGGGCTATTTCTGCGACGGCCGCGCCAGTCTCGTGGTCGGCACCCACACCCATGTCCCGACCGCCGACCTGCGCGTTCTTGCCGGCGGCACCGCCTTCATGAGCGATGTCGGCATGACCGGCGACTTCGATTCGGTGATCGGCATGGCCAAGGACGAACCGCTGCAGCGGTTCCTGCGGCGCGTTTCAACTTCGCGTTTCGAGCCGGCCTCGGGCCCGGCTACGCTGTGCGGCGTCGCCGTCGAAACCGAGCCGGCGACCGGCCTGGCGACGCGCGTCGGGCCGGTGCGGCTTGGCGGCGGCCTCGAGCAGGCCAAGCCCGCCTTCTGGACTTGAGTTTTCGGCCGCGATTGCATTATTTCCTCGTTACATCAGCCCACGGAAATCGAGTCATGGCCGGACATTCACAGTTCAAGAACATCATGCATCGCAAGGGCCGCAAGGATGCGGCCAAATCCAAAATGTTCGGCAAGCTCGCGCGCGAAATTACCGTTGCCGCCAGGTTGGGCACGCCCGATCCGGCAATGAATGCGAGGCTGCGCGCCGCTGTGCTGGCGGCGCGCGCGGAAAACATGCCGAAGGATAACATCGATCGCGCCATCAAGAAGGCAACCGGCGGCGAGGGCGAGAACTACGAGCAGATCCGCTACGAGGGTTACGGTCCGGGCGGCGTCGCCGTGATCGTGGAAGTGTTGACCGACAACCGCAATCGCGCCGCCAGCGAAGTGCGCGCGACCTTCACCAAGAGCGGCGGCAACCTTGCTGAGACTGGTGCGGTTTCCTTCATGTTCGATCACCTCGGCGTCATCGAATACGACGCCAAGGTAGCGAGCGCCGAGGTGATGTTCGAGGCGGCACTGGAGGCGGGCGCCGACGACGTCGTCTCCAATCAGGATACCCATGAAATCTACGCCGCACAGGACCATTTCGGCTCGATAGCCAAGGCGCTGGAAGCGAAATTCGGCGAGCCGCGCAAAGCATCGCTGGTCTGGCGGCCGCAAAATACCGTCGCGGTCGACGACGAGCAGGGCGAAAAGGTGTTACGGCTGATCGAGGGCCTCAACGACAATGACGACGTGCAAAACGTCTATGCCAATTTCGAGGTGTCCGATGCGCTGGTCAGCCGGATGAGCGCCTAACGGCGGCCCTCCTCGAGCTGACGCGCAAGGGTCGTTGCAACGTCGCGCTAATGCGACAGGCTGCGGCGGAGGCGATGGCGGTGAGGACGCAAGCGTTGCCTTAGCTATTCCGCCGCTACTCGCGGCATCGCGGTGTTAAGCCTGGGATTGAGCTCGCAGGCTTCTTCCAACTCACGACGTTGAGCGATTTGACGAATTTACCGACGTAGTCAGTCTCGGCGCAGAATAAGCCGAGCTCGATGATCTCTTCATCGTTAAAGTGCTTGGCGAGATTCGGTATAGATCTGATCTTTGTGGATGGCGTGCTCGCGCTGTTTGAACAGATCGGCGTAATGCAGCGCCGCTTTCTCGCGCGCGGTGAAGTGCTTGCTGCCAGCGTAATCAAATAGATCGTTGATCATGGTCTGGGTCAACGCTTCCGATTTGGCGACGTTCGACCGCACGGTAGAGCAATAGCCGCATTGATGAGCGACGGAAATCTTGATGCGGCACATTTCCTTGAGCTTGTGCGGCAACACGCCCTGATAAAGCAGCTTGTTACAGTATTCGACGCAGGCGGTGCCGAGTTTGCCACGCGTGATCAGGCTGACTACGCGCGGATCGGGTGCGCCGGTGCGTTTGGCCAACTCGATCAGTTCGCGTGTGTGTGGGGTCTTTTCGCCTTCTTCAATGTAACGCAGCCTGGGCATTGTCTCCTCCTAATGTTTATACATTCACGCTTGGAACGGACTTCTCACAGTCACGGATGATGGTCGGTCGGGATTACGCCGCGACGGCCTTTCGCATGAGGACCGCTAGGACATCATGGGGGTCGGCGCGGTCGCGATAGTCGGGGTCTGTATTTGCATAGACGATCGAACCCTCGCGGTCGATGACGTAGGTCGCGGATACCGGCAACGCCCATTCGCCTGGCGTCCCGTTGCGGGTGGGAATATCCAAATTGAAGCCGTGGTAGGCGCTCCTGAGTTCGTCGGTAAACTCGTAGACCAAGCCAAATGCGCGTCCAACTCTTTGGCCGACGTCGCTGAGGACTTCGAAGGTGAGCGCATTCTTTTCCGCGGTCGATACCGTGTCGTCGGGCTTCTCGGGGCTGATTGCAACGAGTGAAGCTCCCGCGGCCACGATCTGCGGTAGGATCTCCTGATATGCCTTCAGTTCGAGATTGCAATAAGGGCACCAGCCGCCGCGATAGAAGGTAACGATGACAGGACCCTTCTTGAGGAGCGTCCCAACATCTACCGTTGCTCCTTTGGCGTTCTCCAGCGTGATTGCTGGCGCGCGGTCGCCAATTCTCAAAGCGGTCTTCAGCAATGACGCCGTTGCGAAGCTCCGCGATATGACGCTCCATAATCGCTTGCCGCTCCGCCGGCACACGTCGGAACCAGCCGGCGCGATAATCGGCGAGTTGCTCTTTCAGAGACATGAGAAGCTCCATTTGTGATGGCACGACGGGATACGGATCGGGCGGCGTAGGCCGGCGCCCGAGACATTGAGCCGCCGAGAATAGATCATCGCTTTCTCTTCCTTTTGCGGCGAGGCCAATCCAACAGCCCGAGTGCTGGCCGCACCGCGCCCTCAAGAACAGCGCGGCTAGGTTTGGATCGCGCCAGCACACGGATGCCAAGCAACACCCCCAACAGCAAACGCGCGACGTCGTCGGCATCGACGTCAGGCGAAACCGTTTCGTCAGCTTGAGCCGCGGCGATGCATCTTTTGAAAAAAGCTTCGATCTCGCCGAATTGCCCAGCAATAACCGCGCGGCATTCGGCTTGATGGGGTGCGACCTCAAGGGCCGAGTTCACCAGAAAGCAGCCTTTGCGACGACGGTCCTTTATCGAGTGTTCGACGATTTCGGCAAAGAAACAGTGGATCGCTTCCTTCGGTGCGAGCGATCTCCTCAAGCCGGTGCAGCCGATCGCGCGTCGTGCGATCGAGATACCGTTGCAGCGCGCGCGCAAATAGGTCTTGCTTGTCGCCAAAAGCGTTGTAAAGGCTCGGCGCCGTCAAGCCCATCGATGCCGTAAGATCGCGCAACGATGTGGCTTCGTAACCGCGCCGCCAGAAGCACTCTACCGCCGCCTCCAGCGCGGCCGTTTCGTCGAATTCCCTTGGTCGCGGCATGGATGTGTCGCCAAAGCCCCCTTGGGGATCGTTCTAAAAATCGCACGTTGACGTTATATAACAGTTGATACAAAATCAATATGCGGGCGTCTTCGCAATAATCAATTCTCGTGAATGGCGGTGTCATGGGTGTTGTTATCGACGGTAAATGGAACGATGGCGAGCTTCCGCAAGAGACGGGTCAGGCCGGCCAGTTCAAACGCGCAGACAGCGTCTTTCGCGACCGCATCACTGGGGACGGATCGTCAGGTTTCAAGGCCGAGCCCGGCCGCTATCATCTTTATGTTGCGCACGGCTGTCCCTGGGCGCATCGCACGCTGATCTACCACACGATTAAGAAGCTCGAGGGGATCGTCTCAGTCGCCTATTCGATCCCCGGTCTCAAGCAGAACGGCTGGACCTTTGAGCGCGATCGGCGTTATCCGGATTGCATTCCCGACGAGGTCAATGGCTTTCACTACTCTGTACGAGGCCTATGTCGCAAGCAATCCGACCTATACAGGCAAGGTCACGGTCCCGACATTGTGGGACAAGAAGACGAAGCGAATCGTCAACAATGAGTTCATCCGAGATCATCCGTATGTTCAACACGGAGTTCGACGCGATCACCGGCAATCGTACCGATCTATATCCGCCGGCCTTACGGGCCGAAATCGACGCCGTTAACGAGCGCGTCTATCATAACGTCAACAACGGCGTGTACCGAGCGGGATTTGCAAAAACACAAGCCGCCTACGAGGAGGCTTACGACGGGCTTTTTACGACCCTCGACTGGCTGGAGGCGCGGCTGTCGAGATCAACGCTATCTGGTCGGCGGCCAAATCACCGAAGCCGATTGGCGGCTGTTTCCGACTCTCGTGCGCTTTGACGTCGCCTATTTTTCACTCTTTAAATGCAACAGGCAGCGCATCGCGGACTATCCGAACCTTGCGAACTACATGCGCGAACTCTATCAGGTGCCGGGCATCGCCGGCACGGTGAAGCCGCGTTACTACGTCATCAATTACTATTCGATTGCCAAGGTGAATCCGACCATGATCATCCCCAAAGGGACGCCGGTCGATTTCGGCCAATCGCACGATCGCGCAAGATTAGCTGCATAAAAGGTTGGCCGCGTAAACCAGCTTGCCGCACATTGGTCGGCTCCATAAAAAACATTCGAGGAGGACGACGTGCTGGAACTCTATCACAATGTCAATTCGGTTTGCGCCCAGAAAGTGCGTATCGCGCTGAAGGAAAAGGGCCGGGACGTCAAGGAGCATCTGCTCACGTTGCAGGGCGACCAGAACGACCCTTCCTATATGAAGCTCAATCCGAATGGCGTAGTGCCGACATTGGTGCACGACGGCAACGTGATCACGGAATCTTCTTTGATCCTTTATTACGTCGACGAAGCATTCCCCGATCCGCCGCTTATGCCGAAAGACGCCGGTCGCGCGTCATCGCGTCCGCCTCTACAACAAGCTGATCGATGAATACATGCACAACGCATGCACGATCATTACCTTCGCTACGGCTTTCCGTCCCAGATTTCTCAAGATGCAGCGCGAGCAATGGCTCGCCGAAATCAATAAGGCCCCGTTGAAGCGGCGAGCCGAGTATAAGCGTAGCGTCATCGAGCACGGTCTCGATTCGGAGTTTGTGATCGACGCAGTCGGCCAGCACCGGAAGATGATTTCGCGGATGGCCGACGACCTCAAGCGCGGTCCTTACCTCGCCGGCGAGGCCTTCACGAATGCTGACTGCGCGGTGATTCCTTACATTCTGCGCCTTGAGCTTCTCAAGCTTGGCGGGATGTGGCAGCACGAACCGCTGATTGCCGACTGGTGGGGACGCGTTCGGGAGCGAGAATTCGGTTAAGTCCGCGATCTTCAACCGCATGCAGGAATCTGACTGGGCGCCGTTCAAGAATCTTGCACCCGATCCATGGCCAAGGGTTCAGGCATTGTTGAAAGCGGCATAAAGCTGGCAGGCGTGGGACGTCCGCTAAAGGTCGATTTTGTTGCAGAAGTCGGGCTTGATTGGGGTTCTGGCGCCCCGAGGGTATTTTGCGGGCGAGCCGGGACCATGGTTTTGCGTCAGCCCCAAGTGGAGCGGCGGGACTGACGCGTTGGAACTCCTGACGCCACGAACTGAGCGCGTTGCTTACGCAGAGCACGCGGCGGACGTGACTGGCGGGGGCCGAGCTACAAGCTTGGCGAGCCGCCTCAGATTTTGAGCGATTGCCGCCAGCGTGAACTCGAACTGTGCTCCGCTCGGGCCGCGAAGGCGTAATCGGTCAAGCCGCAGAATACGCTTGAGGTGCGCGAACAGCATCTCGACCTTCTTGCGATCACGGCGCGATTGCGCGAACGCCGGCGTCTTGGCGAGGGTCCGGGCGACATCGCGTGCAGCCTCATGGACGTCGCGTTTGACCCGTCGCGCTGGCATTTTGGGGCAGCACTTCGCTTTGAGCGGGCAGGCACGACACTCCGGCACGGAGCCGAGATACTGGAGCGAGTGATCGGTGCTGATATGGCCGGTCGTCGTCAGCGTCTTGCCCGCCGGACATGTATAGATGTCTTGCACCTCGTCGTAGACGAAGTCCTGGCGCGAGAACGTGCCGTCTTCGCGCTGCGATTTGTCGATGACCGGCACATGCGGCGCGATCCCCTGCTCGTTGACCAGCCAATCGAGGTTGGGGGCCGAGCCATAGGCGGTGTCTCCTGCCAGCCATGCGGGCTTGATGCCAAAGCAGGCTTCGGTCCGCTCGATCATGGTCTGCGAGGCGCCGACCTCGGCCTGCCGGATGGCGCGAGAGGCTTCGACATCCATGATAATCCCAAACTTCACGTCGATCAGATAGTTGTCGGCGTAGGCGAAGAACGCCGACCCTCGCAGCGCGTTGGTCCATTGGGCGGCCGGATCGGACGGCGACACGAACTTCGGGGTGACGTCGCTCGCCGCACCAAAGGCCGCGTCATCAAGGGTTGCCAGATACTCCTGCATGGCCCGGCTCGCCGTCTGGCGATCACAGGTCTTTTGCCATTCAAAGCCAGGGATCGAGCGATGCTTGTTGGCGTCGGCCTCGATTAGGCTTGCATCCACGGCAAACCCTTCTCCGCCAACCAGCCCGGCCGCGATACAGGCCTCCACGACACGCTCGAATACGCGGCGAAAGATGCCGCTGTCCCGGAACCGCTCGTTGCGCGCTCGCGAAAATACCGAGTGATCGGGGATCTTGTGCTCTATGCCAAGCTTACAGAACCAGCGGTAGGCAAAGTTCACCCGCACCTCGCGACACAACAACCGCTCGGAGCGAAGGCCAAAAACATAGCCGATGATCAGCATCCGCAGCATCAGCACCGGGTCGATCGACGGCCGACCGTGTGTCGGATAGTACGGGCAAGTTCGCCGTATACCCACGATAAATCCAAAACGGCGGCGATCTTGCGCACAGGATGATCGTCGGGAACCGCCTCAGCTAAACAAAAATCGTAGAATAGATGACCCTGATCGTCGGTCTGACGTCCCATCATCGCCGCCTCCAACGCAAAATGCCGCCAGAGAACGCGAATTACTGTTCGCTAAAATCTTTAAATCACTTCTGTAACAAAATCGGTCAGAAGCGGACATGGCGGCTGGACGAGCGGCCTCGTCCCCATGCGGCCATGCTATGAACGAGCCGGCATGACGCGGGCGATTCGCATTCTCGGCATCGACCCAGGGCTCCGCCGCACCGGCTGGGGCGTGGTCGAGATTGCCGGCAATCGCTTGAGCTATCTCGGCTGTGGATCGGTGGCGACCAACGATCGTGACGCGCTGGCCGCGCGGCTGCTCGCCATTCATGACGGGCTGATGCGCATCCTCGCTGAATTTCGCCCCGACGAAGCGGCGGTTGAAGCGACTTTCGTCAGCAAGGATGCCAGGGCGACGCTCAAACTTGGCCAGGCGCGCGGCGTCGCCATGGTGGCGCCGGCGAGAGCCGGCGTGCCGGTCGCCGAATACGCGCCGAACCTCATCAAGAAAAGCATCGTCGGCGCCGGTCACGGCGACAAAGCACAAGTGCGGATGATGATCGGCGTGCTGTTGCCGAAAGCCGCGCCGAGTTCAGATGACGCCGCCGACGCGCTCGCCATCGCGGTCACGCATGCGCATCACCGGCAGAGCGTTATTCTTCACGCCGCGCTGAAACTGGCGGCGCCAAAGGTTGCGGCACGATGATCGGCAAACTCAAGGGCATCATCGATTCTTACGGTGAGGATTCCATCATCCTCGACGTCAACGGCGTCGGCTACCTGGTGCATTGCTCGGCGCGCACCTTGCAGGAATTGCCGCGGGTGGGCGAACCGGCGACGCTCGCAATCGAAACCCATGTGCGCGAGGACCAGATCCGCCTGTTCGGCTTCCTCACCGATATCGAGCGCGAGTGGTTCCGGCTGTTGCAGACGGTCCAGGGCGTCGGCGCCAAGGTTGCGCTGGCGGTGCTCGGCACCCTCAAGCCCGCCGATCTCGCCTCGGCGATCGCGATGCGCGACAAGGCGATGGTGGCGCGCACGCCCGGCGTCGGGCCGAAGGTCGCCGAACGCATCGTTACCGAACTGAAAGACAAGGCGCCGGCCTATACCGACATCGATCCGGCTCTGGTGCGGCTGTCCGGTGCGCTCGACGAGAAACGGGCACCGCAGCCGGTCACCGACGCGGTCTCGGCGCTGGTCAATCTCGGTTACGCGCAGGTGCAGGCCGCCACCGCCATCGCCGCGGCGGCGCGCAGCGCCGGCGAGGGGGCCGAGGCGACGACGTTGATCCGGCTCGGTCTGCGGGAGCTGGCGAAGTGAAACGCCGCGCCAAGCTGGGCAAAGCCGACAAGGCGCTGATCGCGGCGGCAAGTTCGGCGATCAGGCGCCGCTACCGCGACGACTGGCAGGAGGTCGGCGCGGCGCTGCGCACCCGTTCGGGAAAAATCTTCACCGGCGTCAATCTTGATGCCTATCTCGGCCGCATGGCGGTCTGCGCCGAGGCGGTTGCGCTCGGCCGCGCCGTGGTCGAATCTGGGCGATGCCGGTATCGATATGATCGTGGCGGTGCGGCATCCGCCGCCGGACGCCAAGGACCAGGCCATCGCGGTGGTGTCGCCATGCGGCGCCTGCCGGGAATTGATTTTCGACTATGATCCACGCGCGCGGGTGATCGTGCCGAACGGCGAGACACCGGCAGTGGTACCGATCGGCGAATTGCTGCCGAACAAATACACCAGAGGATCGGAGCGGTGAGCGGCAAAGCCGGACGCAAACTGGTAACGCCCGAGCGCCGCGACGAAGACGCGGCGGAAACCAGCTTGCGCCCGCAGCGGCTTGCCGAATTCATCGGCCAGCGGCAGGCCTGCGCCAATCTCAAGGTGTTCATCGAGGCGGCGCGGGCGCGGCGCGAGCCGCTCGATCATGTGTTGCTGGTCGGTCCGCCCGGGCTCGGCAAGACCACGCTGGCGCAGATCTGGCGCGCGAACTTGCGCGTCAATTTCCGCGCCACGTCCGGGCCGGTCATCGCCAAGGCCGGCGATCTGGCGGCGCTTTTGACCAATCTCGAAGAGCGCGACGTGCTCTTTATCGACGAAATCCACCGGCTCAGTCCGGCGGTCGAGGAGATCCTCTATCCGGCGATGGAGGATTTTCAGCTCGATCTCATCATCGGCGAAGGGCCAGCGGCGCGTTCGGTGAAGATCGATCTCGCCAAATTCACGCTGATCGGCGCGACCACGCGCGCCGGTCTCCTCACCAATCCGCTGCGCGACCGCTTCGGCATTCCGGTGCGGCTTAATTTCTACACCGAGGCCGAGCTAGAGGAGATCGTCAATCGCGGCGCGCGCGTGCTCGGCATCGTGCTCACCGCCGACGGCGCCAACGAGATCGCGCGACGCGCCCGCGGCACGCCGCGCATCGCCGGCCGGCTGTTGCGCCGGGTGCGCGATTTCGCCTCCGTCGCCGGCGCGCCGGCCATCGACCGTGCGGTCGCCGACAAGGCGCTCGCCGCGCTCGAAGTGGATAGCGCTGGGCTCGACGCCATGGACCGGCGCTATCTCACGACCATCACGGCGAATTACGGCGGCGGCCCGGTCGGCGTCGAGACGCTGGCGGCGGCTCTGTCGGAACCGCGCGACGCCATCGAGGACATCATCGAGCCCTATCTGATCCAGTGCGGGTTCCTGCAGCGCACGCCGCGCGGACGGCTCGTCACCGTGCACGGTTTCCGTCACCTCGGCCTTGCCCGAGCCGTCGCGCGATGCCGCGCAGTTCGGACTGTTCGGCGCGGGCGAGGACGATTGACGCCATGCCGCAGACTTATGAAGGCGGCTGCCATTGCGGTCGGGTGCGGTTCCGCGTCACGGCGGATCTGTCGCGCGTCACCGAATGCAATTGTTCGGTCTGCGCCAAGAAAGGCTTTTTGCATCTCATCGTGCCGCCGCAGGCAGTTCGAGCTTCTCAGCGGCAAGGATGCCTGACGACCTACCGCTTCAATACCGGCACCGCCCGGCACACGTTCTGCGCGACCTGCGGCATTCACCCGTTCTACGTGCCGCGCTCGGATCCCGATAAGATCGACATCAATGTGCGCTGCCTCGACGGCGTCGATCTTGGCGCGGTCAAGATCCATCAGTTCGACGGCAAGAACTGGGAGCACGCGATGACAAAGCGCGTGCCGTGGCGAGCATAGAGTAATGACGAGCGTTCTCTCTCGACGGCGAAATCCGCGACGGCCGCCACGTGCTCACCGTGCGCGTCTATTACGAGGACACCGATTTCACCGGCATCGTCTATCACGCCAATTATCTGCGCTACATGGAGCGCGGGCGTACCAATTATCTGCGTCTGATCGGCGCCGACCATCGCGCGCTGTTCGAGGAGACCGAAAAGGAGGCGCCGGGCTTTGCCTTCGTGGTGCGCTCGATGACGATCGACTTCCTCAAGCCGGCGCGCATGGACGATGTGCTCGACATCGTCACCGAGCCGGAGGAGGTGAAGGGCGCCTCGACCACCGTGCGCCAGCGCGTCATGCGCGGCGACGAGCTTCTGGTCGAGGCGCATGTGCGCGTCGCCTTCATCAGCGGCGGCCGGGCGCGGCCGATCCCAAAGCCGCTGCGCGATCGCCATGAAGGCGGATCACGACCAGGTTGGCTTGGTCGGAGGGCGACGGCGGACGGCAATTGACCTGCGGCAGTTCCCGGTCTTAACGCCGCCGTTAAGCACAGTCGGGCTTCGTTAGGCGGGAACGACCGGTGTTGCGCCCTAGTTTGGACAAGTTTCGCGATTGATTTCGGGCCGCCGGTGACGGGTCCGGCTCGGGTCCTCGCGAAATTTCGGGTCTTGGTCGGCGCGCGCGAAGCGGCGGCCCTCCTGCCCTTTGGTCCCGGCGCCAGTGCGCCGCCCCGGTCATGGCCTCGCGCTTTGGCCTCGAGTTTGGCTGCTGCGGCCGGACCGCCGAAAGGGACGCCCTATGAATCCAGCCGACATCGCGACGTCGGTCGCACCGCTGACCTCCTCCAACCTGTCGCTGTTTCACCTGTTCTGGCACGCCCACTGGATCGTCGAAGTCGGTGATGGCGGGGCTGCTGGTGTGCTCGGTCTGGGTCTGGGCGATCGCCATCGACAAAACCCTGTTATTCTCGCGGCTTCGTCGCGCCGGCGACACCTTCGAGGAGGCGTTCTGGTCCGGCCAGTCGCTCGAGGAGCTTTACAAATCGCTTGCCGCCCAGCCGGGGCATTCGACCGGGGCCTTGTTCGTTGCCGCGATGCGGGAGTGGAAGCGCAGCCTCGAGGGCCACGCGCGCTCCTTCGCCGGACTGCAGATGCGCATCGAAAAGGTCATGAACGTCACGATCGCGCGCGAGGTCGAGACATATGGAGCGGCGGCTTCTGGTGCTGGCGACGGTCGGCTCGGCGGGGCCGTTCATCGGCCTGTTCGGCACGGTCGCCGGCATCATGACGAGCTTCCAGTCGATCGCGGCCTCGCAAAACACCTCGCTCGCGGTGGTCGCGCCCGGCATCGCGGAAGCGCTGTTTGCGACCGCAATCGGCCTCGTTGCCGCCATTCCGGCGACGATTTTCTATAATAAGTTCGTCACCGAGGTGAACCGGCAGGCGCAGCGGCTGGAAGGTTTCGCCGACGAGTTTACGGCGATCCTGTCGCGGCAGATCGACGAGCGCGGTTGAGGGGCAGGGGATGGCGGCAAGCATCATTAGCGCGTGCCTCGACCGGCGGGCAGACGCGGCCGGCGGCGCGCGGTCATGAGCGAGATCAACGTGACGCCGTTCGTCGACGTCATGCTGGTGCTGTTGATCGTGTTCATGGTGTCGGCGCCGCTGCTCACGGTCGGCGTGCCGATCGACCTGCCGCAAAGCCAGGCCAAGGCGCTCGAGCAGAACAACGAGCCGCTGACCGATTTCGGTCGAACGTCGACGGCAAGGTCTATCTGCAGAAGGACGAGATCAAGCTCGACGATCTGGTGCCGAAGCTCAAGGCGATCATCGACGCCCGCGGCGGCAACTCCAACGAGCTCATCTATGTGCGCGGCGACAAGAAGGTTGACTACGGGACGATGATGCGCGTGATGGGCCGGATTTCGGGGGCCGGCTATCACCGGGTCGCGCTCGTCACCGAGGTCGAACAGAGCGGGCAATGAAGCCTGGGCATGACCATATCGTGCGTCGGTCACGCCTTGGCGCTGGCTGCGGCGTGCTGGCGATTTCGGCGCAGCCGATCGATGCGCCGCCGGTCGCGACGCTGCCGGTATCGTTCATTTCCGAGAAGGACTTCACGCAGATGACCAAGGGCGTCAAAAACGCCCCGCAGCTGAAAATCCCCGATCTCAAGCCGCTCGCCGACAAGGTCGACGCGGAAAAGTCGGTCGACCAGCTCGCGCCCAAAGTCGCCGACAAGCCGGCGATCACGACCGACATTGCGCAATCGAAGCCCGAGCCGAAACCGGACCAAGCCCGATCCGAAGCAGGCGGACAAGCCCGACAAGCCGAAGCCGCCCGAATACAAGCCGGATCAGATCGCCGATCTTCTGAAGAAGGACGCGCGCCAAGGATCCGCCGAAGCAGCCGACGACAAGTCGGCGCCGCAAAAGGCGAAGAGCTCGCCGAAATTCGACGCCAATCAGGTCGCGCAGCTGCTCGACAAGCGCGATCCGCAGCGTCAGATCGCGTCCGCCGATACGATCAATGACAACGCCGACGCTCGGCGCCGCGCCGGCGCGCCAGGCGCGCAGCTGTCGCAGAGCGAGATCGACGCGTTGCGCGCGCGCATATCGAGCTGCTGGAGCCCGCCGCCGGGCATCGACGCCAATTCCAAGCTCTATGTCGTGCTTCGCGTCCTGTTCAAGCCGGACGGTTCGTTGGCGCAGGAACCGGTTCTGGTCGAAGGCACGGCCGTCAGCGCTCGGGCCGGCGCTCGCCGAGAGCGCCAAGCGCGCGCTTCTGCTGTGCCAGCCGTTCACGATGCTAAAGCCCGAACATTACGATCAATGGAAAGACATCGAGCTCAAATTCGATCCGCACGAATTGCTCGGCGGCTGAACACGCGAAACCAGACATCATGATGCTTCCGTCCCAGACCCGACTTTTCCCTGACCCGCCGCCGCGCGCTCGCGCTGGGCGCCGTCGCCGGCGGCCTTGCGCTGCCGCCGCGCTACGCTGCGCGCCGTGGTGCGGCTCGACATCACCGAGGGCAACTTCCAGCCGCTGCCGATCGCGATTCCCGAAATTCATCGCCGGCGGTCCGGAGCGACGCCGATGCCGCTGCGGGCGTCACGCAGATCATCACCGCGCAATCTGCAGCGCAGCGGGCTGTTCGCGCCGATCGATCCGGCCGCCTTCACCGAAACGATCACCAGCGTCGACGCCGTGCCGCAATTTGCCGACTGGCGCACCATCAATGCGCAGGCGCTCGTCACCGGACGCGTCGCGCGGCAGAGCGACGGCCGCCTGAAGGCCGAGTTTCGGCTGTGGGACGTGCTGGCCGGCCAGCAACTCGCCGGCAAGCAATATTTCACGACGCCGGACAACTGGCGCCGCATCGCCCACATCATCTCGGATGCCATCTACGAGCGGCTCACCGGCGACGGCGGCTATTTCGACAGCCGCGTCGTGTTCATCGACGAGACCGGTCCGGCGGAGCGCCGCATCAAGCGGCTCACCATCATGGATCAGGACGGCGCCAATGTGCGCTATCTCACGCGCGGCGACGAGCTCGTGCTCACGCCGCGGTTCTCGCCCTCGACGCAGGAGATCACCTATATGGCCTACGGCCAGGGCGATCCGCGCGTTTATCTCTTCAACATCGAGACCGGCCAGCGCGAGATCGTCGGCAACTTTCCCGGCATGAGCTTTTCGCCGCGGTTTTCGCCGGACGGCCAGCGCGTCATCATGAGCCTGCAGCAGGGATCGAACTCCAACATGTTCGTCATGGATTTGCGTTCGAAGGCGACGACGCGGCTGACCGATACGCAGGCGATCGACACCGCGCCTTGCTTATTCGCCCGACGGTTCGCAGATTTGCTTTGAATCCGACCGCGGCGGGCATCAGCAGATCTACGTCATGCCATCCGCCGGCGGTCAGGCGCAGCGCATCAGCTTCGGCGACGGCAGTTATTCGACGCCGGTGTGGTCGCCGCGCGGCGATTACATCGCCTTCACCAGGCAGGCTGCAGGATAAATTCGCGATCGGCGTGATGAAGCCCGACGGCAGCGGCGAGCGCGTCCTCACCGAGGGCTTCCACAACGAAGGCCCGACATTCTCGCCCAACGGGCGCGTGATCATGTTTTTCCGCGATCCCGGCGGCACGTCCGGGCCTTCGCTGTTCACGATCGATATTTCCGGACGCAACGAGCAGCGGGTTCCGACGCCGAGCTATGCCTCGGATCCGGCATGGTCGCCGCTGTTGTCGTGATCGCTTGAGCCGGCGGCGGTTCCATACGGTCGCCGCATTGACGCCCCATTAACCATTGCAAAAGCTTTCGGGGAAATCAGCGGGCTCGAGCCATCTTTGCAAGGCCTGCATCAAGGTTGACGGAACCTTCGTTTAACGAAGGCGCTGCTAGACCCGCTGGAGACCGACCATGTCCGGTCACAGTGAAAGTATGGAGGCACCGGAATGAACATGGCGAAATCATCCGCGGCGCCAAGTTCGCCGCCGTCGTCATGGCGACGCTCGCGATTGCGGGCTGCGCCAAACAAGCCGATCAAAGTTCGCATGGCTGGGGCCGCGGCGCCCGGCAGCCAGCAGGATTTCGTCGTCAATGTCGGCGACCGCGTGTTCTTCGAAACCGATTCCTCGGAGCTGACCGGATCAGGCGCGCGCGACGCTCGACAAGCAGGCGCAGTGGCTCAACAACTACAACCGCTACGCCTTCACCGTCGAAGGTCATGCCGACGAGCGCGGCACGCGCGAATACAACATCGCGCTCGGCGCCCGCCGCGCCGAGACGGTGCGCCAATATCTGGTCTCGCGCGGCGTGCAGGCGCAGCGCATGCGCACCATCTCCTACGGCAAGGAGCGGCCGGTCGCGCTGTGCAACGATATTTCGTGCTGGTCGCAGAATCGCCGCGCCGTGACGGTGCTCGATCAGAGTTCGTAGCTTTCAAGACGTCAGGGGCTAAACAATCGGCGCCGTCGTGGCGCCGATTGCTTTTTTGCGCCCAAGTCTTTTGCCGTTTCGTATCCTGACGGCTCGCGCCGCCAAGTTTGTCCTTGCCAATGCGGGACTGAAATCGGATCGTAGCCGCGCCGTCGCCGGAGCGCGGCGTCAATGGCGTCAACCCTTTGGCTTACGCAGAATTTTGACAAGGTTCGGCTATGACCTTCGCTTGCTTTGCCCGCACAGCGCTGTTGTTCGCCGCTGGCCGCCGGTGTCGCCGCTTGCGGCCAGAACAATCGAATACGCCGCGCCGCCGCCGCCCAAGGTCACTGTCGCCGCCCCGTCCGAGCAGGACGTAACGCGCTATTTCGAGGCGACCGGCAACACGGCGGCGGTCAACTCGGTCGATCTCGTCGCGCGCGTGCAGGGCTTTGTGCAGGCGATCAGCTATAACGACGGCGATTTCGTGAAGAAGGGCACTTCGCTGTTCACGATCGAGCCGGAGCCTTACAAGCTCAAGGTCGAGCGGCGCGAAAGCCGCCGAAGCCGGCGCGCAGGCGACACTGAAGCAGACCCAGGCCGAATATCAGCGCCAGGCCGATCTCGCAGCCAAGTCGGTCGCCTCGCAGGCGAATTGCGGCAAGGCGCTGAAGCAGGGCGCGACAATGCCCAAGCCGACCTGTTGCAGGCGCAGACCAATACGCAACAGGCCGAAATCAATCTCGGCTATACCAATGTCACCGCGCCGTTCGACGGCGTCGTGACCGCGCGCCAGGTTTCGATCGGCCAGCTCGTCGGCGCTACCTCGTCGCCGACCGTGCTCGCCACCATCGTGCAACTCGATCCGATCTGGGTGAATTTCAACGCCAGCGAACGCGAAGTGTTGCGGGTGCGGGCTATTCTCGCGAGCCGCGGCGAAACCACCGCCGCTCTTATCGGCATTCCCGTCGAAGTCGGCGCTGCAGAACGAGAACGGCTATCCGCACCACGGCAAGCTCGACTACATCGCGCCGAACGTCGATCCGTCGACCGGAACGCTCGCGGCGCGCGCCAGTCTTGAGAATGCCGATCGCAGCCTGCTGCCCGGCTACTTCGTGCGCATCCGCATTCCATCGAAGCCGCAGCCGGCGCTGCTGGTGCCCGATGTCGCACTCGGCAGCGATCAGGGCGGCCGCTATGTCTTGGTCGTCAACAAGGACAATGTCGTCGAGCAGCGCAAAGTCGAGCCCGGCCAGCTCGTCGGCGATCTGCGCGTGATCGAGAAAGGCCTGACCAAGGACGATCGCGTCGTCGTCGGCGGCATCATGCGGGCAATCCCCGGCGAAAAGGTCGACGCCGAACAGCAGTCCGCGTCGGCCGCGAACTGACGCATCTGCTCAGATGATCTCGAAATTCTTCATCGAACGCCCGGTTCTCGCGAACGTTCTCGCCATCCTGATGGTTCTGATCGGCGCCGTCGCGCTCTACGGCCTGCCGATCGCGCAATATCCCGACGTCGTGCCGCCGACCGTGCAGGTGACGACGCGCTATCCCGGCGCCAGCGCGCGCACGCTGATGGATACGGTGGCGCTGCCGATCGAGCAGCAGGTCAACGGCGTCGAGAACATGATCTACATGCAATCGACCAGCGCCAGCGACGGCAGCTATTCGCTCACGGTCACTTTCAAGATCGGCACCAATCTCGATAACGCGCAAATCCTGGTGCAGAACCGGGTGGCGAGCGCGCTGTCGTCTTTGCCGCAGGCGGTGCAGGCGCAGGGCGTCACGGTGCAGAAGCGTTCGACCGCGATCCTGCTCTTCGTCACGCTGACGTCGCCGGATAACCGCTACGACAGCCTCTATCTCGCCAATTACGCCACGATCAATCTCAAGGACGAGCTGGCGCGGCTTCCCGGCGTCGGCAATGTCAACGTGTTCGGCGCCGGCCAATATTCGATGCGCATCTGGCTCGATCCGGAAAGCTCAAGGCGCGCAGCCTCAACGCGCAGGACGTCGTGCAGTCGCTGCAGCAGCAGAGCCAGGAAGTCACCGCCGGCCAGGTCGGCATGCCGCCGACGCCGCCCGGCGTCGATTTCCAGTACACGATCGAGCTGCAGGGCCGGCTCGCCGATGTCGACCAATTCGAGAATGTGATCGTCAAGACCGGCGATAACGGCGAGGTCACGCGGCTGCGCGACGTCGGCCGCGTCGAGCTCGGCGCGCAGACCTACGGCCAGGCTTTCACGCTCGACGGCAAGCCGGCCGCCGGCATCGGCATCTATCAGTCGCCCGGCGCCAACGCGCTCGACGTCGAGCACGCGGTCAAGGCCAAGATGGCGGAGCTGGCGCGCCAATTCCCGCAGGGGCTGGTCTATTCGATCCCGTTCGACACCACGGTCTTCGTCAATGCCTCGATCCACGAGGTCTACAAGACGCTGATCGAAGCGGCGGTGCTGGTGCTGATCGTCATCCTGGTCTTCCTGCAGGACTGGCGCGCCATGCTGGTGCCGGCGACGACGGTGCCGGTGACGATCATCGGCGCCTTCGCCGCGATGTGGGCGCTCGGCTTCACCGTGAATTTCTCGACTCTGTTCGCGATCGTGCTGTCGATCGGCATCGTGGTCGACGACGCCATCGTCGTCGTCGAGGGCGCCGCGCATAATATCGAGCAGGGCATGAGCGGCCACGACGCGGCGATCAGGGCCATGAACGAGCTGCTTGGCCCGATCATCGGCATCACGCTGGTGCTGATGTCGGTGTTTCTGCCGGCGGCGTTCCTGCCCGGCCTGACCGGGCGGATGTACGCGCAATTCGCGCTGGTGATCGCGGCGACCGCGCTGCTCTCCGCCATCAACGCCGTGACGCTCAAGCCGACGCAGGCGGCGATGTGGCTGCGCCCGCCGGTGCCGCCGAACGGCGCAACGCCTTCTATCGCGGCTTCAACGCGGTCTATGGCCGGCTCGAACGCGACTATGCCGGCCTGATCGGCCGCATGGCGGTCCATGCCGGCCTGATGGTCGCCGTCGCTTTTGCCATCATGGCGCTGGCCTTTTGGGGACTGGCGCGCATGCCGACCGGCTTTTTGCCGATCGAGGACCAGGGCTATGTGCTCGTCGCGGTTCAGCTTCCCGACGGCGCCGCGCTCGCCCGCACCCAGAAGGCGCTCGATCAGGTCTCCGCGATCGCGGCAAGGACGACAGCGTCGACCAGGTGATCGCCATTTCCGGCGTCTCGGCGCTCGACAACAGCGCGACGCTCGCCAATGCCGGCGTCGCCTATGTGGTGCTCAAGGATTGGAGCGAGCGCGACGGGTCTGCGCGCGGTGCTTGGCCGGCTTGTCGCAGGCGCTCGACGCCGTCGATGCGCGCGTCATCGTGCTGCCGCCGCCGCCGATCCAGGGCATCGGCAATGCCGGCGGCTTCACCATGCAGGTGGAGCTGCGCGACGGCAGCACCGATCTCGCCAAACTGCAGAGCATCACCAATACGATCGTCGCCAATGCGCAGTCGCAAAGCGCGCTGCAGCGGGTGTCGACCTCGTTCCGCGCCATCGCGCCGCAAATGCGCGATCGACGTCGATCGCGTCAAGGCGCAGACGCTGCACGTCTCGGTCGATCAGGTGTTCTCGACGCTGGCGACTTATTTCGGCTCGACCTATGTCGCGCAGTTCAACAAATTCGGCCGCGTGTTTCAGGTCTATGCGCAGGCCGACGCGCAATTCCGGCTTGCGGCCGCGCGACATCGAGAATCTTTCGGTGCGCAATCAGCAGGGCGACATGATCCCGCTGGGCACGCTGGTCAAAATCGAGCCGATCGTCGGCGCGCCGCTGATCAGCCTCTACAATCTCTATCCGTCATCGAGCATCATCGGCCTGCCGGCGGCGGGCTTCAGCTCCGGCGAGGCGATCCGGCTGATGGAGCAGAATGCGGCGGCGACGCTGCCGCCCGGCACCGGCAGCGAATGGACCGCGATGTCGTACCAGGAGAAGATCGTCGGCAATCAGATGTATTTCGTGTTCGCGATGGCGTTGCTGCTGGTCTATCTGGTGCTCGCCGGCCAATACGAGAGCTGGTACGCGCCGCTGTGCGGTCATCCTCTCGGTGCCGCTGGCGCTGACCGGGCCGGTGCTGGTGCTGGAAATGCTGCACATCGACAACAATCTCTACACCCAGATCGGCCTCATCCTGCTGATCGCGCTGTCGGCCAAGAACGCCATCCTGATCGTCGAGGTCGCGCGCGAGCACCGCGTGCATCGACGGCAAGCCGATTGTCGAAGCGGCGGTCGATGCCGCCCGCGCGCGGTTCCGGCCGATCCTGATGACGTCGTTCGCCTTCATCCTCGGCGTCGCGCCGCTGGTGATCGCGAGCGGCGCCGGCGCCAGCGCCCGCAAGTCGATCGGCATCACCGTGTTCAGCGGCATGATCGCTTCGACCTGCCTGGCGGTCCTGTTCGTGCCGTCGCTGTTCGTCGTGATGCAGCGCTTCGAGGAATGGCGCGCCTCGCGCAAGGCGCCGCGCATTCAGCCCGCGGAATGACGCTTGCCGTGCGGCGGACAGTCACGCTGACGGCCGCATCAGGCCACAGTCACAATTTGGACGCAGGATGCGCTATGGTAAGGCAGCCAAACCACCGAAATGTCGAAAGCGATGATCCGCTCCAGTTTCCTGCTCGCGCTGGCGTGCACGCTATGGGCCAGTGCCGCCCGCGCCCAGATGTCCGACGCCGACCTGCTGACCCGCATCGACCATCTCGAGGCCGCAGATCCGCGATCTCACCGGCACGGTCGAGCAATTGCAGTATCGCAATCAGCAGCTCGAGCAGGAGGTGCAGCGGCTGCAGGCGGGCGGCGCCCGCGGCGGCGACCAGCGCCGCGACCGGCGCGCAACCTCGCCGCCGACATCGTCGCAATATACCGTGGTCCCGCAATATTCGCCGCCGCCGCCGGCGCCCTATTCGCCGCCGCGCCGGACCGCGTGATCGCCGCGGCGCCGGCGGCCGCGCCGCCGCCGGAGACGCCGATGCGTCGGCCGGCACGTCCCCGGGCCGTCGCGGCGACGCCTTCAATCCGGCGCTCAATCCGAATGCGCCCGGCGCGCCGCGCCCGCTCGGCACCAGCACGGCCGCGACCGAGCCGCCGCCGCCGGTCGCCGGACGCCCGATCGCGGCTCCGACGCCGCGCCAGCCGGGCGCGCCGCTCGATCTCTCGACGGTCTCGCCGCCGCCGCCGCGCGGCGCCGGGCGGCGAATTGCCGCCGCCGCCGCCGGTCAATCCGAGCGCCACCGGCGCCATGCAGGCGGCGCTGCCGCCGAGCAACACGCCCAAGGACGAATACGATCTCGCTTACGGCTATGTCCTGCACAAGGACTATGGGCCGGCGGCCGACACGTTCCGCGATTTCCTGCACAAATATCCGAGCGACCGGCTGGCGCCGGAGGCGCAATATTGGCTCGGCGAAAGCCTGTTCCAGGACCAGCAATATCGCGATGCCGCCGAAGCCTTCCTCGCGGTCTCGACCAAATACGAGACCACCGCGCGCGCGCCCGACGCGCTGTTGCGGCTCGGCCAGTCGCTCGCGGCTTTGGGCGAAAAGGAAGCCGCCTGCGCGTCGCTCGGCGAGGTGTTGCGCAAATATCCGCGCGCTTCGGCGAGCGTGAAGCAGAGCGTCGACCGGGAACAGAAGCGTGTCCACTGCTGAACAAGCCGTTCGCGACGACGAAGCGAACGCGCTGTTCTCCGGTCTTGAAGGTTTGCGCGGGCTGGTCCTCGCGGTTTCCGGCGGCCCGGATTCCACGGCGCTTCTCGTGCTCGCGGCGCGCTGGGCGAAGGCAAGAGGCTCAAGCGCGCGCCGAAGCTTATCGCCGTCACCATCGATCACGGCTTGCGCGCGGAAGCGGCGCGCGAGGCGGCCGCGGTCAAGCGCCTGGCGCGCCGGCTCGGCGTCGCGCACCGCACGCTGCGCTGGCGCGGCGAGAAGCCGAAAACCGGATTGCAGGAAGCGGCGCGCATCGCGCGCTATCGGCTGCTGGCGCAAGCGGCGGCGCGCGCCGGCTACGCCCATATCCTGACCGCGCATACGCTCGACGATCAGGCGGAAACGGTGCTGTTTCGTCTCGCGCGCGGCAGCGGGCTCGTCGGGCTTGCCGGCATGGCGCACGCGTCGCCGCTGCCGGTCGAGCGGGGAGGGCGACGATTTTTCTGGTGCGCCCGCTGCTTCGCATTCCCAAGGCGCGGCTCGATCGCGACGCTGAAAGCGGCCGCGCATCGCCTATAGCGAGGATCCGAGCAATCGCGATCCGCGCTTTACCCGGCCGCGGCTGCGCACCTTGATGCCGGCGCTGGCGCGCGAGGGGCTCGATGCGCGCGGCCTGGCGCGGCTTGGCGGCGCGGATGCGGCGCGCCGAAGCGACCATCGAATTCGCCGTCGACGCCGCGCGCGCGGCGCTGGCGCCGGCGCCGTGGCGCGAGCGCGGTCCGATCGTGTTCGAGACGGCGCGATTCGCCGATCTGCCCGCCGAGGTGGCGCTGCGGCTCCTCGGCCGCGCCATCGCCCATGCCGGGGACGAGGGCCCGGTCGAACTCGGCCAAGCTCGAAGCGCTTTATGACGGCGCTGCGCCAGGCGCCGTTCCCGGCTGCGCCGGACGCTGGCCGGAGCGCTGATCACGCTCGAACAGCGAGCGATTTACGGTCGAGCGCGCGCCCGCCCGGCGCGCGTCAGCCATGCGTAAGGCACCGCAAGAGGCGCTTTACGAAATAGCCCTATAATGGGCCGGTTGCGTATCGGGTTCCCTTGGCAGGGGGCAGGCCGACGCCTACATTGCCTCGGTACTGGGACGTGAAGCCGCCACGATTTGCGGGCACGCAATAGCCGCCGGGCCCCGCTCGGTCGGGGGGTCAAGGACATAAGATGAACGCCAATCTGCGCAATTTCGCCCTCTGGGTCATCATCGTCCTGCTGCTGCTGGCTTTGTTCACGCTGTTCCAGAATCCCGGCCAGCACACGACGTCGCAGGACATTTCGTTCTCGCAATTGCTCAACGACGTCGACCAGGGCCGCGTGCGCGACGTTCTCATCCAGGGTCCGGAAATCCACGGCACCTATCACCGACGGCCGCACCTTCCAGACCTATGCGCCGAGCGATCCGACGCTGGTGCAGCGCCTCTACAACAAGGGCGTCTCGATCACGGCGCGGCCGCAGAGCGACAACGTGCCTTGGTTCGTGTCGCTGCTGATCTCCTGGCTGCCGTTCGTCGCGCTGATCGGCGTGTGGATTTTCCTGTCGCGGCAGATGCAGGGCGCCGGCGGCAAGGCGCTCGGCTTCGGCAAGTCGCGCGCCAAGCTTCTGACCGAGGCGCATGGCCGCGTCACCTTCGAGGACGTGGCCGGCGTCGACGAGGCCAAGCTCGATCTGCAGGAGATCGTCGAGTTCTTGCGCGATCCGGCAAAATTCCAGCGGCTCGGCGGCCGCATTCCGCGCGGCGTGCTGCTGGTCGGTCCGCCCGGCACCGGCAAGACGCTGCTTGGCGCGCGCGATCGCCGGCGAAGCCAACGTGCCGTTCTTCACCATTTCCGGCTCCGACTTCGTCGAAATGTTCGTCGGCGTCGGCGCCAGCCGCGTGCGCGACATGTTCGAGCAGGCCAAGAAGAACGCGCCCTGCATCATCTTCATCGACGAAATCGACGCGGTCGGCCGCCATCGCGGCGCCGGCCTCGGCGGCGGCAACGACGAGCGCGAGCAGACGCTCAACCAGTTGCTGGTCGAGATGGACGGCTTCGAGGCCAACGAAGGCATCATCCTGATCGCCGCGACCAACCGGCCCGACGTGCTCGATCCGGCTTTGCTGCGGCCCGGCCGTTTCGACCGCCAGGTCGTGGTGCCGAATCCCGACGTGGTCGGCCGCGAACAGATTTTGAAAGTGCATGTGCGCAAGGTGCCGCTGGCGCCCGACGTGGTTCTCAAGACCATCGCGCGCGGCACGCCCGGCTTCTCCGGCGCCGATCTGATGAACCTCGTCAACGAAGCGGCCTTGATGGCGGCGCGGCGCAACAAGCGCATGGTCACGCAGGTCGAGTTCGAGGACGCCAAGGACAAGGTGATGATGGGCGCCGAGCGCAAGTCGCTGGTGATGACGGAAGAGGAGAAGCTCCTCACCGCCTATCACGAAGGCGGCCACGCCATCGTCGCGCTCAACGTCAAGGCGACCGATCCGGTGCACAAGGCGACAATCATTCCGCGCGGCCGCGCGCTCGGCATGGTCATGCAATTGCCCGAGCGCGACAAGCTGTCGATGAGCCTCGAGCAGATGACGTCGCGGCTTGCCATCATGATGGGCGGCCGCGTCGCCGAGGAATTGGTGTTCGGCCGCGAGCGGGTGACCTCGGGCGCGGCTTCCGACATCGAGCAGGCGACCAAGCTCGCGCGCATGATGGTGACGCGCTGGGGCCTGTCCGAAGCGCTCGGCACCGTCGCCTATGGCGAGAACCAGGAAGAAGTGTTCCTCGGCTATTCGGTGGCGCGCCAGCAGAACATTTCCGAAGCGACCGTGCAAAAGATCGACGCCGAGATCAGGCGGCTGGTCGAGGACGGCTATAAGGAGGCGCAGCAGATCCTGACCGAGAAGCGCGCCGACCTCGAGACGCTGGCCAAGGGCCTGCTCGAATTCGAGACGCTGACCGGCGACGAGATCAAGGATTTGATCATGGGCAAGCGGCCGGTCCGCGAATCGGTGATCGAGCCGACGACGCCGCGAACTCGACCGTGCCGACGGCCGGCGCCGGCCGCAACCGGCCGCGCCCCGAGCCGGCCCGATGGAGCCGCAGCCGCAGGGTTGAAGCCGCTGCGCCGAGCCGCGCGACTGACTGTGGGGAGGCGGATTCATGCGGCCATCTCATTGCCGGCGTCGCGCTTGCGCTCGGCAGCGGTCCGGCGCTGGCGCAAACCGGCAGCGCCTGTCGCCAAGCCGCTGCCGTCAAACCCGATCCTCGCAACCGCCGCCGCAACGCCGCGTCGACGCCGGAACTGCGCTCGGCCGCGGAGCTCGCGCTGTCGTCGGATCCGGTTTTCGACGACGGCACGTATCCAGCGCATCAAGGAAGCGCTGCTGAGCTATTCGGACATCCAGGTCCGCGGCGGCTGGCCGGCGCTGCCGCGCCGACGCCAAGCTTGTGCCGGGAGCGAGCGGTCCCGAGGTCGCGCTGCTGCGCCAGCATCTCGTCATCAGCGACGACATGGCCGCCGAGCAAGGAATGCCGGCGACGCTTACGACGACGACGTCGCCGAAGCGGTCAAGCGCTTCCAATTGCGTCACGGGCTCGACGCCACCGGCAGCGTCGGCGCGCAGACGCTCAAGGCGCTCAATGTGCCGGTCGGCGATCGCATCAAGCAGCTCGAAGCTTCGCTGGAGCGGCTCCTCGGCATGGATTTCATCTTTGCCGAGCGCTACGTCGTGGTGAACATTCCGGCCGCCTTCGTCGAGGCGGTCGCCAACGGCAAGGTCGAGCGCCGCTATCGCGTCATCGTCGGCAAGATCGACAAGCCGTCGCCGACGCTCACGCGTCTACATCACCGCGGTCGATCTCAATCCGACCTGGACGGTGCCGCTCTCGATCACCAAGAACGAGATCATGGCGCACATGCGCCGGGATCCGAGCTATCTCAGCCCGCATGCATATGCGCCTCCTCGGCGCGCACGACGAGGAGATCGATCCCTCGACCGTCGATTGGTCGTCGCGACCGTTCGCCGAATTTCACCGTCCGGCAGGATGCCGGCACCTGGAACGCGCTCGGCTATCTCAAGATCGACATGCCGAATCCTTATCGGTCTATATGCACGACACCGATACGCGAAAGCTGTTCGCCGACGATTATCGCTTCGATTCGCACGGCTGCACGCGCGTCGACAATGTGCGCGATCTCGCCGCCTGGATCCTGCAGGACGGTCCGCCGGGCTGGGATCGCGCCGCGATCGACGCCGGCATTGCCGCGGGCGTCAGCAAGGTCATCAATCTGCCGCACAAAATTCCGGTCGCCTGGGTCTATCTCACCGGCTGGGTGACGCGCGACGGCACGGTCGAATTCCGCGACGACGTCTATAAGCACGACGAAGCGCTCGACCGGAACGCCCTTGCCGACGCCGCGGCCGGCGGCTTCGTCGCACCGGTGCCGCCAACAATCGACGTGAAGCGGGTTTCCATCGACAGCCGTTGAGGCGGTCACTCCGCCCTGATATTGGCCGCCTTGATGATCGGCCACCACTTCTCGATCTCGGCCTTCTGCTGCGCGGCAAGCGCCGCCGGCGTCTGTTTGTCGGGCGGCCAGGGTTCTTGACCGATCTCGGTAAAGCGATGGCGCACCTCCGGATCCGCCAAGGTTTGCACGACCGCGGCATCGAGTTTGGCGACGATTTCCTTGGGCGTGTCCTTGGGCGCCCACAATCCGTGCCAGAACGATGCGTAAAGCCCCGGTACTCCGGCTTCGTCGATGGTCGGCGTATCGGGCGCCTCCGCCCACCGCGTCTTGGCCATCACCACGTAAGCTTTCAGTTGGCCGGAGCGGACTTGCGCCAGTGCACTCGCCACCTGAGTGAATGTCAGGTCGATGTGCCCGGCGAGCAAATCCTGGATGATCGGCGCCGCACCGCGATAGGGAACGAACTGGAAGCGGGTGCCGGTGCTCTTCTGGAAATAAGTGCCGACGACGTCAGCGCCGCCACCGGCACCGCCGATGCCCACCGTCGCCTTGCCAGGATTGTCCTTCAGCCAGGCGATCAGCTCGGCGAGATTGTTCGGCGGCAGACTGTCCCGGCCAACCACCCACATCGGACAATCCGCGATCAGCGAGATTGGCGCGAAATCCTTTACGACGTCGTACGAAAGCGTGAAGGTAGCGCCGTTGACCACGTGGGTCTGCCAGTGGCCGAGAATAAGGGTGTAGCCGTCGGGCGCCGCATGCGCGACATGGCCGACGCCGATCGATCCGGCCGCGCCAGTCAAGTCTTCAATGATAACGGATTGGCCGAGCGCCTTGGTCATCCCGTCGGCGAGAATGCGGCCAAGCGTGTCGGTCGGCCCGCCGGCCGGGAACGGCACGACGATGGTGATCGGCCGCGACGGATAGATTTCAGCCACCGCAGGCAACAGGCTTGCAGCGAGAACGGCGATCGCAATTGCAAGACGCTTTTTCATGTGACGTCCCCCGGCACGGGCGTCGGTCGCGAGCGCAGCCACGATATCACGCCATGATCGCGCGGTCTGTAGCAGGTGGCCGACCAGCCCGTGCCGGCGGTCGGTGCGTGGCGCGACCGGGCCGGTGCTGCTAAGAGTTGCGGATGACTTCGGTTAGCCCCGCTCGACCGGATGTGGATGCGGTCCTGGCGCGGTTCCCCGGGCCGGTCCGGCTGACCGCCGCCAAAGGCATGATCCAGTTCGTCATGATTGGCGGGCTGATTTTTGAATTTCTGCTGGGCCGGTCGCTGTACACGGGCGAAGGCGATAACCCCGTTGCCCTCGTGAGCGTGATGATCGTTATGCTGGCGCCGATCCTGCGCTCGGCGGTGTTGATGGTCCGGCCCGACGGGCTGGCGCTCACGCTCAATCGCGAGGGCTTCACGGTCAATTATCTGCTGCGTGCCAAAACACGCGCATGGGGTGAGGTCGGCGATTTCACCGTCTCGACGTCGCGCCGTTTCGATCTCACGGTTTACAACGACCGATCGCGCAATGCGGGAATGTTCGATCGCGTCATGGCACGCCTCCGCAAGGCGCGGTTCGGACGCGATGCGGTCCTGCCGGATACCTATCGTCTCGGTTCCGACCGTCTCGCCAAGCTGATGACGCTTTGGCAGCAGCGCGCGTTGTCGAAGCAGCAATGACAGGTCGTTGGACTGTCGGCTCAATTCAGCCGCAGCTCGGTAATGTGCTTTGGATCGGCCTTCAGTTCGCCCGTCTCGACGCGTTTGACCAGATCGGTCAGCACGGCATTGGCGCGGCAGGAGAGGCCGACTTTCTCGCCCTCGCGCACGATCAGGCCGTTTAGAAATTCGATCTCGGTGCGCCGGCCTTTCTGCATGTCCTGGCCCATCGAGGGGCGCTGGCCTGCGGCAGTGCGGCCTGAATCCTTGATGCGCTGCTCGTCGCAGGCGCGCATCGCCGCCTCGTCGCCTTCGCCCGCGCGTGCGATCGTTTCCGGCGGGATGTGCAGGATTTCTTCCAGCTGATAGCCGAGCGCCTGGCCGACGCGGATCGCTTCCGAGCCGACGCGTGTCGAGAAGCGGCGTATCGGTTCGCTCTTGAGCATATCGCCGCCGCCAAGGCCGGTGCAGGCGGACAGCCCGTTCTGCATGGCGTTGGTGACGAGCTTCGACCAGCGCTCGCCCCACAGATTGTTGGTCACCTTGGCGCTGTCGGAATAAGCGACCAGCCGGCAGACCTCCTGCGCGCGCTCGGTGATGCGGCCGTGCACTTCGCCGGCGCGGAATACGGTATGCGCCGCGCCGTGCTTGGCGGCGCCGCGATGAACGAGGCCCGGCTCCGGCAGGTTCACCGTGATGCTCGACGCGATGCAGCCCAGCGTCTTGCCCCAGCCGACAATGCCGGCGATGGTTTCTTCGTTCATGCAATTCTGCAGCGACACCACATAGCCGTCGGGCGCCAGATATTGCCGGATCAGCATGGCCGCCCAGGCGGTGTCGTAGGATTTCATGCAGACGAAAGCGATGTCGACCGGCTTTTCTTTGGCAAGCTGCTGCGCGTCGGTGACGTGCAGCGCGCGCACCGGCACGGTGAATTCCGGCTCCTTCATCGCGTGCGTCACGCGCAAGCCGTGCTTGCGCATATGCTCGACATGGGCCGGCCACGGATCGATGAAGGTCACGTCCTCGCCGGCCTGCACCATATGGGCGCCGGCATAGCCGCCGACCGCGCCCGCTCCGACGAACGCTATTTTCTTGCCCATGCTTTCCTCCCGGTGCATTTTTGACGGTGCCAGCGTAGCGCGCCAACCGCGGCTGTCACAACAGAGCAGCGCCGCATATCAGCCGCGCGCCGAAAATCCGCCATCGACCGGCAGCACCGCCGCGGTGACGAAATCCGATGCCGGACTGGAGAGGAACACCGCGGCCCCGGCCAAGTCGTCGGGCTCGCCCCATCGTCCCGCCGGCGTGCGCGCCAGCACGCTGTCGTGCAGGCCTTCGATCTGCTCGCGGGCGCTTTTGGTCAAATCGGTATTGATCCAGCCGGGCAGGATGGCATTGACCTGGATATTGTCGGCCGCCCAGGCGCAGGCCAGCGAGCGGGTGAGCGCCACCAGGCCGCCTTTGCTGGCGGCATAGGGCGCCACGACCGGCGCGCCGAAAATCGAAAACATCGAGCCGATATTGATGATTTTGCCGCCGCCTGCGGCCTTCATGTGCGGGTAAACGGCCTGCGCGCAGAACAGCGCGCCGCCGAGATTGACGTCCAAAACCTGACGCCACTCATCCTCGGTTATTTTTTCCGGACGCTTGCGGATCGTCGTGCCGGCATTGTTGATGAGAATGTCGCAGCGGCCGAAATCGCCGACCACACGCTCGACCGTCTCCCGGCACGACGACGCCGACGACACCTGGAGCGGATAGAATTTGCAGCGAAAGCCGGCGGCGTTCAATTCCGCGGCGGCCGCGAGCCCTTTCTTCTCCTGGCGCGCCGCGATGGCAATCGCCGCGCCGGCGCGGGCGAGGCCGCGCGCCATGCCGAGGCCGAGGCCGCCATTGCCGCCGGTAACGATCGCGACGCGGCCGCTGAGGTCAAACTGGTTCAAGTGATATTCCTTCCGGCAAACGCGGCCACAGCGGTCAGCCGCGGAACGCGGCCTTGATCTGTTCGACCGTCGACGCCCGGTTCGCGCGCGGCGGCGATGATGCGCGCTTCCTGTTTCATTAGGCCGTCGAGCGCCGTCTTCATGGCGTCGATCTGGTCGACCGGGACGACAACGGCGCCGTGGCGGTCGGCGTGGATGAGGTCGCCGCTGTTCACCGCCATGCCGTGAATGGTGACCGGAATACCGAACTCCTCGACATGCACATAAGCGTGCGACGGCGAGATCGAGCCGGCCAGCATCTGAAAGCCTTCGGCCACCTGCGCGATATCGCGGATCGAGCCGTTGGTCACGGTGCCGAGGCAGCCGAGCGCCTTGTGCACGTTGGTCTGCACCTCGCCCCAGAACGCGCCGTAGCCGGCGGGCTCGTCCTTGTCCTCGATCACCACGATGCCCGGCTGCGGCTTAGCCGCCACGTAATCGAGATAATCCATCCGCTTCGCCATGTAGCTCGGTCCGCCGACTTTATCGCGGGCGCGCATCGTCACCGTCTTGGCGAAACCGACCATCGGCGGCAGATCGGGAAACGGGCAATGCAGATGCGCGACCGTATAGCCCGCGCCGCGGCGCTCGGGCGCCACGATCTCGATCAGGTTGCAGACGGTCGGCGTATCGATCGACCGCAGAAATGCGAATTGGCTTTCGGACACCACAGGCTTCTCCCTCCCGATTTTTTGCCGTTTGTAGATCTAATCCCACGCCAGCGTCGACGATCACCGCCATGATCGCCAGCATGGCGACGATCATGGCGACGCAGCCGGTCCAGCCGGCCGCGGTCCAGGCGATGCCGGCAAGAAAGGCGCCGGCGCTGCCGCCGATATAGTAGATCGACGCATAAAGGCCGACCGCCGACGAGCGGCCTTCCTCGGCGGTCATGGTGACATAGCCGGTCGAGACCGTCTGGCACAGCATGCCGCAGACGGCGCACAGCGTCAGCCCGGCGAGGATCAGGATGACCGGCGGCGCCAGCATCAGCAATACGCCGACGATCCAAACGGCGATGATGCCGAGCACGAAGGGGCGGCGGCCGAACAGCGCGATGGCGCGGCCGACCCACGGCACCAGCGGGCTACTGACGAGATAGGTGAAGAACAGGCGCGCCGAGCAGCGTCGGCGTGAACAGATAAGGCGGCGCCGCGAGATGGAAGCTCACATAAGTGAACGTGGCGACGAAGTTGAACAGCACGCCGAAGCCGATGGCATAAGTCGCGATCAGCCGCGGGTCGCGCAGATGCCGGAGCATGTGGCGCGCCGAGACTAGCCAGGCCGCCCGAGCGCACGAAATGCCGCTTTCGCGCGTCAGCGTCAGCGCGACGATGATGGCGGCGACAAGCGTCAGCAGCCGCCACCACCTCGAAGGCGGCGCGCCAGCCGATGACGTCGGCCAAAACTCCCGGAATAAAGCGGCCGCAAAATCCGCCGATGCTGGTGCCGGACATGTAGAGCGCCGGCGACGCGCGCCACGTCGGCGCGGCGGCCATTCGTCGCCGATATAGGCGACGGTGACGGTGAAGATCGGCGGCAGCAGCAAGCCCTGGACGAAGCGCCAGAACGCCAGTTCCGGCACGCGTCGAGGCAAGCGTCATGATCACGGTCGGGACCACGACGGCGAACATGGCGGCGGTGATCAGGCGTTTGCGGCCCGACGACGTCGGCCAGCGCGCCGGTGAACGGCGCCGTCAGATCGCGATCGCCGCCGTGCTGGCGGTCATCAGCGCGCTGATCTCGCCGGCGCCGACATGGAATTCGCTCGGCGAGTTCCGGCAGCAGCGCCTGCGGCGAATACAGATTGACGAAAGCGCCAAAGCCGGCCGTGGCGACGGCGATGTTGCGCAGATCGAAGGACTTCCGCCACCAGGACTTTGGCCACCAAGACTTTTGCCACCAAGACTTCAACCACCGAGACATGCGGCATTATGGGCGAGGCGCGCCGCGAAAGCACGCCTGCGCGGATTGCCGTCGCGTCGTCGATCAGAGCTGGCGGATCGAATCGAAATTCCAGGCCGAGGCGCTGGAATCGTTCTCGCCGACGCGCAGCGTGGTGTCGTTGACGAAGCGATAGGGCGGCACCGGCAGGTTGTACGGCGCCGGCACGCCGGAGAACACGCGGCCGGCCGGGTCGTATTTGGAGCCGTGACAGGGGCAGAAATAGCCGCCCGGCCAATTCGTCACCGGCGTCGGTCGCGCTCGGCGTCGGATAGAACAGCGGAATGCAGCCGAGATGCGTGCAAATGCCGACCAGCACGCCGAATTCGGGCTTGAGCGAACGGTGCCAGTTGGTCGCGTAAGGCGGCTGCTGGGTCTGGTCGGAATTCGGGTCGGCCAGAGAGCGCAATCATCGCTGGCTGACTGCATCGATTGCAGCGTCTGCTGCGAGCGATGGAAAACGAAGATCGGCCGCTGGCGCCAGCGGATCATGACCTGGGCGCCCTCGGCAATCTTGCTGACATCGAGATCGACCGGGCCGCCGGCGGCAAGCGTCGAGGCGTCCGGATTCATCTGGTCGACCAGCGGCACCAAGGCCGCCGCGGCGCCGACCGCGCCGACCGTGGCGGTCGCGATGAAGAGGAAATCGCGCCGCGTTCCCTCGGGGGCGTGGCCGGCTGTGGTTGTGGATGCAGTGCTCGCCATGGTCCGTCCCTTATCGTCACCCGGTGCAGCGTAATGTCATCATCGGCCCGGCCTAGTCAATCGTGCGCTTGGCTCATGTTTACATTGCGAAAACCGCTTATCGACCCTTTGTCGCTCGTGCCGGACTTGCGCCCGGACTTGCGCTATTGACCCTGCAATGGGAAGCACATTCCATACCAAATCCCGCCCGGAACAGGGCAGGGCCGACAGGGCAAGGAAGCTGTCTATGCGCGCCAAGGACAATCTGCGTAGCGCCGCCGAGGTGCTGGTCGATCAATTGCGCATCCATGGCGTGCGCCACGTCTTTTGCGTGCCGGGCGAGAGCTATCTCGCGGTGCTCGACGCCTTCCATGACAGCGATCTGGCCGTCACCGTCTGCCGCCAGGAAGGCGGCGCCTGCATGATGGCGGAGGCGGTCGGCAAGGCGACCGGCCGGCCGGGCGTCTGTTTCGTCACCCGCGGGCCCGGCGCCACCAATGCTTCGCACGGCATCCATATTGCGCAACAGGATTCGACCCCGCTGGTGCTGTTCGTCGGCCAGGTCGCGCGCGACACCCGCGAGCGCGAGGCCTTCCAGGAAGTCGACTACCGCGCGTTTTTTGGCTCGATGACCAAATGGACGACCGAGATCGACGATCCGGCGCGGGTGCCGGAAATCGTCTCGCGCGCCTTCTACACCGCCGCCAATGGCCGGCCGGGCCCGGTCGTCGTCGCGCTGCCGGAAGACATGCTGGTCGAGCGCATCGCCGTTGCCGACGCGCCGCCGTTCGCGCCGGTCGAGACGTCGCCGGGACCGGCCGAGATGCAAAAATTCGCCGACATGCTCGGCGCCGCCCGCGCGCCGATCATGCTGCTCGGCGGCAGCCGCTGGTCGCAAGGAGCGTCCGACGCCATCGGCCGCTTTGCGCAAAAATATTCGCTTCCGGTGGCCACGACGTTCCGCCGCGGTTCGCTGTTCGACCAGACCCATGCTTGCTATGCCGGCGATCTCGGCATCGGGCCCAATCCAAAGCTGCTCGAACGCATAAAATCTTCCGACCTTGTCGTCATGGTCGGCGGCCGGCTCGGCGAGTTGCCGTCGCAGGGCTACACGCTGTTTGACATTCCGCGCCCGCAACTGCCGTTCGTGCACGTGCATCCGGGCGCCGAGGAGCTTGGCCGCGTCTACAGCCCGCATCTGGCGATCAATGCCACGCCGACGGCCTTTGCCGCGGCGCTGGAGGAGCTGAAATTCGCGCGCGCGCCGTCCGGCGATGCCAAGGGCGCCAACGCCGATTACATCGCATGGACGGAACAGCCGACCGAGCAGCCGGGCGCCGTCAATTTTGGCGCGGTGATGGTGTGGCTGCGCGACAATCTTCCCGCGCGACGCCATTCTGTGCAACGGCGCCGGCAATTACGCCGCCTGGATCCACCGCTTCTTCCGCTTCCGCCGCTTCGGCGCGCATATCGCGCCGGCCTCGGGCTCGATGGGTTATGGCGTGCCTGCCGCGGTGGCGATGAAGCGGCTTTATCCGCAGCGCACGATCGTCTGCCTCGCCGGCGACGGCGATTTTCTGATGAACGGCCAGGAATTCGCCACCGCCGTTCAGTACGACCTGCCGTTCACCACCATCATCGTCGACAACGGCATGTACGGCACGATCCGCATGCACCAGGAGCGCGAATATCCCGGCCGCATCTCGGCGACCGATTTGCGCAATCCGGATTTTCCCGCCTATGCGCGCGCCTTCGGCGGCTTCGGCGTGTCGGTGGAGCGCACCGAAGATTTTCCCGCGGCATTTGCGGCGGCACAGGCCTCCGGCAAACCCGCGCTCGTGCGTCTCGTCACCGATCCGGAAGCCATTACGCCGACGATGACGATTGCCAAAATCCGCGCCAAATCGCTGGCGGAGAGGAAGTAGCCGTTCATCCTCCCCTGCAGGGTGTGAACCACATTATCGCGCGCATTGCCGCACAAATTGAATCGTGGTTCAGTTATTGCAGAACACCCGCCGATTCCATCGCAAGCCATGCCGTATCGTCGCACCGAGAATGTCACGCGCCGGCTCGCCGCCCGGCATGCCGCCATTATCGCCGCGGCGCGTGAAGCGGCGAGCGAGGGCGGCATGGCGGCGGTCCAAATCGCGCCGGTGGCGCGGCGCGCCGGCGTTGCCGCGGGCACCGTCTATCGCTATTTCCCCGGCAAGGTCGATCTCGTCGCCGCCGTCTTTGCCGAAATCTCTACACGCGAAATCGCCGCGCTGCGCCGCGCCGCCGATGTGGCGCCCGGCCCGTTGTCGGCGCTCTGCGCCGCCATCATGACGTTTGCCGCGCGCGCGCTACGCAACCGCCGTCTCATCTTTGCGGCGATCGCCGAGCCAGTCGATGCCGAACTTGATGCGGCGCGGCTTGCCTTCCGCAAAGCATTGGCCGCGGAATTGACCTTACGCATCGCCGCCGCGGTGGCCGGCGGCCACTTGCCCGAACAGGATACCGCGCTCGCCGGCGCGGCTATCGTTGGTCTTTTGATCGAAGCGCTGATCGGTTCGCTGGCGCCTGACGCCGGCGGCCGCGAGCGTGTGATGGTGCAGTCGTTGACGCTTGTTGCTTTGCGTGCGCTCGGCGTGGCCGATGCGCGGGCGCGGGGTGTCGTGGTGCAAACGGTAATCGGTGATCAGTAATCGGGAATCAAAAATCCTGATTTCTGATTTCTGACGCCTGATTCCTACTCTCAGTGTGAGAGCAACACCGGCACCGTCATCGAACGAAAGATCGAGTGGGTCACGCCGCCGAGCACGAATTCGCGCAATCGCGAATGGCCGTAGCCGCCCATCACCATGAAATCGGCGCCGCTGTCGGCGGCGTGCGAGAGCAGCGCATCGGCGACGTCGATGCCGCCGCCGGAAATGCGGTTGACCTCGACCTTGAGGTTATGCCGGGCGAGATGCTCGCCGATATCGGCGCCCTCGATCTCGTCCTCCTTGCCGCGTTCCTTGGTGACGATGACGATTTCGACGCGGCCGGCCTTCACCAATAGCGGCATGGCGTCGCCGATCGCGCGCGCCGCCTGACGGCTGCCGTCCCAGCACACCATCACGTTGTCGAGCTTGAGCGGACCTTTCTGGATATAGGGCACCATGATCATGGGCCGGCCGGATTCGAAAAGCGTGGTTTCGGCGATGATGTCGTCAAGCGTCGAGGTTTCCGGTTCGCCCTGGCCGACGATGGCGAGGTCGAAGCGCCGCGCGATACGGGCGAACTGGTCGCCGGCGCCGGCGAGGCTGGCGGTCAGCGTCAGCGGCTCGGCCGAGAGTGCCTCGCGCCTGACCGCCTCGGAGAAGCGGTCGATGGCGGCCTTGGCGGCGGCCTCATTGTCGGCCTGCTGGGTCTCGATCACTTCGGCGGGAATGTAGCCGGCGCCCGACATCGGAATGATCGGATCATAGATAAAGGCGATGCCGGCAAGATGCGCGCCCAATGCGCTGGCGACCGAAACCGCATAATCGGCGGCGACGCCGCCGGCTTTGGCAGTGCTGAGATTGACGACAATGTCCTTGATCATGGCGGCGTCTCCCGTGTCAGGCCGCACTCATTCAGGTACGGCGTCAAATCGTCTTGAGTGAGATCAAACGGCCGCTCCGGGTCCTACTTCTTGATATTGCCGTCGGCGTCGAACTGCTTGAGGTAGGCCCACAGGTCGTTGATCTCGTTGTCGTTCTTGATGCCGGCAAAGCTCATTTTAGTCCCCGGAACCTTGGCCTGCGGGTCCCTGATATAGTCTTTGAACGACGCCTCATTCCATACAATGCCAGAATTCTTGTTGGCATCGGAATAGCTGAAATTGGCGACAATTCCGGAATGGCGTCCGTCGAGGCCGTCGAGCTCGGGGCCGACTTTGTTCTGCGCGTTCGGGCCGATGGAATGGCAGGGCAGGCACTTATTGAACGCGTGCTGGCCATTGGCGATATCTTCCGCCATGGCGGCGCTGGCGCAGCCGCCGACGATCGCCGTCGCCACGATCGCTATCCTCAGCATGACCTCTCCCACGACGTCTTGAGCCGTTCAAGCGAGCCCGGCGCGGCATGTCAACGGCTATCGTCGCCGCGCCTTGCGCGGCGCAGACCCGCACCAACTCCATGGGCGAATGGCGGCTTTCCTCGCTATAATGAGCGCGGAAATGCTCAAGAGGTTGCCGAGGCCGCAATGCCGATTTTGATGCCGCTGTTCGACGATGCGGTGCTCAAGCGCCGCGCCGAGATCGTGGCGGCGCTCCAGCGCATCGTGCCGGGCGAGGGCGTGATCGCTGCCGAGGAGGCGATGCGTCCTTATGAAAGCGATGGCCTCACCGCCTATCGCCAGCTTCCGATGGTCGTGGTGCTGCCGGAAACCACCGCGCAAGTTTCAACCGTGCTCGCCTATTGCTATCGCGAAGGCATCAAGGTCGTGCCGCGCGGGGCGGGGACGTCGCTCTCCGGCGGCGCGCTGCCGCTCGGCGACGGCGTGCTGTTGGGGCTCGCCAAATTCAACCGCATCCGCGAGATCGATTTCGACAACCGCGTCGCCGTGGTCGAGCCCGGCGTCACCAATCTCGCCGTCTCGCAGGCGGTCGAGCAGGCCGGCTTCTATTACGCGCCCGATCCGTCGTCGCAGATCGCCTGCAGCATCGGCGGCAATGTCGCGGAGAATTCCGGCGGCGTGCATTGCCTCAAATACGGCATGACCACCAACAATGTGCTCGGCTGCGAACTCGTCCTGATGACCGGCGAGATTTTGCGGCTCGGCGGCAAGCATCACGATGCCGGCGGCTACGATCTTTTGGGCATCGTCACCGGTTCGGAGGGGCTTCTGGGCGTCGTCACCGAAGTGACGGTGCGCATCCTCAAGAAGCCGCAATGCGCCCGCGCGGCGCTGATCGGCTTTGCCGCTTCCGAAGATGGCGGCGAATGCGTCGCCAAAATCATCGGCGCCGGCATCATTCCGGGCGGCATGGAAATGATGGACCGTGCCGCCGTTGCCGCCACCGAGGAATTCGTCCATGCCGGCTATCCGCTCGATGTCGAGGCGCTGTTGATCGTCGAGCTCGATGGTCCGCGCGATGAGGTCGATCACCTGCTCGCGCTTGTCGAGGATATCGCGAAGGCGTGCCGCGCGGTGACTTGCCGCGTTTCCAATTCCGAAGAAGAACGGCTTTTGTTCTGGGCCGGCCGCAAGGCGGCATTCCCGGCGATCGGCCGCATCTCGCCGGATTATTATTGCATGGACGGCACGATTCCCCGGGCGAAGTTACCGCTTGTCCTGCATCGCATGAAGGAAATGTCGGCCAAATACGGTTTGCGCGTCGCCAACGTTTTTCATGCCGGCGACGGCAATCTGCACCCGCTGATCCTCTACGACTCCAACAAGCCCGATGAGCTCGATCGCGCCGAAAAGTTCGGCGCCGATATTCTGCGGCTTTGCGTCGAAGTCGGTGGTGTCTTGACCGGCGAGCACGGCGTCGGCGTCGAGAAGCGCGATCTGATGCCGGTGATGTTTTCCGAAGCCGATCTCAATCAGCAGCAGCGGCTCAAATGCGCCTTCGATGACAAGAGCCTGCTTAATCCCGGCAAGGTCTTTCCGACGCTGCATCGCTGCGCCGAGCTCGGCCGCATGCATGTTCACGCCGGCCGCGTGGCGTTTCCCGACATTCCGCGGTTCTAGAAAAAGTTCGCGTCAAAGCATTCATCATGCAATTCGGCCTGTTCTGTTCAGCCCAAGCCAATAGCGGCGATCTCGGCCCGGAGAGCGGGCAGGGGTTTCGCGACTATCTCGACTTCAACGTCGAGGCCGAGGCGCTCGGTTTTCAGTCGAGCTTTCTGGTCGAGCATCACTTCACCGGCTGGAACCAGGTGTCTTCGACGCTGATGCTTTTGATGGCGCTGGCCATGCGAACGAGGACGCTGCGGCTCGGCTCGGCGGTCATGGTTCTGCCCTGGCACAATCCGGTTCTCCTCGCCGAACAGGCGGCGACGCTCGATCTCGTCTCCGGCGGCCGGTTCGATTTCGGCATCGGCAAGGGCTACCGGCACAGCGAGTTCAGGGGTTTTCAGATCGCGCCGGAAGAGGCCGAGGCGCGCTTCGAGGAGGCGATCGAGGTGATGCGCCGCGCCTGGACGACGCGCGAGCGTTTTTCGCACCACGGCCGCTTCTGGCATTTCGAGGACATCGTCGTCGAACCGCCGCCGGCGCAACAGCCGCACCCGCCGTTCTGGGTGGCCGCCGGCAGTGAGCCATCGATCCGCCGCGCCGCCGCGCGCGGCTTCAATCTGATCCTCGACCAATATGCCGGCGCGGCGCAAATCGCCGAGCGCATCGGCATCTACAAAGCGGAACGGCAGCAGCGCGGTCTCGCCTTCGATCCGGCGCAGATCGCGGTGGCGCGTCAGCTTTATGTCGCCAAGGACGACGCCGACAAACAGGCGGCGCTGGTTCGGCAAGCCGCCTATACCAAGCGCACGGTCGATGTATCGCGCACACCCGGCGGCAAGGGCGGCTCGCACGTTCTCGCCTATGCCGACAAGAAGGGTGGCACCGAGGAGAACGCGATGTACGGCACGCCGGATGAAATCCGCGCGGCGCTCGAGGATTTGCAGAAGGCCGGCGCCGCCTATGTGCTGCTGATCGCCCCTGGCAGCGAGCACCTGCGCCGCTTTGCCCGCGACATCATGCCGGCCTTTGCACGTTCCGCGCGCGCAGCCGACGCTGCCGAGTAACCGCGCGATGGCCGATATTCTCAAGCCGCGTGATGCCAAGGACGTCGAGCAGACGATCGGTTGGGCGGTTGCGGAAGGCAAGACGCTGGAGCTGATCGGCCGCGGCACCAAGCGCGCCATCGGCCGCGCCGCGCAATGGGACGCGACGCTCGATCTGTCCGGATTATCCGGCGTCACGCTTTACGAACCCGAGGAGCTTGTGCTCTCCGCCAGGGCCGGAACCCCGCTCGCCGAGATCGAAGCGCTGGTGGCGGCAAGCCGGCAAGAGCTTGCCTTCGAGCCGATGGATTACGGCGCGCTCCTTGGCGGCGAAAGCGGTGCCGGGACCATCGGCGGCGCGATCGCGGCCAATCTTTCCGGTCCGCGGCGCATCAAGGCCGGCGCGGCGCGCGATCATTTCCTTGGCGTGTCTGCGGTGTCTGGCCGCGGCGAAATCTTTAAATCCGGCGGCCGCGTGGTCAAGAACGTCACCGGCTATGATCTGTGCAAGCTCATCGCCGGCTCATGGGGCACCCTCGCGGCGATGACCGACATCACTGTCAAGACACTGCCCAGAGCCGAGACCGAGCAAACAATGCTCGTGCTCAATCTTGACGAGGTGACGGCGCGCAAGGTCATGGCGGCGGCGATGGGATCCTACGGCGACGTCTCGGCGGCCGCGCATTTGCCGGCTGCCGTCGCCGCGCGGATCGCCGAGACCGCCGCCGCGCAGACGGCGACGACGGCGTTCCGTCTGGAAGGCGTCGCGCCGTCGGTAGCGCAGCGCAAGACCGTGCTGGAAAAGCTGCTTTCGCCGTTCGGATCACTCGGCACGCTTGGCGAAGCGCCGTCGCGGGCATTCTGGCGCGCCGTGCGCGACGTCGTTCCGTTCGCGGCCAAGGGCCCCGCGGGCAAGCGCGATCTCTGGCGCATCTCGACCGCGCCCACGCACGGCGCCGAAATCGGCCACGCGCTTGTTCGCGAAGCGGACGCCGAAATTCTCTACGATTGGGCCGGCGGCCTGGTCTGGGCGGCGCTGCCGGCGGCGGACGACGCCAATGCGCCGCTGGTGCGCTCAATGGTCGCCACCGCGGGCGGACACGCCACGCTCATTCGCGCGCCGGCGTCGGTGCGCGCCGCGGTCGATGTTTTCACGCCGGAGCCGGCGCCGCTCGCGGCATTGACGGCCCGGGTGCGCAAAGGCTTCGATCCGCAGGGCGTGCTCAATGCCGGACGCATGTGGGCGGGCGTGTAGATGCAGACCTCATTCACCCTCGCGCAGCTTACCGATCCGGACGTGGCGGAATCGGAAAAGATTCTGCGCGCCTGCGTGCATTGCGGTTTCTGCAACGCGACCTGTCCGACCTATCTGCTCGACGGCAACGAGCTCAATTCGCCGCGCGGGCGCATCTACCTCATCAAGGACATGCTGGAGAACGACCGGCCGGCGACGGCGGAGGTGGTGCTGCATATCGACCGCTGCCTGTCTTGCCTCGCTTGCATGACGACGTGTCCGTCGGGCGTCCACTACATGCATCTGGTCGATCATGCCCGCGTCCATATCGAGCAAACGTACCGCCGCCCGCTTGGCGAACGCTTGCTGCGCGATGTGCTTGCCAGGCTGCTGCCTTATCCGGGGCGGTTTCGGCATGCGCTCAACGCGGCGCGGCTGGCAAAACCATTCGCGCCGCTCGCCGACCTCGTCGGCCTGAAGCGGTTCGCCGCGATGCTTCGCCTTGCGCCGTGGCGCCGCCCGCATGGCGCGCTCGCCCCACAAACGTTCCCCGCCGCCGGTGCGCCAAAGGGCCGCGTCGCGCTGCTGGCCGGTTGCGTCAACGACGTGCTGGCGCCGGACATCAATGCCGCCACAATCCGCGTGCTCACGCGCCACGGCATCGAGGTGGTGGTGGCGCAAGGCGCGGGCTGCTGCGGCTCGCTCGTCCATCACATGGGCCGCGACGACGAGGCGCTCGCACAGGCGCGCGCCAATATCGACGCCTGGACCGCGATCGGCGGCCTCGATGCGATCGTGATCAACACATCGGGTTGCGGCACCACGGTGAAGGATTACGGATTTATGTTCCGCGAAGATCCCGCCTATGCGGTCCGCGCGGCCCGCATCTGCGGCCTGGCCAAGGACATCGCCGAATACCTCGCCACGCTGCCGCTTCAGCCGCATGGCGATACGGCAAAGGACGGCGCGGCGCTTTCGGTCGCCTATCATTCCGCCTGCTCGCTGCAGCACGGTCAGCGCATCGTGCGGCAACCCAAGGAACTGCTCCTAAAACTCGGCTTCGCGGTGAAGGACATCCCCGAAGGTCATCTGTGCTGCGGCTCGGCCGGCACCTACAATATCCTGCAGCCCGACTTCGCAAGGAGGTTGCGCGAGCGCAAAGTCGGGACTATCGAGAGATTGCGACCTGATGTGATCGCGGCCGGCAATATCGGCTGCATCACGCAGATCGCAGCGGGCACGGAACTTCCAGCCGTCCATACGGTCGAGTTGATCGATTGGGCCACCGGAGGGCCACGGCCAGCCGCGCTTCGGGGTTAGGCCCCACGAATTCATCGGTAGCAAGATCGGGAGGTCGATCATGGCGAAGAAGGCAAAATCGAAAAAGAAGAAATCCACCAAGAAAAAGAAGAAGGCCGCTCCGGCCAGCAAGAAAAAAACGCTGAAGGCGAAGGCGAAAAAGTCAGTCAAAAAGAAGCCGGCCAAGAAAGCGGCGAAGAAGGCGGCTCCCAAGCCGAAGGCCGCGGCGCCGAAACCCGCACCCGCGCCGATGGCGGCTCCGGCGCCAGCACCCGCGCCCGCGCCTGCGCCGGCGCCCTCCTGGACGCCGCCGACAAGTCCCGGTTTCGGCAGTGGCGGCGGCAGCGGCGGCAGCACGACCTAGCGGCCGATCCAGCCGACGCCGCGCGCGGCTTTCGTGCCGGGGCGCGGTTGCATAGGTTTGGCGAGGCCAATAGCATTGGCGTGACATCGCGATCGGCGGCGTATGACCGCCGGTTTCTGAGTTCGCTTGTGGACCGGCTTGAACCGGCCGTTTTCTGTTGAGGAGGTGCGTTATGCCGGCGACCTACAAAATTCTGCTGTTGGGCGCGTCCTATGGATCGTTGCTCGCGTCGAAGCTCCTGTTCGGCGGCCATTCGATCCATCTTGTCTGCCTGCCGGCGGAGGCCGACCTGATCAACGCCGAAGGCTTTAAGGTCCGTCTGCCGATACGCGGCCGCAAGGATCCGGTGCTTCTGGAATCGCGCAAACTGCCCGGCAAAGTGACCGCAGGTCCCGCGGCCGGCGTCGATCCGAAGCAATACGATCTTATCGGTCTGTGCATGCAGGAGCCGCAATATCGCTCTCCCGGCGTGCGTGAGCTTCTCGATGCGGTCGCGAAATCGCGCGTGCCGTGCATGTCGATCATGAACATGCCGCCGCTGCCCTATGTGAAGCGCATCCCGGGCTTGAATTATGACGCGCTCAAGCCCGCCTATACCGATCCGAGCGTCTGGGATTCGTTCGATCCGAAGACCATCACCCTGAACAGCCCGGATCCGCAGGCGATTCGTCCGCCGGACGGCAAGGCGAACGAGTTGCTGGTCACGCTGCCGACCAACTTCAAATGCGCAAGGTTCGACGACGACAAGAGCACGGCTATCCTTCGCCAGCTCGAAAGCGACGTCGAAGCCGCGCGTTTCGACACGCCGGACGGCAAGATTGAATTGCCGGTCAAGCTCAAAGTCTACGAATTCGATTTTCGTGCCGCTCGCCAAGTGGGCGATGCTGCTCGCCGGCAACTATCGCTGCGTGACCATGGACGGCATGCGCACGGCGCAAGAGGCGGTGTGGAGCGACATCGAGACGTCACGCTCGGTGTATAATTTCGTGTTCGACCTGTGCGTAAAGCTCGGCGCCAAACCCGACGATCTGGTGCCGTTCGAGAAATACGCTGAAGCGGCGAAGTCGCTGACGCGGCCGGCTTCGGCGGCGCGCGCGCTGCAGAACGGCGCGCCATTTATCGAACGCGCCGACAAGCTGGTGCAGCTCATCGCCAGGCAGAAAGGCTTGAGCCATCCGGCGATCGACGCGCAGGTGGCGCTGGTCGATTCTCGGCTCGAGGCCAACCGCAAGAAGCAGGCGGCCTAGTCAGCCGGGTTTCGCTCCGCCAGTTCCGGGCTGCCCGACTACGAAACCTTGACGTCCTGCCAGAAGCCCATTCTGCCGCCGACCGCACTCATTTCCGGGCGCGGCGCTTCGTAGGACCATGCGGCGCGCTCATGCTGCTTGCCGGCGACGATGACGTTGTAGAACTGAACGCCATGCGGACAGGCGCGATCGTCGGCCGTCTTGTCGGCCTTTTCGAGCCAATCCATGCGCACCGAATTGCGCGGAAAGTACTGGTATCCCTTGCATTCAATGACATCGTTGCTCTGGGCAACCACCTGGCTGTCGACAACCGCTTTCATGTTTGGCTCTCCGCTCTCTTCAAGCTCCGTCTCGAACCGCATTTTCACTCCGTCCATGATGACCGCAAGCCGCTGGAGCCATTTGGAGTGCCCAACCCCGAAAATTTGAGGCTACTGAGCGTCTTGGCAGGCCGCCGGAAGGCCCAAAAGTGTAACCCGCCTGCCACACATCGTAGGAAATTGTTAAGTTGTCCCGCGAAAGCATAAAAAGTCAGCATTTGCTGTAGTTTTAAGCTTGGCTCTGCGATAGCAAAATTGAACTATTCGTGAAGGTTCAAGCTGCGCAAAAAGGGCGCGGTTGAATTGGGAACTGTACCGGGCGCGCCGCGTACAGGCAGGGACATAAAAAGGGGCAGGTTATGAAGAGAGTCGCTCTTTCGATTTTAGTGGCAGCGATGGCCACTTCCTCCGCGATGGCTGCCGACATGGCAACCAAGGCCCCGCCGGCTGCTGCGCCGCCGCCTTCGCCTTGGGATGTTGCGATCACCGCGGCCATCATGACCGACTATAACTTCCGCGGCATCACGCAGTCGGCGCATCAGCCGTCGGCGCAGGCGACCTTCGAGCCGCGCTACAATTTCAATTCGACCTGGCAGGGTTATGCCGGTCTCTCGGCTGAGAGCATCGACTTCCCGAATAACGCCGCGGCCGAAATCGACCTCTACGGCGGTATCCGCCCGACCTTCGACAAGCTCGCCCTCGACTTTGGCTTCTGGTACTACTGGTATCCCGGCGGCAATTGCTACGGCGGCGGAGGAGGCGGCATCAGTGGGTGCAGCGGCCCGTTTGCTGCCGGCACCGTGCCGACCAAGAATAACCCCGGACCCTTTGCCGGCAATGAAGTTGTGGCCAACGAGAGTTTCTGGGAAGTTTATGCCAAAGCGACCTATACGATTAGCGACCAGTGGAGCGTCGAGGGCCAGTACTATTACTCGCCGAACGTGGTTGGCAGCGGCGCTTACGGTAACTACGTCACCGGTAACCTGACCTACACTGCTCCGGCCTCGTGGTTCCCCGCCAACAGCGGTCTTGGCGGCTATATTTCCGGTGACGTCGGTTACTGGGATTTGGGCACGAGCAGCACTTTCTACGCCACGGGTGTCGCTCCGGTTCGTCAACGGCGTGAAATACACGAGCTATTGGAACTGGGATGCCGGCTTCGGCTGGACGTACAAAGCGTTCACGCTCGATCTGCGCTATTACGGCACTAACCTGACCAGCGCGGAATGTAACGTTTTCACCAGCGCATCAAACTCGACCTTCTCCGGGGGTGGTGTTACGCAGCAAAACCCCAACGGCTTGGGCTCTAATTGGTGCAGCGCGGCCTATATCGCCAAGTTGACATTCCAGACCAATCTCTCAGGCCTCAAGTAAGACTGCCTGAAATCTCGAAAATGCGGCCGGTAGTGGAAACACTACCGGCCGTTTCGTTTGTGCCCTGCTGTTTTCGTTTCGCCGCTTCTATTTCCGCTCGTCCCCGCGGATGCGGGGACCCGGTTTCAGAATGGATTCCCGCCTTCGCGGGAATGAGCGGAAAATCTCCAAAGCGTTATCCCGGATTTGCGAATCACTCCGCGGCCGAGACCAGCGGCACGTCGCGTACCTCGCTTACCGTGTCGCTCGCCGCGACTGCGACGCGGCGGCGGTGGAAGGCGCCAAGCGTCGAGCGGTGACCGATCGAAATGATGGTCGTGGCGTTGAGCCGTTCCGCAAGCAGCCGGTACAGCGCCGCCTCGGCTGCCTCATCGAGCGAGGCGGTCGCCTCGTCGAGGAACAGGTAATCCGGCTCGGCCAACAGCGCGCGCGCGATCGCCAGCCGTTGCTGTTCGCCGGCCGACAGCATGCGGTTCCAGTGCGCTTCCTCGCCAAGCCGTCCGGACCATTCCGGCAGGCCGACGGCGGCGACGACCTCGGCGATCCTGGCATCCTCGAAAGTGCCGGATTTGGCCGGGTAGCTGACCGCGGCGGCAAGCGGCGCGACTGGAAAGTAGGGCCGCTGCGGCAGCAGCATCACCTTGGCGTCCTTCGGCACGGTGACGCGCCCCGAGCCGAACGGCCAGATTCCGGTGATGGCACGGAACAAGGTCGATTTGCCGGCGCCTGACGGTCCCGTCACCAGCACGCGTTCGCCCGGGCCAAATACGATGTGCTCGGCGTTGACCAGCGGTTCGCCTTTGGGAAGGCGAACGTGCAGCCGGTCGATCGAAATCGCATTCGCGGTCTCGCCGGGCAGAACCTCGATGGCACGCGGCATCAGGGCCACTTCGCGTCCGGCCACGATGGCGTCCTCGAACCCGGACAGGCGCTGGCACACCGACTGGTATTGCGCGATCGATTGGTAGGCGTTGATGAAGTAGGACAGCGCGTTCTGCACGCTGTTGAAGGCGGATGCCGTCTGCATCAGGCCGCCGAGCTGCATGGCGCCGGAGAAATAGGCCGGGCTGACCATGATGTAAGGAAAGATCACCGAGGCCTGCGAATAGCTCTGGGTGAAGAAGGTCAGCTGCTTTTGCCGCTGCATGATGGCGATCCAATTGGTCACCACATTGGCGAAACGGTTGAGGTGGCGCTCGCGCTCGGCCGCTTCGCCATGCAGCGCCGCGATCTGCTCGGAATTCTCGCGCGTGCGCACCAGATTGAAGCGGAAATCGGCCTCGAAGCGCTGTTGCTGGAAGTTCAGCGGTATGAGCGGCCAGCCGATCAGATGGGTCACCCAGGTGCCGAGCACGGCATAAGCGATAGCCGCCCAGACCAGATAGCCCGGAATGGCAAACGACGCGCCAAACAGGTGCAGCGGTGCCGCCTCCGACAGCGTCCATAAAATGACGATGAAGGAGCACAACGTCACGACCGAGTTCAAAAGCCCGAGCCCGATCGACAGCGTGTTCTGCACGAACATCTGCAGGTCGTCGGCTATGCGCTGGTCGGGGTTGTCGGCCGCGTCGCCCAAAAGCTGCATGCGGTAATGGTTGGCGGTATTGAGCCATTGCCGCAGATAGGTCTGCGTCATCCAGCGCCGCCAGCGGATCTGGAGCCACAGATTGAGGTAGTTCTGATAGACCGCCAGCACGGTATAGATCGCGGCCAGCACGCAGAAGAACACGATGGCGCTGACGAAGGCGCTGAAGTTGTGGTCCTGTAGCGTATTGTAAAACCGGTTGTACCACTGGTTCAAAATCACCGTGATGGCGACGATCGACAGTTCGATGGCCACGACGGCGGCAAGCAGGATGCGGCCCGGCCAGCGGTCTTCCGAGCGGAAATAGGGAATGGACAACCGCCACATCGTGGCGAGCGTCGCGGCAAGACGTTTCACGAAAGACCTCCGAAAGATGAGCATTGGGCAGGGCGCTGGCGCGGCAATGCGAAGCAATCAATGAGCATCACGTTGGGGAACCTATCGGGCACCTTTGGGCCGCCGGCACAGCCTGGTTGCAAGGATTAGCGCAATTCGCGCCCCGAATGGCGAACAATCGCGTTTTCTTGATGACCTAACGGCGTTGGCGGCCGGCGTGTCGCAGCCGCGGGTTGAGTTCGGAAAGGGGTTCCGCGAGGCATGGCGTTCCGGCTGACTTTGCCGCGATCATGCTTTAAATCGTCCCGTGCGGCCGTCCGGCCGCGATCTCCGGCGCAACCCCCTCAAGAGAGCGACCATGCCTTCATTTCGGCTCTGGCCCGGCCGCCGTTTCCCCGTTCGTCTGGCGTTGCTGTTTTGCGCCTGCGCGATTTGGCCGGCGCTGGCCAGCGAGCCGTTTCCCTTCGGCAACGAACTCATGCTCGACGTCGCGCCGATGCACGGCAGCAAGCGGGTGCCGATGATCGAGATCGAGGATGACGGCTCGGCCTCGATCGATCTGTGGTGCACGAGCTTGCGCGCTCAAGCGACGCTCGATGGCGGTTCGATCACCATCGTGCCATCTCAGACCCAGAACGATATCGCGGGCGGTCAATGTGAGCCGGATCGGCAAGCCAGCGATGCCGAGATTTTGTCGGCGCTGCGGGCAGCGACGAATTGGCGGCGCGCGGGCGAGGTCATTGAACTCTCCGGCCCCGCTACGCTGCGTTTCCGCCTGATGACGAACTAGCGGATCAGACAGAGTGGCCGCACCACATTGCCGCGCGATGCGAGTTGCGCCCGGATTTGCGACGCTGGAAGAAAAGAAAAAGGGCGCGGATTTCTCCGCGCCCTTTGTCATTCGATACGAAGGGGATCAGAAGCCCATCCCGCCCATGCCGCCGCCACCGCCGCCGGGCATCGCCGGCATGGCCGGCGTGTCCTTCGGGCGTTTCGGCGACCATGGCTTCGGTCGTGACCAGGAGGCCGGCGATCGAAGCTGCGTCTTGCAGCGCCGCGCGCACCACCTTGGCCGGATCGACGATGCCCTTGTCGAGCATGTCGACATACTCCTCGGTTCTGCGCGTCGAAGCCATAACGTCTCCGACTTGTTCTCGAGGATCTTGTTGACCACGATCGAGCCTTCGACGCCGGAATTCTCGGCGATCTGGCGCAGCGGGACCTCGAGCGCCTTGAGCACGATATTGATGCCGGCCTGCACGTCGGCATTGTCGTCCGAAAGCTTGCCGATCGCCTTCTTGGCGCGCAGCAAGGCGACGCCGCCGCCCGGCACGATGCCTTCCTCGACCGCGGCGCGGGTGGCGTTGAGCGCATCCTCGACGCGGTCCTTCTTCTCCTTGACCTCGATCTCGGTCGCGCCGCCGACGCGGATCACCGCGACGCCACCGGCGAGCTTGGCGAGCCGCTCTTGCAGCTTCTCGCGGTCGTAGTCGGAGGTGGTCTCCTCGATCTGCGCCTTGATCTGGTTGACGCGCGCTTCGATGTCCTTCTTCTTGCCGGCGCCGTCGACGATCGTGGTCTTCTCCTTTTCGATCACGATCTTCTTGGCGCGGCCGAGCATCGCCGGCGTCACGCTCTCAAGCTTGATGCCGAGATCTTCGGCAATGAGCTGGCCGCCGGTGAGGATGGCGATGTCTTCGAGCATGGATTTGCGGCGATCGCCGAAGCCGGGCGCCTTGACGGCGGCGACTTTCAGTCCGCCGCGCAGCTTGTTGACCACGAGGGTCGCCAGCGCCTCGCCTTCGAGGTCCTCGGCGATGATGAGCAGCGGCTTGCCCGACTGCACCACCGCTTCGAGCACCGGCAGCATGGACTGCAGCTGCGAGAGCTTCTTCTCGTGCAGCAGCACATAGGCGTCTTCGAGCTCGGCCACCATCTTCTCGGCATTGGTGATGAAGTACGGCGACAGATAGCCGCGGTCGAACTGCATGCCCTCGACGATCTCGACTTCGGTGTCGAGCGCCTTGGCTTCTTCGACCGTGATGACGCCCTCGTTGCCGACCTTCTGCATCGCGTCGGCAATCATCTTGCCGACGGCTGCGTCGCCGTTCGAGGAAATGGTGCCGACCTGCGCCACTTCGGCGGACGAGCCGACTTTCTTCGCGCGCTTCTTGATGTCCTCGACCACCGCCTTGACCGCGATGTCGATGCCGCGCTTGAGATCCATCGGGTTCATCCCGGCGGCGACCGACTTGACGCCTTCCTTGACGATTGCCGCGGCGAGCACGGTCGCGGTCGTGGTGCCGTCGCCGGCCTCGTCGTTGGTCTTCTGCGCCACTTCGCGCACCATCTGCGCGCCCATGTTCTCGAACTTGTCTTCAAGCTCGATCTCCTTGGCGACGGTGACGCCGTCCTTGGTGATGCGCGGGCGCGCCGAACGATTTATCGAGGATGACGTTGCGGCCCTTGGGGCCGAGCGTCACCTTCACGGCGTTGGCGAGAATGTCGACGCCGCGCAACATCTTGTCGCGCGCGTCGGTGGAAAATCTTACGTCTTTCGCAGACATTTGGTTTGCTCCTTGGGTGTTGTGTTTGCCGTCATCCTGAGGTGCGAGCGAAGCGAGCCTCGAAGGATGCTGCTTGGTGCCCGTCGCCTTCGAGGGCCGCGCTGCGCGGACCGCCTCAGGGTGACGGAATGGGTCAGGCGATCACGCCCATGATGTCGGACTCCTTCATGATCAGGAGCTCCTCGCCGTCGAGCTTGACCTCGGTGCCCGACCATTTGCCGAACAGCACGCGGTCGCCGGCCTTGACCCCGATCGCGATGATCTTGCCGTTCTCGTCGCGGCCGCCGGGGCCGACCGCGACCACTTCGCCCTCCTGGGGCTTTTCCTTCACGGTATCGGGAATGATGATGCCGCCCTTGGACTTCGCCTCGGCGTCGATACGCTTGACCACCACCCGGTCATGCAGCGGCCGGAACTTCGTTTTCGCCATGATCACCCTCTTTGCCGCCGCCCTGAGCGGGATGCTGGCGGCGGTTGGCGTTTAAAAAGTGTTGGTTTTGCAGTGCCTTAGCACTCTTAATAGATTGAGTGCCAAGAGGCGATGGGGACATAAGGTTTCGGCTGCGCGCTGTCAAGCCGCGCGGCTGCCCGGCGTCGGCTGCGAAGGGGGTTCGTAGCCGCCGAACCGGGGCCGTAAGTCTATCGCCGAGCCGTCAACGGGGAGGGGACGACTCGAAACAAAGTCGAAAGGTCGCCGACGGTAGAACCGTCGGCGAGCCGGCGTGGCGGCTTGGGACCACAGCACGTCGAAAGGCTCGAGCGGTAGAACGCCGGCCCCGCGAGGGGACCCCTTATGAGTGCGTCGCTTGGCGATTTGCTTTTTGGCGATCGGCCGTCGGTATCGCGGCTGTCTCCGCGCTCGCGCTTGCGGCCTGCACCACCAATACGTCCGCCGCCCGAGGCGCAGACGCCGCCGCCGATGACGGAGCCGGCGATTCCCTCGAAGTACCGGCCCGAAGACATCGTCGGCCGCTGGGGTTACGGCGCCTTCCACAAGGACGAGGATCTGGCGCGCACGGCGGCGGCGGCGCGCGGCCAATGCGGCCAGCCGGTCGAGATCACGCGCGGACCGAACGGCGGCGTCATGATGTATCTCGCCGACAGCGCCACTTTGCAGGAATTGCAGCTCAAGGGCTCCGCCGAGCGGCAAGAACTATATCGGTCCGCCCGGCGATGCCGGCGGCGCGCAGGATCGCGAGATCGTTTCATTCGACGGCCGCACCATGGTGCTCAAGTGGATGGATCCGGAAGTCGCCGGCCGCTACGGCACCGGCGTCTATGTGCGTTGCGCCGCCGAAGGCATGGGCCGCGCCGCCGGCAAGCCGCCGATGAAGCCGCCGGCGCAGTAATAGGCTAGACAGTCATCTCCCGTCCCCTTTGTGGGGAGGGCGGGGTGGGGGTCGTGAGGTGACTCGCGGCGAGGACGGCAGCAGAGCATTCGTCTCAGACAATGCGTCGCCTCCTCGACGCCCGCCCTAACCCCTCCCCACAAGGGGGAGGGGAATAAGCATGCCCACCCCCCGCGAATTTATCTTCGGACCCTGGCGCGCCGTTAGCGTGCTCGGCGTCACCGAGATTTTGTCCTGGGGTGCGCTGTTCTATCCGCCGGTGCTCACCGTACCGCTGATTGCGCAGGATCACGGCTGGTCGCGCTCCTTCGCCATGGGCGGTTTTTCGGCGGGCCTGTTCGTCGGCGGTCTGGTGTCGCGCTATGTCGGCGCCACGATCGATCGGCTCGGCGGCCATGTGGTGATGCCATTCGGCTCGCTTGGTCGGCGCGGCCGGCCTGATCGGTCTCGTCACGGCGCAAAGCGCGCCGGCTTATTTCGCGGTCGTGGATGGTGCTCGGCGTCGCCATGGCGGCTGTCGCTCTACGATCCGGCCTTCGCCACGCTCGGCCGCATTTTCGGTGCCGCCGCGCGCGCGCCGATCACGACGCTGACGCTTGCCGGCGGCTTTGCCTCGACCGTGGGCTGGCCGGCGACGCAATATCTCATCGACGCGGTCGGCTGGCGCGGCTGCTATCTGGTCTATGCCGCTTTGCTCGCGCTTCGTCGCCGCGCCGCTGCACGCCTTCGCGCTGCCGCGCCAGCATGCCGAACGCGTGCCGCGCGCGGCGACGCCGGTAGCCGCGGTGAAGCCGGCGGCGCTGCTGCCGGCGCATGGGTTTGGCGTTCGTGCTGGTCGCCACCGGCTTTGCCGCTTACGCCTTCGTGCCGTCGGCGCTGTCCGCGCAGCTGCTCGCCATTTTCAGCAGGTTCGGACTGGCGCCCGCGACCGTCGTCGCCATCGGCATGCTGTTCGGTCCGGCGCAAGTTCTGGCGCGGATCTGTGAACTGTCTTTCGCGCGCCGGCTGCATCCGTTGTGGATCGCGCGCTTCGCGGTCGGGCTTCTGGTTGCGGCTTTCGTCGCTGTTGGCGCTGTTTCCGTTCTCGGCCGCGCTCGCCGCGGTCTTCGCCGTGATGTACGGCATGGCGAACGGACTTTTGACCATCGCGCGCGGCACCGTGCCGCTCGCGCTGTTCGGCGCGGCCGGCTACGGCCGTCTGGTCGGGCGCATCGGCGGGCCGTTCCTGGTCGTGCAGGCGATCGCGCCGGTGGCCGTGACATATGTCGCCGAGCATTTCTCCGACGCGATCGGCCTGACGCTGGTCGCGGCCTTTGCCGTCGCGGCGCTTGATTTGTTTTGTCGCTGATCCGGCCGCGACCGGAACGAGCGCGGAAGCTAGCCGCCGAACATGGCGTCGATGTCGTTTTGCGAGACATGGCCGCGGTCGCTGTCGAGCCGCGGGCCGTGCAGATATTGCGGCAGCATCGTGCGGCGGCGCGCGCCGGCGCCGCTTTTTTGATCTCGTCGAGTGCGCGCGCGACGTGATCCTCGATGAGTTTCAGCGTCGTCATCACTTTGGTGACGCGCTGGCCGATCAGATCCTGAAAATTGCACGCCTCGAAAATGCGGATGACGTGGTCGGAAATATCCTGCGCCAGATCTTGCTCGATCTTGCCCTTCAGCGCCGCCGACAAGATTGTTCGCGAGTTGATCGATCTCTTCGGCGGCGGCGAGGATCTTTTGCGTCGCCTGCGCGGTGCCGGTGGTAACCGCCTCAAGCTCGTGCGCGATACGGGTGAGATGCTCGGCCTCGACGCCGAGCTCATTGGCTGCCGCCGCGCGGCAGTGCCGCCGGATTTCGGCCGTGCCGGAAGGCGACGCGCTCATCATGCCGCGCAACGCGGCGAGCGCCTGCATGATCTCGCCGTGATGGGCGGCGCATCGGCGGAGCCGCCGCTGCCGCGCGCCAGCCGCGCGGCCGCGGTCTCCTCGATGCGGAAAATTTTGCGTGGCGCGGCCATTTCTTGACCAGATTACTTTTCGAACATGATTTCTTCCGAAAAGCGATGCGTCCTTTTCGCGATCATGCTCGTATTAGAGTAAAGTTCGGCGGCTTAATTCCGCGTTCACGGCGGCGCGCTGCCGGGCAGCGAGCCGACGTGGCGAAGAAACCCCCGGTTAACCACAAGCTCGGACCATTCACGCAAAATCAACTGTAACTTGATGAACAATGTACCAATAAGCGGCGGCGCGAAATTTGTTTACCAAACAGTCGAGGTTTGCGGGCGTTACTCGTCGCCTGAGCGCGCGTGCCGGCGTGATGTGAGATCGCTTCGCCGCGCCGGGCTCAGTGTGAAACTTGCGTAACGAGTACCCCAATGCGGCGTATCTGCATGTCCGCGCTTGTGCCGGTCGTTCTGGCGGGCGCGTTTTCCGGCTCTGCCTTCGCTCAGGTCACCTATGTCCCTTACACGGGCCAGCCCGTCTATGTGACGCAGCCGGCGGCCAGTCTTACGGCCAGCAGTCTTGCGGCCAGCAATATGCCCAGCCTTACGGCCAATCTTATGGCGGCCAGTCTTATGGCCAGCAATATTATGTCTATGTGCCGCAGCCGCGCTATGCGACGGCCGCGGCGCCGGCCTACACGGGCACTGTCGCGCCGCGTTACGCTCCCGCGCAGACCTATGCCGCCGCTGCGCCGCAAACTCACGCCTCGGCCGCGCCGGCTTACACCGGCACGGTCGCGCCGCGTTACGCTCTCGCGCAGACCTATGCCGCCGCCGCACCGCAGAGCTACGCCTCGGCCGCGCCGGCTCCTGTACCGGCGCCGGCGTCCGCGCAATCCAGTGCCGGTGGGGGCGGTTTTCTCGAAGCGATTTTCGGGGGACCGACCATCGAGGTGCCGGTCTCGCGGATGTTTGCCCCGCCGACCTCATACCAATTGCCGCAACCGCAGCCTGAGCCTGCGACACTCATTCCGGCCTCGGCGGCTTACACGCCCACGAGCCAGGGCGACATGTCGAACTATCCGATCGATCCGAGATATCTGCGCCAGGAGGTCATGTATCCGACCGCCGAGAAGCCGGGCACGATCGTGATCGATACGCCGAACAAGTTTCTTTATCTGGTCGAGGATGGCGGCAGGGCGCTGCGCTACGGCATCGGCGTCGGCCGCCCCGGCTTCACCTGGGCCGGCGAGAAGACCATCACCGCCAAGCGCGAATGGCCGGATTGGTACCCGCCATCAGACATGCTGCAGCGGCGGCCCGATCTGCCGCGCTACATGCCCGGCGGTATCGACAATCCGCTTGGCGCGCGCGCGATGTATCTCGGCTCGACGCTTTATCGCATCCACGGCTCGAACGAGCCCTGGACCATCGGCACTAACGTCTCGTCGGGCTGCATCCGCATGCGCAATGCCGATGTCGAGGATCTCTACAATCGCGTCAAGATCGGCACCAGGGTCCTCGTCATCTGAACGCTAGCCGGGTTCGCTGCGTTCAGCCCGGGCTATAGCGCGTAACCGCGCCGCGCGAGCACTTTCGGAAAATCATCACCGAGAAAGTACGCGTATTCGCGCTCGCGCAAATCGGTGAGCGGATCGAGGCGGCGCAGTTCGGCGTCGACCCTGCCGGGATGGCACATCACGACGCCGCCATCCGGCAAGCCATCGAGAAAGCGCGGAAACAGTTTTGCGTAGTCGGCGCCCGGTTTGAACGAATAGGTGCCGGCAAAGCCCGGATTGGTGCGCACGCCGTGCTTGGCGGCGAGGCGACGGAAGCGCTCGCTCAGTCCATCGAGGATGAGCCCTTTTGGATCGGCGAGGCTTTTGTGCGCCGAAGCAGGCCTGCCGCATTGGCGGATCCAGGCCCCCGGCGCGTTCTTTTCGACGACGCGCAGCAGTGCTTCGCAGACTTGCGGAAAGACGTGAATGTGCTGATGGCCGTCGAAATAATCCGGCGCGCGGCCGAATGCGCCGTGGAAGGAAGCGAGTTGGCGGCCGATCTCGTCTTCGAGCGGCATGGCTTGCAGGCGGCGCGCCAGCGCGCGGGCCGCCATCGGCGCCAGCGGTAAAAATGCGCCGTCGCGCAGCGGCGTGAAATGCGAATTAAGCGGCCGGAACGGTCCGGTCAATGTCACATGCAGCCCGATCGCGGCGTGCGTGCCGGCTGCTTCACGCAGCGCATCGGCTTCGGCCGGTGAAAAACTCGGCGCACCGACCATCACCGAAGTGGCATTGAGACGGCGGCGTGCGATGAGGTCGCGGATCGTGGCACTGACCGCGGGCGAGACGCCGTAATCGTCGGCGCAAAGCCAGATATGCAGCGGGGTCGCTTCGCTCATTCGGCCGCGGTGCGGGCGTCGGTCGCGGCGCGCGTGGCATCCTCACGCAGCTTCACGTCGTGCTCGGCGACGAAATAGACCGGCCGGCCTTTGATCTCTTCGAGAATCTTGCCGATATATTCGCCCAGCACGCCGAGCATGATGAGCTGCACGCCGCCGAGCACCATGATGCCGACGAACAGCGACGGATAGCCGGGGACCTTTTCGCCATAGAGGAGGGTCTCGTAGACGATCTGCAGGCCGTAAACGAAGGCGATCAGCGCCAGCACGGTGCCGAGCATGGTGGCGAACCGCAACGGCGCCACCGAAAACGCCGTCAGCCCGTTGAGCGACAGCCCAATCAGCCGGCGCATGTTCCAGGTGGTGCGGCCGTCGGCACGCGCCTCCGGCTCGTAATCGATACGCATCTGGCGAAAGCCGATCCAGCTCGCCAGTCCCTTGAAGAAGCGGTTGCGCTCCGGCAGTTGCCGCAGCGCATTCGCCGCGCGGGGCGACAATAGTCGGAAGTCGCCGGCATCTTCCGGAATTTTGGTCCGCGCGCCCCAGTTGATCAGCGTATAAAACGCATGCACGGCGACGCGCCGGGCCCAGGATTCGCCGGCGCGACTGGCCTTCGCCGTATAGACCACGTCGCAATCGTCATCGATCCAGTGGCCGACCAGCGTCTCGATCAAATCTGGCGGATGCTGGCCGTCGCCGTCGATAAAGAGGACGGCGCCGCGCCGGGCATGATCGAGGCCAGCGAGCAGTGCCGCCTCCTTGCCGAAATTGCGCGACAGCGACACCACCTGGACGTCGAGCGCGCTCGCCGGCAGTTCGCGGGCGATGGCGAGTGTGCCATCGCGGCTGCCGTCGTCGACATAGACGACTTCACAGGTCAACGAACGGGCGGCGGCGAGGCGCTGCGCGATCTCGAGTAGCCGCGCGTGCAGGCGCTCGAGCGAGGCCGCCTCGTTATAGAGCGGCACCACGATCGACAGCCCGCGCGCGGCGGCGGAATCGGTGGGGCTCCGCTCGCGCGACAGCGGCGCAATTCTGGGGTCGGCTCCACTCGCCATTCGGGTGTCCCTTTTGGTCTATTCTATAGCGCAATCAAATGGCTTACGCCCACCCCCCTGTCGCCCAAGGAAGCCAGCCGGCGCGCGATCGGCGTTCAGTTTTTCCGGTCGGCGTCGTATTCGGCGCTGCAAAAGGGGCCGCCCTGGTAGCGGGCGCCGATCGGGTCTGGCGGTAGTTTCTGCTGCGCGGCGAGCGCCTCGTGGCGGAAATCCTCGGCGCGGCCCTGCGGCCGGTAGCCGAAGCGCCGCGCATTGGAATTGTCCCACCAGCCCGCCTGATTGTCGGAGGCGCCGTAAAAGACTTCGAAGCGGATATCGGGATGGTCGAGCCCGATGCGAACGAGCTGCGCCAAATCCTCAGGCTTGAGCCAGATCGACAGCCGCCGTTCGTCGACCGGTGCATCGGCGACGTTGCCGATGCGCAGACACGTCACGCGCATTCCGTGCTTGTCGGCATAGAGCGCGCCGAGCGCTTCGCCGAAAGCCTTGCTGACGCCATAGCGGCTGTCGGGACGCACGGTGACGGCGGTGCCGATGCGCGCGCTGCGCGGATAAAAGCCGACCGCGTGATTGGAGGAAGCGAAGACCACGCGCTCGACCCCGGCGCGATAGGCGGCCTCGAACATATTGTAGCAGCCGACGATGTTGCTGCGATGGATGATCTCCCACGGGCCTTCGACCGAGAAACCGCCGAAATGAACGACGCCGTTCGCACCGGCGACGAGTTTTTCAACTTGCGCGTAGTCAGCGAGATCGGCGGGGATGAAGGTCTCATCGGCGGCAAGACCGGCCGGCATGCGCACGTCGCTCCAGACGATCTCCGGATAAGCACCCTTAAGGATTTTACGAAGCCGTGTGCCGATATCGCCGGCGGCGCCGGTAACGATGACTTTCTTCATTGTCGGATACGAACCTCCGTTGCATTGTCCTCGCCGCGGTCGAGGCTCGCATAGCGGGCGCGGCTGTTGAGGAGATGCCGTTGCATCGCCGCGCGCGCAACCTCGGGTTTATGCGTCTTGATCGCCAACAGAATCTCGCGATGCTCGCGCTGGAATGTGTTGAGATCCGCCCGCTTGCCCGCCGACACTGTACCCTTCCACATGGTCCGGCGCGGAATGATGAAGCGGCCGAGATATTCCAGAAAGTGCTTGAATTGCGGATTGCCGGTCGCCTCGGCAATGGCGCAATGAAAAGTGAAGTCCTCGTTCACGCCGTTGTCGCCGCGCGCGATTGCGCCGGCGACTGCGGCATAGCACTCGGCGACCCTTTTGATCTGCGCCGGAGTGGCGCGCTCGGCGGCAAGCCCCGCAGCCTCGATCTCGACGCCGGTACGCAGCTCCATGACGTTGAGTACTTCGCGCAATGTCGAGTTCTCGTCAAAATCGACGCGAAACGGCCGGCGCACATGCTCGGCGACGAAAGCGCCGACGCCCTGCCGCGTCACCACGAGGCGATCGGCGCGCAACGCCGCGACAGCCTCGCGGATGACGGTGCGGCTCACGCCGGTGGCGGCGATCATTTCCTGCTCGGTCGGCAGCCGCGCGCCGGGCTTAAGCTTGCCGCTGGTGATATCGGCCGGTGAGTTCGCGCCGACAAGCTCCGCGGTCAAACGACGCGGCGCATCGAGTGGGCGCAACAGCGCCAGATTTTTCGACGCAGCCTTGGTCAACGTCTTGACTCCGGCGTAAGACGTATGGTCATCATATGACCAGCCTACAATAAAGAATGAGCGGGGATCAATGCGCCATTCCCAAATGCTTCGGCGCCGGTTCGCCGCCCTTATCACGGAGGAGCACCAACGCTATGAAAAACGCCATGACGCCCCGGATCGCGTTTATCGCGCTCGGCCTGCTTGCGGCTGCGCTGGCGCCCGCCGCAGCTGCGGACAAGATCGTGCTCAAAGCCTCCGACGTTCATCCGGAGGGCTATCCGACGGTGACCGCGGTCGAAAACATGGGCAAGAAGCTCGATGCCGCTACCAATGGGCGCATTACCGTCCAGATGTATCCGGCGATGCAGCTCGGCGGCGAGAAGGAAGCGATCGAACAGGCGCAGGTCGGCGCCATCCAGCTGGCCCGCGTCAGCGTCGGCGCGCTCGGCCCGGTCGTCGATGATCTGAACGTGTTCAATCTGCCGTTTCTGTTCCGCAACACCGCGCATATGGAAGCGGTGATCGACGGTCCGATCGGCAAGGAGCTTCTCGCCAAAGTCACCGACAATCCCAATGCGGGCCTGGTCGGTCTGTGCTGGATGGATGCCGGCGCGCGCAGCCTCTATGACACCAAAAAGCCGATCCGCAGCATCGCCGACCTCAAGGGCATGAAATTCCGCGTCATGGGCAATCCGATGTTCGTCGACATGATGAACGATCTCGGCGGCAACGGCGTGTCCATGGGCTATGACCAGGTGCTCACCGCGCTGCAGACCGGCGTAGTCGACGGCGCCGAGAACAATCCGCCGAGCTTCGTCTTCGATCATCATTACGAAGTGGCGAAGTTTTACACCCTGACCGAGCACCTGATCGTGCCGGAAATCCTCATCATGTCGAAGAAGACCTGGGACACGCTGTCGAAGGACGATCAGGTGCTGATTATGAAGCTTGCCGGCGAAACCCAGCAGGACGAACGCGTCTTGTGGAAGCAATACGAGGCGAGCGCCATGGAGAAGGCGAAAGCCGCCGGCGTCGAAATCATCCCGGTGCAGGACAAGACGCCCTATCAGCAGGCGGTGAAGCCGGTCTGGGACAAATACGGCCCGAAATACGCCGTGCTGATCGCGCGCATCCAGGACGTGAAGTAACGGCGCGCACGCACGCGGGCAAAGCCATGGCCGCGCTATTCCGCCAAGCGATGGATTGGCTCTATCTCGCCTGCGTGGCGATCGCCGGGACGGCGCTGGTACTGATCTCGGCCGTCATTCCGTGGGCGGTCTATACCCGCTATGTGCTCAACAGCGCCGCCTCATGGCCCGAGCCGATGGCGGTCCTGCTCACCATCGTGCTCACATTCTTCGGCGGCGCATCCTGTTATCGCACGCAGGTGCACATGCGGGTGACGTTCTTCGCCGCGATGTTGCCGCCGCAGCTCCGCCAGGCGGCCGATATTCTCGCCGAGCTGTTGGTGGCGACGATGGCTGCGTTCATGGTGGTCTACGGCGTGAAGCTTGTCGAAGCCACCTGGTCCAACAGCATCGCCGATTTTCCCTGGTTGTCGGTCGGCGTGACCTATCTGCCGATCCCGATCGGCGGCACGTGCTTGCTGCTCTTCGTGATCGAGCGCATCGCCGTCGGACCGGCGCCGGAAATTTATCCGCAAGCTACGTCCGACTAGGTGAAGGCGGGGCAGGGCGCATGGATATCCTGGTTCTTCTGGCCACCATGTTCTTTTGCTTCTTCATCGGCGTGCCGATCGCCTATTCGCTCGGGCTCGCGGCGCTCGCCGGCGCCTTCTATATCGGCATCCCACTCGAAGCAGTGATGCTGAAAATCTCCGATGGGGTGAGCAAGGTGGCGATGCTCACCATTCCGTTCTTCGTGCTGGCTGGCGCGATCATGGCCGAGGGCGGCATGGCGCGGCGGCTCGTCGCCTTCGCCGATGTACTGGTCGGATTCACCCGCGTGCGCGGCGGTCTGTCCGTCGTCAACGTGCTGGCGACCACGTTTTTGAGCGGCATTTCCGGCTCGGCGGTCGCCGACACCTCCGCGATCGGCTCGGTGATGATCCCGCAGATGGAACGGGTCGGCTATCCGCGCGTGTTCGCCACCAATGTGACGATCACCGCATCGGTGCAGGCGCTATTGGTGCCGCCAAGCCACAACGCCGTGATCTATTCGCTTGCCACCGGCGGCACCATTTCCATCATCAGCCTGTTCATGGCCGGCGTGGTACCGGGGTTGCTGCTGGGCGCGTCGATCATGGTGCTTTGTCTGGTCATCGCCTATCGTGACGGCCATCCGCGCGGCCAGAGAGTGCCGTTGCGCGACGCAATCAAGATCTCGATCGACGCCGCCTGGGGCCTGATCACGCTGGTCATCATTCTCGGCGGCATTTTGGGCGGCATTTTCACCGCCATCGAAGCCGGCGCGGTCGCCTGCGTCTGGGCGTTTTTCGTCACCATGTTCATCTATCGCGATTACCGCTGGCGCGATCTGCCGGCGCTGGTGCACCGCACGCTGCGCACCGTCGCCATGGTGATGACGCTGATCGCCTGCGCTTCCAGCGTCGGCTACGTGATGGCGCTGACACAGATGCCGGCGAAAATCACGGCGTTCTTCCTGACCATTTCGAGCGACAAGCACGTCATTCTGTTTTTGATCAATATCCTTTTGCTGGTGCTTGGCTGCCTGGTCGACATGGCGCCGTCGATTTTGATCTGCACGCCGATTCTATTGCCGGTCGTGGTCAATTTCGGCGTCGATCCGGTGCATTTCGGCATGATCATGATGCTCAATCTCGGCATCGGGCTGTGCCATCCGCCGGTCGGCGCCATTTTATTTGTCGGCTGCGCGGTCGGCAAAGTCACGATCGAGCAGGTGATGCGTAAAATCTGGCCGTTCTACGCAGTCATGTTTGCGGTGCTGATGCTGGTGACGTATGTGCCGGCGCTGTCGCTTTGGCTGCCGTCGATCGTCAGCGCGCGATAATCCCTGGCGGGAAACCTTGGCGCGCTGAGCGTAGCGAGTAAGCGCTGTCGGTTAGCTGTGCTGCTTGAAGCTCTTTTCCAGATTATCGGCCTTGACGCGCACATTGGTCTGAAAACTTTGCCAGTTGTCGCTGACGATGGTCCAATTGACCATCGGCGCCTGGCCCCCGGCCGAGGTAGCCGACAAGCCGTTGGCGGTGCGGCCGGTCGAGGAATCGTAGGCGTAAGCGCAGCCTACGGTCAGTATGAACTCCGAGAATGAAACCAAAAAATGCGGGCATGATCGTCCTCCGCCAAAAGCCAACGTCTGGCACACTTTAACGCTCAATTGATGCGATCGTTCCGTCGCGGCAAGGCGGCGCTTAGACCGTACCGAGATGGCCGTGGCCGAATACGACCAATGCGACGATGATGATGAGCACGAGCCAGATCAGCCCGTGACCGCCGCCGCCATAATAGCCCCGGCTGTAGCCCCAATAACCGCCACCGCCGCCGAACAGCAGCAGAAGCACGACAATGACAAGGATGAGACCCATGATTTCGAATCCTTAAGTTGATCCAACGAGTGCATAGGGAGAATTCCCAACCGTTATGACTGGTTCCGCCACGGTCGCAAGATTTGCCGGACGCGTTCGGCTTGGCGATCGATTCGTTGACGACATTCAGGTCAGCTGTGAACTTTTGCCGGCTTTGGCGCGTTAACGGCCACAACCCCTTCTTTTGAGGACAGCCATGGCCCAGACCCGTACCGCCAGTTCAGACTTCACGCGCGCCTTCGGCGACGCCAAGAAACAGGCCGGCGGCATTGCCGGCGACGCATCGGACGCCGCCCAGGACCTCTATGACCGCGCCGTCGACAGCGCCGCCGATCTTGCCGATTCCGCCAACCGGGCGACGCGTAAAACCGCCGGCTCGTTCGAGCGCGCGCTGCGCGGCACGATCGAAACGCAGCCTTACGCCGCGGTCGTTATCGCGCTCGGGCTCGGTTGGCTGCTCGGCCGCATGCATCGTCCGCTCTGAGGTCACGCGATGAAACCCGCGACCCGCGAAGAAGATAGGTTGACCGAAGACGAGATCGCGCGGCGCAAGCTCGGGCCGCGCGGCGTGCCGGGTGCCGCGGATGCCGCGAAAATGACGCCGCAACAGGAGACCGAGCTTCCGAAGTCCGGCGCGTTCGACGGCCACACGGCGTAGTTCTTCACCACGTCGGCTGAAGCCGCACGGTTATTTGATCGACAGGCCGAGCGCCTTGACCATGTCGCCCCACTTTTTGATCTCGGCGGCAAACATGGCGTCGGCCTGCGCCGGCGTGCCGACGATCGGATCGAAGCCCATGGCGGTGAGTTTTGTCGCAACGTCCGGCGTCTTGACGATGTCGTCGATCGCGGCGTTCAGCGTTGCGAGGATTTGCGGATCGGTCCTGGCCGGCGCAAAGAAGCCGACCCAGGATGAAGCGGTGAAACCGGTAAAACCCTGCTCGGCATAGGTCGGCACGTTCGGCGCCACCGCGGCGCGCTTGTCGGCGGCGATGCCGAGACCCTTGAGCTTGCCGGCGGCGATCTGCGCCGCCGCGCCGCCGCCGAGCGTGGTCGCCATCAGGTCGACCTGGTTGCCGATCGTGGCGTTTATCGCCGGTGCGCCGCCCTGAAACGGAATTGGCTGCACCGCCGCCTTGGCGAGAAACTTGAAGAAATATTCGGCCTCGATGTCCGAGCCGGTGCCGACGCCCGGGATGGCGAGATTGATCGTCTTGCCGTTCATCGCTTTGACGAAATCGGCGAGATTATCGGCCGGATTGCCCGGGCTCGTCACCAGCGCTTCCGGGCTCGACGCGGCGATGGCGACAGTCTTGAAATCGCTCGCCGAAAATTGCTTGTCGGCGAACAGCGTCTCGTTGATGGCGAGCGCGGTGGTGGTGGCAAGCAGCGTATAGCCGTCGGGTTCGGCGTGCGCGACATAGGCGGCGGCGATGTTGCCGCCGGCGCCGCCTCTGTTTTCGACCACGACAGTCTGATGCAGGCGCTCGCCTAAACCCTGGCCGATCAGCCGCGCCAGCGTGTCGGCGACGCCGCCCGGAGCGAAGGCGACGACCAGCGTGATTGGCTTCGTCGTCGGATAGGTCTGCGCGTCAGCGTGGCTGGCGGCGAGAACAAGTATTGCTACGGCGGCCGCGGCGGCGCGCCACGGCATGCAAAGACGCGGCATAAAGTCCCCCAAAAGGCTCTTTTGCTATCAGTTGCCGCGCGGAGAAGCGCGCGTCAAGCTCCGCGGCGAGCTTCAGGTAGAGCGGATTGTCGCGTGTATAGACGTAATCGAGCGGCGCGACCGAAACGGCTTCGGCGCCATTGTCGCGCAAAAAGTTTGCCAGCGCGTGCACATATTCGGGCGGACAGTGCAGCGTCAGCATGCCCGATGAGGTCGGGCCGCCGAACGGTGAGGCGACGCCGAATTGCTCACGCGCCATGCCGAGGAGTTTCTCGTTCATGCCGGCAAAGCGCGTACGCACCTCGGCAAAGGCCTCGGCGCGTTTTTGCGCGGCGATGCGGTCGAGTAGAAGCCGCGCGGTGTCGCGCTGCGCCTCGTCCCACGCCGCCATGCGCGCGGCGACGAGGTTCGCCTGCGAACGCAGGATGACGCCGTCCTCGACCACTTTGAGGCCGTTGGCGGCAAGCGTGGCGCCGGTCGTCGTGATGTCGACAATCATTTCGGCGATGCCGGCCGCCGGCGCGCCCTCGGTGGCGCCGGAGCTTTCGACGATGCGGTAATCGACGACGCCGTGGGCGGCGAAAAAGTCGCGCGTGAGATTGGCGTATTTGGTGGCGAGCCGCATCTTGCGCGCGTGCTTGAGCCGGAACGCGGTCGCGACATCGTCGAGATCGGCCATGTTGCGCACGTCGATCCAGGCCTGCGGCACCGCCACTACCACATTGGCGAAGCCGAAGCCGAGCCCGGTGATGAGCACGACGCGCGCGTCCGATTGCGGGATCATTTCGCGCACCAGATCCTCGCCGGTGATGCCGAGATGCACTGCGCCCTGGCTGAGCTGGCCGGTGATCTCGGCCGCCGACAGGTACACGATCTCGATGCCGTCGATGTTCTTGACGGTACCGCGATAATCCCGCGCGCCGCGCGGCTTGACGAGTTCAAGTCCGGCGCGGGCAAAAAAACTTTCCGCGTTCTGTTGCAGCCGGCCCTTTCGACGGCACGGCGAGAATGAGGGGCGCGCTCATGACGCGCCTCCGCTGCCGGCAAGCTCGTCAACGGAAGCGGCGAAACCGACCGCCGGAATCGGCTCGCGCGCGCCGAGCCGCGTCAGCAGGGCGTCGTAACGGCCGCCGGCCACGAGCGGGTTTTTGGCACGCGCGTCCTGCAATTCGAACACGAAGCCGGTGTAATAATCGAAGCCGCGGCCGAACGCGGTGGAAAATTGAATGGCGCGGACGTCGACGCCGCGCGCGGCGAGAAAGCCGGTGCGCGTCTCGAACAGATCGAGCGCCGGGCCGAACGAAATTTTGGCGTCACCGGCAAGCGCGTGCAGTTCGCCCGCCGCTTCGTCGGGATCGCCCTTGAGCGACAGAAAGCGCTCGATCAGCGCGCGCGTGTCGCGCGGCAGCCGCGTCGGCGCATTGAGCGCCGACTGTTCGAGGAAGCGGTCGGCGATCTCGGCGACCGAGCGTCCGCCGACCGTGGCGATGCCGGCGATGGAAAGCAGATCGGTGACGAGCGCATGCGCGGCCTTTGGATCGGAACCGGCCAGCGCCGTCTAGTACGCCCTGATATTCCTTCGAACCGTTGGCGGGCGTAAGCGTAAGTTGATCGAGATCGTGCGCCAGCGAGGATTTGCGGTTGAAATCTTTGATGAGGCGGCGCTTCCACACCGGCGCGAGATCGAGCGCGGCAATGAAGGCGGCGAACAGGCCGACGTCGCCGATGCGGATTTGCGGCGCGCTCACGCCGTATTGCGTCGTGGCTTCAAGGCCGAGCGCGAGCATTTCGGCGTCGGCGGCGGCCTTGTCGGTGCGGCCGAAACTCTCGATGCCGGCTTGGAGGAATTCACACCGCTCGCCTTCGCGGTGACGAAACACCGCGCCGAGGTAGCAAAAGCCCGCCGGTTTGCCCGCCGACGGCGAAGCGAGATAGGCGCGCGATACCGGAATGGTCAGGTCGGGACGCAAACACAATTCGCGTCCGTCCGGATCGGTGGTGAGGAACATGCGCCGGCGGATGTCCTCGCCGGAAAGGTCAAGGAACGGCTCGGCGGGTTGCAGCACCGGCGGCTCGATCTGCGTATAACCGGCGCGCACATAGGAGCCGACGAGCGCTTGCGCCCGCGGATCCGGACCGGTCTGTGAGTTACTCGACATGCCTGTTACCGACGGCCGCGTCCTTACGGCCGGACATTATGATTGTACCAATCAATGCTGCGCGCTGCGGCGGGCCTTTAGCACGGCCAGCGTCGCCATTCGATGAAGATCGGAGGAGGCCGTTAACGCTGGCACACCCGCAATGGCGTTGCATCGCGATTTATTATATTATAGCATCATTAAGCCATTGTAATTGATAGGATTTTTGGCGTTTGCGTCTTCCTCACCACAAACCAAATCCGCTGCCGACGCGCCGCGAGTTTCTCGTGCTTGCGACCGGCGTCGCCGCATCGGCCGCGACACCGGTTCTGGCGCAGGATCGTCTTGCGGTGGTCGCGACCTTCTCGATTCTCGGCGACCTCGTGAAAAATGTCGGCGGCGATCGCGTTGCCGTCACGACTCTGGTCGGACCGGACGGCGATGTGCATGTCTATTCGCCGACGCCAGCCGACGCCAAAACGCTCAGTGCCGCGAAAGCGGTGTTCGTCAATGGTCTCGGGCTTGAAGGCTGGATGACGCGGCTCATCAGCGCGTCAGGCAGCGTCGCGCCGGTGATCGTCGCTAGCGCCGGCGTGAAACCACGCGACATGCCGGACCACCGCGAGGCCGGACAGCCGATGCTCGATCCGCATGCCTGGCAGGCGATCGCCAATGCCGCAATCTATGTCGCCAATATCCGCGACGGACTTAAACGCGCCGATCCGGCGGGCCAAGCCACTTATGATGCCAATGCACAATCTTATCTCGCCGCACTCAATGCGCTGGATGGGGAAGTGCGAACGAATATCGCCAAAATTCCCGCCGATCGGCGCAAGGTCATCACCGCGCATTATGCCTTCGGTTATTTTGGCGAAGCCTACGGCCTGCAATTCATCGCGCCCGAGGGACTATCGACCGACGCCGAACCCTCGGCCAAGGACGTCGCCACAATCATCGCGCAGATCAGGCGGGACAAAATTCCGGCCGTGTTCATGGAGAACATCGCCGATCCGCGTTTGATGCGCGAGATCGCCGGCGAAACCGGCGCAGCCATCGGCGGCACGCTTTATTCCGACGCGCTGTCGGCGCCGGACGGTCCGGCCGGTACTTACATCGCGCTGATGCGCCACAATGTCGGCGAATTCGACAAGGCGCTGATGCTCTGAGATTACCCTCTTGCCAAGTGTAACATTGTAACATTAGCATGCCGCCGATGGGATGGGTTCGCTGCCATAAACGGTGCGGCGCATATTTGGCGCTCGCGGCGCTGGCTCTGCAGATCGCGCTGACGTTCGGGCACGTGCATTTGGACGGCGTCGTCCGCGCCGCGCCGCAGGCCCCGATCGCCGGCACCCACAAAGTCACGCTGGCGCAAAGCGCGCCGCAGCTGCCGGCGCAAAATCCCGGCGGCGACGACGATTATTGCGCGATCTGCGCCTCGATCTTCCTGGTGTCGAGTTCGTTCGTGTCCGAGCCGCCCAAATTGCCGGTGCCGGTCGGGTTCGAGCGAATCGAACATTCTTTCAGCGTTGCACGCGGCGTCATCGCTCCGCGGCGCTTTGCCTTCCAGTCCCGCGCTCCGCCCGCCGCCTGACAGCGGTCAGTGCTGATCTGCGGCCTTGCTGCGCCATTTTTTCTTTGTTCGCGCCAGTAATGCCCGCAAGATTAGACGCGGCACTTCATTCGTATTCGATTTGCCGCGACAGTACGACCGCCAGCATGCCGTGGATCATTTCCTGCAGCATTTTCGGCGGAGCATCATGTCAGTCCATCGCACGAGTGTCGTCGCTGGCTCTGCCCTGTTGGCGCTGCTCACTGTTGGCTCAACGGCAGGTGCTCAGGATCAGTCGGCGCAGAATCAGCCGGCTCAAATACCTTCCCTTCAAGCACCGCCAAACCCGGCGTCGGCGCCGTCCTCCCAAGTCGGCGGCCACGGAACCCAGCTTCCGCAAATCACCGTGACCGCTCCGGTGAGGAAGCCGGCGCCACGCCAAGTCGTCCAGCATCCCTCGCCGCCGTTGTCTTCGCCGGCCGAACAGCTCACCGCGAAAAGCCAAGGTTTCGACGCCGCACGCAGCAATCTCTACACCACCATCGGCACCACCTCCGACACGATCAGCCACGCCACCATCGAGGCGCTGCCGCAAGGCACCAACGCGACGGTCGAGAAAGTCTTGCTGCAGGCGCCGGGCGTGTCGCAGGATTCCGCGGCAAGCGGCTCGATCCACGTCCGCAACGATCACGCCAATGTGCAGTTCCGCATCGACGGCGTGATGCTGCCCGACGGCGTGACCGGCTTCGGCAGCGTGCTCGACACCCAATTGATCGGCAGCATGTCGCTCGTCAGCGGCGCGCTGCCGGCCGAATACGGAATGCGCACGGTGGGGCTGATCGACGTTACGACGCGCAACGACGCTTTCAACAATTCGGGCAGTGTCAATTATTACGGCGGTAGCCGCGGAACGATCGAGCCGAGCTTTGAATACGGCGGCACGCTCGGCGCCAACTGCCCGCCGAGCACGGCAGCGACGGGCACGGCAAAGCTGTCGTCCGCGACGGCGAACTGTTTTGGCGGCGTGCAATATTTCTTAAGCGGCAGCTATCTGCAAACCACCGCAGGTATCGAAAATCCGCTGCCGACGCTCGACGCCATCCACGATTTCTCCCAGCAGGAAAGAGGCTTTGCCTATGCGTCGACCTTCGTCGACCCGTGGACGCGGTTAAGCCTGATCGCGGGGACGGCAACCTCCAACTTCCAGATTCCCAACGTCCCCGGCGCACCGATATCTGCCGCCATCACTCCGCCGGTGTTTGGGGTGGGCGCTTTCAATTCAACCCAGCTTAACGAAAACCAATATGAGAACACGCAATTTGGCGTGCTGGCGCTGCAGCGTTCGGTGAACGGCTTCGACGGGCAAATTTCCTATTTCACCCGCTACAACGATCTGCACTTCACGCCGGACCCGGTCGGCGACCTGTTGCTGAACGGCATCGCCTCGGACATATCGCGGCAATCTTATACCAACGGTGTTCAGGGCGATGCGTCCTATCTGATCAATCCGGCGCATACGCTGCGAATGGGCTTCACCGTGAGCGGCGAGCAGACCTGGGTCGACAATACATCGCTCAGTGCAGAACAACGCGACGCTGCTGCCGCAGTCGATCACCGACGACGCCGACAAGCTCGGCTGGCTCGCCGGCGTCTATGCGCAGGACGAATGGCGGATCACCGACAAGCTGACGATGAATGCCGGGCTGCGCTTCGACCAGATGTGGCAATATGTCGATGCCAACCAACTAAGCCCGCGCCTGAGCTTTACCTACAAGCCGTTCGAAAACACCACGTTCCACGCCGGCTATGCGCGCTATTTCACGCCGCCGGTCCTGGTCGAGGCGGCGCCGGCCAATATCGCGCTGTTCAACGGCACGATCGGGAGCGCCGGCGAGCGGGGGCACCAGCCCGGTATTGCCGGAGCGCTCGCATTATTTCGATGCCGGCGTCGATCAGAAAATTCCGTTCGGCTGTTACACGGCGGCGGCGAAAGACTGCACCACGCTCGATCTCGGCATCGACGCCTATTACAAGATCGCCCAGGATCTGCTCGACAACGGCACTTTCGGCCAAGCATTGGTGCTCAGCGGCTTCAATTACGCCAAGGGCATCAACGAAGGCATCGAATTGTCCGCTAAATTCAACAGCGGCAATTTTCAGGCCTATGGCAATCTCGCCGTCGGCCAGGAGAAAGCTACCCAGGTGGTGTCGAACCAATATCTGTTCGACAACGTCACGCCGCTTGCCGATCTCGGCGGCCTGACCGAATTTCAATACATCCAGTCGCACTGGATCTACACCGATCACAACCAGTTCGTAACCGCTTCCGCCGGCCTGTCCTATCTGTGGAACGGCACGCGGTTCTCGACCGACATGATCTATGGCTCGGGCTTGCGCACCGGCGACGCCAATATCGGCAGCGAAGCGCCTTACGCGCAATTCAATGCCGGGCTGTCGCACGAATTCGCCATGCCTGACGGCAAGCCGCTCACGGTGCGCTTCGACGTCGTCAACCTGTTCGACACGATCTATCAGATCAGAAGCGGCAGCGGCATCGGCGTGTTCGCGCCGCAATTCGGCCCGCGCCGCGGTTATTTCATCGGCCTGTCGAGGAAGATTTGAGGCGCTTTGCCTTCTAGAAAGTCGCCGCCAGCGTCAGCCGCACTGCGAGCGGCTCGATGGGATGCAGCGCATAATCCATCACACCGTTCTGGCAGACCGCCTTCGGCGGCGGCGCGGCCGAGTTGCACATGGCAAACAGACTGTCGGTCTTGAGCAACGAACCATAGGCGTACTCTGCTTGGGCGGCCTTCGAATTCAGCAGATTGAGACCATCAAGCCGCACGCTCCAGCCATTGTCGAAACGATAACCGACCTGACCATTGAAAATGTTCAATGGCGCGGACTGGAACACCCCATCCTCGGTAAGCGGCCGCGAACTGATATAGCGCCAGCGCAAATCGCCGAACCAGCCGGTCTGCTGACCGAGCGTGATGCCGGCCGACGCCACCATCCACGGCGCGTTGTAGACGTAATTACCAGGCGCGTTGCCGATCTGCGCCTGCGGGTAGCCGGCCAGCGACTGGTAGAGTTGCTCCTGCGCCGTGTCGAAACCGAGGAAACGCGCGCGGGTGAGCGCCAGATCGCCGTCGATGTGAATCCAGGACGCCGGGCGGTAGTCGTTGGTGAATTCGATGCCGGTGCGCTGACTCGGTAGGCCCGGGGTGGTGTCGCCGGTATCGCCGTCGAAGAACAGCTCCGAATCCTGGTGCAGATAGAAAAGGCTGACCGAACTGTCGAGGCCGGGCATGATCTTGGTGCGCAGGCCGATCTCGGCGCCGCGCGAGCGCACCAGGAGCGGTGACGCGCTTTGCGGCATCGACGGATCGCCGGGTTCCTCGGTGATGGTCGTGCTGCGCGCGTCGTTGCTGTGATAGCCCATGCCGGCGCCGATGAATAATTCGGTCTGGTAGAACGGACCGAGTACCATGCGGAATTTGGGGCTGCCGATCGCCGCCTGATCGTTGCCCGAATTCGCCGGCTGCATCGTCGAGTTCACCCCCGCCGCAAAGTAATCGCCGCGCCAGCCCAGCGTGGTTTGCAGCCATGGGGTCCAATGCACTGTGTTTTCGGCATAAATGCCGGCATTCGCTTCGTTGATGTGATCGGCGAGGATACTGGACAGGAATTGGCGACCGACCGTGTTGTCGAGCGCGTCGTCGATATTGTCATAGCGCGACTGGATGCCGTAAACCGTCTCGGCGGGGAGATTGAATAGGGTGCCGTCGACCGTGCGTGAGAAGCCGGCGCCGCCGTAACTTCGATTCTCGTATTGATGAAATTGATCGCCGTTGACCGGGTCGGTGAGATACCAGGTGAAGTTGTTGAACAAGTCGAGCCCGTATTTGACGAGATAGGCATTGGCTTGCCACGATCCGTCATCGGTGGATTGTGCCATGCGCGCGGACAGCGAGAAGCGGCTGGTGTCGCCGCCGTCGGTCGGGTCGAGCTCGCCATAAGGACCGACCAGGCTTGCATCGATGGCGCGCAGCGGAATCTGATCGGTCGCCGTCCAGGTGTTTGAATAGGCCATCGCCGAAACGGACAAGCCGTCGGTGGCGGTGCCCTGGCTGTAATGCAGCAGTCCGCTGAATTTTTGCATGTCGTCCGGGGTCGTCCACGGGCCGTTATAGGTATTCACCTCGCCGGCATAGAGCAGCGAGCCGCCGCCGAATTTGGTCGAGCCCATGGTGAAGGCCCGCTCGTAACCGAAACTGCCGGTGGTCGCCTCGACGATGTTCTTGTCGACGCTGTCCCTGAGATTGATAAAGAGCGAGCCGGCAGTGGCGAAGTCGCCGACGTCGGCGAAATACGGACCTTTGCGGATATCGAGGCCGTTGACGGTCTCCGGCATCAGCCAGTTGAGGTCGGCGTAGCCCTGGCCGTGCACATTGGACGGCAGGTTGATCGGCATGTCGTCGACAAAGATTGCCAGATCGGTGCCGTGATCGAGATTGTAGCCGCGCAGGTAATATTGGTTGGCCTTGCCGCCGTCGGAATGATCGACCACGGCGAGGCCGGGCGCCGCTTCAAGAATCTCGCCGGGGCGCGTGACCGGCCGCTGATTGAGCTCTTTTCCAGGCACCGTCATCTGGCTTGCCATGGTCGGCGCGACAGCCGGACCGCCGGCGACATTGGGCGCGCCGGTATCGTATGACGACACTGGTGCAGGCGCTTGCGCGGTCGACACTGGTCTTCGCTTCGCGGCGCCGGGTTTTTTCTGCGGCGCGGTGACTTTGATGGTCGGCAGCATCTTGCTGCCTGCTGACGGCGGAGTGTTTGCTGACGGCGTTTCGGCTGGCGCAGCCGGTGTCGCGGTCTGTGCGACGGCGCGTAGACAAAGCAGTGCCAGTGCGGCGGCAATGCCGGCACGCACGAGGTGCGGTCTGACGAGCCTAGAAGCACGGAGGGGAAACATCGCGGTCCGCACGCCTGTGGCATGTCACCGCGAAACGAAGTCGACCCGCACATCCGGAAGTCCGGACGATTGGTTCGCCTACCCGCCGATACACCCCGACCGACGTGCTCGCGTGTGACCACGGCTGACGGCAGGTCTCCTGGCTCGCGGGTCGCTACCTCCCGTCGCCTTCCCAGGTCCCGAAACCCAGTGACATTTGGCGGAAGATTCGCCGCTTACAGTTGCGGGGGCAGCCGCAGTATTGGGCGCGTCTTGCCCGCACTGCGTTCCCTTTTGATCCCAAGTGGGGGAACCGTCCCGCTAAACGTATTAGGCCAAATTGTGGCCGTCAACATCAATCGATTAGAAGCAAATGAGACAGCTTGCGATCACTCATTCGCTCCGGATTTGCGGAGGAGATAAGTGTCCATGATCCAGCCCTTTTCGCGTCTCGCTTTGGCGCGGATTACTTCGATGTCGTTCATAACTTCTGACAGTCGCCCTGACACGAGAATCTCGTTCTCCGTGCCGATATAAGCGCCCCAATAGATGTTAATGTCCCCGCCTTCGATCTTTTTGAAGGACTGCTCGCCGTCGAGCATTACGACAACGCTGTCGGCGTTGTTGGGAAATCCTTCAGCCAGCTTTCGGCCGGTCGTGATGTGAATGGATTCGCCAATTCGATTGAGCGCGATCCGGTGCTTTGCCGCCAGCGCCTGAACACTGCTGATGCCAGGGATCACCTCATATTCAAGTGCCACATCGCCCTTGGATTGAATCTTTTCGATAATCCGTAAGGTACTGTCGTAGAGCGTTGGATCGCCCCAGACGAGGAAGGCGCCACATTCCCCCTCGTCAAGTTTCTCCTGCAGAAGTTTCTCGTAGTTTTGCTCAATCCGAGAATGCCAGTCCTCAACATTCTCTTTGTAGTTGGAAGGGTCCTTGGATCGCTCCGGCGTCAAGAACCCGGCAAGACGATATTCCCGGCCTTTGATGTATCGCTCGCATATTTCCAGCCGGAGCCGGGCGAGGGCCTCCTTCTCCGTACCCTTGTCCGGGATGAAGAACACGTCCACCTGATTGAGCGCGTTGACCGCCTGTATGGTCACATAGTCGGGATTTCCGGCGCCGATGCCGATGATGAGAACTTTTCGCATCGCATTACTTCCGTTACCGTGAGCACGCTAGACGAACTAGCTAGCATAACGGGCTCTGAAAAGCTCGATGCTTCGCGGCGTGCCTATCATCGCCTGGCGAACGTAGCTGGCTTGGTAATGCATTAATTCCGGAGATCCTCACCGATGTTTCCCGCGGAGCGGATCGTTTGCCTGACCGAGGAAACCGTCGAGACGCTCTATCTGCTCGGTGAGGAGCGCCGCATCGTCGGAATTTCCGGTTACGTCGTGCGGCCGCCGCGGGCGCGGCGCGAGAAGCCGCGCGTCTCCGCCTTCACGTCGGCGGACATTCCCAAGATTCTCGCTTTAAAGCCCGATCTTGTCCTGACCTTTTCCGACCTTCAGGCTGACATCGCTGCAACTTTGATCAAACAAGGCGTCGACGTTCACGCCTTCAATCAGCGCACTATTGCCGAAATTCTCGACATGATCCGCACTCTCGGTGCGCTGGTCGGTGCGCAAGAACGTGCCAAGCGCCTGACGGACGATTTGGCGGCCGCGATCGCGGCCGCGCGATCGCGCGCGGCGCGGCTGCCGTTTCGACCAAAGGTCTATTTCGAGGAATGGGACGATCCGATGATCTCGGGCATCGCCTGGGTCTCGGAGCTTATCGAAATCGCCGGCGGTATTGATATCTTCGCCGATCTCGCCCGTTGCAAATCGGCCAGGGACCGCATCGTGACCGCGGACCAGATCATCGCCCGCGCGCCGGATATCATCGTCGGCTCATGGTGCGGCAAGAAGTTCCGCCCCGAAAAAGTGTTGAGCAGAGCCGGCTTTGACGCTTTGCCGGCGGTGCGGCAAGGCGCCGTTCACGAGATCAAATCACCGCTCATCCTGCAGCCGGGCCCGGCGGCCTTGACCGACGGTCTTGCCGCGCTGGAGGCGATCATCGCGAATGCCGTGGTTCCACCGCGATAGCGCCGCCGCGGGCGGCCGCGCAAGTGTTACTGTAGAACATATTGTAAAATGTAGCCTAGGCTATAGACTGTAGTTGTTACTTCATTAGCGCGACAAGAATATTGTTCGGGCAGGGTGAACATTATCCAGGGGTGACGTTCGCAAAACTATCGGGCTCGGCTTCGGGACGGGCCGTTGTCACGCTATTGTCGCAACTGAAATGGCAGCAATGACCGGCCGATGCTGCGGCGTCGTTGAAGTGTTGGGGCTGTGATGAGGGGGCTTTGCGTTGCCGGCCTGGGTTTGCTGGTGCTTGCGGGGAGCGCGCGGGCCGGCGATCTGTCTGGTACGCTGCCGACCAAGGCGCCCCCGCCGACGCTGGCTTACGATTGGACTGGATTCTATCTCGGCGCAAATCTCGGCTACGCGCTAGGCGGCTCCAACTGGTCCGCGGCGCAAGCGGGCGCGCCGGGCTTGAATGGATCGCTCGATTTCTCCAACGCCTATAATTTTTCGACTGGCAACGGCAGCTACCTGCTCGGCCTTCAGACCGGCTACGATTACCGATCCGCCTCGCACTGGCTGGTCGGAGTCGCGACCGATGTTTCATTCCCGAGTTTTCTCGGCGGCAACACGACGTTCACTTCGCCGCCGACCGGGACGGCGAATTATCTGGAGCGGGTCGAGTTCTCCGGCGACGCGCGGGTGCGGCTGGGTTACGCGCCGGGCCATTGGCTCTATTACGTCACCGGCGGCTTCGCCTTCAGCTATGACCAGTTCACCCGCACCCAACTCGCCGGCTTTCCGGCCGGCGGCAGCGCGGTGCCCGGCGCGGTGGAGAACCTCTATCTGGTGCCGCGCGTCGGCGGCGTAGTTGGCGCTGGCGTCGAGGTCGCGCTCGCCGCGCACTGGACCGCGCAGTTTGAATATCTTTTCACCGACTACGCCAATCGCAGCGTCAGTTTTCCCGCGGGCGCACAGCAGTTTAGTTCCAGCCTGACGCTCAACGAATTGCGGGCCGGCCTCGACTATCGCTTCAATTCCGATCCATCCACGTCCATCGACAAAGACGTGACGGTGCCGGCGCTGCAAACCGATAATTTCGCGATCCACGGTCAGGCGACATTTCTTGAACAATATGATCCGCCGTTTCACGCGCCTTATGCCGGCACCAACAGCCTCATTCCGAACGAGGGGCGGGAGACCTTTGACGCCACCGCCTTTCTCGGCTGGCGGCTGTGGGAGGGCGCCGAGTTTTGGGTCGACCCGGAGATCGATCAGGGATTTGGCCTGAGCAGCACCCTTGGCGTCGCCGGCTTTCCGAGCGGCGAAGCCTACAAGGTCGGCGAGGCGGTGCCTTATGCGCGCCTGCCGCGCGCCTTCATCCGGCAGACCATCGATCTCGGCGGCGATACTGAAAAAGTGGACGCTGACCAGAATGTCTTCTCCGGTTCGCGGACCGCCAACCGGCTGGTGTTGACGATCGGCAAATTCAGCGTGGCCGACATTTTCGACGCCAACAAATACGCCCACGACCCCAAGAACGATTTCATGAACTGGGCGCTGATCGACACCGCTACGTTCGACTATGCCGCCGATGCCTGGGGCTACAGCTACGGCGCCGCCGCCGAATGGTATCAGGGCGACTGGGCCTTCCGCGGCGGCATCTTCGATCAGTCGACGGTGCCGAACAGCGCCGACCTCGACACCACTTTCGCTCAATTCCAGTGGGTCGGCGAGATCGAGCGGCGCTACCAGCTGTGGGGCGAGCCCGGCAAATTGGCGGTCACGGGCTACCTGACGCGCGCACGCATGGGCACCTTCACCGATGCGATCGCGCTTGCCCAAACGATCGGCGGGCCGCCGAGCACCGCCGCGGTGCGTGAATACAGAAGCCGCGGTGGCGTCAGCCTCAATATCGAACAGCAGATCACCGGGGAGCTCGGCGTGTTCGCGCGCGCCGGCTTTGCCGACGGCAACGTCGAACCGTTCGATTTCATCGACGCCGATCGCACCGCCGCGGCGGGCCTGTCGCTGACCGGCAAGCAATGGGGCCGCCCCGACGATACGTTCGGCCTGGCCGGTATCGTCAACGGCATTACCGCCGTGCACCAGCAGTATCTCAACGACGACGGATTGGGCATTCTTGTCGGCGACGGCATGCTGCCGCATCCCGGCCCCGAGCAGATCGTCGAAACCTATTACGAGCTGCCGGTGTCGTTCCTCAAGCTGACGCTCGATTATCAGTTCATCGTCAATCCCGGCTACAACGAGGATCGCGGCCCGGTTTCAGTGGTCAGCGCCCGGCTGCATACGCAGTTTTAAGGCTTGGGATCGATCACAATCGGCGCTTCGAGTACGAGGCGATTGCCAGGCCCGAGCACTGCGTCCACTGTCACCATCCAATTGCCGGGCTGCGACAGCTCGATCCCGTCGACCTGCCAGGCTTCATCCGCGTCTTGGACGGCTGTGCGCGTTATCGGTTTTCCGCCCGCCGCGGGGGGCGTAAGCGTGAATGTCACCGCGTGCGCATCAAGCGGGCCGAAATCCGCGTTCCAGAGATAGATCGTGGCGTGCGCCGTGCCGACGCGGCCCGGCTCGATCATGACGTCCGCCATGCCTTGTCCGGTATGGATGTGCTGGAAGGCGGCATCGGCGGGGATGGCGCCAGAGGGATGATGATTGGCGTGACTGCCGGGCGGTAATGTGCCGAGCAGGCCGACGATGCCGAGGATGACCGCGCCCGCCGTTGCCTCCAACACGGCGTTGCGGCGCAACTGGCGCAGCGCCTGAGCGGCCGTCGTGCCGGTGCCCTGCACAAGGCGGGGCGTGAGGCGAAGCCGGTTGATGGCCGCTATCGCGACCATGACGAAGAACAGTGCGATTTTTATCAACAGCAGCCGGCCGTAGTCGGTATCGACCAGCGCCGGAATGCTGCCGGCGAGATACCAGGTGTTGATACTGCCGGTCGCCAGAATCGTAGCGACGCTGACAACGCCGAGGGTAGAGAAGCGCAGCGTCGCTGTCCGCGCGATGACAAGCGCGCCGTCGTCTTGTCCGGTGGATTTCAAAAGGAGCGCAAGCGGGATCAGCGCGCCGAGCCAGGCCGCCGCGGCCACAAGGTGCAAGACATCGGTGATCGGGTGGACGATCGCTTCGACACCGATGCCGCCGGCGGCGTGGCCCGACCAGGCTAGCGAGCCCGCGAATGCCGCGGCTGAAATCACCAGCGCGGATTTGATTGAGGTCGATCTGGTCCGTCGCTCGGAAAGCGAAGGATCGAATAGGGCCGCGAGCAGGCAAGCCAGCACGAAACGCACCAGCCAGTCGTTGCCGAACGTGGTGTCGGACAGCACTGTCCACCACACGTCTTGCGAAAAGATCTCGGCCACCGGCTGCCCACTCATCGCCGCCGCGGTGAGATCGAACCATGCTGCGCCCGAGATCAAAGCTAGCGCGAGGTTGATCCACGCGATCCACGTCAGCCGCCGGCGGACAGTCGCTGCAACGGTCGTGTCATTGTTCGCGTCGCGAAACGTTGGCTCGGAGATAAAGACAAGGAAGAAGGCGACGCCCGCGACCTGCAGGGTCGCGGCGAAATGGATCGCCCGCGCGTAAACCAGCGGATCGGTCAAGGGTCACGATCCCAAGTCAGGATTCCAAGTTATGGGCCGCCGACACGGAAGGTGAAACTGCCCTCCGTCGTATGGGTGTCGACAGACACCGCATGCCAGCGCACCCGATAGGTGCCGAGGCTTAAGGCGTTCAGCCCGATATGCATCGTATTGCCGCTGATCTGCGCCTTGCCCTGGTCGACGCGGGCGCCGCTGCCGTCCATCACTTCGACCGAGCTGAAGGCCGGCTCAAGATTTTCCGTGAACCACAACGCGACCTCTTGCGGTGGGGTCGTAACCGTTGAGCCGACCGCGGGGTTGGCATGATCGAGATGCGCGTGGGCCCACGCGGCCGTAGCCGCCAGCGCCAAGACAAAGGAAGAGACGACGGTGATGAGCGCATTCTGTCGTCTGTTTATCATCATGATTTTCAACTCTGCGATCCGGAATATGTCACCTTGGTGCGGTGTTTATCAGTTTGCTGCCGCCCATGCAGCCAAATCCATAAGGAGGAACTAAATGCGAAAATTGCTGATAACCGTCATCGCCGCCGCGGCGACGATTGCGACCGTCGCCTTGGCGCAAATGGCGCCGACCAAGACCGCCGATAGCGCCAAAGGCAAAGTGCTGACCAACCAGAGCGGCATGACGCTCTACGTTTTCGACAAGGATTCCGGCGGCAAGTCGGCGTGCAATGGTCCTTGTGCGGGAAACTGGCCACCGCTGATGGTCGCGGCGTCATCGATGGCGATGGGGGATTACACGATCATCACCCGCGACGACGGTACCAAGCAGTGGGCTTACAAGAGCCGGCCGCTCTATAACTGGAAGAACGACAAGCAGCCGGGCGATATCACAGGTGACGGCTTCCTGAACGGCGCTTGGCATATAGCTCAGCCGTAATGGGCCGATGCATATCGGCCACACTCGTCCTAATAACGCAAAGTGAAGTTGCTTCGAACTGGGCGTGCGCCTAGCCTTGCAACAAACGGGGATGGGCTCGTCGAATCATGGCGAGATTTTCACATAGTGCCTGGCGGCGCGTTATCGCCGGCGTTCTTGCCTATGCGCTCGCCTTGCAGGGCTTCATCTTCGTTCTTGATATCGGCCGGGCGGCTGCCGCCGCGGACGGTAGGACCGTTGCCGGATTCGCGCTGTGCACGCATGGTGGCGCTGCCGCCTCGCCGGGCGTACCGACTCAAGCTCCGGTCGGCGCGCTGCATTGTCCGTTTTGCTTTGCCGGTGCGGTCTTTGTGAACTGCGCGGCGCCGTGCACGCCGCCGTGGAATAAAGTGATCCTGAGCCATGCGGTGTGGCCGCTCGCGGCGCCGCGATTGGGTGCGCTTTTTATCAATGAAAGCGCTTGGCCGCGCGGTCCTCCCGCCGTGGCCTGATCAGGCGGCGGCTGTGAGCCGCCCCATCGTGCGGGTCTTTGGCTAAGGCCCTTCCATTTCGTCGACAGCCGAATTCCGAGCGCCACCACGCGCGAGGAAACGGCCACGCGCCAAAGCGCAATACCCACTCTCGTTCTCGGGGGATCATCATGACCAATCCGCTCATCGCAGCGCGGCCACGGGCCCATCCGTCCGTGCTGGCCGCTTACCTGCTCGCAGCAGCAGTGCCGCTCGCTTGCGGCTCGACCGTTGCTGCCGCAGCCGACATGCAAATGAACAATATGCCGATGAACGGCGTGCCGATGAAGTCGGCGCCAGCGCCGGTCTATCAATGGTCCGGATGCTATGCCGGGCTCAATGGCGGCGGCGGGGCCGGCGCATCGAATTTCACCACGACGGTCGATCCCGGAACCTGGCTCACGGTTGGTGCGGGAGGTAGCGATCCAGCCGAGGTGACCAATGACGGAACCGGATCCCACAACAACTCGAATGTCCTCGGCGGCGGTCAGGCCGGCTGTAATTGGCAGAGCGGCACAGTCGTCGTCAGCCTCGAAGGCGATTTCGACTACTTCCACAGCAATTCGAATTTCTTCAACGACACCAATATGCTGCCTAACAGCGGCAATTCCTTCGTCATCGGGCAGGTACTCACGAGCAACTACCTGGCGACCGTACGCCCGCGCATTGGCATCGCCGCGGACCGCAATTTCGCTTACATCACCGGCGGCGTTGCATTCACCGACGCGAGCTACACGGAAAGCTATTCTGACAGCGGTGGCGGCATCGGCAGCGCAAGCGCTTCCAAATTCCTCACTGGTTGGGCCGCGGGCGCCGGCTGGGAATATGCCTGGACCGATCACTGGACGATACGGTTCGAATATCTGTTCGCGGCTTTCCCGACGATAAGCGCGACCGGTGTGATCACCGGGCCTGGGCCGACAAGCAATCCACTGCACGGTTCGGCGGACCTCGTTTTGCAGGTCGCCCGCGCCGGCATGAACTTCAAGTTCTGAGCGCCGGGAGCCCATCATGTCCAAACCCGGCTTTTGCTTCACCTCAATCGCCCGCCTGCGCGCGCGCCGTCACCCGGCTGCGTCGCGGTGTGCCAACCGAATCGGAGATACCATGTCCACCATCATTGCGACCCTTCAGTCGCCGGTACGCCGCCGTCCATACGGACGGATCGCCGCAGCGCTGATCGCGCTCCTTCTCCCGACCGCTATCGCCGTCGTGCCGCTACTCAGCATCACCACCGCGGCGCTCGCCTGCGCTTGCGGCTGCAGCGTGTTTGACGTCGGCGGCCTCGAAACGCCGCAGGAGCAGGATCACGGCGGTCGCATCTTCTTCGAATTCTGGAGCGGCGATCAGTCCTACAATTGGATCGGCAGTTCCAAGGCCCCTGGCGGCCTCAATTCCGACAGCAAAATCAATACCCAGTGGTACAATGTCGGCTTCGAATACAATTTCAATCGCGACTGGGGAGTGATGGTGCGGCTACCGACGGTCAACCGCGCTCTGACCACCGAACCGGCGCCATTCGGCGCCGTACCATCCGCGACCTTCAAGTCCACTGATATCGGCGACATCGAGATCATGGGCATGTACACCGGGTTCTTCCCGGACATGTCGACCGGCGTTATCTTCGGCGTCAAGCTGCCGAGCGGTACTTACAGCGCCCCCGGGCTCGACCGCGATACCCAGATCGGATCGGGCAGCACCGATCTTCTGCTCGGCGGCTTCCATCGCGGCATGCTCACCGGCGACAACGCCTGGCAGTATTTTGGCCAAGTGATGTGGCGGCAGCCGTTCCTCTATCAAGATGCTGCCGATCCGCAGGGCTTCTTCGACGGCAATGCCGGCGTCGTCCAAAGCTATCACCCGGGCATGCAGGTCGATGGCGCGGCCGGCATCATCTACAACAACTGGTACCATGTGTTCGGCTTCGACAAGATCACGCCGCTCGGCCAGGTCATCGTATCGCACCGCAACGCCGACACCGGCACCGGTTCCGATCCGTTCAACTCAGGCTTCGACCGGGTGATGCTGTCGCCCGGTATCGAGTTCACCAAAGTGCTCGATGAGGCCAACAACCGGGTGCTCAAGACCTATTTCGACATTGAGGTTCCGGTCTATTACCGGGCCAATGCTGCCAACAATAACGGAACCGAGGGCCAGCTCGTTGCGCCCTACTTGATCAGAGTCGTGACGAGCTACAATTTCTGAACGATGACCGCAGTTTCGACGATGTCGATCATTGCAACAAAAGCCACGGCGGCGGCGCGGTTTGCGCGCCTCGCCATGGCCGTTGCATCGTTATGGCTCGTGCCGGCACCGGACCTCGCGCGCGCTGCACCGGAAATCGGCAAGGCCGCGCCGGCGCTCGTCGTGACCGAGCTTGACGGCCAGACTTTCGATCTCGCCAAGCTCAGGGGCAAGGTCGTGCTGGTGAGCTACTGGGCGACCTGGTGCGCGCCTTGCCGCAAAGACATGCCGAAACTCAACGCCTTTTATCGCAGCCATCATCAGCAGAATTTTGAGATGATCGGCATCAGCGTCGATCGCCCGAGCGATCTGCCAAAAGTGCGCAAAGTGATGGCGTCGCTCGCCTATCCCGTCGCCGTGCTCAAGGACGTGATCGTCGACGGCTTCGGCGAGCCCGAAGGCGTGCCAATCACCTGGATCATCGATGTCGACGGCAACGTTCGCGATCGAATGATCGACGTGCGCGATGAATTGCTCAATGGGCTGGTGGTGCCGCTGTTGCCGCATTGAACAAAGATCGGAGACGGTCGGGAGCGATGTTGATCGGGCAAAGAGCTTTGCGCGGCGTCGGCGCAGCGGCGCTGTCGGCCTGTCTGTTCGCGGCCGCTCCCGCTTATGCCGGCGAGTGGATTGCCGATGCCAAATCCAGCTGTCAGGTCTGGGACCCCAATCCGCAACTGGATGAATCGGTTGCCTGGTCGGGCGGTTGCGCGAACGGACACGCCGACGGATCGGGCGCCATCAAATGGCTGAAGGGTAATGATGTTATCGAGACCGATGAAGGGGAGTGGCGCGACGGCCGGCAGGCCGGCAAGGGTATTCAAAATTGGCCCATGGGCCGCTACGAAGGGGAACTTGCCGACGGCCTGCCGAACGGTGAAGGCGTCTTGACGTTCCAAAAATACCGCTATGAAGGTCAATTCCGCGACGGCAAACCCAATGGCATCGGCACGCTGACGACAGGGAATCAATCCGTGCAGGGCACCTGGAAGGACGGCTGTTTGCAAGGCCAACGGAAAGCCGCGATCGGTATTCCAATGTCGGACTGCCGCTGACGCTATAACGCGCGCTTCACGCAAAGGAGCAGACTATGTGGCCACGATATTGGGTTTTTTGCTGCGGGCTAGTTGGCTTGATGACGCTCGCCGTGCCGCAGATTGCGCCGGCTCAAGACGCAGCTTCGGACACCAAGGGCAAAGACTGCCGGATGGAGCAGCAATGCCACTGGAAGGATTTCAAGAAAATTTGCGTCTGGGTGAAAGTCTGCCGATAAAGCCCGTTCCGCTCCTGCGTCCCGCCATGGCATGATGTCCTGGCCGCGCTCTTCATTCATGGAGCGCGAAATATGGGGAAAACCAATGCGCACGTTCGGAAAATGGTTTTTCATCGCCGCATCTGTGTCTGCACTCTGCGTGGCTGTCATCGCCGGCGCCGTCGCGGCGCATGCCGCGGACACGATGCAAACGAAGACGGCAGGGACTTATCGTGTCGAACTCCACGTCCTGCCGGCCGAGCCGTTCTTCAGCAAGGCGGACGTGGCGGCGAAAAACGTCAAGGAAGGCATGGTGATAGAAGGCGGCGCCGCTCCGGTCGCGCCGGACGCGGATTCGCATCCCAATCATCATCTCGTCGTGCATGTCTTCGATAAGCCGACCGGCAAAGTGGTTTCAGACGCGACGGTGACAATGAGTTTTGTGGCGCTCGATGCCAAAGGCAATCCGACCGGCACGCCGAGCGACGTTCCCGTCGTCATCATGCAGGCGGTTGGCAAAGGCCCGGCCTCCACGCATTACGGCAATAACGTCACGATGCCCGCCGGACGCTATAGCGTTAGCGTTACAGTCAACGGCCAAAAGGCGGTTTTCGCGGTGACGGCGTCTGATGCCCCTGTTATGCCGATGAACATGCCGATGGGGCACATGAAAATGTAGCAAGCGTCTTCAGCGCGGCATGAGCCCGTGCCGCGCCAGCACGGCGCGCACCGCTTCGACAAGCTTGCGCCTCCGGCACCGCGCGCTGCGCCTCGGCCTGCTTCTGCAAATGCTCCTCGCGGCCTTTTTCGAGCTTGGCGAGTTCGGCGCCGACGATCAGGTCCTTGATGGTGACTTCGCCCTTGGCCTTCTCGTCGGAGCCCTGGATGACGACGCAAGGACTGTTGCGCCTGTCGGCATATTTCATCTGCGGGCCGAATTTGCCGGAGCCGAGATAAAGCTCGGCGCGGATGCCGGCATTGCGCAGCGCCGCGACCATGTTCTGATAGTCGGCGATACGATCCTTGTCGAACACGGTGACGACCACCGGGCCGGCTCGGTCTTTAGATCGACCTTGCCGAGATATTCCAGCGCTGCGAGAAGCCGCGACACGCCAATGGAAAATCCCGTCGCCGGCACCGGCTCGCCGCGAAAGCGCGACACGAGGCCATCGTAACGCCCGCCGCCGCCGACCGAGCCGAAGCGCGGCGAACCGTCTTGGCCGTCGGTCGAGAAGGTCAGTTCAACTTCGAAGACCGGGCCGGTGTAATATTCCAGGCCGCGGACGACGGAGGGATCAATGCGGATGCGGTCAGCGTAGCCCGAGTTATTTGCAAGATGTTGGATCTCTTCAAGATTCTTCAATCCAATTTCTAATTCGGGTAACCAGCCGACTGCCTAAATAACCAGTATCTTTTCGCGGTAGACATCAAGATCGAATGGCGGCTTCTCCCCACGTTCAATTTTCTCTATTTCGGTTTGCGGAATTAGTACTGAATGATACGTGGCAGTCAACGAAGCTGTAGTGAGAGTATAGTCACGAAATTCTTGGCAGGCACCTCAACCCGGCGCCTTTAGTAAAATCGCCGCTTTCGTCTTTTCGTCCTTGTCCTAGCAATTGCTGAACGCCTCTGAAGTCCTAAGCGATCCAGCTTATCGATCGCGCGCAGAACGGTAAGTCGCTGTTCGCCTTCGTTCGCCGATCGAGCCCGATGGCTTCCAGCAGCCATCGAGAACTTTGCGGTTATTCACTTTCACCACATAAGAGCCGCGCGGAATCCCCAGCGCCTCCATCGTATCCGCCGCCATCATGCACATTTCGGCATCGGCGGCCGGCGATGATGAGCCCACGGTATCGGCGTCGAACTGCATGAATTGCCGAAAGCGTCCCGGTCCGGGCTTCTCGTTGCGGAAAACTTTGCCGACGCGATAGGAGCGATACGGCTTCGGCAGCGTGTCGAAATTTTCCGCGACATAGCGGGCGAGCGGCGCGGTGAGGTCGTAGCGCAGCGACAGCCATTGCTCGTCGTCGTCCTGGAACGAGAATACGCCTTCGTTCGGCCGGTCCTGGTCGGGCAAGAATTTGCCGAGCGCGTCGGTATATTCGATGGCCGGCGTCTCCACCGGCTCGAAAGCCGTAAAGCTCGTAGACCGCGCGGATTTTTTCGATCATCGCGCGGGTCGCCGCGATCTCGGCCGGCGTGCGGTCGGCGAGCCCGCGCGGCAGCCGCGCCTTGAGCTTGTTGGATTTTTCCGATTTTCGGACCATGGCGCGGTGGTATCAGTCGGGGTAATCGCGCGGCAACCGTCAGTATTCGTCATGGCCGGGCTTGTCCCGGCCATCCACGTCTTTACATGTTGCAACAATAAAGACGTGGATGCCCGGCATAAGGCCGGGCATGACGAGACGGTGCGAAGCACAGGAGGCCGTCATGGCCGAGCCTATTCGACGCAGCGCCGCGGCGGTGCCCAACGACCTCGAATCGTTCTGGATGCCGTTCACGCCGAACCGGGCTTTCAAGCGCGCGCCGCGGCTGATCGCGCGCGCCAAGGACATGCACTATTACACCCCGGAAGGCCGCGCCGTGCTCGACGGCACCGCCGGGCTGTGGTGCACCAATGCCGGCCATAACCGCGATCCCGATCGTCGCGGCGATCAAGCGTCAGGCCGAGGAACTCGATTATTCGCCGGCCTTCCAGTTTGCCCATCCGAAATCGTTCGAGCTCGCCAGCCGGGTCGCGGCTCTGGCGCCGGGCGATCTCAACCGCGTGTTCTTCTGCAATTCCGGCTCGGAAGCGGTCGACACCGCGCTCAAAATCGCGCTCGCCTATCATAATGTGCGCGGCGAAGGCTCGCGCACCCGCCTGATCGGCCGCGAGCGCGGCTATCACGGCGTCGGCTTCGGCGGCATTTCGGTCGGCGGCATCGTCGCCAACCGCAAGCTGTTCGGTACGCTGCTTGGCCGGCGTCGATCATCTGCCGGCGACCTATAGCCGCGAGCATCAGGCCTTCACCAAGGGCGAGCCGGACTGGGGCGCGCATCTCGCCGACGAACTCGAACGCATCGTCGCGCTGCACGACGCCTCGACCATCGCCGCCGTCATCGTCGAGCCGATGGCGGGCTCGACCGGCGTGCTGCCGCCGCCGAAGGGCTATCTGCAAAAGCTGCGCGCGATCTGCGACCGCCACGGCATCCTGCTGATCTTCGACGAAGTCATCACCGGCTTCGGCCGGCTCGGTTACGCCTTCGCCGCCGAGCGCTATGGCGTGATGCCCGACATGATCACCTTCGCCAAGGGCATCACTTCGGGCGCGGTGCCGATGGGCGGCGTGATCGCGCGCGACGGCATCTACGACGCGTTCATGCGCGGGCCCGAACATGTCGTCGAACTGTTCCACGGCTATACCTATTCGGCGCATCCGCTCGCCTGCGCCGCGGGTCTCGCGACGCTCGATCTTTATCGCGACGAAAAACTGTTCGAGCGCGCCAAGGCGCTGGAGCCGAATGGTTGCCGATGCCGCGATGACGCTCAAGGGCCTGCCCGGCGTGCTCGATATCCGCACCGTCGGGCTCACCGCCGGCATCGATCTCGCGTCACGTCCCGGCGCGCCGGGCTTGCGCGGCTACGAGGCGATGGAGCGCGCCTTCCACGACGAGGACCTGATGGTCCGCATCGCCGGCGAGACGATCGCGCTGATCGCCGCCGCTGATCGTGAGCGAGGCGCAGATCGGCGAGATTTTCGACAAGGTGGCGCGGGTGATCAAGGCGGTGGCGTAGTCTTACTGCGGCTTCACGATCGCCCAGCCGACATGAACCGCGCCATCGCCGCGGCGCATCGGCAGATCGAACGGCGCGCCGACTTCGGCATTGCGGCGCGATCGCCGCGAATGCGGCGGCGAGTTGCGCGGTATCGCCCTGCGTCCACACCACGACGGCGCCCTTCTTGCGCAGATCGTCGAGATCGATCCACGGCGCGCGGCGCCGGCTCGCCGTCGATCAGCACTTGCGGCTGGTCCGGCGAATAATGCGCGAGATTGCCGCCGTCCCACATCGAGCCGATGACGTAACGCAGCGGCGCTCCGGTCGCAGCGTGGAAACGCTGCGTCAGCGTCTTCGCCGAGCCGGTCGCCGGGAAACAGCACGGCGCGGTAGCGGTGATCGAAAAAAGGCAGCACCGCATAGTTGGCGACGAAGACAATGACGAAGAGCGTGAAGACGGCGGCCCACGCGGCGACGATCCGCGCCAGGCGCGGCGCATCGAGCGTCGCACGCGCGACCATCACGATCCAAAGGCCGAGAAAGAGCCAGAGCGGATAGCCCCACATGGCGATGGCGCCGCGGCCGCTGACGGCAATCAGCGCGATCATGGCGAGCGCCGGTCCGAAGGCGAGCAGCGTCACGATGCGGCGGTCGAAGGCATCGGCGGGGATCTGCTCGAGGGGAACCTTGTTCTTCGGCCAAAATAGCGCTGCGGCAATGAACAGCGACGGCAAGGCGAAAAAAATCTGACTCGCCGCAAACGCCGCCGGGTGCCGAATGTGATCGAACCAGCCGCGCACCGGCTCGGCGCGGTGGCTGACATAGGCAAAAGGCAGGAAATCGGTCTGGAGCAGCCACACCACGTGGGGCGATGCGATGATAAGCGCGACCGCGAGCGCGAGCCACGGACCGGGCGTCGCGAAAGCCCGCCGCGCCTTCGCGATCGAACAGCATGAACAGCGCATAGGGCGCCGCCAGCACGACGACGAAATATTTTGCCCACAGCGCGCCGCCGAAAGCGACGCCGAGCAAGAGCCAATAGCCGATGCCGCCGCGCCTAAGCGCGGCATGAAAGGCGTAGCCGGCCAGCGCCCAGAACGGCAATTGAACGACGTCGTGATTGAATTTGACCGCGGTGTACTGGAAATAATGCAGGCCATCGATGATCAGCACGGCAACGAGCGCGCCGGCTGCGCCGACAATGGAGCGTGCGGTGACGAATACCAGAGCAAAGGCGACGACCACCGCGGCTTGCGCCAGCGCGTAATAGGCGGCGTCCGCGCCGACGGTGCGATGGGCGATCTCGACTAGCCACCACGGTAACGGCGGCAGCTTGTCGTAGCCAAGCTGCCATTCGCGCCCGTAAGTCAGCGCCTCGATCAGATCGAGCGGCAGGTTGGCGTAAAGCAGCGCCGGCAGCGCGGTCCAGACCGCAAAATGCAGGGCCAGAAAGCCCGCAAAAGCGGTCCCCGGCCGGCGTTCGATGGCGGCCGATCAAGCCGCTGTCTGGCGATGGCGAAAAGCTCTGCGCCGCTGCAGGGACGGAATCAGGCATCTATCGGTCCGGTCGTCGCTTTTGGCGTTATAGAAGCAGACCAAAAGCTTAGCTACGGTTCCCGGTAGCCCTTGCGGCGTCACAGCGCTTGTGGACACTGATACTAGTCGGGCGCGAATCGGTCTTGAGAGGGTTCCCGGGCATGGTGCGTATCAGCGCCATCTTCATCGCCGTCTGCATGGTCCTCATCGCCGGCTCGATCGGCTTTGTGGTCTATCTGCGCTTCGGTTTCACCGGGGCGGAGTCGGCTTTGGTGGCGCTCGGCACGCTGACCGCGCTCGCGGTCTACAATGCCATCGCCGCCCGCAAGCGCGACCGCCTGGAAGCGAGCAACCAGCTTGCCAATCTGGCCCGCGGCTCCGGCGATCTCGCCCGCCAAATGGCCGAATTCGGCCGCCGCCTGAGCGCCACGGAGGTCAAAGTCGATTCGGTCATCGACCGCGCGCTGGCGACCGCGCAGCCGCTGGCCGCCGAGATCGAGGAACTCTCCACGCTGGTCAGGCAGCTCGCCGAACTCAGTCGCGGCGCATGAGCTGGCGCTGGCGAACGATCGTGGCGCCGACCGCGCGCCGCCCGCCGCCAATGACGAGGCGATGCCGGGCGCGGCCGCGCCCGTTGCGGCGACCGCTTTGGCTGTATCGCCGGCGGCGTCCGCTGCGTCACCCGCGCAGCCCGCGCCATCGGCTCCGGCCAAGGTCGCCGCCTTCGCCGGTCTGGACCGCGACGGCATTATTGCGGCGATCAAGGGCGCTATCGACGCCAGCAGGATCGATCTTTACCTGCAGCCGGTCGTTACCTTGCCGCAGCGCAAGGTGCGCTATTACGAAGCTCTTTCGCGGCTCAAGGCGGAGAACGGCGATCTGGTCGCGGCCGGGGATTTCCTCAGCTATGCCGAGGCCGGTGCGCTGATGCCGAAGCTCGACGATCTGTCGGCGCTGCGCTGTGTGCAGGTGGTGCGGCGGCTCCTCCTCAAGAATCGCGACATCGGACTGTTCTGCAATCTGTCCGGCACGACCCTGACCGATTCCGGCTTCCCGAAATTCCTCGAATTCATGGAGGCCAACCGCGCCATCGCGCCGGCTTTGGTATTCGAATTCACCCAGAGCGCGGTGCGCGCCATGGGGCCGATCGAGCACGAAAGTCTCGCGGCGCTGACCGAGCGCGGCTTCCGCTTCTCCATGGACAATCTCACCGACCTGCGGGTCGATGCGCGTGACCTCAACGAGCGCGGCTTCCGCTTCGTCAAGGCGCCGGCGACGCTGTTGTTCAATCGGGTCGGCATCGCTTCGACCGATATTCATCCGGCGGATTTCTCCGACCTGCTCGGCCGCTTTGGCATCGATCTCATTGCCGAGCGCATCGAGAACGAAGCGACCGTGGTCGATCTGCTCGATTATGACGTCCGTTTCGGCCAGGGCTTTTTGTTCTCACCACCGCGACCGGTGCGGGCGGAAGCGCTGCAAAGCATCGCCGCTGACGGCAAGGATTCGCCTGTTGCGGCGCCGGCGGCGGCCGATGCAGCGGCCCCCACATCCGGCCTCGCCCAGCTCGCGCGCGTCGTTGGCCGCACTTGATATGGGCCGCCCCTGATAATCTCCGTCATTGCGAGGAGCGGTAGCGACGAAGCAATCTAGGCTGCTTATCAAGGGAAGCTGGATTGCTTTGCTTTGCCCGCAATGACGCACTGATGGCGGATTTCATCGAACGCTTCGAGCCGTTGGCCAGCGACTATGACGTGCTGTTCTGCGACGTCTGGGGCGTGGTGCATAACGGCATTGCCGCCTTTCCAGCGGCCTGCGACGCGCTGCAGCGTTTTCGCGGCAAGGGCGGAACGGCGATCCTGATCACCAACGCGCCACGCGCCGGCGAGGCGGTGGCGCGCATCCTCGACCGGCTCGCAGTGCCGCGTGACGCCTATGACGCCATCACCAGTTCGGGCGACGTCACCCGCGGCATCGTCGCGGCACGTAATGGCCAAACGGTGTTTCATCTCGGCCCGCAGCGCGATTTGTCGATTTTCACCGGGATCGATGTGACCTTCGCGCCATTGCAAAGCGCCGATTACGTAGTGTGCTCCGGCCTGTTCGACGATACGACCGAGACGCCGGACAGCTATCGCGAAATGCTGGCGGCGATCCGGGCGCGATCCCTGTTCATGATCTGCGCCAATCCCGACGTCGTGGTCGAACGTGGCGACGCGCTGGTCTATTGCGCCGGCGCGCTGGCTGACGCTTACGTCGCTTTGGGAGGGCAGGTGCTTTATTGCGGCAAGCCGCATACGCCGATCTATGACACCGCGCTGGCTACGGCGGCGGCGCTGCGCGGCGGCCAAATGCCGGCGCGCCGGCGAGTTCTCGCCATCGGCGATTCGGTGCGCACCGATCTGACGGGCGCGCAGGCTTTCGGGCTCGATTATCTGTTCGTCACTTCCGGCATCCATGCCGACGCATACGGCTCGCGGCAGGCGCCGGATCTTGCCGCGCTCAATGCGATATTTGCCGCCGCGGGCGTGACACCCAAGGCGGTGATGCGCCGGCTCGTGTGGTGAGGCTAGTGCTCGATCGGGGAGGCGAGTTCGAGCTTCTCGGAGAACACTGCTTCGATTTTGGATTTCAACGTCTGGGCGTTGAACGGCTTGACGATGTAATTGTTGACGCCGGCCTTCTTCGCGGCGATCACGTTCTCGGTCTTGGATTCCGCCGTCACCATGATGAACGGTATCGTCTCCAGCGCGGGATTGGCGCGCACGTTGCGCAACAGGTCGTAGCCGGTCATCGGCTCCATGTTCCAATCCGAGATGACGAGCCCATAGCGCCTGTTGTTCATCTTCTCGAGCGCGGCGGCGCCATCGGCGGCGTCGTCGATATCGGAGAAGCCGAGTTGACGCAGAAGGTTGCGGATGATCCGCACCATGGTGCCGTAGTCGTCGACCACGAGCACGGGCATTTTCGGATCGAGCGGCATCGCTCTTTAGCTCCTTGCGGGCCGCCGGCGCATCTGGCGCATTGGCGCGCAACATTTGCCGGCTGATCTTCGCCGAGGCAGGGACCCGCCCCGGACCGTCCCTTCCCAAGTGCCCCGAAGCTACATCGCGTTTTTGAACAAGGGGTTAATGATCGGCTAAACCGGCAATGTGCCGCCATCGCCAGCCTCCGCGCTTGACTTTGCGGCGACCGGCAAGCCAGCTAGACCGCGATCGGGTTAAGGTTTTGTTAACCATCGAAAGCCGGATGCCGACACCAAGCTTCCGCGTCGTGCGCGACGTTGCCGCCGATGACACATTGCGTGGCTCGGTCGTTGCCATCGGCAATTTCGACGGCGTTCATCGCGGCCATAAAGCGGTGATCGCCGTCGCGCAGGCGCGCGCCAGGGCGCTGCATCGCCCGGCCGCGGTGCTCACCTTCGAGCCGCATCCGCGCGCGTTCTTCCATCCCGGCGAACCGCTGTTCCGTCTGACCGACGAGGCCGCCAAATTGCGGCTGCTTGCCGCGACCGGGCTGGATGGCGCCATCGTGCTGACGTTCGATGAAGCACTGGCGCGCCTCACCGCCGAGCAGTTCGTTGACCGCATCCTGGTCGAGCGCTTCGCGGTGAGCGGGGCAGTGATCGGCTTTAATTTCCATTTCGGCGCCCATCGCTCCGGCTCGCCGGACTTTCTTGTCGCGCAAGGCAAGCAGCTCGGCTTTGCCGTCGACGTGGTGCCGCGCTTCGAGGACGAAGGACGCCCGGTGTCATCCGGGCCGGTCCGCGCCGCGCTCGCCGACGGGCGGCTCGGCGACGCCGCGGAGCTGCTCGGCTATCCGTGGTTCGTGTCCGGCACGGTGATCCACGGCGACAAGCGCGGCCGGGAGCTTGGCTTTCCCACCGCGAATTTGCAGCTCGACGCGGCTTGCGGACTGCGGCACGGTATTTATGCGGTGCGCGTGGCGGTTGGCGGCCGCCGCTACGACGGCGTGGCAAGTTTCGGCCGCCGCCCGATGTTCGATACCGGGGCGGTGCTGCTCGAGATTTTTCTGTTCGATTTTTCCGGCGACCTTTATGGCGCGAGCGTCGATGTCGCCTTCATCGAATGGCTGCGCGACGAAGCGATATTCGCCTCCGCCAAGGACCTCATTGGGCAGATGCAGGAAGATTCACGGCTCGCGCGCGCGGCCCTGGCGCGCTCCGGGGACGCCTTTCCGCCCATTTAGAAATTTTTTTGGTTCTTGTCGCGGCGCTCACGCGCCCATTGCGCGGCGAGGAAGCCGAGAATCGCGACCGGAACAATGCGCTCCCAGCCGAGCGAGCGGCCGGCTTGCATGGCGACGCCGAGCACGCGCGGATCGAGCAGCCACGGCGGCGCCTGCGCCTTGGCGGCGCGGGCGAGAATGGCGCGCTGGCGCACGCGGCGGCGCACCGCCGCGGCGGCGATCGCGGAAATCACCGCAATCGCGACGAAGATCGCGGTCATGATCAAGCCGGCGATGCTGGGTTCGTAGCGAAGCGCCAGCCAGTCGTAAGCGGCCACGCAGAGAAAGACGAAGGCCGTCAACAAAGCCACGGCCATGACAGCAAGCCAAATCACAACGGCGATGCTGGCGCCGTTTCTGGCCTGGATCGCCAGCGTGATCTCACGCATCACGGTTTTGAACATCGGGCGATCCGCTACTGCCGCAACCCGATCGCTATTGCCGTCATTATCGCCGCCATCACCGCCGCCACGTCATTCCGAACAGGAATCCGAGGCCGGCGGCGATTGCAAGCGTCGTGTAGGGACGGGTCTTGATCAACTCATCGATGGCTTCGACAAAATGATCGGACACTTCGCGCAGCGCTTCGGCCGCGTCGCGTCCGGTATCTTGCGCGCCGGACACGGCGTCGTCGACGCTCGATTTGGCGCGCTGCCAGGCGGCGTTGCCCTGGTTGGCGAGGATGTCGCCAACCTGCTCGGCGAGCCGGGCAAAGTCGTCGCGCAGGCCCTGCAGGTCGCTGGCGATATCGGCGGATGCTACGCTTTTACCGAAGTCACGCACGGTTTCGCGTGCATCTCGCGCCGTCTCCTTGGCGGTATCGCGCATGGTCGAGGAAGTCGTCGAGGCGCTGGTCATGCCCTTACTCCATCAAAAGAAAATGCCGGCAAACGAGAAATGCCGGGTTGTCGGGATAATTGGCCAGAGCTTGGAAAAGTTCCATCATAAGATCAAGGGCCGCAAACCCGTTTAATCGGGCATCCGGACCTCGTCGGCCGGAAACAAATGGTTGACGACGACGAGCGCGACGATCGACAGCGGCACTGACAGAAACGCGCCGATTGGGCCCCACATCCAGGTCCAGAACGCCAGCGCCAGAAACACCAGAAGCGGATTGAGCGTGAGCCGGCGGCCGACGATGGTTGGGGTTACGAAATGTCCTTCCGTTGTCGTCAGCGCAATAAATCCGATCGGGGCGATGAAGGCGTGGCCGAGCAAGGGAAAGGTGACCAAGCCGACGCCAAACAGGATGACCACCATAACGGCCGGCCCGACATAGGGCACGTAATTCAACAACCCCGCCAACAGACCGAATATCACCGGATTGGGAAAGCCGAGGAGCCAGGCGCTGATGGCGACGATGATGCCGACCGCGGTATTGACGATGGTCACCACCGTCAGGTAGCCGGCGAGATTGTGCTCGATGTCGCGCATGATTTTTAAAAAGCGCAGCTTGGAATCGTGGTTGGCGAACATCGAGACGGCGTGTTTGCGCAGCTCGATCTGACCGACCAGAAAGAAATATAGCGTAGCGAAGAAGAGGAGGAATTCTCCGGCGGCCGGCGTCAGAAAGGCGACCACCGGCATAACGACGTTGGGCGGCGGCTCGTTGACGTTGAGCGAGCCGGCGTCGCCGAACAGCGAATTCTCTAATTCGCGCAGCGCTGCGAGCGGCTGATCGAGCACGGAAAGCCTCTCCTTGACGGTGACCCAGATCTCCGGAGCGCGGCCGATCCATTCGCTTACCGGGCCGGCAAGCGCGGTCACCACCAGGCTCAGGGCGCCGAGCGCCACGGCCAGGATCAGGATCGCGGTAATCCACGGCGAAATGCCATGGCGGTCGGCCGCCTTGACCAGTGGCGCGAGCGTCAGCGCCACCACGGCGGCGGCGAGGATCGGTAACAGGATGGCATGGCCGATATAGAGGAAGGCGCCAAACAAAAGCAGGAATATGCCGATGGTTGCGGCCTGACCGGCCGACGTCCAAATATTATGGACGCTGTCGACCGGCCGTGGATCGCTGATGACGAGCGCATGGTGGACTTCGTGTTTGGCCCGGATATATTCCAAAAAACCCTCCGTCGCCCCATGCGCGCGCGGCAATATCTCTCTAATTAACGCGAGCTAGCAGGGCCCGGTTCCTTGGCCTTAAAGCCGCCGACCGCGGCAGACCCTTTCCGCATTGCAGGAGGCTTGTTAGAAGGCCCCGCATGAACGAGCCGACGGCGAAGGCACGCGACTACAGCGAGACGCTGTTTCTGCCCAAAACCGACTTCCCAATGCGTGCCGGCCTGCCGCAGAAGGAGCCGGAGCTTCTTGCGCGCTGGCACAAGCTCGGGCTTTACGAGCGGCTGCGCGCGGCGGCGAAAGGCCGGCCGCGATTCGTGCTGCACGACGGGCCGCCTTACGCCAATGGCAATATCCATATCGGCCACGCGCTCAACAAGATCCTCAAGGACGTGGTGACGCGCAGCCAGCAGATGCTCGGCTTCGATTCGAACTATGTGCCGGGCTGGGACTGCCACGGCCTGCCGATCGAATGGAAGATCGAGGAGGAGAATTACCGCGCCAAAGGCAAGCCGAAGCCGGATTTGTCCAATCCGGCGGCTTTGGTCGAATTCCGCCGCGAATGCCGGGCCTTCGCCGAGCATTGGATCAAGGTGCAGCGCGCCGAATTCGAGCGGCTCGGCGTCACCGGCGACTGGGCGCATCCCTACACCACGATGGATCATTTCGCCGAGGCCCAGATCGCGCGCGAACTGATGAAGTTTTCAGCCAACGGCACGCTCTATCGCGGCTCGAAACCGGTGATGTGGTCGGTGGTCGAGAAAACGGCGCTCGCCGAGGCGGAGGTCGAGTATGAGGATTATGTCAGCGATACGGTGTGGGTGAAGTTTCCGCTTCGACCCGTCGCGACCATTTGGAGGAAATCAAGTTTCCGGCTGATGCCTCCATTGTGATTTGGACAACCACGCCTTGGACGATCCCAGGCAATCGGGCGATCAGCTATTCACCGAAAATCGAATATGCGACTTTATTAAGTGACTGACGCGCCTGAAGACAATTGGGCGAAAAAGGGCGATAAGTTCGTTCTCGCCAGAAAACTCGCAATCGACGTAATGCGGCAGGCGCGGGTGATTGGCTTATCGCGAAGCTGCGAGCTGTGGCCGCCAACGAATTAGCGGCGATTATGGGCTCGCATCCGCTTGCGGGGTTTGTGCCAACGCATATGGATTTCGACGTTCCACTCTTGGCTGGTGATCACGTCACCGATGATGCCGGCACGGGCTTTGTGCACACTGCCCCCGGACATGGGCGTGAGGACTTTGATGTGTGGACCGCGAATGCAAGAGAACTCGCCGCTGCACGACATCAACCCCGCCATCCCCTATACCGTCGATGCCGACGGCCGCTTTACCGATCAGGCGCCGGGCTTCACCGGCAAGCGCGTGCTCACCGACAAAGGCGAGAAAGGCGATGCCAACGAAGCGGTGATCAAAGCCTTGGTCGATGCCGGCATGCTGCTCGCTCGTGCGCGCCTCAAGCATCAATATCCGCATTCGTGGCGTTCGAAGAAACCAGTGATCTATCGCAATACGCCGCAATGGTTCATTGCGATGGACAAGGATATTGAGCGGCACGGCGATACGCTGCGTCATCGCGCGCTGGCGGCGATCAAGGCGACGCGCTGGGTGCCGGCGCAAGGCGAAAACCGCATCAACGGCATGATCGAGAGCCGCCCCGATTGGGTGATTTCGCGCCAGCGCGCCTGGGGCGTGCCGATCACGCTGTTCATCAAGGAAAAGCCGGACGGCTCGGTCGATGTTCTCGACGATCCCGAGGTCAATGTGCGCATCGTCGAAGCCTTCGAGGCTGAAGGCGCGGACGCCTGGTACCGGCCGGGCGCGCGCGAGCGCTTCCTCGGCAAGAAGCTTGCCAGCGAGCCCTGGCAGAAAGTCGACGATATTCTCGACGTCTGGTTCGATTCCGGCTCGACGCACGCCTTCGTGCTGGAGGACCCGCGGCACTTTCCGGCGCTCGCCCATATCAGGCGCAAGGCTGCGGGCGGTGACGAGACGGTGATGTATCTCGAAGGCTCCGACCAGCATCGCGGCTGGTTTCAGTCATCGCTGCTGGAAAGCTGCGGCACCCGCGGCCGCGCGCCGTTTGACGTCGTGCTCACCCACGGCTTCGTGCTCGACGAGGCGGGGCGCAAAATGTCGAAGTCGCTCGGCAATGTCACCGCGCCGCAGGACGTGATGAAACAAGCCGGCGCCGACATCCTGCGCATGTGGGTTTGCGCCGCCGACTATGCCGACGACCTGCGCATCGGACCGGAAATCCTCAAAACCACCGTCGACACCTACCGCAAGCTGCGCAATACGCTGCGCTGGATGCTCGGCAACCTGGCGCATTTCGAGGCCGCCGACCGCGTCGCCGCCGAAAAGATGCCGGAGCTCGAACGGCTGATGCTGCACCGGCTCGCCGAGCTCGATCCGCTGATCCGGCAGGCTTACGCGGATTTCGACACCAAGCGCATCTTCGCGGTGCTCAATGCCTTCATGACTTCCGATCTGTCGGCGTTCTATTTCGATATCCGCAAAGACGCGCTCTATTGCGATCCTTATTCTTCGACCACGCGCAAGGCCTGTCTAACGGTGCTGGATCATCTGTTCGGCGCCACGGTGTGCTGGCTGGCGCCGATGCTGTGCTTTACCGCCGAGGAGGCCTGGCTGGCGCGCGAACCCGCCGCGCAGTCGGTTCACCTCGAAGACTTTCCGCCGGTACCGCAATCGTGGCGTAACGACGCCCTCGCCGAGAGATGGCGCAAGTTGCGCAATATCCGGCGCGTTGTCACCGGCGCGCTTGAAGTCGAACGCGCCGCCAAACGCATCGGCTCGGCGCTCGAAGCCGCGCCCATCGTCTATGTCGACGATCCGGATCTGTTCGCCGCGGCGTTTGACGCCGATCTCGCCGAATTGTGCATCACCTCGGCGGCGACGCTGGTGCAGGGCGAAGGTCCGAATTCGGCGTTCCGGCTCGACGACGTGCGCTCGGTCGCGGTCGAGCCACGCCGTGCCGAAGGCCGCAAATGTGCGCGCTCCTGGAAAATCTCCGAAAGCGTCGGTCTCGATCCGCAGTTTCCCGATGTCACCCCCCGCGACGCCCAGGCGCTGCGCGAATGGGAAGTGATGCGCAAGGCGGCCGAGTAGGGGGCGAGCTTGGCGGATGCGGCGCAGGGCAAGCCGGCCGGCTCCTATGTCTGGGGCCGGTTGAGCGCGTTGGGGATTGCCGTGGCGATCATCGCTTGCGCCGTCGATCAGGCCTCGAAGTTCTGGCTGCTTGACGGTTTCGACATCGCCGGCCGGCAGCCCGTCACGGTGACGCCTTTCATCGATCTGCTTTTGGTTTTCAACACCGGCATCAGTTACGGCCTGTTTCCCCAATCGGGTGGATCAGCCGGGGAATGGGCGCTGTTCGCGTTCAAGGTCGCGGCGGTAATTTTCCTGTGGCTTTGGCTGGCCCGGGCCTCGTCACGCCTGACCGCCGCCGCGTTAGGGTTGATCGTCGGCGGCGCTGTCGGCAACGCGATCGACCGGCTGCATTGGCCCGGCGTGGCGGATTTTGTGCTGTTTCACATCGATACAGCGGCCTGGACGTTCCGCTGGTATGTGTTCAATCTGGCCGATGTGGCCATTGTTGCAGGGGTTTTAGGCCTATTGTATGAATTGCTCTGGCGGGGGGGTGCCGCAAAAGCGCCCTGATCGCAGCTATAAACCTATTGCCGGGCTTGGGTTGTCAGGGGATTTTCCCTAAAGCGTGTGGATCGGCAGTGTTTGATGCAGGCACGTCGGGGTGAGGGCATGCCGCAGAACAGACGAACTGGCCGCGACATCGGTCGCCGCGGGGTTCGCCGGACCAAATTTCTGCAAATTGCGCTGAGCGGCGCAGTGGCTGCTTTTGTCGTCTGTGTAAACCATTCGGCCGCGCGCGCCGGCGACGACGATGTGCAGAATGAGTTGTTCACCGACAAGTTCTTGCACACCCTTGGCCTCAGAGCCCCCGACGACACGGACTACGAAATTAACTACAGCGAACGCTCGCCGCTGGTGGTACCGCCGAACCGCAATTTGCCTCCACCAGTAGCAACGAGCGCGCCGCCCGTTCCGAATTGGCCTGTCGACCCGGAGATCAAGGCCCGTCAGGCGTCCAAGGAAGACCAGAAGGTAACCCCTCATCCCTACGATATCGTGACAAATTCGTCGCGTCGGTTGACCCCGGCGGAACTCGGCGTTGGCCGGCCCGTTCCGGCCGTCTCAGCTCCGGGCGAGCCCGAACAGAGTACCCCGTCGCAGCTTGGCGAAAAAAGCAGCGGCTTTTTAAACTTCGACTGGCTCAAGAAGGAACAGTACGGCACGTTCACCGGCGAACCGCCGCGCGTGAGCCTGACCGATCCGCCACCCGGCTATCAAACGCCGTCGCCGGATCAGCCCTATGGCATTGCGCCGGAGAAAAAGGTGTACAAGCCGCCGACTCTTGGCGAGCGCATGGAGCCGACGCACTAAGCTAACGCTTCGGGCGACGATGAAATGGACCCGTCTCGGCGGAGGGTCCCGATCTACTGTGTAACGGCGGCATGGTTTGGAGCGCGCATTCGCTCGCGGAGGTGAGGTGTTGTCTAAAAAAATGCTGCCACTCGTTCTCGCGCTCGCCGGATTTGCTCTGGCTCCGGTGCATGCCGCCACCGGGCCCGACGTTGCGTACTTCGCCTTGGCGAACGGCCTTGAGGTTGTCGTAGTGCCCGATCATCGCGCGCCGGTGGTCACGCACATGATTTGGTATAAGGTCGGCGCCGCCGACGAGACGCCGGGTAAATCCGGCCTCGCGCACTTCCTCGAACACCTGATGTTCAAGGGCACCAAGAAGAATCCCGGCGCCACATTCTCGCAGAACGTCGACGAAATCGGCGGCCAGGAAAATGCTTTCACCACCAGCGACTATACCGGGTTTTTTCAGCGCGTCCCGCGCGATCATCTGAAAGATGTGATGGCGTTCGAGGCCGACCGCATTACCGGCCTGGTGTTCAGCGATGACGTGGTGCGGCCCGAGCTCAACGTCGTGCTCGAAGAGCAGAATATGCGTGTCGCCAACAACCCGAGCGCACGCCTCGGCGAGCAGATGGACGCCGCGCTCTACCTCAACCATCCCTATGGCCGGCCGGTGATCGGCTGGCGCCAGGAAATCGAAAAGCTCGACCGCGACGACGCGCTGGCGTTCTATCAGCGCTTCTATTCGCCAAACAACGCCATTGTCGTCGTCGCCGGCGATGTTACTGCCGATGAGGTCAAAGCCGACGCCGAGGCGACCTATGGCAAGATCGCCGACCGTGCCCCGGCCAATCCGCGGCAGCGGCCGATGGAGCCCGTCCACGAGGCGGCCCGCACCGTCACGCTCGCCGACGCCCGCGTCGAGCAGCCGAGCGTCACGCGCTACTATCTCGTGCCGTCGGAAACCTCCGCCAAGCCGGGCGAGAGCGATGCGCTTGACGTTCTCGCCCATGTGCTCGGCAGCGGCGAGGATTGCCGGTTGTACCGAACGCTCGTCGTCGACAAGGGCATCGCGCTCAACGCCGGAGCGTACTATTCCGGCACCGCACTCGACTATGCCACCTTCGGCGTCTACGGCATGCCGAAGCCGGGCGCGAGCCTGCACGACGTCGAGAGCGGCATCGATGCCATCCTCGCCGACGTCGCCGCGCACGGCGTCAGCGCCGACGAACTCGATCGCGCCAAGACCGGCCTGATCGCCGATGCCGTCTACGCCCAGGACAGTCAAGTGGCGCTGGCGCGCTGGTACGGCGCCGCGCTGGCGACCGGCCAGACGGTCGATATGGTCCGCACCTGGCCGGACCGCATCCGCGCCGTGACCGCCGATGACGTGCAACAAGCCGCGCGCACCTGGCTCGATATCCGCCACTCGGTGACGGGCTATCTCGTCAAGAGCCTGCAGCCACAGGAGAGCCATTCGTGAAATCGACTGCGACTGCTTTGTCACGCCGCGGTCTGCGGCGGGCGGCCGTTGCGGTGGCGATGCCGTTTTTGGCGCTGGCGCTCTCGGCGCATCCCGTGCGCGCGACCACAATCGAGCGCGTGGTGAGCCCGGGCGGGATCGAGGCCTGGCTGGTCCAGGCCCCGGCGGTACCGCAGATCACCATCGAGTTTGCCTTCACCGGCGGCTCCGCACAGGACCCACCCGGCAAAGCCGGGACTGCTAATCTCATGGCTGCGGTGCTTGACGACGGCGCCGGCGACCTCGATTCCAAGGCTTTCGCGGACCGGCTCGCGCGCAAGGCCATCGAGATGGGCTTTAATGCCGATCGCGACCACGTCCGCGGCTCGCTGCGCACGCTAACGGAAAACCGCGACGAGGCGTTCGACCTGCTGCGGCTGGCGCTGACGTCACCGCGCTTCGACGCACCCGACGTCGAGCTCAATCGCGCCCAAATCCTGTCGATGCTGCGCCGGCAGACCACAAGCCCGACCGATATCGCCAGTCAGCGCTGGTGGGCGACCGCATTCGAAGGTCATCCCTACGGCCGGGCGGTGAATGGCACGCTCGAATCACTGCCCGCCGTCACCGGCGACGATCTCAAGACCTACGCGCATCGTGTGCTGGCCCGGCAAAATCTCAAGATTGCGGTGGTCGGTGATATCGACGCCGAGACCTTGAAGCCGATCCTCGATCGCGTGTTCGGCGCTCTGCCGGAGAAGCCCGATCTTTCGCCGATCGAGAACGTGACACCACAGGGCGTCGGCCGCCGCGTCGACGTTAGCCTCGACGTGCCGCAGACGGTGGTGGATTTCGGCGGGCCGGGCATCGCCCGCCGGGATCCCGATTTCATGGCCGCTTATATCGTCAATCACATTCTCGGCGGCGGCTCGATTTCCTCGCGGCTTTATCAGGAGGTGCGCGAAAAGCGCGGCCTCGTCTATTCGGTGTCCGACAATCTGGTCTGGCTCGACCATGCCGCGCTGTTCATCGGCGGCACTGCCACCCGCACCGCGCGCACCGGCGAAACGCTCGATCTGATCCAAAAGGAAATCCACCGGTTGGCCGAGGAGGGTCCGACGCAGGCGGAGCTGACCGAAGCCAAGAACTATCTCGACAGCTCATTCGCGCTCAATCTCGACACGTCGGGCAAAATTGCCGCGCTATTGGTGCAATTGCAGCTCGACGGTCTCGACACCGACTATTTCCAGCGGCGGCCGGCCATGATCGCGGCGGTGACGCTCGACGACGCGCGGCGTGTGGCTAAACGGCTGCTCGACGACGGCCTGCTCGTCACCGTGGTCGGCAAGCCCGAGGGGGTCGTGGCGACGACGCCGAATTGAAATTTCCTCCCGCGCTTCGCGGAGAGGATAAGATGTGACCATGATTCCGGTCACGCCCCAGATTAGCATCGACGAGCGCGAGATCGCCGAAACGTTCGTGCGCGCTTCGGGACCGGGCGGGCAGAACGTCAACAAACTCGCGACCGCGGTGCAGCTTCGCTTCGATGTACGGCACTCGCCGTCGCTGCAGCCCGACGTGCGTGGGCGGCTGGAACGGCTCGCCGGTTCGCGGCTGACACGTGATGGCGTCGTCGTCATCATCGCGCAGCGCCACCGCACTCAAGGACGCAACCGCCAGGATGCGCTTGACCGCCTCATCGACCTGATCCGCCAGGCGGCGATCGCGCCGATCAAGCGCCGGCCGACCAAGCCGACCAGGGGATCGCGCGAGCGCCGCATCGAAGGCAAAAAGCGCCGCGCCGGCATCAAGCGCCTGCGCCGGAACAGGCCGTCGTTCGATTGAGGAACTCAGTGGCTGAGCGCGTATAGACCGCCGCCGAGAGCGGCGACGCCGAGCAGCATCATCACCAGTGCGTAGTAATAGGCTCCCGGCGTGAGGCCGGTATGCTTGTCGGGCTCGAGGACGGCGTTCGCCGGATCCCTCGGGTCGTGTTGCACCCACACGTCCTTGCCGACCTTATAAGCGGCGGCGATCGCGGTCATCTCTTCTTCGCTGCCTTCGTTCGGGCCCCAGAAGATACGGTCCGATTGATAGTCTTTGCCGCCGACGCCGTAGCTGTAACGCACGGCGGCGGCATAGATTTTCTTTTTGGGATTTAGCGGCTCCACTGCCGATGCGGTGATCGTGCCGACCACGGAGGGCCAGAACCGGCTTGGCGAGATCTTGGCGCGCTGGTAGCCGTGCAGCATGTACATGACGATGCCGGTAATGAAGACGATGACGCCAAAACCGGCCAGGAACGCATCGATCCAGTAGTTTAATGTCATGTGTTACTCCACAACCAGGGCGGCATTTTTGCCCCGGATTTCGCCGCCGCTCAATCCGGGCTACGGTGGCCGGCGAGTCGTCATTCAAACCGCATTGTCATGCCCGTCCGCCAGCTTTCCGAGGCCGTCGTCAACCGCATCGCCGCCGGCGAAGTGGTGGAGCGGCCGGCGAGCGTGGTCAAGGAGCTTATTGAAAACGCGCTCGATGCCGGCGCACGGCGTATCGACGTCTTCACCGACGGCGGGGGCCGCCGCCTCATCCGCGTTGGCGATGACGGCGAGGGCATGACCCGCGCCGATCTCCGGCTTGCCGTCGAACGCCACGCCACCTCGAAGCTTGCCGACGACGATCTGGTCGCGATCCGCACCCTGGGCTTCCGCGGCGAAGCGTTGCCCTCGATCGGGGCGGTGGCGCGGCTGTCGATCGCCACGCGCCATGTCGGCGAGCCGCATGCCTGGGCGATCGAGGTCGACGCCGGTGTCAAGTCGGAGGTCAAGCCCGCCGCGCTCAGCGAGGGTACGCGCATCCAGGTGCGCGACCTGTTCTATGCGACGCCGGCGCGGCTGAAATTCCTAAAACTCGATCGCACCGAGGCGGAGGCCGTGCGCGAGGCGGTGCGCCGGCTGGCCATGAGCAGGCCGGACGTCGCCTTCACGCTCGCCGGCGAGGAACGCGCGCCGCAAAGCTTTGCCGCCACGCTGCCCGGCGCGACCGGTCGCCTCGTGCGGCTCGGCGATTTGCTCGGTGCCGACTTCCGCGCCAATGCCGTTGAGATCAAAGCCGAACGCGAAGGTGTCTCCATCGAAGGCTTCGCCGCGCTGCCGACGCTGACCCGCGCCAATGCGCTCGGCCAATACCTCTTCGTCAATGGCCGGCCGGTGCGCGACAAGCTCCTGATCGGCGCGGTGCGCGCGGCCTACGCCGACTATCTGCCGCGCGACCGCCACCCGCTGCTTGCCTTGTTCGTCACGCTGCCGGCGCGCGAAGTCGACGTCAATGTGCATCCGGCCAAGGCGGAAGTGCGTTTCCGCAATGCCGGTCTGGTCCGCGCGCTGATCGTGCACGCGCTTAAGGCCGCACTGGCGCGCGACGGCGCGCGCGCGGCGACGACCGGCGGTGCGGCGACTATTGCGGCGTTCCGACCGCAGCGCGGCTGGGATTCGCGGCGTTCGCCGGCGCGTCCGGGCGATGTGCGGCGGGCTTTCGCCCCGCCGCGCCACGGCGGCTTTGCCGAAGCCGCACAAGCCGCCTTTGACGTCGGTGAACCCGTTGCCGATTTGCGCGGCGGCGTCGCCGAGGATAGCGAAGTGGCCGACGCGGCGCTGCTCGATCATCCGCTCGGCGCGGCGCGTGCCCAAGTCCACGATACTTATATCGTGGCGCAGACCCGCGACGGCCTCGTCGTCGTCGATCAGCACGCCGCGCATGAGCGCATCGTCTATGAGCGGCTCAAGGCCGCGCTCGACAAAAGCGGCGTCCACAGGCAAATCCTCCTCATTCCTGAAATCGTCGAGCTCGACGAAGCGGACGTGGAGCGCCTGCTTACGCGCACGGAAGAGCTGGCGCGTTACGGCCTTGTGCTGGAGGCATTCGGCCCCGGCGCGGTGGCGCTGCGCGAAACGCCGGCGCTGCTCGGCGAGATTGACGGTGGCGGCCTCGTCCGCGATCTCGCCGAGCATATGAGCGAATGGGACGAGGCGCTGCCGCTCGAGCGCCGCTTGATGCAGGTTGCCTCGTCGATGGCCTGTTACGGCTCAGTACGCGCCGGACGGCGGCTCAAGCCGGAGGAAATGAACGCGCTGCTTCGCGAAATGGAAACGACGCCAAATTCCGGCCAATGCAACCACGGCCGGCCAACCTATGTGGAATTGAAGCTCACCGACATCGAGCGCCTATTCGGCCGGCGTTAAGTCGGTCGCAGGAAGACGAACTCCGTATCGTCGTAACGTGCGACGCTCCAGTTCCAAATAGCCATCGGGCGCGGCGAAGGCGGCCTTCGCCGCCTCTTCGACGACGATCAGAGCATCGGGCATGAGCCAGCCACCGGCGCGCGCCGAAACGAGCGCCGTGGTCGGCAAGATTTTGCCCGTAGGGTGGATCGAGAAAAGCGAGCGAGAAAGGCTCAACCGGATGAGCGGGACCGAGCCTGGTGGCGTCGCGGCGGAAGATACGGGTCGTGCCGCCAAGCCCGAGCGAGGCGACGTTCTCGCGCAACAATGCGCGCGCCTCGGCGCCCTCGTCGACGAACAGCGCAAACGTCGCGCCGCGTGAAACGGCTTCGATGCCGAGCGCGCCGGTGCCGGCAAATAGGTCGAGCACGCGCGCACCGGTCATTGGGTCGCCGTAGCCGTGCAGGAGAATGTTGAACAGCGACTCGCGCATGCGATCGGCGGTGGGGCGAATGGCGCTGGATTTCGGACCGGCGAGCGGGCGCCCGCGCAGCCGTCCGCCGACGATGCGCATCAGCGCCTACCCCGCGGGTGGCGCGGCCGTGGCCCGGAGGTGCGATCGGCAGAACGATGGCGGCCGCCCGGGCGGGAAAATCTGCTCTTGCGTTCCTCGCGCGGCTCCCGCGGCGGCGGCGGCTCGCCGTGGCGTTCGACGGCAACAGGACGGCCTTTGCGGTCGGTCAAAAGGCTTTCGCGCGCTTCGCCGCGCGGCGGTCGAGGCAGTTCGGCTTTGCCGCGCGCGCCATGGAATTTGCGCCGCAACTTCTTGCTCGGCTGATCCTGTTCATGCGCGCGCCAGGCGTGATGCGGCGATTTGCGGTCTTTGGGTTTGGCGCTCGACGGTGCTCGGCGCTTCCAGCGGCGGGCGCGCCGCCGGTGCCGGACGCGCCGCCGGCGCTGGGCGCGCCGCGGGTATCGGGGGTGCCGCGAGCGGCGTCGAAAAATCAGCCCCCGATTGCGCAACCAGCCGCTCGCCGAGCTGCTCGCGCAACACGCGCGTCGGCACCTCCTCGACCGCGCCCAGCGCGAGCTCGGCAAGCTGGAACGGGCCGAACGAGACGCGGATGAGCCGCGTCACCGTTAGCCCGAGATGGCCGAGCACATTGCGCACCTCGCGGTTCTTGCCCTCGCGGATGGCAAAGGTGAGCCAGAGATTCGAGCCCTGCACGCGGTCGAGCACCGCCTCGATGTCCCCGTAGTGAATGCCGTCGATCGTGATGCCGCCGCGCAAGGTATCGAGCTTGCGGTTGCGTCACCGCGCCGTGCGCGCGCACGCGATAGCGCCGCAGCCAGCCGGTCGCCGGCAATTCCAGCGCGCGGGCCAGCGCGCCGTCATTGGTCAGGAGCAGCAAGCCTTCGGTATTGAAGTCGAGCCGGCCGACGCTGATGAGCCGCGGCAGGTCTGGCGGCAGCTTCTGGAAAATCGTCGGCCGGCCCTGCGGGTCGGCATGCGTCGTCATCAGCCCGCGCGGCTTGTGATAGAGGAAGAGCCGCGTGCGCTCGCGCGCCGGCAGCGGTTGGCCGTCGACGCTGATGCGGTCGCCGGCGGTGACATTGAGCGCCGGCGAGAGTGATGACCTCGCCGTTGACGGCGACCCGGCCGGCGGCAATCCATTCTTCCGCGTTGCGCCGCGAGGCGAGCCCGGCGCGGGCGATCACCTTGGCGATGCGCTCGCCGGGTTTGTGCTGGTCGTCGGGGGTCATGCCGTCTCATATCGTCATGCCCGGCCTTGTGCCGGGCATCCACGTCTTTATACCACCCACCGACGTGGATGGCCGGGACATAGGCGAGCGAGGCGATGCCATTCTTCGAACGGCTATGCCCGGCCATGACGGTGACATGACCTCATTCATGGATATGGCGCTGGAGGAGGCCCGCGCTGCCGGCGCCCGCGGCGAGGTGCCGGTCGGCTGCCGTCATCGTGCGCGACGGAGAGGTGCTCGCGCGCGCCGGCAACCGCACGCTCGCCGACCGCGACCCGACCGCGCATGCCGAGATGATCGTCATCCGCCAAGCGGCATCCGGGCTCGGCTCCGAACGCCTCGACGACTGCGATCTCTATGTCACGCTCGAGCCCTGCGCCATGTGCGCCGGCGCGGTCGGCTTCGCGCGCATCCGCAGGCTCTATTACGGCGCCGCCGACCCGAAGGGCGGCGCGGTGGACAACGGCGTGAAGTTTTTCGCGTCCCCCACCTGCCATCACCGGCCCGAAGTCTATGGCGGGCTGGCGGAGGCGGAAGCTCGAGTTTGCTCAAGGAGTTTTTCAAGGAGCGGCGTTAAGCAGCTTGCCGAGCTTTTCCTTCACTTCGCTCTTCACCGCCTCGGCGGTGCGCAAAATCGCGCTCGCCTGGTAGAAGTCGAGCGTGCGGAAGATCGAGACACTGGGGCGGAGCACGAGGTCGGGTGCGGCGTGCTGGTGTTTGGCGGCGACGATAGTCGAGCCCATGATGTTGAGTGTGGTGAAAACGCTCTCCCACGCGCCGGGCATGTCGCTTCGTTCCGGCGCCGGCGGCGCCGAACACTTCGACGGCGATGACGGCATCGGCGCGGCCCGAAAGCTGATCGAACGGCAACGGATTGGTGGCGCCGCCGTCGACCAGGATACGGCCGTCGATGCCGACCGGCCGGAACAGGCCGGGAAACGCCATCGAGGCGGCAAGCGCTGTGCGCAGCGGGCCGCTCGACAAAGCCGCCTCCTGCCGGCGATGCAGATCGGTCGCCATGACGACGAGCGGAATGGCCAGCGCGGAGAAATCCGCCGGGATCGCTTCCGGCAGAAATTGCGCGCAGAATTTCTCCGCGTCCATCTGCGTCGCCTGGCTGAATGCGCCGGACAACAGGTCCGATAATCTCCCCGCTCGCGCCGCCAGCAGACGCCGCCGGGTCTCGCGCGGATGATGCGCGATAGCGAGGACGTGGTGACGGATATCCTTGCCGCTCATGCCCGCGGCATAGGCGGCTCCGATCAATGCGCCGACCGACGCGCCGGCGATGGCGAGCGGCTTCACGCCCATCTCGTCGAGCGCTTCGATCACCGCGATATGCGCCAGCCCTCGCGCGCCGCCCGAGCCAAGCGCGAGTGCGAAGGTCTTCATGCGCCGCCCTGCTGCGCAAACTCGAAAGCCTTGGCGGCGAGCGGCCGCACCTGCTCACCCTTGGCGGCGGCGAAGGCGCTGGTCGCGGTGCCGTCGCGCACGCGGCCGGCAATGCCCTGCATGATCGCGGCGAGACGGAAGAAATTGTAAGCAAAATAGACCGGCAGATGCGGCCGCGGGTCGAGGCCGGTGCGCGTCACGTAAGCATCGACATAAACGTCGAGCGATGGAATGCCGAGCGCGGCAAGGTTGGCACCCACAAGCGAGCCGGTGCCGGCTTCCGAGTGCGGCATGTGCCATTGCATCAGATGATAGGAGAAGTCCGCTAGCGGATCGCCGAGCGTGGACAATTCCCAATCGAGCACGGCGGCGATGCGCGGCGCGCTCGGCGTGACGATCATATTGTCGAGCCGGTAGTCGCCATGCACGACGCGGGCAGGCTGCGGCGGCGGCAGGTGCGCCGGCAGCCAGACGATCAGCCGCTCCATCTCCTCGATCGGCTCGGTTTCGGAGGCGCGATATTGTTTCGACCAGCGCTCGACCTGGCGCGCGACGTAGTTCTCGCCGCGGCCGTAGTCGCCGAGGCCGATCTTCGCCGGATCGAACGTGTGCAGCCGCGCCAGTGTCGCGTTCATGGCGTCGTAAACTTGCGCCCGCTCGGCCGGATCGGACGCCGGCATCTGCGGTTCCCAGAATACCCGGCCCTCGACATGGGCCATGACGAAGAATGCCGTGCCGGCCACGCTTTCATCGTCGCAATAGACAACCGGCTGCGGCACCGGAAAGCCTTGCGCGGCAAGCGCGTCGATCACCCGGTATTCGCGATCGACGGCATGCGCGGACGGCAGCAATTTGCCGGGCGGCTTGCGGCGTAAAACGTAACGCCGCAGCGGCGTCTCAACCAGATAGGTCGGATTCGATTGGCCGCCCTTGAACTGGCTGACCACTGCCGGTCCGGCAAATCCCGCGACGTGCTCGCGCAAATAGGCTTCGAGACGCGGGACATCGAAGCGTAGCCGCTCGGCGACCTCGCGGGTACCGGAGAACGCGCTCTGGCGGTCGGTGCTCGTCATGACGCAAGTTAGCGCGCCGTGAAGAAATCCAGCAATGCCCGCGCCGTGGCGGCGGGATTTTCCTCCGGCAGATAGTGCCCGCTCTCGATGGCAAAGCCGCGCAGATCCGGCGCCCAATCGCGCCAGCAGGCGAGCGGGTCGAGTTCGGCATTGGCGGGGAGCCCGCTTGAGCCCCATAGTGCCAGCACCGGGCAGGCAATCTTTTTCCCGGCCGCGCGGTCGGTCTCGTCATGCGCAAGGTCGGTGGTGCGGCCGGCGCGGTAATCTTCGCACATGGCGTGGATGCGGGTCGGGTCTTCGTAGGCGGCGTGGTAATGCGCCAGCGCGCGCGGATCGAAGATCGAGACGTCCTTCGTCTTGTTCTTTGCATTGGCGCCCGCTCGCGCGCGCAAATCGAAAAAGAATTTTGGATCGCGGCCGATCAGCGTTTCCGGAAACGGGGCAGGCAGCGCCAAAAACATCCAATGCCAGGCGCGATAGGCCAGCGCCGCGCTGATGCGGTGCCACATGTCCCAGGTGGTGACGATATCGAGCACCGCGAGCTGTTCGAGGCGGCCGGGATGATCGAGCGCGAGGCGGTAGCCGACGCGGCCGCCCCGGTCGTGGCCGGCGAGCCGGAAGCGGGCGAAGCCAAATGCCTCCATCGCCTCGACCATCGCCTTGGCCATGGCGCGTTTGGTGTAAGGGGAGTGCTCGGCGTCCTCCTGCGGCGCCGCCGACCAGCCGTAGCCGGGCAGGTCGGCGATCACGAGCGTGAAATGCGGCAGGAGCGCCGGCGCCACGTGGTGCCACATGACATTGCTCTGCGGATGGCCGTGGAGAAGGATAAGCGGCGGCCCGCTACCGCCGACGCGGGCAAAGATTTTGCCGGCCGAAGTGTCGATCCAGCGCGACGCGTAACCGGGATAGAGGTCGGCGAGATCGGGCATTATTTTGATTCCCGCCCCATCGCGCGCCAGCCGATATCGCGGCGGTAGAAGCCTTCGGCCCAGCGAATTCGCGATACGGCTTCATAGGCGCGTCTTCGCGCCTCACTGACCGTCTTGCCAATCGCTGAGACATCGAGCACGCGGCCGCCGTTGGCGAGGATTTTTCCGCCCTCGGCCTTGGTGCCGGCGTGGAAGATTTCGACCCCCTCGACTTTGGCGGCATCGTCGAGGCCTTCGATCACTGTGCCGCGGGCGTATTGGCCCGGATAACCTTTGGCCGCCATCACCACGGTGAGCGCCGGGTCGTCGTACCAGCGCAGATCAAAGCTCTTGAGCATGCCGTCGCGGCTGGCGAGCAGCGCCGGGACGAGATCCGACATCAGGCGCAGCATGAGCACCTGGGTTTCCGGATCGCCGAAGCGCGCATTGTATTCGATCAGCTGCGGCCCCTCGCGGGTGATCATCAGCCCGGCATAGAGGACGCCCTTATAGGGACAGCCCATCGTCTTCATCGCCCGCAATGTCGGCATTATGATCTCGGCCATCACGCGGGCGCTCATGGCGGCATCGATGTTCGGCGCCGGCGAATAGGCGCCCATGCCGCCGGTATTCGGCCCCTTATCGCCATCATAGGCGCGCTTGTGATCCTGCGCCGTGGAGAGCGCGATCGCAGTCTCGCCGTCGCACAACGCGAAGAAAGAGGCTTCCTCGCCGTCCAGAAAGTCCTCGATCACGATCTCACCGAAGGCTTCACCGAGACCGCCGGAAAACATCATGTCGACCGCCGCTTCGGCCTCGGCCAGATCTTGCGCTACGACCACGCCCTTGCCGGCGGCGAGCCCGTCGGCCTTGACGACAATCGGCGCGCCGCGCTTGCGCAGATAGGCTTTGGCTGGAGCGGCGGCACGGAAGCGCTCATAGGCGGCGGTCGGAATGGTGTGGGCGCGGCTTAGATCCTTGGTGAAACCCTTGGAGCCTTCCAAGCGGGCAGCGGCGCGCGTCGGGCCGAAAGCCTTGATGCCTGAGCTTTCGAGGTCGTCGACAATGCCGGCGCACAGCGGCGCTTCCGGCCCGACGACGACGAAATCGATGCCGGTGTTACGGCAAAACGCGACGACCGCGGAATGATCGGCGAGATCGAGCGCGACGCATTCGGCGTCGCGCGCAATGCCGGCATTGCCCGGCGCGCAGTAAAGCGTGTCGGTGAGCGGGCTCGCCGCCATTTTCCAGGCCAGCGCATGCTCGCGTCCGCCCGACCCTAGCAACAGAATGTTCATAGATCAGAATGCCTTGGCGACTTACGCGCGGGACTTGACCGGTGCCCGCGATGGGCCCCACTAATCGCCACGGACTTCGCCAACTCGTCAACCTCGGCCAGGTCCGGCCCTGTGCAGAACGCCAAAAGGCGACGATGAACGAACCGCGCCTCAATCTCCCGGAACTGACCGTCTCCGAACTGTCGACGGCGCTTAAGCGCACGGTCGAAGACACCTTCGGCTACGTGCGCGTGCGGGGCGAGGTGTCGGGTTACAAGGGCCCGCATTCGTCGGGCCACGCTTATTTTGCGCTTAAGGACGAAAGCGCCAAGATCGATGCCGTGATCTGGAAGGGCGCGTTCGGCCGAATGCGGGTCAAGCCCGAGGAAGGCCTCGAGGTTATCGTCACCGGCAAGCTTACGACCTATCCCAACCGCTCAAGTTACCAGATCATCGTCGAGACGCTGGAGCCGGCCGGCCTCGGCGCGCTGATGGCGCTGTTGGAACAGCGCAAGCAGCTTCTTGCCGCGGAAGGATTGTTCGACGAGGCGCGCAAGCAGCTGTTGCCGTTCCTCCCCGCCGTGATCGGCGTCATCACCTCGCCGAGCGGCGCGGTGATCCGCGACATATTGCACAGGCTCGCCGACCGTTTTCCGCGCCACGTTTTGGTGTGGCCGGTCAAGGTACAGGGCGACGGCTCGGCCACCGAAGTCGCTGCCGCGATCGCAGGTTTCAACGCGCTGGCCCCCATCCAGCCCTCCCCCGCAAGCGGGGGAGGGTTGGGTGGGGGAATGCCGCGGCGGCCCGATCTCATCATTGTGGCGCGCGGTGGCGGTTCGCTGGAGGATTTATGGTCGTTCAACGAAGAGATTGTGGTGCGCGCCGCGGCGGCAAGCTTGATTCCGCTGATTTCCGCGGTCGGCCATGAGACCGACGTGACGTTGATCGATTTCGTCGCCGACCGGCGGGCGCCGACGCCGACCGCGGCCGCCGAAATGGCGGTGCCGGTGCGCGCCGAGCTGACGCTCGATCTCGATTCGCTGGTACGCCGGGCATTCGCCTCTTGGCGACGCAATCAGGACGCGCGGCGGAGCGAATTGCGTTCGGCCGCGCGGGCGCTGCCGGCCGCCGACGAGGTGCTGGCGCTCCCCCGGCAGCGGCTCGATCAGGCCGCGGCGGGATTGCGCCGGGGGTTGCGCGCCAACGCCCAAATTCATCATGTGGCCTATTCACGGGTCGGCGCGCGGCTGAGCCCGCATCTTCTGCGCGGTACGGTCGAGCGGCGGCGCGAACGCCTCGGCGCCTTTGCCGAGCGCGCGACGCGGGCGTTCCGCCATGTCATCGCGGTGCGGCAGGCACGGGCGGAGCGCGGCGCCCAGTTGCTCGTCGCGTTTTCCTATCGCGGCGTGCTTGCGCGTGGCTTTACACTTGTACGCGATGCCACCGGCCGGCCGCTGCGCACGGCGGCCGCCGTGACGGCGGGCATGGGACTGGAGATCGAATTCGTCGATGGCCGGGTCGGCGCGCACGCCCAGGGCTCCTTAGTTTCGGGCGCGCCATCCGCAGATAGGCCGATTGGCGAGCCGGCCAAGCCGCGCATCCGGCGCGACGGCGGACCGGGGCAGGGCGATTTGTTCTGAGCGAGATCAAAAGGAGCACGCGATGCAGGACAAAATCGCGGTCGAAGAGCATTTTGCTCTTGCCGAGACGGCGGCCAAATCGGTGCGCCATCCGGACGACAGCTATTGGGCGGGCATACACGGCAAACTGATCGACCTGTTCGACCGCCGGCTCGCCGAGATGGATGCCTGCGGCATCGAAATGGCGGTGCTGTCGCTCAATGCCAACGGTATCCAGGAGATTCCCGACACCACCAAAGCGATCGGGCTGGCACGGCAAGCCAATGACGTGCTGGCCGAGGCGGTATCGAAGCGCCCCGATCGCTTCGCCGGCTTGGCCGCGCTGCCGATGCAGGACCCGCAAGCCGCCGCCGCCGAACTGCAACGCTGCGTGCGCGATTTCGAATTCAAAGGCGCGCTGGTCAACGGCTTCTCACAAGTCGGGGACGCCGAAAGCGTGGTCTATTACGACCTGCCGCAATATCGGCCGTTCTGGGCTGAGGTCGAACGCCTGGGTGTGCCGTTCTATCTGCATCCGCGCTATTCCTTGCCGAGCCGCCGCCAGGCCTATGAAGGCCATCCCTGGCTCACCGGTTCGCCGTGGGATTTTGCCGAGCTGACCGCGATCCACGCGCTGCGCCTGATGGGCTGCGGCCTGTTTGACGAGCATCCCAAATTGCAGATCGTGCTCGGCCATCTCGGCGAGCGCATTCCTTACGATCTTTGGCGGCTCGATCACCGGCTGACCAAGCTGCCGGGCCGGCCGGCCAAGAAACCCATGCGCGACTATTTCTGCAAAAATTTTTACATCACGACGAGCGGCAATTTCTGCACGCAATCGCTGATCCACGCGATGCTGACGGTCGGGGCCGACCGCGTCTTGTTTGCCATCGACTATCCGTTCGAGGATCACGCGCACGGCGCCGCCTGGTTCGATGCCGTCGAGATCGGCGAGCAGGATCGGACCAAGATCGGCCGCACCAACGCGCGGGCGCTGTTTGGTCTTGATTGAATTGCCTTGAGATTCTGACTGTTTATTCATTTTGCCGTGCGGCGACCGTCGCGGAACCGCCATTGTTCCCACGTGTTATTTGTTCGCACAGGTTCGCGCCGAAGGAGAACGATAATGACACGCACTGTTTTTGCGATGGCGGTCGCAGCGTTGCTTTTAGCGGCCGTTTCCGGGACTTCGCAAGCCGCGCCAATTGCGCCGCTGACGGGCGTCACGTCCGGCGACACCGGTGGCGTCACGCCGGTCTATTACTATCACCGCGGTTACTACCATCGGCACTGGCGTCATTGCTATTGGCACCGCGGCTATCGGCGTTGCTGGTAGTACGCTTCGCTCCTTCTTGCGCCGCGCCGAAATTTCGGCGCGGCGTTTTCTTTTTTTCGGGCGCTTTGCCCTTTTCAAGAACACTCGCGCGCTATTTTGCTAGCCATTCCGGCACGCGCGTGAGCGCGTCGTTGCGCGCCGCGGGATTTGTGCCGCCATGGGCGCGGCCGGACGGATCCGCGGTATTGACGAGGCCGGTGCGCAACCGGATCGGCACGTTGGCCCGATCGAATTCGTGATGCGCGCCCGGATAGACGACGATCTGCACGCGGGCGCTGCGATCGTGCGCGCCGGCGACCATTTGCTGACAGGTGACAGCCGGCGTCCAATCGTCGGCGCTGCCGATCAGGATCAAAGTGGGCACACGCGCGCTCCAGGCGGTCTCGCGCGACCGGCGGCAGTTCGGATAGAACGCGACCGCGGAGCGGAAGTCGACGCTGCCATCGTGCGGCACGGCGGTCGGCCGTATCGCCCAAAGCGCGGCGACGCCGCCGCTCGACCAGCCCAACAGCGAGACGTGGTCCGGCTTGACGTAATTCTGCGCCTGCAACCACAGCCGTGCGGCATTGGCGTCAGCGACGCGCTCCCGCGACGCATGCACCTTGCGGTCAGCCTCGCGGCATTGCGAATGCAGGCCGCGTGAGCCGAACGAATCCGGCAGCACCACGACGAAGCCCTGGGCGACAAGCAGCCGCGCCCATTGGTCGTAAAGCTGCGCTTGGGTCATGGGACGGTGCAACAGTCCGCCGCAATCGTGCAGCGCCACCACGGCCGGGAACGGGCCAGCCCCGTCCGGGCGATACAGCGTCGTGTGCAGCGTAAGCGTGCCCTCGGGAATGTCGACATGGTCCGGCGCGGCGGCCAGGACGGCGCCCATCCACATCACAAGACCGGCGAGGGCGAAGGGCAGCGTTCGCAAAGCCATGGCTTGGTGATTTCTTGTTGATCTCTTGCTGAGTTCTTGCCGAATTCTTGCCGATTTCAGTGCGCGCCCCGCCGGGGCAGAATATCACAGCGTGAAGTTAAGGTGATGCCTTTCGTCCCCCCGGCGGAGCGATTATGTTGCCGACTAGGCCGCGGGCTCGAAGGCTGCCGATCCGCAACGGAGGCGCATTTGCTCAATCGTACCGATCGTTCTGCTCCGATGCCTGGCGAAGCCGATGTCAAATATCTCGACGGCGATTTTCGCGTCCTGCGGCCGGGCGCGTTCGTGCGCTGCGCCGTGACCGGGGTGCCGATCCCGCTTGAAGAATTGCGTTACTGGAGTGTCGACCTGCAGGAAGCCTATGCCACGCCCGAGGCGGTCTTGCAGCGGCAGGGCGGTGTTTATGCTCGGAAGTAGGGCGGTCTTATTGCTTGACCGCCTTCAGCACCATTTGCCAGAACTGATCCGCCTCTTCGATGACAAGCCGCACCGGGAACGCGCTGGTGCGCGCGGCGAGCGCCTCAAGCTCCGGCTCGCCCGACAGCCGCGCCAAATCCTTCTCGGTGCTGACCAGCATCAGGTTTCCGGCTTGCGCACGCGTGCTCAAGTGCTGCGCTTCTTCCGCCGTGTAGCGGTGATGGTCGGGGAAGCTCGCGCGCTCGGCGACCGTGATGCCGGCTTCGGTCAGCGTTGCAAAAAACTTTTCGGGATCGCCGATCCCGGCGAAAGCCAGCACTTTGCGCTTGCCTATGGCCGCGATGACGCTGCGGTCGGGCTCGAACCGGCCATGAAAGAGGGTGATGCCGCGAAGATTCGCGCGGTCGAGGACCATGGCGGCGCCGTCGGGCGGACCGACAACGACAATCGCGTGCACCCGGTCGAGTTGCATGCCGAGCGGCGCGCGCAATGGGCCCGCCGGAATGATGTGGCCATTGCCGATGCCGCGGCGGCCGTCGAGCAGAAGAATTGCGAGATTTTTGGCGAGTGAGGGATTCTGCAAGCCGTCGTCCATGACGATGACACTTGCTCCGGCGAACTGCGCCAGTTTCGCGCCGGCAACGCGATCGCGCGCGACGACGGTCGGCGCGAGCCGGCTCAGGAGCAGTGGCTCGTCGCCGACGTCGGCGGCACGATGGATCGCCGGATTGACGCGCACCGGGCCTGAAAGCCGCCCGCCATAGCCGCGGCTCAAGAAGAACGGCCGCTCGTGCGCGGCAAGCAGGAGCTGGGCCACCGCGAGCGCCGCCGGCGTCTTGCCGGCGCCGCCGACAGTGAGATTGCCGAGACAAATGACGGGCAGGCCGGCGTCGCGTCCTGGCGACTGCATGCGCAGCGCCGCCACCGCGCCATAGAGGGCGGCAAACGGGGTCAGCAGCGCTCCGGTGCCGGGCTGCCACCAGAAGGCCGGCTCGCGGGTCACAGCATGATCCCGAAAAGTGGGTACCGGTTTTCGGAAAAGATCATGCGCATCTAGGACGCCCGTTGCTCGAGCCGAAGCTGCATCAGATAGGGATCGAGCGCGGCGAGCGTGCGCTTGAGCGCTCCGCCAAGCCGGCCGACCGTATCGCGCTGCCGCATCGGCCACTGCCTTGCGCGCCGCCGCATTGGCGAGCCACTCGCCGAGATGAGCCGTCAACGCCGCTTCATCGCCAACGAGCTCCGCGCCGTGCGCCGCGTCGAGCGTGGCGTAGATTTCGGCGAAGTTCCACACATGCGGGCCATGCAGCACGGCGGCGCCGAGCCGGATCGCCTCGATCGGATTTTGGCCGCCATGCGACGCGAGCGAGCCGCCCATGAACACGATCGGCGCGAGCCGATAGATCAGACCGAGCTCGCCCAGCGTGTCGGCGACATAGACGCCGATATCGGGCATCGGCTGCCCGCGTCGCGAGCGCAGCGCCACGCCAAGCCCCGCGACTTTGGCGATTGTCGGCGATGCTTTCGCCGCGCGCGGGATGGCGCGGCGCGATCACCGTCAACAGCGACGGAAATTTCGCGCGCAATCGCCGATGCGCGGCGATGATCGCGCTCTCCTCGCCGGGATGCGTCGAAGCCGCGGCGACGACCGGCCGCGTGCCGACTGATCTCCTTCAGGCGTTGCAGCGCCGCCTGATCGACCGGCGGCGCCGGCACGTCGAGCTTGAGATTGCCGGTCGAGGTGACGCGCGGCGCGCCGAGCTGCGCATAGCGTTCGGCGTCGGCGGCGGATTGCGTCAGGCACAGATCGAAACGCGACAACAGCGCCGCGATCACGCCGCGGCACGCGCTGCCAGCGGCGAACGAACGCTCGGACAGCCGGCCGTTGATGACGATCATCGGAATGCGGCGTTCCGCGCAGGACAAGATGAGATTGGGCCACAGATCGGATTCGACGAACAGCGCCAGATCCGGGCCGCCAATGGTCGAGGAAGCGCCGCACGAAAGCGCGGCGCATCGAGCGGAATGAACTGATGCAACGCGCCGTCCGGCAGGCGCTGCTCGGCGAGCGCCGCCGAACGTGACCGTGCCCGAAGTGACCAGCACGGCGAAATCCTGCGCGCGCAGCCGCTCGATCAGCGGCACCGCGGCGAGCATCTCGCCGACGCTCGCGCCGTGCACCCAGATCAGCGGGCCCTGCGGGCGCTTGAGGCGTGGCTTCGCCGCGCCGTTCGGCGAGCCGCTCGGGATGTTCCTTGCCGCGCTTGAGACGCCGCGCCAGCACTTGCGGCGCGACCGGCGACCCGGCGGCGGACGCCAACTGATAAGACGCAACGCAAACGGCAGACGTTCGGGCACGCTCACACTCCGCCGTCGGCTGGTCGACCAGCTCATAGGCGCGCCGCGTCGCCGCATTGAGCCGGTCTTCGAGCAGTGCGGCGCGCGGCTTCGAGCGCGGCGTCGTCGGCGTCGGCCGGAACGCTCAGCGGCTCGGCGGCGACGCCGGCGCCGCGGCCGAACGGCAGATTGATCGTGGTGCGATCCCAATTGTTGAGCACGACGCGCCGGCTGGTGGCGATCGCGCTCGGATAGATCGGTCGGCCGGAAGCCTGCGCCAGCTTGATGATGCCGAGGCCGGCGACGCGCGCCACTTTCGGCACGTCGGCCGAAATCGCGATCGAACTGCCTTCGGCGAGCAGCATCGAGCATGGACTGGAAGGCGGCGACGCCGGCTTTGTGCACGAAGCCGCCGCCATGATTGCCGGAGCCGCGGATCGTGCCGACGCCGAGCCGCTTGGCGGCGATGGCGTTGATCTCGCCGTCGCGATGTCGCGACACCAGCATGTTCACGCGATGCGTTCCCTTCCGCGCCACCGGCGCGAGCAGATGCTGCCCGTGCCAGAAGGCCAGGATGATCGGCATGTCGGCTTCGCCGCGCGCATAGATATCGGCCGGCTCGAGCGTAAAGCGCGTGGTCATGCCGACGAAGCGCAGATATTCGGCGGCGGCGACTCCGATCGTCACCTTGGCCCAGCGCTGCCGTCCGATGTGCCGCCATAGCCGCATGCGTCGCCTCAGCGTTGCGGCGCCGGGCTTTCCGGGTCGAGCAGGCGATGCAGATGCACGATGAAATATCGCATCTCGGCGTTGTCGACGGTGCCTTGCGCCTTCGCCTTCCAGGCCGCATAGGCGGTGGCATAGTTCGGATAGACGCCGACGATGTCGAGCTTGTCGAGATCCTTGAATTCGGTGTTCGACACGCTGTCGAGTTCGCCGCCGAAGACGAGATGGAGCAACTGCTTTGGCTTTGGGGTATCAGACATGATGTTTGATCCGCGCGCTCGATCCGCGATTATGAAAACGCGAGGCGTCCATCCCCAAGAAGTTTGATGAGCGCCGCGTGCCTGTCCCGGCCGGCCGCGACGAGCATCCCGTGCCGCGGCACGGGACGATTATAGGTCACAGTTCCGCCCGCAAAGGGCGTCAATGCGCCGCCCGCTTCGTGCACCAAAAGATCAGCCGCCGCAAGGTCCCAATCGTGGCTGTTGCCGCCGGCAATGGCGGCGTCGAATGCGCCTTGCGCGACGCGGGCCAGCCGCAGCGCCAGCGACCGCACCCGCGGCATGACGGTAAACGGCGGCGGCGACCGTGGCGAGCCGTTCCAGAAGCTTTCGCGGGCCCGGCGATGCGCGCATTGCGCGAGTTCCGCGCCCTGTCGTGGCCGCGATCGCCGTGCCGTTGAGGCGTGGCGCCCGCTCGGCGCGGGCGATGAAGAATTCGCTTAAGCGCCGGCGCGTAAAGGCAGGCGGCAATCGGCCGGCCGTTCTCGACCAGAGCCGCCGACACCGCCCAATCCGGCAAGCCCGGCGATATAGGCGCGCGTGCCGTCAATCGGATCGACGATCCAGACGTGCCGCGCGTCAAGCCGCGCCGGATCGTCGACGCTTTCTTCCGACAGCCAGGCGATGGTCTCGCCCGCGGCGGCGAGCCGTTCGCGCAACAGATTGTCGACGGCGATATCGGCCTCGCAGACCGGCGATGCGGAGGGGCCCTTGGTCCAGTTCTTCAGCGGCGTCTGAAACATCGACAGCGCCAGCGCGCCGGCCTCGCGGACCGCGCCTTTCGAGCCGCGCCGCAATTTGCGTCAGGTCGTCGACCTCAGTGGCCGGCAACAGTCAGGCCCTCCACGCGCAAGGTCGGCGCATTGGTGCCGTAGCGGAAAGTGAGGTCGTTCGCCGGCTGCAGGCTGGCGAACATTTCGGTCGAGCTGCCCGGCGATGGTGACTTCGCTCACCGGATAGGTGCGCTCGCCGTTCTCGATCCAGAATCCGGCGGCGCCGCGGCTATAGTCGCCGGTCACGAGATTGACGCCCATGCCGATCAGGTCGGTGACGTAAAAGCCGTCCTCGATCTCGGCGATCAGCGCGTCCGGGCTTTTCGCGCCGGGCGCGAGATAGAGATTGCTCGGCCCGGGGGAGGGGACCGAAGACACGCCGCGCTGGGCGTGGCCGGTGGTTTTCAGATCGAGCTCGCGCGCGGTCGCGCAATCGAGGAGCCAGGTTTTGAGCACGCCGTCCTCGACCAGTTTGAGCTTTGCCGTGGCGACGCCTTCGGCGTCGAATGTCCGCGAGCGCTGGCCGCGCCGGCGCAGCGGATCGTCGACGATGTCGATGCCGGGCGCGAAAATCCGCTCGCCGAGCTTTTCGCGCAGGAAGCTCGTCTTGCGCGCGATGGCGGCGCCATTGGCGGCGCTGGCGAGGTGGCCGACCAGCGAGCCGGAAATCCGCGGATCGAACACCACCGGCACGCGCCGCGTCGCGACCTTGCGCGGATTGAGCCGCTTGACCGCGCGCTCGCCGGCATTGCGGCCGATCTCATCGGCACGTTCGAGATCGGACGGCATGCAGCGTCGAGGTGAAATCGTAATCCTGCTCCATGCCGGTGCCGCTGCCGGCGATCGCCGACATCGAGATCGAGTGCCGCGAGCCGATAGTGGCGCCATGAAATCCGTGGCTCGTCACCAGCACCATGCCGCCGATGCCGGCCGAGGCCGAGGCGCCGCCCGATTTGGTGACGCCGGTGACGCCAAGGCCGGCGGCTTCCGCCGCTGCGCCCGCTTCTCCAGCACATCGACTCCCGGCATGTCGGGATCGAGCAGATCGAGATCGGGAAAGCTCTTGGCCAGCAAGCGCCGGATCGGCGAGGCCGGCGAATTTGTCCTCCGGCGCCGCGCGCGCCATGGCAACGGCGCGCTCGGCCAGCGCATCGACGCCGTCGCCTTTGATATCGTTGGTGGAGACCGCCGCCTGCTTGCTGGCCGACCAGGACGCGCAAGCCGACGTCGTCGCCCTCGGAGCGCTGCAATTCCTCGACCGCGCCGTCGCGCACCTCGACCGACAGCGACACCGAGCGCACGGCAACGGCGTCGGCCTCGCTCGCGCCGGCGCGGCGCGCGGCGGCGACGAGGCGGTTGGCAAGATCGGTGAGGGCGGATTGATCGAGGAGCGATGACATTTGCGGTTTGCAATTGGTTTATGGGCGAGCGCGAGGACAAGCACAAGATGTGCGCGCCAGGCCCGCGATTCAACCCGCAACCTGCCGCAGAATTCGCCGCGATCGCGGCAACGACTCGTCAATCATGCAGCGCGGTCGCGCGCGCACTACCGGGCCTTAACCAGCCTTTTTAAGCCGATCACGACCGCACCGTGGCATGGTCACGGCAACCGGGCGGCAACAGCCCGGCGGGAGCGAGTTTCGAGGCGTCAAATGGAAGTCGGCAGGATCGCTGCCGGGTCGAGCCGCGCGGGGCTTCGCGGCTCGACCCCTTCTCTTTGCCCGTGCGTTTCGAAGCCGCCGATGCCGCGGCCGACGAGCGCCGGTGCATCGTCGATTTGCACCGCGAGCGCGTGGTGCTGCGCCGTTCGGTGCGCGGCATGCGCATGGCGCTCAACATGCCGGTCGACCGCCTTCCGCGGCGTCGCCATCCGTCTTTGCGGCGAAACCGATGCAAGCCTCCGAGCGCGATCGCGGTCGTGCTCGAACACGCCGATCCGGCTTTGTCGCTGCCGCTGTTCTCCTCGCCCGAGACCGACGACATCGTCGCCGAATGGCAGTCCTGGGGCCGCGTGCTCGGACTGCCGCTTCTGGTCGCCGAAGGCGACGGCAAATTGCGCGAGCCGTTCGCGCGGCTCGGCGGCCGTTGCGCATCGAAGCGCCGACCTGGCGGCGCCGCCGCCGAAGCGCCATCGCCCGCCGCCGGCCGTCGCGCGTTCTGCGCCGCCGCGCCGGCAAGCTGCCGGCCACGCCGCTCGTGCATCGCGGCGAGCGCGAGATCATCGCGCGGAATTAAAGCTCAGCCTAGTGGCGTCAGCGCCGCGTCGAGCAGCAAGCCGGCGAACAGGATCAGTCCGGCGTCGCGGTCGGATTTGAACACCGCGAGGCAATTATCGGGATCGCCGATGTCGAGCCGCGCGATCTGCCAGGCGAGGTGCGCGCCGAAGGCGAAAAGCCCGAGCATGAAAAACAGTCCGGCGCCGGCGCAGTAGCCCGCCGCGCCAATCAGAATGACCGCAACGCCGTAGAACAGCGCCAGCATCGGCTTGGTGCGCGGTCCGAACAATAACGCGGTCGATTTGATGCCGATCAGCGCGTCGTCCTCGCGATCCTGATGCGCGTAAATCGTGTCGTAGCCGATCACCCAGGAGATCGAGCCGGCGTAAAGCAGGAGCGCCGGACCATCGAGCCGGCCGAACGCCCCCGCCCAGCCCATCAGCGCGCCCCAGGAAAAAGCGAGCCCCAGCACGATCTGCGGCCAATAGGTGATCCGCTTCATGAACGGATACACCGCGACGATCGCAAGCGAGGCGATGCCGAGCGCGATTGTAAAACCATTGAATGCGATCAGCACCGCCAAGCCGACCAGCGCTTGCAGGACGAGGAACAGCGCGGCTTGCGCGACGCTGACCTGGCCCGACGGGATCGGGCGCGAGGCGGTGCGCTCGACGGTGCCGTCGAGATCGCGATCGACGATGTCATTCCAGGTGCAGCCGGCGCCGCGCATGGCAAAAGCGCCGACGAAGAACAGCGCGATGTGCCACAGGCTCGGCCCTCTGGCATGCGCCGCCACCGCCGCCAGCGCACTCGACCACCAGCACGGCAGCAGCAAGAGCCAGGAGCCAATCGGGCCGGTCGAGACGGGCGAGGCGCAGGTAAGGACGCAGCCAAAGCGGGGCGATGGTGTCGACCCAATTACCGGCCGCGTCGGCGACCGAACCGGCCGCTCGCGTCATTTGGCGAGCGGATTGCCGGTGAGTGTATCGAAAGTGCCGAAGCGACCGGTCTTGGTATTGGTTGCGGAATCGACGTCCGGCGTCTTGATGGCGTCGCTGAGCGACGGCGTCTTCGGATGGGGGCCGTCATCAGAACAGGCTACGGTGTGGAATTTCATCGATTTCTCGTGATTGGCCTTGGATACCGTGACCGCTTGGTCAGGCACCCCGCACCAGGTCTTGTTGTCTTCGAGAAACTTTACCAACACGCTCTCGGCGTTGACGAAAGTGGTCATCAGCGCGCAAATCTGCTTGCGGTCGGCGTGGGCATTCATCGCCGCCGTGACCGCGGCGGCGCGTTTCTGGGTTTCCTCTTGCAACGGGCGGAATTGGTCGCACTGCGCCGACGCCGGCATTTGCTGGGCAAAGCCGGGATCGACGCCAAGTGACAGGCCAAGCGGCAGACCAGCGGCAGACCAGCGCGAACATCGCCGCAATCGGGCGAAACGCGATGACAACGCCGCGCCGCATTGTTGTGATCTTTCCCATGCTCCGGACTGTGCCCGATATCCCCCGGCCATTAAAGGCTTGAGCGAATTAAGATCTGGCCATTAAGACCTGCCGAATTCGGCGACAAGGCGGCAAAGCCCAGGGGCAGGCGGGGGGTGCGACGCTGGTGCTCAACGGCTAACGGGGCTAAAGCCGAAGCAAGTGAGCCGGCCGATCCTGCGTTTGCCATGCCCAGCTATGATTTTCGCACGCCCCGGCTGTTCGTGAGCGCGCCGCTCGAAGCGGGGGCGTCGGTCCGCCTTGACCGGCCGCAATCGCATTACCTGGCCCATGTATTGCGCCTCAGCGCGGGCGCTGGCGTCCTGATTTTCAACGGCCGCGATGGCGAGTGGAACGCCACGATTGAAGCCGGAAAACGCGCTGCGGTACTTCGCGTCGGCGTCAAAACGCGGCCGCAGACCATGCCGCCCGACCTGCATTATCTGTTCGTCCCGCTCAAGGCGGCCCGGCTCGACTACATGGTGCAGAAAGCGGTCGAGCTCGGCGTATCGCGGCTGCAGCCCGTGCTCAGCCGCCACGGCCAGGTGACGCGGGTCAACCTCGACCGCATGCGCGGCAACGCCGTCGAAGCGGCGGAGCAATGCGGCATTCTTTCCCTGCCCGAGATCGGCCAGCCGGTTGCACTGTCCCGTCTGCTCGCCGAACGCGATCCGGCGCGATGGCTCGTCTTCTGCGACGAAGCGGCCGAGGTCGCAAATCCGGCCGCCGCGCTCGGCGCTGTCGCGCCGCACTCGCCGCTCGCGGTGCTGATCGGACCCGAAGGCGGCTTTGCCGAGGACGAGCGCACGCTGCTGTTGAAACAGCCTAACGTAATCCGCCTCGCGCTTGGGCCGCGGATCCTGCGCGCCGATACGGCGGCCGTCGCGGCGCTCGCTCTGGTGCAGACGATGATCGGTGACTGGCGCTGATTCTCGTCATTCTGGGCTCGCGCTTTGCGCGCCCGGAATGACGGTTAGTGAATCATGCCCGGGCGGTCGTAACAGACGAAGCTGACGTAATCGCCGTATTGGCGATGAACGCTGGTGACCTTGGCCAGACGGCCGTAACGGGCGCAATGGCCTTCCGCGATCTGCTGATAGATGCCTTCGACGGCCGGCGAATAGGGAAAAATTCCGCCGGTGTCATTGCCGGTGATGCGCGGGCCGGGCCCGGCAAATTCCCCGCCGGTGGCCAGCGCAGATGTTGCTACGCTGGCGCCGGTGACGAGCGCAACCGCGAGCGCAATCAGCAGCTTTTTACCCATCGCCCGGCCCTCCCGCCTCGGCAAGAGCCGGAAGCTTAGAGGCAGAAAACAAGAATTGAAAGCCGGTGGGTGTTCGCCATCCCCCAAGGAAAGCAGGCGGCAGCAGAAGATTCACAGCATCGAATAGGCGCTTGCCACCATGCCGACCGGCCGCTTGTCGGCTGCATGCACGAGCATGACCCGGCCGAAGCTGGTATTGCGGCCGGTACGCACAACACGGGCGTCGGCGACGAGATCGAAATTCACCGGGCGGAGGAAATGCGTGGTCTGGTCAATGGTGCTCATCGGCCGGTAGCCATTCCAGGCGGCCGAACAGGCGATCACCATGGCCGTGTCGGCGAGCGCCATCAGCGCCTGGCTGCACACCACGGCGCCATCGCAACAAATCTTCTTGGAGAACGGCAGCCGGACGATGGCGCCGGGCTGCCAATCCGGCAACGCACCGGGCGGACGAACCGCTTCCACGCTCTCGACCAACATGGCTAGGTCCTGGACCCACGGCGCAAACACTTCCGTCATCAGGCGTCCCGCCGCCTGCAGCCCGAACGAAGCCTGCGGGGTCAGGAGCCGGTGCACCTCGCCCATCGCAAAATTCCCCCCAGTCTGTCCCCAAAGCGGTCCGCCGGTGTTCGCCGGATCATCACAAACCCCATTACGGCGATCGGAAGCGAGGTCATCGCGAAAGTGCGGCTTTGCTGTCGCGATGCACGCGGACGCGACGAATTAATGCAACGAGCTTACGAGTGGTATCACAACGCAGCTAACGCGCGCGCGGATTTCGGCGGCGACAAAGCTGTGAAAAACCGATTCGCGGCGGCACTTTTCTGTGGAAACGCGCGGCATGGATAAGTCTGCGGCATTGCGGCTTTGCGGTCTTGACCGGCGCGCGCCGGCGCGGCACGGTTTGGCGGTTTCGTGTTTTCGTTGGGGGAGGGGCCCAAACCATGTCCCGAGCCGGGTTCCGGGCGAGATTGGCCGCCGGCTGTGGCGCGCTTGCGCTGGCGCTTTGTCTCGTCGCGCCGCCGCAGAGCCGTGCGGCGACTTGGCTGCAAAAGAATTTCTGGATGTCAGGCCCCGAATATACCCGCGACATCCCGTCTTGCGACTACCCGGCGGCGCTCGACCGCATCATCGCCAACTTCCGCACCAAGGAATTCCGCTTCTGGAATTCCGAATTGCGGATCGTCGGTTTTGAGAATATCCGCGAAACCGCCACGATGCCCTTGGCCGCGCAATCCATCCCGCGCCGCTTCTGCAGCGGCACGGCGGTGATCAATGACGGCGGCAGGCACCCAATCTACTATTCGATTGCCGAAGATACCGGCATGATCGGCATGGATTGGGGCGTTAATTTCTGCGTTTCCGGGCTCGACCGCAATTGGGCCTACAATCCGGACTGCCGCGCCGCGCAGCCGTGATTACGCATGCTCAGCGCCTAGCCCCGCATCGCCTGTAAGACGCAATCGCGCAGCCGACCGGGATCGCGCGCGCCGCGTTGGGCGAACTCGATCACTTTCTTGGCGACGGCGTTGGTCGCGCCCCGATCGCGCTCGGTCAAGCCGAGCGTGCGGCACACCTCCGCATAAGCGTGCGTCATGGTAGAAATCGCTTCCGGTTCGAAGGCTTCATTCTTACAGAGCCGGTAGATAGCCATGCCTGTTGTCGTCCGATGAATGAACGTCGATTGCTACCCGCCACACTAGGGCTGCGAATGCGTCATTTCCGTGCGGGCCGCGCCCTTATCAGGCGTCGGTCGCAAAGCTGTGATGTGCCCAGCTCTCAGTTTGTTCTTGATTTGTTCTCAGGCCGACATTAGGCTCGGCTGTTGTCGGTTGCGTCCGCGTTGTGCGTGTCGGTGTCATTGGGGGGGAGTGAGTGGTCATGATTCGCTTTGTCGTCTGCGTGGCGTTTGTTGCGTCGTTGCTCGCCCCCCTGGCGGCGGTGGCCCAGGATTTGCGGCAGAACGAGCCCGGGCAATTCGACTTCTATGTGCTGTCGCTATCCTGGTCGCCGTCGTTTTGCGCCGAGGCGGCCGAGCGGCATTCCGGCCAATCGTCGCGGGCCGCAATGCGGCGCGCGGCCCTATTCGTTCGTCGTGCACGGGTTGTGGCCGCAATACGCCAAGGGCTTTCCGGAATACTGCCAGGTGCCATCGCCGCGGCTATACCGCGGCATCGTCTCATCGATGCTCGATCTGATGCCGGCGCCGCATCTGATCTTCAATGAATGGGACCGGCACGGCACCTGCTCCGGCCTTTCCGCGGATGCTTATTTCGAAACCGTGCGCAAAGCCCGCGCGGCGGTGAAAATCCCGCCGGATTATGTCGATCTCAAAGCCCCGCTGGCGGTTACGCCCGGCGCGGTGGCGGACGCCTTCATCAAGGCCAATCCCGGGCTCACCCCGGCCGCGATTGCAATCGGCTGCGACAAGACGCGGCTGACCGAAGTGCGGCTCTGTCTGTCCAAGGATCTGCAGTTTCACGATTGCGCCGAGATCGCCAAGCGCAGCTGCAGCCGCGATCAATTGACCATGCCGCCGGTGCGCGGCGGCGACACCTAGGCGTGAAGATTATAGCGAACTGTCATTCGAATTTTTGGCCAAGATTTTGGCCAAGATTTTGGCCATGAATTATCAGCACGCGTTTCATGCCGGCAATTTCGCCGACGTGCACAAACATGTGGTGCTGACCCGCAGTCTCGAACATTTGCGCGCCAAGCCCGCGGCATTCCGGGTGATCGACAGCCATGCCGGCGCCGGCCGCTACGACCTGTTAGGGCCGCAAGCCGCGCGCGCCGGCGAATGGCATGACGGCGTCGAACGTCTGTTGGCGGCATCGCCGGGGCGAGACGCCGACGGGCTGTTGAAGCCCTATCTCGACATCATAGCGGCGCTCAATCCGGGCGGGGATTTACGCGTTTATCCGGGCTCGCCGCTGATCGTCAAAGCGCGGCTGCGCCAGCAGGACCGGCTTATCGCCTGCGAGCTCGAGCCGCGCGCGGCCGCCTCGCTCAAGGCCGGCTTGCGCGGCGACCAGCGCGCCAAAGTGCTCGTGCTCGACGGCTGGGTGGCGCTCAACGCCAATGTCCCGCCCACGGAACGGCGCGGCCTCGTGCTCATCGATCCGCCGTTCGAAGACGCCGCCGATTTCATGCGGCTGTCCGGCGCGCTGGCGGATGCCTACCGCAAGTGGCCGACCGGTATTTATATGCTGTGGTATCCGATCAAGGAGCGTGACGGTCCCGATGCGCTGGCGCGGCGGCTGCGCCGGTCGGGCGTGCGCAAAATCTTGCGGAGCGAAATCACGCTCGGTCCGCCGCGCGCAGACGTCGGTCTCGTCGGCTCCGGCCTCATCGTGGTCAATCCGCCTTACACTTTGGAACAGGATTTGCGGATTTTGCTGCCGCTTTTCGCGCAGCTGTTCTCGGCGACAGGCGCATTCCGCCTCGATTGGCTCACGGGGGAAGAAAAGCGCGAAATATCCGCAAATCGCGAAGCGCCATCGCGCTAACAAAACCGGCGCGAAACCGGCCATTGCCACTTTTCCACAACCGAAAATTGGTCTAATTTTTTAGCTGGCTTGGACGTTCCGCCTCCTGTGGGGGGCCGGCGGATGGACTGAGACCGTACTTGGCTCAAGCTCTTTGCCCGCGTGGATGTCCGGCCTAGCCGTCGTGCCTGGGGACGACGGCGATGGAACTACGGGGGAAGGAGTGTCTCGATGGCAATGACCGGTACGGTCAAATTTTTCAACGGCGAGCGCGGCTATGGCTTCATCAAGCCCGACGACGGTGGCCGCGATGTGTTCGTGCACATTACCGCCGTTGAACGCGCGGGGCTGAAATCGCTGGTTGAGGGGCAGCGCATCAGCTTCGACGTCGAACCTGATAAAAAGGGCAAGGGTCCGAAGGCCGTCAATCTCGTCGTCACCGCCTAAGACGACGTTGCCGCGCCGCGCGTCAGCGCGGCGGCGGTTCGCCAAGCGGGCGGCTTAGCCGCCGGCCGCTGCGCGGTGGCTTATTGCCATCGCGCTCTCGAAAGCGGATACCTTCAGCGAAACCACGAATACGGTGCCACGATGATGATCCTGCGTTCTTCGCCCTCTTCGCCGTTCGCGCGCAAAGTGCGGATTGCGATTTCGCTTCTGGACTTCGACAGGGACGTTAAGGTCGAAGCGACCGATACGACCGACGTCAATGACAACGTGCGCAAGCAAAATCCCCTCGGCAAGATCCCGGTGCTGATCGCCGAGGACGGTGTCGCCTATTACGACTCCCGCGTGATCCTTGAATATCTCGATCAGCGCGCCGGTGGCGGCAAAATCGTGCCGCGTGATGGGGCGGCGCGGCTTGCCGCACTGCGCCTACAGGCCCTGTGCGACGGCATTCTCGATGCGTCGATCCTCACCGTCTATGAGAACCGTTGGCGCAAGGCGGAGAACCACGAGCAGAAATGGCTCGATCATCAGGCCGGCAAGATCGCACGCGGGCTAGCTGCATTGGAGGCTGCACCGCCGCCAATCGACGCCATGCCGAACGTCGGACAGATCACGCTCGCCTGCACGCTCGGCTATCGCGAATTCCGCTTCGGGGCCGGTTGGCGCGGCGATCATCCGCGCCTTGTGGCCTGGCTCGACAATTTCGCTGCCCGCGTGCCCGCTTTCGGCGCAACCAAGCCGGCGGGATAATTCGCGCTTACCAGAACCGGTAATTGAGGCCGGCGCGCAGCACGTTGGTGTGGAACGAGACATTGTCGGTCGTCAGGCCAGCTCCGCAATTGAGCCCGCAATTGAAGCTGCCGAGATCGACATAGAGGTATTCGACCTTGGCGGTCCAGTTGTTGACCAAAGCGGCTTCAAGCCCGCCGCCCAAAGTCCAGCCGGTGCGATCGGCGCCGCCTTGCGGAAAGCCAGGCCTGAATGCTTCGACATTGCCGAACGCGGCGCCGCCGGTGACGAAGGGCATGTAACGGTCGGCGGCATAGCCGAGCCGGCCGCGCACCGTCGAAAGCCAGGTGTTGCTGGTCTTGCAGCCGGCCGCGCACGCGCTGTTGCTCGAGCCGTTGATGTCGGTCCAATCGAGGTCGCCCTCGACGCCAAACACCGCCTGGCCGATTTGCCGATTGTAGCCGAGCTGCGAACCGACCAGTCCGCCGCTGACGTTGCGGTTGCCGGTCAAATCCCAGGATGAACTGCCGAAACCTCCGCCGCCATTGATGCCGAAATAAAAGCCGGTCCAATCATAGGACTGCGGCACAAAAACCTGGGACTTCGGATAGACCGGCGGAGGCCGCGACAGGTCGGCCGCCGCGGCCGCGCCCGTAAGCGCCATCAAACCGGCAAACGCAACGCACAGACGCTTCATCGTAGGACCTCTCTATCCGCGCAGGTCCGTGCATCGTATTCGATGTAATTTCTTCGTCTAGTGCGTGAAAGCCACAGTTCTTCCGCAAGTTTTGACTGTATTGTGGCGGAAATATTTTAGTATTGCCAAATTTATAGTGAATGAAAACTTAAGAAACGAAGGCCGCGTTTCTTGCGGCGGGACGCGGGCCGCTAGAACCGGTAATTGACGCCGAGCCGCAGCAGATTGGCGGCGAGCCCGTTATTGGTGCCGGTGATCGAATAGCTGCGATCGGCGAGATCGAGATAAAGCCATTCGGCCTTAGCCGACCAATGCGGCGTGAAGCCAACCTCGACGCCGCCGCCGGCGGCCCAGCCGAAGCTGGTATGGCTCTCCGACAGGTTTGCCGACGTGTCGCCGGTGAGGCTGCCATAAGCGAGGCCGGCGGTGCCGAAGATCAGCACATTGCCGACCGCGACGCCGGCGCGGCCGCGTAGCGTGCCGAACCACGGATTGGAGAACTGCCAGGGCGCGAATGTGTCATCGGCCGCGGACAGGCTGATATCGGCCTCGGCGCCATAGACGAAATTGCCGTGCTGCCAGTTGAAGCCGCCCTCGATACCGCCGGCCACGCCGGACGGCTCCGTCGGGTTATTGCTCACCTGGCCCCATTCATAGCCGAGAGTGGCGCCGAGATAGGGGCCAGCCCAGCTATAGGCGGAATACGGAGCCGGTGCGGTGTAGTAGGGCGATGCCGGAAAATCGGCGGCCATTGCCGCGCCGGTAACGGCCAGGGATAAAGCCGCGCCAAGAGCACCAAGAATCGCACCAGGGATTGTTCTCATTGCCGGCCTCCTCGATTTTTGATCGGACGGAACGTGCGACGCCGCGGTGGACACGAATGCCTCTGCGGCGTCAAAGAGAGCGTCGAAGGCCGTTTGTCCGATCGAACGAATTTATCGCGATTTTTAAGTTAAACAGTTCTAAATCCGTAAGTAATTCCAAGTTGATATCGTTAAGAGAGTTCTATATTTCACAAAGCGTGGCCCGGATGAGCAAAGCGACATCCGGGACTTGAGTTTTGGCCAATCGTTCCCGGATTTCGCTGACGCTTATCCGGGCTACATTCAAAAGCATGAGCACGCCCAAGCCAGAAATCGCGCCCGAGGCCGACATCGTCGAAGACGACGACGAGCAGTCGCTGCCGCAACCCGACGAGGCCGAAGCTTCCAAGCTTGCCTTCGACGAGGAGCAGGGTTCGCTCGCAGCCGGGCGCGCCGCGATCGCGCACTATGCCAAGCTCGCGCCGTCGCGGCCGGGCGTCTATCGCATGATCGATGCGCGCGGCGACGTGCTGTATGTCGGCAAGGCCAAGAACGTCAAAAAGCGGGTGCAGGCTTACGCGCGGCCGACCGGGCTCGACACCCGTATCGAGCGCATGATCGCCGCCACGCGCACGCTCGAATTCGTCGTCACCCGCACCGAGACCGAGGCGCTGCTGCTCGAAGCGAACCTCATCAAGCGGCTGCGCCCGCGCTTTAACGTGGTGCTGCGCGACGATAAATCGTTTCCTTATATCCTGATCACGTCCGACCATTGGGCGCCGCAAATCCTCAAGCATCGCGGCGCGCGCGCGCGGCCGGGGCATTATTTCGGGCCGTTTGCGTCGGTCTGGGCGGTCAACCGTACCGTCAACGCGCTGCAGCGCGCGTTCCTTCTGCGCTCATGCAGCGATCCGTTTTTCGAGAGCCGCACCAGGCCGTGCCTGCTGCACCAGATCAAGCGCTGCTCGGCGCCATGCACCAAGGAAATCGACTTTGCCGATTACTCTGTACTGGTGCGCGAAGCCAACGCATTTTTGTCCGGGCGCTCGAAGACCGTCAAAGACGAACTTGCCGAGGAAATGGATAAGGCGTCCGCCGCGCTCGATTTCGAGCGCGCCGCCATCTATCGCGACCGCCTGGCGGCGCTGTCCGCCATCCAGTCGCATCAGGGCGTCAATCCGCGCGGCGTCGAGGACGCCGATGTGTTCGCGCTGCATCAGCAGGGCGGTTTCTCCTGCGTCGAGGTGTTCTTCTTCCGCACCGGGCAAAACTGGGGCAACCGCGCCTATTTTCCCAGGGCCGACCGCTCGCTCGGGCCGGCCGAAATCCTGTCCGCGTTCCTGGCGCAGTTCTACGACGACAAGCCGCCGCCGCGCCTCATCATGATCTCGCATGAGATCGCCGATCGCGAACTGTTGGCCGAGGCGCTGTGCACCAAGGTCGGTCACAGAATCGAAATCATGGTGCCGCGACGCGGCGAGAAAAAAGATCTGATCGACCACGCGTTGGCCAATGCCCGCGAAGCGCTTGGCCGCAAGCTTGCCGAAACGACGTCGCAGGAAAAGCTTCTGCGCCAGCTTGCCGAAACCTTTGGGCTGCCGCGCGTGCCCCGCCGGATCGAGGTTTTCGACAATAGCCACATCCAGGGTTCGAACGCGGTGGGCGCCATGATCGTGGCGGGGCCGGAGGGTTTCCGCAAAAGCGGCTACCGCAAATTCAATATCCGCTCGACCGACCTCACTCCCGGCGACGATTTCGCCATGATGCGTGAAGTCCTGGAGCGCCGCTTCAAGCGGCTTCTGGTCGAAGCGCCGCGCGCTTTGCTCTCTCCCGTTCTCGCTTCGCCCGAACGCCCTCTTCCAGAACGGGAGAGGGAAGAAGACGATGACTCGCCATGGCCCGATCTCGTCCTCATCGACGGCGGACAGGGTCAGCTCACCGCGGCGCGCGAGGTGCTCGAACCCCTCGGCGTCGAGGTGCCGCTGATCGCCATCGCCAAGGGTCCGGATCGCGACGCCGGCCGGGAAACCTTCTTTCTGCCCGGCCGCGAGCCGTTTCGCCTGCCGCCGCGCGATCCCGTGCTCTATTTTGTCGAAAGGCTGCGCGACGAGGCGCATCGCTTCGCCATCGGTTCGCACCGTACGCGCCGGGCGCGCGATCTGCGCGAGGCCGGCCTGCAGGAGATCGCCGGCATTGGCCCAACGCGCAAGCGCGCGCTGCTCCACCACTTCGGCACGCTCAAGGCGATCGAGCGCGCCTCGGTTACGGATCTGACGCAAGTCGATGGTATCAGTGCGGAAACCGCCCGGCGGATTTATGCGTTCTTTCACGATGGCGCGGCCTGAGCACACCCTGTACCTAATCCGCAAAAGTGACGGCGCCCGGGCCTGTCGATTAGGCCGCGTCGGCGCTATGCTGCCGCCATGAACTCGACCACAACGACCACGAATGGCGCGCCGGGTCGGGTGCCCGCCCATCCGCTCGCGCTGCCGAATATCCTCACCTATGGCCGGATCGCCGCGGTGCCGGTCGTGGTCGGGTGCATGTTCTGGCAAAACATCCTGCACGGCGGGCTGTGGCTGCGCTGGGTCGCGCTCGCCATCTTCATCGCCGCCGGGGTGTCCGACTTCCTCGACGGCTATTTGGCCCGCATCTGGGGCCAGCAATCCTCGCTCGGCCGCATGCTCGACCCGATTGCCGACAAGCTTCTGGTGTCGTCGTGCTTGCTGATGCTAGCCGCCGAGAACACCATTCACGGCTGGGCGCTGTTCGCCGCTGTCGTCATTCTGTGCCGTGAAATCCTGGTGTCGGGTTTGCGCGAATATCTCGCCGAGTTGCGCGTCAGCGTACCGGTGACGCGGCTTGCCAAATGGAAGACCACGCTGCAGCTCATCGCCGTCGGCTTTCTCATTTGCGGCGAGGCCGGCGACGCCATCGTGCCGGTGGTGACGCGGGTCGGCATCACGCTGCTTTGGCTGTCCGCGCTGCTGACCCTCTACACCGGCTGGGATTATCTCCGGGCGGGGCTGCATCACCTGACAAAGGAGGATGCGTGAAGCTTCGCTATTTCGCCTGGGTACGCGAACGCGTAGGCTTGGCGGAAGAAGAGGTCGATCTCCCCGCCGGGATTGCGACAGTTGCCGAGCTCGTGGCGTGGCTGGCGCGCCGCGGCGACGGCTACGCTTATGCCTTCGAGAATCCGAAAGTGATCCGCGCCGCGATCGATAAAAGCCATGTCCACGCCGATGCGCGCATCAAAGGCGCGGGTGAAATCGCCTTCTTTCCGCCGATGACCGGTGGCTAAGTGGCAAAATCCATGAGCACGACCACGACGATCCGCCTGCAACGCGAAGCTTTCGACGTCGGCGCCGAAGTTACCGCGCTGGCGCGCGGGCGTACCGATATCGGCGCGGTGGTCACGTTCACCGGGATTTGTCGCGCCGATGAGTCGGGCGAGACGATTTCAGCACTGACGCTTGAGCACTATCCGGACATGGCCGAAGCCGAGATCGCGCGCCATGTCGAGGAGGCGCGCGCCCGCTGGCCGCTGCTTGGCGTCACCGTGATCCACCGCTATGGCCGGATCGCGCCGGGCGAGGTCATCGTCCTCGTGGTGACCGCGTCGAGCCACCGCGAAGCGGCCTTCGCCGCGGCCGACTTTCTGATGGACTATTTGAAAACGCGCGCGCCGTTCTGGAAGCGGGTCGAAAAGGCCGCCGGTAACGAATGGGTCGAGGCCAAGACCGCCGACGATAGCGCCGCGGCGCGCTGGTCCGCGCCCAAACCGCGGCGCGAAGCGGCGAAGTAAGCCAAGCCGCGAAGCCGCCAAGTGATTTACGCTAGGTCACGATCAGAATGATGACGCCGGCGACCGTGGCGGCGACTGCCGCCATAAGCGGCGCGCTGACGGGTTCCTCTTTGAGGAACAAGTGGCTGAGCAGGATGGTGACGAGCGGGTAGCTTGCGACCAGCGGCGACACCAGCACAACTGGCCCGTATCCCAGCGCGGCATACATCAACAGCACGGCGAGGCCGTTGCAAATTCCGACGGCCGCGAACCATAGCACGCCGCGCCGATCGAAATGGCGCGGCACGCCGCGGTTGCGCAGGATCGCGAAGAGAACTAGCACCACCGACGAAATCGTGTAGCCGATGACAACGGCCGCAATTGGACTTGGCCAGTGTTCGAGCCCAAGTTTGATGACCGGCTGGGTAACGCCGCGAATGGCGGCGGCGGTCAACGGGGGTACCAGCATCCAGATGGATGAAGGCGTCAACGCCCGCCGTCCGCCGCGAAACATCAGCATGACGCCGCCGGCAATCGCGGCAATGCCGAAGAGCTGAAAAAGATGAAGAGCTTCTCCGAGAAGAATCCATGCCAATAAAACGGCGAACAACGGCGCGAGCCCGCCAAGCGCGCCCGCGATATTGGGACCCATCAGGCGGTTCGATTCGAAATTCAGCAGCGTGACTGTCGCCGGGAAAAGCAGGCCGACGCCGGCAAAGATGGCAATGGCGTGCGGATCCGCATGCGCGACGTCGACCGTGAATAGCGCCATGCACCAGAACAACAGCGTCGATGTCGGCACGCTGAAGGCGGCGCCGAGCCACGGCGGCATCCATCGCAGCGCGATCTGGGTCAGCACGAAGGCCGCGCCGAAGAATAACGTCGATACCAGCGCCAGCAAGATCGCAAGCGAAGAAGTTTCCACATCGGCCTCGCGGAGCGAAGGCGAGAGTGGGCACATTTATTCCGCTGCGTCCAATTCAGAATGTCGTACACGACACGGCGCAGTGAGGCTCTGACGCTCTGGCGGCGGCGGCTTTTCCGCAATATGCTTGACTGCTGTGGCGCTGGATTAAAAGCAAGCCGTCGAGGCGATCACCAAACAGCCTGCCAAGGAGACCGTCATGTCAGTGCAAGCCCGCAAAGTCGTCCATGCCGACATCAAGCCGGATAATCCGCCGGAACGCTCGGCGCATTATGTCGACGCCCCCGGCATGCCGTGGGAGGCGACCAAATTTCCCGGCATCAAGATCAAGGTGCTCTATACCGACGGCGACGGCGTTACCACCGCGCTGTTCAAGCTCGATCCGGGCGCCATCGTGCCGTTGCACGAGCACACTGCGCTGGAGCAGACTTACGTGATCGAGGGTTCGCTCGAGGATCACGAGGGCAAGTGCGGCCCGGGCCAGTTCGTGTGGCGGCCGGCCGGCAATCAGCACGAGGCGGTGGCGCCGAACGGCGCAATCGTGCTCGGCTTCTTCCTCAAGCCCAACCGTTTCGCCTACGGCGAAAAATTCTTCACGGAAAAGGGCGAGCGGTAGGACCGCCCGACGCTACGCCGCCGCGGCGTTGCCTTTGGGCAGCACCGTATCGGTATAATCGCGCATCAATTGCGCGGTGATGCGCGCCGGCGTGAACGTCCAGTTGGCGATTTCGGACACTGCCGTCACCTCGGCGGCAGTGCCGGTGATGAAGCACTCGGAGAACCCGGCGAGTTCGTCGGGCATGATGCGGCGCTCGATCACCTCGATATTGTTGCGGCGCGCGAGTTCGATCGCGGTCGCGCGCGTGATGCCGGCGAGGAAGCAATCGGCGATCGGCGTGTGAATCTTGCCGTCACGCACGAAGAAGATATTGGCGCCGGTGCATTCGGCGACGCGGCCCTGCCAGTCCAGCATCATGGCGTCGGCATAGCCGCGCTGCTCGGCGCGGTGCTTGGAGATGGTGCAGATCATGTAGAGGCCGGCGGCCTTGGCGAGGCACGGCGCGGTTTTGGGATCGGGCCGGCGATAGTCGGCGAGGTCGAGCCGGATGCCCTTTAGCCGCTGCGCCGGATCGAAATAGCTCGGCCATTCCCAGGTGGCGATGGCGAGATGGATTTTGTTTTGCTGTGCCGAGACGCCGAGCGCTTCGGAGCCGCGCCAGGCGACCGGGCGAACATAAGCGTCTTTCTGATTGTTCTTTTCCAGCACAAGCTGTTTGGCGGCGTCGATCTCGGCGACCGAATAGGGAATGTCGAAGTCGAGGATTTTCGCCGAATTCTTCAGGCGCTCGGAATGCGCGGTGCCCTGAAAGATCTTGCCGCCATAGGCGCGCTCGCCCTCGAACACGCAGCTTGCGTAATGCAGGCCGTGCGTGAGCACGCTGATCTTGGATTCGGCGGTGGGGATGAGCTTGCCGTCGAACCAAATCAGATCGGAACGTTCGTCGAAGGGCACGGCCATGGCATTGCTCCCTCGCGTCCTCGCCCGTTCACACGCCGCCAATGCGGCTGGCCCAGTCTTCAGGCCCAGTTCTTCCGGGCTGCGGGCTTTTTGCGTCGGGAGCGGACTCCCGTTATGGTCATTGCTGCTCCGAGAGACGTTTCACGGAAGAGCGTTTCGCCCTGTGCAACGCTCCGGGACAGCCCGGATTTCCAACGTTATCTCGCTTGCAGCTTAACAACCAAGCAGAAATATGTCAATATGACTGACCTAAATGGCTGACCTCGGCATAGCGAGCGCTCCGCGTTCCGCGACCACGGCGATCGAGCCGGTGCCGCGGCGGGATGAGCCGTATTTCGATCTCATCGAACTCCTGTTCTTCGCCTACCGCGACTTTGTCGGCGATCCGGACGAAGTCTTGGTCAAGCTCGGTTTTGGCCGCGCGCATCACCGCGTTCTGCATTTCGTCAACCGCAATCCCGGCATCAAGGTTGCCGATCTCCTGGATGTCCTGAAGATCACCAAGCAGTCGCTCGGGCGTGTGCTCAAACAGCTCGTCGACGAGGGCTATGTAGTGCAGAAGGAGGGCGCCAACGATCGGCGTCAGCGGCTGCTTTATGTCAGTCCGGCGGGCGAGGCGCTGGCGCTCAAGCTCGCGGGACTGCAAACCGCGCGCATCGCGCGCGTGCTGGCTGAACTCGGCCCCGGCGCCCGCGAGGCCGTGCGGCGCTTTCTCGCCGGCATGATCGACGCCAGGGACCGCGACCATGTGCTGCGTCTGATCGCGGACGCCGACCGCTCGCGCCAGGCCGCGCGCGACGACACGCCATGACCGCGGTCATCGATCCGGCCGCCAGCCCGGCCGAGAAAAATCCGGCGCAAAAAAATCCCGCTGACGACGCGCCGCACCTGCTCGTCGTCGATGACGATCGCCGTATCCGCGCTTTGCTATCGCGCTTTCTGCTCGGCGAGGGCTACCGCGTTTCCACCGCCGATACGGCGGCCGAGGCGAGAGCCAAGCTCGAAGGGCTGAAATTCGATCTTCTCATCTTGGACGTTATGATGCCGGGCGAGAGCGGTTTCGATTTCGCCCGTACCATCCGCGCCTCGTCCGCAGTGCCGATCCTAATGCTGACCGCGCGTGACGAGGCCGAAAGCCGGATTATGGGGCTTGAAATCGGAGCGGATGATTACTTGGCGAAACCTTTTGAGCCACGAGAGCTGTCGCTGCGCGTCGCCAATATTCTCAAGCGCGCGCGGCCGCCGCGCGCGCAACCCGCCGAATCCGTCCGCTTCGGGCAATTCGTGTTTCACCTGGCGCGGGGCGAATTGCGCCGCGGCGAAGAGGTGATCCGCCTGACCGACCGCGAGCGCGAAATGTTGCGCGTCCTGACCACCAGCGCCGGCGAGACCGTGCCGCGTCAGGCGCTCGCCGGCAACGGCGAGGCGGTCGGCGAGCGCACCGTCGACGTTCAGGTCAACCGGCTGCGCCGCAAGATCGAGCGCGACCCGTCCAATCCTCTGATCGTGCAGACCGTGCGCGGCGTCGGCTACCGCCTGGTGTCGGTGATATGACCATGACCGATCTCGATCATGACTAGCTTGGATGCGGGCATCGGACGCCTGCGCAACGCCGCCGGCCAACTGCTCGCCGCGGCGAATGCGGTGGCGGGTGCCGCCTCGACGGCGGCGCGGCCGATCACCGGGCCGTGGGACCGCTTCGGCCGCTGGCTGAAATCGGTGATGCCGAAGGGGCTTTATGCCCGTTCGCTCCTGATCATCATCGTGCCGATGGTGGTGCTACAATCGGTGGTCGCTTTGTTGTTCCTGGAGCGGCACTGGAATCTGGTGACGAACTATCTGTCGTCGGCGGTGACGCAGGAGATCGCGACGCTGATCGACGTCTACAAGACATTTCCGCAGGATCCCGACCACGCCCAGCTCCGCCGCATCGCTCAGGACCGGCTCGATCTGACCGTCGATTTCCTGCCGGGCACGCAATTGCCGCCGCCCGGCCCGAAACCGTTTTTCTCGCAGCTCGACGAGGCGCTGTCGGACGATATTCGCAAGCAGATCGGCCTACCGTTCTGGATCGACACGGTCGGCCGCTCCTCGATTGTCGAAATCCGCATCCAGCTTCCCGACACGATCATGCGCGTGTTCGCGCGGCGCGCCGACGTTTACGATCCGAATTCCTGGATCTTCCTGGTCTGGATGGTCGCGACCTCGCTCGTCGTGCTCGCTATCGCGATTGCATTCCTGCGCAATCAGATCCGGCCGATCGTGCGGCTTGCTGACGCCGCCGAGGCGTTCGGCAAGGGCCGCGAAGCGCAGAACTTCCGGCCGCGCGGCGCGCGCGAGGTCCGCCGTGCCGCGGCCGCCTTCCTGGAAATGAAAGGCCGCGTCGAACGCGCGATCGAGCAGCGCACCACCATGCTGGCCGGCGTGTCGCACGATCTGCGCACCATCCTCACCCGCTTCAAGCTCGAACTCGCGCTGCTTGGCGATGGGCCGGAAATCGACGCGATGAAGAAGGATATCAATGAGATGGCGGCGATGCTCGAGGCTTATCTCGCTTTCGCCCGCGGCGACATGGGCGAACAATCGGCGCCGACCGACATCGCCGTCCTGCTCGAAGAGCTCAAGCTCGATACCGAACGGCACGGCCATCGGGCGAGCGTGTCGTTCCACGGCCAGCCTGAGGTCACGGTTCGGCCGGCGGCATTCAAGCGGTGTCTTGCCAACCTCGTCACCAATGCCTCGCGCTTTGCCTCGACCGTGGCGATCACCGGTCATCGCGATCACCGCTGGCTCACCGTCACGGTGGATGACGACGGGCCAGGCATTCCGCTGCAAATGCGGGAGGACGTGTTCAAGCCGTTCCTCCGCCTCGACGACGCGCGCAATCAGGACGAGGGCGGCACGGGCTTGGGCCTCGCCATCGCGCGCGACATCGCGCGCTCGCATGGCGGCGACATCACGCTCGGCGACAGCCCGCTCGGCGGGCTTCGCGCCGTCGTCCGGGTGCCGGTGTGAAGCGGGGGCAAGCACGGTCCGAGGGTGCGGGCGTCTTGAATCCGCGGGGCCTTCTCCTATCTCGGAGCCAATAAATTAATTCCTGCTGGGGACGTTGCCATGCCCGTTGCCGAAGACAGCAAAGCGCGGCGCAATTCGGAAAGCCGCCCATTTGAGGCCGATGTCGCCAGGCTGCTTCAGCTCATGGTGCACTCGGTCTATTCCGACAAATCGGTTTTCTTGCGCGAACTCATTGCCAATGCGGCTGACGCCTGCGAGCGGCTGCGCTACGAGGCGATTGCCGATCCGGCATTGCTCGGCGACGACGTCAAGCTGAACATCACCGTCGCGCTCGATCCGGATGGCAAACGCCTGTCCGTCGAGGACAACGGCATCGGCATGAGCCGCGACGAGATGATCGAGGCGCTCGGCACCATCGCGCGCTCCGGCACCAAGGCGTTTCTCGATCGCATCGCGGCGGCGCAAAAGGATGGAGCGAACGAAGACAGGGCGCTGATCGGCCGGTTCGGCATCGGCTTTTATTCGGCTTTCATGGTGGCGGATCGCGTCGAGGTGATCTCGCGCCGGGCCGGCAGCGACGCGGCCTATCTGTGGTCGTCCGACGGCAAAGGTGAATTCTCGGTCTCGCCCGCGGATCCCCTTCCTAACCCTCCCCCGCAGGCGGGGGAGGGACGGGTGGCGGCGCCGCGCCGCGGCACCCGTGTCGTGCTTCACCTGATGGACGACGCCAAGGCCTACGCCGAGCGTCCCGCCATCGAGCAATTGATCCGGGCGCAATCGGGCCACGTGCCGGTGCCGATCGCCATCGTCGACAAGCCCGATGCCGCGCCAGCCGAGATCACCGACGGCGCCGCTTTGTGGGCGAAGCCGAAAACCGAGATCACGCCGGCGGATTATACCGATTTCTACCGCAGCGTCGGCGGTCTGTTCGACGAGCCGGCGGTCACCGTGCATTTCCGCGCCGAGGGGCGGCAGGATTACACGGCGCTGCTGTTCGTTCCGGGTTCGCGGCCGTTCGACCTGTTCGATCCCGACCGCGCCGGGCGCATAAAGCTCTACGTCAGACGGGTCTTCATCACCGACGACGCCGAGATTTTGCCGCGCTATCTGCGCTTTGTTCGCGGGCTCGTTGACAGCGCCGATCTGCCGCTCAACGTGTCGCGCGAAAAAATCCAGGAAAGTCCGCTGCTCACCGCAATCAGAAAAGGCGCGACGAGCCGCGTGCTTTCCGAGTTCGAGCGGCTTGCCGACAAGGAACCGCAGACTTACGCCAAGATCTGGGACACGTTCGGCACCGTCATCAAGGAAGGCATTTACGAGGATTTCGAGCGCCGCGACGCGCTTCTCAAGCTGGCGCGGTTCAAGACGACGGCATCGCCCGATGCGTGGCGCAGCCTCAAGGATTATGCCGACGCGCTCAAAACCAATCAGACGGCGATCTATTACCTCGCCGGCGACGACATCGAGCGGCTGAAATCGTCGCCGCATCTCGAAGGGTTCCGCGCCCGCGGCATCGAGGTTTTGCTGTTGCCCGATCCGGTCGACACGTTCTGGGTGATGCCGGGTGCGGGTTTCGACGGCAAGCCGTTCAAGTCGGTCACGCAGGGTGCCGCGGATCTGGCGCTCATTCCGCTGCTCGACGCCAAAGACGAAAATATGCCCGAAAGCGCACCGGTCGTCGCGGAGCAGGTCAAGAATTTTCTCGCCTTTGTGCAATCCACGCTTGGCGACGCGGTGGCAGAAGTGCGGGCGTCGGATCGGCTCACCAACAGCGCGGTCTGCCTGGTCGCGCCGGAAACCGGTCCCGACCGCGCCCTCGAACGGATTCTCGCCGGCGCCGGGCGGCTCAAGACCGCCTCCAAGCCGATCCTCGAAGTTAATCCGCGACATGACCTTGTGGTCGCGCTCGCCGCGCTCGGTGAGCGCGACCAGGGTTTTAGGGAGGATGCGGCGCATCTGCTGTTCGACGAGGCGCGGTTGCTCGACGGTGAGCGGCCGGTGGATGCGCGATCGTTTTCCGACCGGCTCGCACGCGTGCTCGAGCGCGGGCTGCGTCAGACCCCGGCCTGAAGGTTTGTCCTGGAGATTATTCCGCGGGCGTAACTGGCACGTGCCGCGCCGCTAACCGCACCGGCATATCCCGGGTATCGCTCGGAGCGTCGCCGAGCGGTTTCGAATCCGCCTTCTTTGCGCCGCGCAGCCGGAAATAAATCTGTGAGCCGATTAGTAGCGCGCACATCCCGACGAAGAAGGCGCTAATCGGCCGCTCGACGAAGACGCCGAAATCGCCGCGCGAAATCAGCATGGCGCGGCGGAAATTCTCCTCGAACCGCGGCCCGAGGACGAAGCCGAGCAGGATCGGCGCCGGATGGAAGCCAAGCCGAAGCAGCAGGTAGCCGAACAGGCCGATAGCCACCACTTCGCCGACCTGGAAGAAGTCGTTGTTGGCGGCATAGACGCCGATGCAGACGAAGAACAACGCGCTCGGATAGAGGAACTTATAGGGAATCGCCAGCATCTTCACCCAGATGCCGATCAGCGGCACGTTGAGCAGCACCAGCATGATGTTGCCGATCCAGAAACTGGCCACCAGCCCCCAGAAGATGTCCGGATGCTGCGAGATAAGCTGTGGTCCCGGTACGATGCCCTGGATCATCAGCGCGCCGAGAAGAAGCGCCATCACGGCGTCGCCGGGAATGCCGAGACTCATGGTCGGGATGAAATCGCCTTGGACGGAAGAGTGGGTCGCGGCCTCAGGACAGACCACGCCCTCGATCAGGCCGGTGCCGAATTTCTCCGGGTGCCGTGAGATTTTCTTTTCCGTCGCATAGGCGACGAATGAGGCAATGGTCGGCCCGGTGCCGGGAATGAGCGCGCACAGGCTGCCGATGATGGTGCCGCGCCACATCGGGAAGAACGCCTGCTTGAGATCTTCTTGGTCGGCCGCATGTCTTTGAAGCTGACATTGGTGTATTTGGTGTTGATCGGCGCGACTTGATTGACGCTGTTCATGAACTCGGCGATGCCGAACAGGCCGAGCGCCAGCGCGATCAGTTCGATGCCGTCGTCGAGTTCGGTCATCCCGAACGTGTAGCGCTCCGAGCCGGTTTCGAGATCGGTGCCGACCGAGCCGAGGAACAGCCCGAGTACGGTCATGGCGACGCCCTTGATCGGCGAGCCACGCGCCAGCGTCGAACCGGCGAGCAAGCCCAATAGCATCAGCGAACACACCTCGGCGGGACCGAATTGCAGCGCCGCCCTCACCAGAAGCGGCGACAGGAAGACCATTTCGGTGATGCCCCAGGACGCGCCGACGAACGAAGCGAACACAGTCAGCCCGAGCGCAACGCCGCCGCGCCCCTGCTTGGTCATCGGGAAGCCGTCGAGACAGGTCACCGCGTGTGGCGGGTGGCACGGCAGATTGAGCAGGATCGAGCAGATCGCGCCGCCATATTGCGCGCCGTACATGACGCCGCCCAGCATCAGGATGGCGGCGACCGGCTTCATGCCGAAAGTCAGCGGCAGCAGGATCGAGATGGTGGCGAGCGGACCCATGCCCGGCAGCACGCCGACCATGTTGCCGACCAGCACGCCGATGAAGCAGAACATCAAATTGTGCGGCTCGAGCGCGACGCCGAACCCGTACCAAAGGCTCTCAAGCGAAGTCCCGATCATTGGGCGCCCCACCAGGTGAAGATCGGCATCGGCACCTGCAGGAAGTAGGAGAACAGCGAGACGCCGAACACGGTCACGACGGTCGCGAGGATGATCGTGCCCTGCCAGGTCGCGTCTTTATCACCGAGCGCGGCGATGAAGACGCAGGCGAAGGTTCCGGGGGCCATGCCGAAGTAACGTCCGAAGATGATGAAGAGCACCGGGCTCATCAGAATGCAGAACCAGGCCCACCATTGCGGATTTTCCGGCAGGATGTTCTGACTTTCGCCATGCCCGTCCGTCGGACGCCGACAGGGCCGCGAGAGCGATGGCGATGCCGAGCAGGACCAGGAGCACGCCGAGCGCGGTCGGCAGGAATCCCGGCCCCATATGCATGAGGGTTCCGGCGCGATAGGTCGTGCCCTTCAACGCGACGCCGAGCCCGAGCAATACCATCAGGCCGCCAGCGTAGAAATCACGCTTGCCCATCAGCTCGCGGAGAGGGCTGCTGGAAGGCCGCAATATTTCCTCCCGGCCGTCTTCGGGGCCGTTTCCGTATGTTGCCTCGATTTCTTCGAAACGAGGAACTACAGCAAATGCCGATATGTTCCGCAGCGACGCGGTGTCGCGGGTCTCTCGTCGTTTCCCCACGTTCAACGCGTCGCCACTCGTGAGGAGACCCTGCGTTCGGCAGTTGCAGACGATATAGGGCGTCGCAGATGGGTGCAACTCCCCCACTCACCCTTGGCGGCGCCTGGGACTGGTGATCGATAACACCGAGGCGGCGGCATAATTCCGCGGCGAAGCCATTGGGCCATATCGGGTTTAACCGGGGCCGCAGAGCTTAACCGGCCCCGGCGAGCGGTGCGAACAGATCCGGACCGTCGTTGCGGACATTGCCGACCCGCCGGTCGACCGGCCAAAAGGTCATGGCGGCGCCCGGATAGGGTTTGAGCATGGCTTTGAGCTCGGTGCCGGTTCGCTGGGTTGTTCGCCCAACCATGCCGCCCAACGGTCCGGTGGAATGAGCACCGGCATGCGACCGTGCAATGGCGCGAGCAGTTCGTTGGCGGCCGGTAGTGATGATGGCGAAGGATTTGAGCGTTGCCCCGTCGGGCGCGCGCCACTGGTCCCACAGCCCGGCAAAGGTCATCGGCCCGCGATTGCCGAGCGCGACGGCGAAGGGTTGTTTGTCGGCGTCGCGCCATTCGTAATAGCCGTCGGCGATCACAAGGCAGCGGCGGCCGGCCTGCCAGGCGGCGCGAAAGGCGGGACGCGTGTCGATGCCTTCGGCGCGGGCGTTGAAGGTCGAGTAGCCGATCTTGAGGGACTTGGTGTCGGTCGCGCCCATGACGGGATAAGGCCCCAGCGCATCAAGGTCAGCGTGCGTTCGCCGTTGCGCGAGACGACGACGGGAAGTTTCGACGTCGGCGCCGCGTTCCAGCGCGGCCGGTAATCGCCGATCTCGTCGAAATCGATTTTCAGATCGAGCTTGATTTCGGAAACATCGTCGGGAAGTTTGGCGCGGCCGCACATGATGAGGCTCCTGGTGGCAATTTCAATGAAAATCGCGGCTCTTGAGCGGCAGCGCGGCGTCGTCGGCAAATGCAATCGGTCCGCCGGACAATTTCGGCGCGAACAGATCGCCGCCCTCGCGCAGCCGATGTCGCGTAACATGGCAGTTCGGCGGAAAGATCGACGAAAGCTTTCGGCGACCACATGGATGACGAGGCCGGCGCGTTGCAGGCGGCCGCGCACGGCGAGAAACCGCGCCGTCATCACGGTGCGGCGGTTTTTTGCAAAGACTTTCGGCCAGACGATGATGTTGGCGATGTCGGTCTCGTCCTCGAGCGTCATGAACACGACGCCTTTCGACGTGCCCGGCCGCTGCCGCACCAGGACGAGGCCGGCGACGGTGACGACGACGGTCCTGCGTCAGGTCGTCGCTGCGCAGCGCGGCGTTGCGGACGGCGCCGAGCGCGGTGAGGCGATCGCGGAAGAAGCGCACCGGATGCTCTTTCAGCGACAGCCCGGTCGCCACGTAATCCTCGACGACATGCTCGCCGAGCGCCATGGCCGGGAGCGCGACGGTTTGTTCCGGGAAAAGCTCGTCGCCAAGATGCGGTGTCAGCAGCGGCAGCGCTCGCTCGGCTTGGGTGCCGCCGCGCGGCGGGCGAATGCCGATCATGTCGAGCCGCCGCGCCGCCCATAACGCGGCGCGGCGGTCGAGGCCGAGCGAGCGGAACGCATCCGCTTCGGCCAGCCGCTCGATGGTGAAGCGCGAAACGCCGGCGATGGCCGCCAGCCGCTCGATCGAGGAAAAACCGTTGCCGCGCGCCGCGATGAGTTTTTTCAGTTCGTCTTCGGCGAGCCCGGCAATGAGGCGGAAGCCGAGCCGCACCGCGTGCGCCATCGGCCCGGCTCCAGCGTGCAATCCCAGGCGCTGAAATTGACGTCGGCGCCGCGGATCTCGACGCCGTGCTGCGCGCGCGTCGCGCACGAGCTGCGCCGGCTGATAAAAGCCCATCGGCTGGCTGTTGAGGATGGCGGCGCAGAACACGTCCGGATAGCGGCATTTGATCCAGGCCGAGGCATAGACCAGAAGCGCGAAACTCGCGGCATGGCTTTCGGGAAAACCGTATTCGCCGAAACCCTCGATCTGGCCGAAGCAATGTTCGGCGAAAATCGCGGTCGTAGCCGCGCGCGGCCATGCCGCTTGATGAACTTGTCGCGGAACAGATGGACATTGCCGGTGTGGCGGAACGTGGCCATGGCGCGGCGCAGCCCGTCGGCCTCGTCGGGCGGTGAATTTCGCCGCCGTGATGGCGATCTGCATCGCCTGTTCCTGGAACAGCGGCACGCCGAGCGTTCGTTTGAGCACCTCTTTCAATTCGTTGGCCGGCCCATGCGCGGGAGCGGGCGAGGGGTAATGCTCCTTCTCGATGCCGTCGCGCCGGCGCAGATAGGGATGCACCATGTCGCCCTGGATCGGCCCCGGCCGCACGATCGCGACCTCGATGACGAGATCGTAGAAGCATTGCGGCTTCAATCGCGGCAGCATCGACATCTGCGCGCGGCTCTCGACCTGGAACACGCCGACCGAGTTGGCGCGCGACAGCATGTCGTAGACCGCCGCGTCGTCCGTGCCGGCAGCGTGGCGAGCGAATAATCCTTGCCGTAATGCTCTTTGAGGAGATCGAGCCCGCGGCGCAGGCAGCTCAGCATGCCGAGCGCGAGCACGTCGACCTTCATCAGGCCGAGCGTGTCGATGTCGTCCTTGTCCCATTCGATGAAGGTGCGCTCGTCCATGGCGGCATTGCCGATGGGCACCGTCTCGTCGAGCGGCCCGCGGGTGAGCACGAAGCCGCCGACATGCTGCGAGAGGTGGCGCGGGAAGCCGATCAGTTCGTCGGCGAGCGCGACCGCCTGGCGGATCGCCGGATTTGCCGGATCGAGGCCGGCCTGGCGGATGTGATCGTCCGGCAGGCCGTCGCCATAGCCCCACACCGTCTTGGCGAGCGCCGCGGTGACGTCCTCGGTCAGTCCCAGAACCTTGCCGACTTCGCGGATGGCGCGGCGCGAGCGGTAATGCACGACGGTCGAGCAGATCGCCGCGCGATGGCGGCCGTAGCGCTCGTAGATGTACTGGATCACTTCCTCGCGCCGCTCGTGCTCGAAATCGACGTCGATATCGGGCGGCTCGCCGCGGTTCTCGGAAATGAAGCGCGCGAACAGAAGATTGCGTCTTGTCCGGGTTCGACCGCGGTGATGCCGAGGCAAAAGCACACCGCGCTGTTGGCCGCCGAGCCGCGGCCCTGGCAGAGGATTTCCTTGTCCTGCCGCGCGCAAAGGCGACGACGTCGTGGACGGTGAGGAAATAGCGCGCGTAGTCGAGCTTGGCGATGAGCGCCAGTTCGTCGTGCAAGCCGTTTGCGACATCGTCGGGAATGCCGTCCGGATATCGGTCTTGCGGATAGCGCTCGGCGCGCGCCCGCCCAGGTGAGATCCTCAAGATGCTGCTTGCGCGGTCTTGCCCGGCGGCACCGGCTCGTCGGGATATTCGTAGTTGCAGTTCGCCGAGCGAGAAGCGGCAGGCTTCGGCGATCTCGACGGTGCGGGCGATGGCGTCGGGAAAGTTTTGGAACAGCCGCGCCATTTCCGCGGCCGGCTTGATATGCCGCTCGGCATTGACGGTGAGCCGCAAGCCCGCTTCGGCGAGCGTGCATTTCTCGCGCACGCAGGTGAGCACGTCGGCGAGCGGCCGGCGCTCCGGCGCGTGATAGAAAACGTCGTTGACGGCGACGAGCGGCGCACCTGACGCGCTCGCCGAGTTCGGCCAAGAGGCCGAGCCGGCGCGGTTCGTCGCCGCGATGATAATGCGCGCCGGCGAGGAAAGTGCGGCCCGGCGCCGCGCGCGCCAAAGCGGCGAGGCGGCTCGGTGAAAGTATCCGATCATGCCCGCGATGAGCGGGAGATGCAAGAAGCATGCAGCGGCGGCAGCGCAATGAAAATCTGGCCTTCGCTCGCGCCGAGAATGTCTTCGAAGGTCAGATGGCATTCGCCTTTCTTGGCCTTGAGATTGCCTGTGGTGAGAAGGCGGCAAAGCCGGCCATAGGCCGCGCGATCGGTCGGATAGGCCAGCACCTCGAAACCGTCGATCGTCACCAGCCGCGTGCCGACGAGAAGTTTTATTTTTCTTTTTCTCGCTTCGCCATAGGCGCGCACCACGCCGGCAAAAGAATTGCGGTCGGCGATGCCGATGGCGGCGAGGCCGAGCTCATCGGCGCGCGCGACCATTTCCTGCGGATGCGAGGCGCCGCGCAGGAAAGAGAAATTCGTGGTCACGGCCAGTTCGGCATAGGCGCTCATCGGCTATCTCACGCAAACAAATCTCACGCAAACAAACCTTGCACGAACCAGCGCGCCGCCGCGGTCTCGCGTCCGTAGAGGCCTTCGCGGTAAAGCCAGAAGCGGTGGCCGCGCCGTCCTCGACGAGGTAATAATCGCGCGTCGGTTCGCCCCGCCCTGACCCAGTCCCCCGCTTACGCGGGAATGAGCGGATAGGATGGGGCGCGCGCCACCATTCGGCGCCGATGCGTTCCGGGCCCTGCGCGCCGGCGACGTCATAGGTCACGCCGCGCCAGCAAAAACGCCGCGGCGGACCGTCGGGGACAAGCGCGGTGACCTCGGTCGGCTCGGCGTGCGGCAACAGCAGGAGCGGGCGCGGCTGCTCCGGCTGCGGGCCAAGTCGGCGCCTGTGCCTCGCCGTCGACCGGCGGCAGCATTTCGGCGCGCTCGGGAAGATGACTGGCGACGGGCTCGAACCGCCGCACGCGGTGCGGGCCGAGACGCTGGCGCAGCGCATCGATCAAGGCCGCGCAACGTTCGGCGCGTCGCTATCCGCCGTCCGCCGGCGAAGGCGAGATCAGCGGATGCTCGATCTGCCGCGCCGGCATCGGTTCGGCCCGGGTGACGGCAAGACCGATGGCTTCGAAGCCGAAGCCGGCATCGTCCAGTCGCCGCCAGCGCTTCGAGCTTGAGATCGATAAGCCGCACCACATGGGCAACGCTGCGCGTCGGCGCCGTCAGCCCGATATCGATCGTCTCGACCGCGCCATCGACGCGATAGAGGCAAAGCCGCAAGCGTCGCGCGCCGACATCGTCGCGCGTCGAGCACATGCACGAGGTTTTGCATGAGCCGGCTCGCGCGGGCGACGATCGCCTGCTGCGTGACGATCGGCTCGAGCAGATAATGCAGGCTGTGATAGACCGGCGGCGCGACGATCGGGACGAGCGGCTCGTCGATGCGGCCGAGCGCCTGATCGAGACGGCGCAGAAGTTCGGCGGCAAAACGCGCGGCAAATGGCGCGCGCGGCTTGTCGATCAGCGCGCCTACGGTTTTGAAGCCGAGCCGGCGCAGCGCTGTGCGGGTTTCGCCCGACAGCCGCAAGGCCTCGATGGGCAATCGGCCAGCGCCGCGGCTTCCTGCGCCCGAGGGCAAGACGAACAAGCGCGCGCGGATGAAAGCGCGACGGCCGCCCAGGCCGCGCCGGGCGTGTCGGCGACGGCAAGCCGCGCCGGCAGCCCGAAACTTTCAAGCCGGCCGGCAAGATCGGCGATCAGCCTTTCCTCGCCGCCGAACAGATGCGCCGCGCCTTCGATGTCGAGGAAAAAACCATCGGCGCCATTGCTCTTCGAATCCTGCACAGGGCGAGGCGGTCGGCGTGTAGCGCGTCGCCCACAGCGCCAGGCGGCGCAGCGCGGCATCGTCGGCAGCGGCATCGACGGCGCGCACTTGCAAAAAACCCGCTTTCGCCCGCGCGTCGGCCAATGGCTCGCCGACCGCAAGGCCCGCGTCCTCCGCCGCCTCGTTCAAGGCGGCGATGCGCGGGCCGCCGGCGCCGGCAATGGCAAGGACGAACGGCCGGTCAGGATCGACCGGGCTTGCCGGAAGGAGTCGATCGCCTGCGCCGCGAGAAAGCGCATGGATCGGCCAGCGCGGCAGCCAGACTGAAACGATGCGCGACATGATCGTACTCCACTACCCATTCGCCCGGCCGTCCGTTGCGACAGCGTTCAAGCTGCAGATGCCATCGCGGGCGCGCGTAAAGGCCGAAGCGGTCGCGCGCGGCTTCCGCCGTGCCGACGCGCCAGCGCGTTGCCGCGGCGCTGGCTTCCAGCGTTTGCGCCGGCCGCAACAAGCAAAAGCGGCAGGCCGCAATCGCTGGCGGCGAGATGCAGCTTTTGGCTGGTCTTCAGATCGAGTCTGTCGATCATCCCGGCGACGGCTGGCGGCGCGCGCCGAACGCAACGCCTCCGCCATGGCCCACAGGGTTTCTTTGCGGTGCGCCGTCTCGACCAGGATCAGGCGCGCCGGATCGAGGCCGAGGCTGTTGAGGCCGTGTCCGGAAAGCCGGCCATGTTGGCGCTGCCCATAAGCCGGCATGACAGAAGATTCCCGCCAGCCGGGTCGAGGCGCCGCGAGTCAAGCGCGGGGAGGAACAGAGATTGCGCGAATCGCCACGATGAAGCCGAAGGCGGCCGGCAGCGCGCCTTCGGTCTCGGGCACGACTTCATGCAGCGCGCCGCAGCCAAGGCCGCCGTCCGGCAGGTGGGAATCAAGCGCGGCAAGGCCGAAGGGCAGGGCTTTGCGCATGCACCCTCCTGCCGGGCAGCAGGCGGCGCAATTCCGCCATGACGGCGGCGCGGCTCGGCGGAGAAAGTAGAAAGCCGGAATCAGCCGGATGACTCGGATCAGTATTGGCTGTCTTTTCGCCGTGGATAAGCCTGTCTATGTTCAGTGTATGTTCTAGGCCCGCAGTCTAGAACAAAACAAGAACATTGCCAAGAGGTGCCGAACGACGCGCGAAAGGCGCAAAGCATGGAACGAATGGCCGCCTTCCGCTGGTGCCGCGCCGGCACGCCGCAGCGGCCCTTTACGTTGCTTTTCGGGCTTGGCGGCCAGACCTAAAGTGCCGCCGTGAAAATCATCATTCCCGAGACTGAGCATTTGCCGCGGCCGGCGTTCGCGGCCGTTCTGTGTTTGGGCGTCGCGCCGAGCCAGGCCGGCGACTTACGGCAACGCGCAGTGGTGCGCGGTCGACGAACCAGGGCGGCGGCAACCTCATGTGGGACTGCGAATATGACACGGTCGACGAATGCCCGCCGGCTATCCTCGCCGGCAACCGCGGCTTTTGCGCGCTAAACCCGTATTGGCAGGCGCCGCAGCCATCCGCCGCGCCATATCCGCAGATCGCTGACGCCATATGCAGGAACATCACGCGGGGACTAATGCATGCCGGAAGCCGACAAAGAAGGGGAACGCTACTCGCTCGATCAGCCGCAGCAGACGCCGGGCTTTTATCTCAAAGGCTCGCATCAGCTCGACTGGGGCATGAAGAACCGCATGGCGCGGGTGTTCGATCCCGGCATCGGGCCGCACCGTGATGCTCGCCATCGACCACGGCTATTTCCAGGGCCCGACCACCGGGCTCGAACGCATCGACCTCTCCATCGTGCCGCTGTTGCCGTCCTGCGACGCGCTGTTCTGCACGCGCGGGATTTTGCGCACGCGTCATTCCGGCCGAGTGCGGCAAGCCGATGGTGCTGCGCGCCAGCGGCGGCCCGAGCATCCTGCGCGAGGAACTTTCCGACGAGCAGATCGCCATGGATATGGACGACGCGATGCGGCTCAACGCCGCCGGCGTCGGCATCCAGGTCTTCATCGGCGGCGAGCACGAGACGCGCTCGGTGCATAATATGACGAAGCTCGTCGACGCCGGCTTGCGCGCCGGCGTTCCGGTCATGGGCATCACCGCGGTCGGCAAGGCCATGGTGCGCGACGCCAAATATTTCCGGCTCGCCTGCCGCATCATCGCCGAGCTCGGCGCGCAATATGTGAAGACCTATTACGTCGACGAAGGGTTTCGAGACCATCACCGCGTCATGCCCGGTGCCGATCGTGATGGCCGGCGGCAAGAAGCTGCCCGAGCTCGACGCGCTGACCATGGCCTACAACGCCGTGCAGCAGGGCGCCTCCGGCGTCGACATGGGCCGCAACATTTTCCAATCCGACGCGCCGCAAGCCATGATCGCCGCGGTGGCCGCCGTCGTGCACAAGAACATGAAGCCGAAAGAGGCGTTCGAGCTGTTCAATACGCTCAAAACGAGCGAAGGCGCGATGCGCGCGGCGTGAGTCGCGCTCTATCCGTAGAGTCCGCACCGGCCCGGAGCCGATCAGAAACCAGGCGACCGCGCCGGCCGCAACCGCGCCGCCGAGCGCGGCCAGCACTTGCGCGATCCATGAGGCGCTGCCGACGGCAGTTTGGCTTGCTTGGCTGATCCATCGGCGCGGCGAGCACGGATTGCGCTGCGGGCGCTACATCGGCCCGGTCGAGCGGTGCCGCCGCCGGTACTTCTTCAAGCTTATCGCCGGCGGCAAGATCGATGGCGTTGACCTGATCCGGCGCGGCGACTTGCACGGTCTGTCCGCCGACCACGACCTCGCCTGGCGCCGGCGCATCGTCTGGCGGTACGGTTTCCGCCGGCGATGCCGCCGCCGTGTCGGCCGGAACCATGGCGAGGGGTGCCGGCCATGCCTCGCGGCGGTGCTGCATCGGTTCGCGCTTGCGGCTTGGGTGAGTGCGCAGCCGCGATCTTGATATGCCTCTTGCCGGGATTTGCGGCGTGAACGCTCGCCTTCGATTGGGCGTTCGATTGATGCGGCGGCTTAAGACCTGCAAGCAGTGTCGGCGGCTTTTCCGATAGGTCGCTCGTCGCGGCCCGCGCGCTCGCGCCGCCGATGGCCAGCACGATCGCGAGCGCCTTCAGCACACTTGCAGAGACAATGCGGATACGCGGCATTGCGTCCTCCCTTGGCGAATACGGCGCGCATAGGGCACAGGCGGCGTGACCTCACGGTGACGCAATTGCGGATTTTTTGGTGCAAACGGCGGAGAAAAGACGGCCGCGTTAACCCTAGCCGAGTTCGGCGGTCGACTCGGAAAGTGTGGGCTGCACACACTTCATATCTTCTTGTGCGAAGGCGGGACACTCCTGTCGCGAAACGCTGCCGGCTCGGCTAAGCTAAGGCGAGGCAGGCTGTTTGCAGGAGCAAACGATGGCTATCGACCTGACGACAGTGAATTGGATCTACGTCGCGTTGATGGCGGGGTTCGCATTCGTTGCCGCTTTGCTGGGAAGCCTCATCGCGTTTCGCAATCGCGTCGGCGGCGCGCTGGTCGCGGCCATCCTGTTCGCCGCGATGTACGTGGCGTGGAATTACTATCCGCACCCCCAGATCCAGCTGCCGATCGTCACCACATACTCCTATCCCTCGAGCGGTTGAACCTTTGCGCCGCTCCGGTTATGCGTAGGGAATTCGGCCTGTCGGGGGAAATGGAGCGTCATGAACAAGGTCTATGCGGATGCCAAATCCGCGCTGGCCGGGGTGCTTAAGGATGGCATGACCATCATGGCCGGCGGCTTCGGCCTGTGCGGCATCCCGGAAAGCCTGATCCTTGCGATCCGCGACTCTGGCGTGAAAAACCTCACCGTCGTCTCCAACAATTGCGGCATCGACGGCGTCGGCCTCGGCGTCCTGCTCGACACGAAACAGATCAAGAAGATGGTCTCCTCTTACGTAGGGGAGAACAAAACCTTCATGAACCAATTTCTCGCGGGCGAGCTCGAGATCGAGTTCAATCCGCAGGGCACGCTGGCCGAGCGCATCCGCGCCGGCGGCGCCGGGATACCCGCCTTCTTCACCAAGACCGGGGTCGGCACCAAGATCGCTGAGGGCAAGGCCGAGCAGGAATTCAACGGCGAGCGCTACATCATGGAGCGCGGCCTGGTGGCCGACCTGTCGATCGTCCATGCTTGGCTTGCCGATACCGAAGGCAATCTCGTTTACCGCAAGACCGCGCGCAATTTTAATCCGCCGATGGCGACGGCTGGCAAAATCACCGTAGCCGAGGTCGAGAATCTGGTCGAGCCGGGCAAGATCGATCCCGATCACATCATCACGCCGGGCATCTATGTCCAGCGTATCGTCCACGTTCCCAATGCCGTGAAACACATCGAACAGCGCACAGTGCGCAAGCGAGCAATAACCATGCCATGGACCCGCGATCAGATGGCCGAACGCGCCGCCAAAGAGTTGGAAGACGGTTTTTATGTCAATCTCGGCATCGGCATTCCGACACTGGTGTCGAATTACATTCCGAAGGGGATGAGCGTGCAGCTGCAGTCGGAGAACGGCATGCTCGGCACCGGCCCGTTTCCGTTCGAGGGCGAGGAAGATGCCGACCTCATCAATGCCGGCAAGCAGACCGTCACCGAGCTGCCGACCACGAGCTATTTCAATTCGGCGGACTGTTTCGCCATGATCCGCGGCGGTCACATCAACATCGCCATCCTCGGCGCCATGCAGGTCGCGGAGAACGGCGACCTCGCCAACTGGATGATCCCCGGCAAAATGGTCAAGGGCATGGGCGGCGCCATGGACCTGGTCGGCGGCGTCAAGAAAGTCGTCGTCGTCATGGAGCATTCGGCCAAGGACGACTCCAAGCTCAAGAAGCGCTGCACGTTGCCGCTCACCGGCGCCGGCGTCGTCGATATGGTGATCACCGATCTCGGCGTGTTCACGCTCGACCGGCACGGCGGCGGGCTGACGCTCATTGAGCTCGCGCCCGACGTGACGCTCGATGAGATCAAGTCGAAGACCGAGGCGAGTTTTAAGGTCGCCAATACGCTGGCGCAATAGACCATCGCCCGCGCCGGTTCTCGGTCAGGTTGCGGCGGGGTGAAACCGTCCCACTGCGAGGATGCCGAGCCCGACGAAGATCAAGAGCACCACGCCCTGTGCGATCGCGAACGGCGGCTCCGATTGGGTCGGCGCCAGGTCGTGCAGGCTTGGCACTTTCAAAAATGCCTGGAAAACGCCGACAAAGACGTCCAGATAAAGCGCGGCTATGGCGGTGACGACATAAATCCAGCGCCACGCTCCGCGCAAGCCGAACGCATAGAGCGCAGCGATCGCGATCGCCAACAAGAACCAGCGAGGTCACGCCGACCGCGCGCGGCGGATCGAAGCCGAACGGCGCCAGCGGAAAGCCGGTAAGGCTCGTTAAAATCGCCAATACGAGGAACAACGCGGTCCAGCCGCCATAGGCTCTGCCGTGCAGCAGGCCGTAAACGACGGCGAAGCCGACCGGCATCTCGATCAAACTGAGTGCGACGTGAATTTCTAACAACGACATAATGCTACCCCCAATCACTCCGGCGAAGGCCAGTTTCAAGCATACAGCGCCCGGCTCGGAAAATATCTTCACAAAGCGGTGCGGGGTTATTCCCCGGTGATCGCGATCCGGATCGAGTTTGCCGGCACGCTGCTGAGTTCGATCGTGAACGGCTGCGCCGCCAAATCGAACTTCACACTCTTGCGGATGCCGTCGCAGCCCTGCGCGCCGGTGAAAGCGGTCGACTTCACGAACTGACCGTTCTGCACGACGTCGATCCAGCCTTCGGACGACAGGGTGATCTTGTAGGTCCCGCTGTTCGGCGGCGCCGGCGCCTGGATGAAGCCGGCAAACGAATTGGGCGACTTCGGCGCGCGTTCCGGCGGCATCGGCAGTTTGGCGTCGGCGAATGACACGAGTGCGACGGTCATGGCGAACGGCAGCGGCCAGGTCACCCGGTCGCCCGATCGCGACCTTCGGCAAATCCGTGCCGTTGAGCGTCGCGCGTTCCTTGTCGAGCGGCCATTTGAATTTGTCGCAGCCGACCGGCTCCTGCGCCAGAGCGGGCGAGGCGATTGCAGACGGCGAGGACGGCGAGCAGCTAATCTCACGGCGATGCCATGGGCCCTAGTCGACCGCGATCATGACATTCGACGCCTTGATGATGGCGATTGCCGAGCCGCCGGCCTTCAATCCGAGCTCTTCAACCGCCTCATTGGTGATCGAAGAGGTGATCACCTGGCCGGGTGCGATTTCGAGCCGCACATGCGCCGTGGTGGCGCCTTTCTTCACTTCCAATATTTTGCCTTTGAACTGATTGCGCGCGCTGATCTTCATGGCGATGCCTCAATGATGCGTGCAGCGCGGCAATGCCGCGCAAGCGGGGTGCGGATTCTTTCTGGGAGTAACCGTTCCGGAAGCACATTCCGTCACGTCGCGACGCGCTTACGGCGCGCCGGCGGTTAAGGCCATCATAACAGATGTCCCGGCAGGGCTGCCATGCGGACCAATAGACGCAATGGCGGGAGCGAACGAATGACATCGGGCGTTTTGCCGCTATTGCTCGGACAAAATTCCGCCGGGGAGGCGCTGCGAGCCGCTATTGCAGCGCAAGTAACGCTTGATGAATGATGAGCGCCGCGGCAGCGCCGGTGGATCAGCCGGCGCGGCGATCGTGTCGGACGACAACGCCGCGTCTTTTCAAACGCCATCCGCCATCGGCGCCGATCCGGCGCCGCTGACGCACCGGGAAAAGCGGCTGATCGTCATCAGCATGATGCTGCCGGTGTTCCTCGGCTCGGTCGATCAGTCGATCCTCGCCAGCGCATTGCCGACCATCGGCCGCAGTCTCGGCGAAGTGCATAATCTGCCGTGGCTGATCACGGCGTTCCTGATCGCCTCGACGGCGCTGACCCCGCTCTACGGCAAATTCGCCGACATCCACGGCCGCCGCGCCGCGATGCTGATCGGGCTTGTCCGTCTATATGGCCGGCTCGCTGGTCTGCGCGCCGTCGCCGAACATGCTGATGCTGATTTGCGGCCGCGTCATTCAGGGCTGCGGCGCCGGCGGGCTGACCGTGACCGCCAATATGATCCTCGGCGACATCGCCGCGCCCAAGGATCGCGGCAAGTATTACAGCCTATTTCTCGATCGCGTTCACCACGGCGGGCGGCACCGGGCCGGCGCTCGGCGGCTGGATTTCCGATCATCTGCATTGGTCGGTGATCTTCCTGTGGAATTTTCCGCTCTGCGTGCTTGCGGTCGTCCTCGCGCTGACCATGCTGCGGCGATTGCCGCGCCATGAACGGCCGCACCGGCTCGACTTTATCGGCGCGGTTCTGGTGATGGCGGCGAGTTCGTCCTTCATGCTGGCGCTCAATCTCGGCGGCGTGCGCTATCCGTGGCTGTCTTCGCCGGTCATCGCGTCTGCTTGGTGTGCGCGCTCGTGCTCGGCGCCGGATTCGTCGCGCGGCTTCTCACCGCCGCCGAGCCGCTCATTCCGATCTCACATCCTGTCCGATCGCGCCTGCGGGCTGGCGATCGCGGCGCATTCGTTCGGCTGGGGCTCGATCCTCAGCCTCAACGTTTTCCTGCCGATGTATCTGCAAAGCGCGCTCGGCTGGTCGCCGACATCGGCGGGATTGAGCATGGTGATCCTGATGGTCACGCTCAACGCGAGCGCCGGCATTTCCAGTCAGCTTCTCGGCCGCGTGCGGCGTTACAAACTGCTTGCCGCTCTGCTTTCTCGTCGTCGGCGTCGGCGCGGTAGTGGCGCTGGCTTTTTCGGCCGGCACCATGACATCGGCAAAATTCGAAATCATCCTGTTCCTGATCGGCATCGGTTTCGGGCCGACCGCGCCGCTCACGCAGGTCGCGTTGCAGAACACCGTGCCGATTCACGATCTCGGCGCGGGGCTTGGCACCATGAATTTCGCGCGCACGCTGGTCGGCACGATTCTGTCGCCATGTTCGGCGCCATCGTGCTGGCACAGGCGCCGGTCGGCGCGCCGGCCGGCACATTGAGCCAAAGTTTCTTGGGCGGTACGTCGCTGGCGACCTTCGCGGCCGTATTCTTCGCCATTGCCGGCACGCTCGCCGTCGCGTTCCTGTCGCTCATCCTGCTCGAGGAGAAGCCGCTCGAAGCGACGCATCCCGGGTGCGCGCCGCTAGGTCGCCGGGCGATGCGCTTGCGCTGAGGCTGTCGTTCAGGGGCAACTTGGGTCCGCGGCGGGGAGGGCGTGCCCGCGTGAAATATCTAAGACTATGATGAAATAAGAGAATTTCCTTTATCCGTGTGCGGCGCGGCATCAAAATAACCTCACAAGCTATTTGAACCTAACTGTCACGCGCCCCGACAAATTCCATGAGCCGACCTTAGGGCGATGCAGGCACCGGCGGACGAAGCGCTGATCGGGCGGATCGCACGGGGTGACCGGCTGGCGATGCAGGTGCTGTTCGCGCGGCACCACGTGCGGGTCTATCGGTTCGTGCTGCGTCTGTTGCGCGACGAAATGGCGGCGGAAGACGTCATCAGCGATGTGTTCCTGGACGTTTGGCGCCAAGCCAGCCGCTTTGAAGGCAGAAGCGCCGTCTCGACCTGGCTCATCGCGATCGCGCGTTTCAAGGCGCTGTCGCTGTTGCGCAAGCGGCGCGAGGACGGACTTGACGAGGAGACGGCGGAAGTCGATCGAGGAACCTTCAGATGATCCGGAACTTGCCGTCGAGAAGCAGGACAAAGGCGAGAAATTGCGCAAGTGCCTCGCCGCACTTTCACACTGAGCACCGGGAGGTCATCGATCTCGTCTACTATCACGAGAAATCGGTGGAAGAGGTCGCTCAGATCGTTGGCATTCCCGAGAACACCGTGAAGACGCGCATGTTCTACGCGCGCAAGAAACTGGGAGAGCTGTGCAGAATGGCGGGCATTGATCGAGGTTGGCCATGACGCTGAGCGACGCAGCTCACGAACCGCGCCCGAGCTATCGAACCGACCGATATCGAGGCGTCTGCTGCCGTGGTATGCGGCCGGCACGCTGCGCCGCCGCGACCGCCAGCGCGTCGAGGAGGCGCTGCGCAGACGATGCGCGAATCTGGCGCGGCAGGTCGATCTGGTGCGCGAAGAACTCGCCGAAACAATTCATCTCAATGAAACACTCGGCGCGCCGCCGCCGCGGGTGCTGGACCGGCTGATGGCAGCGATCGACGCCGAGGCGGACGGCCGCGCGCAAGCGGGCGCCGGGCGCCGCCGCCGGCTGGCTGACCGGCTTCTTTGCCAATCTTTCGCCGCGCACGATGGCGGTGGCGGCATCATTCGCCGTGCATTGGCGATCGCGTTGCAGGCGTTCATGCTGGTGGACATTTTCACCAAGCCGCAAGGCGACGTTTCCGGCGAGTGCGGCTTGAGCTCGGAGCACCGCAACGGCACTTTCGCGATGGTGCGCTTCGCGCGGCAGGCGAGCGCCGCCGAAATCACCAATTTCCTGCAGAACTATCAGGCCGACGCTGGTCGACGGTCCGACGCCCGGCGGCCTTTATCGCGTCAGGGTCGGCAATGACATCGCTCTGGCCAAGGAAGAACTCGGCCCGCATCGTCGCGCGGATGCGGCAGGAGCGCATCGTCGAATCCGCCGAACCGAGCCGAATAAGGCCCGGGTTGAGCGCAGCGCGGAAATCAGCAGTCCCGCAACGGCTTTACCGCGCTATCCATTTGGCAACACACGGATATTCTCCAGTTGAACCTTTCTCGGCGTGCCTGCCGCGACCAATGAACGGTGGCGCATGGAGCTGCCATCGGCGCGCTTCTCCCCCGACGCCAGCGCCGATATTTCAGACCCGCCCGGTCCCGTCCCCACCGGGCGGGTCATCACTTTTCAGCCCATCGGATGAGCCCATGCCCTGCGCCGCAATCGCGCGGCAATATCGCGCGCTTTGTCCTCTTTACGCCCGCGCCGAACATGCGGACAATGACCGCCGTGGGGGAAAGTTGTGAGTGGTGATACCGTTCTCGAAACGGAAGACCTGACCAAGGATTTTGCCGGCTTCGTCGCGGTGCGCTCGGTCAATCTGCGCGTCGCGCGCGGCAGCATTCACGCCATGATCGGCCCGAACGGCGCCGGCAAGACCACCTGCTTCAATCTGTTGAGCAAATTCTTGAGCCCGACGCGCGGCCGTATCGTTTTCGACGGCCGCGACATCACCGCGCTCAAGCCGGCCGACGTGGCGCAGCTCGGGCTGGTGCGCTCGTTTCAGATCTCGGCAGTGTTTCCGCATCTGACGGTGATCGAGAACGTGCGCATCGCCCTGCAGCGCAAGCGCGGCGGCTCGTTCGATTTCTGGCGCTCGAAGCGCGTGCTGCATGCGCTCGACGAGCGCGCCATGGCGCTGATCGCCGATGTCGGGCTGACGCCCTATGCCAATGCGCTGGCCGTCGAACTGCCCTACGGCCACAAGCGGGCGCTGGAAATCGCGACCACGCTCGCGCTCGATCCGGAATTGCTGCTGCTCGACGAGCCGATGGCCGGCATGGGCCACGAAGACATCGGCCGCATCAGCGCGCTGATCAAATCCGTCGCCGCCACCCGCACCGTGCTGATGGTCGAGCACAATCTCAGCGTCGTCGCCGATCTGTGCGACCGCATCACCGTGCTCACCCGCGGCCAGGTGCTGGCCGAGGGCGATTATCGAGACGGTGTCGGCCAATCCCGCGGTGCGCGAAGCCTATCTCGGGACCGGTCATGCTTGAGAAAAGCGCATGCCGAGACGCGCGCCATGCTCGCGGTGAAGGGGCTCGAAGCCTGGTACGGCGAGTCGCACATTCTGCACGGCGTGACAGTTCGAGGTGCAGGCCGGCGAGGTGGTGACGCTGCTTGGCCGCAACGGCGTCGGCAAGACCACGACGCTGAAATCGATCATGGGCATCGTCGAGCAGCGCAGCGGCTCGGTGCGCTTCGAGGGCCGCGAGCTGATCGGCCTGCCGTCGGACGCGATCGCGCGCTGCCGGCATCGCCTTCTGTCCGGAGGAGCGCGGAATTTTCTCGAGCCTCGACGTGCGCGAAAATCTGCTGCTGCCGCCGCAGGTGCGCCCGGGCGGCCTCGATCTCGATCGCATCTTTGCGCTGTTTCCCAATTTGCGCGAGCGGCTTAACAGCCAGGGCACCAAACTGTCCGGCGGCGAGCAGCAGATGCTGGCGATCGGCGCGCATCCTGCGCACCGGCGCCCGGCTGTTGCTGCTCGACGAGCCGACCGAAGGGCTTGGCGCCGGTCATCATCCAGCAGATCCGGCAGACCATCGGCATGCTCAAGGCGCAGGGATTTACCGTTCTGCTGGTCGAGCAGAATTTCCAGTTCGCCGCCACGGTCGCCGACCGGCATTACGTCATGGAACACGGCCGCATCGTCGACGAATTCTCGACCCCCGAACTAAAGGCCAATATGGGAAAGCTGCACGACTATCTCGGAGTTTGATATAGGACGAAAAGGGCCGAAAAGCCCGCGTAGCAGGGAGGAGTGTGCATGAGGTTTGCAGCCAGTATGGCATTTGCCGCCGCCGCACTGATCGCGACGGCGGCGCAGGCCCAGACCATCAACGTCAAGATCGGCGTGCTCACCGATATGTCGAGCCTCTATGCCGACGACAACGGCGCCGGCTCGGTCGCCGCGGCCAAAATGGCGGTGCAGGATTTCAATCCCGCCGCCCACGGCATGAAGGTCGATATCGTCAGCGCCGACCATCAGAACAAGCCGGACATCGGCTCCAACATCGCGCGGCAATGGTTCGACGTCGACGGCGTCGACGCCATCGTCGACGTGCCGAATTCCGGCGTGGCGCTTGCCGTGAGCGAGGTGGCGCGGGAGAAGAACAAGGTGTTGCTGGTCTCCGGCGCCGCGATCTCCGATCTCACCGGGCCGAAATGCTCGCCCAACACCGTGCATTGGACCTACGACACCTGGATGCTCGCCCACAGCACCGCCGGCGCGCTTGGTGAAAACCGGCGGCGACACCTGGTTTTTCCTCACCGCCGATTATGCCTTCGGCCATGCGCTCGAGCGCGACGCCACCGCGGTCGTGCTCGCCAATGGCGGCAAGGTGCTCGGCAGCGTGAGCCATCCGCTCAACAACCAGGACTTCTCGTCGTTCCTGCTGCAGGCGCAAGCAATCGAAAGCCAAGATCATCGGGCTCGCCAATGCCGGCGGCGACACCATCAACGCCATCAAGCAGGGCGCCGAATTCGGCATCACCGCCGGCGGGCAGCACTTCGCGGCGCTGTTGTTCTACATCGGCGACGTCGAAGCGCTCGGGCTGAAGGTCGCGCAGGGCCTGGTTCTCACCGAGACGTTTTATTGGGACATGAACGACGCGCACCCGCGCCTGGGCAAGCGCTGGCAGGCCGAGCGGCCGGGCAAATTTCCGAACATGAACCAGGCCGGCGATCTATGCGGCGACCTTGCACTATCTTGAAGGCGGTCGCCGCGCTCAAGAGCACCGCCGACGGCAAGGCCGAGGTCGCCAAGATGAAGGAGATGCCGACCGACGATCCGCTGTTCGGCAAGGGCATCGATCCGCGCCGACGGCCGCAAGATCCATCCCGGCCTATCTGTTCGAGGTGAAGACGCCCGAAGAATCGAAATATCCGGGCGACGACTACAAGCTGCGGGCCACCATTCCGGCGGATGAGGCGTTCCGGCCGATGAAAGACGACAATTGTCCGATGCTGACCAGCAACTGATGCGAACGTCTCGGAAGTTCGAAATCAGACGAGCAAAGGCCGAAGCGGCCGCAAAGGGAGATAGCAATGAAATTCGCAGGCAGTGTGGCTATTTGCCAGCGGCCGCGTTGCATCGGCACGGCGGCGCAGGCGCGAGGACCTACGGTCAAGATCGGCGTGATGAGCGACATGTCGGGTCTTTATGCCGACCTCGGCGGTCCCGGATCGGTCACCGCCGCAAAATTGGCGGTGGAGGATTTCAATCCCGGCGGCGCACGGCCTGAAGGTCGAGATCGTCAGCGGCGACATGCAGAACAAGCCGGACGTCGGCGCCAATCTGGCGCGGCAATGGTTTGACGTCGACCACGTCGACATGATCGTCGATGTGCCGAATTCCGGCGTTGCGCTCGCCGTCAACGAGGTGGCGCGCGAGAAGAACAAGGTGTTCCTGGTCTCCGGCGCGGCGTCCTCCGATCTGACCGGACCGAAATGCTCGCCCGACACCATCCACTGGACCTACGACACCTGGATGCTGGCCAACGGCACCGGCAAAGCGCTGGTGAAAACCGGCGGCGACACCTGGTTCTTTCTCACCGCCGACTATGCCTTCGGCCATGCGCTCGAACGCGACACCACCGCCGTCGTTCTCGCCAATGGCGGCAAAGTGCTGGGCAGCGTCGCCCATCCGCTGAACACCAGCGACTTCTCGTCGTATCTGCTGCAGGCGCAGGCTTCGAAAGCAAAGATCATCGGCCTCGCCAATGCCGGCGGCGATACCATCAACTCGATCAAGCAGGGCGCCGAATTCGGCATCACGGCGGGCGGCCAGCAATTTGCCGGCTTGCTCGTGTTCATCAGCGACGTCAATTCGCTCGGCTTGAAGACGGCGCAAGGACTGGTCCTGACCTCGACCTGGTATTGGGACATGACCGACGCCAACCGCGCCTTCACCAAGCGCTGGCAGGCGAGCATGCCGGGCAAATTCCCGACCATGGTGCAGGCCGGCGTCTATTCGGCGGTCACGCATTACCTGAAGGCGGTCGCCGCGCTCAAGAGCGCCGCCGACGGCAAAGCCGTCGTCGCCAAGATGAAGGAAATGCCGACCGACGATCCGCTGTTCGGCAAGGGCATCGATCCGCGCCGACGGCCGCAACGATTCACCCGGCCTATCTGTTCGAGGTGAAGAAGCCCGAAGAATCGAAATATCCGGGTGACGACTACAAGCTGCGCGCCACCATTCCGGCGGACGAAGCGTTCCGGCCGCTGAAGGACGGCAATTGTCCGCTGGTGACCAGCAACTGATGCGTATACGCCTCTCCCCGCCGCGTTGCGGGGAGAGCGAATTTTCGGGCGGGTGTTGATGTTCGAGATTTTCGGCATTCCGTCGCAGGCGCTGTTCGGGCAATTGCTGCTCGGCCTGATCAACGGTTCGTTCTACGCGCTGTTGAGCCTCGGGCTTGCCGTCATCTTCGGCATGCTCAACATCATCAATTTCACGCACGGCGCGCAGTACATGATGGGCGCGTTCACCGCCTATATGCTGCTGCAATATCTGGGCATCAATTATTGGGCGGCGCTGGTCATCGTGCCGATCCTGATCGGCGCGACCGGCGATCGTTATCGAGCGGCTGTTTCTCCAGCGCCTGCAGAAGCTCGATCATCTCTATGGGCTTATTCTCACCTTCGGCTTGGCGCTCATCATCGAGGGCCTGTTCCGCAATTATTACGGCTCATCGGGCCAGCCCTATGCGGTGCCCGATGCGCTGCAAGGCGGCCACAATCTCGGCTTCATGTTCCTGCCCAATTATCGCGCCTGGGTGATCGCCTTCTCGCTCGTCGTGTGTTTCGTCACCTGGTTCGCGATCGAGCGCACCCGGCTTGGCTCCTATCTGCGCGCGGCGACCGAAAATCCGACGCTGGTGCGCGCCTTCGGCATCAACGTGCCGCGCATGGTGACGCTGACCTATGGTTTCGGCGTCGGCCTTGCCGCGCTCGCCGGCGTCATGGCGGCGCCGATCTACAATGTCTCGCCGCAGATGGGCTCCGACCTCATCATCGTCGTGTTCGCGGTCGTCGTGATCGGCGGCATGGGCTCGATCATGGGCGCGATCCTCACCGGCTTCGCGCTCGGCATCGTCGAGGGACTGACCAAGGTGTTCTTTCCGGAAGCGTCGAACACGGTGATCTTCGCCATCATGATCATCGTACTGCTGATCCGGCCGGCCGGCATGTTCGGGCGGAGCGCATGATGGCCACGAGCGCCGCCGACGGCCGGCATCGCCGTTCACCGCGACACGCCGTGGAGCGAAGCGGCGGCCGCGGTGGTCCTGGTCGTGTTTCTGGTCGCCGCGCCGTTCGTGCTTTATCCGGTCTTCCTCATGAAGGCGCTGTGCTTTGCGCTGTTCGCCTGCGCCTTCAATCTTCTGATCGGCTATGTCGGCCTGGTTTCGTTCGGCCATGCGCTCTATTTCGGCTGGGCGAGCTATCTGTGCGCCTATGCCGCCAAGTCCTGGGGCTTGCAGCCGGAATTCGCGATCCTCATCGGCACGGCGACGGCCGCGGCGCTGGGCGTCATCGCCGGCGGCATCGCCATTCGCCGCCAGGGCATCTATTTCGCCATGATCACGCTGGCGCTGGCGCAGATGATGTATCTGGTCGCGCTGCGCGTGAAATTGACCGGCGGCGAGGACGGCATTCAGGCGGTGCCGCGCGGCCGCCTGTTCGGCGTATTCGATCTCAACGACGAAATGACCATGTATGTCTTCGTTCTCGTCGTCGTGCTCGCCGCTTTTTTCCTGATCTACCGGATCATCAATTCGCCGTTCGGCGAAGTGCTCAAGGCGATCCGCGAGAACGAGCAGCGCGCCATTTCGCTCGGCTACAACACCGACCGCTACAAGCTCATCGCCTTCGTGCTGTCGGCGACGCTGGCCGGGCTCGCCGGATCGATGAAGGCGCTGGTGTTTCAGCTCGCCTCGCTCACCGACGTGCATTGGACCATGTCCGGCGAGGTCGTGCTGATGACGCTGGTCGGCGGGCTTGGCACCATGTTCGGGCCGATCGTCGGCGCGTTCCTCATCATCGCGATGGAGAACTATCTCGCGCCGTTCGGCCAATGGGTGTTGGTGATCCAGGGCGCGATCTTCGTCGTCTGCGTTCTGGTGTTCCGGCGCGGCATCGTCGGCGAACTGGCCAACGTCTTGCGGGTCAAGCTGTGAGCCGCGGTGGGCGTCACGATCATTGAAAGGGTGAAGCTCATGGGTGCGGAAGCGCGATTAAAGCAACTCGGCATAGTGCTGCCTCCGGTGCCGAAGCCAGTCGCCAACTACCTGCCTTACCGGCTGATGGGGAATACTTTGTACCTGTCGGGCCAGGGCCCGCGGGAGAATGGCGTCCATCTGACCGGCAAGCTCGGCGCCGAGATCGGCGTCGAGGAGGGCTACCGGCGCGCCAGGATTGTCGGCCTCGGGCTTCTTGCCGCCATGCGCGACGCGCTGGGTTCGCTCGATCGCGTCGACTTCGTCGTAAAGCTCCTCGGCATGGTCAATGCCGTGCCGGATTTCAACGACTCGCCGAAAGTCATCAATGGCTGCTCCGATCTGTTCGTCGACGTGTTCGGCGACGCCGGCCGCCATGCCCGCTCCGCGGTCGGCCACGTCATGCTGCCCAACCAGATCTCGGTCGAAATCGAGGCCATCGTTGCCGTGAAGGCGTGAGCACGATCGCGAAAAGCTTGCCCTCGGACTTTCGATCCGGAGGTGGTCGGCGGCTTTCGGAAAAGATCGTGCTCCATCAAGTGGCGCGCCGAATCACTTTTGCCCGGTCTTATCCACAAACTGGAAGTCAACAATTGCGCCTCCGCGGCGCCACATTCATTTTGATTGCCGAATCGAACAATGCACGCTGATTATCGCCAAGCGCCGATTGCAAAGGCGTTTCGGATTTGCGCTTGGTTCTTCGCCATGTCGGAACGGCAACAAAGTCCGTACGACAGTATCGCGCGCAGATGGCTCGCATTGGTCGAGCGTCGGCAGGAGCATTTCATCGATCTCTGCGATAGCGGGCGCTGGCGGCACTATTACACGCATGCGGAATTTCTGGACGAGATGCGCAAAGTGCTGCGCGTGCGCGATCAGTGGGCGGCGATCGCCGGCCTGCCGCTGAGCGAAGAGGTGGAGCTGGACTGAGAAATCCGCGCCCGTCTGCGCGAATCCCGTGCGCCATCGGCCGTCAGGCGGCCGAATGGAATAGCTGCCCCCCGCTGGCCCGACTAGACTTTCGGCCTACCGGCGCGTTATCCACAGCCTCGGACCGCACGCGCACGGCGCCGGGTGGCGCCATAACTCCTGTTTTTTGCTCCCTCCAGCAAGATGTGACAACCGATGCCGAGCGCTTTGTTCTCGCCCATAAAGCTTGCCGATCTGACGCTTCCCAACCGCATCGTCGTCGCGCCGATGTGCCAGTACAGCGCCGACGACGGCGTCGGCAACGACTGGCACATGACGCATCTCGGCATGCTGGCGAATTCCGGCGCCGGGCTCCTGGTCGTCGAGGCGACCCATGTCGAGCGGCGCGGCCGTATCACCCACGGCTGCCTCGGGCTTTATTCCGACGCCTGCGAGGCAGCCCTCGAGCGCATCGTTTATCACTGCCACCATATCGGCAACGCCAAAATCGGCATTCAGCTCGCGCATGCCGGGCGCAAGGCTTCGTCGCAACGGCCGTGGGAAGGCGCCAAGGCGCTGTCGGACGCCGAAGACGCCTGGCCGACGATCGGGCCTTCGGCGCTGCCGTTCGGTCCTGGCTGGCATACGCCGCGCGCCATGACCGAGGAGGATATGGCGCATGTCATCAAGTGTTTCACCGATGCCGCCAAGCGCGCGGTGCGGGTCGGGTTCGACGCCATCGAATTGCATTTCGCCCACGGCTATCTGCTGCACAGTTTCGTCTCGCCGCTGTCGAACAAGCGCAATGACGACTATGGCGGCTCGTTCGACGGCCGCATGCGGTTTCCGCTCGAAGTGGTGAAGTCGGTACGCGCCGCGGTGCCGCGCACGGTTCCGCTCGGCGCGTCGCATCACCGGCACCGACTGGGTCGAAGGCGGGCTGACCGCCGACGATGCGGTTGCGATGGCCAAGGCGCTCAAGGCGGCTGGCCTCGATTACATCGATATTTCCTCCGCCAATATCACGCCCGAGAGCCGCTGGCCGAGCGATCCCGGCTTCAACGTCCCGGTGGCGGAACGGGTGCGCCGGGAGGCCGGCATCCCGGTGCGCGCCGTCGGCATGATCGCCAACGCCAAGCAGGCCGAAGCGATCGTTGCCGAGGGCAAGGCCGACATGGTGGCAATGGCGCGCGCCTTCCTCGACGATCCGCATTGGGGCTGGCATGCGGCGCAGACGCTCGGCGCCGAGGTCGCCCGTCCGGTGCAATATGCGCGCTCCGCGCCGAAGCTATGGCCCGGCGCCACCTCGCGCGGGTGACGGTGGAACGGGTCCGTAGCGCCGCGCCAGCCGCGCTGGTGCGACACCCAAGTAATAGGCGAGCCGCAGCCGCCACATCAGGACGATCGTGCGGACGACGCCGTGGTGCTCCCAGCGGCGGCCGGACGTGATCACTGGCGCCGCGATGCAGAACGGCCGGCACAGCCGCTTGAGCCGCCGTGAGATCGCGATGTCCTCCATCAGCGGCAGGTCGGGAAAGCCGCCGACCGCCAAAAACGCCTGGCGAGTGACGAAGATCGCCTGATCGCCGGTCGCGATGCCGGTCAGCCGCGAGCGCCAGTTGATCATGCGGGCGACGACGGCCAGGAGCGGATGCCGCCCGGCAATGCGCAAATCGAAACGGCCCCAAGCGCGGTGCAGCAGGGCGGAAGCGATCAGCCGGTCGGCATTGTCCGGCAGCGCGGTATCGGCGTGCAGGAACAACAGCGAATCGCCCGTGCCGAGCGCGACCGCCGCATTCATCGGCGCGCCGCGGCCGCGCGGAGCGGCGATGACCCGGTCGGCGAGCGGCTGCGCCAGGCGGCGTGTGCCGTCGCTCGATCCGCCGTCGACCACGATCACCTCGGCGCCGCGCGCGCGTAACGGCGCCAGCGCTTGCAACGCGCCGATAATGATCGCTGCCTCGTCAAGCACCGGCAGCACGATGGTGAGCCGGCGCATGGCGCCAGAATGGCGAACGAAGCGTCGCGCGGTCAAGGAGCAAACGGATAAGGCCGCCAATCGGGCGGCCTTACCGTTCGCGCAAGCGATAAAACGAGCCGCGCGCGTTACCGATCCGGGTTCGGAACCGCGACGACATTGCCATCCCTATCGTAGCCCGGGATGGTGTTATAGGCCCCCGCACCGTTGCCTTGCGGCGTCTTCGCGAAAGCCGGACTCGCAAGCGCCACCACAATACCAAGCGCGGACAGAACCAACTTCATGTTGAGGGATTTCATGGCTGCTTCTCTCATTCTAGCGTCGCCCTTCAGTCCGCTAATTATCAACAATTTTGCGTTGCACAAGGATGAATAGCTCGAGCGTATGTCACAAATTCGTTATGGAATATAGTAAGTTAATGGAAATTTTATTCAGGCATCTTTGTGGCGATATCGCAATGCAATAAAAATATTCAGTCAGCCGAGTTTTCGCGCAACATTTTGCGGCTATACGCTGCAGCCTGCGGAAAAAGTGAGCCGAGAAAGTAGCCCTCGTGAGCAGAGTGCGCCGCCGGGCGACTTCGCCGAGGATCCAACATGAGTAATCCAGTTCTCGTCGAAGTGACGCGGGGCCCGCTGGTTGAGAGCAGCCATCGCGGCGCTGTTGCCGTCGCCAATGCCGATGGAAACCGGGTGCTTGCGATCGGGGATGTGACGAAGCCGGTATTTGCGCGTTCGGCGATTAAGGCGCTGCAGGCGCTGCCGCTGGTGGAGGACGGCGCGGCCGACCGCTACGGTTTTGGCGATGAGGAACTCGCGCTCGCCTGCGCTTCGCACAGCGGCGAGCCGGCGCATGTCGCCGGCGTGGAACGTATGCTCGCCGCGGCCGGTCTCAATTTCTCCGCACTGCGCTGTGGCGCGCACTATCCGATATCCCAAGACGCGGCGGCCGCGCTGGCGCGAACCGGCAAGCCGTCGGCGCTGCATAACAATTGCTCCGGCAAGCACGCGGGTTTTTTGTGCGCCGCCTGTGCCATGGGCGTGGATCACGCGGATTACCGGCGCCCCGAACATCCGGTGCAGCGGCGGGCGCGCGCCGTCATCGAAGATTTTACCGGCGCTGTCCTGGCACAGGACACTTGCGCCATCGACGGCTGTTCAGTTCCGACCTGGGCGGTATCGCTGGAAAACCTCGCCCGCGGTTTTGCCAAATTCGGCACCGGCCACGGTCTGGCGCGCCAACGCGCGGCGGCGGCCGCGCGGTTGCGCGAGGCTTGCGCCAATAAGCCGTGGTTTGTCGCCGGCACCGGACGGTTCTGCACCGACATCATGCAACTGTTCGGCGCGCGAGTTTTTGTGAAAACCGGCGCCGAAGGCGTTTATTGCGGCGCACTGCCGGGACAGGGGCTCGGCATCGCCATCAAATGCGACGATGGCGCCGGCCGTGCGGCGGCCGCCATCATGGCAGCCGTGATCGCGCGCTTTCTGCCGCTTGAGGCCGCCGAGCGCACGGCGCTCGCGCCGTACCGAAAGCCGGTGTTGCGCAATTGGAACGGCTTCGAGGTGGGCGCTATCAGGGTCGCTGACGTGATTTGAGCGGCGTTAGCGCACGCGATTGCCGTCGATCGACAGTTGCGCGTAGCGCTCGGGCGCGTCGCGGCCAAGGTCGTCCGCCACCATCTTGGTCCATTCCATGCCGACGATGGCGCCGAGCCGCGCCCCGGAGATGAGGTTATTGGCAACCACTGCTGCGCCCGCGCCTGGAGCCACCGAAACCGCAATGCCGTAATCCGCGCCGCGCACCACGTTGGCGGTGACGGAGACATCGCGCAAATATTCGCCCCAGCCGGCCTGGATGCCGGTGCCCTCGACATTGTCGATAACGTTGCCGCTGACCGCGGTGTCGGCCTCGACGCCGATGCCGATTGCGGGAGCGTCGGCCGGATCGTCGCCGGCGGGCCTGCCGCGCCGCAGATTGCGGATCAGATTGCCTTGCACCACGGCGAGCCGGCCGCCCTTGTCGAGATTGGCAATCCCGACACCGCACGCTGCGCCGTCGACAATGTTGTCGGCGACGACCGCGCCTCGGAAACCGAACTCAACGAAAATGGCGACCTCTCCCATGCCGGTGCAGGTATTGCCGACGATCTGGAGGTTCGAAGCGGTGTTGCCACGTATCGCCGAATAGGCTGCGTTGCGGATGCGGTTGCCGCGCACGATGACGTTGTCGGCGCGATACATATTGATGCCGTTGCCCCACTGGCCGGAGCCGCCCTTCTTGTTGGCGATGTCTTCGACGCGGTTGTCGACAATCAGCGAGCCGTCATCGCCGGATTTGCTGCGCCAGACCAGGATGCCGCCATTGCCGGCGCCGCGAACCGTATTGCCGGCGATGCGGAGGCCTACGGCGTCATTGGAGAAAATGGCATTGTCCGCGGCCGCGGCGATGGTATTCGCCGTCACCTCGCCACCGATCTCCTCCAGCGTGATGCCGTTGCCGCCGGCATTGACGATTTCGCAATCGGCGATGCGCATCGCGGCGCCTTTCGTCAAATGGATAAGCCCACGGCCATCCGCCAGCGGGATTGTATCGCCGTCGAGGACGAGGCCGCCGAGACTGATGTGATCGCTGCCGCTCGACGACAACAGCGACGGACCTCCAGCCATGACCAGCCGCGTCGTACCGGGGACGCCGGCAATGGCGGCATAGGGCGGCAATTGCAACGCGCCAGCGCGAAAATTTCCGGGCGGCAGCCGCAGCACCGCGCCAGCCGCGGCGGCGCGCTCGATGGCGCGCTGTAGAATCGTCGACTGATCATCTTGCGCATTCGGACGCAGGCCGAGCGTGGCGGCGTCGATCTCGGCGCGTGGCATCGCTGCGTTGTCGCGCGCCAGCGCGGGCGTTGCGGCGCCGGCGGACGCGACGCCGGCGAAGGCGGCAAACAGGCGGCGGCGATCCATAGTCATGCACGAAACTCCCCGCGGCCCGTCATGCATCAAATGATGTGCCAGGACGTTGTTTCGGCGCGGGACACCTCGCCGTTTTCGAAAGCACAGTTAACGGCGGCTTGCCGCCAGCGTCACTTCGCCAGCATTGCGGCGATTTCCTCGACCGCGATGGCCGGCGTCAGGCGGCCGGCCGCGACATCGGACTCAATGCGGGGCAATGCGGCCTTGAGCGCGCGGTCTGATCGCAACGGCGCGAACAGCCGCTCTTCGAGCATGGTCCACATCCATTTGACCTGCTGCTCGCCGCGAACCTTTGCGACCTCGCCCGATGCCGTCAGCTTTTGGCGATGATCGAGGACATGCGCCCACAGCGCCTCGATGCCGTCGTCCTTGAGCGCCGAGCAGGTGATCACCGGCGGCGACCAGTTCGGCGACCGCGGCGAGAGAATATGCAGAGCGGCGCCATACTGGGATGCCGCCAGTTTCGCCCGCGTGAGATTGTCGCCGTCGGCCTTGTTGACGGCGATCATGTCGGCGAGCTCGACGACGCCTTTCTTGAGCGCCTGCAACTCGTCGCCGGCGCCAGGCAGCGCCAGGACCAGGAAAAAGTCGGTCATGTCGGCGACCGCGATCTCCGACTGGCCGACGCCGACGGTCTCGACCAGTACGACGTCATAGCCCGCGGCCTCGCACAGCAGCATGGTCTCGCGCGTCTTGGCGGCAACGCCGCCGAGCGTGCCCGACGACGGCGACGGGCGAATGAAGGCGTTGGCATCATTGGCGAGCTGCGCCATGCGCGTCTTGTCGGCGAGGATCGATCCGCCGGTGCGCCGCGACGACGGATCGACCGCCAGCACCGCGACCTTGCGGCCTTGCCTGGTGAGCATGTGGCCCAGCACGTCGATCAGGGTCGATTTGCCGACGCCCGGCGCGCCGGTGATGCCGACGCGCACCGCGTTGCCGGTGTCGCGCAACAGCGCTTGGGTGAGGGCGGCGGCGGTGCGCCGATGATCGGCGCGCTTGCTTTCGATCAGCGTGATGGCGCGCGACAGCACGTTGCGCTCGCCGCTGCGGATGTCGCGCGCGAGCCGTTCGACGTCAGGAGGCGGGGAGGGCGAAGCCATATGGCCGGTCAATCTAACGGTCCGCCATAAGAACGGCGAGTCCGCCGCTCGAACGCGGCTTGGCGGCGGTGGCCCGCGCCAACGCCAGCACCGCCTCGGCTGTCGCCACGCGGCACGCGGCGCCGGGCTCCTTGCCGCAATATTTGTCGCGCGTCGCCGCGTCGGCATCGTTCTCGTCGACGGCGAACAAGAGATACGTGCCGTCGGCGAGTTTCCGCGCAATGCCATATTCGGCCGGCTGGCCGGGGCGCAGGCTCTGCACAATAAGGTCGGTGCCCGCAAAGGCGTGCAGGGTAAAATCATGAAGGTCGCTCGCCGTGCCTTGAATCGGAACGTACCGGCTGTCGCGCCAGGCGAAAGTTTCGGCCGTAGGCTCGCGCGCCGCACCGTCGCGCAGCACATAGAATTCAATGTGCGGCCGATTGCCGAGCAGCGGCTGCGCGCCGGTCAATAGCGGCTGGAGCGAATCGATGCATCCGCCGAGCGAGAGAATCGCGGCCACAGCAAAAATGTTGGGCATGTAGGCGCGCCGGGGGAGAAAATCGGTCATGTCAGTCTGCATGTTTTGCAGTCGTAATTTAGCGAATTGCAACCACATCGGCGGGAAGAATTTTGGCCGCGCGGGAATACCGGCATTTGCAATTGACAATCGGAGCCCGCCAGACCGGCGCCAAGATTGATCCCGGAAAGACCCCGCTATCGCCGAATTGCAGCCGCATCGCGCCATTGTGATCCGCGCGACGACGCGGGCGATGAGTGGCGTCGTTTGTCCATCCTCAATCAGGGAGACATTCGATGAACTGGGATCAGATCGAAGTCAATTGGATGCTGTTCAAGGGCAAGGTCCGCAATAACTGGGCCAAGCTCACCGACGAGGATGTCACGCGCATCGCCGGGCGCCGCAGCGAATTGATCGGCCGCCTGCAAGCGCGCTACGGTTTTGCCAGGGTCGAAGCCGAGCGCGAGATCGAAGCTTGGCTGCGGTCGCAGCGCAACGCGGCGTGAGGGCAAGTTCGCTTTCCGGGCGCGGCGCAGCATTCGCGCCGCGTCCGGGAAACGCCGTTCACGGCAAAATCGCGAAAGCGCGCGCGGGAAAGCCGAGGCCGTTTTCCACTTTCGGCCAGGTCACCACGATCAGCGCGCCGGTCGGCGGCACTTTGTCGAGATTGGCCATGACTTCGATCTGATAATGGCCGTGTTGCAGGATCCAGGTTTCTGAATCCATCTTGTCGGTGGTGTCGGTGTCCATCAATTCGTGCCCGGTCGCGGTCACGCCGCGCTCTTCGTAAAGATATTTGATCGTCTCGAACGCCCAGGCGGGAAACGGCTGGCGCTTGAAGCGATCGGGATTGGAATCCCAGTCTTTGTCCATATCGGTGCGCAGCGCGGCGAAGGCGCCCTTCGGCACCCGGCCATGCTCGCGCTCCCAGGCTTTCAGATCGGCGATCGAAAATGCGTGGTCGGGATCCTTGGCGAGATACGGCGTGTCGTCGAGCACGACCAGTCGCATGATCATCTGCTTGAGCGGAATCTTGTCCATGGTGATGCCGTCTTGCGCAAAATGCGCCGGCGGATCGACATGGGTGCCGTATTGACCGACCATCTGGTAATAGGTGGCGCGGAACTCATCCTTGGCAATGGTGTAAGGCTCGCCGGTTTTGGGATCGGCGGCGGGCGAGAATTTCGCCTGGCCAAAGCCCGCCCAGACCGGCGTCTCGGGGCCGAACGAATGCGTGAGATCGACGAATTGCTTGGCGGCGATGATGCGATAAGCGCGCTCCAGGTCCGAGTCCGCAAATGCGGGCGCTAGGCAGGCCGTGACGAGCACGCACAAAGCTACGACCGGCAGACTGGCGGCATGAGAACGGACGGGACGGACCATCGTCTCCTCCTGTGATGCGCTTTTATTCCGGCAGTGGGATGAACTCGGTCGTGTCGCCGGGGACGATATCGAAGCGCCCGGCCTTCCAATCGGCCTTGGCGGCTTCGATGCGGTCCTTCCGCGAGGACACGAAATTCCACCAGATGTGGCGCGGGCCCGTCCATTGCGGCGCCGCCGACCACCACGACGTGGGCATCGCTCACCGCCTTTACGTCGATGCGGTCGCCGGGCTTGAGCACCAGGAGTTGTTCCGGACCGTGGCGGTCGCCGGCGATCTCGATCTCGCCCGAGATGACATAGAGGGCGCGCTCCTCGTGCTCGACGCCAAGCGGCAGGATCGTGCCGGCTTTAAGCTGCGCCTCGCGCGAACACGGTCTCCCACGATGTCACGACCGGCGAGCGCAGACCGTGCATCGTCCCGGCTATCACGCGCAGTGTCAGGCCATTCTCGCGCAGTTCGGGGATATCGGCCGAAGCGGTATGGGCGAAAGCCGGCGCCGTTTCCTCGTCCTTGACCGCCAGCGCGACCCATAATTGCAGGCCGTGCAGCGGCTCGCCGCCGTCGCGGTGATCGGCGGCGGTGCGCTCGGAATGCACGATGCCGCGGCCGGCCGTCATCCAGTTGACCGCGCCGGGCCGGATCGGCATGGCGCTGCCCAGGCTGTCGCGATGCACGATCTCGCCGTCGAACAGGTAGGTGACGGTGGCAAGGCCGATATGCGGGTGCGGCCGCACGTCAATGCCGTCGCCGGCTTTGAAAACCGCCGGCCCGAAATGATCGAAGAAGATGAACGGCCCGACCATGCGCGAGCGTGCCGACGGCAGCGCGCGATGCACCTGGAAGCCGCCGAGATCGACCGTGCGCGGCACGATGATCTGTGCGACGGCATCGCTGGCGCGGGCGTCGCCGAAGGCGGGGTCTTTGGCGGGGAAAAAGCTCATAGCTGCATCAGACGATGAACGGCAGACGACGGATACCAGGCCGCGTCACGTCGCTCAATCTGTCCCTTGTCATCCGTCGCCCGTCCTCGGGGTTTAAATTGCATGGAACGGCTGCCCCTTGACCAAGTCGACCAGGCCGTAGAACACCTCATTGACCTTGGGCCAAGTCGGCAGCTTCTTCACGTTGTTGAGCCAGCGCTCGACGTTCGGATACGCCGAGAAATCGCAGCGGATGACTTCGCCCAGCGTCACCAGCGCGGCGCCGAAATAGTCGGCGATGGTGATCCGATCGCCGCACAGGAATTGCTTCTTCGGCCCGATCCAGTAGTCGTTGAGGATTTGCAGCCAGCGCTTGGCGTTTTGCTGTCCGAACTCGATGGTCGCCGCCTGAGCCTCGTCGCTGCGCCGCTTGAGATGCGGGAAGAGTTGCGGATAGCACAGATTGTAGGCCCATTCGCGATAGAAGTTGGTGTTCAGCCAGTCCATGATCTCGTTGACCTTGGCGCGCTCTTTCAAATCCTTCGGATACGCGGGCGAGCCGATCTTGTCGGCGAGGTACTTTAGGATCGCCGAGCTTTCGGTGAGGCGAAAGTCGCCGTCCTCGATCATCGGAACGAGACTGTTCGGATTTAATTCCGCGTAGGGCGGCTTGTATTGGTCGCCGGTGAACAGGTCGACCGTGACCTCGTCGACCGGAATCTTGTTTTCCGCGATGAACAGCCGCACCGGCCTGCTCGTCATCGACACCGGGTGCATGTAGAGCTTCATGACAATTTCCCCCAATCCTGCGCCATAGCCTAGAGGCATGGCGCGGTCCCTGCCAGTCTCGATTTTTGGCGCGAGATCGGGAAAATTGGCGGTGTCGTCGGGGCGCTAGGGCTTCGCCTTGGTCACCAGATCGGCGATGAAGCGCGGCTGCGCAAAAGCAGCGACGTGGACCTCGGGCGTCCAATATTTGGTCGTGAAACTGCCGGCCTTGCGGTAGCGCTGTGCGATGGTTTTCACCGGATGCCGCCGCAGCCGCTTGTTATTGGTGGCAAAGCCGATGGCCATGTGGCCGCCGACATAGACGGGGATCGCCGCGACATAACAGCTGGCGTCCGCGAACAGTCTGCGAAATTTCGACATCGTCGCGGTCAGCTCGTTCTTCTGGAAAAACGGCACGCCATTTTGCGTGATCAATATGGCGCCCGGTTTCATGCAGTGCCGGCAGCCGGAATAGAATTTCTCGCCGAACAGGATCTTTCCCGGCCCAATCGGATCGGTCGAATCCACGATGATCGCGTCATACCGGCGGTCGGTCCTGGCGACATATTTGGCGCCGTCGTCGATGACGGAGGTAAATCGCTTGTCGGCGAAGACCGGCCTGGTGAATTCCGGGAAATGCTCCTTGGCGAATTCGACCACCTTTTCGTCGATCTCGACTTGGGTGAGGCTTTGGACCTCCTTGTGCTTGAGCACTTCCTCGGCGATGCCGCAATCGCCGCCGCCGATGATGAGGACGTCCTTGGCATCGCCGTGGGCGAACAGCGGCACGTGCGACATCATCTCCTGATAGATGAATTCGTCCCGCTTGGAGATCTGGGTGGCGCCATCGAGCATGAGCATTTTGCCGAAATAGGGCTGCTCGAACAGGATCAGGTGCTGGTGGTCGGTCTGCAATTCATAGAGCACGCTGTCGACCTGGAAGCTCATGCGGAAGCCGAGGTCGTCGAACAGGGTCTCGGGAATCCAACGTTTCTCCGGCAATTTTTCTGTCATGACGGCCCCGGTGATAGAGCGAATCCCAAACGGCAAGTGGCCGGGACTCGGCCCGGCCACTCAAACTTTGTCAATCGGGAAAGCGGCTCAGGCGTCTTTGCCGCGCAGCAGTTCGTTGACGCCGACGCGTTTTGCGGAAAAGGCCTCGCGCAGCACCGGGATGCACTTGTCGGGGTCGGCCGAGCCGCACATGAAGACATCGAGCGCCGCATAGCCCACTTCCGGCCAAGTGTGGATGGAGATGTGGCTCTCGGCCAGCACCGCCACGCCGGACACCCCGCTGGGCTGGAAATGATGCAGGTGAATGTGCAGGAGCGTCGCTTGGGCGGCGTTGACGCAGCGCCGCAGCGTTGCCTCGATATGCTCGATATCGTCGAGCCGCTTGGCGCCGTGCAGATCGACAATCAGATGCACGCCGGCGCAACGGACGCCATTGCGGGTGGCGAAATGATCGAGTCGGTCTTCCTCCAGCGGCGCGGGCGCCACTTTCAGTTTGGTCTTCCTGTCTTCCTTTCGGGCGGTACCTGGGATCCCCAAGCCCTTCACCGATCGCAAGAGGGCGTTCTGGCTCATGCCGCTCTCCCCAACCAGAGATATGAACCCGAGATGCCGGCGAGCCGGCGCCTCGAAAGCGAAAGCCGCCCGATCAGTCCACGCGAACCGACCAACAGCGGCGTAAATCCCCAAATAAATGCAATCAGCATGGAGTCAAGAAGATTCTGCAAGAAAACCTTTAACGGTTCGTCACGATCGCCACTTCTGCACACCGCAAGACGCCGCGAAGACGCTACGCGAGCCGCCGCACGCTCCGCGTTGCACGATCGTCGCGGCTCGTCGAGCGTTCGCGCGGCGCCGCCGCCGCCGGGAGCGAACGCGAGCAGGACGCACTGACGAAACGGGCCAGCATGGCGCGCAGGCGGCCGCGGCAACGATTGCATAAACCACGATGCTGCAGCGGTTTCTGCGCGTCCTCGAGTGTGCCGCCGTCGCTGTCGCCAGGCGCCGGCGCCGGCGCCGGCGTGCTAAGCGGACTCCCGCTCGCGTTTATTCTATGATGCACTCAGATTCATGTCTCAGCCGGCGGAGATTTTGGGCTTTGCGCCAGCGGCAAACGGGAAGGGAGAGCGATCATGAAGCGCATGGTGGGAGCTGGCGTATTTTTAGCGCTCGCAGCGGTGCTGCCGGCCGGGCCGGCGGCGGCGCAGGATCCGCTCGCGGGCGCGATTGTTGGCGGCGCGGTCGGTGGAATCATCGGCGGCGCGCTGGGCCATAACACCGGCGCCGCGGTTGCCGGTGCGGTGATCGGCGCCGCGGCTGGTGCTACGATCGCCGCCGAAGCACAGCCGCGGGCCGGCGGCTATTACTGGTGGCACAGCGGTTGCTACTACCGCTATCCGAACGGCTCATGGCTGCAGGTCGCGCCCGGTTACTGCGGATAAGCGCTTCAGCCGTTGACGGCGACGGCTGGCGGGACTGCCGGTCCCACCGGCTTTTTGACGCGGGTGCGGAAGAAGCTGAGCACGCGCCGCGCGGTATCCGTTTGCAGGCGGTTGAAGCTCGACAAAGCCTGCTCAAGGTCTTTCGCCGACATGCCGCGATCGGCCGCGCGCAACAGCAGGATGGCCTTGGTGGTCGACTCGGTCAGCCCGGCGACCTTGGCGAGAATGAGGATGATCTCGGCGCCGGGATCGAGCAGCGCCCGTTCCACGACGTCGATCGGGGTGTCGCACATGATCGACAGCGCGATCGCGGTCTCCTCGAACTTGCGCTCGCGGGCATATTGGTAGATTTCGGCTTCGCCGATCGCGACGGATGCGGTTCTGCCGCTCCACGGTCGCCTGCGCCGCGGCGAAGTCCGGCGAAGCATTGCGTGCATCGCTGCGCATGCCGCCGACGACCTCGGCCAAGATGCCCTCGATGGCGGTGCCGGCTTGTGGATTTTCCGCGGCAAGGCGCGCGCGCACCGCGGTCGACGCCTTCTCCAAGAGCAGGAGGAAATGCGGCCTGGGGATATCGCTCCGGGACCCTACCTCGGTCGCCAATGCGTCGTCGCCGGTCGAACGCTTGACCAGCATGCGGTAACCGGCGTCGGAAAAGCGGGCGCCGATATTTCTGGCCACCGAATGGACCACTTCGCGGTCGCCGCGTTCGACCAGAACGTCGGTCACCGCCTCGCTCAGCGAGCGGCGCTGCGCGATGGCGTGAAGATGCTCCTGGCTCTTGGTGCCGGCGCTGACCAGGAGATCCCGGTCGTCGAGCCGCTCGGACTGGGTCAGGACCGGGCGGGCGACTTCGATGTCGTCATCGAAGGCGAGCATGTGGATGACGTTCTCGGGCGCATTGGCGATCGGCGCCAGCCGGTGCGCCAGCTTGGCGCGCGCCTTGGTCTCGATGGAGTTGACCAGGCGGGCCATGACATCGTCGAAGACGCCGACCTGTTCCTCGGAATAGACTTCGGCGCCGGTGATGAAGAGATCGGTGATGCGGGTGAGGATATCGACCCGGCGCGGGATGCTGCCGGAGACGAGGGCGGCCTCGAGTTCGTCAATGAGGACAGGGGTAGGGTACGCATTGACGACTCCGGGCGCCGCCACGCCATTGCACCAGCCGTAACAATGCATTGGAACGGTGAAAAAAGCCTTGCCGGTGAGCGGCCGCCGCCGTCGGGCGGGGGTTAATGAGACCCTAATGGCGAGGTGAAGCGCGGATGATTCGCGGTCCGTCCGGCGCTCAAGGCTCAGACGCGGCACCGGCCGCCGAACACGCCCATGCGGTTTTGCACCTCCGCCGGCACCCGATAGTCGCGAATGACCGGGCGCGGGTCGCGCAGCCCGACCGCCTCGCGCTGGACCATGAAGCACCACAGCGCATCGCCGGCGCCCTGCACCAGCTTGGCCCGGGCCGCACGATTCTCGGCGTGGTCACGGTCATGCTCCACCAGCGCCGCCAGCGCCGCCTCTAGCGCGCGTCCCAGCCGGCCGAGCGCGGCGGCCTGCTCCTGCGCGATCTCGTAATCGAGCGCGACGACGCGGCTTGAAGTCGACGGGGCCGGGCGTAAAGTCATGCCAAGATCATAATCGGCGATTTCAAAATCGTCATCGTCAGGAGGAAATCATGCGTCGTTTCGTCGTTCTGGTTCTCGGCATTTTGGCGCTCGCGGGCGGATCATTCATAAGCGCGCCTCGCTTCGCCCTTGCCGATGACACGCTCAAGGTCGCCGTGCCGCAGAAGGGCGCTTGGGACGCCGGCATCGCCGAGCTCGGCCAGCGTGGCGGCATTTTCAAGAAGCACGGGCTCGATCTCGATATCCTCTACACCACGGCCGGTCCCGAATCGATCCAGGCCATGATCGGCGGCAGCATCGACATCGCGGTGGCCTCCGGCGTGTCGGCCGCCATCGGCACCTTCGCCAAGGGTGCGCCGATCCGCATCATCTCGAGCGAAATGACCGGCGCGCCGGATCTGTACTGGTTCGTCCCGGCGGACTCGCCGATTCACACCATCCAGGATATGAACGGCAAAACCGTCGCCTTTTCGGCGGTCGGATCGTCCAGCCATGGCTCGCTGTTGGCGCTGATCGCGCAATATCACCTCACCGCGAAGCCGACCCAGACCGGCAATATCGCGGCGACGATGACGCAGACCATGACCGGCCAGGTGGATGTCGGTTTCGGCGCCGCCCCGTTCGGACTTGATAAAGTCGAGAGCGGCAAGACGCGCATCATCGCCACCGGCAATGACGTCGCGGCGCTGCGAACGCGCGCGGTGCGCGTCAACCTGACCGGCGCGGCAGACACTGCAGAACAAGCATGACGCGATCGTGCGCTTCATGCAGGGCTATAAGGAGACGATCGACTGGATGTATTCCAGCCCCGATGCGCTGAAGATCTACGGCGAATATTCCGGCCTGCCGGACAGCATCGTGCAACGTGTGCTCAAGCTCGTCCCGAAAGAGGCGCTGCAAACCGACAAGGTCAAGGGGTTGGACGGCATCATGGCGGACGCCGTGGCGCAGAAATTCCTTGCCGCGCCGCTGACGCCGGACCAGATCAAGGAACTGATCCAGATTCCAGAAGTGAGTTGATTAGTTTCGTTGCCACGTCACCAGCGTGACGCCGGCGGCTTTGTCGAGATCGCGCTGCGCGCCGGGTTTCAGGCCGTGGCGCGTAAGTACGTCTTCCGGCGTCGCATTCGGTCCGACCTCGGTGAACACGGCAAGCCCGCCGGGAATTTTCGCATTGGCGGCGCGCGACAGATGGAAGGTGTCGTAGAGCGGTAGAAACATGACTGAACACCTCGCGTCCGCCGATGATGGCGATCGTTCCGTCAGTGACGCCGAGTTGCGCGAGCGCCGCCTCGAAAGTGGCGCCGAGCGGATTCCAGCACAGCGCATTGGGATAGTACGGATCGGGTGCGACGGCGGCAATCTGGCGCGTCAGCACGAGCCGCTTCCGCCGCGCCGCGCGCGGGCCGCCTTCATGCGAATGCCGTCCGTGCACGACGGCGGCGGCGCGGTCGAGCTCGCTCTGGAAGAAACGTCTGATCGGCGTCGTTGCGGATCGAATCCGGGATCACGCCCTGACTGTCGGCGATCATGCCGTCGGCGGAAACGATGACGTAGCCTTCAATGCGGCGCAAAGCGGGGACGCCGGATTAGAACACGGCGAGATAGCGCAGCAATGACAGCACGCCGATGATGATGACGATGATGCGCACGATCTGTTTGGCGCGGCCGTCGATCGGCAGCATATTGATCGAGATAGAGGACCAGAATGATGACAAGAAAGGTGATCAGAATGCTGATGAGGATGGACATGCAAATCCTCGCTGTCGAATATTGGAATTGATCTCACTTTTCAGTGTTATTCACAATCATTTTTAACAGTTTGACGATTTGACTAGGCGGCGAATAACGCGTTTTCCGTGCTTTTGGTTCCGTTTCGCTGTGGATCGACAGACCGGAACGCAATTGCTTGCCGGCGGCCGGCTTCGCCGCCGCGATCTCGACCCGGCGACGGCCATGAGCGAACGACTCTATTGCACGATTGCGGGCCTGATTTTCAGCATCGCCGCTTTGATCCATCTCGGGCGCTTATGCGCCGGCTGGGACTTTGTGCTGGCCGGCTGGCCGGTCCCGCTGTGGCTGAGCTGGATCGCGTTCTTTGCCTGCGGTGCGCTCGGTGGTGGCGGGCTGTGGCTTGGCTCGCGCGAGACGGATTAGCGCCGCGCTTGCCGCTGCCGAAGGACGGCGGCTGCATCTGCAAGCATTTGGCGCTATAATGGACGCCAAGGGAGCCAGCCGTGTCCGATTCCCCAAGCCTGATCATGGTCCAATTCCTCGTCTGGGTGGCGGATCGGCCGCGCAGTTATGGGCAGACAATGGACGCCTGGCGGACGAGTTGCCCGCGGCTGTCGGTCTGGGAGGATGCGGTCCTCGATGAGTTCGTGCGGATCGGCCATGGCGACAATCGCGCCGTGACCTTGACGGCGCGCGGCCGCGCCGTGCTCGAGAAGGCCAAAACGCCGGCGCTGTGAATGCGAGCCGCTAGGTCAGCACCTCGCCGCCGGGCTGCGGCGGAACTTCGAACGCGTTGAGCACAAATCCGATCATGCCGTAGAAACCCGCGCAGCTGACGGCTTCGATGACGCCGTCACGGCCAAGCGCGGATTTCGCGCGCTCGAAGGTTGCCGTGCTCACCGTCTTGGTTTTAAGCAGTTCGCTGACGAGGTCGTAGATCGCCCGCTCGTCGTCACGCTGCAAATCGGGCCGCTTGCGGGCGCGGATGGCGTCGATGGTGTCTGCCGTCAGTCCGGCTTGCCGGGCGAGCGGCTCGTGCACCGACCAGGCATATTTCACCGTGCCGTCGCGGCACATGAGCAGGACGATCAACTCGACGAGCCGCTTGTCAAGCTTTGGGTTGACGCGGAAGCAGTTGGCGAGCCCGTCCGCGGGTTCAGCGATTTCGGGCGTGTGGATCCATACCGAGAATGGCCCGCTTAGATTGCCGCGTGGCCGCGAGCGTATGATGTCGTCATAGAGCTTCTGCTGCCGGGCGTTGAGGTTTTCCCGTTTGACGTCCTCGATGCGAGCCATGGCGCCTCCTTGCGTGCTCATTTTTCAGGTTCTTGCCGAGCCTTGGTCAGTCCAGCAAATTGTACTTCTTGAACCAGGCGACCATTCGGCTCCAGGCGTCCTCGGCCGCCTCCTGGCGATAGCTCGCGCGATAATCGGCGACGAAGCCGTGCGGCGCGCCGGGATAGATGTGGAATTCCGCCGTTTTGCCGTCCGCTTTGAGCGCGGCTTCCATCTGCTGGACCTGCTCGACCTTGATGCCTGCGTCTTCCGCGCCGTAGAGGCCGAGCATCGGCTCATTGATCTCGGGCGCCAGATCGATCGAGCTTTTCGGCGCGGCGTCGCTGCGGTCGGCCAACGGGCCGTAGAAAGCGACGCCGGCTTTGAAATTGGGGTTGTGCGCCGAGTAGTGCCACACGTTGCGGCCGCCGCGGCACAATCCCATGATGCCGAGCCGGTTGGCGTCGCCGCCCTGCGCTTCCGCCCAGGCCACCGTGGCGTCGAGGTCGGCGAACAGTTCGGTGTCCGTCTTGCTGTTGACGATCGGGAACAATTCTTGCGGGTCGCTCGATCTTCGTCATGTCGACCCGTGCGAAAATAATAGTTGGGCGTGACCGCGAAGGCGCCGAGATGACCCAGGCGCCGCGTGACGTCCTTGAAAAATTCGTGCAGGCCGAAAACCTCCATGCAGACAAGAATGATCGGCGGGTGCTTCACGCCGGCCGGGCGCGCGTAATAGACCGGCATGTCGCCGCCCGCCACCGCGATTTTCGCGTCGCCGGCATCGAGCCCGGTCGCGTCGGTGTGGATGACGTCGGCGCGCACCGGCCCGGCAGCGAGCGTGTAGCCGGCCGCCGCCGCTGCGGAACTCGACATGAAGCCCCGCCGCGACAAGGGCGGCATGACCTTGGCAGTCCGATCCCGTCGGACGACAGATATTGCACGTTCATGTAATTCTTCCCGGTCGATTGCGCGCCCGCGCCACCGATGAAACACCGGCGGCACCCATCCTATTGCCTCCATAAAGCGGCGATTGCATTGCCCGCGGCAAAGCTCTATTTGGAATTCAAACGAGGGTTTGAAAAAAGGCAAAAATGGGTCAGGCATGACGCGGCCATCCGAAGTCACCCGCGAGCGCATCTTGAAAGCGGCCGAGCGGCTGTTCGCCGAACGCGGCTATGACGGCACCAGCATCCGCGCCATCGTCGCCAAAGCGCGCGTGAACCAGGCCGCGATCAACTATCATTTCGACGGCAAGGACGGGCTTTACCGCGAAGTTTTGCGGGTGGCGTTCCGCGCGCTGACCGAGGATCAGCTCGCGCATGCCAGGGACGTCAAGGCGATGTCGCGCGAAGATGCGCTCGCCGAATTCATCCGCCGCCAGCTTCATCCGCTGATGGCGCGCGACGAATACAGCCGGCACATGCGGATCTTCAATTGGGAAACGGTGCGGCCGACGGCGGTATTCCGCAGCCTCGTCAGCGAGGAGGCGGCGCCGTTTATGGGACTTGCGGCCGATCTGGTGCGCCGCTTCCTGCCCGACGCCGACCAGCGCACGCGTGACGGTCGCCGCCATCTGGCTGATCGGCCAATGCAGCGTGTTCCTGCGCAATCGCGAGCAGCTCGCCGAGCCGCCGATCGGCCTGGTGCTCGACGACGCGGTGGTCGAATGGCTTGCCGGCACGATCAGCCGCTGGGTCGTCGGCGGACTTGGCCGGCGCGGCTAGGGGCCGGGGAACGCCGAAAACCGGGGGAATGCCGCAAAAATTCCTTGTTCCGGGCCTTGCGCCGCCCAGAACGAGTGTTTGAAATTCAACCAGACGTTTGAAAAACGGGGAACCGGATCATGCAGCCGAGCGGGATTTTCCATAGCGGCCGGATCATGCAGCGGGATTTCATGGCGCGGGCCGACATGCCGCTTCGTGGCGCGGTTTCTCGGCAAGTTCGTGCTCGACATCCTGCCCGCCGCGCTGGCGAGCGTGATCGGCGGCTTCCTGTTCACCCAGTACCAGTCCGGCCATCCGACTGCCCGTACCGCCACCGAGCAGGTCACGCCCGCTTCGGCGGAAATGATGGCGCATGGTGCGCGACGAGCACGCCATGATGATGGACTATCTCAAGTCGCAGATGGCGGCGGAGAAGAACCGCGCCGCCGCCGAGGATGCGGCATCCGCGCGCGCAGCGGCGGATGCCAAAGCTGCGGCAGAACGGCGGCCGATACGCAGGCGGCGAACGCGAAGAGCGCATCGGAAGCGCCGGTCCGGCAGACCGCCGCCTTGCCAGCCGGCACACGTCAAGAAAGCCGTCGCCGTCGCGGCGGCGGTGCCGAGCGCGCCGCTCGTGATCGCGCAAGCCGATCCGGGCGCCGATCAGGACGACGCTATTGCGCCCGGCGACCGGCTTGCCCGCGACCCGAATTCACTTCTCGCCAAGACGCTCGACCTCAAGGATCACGTGGTGGCCGCGACGCGTCACGTCGTTGCCGCGATCGGCGATGTGTTCACCTCGGTCGGCGAGCGCATCGGCGTGACAGCGCCGAGCGTGAGGCAATTGAGCTCGGCATCGTGAGCCGCAGGTTTTGCCGGCGACGTCTGGCGTAGAAGGAAATCGCAACCGCGGCGGGCGCACAGAGGTGTGCATAACAATCGGCCGGGCCCCCGGACCGCGATGAAATTTGCGTCAATTTGCCCGCCAGATGATGCCATTTGGCAACAGCCCCCAGTTTTCACATCTGCCGCGGCTTGTCGGCCCCGTTTACCATGGCTAAGCCATAGCCAAGCGTGGGAACCGGCTCCGCGGTGAGGGGTTTAAGCGAGGCAGCGTTCGCAACGGTGGGCGTCGGCTTTGCGCCCTCGAATTTGGGCGTAGCTGTGGTGATTTAGGTAGGGGCGGACGGCGCGCCGCCCAGGAGGTCGTGATGCGTTCGGCCGGTAATTTCAGTCCGGAATGGGGCTATCTCGCCCCGGCGCCGAGCTTCATGCGTACGGCACGGATTGTGGTGGTAGCGACCGCGATCGGCGCGACGGCCGGCGCTGGCGTCGTGCTGTCGCTGCGTCGACCGCCCGGCGGCCGAAGGCGACAGAACATCACTGGTCGCGGCGCATGCGATCGTCACCAGCGTACAGGCCGCCACCGCCCCCGCCACGACGGCGCCGATGGCTTCGGCGCCGGTGACCGCCGTTGTCCCGACGAACACCGCTACGATTGTACCGGCGGTGCCGGCTAGGGCCGCGGTGGCGCCGGGACCGGCAGCCGCGACACGGCCGGCGGCAACCGCGCCGCCGCAAATTCCCGTTGTCAGGGCTCCCGCACCTCATATTTCCGCAGCTGATATTCCCGCGTCCAAGATCTCCACGACAAGTGTTGGCGCGAACGGCATTCCGGCGCCGCAGGCGTCGCCTGACATGACAGCTTTGTCGGATCCCTCGTCGGCGACAGACGCAACGCCGGCCGGTCTGCCGGACGGAACGACGGTCACGCCGGACTTGGCGCCGCCGCCGAAAAAGACGACGCATCATGGCGCCGCCGGAAGCAACGGCTATCAGCCAACTCCCGGCCTCAGATCGGCGCTGCGGCGGATGTTCAGCGCGCACGCCGGAACGTCATATTTTCCGAACAACTGATCTTAGCCGGATGACCGGCTTTGGGCGGCCGTACGCGCGTCGCCTGCGGCCTATCGCGTGAAGCGACGGCGCGGCTCCAACTCGGTGAAAGGCAATAAATTGCCGCCGCCCGGCATCGCTGGCGGGCGGCAGCAGGCAAACTAACCGAACAGCTCGGCGTTAGTTGCACTTCTTCGCGGCGACCGCCTTGGTCTGGGCGGCCCATGCGCTCGCGAAATCGGGCGCAGTGGCGACGACGGTCCAGCCGGGGCCCCACGGCTTCCAGCCGGGGTTCCACCAGATTCGGCAGAAGCCGAACTCGAATTTCACGACGGCGAAATCGGCGCGTGCCGGAGTGGAGGCGGCAAAGCCCAGTGCCAATACGCCAAGTGCGAAAACCAGACGCTTCATGGTCAGCTCCCTGTTCCCTGTTGTGCCCCTTAGGGAACTTCCCGATAGTACGGGCTCGAACCTGAAGCAAGGCCGTCCCGGTCCCTGCTGTTCGACTAAAACGCGGGTGAGGCCGGCGCGCAACAACGGGAGCAGAGATTATGCCGGAAGTCGTCGTCTATATTCTGGAAGGCCGCACGCTCGAGCAGAAGCGCGGGCTCGTCAAAGACATCACCGAGGCCGTCGTGAAGAACGCCGGCACGACCGCCGACCACGTCACCGTGTCGTTGGTTGAGACGCCGAAGACCTCGAAGGCCAAAGGCGGCGTGCTGTTTAGCGAGATGGCCGCACGGCGCTAGCGCTCATCACGGCAGAGCCACGGCAGAGCACGGCAAAAAGGCGCGCCGGCGCGGCATTTGCCATGCCCTCAAATGCGATGTCCGGAAACGCCCATGACCATGCTTAAAATTGTCGTGAGTGCATTGCACAATTTGCTTGCTGCATTGCGGTAAATATCTGATAATCGGGGTGCAAATGGTGAGTCTGGCGATCGGCTGGCGGCAGGTGCGACATGAGCGAAGTTTGGGAAACTAAGGACGGCCGGCGCCGGGTCCGGCACGATCCGCCGACCGTCGAGGACGCGGTTCTGGCCGCGCAGGGCATGACCGACGACCTGGACGGCCAGGTCGAGATCGTCATGTCGCTGATGCACGTCGCCGCCGAAGTCGCCCGCTCGGCCGTTCTAAAAATGGGTCAGCGCAAGGAGCCGACCCGCTTCACCATTGCCGGCCGCGTCGGCGCGCCGCGCGCGGTCGTCGTCGAGCACCGCTCGCCCCGCCGTTTCGGCGCCCGGCCTATAGCCAGCGCCGGGCACCGGGGTCGGATATAACCCGCGACGACACCAGCCGGTGCCAGATGAACAGCACGATCAGCGCTCCCACCACCGCGCCGATCAGACCCGCGCCCTGATCGGTCCGGTACCAGCCGACCGCCTGGCCGATCCAGGTTGCGACAAAGGCGCCGGCGATACCGAGCAGCGTGGTGAGAATAAAACCCGCCGGATTGTTGGATCCGGGCGCCAGTAAGCGCGCAATGATCCCGGCAACAAAGCCGATGATGATGGTCCAGACTATGCTCATGACGACCCTCGCAATGATTTCGTTCTCGACAATTCTTGCATAAGCGCGGTGGTCAGCGCCACACCGGTGGGCCAGTTCCGCACGCTCCGTGTCGCGGCTTGGTGCACTGGGATGCCGCGGCGGAAGTGATTACAATCCTTGCTTTATAGTGCCTTCGTGACGTCCGGGAAGTTTGAGAGAATGGGGCGCAGAAGGGCTCCGCCATGACTCCACCATGACCAAGACCCTGGTCAAGCCGCGCACCAAGGTGCGCCTGAAAGAAAAGCAGCCGCCGCTCTACAAGGTGATCCTGCTCAACGACGATTACACGCCGCGCGAATTCGTTGTGCTGGTGCTCAAGGCGGTGTTCCGCATGACCGCCGACCAGGCCTATCGCGTGATGATGACCGCGCATCAGCGCGGCGCTTGCGTGATCGCGGTTTACACCCGCGATGTCGCTGAGACCAAGGCGAAGGAGGCCACCGAGCTCGGCAAGACCAACGGCTTCCCGTTGTTCTTCACGACGGAGCCGGAGGAATGACGGATGGCGGATCGGGACTCCTGGCGGCTATTTGCCTTGAATCGAAAGTCCGCCGGGGCCGATATTGATTTGCATGCCCTGCGGCGGATGGCGGTCCTGATAAAGCTGATAGCCAAGCCCGGCGACGGCGATCACCAGCGCGCCGAGGACCAGATAAAGGATGTTGTTGCGGCTCACAGCGGCTCCCCTAGAAGGACGAATCGTGCGCGCACAATAACATGGCAGCCACGCATCGCGATCATGGCCGCGGGCAACGCCGAGGTCTTGTGTAGTAGCGCCTATTCCCCGCCGCGGCATCAGAATGTTGTGATGTGCGCGCGAGGCTGAATTTGCCTACACCGCTTGCGGGGCGATGACAGGCACAGGTTGCAATCATGAATCGTCCCGATCCGCTCGCCGCTTTCGCTCCGGCATCCGCGAACGCTCTTGCCACGGTTGCTGTCCGCGCCACTGCGTTCGAGCGATATCAGCCCTATGTGCTGAGCATCCTGCGCATCATGGCTGGGCTGCTGTTCTTCGAACACGGCCTGTCAAAACTGTTCGGCTTTCCGCCGCACGGCCAGATGCCCGGTTTCATGGAGCTGGAGTGGTTCGCCGGCACGATCGAGTTCACCGGCGGCGCGCTGGTCGCGCTCGGCCTGTTCACGCGCCCGGCCGCCTTTCTCATGTCCGGCGAGATGGCGATCGGCTATTTCATGGATCACGCGCCGCGCAGTTTCTTTCCGCTGCTCAACGGCGGCGATTCGCCGATCCTCTATTGCTTCTTATTTCTTTATTTCGTTTTCGCTGGCGCCGGACCGTGGAGCCTCGATGCGCTGGTGTGGAGGAAGCGGCGATCGTAGCCGATTGAAATTTCCTTGAGCTCGTTTTATCGCCTGCCGCCGGACGTCAACAGGCGTTCGCCGGTGATCCAGCCTGAATCGCCGGAGGCGAGAAAGACCGCGACGCGCGCGATATCGTCGGGCTGGCCGATGCGGCCGAGCGGGGTCGTCGCCACCGCGGCCTTCTCGAAATCGCTGCCGATCATGCCCGCGGTGTGGGTGCCCTCGGTTTCGACAACGCCGGGCGCGATGGCATTGACGCGGATTTTGCGCGGGCCGAGTTCGGCGGCCAGAACGCGTGTGATCGAGTCGACGGCGGCCTTGGTGGCGGAATAGATGCTGGCGGTCGGGATGGCGGCTTGGCTGACGACCGAACTCAGATTAATGACGCTGCCGCCGTCGGGGCCGAAATGTTTCGCCGCCTCCTTGGTGGCAAGGAGCGTGCCCAGCACGTTGATGTCGAACTGGCGGCGGTATTCTTCCGCGGTGATCTGGTCGAGCGGCACGTATTTGTAGATGCCGGCATTGTTGACCAGCACGTCGAGGCGGCCGAAGGCCTTTTTGGTCTCGTCGAACAGGCGGGTCGACCTCGGCGGGTTTGTCGACGTCGCCCTGGATGGCGATGGCCTTGCCGCCCTTGGCCGCGATCTCGGCGACCACGCGTTCGGCGCCGTCCTTGCTGGAGGAATAATTGACGACCACGGCGGCTCCCGCCGCGCTCAAGGCCTTGGCGATCGCCGCGCCAATGCCCTTTGATGCCCCGGTGACGACCGCCACCTTGCTGCGCAGATCGCTCATTGCTGTCTCCTGAATTTTCGCGATTGCGAGTTTCGGCAACGCGATGATCCAGGATGTAGGAAGCAGGCCCAGTGCGCGCCACTGCCGCTACGGTATGGCTGGCGTTCGGTGAAATGTTGCACGGCCGCTCGTGTTCATAGTATTTCTTTTTAGCTGGCCGGCATGAACCGCGAGATGGAGCGCGATATGAACCGCGATCGATGCGGCAAACCAGAGCGCTTGCAATGACGCCGACCCACGATCCGGAGGTCTGGCGACAAAAGCTTGCCGCGCTTCCGCTCGCAAGCTTTGATGCCGGCGAGACCGTGTTCGCCGAGGGCACAAAGACCGGGCGGCTTTTGATTCTCAAAACCGGCGCGGTCAGCATAGTCAAGGGCGGCACCGAGATCGCTCAGGTGGCCGAACCTGGCGCGGTGTTCGGCGAACTGTCAGCACTGCTCGATCAGCCGCATGGTGCGGATGTGCGCACACTCGAAGCATCGGAGTTTCATGTCGCCGACGCGGCGCTGTTGATGCAAGACCCGGCTGCGCTGCTTTATGTGACGGCGATCCTGGCGCGGCGTCTCGACTTCGCCAACCAGGCGTTCATTGAACTGAGGAGCCAGCTCGATGCGGGTGAGCCGCCGGGCCTGATCGAACAGACAATCGACAAGATCGAGGCACTGCTGAGCGCCATCGGCGCCGGCTATATCCGTGCCGGCGTCGGCATTGCCGGCCACCATCCGTTTGCGTGATGGATCGCGCGGGCTTCGGGCCCAGCGCGTTCCTCCTATTTCACCCCGAGCAGCTCGACGTCGAAGATCAGCGTGGCGTTCGGCGGAATGACGCCGCCGGCGCCGCTCCCGCCATAGCCGAGCGCGGGCGGGATGATCAGCGTGCGCTTGCCGCCGATTTTCATGGTGGCGACGCCTTCGTCCCAGCCGGCGATGACCTGCTGCTGGCCGATCGGAAACTCGAACGGCTGGCCGCGATCGACCGACGAATCGAATTTCGCGCCCTTCTTGCCGTTGGCATAAAGCCAGCCGGTGTAATGCACGACGACGGTCTGGCCGTTTTTCGGCGAGGCGCCGGTGCCGACTTTGAGATCGATGATTTCCAATCCGTCGGGCATGGTCGTGACCACCTGGGCTTTGGCTGGAGCGGGAGCCGCCGTCATGCCGGCCAAAGCGGCGACGGTAGCGAGCGCAAGCAAAGCGCCGGCGCGCGGGAGAATTCGCATTTTCTTGTTCTCCTTGGGATCTGGCGCGGGACCCTAGCCGAGAACCCCGGAGCTGGCCAACGCATCCCTTCTTCGTCATTGCCGGGCAAAAGGCGCGAAGCGCCGTCTTCTTGTGTAATGAGCCGACATTCCTGCCGACGTGCGGATTGTCTGGATTGCTCGACTCCCATATTGCTGCGGGTGGGGAAGGGCGTTCGGGCGGCCAACTGAACTTGAGGAGATCGGCATGGAGGCGACAAGGTTTGAGCGTCCGCCGGCGTCGCTTTTCGCGGCTGTCTCACTGACCGCGATGATCGCGGCTTTCGCCATCGGCCAAGCCCGCGCGCAGACGGTCAATCCCGTCCCGCCACCGCCGCCGCCGGTTTTCAATCCGTCCAGTCCCAGCACGGTGCCGCAAGCGCCGGAGGTGCCGGTTTCGCCGACGCCGCCGCCGGCGGCCTGTCGGGCCCCGCGCCCGCGCCGGCTTCGCCCGCCATCGAGCCGGCGCCTGCCGTCACGCCTCAAAGGGTCACTGCGCCCGCGCCGGTTTGCCTGCCATCGAGCCGCCGCCTGCCGTCACGCCCCAAACGGCCACTGCGCCCGCGCCCGCGCCGGTTTCGCCTGCCGTCGTGCCGCCGCCTCCCGTCACGCCTCAAACGGCCACCACGCCCGAAGCGGCAACGCCCGCTCTATCGCCAACGCATGCCGGCCATCACGGCGCTGTCCGCCACCGCTGGAGCAGGCGTCACGTCCGTTTCCATGCCGTGCGCGTGCTTGGCCCGTCCTACTATCCGGGTTTGGGCGAATTCTATCCGCCCTATGCCAATCCCTGCCATTTCAGCCGCATATGGCACGGCTATTACGCGGGACTTTGGAGCTCCTACGGTTGTCCTTGGTGAGTGCCAAGGGCGGGTAGGCGAGGATTGGCTCCCAATGACGAAAAATATCCCTGTCACCCTAAGGTGCGAGCGCAACAAGTAGGGTGGGCAAAGCGAAGCGTGCCCACGTCAGCGAAATTATTTTAATCTCGATGACCGCGTGGGCTCGGCGCGTCCCGCGCCTTAGACCACCCTACGCTTGCTGATCGATTACGGATACGCGGCGAAGCCGGCCGCTTGAGAGAAATTGGTATCCCTGAAGCGAAACAAGGAGGGCGGCCATTCGGCCGCCCTTTAAGTCGTGGATGGCCGGATCAAGTCCGGCCATGACGAGTTAGAGGATTACGAGCACCCCGTCGTCCCACCGCACGTATCGCACTTCAGGCACGTGCCGTTGCGCACCAGCGTGAAATTCCCGCATTCGCCGCAAGCCTCGCCTTCGTAGCCTTTGGCTTTCGCTTCGGCGCGTTTCTCTGCCGCGGCGGCCTTGGCGTTGACGCGCGGGTCGGTGCGGTATTCGAGCGCCTGCGCCGGCGACAGTTTTGCTTCGGGCTCGGTTTTGAGCGCCGCGCTGCCTGCGATTTCCGCGCGCGGGCCTGAGGCGGCGAACGCCGTCACGTTGCTCGCTACCCCACCCCGTCCGCCTTCGGCGGTCGACCCTCCCCCTGCAGGGGAGGGTGAAGAGACTTCGGCGCCGCCCGGCATCACCTTGAGCCGGTCGGTGCGCGAGCGGGTCAGGCCCTTCGACACATAGCGCGTATCGGGCGAGGGCTTGCCTTCCTCGACGCCCTTGCCGAGCGCGTCGAAGCCGCCTTCGGTCGGCTCGACATGGGCGAGGTCGAAGCGCGACAGGTAGCTCACCGCCAGCTCGCGGAACACGTAGTCCAAAATCGAGGTGGCGTATTTGATCGAGTCGTTGCCCTGCACCGGGCCGGACGGCTCGAAGCGGGTGAAGGTGAAGGCATCGACATATTCGTCGAGCGGCACGCCGTATTGCAGGCCGAGCGATACCGCGATGGCGAAGTTGTTGAGGAGCGAGCGCAGCGCCGCGCCTTCCTTGTGCATGTCGATGAAGATTTCGCCGAGCTTGCCGTCGTCGTATTCGCCGGTGCGCAGATAGATTTTGTGACCGCCGACCACGGCTTTCTGCGTGTAGCCCTTGCGCCGGTCGGGCATGCGCTCGCGCTCGCGCATGACGACAATGCGCTCGACGACTTTCTCGACGATTTTTTCCGCCAGCCCCGCGGCGCGTGCCGCTGCGGGCTTCTCGATGAAGGCCTCGATGACGTCCTCGTCATCGTCCTCGTCGGCGATGAGCTGGCTTTGCAGCGGCTGCGACAGCTTTGAGCCGTCGCGATAGAGCGCGTTGGCTTTCAGCGCCGAGCTTCCACGACAGGATATAGGCCGCCTTGCAGTCCTCGACCGTGGCCTCGTTCGGCATATTGATGGTCTTGGAGATCGCTCCGGAGATGAACGGCTGCGCCGCCGCCAGCATGCGGATATGGCTGTCGACCGAAAGGTAGCGCTTGCCGGTGCGGCCGCACGGATTGGCGCAGTCGAACACGGCATAATGCTCAGGTTTCAGATGCGGCGCGCCTTCGACCGTCATGGCGCCGCAGACATGGATATTGGCCGCCTCGATCTCGCGCTTGGTGAAGCCCATATGCGTGAGCAGGTCGAAGCTGGGAGCCGCCAAATCCTCGGCGTCAACGCCAAGCGCATCACGAAGGAAGTCGGCGCCGAGCGTCCACTTGTTGAAGGCGAATTTGATGTCGAACGCGGTCGGCAGCGCCTTTGCCACTTTCTCGATCGCCTCCGGCGTAAAGCCCTTGGCCTTGAGCGTGGTGTGGTTGATCGCCGGCGCCTGGCCGAGCGAGCCGTGGCCGACGGCGTAAGCCACGATCTCGGCGATATCGCTTTCGCGATAGCCGAGCACGCGCAGCGCTTCCGGCACCGCGCGGTTGATGATCTTGAAGTAGCCGCCGCCGGCGAGCTTTTTGAACTTCACCAGCGCGAAGTCCGGCTCGATGCCGGTGGTGTCGCAATCCATCACCAGACCGATGGTGCCGGTCGGCGCCACGACGGTGGCCTGCGCATTGCGATAGCCATGCGCCTCGCCGAGCGTCAGCGCGCGATCCCAGGCGCGCCTGGCGTGCTCGGCAAGCTTTTGGTCCGGATTGTCGCTGTGGACGAGCGGCACCGGCGGCGTGTTCATCTGCTCATAGGCGGTGCGCTCGCCGTAAGCGGCGCGGCGGTGATTGCGCATCACCCGCAGCATCGCCTCGCGGTTTTCGCGCAAAGCGCGGGAACGGCCCAAGCTCGGCCGCCATTTCGGCGGAGGTGGCGTAGCTGACGCCGGTCATGATGGCGGAGAGCGCGCCGCAAATGGCGCGGCCGGCCTCTGAATCGTAGGGAATGCCCGACGACATCAGGAGGCCGCCGACGTTGGCGTAACCAAGGCCGAGCGTGCGGAAATCGTACGAGCGCTGCGCGATCTCCTTCGACGGGAATTGCGCCATCAGCACCGAGATTTCGAGCACGATGGTCCACAGCCGCACCGCGTGCTCGTAGCCTTCGACGTCGTAAAGCTCGCTCTTGAGCTTTTCCCCGTTGGCGACGGAGGCCAGCGCCGGGGTGTGGAAGGCAAGCAGATTGAGCGAAGCGAGATTGCACGCGGTGTCGTCGAGGAACATGTATTCCGAGCACGGATTGGACGCGATGATCGGCCCCGACGCCGCGCAGGTGTGCCAGTCGTTGATGGTGGTGTGGAATTGCAGGCCGGGATCGGCGCTGGCCCAGGCGGCGTAGCCGATCTTCTCCCACAGGTCGCGCGCCTTCACGGTCTTCGCGATCTTGCCGTTCTTGGTGCGCCAGAACAGATCCCAGTCGCGATCGGCGTCGACCGCTTTGAGGAATTCGTCGGTCACCCGCACCGTGTTGTTGGAATTCTGGCCGGAGACCGTGAGATAGGCTTCCGAATCCCAATCGGTGTCGTAGATCGGGAAGTTGATGTCGGTATAGCCTTGCTTGGCGAACTGGATGACGCGGCGGATGTAATTGTCCGGCACGTGGTTCTTGCGCGCCGCCTTGATCTCGCGCCGCAGCACCGGATTCTTTTCCGGATCGAAACAATCGTCGCCCGAGCCTTCGCAATTCACGCAGGCCTTGAGGATCGAGCGCAGGTGCTTCTGGTTGATCTTCGAGCCGGTGACGAGGTTGGCGACCTTCTGCTCCTCGATCACCTTCCAGTCGATGAATTGCTCGATATCGGGATGATCGACGTCGAGGATCACCATCTTGGCGGCGCGGCGCGTGGTGCCGCCCGATTTGATCGCGCCCGCGGCGCGGTCGCCGATCTTGAAAAAGCTCATCAGGCCGGACGACTTGCCGCCGCCGGACAGCTTTTCGCCCTCGCCGCGCAGTTTTGAGAAATTCGAGCCGGTGCCGGAGCCGTATTTGAACAGCCGCGCCTCGCGCACCCACAAATCCATGATGCCGCCCTCGTTGACGAGGTCGTCGGCGATCGACTGGATGAAGCAGGCATGCGGCTGCGGATGCTCGTAAGCCGTCGCCGACTGCACGAGCTCGCCCGATTTGTAATCGACGTAGAAATGGCCCTGGCTCGGGCCGTCGATGCCATAGGCCCAATGCAGGCCGGTGTTGAACCATTGCGGCGAGTTCGGCGCCACCATCTGCATCGCCAGCATGTAGCGGTGCTCGTCGAAGAACGCCTGCGCGTCGGCTTCCGAGGTGAAGTAGCCGCCCTTAAAACCCCAATAGGTCCAGGTGCCGGCGAGCCGGTCAAAAACCTGCTTGCAGGATGCTTCGCCGATGAAGCGCTCGGCTTCCGGCAATTCGGCGAGCGCGGCTTCGTCGGCCACGCTGCGCCACAGCCATGACGGGACGCGTCTCCTCCTCGACCTTTTTCAGGCGGGAGGGCACGCCGGCTTTGCGGAAATATTTTTGCGCCAGCACGTCGGAGGCGACTTGCGACCATTGCTCCGGAATTTCGACGTTCTCCGCGTGGAAGACGATCGAACCGTCCGGATTGCGGATCTCGCTCGTGGTGAGACGGAAGGCGATGTCCGCGTATGGCGATTGTGCCTCTTTGGTGTAGCGCCGCTCGATCCGCATTTCTTTGCCCCTGATTCCTGTGTTTCTCGTATCGACGGCCCGCGGTTACGCGCTCAATATAAGCCGCCGACGGTTTCCCCGCGACGCGGCGGAGCGTGCTCCGCCGCGCCGTGCCTCACCCCTGTTTCTGTCTGCCACCAACCCGCCCGGCCTTTACCAGCCGGTCTTGTTTCGGCACGCTCGACTGGTCCTCGGTCTCCTTCGGGCGCAAAAGGCCACGCTCGCGCCACGGCGGCACGGAGCACTCCCAGCAACCCTTTTTGGAGAGCCCGGCGGACTTCGTTACCCGCGCGCCGAACTTGATGAGGCTAGGCTAAGCCGATCGCGCCCGTCAAGACTTAGTATGAAAATCTGAATCAACCACTAAATGTGGGGATAGCGGGGACGAATCGGCAGGGGATGGGCAAGTATCGGAGATTCGTGAGGAATCCGGAAGGGCCATGATGCGGCAGCCTAAATTTTGCTGTTCGCAACGCGACTCTCGCTTCGTCGGCGGCCGTCGCCGACAGCTTCGGCCGGCCGCGCCAGGGCGCCAGCCGAACTTCGCTCGCTCCCCTCGCGTCACGCGAGTGTCACGCAATGACGCGGGTTTCCTGCTGATTCTGAGTGAGATGGCCCGCAAAATCGGTGCTTTTGCCGCTTCCGTGCCGGCGCCGACGTCGTAAGCTCTTGAAATCCTTGCAGGGACTCAGCGTGTCGCGGTTGTGCGTCACGCCGCTTGCGGCTTCCCTGCCACATTTCCCGCCGCCGGACCGCCGCCGACGCTTTTTTCGCCGGGCCGGACCCCTTTTTAATTAACCTTAAAGAAGTCTTACTTTCGCCCTCGGCTCGGGTTTCCTTGACGGGGCGGGGCTGCCGCCAATAAGCTTTTGTAAATGTTCGGGGTTTTGTTCCAGCGTGCGATCCGCGCGGGGCGCATTATTGCCTGTGCCGCCCTTGTCGCCGGCTGCACTCAATCATCCGCAACGATCCGATCAATCAGCCGCTCACCGCCAATCCCGCCCAGGTCGAAGCCGAGCTTCAGCCCGACGTCCAGGCCAATTACGACGACATGGTCGTGGCGATGTCGTTCTCCGGCGGCGGCATGCGCGCGGCGGCGTTTTCCTATGGCGTGCTCACCGGTTTCGAGGAGACCCGCGTGCCGACCCGCACCGGCCCGGTGTCGCTGCTCGACCGCCTCGACTTTCTCTCCGGCGTTTCCGGCGGCTCGATGCTCGCCGCCTATTACGGGCTGCACGGCCCCGCCGCGCTCGCCGATTTCAAGCAGCGCTTTCTCGACGTCAATGCCGAGGAAGGGCTGCAGACCGATCTGAGCCTCGGCAATATCGCGCGCGGACTGCAGGGCGGCGTCAACGACGCCACCGCATTCCCGGTCTGGCTCGACGCGCATCTCTACAATCACGCCACCTTCAGGGATCTGCTCAGCCGGCCGCGGCCGCGGGTCTGGATCAACGCCTCCGACATCTATAACCGCACCGCGTTCATCTTCGCGCCGGTGACGTTCAGCGCGCTGTGCAGCGATCTTGCGAACTATCCGGTCTCGCTCGCGGTCGCGGCTTCGGCGGCGGTGCCGGTCGTGTTCGCGCCGATCGTCATTCAGAATTATCCCGGCGGCTGCCCGGTCGCGCTGCCGAGCTGGGTGCAGCGCGTGCGCAGCGATCCGAATGCCGCGCCGCTGATCAAGTCCTATGCCGATGCGCTCGAGCGCTATCGCTCCGGCACGATCAAATACGTCAAGCTGCTCGACGGCGGCCTGGTCGACAATTACGGGCTCGCCGGCTTCACCATCGCGCGGCTTGCCTCCGACACGCCGTTCGGTCCGCTGGCGCCGCAGGAAGCGGTCAAGCTGCGGCGCTTCTTGTTCCTGGTCGTCGATTCCGGCCGCGCGCCGTCGGGCAAATGGGCGCAGACCATTCCCGGGCCGTCCGGCGTCGATCTGATCATGGCGACGTCGGACACCGCGACCGATTCCGGCGCGCATCGGCAGCTATTCGGCCTTCGACGGCACCATGAACGACTGGAGGAACACGTTGGTGCGCTGGCGCTGCGGGCTTTCCGAAGCCGATCGCCGCCGCTTCGGCGCGCCGCCCGGCTGGAATTGCCGCGACGTGCAGTTCTTCATCAGCCGCATCTCCTTCGACCAGCTCGGCCCGGAGCGCGCCGCGGCGCTCAACGACGTCGAGACGCGCTTCAAGCTGCCGCCGGACCAGGTCAACATGCTGATCGCGGCCGGCCGCGACGCGCTGCAACGCCAATCCGAAATTCCGCGCTTTCTTGGCTTCGTTCGGGCGCGCGCCGCCGCCGCGTTCGCCATTGCTGCGCCCGGTGCCGCGCAGCGCGCCGGTGTCGCAATCGGACGACGCGCCGCAAGAAGCGCAGGCGCAGTAACACTCACTCCGCCGCGGCCTTCGAATGCCCGAGCCGCCGGTTGAGCGTCATCAGCAGCTTCTCGGCGGCGTCGGCGATCACCGTGCCGGGCGGGAAAATCGCCTCGGCGCCGGCTGATTTGAGCGCCTCATAATCCTGCGGCGGCACCACGCCGCCGACCACGATCATGATGTCGCCGCGGCCCTGTTTGGCGAGCTCGGCCTTGAGCTCCGGCACCAGCGTCAGATGCGCGGCGGCGAGCGAGGATACGCCGAGAATGTGCACGTCGTTCTCGACCGCCTGGCGCGCGGCTTCCGCCGGCGTGGCGAACAGCGCGCCGATATCGACGTCGAAGCCGAGATCGGCAAAGGCGCTGGCGATCACCTTCTGGCCGCGGTCATGGCCGTCCTGGCCGATCTTGGCGACCAGGATGCGCGGGCGGCGGCCTTCGTTGTCCTCGAATTCGGCGACGAGTTTCGGCACCCGTTCGACGGCGTCCGTCATGCCGACCTCCCGCCTATAGACGCCGGAGATCGCCTTGATCTCCGCCTGGTGGCGGCCGAAGACCTTCTCCAGCGCCAATGAAATCTCGCCGACGGTCGCCTTGGCGCGCGCGGCGTCGATGGCGAGCGCCAAAAGATTGCCGTTGCCGCCGGCGGCATTGCGCGTCAGCGTCTCCAGCGCCTCGGCGACCGCTTTCGGATCGCGCTCGCGCTTGAGCCGCGTCAGCTTGTCGATCTGCAATTGCCGCACCGCCGCGTTGTCGACTTTGAGCACGTCGATCGGCGCCTCGTCGCGCGGCCGGTATTTGTTGACGCCGATCACCGCCTGCGCGCCGGAATCGATGCGCGCCTGCGTGCGCGCGGCGGCTTCCTCGATGCGCAGCTTCGGCAGGCCCGGCCTCGATGGCGCGCGTCATGCCGCCGATTTCCTCGACCTCGGCGATATGGCCCCAGGTCTTGGTGGCGAGATCGTGGGTGAGCCGCTCGACATAGAACGAGCCGCCCCACGGATCGATCACGCGCGTCGTGCCGCTTTCCCGCTGCAGCACGATCTGGGTGTTGCGCGCGATGCGGGCGGAAAAATCGGTCGGCAACGCCAGCGCCTCGTCGAGCGCATTGGTGTGCAGCGATTGCGTGCCGCCCTGCGTCGCCGCCATGGCCTCGATGGCGGTGCGGGTGACGTTGTTGAACACGTCCTGCGCGGTGAGCGACCAGCCCGAGGTCTGGCAATGGGTGCGCAGCGACAGCGAGCGCTCGTCCTTCGGATCGAATTGCTTCATCAGCTTCGCCCACAGCACGCGCGCCGCGCGCAGCTTCGCCACCTCCATGAAAAAATTCATGCCGATGCCGAAGAAGAACGACAGTCTTGGCGCGAAACGATCGACCGCGAGGTTCGCCGCCAGCCCGGCGCGGACATATTCGACGCCGTCGGCAAGCGTATAGGCGAGCTCGAGATCGGCGGTCGCTCCGGCCTCCTGCATGTGATAGCCGGAAATCGAGATCGAATTGAATTTCGGCATATGCGCCGACGTGTAGGAGAAAATATCGGAGATGATGCGCAGCGACGGCTTTGGCGGATAGATATAGGTGTTGCGCACCATGAACTCTTTGAGGATGTCGTTCTGGATGGTGCCGGCGAGTTTCTCCGGCGGCACGCCTTGCTCCTCGGCGGCGACGATATAGAGCGCCAGCACCGGCAGCACGGCGCCGTTCATGGTCATCGACACCGACATCTGATCGAGCGGGATGCCGGCGAACAGCGTGCGCATGTCGTAGATCGAGTCGATGGCGACGCCCGCCATGCCGACGTCGCCGGAGACGCGCGGATGATCGCTGTCGTAGCCGCGATGGGTGGCGAGATCGAAGGCGATCGAAAGGCCCTTCTGGCCGGCGGCGAGATTGCGCCGGTAGAAGGCGTTGGAATCTTCCGCCGTGGAGAAGCCGGCATATTGCCGGATCGTCCACGGCTGGGTGACATACATGGTCGGGTAGGGGCCGCGCAGGATACGGCGCGATGCCGGGATAGGCCTCAAGCCCATCGAGGCCGTCGAGGTCGCCTGCGCCATAGGCGCTTTTGACCGTGATGCCTTCGGGCGTGAGCCACGGCGCGGCTTGCGCCGGAGCCGGGGAGGGCGCGTCGGCGAAGTCGATTTGCGAGAAATTCGGGATTCGGCTCATGCGTTGCCCGCTTCGCGGTTCACCGTTCCCGGCTACCCCAGAATATCGTAAGCGGCGTTCAGTGTCGCTAGTGCATCGCAGCCCTCGTAAATAAAGGACTGCACGCCGGCGTCCCGCAGCGCGGCCTCCCGTTCGCCCGGCCGTCCGGCAAGATAGATGTGCCGGCGCCTGCGGCCTTGAGCGCCTGCGCCGCCGCCGGCGCCTCTTTGTCATAGACCTTGTCCGACGCGCACAGGCAGGCCAGCGCGGCGGCCTTTGGCGGCGGCTCTTGAAGGCATCACCTTCGCCGCCGACCGCTTCGATGCCGCCGGCCTCGAAGAAATTCTTGGCGAAAGCGGCACGCGTCGTGAATTCCGCAGCCGTACCGAGAGTGGCGAGGAAAACCTTTGGGCGCGCGCCGGTTTTGGCCAGCATTCGATCGGATCGCTCGCGCAGCAACTCAAAGGGTTCGGCAAGCCGCGAGCGCGGCAAGGCCGCCGTGGTCACCGCCGCCGGGTCATTATTCGCGGCCGGCCACGGCGCGACGTCGAGAACCGCGGGCGCTGCGCCCTCATGGATGTCGGGATAGGCATTGGTGCCGGTCAAAATATCCTTGCCGCGCGCGACCGCCTTTTCGCGTTCGGAGCGCACCGCGGCGACGTTGCGCTGAACCAATCCGGTTTCGAGCGCCGCCCATACGCCGCCGGCTTTTTCGATGTCCTGGAACGACGACCATGCCGCGGCGCAAAACTGTTGCGTGATGGCTTCGATCGCGCCGGAACCGGCGGCCGGATCGGCGACGCGCGCCGAGATTCGAATTCCTCCAACAGGACGAGCTGAGTGTTGCGTGCAACGACGGCGCGCGAGCGCATCCGGCAGCCCGAGCGGCGCCGTGTGCGGCAGCGCCGTGACGGCATCGGCGCCGCCGAAACCGGCGGCGGTCACCGCGATGGCGGTGCGCAGCATGTTCACGTAAGGATCGCGCCGGGTCATCATGCGCCACGCCGTCTCGGCCGCGATCATGACCGGCTTTGGCTCAAGCCCGCAGGCGGTCTCGACGCGCGCCCACAATTTTCGCGCGGCGCGAAATTTCGCCATGGTCAGAAACTGATCGGCATCCGCCGACAGGCGGAAATAAATCGCGTCGCGCGCTTTCTCGAGCGCCATGCCGCCGGCTTCGAGCGCGCGCAGATAGGCCACCGCGCTGGCAAGCGCAAAAGCGAGCTCCTGCGCTTCCGAGCCGCCGGCATTGTGAATGACGCGCCCGTCGGCGACGGCGAACGGCCCGCGAAATCCATCGGCCGGCAAGTTCGCCGACCATGGCGGCGAAAGAGGGCGCGAGTTCCTTCCAGCTGCGCGGGCTGCGGCCGGCCGCGGCAAAGCCGCCGATCGGATTGATGCTGAAGCGCAGATCGACCGCCGCCGGCGCGATGCCGCGGTTCTTCAGGAGCGCGGCGAAGTCGCGGACGATGTGCCGTGACGCCGGACTTAGATTGAGATCGACGGCGACGCCGGCTTCGAAATCGACGCCGTCGAGCACGCGCGCGAGCGTTGCCGCCGACGGTTCGAGGCCAAAGCCATTGGCGCTGACCGAACCGGCGAAGACCAGGACCAGGCCGGTCGCGCCGTTTTCCAGATCGTCAAGCGCCTGCGCATTGGCGGCCGCCGGGTCGGGATGATCGACCCGCTGCATCAGCGTCCAGGGTGCGCCCGGGGCGCGGCCGGCTGACGGCGCGCGCGTCGGCGGCGCGGTCATAGAGCGGCTCGATGGTCAGGCCGTCATAGGTCCGGCTTTCCAGCCGCGCGAAAGGCGCGCCCTTGAGCACGCTATCGACCAGCCGGCGCCACTCATCGTGGGTCGCGGCCGGGAAACCGGCGGCAAAGGAAAGGGGTTCGGCGGCTGTCATGGAGGCAAAATGCCATGCTTGGCCGGGCAGGGCCAATATGCCCTGCCGTGCAATTGCCGTGCCGTACCTAGCGCGGCGGCAGTTTTTCGATGCCGCTTGCGTCGATGCGCGCCAGCGCATCGCGGACGCGCAGTGCCGGCGATCACGCGGTCGGGCGCGATTTCGGCGAGCGGAACGAGCACGAAGGCGCGCTCGAACAGGCGCGGATGCGGCAGCGTGAGGTCGGCGTCGTTCAACTCAAGATCGTCGTAGGCGAGGAGGTCGAGATCGATGGTGCGCGGACCCCATCGCCGCTCCCGCCTGCGGTCGCGGCCCAGCGCGCGTTCGACCGCGAGCGCGCGCGAGAATAATTCGTGTGGACCGAGCGACGTCGCGACAGCGATCACGGCATTGATGAAGGGCGGCTGATCGGTGACGCCCCAGGGCGGCGTGCGGTAATCCGACGAGCGGGCCAGAAGCCGCACCGCGGCGCCGTCGCACAGCATCGCCATCGCCCGGTCGAAGGTCGATCGCACATCGCCGACATTGCCGCCGAGCGCAGATGATCGCCTCAGCCACGCTTGCGCTCACGCGCGCGCTCGATCGTCACGCCGACGTCGTCGAAGGTCGCGGCGACCGGCGCGTGCGGCTTGTGCACCGTGACGCGAACGCCGCGAACCTGCGGACAGCGTTCCAGCATCGCGTCGGCGACGGCGCCGGCGGCGGCCTCGACCAGTTGGTAGCGGCGCGCGCAGAACGCCTCGCTCACCGTCTTGACCACGGTGTCATAGGAGACGGTGTCCTTGAGCTTGTCGGTGCGCGAGGCGTCGGCGAGATCGATATCGAGCTCGAGGTCGAGCTTGAAAGTCTGGCCGACCTTGGCTTCGTGCTGCATCACGCCGTGATAGGCGTGCAGCGCAAGCCCGGTGACGAAGATCGCGTCGCTCATCGGGCGTGCCTGATTGCCGCGGCGACGGCGAGCGCCTGCACGGTCGGCGCGACATCATGCGTGCGGATGATGGCGGCGCCGTTTTCGACCGCGAGAAGATGCGCGGCGAGCGAGCCGCCGAGCCGCTCCGTCGGCTCCGACGGCGTGATTGAATCGATGAAGCGCTTGCGCGAGGCGCCGACCAGAAGCGGCAGATTGAAGCCGCGCCAGTCTTCGAGTCTGGCGATGCAGGCGAGGCTCTGCTCCGGCGTCTTGCCGAAGCCGATGCCGGGATCGAGCACGATCTGGTCGCGGCCGATGCCCGCCTCCCAGGCGATTTCGAGCGAGCGCGAAAAGAACTCAGTAACGTCGGCGACGATGTCGATCGCCGGATCGGCTTGGTCGCGATTGTGCATGATGATGACCGGCGCGCCGTGTTCGGCGACGACGCGCGCCATGTCGGGATCGCGCTGCAGGCCCCAAACGTCGTTGACGATGGCCGCGCCGGCTTCGAGCGCCCAGGCGGCCACGCCGGCTTTGATCGTATCGATCGAAACCGGAATGCCGATCGTGGCGACAGCCGGCAGGATCGGTTCAAGCCGTTGGCGCTCTTCCTCGAGCGAAACCGGGCGCACGCCGCCATAGGGCCGGGTCAATTCCGCGCCGATATCGATGATGTCGGCGCCCTCGGCGGCAAGGCGCCGGGCGTGTTCGATGGCGGCCGCCGGTTGCAGGAACTGGCCGCCGTCGGAAAACGAATCCGGCGTGACATTGAGGACGCCCATGACCAGCGGGCGCTTTTTGGCCAAAAGCCGCGCCAACAGACCGCCGCCGGGCGCGGCGCTCGGCACGGAAAAACCGCGATCGGTCGTGCTTGTGGCCGCTGGCTTGGCCATCCCTGCGTTCCGTCCCCGGCTTCTATTCCTGCACTTCCATCTCAGGATCGATGGGCCTTGCCCGCCGCGGCGGGCCCTGGGGCGCACGACCTTGAGCGCGAAATCCCGCCGGGGTTCAATAGCGGATGACGGGCGGCAGTTTCTTGGCGTCCTCGATCCAGCGCGTGACCGTCTTCACCGACGGCAAAACGCGCACCAGCTTGCGCTTGGTATTGGCTTCCGCCATCGCAGCCGCGAGCTTTTGCGGATTGCGGAAGCGCAAGCTCGTTGACGGTGCGCACGCCGGCGACGCGCAACAGTTCGGAATATTCCCAGCCGACGCCCTTGACCCGCATGCGATCGGCCGCGGTGACCCAGTCGAGCACGTTCTTCTCGGGAGCACCGGTTTTCACCGCGATCTTCAGGCGCTGCTTCGGCGTCTTGGCGATGCGCAAAAGCCCGACGGTGGTCCGAATCCCATCCGACTTCAGGATCGCGGCAACGTCCGTTCCGATCCCCTGAATGTCGGTAATGGGATACGCCATCGATGCCTCCCCCTCAGCGCAATACCGTCGCGGCAACCACGTTCGAACTCAAACAAACTGAGCCAGACCGGGGATGGCGGCGACGATCTCGCCGACCGCATCCTCGCCCGCCTTTTCGCGCGTATAGGCGATCACCGCGCGGGTGACGCTCTGCACTTGGCCCATGCTCAGCCCGGCCGACATCATGCGCATGCCGGCGCCCATCACCCCGCCCATAAGACCGCCGCCGCCTTCGCTCGCGGCCTTCTGCATCAAGGCTTCGGCTCCAGGGAGCTTGGCCAAGAGCGGCTGCACTTTGTCGGCTGGTCCTTCCTTGACCAGGAAGTCGAGGATGATGCCGACGGCTTTTTCCGCGGTCGCGCGGTCTATACCGATATCGGCGACGAGACGTCCGATCAGTTCGTCCATTATCCCCTCGCCCGTCCCGCGCTCTCGGCGGGTTCGCGCCATAATGTACATTCGAACGCCAAGTGACAAGACTGTGTCGATAAATCGGGCCGTTCAGCGAGAGCACGCGCGTTGAAACGCAGCGGAGCGTTGCAAACATGCAACGCACCATATCCAGCGAGCGCGGTGGAATTCATCCGGCGCGCGGATTATAAAATTTATTGCTTCCGCCGGTTCGCCGCGCGTCGGGGCGGCTGCGGATACGGTACGAGAGGCTCGGGAAACGTCGAGACGGTGAAAATATGACGAGCATCAGAAGTTTGCCGCGGTTCTCGATCGCGTCGACCGCGATCTCGATGCAAGCCTCGATCGGCTGTTCGCGCTGTTGCGCATCCAGTCGGTTTCGACCGATCCCGGCCTATGCGCCGCAATGCCGCAAGGCGGCCGAGCACGTCGCGGCGGACCTCGGCAGCCTCGGCTTCGAGACCAGCGTGCGCCCGACCGCGGGCCATCCGGTCGTGATCGGCAAGAGCGGCAACGGCGCAGGCGGCGCGGCAAAGCGCCGCGCGTGCTGTTCTACGGCCATTATGACGTGCAGCCGGTCGATCCGCTCGATCTTTGGCAGACGCCGCCGTTCGAGCCGCGCATCGAGACGCTCGACGGCGGACGCAAGATCATCGTCGCCCGCGGCGCCTGCGACGATAAGGGCCAGGCGATGACTTTCGTCGAGGCCTGCCGCGCCTTCAAGGCGGTCACCGGCAAGCTTCCGCTCGACATCACCATGATGATCGAGGGCGAGGAGGAGTGCGGCTCAAAAAATCTGTTCGGCTTCGTGCGCGACAATGCCGACGAGCTCAAGCGCGACCTCGCGCTGGTCTGCGACACCGGCATGTGGGATGCGCAGACGCCGTCGATCACCACCTCGCTTGCGCGGGCTCGTCTATGAAGAGGTGCGGCTGACCTGCGCCGACCGCGACCTGCATTCCGGGCTGTTCGGCGGCGCGGCGCGCAATCCGATCCACGTGCTCGCCGACATTCTTTCGGCGCTGCACAAGCCGGACGGCTCGGTCGCCATTCCCGGCTTCTATGACGGCGTTCACGAATTGCCGGACGACATCAAGGCCGATCTCGCGGGCCTCGACCTCACGCCGGAGAAATTTCTCGGCCCGATCGGCTTGAAAATGCCGGCCGGCGAGAAGGGCCGCATGCTGATCGAGCAGATCTCGACGCGGCCGACCGCGGAGGTCAACGGCATCATCGGCGGCTATACCGGGGAGGGAGCGAAGACCGTCATCCCCGGCAAGGCCATGGCCAAAGTCTCGTTCCGCCTCGTCGGCGCGCAGGACCCGGAAAAAATCCGCGCCGCCTTCCGCGACTTCGTGCGCGCGCGCGTTCCCGCCGATTGCAGCGTCGAGTTCGGCAATTTCTCGAGCGCGCCGGCGTTCGAGGTCGCGTTCGACAATCCGGCGCTCAGCAAGGCGCGCGCCGCGCTCGCGCGAGGAATGGGGCAAGAAGGCGGTGACCGTCGGCGCCGGCGGCTCGATCCCGATCGTCGGCGACTTCAAGACCGTGCTCGGCATGGATACGCTGATGGTCGGCTTCGCGCTCGACGACGACCGCGTGCATTCGCCGAACGAAAAGTTCGATCTCAAATGCTTCCACAAAGGCATCCGCAGCTGGGCGCGGATTCTGGCGGCGCTGGCGGGCTAAAGCCGCGGCGGAATTGGCCGGCTTACATCGCTTTCGCGTCACGCCCGGCGGAGCGGTCTGCCGCCGTGACGCCGAACTCGTTGACGATTTGCGCCACGACGTTCTTGGCCTTGGCCAGAGCCGCGCAGATGCGGTCTTTGCTCGGCGAATCCGGCCAGTCCGCAAGCGTCATTTCCTGCTGATCGAGCGCGCTCTTTAGATTTTGCAGCTTGGCCAGCACGTCCCGCGGCTCGGCATCGAGTGTATGAGCCTGCAGCGTGCGGGTGAGAAAATGCAGGACGTCCTGATCGGCGGCTCCCGATGACGGCGCGTTGCCACTATCGGTCAGGTTTGCCGCTTTCGACATCGTCCGTCCCCTTTTGCCCCCGGCTTGAGGTGATACAGCATTTCACATAGTGCGGGACGAGAATGCGGACAAGCGCTGTCAGAAATTGCCTGACGTCTTAACTGAAACTTTACCGCAAAACTCCGGGATGAATTGGGACATCAAGCCGCTAAAGCTCGAGCCAGCCTTGGCCTGAGGCGTAGCGCACCAATTCGGCGCGCGTACGCAAGCCGAGTTTTTCGAGCCCGCGCGCCTTGTAAGTCTCCACCGACTTCACGCCGACGTCGAGGCGCGAGGCTATTTCCTTGTTGGTGAAGCCCAGCGCCGCCATTTTCAGGACCGCGGCCTCGCGGTCGGTCAGCGCCGGGGCGGCGTCCTTGCTTGCCGACGGCTTGGCGTGGGCGCGCTTGCCCTCGAACACGCGGCCGACAATGGCCGGATCGACATAGGTGCCGCCGACCATGATGGCGCGGATGGCGTGGACCAGATTTTCGACGGCCGATCTTTTCAGCACATAACCGCGCACGCCGGCCTCCAGCGCCTGATTGAGATAGGCGCGGTCTTCGTGAAGGGTCAGGACCAGAACGCGCAAGCCCGGCATTTCACCGGCGAGCCTGCGGCTGAGCACGATGCCGTTGAGCTCCGGCATCGATATGTCGAGCACCGCGACGTCCGGCCGTTTGTCGCGGATGAGTTTCAACGCCGCCAGCCCGCTGGTCGCCTCGCCGACGAGTTCGAAATCGGCCTCCGCCCGGATAAGATTGCGCAGGCCATCGAGAACGATGGGATGATCGTCGGCAAGCACGATGCGGGTTGTTGTCATGCCGCCGACTTTTGATCGTCGAGCGTAATGCGGGCGAAGATCGTCGTGCCGGCGCCGATTGCGGACTCCACTTCAAGCGTGCCGCCGATGAGCGAAAGCCGTTCGCGCATGCCGTCGAGACCAAGCCCGCGGTGAGTGCCGGCCTTGGCGGCCAGCGCGCCGGCGTCGAATCCGCAGCCGTTGTCCTCGACGATCACCTGCAAGGTCGCGTCCGGACGCCGTATGACGACGCTCACATTGGAAGGCCGCTGTGCGTGCTTGACGATATTCGTCAGTCCCTCCTGCACGACGCGATAAACCGCGGTGGCGATCTCGTTCGGCACCTCGTCGAGCCCCGGATCGTCGCAATGAAAATCGACTTCGGTATCGCACTGCTCGCTCCAGTCGGCGATGTAGCTTGCGAGCGCTTTGCGCAGGCCCAGTTCGTCGATCGACGGCGGCCGCAATTCCCAGGCGATGCGATGCAGCGTCTTGCCCATCTCCTCCATTCTCTTGCGCACCAGATGCAGGCGTTCGCGCGCCGCGCCGTCGGTCAGCGCGTCGATCTCGTTGAGTTCGAGGATGGCGGCGATGAGGCTTTGTCCGGCTTGGTCGTGCAATTCGTGCGACAGCCGCAGTCGCTCCTTTTCCTCGGCAATCGACAAGTGGCGGCGCAAGCCGATCACCAAATGGGATATTTTTTCGCTCTCGGCCATCAATTGCGCGTTGGCGCGCGACAGGTCGTCCAGCAGGCGGTCGCGTTCGGTCAGCAACGCCGCCGTCGGCAGCGACCAGAACGAGGTGATCGCCAGGAACACCTGCAGCGCGAAGATCCGCGACGATAGCTCGGGTTGCGACAGGAAAGGGTGACCGATGCCCATCACCACGAAGGCGGTGGCGATGATGGCGACCATGAATGTCGCCACCGTGGCGCCGATGAGGCCGAACCGCACCGTGGCATAGCAATATTGCCGGAGCGATTACAAAAATCGCGGGCCGGAAGTAGGTCGCGCACAGGCTGACGACGACGAAAGACAACGAGAACGGCCGCGGCCTCCGGAAGCCGCTCCTTTATGCGCAGTCTCTGCCATTCCCCCGACGTGACGCTGATCAGAAATGGCGCGACGATAATCATGCCGAGCGCGTGGCCGGGATACCAGTTGCGCCAGATGCCAAGCCAGGGAAGTCCATAGTCCGAGCTAAAGGCGATCGCGCTGATGAGTGTGCTTGCAACCGGCGAGAGGCCGCCGGCAATCACGATAAAGCTGAGAATCCCTCTAAACGATGTCAGGTTGGATGCGTCGATGTGGAAAATCGCCAACAAGGCGAAAGCCGTAATCGCCTCGGCGATGTTTGCGAACATGAGCGTCGCGCTAAGGGCTGCGTTATTACCCGCGGCAAAACTTGCGAACGCCGCCGCGGCGGAGCCGCCCACGACGATCGATATGTAATTGCCCGGGCTGCGAACGTGGCGCAGCAGCGCGGCCAGCATGATCGCATTCGCCGGCCAGATCGTCGCGACAAGATTGGAATGCCGCGAAAAATCGATCGTGAGCAGCGAAATCACAAAAATCGCGACCGGCAACAGCAAATGCTCGGCCAGTGACAACTTCAATAGCGGCTCCGGCGCGGCACCCGCCGTTTCATGGCGCGACGGCGCAGCGACGGCCGCGGCCGGCGCGGGCGCGAAAGCGGTGAAGATATTCGACGGCAGTTTCGGCATTTCGAACGTCACCGTGGTTGCGGCGCTCGGTTACGCAAGGCTACGGCCAAATGCACGCCGGTCGATCCCGCGAATAATCCCACCTGTGGCGGCCGCCGCAACGGCCGCATGCGCCCCAAAATTGCGCCGGTGCCCTTATTCGGTCGCGGCGGCAATCAGGCGCGGACTGACGAAGCGCTCCAGCCGGCCGGCATGACGCATGCAATTGCGACCAGTCGTCGAGCGGCAGGTCGATGACGACAAGGCCGGAAGTCGGCAGCTTTTCGTTGAGCTGTTCGCGCGTCTCCACATCGCCCGAAGCGATCAATCGCAATGCGAGATCGTGCAGGCCCGGATTATGGCCGACGACGAGCAGCGCGTGCGCCTTGCGCGCCTCGCCGATCGCGGCGATAAGCGCTTCGGGAGTGGCATTATAGATGCGGTCGTCGGTCAGCATCCGCGGCGGCTTGGCAAAACACGCGGCGACGAGCGCCCAGGTTTCTTGCGCCCGCGCCGCCGGCGAAACCAGCGCGAGATCTGGAACGAGGCCATGATGCGCCATGAAGCTTCCGATTACCGGCGCATCGGCGCGGCCGCGCTTCATCAGCTTGCGGTCGCGGTCGCGCTCGCCGGGCTCGGCGCGTTCGGTTTTGGCATGGCGGAGCAGCATCAGGCGGCGCATCGCGGTAATGTCGCTTTCCCGATGGAAGGTGTCTAGTGCGAGTGGACGGCAAGTCCCTACATTGCGGCGGCGAAGCCGTGGCCGAGAGCTCCGCATAGCGTCGTTATGAGTGACACCGATATCAAAGCTGCCGATACCAAAGCTTATGGCGACAGTTGGTACGCCGCGACGATGGTCGAAGCGCCGCCGCGGCCGCCGCTGACGTTCGATCTCGATGTCGATGTTTGCGTCATCGGCGGCGGCCTTGCCGGGTTGACGACGGCGCGGGAAATGGCGCGCAGCGGCTGGTCGGTCGTGCTGTTGGAAGCAGGCCGGCTCGCCGCCAGCGCATCGGGCCGCAATACCGGCTTCGTGCTGCCGGGTTTTGGCGCCGATGCCGACAAGCTGATCGCCCGCGTCGGTTTCGAACGCACCAAGGATCTGTGGGCGCTGTCCCAGGCCGGTCTCGATTATGTCCGCAATGCCATCCGCGATGAAGGCGCGACCGGGATCGATCCCGCAAAATGGCTGGCTCTATGTTTCCAAAGTCGACAACAGCGACGAATTTTTGCGTTTTGTCGGCTTGCTCGGCGAGTTGGGCTGCGAGATCGAGGGCTGGCCGACCGAGCGCGTGCGCTCGGTGCTGCGCAGCGAGCGTTATTTTTATGCGATCAATTATCTGCGGGCCTTGACCATCCATCCGGTCAATTATGCGCTCGCGCTCGCCGCGGCGGCGGAACGCGACGGCGCGCGCATTTTCGAAAATACGCCGGCCTTGTCGATCGATCCGACCGGCGTGCGCAAACGCATCGTCACCCCGAATGCGCGGTTGCGCGCGAGCCATGTCGTGCTGTGCGGCAATGTGCAGCTCGGCCCGCTGATGCCGAAGCTCGCCGCGACGCTGCTGCCGGTGACGACCTATGTGATCGCCACAGCCCCGCTCGGCGAGCGGCTTGCCGAAGCGGTCGGCTATCGCGGCGGCATCAGCGACACCGACCTTGCCGACAATCATTATCGCATTGTCGGCGGCGACCGGCTGATGTTGTCGGGCCGCTCGACGGCCTGGGCGCGCGATGCGCGCCACTATGTCGGCGCGCTCACCGGCGATATCAAAAAGACCTATCCGCAACTCGGCGACGTCGCCGTCGATTATCGCCTGGGCCGGCACTTTGGGCATCACCATGCACCGCATGCCGCAGATCGGCGAACTTGGCCCCGGCGTGTGGCTCGCCAGCGGCTTCGGCGGCCACGGGCTCAACACCACCGCGATGGCCGGCAACATCATTGCGCGCGCCATCGTCGAAGGCGATCAGGCCTGGCGGCAATTCACGCCGTTCGAACTGGTTTGGGCGGGCGGCGCTTTCGGCCGGGCGGCGGCGCAGATGCGCGTCTGGATCAAACGCCTGCGCGATGCGATCGAGGAGCGCCGCGCCAAGGCCCGCGAACTGGCGCATCGGCAGGCGCGCGACGCCGAAATGGCGCGGCAGGCGGAGCAGCAAGCGACGCTGGCGCCACAACAGCCGGCCGCTACCGCCGACTCCATTATTCCGCGGCTCGAGAACCCAGAGCCGCAGAGCCCGGCAGCACCGTCCTCCGACCGCAAACGCCGCCGCCAGGGGGCGAAAGCCTGAGCGTCCGGCCGAACATATCGGCAACACTGGGCGACGAAATTTACCATTCGATGGTGTGCGCGTTCGCCACCTGATTAAGGCTGCTATATGATCCCAGCGGGTCTCGGGAAACCGGGTGGAGTTGGACGACATGACGTTGGCTGGGAAGGCTTTTGCGCTTGCGTTATGGCTTGTCGTTGCGCCGGGCATTGCTGCGGCGGCCGACCTGCCGCCGCAATCGGCGGCGCCGACCGCGCCGGCAACCTATACGCCCGCGGTACCGGACTGGATCGTCACCGTCGGCATCGAAGGCCGCATCGTTCCGGAATGGCCGGGCGCCAGCACCAGCAAGTTCGGCGCTACCGTGCTGCCGCTTTTCAACATCCGTAAGGAAGGTACGCCGCCCGATTTCTTCGGGCCGCGCGACAGTTTCGGGTTCGATCTTGTCAATCTCGGCGTGTTCCAGTTCGGACCGGCCGTTCAGTTCATCGGCGAGAGAACGGCGCAAAATTACAAGGAGCTCTACGGGCTGGGCAACGTCAGTTACGCGGCGCAAGTCGGCGCCTTCGCCAACTTTTGGCCGCTGCCGTGGCTCCGTCTGCGCGGCGAGGTGCGTCAGGGTATCGGCGGTGAAACCGGCGTCACCGGCGATGTGTTTTTGGATGCTATCGGTACGTTCGGGCCGTGGCAGTTGTCGGGCGGACCGCGAATGACGCTGCAAACGACGGCGGCGGTCAGTCCCTATTTCAGCATCACCGCCGCACAGGCCGCCGCGAGCGCGGCGGCGACACCGACGTCAGGCCTGGTCGGGCTTACAGCCTACAATGCGAGTGGCGGCCTCTATTCCTACGGCGCCGGCGGCCAGGTGCAGTACCGGTTCAGCCCTGAATGGGAGCTCCACACCTTCGTCGAGTATCAAAGACTGACCGATTCCGTCGCCAATTCACCAGTCGTCACGGTGCGCGGTTCGCCGAACCAGTTCACCTACGGTGTCGGCGGCACCTATTCCTTCAGCATGCACCCGTGGTGGTGAGGCCTTAGCGGCTTTCGTGCCGCGCCATAAACGCCAGCCGCTCGAACAGATGGACATCCTGCTCGTTCTTGATGAGCGCGCCATGTAGCGGCGGGATGAGTTTTTTCGGATCGCGCTCGCGCAGCATCTCGGCGGAAATGTCCTCGACCATTAAGAGCTTGAGCCAGTCGAGCAATTCCGAGGTTGAGGGTTTCTTTTTCATGCCCGGAACGTCGCGGATCTCGTAGAACAGCTTGAGCGCCTCCGCGACGAGGCGATGCTTGATGCCCGGAAAATGCACCTCGACAATGGCGCGCATCGTGTCGGGATCGGGAAAACGGATGTAGTGGAAGAAGCAGCGGCGCAGGAACGCGTCGGGCAATTCCTTCTCATTGTTGGAGGTGATGACGACGATCGGCCGACGGCGGGCATGGATCGTCTCGCCGGTTTCGTAGACGAAGAACTCCATGCGATCGAGCTCTTGCAGAAGGTCGTTGGGGAATTCGATATCGGCTTTGTCGATCTCGTCGATGAGCAGAACGGGGCGCTCGTCGGAGACGAAGCCATCCCACAGCTTGCCGCGCTTGATGTAATTGCGGATGTCCTTGACGCGCGCGTCGCCCAATTGGCTGTCGCGCAGTCGCGTCACCGCGTCGTATTCGTAGAGTCCTTGCAGCGCTTTGGTGGTCGATTTGATGTGCCACTCAATCAGCGGCGCGGCGAGCGCTTTGGCAATCTCGATCGCCAGCACGGTCTTGCCGGTGCCGGGCTCGCCCTTGACGAGGAGCGGACGCTCCAGCGCGATCGCGGCATTGACCGCGACCTTGAGATCGTCGGTGGCGACGTAACCGCTGGTGCCCTCAAAACGCATAAGATTCCTTCCGCATCGGTGGCGCGAATTAGAACATGCCGATGTTGGCGCTCACAAGGCGTGCTGGTTCGCGAATCGCCCGGTGACCGCGACAGCGCAAATCGGCCTGGTCAGGTCGGCAAATTTTGCCCGCAGACCGGCATATCTTTACCGGAGTGGAAACTCCGTATCACCCTAAGCCATTGAAAATACAAGGAGACGTCAATGGCATGCGGCTTGCTGCATTCGGCGCGGAGTGCGGCTGTGCGCCGCTGTCTTGTTGAGAGAGTTGGAGACCAAGTCATGGGTATCTTCGATGCATTAACCACCGCGGTGGCTGGTCTGCAATCGCAGTCATTCGCGCTGCAAAACATTTCCGGCAACATCGCAAACTCCCAAACCGTAGGCTACAAAGAGACGGATACGGCCTTTCAGGATCTCGTCTCCCAGGCCGCGCTCGGCGAGCAGACGGCGGGCGGCGTGTTTGCCAGCTCGACCGCTACCAATACCGTACAGGGCACAATCCAGAGCGCATCGGTTGCCACCGACATGGCGATCGACGGCAACGGCTGGTTCGTCGTCGCCCAGCCATCGAACAGTTCGGGGACGGCGCCGACCTTCAACACGATTAATTATTATACCCGCCGAGGCGACTTCCAGCTCAACCAGAACGGCTATCTGGTGAACGGCGCCGGCTATTATCTGATGGGCATTCCCGTCAACCCGGCGACGGGGGCTCCGACCGCCAGTGTTCCGCAGGTTCTTCAGTTCGACAACAATTTCCTTCCAGCGCAGGCGACGACGACGATCGGTTATCAGGCCAACCTACCGACGACGCCGTCGTCGGGCGTGCTGGTCCCGGCGACTTCTCGGTCAATCCGCTCGACACTGCCACCGGCACGGTGGTCGGCAACGATGTCGGCACGTTCAACAACCAGTCGCTCGTCAGGCGGCTCAGTCACCGCTTACGATTCGGAAGGCAATCCGGTCAACGTCCAGCTGCGATGGGCGGAAACGGCCAGCTCCGGCACCAGCAGCTCGTGGCAATTATTCTATCAGACCAATTCGACGGCAACCGGTACGCAGGTGGCGTGGCAGAACGTCGGCACGACGTTTACGTTCAATTCGAGCGGACAGATGACGTCGCCGACTTCACCGACCCTGAACATCGCGGGGCTGGCTGTAAACGGCGACACCGTCGGCAACGTTCAGCTCAACTTCGGTTCAACGAGCGGTCTGACGCAATACGCGACGTCAACCAACAGCGTCCAGGTGAGCGGGCTCACCCAGAACGGTTTCACCGCCGGCGAGATGCAATCGCTCTCGGTGGATAGCCAGGGTCAGGTGGTCGGCGCCTTCTCGAACGGCCAGACCATTCCTTTGGCCAATATCACGCTGGCGACGTTCAACGGCACGGATTCGCTCGAACCGCTCAACGGCGAGGCTTACGCGGCCACGCCTGAATCGGGCAATCCGATCTTTGGTGCGAACGGCACCGTGGTCGGCAGCTCGCTCGAAGCCTCGAACGTCGATATCGCCACCCAATTCAGCCAGTTGATCGTGGCGCAGCAGGCCTATTCGGCCAATGCGCGCGTCATGACGACTGCGGACCAGATGATTCAGAGCCTGCTCACGGTCATCCAGTGAGGAGCAGCGCCTCCTCGCCGGCCAGCCGTAAGCCGCGCGGACCGCGAGTGCCATGAGCATCAGTCAGGCGTTGTCCGCCGCCTTGGCGGGCATCAACGCCACCCAGCAGGCGTTGCAGGTGGTCGCCGGAAACGTGGCGAACGCCAACACGCCCGGTTACGTCGACGAGAGCGTCAATCAGGTCGAAGTCGCGACCGCGGACCAGTCCGGGGCGAGCGTCGACGTCACCGGCGTCAACCGCGACCTCAATACGCTGTTGCAGAACCAGTTGTGGACGGAAACGTCCGGCGATTCCTACGCCGACACCGCCGCGCAAATCTATCAGCAGCTGCAGCAGATCTACGGCACGCCGGGCTCGTCGACCTCGTTCGACGCGATCTTCAATAATTTCACCAGCGCATTGCAGGCGCTGTCGTCCAGCCCGAGCTCGTATTCCAGCCAGGCCGCCGCGATCAGCGCCGCGCAAAACGTGGCGCAAAATCTCAATTCGATGACCACGACCATCCAGCAGTTGCGCAGCCAGGCGCAGCAGGGCATCGCCAACGACGTGCAATCGGCCAACACCGCGTTGCAGCAGATCGCCCAAATCAACGAGCAGCTCGAAACGGCCGCGCCTGACACGTCCACGGCCACGCTGGAGGACCAGCGCGACCAGGACATCACCCAGCTTTCCCAGCTGATGAATGTTCAGGTGGTGCAGAACCCGGACAACCAGGTTTCCATATTCACCGGCACCGGCCAGCAACTGGTGGCCGGCCCGCAAGCCTCGCAACTATCGTTCAACAATGACGGCGCGCTGTCGGCGAACTCGCTATGGAGCGCCAATCCGAGCCAGGACGGCGCCGGCACGATCACGCTGACGTCGCCTGGCGGCGCCACGACCGATCTGGTCGCCTCGAACGCCATCCAGTCGGGCCAGATCGGCGCCTATCTGCAGATGCGCGACACCATCCTGCCGCAAGCGCAAACCCAGCTCGACGAGTTCGCCAACCAGATGTCGCAGGCGCTGTCGAACCAGACGACAAGCGGCACCGCGGTGACGTCCGGCAGCCAGTCGGGATTTGGCGTCGGCATCGGCGGCGTATTGGCCGGCAATACCGTCCAGCTCACTTATACCGACAGCGGCAACGTCCAGCACACGATCACGGTCGTCGCCCTCGGCTCCGGCGGCAGCCTGCCGTTGCAGGCCTCGCCGACAAATCCAAACGGCCAGATCATCGGCATCGATTTCTCCGGTGGCATCGGTTCGGTGGTGTACGCAGCTCAATGCCGCGTTCGGCACGAACCTGCAATTCTCCAATCCATCGGGCGTCGCTGCAGGTCCTCAACGCCAGCTCCACCGGCAACGTCGTCAATTCGCTCTCCGCAACCACGACCGTCACCTCGCTCACCAGCGGCAGCGCGCAACTGCCGCTGTTCACCGACGGCGCCTCGACGCCGATCACCGGCGCGCTGACGTCGAGCGGCTCGCAGACCACCGGGCTTGCCGGCCAGATCGAAGTCAATCCGGCGGTTGTCGCTTCGCCATCGAGCCTCGTCGCCTATGCTTCGAACACCACCGCGGGCGATCCGACGCGGCCGAATTTCATTCTCAACCAGATGAACAACGCGACGCTGACCTATTCGTCGACGACCGGTCTCGGCAGCGCGGCGCAGCCCTATAGCGGCACGCTGACGCAATATTTGAGCGAGTTCGTCAGCCAGCAGGCGCAGGCGTCAACCGCGGCGACGAATTTGCAGCAGGGCCAGGACACGGTGCTGACCGCGTTGCAGCAGCGCTTCAACGATCAGTCCGGCGTCAATATCGACACCGAAATGTCGAACCTGATCGCGCTGCAAAACGCCTATGGCGCCAATGCGCGGGTCATGACGACGATTCAACAAATGATGCACGACGTTGCTGCAGGTCAGGAACGTAATGAGCATCACCGGACCCGGATCGATTACTGCGGCCAATGTGGCGGCGCAGACGAATATGATGAACCAGCTCAACACGCTGGGCGAGGAGCTTGAGCACCGGGCAGGCGGCGCAGACCTATTCCGGATCTCGGATCGCAGGCGGGCGTCGCCGTGGCGCTCGGCGCGCAGCTTTCCGATATCAACGGTTACAGCAGCACCGCCACGACCGTCGGCACCACGCTCGAGCGTCGCGCAGTCGGTGCTTGGCCAGCTCGGCGACGCCGGCACGCGCGGTGCAGCAGGCGGTCAGCCAACAGGGCCAGTTCGCGCTCGACAATACCGGCCAGACCACGATCCAGGAATCCGCCGCGAGCTATCTCGATGAGATCGTCTCGCTGCTCAACACGCAGGTCGGCGGCAATTACATTTTCTCCGGCAGCGCGGTGAACCAGCCGTCGGTCGCGAGCGCCAGCGAGATTCTCAACGGCAACGGCGCGCAGGCCGGCCTCACCAGCTCATCGCGCAACGCCAGCAGGCCGATCTCGGCGCCAACGGGCTCGGCCGGCTGACGGTCGGCGGCACCGGTGCGAACGTGACGCTCAGCGCGGACGGCTCGCCGTTCGGCTTTCAGCTCGCGGGCGTGAATTCCAGCCTGACCGGAGCGACGGTCAGCGGGCCGTCCGGCTCGCCGCCGTCGATCTCGGTCAATCTCGGATCCAGCAATCCGAATCCCGGCGACTCGATCTCGTTCAACCTCACGCTGCCCGATGGCTCGAGCCAGACCATCACGCTGCAGGCGACCACGGATTCGCCGCCGGCGCGAACCAGTTCACCATCGGCGCGTCGCCGTCGGCCACCGCCGCCAATCTGCAGACGGCGCTGACCGGCGCGATCACCAACCTCGCGCAGACCGCGCTGCCGGCGGCCTCCGCCATCGCCGCGGCCAATGACTTCTTCAGTTCGGACCCGCCGCAGGTGGTAGCCGGGCCGCCCTACGACACGGCGACGTCGCTGGTGAACGGCACGCCGGCAAATACCGTGTTCTGGTACACCGGCGAAAACGGCAGCACGCCGGCGCTGCAGACCGCGACCGCGCAGGTCGGCCCGTCGATGACCATCGCCTACGGCATGCGCGCCACCGAGCCGGCCATCACCTCGCTGGTCGCCAATGTGGCGGTGCTCGCCGCGACGACTTATTCGGCGAGCAATCCGAACGCGCAGGCGAGCTATCAGAGCGCTGTCCCAGAGCGTGGTGGCCAACTTGACGGCCAGCCGGGCACGCAATCGATCAGCGACATCGAGGCCGATATCGCCAACGCGCAGACGACCGTGACGAATGCGGGCAATCTGAACACGCAGACGCAGACCACCTTGCAGGACATGCTGCAGGGGATCGAGGGCGTCAATCAGAACCAGATCGGCGAAGATCTTCTGACGCTGCAGAACAATCTGTCGGCGTCGATGTCGGTCACGGCGCGGCTCGCGCAGTTGAGCCTGGTCAATTATCTCGCGCCGTCGAGCGGCTGATATTAGCCGTCATCAACGCCTCTTCATTCGTGGCTGGCGGTCGCCGGCTTCCGTGCGGACGAAAATTGAATCGGCGGCGCAGGTCGCGTTCCGGCCGAAATAGTCGGTAAACCGCGTATCCACCAGGTAGTCGCCAGGATGTGCGCCGACGAAATTGCGCAGCGCTTCGCGCTTCACGTCGCTGTCTTCGACCACGAGATAATCGCCGGGCAACAGAAATTCGTGAAAATGCTCCAAGACCGCTTCGACATTGTGGTGCGCATCTTCGACGACGAGCCAGGGATGCGGTGCGGAGCGCAAATCGTCCAGATCGAACAGGCTCTCGGGATTCGAGCAATCGCCCTGACGGAAACTGACGCTCGGGTGTTCAATCTGGGCCTTGACCAGGTCGACCGAGTGCACGCGGCGCGGCGACGCCTAGGGCCGTCAGAGTGTCGGCGAACCAGGCGGCGCTGGCGCCGAGGCCGGAGCCGATCTCGAATATGGTCAGCGGGCGAAGTTCGCCGAGCAGCATCGGATAAATTGCGAAATCGAAGGCGTTCTTCATAAGCGGCAGGCCGCGCCAGCGCATCAGCGAGGGAGCGCCCTGGCATGTCAACAGCACGTCGACGCCGAACTCGGTGCCGAACCGCGGATGATAATGGACTCCCGACCGTTCGCGCTGGGCAAACTCGACAAAACGGCCTTGCGCCCAGCGATCGAGGAAGAGCCGCAGACGCATCAGGTCCCATTGCAGACGACTGGCCCTGCGCGGGAGAGCGCAAGGCGTATTCGCGTACGCTGTCCTCCCAGGAGCGGGTCGGATCGAAGCGCATCAAATGGGTGACGACGCGCGTGAACCAGCTGTCGAAGATGCTAAGGAGGCCGCCTTGCTCGGTCTCGACCTTGGCCCGCAATTGTTTAGCGTATTTCAGCGCGCATGCCTTCAAGGCGTCCCCGAGATCAACAAAGAAGCCTCGCCGGTCATTTTTCCGGCTTCCTTCTCGTCGACTGTGCGAAGTCAAGCTTTGCTGCGCAATCCGGCGGCGATGCCGCGATTGATCTTGATGATCGATTTCGAGGTGTTCGGGTTTCGGGTTGGTCATCAGGGAGAAGGTCTGAGCCATAATGTAGACGCCAAGACGCCTGAGATTATCGCGGACCAGGCTCGGCAGCTTGTTGTCTTCGCTTGTCACCGCGTCGAGGAATACCGTCCAGAGCTTGCGATTGTACATGACCGCCTCGTTAAGGCCGGACGGCTTGTCGCGCCATGAGTCATCAACCGCCTGCAATTTTGCGGCAGCTTGCAACAGCAAGCTTCGCTTCAAGTTCGCGCGGGGATGCCGTTTCGATGGCCGTCTTCGCGTAGGCTTTGCTGGCGTAGTGCATTTCGAGATGTTCCTCTTCGTACTCAGCTTGCGCGTTTTCCTTAATGCTGTGTACGGCTGCCCTGTTAATATCTGATTATTAATGCGGTCGATGAATGGCCGCGTGCTGGTACGATTGTAGCGTTCATGCCGGCCCAAATAGGACCCTGCAGTCTGACGAGGAGGTTATCGGCCCGGCCAAGCGCGACGTGATTCCAACGCGCCCCTTTTGGTGGTTTGAAACCGACTGTTAACCCTAACGACCTACGGTAGTCCTTCGTATTCTCGGGGGCGAGAGCTATGTGTGGCATAGCGGTTGCCATCAATTGGGATGACGCCGAAGCGGCAGTCCAGCGTTTGATCTCGGGCATGCTGCATCGAGGAGACGTTACCGATCCACTGGTGACGGTCGGCAATAACATCGCGATGTGCACGCGTCGCCTGCGCATTGTCGATGCGGCACACGGCGTGCAGCCGCAAGCGTCATTCGATGAGCGCTTTCTCGTCTCCTTCAACGGCGAAATCTACAATCATGTCGAATTGCGCCGGGAATTGGAGGCGCTCGGCGTGCGTTTCCGCACGCGACTGCGACACGGAAGTCATCGCCAACGTGCTCCGGGCCTGGGGTCCAGGCGGGATCAAGCGATTGTCCGGCATGTACGCCTTCGTCGCCAATCGATACGGCGACCGGCGAATTTCTTGCCGCGCGCGACCCTTTCGGCGTGAAGCCGCTGTATCTGATCCAGTCGCCCGATAAGGGCTTCTTGTTTTGCTCGGAAATCCGGCCGTTGCTGGATGCGACCGAAAGCGGCGACGTTCTGTTGCTGCCGCCGGGCTATATGTTGGCCCGCGATTTTTGCGGACGCCATTACACGCTGCCATCACCGACAGTCTCCGAGCGCCGCCTCGCCACAGGAGCTGGACCGCATTCTGTCGGAAGCCGTGCGCGTGCGCGTGCCGCCAAACCTTCCGGTCGCGGCGCTCTTTAGCGGCGGCATCGACAGCACGCTCGTCATGCATTATGCGCGGCGATTCCGCCCCGCCATGCCAGGCTACATAGCGGTCGGCTGCAACGCGCCCGATCACATCTATGCCAAGCGCTATGCCGACGAGACCGGCCTCGATCTGCGCGAAGTAGCCGTTGAAGCGCATTGCGCCAAGACGCTTTCGCTCATCGAGACGGTCGTCGACGCCGTAGAGACCTTCGAGCCGGCGGTGATTCGTCCGAGCCTTCACACCTATCTCGCTCTCGCAGCGTATCCACCAAGATGGCTTTCGCGTCGCGTTATGCGGCGAAGGCGCCGACGAGTTGTTCGCGGGTTACTCACCGCTCGAATATGCTTTTACGCAGCCCAACGGCTTGGGCCGCAATATGCAGCAGCAATGTTTGAGCATGATGCATCGCGCGAATCTTCAAAGGGTCGATCGTTGCTCGATGCAATTCCAACTCGAAATACGCGAGCCGTTCCTGGATCAATCGGTCGTCGGTTATGCAAGCTGGGCTTGATAAATCGGCTTTGGTGAAGCAAACCGGCGATGCGCCGGTCGGCAAGGCGCCGTTGCGCGCACTCTACGATTTGTATCCTCGGAGCTGCCGACATTCATTCGCGATCGGCAAAAAATGCCTTTTCACGAGGGCGCGGACGGCGACGTGGAAGGATCAGGCTGGCTTGATCTGTTCGAAGCGGCGTTATCGGACGCCGATTTCCACGACGGGCAACGCGAATTTGCCGATTTCGAAATCGCCAGCAAGGAAGAGCTGTTTATATACGGATACTCGCCGCCAAGATGGATGTGAAACGCATACCGCATCTACGCGGTCGACTCCGCTTGGATATGCCGCGGGCCGCTTGATCTTTTTGGCGTAAGGGCGCCGATGCTCTGGGCTGCTTTTCAGGTCTTGCCGCGCAGGCCGGCGGCGATGCCGCGATTGATCTTGATGATCGACTTCAGATGTTCCGGCTTCGGCTTGGTCATCAGCGCGAATGTCTCGCCCATGACGAACGCGCCGAGCTTGGTCAGATTCTGCGGACGGCGCGCGGCAGCTTGTTATGTCCGCGCGCCACGGCGTCGATGAAAATCGTCCAGAGCCGGCGATTATACAGTCAGCGCATCGTTGAGGCCGGCCGGCTTGTCGTTCCAGGAATCGTGAACCGCCTGCAATTTCGCCGCAGCTTTCAGAAGCAGAGTCGCTTCCAAGCTCGCGCGGGTCGCCGTTTCCTTGGCGGTCTTCGCGTAGGCGTTGCTGGCGTAGTGCATTTCGCAGACGTTCCTTTTCGTAGGCAATGAGCTTGCGCGCTTCCTTTAAGGCCTTATACAGCTCGCCTGTTAAGATTCGATTATTGATGCTGTCGATGTATGGGCTTCGTGCCGGGCGCGGCCTCGAGCATTTCGTGCGCCAGCCGAAAGTACGACGCGTGGTGGTCTTGCGGGTGCTTCGCCGTGTACATGAGCTGCACGGCGAGATAGATGCGCTTCGCCAGGCTGTCGGCGCGGCTCGAGCGTCATGATGTCCTTTTCGCGCAGGATCGGAACTGTGCCCTCGATCAGCAGCCGCGTGCGCTGGCCGTGATTGGTGACGACGCAGTCGCCGAGGATGATGCGCTCGTTGGGCTTGAGTTCGATTTTCAGGGCCACGTTCAATCCTCGCGTGCCGGCATCGTTGCGGATGCCGGTTAAGGCCAGCTAACGAGGGAATGGGCCATTGTCCGGCGGTATGCCGGCGCACAAAGAAAAAGCGGCGGAGCTTTCGCCCCGCCGCCTTCACCAGAGGCCTGTACCAGAAGAGTTAGCCGAACAGCTTGAGCACCGACTGGTTCGCCTGGTTGGCGATGGACAGTGCGGAGATTTCCAGCTGCTGCTGGGTCTGCTCGGTGAGCAGGTTGGCGCTTTCCTGGTTCTGGTCGGCCAGCACGAGGTTGCTGGCGCCGGTCTGCAGCGTGTTGATCAGGTTCGTTTCGAACGTCTGCCGGGTGGTGATGACGCCCGAATTGGTGCCGAACGTCTCGGTCTGGGCCTGCACGGTCGAGATCGCGGCATTGATCGCCGTGACCGTGCTGGTGATCGTGCTGTTGTCCTGGAAGGAGTCGCGCCCGAACCGGCGATCGCCGAAAGCGCCAGGCCTGCCGAGTTGAAGTTCACGCCGGCGATGGTCAGCGAGCTGGTGCCGGTCGGGTTGAAGTCGATCGTCAGGTTGTTGCCGGCGAGCAGGTTCACGCCGTTATAGGACGAGTCACCGGCAAGCTGGTCGATCTGCGTCAGCAGCCCGTTGAAGTTGCTTTGCAGCGTGGTGCGGGTTGCGCTGGTTCCGAACACCTGGGTGTTGGTCGATGTGTCGGCGGTAAGGCCCAGCGCCAGCGAGGTCGCGTTGGCGGAGACGGTGAAGCCGGTCGTCGCAGAGTTGGCGGACAGGACAGGTGGCCGCTGCCGTCGTCGCTGGCGGTCAGGGCGCCGGTGCTGCCGAGGCCGGTCGTGCCGTTGATGCGGCTTTCGATCGCGCTCAAGGCGTCGCGCTGGCGGCGATCGAGACGCTGTAGGTGAGTGCGCCGACGGTGAGAAAGATTGCCGCGCGGAAGCCGTGGGCATCCGCTGTCGCTGGTGAGTCGACCGAGCCGGTCGTGGCGCCGCCGGTCGGGCTGGCCTGCTGCGCCTGCTGCGCGGTCGACAGCGCCTGTTCGAGCAGGCTGGTAATGCCGGTGAGGCCGTTGGTGGCGGCGTTGATGGTCTGCTGGCCCTGGCCGATCTGGTCGAGCAGCGCGCTCAGCGAGTTGGCGGTGTTGGTCAGATTCTGCGAGGTGAAATAGGCGCTCGGATTATCGGCGGCCGAGTTGACCTTCTTGCCGGTCGAGAGCGCTTCCTGCGTGGTGGTCAGGTCGGCAGAGGTCTGCTGCAACGACAGCAGGTTCTGCCGAATTCCCGCGGTCAAAGTGATGTCAGACATGGTATGGTACCCTTCTGGTTACAGGCCGTACTGGCTTGCACTTGCTGTACTGCCGTACCCGCGAGTGCATTGTTCCGATCAACCCGATCGGCTGCCGAAGGTTTGCCTCAATTCGCTTAAAGACGCGTAAATCTGCGCCTTTTGCACTCGGTCGGGCACGTTTTTGTACCGGCGGCAGCCTTCGCCATGCTTCCGCCATAGGCGTTTCGCGCATTTGGCGGTTTTGTCGTCCGGGCTTAAACTGCCGTTAACCATTTGCCTTTGCTATTGGTTAACCATGTCAGAGTCGGCCAAGCGTTGAGGACGCGGAACACGGCTCGGATTACGCATGGCGGAATGCTTAGCGAGGATGCCGCATGCCAACCACCGCCGAAGTTTAACCATCATCTGCAGTCCATACCAGGAACAGATAACGACGGCCTGGCTCGATTCATCCGGGCCTGCCGCATCAACCGGCATCGCGGCGCCGCGACCTGCTGGCGTCGCCGGCCATCAATCTCGTCGTCGCGACGCCATGCTTCGGCGGGCAAATTTCCGTCGTCTACGCGGCGTCGCTGTTCAAGCTGCAAAAGCTGGTCCGCGGCTACACGCGATTTCAATCTCAAGGTGCTGTTCAAGGACGGCGACGCGCTGATCACGCGCGCGCGGGCGAGCCTGATCTCGCAATTCCTCGATGACGCCGAGCGCGACGCATCTGCTTGTTCATCGACGCCGATATCGGCTTCGAGCCGGAGCAGGTGCTGCGCCTGATCCAGTGCGGCGCCGACATGTGCGCGGCGGTCTATCCGATCAAGCGGATCGACTGGGACAAGGTGAAGTCGACCATCGAGGCGGCACGGCCCAATCCGGCCGCCGCCGCGTTGCAATATGTCTTCGAGGTCGACGATCCCGAATGCGGTCGTCGCGAAGGCCGGATTTCGTCAAGGTCCGCTATGCCGGCACCGGATTTCTGATGATCCGCCGCGGCGGCGCTGGAAACGAATGTGCGCGCGCTATCCGCAGCTGCGATACAGGCGCGACCACTCGATCGACGCCGCGACGGCCAGCGACAACCGATTTGCCCTGTTTGAATGCATGATCGCCGAGGACGGCACTTATCTGAGCGAGGATTTCGCCTTCTGCAAGCGCTGGACCGACATGGGCGGCGAGATCTGGGCCGATCTCGACAGCAAGCTCAGTCACGTCGGCCCGATGACGTTTCGCGGCGACTTGTCTTCGCAGTTCGCCGGTGCCGATACGTAGCGCGATATCACGCCAACATGTCGACCAGGTTGCCGCTGATGCCGGAAGCGGACAGGATCGAGGCGGCGCTACCGGCGTTCAGCGATGCCACCGTACGAACGGCGCCTTTGCTGGTGGTGCTTGACGATGAGGCGGTCGAATTGCTTGAACTCGCTTGGCCTGGCGCTGGCCGAAGTGTTGGAAGCTGGAGCAGGGGATGCCGCGGGCGGCTCAAAGGTATCGTTCCCGTTGCCGAAACCGATCGCGGCCGGGTCGTTACCACCGCCTCCGATGATGACGGGTTCCTTCTGATTTCGTGCGGTGATGACCAGCTTGCCGCTTCCATTGATTGAAGCGGTTACGAATGCACTGCCGGCATTAATGGCGTTGATAAAACTTCCAATCGTGTCGGTCCCGGTCGACCTGTAAGTCGTGACGTTGGTGCCGTCACCGACTGTGATCGTGCCGCCGGGGAGAATTCCAAGGCTGGAAAGCGAGGTAGTCGTCGTCACTGGCACCGTGCCGGTCCCGGTCGCGGGCTTTGGCGGAGTGGGGCGGACTCGAGGGAGAGGAGGGGGCGGTGGTGGTCGCGCTGCTGGACGACGATGAGGATGAGGTTGAGCTACCAGTTGAGCCTTGCAGCACGCTCTGAACTGCGGCCGACAACTGGGATTTGACGCGGGTTAAGGCCTGGCCGTTAGCGATGCTCGCCAGGCCTTTTCCCAGATTCGTTTCGGCTTGGGCCATCACGTTGATCAGCGCAGCGTCGGCGGCCGTCGCCTGACTTTGCGCCTGGGCCTGCTGCCAGAAATTTTGATCTTGCTGCCAGAACGGACGCTTTGAATAGTCACCGGGTTCGATCCTTCCAGTGCCCTACCATCGTTGATGACAGGACGCGGTTAACGGCAAGTGTCGCCGTATCGCGCTTTTACACTTGGTTAACCATCTTGGCCGAGGTTGTGCATGAGCAGGCAGGGCACGAGCGAACCTACGCGGCTTCGTGCGGATTCGGTGATGCATGGCCAAGCGGGCAACGGCGCGGCGCTCGGACACGGTGCACTCCATTCAACAGGCGCTGGCACTGCACCAGCAGGGGCGTCTCGGGGAAGCCGAGCAAATCTACGACTCCGTCCTCGCCGGCGATCCGCATAACTTCGACGCCTTGCATCTGAGCGGCGTCCTCCGCCATCAGCGAGGCCAGTCGGTGGAAGCTTTGCGTCTGGTCGCGGCCGCACTCAAGGCGGAGCCCGGATCCGCGGACGCGCGGATCAATCACGCGATCATTCTCGACGCGCTTAAGCGGCACGAGGAGGCGCTGGAGAGTTTCGAAAAGGTTTTGAGGGTTCGTCCGCGGCACGTTACGTCGCTGAATCGGCGCGGCAATCTGCTAATGGCGCTCAAGCGCCCCGACGCGGCACTCGCCTCCTACGACGAACTTCTGGCGATCGAACCGCGCCACGCGGAGGCACTCAACAATCGCGGCGTGGCGCTCTCGGAACTCGGACGAACGAGGAATCGCTGCAAAGCTGCAGCGGTGCTCTCGCCGAAAAGCCCGACTACGCCGACGCGCTGTACAATCGCGGCAATGCCCTCTATGGGTCTCGGACGCTTGGAAGACGCACGTGCAGCTATCAGGCGGCTCTTGTGCTTGAGCCGCATCGCCTCGATGCGCTCAACAACCTTGGCCTAGCATTTGCCGGCCTCATGCGGCCCGCCGCAGCGCTGGCAAGCTGCGACAAAGCACTCGCGATCGATCCAGACCATCTCGGCGCGCTACATAATCGTGCCAATGCGCTCGCGGCACTGGACTGTCTCGAGGAAGCGCTTGCGGCGTGCGGTAAAGTTCTGGCGAAAGATCCGGCGCATGTCGACACGCTCAATACCAGCGGTGTCGTCCTCGGAAGGCTCCGTCGGCATGGCGAGGCGTTGGCAAGCTACGATGTGGCCCTGTTGGCGGCTCCAGATCGTAACGACATCTTGAATCAATCGCGGGACCGTTTTGCTCGAGCTGGATCGGATCGGCGATGCCATTGCAAGCTTCGACATGGCCATCGCGCGCGAGCCCAGCAGTATCGCCGCCCTGATCAATCGTGGGAACGCCTACATCAGAGACCAGCGCTTTGCGGAGGCGCTGGCGAACTATGACAAGGCGCTTGCCATCAGCTGTGAAGAAGCGGTTGCCCTCTCGGGCCGCGGTGCCGCGCTTGCCGAAATGGGTCGGATCGATGAGGCGCTCGCCTGTCACGACCACGCGCTTCGCGTCGCGCCGCATGCGGTCGCCGCCCATGTCAGTCGCGGCAACGCTCTGGTCAAGATTGCGCGTATGGAAGACGCACTCGCCAACTATGCCGAAGCGCTCGCCCTCGATCCGAAGAACAGCGAAGCCAACTTCAATGCGGCGGTCACTCGCTTGTGCATTGGCGATTTCCGCAACGGCTGGAAACAGTACGAATACCGCTGGGAAAAAAAGCAGCTCGCGCCGCACCGGCACAAGTTTTCCCAGCCGATGTGGCGCGGGGAGAAGGACCTGCACGGCAAGACCGTGCTGCTCCACGCCGAGCAGGGTCTGGGGGATACACTTCAGTTCGTGCGTTACGCGCCGCTCGTCGCCGAGCTCGGAGCGAAGATTGTGCTCGCTGTCCCGCAGTCGCTCAAAGCCCTCGTTGCGACCGTGCCGGGAATTGCCACAGTGCGCAGTGACACTGAGTCGCTCCCCGAGTTTGATTTGCATTGTCCGCTCATGAGCCTACCTTTGGCGTTCGCGACTGAACTGGCAACAGTGCCGGCGGACATCCCGTACCTGCGCCCGTATGAAGAGCGCCTGGCCAAGTGGCGGGCGCGGCTGCCGGCGAACGGCCACCCGCGGGTCGGAATATGCTGGGCCGGCAGCACTATGCACCTGAACGACCGCAATCGTTCGATGCCGCTCGAGGGTTTTGCGAAGCTCCTATCCGTGCCGAATATTGATTTCGTCTGCGTGCAAAAGGAAGTCAGCGAGGCGCAGGCGGCCATTCTGCGTGAACATGATGTCATTCAACTCGGCCAGGAGTTTGCCGATTTCTCCGACACCACCGCAGTCGTCGCGATGCTTGATCTTTTGATCGCGGTCGACACCTCGGTCGCGCATCTTGCCGGCGCGATGGGCAAGGCCGTTGCACTGCTCGTTCCGTTTTCGCCGGATTGGCGGTGGCTGCTCGATCGTACCGATAGCCCGTGGTATCCAACCATGCGTCTATTCCGACAGCCCTCTATCGGCGATTGGGATGGTCCGCTCGAACGGCTGCGCGAGGAGCTTTCCGATGTCGCCCGCCGTTCGGAGAAAACGGGCTAGAGCGTGCGGCTGAAGGCGAGAGGCCGGCCGTGTTTGGGATTGGGCGCCGCGGTGCGTCCGGACGCGCCATAGACCTGCGGCGAGGCTTTGCGGGCGAGATCGCCCGATAGCCGTCGCATGATTCCCTCCGAGACCGCATGCGCGGTCGCCAGCACGACCATGTTCTTGTGCAGTACCGCGCGAAACGCTTCCTGCACGCGCGTCAGCACAGCGCACTGCGCCGGTGCCGACTGTCGGACGAATTTTGTGCTCGCCTTCAGGCGCTCGGCGGAGGCAAACAATTCGCCGGCGAGCTCCGCCTTGGCCGGTTCGAGCGCGGCGGCGCTGCGGATCCGGCCGGTATGCACCAGCGCCGTTTCCCGCTCGATCAGGCCGGTCAGTTTCTCAATCAGCGCGGTGAGATCGCTCACCGCCTGTTCGGCTTCCGCGGTGCTGGCGATCGGTTTCATGACGTCTTGAGTCCCTGCTCTTTGAGCAATGTGTCGTAGACCTTCGGCGCTATGCCGACGCCGCCGGCTTTGGCGAACGATTTGGCAAACTGATCGATCGCGAACGAGCGCCACACTTTCAGCGCGCCGCTGCCGCCCATCGGCCCGTCGCCGTCGACGCCGGTGAACATTTCCTGGAACATGTTGCTCAGGAACATCAACTCGAAATTCTGCGCCGCTTCCTTGGTCTTGCCTTTGAGCTTGAGCGCGGCCTGCGCCTGGGCGCTGGTGGCGCTCCCGATCGACGATAGCGAAGCGCCGAGATCCGCGGGGCTTATCGTCGTCATCACATGACCTCGATGTCGGCCTGGATGGCGCCGGCGGCCTTGATCGCCTGCAGGATCACGATCAGATCGCGCGGTCCGATACCGAGCGCGTTCAAGCCGTCGACGATCTGCTGCAGCGACACGCCTTCCTGGACCAATGCGAGCTTCTTGCCTTCTTCCTGCACGCCGACCTGCGTGCGCGGCACGACGACGGTGCGGCCTTTCGAGAACGCTCCCGGCTGGCTGACTTGCGGCGTTTCGGAGATGGTCACGGTGAGATTGCCCTGCGCGACCGCCACCGTCGAGACGCGCACGTCACGGCCGATAACGATGACGCCCGAGCGTTCGTCGATCACGATCTTGGCGGGCTCGTCCGGCTCGACCTGCAATTGCTCGATCTCGGTCAGCATGGCGACGACGTTTTGCGGATATTTCTTCGGCAGCGTGAGCTGCACCGTCGACGGATCGAGCGGCTCGGCAACCGGCGCGCCGATATAATCGTTGATCGCGACCGCGATGCGCTTTGCCGTGGTGAAATCGGCATTGCGCAAAGCAAGCCGCAACTGGCTTACGCTGTTGAGCGCGAACTCGATCTCGCGTTCGATGATGGCGCCGTTCGGCAGCCGGCCGACGGTCGGCACGCCGCGGGTGATCTTGGCGGCGTCGCCCTCGGCCTGAAAGCCGCCGATCGTGAGCGAACCTTGCGCCACCGCATAGACATTGCCGTCGGCGCCCAAGCAGCGGGGTGACAAGGAGCGTGCCGCCTTGCAGGCTTTTGGAATCGCCCATCGCCGAAGCGGTCACGTCGATGCGCGTGCCCTGGGTGGCGAATGGCGGCAGGTCGGCTGTGACCATGACGGCGGCGACGTTGCCGGTGCGGATTTGCTGGCCGCGGATATTCACGCCCAGCCGTTCCAGCATCGCCTGCAGCGACTGCTTGGTGAAAGGCGCGTTGTTGAGCGTGTCGCCGGTGCCGTTAAGCCCCACGACCAGGCCATAACCAATCAGCTGGTTCTGCCGCACGCCCTCGATACTGGCGAGGTCCTTGATGCGCGACGTCGCCGCCGCCGGCGAGGCGGTACAGCCGAACGCTAACAGCGCGGCAAGCGCGGTTCGAAAGGTCCCTCTCATCTTGCTCCCCAAGAAGCCGGACAGTGCTATCGATGCCAATCGCGTGCCACCAGGCTGGGAGCGCTATGACGCTGAAATAACTTGCTTATTTTAGAAGGCGCGCGGGGTGGGTGGTGCGCCGGGGAGCATCCCTTGCCGGTTCCGGCAATTCTTGCCGGGTTTTACCGGCCATTAACCATAAAAGCACACCATCTTACTATGCGTGTTTCCGCACCGGATCGAACACCTCTTGCCGCAGCGCCCAATGCGGCGCGGCGGGCGTCGGGCGGTCAATTTTCGCTCGGCGAAAGCGGTGCTCCGCAGGCCCAGACCGCGGCGGTGGCGCTGCGAACCGTCGGCGGAATCGATGCGCTCATAGCGCTCCAGGGCGTCGAAGATCCGGTGGAACGCCGGCGCCGCGCGGTCAAGCACGGCCGCCGGGCGCTCGACGCGCTGGACGAGCTTAAGCTCGGACTTCTGGCCGGAATGCTCGATCAGGCGACGATGCTGCGGCTCAAATCCGTGGCCGCCGATCTCCATGACGCTTCGGGCGACGATCGGCTCGATGCGGTAATGGCCGAGATCGATCTGCGGGTCGCCGTCGAACTGGCCAAAGCCGGCATATCCTGAAGGCCCAAAACTCCGGCCTGTCGCAAACCCCACGAAATTCCGCCACTTTTGTCGCTTTTCCTCGCCCACGCCGAGGCTGATTCGGGCGCAGGGCAAGGCTTCAAAATGCTTACCGGGTGGAACCGCCTTCCATACATCCGGCGTCACGATCTTGTTGTCACTGTCATGGAGCTTGGATATAAGCCGCCGCGCGAGGGGGGCCTCGCGACAGTGGGGTGCGGGAGTAAACGCAGATGCAGTTGCTCAAGGGCAAAAACGGTCGGGCCGCCGATAAGCCCCATAAGAACGGTAACGGCAATGGCAATGGCAACGGCCAAGCCGAAGGAATGGGCCTGCGGTCGGACGAAAAGCTCTACCGGCCGACCGACAAAGAGCCGTTCATGAGCGAGCGCCAGCGGGACTATTTCCGCCTGAAATTGCTCGCTTGGCGGGAAGACATCCTCAAAGAGGCCAAGGAGACGCTGCAGCATCTCCAGGATGAGAGCCAAAATCACCCCGACCTCGCCGATCGTGCGTCGTCGGAGACCGACCGGGCGATCGAACTGCGCGCCCGGGATCGCCAGCGCAAGCTGATCGCCAAGATCGACGCCGCGCTGCAGCGCATCGAAGACGGCACCTACGGCTTTTGCGAGGAAACCGGCGAGCCGATCACCCTCAAGCGGCTCGAGGCCCGCCCGATCGCCACATTGTCGATCGAGGCCCAGGAACGCCACGAACGGCGCGAGCGCGTCTATCGCGACGATTGATCCGCCGCTTGCGCGCTTAAGCCTTTCTTCACCATGTCTGCTTACCGGTCGTTAACCATCGACCGGCGGGTGAAGGCTTGCAGTCGAATCTTTCGCGCATGGTGCGGCGCGCGCAACGCGCTTGTGAAGCGGCGACCTCGCCGCCGCCGAGCGCCTTTACAACGCCGTCATGCGGCATCAGCCCGGCAATTTCGACGCGCTGCATGGTCTCGGGCAGGTTCACTATCAGCGCGGCAGCCTGGACACGGCGCTGGTGCTCGTCCAGCAGGCGCTGCGGATCGATCGCGACCGCGCCGATGGATTTGCCAGCCTCGGACTCATTTTCCACGGCTTGCTTCACTTCAAGGAGGCGCTGGCAAGCTACGACGAGGGTCTTTGCCTGGCGCCGGACAATGCCGAACTGCTCAACCGGCGCGGCGTGGCGCTGCTCGAACTGCGGCGTCCGGATGAGGCGCTGGAAAGCTTTCGAACGCGCGCTCGCCGCCGATCCCGATCATCTCGATGCGCTCGGCAATTACGGCAACGCGCTGTTCAAACTCAATCGGGTCGCGCAAGCGCTTGCGGTCTATGACCGCGCGCTCGGCGTCTGCGCCGGAAAACGCGCAGCTTTTGACCAACCGCGCCGTCGCGCTGCGCCGGCTCGATCGGCCGCGGGAGGCGCTGATGAGCGCGAGCCGCGCGCTCGTCGCGCGGCCGGATTTTGCCCAGGCGCGCTTTGTCGAAGCGTGGCGCGACTGACGCTCGGCGATTTCGCCGCCGGCTGGCGCGGCTACGAAGCGCGCTGGTCGGTCGGGCTGCTGGCTTCGCAGCGCCGCAATTTCGCGGCGCCGCTGTGGCTCGGCGAACAATCCCTCGACGGCAAAACCATCCTGCTGCACGCCGAGCAGGGTTCCGGCGACACCATCCAGTTCGTGCGCTATGCGCCGCTCGTGGCGGCGCGCGGCGCAAAGAAGATCATCCTCGAAGTGCAGCGCGAACTGGTGCGCTTGTTGTCGGCTATCAAAGGCATCGGGTCGGTGATTGGCGCGCGGCGAGCCGTTGCCGGCTTTCGACATGCATTGTCCGCTGCTCAGCCTGCCGCTCGCTTTTGCGACCGAGCTGGCGACGATCCCGGCGGGCATTCCCTACATCGCACCGCCCGCCGCGGACGCTCGGCGCTGGCGCGATCGGCTGCCGCGGCAACGCCCGCTTATCGGTCTCGTCTGGTCCGGCGACCGCGGGCACGACAACGATCTCAATCGTTCGCTGCGTCTTGCGACGCTATCGCCATTGCTCGGTTGCCGGGCGCTTCGCTTCGTCAGCCTTCAGCACGACGTGCGCGAGGCGGACGTGCCGGTGCTGCGCGGCAATCCGAACGTGATCGCGATTGGAGAAGAGATTTCGCGATTTTGCCGACACCGCCGCCGCGATCGCCGCGCTGGACGCGGTGATTTCGGTCGACACCGCGGTCGCGCATCTGGCCGGCGCGATGGGCAAGCCGCTGTTGCTGTTGCTGCCCTTCGCCGCGGATTTCCGCTGGCTGCGCGAGCGGCAGGACAGCCCGTGGTATCCGACGGCGCGGCTCTACCGTCAGCCGAAATTCGGCGACTGGGACAGTGTCATCGGCGCGCTGGCGCAGGATTTGGCGCGCGCCGACTTCTTCTCAAGCTCCCGCAAACTGTCTGCATAATCGCTGACGTAAAAGGTTGCGGCCTCCGGCGGGAGCTGCCGGAGGCCGCGGCGTGTCGGGATCTGCGTTGCGCGACGCGGATTCCGGGGAGCTGATCCCTGATTAGAACGGCAACAGAATATCAAGCGCCTGCTGGCCCCAAGGCGGTTGCTGAATGTTGGAAAGAGTGCCCTTGCCGCCATAGGCGACGCGCGCTTCGGCGATCTTGGGCAAATCGATGGTGTTGTCGCTCTCGATATCCTCCGGGCGCACCACGCCGGCGACGAGAAGCTCGCGCATTTCCGAATTGAGCCGGATTTCCTGCTTGCCTTCGATCACCATGTTGCCGTTCGGCAGCATCTGCGTCACCACCGCCGCCACGTTGGTCACCAACTGGTCCTGCCGGTTGATCGAGCCGTTGGCGTTGCTCTGCGTATTGCTGTCCGCGGTGATGATGCTGCCCGGCAGCACGGCCTTGGCCGGATTGACGATGGTGTTGGCGCCGATGAAATTGCTGATGCCGGAATCCTCGGTCGAGGTGCGGGTGACCTGGGTTTGATCCTGGAATTGCGCCGTGTCGTTGATGTTGACCTTCACGGTCAGAATGTCGCCGACCTGGTGCGCGCGCTGGTCCTTGAAGAATGCGCGCGAGCCGTTGCGCCACAGCGAATTCGGATTGAACGAGGCCGGTTGCGGCGTCGGCATCGGCATCTGCACCGGCTTGTAGCCGGGTTTGGTCGTGGGATTGTTCACCGGCGAAAGCGGCGGCTGCTCGCCGATCAGTTTCAGTCTGTCGATCGATGAACAGCTGGTGCTGAACATGGCGACCGTCGACAACAAAGCGCAACGCAGAAGCAAAACACGTTTCGACATCGTACTAACCTTTCAACAGACCTTGCACACGGCGCTACTTACTCGGAGCTTTGCGCTCCATTATCGACGACATGGGTGATCACCGGGCCGACCGTCACGCGGTCAGGCCCGGAAACGACGGCCTGCACCACGCGCTTGGATTCGGCATTGAGCACGCCGATCGTAGTCGCCGAGCGCGCCGGCGTCCTGCGCCTGGCCGCGCAGCGTGAGCGTCACGCCCGGCGCTTGGTAAACGATGGTCACGGTGTCGTTGCGGGCAACGATTTCGGGCTTCATCAGATCGGCCGCGGTCAGCGGCTGGCCGGGGCGCAGCTGATGCCGCGCCGCAAGTCCGGCTGCGGCATTCGGATCGGTCAGGGCGCCGCTGTCGTCCTTCGGCCGCCGCAGCACGGTGAGATCGGAGCCTTTGAGCACCTCGCCGCGCTCGACCGGATGCTCGACCGCAACGGCATCGACCGTCTCGATCGCGGTGCCGGTGTAGCGCGCCGGCCTGGCCATGCTGCGCCGCGCTTGACGGCAGATCGAATGTCACGTCAAAGCGCGTCGTGCGCGGGTCGTAGGACAGCGCCACCACCTGCAGTTCGCCGGTCAGCGCTCGGCTCGACTTGCAGCGTGCGAACCTCGCCGTCGAGATTGACGAAGATGTTATGCGCGTCGCCGAAGCCGTATTGTCCGGCCAGCGCCTGGGCGACCGAGTCGGAAATCTCCTGCGGAGTGATCGCGCGGCTGGCGCGGGTGACGATCACTTCGGCAAGCCCGCGGGTGTCGATGCCGATGAGCTGGTGCGGCCGGATCGCGTCGACGATGCGGTCGGTCGCGACCGCGCCGGTGGTGCCGAGATCGGGCGCGCGGAAGATCGGCACGTCGGCGACCGGTCCGGCATTTTCGACGAGGTCGCCGATGCGCACGACGTCGCCGGTGACGATGACGCTCGCTTTGAGCGCGGGCGCGGCGGCGGCGTTTGCGCGGCAGCGGCGCCGCAAAGCGCGAGCAGGAGTGCGAAACTGGCGATGATCAGGCGGGTCATGGCGTGGATCTTCCTTTATTTGCCTTTCTCAGCGCATCAGTTGCGAGGTCGTCTGCAGCATTTCGTCGGCCGCGGTAATGACCTTGGAATTCATTTCGTAGGCGCGTTGCGCCGCGATCAGATTGGAGATTTCGGTCACCGCCTCGACATTGGATTGTTCGAGGTAGCCCTGCTGCAGCGTGCCGGCGCCGTCGGTTCCGGCCAGCGTGTCCTGCGGCGTGCCGGAGGCGGGCGTGGCCGAGAACAGGTTGTCGCCGTTGGCCTGCAGGCCGGCATTGTTGGAAAAGCGCGTGATGGTGAACTGGCCGAGAACGCTCGACGTCGTGGAGCCGGGCAGCGTCACCGAAACCTGGCCCTGCTGGTTGATGGTCAGGCCGGTCGCGTTCTGCGGGATGGTGATGGTCGGCTGAACGACGTTGCCCTCGGCGGTGACGATGCGGCCTTGCGCGTCCTGCTGGAACGAGCCGTCGCGCGTATAGCTGAAGGTGCCGTCGGGCATCTGGATCTTGAACCAGCCGTCGCCCTGGATGGCGACGTCGAGCGTATTGCCGGTCTGCTCCAGCGTGCCTTGCGTCATCAGCCGCGGCGTGCCGACGGTCTTCACGCCGGAGCCGAGCTCGATGCCGACCGGAAGGATGTTGCCCTGATCGGACGCCTGCGCGCCGATGCGCTGCACGTGCTCGTAGAGCAGATCCTGGAATTCGGCGCGTTGGCTCTTGAAGCCGGTCGTCGTCATATTGGCGATGTTGCCGGCGATGACCTGGACCTGAAGGTCCATCGCCGCCATGCCGGTCGCTGCGGTATCAAGCGCACGCATTTTACGGTCTCCTGGACCTCAAGCTCTACGAACTGGTCGGCGTCTGCGACAGCTGCGACAGCGCGTTGCGGCGCTGGTCGCTCTGCTGCTGCAGGATATTGGCGATATCGGTGTAGCTGCGGGTGATCTCGATCATGCGCGCCATCTCGCCGACGCCGTTGACGTTCGATTTCTCGATCGCGCCCTGCACCACGTGCGTGCCGGGCGGCGCCGGATTGGGAGTGACGCCGGCCGGCGCCGTGAAGGTCGAGCCGCCGTCCTTTTGCAGCCGTTGCGGCTGGTCGAAGGTGACGAGTTGAAGCTTGCCGCGCGGCGAGTCGGCGGTGCTGGTGCCTTCGCGCACGGTGATGATGCCGTTGGCGCTGATGACCACGTCGTGATCGGTGGATTGAAAGGTGATCGGGCCGGAATCTGCCGACCACCTGATCGCCGTCGCTGGTGACGAGTTGGCCGGTGCCGTTGATCGCGAACGCGCCGTTGCGCGTGTAACGCTGTGCCGCGCGGCGTCTGCACCACGAGATAGGCGCTGCCGTCGATGGCGACGTCGAGCGGATTGCCGGTGTGCTGGACCGCGCCGGCGCTCATGTCGATCCAGCTCGCGCGGTCCTGGACGAAGTCGACGCGCCGGTCGTGGCCGTTGAACGACTGATCGCTGGCGCGCGGCATGAGGTATTGCGCAAACAGCGCGTTGTCGGACTTGTAGCCGTCGGTGTCGATATTGGCGATGTTGTTGGCGATGATGTCGAGCTCATGCGTGAGCGCCATCTGCCGCGACAGGCCGACGAGAAGCGCATTCTCCATCGGTATTCTCCCCTCTATTGCGGAAGCGCCGAACGGCCGCTTCGTCCTGACGCGCGGCGGCTCTCCCAAGCCGCAGCGCGCCGATTGCGCGGACATGAATTGCAGAAGCCGTGCCAACGGGGAAAAATGAAGTTAAAACAAGACTATAAGCAATCGCAGTCAGGCCTCGACTGGCGGGCAGAAACAGCCGTTTGGCGCGCCGCACCCGGCAAAAAATTCCGTGCGGGCGGGCCGCGGCAAGTATCCGTTAACCATTCCTGCCTAGCTTCGAAGAGACGGCGCTGCGCTCTGGCGCCGGGTAGCGCTCGCAACGTTGGTTTTGCGTTTGTCCTGCCGGCTGCGTGCGCTCTCACGCAAGCGGGAGCGGTGATGGCAACGACGAACGATACGCCGACCGAAGCCGAAGACGCCGAAGCCGAAGGCGAAGGCAAAGAAGCCCCCGCCGGCCAAGCGCAAGCTTCCGCTCAAGCTCATCCTATGGCGGTGGGCGGGCTCGTCGCGCTGTGCGTGCATCGGCGGCGGCGGCTATTACTTCTTCTTTGCCGGCAAGAGCGAGGCCGCGGCCGCGGTCAACCAGGTCAAGCCGCCGGTCTTCCTCGATATGCCGGACGTTCTGGTCAATCTGTCGAGCACCGGCGCGGCGATCGCACGCAATATCTCAAGGTGAAAGTGGTGCTCGAACTGCCCGACCAGGCGTTGTCGGCGCAAATCCAGCCGGTCATGCCGCGGATCATGGACACGTTCCAGACCTATTTGCGCGAATTGCGGCCGACCGATCTCGACGGCTCGGCCGGGCTCTATCGCCTCAAGGAAGAACTGACGCGGCGCGTCAATGCCGCGATCGCGCCGGCCCGGATCAACGCCGTGTTGTTCAAGGAAATCGTCATCCAGTGACGGTCTGAACGCGGACAATCGATGGCACCGGCGGCAACAAAAGATCAGATCGACCACGACGCGCTCGCCGCCGAATGGGGCGTGGCGCTCGAGGCCGAGCAGAATACGCGCCGGGCGACGGGCGCCGGCGGCCGACGGCCAGAACGCCAGCGAGGCTATGGCGTCGCAATGGGCGACGATGGTCGACGACGGCCATTTCATCCAGGGCGGCAGAACACCAAGGGCGGCGCCGAGCGCGTTCTCACGCAGGACGAAATCGATTCGCTGCTCGGCTTCAGCCTCACCGACATTTCGCTCAACGACAATTCCGGCATCCGCGCGATCATCGACTCGGCGATGGTCTCCTACGAGCGCTTGCCGATGCTGGAGATCATCTTCGACCGGCTGGTCCGGTTGATGACGACGTCGCTGCGCAATTTCACCTCCGACAACGTCGAAGTGTCGCTCGACCGCATCACCTCGGTGCGGTTCGGCGACTATCTCAATTCGATTCCGCTGCCGGCGATCCTCGGCGTGTTCAAGGCCGAGGAATGGGACAATTTCGGCCTGGTCACCGTCAATTCGAGCCTGATCTATTCGATCATCGACGTGCTGCTCGGCGGCCGGCGCGGCCAGACCGCGATCCGCATCGAAGGCCGGCCTTACACCACGATCGAGACCAATCTGGTCAAGCGCATGATCGAGGTCGTGCTCGCCGACGCCGAACTCGCGTTCCGGCCGCTGTCGCCGGTGAAATTCAACATCGACCGGCTGGAGACCAATCCGCGCTTTGCCGCCATCTCGCGGCCGGCGAATGCCGCGATCCTGGTGCGGCTGCGCATCGACATGGAAGATCGCGGCGGCACCATCGAGCTGTTGCTGCCTTACGCGACCATCGAACCCATCCGCGACGTGCTGTTGCAGATGTTCATGGGCGAGAAATTCGGCCGCGATCCGAACTGGGAAGGCCATCTGGCGACCGAACTGGGCCAGGCGGAAATCGCGGTCGATGCCGTGCTCTACGAGGCGCGGCTGCCGCTGCAGCAGATCATGAAGCTCGACGTCGGCGACACGCTGATGCTCGAGCTGAAATCGGACGCGCCGGTGATCGTGCGCTGCGGCGACGTCACGCTGACCGAAGGCCGCATGGGCCGCGTCGGCGACCGCGTCGCGGTGCGCGTCGCCAAGCCGTTGCGCAAGCCGAGCATGACCTTCGCGATGTTCGAAACCGCCGGCGGCTCCGGCAACAGGATGGAGACACAATGACGAACGGCATCGGAATGATGATCGACGTGCGTGGTGGCGTTCCTGCTCGTGCTCACGATCGGCTACTGCATCCTGCTCAATCGCCGCCTCAAGCTGCTCAAGGCCGACGAGCAGTCGCTGCGCGCGACGATCTCGGAGCTGGTGACGGCGACCGAAATCGCCGAGCGCGCCATCGGCGGGTTGAAGCTCACCGTGCACGAATGCGACATGGGTCTGGGCGAGCGGCTGCGCAAGGCCGAGCGCATGACCATCGAGATCGATCGCACCATCGCCGCCGGCAAGGATCTGCTGGGCCGGCTGTCGCAGATCGTGACCGCGGGCCGCGGCGCCGATGCAGCCGGTCACGCCGCTCAAGGATGACGCGGCAGGGCGACGGTAAGGCGCAGGCGAAAGCCGGCGCCAAGACTGAAACCAAGCGACTGACGCCAAGGCCGTCGCCGCGGCGGCCGAAGCCTTCGCCGAGAGGCTGCGCACGAAGGTGCATGGTCTCGCGGCATGATGCGTTACATCCGCGATCTGCGGCTCATTCCGATCGCGCTGATCGCGAGCGCCTGCCTGCTGGCGTTCAAGACTCGCCGACCTCGCGCTGCACGGCTCCGATATATCGGCGGCGACGCGCCGCTGCGCGCGACGCCGATGTGTCGGTCGTTCGTCCGGTGCCGGACGCGACCGCGCCGCCGGGATCGGCGCTTCGTCGTGGGCGCAGCAGATGTTCAATTTTCCCGACGGCAGCGGGGCTGCGCCGGCGCCGGAACGGACCCGAGCATCCTGCCGCAACTGCCACAGACTCGCCGACGCGCGACAGCGATGACATCACCGGCTCGGTACACGGAACCGCCGGCGGCCGGCGACGCAACAAGACCGCGGCGGCCACACGAAAGCGCGAGCCCGGCGAGCACCGCCAGCGTGCCGGCGCCAGCGGGCAAAGACGGCAAGCCCGCGCTGCCGCCGGGCGGATCGGTGATCCCGACCGACGGCACGGCGCTGCCGACCGGCGCCGAGCGCGCCATTCTCGAGCGCTTGCAGGAACGCCGCGAGGAGCTCGACACCCGCGGCCGCGAACTCGACATCCGCGAAAGCCTGATCCAGGGCGCCGAAAAGCGCATGGATGCGAAGCTCGCCGAGCTCAAGGAGATCGAGGACCGCATCAAGGTCGAGACGCAGCAAAAGGACGACGCCGAGGCCGCGCGCCTGAAGGGTCTCGTCACCATGTACGAGAACATGAAGCCGCGCGACGCCGCGAAAATCTTCAACGGCCTCGACAGCAACGTGCTGATCGAAGTGGCCTCGCAGATCAATCCGCGGCGATGGCGGAAATTCTGGCGCAAATGTCGCCGGACGTGGCGCAGCAGCTGACCGTCGAACTCGCCAGCAAGGCGCAGCAGGCGAAGCCGGACGGCGCGGCCGCCGGACTGCCGAAGATCGAAGGCCAGCCGACGCCGACGCAGTAGCGAGGTCGGCCTGTAGTCCGTTATAAGCTTCTGTATTCGTTGAATTAAGCCGCCATTAAGCACGCCGGTCTTACTTTGCCCTTGTGGCCGGCGTCGGGGACGATGCAGCGGCCAGCGAAGGCGTGTTCGCGCGCGCCCGCGCCGGCAAGCGAGTCCGGTGTCTCGGCGGAAGCGAGTTGTTTGAGTTCTTCATGGCGTGCGGTCGCACCATCCGGAACGTTGGCCTTCGCCTCGCCCGGTTTGTCTGGGGACACGCAAGCCATCGCCGGTCTTGCCGCCCTGCTGGCGGCGCTCGCCGCGCCGTCCCTGGCCGCGCCGCTCAAGACCACGGTCGCCGCCACGCGTGAACGACGGCTATGCGCGGCTCGTCTTCACCGCGAGCGAATATATCGACGCCACCGCGCGCGTTGCCGGCAATGTGCTGATCATCAGCTTCAAGCCAGCCGATCGACGTTTCGGTCGATCGCGTCGCCGAGCAGGCGCCCGATTATATCGGCGCCGCGCGGCGCGATCCCGACGGCAAGGCCGTCCGCATCGCGCTTGCCCAGACCGTGACCGTCAACACCATGGCGGCCGGCGAAAAGTTGTTCGTCGATCTGTTGCCGGCATCCTGGACCGGCGTGCCGCCCGGCCTGCCGCAGGACGTCGTCGACGATCTGGCGCGCCGCGCCCGCGCAGGCCGAGGAGCATGGTGCAGCGCGAGCGCCAGATGGCGCAGGAGAAAAGCTCGCGCCGATCCGCGTCCATGTCGCGACCCAGCCGACCTTCACGCGCTATGTTTTCGACGTGCCGGACCAGACTGCGGTCGCCGCCGATCGCGCCAAGGACCGGCTGGTTCTGAATTTCGACGCGCCGCTGACTTTCGATCTCGCCGATGCCGACGCGGCGCTGCCGGACGGCGTGCAGGAAATCAGCAGCGAACTGGACAACGACACCTCGCTGGTGCGTTTCATCTTCGCCGCCAATGTCGACGTGCGCACCTTCCGCGACGAGAAGGGCTACGTCGTCGACGTTGGTCAATCCGGCCAATGCGGGCAACGCGAACCAGGCGAGCCAGGCACCGGTCGCGGCTGCGCAGCCGGGCGCCGGCGCCGATGACGGCGGTGCGAAGCCGGCGTTGGCCGCGAGCGAAGCCGGTCACGCCGATGCTGCCGCGGCAAAATCCGCCGCGCCGAATGTCGAGGCGCCGGCGACGATCCCGGCGCAAGCGCCGCAGGCCGCACAGCCGCCGCAAGCCGCTCCGGCTCCGGTTGCGGCGCCGGCCGCGCAGCCGCCGCCGGCCGCACCAGCGCCGGCTGCGCCGCAGCCGAGTGCGCAAGACGCGCAACCTGCGCCGGCGGCGAGCGTCGCCAGCGCCGCCGCCGCCAAATACTGTCCATGCCCGGACAGCCGCGCCAGCTCAAGCCGCGCCAGCTGCAAGCCGCTCCGGCGGCAAGCGCTGCTCCGCGCCGCAACTCCAACTCCGCCGCCGCGCGCGGCCAAACAATCCGCTGCCGCGCCGGTTCAAACCGCGCCCGCGCCGAGCCAAACCGATCCGAACAAGATCGCCGTCGAGCTCGACGCAGCAGGGCGCCAACCTGAAACTGTCGTTTCCGTTCACAGGCGCCGGCTGCCGCCGCGGTGTTTCACCGCGCCGACATGCTGTGGATCGTGTTCGACGCCAAGACGCCGATCGATCTCAGCGCGCTCGACGGCGAGCCGAGCCGCACCATTCGCGGCTACGATTTCACGCACAGCCGACGGCGCCGACATCGTGCGGCTCAAGCTCGACCGGCCGCATCTGTCCAGCGTCGCCAGCGACGGCGCGGTATCTGGACGGTGGAGATCGGCGATTCCGTGCTCGAGCCGACGCACGCGCTCGACATCACCCGCAATCTGATCGGCCCCAATCGCTCCAGCGTCACGATTCCGTTCGACGAGCCGCAACAGGTGCATCGCCTCGACGATCCCGAAGTCGGCGACACGCTTTTCGTCGTCACCGGCTTCGCGCCGGCGCGCGGCTTCATCGAACGAGCAGGATTTCATCGAGTTCCGCGCGCTCGCCTCGACCCAGGGCGTGGTGATCGAGCCGATCGCCGACGACGTCAACGTGGAGCTCGCGCCGGACAAGATCGTGGTCGGCCGGCCCACCGGGCTGACGCTGTCGACGTCGCTGCAGACGCTGCTGCACGGCAGCGGCTTGCGGCCGGTGATGTTCGATTCGCAGATCTGGGGTTTCGACCGCGAAGCCTCCTATGTCGAGCGCCAGTCGCATCTCATCGCCGCGGCGGCGGCGGCGCCGGAAAACAAGCGGCTGGCGCCGCGGCTCGATCTGGCGCGGTTCTATCTCGCCCGCGACATGTATCCGGAAGCCAAGGGCGTGCTCGACGTCGCGCTGGCCGACGACAAGCCGGCGGCCGAGGGCGTTTCGGCCGATGGTGCTGCGCGCCGTCGCCGAAGTGATGATGAACCGGCCGCGAGGACGCGCTCAAGGATCTCTCCGATCCGGCGGTCGGCGACCAGCACGACGCGCCGCTGTGGCGCGCGCTCGCTTATGCGCGGCAGGGCAAGTGGGCGCAGGCGCGCGAAGTCTTCAAGACCGTGGACGCGGCGGTGGCGACGCTGCCGGTCGAATTGCAGCGCGTCGCGCTCAAGGACGAAATGCGCTCGGCCATCGAGGTCGGCGATTTCGACGGCGCTTCGACCGAGCTCAACGATTTCGAGACCATCGGCGTGCCGCACGACATGGAGCCGGTGATCGCCGTGCTGATGGGCCGGCTCGCCGAAGGCATGGGCCGCACCGAGGACGCGCTCGCCGCGTATCGCACCGCGGCGGATTCGTGGGATCGTCCGGCCGCGGCGCAAGGGCTGTTGCGCGAGACCGTGCTGCGCTACCAGCTCGGCGATCTCAAGCGCGACGACGTCATCGCCCAGCTCGAATCGCTCACCACGATCTGGCGCGGCGACGAGACCGAAATCGAAGCGCTGAAGGTTCTGGCGCATCTTTATACCGAGGACGGCCGCTATCGCGACGCCTTCTATGTCATGCGCAGCGCCATGGCGGCGCATCCGGATTCCGAACTGACGCGGCAGATTCAAGATGAGGCGGCGGCGACGTTCGACTCGCTGTTCCTCGCCGGCAAAGGCGACGCCATGCCGGCGATCGACGCGCTGGCTTTGTTCTACGACTTCCGCGAACTGACCCCGATCGGCACCCGCGGCGACGAGATGATCCGCCGGCTCGCCGATCGCCTGGTCTCGGTCGATCTGCTCGATCAGGCCGCCGATCTGCTGCAATACCAGGTCGATCATCGCCTTGAAGGCGCGGCGCGCGCGCAGGTGGCGACGCGGCTGGCGGTGATCTATCTGATGAACCGCAAGGCCGACCGCGCGCTCGCGGCGTTGCGCGCGACGCGCACGGCGGATTTGTCCAACGAGCTGCGCAATCAGCGCCTGCTGCTCGAAGGCCGCGCGCTGTCCGATCTCGGCCGCCACGATCTGGCGCTCGAAGTGATCGCCAATATCGACGGGCCGGAAGCGATCCGGCTGCGCTCCGATATTATGTGGGCGGCGCGGCGCTGGACGATTCCGCCGAGCAGATCGAACTGATGTATGGCGACCGCTACAAGGATTTTGCGCCGCTGTCCGACGTCGAGCGGCAGGACATTTTGCGCGCCGAGATCGGCTATGCGCTCGCCGAGGACAAGCTCGGGCTCGGCCGCTTCCGCGACAAATACGCGGCCAAGATGGCGGCGACGCCGGACGCGCGCGCCTTCGACATCGTCTCGGCGCCGCTCGGCACGAGCGGCGACGGAATTCGGCGCCATCGCCCATGCCGCGGCCTCCGTCGACACGCTCGAAGGTTTTCTGCGCGACATGAAGGCGCGCTATCCGGATACGAGCGCCGTTTCGTCGGCCCAAGATCAGCCCGCGACTTCGCCGCTGCCGCCCGGCGCCGATGCCGCCGGCGCGCCGGCGCCGGCCAAGCCCACGGCGCCCGGACCATCGGCTTCGACCGACGCGCCGCCCGTCGTCGCACAGCCGCCGGCGACAGTGCCGGCCGAACCGGTTTTGCCGGCCGTTCCTCCCGCCCGCGCCGCCGGCCACACCGCGCGAGCGGTAACGCAGCGGCCTTATCGAGTGATCGACGGTTCAACGTTGGCCGCCGGACCGTTATGGTTCCGACGGCGTGCTGCATTGACAGCGCTATCCGCGGCTCTGACAATCCTCCCCAATAAAACGACAAAATTCAAACGCGTCGGTTCCTGACGCTACAGTTCCTGGGGAGGACATCATGAGCAATCGGTCGATACATTGGACGCTGGGCGCGATGCTGCTGGCGCTGCTTTGCGCTGTCGTGGAGCGCGACCGCGCAAGCCGCCGATCCGATCAAGATCGGATTTACCACGTCGCTGACGGGCGGGCTCGCGTCGTCCGGCAAGGCCAATCTGCTCGCGCAGCAGATCTGGCAGGAGCAGATCAACGCCCAGGGCGGATTGCTGGGCCGGCAGGTCGATCTCGATCTATTACGACGATCAATCGAGCGCCGCCCACGATTCCCGGCATCTACGCCAAGCTGCTCGACGTCGACAAAGTCGATCTCCTGATGGGCGCGGCGACCAATCTGATCGTCGCCGCGATGCCGGAAATCATGCAGCGCCAGAAAATGGTCGTGGTGCTGTTGGCGCTCGGCAGCAACGACGAGTTCAAATATCCGCGCTACTTCCAGACCGCGGCCTGGGGCCCGGATACCAAGGGCGTGATCAGCAACGCCTTCTTCGAAGTCGCCAAGACGATCTCGCCGCGGCCGAAGACCGTCGCCATCGTCGGCGCCGATGCGGATTTTTCCAACAATGCGATGACCGGCGCGCGCGCCAACGCGAAAAAGGACGGCTTCGATATCGTCTACGACCGCACTTATCCGCCGGGCACCACCGATTACACGCCGATCGTGCGCGCCATCCAGGCGACCAATCCCGATCTGGTCTTCGTCGCCTCCTATCCGCTCGACTCCGTCGGCATCGTGCGCGCGGCGACCGAACTCGGCCTGAAGGCGCAAATGTTCGGCGGCGCCATGGTCGGCCTGCAATACGCGACCTTCCTGCAGCAGCTCGCCGAAAAGCTCGATCGCGTCGTGAATTATCATCTCTACGTGCCGGCGCCGACGATGAATTTTCCGGGCATCGAGGAATTCCTGAAAACCTATCAGGCGCGCGCGGCGCAGGTCGGCACCGATCCGCTCGGCTTCTATCAGCCGCCTTTCGCCTATGCCGCGATGCAGGTGATCGAGCAGGCGGTCAAGGCGACCGGCACGCTCGATGACGGCAAGCTCGCCGACTACATCCACAAGAACGAGTTCAACACCATCGTCGGCAATATCCGGTTCGACGCGAAAGGCGAATGGGCAAAGCCGCGGCTCTTGATGATTCAGTACCAGAACATCGACGGCAGCGATCTCGATCAATATCGCACGCCGGGAAAGCAGGTGATCCTGTATCCGCCGCGAATATAAGGACGGCGCAGCTGCAGCATCCGTTCGCGCAATGAACGGGGCGATAAACCGTCATGCAGATCAAGGCCGCCGTCGTCGGCGAGAAGATCGGGTCCATTCGTCATCGAGACCGTGGAGCTTTGCGAGCCGCGGCCCGACGAATTGATCGTCCGCGTGGTGGCGAGCGGCATGTGCCAGACCGACCTGCACGGCCGCGACGGCTATTACGCGGAGAACTATCCCGGCGTTTACGGGCACGAGGGCGCCGGCGTGGTCCATGCGGTCGGCAGCGCGGTGCGCTCGTTTGCGCCCGGCGATCATGTCGTGATGTCTTATCCGTGGTGCGGCACTTGCGAGAACTGCGAGCAGCGACATGCATAGCTATTGCGTGCACGCCTTCGCCTTGAAGATGAACGGCACGCGCGCTGACGGCTCGACGCTGCTTGTCGAAGAACGGCAGCGCCGGTCTACAGCGCGTTCTTTCAGCAATCCTCGTTCGGCACCTTCGCGCTGACGCAGGAGCGCTACGCCGTCAAAGTGCGCAAGGACGCGCCGCTCGAACTGCTCGGTCCGCTTGCCTGCAGCGGCCAGACCGGGGCAGGCGCCGTCTTCAACGTCATGAGGCCGAAGCCGGGCGAGAGCTTTGCCGTGTTCGGCGTCGGCGCGGTGGGTTTGTCCGCATTGATGGCGGCAAAGATCGCCGGCTGCGATCCTATCGTTGCGGTGGACGTGCACGGCCATCGGCTCGCGCTCGCCCGCGAGCTCGGCGCCACGCATGCGATCGATCACGGCAGCTCTGCGGACGTGGTCGGCGAAATTCGCGCGATCACCGGTCGCGGCGTGCGCTATTCGCTGGAGACGTCGGCGCTGCCGGCGGTGTTTCGCGAGGCCGTCGAGGCGCTGATGCCGGGCGGCACCTGCGTGCTGCTCGGCAGCGCCCGCCGCGGCACCGAAGTGTCGATCGACATGAAGTTCCTGCAGGAAGGCCGCGTCGTGCGCGGCGTCATCCAGGGCGACAGTGTACCCGAAGGAATTCATACCCCGGCTCGTCGATCTGATCATGGACGGCAAATTTCCGATCGAGAAGATGATAAAGTTTTACGATTTTGCCGACATCAATCTGGCGGCGCGAGGAATCCTCGTCCGGCATCGCGATCAAGCCGGTGCTGCGGATGCCGCAATAGGCGGTTCTGTCACGTCCCGTAACTCTGAATCAGCGACCCGGCGACCAGCGTCCAGCCGTCGACCAGGACGAAAAAGATCAGCTTGAACGGCAATGACACCACGACCGGCGGCAGCATCATCATGCCCATCGACATCAGGACCGAGGCGACGACGAGGTCGATGATGAGGAACGGCAGGAACAACAGGAAGCCGATTTCGAAGGCGCGCTTGAGCTCGGAGATCATGAAGGCCGGCACCAGGATGCGCATCGACAGGTCTTCCGGCTTGTCCGGCGGCTTTTCGCCCGACATGTCCATGAACAGCTGAAGGTCCTTGTCGCGGACGTTCTTCTCCATGAAGCCGCGCAGCGGCACGCTGGCGCGGTTGAAGGCTTCATCGACGGTGATCTCATTGGCGACCAGCGGTTTGATGCCGGTGTCATAGACGTTGGTCAGCACCGGCCCCATCACGAAGGCGGTGAGGAACAGCGCGAGCGAGATGACCACCGAATTCGGCGGCGCGGTCGCGGTGCCGAGCGCGGTGCGCAACAGCGACAGCACCACGACGATCCGGGTGAACGACGTCATCATGACCAGAATCGACGGCGCCAGCGACAGCACCGTCAACAGCGCGATCAATTGAATGATGCGCTCGTTGAGCCCGCCGGCAGCGCCGGCGGCTCCAGCGGCGCCGCCGCCGAAATTAATGCTGATATCCTGCGCGGCGAGCGGCGTCGCCGATACGATAAGTGCCGCTACAGAGGCCGCACCGGTTACCAACCAGACGCGGCGGCCTCCTGAGGCGAGCGTCAGGTCTTGGTCGGACGGCCCAACAAGCTCGCCATCTCCTGTTCGAGTGAATCGTAGAGCGCTGGTCTTTCCGGTATTGCCCGGGTTCGGTTTGACCTCCGCGCGCGCCACTGGCTTCGCAACTGGGCGCGGCGGCGGCGGCGGCGGGGGAGGCGGCAGCTGGTCTCGGCCGGCGCGGGCCGCGGTGTCGCGGGCGCTGGGGTTTCGCCGGGCTTGCGCAAAGCGGCTTCGAGGCGCTGCGCCATGTCGGCCAGGCTTTGATCGGCCGCCGTATCGGCGGCGGGTTCCTGCCGGAGCAGGAGGCGCCGGCGGTGTGATTGGCCTGCGCATCTCCTGCCGCGTTTCAACCGGCTTGCGCGGCGGCGTCGGAGCCGGGCGCGTGGAGAGTTCGTCGGCAAGCGCCGCGAGCGTGTCGCGCTGCGGGCGGGGCGGCGGCTCGAGCGGCCGGAACGGCTGCGCCGGCATCTCGTCCGGCAGCGGTTCGAGCCGCGGCGAGGGGCGAAGCCCCACGGTGGGTTCCGGCGCCAGCGGCCAGGCCGAGCCGTTGCCGTTTTCCGGCAGCGGAATGGCGCGCGGCAGTGCGTCGATGCCGGCGGTCGGGCGCGTGCCCGGCATGTCGCGGGGCGCTGCGGTGGCGCGCACGATATTGGGTTCGACGACGACGTCGGTCGGGCCGCCGATCATCATCAGGTGCTCGACATTGTCGCGCCGCACCAGGATGAGGCGGCGGCGGCCGTCGACGCTGGCATAGTCGACCACGGCGAGGCGGGGCTGGCGGCCGCGGGTTGCCGCGCCGAGCCGGCCGGCGCCGAAGCGCCGCACCGCCCACGCGGTCGCGCCGATCAGGCCGAGCACGATGAGGAATGCCAGGAAGAAGCGCACGGCGAGCGGCATCTCCGCCCCGAACAAAGTGTCAAACATCCGCACTACTCCCGTTTCGCGGCCGGTCACCCGAAGCACTCAAAGGTCCGATTCCAAAGGTTAACGGCGCCGGTAACATTTGCCGCCGTGAATCCTAACAAAGAATTAAAGATATTAGCCGATTTTCCCTGCAAAGCCGATGGCATAAGCATTCGCATGGTAAACGGCGGATTAATGGCAAAACCGGCGCGGAAGTGTTTTTAACCGGCCATTAACCATGCGCTCGGCAAAGTCTGCCGAGCTTATCAAGGGCCGCGCCGATGCCGATTTCCGACATTCCGATCCTGGCGATGCTGCGCGAGCGCATGCAGTGGCATCAGGCGCGCCAGCAGGTCTTGGCGGAGAACGTCGCCAATGCCGACACGCCGAATTATCAGGCCAAGGACTTGGCGCCGCCGAATTTCGAAGGCGAGCTTTCTGCTTCGCTGGAACTGGCAACGACCGATCCGGGCCACATCGCGGGCCAAGGAGGAGCGGCGGCGGCTCCGGATTCGCCGCCGACGAGAGCGGCAAATACGAAATCACCCCGCGCGGCAATTCGGTCAGCCACGAAGACGAGATGATGAAAGTGGCGTCGAACCAGATGGATTTCGAGGCGGCGGCGTCGATGTACACGCACACTCTGGCTCTGATCAAACTGGCGATCGACCGATGAACAAGGTGAATTGAAATGGCCGGCATGGATTTCGTCAAATCGCTCGCCATCGCCGCCTCCGGCCTGCGCGCCCAGATCGGCCGCATGCGCATCATCTCGGAGAATATCGCCAACGCCAATTCGGTGGCGCAAACGCCCGGCGGCGATCCGTACCGGCGCCGCATCGTGACCTTCTCGTCCGAGCTCGACCGCTCGCTCGGCGCCCACGTGGTCAAGCTCGGCCATGTCGAAACCGACAATTCCGATTTTCAGATCAAGCACGAGCCCGGCAATCCGGCCGCCGACGCGAACGGCGACGTCAAATATCCGAACGTCAATACGCTGGTCGAAATGACCGATTTGCGCGACGCGCAGCGTTCCTACGAGGCCAATCTCAACGTCATCACCGCCACCCGCCGCATGCTCCAGCGCACCATCGATATCCTCAAGAGCTAAACCTGAAGGGCTGAACCATGGCGACACCGACCATTGCCGCCAATGCCTATGCCGCGCTTGCCAAGCTGAACGATCCGGCCGCCTCGATCGGCGGGCTCGGCAAGGCAGCAGGACGCCGGGCCGAGCTTCAGTAATGTGCTCAAGGACGTCATCGATGCGGTCTCGGAAGCCGCGCAAAAGTCCGATGCGCAGGCGCAGGCCGTCGCCACCGGCAAGGCCAATATGATCGACGTCGTCACCGCGGTCTCCGAAACCGAAACCACCTTCCAGACGCTGATCTCGGTGCGCGACAAAGTGATCGCCGCCTACGAGGACGTTTTGAAGATGCAGATTTAAAGACTGTCATGCCCGCCTGCGCGGGCAATGACGGCGAAAAAGGAGCGACAAACAGATGACCGGACCGGAAGTCCTGGACGTGGCGCGCGATGCGATCGTAACGCTGCTGATTGTGGCGGCGCCGCTGATGCTGGTCGGGCTGGTCGTCGGCGTCGCCATCTCGCTGTTGCAGGCGCTCACGCAAATTCAGGAAACCACGCTGGTCTTCGTGCCGAAGATCCTGGCGATTTTCCTCGCGCTGCTGATCGCGCTGCCGTTCATGGCCGACGCGCTGCACTCCAATTTCCTGCGGATCGCCGCGCATATCTCCAACGGCTGAACAGGCTAAGCCGTGACCATCGACATTTCCTACCTGCCGGCGCTGGCGGCGGCGTTTCTGCTGGTGTTCGCGCGCACCGGCACGATGGTCATGCTGCTGCCGGGGCTCGGCGAGCAGAACATTTCCGCGCGGCTGCGGCTGACCATCGCGCTGGTTCTCGCCGCCGTTCTGTTGCCGCTGCATCGCACCGCCTACCACATCGATACCGAGCGCGCTCGCGCCCGACGATCGTGATGCTGGTCGAGGAGATTTTGATCGGCGCGGTGCTAGGGCTGACCGCGCGGCTGACCATCTCCGCGCTCGAAGTCGCGGGCTCGGTGATCGCCCAGCAGCTCGGCTTGGGCTTCGTCACCGCGGTCGATCCGACCCAGGGCGAGCAGGGCGTCATCCTCGGCAATTTCCTCACCATGCTCGGCATCACGCTGTTCTTCGCCACCGACATGCATCATCTCGTCATCGCGGCGCTCAACGACAGCTACACGCTGTTCGAGCCGGGCGAAGTGCCGGCCGCGGGCGACGTCGCGGCGCTGGTGACCAAAACCGTGTCCGGCGCGTTTCGCATCGGCATCCAGCTTTCGGCGCCGTTTCTGGCGTTCGGACTGCTGTTCAATCTCGGGCTTGGCGTGCTTGTCGCGGCTGATGCCGCAGATGCAGGTGTTTTTCGTCGCGCTGCCGCTGTCGATCCTGATCGGCTTTCTGTTCCTGATCCTGGTGCTCGGCTCGATGATGGGACTGTTTCTCGATTACGCCGGCGGCGTGATGCACGAGCTCGCCCCCCACGCCTGATCAGCGAGCACCTAGCGATGGCCGAAGACCGGACGATACCGAACATACCGAAGACCCGACGCCGCGACGGCTGGAAGAAGCCATCAAGCGCGGCGACGTCGTCAAAAGCGCCGAGGTCTCGACCTGGTTCACGATTGCCGGCGGCACGTTCACGCTGATGGTGTTCGCCGCGCCGGCGGCGCAAGCCTGGAGACGCTGTTCCGCGGGCTGTTGGCAAATTCCTATCAGATTCCCGCCGACGGGTCGGCGCTCAGCATTCTCGCCAAGGCCGTGGCGATGAAAGTGCTGGCGGCGCTCGGCATCCCGTTTCTCATCCTGGCGCTGGCCGCGCTCGCCGGCACCATCATTCAGCACCGCATCCTGTTCTCGGTCGAGCCGATCATGCCGAAGCTGTCGCGCATCTCGCCGGCGGCAGGCCTTGGCCGGCTGATCTCCAAACAGGCGCTGGCCAATTTTCTCAAGGGGCTTATCAAGCTCGCGGTGTTCGGCGGCGTGCTGGTCGCGCTGTTGTGGCCGCAACGCCAGCGGCTCGACGGCCTGGTCGGCATCGACCCGGTCGCGATCCTGCCGTTCACCAATGCGCTCGCCATGCAGATGCTGGGCACGGTGGTGGCGATTCTCGCGGTGGTCGCCGCCGCCGATTACCTGTTCCAGTACCGGCAATGGTACGACCGGCACAAAATGTCGTTCCGGGAGATGAAGGAGGAGTACCGCCAGACCGAAGGCGATCCCGCCATCAAGGGCAAGATCCGGCAGATGCGCATGGCGCGTGCCCGCAAGCGCATGATGGCCGCGGTGCCCAAGGCCTCGGTCGTCATCACCAATCCGACCCACTTCGCCATTGCGCTACAATACGAACGTGGCATGAACGCGCCGGTCTGCGTCGCCAAGGGCACCGACCTGATCGCCCGAAAAATCCGCGAAGTGGCGGAGGCCCACGATATTCCGGTGATCGAGAACCCGCCTTTGGCTCGCGCCCTGCATGGCACGGTCGAGATCGACCAGGAAATCCCGCAGGAGCATTACCGCGCCGTCGCCGAAATCATCGGTTATGTGATGCGGCTGCGCCGCTCGGTGGTCCGCCCGCGCTGATTTATGCACCTTTTCGCCAAATCCCCTTGCGCGATTTAATGACGCGAGGCACTGAGAAAAGGCACTGAGAAAGGCACCGGGAACGGGGCATGACAGAGCAGGCCGCATCCGATCAGGCCATATCCGGTCAGACCATGACGGCGCCCGATATCGGCAAAAGCTCCGACGGCAGCCGCGAGCCGGGCGGTGCCGGGACCCGTCCGTCGATCGACCGCAGCGTCAGCTCCGGTCGCGGCGGCGGTGGCGGCAGCATCGTGCTGGTGCTTTTGGTTGCCGTGCTCCTGGTCGGCGCGGCGGCCGCCATCGTGCTGCTCGGCGGCAGCAATGCCGAACCCTATATCCTGGCGTTTCTGGCGGCGCTGGCGACGGTCGGGGTGTTCTCGCTGTTCGCCTTGGCCTGCGGCATCCTGCGGCTGTCGAGCGCCGACACCGCCAATCCGCTGATCAAGACGGTGATCGATGGCGCGAGTGACGGCATCGTCGTCACCGACGCCGACGGCCGCGTCGTCTATGCCAACTCAGCCTATCTCGACCTGATCGATGCCTCCGATGCCAACGACATGCGCCCCGTCGAGCGCGCCTTCATCGGCGACGCCGACGCCTCGGAGGCGATCTATCGGCTCTTGAAAGCGGCCAAAGAAGGCAAGCGCCTGCAGGAAGAAGTGCGGATCGCCGGCATCAAGGGCCGCCCGGGGCGCTGGCTGCGCTTCACCATCCGTCCGCTCGGCAGCACCCGGCGCGACCGGCGCACGATCTGGTCGCTCGCCGACGTGACGCGCGAGCGCGAGCGGCAGGAAAATGTATTTCAGGAATTGCAGCACGCCATCGATTATCTCGACCACGCGCCGGCCGGATTTTTCTCGGTCGATGACAAAGGCGACATCGTCTATCTCAACGCCACGCTGGCGAACTGGCTCGATCAGGATCTGGCGCAGGTCGGCTCGGGCGGGCTCAAACTCGCCGATCTGGTGGCGGGCGAGGGCGCGGCGCTGTTGACGACGCTGCGCGCGGCGCCGGGCGAGGTGAAGACCGAGGTGCTCGATCTCGACCTGCGCACGCGCTCTGGCCGCACGCTGCCGGTACGCGTTTATCACAAGCTTGCCTTCGGCGCCGACGGCGTCCCCGGCGCTTCGCGCACGCTGGTGCTCAACCGCGCCCGCGACGACGGCACCGATCCGCAGCGCGCCGCCGAAATCCGTTTCACGCAGTTCTTCCTGCACACGCCGATGGCGATCGCGACCATCGACAAACGCGGCGGCGTGGTGCGGACCAATCCGCTATTCGCCAAGCTGTTCCAGGGCGAGCATGGCGGGCGCGGCGGCGACGGCCAAAACGAAACGGCGGACCGCTCGATCCTCGCCGCGGTGGTGGAGCGCGATCGCGCGGCGCTGACGGCCGCGATCGGCGAGGCGGCGCTCGGCAAGAGCGGCATCGCGCCGGTCGACGCCATGCTGGCGGGCGACGGCGAACGGTTTGGCCGCTTCTATGTGACCGCGGTCGAGGAAGAGGAGCGCGACCGCGAAGCCGCCATCGTCTACGCGCTCGAAACCACCGCGCAGCGCGAGCTGGAGAACAAGGTCACCCAGCAGCAGAAGATGGATCTGGTCGGCCAGCTCGCCGGCGGCATCGCGCACGACTTCAACAATGTGCTCTCCGCCATCATGATGGCGACCGACTTTTTGCTCAACGCGCACAAACCGACCGACCCGTCGTTTGCCGACATCATGCAGATCAAGCAGAACGCCAACCGGGCGGCGAGCCTGGTGCGGCATCTGCTCGCCTTCTCGCGCAAGCAGACGCTGCGCCCGCAGGTGCTCGATCTCGGCGAGGTGCTGTCTGACCTCAATATGCTGCTCAAGCGCCTGATCGGCGAGAAGGTCATCCTTGAAGTCAAACACGGCCGCGATTTGTGGCCGGTCAAGGTCGACATTTCGCAATTCGAGCAGGTGGTCGTCAATCTCGCGGTCAATGCGCGCGACGCCATGCTCGATGGCGGCCGGCTGACGCTGCGCACCACGAACGTTACCGCGAAGGACTGCGAGCGTTTTCACGCCAAAGGCATGCCGGCCGCCGATTACGTGCTGGTCGAGGTCGCCGATACCGGCACCGGCATTCCGCCGAAAATCGTCAACAAGATTTTCGAGCCGTTCTTCTCGACTAAAGATGTCGGCAAAGGCACCGGGCTCGGCCTTTCCACGGTGTACGGCATCATCAAGCAGACCGGCGGATTCGTTTATGTCGATTCGGTGGAGCAGCAAGGCGCGACGTTCCGTATTTTCCTGCCGCGCCATGTGGCAACTGCCCAGGAGCTTGCCGCGGAACGCGCCAGCGAAGCCGAAGCGGCGGCGGTCCCCGGCGCCTTCGCGGCGGCCGAGCATGGCAAACGCGCGGCGAATGCGGATCTCACCGGCGAGGGCACCATCCTGCTCGTAGAGGATGAGGAAGGCCTGCGCCAGCTCAATGCGCGCGGGCTTGCCTCGCGCGGCTACACCGTGCTTGAGGCCGGCAACGGCGTCGAGGCGATCGAGGTTTTGGAAAAATATGACGGCAAGGTCGACCTCGTCGTATCAGACGTCGTCATGCCGGAAATGGATGGGCCGACGTTGCTGCGCGAACTGCGCAGCCGCATTCCCACCCTGAAGATCATTTTCGTCTCCGGCTATGCCGAAGATGCCTTCCAGAAGCACCTGCCCGCCGACGGCAGCCAATTTGCCTTCCTGGCGAAGCCATTCACGCTCAAGCAGCTGGTCAATGAGGTGAAAGAGACGCTGGCGGCCTGACCGCACTGCGTTTCGCGTCCCATTTCACGAAAATTGCGCGTTCATTCGCCGCATGACTGTGGTGCGACATGCGCGCGTGCGACGCTTTGCGACAGCCGGCCCGGCGCCAACTTGAGCCTAGATAAGCGCGCTCGCATGGAAGGCCGCCCGCCGTGGGACTTGGTGACGGAATCGCAACTGTTGCAGCGCCGCCGGGACGGTGGCTGCGCTCGCTTGCCACGCTCGCCGCGCTGGCGCTGGGTCTATTGACGTGGACCGAAGACGCCGACGCGCGGCTGGAAGGCGGCCTGAGCGCCGCGTCAAGCCGCGCCAGCGTTTCGACCGGCTATAGCCGGCTCGTCTCCCTTGATGCGTTGCCGGTTCCGGCTGCCGCGCCGCCGGCCCATCCGGGCTCGCTTGGCGGCTTGTTCAGCCGACCGGGCCTGCTCGGCGGGTTCGCCGCCGGCTTCCTCGGCTCGGGCGTGCTCGGGCTGTTGTTCGGTCACGGCGTAGTGGAGGAGCTGAGCGGGATTGCGTCGGTGACCGGCCTGGTTTTCCAGCTTGCCTTGATCGTCATGCTGGCGCGCCTGATCTGGACTTGGTGGCGCGACGACAAGGTGAATACTTTGGCCGCGCTGTCGCCGCGGCAACTGGCCGACGCCTACGGGCGTCCGCGCCACGAAGGTTTGCCGACGGTCGACGCCGCCGAAGCGGCGCTTGACGAGAGCGAGCGCGACGCGCTCACCACGACGCACTTGCACTCCTAGCGATCGAGATTTTTTGCCGCCGCGTCTATTGCGGGTCGGGGCCGTTATGGCACGCGTGTGGCGCGGCCGGGTTGGGCATCCAGGTCGGCACGTCGCATTTGGAGCAGGCGCCGAGCATGAGCCCGAAGCAGAGCGCGAAGACCAGCCGCATGATGCGGTGAGTTGCAAGACACCCGATGCTTTGCGCCAAACAGGACACGCCATTCACCGTCGTTTCGCCACGGGTTGGGATATTACTATGTTTTATCCTAATAAACCGTCGTTAACCGATGTCCGCTTTCGGGGGTAAAGCGGAAACCCCAATTTGACCGCGTCACGGCAGCTAATGACCCACAAGGCCTTTGGCTATCTCCCGGCTTACTTCGGCTTCTCACCGGGGCAACAGCAGTATGCTCGACTCGTCCCAATCTGCTGTTTCGTGCAATGTTGAGCGAAATGCCAAATCACCCAACTGTGGCCCGGGCGACCGCGTTTTGTGAGACGCTGAACATCCGCGTGCCAATTTTGATGGCTCCGATGGCAGGCGCCTGCCCCACATCGTTGGCTATCGCAGTTGCTAATGCCGGTGGGTTGGGTGGCTGTGGTGCCCTCCTGATGCAGCCAGCGGCAATCAAATCTTGGGTGTTAGAAGTCCGTGCCGGCAGTAACGGTGGATTTCAGCTCAATCTTTGGATTCCCGATCCGCCTCCCGAGCGCGATGCAGCTGCTGAAGAGTTTATCAGGCGCTTTCTGGGCAGCTGGGGCCCCGAAGTCCCGCGAGAGGCCGGTGACAGCAAGCCACCTGACTTCGAGGCGCAATGCGAGGCAATCCTTGAGGCAGGCCCGGCGATCATTTCTTCAATTATGGGCTTGTATCCGAATGACATTGTGGCGCGCATGAAAGCGAAGGGTCTGAAGTGGTTTGCAACCGCGACGACTATCAGTGAGGCGAAGGCTGCCGAAGATGCGGGTGCTGACGCCATAATTGCCCAAGGAATGGAGGCCGGAGGACATCGCGGTGCATTCGATGCGACATTGGCAGAAGCGCGCATGGTCGGCCTTTTTAGTTTGCTGCCGGGCGTTGTTGATGCGGTAAAAATTCCGGTCGTTGCAACGGGCGGAATTGCAGATGGCCGCGGGGTCGCCGCCGCTCTGCTACTGGGGGCTTCGGGAGTCCAAGTTGGGACGGCCTTGCTACGGTGCCCAGAAGCCAAAATTCCCAGTGCTTGGGCTGATGCGATCGGTCGGACACTTCCCGAAGAGACAATAGTCACCCGAGCGTTTTCGGGGCGTCCTGGCCGCAGCATCGCAACCGCGTACGCGCGCGCCGCAACGGATCCCGATGCTCCGGCTCCAGCGCCTTATCCGGTACAAAGAGGTCTAACTCAAGCCATGCGCGATGTCGGCATCAAGGAAAACGACATCGAGCGTATTCAGGCCTGGACCGGCCAATCTGCCAGCCTTGCTAAAGCGAAGCCTGCTGCTGATGTAGTCCGGCAATTATGGGAAGACGCTCTGGCGTTGCTGCGATAGCAATCAAAGTTTGGGCCGAAGCAAACTCGCCAGTCAGCGATTGCCGCGGCAGCTTCGACGGCAAAGATGGGGTAATCGGCCGGCGTTCTTGTGGATAGCTAGAGATTGTGGGTGCTGCGCTTCAGGCTGATGGTTCAACGAGGTCCGTGTGCACGGCCTCAAGCATCAGAAGGAGAAGCGCAGCATGGACTATTTTGCTGGACTGGACGTATCGGTCAAGGAGACCAGCGTCTGCATTGTGGATGACGCGGGCAAGATCGTTCGGGAAGTGAAGGTCGCGAGCGAACCCGAAGCGTTGTTGGCGGTGCTGACGAACCCCGCCTACCGCTTCAAGCGGATTGGATTGGAAGCCGGACCATTGTCGCAATGGCTGTTCAGCGGTCTCGCCGAAGCCGAGTTACCGGCGGTCTGTGTTGAGACACGGCACATGCGAGCAGTGTTGAAGGCGCAGATCAACAAGACGGACCGCAACGACGCTCGCGGTATCGCACAGATGATGCGGGTGGGACTTTACCGCCCGGTGCATGTGAAGACGTTACGCAGTCAAAAACTGCGGATGCTGCTGACCCATCGCAAGCTACTACAGTCGAAGGCCATTGCCGTCGACAATGACCTGCGCGGGACTTTGCGTAACTTCGGTCTCAAGGTAGGCATGGTGGGGACGGTGAAGTTCGAGGCACGCATCAAGGAGCTGGTCGAGAACTTGCCCGACCTGGCTGTGCTGGTCGAACCGCTGCTTGTCGTCCGGCGGGTGCTTCGCGAGCAGTTTGTCATCCTACATCGTCGTTTGCTGGCCATCGTGCGAGACGACGAGGTGTGCCGGCGCCTGATAACGACCCCCGGGGTCGGCCCCGTGGTAGCGCTGACCTATCGCGCCACCGTCGACGTACCGGCTCGGTTCCGTAAATCCAAGGCAGTCGGTGCCGTGTTTGGGCTGACGTGTTCCAAGTATCAATCCGGCGAGATCGATCGAAGCGGCAGAATATCACGCTGCGGAGATGAGATGATGCGGGTCATGCTCTACGAAGCAGCTCAGAGCATGCTGCGTTCGAAGAAATGGTCTTGGCTCAAAGCCTGGGCGATGCAGATCGCCAGGCGCCGCGGGATGAAGAAGGCGATCGTGGCGCTGGCACGCCGACTGGCCGTGATCATGCACCGCATCTGGGTTGACGGCACCGAGTTCCGCTGGACCCGCGAACAAGCCGCAGCAGCCGCATGAAAACCGTGCAGGATCAATTACGATAGGAGAACACTCGAGCTCCACCCAGCGGTGGAATGATGTCCCTCGCGGGACGATGGATGAGGTGAGTTCGCATGTCCGCTTGGACCTACCGTTCGTCTGACGGCAACGCCGCGGTAAAGATTGTTCCGCCTCGTCTTCGAATCCCATGATGGAAGGGCCTTGGTGCCGATTCCGAAGAGAAGCACGAGCCCGTGAGCGACATCGACACTGCAGCGGCGAAAAGTCTGAAAGTGCTTGACCCCAAACGGCCGATTAGAGAAGCGGACATCCCAACTTGACCGGGGCGCGGCAGCTAATGAGCCAAAGCGGACATTCGATACTGGGAGACACTCTGCCCAAATAAGCAGGCACCTGAGGTCAAAAGAGAGTTACAGCCTCCTCCAAGCTGCTAGGGACCGAAAGCAGGGAAAACCGGGACACGCGGCAACCATTTTGGTGGCGTAATCCGAAAGACGCCGGGCCCCAGGAGTGCTTGAACGATTTGGACCAACGCCCAGAGAATTGGCAGCTCGATGCCTCCCGACGGATAGAAATAGAAACCGTCGCCGCTGAAAATAATCATGGAGGCGATCAAAATTGGCAGGCTGATCAGGCTGACGAGCGGGACGTACACTCCGCTCGTAACGACCTATTGGAGCCTCCCTCGCTGCGGCTAAAATCGACGAAGGGAAAGCAGCAGATACCGAAACGAAGTTCTCGCTCAAAAATACTGTAATCTCTCGACCTGCAACAACGGCGGTACGGGCATCGGTCTCGCCTCGACTCAGTTACAATGCGCATTATCGATTTCGGGGGACTTATTGGCGTGACGTTATTCGGCATCAGCATTTGGCATCAGCGGAATTACGCCGTGAGGTTCGCGGGCGTTTGGGAGAAAACGCATGACTAAGTCATGGGACGACATGACCTATTACGAAATCCTACGGCGAACTATGGCCCAAATTCAGGCTACGCAACAAAATGTAGTCACACCCGACGTAGGCGAAATATGGGATGCTTTGAGAGCGACAAGAGCAGAGTTCGAAAAAACCGCCAAGGAAGTCGAGACTTTAAAGGCGTTGAGATTAGAGATGGGTAAGATTATCAAGGAAGTCGCGACCTTAAGGGCGCTGTGGCCAAAAAACTATTCTCGGACAGGCTGAGCAAGCGTCAACTCTCACGAATTCGATAAGCCGCTAGGTTCTTCGCACAACGATCAGGCCGACTTGAGAGACGTGGCGCGAGAGGCGGCCAAAAGGTCCTAGTAACTGCGACAGACTGTGCTCTCCACAACGAGCGGGAGAGCGCTCCCTTCACGTGGGACGATCCGCCGGGAGCCACACCATCGAAGCCGGCTTACCGGGCGAAGAACCCAATATAGATGAGGGCAAAGAATCCAATCGTCGCGCCGGTACTAACAAAAAGCACAACCAGCGTCGGTCGACCGAGAAATCCCGCTCGTGCTTCGACTGGCGTCTCGACAGTATGTCCGTCTTCCTTGTGCATGAATAACTGCTCTGTGAGTTAGTTCCTGTGTAACAACCGATGGAAGCAAAATAGGTTCCGGCGCACAAATTGCACCGTCGCGGCGTGATCCAGAATCCATAGTAAGAAAGCGCTACCCAATTCCCTCGATCCGAGAGCCTCTTTGCCCTGTTGAATCTCTCGGACCTTGTGCCGCGCATGAGGCCGTTGTTGGCCCATCTCGGCCGCGCGAACCATCTACTTTTGTGTCCGTTATCAGGGGTCTAGCTGCGTTCCGATGACGGATAATTCCAAACACGCCGCCGCGGCGATCGAGGCGAGCTTTCGGTCCGAGAGTCCGCTTGTGACCCAAAGCGGACGTGCAAGAACTGCTGTTTAATGTCTGCTTTCGGGGTCATAGCGGACATCGCGATTTTGGCGATGATGGCAACGCCAAGCGCCTTGACGGTCTTGCGATTAAAACCAAGATTGAAGACGACGCGCCGCGAGGAGTTCATGAGAGGCTGGTATCGTTTTGCCGCCGTCACATTGCTGGCCTTGGCAATGACGCCCGCGCTCGAATCAAGCCGGGGAATGGCGCAACCGCGAGCGCACGTTTACCTGTTCCGCGGGCTCGCCGATGTTTTTTCGGTCGGCATGGACACTTTGACGGACGAGCTTAACAAGCGCGGCGTCTATGCAACCTCGCACGGCCATGCCGACTGGAAGGCGATCGCCGACAAGGCCGCGGCAGACTACAAGTCCGGCAAGGAAGGACCGATCATCCTGATTGGTCATTCGTTGGGCGCCGACGCCGTCATGGAGATGGCCGACTACCTGGGCGACAAAGGTGTTCCGGTGGCGCTCGTGGTGCCGTTCGACGGCACACAGTCTTTTCCGGCGTCTGGAAATGTCGGCCGTGTCATCAACTTCACCCAGCGGGATTACGCCTATATGCGGCCCGGGCCGGGTTTCCGCGGCTCGCTGAGCAATGTCGATCTGAGCGCCGATCAAACCATCAGTCATCTCACCATCGACGAGTTGCCGGCGCTGCATGCCCGGGTGATTGCCGAAATTCTCGCCATCGTCGGCGGACGCCCTCCGGCGGCGCCGGCGGCGCCAAAACCTGCGTCGATCGCGACGCCGGCGAAATCTGATGAGGGCGCGACCAAAGCAACGGACGCCCCGGTCACGCCGCCGCCACGAACGCCTGTCGTGACGCCGCGGCCAACCGATCCGGCGCAAATTCCCGACTGAGCCTTGGCTCTCGTCACGGCTTTATCGACAGCATCGGCGGATAATACCGGCCCTGCACCGCGTCTTTGGACGGAACGTAGAGGCGATAGGTCAGATTGTACTCCCGGCCTGCCGGCGTCGGCAGCCAATTCGTTTGCGGCACGCCGTCGAGCGGCTTCGGAGCAAAAACGAGCGTCAGCGAGCCGTCGGCGTTGAGCTGCAATTCGGATTGGCTGCCGAACAGATAGCGATTGAGTGGATTGGCCATGACGCGGTGATCCTTGCTGTCGACCGCGGTGACGGACCAGGCGTAGTGCGCCTTGAAAGGTGGCAGATCATCTTTGGCATAGCTTTGCGTGTAGATTCGGCTGCCATCAAATCGGATGCTGCCAAAATAGACAGTCTCCCGCGGGCTGTCGGCCCAGATACGGGTAAAATCCACGATCGATCGGGTTAAATAATCGCGGCCGTAATTGCCGGTAATGTGCGGTTGAATCCATCCGTCCACCGTCTGGCCCATCTTGGCAACCGCGGCGAAAAAAGCCGGGATGGCCTGACCGCGGATCACCTCGTCGATATGCGCGCGCTGCGCCGGATCGGCCGCGGCCGCGCCGACCGCCCGCGCCATGGCCTGCGGTTCGGCCATGCCCTTGTTGGTGTCCGTTTCGCTGGCAAGAATTTCGTCGGTTTTGTCGAATGCCTCGACGCCCGGCAGCTTGTCGTCGGCAAAGTCGGGTGTCACGACGGCGTCTTCGATCTTGGGCGCGCCGGTGGCCCGCATCGTGATCCCGTTCGCCAGCGCCACGGCCGCGGCCGGATCGGCGCCAAGCGTGATCGGGATCAGGATGCGCGACTTTTTGCCGGCGACTTCGACGCGCTGCGCGCCGGCGGGAAGATCCACTTTCGCCTTGTTGAGGCAGAGCGCGAAAGTGCCGAACGGATGTTTCGAATATGTCCGCTCGTTGACGGTGTCGATGACTTCGCCCCAGCCGTTGACGATCTCGATGGTGTAATAGCGGCCCTTGATCTCCGGCAGATTGATCAGCGTGCAGCTGTTGTCGTCGACGGCGACCCAAGCCTCGCTCAGGACAATGTCGAAATTCGGATTGGCCTGGGCGATGTCGCCGGGCGCGCGGCGGACCAGTTCGTTCCATTTGAACCCGGCCTTGAGGTCGAGCCCCTCCTGCCGCAGCACCAGCCAGCGTGCCAGCATGTACTCATAGGCCTCGACAATGTCGCCGTCGGCGACCCGCGGGGCTTGCGCCGGCGCCGGTGCGATGGCGCAAAACAGGGCAAATGCTGCAAGAATTGCTCGTTTCAGGTTGGCCTCCTCGTGATTGCCCGGATATTACCCGGCGCCGCCGACAAAGCCATTCGCTCATGCTGCGGCAACTGCTAACCTCCGCGTCCCAGGCCGGGACATCGACATGAAAAAACATCGCGCTTTAGCGTTATTCGTGCTCGCGGCAAGCCTTCTTGCGGTAGGCCTTGCAAGCTCAGCCGCCGCGCAGACTGCCGCAGCGCAGGACGCGGGCGCGGAGAATTGGCCGCTACGGCCGGTCAAGATGATCGTCGGATTCGCGCCCGGCGGCCCGACCGATCTGTTCGCGCGGTTGATCGCGCAAAAGCTCTCCGAGCAGACCGGCAAGAATTTTTATATCGAGAACATCTCCGGTGCGGGCGGCAATGTCGGCGCCGTTCGGGTGGCGCAATCGACGCCGGACGGCTACACGGTTCTGGTGACGGGCGGCAACCTGACCAATAACCCCTATCTATTCAGTAATGCCGGCTTCGATCCGCAGAAAGACTTTGATGCGGTGACGTTGGGCGCGCAAACGCCGGCGGTGCTGGCGGTCAATCCTTCGGTGCCGGCGCAGACGGTCAAGGAACTGGTGGCGTGGATCCGCGCCAATCCCGGCAAGGAAAGCTACGCCTCGCCCGGAACCGGCACGCCGCCGCAGCTTGTCGGGGCTTTGTTCCAGCACGAACTGAATCTCGACCTCGTGCATGTGCCGTTCGGCGGCGGCGGACCGGCGGTCGAAGCGACCGTCGGTGGTCATACCCCGATCTCGTTCGGCTCGTTGCCGCCGGCGGTGCAGCTGATCAAGGCCGGTCAACTGCGCGCGCTGGCGGTGACCGGCACGGAGCGATCGCCGACATTGCCTGAAATCCCCACCATGGCGGAGGCGGGTTTTCCGGAAGTCGAGGGTGTAACCTGGACCGCGGTGGTGGTGCCGGCGGGCACGCCCAAGGACATCATTGCGGCGCTCCATCGCATGATCGTCGCCAGTCTGGCGCAGCCCGACGTCAAGGACAAACTGGCGGCGATGGCCTTTGTGCCGATCGGCAATTCGCCCGAGGAATGTACCGCATTCTTCAAGACCGAGATGGCGAAGTGGAGCAAGGTCATAAAGGACGCGGGCCTGCACGCGGAGTGAATGTCTTTCCGTGAATTGTCGAGACGCCAGTTTCCGCAGTATCGCGGGCAAATTTCCACTATCTTACCGGCCCGCCGGCCAAGTCATCGCGCCGGCCGCATCACAGGGAGAAAAACACTATGGAAATCCAGGTTTGTGGGTCGGTGCCGTCGCGTCGCGGTCCGCCCGACAGTTTCACAGGCGTTGTCTGGCAGGAACCGATCATCGAGGCGCCGGCGCCGGCGCGCGTACGGTCCGGCTTGGTCCGCTTCGAGCCCGGCGCGCGCACCCATTGGCACACCCATCCGCTCGGGCAGACCCTGTTCGTCGTATCGGGCGCCGGCCGGGTGCAGACCTGGGGCGGCAAGGTGCGCGAAATCAAGGGCGGCGACGTGGTGTGGATTCCGCCGAACGAAAAGCATTGGCACGGCGCCGCGCCGACCACCAATATGATGCATGTCGCCATGCAGGAATCGCTCGACGGCAAGCACGTCACCTGGATGGAGCCGGTGACCGACGAACAATACAAGACGGCGCCGTAGGGCTTCCGTGCGCTACGAACTTTATTACTGGCCCTCGATTCAGGGCCGCGGCGAATTCGTCCGGCTCGCGCTCGAGGAAGCCGGCGCCGATTACGTCGACGTGACGCGCCGCCCCGGCAAACGCGGCGTGCCGGCGATGATGAAGTTTTTGGAGAGCCCGCGCGTCGCCCATCCGCCCTACGCGCCGCCCTTCCTCAAGGCCGGCAAGCTCATCATCGCGCAGACCGCCGAGATTTTGTTTTATCTCGGCCCGCGCTTGAAGCTGGCGCCGCGCGACGAGGCGGGACGGCTGTGGGCGCATCAATTGCAACTCACCATCACCGATCTCGTCGTGCGCATCCACGACACCCATCACCCGGTGTCGGGCTGGCTTTATTTCGAGGAGCAGCGGCCGGCGGCGCGGCGGCGCACCAAGGATTTTTGGCGTTACCAGGCGCCGAAAATGCTCGGCTATTTCGAGCGCGTGCTGCGCCAGAATGGCGGCAAGTACAGTGTCGGCAGCCGCCTGACCTATGTCGATCTCTCGCTGTTCCAGATCATCGAGGGTTTGCGCTACGCCTTCCCCAAGCGCATGAAGCGGTTCGAGAAGAAAATCCCAAAACTCGCCGCTTTGCACAACCGCGTGGCGAAACGGCCGCGGATCAAGGCCTACCTGACGTCGAAACGGCGCATTCCGTTCAGCCAGTGGGGCATCTACCGCTATTTTAAGGAGCTAGATTCGTGAGACGCGGTGCCTTCGCCAATGGCAATCTCGGAACGGTCAGGCTAAGTAAAAATGGGAAAATGCGGGGAGTATAATGTCCTATCTGGCGGAAAACTTCGATCTTACCAATGAATTCAACATCCTGCGCTTGATCTGCGGGCTGTTTTTCATCCCGCATATCTACGCGAAGTTTTTCGTGCCGGAGGCGCTCGGATTTTTCAAGGCGGCAAAATTCAATCCGCCGGCAACGTGGATGTACGCCGCCTGCGTCATCGAAACTTTCCTCGCCATCGGTCTTATTTTCGCGATTCTGCCGATGTATGCCGCTGCGCTCGCCTTTATTCACTTGCTGGTCGCCGCCGGTGCGGTTTGGAAAGTGACCAACTGCAAATGGCTGTGGAATATCGGCGGCTTTGAATATTGCCTGTTCTGGGCGATCTGCTGCCTGATCGTGGCCATGCATTATTATCACGCGGCCTGACGGCCGCCGGCGCGGGCTCTTGAAGGAGTTTTGCAAATGATCAACGCGGCCGTGGTCGGGCTTGGCTGGTGGGGCAAGACGCTTGTTGAATCGGCCGCAGGCAGCGATGCGATCCGTTTCGTCTCCGGCGCGACCCGAACCGTGACGCCGGACGTTGAGGCCTTCGCCAAGAAATACGGATTCCGGCTGGTGGCGGATTACGGCGCGGTGTTGGCCGATCCGAAGGTTGATGCCGTGGTGCTGGCGACGCCGCATTCCATGCATGGCGCGCAAGTGGTCGCCGCCGCAGCCGCCGGCAAACACATCTACTGCGAAAAACCGTTCACGCTGACGAAGCACGAAGCCGAACAAGCCGTCGCCGCGGTGACCAAGGCGAAAGTCACGCTGGCGGTCGGTTACAATCGCCGCATCCATCCCGAAATGATCAAGCTCCGCGAGATGATCCGCTCGGGCGAGCTCGGCACCGTCCTGCACATCGAAGCGACCATGACGTTTCCCAATGTGCTGTTCATCAATCCGGGCCATTGGCGCGCCGACAAGGCGGAGACGCCGCTCGGCGGCCTGATGCCGATGGGCGTGCATGCGGTCGACGGCATGATCGACCTGTGCGGGCCGATCGACCATGTTTTTGCGCAAAGTTTTCGGCGTGCCGCGCCGATCGATGCCGACGACACCACCTCGATCCTGTTTCGCATGAAGGAGGGCATGTCCGGCTATCTCGGCACCATGACGACGACCGGCCCCGGCTTTTCCTTCCAGGTGTTCGGCTCGAAGGGCTGGCTGCGGCTCGAAGGCGTCACCCATGTCGCCGGCGCGTCGTCGGAGGAGCGCCGCACAAAACTGTTCGGCACCTGCAAGTTCCAGCCGGTGAAGGGCGAGGCCAAAATTTGGCAGGCGGCGGCGCTCGACATTTCGCGCGCCGCGCTTGAAGTCTTCGCCAAAGCCGCCGCGGGCGGACCGGCCTTTCCGATCCCCTACGATCAGATGATCCATGGCGTCGCCGTGACCGAGGCCATCGTCCGCTCGGCGGGCTCGCAGAAGGTCGAACAAGTGAATTGAAGTTTCGGCGCAGCAGGAATTGGAAAATCACACATGGATCTCGGCAACGGCCTCGGCCATCTGACGTATTCGACGCTGGTGCATCCCGCCGATAACTGGGAGCAGCTCTACAACTCGCTCACCACCTACCTGCCGAAGGTGAAAGCGCGGATCGCCGGCAACAAGGCTTTCGGGGTCTGCATCCGGCTGTCGGCAAGCTCTGCGGAAACGCTCGCCAACAGCCAGGCCGAACGCGCCAAGCTGAAAAGATTTCTCGATGACAACGACATGTACGTCTACACGGCCAATGCCTTTGTGTACGGACATTTCAAGGGCGACAAGGTGAAGGAGCAAGTCTACGAGCCGGACTGGCGCGGCGAAGAGCGCACGAACTACACCATCAACGTCGCCAACGTGCTGGCCGACGTCTGCCCGGCCGGCATCGCTCCGTCGATCCAGAGCGCCCCGCTTGGGTTCAAGCCGCGCGTGACCGGCGACGACGTGATCGCGAGCTATACCGATCACGTGCTGCGCGTGGTTGCGCATCTCATCGCATTGGAATCAAAGACCGGCTGCACTGTGCAGCTTGCGCTTGAGCCGGAGCCGTATTGCTTCCTCGAAACCACCGACGAAACCGTCGCCTATTTCCGCGATCACCTCTATTCCGGCGCAGCGGTCGAAAGGCTCGCCAGGCTTGCGCATGTGCCGATCTCCGAGGCGAATGAGGCGCTGCGCCGCCATGTCGGCATCGTTTACGACATCTGTCATCAGGCGGTTGAATACGAGAATATTTCCGAGTCCTTGCAGAAGCTCGTCGACGGCGGCGTTCCGATCTTCAAGTTCCAGGAAGCAGCTGCCCTGCATATTCCGGAAGTGACGCAGCCGGTCGTCGATACGCTCAAGCGTTACGCCAAGACGATTTATCTCACCCAGACGATCCAGAAGATGGACGGCAAGCTCACCAAGTTCCTCAACGTCGACGACGCCATCGCGGCCTTCGAGAAGGATCCGGGGCCGCGCGAGTGGCGGACGCATATCCACGTGCCGATTTTTCTGGACGATCTCGGCCAGTTCCGGACCACGCGCTTTGCCATCGAAGACGGCCTGCGTTTTCACAAGCAGAAGCCGCTATCGCGCCACCTTGAGGTCGAGACCTATACCTGGGACATGCTGCCCGACAGCCTCAAGTCGGGCGACATCGTCGACTATATCTGCCGCGAGCTCGAATGGGTGCGCGGCCAACTGGTCTAGAGCATGATCCCGAGAAGTGGCCTTCCGGTTTTCGGACCAGATCATGCTCAAGCGAAAATCTGAATACGGAGTTCCACAATGAAGGTCGGATTCATCGGGCTCGGCCGCATGGGCGGCGCCATGGCGCGCCGTCTTGCCGACGGCGGCCACGACGTCGGCGTCTATAACCGCAGCGCTGAAAAGCTAAAGCCGCTGACCGAGCATGGCGCGCACGCGCTTGGCTCGATCAAGGCGGCGGCGACTTACGGCGAAGCGGTCTTCACCATGCTCGCCGACGACGCCGCGGTGCTGGACGTCGTCACTCAATCCGGTGGCCTTTTGCAGTCATTGTCCAAGGGCGGCATTCACATCTGCGCCGGCACGCATAGCGTCGCCTGCATGCAAAAGCTCAAATCCCTGCACGGCGAAGCGGGGCAGGTTTTGCTGGCGACGCCGATGCTCGGCCGGCCCGAACTCGTCGCCTCCGGTCAAGCCGGTATGCTGGTGGGCGGTGCAACGGACGCCGCCGAGCGCTGCCGTCCGCTGTTCGCCGCGATCGCGCGGCGCACCTTTACGGCCGGTGCCGATCCGGTCGCGGCCGCCGCCATCAAGATCGCCAATAATTTCGTGCTCGGCTGCGCCATCGAAGCGATGGGCGAGGGCTTCTCGCTGGTTCGCAAATACGGCGTGATGCCCGATGTGTTCTATGAAGTCATGACCGACGGCCTGTTCGCCTGCTCGGCCTATAAAATCTACGGCAAGATCATCGTCGAGGAACGCTATCAGCCGGCCGGCCAGCGTGCGATTTTGGGATTGAAGGACGCCAATTTCGCGCTTGAAGCCGGCGGCGCGGTCGGTGTGCCGCTGCCCAGCGGCAATGTCTGGCGCGATCGCCTCGTCGGCGCCGTGGCGCATGGCGAAGGCGAGCACGACTGGGCGGTGATGGCGAAGGATCAGGCGCGGGCGAGCGGGTTGGAGTAAAGCGCGCGCCCGGCGAGGCTGCTTTGCTATGGCACCTTATCCCAAGGAGTGGGAACGGCATCTCGCCTTGCCGGACGGCGAGCCGATTTTCGTGCGTCCGGTCCGGCCCGATGACGAGGCGCTGTACGGGCCTTTTTTCGCGGCGGTCACGGCGGATGACTTGCGGCTGCGCTTCTTCGGGCCGATCAAGGATTTAGGCCACGACTTCATCGTTCGGTTCACCCGCATCGACTACGCGCGCGCGATGGCGTTCATCGCGCTTGATGAGGCGACCGGCGAGATGCTCGGCGTTGCGCGGCTGCATGCCGTTCCGGACGGGAATTCCGGCGAATACGCCATCCTCGTCCGCTCCGATTTAAAAGGTCGCGGCCTCGGCTGGCTGCTCATGCAGCTCGTCGTCGAATATGCCCGGGTGAAACGGCTTCGCTCCATTCAGGGGCAGGTTTTGCACGAAAACACGACCATGCTGCAAATGTGCACCGAACTCGGCTTTGAGATCGTGACCGATCCGGGCGACCCTGCCGTTTGCGACGTAAAGCTTGAGCTTTAGGCGCGGCCCGGAGGCTGTTGCTTGCGGCGCCGGCGCCTCTATGCTGGTGGCCAATAAGACCAACAACAAAGCTTCCTGGAGGGAACCATGGCAACGACGCAAGTTGAACAATTGACGATGCGGAAGGTCTATTGGCGGCTCCTGCCGCTGTGCATCCTGACCTATTTTCTCTGCTACCTCGACCGCATCAATGTCGGCTTCGCGGCGCTGACCATGAACAAGGATCTGGGCCTCGATGCCGCGACCTACGGCTTGGCGGCCGGCACGTTCTTCTGGGGTTATTTCCTGTTCGAAGTGCCGAGCAACATCATCCTGGAAAAAGTCGGCGCGCGGCTGTGGATCGCCCGCATCATGGTGTCATGGGGCGTGTTGTCCGGCGCCACGGCATTCTGCACCGGCCCGTGGAGTTTTCTGACCATGCGTTTTTTGCTTGGCCTCGCCGAGGCCGGGCTGTTCCCGGGCATGATCCTGTTCTTCACCTACTGGTTCCCGGATTGGCACCGCGCCCGCATTGTTTCCGGTTTCATGGTGGCGCTGCCGCTGGCGGTCGCCGCCGGCTCGCCGGTCTCGACCGCGATCCTCAGCGGCTTCGACGGCGTGTTGGGGCTCGCCGGTTGGAAGTGGATGTTCATCGCCGAGGCGGTGCCGACCGTGCTGGTCGGTTTCTTTATTTTGTTCTTCGTCACCGACCGTCCTCACCTCGCGCATTGGCTTGGCGAAGATGAGCGCAAGTGGCTCATCACGACGCTTGAGACCGAGCGCGGCCTGGTCAACGCCAAACGCAAAGTGAGTGTGTGGCAATCGTTCTGGGACGCTAAAGTCCTGCTGCTGACGCTCAACTACTTTGGCATCGTCGGCGCCAGCATCGGCATGCTGTTGTTCGTGCCGCAAATCGTCAAGCAGCTAGGCCTCACCAATATGCAGGTCGGCTGGGTCAGCATGATCCCCTATCTGTGCGGCGCGGTCGCCTTGGTGGCGTGGGGCTGGTTCTCCGACTACACCGGCGAACGGCGCTGGAATCTGTTCTGGGCCTGCGTCGTCGCCACCGTCGGCCTGATTATCGCCGGGCAAACCGTCGGCACGGTTTGGGCGCTGGTCGGCATGTCGATTGCCGCGATCGGCTTCTATGGTTCGAAGGGGCCGTTCTGGACCATGCCATCGATGATCCTGACCGGCACCGCGGCGGCGTCCGGCATCGCCTGGATCAATGCGATCGGCAATCTCGGCGGCTTCTTCGGTCCGAGCGCGGTGGGTTGGGCGAAGAGCTACACCGGCAGCTTCGCCGGCGGGCTCTATATGCTCGCGGGATTTTCGCTGGTGTCGGCGATCGTCTCGGCGTTCTGGCTGCGCATCCCCAACCCGGCGGCGCGCGACGCGATGGCAAGCGCGCCGGCGGAGTAACAGACGAATCGTTGCCTGAAAGATTGCGGCCGGCGGTGAAGAACCGCCGGCCAATTCGAAATCGCAGCGGAAAAATTGCGCAAAGATGGCGGGACCGCGGCGGTGCGCCGGTTTCGAATCATTTGCCTATAAATCAGCAGCAGAACTTTTACCGCAAGTGCACATGACTCTTTTTCAGTCATCGTGCCCAGATCGGTGCCAGCGCATAATCGGCTGATGTTCATTGCGGATTTTCGCGGGTGTCGATCCCGTTGCTGAATTGTTGAGTCATTGTGGCGCTGGCACGCAATTTGCTGATTCAAATCCACCACGGCCAAATATGGGATACCGCGCCGCCAAATCATTAACTTCAAACGATGCGTACAAGCCCGCGTGATAGTTGAGGCCTGTTACCGATATGTCATCGGCGCTTCACGGCGGATGGCGAAGGTCGGTCAAAAGCGAGGGATGGAAATCGCCCGTCGATATCGAACTCTAACGGGAGATCTTCGTGACCACGCAATCGTTTTCATCGCGCGACAATCTACTCGTCAGGCCGCAGCTCGTCTCGGGACTGCGCGAACGCATCGTTACAACGCTGCGCGAGTGGCGCCGCCGCATTCACTCGCGCCACGAGCTTTCACAACTATCCGAGCTTGAGCTGAAGGACATCGGCTTCCCGGCGCGCGTCGAGGCGGAAAAAGCCAAGCCGTTTTGGCGCGAATGAGCCCGCTCGAACTCAAAAAGGGATATCAGATGAAAAGCACGCTTATATTGGACCTATGGCGCGCGCTGGACGATCCATCGTTCGAGGCTGTGTACCTGTTTTCGCTGCTCGGTCTTACGCTGACGCTGGCGTTCCCCCGACTGGTGATCGGCTGAGCGGCGCGGCGGCGGCCCTAGGCGAGCGCGCTGGCCCCGGCGTGGGCGATTTGCTCGTCCTCGTGTGACTGCACGCCCGACACGCCGATGGCGCCGACGCAGTCATTGTCATGAATGAGCGGCACGCCGCCCTGAATGAGAATGCCGGCGGGGAAGCCGACAAAGGCCGGCCGTTCCTTGACGCGGTCCTCGAAGAACTTGCTCGGCCGCTTGGTCATGGCCGAGGTGCGGGCTTTGCCCATGGAGACTTCGGCGGAGATCGGCGGCGCGCCGTCCATGCGGTGGAAGCCCAGTAAAAAGCCGCCGTCGTCGACGATGGAGATCGCGACTGCCCATTTGTTCTTGGCAGCCTCGGCCTCGCAGGCGGCGAGGATTTTCTTCACGTCGGCCGATGTCAGGGACGGCTTGGTGCGCATGATGTTTCCTTAACCTGCATCACTTCAGTGAAAACCGGATCGGCACGGTGAGATCGAGCTTGGTGTCCGGCATATCGGCGGGGAAGGGCGGTAACGGCTGGGCCCGCTCGATCATCGACATGACTTCATTGTCGAGATCGGGGAAACCGGAACTGCGCACGATCTGATGCGTCAGCACCTGTCCGCTGCGATCGACGCTGAAGCTTAGCAGCACTACGCCTTCCTCGCCGCGCGACTGCGCGTCGCCGGGATAGCGCTTGAATTGCTCAAGGTGCTTGATCAGGCTCGTTTCCCAGGAGGTCGCGATATGCGGTGCGCCGCCCTTGACCCGCGCCGGCATGGCTGGCGTCGGCGGCTTGTCCACCTGCGGCGTCGGCTGCTGCTCGGGCGGCGCAACGACGGCCTGCGTATCTGGCGGCGGCGGCTGCTCGACCTGTTTCTGTTGCTCTTCGGGCACCGGCGCGACTTCCGGCTGATCGATGGTGTCGTCGCTCGGCGACAGCTCGACCGCGACCGGCGTGGCGTCGTCGCCGACGTCGTCCGGCGCGTGGATCCAGACATAGGCCGCGATTGCAGCGAGGTGCAGCGCGACGACGATCGCTGCGGCGATGGCCCAGCGCCGCAGGTCGCGCGGATCCTCGTCCTCGAACCAGCTTGAAACCAGCGCGGTCATTTCGCCTCGCGCGATCTCCATGCCGATCAGCGCGACTTTGAGGTAGCCCGCGCCGCGTAAGTCGTTCATCAATTCCATGACGTCGCCGTACGGCACCGCCTTGTCGCCGCGCAGGAACACGCGCTGCTCCTTGTCGCCGCCGGTGGCGCTGGCGAGCGCGCCCGGCAGCGCGTCACGCGATATCGGATTGTCGCCGATCGCGAGGCTGCCGTCGGCCTTGATGGTGAGATAGACCGGCTTCGGCGGCCGCTGCTGCTGCGGCGCGTTGGAGGCGGGTAGGTCGACCGGCACGTCGACGGTGGCGAGCGGCGCCGCCACCATGAAGATGATGAGCAGCACCAGCATCACGTCGATGAACGGCACGACGTTGATGTCGTGAATTTCGGCGAGTTCGTCGGTGCCGTGATCGAGACGAATGGCCACCGGATTACTCCGCGGCCTGGTTCATCGGCAGCTTGGCGCGGTCGAGGTCGCGGCTCACGAGCCGCATCACGCCCGCCGAGGCGTCGCCGAGATAAGCGCGGTAGTGCGCGGTTTGGCGCGCCAGCACGTTGTAGATCATTACCGCGGGGATGGCGGCGACGAGGCCAAGCGCGGTGGCGAGCAACGCCTGCGCGATGCCGGGCGCCACCACGGCGAGATTGGTGGTGTGGGAGTTCGAAATGCCGATGAAGCTGTTCATGATGCCCCACACCGTGCCGAACAGTCCGACGAACGGCGCCGTCGAGCCGATGGTGGCGAGCACGCCGGTGCCGCGCGAAATCTTTCGGCTGATCGCCAGCTCGATGCGTTCAAGTTGTAATGCGATGCGCTCTTTCAATCCTTCGGCGCGCGGATTGGCGGAAAGCCGGATTTCCTGGGCGGCCGACTGCACCAAGAGTGCGACCGGACTCTCGCCGTCGCGGAACTGCTCGTGCGCCTGGGCGAAAGTCGCCGCGCTGTTGAGGATGCGCAGGTCCCGGCGGACTTCGCCGCGCGCGGTGCGCAATTCGATCGTTTTCGCGAGCCAGACCGTCCACGTCACCAGCGAGGCAAAAGCAAGCCCGATCAGGACGATCTTCACGAGCAGATCGGCATCCTCGAACATGCCCCAGGGCGAGAGATCGCGCGGCAGTTCCGCGTTACTGACACTGGGCTCGCCGGGCGACGGCGTATTGGCGGCGGGTGCCGGCGTTGGCGCGGGAGATGCGATCGAAGGCGCGGCCGGCGCCGGCGAAGCAGCGGCCGGAGCGGCCGCATTCGGTGCGGCGGAAGGCGGCGGTGTCTGGGCGCCGGCCGGCTGCGCCAACGCGACGGCGACAAGAAGCGCGGCGGCTGCGGCCGCGGCCGGCCCTAATCGCAGCGTGCGACGATGAAGATGCGTGTCAGCTTTCACAATCAGCGTCCCATTTTCGCTTGAGCTGCATCGCCCCATGCGGCGCAAGGCATGTCATGTGTCGGGGGAATATGACGTTATAATGTAACATTCGGCGCAGCGGTGCTCCAAGTGGCCAAGGCGGCAAAATGCGCAGTTTTTTCATTGGAATAATGAAAAACTGTAATCCTTTCAGTATCTTCAGTCGCAGTATCCCACCCGGTCAAGGGTTTCGAGCAATAAAAATCGGATGGCACCGGATTTAATCCCGAAACCGCATACCGCCCCCAGGCCCGGCCGACACCGCAAGCCGTCGTCTATCACCCGGATTCACCCGCCGTCCAACGTCCCGTTCAGTGGCTGGCGCGTCGCACATTATTATGTCGCCATCCGGGCAGGCACGCGGGCCGCGCCTAACGTCCCGCCCCCATGCGCGCGAGCAATTCGGCGGTCGGATAGGAATCCGCCGGCAGGCCGTATTTCGACTGCACGGCCTTGACCGCCTGCCGCGACTTCAGACCGAGAAAGCCGTCGATGGCGCCGACGTCATAACCCGCCCGCGCCAGCATGGTCTGCAAGGTCTTCACATCGGCAAACGGCAGCGCCGGCGGCGGATCGCCGCGGTGGAGCGCGGCCGCGCCGGCGATGCGGGTGGCGAGGTAGGCGGCGGTAGTCGAATAGACCAGCGAATTATTCCACTGCAGATAGACCTGAAAATTCCGGTAGACGAGAAACGCGGGGCCGAACCGTCCCATCGGCAACAACAGCGAGGCCGGTAGATCGTCCGCCGGCAGCGGTCGTCCGTCCGCTAGCGCGACGCCGAATGAGGCCCATTTCGCACGCGGCAATGCAATGTCGAGATCGGCCTGGTCCCACGGGAAGTTTTGCGCGGTTGCCGGCACGCGCACTTCGGTGAGCCACGGCTCGCCGCGCTTCCAGCCGAGCCCGACCAGATAATTCGCCGTCGAGGCGAGCACATCGGGCGCGCTGCGCAACAGATTGCGCTTGCCGTCGCCGTCATAGTCGACGGCGTATTGATAATATTCCGACGGCATCATCTGGGTCTGGCCGAGTTCGCCGGCCCATGAGCCGATCATTTCGTCGGGCTGCAGATCGCCGCGCTGGATCAGGCGCAGCGCATCGAGCAGCTGCGCGCGAAAACGGTCGGCGCGGCGGCAGTCGTAAGCCAGCGAGGCGAGCGACGGCAGCGAATGGTATGTGCCCATATTGGCGCCGAAATCGCTTTCCAGCGCCCAGAACGCGACGATGACCGGCGCCGGCACGCCATATTGCGCATCGATGCGGGCAAAGACCGGCGCGTAGGTCTTGATCTTCGCCGCGCCGGTCTGGATGCGATAGGCCGCCGCCATGCGATCGGAAAATTCCAGAAATGTCTGACTGAAGACGCGCTGGCCGTGGTCGATATTGACGATGCGCTGGTCGTAAGTGAGATAAGGCGCGGCCGCGGCAATCGCCTGCTGCGAAATGCCGGCCGCCACCGCCTCGCGTTCCAGGTCGGCCAGCCATGACTCATAGGGGCCGCCGCTGCGGCAGGACGCGGCCTGCGCGGCGCCGGCGCACAGCAAACTCGTCATGAGTAGCGCCAACCCAACCCAGCGGCGACACAGCATGATCATGGCCCTCATCCCGTCATGCCCGCACTTGTTGCGGGCATCCACGTCTTATCGTTTGTGTGGAGTAAAAGACGTGGATGGCCGGGACAAGCCCGGCCATGACAATTCCCTTTATTTCGCGCGAAGCTTGGCGGCGCTCGATTTCAGATACCAATCGTAAATCTCCTCGCCGGTCCAGTACACGACGCCGTCGAATTTACGCGTATAATCGTAGATGGCTTCGAGATATTTGATGCGGTGCGGCTGGCCACTCAGATAAGGATGGATGGCGAGCGCCAGAATTTTTGCGCGCTTTTCGCTCTCCGCGTAGAGCCGGTCGAATTGGTCGATGGCGCGCTTGGTCAGATAATCGGCCTCGTGGTGCGCCACCGCCATCATCGGAATGTCGTTGAGCTCCATCGTATAAGGCAGCGTCACCAGCGGGCCGTTCGCGGTGCGGATTGTCGTCGGCTCGTCGTCATAGACCCAGTCGCCGATATATTTGATGCCGGCCGCGGCGAGCAAATCCGGCGTTTCCAGCGTTTGCGTCAAACCGGGCCCGAGCCAGCCGACCGGCCGCTTGCCGGTAAAGCGTTCGATCACGTCAAGCGAGCGCTCGATCATGGCTTTCTGGTTCGGCTCTTTATGGATCGGCCCTTGCTGGTAGGAATGGCCCATGAATTCCCAAGCGTCGTTTTTTGCCTCCTGTGCGACGCGCGCGTAATCCTCACAGACGCGCGCATTGATCGCCAGCGTCGGGCGGATGTTTTGTCGCTTGAACAGATCGAAGAAGCGCCACACGCCGACCCGCATGCCGTATTCGTGCCAGCTCCAATTCGGCACGTCGGGCAGATGGGTCACGCCGGCCGGCGGGCCCAGCACCTGGCGCGCCATCGGCTTGCCGATGTCCCACACTTCGAGATTGACGATGGTCCAGAACACGAGGCGCGCATCGCCCGGAAGCTTTAGCGGCGGCCGGTCGACGATCGCCGAGAAATCGGCGCGCTCGCGTGGCAGCATCGGTTTTGCCGCCGCGCGTTTTATGCCTTTTCGCTTCGTCATTTCACCCCCGGCGGCGGCCCTGCGCACGCCAAAATACCTGCCAAAATACCTGCAAAGTCTTATGTCCGCACGGGAACTTATGACAACTTGGATGAGGTTTCCCCGCCGTCGCGGTTATGCGATCACAACCGCGTTAGAATGTATCGATTCGCATTGCAGTCCGCGGGGGATGGATCATCTATGGAACCAACATGCCGGGGACTGATTATCTTCCCAGCCATTGAAATTCTGCAATAAAGCCCGCTATTTGCGGACATTTCATCATGCCACGCTCCGCTATCTCCAAGCGCATTCGGCTCGCCGAGCCTGCCCCTTCGGCGGCAGAGGCGGCGGGGCAGAACCTCGCCGTGGCCGAGCGGCCATCATCCGGCGATCTGCGGCAAAATTGGCACAAAACCTTTCGCGCGGTGCGGGCCGAGACCGAACGCCGCGCGGCATTGCTGTCGCCTGAGGACCAGGTCGTCCAGTCGATGCCCGACGCGAGCCCGACCAAATGGCATCGCGCGCATGTGACGTGGTTCTTCGAGCAGTTTTTGTTGCGGCCTCATGCCAGGGGCTATCGGCCGTTCGATGAGCGCTTCGGCTATCTCTACAATTCCTATTATGTCTCCGCAGGTCCCCGCCAGGCGCGCCCGCAACGCGGCCTTGTCACCCGGCCGAGCGCCGCCGAGGTCACCGCCTATCGCGCGCATGTCGACGACGCGGTCGCAGCCCTGATCGAGACCGCGGAGGATTTCGGTGCGCTCATTCCGATCATCGAGATCGGATTGAATCACGAGCAACAGCATCAGGAACTTCTGCTCACCGACATTTTGCATGCGTTCTCGCATCAACGAAACGCATCCGGCTTACGATCCCGATTGGCAATGGCCGAAGCTGACGCGTGAAAGTTCGCACGCCGGCGCCACGCTCGACGGCATTCACAGCATCGGCCACGACGCCGGCGCCTTCTGCTTCGACAACGAACAGCCGGCGCATCAGGTCGTGCTGCAGCCGGTGCGGCTGGAGCCGTCGCTGGTGACCAATGGCGAGTGGCTCGAATTCATGGCCGACGGCGGTTACACGACGCCGACGCTGTGGCTGTCGGATGGCTGGACGGCCGTCGAAGCGCAAGGCTGGAGCGCGCCCGGCTATTGGCGCAAAATCGACGGCGCGTGGTTTTCGATGACGCTCGGCGGATTGCGGCCCATCGATCGCGCGCTGCCGGTCTGTCACGTCAGCTATTACGAAGCCGACGCGTTTGCGCGCTGGGCCGGCAAGGACCTGCCGACCGAAGCCGAGTGGGAGGTCGCGGCCAAAGCCGGCGTGCTTGGCGATGCGTTCGGCATCGTCTGGCAATGGACGCGCAGCGCCTATTCGCCCTATCCCGGTTACAAGGCCGCGCCCGGCGCGCTCGGCGAGTACAATGGCAAGTTCATGGTCAACCAGATGGTATTGCGCGGCTCGTCACTGGCGACGCCGCACGGTCATTCGCGGCTGACCTATCGCAATTTCTTTTATCCGCCGGCGCGCTGGCAATTCACCGGGCTGCGGCTTGCCGAATACCAACACTGAGAGCACATCATGGCAAGACCATCGCAAACCGCGCTGCGCGCAGCGCCGTCCATCGAGGCGGCGGACCAAAAATTCGCCGCCGATGTTCTGGCCGGATTGACCGCAAAGCCAAAACGGCTGCCGCCGAAATATTTTTACGATGCCGCCGGCTCGGCTTTGTTCGAGCGCATCACCGAGCTGCCGGAATATTATCCGACGCGCTGCGAGATCGCGCTGTTGCGCGATCATGCGCCGGCGATCGCTTCATTGTTTCCGCCGAACTGCGCGCTGATCGAATTCGGCAGCGGCTCGAGCAAGAAGGCGCGCATCCTGCTTGGCGCCGCGGCGACGGTTGAAGCCTACGTTCCGGTCGATATTTCCGGCGATTTTTTGCAGCAGGACGCGGCGCAGTTGCGGCGCGATTTCCCGCATCTGGCCGTGCATCCGCTGATCGCCGATTTCACCCAGGCCTTTGAGCTTCCGGCGCCGATCGCAGAGCTGCCGCGGGTCGGCTTTTTCCCGGGCTCGACCATCGGCAATTTCGAACCGCATGAGGCGGCGAAATTTCTGCGCCATGCCGGCGCCATGCTGGGCCCCGGCGCGGTCCTCATCATCGGCGTCGATCTGGTCAAGGACACCAAGATCCTCTGTCCCGCCTATAATGATGCCGCGGGCGTGACCGCGAAATTCAATCTCAATCTGTTGGCGCGCATCAATCGCGAACTCGGCGCGGATTTCGATCTGGCCGCGTTCGAGCACCACGCCTGCTACAATCCGCGAGCACAACCGGATCGAGATGTATCTCGCCAGCACCAAGCGGCAGAAGGTCAGCGTCAACGGCAAGTCGATCAATTTCCGCGCCGGCGAGACCATCCACACCGAGAACAGCTACAAATATACGCTCGACTCATTCGCGGCGCTGGCACAGGGCTCAGGCTGGTCGAAGCTCCAGGTTTGGACCGACGGTCAGTTCAGCGTGCACGCGTTCCGCAAGACCGACGACGAAAGCGAGACCCGCGATAGCAAGACCGGCGACAAATGACGGATCGCGGATGTAGACTTGTCCGGTCCATCCACTGTCCGCGCTTTGTTGCCTGAAATGTTGTTGTCCAAACCATCGTTGTCGAAACCATCGTTGTCGAAACCATGCCGATCTGCGAAGCCGATCCCTGGCGGCTGCAATATTTCGCGCATGTCGACACTGCCGCCAATATCCCGACCGAGGATAGCGATGCCTGGCAATGGTATCCGGCGCATCGCTGGATCTACAACAAGCTCGCTGTGGCGCTGAGCCAACAGCTCGACGCCGGACCGCACGGTACATCGCCCTGCCGCTTTCCGGTGTTTTCCAAGCCGATCATCAATCTCAGGGGCATGGGCATCGGCAGCCGCGTGCTGCATTCGCAGGCCGATTACGATGGGCATTACACGGCGGGCCATTTCTGGATGACGCTGCTCGACGGCCGGCATGTTTCCTCCGACATCGCCGTGGTCGACGGCGAGCCGCGCTGGTGGCGGCATGTCACCGGCAAGCCCGCGGGCGAGGGCACGTTCGATTACTGGACCGTGCATGCCGAGCCGGACGCCGGCATCGAGGCTTATTGCGGCGCATGGATGCGAAAAGATCTCGCCGGCTATACCGGCATGCTCAATCTCGAAACCATCGGCGGAAAAATCATCGAGGCGCATCTGCGCTTTGCCGACCAATGGCCCGACCTTTACGGTCCGGGCTGGGTCGACGCGGTGGTCGGCCTTTACGAGCGCGGCGAATGGGATTTCGGCGACGACGACCGCAGCGAAGGTTATAGCGTCGTGCTGTTCGGGCCGAACGGTCCGCGCTACCGCCATCCGCCGCCGGCTTTGGTCGATGACGTCAGGCGCATGCCGGGCGTCACCAGCGTGCAGATCACCTTCCACGAAGACCGCGCGCCGGAGCGCGCACGCCATGCCGCCCGGCGGCTTCCGCTTGGCCATCGTCAACGGCTTCGATCTGCGCGCGGCGCTGGCTGCGCGCGAGCGGCTGCGGGAGCATTTTCTCGGCGCTGCAGCCCGGATTTCGCGGATTGCTGCGATCCGGCTCCGACTATAGTCCCGGCCCCGAGATCAGTTCCGTCAGTAGTTTTAAAGGAAAAATCATGAAAATCGTTGCGTTCGAAGGGCAGGGAGGCCCGCATCTTGGCGTGGTCGAGGGCGATCAGGTGGTCGATCTGCAGGCCGTCGATCGGCAAAGTGCCGAGCGATCTCGGCGAGTGGCTGGCAAGAACAACGGCGACACCAAATAGCTCGGCGACATCGCCAAGAAGGCGCCGGCCTCCGCGCGCAAGCCGCTTGCCGGGCTTAACTATGCTTTGCCGGTCGGCCGGCCGGGAAAAATCATCTGCCTCGGCTTGAATTATCTCGAACACGTCAAGGAAGGCTCGCAGCGCGACAACATTCCGAAATTTCCGACCATCTTCTTTCGCGGCCTTACCTCGATGGTGCCGCACGGTCAGCCGATCATCCGGCCGCAAGTTTCCGAGACGCTCGACTACGAAGCCGAGCTGATCCTCGTCGTCGGCAAGCGCGCCAAGCATCTCACGGCCGCCAACGCGACCGCCTGCATCGCCGGCTATTCCTGCGGCAACGAAGGTTCGGTGCGCGAATTTCAGCGCAAGACCACGCAATGGGCCATGGGCAAGAATTTCGACCGCACCGGCGGCTTCGGCCCGTGGCTCGTCACCGCCGATGAATTGCCCGACGCCGCCAAGGGACTGAAGATCGAAAGCCGGCTCAACGGCAATGTCATGCAGTCGGACAATACCGACAATATGATGTTCCCGGTGGTCGAGATGCTGGTTTACATCACCCAGGGCATGACGCTCGAGCCCGGCGACGTCATTTTCACCGGCACGCCGTCCGGCGTCGGCCATGCGCGCAAGCCCAACCCGGTGTGGATGAAGAACGGCGACACGATCGAGGTTGAAATCGAGCGCGTCGGAACATTGCGCAATCCGATCGCAGACGAAAAGACCGGCTGAGGGCGCAACGTGTGGCGTAGTTTCACGGCGTTCCTTATTTTCTGCGTGACGCTCACGCCGGCGCTCGCGCAGGACGAGATCAAGATCGGCATCGGTTTCGGGCTGGCGTTTCTGCCGGTCTATATCTGCGAGGATCTCAAACTCGTCGAAAAGCACGCCAAGGCGGCCGGCCTTGACGTGAAAGCCGATTTTCCGCGCTTCATGGGCGCCGCCCAGGTGCAGGAGGCGGTCGCTTCCGGCGCGATCGACATGGGGCCGTTCGGCACCGCGCCGTTACTCGCGGCGTGGCAAAAGGCGAAGGACACGCCGGGCCAGATTTTCGCGGTGTCCGGTATCACCTCGTTGCCGCTCGTTCTCTTGAGCAATCAGCCGAACGAGCAGTCCATCGCCGATCTCACGCCGGCCGACCGGATCGCGGTGCCGACGCTGACGTCGCCGCAGATGTATGTGCTGGAGCTGCAATCGGAAAAAACCTTCGGCCATTACGATCATCTGAGCGGCCAGGTTGTCACGCTGTCGCACGCGGATGCCATTGCCGCACTGGCTGAAGGGGAGGCGGCGGGGCAAACCCCGACGCCGGTGACGGCCTATTTCGCCTCGCCGCCCTACGCCGAGCTCGCGTTGCGCGGCGCCAACGTCCATGCGCTGCTTCGCTCGTCCGACACGATGGGCGGCAAAGCCTCGTTCCTGATCATGGGCGCGACTAAGGCCTATCATCGATGCGCACCCGCAACTGCCCGCGGCGATCGGCCAGGCGATCGACGAGGCGGCTCGCATCATCCATGACGATCCGCGCCGCGCCGCCCAAATCTACCTGACGCATGAGCCGTCACAGGCGATCGACGGCGCCACGATGGAAGCGGTGATCCGGGACATCCGGGACGAATTCGGCAGCGCCATTTACGGCGTGCAGGCGATAGCCGATTTCATGGGCCGGCACGATCAACTTAAAGCGCCGCCGCGCAGCTGGAAGGACGTCGTCGCACCCGCACTGTTGAATTCACCGAGTACATAAGAGGCACGAACATGGCCGACGGCACACTCAACGTCATCACAATATGCGGCAGCCTGCGCAAAGCCTCCTACAACGCCGCGCTGGCGCGCGCACTGCCGGCGCTGGCGTCGCCGGGACTGTCGATCAAGCCGGCGCCGGCGTGGGACAAATTTCCGGTTTACAACGCCGATATTCAGAACAGCACGGGCTTTCCGGCCGAAGTCACCGTTTGGGCCGACGCCATCCGCTCGGCCGACGGCGTGATCGTCGTCTCGCCTGAGTACAATTGGAGCATTCCCGGGGGATTGAAGAACGCGATCGACTGGTCGTCTCGCCTCAAGGACGTGCCGTTTACGAACAAGCCGGTCGCGCTGCAATCCTGCTCGGGCGGCCTGCTCGGCGGCGCGCGCATGCAATATCATCTGCGCATGACGCTCACCACGCTCGATGCGGTTCTGTTCGGCAAGCCGGAGGTCTTCGTCAACTTTTCAGCCAAAAAATTCGATGAGAAAACTCTCGAACTCACCGATCAGTCGACCATCGACTTGGTCAAGCAGCAACTCGCCGGTTTTGAGAAATTGATCCACCGGGTGAACGGGAAGAAGTGACCATGGCGCGTCTTGACGGCCGCGTGGCGATCCTCACCGGCGGCGCCAAGGGGATCGGCGCGCATTATGCGAAAACGCTGGCCGCCGAAGGCGCGCGCCTGATGATTGCCGACATCGCCGACGGCAAGGAGCTGGCGGAGACGCTGGCGCGCGAGCACGGCGCCAATTCGGTCGCGAGTTCGGTCACCGACGTCAGCGACGAGGCTGCGGTTAAGGCGCTCGTCGGCGAGACCGTGGATCGCTTCGGCAACATCGACATTCTGGTCAACAATGCCGCGCTCTATGCGCCGCTCGTCGAGCAGCCGATCAGCGCCATCGACACCGCACTGTGGGACCGCGTCATGGCGGTCAATGTGCGCGGCGTTTTTCTCATGACCAAATACGTCTCGCCGCACATGATCGCGCAAAAGTACGGCAAGATCATCAATATCACCTCGGGAACGGTGGCGCGTGGGATTCCGAATTTCGCCCATTACGTCTCCTCGAAAGGCGCGGTCATGGCCTTCACGCGGTCGGTGTCGCGTGAGCTTGGCGAGCACAATATTTGCGTCAATAATCTCGCGCCTGGCTTTACGCTTTCCGACACCGTCATCAACGAAAACCCCGGCCACCTCGATCATTCGCGGGCGCCGGCCATTGTGCGCCGCGCGCTCAAGCGCGACGAATATCCCGAGGACCTTTTGGGCGCGCTGGTGTTCCTGGCGTCGAAAGACAGCGACTTCATCACCGGCCAGACCATCGCGGTCGACGGCGGGGCGACCAATAACTGACCAGCCGAGCGACTCGTCGGTTTCCCGCTAGCGGCAGGCGCCTTGCGAGCGCGCGGTATGGAGCGCTGCCGACGCCGTCAGCCAATCGGGCATGCCATAGGCGATTTCGGTCCAGCCATCGCCCCACGGGGAGGCGCTGCTGTCCCACCAGATTTTGCACCAGCCGTCCGCGAACTGAACGACCGCATAGTCGGCGCGGGCCGGGGTCGAAGCGGTGAAACCCAACGCCAGAACGGCAGCAGCAAAAACCAATCGTTTCATCGTCAACTCCTGTGCCAGCCCGCAAAGTTCCAATGATCCGGGTGGTAACTCCGGTGCCCGCATGGCTGTTCCGCAATCTCGGCGTCAAGGCGCTATTTCCGGTTCCACGCGCTTTTGACTATATTGCTGCGAAAGCACCCGGATTGCGGGTCCAGGAGGACGCTATGGCGGTCGCGGTCGCGAAAAAGAGCAACGGCAAACAGAGCCCAAAACACAATATCGAAGCGGTCCGGCAGGCCTATTACGAGCGCATCGCCAAGCACGATCTTAAACCGCTGTGGAAGGTGATGAATTCGATCGTCACCAAGGAGCCGGTATCGCGCTGTCAGCCCGTGGTCTGGCATTTCGACGACGTCAAAGCGCTGGTGATGGAATCGGGAAGCCTCATTACCGCCGAGGAAGCCGAGCGGCGCGTCCTGATCCTGGAAAATCCGGCGCTCAAGGGCGAGTCCCGGGCCACCAATACGCTGTTCGCCGGTGTCCAGATGATCTTGCCTGGCGAAGTCGCTCCCGCGCATCGCCACGTCGCCGGCGCGATCCGCTTCGTGCTTGACGGCGAGGGCGCCTATACCGCGGTCGAGGGCGAGAAGGCTTTCATGGCGCCCGGCGATTTTGTCATCACCGCCAATTGGGCGCCGCACGATCACGGCAATCCGTCCAAGCAACCGATGCTGTGGCTCGACGTGCTCGATGTGCCGGTGGTGAATTTCTACGAAACGTCCTTCGCCGAACATTCTGACGATCCGACGCAGCAGACCTCGCGCCGGGACGGCAACTCATTGAGCTTCTATGGCTCGGGCGTGCTGCCGGACGGCACGCGCGCCATGAATCGCACCCCGATCATCAATTACACCTATGCCCGCACGCGCCCGATCGTCGAGCGCATGATGCAGGCCGGGGAGGTCGACAAGCGCCACGGCGCGCGCGTGCGCTACGCCAATCCGGTCACCGGCGGCCCGGTGCTGCCGACCATGGGTGCCAATCTCGCCATGCTGCCCAAGGGATTTAAGGGCGAACCGTACCGCTCGACCGACAGCACGATCTTTGTCTGCGCGGAAGGTGAGGGCACGACGACCGTGGACGGCAAAGTCCTCGAATGGGGGCCGCAGGATGTCTTCGTCGTGCCGTCGTGGAAGCGGTATTCGCACAATGCCGGCAAGGAGTCGGTGCTGTTCTCGATCTCCGACCGTCCGGCGCAGGAAGCGCTCGGCATCTGGCGCGAGGGGAAGTGACTCCCGCCAGCTAGGACTGATAAGCGGCGGGGATTTCCGCTTTCGGGGGTAAGGCAGACATCGCAAATTAGAGGCGCTATGTCCGCTTGTGACCCGAAGGCTTGCTCCAGGGTCCGATTGAAGATCTGCACATACTCCGAATTCATCATGCGCCAGCGCGCTGAGGGACCGTTACTGTGACCTTATAACCCGTCGCTAAGCGCTCTTTTGCAACCGTAGCATTAATCTGGCGAGCTAGCGTCTGGATGATTTGCGAGCCCAGTCCGGCATAGGATTGGGCAGCAACGGCAGGCCCGTCCCCGGGATCCGAAACACTTATTGAAAAAATTTCCGGATCGGCCTTCAACAATACGTGCACGGCACCGCCTTCGCCGACTGGTCTGGAATGCTGAATGGCGTTGGTGATCAACTCGTTCACGATGAGTGCGAGCGGTACTGCCACGTCGGTGGAGATGGTGAGCGGACTGGCATCGACGACAAGTCGCCACGTCCGGTCGGGACTGCTCGATGCAGCTGTAATCTGCTGACAAAGATCAATGAGGTAACGGTCGAGCACCACCGTTCCAACATCATCATATTTGTGAAGCTGTTGGTGGACTGCGGCGATGGCAGCCACGCGCGCTGCAGCGTTGTGGAACTGACTTGCTGCAGGGCCTGCTGTTTTGGCCTGCAGATACAGAAGGCCAGACACAATTTGCAAGCTGTTCTTGACGCGGTGATCGACCTCCTTCAGCAGCAGGTCTTTTTGTCGTCCGCTTTCCTCAAGCGCTCGCTTTGCTTTCTCAAGTTCCTGTCGCTCGTTGAGATCGCGTAATGATTCGAGTTCGTCGAATAACCGTGTTCCCATCTCACAATGGCCCGCTTCCGTATCCTCCAACAGCATTCGAGCCAGCTCTTCATGTTCGCGCAGCAACTCCTTCATGTCGTCTTCAAGCGCAAGCTCCGGGTGCATTAGTGTCCAATAGTGAGCCGAACGGATAAAGGTCAGAAATCCGACCAGCAACTCGAATTTCTCGCCGCCGAGGGCGATGCGCAGTGCGTACTTCGCTCGAACGGCACGCGCCGGCTGAAGAAAAAGCACGGTGGCGGAAGTTAACAGGTCATCGTCATACGCGGTTTCGGGTGAGGGCCAATCGATCGGTTCTGCGATGGCTTCCAGTCGGGCGAGCGCCGCCCTGGTGCGTTGCTCGGTAGGCACGGGTCGCTGCAGCAAACGAATGACCTGGTTTATGGTCATTGCCTGCGCTTTGGGGTCGCCTGCCGCCCGGCCAAGCCCTAACAAGAAACCGCAGTGTCGGGTTATGCAGTAGCGCACTTCGCAGAAGCGGGAGAGGTAGACGAAAAGCCGCTCCTTGAAGAGCGTTGGGATAGGAGTGTCCAAATAGGCCGACTTCGCGAACGCCCACAATTCGCGAATGACGTATGGGGCATCCGGAGCGGATCGAAAAAAATTCGGAACGAGGCCAAAGCGCGCAGCGACCTCACGTTCGAAGTCTTCTTGGTCGGTAGTTTGGGAATTCGAAATACCCGGGAAAAGCGAAACTATCGACATAGTCGCAGCCTCTATTTACACCGCCGCATGCGAGTTAACGATCGCTGGACAGCCTCAGTGCCGGTAACCGTAGGCTGCCTATCCGCGCCGTCTGAGCAAAACTGCACACGTCGGCTTCTCAGCCAGAAACAAGCGCGGCTAGAGTTCACATTTGGGGGCAAATCGGCCATCGACCCCCCCGAATGGGCGTAACGGGGACTTTGGAATATCGGCGCGGTGAGGACTATTCCAGCTTGATGCCGGCGAACTTGATCACCTTGGCCCATTTCTCATTTTCATCCGCGATCAGCTTGGCATAGTCGGCGGGGCTCATCGGCGCCGGAATGTCGCCGAGGTCGACGAGGTGCCCTCTGACCGCGTCATCGGCGACGCCGGCATTGATCGCCTGGTTGAGCTTGCCGATGATTTCGGCCGGCGTGCCGTGTGGCGCGCCGAAGCCTAAGCCTCCCGTGACCTCGTAGCCCGGCACGGTCTCGCCGACGGTCGGTACATCGGGCAGCGAAGCAACGCGCTTTGGCGTGGTCACCGCGAGCGCCCGCAGCTTGCCGGCTTTGACGTCGCCCAGGCACGAGATAATGGGGTCGAACATGACCTGAGCCCGGCCCGCGAGCAGATCGGCCAGCGCCTCCGGTTCGCCGTGATACGGCACGTGGAACAAATCCACACCGGCCATCATCTTGAACAGTTCGCCGCTGATATGGGTCAGATTTCCGGTGCCATTCGAGGCCATGTTGATCTTTCCCGGATTGGCTTTGGCGTAGGCGATGAACTCGGCGACGGTATTAGCGGGGAACGACGGCGTAACGATCATCACGAAGGGCGTGAAAGCGATATAGGCAACCGGCGCGATATCGCGGACGAAACTGAAATCGAGATTGTCGTGCAGCAATCCGCTGATCATGTTCGGCGTAGCGACCAGCAGCAGCGTATAGCCGTCCGGCGCGGCGCGCACGACCGCCTCGGTGGAAAAATTGGTGCCGCCGCCGGGCTTGTTCTCGATGACGAATTGCTGGCCGAGACGATCCGACAGCCATTGTCCCATCAGGCGCCCGGCGATGTCGGGCGAGCTGCCGGGGGGATAGCCGATGACAATGCGCACCGGACGATTGGGATAATCGAGCGCCGAGGCGAGCCGGGGAAACAGCGGGGCGGCGGAAGCACCCGCTGCGAGATGCAGGAATTGGCGGCGGCGAAGTTTCATTCGATCACCAATCTGTTCTGTCGATATGGAGATACTCAATAACGTGAAAGGCAAAATCAGGGTAGATTGAACCGGATCATGTCATCACAACCAATGCGGAGATGTACGAATGAAATGGTTTTTTATAGCGGCCGTACTGGTCGTAATGTCTATTCATTCCGCACGCGCCACAGACTTGAGCTGTGTCAGCACCACGTTTAATGCCCTTTCGCCCAATGATAAGGTGTGCGTCAGCGTCTTTGAAGATCCGCAAGTGCCTGGCGTAGTGTGTCACATTTCGCAGGCGAGAAAAGGCGGCTGGGGCCAGCCGTTGGGATTGAACGAAGATCCGTCCAATTTTTCCGTCTCGTGCCGACAAAACGGTCCAATAGACGTCGACCTGTCGAAACTTACGGATAAACAAGAGGTGTTCAGTCAGAAGACGAGCATCTTTTTCAAGACCACCCGCATCTATCGCATGGTGGACATTCCTCACAGCACGATCGTCTACCTCGCGATCAGCACCAAAATCGTCAATGGTTCCCCGGCGAACGCGGTCAGCACCGTTCCGATCATGCCTTGGCCACACTGACGTGCGCCGCGGCTCACGACCGCGGATGTGGCGAAAATACCGTTATTGAATGAGATCATGCATCGCGCGAATGGCCACAGCATACCCTTTCGCGCCGAGACCCACGATGATTGCCGTGGCGACCTTCGACACATACGAATTGTGATAATACGCCTCCCGCTTGTGAACGTTCGAAATGTGCAGCTCGATAATCGGCCCCGGAAACATCTTTAGGGCGTCGAACAGTGCGAGCGAGGTGAATGTGTAGGCGGCCGGATTGATAATGATGCCGCTGCCGTTATCGATTGCCTCGTGGACCCACTCGATCAGTTGTGTCTCGCTGTTGGTCTGTCGAAACTCGATGGGCTGCTCCTTGGCTTCGGCGCGGCACATGGCCTCAATGTCGGCGAGCGTGGTCGTGCCGTAGATGTGCGGCTCGCGCGTGCCGAGCCGATTGAGGTTGGGGCCGTTGAGGACGTAGATCGGTTTGGGCATGAGATTGCCTTTCTGGCGTTTACGCAGCGAGTGCCGGCGACTGTTGTATCGCATCGGCCGAGGGCGCCGGCTCATTCCGGCTTGATGTTCGCCGCGCGGATCACCTTGCCCCATTTCTCGGTTTCCGTGGCGATGAATTTTTCCAACTCGGTGGGCGGCATCGCCATCGGAACGGCGCCCATGTCGGCCAGCTGCGCCTTCACCCTGGGTTCGGCGAGCGCGGCATCGACCGCGTCGTTGAGCTTGTCGATGATTTTAGCGGGTGTGCTCTTGGGCGCGCCGATCCCATACCAGCCGCTCGCCTCGTAGCCCGGTACGAATTCGGCCATGGCCGGGATATCCGGCAGCGCCGGCGAGCGTGTCGCGGTCGTCACCGCGAGTGCCCGCAGCTTTTCCGTTCGGATATATGCGATCAACTGGGATATCGGACCAAACGCCACCTGTACCTGTCCGCCGAGCAGATCGGGCAGAAAACTGGTGCGATAGGGGACGTGGACCATGGTAACGCCAGCCATCATCATGAACAGCTCGCCGCACATACGGCTCAAGCTGCCGTTGCCGGCCATGTTGATCTTGCCGGGATTGGCCCTGGCATAGGCGATAAACTCGGGAACGGTCTTGGCTGGAACCGAGGGACTAAGCGCCATGACATACGGCGCGCGGGCGATCCCCGCCGCCGGCGCGATGTCGCGGATGAAATTGAAGTTGAGGCTGCCGTAGAGGGTGGTGTTGGTGGCAGCCGACGGAGCGATCAGGAGAAGCGTGTAGCCGTCAGCCGGCGCTCGCACCACGACTTCGGTACCGATATTGCCTTCGGCACCGGGCCGGTTTTCGACGACGAATGATTGCCCAAGCTGCTCCGACAGTCTTTGAGCCACAAGGCGCGCGACGATGTCAGTTGCGTTGCCGGCCGGAAAGGCAACGACGATGCGCACCGGCCGGTCCGGATAGGTTTGCGCCCGTGCAGCGCGAGGCATCACCGGGAGTGCGGCGGCAGCGGCCGCCAAACGCAGGAATTTTCGCCGCGGAAGCTTCATTCGGTCACTTGGTTGGCGCGGGCGTCGTCGACACTGCTCTACGTCAATAGCGCGCGGTCTAAAAGCGCTGGCGGTATTCCGCCGGCGTGGTGCCGACCTGACGTGCAAACGCGCGGCGCAGCCGTTCCTCCTGGCCAAATCCGCACATCGAGGCAATGCGTTTGATCGGCGTGTCGGTCTCTTCCAGGATCCGCCGCACCGCCTCGATGCGGATTTTTTCCACCATGCGCGCCGGCGTCAGTCCCATTGTCGCGGCATAGATCCGCGCGAAGGTGCGCGGGCTCATGCCGGCCTGTTCGGCGAGCCGCTCGACCCGCAGGTCGCCGATCAGATGCTCGGCGATCCAGCCATGCAACGGCGCGAAGGCGTTTGGCGCGTTGCCGTCGGCGGCGGCGGCTTGCGCTTCGAGCGCGGCGCTGAACTGCGACTGTCCGCCCGGCCGGTTGAGAAAGACCACGAGATGGCGGGCGACCTGCATGGCGAGTTTGCGCCCAAGGTCCTCCTGCACCAGTGCGAGGCTGAGATCAATTCCGGTGGTGACCCCCGCCGACGTCCAGATCCGGCCATTGCGCATATAGATCGGATCGGGATCGACCTCGATGTCCGGGTGCTGCTGCTGCAGGCGGGTGCAGAATTTCCAGTGCGTGGTGGCGCGCAGTCCAGACAGCGCGCCAGCTTCCGCCAAGAGGAACGCGCCGGTGCAAACCGACGCGATCCGGCGCGCGGCCAAAACCTGGTGACGTACCCAATCAACAGTCTTTTTATCCGTTGCCGCACCATGAACGCCGACGCCGCCCGGAAGGATCAGTGTGTCGATGCGCTTGTTGCCGACCGCCTTGGCGATCGATTGCGTCACCACCGGCAGTCCCGACGACGAACGGACCAGACCGCCGCGGCGCGACACCACGACGATGCGGTAGGGCGCACCGTGGGTCGGAGCACCGCGGGTGCCGCAAACCATTTCATTGGCGCTGGCGAAGGTCTGCACCGGCCCGGCCACGTCGAGCAGCTGCACGTTTTCGAAGGCGAGCAGCACGATCAGACGGGGAGCGTCTTGTGATTTGCGCAATGGGCCTCGCGATGCTTTGGCAGAAAATCGCTGGTATAATGACATTGCTGCCACGCGCTGTCACGGCCAAAATCGCGCCATCGATTTGAGAATGCAGCCATGGGGATCGCGCGCATGCCCGCCGCCAATCCGGCGCCTTGCCACATCGGGTTCCTGGTATTTCCGGGAATGACGCAGCTCGATTTCACCGGCCCTTACGAGGTCTTTGCTCGGCTGCCGGATACGGTCGTGCATGTCATCGCCAAAACTCCCGGGCTTATTCGCACCGATCGCGGGCTTACCCTCGTTTCGGACGTCAGTTGCGCGGCGTGTCCGCCGCTCGACGTCATCGTGGTTCCCGGAGGTCCGGGCCAGCAGTCGTTGATGGGCGACGAAGCCGTGCTCGGGTTTCTGCGCGAGCAAGCGGAGGGGGCCCGCTATGTGACCTCGGTTTGCACCGGGGCGCTGGTGCTCGGCGCCGCCGGATTGCTCAGGGGGTATCGCGCCACGACACACTGGCTCAGCCTGCCGCTGCTTGAAGTGTTCGGCGCCACGGCCGTGGACGAGCGCGTCGTCTTCGATCGCAACAGGGTGACGGGCGGCGGCGTGACCGCCGGCATCGACTTTGCCTTGCGGCTTGCGGCGATCCTGCGCGGCGAGACGGTCGCGCAGCAAATCCAGTTGCAGATGGAATATAACCCCGCTCCGCCGTTTCGGGCGGGCTCGCCCGCGACGGCGCCCGAAGCCGTCATCGACGCGGTTCGCCGCGCCGCCGCGCCGCTGCAGCAGCAACGCTGGAAATTCGCCACCGAATGGCGGAAAGGCTGGATGTCGCTGAGTGATCCGGCAGCCGACGCCGCGACCGGCTGATCAAGACCCGAGATCGTTCATCAGCCGGCCGAGATTGCGCGGCGGCGGCGCGTCGGCGCCGAGTTTGGTCTTGAGCCGCTTGAGGCAGCCCCACAGCACCGCCTGATTGCTGTTAACCACCGGCTTGCCGAGTTTTTGCTCGATCGCGGCCACCGCCTCGATCTGCGTCGTGTTGGTGCAGCTCAGAAAAATGCCGTCGGCCTCCGGCGTGTCGTTCTCGACGGCGAGTTCGAGCCAGCGCTGCGGCGTCACGGTCTCAAAATCGGCCGGCGTCTTGCATTTGAGCGCGACATCTTTGACGACGGTGAAACCGGCCGCGGTCAGGTAATCGATGATATTCGCGTTCGACATGTAGGGACTGAGCACCACGAGCTTCTTCAGCCCGAGCGCGCGCAGGGCGTCTTTCACCAGACTCGAGGTGGAGAGCGCCTCGATCCCGGTGGTGCGCCGGATCAAATCGATGATGCGCGCTTCGCCGTCGACGCCTTCCTTCATCGAGGTGTGGGTGCAGTGGAACACGATGAGGTCGGGACCGGCGTCGGCCAGCGTGCCGGCGGCATGGGCGATCTCGCCGGCGAGTTCGGCGACGGTCTTGCCCCACTGGCCGGCCACCCGGCCGCGCGCCACCAGGACGCCGAGACCGTCAGGCGCATAATGGTTGAACTGCGGCTCGGTCATGCGATTGACTGACGGGATGATCAGCCCGATGCGGGCGCGCGGTTCGCTTAATTCCGCAACCAGGCGATCCTTCTCGGTGATGGCATCCATGATGTTGCGCTCCTCCTGCGCTCCGGGCGAGTTCTGTGCCGCCATCCTAGCAAAACGGAATATGCAAGTCGCGGCGACGACTTGCGCGGCTTTGGCGGCGATGTAAGATAATACCTCGCAAGGATGGGGGACAATCATGCGGGTCATGTCGATTGTAAAAGTCGGGCTGCTTGCGGCTGCGGTGGCGCTGCCGTCGGCCGCGTTTGCCAAGGGCAAGGCGCCGCCGCCGCCCGGCTCCTGTGCTTCGGGCAAGTCATACATCGCGACCGCTACGTTCTGCTCGTTCAACTGTGACAGCACCACGAACTGGTGCTCGCAGCAGCTTTGCACCAACGGCGTGCTGACGCCGGTGCTGCCCTGCTACGGCACGTTCTGCACGGCGAAGTGCGGCGGTTAGGGTCACATCATCGGTCTGTGATGGCTTGGCCGGTCCCTGCGGCGGGACCGGGCCTTGCCGTGCGGACTCGAAGCGCGTAACCGACCGCGCATGGACGCTGGCGCGCGAAAATCGAAGCTGATCCACGGCTGGGAAGTGATCATCGGCCTGGAGGTCCATGCCCAGGTGGCCTCGCGGGCCAAGTTATTTTCCGGCGCCTCGACCGAGTTCGGCGGCGAGGCCAATTCGCACGTCTCGCTGGTCGACGCCGCCATGCCCGGCATGCTGCCCGTGATCAACGCCGAATGCGTGCGCCAAGCGGTGCGCACCGGGCTCGGGCTGAAAGCGAAGATCAATCTGAAATCGGTGTTCGACCGCAAGAACTACTTTTATCCGGATCTGCCGGCCGGCTATCAGATCAGCCAATATAAATCCCCGATCGTCGGCGAGGGCGAGGTTGTCATCGACCTGCCGGATGGCGAAACGGTGCGCGTCGGCATCGAGCGGCTGCACCTCGAACAGGATGCCGGCAAATTGCTGCATGAGCAGCATCCCAATATGTCGCTGGTCGATCTCAACCGCGCCGGCGTGGCGCTGATGGAAATCGTATCCAAGCCCGATCTGCGCTCCGCCGAGGAGGCCAAGGCGTTCGTCGCCAAGCTGCGCAGCGTGCTGCGCTACCTCGGCACCTGCGATGGCGACATGGAAAAGGGCAATCTGCGCGCCGACGTCAATGTCTCGGTGCGCAAGCCCGGCGACCCGCTCGGCACCCGCTGCGAGATCAAGAACGTCAACTCGATCCGTTTCATCGGCCAGGCGATCGAGCACGAGGCGCGCCGGCAAATCGAGGTCATCGAGGACGGCGGCGCGATCGAGCAGGAGACCCGCCTGTTCGATCCGGTCAAAGGCGAGACGCGATCGATGCGATCGAAAGAAGAAGCGCACGACTATCGCTACTTCCCCGATCCGGATTTGCTGCCGCTCGAACTGTCGCCGTCGCTTGTCGCCGAGTTGGAGAAGAGCCTGCCGGAGCTCCCGGACGCAAGGAAATCGCGTTTCATGCGCGATTACGCGCTCAGTGCCTACGACGCCGATGTGCTGGTCGCCGAGCGGACCGCCGCCGAATATTTCGAGGCAGTCGCTAACGGCCGCGACGCGAAGACCGCGGCCAACTGGATCGTCAATGAATTGTTCGGCCGCCTCAACAAAGCGGGCGATGACATCGCCGCGGCGCCGGTTTCCGCCGCCCAGCTCGGCGCCATTCTCGATTTGATCGCCGCCGGAACGATCTCCGGCAAGATCGCCAAGGATGTGTTCGAGACCGTCTGGACCGAGGGCGGCGATCCGCGCGCCATCGTCGAACAGCGCGGGCTGAAACAGGTCACCGATATCGGCGCGATCGAGAAGATCGTCGACGATATCGTCGCCAAGAACCCGGACAAGGTCGCCGACGCGCGGACGAATCCGAAGGCGATCGGCTGGTTCGTCGGCCAGGTGATGAAGGCGTCGGGCGGCAAAGCCAATCCGCAGACCGTGAACGATCTTCTGAAAACCAAAATCGGCATCTGAATACAAAAGCTCCGCGCCGCGTTACGCGCGCGCGAAATCCGATTGCGCGCACGCGCCGCGAAGGTGGCTGCGATGCGAATTCGGCGCGCGCACGCGCCGCCAAGGGGGGCCGGAGCGAATTGGTTGGCACTGATTCGCGCGTTTTGCGCCCCACGACAGCCGCCGACATGCCTGTAAAGGCGCCCGGTGCATAATTTTTTTCGCGCCGCGAAAGCGGCGGTATCGGGCAGCGTCGCGCGCGCCAAATCGCGCGTGCATCGCACACACGCGCGCGTCTTTGATGCGAAATGAAAAAAATTCGACGTCACGAAAACCCATGTTTCATCGGTATTTTTGCGATGCCGCGAAATTCTCGCGGCAAACCGCGCGTCGCTAAATTTCTTTGCCGCGGCGTCGCGCGCGCGATCGTCGGCAAGTGCGCGCGAAGATGACAGGCGTGGCGGCCGCGCACAAAATCAAGTGGAGTCACTATTATTTTTTTCCTGCTGTAGTAATCGGGATGCAGTGCAGATCGATTCGCGACTGCACTGGACTTACATCGCCATCCACTCATGGCTAGGAGGGCAGCAATGGCGAAGAAGAGAAAGAAAGCAGCGGCGAAGAAGAAGACAAAACGTCGGAAGAAGAAGTAGTCTTCGACGCAATCGGTCTTCGGCATCGCATGTGTCGGAGATCGCGTCACACGGGCCGGCCAAAGTCGAGGGCGGATCGACGATCTCCCGAGACGGGCCGGCTCAGGTGGACGACGGAGGGCGTCGGCGGGACGGAGGTGCAAGCTTCGCAATCGTGCGCAGCGAGAGCGATGGCGAAGACGAGAGACGGGAAACCGGAATCTCGCCGTGGCAATAGCTAACGGATTTGCGCCTCTGCCATCTCGCCGACGCCCTCGGTTTTTGAAATATCCTCTCCGAAAAAATATCCTTTTTTGAAACTTGCACCGGCGTCGTGGACATCCGCGGCGCCGTTTTTGTTTGCTTTTTGTTATTTCGCCCGCGTCCAGCTCTGCGTTTTGCAGAGGAAGCTCATCACGCAGCCCTTCAGATCGGCGGTGTTATCGCCGGTCATGGTGAACGAGCCGCTATAGGTCTTGCCGTCCGAGGCGTTGTAGACGTCGCCGCTCCAGACGCCGGGCCCGCTCGGCTTCATGCCGAGCACGATCGGCACGCCCAGCAGCGGCCGGCTTTGCTTGCTGGCATCGGCATTGTTCTTGTCGAGCTTCGGCTGGCCGGTCGCCGGATCGATCGGAGTTTTCAGCCAGGTCAGGTTACCGCACAGCGCGCCGCCGCAATTGGTGATGCGTACCTGGCTGTCATTGTCCGCCGTGTACCAGGTCCCCATCGGATCGGCGGCGAAGGCCGGGGTGATGGCGCTTACCGTGGCCGCTGCTGCGGCGATCGAAACCCACACCAGGGCTGCCGCCAGGCGATGGCTTTGCATTTGCTACCTCTGTTCGTTGGTTGCCGGGGCCGCACCGTAGTCAACGCCGCGGCCATTGCCTAGTTGCCTAATGAAAAGTTGCCGAAATTGCGCGGATCGCGAGCAGCAATTCAGAGACGATTTATCGCATTATTTAAACCACCATTCAAATCTTCTGAGGATTATCGCCATATCGGCCGGGCAAAAAACGGCCGACCGCGCGCAAGCGGACAGGGATCACGAGGCGCCACGGCGCACAGGCATAAGACAGGGGACTTGCAATGGCTCGTTTTGAAATTCTCGACAGTGACGCGGCGCCGCTCGGCGAAGGTCCGGCGGATGCCGACATGCTGTTCGAGCTCGGGATGACGTATTCGGTCGGCCGCGACATGCCGGTCGATCTGATTGCCGCGCACAAATGGTTCAACCTCGCGGCGGTGAAGGGCAACGTCGAGGCGATCCGGCTGCGGCGCGAAGTCGCCAACCAGATGTCGGATGTCGACATCGCGGTGGCGCAGCGCGCCGCGCGCGACTGGCTGCGCAGCCATGCCGACACGCCGGCGCGCGCGATGGCGGCCTAGAACGCATCGCTTCAGGCTGAATTGATCGACGCTCTGGTTTCATGCTCCAGCGGGCGGCGTTCCGAGCACGCCTATCGCGAGTTCGGCGCCGCCTGACCGGCGCGCGCCGGTTTGCGCACCCAGAACTGGTACATGCCGGCGAATGTATCGGGCGCTTCGGTTTCGAAGACGTGCCAGCGATCGAGATCGCCGATTGCCGCCGGTTCGGCAAAGCGCGCCGCGAACCGGCGCAGCACGGGCGGCTCCAGATTGAAGCCGGCGAACTGCACGTCGTTCGCGGCGAGGAAGGCCTTGATCTCGGGCAATGTGATCCGCTGTTCCTGCACGTGGAACAGCAAGTCGCGGCATTCACTGGTAGCGTAGAAATCGTCCGCCCGGGCCAGCGATTTCAACAGCGAGCCGTCGGCGGCCGACATGATGTCCTCGCGGGCGCGCCGGATGTCTTCGGGGATCGGCAGATAGCCGCGCTCGGCGATCAGCGCGCGCGCCGCGACGACGTTCTGGCGCGCCAGTTCGCTGTAGAGACCGACCTGCATGGTGCCGCCGGCCCGCAGCAGCGACAGCAGCACCCGCCAGCCCTGCCACGGGTCGGCGAGATGATGCAGGACGCCGGATGAATCGATGAAATCGAACTGCCGCCCGATCGAGTCGAGCTTCAATAGATCGGCCTGCGCGAATTCGATATTGGCAATGCCCAAAGTCTGCGCCATGCGCTTGGCATAGCTAAGACTCGCCAGACTGAGATCGATGGCGAGCACGCGCGCCTGGGGTGCCTGCCGCGCGAAGTCGATCGCCGACATGCCGGTGCCGCAGCCGGCAATGAGCACATCGACGCTCTGCTGCGGCCGCCGCTCGCCGGGCGCGGCTGGTTCGAGCCTGCCTGCCGCGACCCAGCGCGGATAAGGGTTCTCCTCGTATTGATCGCGCACCGCGCGCGACACGGCGCTGTCGATCGCGGTCAGCGCCGCGAAGCGTTGCGGCGAGCCGGCGTTCCTCGGCCGGCTCAAGAATCTGTTGCGCCAGCAAAGCTTGCACGGATTGCGGCCACGACGGATCGAAAAGCCGCTCCGCGTCCGCCAAAGTGTGGAGCGGAAAATACGCACCGGCAACGACAGGCCAAAGCGGCGAACATCGTGTTCCAGCCGCGAGCGCCGCTTCGAGGCCGGCCTTCAGTCGCTTTGCCTGTTCGGCTTCCGCCGCGTCGAGCGAGAAGACATATTCGTTGATGAAGCACTGCCGAGCGACGGCGCAATAAAAACCGAGCAAGCTTTCGTCGTCCACGCCGTCCGCCGCGCTGGTGAGCATGGCGTGGCGCACGTTGGTGAGAACGCGCTCGAGGCCACTGTCGGTGACCGGATCGGTTTCCAGGAGGCGGCACAACAGCGGATCGTTCGCCAGCGCGGCAAGTCCGGTAAGCCCGGGCGGATCGAAAAGTTCGGCGACGCCAAGGCGCGCCGGCCAGGCCGCGGTGGCGCGACGGATGCAATCTTTCATGCCTGCGTTGAGGGTAATCAGGCTGATGCAAGCGGCGGTCAGTTCGCGCGGCCGCGTCCAGCCTTCCGCCAGCGCGCGCAGCAGCAATTGACGAATGCCGCTCCCGGGGTCGGCGGTAAAGCGCACGAATTTGACGCTTTGAGCAAACAGCGCCTTGCCCTGCGGCGTCTGCCTGATCGCAAAGGCGCGGCTTGAGGCATGGATCGCCTGCTCGGGCCGTCCGGTGGCGAGGTAGGCTTGAGCGAGATTGCCCAAAGCCTCGAACACATCCGGCTGTAGCGCCAGCGCGTGCTCGAGTGGACCGATGGCTTCGGCCGCCTTGCCTTGCGCCATCAGTGCGGCGCCGAGACGGCCGTGCGTCTCGGCATGCGCCGGAGCCAGCGAAATTATGTGGCGGTAACGGCGTTCGGCTTCGGCAAGGGCTCCGGCCTGATGTTGCGCCACGGCTGCCCGGAAAAGATCCGCGAGCGCAGTCTCACTCATCCTGTCCGCGGAACCGATCCCCCTGCCCCGGAAGCAGCTGAGGCTCGCCGTTGTTTACGGTTCATGGCCTTCCGTGGCGCCTCATAGCGATGATCGATGGCTTAGAAAGCTGGCCAATCTGCTAGCGAACGGGCCCTGCAGGGTCAATGTTGCGTCAGACGCCAGGTTGAGGCGTGCCTTGGCCGGCGAAACCCTGTAAATAAACCTGTTCGAAGACCGGAGAGGTGGCCGAGTGGCTGAAGGCGGCGGTTTGCTAAACCGTTATACGGTCCAAAGCCGTATCAAGGGTTCGAATCCCTTCCTCTCCGCCATCCTGCTTCGCGCTGACGCGCTTTGCAGGACTATCGCCCTGCCTTAGTGCGAAGCAGGATGCCCTCCGAGGCTTTAGCGAAGCAGGGCCCGCCAGTGTATCCAGTGTATTATGTGTATCTGAAATCCGGTTCTGGCCATGCGTTTGCGCGCAAGCACTTATGGTGGTCGGTCGATGGGTCACGAACACAGTCCCTTGGTCCTGCTTCGCGCTGACGCGCCTGGCAGGATTGCTATCGGTGCTTCGAGCAAATCATGACGACGCGCTCTTGGTTTCTCGCCGCTGTGTTGTTCTGTGCCGCGTCGCATCACGCGTGGGCGCAAGCAACCCTGGTCGAACGCAGCGTCAACGCCGCGGCGGGGCGTGACATGCGCGTCGGGATCTACACCAGTATTCGGCCGGATTGCACGTCCGGTCCGCTGCCGGCAATCAGACTTGCCAGCGCACCGGCGCACGGCACGGTCAGCGTCAAGCGCGCTACGCTCAAGGCGACCAACTTCAAACAATGTTTGGCGATCGACGTGCCGGCCTATGTCGCGTTTTATCGCGCCGCTGCCGACTTCAACGGCGCCGACGAGTTCCAGCTGGAAGTTACTTTTATCGGCGGCCGCAAAGAGCTCCAGCACTTCACCGTCAGCGTCAGCAATCTTCCGAATGGCAGCCAAGGAATCTAGCGCAGCAGTTTTTGGTTTTTCGCTGCGGATTTTGTTTTTGTTTTTTATTGGCATGTTGGCGCGCCGCCGCGAATTGAAAATCGAAATTTCATCGCCGCAAAAGGCTGCCGCGATGCCCGCCGCGGCGGTGAAGAATTGACCTGTCAAGCAGCCGCAGCAGGGGGCACGCCGATCGCGCAAGTGGCTCACGGTGTTTCGTGCGGTTTCGCTCAAAGAGGCTCACGGCGCACCGCGGCTGGCGCGCGCCACCGCCGCCGTGGCCGGACATAACGCATTGACTTAACAGTTAAAATTTCGCGCATTTCCCGCGTCCGGCGCCGCCCAGGAACGCATCAATGGCTGCGTGTTTTTTACGCAACACCTCGCCGAAATCGGTCGGAAGGGCCTGTGACTTGGGCAGTTCTTCATTGCACCGGGGAAGCCGTCGGCTAAGGTATGCCTGCGACGGAGGGGGGAACCCTAAGTCGATCCGTACGGTGTTTCGGGAAGTGAAAGACCTGACGGTTGGGGACGTAAGGGGACCTTCGAGGGGTGCAGTTCACCCGGCAGAGACGGAACCCTCCCACGGCAAACAATTGGAGGTTCAAAATGAAGATGGTGAAAAGCCTCCTCCTCGGAAGCGCAGCCGGTCTGGTTGCGATTACGGCGGGGCAAGCAGCTGATCTTCCCGTTAAGGCCAAGCCGGTCGAATACGTGAAGATCTGCAGCCTCTATGGGGCGGGATTTTACTACATGCCGGGCACCGATATGTGCATCAAGATCGGCGGCTGGGTGCGTTTGCAGACCCATTACAATGACAACGGCAACAGCACGAACGGGCCGCTGATCGGCAATACGCAAAGCCGGGCAACGAACGACTTCGGCGCCCGAGCGCGCGCCTATATGACGATTGATAACCGTGAGCAGACCGCCTACGGCACGGTCCGTGCGTATCTTGACGTTGGGATCTCGACCGACGTTACCGACAACACCACACCTGCTCCCGCCTTCAGCTCCAACCGCGCCTTCGTCCAGTGGGCGGGCATGACCATCGGTCTCACGCAGTCGTTCTATGACTACTACAGCCAGCCCGCGGCGCAGTACTACGGTTGGGGTGGTGCGAGCGACACCGGCGACGCTGGCCAGTGGGTGTGGGGCTACACGGCCCAACTCGGCAACGGTTTGGCACTCAACCTCGCGGCTGAACTTGCGCGCAGGACAACCGTCATCAACGCCTCCAATCTCGCCGCCACGGGCATCGACACCACCCTGCTGACGGGCGCCCTCATAACGAACAGCTACAACGGCTCGCAGATTCCGGACTTCGTGGCCAGTTTGCGCGTCGATCAAACCTGGGGCGGCGCGCAGATCATGGGCGCGCTCCATCAGGTTGCGGCCCAGTACAACACAGGGACCGCAGGGACCGGAGGGGACGAAGGCACGGGTCACCCCGGTAACGTGGTGGGCTGGGCGGCGGGCGCGGGCCTGAAATTGCTCTTCCCGATGATCGCCAAGGGCGACTGGTTCCAGGCCCAAGTCAACATCGCGGAAGGTGCGACGAAGTACATCGCCAACAGTCCGGGCGGTGCAAGCTATGCCATATTCAGTGGCCAAAGCCTTGGCATCGGTGCCTACAGCGATGCCGTTTACACCGGCGCCACCGGCGGCGCCCTCAATCTGACCTCGATCTGGGGCGCCAACGCCAGCTATGAGCACTTCTGGGACGCGGCGTGGCATACCTCGCTCTGGGGCGCCTATAATAAGACCACCTACAACACTGCGGCGAATACGGCGCTGTGCACAGGCGTGAACGCCGGCGGCTTGGCCTTCAGTGGCGGGGTAGCGTCGTGCAACATGGACTTCTCGGTGTGGGCAGTCGGTTCGCGCACGCAGTGGAACATCACGCCTGACTTCTATATGGGCGTCGAAGTGCTCTACACCGAACTGAACCAGAAACAGACCGGAACTGGGACGCTTGGCGCTGCCGTGGGTCCATACCCGGCAGGTTCGGTCTTGCAGTTGAAGGACCAAGGCGCGTGGGGTGCTTACTACCGCGTCGAAAAAGACTTCCTGCCCTGATCGTCTGATCGATCGAGGTTGAGAATTCGAACCCCGGCGGCTGGTCCGCCGGGGTTTTTTTATCCGACACGAAGCCATGCAAAAAACAGGCAAAGAATCGTCAAAGGTAATTGGCGGTATAGCCGATCAATTGGAGTTTGCCGCGAAGATCAGAGCGGGTAGGGCAGCATTGGGATGGAGCCAAACGAAGCTCGCGGCACAAGCTTCCATCACTCAGCGTTTAAAGTGATGTTGAAGTATGGTGGGGTGGTATATTTTGTGAATTTAAGTGATATGATGAGTGTTGTTGTTATGATTGGGTATTGGTTTTAAAGTTGATTTTGTTGAAGTATGGGGTGGGTGTGGTAATATTTTGTGGAATTTAAGTGATATGATGATGTGTTGTTGTTTATGATTGGGTATTGGTTTTAAAGTTTGATTTTGTTGAAGTATGGTTTGGGTGTGGTAATATTTTTGTGGAATTTAAGTGATAAGATGATGTGTTTGTTGTTTATGATTGGGTATTGGCTAAAGCGATTTTGTTGAAGTATGGGTGGGTGTGGTAATATGTTTGTGGTATTTAAGTGATAAGATGATGTGTTTGTTGTTTATGATTGGGTATTGGATTTAAAGTTTGATTTTGTTGAAGTATGGGGTGGGTGTGGTAATATTTTTGTGGAATTTAAGTGATAAGATGATGTGTTTGTTGTTTATGATTGGGTATTGGTTTTTAAAGTAATTTTAAAATATATAGAAGGTAATAGTTTGTACACTAAATTAGTGGTGTGTAATTGGATGGGGTTAGATGTGGAAGTTTTGTATTTTTTGTTAGTAATAAGGGAAGGAAGTTTGTAAGTGTATTTTTTATTTTTTGCGTACATTTCTCTCCTGCGGATCAACTCTGCTGCGCAAAGAGCTTCATTGCAGATCGGTCGCTCTTCGCCAAAATATTGCGCGGCGACATTTATTCTCATGATCGCATTCGCATTGCGTATCTCTCTACGAGATTTCCGCGACCACGCAGTGGCCTATCTGATAGCGGGTCTGTTCGAACAGCATGACAAATAGCGCTTTGAAATTACGGGGATATCGTTTGGATCAGAGCAGGATTTGGACGTGCGCAGTAGAATAAAACGCTCATTTGAGCATTTCAAAGACGTTGGGCTTCAAAGTGATCAAGAAATCGCAGAACTTATTCGGCACCTAGAAATCGATATTGCGGTTGATTTGGCGGGCTTCACGCAGAATATGTCGCCTAAATGTCTTTGCACGACGATCTGCGCCTATTCAGGTGGATTACCTAGGCTATTCAGGGACAATGGGGGCTGACTTCTTAGACTACATGCTCGCTAATTCAACGGTTATTTCTGAAGATCAATTCGAATTTTATAGCGAAAAGGTGGTCTGGCTACTCGACACCTACGAAGTCAACGACGCACTGCGGCTTATCTCGGAACGCACGCGGACACGTCGGGAATGCAGTCTGTTTGAAGCGGCATTCGTATTCTGCTGTTTCAACAATACTTATAAGATAACGCCTGAAGTATTCGACATCTGGATGAGATTGCTTAAGGCGAACGATGATAGCATTCTCTGGCTGAGTGAGGGAGATTCAACGGCCACCGCTAATCTGAAGCAGGAGGCGATGGAAGCGCGGCGTTTCGCGGAACGGCTGGTATTCGCTCCGGAAACTTCCTTTATTAGCAGACCACTTGGCTCGCCTCTGGCAGGCCGATCTATTCCTCGATACGCTGCTCTATAACGCGCACACGACGGCAAGTGACGCACTTTGGGTCGGTTTGCCGGTATTGACATGTCTTGGATCGACTTTCGCTGGTAGTGTTGCAGCAAGCCTGCTCAACGCAGTAGGTCTTGCCGACCTGATCACTACTTCTCTAGAAGACTATGAGGCATTGGCACTAAAGCTTTCCAAAGAGTCGTCTCTCGTCAGGTCTCTCAAGGATAAACTTGCACGCAACCGCTATACGTATCCGCTATTCCACGCCGAGCGATTCACGCGTCATATTGAAGCCGCTTACAAAACGATATGGGAGCGGCGGCAAAGAGGAGCGACGTTCTAAATAGCTTCTCTGTAGATTCTATCAATTAGATCGGGGCCGCCACGAATGCCTAGCGAGAAAGGCCGCGTGTCAAGCGCGGCTTCAAATGTAAGGCGACGCAGCGACGCAGTGTCGAGAATGCTGGCGTCAAATAGTAGCGCAGTCAGTACCTACAGGCATCAGCGAAATGATTTTCGGCAGCGTCCGATATTTTGTCGGGATTGCGAAGATCACGCGGCAGCACGGGAACAGCGCTCAGAGATTTGGCGACAGGGCGGCTTGATTGACCACGGTAATTTGTCGCACGGCATGAGTCTGCTTTTGGCCGATTTTGTTGCAGAAATCGGGCTTGATTGGGCGTTCTGGCGCACAGAGGGTATTTTTAGGGCGAGCCGGAACTATGGTTTTGCGCCAGCCTGAAGTGGAACAGCGGGACTGACGCGTAGGAACTCCTGATGCCACGAACTGAGCGCGTTGCTTACGCAGAGCACGCGGCGGAAGTGACTGGCGGAGGACGAGCTACGAGCTTGGCGAGGCGCCTCAGATTTTGAGCGATTGCCGCTAGCGTGAACTCGAACTGTGCGCCGCTGGGGCCGCGAAGGCGTAATCGGTCAAGCCGCAGAATACGCTTGAGGTGCGCGAACAGCATCTCGACTTTCTTGCGATAACGGCGCGATTGCGCGAACGCTGGCGTTTTGGCGAGGGTCGGGCGACATCGCGTGCGGCCTCATGGACGTCGCGTTTGACCCGTCGCGCTGGCATTTTGGGGCAGCACTTCGCTTTGAGCGGGCAGGCACGACACTCCGGCACGGAGCCGAGATACTGGAGCGAGTGATCGGTGCTGATATGGCCAGTCGTCGTGAGCGTCTTGCCCGCCGGACATGTATAGATGTCTTGCACCGCGTCGTAGATGAAGTCCTGGCGCGAGAACGTGCCGTCTTCGCGCTGCGATTTGTCGATGACCGGCACATGCGGCGCGATCCCTGCTGGTTGACCAGCTAATCGAGGTTGGGGGCCGAGCCATAGGCGGTGTCTCCTGCCAGCCATGCGGGCTTGATGCCAAAGCAGGCTTCGGTCCGCTCGATCATGGTTTGCGAGGCGCCGACCTCGGCCTGCCGGATGGCGCGAGATGCCTCGACATCCATGATAATCGCCAAACTTCACGTCGATCAGATAGTTGTCGGCGTAGGCGAAGAACGCCGACCCTCGCAGCGCGTTGGTGCATTGGGCGGCAGGATCGGACGGCGAGACGAACTTCGGGGTGACGTCGCTGCCGCACCAAAGGCCGCGTCATCAAGGGTTGCCAGATACTCCTGCATGGCCCGGCTCGCCGTCTGGCGATCACAGGTCTTTTGCCATTCAAAGCCAGGGATCGAGCGATGCTTGTTGGCGTCGGCCTCGATCAGGCTTGCATCCACGGCAAACCCTTCTCCGCCAACGAGCCCGGCCGCGATACAGGCCTCCACGACACGCTCGAATACGCGGCGAAAGATGCCGCTGTCCCGGAACCGCTCGTTGCGCGCTCGCGAAAATACCGAGTGATCGGGGATCTTGTGCTCTATGCCAAGCTTACAGAACCAGCGGTAGGCAAAGTTCACCTGCACCTCGCGACACAACAACCGCTCGGAGCGAAGGCCAAAAACATAGCCGATGATCAGCATCCGCAGCATCAGCACAGGGTCGATCGACGGCCGACCGAGTGTCGGATAGTACGGCGCAAGTTCGCCGTATACCCACGATAAATCCAAGAACGGCGGCGATCTTGCGCACAGGATGATCGTCGGGAACCGCCTCAGCTAAGACAAAAATCGTAGAATAGATGACCCTGATCGTCGTTCTGACGTCCCATCATCGCCGCCTCCAACGCAAAATGCCGCTAGAGAACGGGAATCACTGTTCGCCAAAATCTTCAAATCACTTCTGCAACAAAATCGGCCCTTAGCTGCCGCGCCGGTTACTACCGCGTCGAAAAAGACTTCCTGCCCTGATCGTCTGATCGATCGAGGTTGAGAATTCGAACCCCGGCGGCTGGTCCGCCGGGGTTTTTTTATCCGACACGACGCCATGCAAAAAAAGGCAAAGAATCGTCAAAGGTAATTGGCGGTATAGCCGATCAATTGGAGTTTGCCGCGAAGATCAGAGCGGGTAGGGCAGCATTGGGGTGGAGCCAAACGAAGCTCGCGGCACAAGCTTCCATCACTCAGCGTGCGGCTTAAACGGCACAGCAGGTTGGTAGCCGCTTACGGCTTAATTGGCGCCTCGCAGAAACACGAGGTCGTGAACGATATGGTCGGACAATCGCCAGCCGAATTGCGACATCCTGTTGATTACTAAGCCAGCACGAGACTCATCAAAGGACTCAATTTGGGCATACCCGTAGTTTCGGGCAAACAGAGTTTTCGCCCCTTCCAAAACCTCAAGCTCGTAGCCTTCTACGTCGATCTTTAAGACCAGCGGTTTTCCAACCAAGGACAGCATTCCATCCAAGGTAACGACATCGATTTCCTGACCTTGCGGATGCGATGCAACGACGCTGGACAAGGCGTCGAAACCAGTCGCTCCAAGCAAAAGAGCGGCCTTGTGGTGGGTCGCGCCTACGGCGGCTGAGTAGCTCTCGACACCGGTAATACCGTTGAGCTCGATATGTTTCTGCAAGCGCTCGAACACCACACGATTGGGTTCAAATGCGAGCAACCGGCCCGCCAGCCGCTCCCGCCCAATGATGCAGGTGTAGAGGCCAAAATTGGCTCCTACGTCGATGAATGCTGCTGGTTTCAATTCCCGACATGCCCGCAACATTGGCGGGATTTGTAGCCATTCGTAACGCTTTAGAATGATTTCACGACCGATCATATCATCCGGGACAACCTGAAATTTGGCACCGAAATACCGACACTCCTCAACTTCGCGATCCGCCCGCCAAAACCGACGTAGTCGATGCCATCGCTTTCGGACGGAAACTGCGTATTTCCAATGCAGAGGTGGTCTACGGCGGCCCAATATCACAGATGCTGGGTTCATGGAGGGAATCCCGCAGCCAAACTATGTGCCTACTCTGTTTCGATGTCGTCGCGCAATGAGCACGAGGAATGGTCAATACGCGATCATTTCTAATTCCGACCTCCGATTCTGAATGCCGCGAACGGCTCTTTCCTAGGCACATAGCTGCGCCGCATGAGTTAGGAATTGACCCAAAGCAGACCTCGTCATTTTAACTAGGCTTCATCCACCTATCATAAACTACTGAATGTTGTTCCAATTGCTTTTTGACACTGAAATTCTTTTCTGCATAAGAACGCGCATTCGCAGAGAACCGCGCCAGTTCGTCCGACGACATCTCCAAAAATCGGTTCATTGCGGACACGACATCATCGACGCTCCCAGGGCGGACCATAATACCGTTGTATCCGTCCACGACATTCTCTTTCAACCCGGAGTACGAACTTGATATGAGTGATTTTCCCATCGCAAGCATCTCGCGGGCAGCAAACGAAATGGTTTCGATGGAATCGCTTAAAACAAATCCGACGTCTAATAACGACACAAAACCCCTGACATCCTTGTGAAAACCGCAATGCTTAAACCGCAGGACACCCGCAACCCTCGCCTGTTCCTCGAGTTCGAAAACCTTCTTCCCCATCACCGATCGTGAGAATAAAAAACGGCCTTTGAGATTTTAACCGCGCTGCTGCTTCAATAATAACATCGACCCTTTTATACGGGTCAACTCCTGCACAGCTTCCGAAGACAAAAGTATTTTTTGGTAAGCCCAATCGCGTCGCCAAATCCTCGTCTCTTGGGAAATCTGGCCGAAACCGACCAAGGTCTACACCGTTCGGAATCGAGATGCTGGCTTCGGGGGCCAACCCGCCGGAGTGCGATATTTCCATGTTTGAAGACGAAACGTACACGTTTTGGGAGACACGACGATTATACAAGTACCTATGATACAAATCTTTGCTCAGGCTTTTAATCGCATGGTGAGTCCGCACAATTCGATATTTTCCTAACGGATGACTCCACAGTGCGATGAAGAGATCCGGACCGCCATTCACATGCACAATGTCGGGTTTGAAATCTGCGACTATTGCTCGAAAGCGCCGAATGCTTCGAATAATAGCGGGCAACTCTTTTTGTAGCTTACCCGGAAAATCGCAAGCGTAGAGATTCGGGTAGCCCGACTCTTTCAAATGCCGATAAAGCCGGGATGACTCTGGCGTGGCAATCGCAATTTGGACATCACCGCCGTCCTGGAGAGCGAGCAAAGATTGAATGTAGGTTACATGACCGCCGCCGGCGCGCGGATGAAAATTGGTTATGAGTATTTTTTTCACTTGCCCTTCGACGCCGAAAGTAGGTCAAGGTCAACAACGCGCTATATGTCGGCTATTTTAATAACCGAACGAATTAGATATCCGCGTTTGCCCCTGCAAGAAAACTACAAAACTATTTAAGGCCGTGTCCAGATGGACTTAAGGGGATGCGTATCTATGTAGCGAAGCCGGCCCCGCCGCACGCCTCCAAACGGGGCGGCTGCGACGTCCGCTCGGGTATGTCTGCTTATGGCCCTTGGCGAGGCGCCGCACACGTGGGCATCGCTGCGCGATGCCCACCCTACGGATTGGCGCGCGTGCCGTCGCACCTGGCGACGAATTCAACGATGCGGGGAATAATGGCGGCGTCGAGCAGCGGAACATGGCCCTGGTCCGCCACTTCGACGGATTCCATGGTGGGGTGATGCTCCCGCATGGCGGTCACGGTGGCCGCCGAAAGGATATCCGAATTGGCGCCGCGGATGACCAGCACCGGCACGCGCGACAGCGCGTCGATTTCGTTCCACAGCGGCGGCAGCGGGCGCTCGATGTGGAATTCGGCCATCGTGCGCGACAACCGCACGTCATAGGTCGGCACGAGCTCGCCATCGTCCATCTTCCAGTTACGCTGCGCGGCCACGAGCCATTGTTCGGATGTCAGCTTTGGGAACTGAGCGTCGAAAAGGCGGCGCAGGATTTCGGCGCCTTCGGCAAAGCTGCGCGGCTGCGGCAGCTTGCCGACATAGCTTTTGATGCGAGCGAGCCCCTTCGGCTCGATCACCGGCCCGATGTCGTGCAGCACGGCGCCGGCGATCGCGGTCGGATGCGCCACGGCGAGCAGCATGGTGAGAATGCCGCCGCGCGAGCTGCCGACAAAGACAGCAGCGCCGATCTCCAAGCGCAGTCAAGGCCGTGACCACGTCGCCGAGCTCGACCGCCAGGTTATAGTTTTCGGCATTGCTGTCGTAATCAGATTGCCCGCGGCCGCGCGAATCGATGGCAATCACTCTTCGCGCGGGCGGGCCGCTCGCCAGCGCTGGCGCCAGCGCCTCGAAGTCGGTAACGGTCCGCGCCAGGCCGGGCAGGCAAACCACCGGCAGGGCGGCCGCAATGCGCGAGCCGTATTCACGCACATGCAGCCGCAGTCCGTCTTGGGCGGTGACGAAAACGCTCCGTGGCGTAACGTCGCCAGTCATTGTCGGGTGGGCTCCGCTGGCGCGGCAATGTAATTGTCTCGCTTCGGCGGCGCAAACTTCCGGCTGGCCCGCGTCAGATGTGGTCAATTTGCACTTGCCTTTCAAGCTCTTATGCAACAAACGTGGCCTAGCTGCCCCCGCGGCGCAGGTCGGCCTCGATCGAAAGCTTGGGGTTGTTCTCGATCAGCGCACGATAGACCTGCATGTTCTCAACGACGCGCTGGATGTAATTGCGCGTCTCCGAAATCGGGATGCGCTCGATCCAGTCGACTGGATCGATTTTGGGGTCGCGTGGATCGCCGTATTGCTCGACCCACTCGCGGGCACGGCGCGGTCCGGCATTGTAGGCGGCAAAGGCGAGGATATAGGAGCCGCGCCAGCTGGCGATGTCGTTGCCGAGTTCGGCGGTGCCGAGCTGGGCATTGTAGACGATATCGGTGGCGAGCCGGTGCCGATCGAACGTCACGCCGAATCTCTTGGCGGTGTCGCGGCCGGCGTCCGGGGTGACCTGCATCAGCCCGATTGCATTGGCGCTGGAGACGACCTGCGGATTAAACGCGCTTTCCTGCCGCGCGATCGAATAAACCACGCACGGCTCGACCTCCGGCCCGATCTGCTGATAGCTCGGCACGCCGAAATCGGGAAACGCGTAACGCTCGAACGGCAGGCCGCGGCTCAGGGCGGCCTTGCCGATCAACAGCGTCGCGCGCGCGTCGTTATGGTGGGTCGTGATGTCGGCGAGCGTTGCCAGTGCGGCGACATCGGTCGCCTTGTCGCCAAGGTCGGCAGCCATGACGGCGACGAGGTCGAGGTTGTCGATAGCGTAGAGAATGTCGAAGGCGCGCGCGATCTCGAGCGGGCCGGGCCCGGCGCCCGGTTGCGACGGCGCGCGCAAAGTGACCTCGTTGAGGCCGAGATGCGCGCGCGCAAGCTGGCCGTAATAGGCGGTCGGATAATGCGCCGCCACTTCGTAGAGCCCCCGCGCATCCTGATCGCGCCCGATCGCTTCGGTGGCGCGGCCCTGCCAATAAAACGAGCGCGCAAGCGTGATCGGATTGACGACGCCATCGGCGACGCGGGCGAAATGCGCAAGCGCGATCGCCGGCTGGTGCAGGAAGCGCAGCGCAATCCAGCCGGCGGTGAAGTGCTGTTCGGTGCGGTAGTTCTCGCTCGCCGGCGCGGCGGCGCCATTGGCGATCTCATAGGCCATTCTGGCATCGCCGAGATCGAGCAGCTTGCGGGCGATCGACCTTCGCTCGACCCACCATTGATCGACATCGACGAGTTTTGCCGGATCGTGCGGCGCCGCGATCATCCACTGCGCGGCCTCGGGGATTTTATCCTGCCGCCGCAGCCATTGAATGCGGCTGAACATATAGCCGGGATCGTGGCGCGCGGCTTCCGGCACGGTTTCAAGAAGCACCTTGGCGTTGCTTGAGTTGTTGATGACGGCGGCGCGCGCTTTGGCGACGGCGAGCGCGGTGGCATCGAGGTGGTGCGCGGCGCGCAAACCCGCATCGTCATCTTCGGCGTAGAGACGCGCATCCATGCGCGCCTGGTCGTCGGCCGGCGTGATCAGGCCGGCGAACATTTGACGCGCTTGCTCCTCGAGATCGGCCGAAAAGCCGTCATTGCGCCAGGTCTCGCGCAGCGCCGCCGCGGCGCCGGCGACGTCGCCGCGCGTCAACAGCGCGCGCGCCAGCGCAAAGTGGCCTTTCGCGGTGTGCGGCGGCTCACTGGCGAAGAAGGTTATGACGGCTTGCGGGTCGACCTGCTGCTGCCACATCACTCCTTCGGCGCGCCGCCGCAAAGTTCCGATGCTCGGCCAGCTCGGATTGGCGGCGATGAATGCCGCGTAGCGGGAGAAATCGCTGGAACCGTCCTCACTGCGCAGGATCACCCATTCCACGAGCTTGCGCGCCAGCGGATCGGTGATCGTGCCCTCGACATTGGTTGCCTCGTCCTGCCGGTTCTTGCCGACGAGATCGACAGCCTGCTTGACGGCGGCGAGATCGATCGGCGTCGTCGTTGCGGTCGGTGCCAGGGCGAATGGCTGGGCAGCCCGCGGCGGCGGCGCGGCTTGCGGCAAGAACGGCGGCTGCACTGCATTAGCCGGTGCGGCCGCGACGGGGGTTACGGCGCCCAGTGCCGCAGGCGCAATCGAAAGCGGCGCCGATTTGGGCGCGGGCTTTTGCACCTCATGTGTGGCTGGCGGATGCGCCGCGCCGGTTTTATTCGCCGGCCGCTGCCGCGGCAGCGGGATCGCGCCGGCCGCCGCCTGGGGATCGCCCGCCCGCACATTGCCATCGGCGAGGAGCGTGGCGCCGATCAGCGTGGCGGCAAGCAGGAGAGTGGGCCGAAATACCAGCACGTTGCCTCCCGCCGCGGCCTATCGCCGTCATGCCCCGCCGATGTCTTCGGCCGGGTAGATTGAGAAAACCCTAACCCGCGAAAACCACCGCGACAATTTACAGTTTTGCGGCGAAAGCGGGGCCAAGAAACCAGGCGGGACCGAGAAGCAAAGAAACGACGCAAACCCGGCCGGGTTGGCGCGCGCAGATTGTCATATCGGCAATCAATCTCCGAGGGGGCTTTCAAGGCCCGCCGCGACCCGATATCTATGCGCGATGGCCGGTCCATTGCCGCGGGCTTTGTGCCTGCGCGCGCCGCGCCGGAATGGATCGTGTGATGTCCGCCAAGACTCGCTTTCGAGGCTCATTCACCGCGCTCGTCACCCCGTTCAAGAACGGTTCCATCGACGAGAAAGCGTTCCGGGACCTGGTCGAGTGGCAGATCGCCGAAGGCACCAACGGTCTGGTGCCGGTCGGTACGACGGGCGAGAGCCCGACACTGTCGCATGACGAGCACAAGGACGTCGTGGAATGGTGCGTCGAACAGGCGCGCGGCCGGGTGCCGGTCGTCGCCGGCGCCGGCTCAAACTCGACCAAGGAGGCGATCGATCTCGCGCAGCACGCCGAAAAGTCCGGCGCCGATGCTGTGCTGGTGGTCACGCCTTATTACAACAAGCCGACCCAGGACGGCCTCTACGCGCACTACAAGGCGATCAACGACGCCATCGGCATCCCGATCCTGATCTACAACATTCCGGGCCGATCGGTGATCGACATGTCGGTCGACACCATGAAGCGGCTTTACGAACTCAAGAACATCGCCGGCGTCAAGGATGCAACCGCGAACATGGCGCGCCTGTCGCAGCAGCGCGCCGCGATGGGCGAGGATTTCAATCAGCTCTCGGGCGAGGACATCACCGCGCTCGGCTTTATGGCTCATGGCGGCCACGGCTGTATCTCGGTGACGTCCAATGTGGCGCCGCGGCTGTGTGCCGAATTCCAGGCGGCGTGCCTCAAGGGCGATTTCGCCGCGGCGCTGATACTTCAGGACAAGCTCGCGCCGCTGCACATCAATCTGTTCGTCGAGACCAGCCCGGCGCCGGTCAAATATGCGCTGTCGCTCCTTGGCAAATGCGCCAACGTACTGCGGCTGCCAATGGTGCCGGCGACTGAAAAGGCCCAAGTCGCGGTTCGCCAGGCGATGGTTCACGCCGGGTTGACCAACTAAATTTCCATCCTCTCGCGCGCGCAGCGGGAGAGGAGGCGACGGAGCCTTCGGATGCTCAAAGAATTCCAAAAATTCGCGATGCGCGGCAATGTCGTCGATCTCGCGGTCGGCGTGATCATCGGCGCGGCGTTTGGTGCGATCGTCAACTCGCTGGTGAGCGATGTCGTCATGCCGCTCATCGGCGCGATTACCGGCGGCCTGGATTTTTCCAACTATTTCATTCCGCTGTCTGCCAAGGTGACGGCAACGTCTCTTGCCGACGCGAAAAAACAGGGAGCGGTCCTTGCTTGGGGCAACTTTGTTACCCTGGTGATCAATTTCCTCATCATTGCCTGGGTGCTGTTTCTGGCCATCAAGGCTATCAATCGGCTGAAGGAAGCACCGCCGCCGCCGGCGCCGGCCGCGCCGCCTCCGGAAGTGCAGTTGCTGACCGAAATCCGCGACTTGCTTAAGAGCCGTTGAACAATGGCGGCGAAGGGGAGGCGGCAAAGGCCGAACGCAAGCTGCGCGTCGTCGCCGACAATCGCAAGGCGCGCTTCAATTATTTCATCGACGAGACCTTCGAGGCCGGCGTCGCGCTGACCGGGCACCGAAGTCAAATCGCTGCGTCTCGGCAAGGCGACGATCGCGGAATCTTACGCCGACGCCCGCGGCGGCGAGATCTGGCTGATCAATTCGAACATCCCGGAATACCTTCAGGCCAATCGTTTCAATCATACGCCGAAGCGTCCGCGCAAGCTGCTGTTGCACAAACGCCAGATCACCAGACTGGTCGGCGCCGTCGAACGCGACGGCATGACGCTGGTGCCGCTAAAGCTTTATTTCAATGAAAAGGGCCGCGCCAAGGTCGAGCTCGCTCTGGCACGGGGCAAGAAGCTCTACGACAAGCGCGAGACCGAGAAGAAGCGCTCATGGGAGCGCGAGCGCGGAAGATTGATGCGGCAGAAGGAATAAAGATGCTACCGACCAAGCTCGACCATTGCGTGATCCACGTTACCGATTGGCAGCGCTCCAACGCGTTCTACACTACGGTGCTCGGAGCCGAGCTGGTGGAACGGCCGGCCGGTTTCGCCTACCGCTTCGGCGACAAGCAGCTCAACGTGCATGGGCCGGGCGTAACGCCCGCCGAAGTGGCGCGGCTGCCGGTCGCGCCCGGCAACAGCGATCTGTGTTTCGAATGGATGGGGCCGATCGCCGACGCGGTCGCCCATCTCGGCCGCTGCAATGTTCGCATCGAGGCCGGCCCGATGCGGCGTTTCGGCGCCAAGGGGCCGGGCACCAGCGTTTACTTTCGCGACCCCGACGGGTCGTTGATGGAATTCATGTCATACGCATGATCGGCAAGGAAACATTTGGAGCGCAGCGATGAGCGCGAGAGAAGCCGCCGGTGCACACGATCCGACCTTTCTGCCGCCGGACATTCCGGTTCCGCAGGACGATGGCGCGGCAAAACATCTTGCCGGCGCGACGCTGCCCGATCTGGCGTTGCCGGCCACCAGCGGGCCGGCGGTGAATTTGTCGAAACTCAAGGGCCGCACCGTCCTTTACATCTATCCGCGCACCGGCGTGCCGGGTGTCGATGCGTTGCCGGGATGGGACGACATTCCGGGTGCGCGCGGCTGTACGCCGCAATCGTGCGGCTTCCGCGATCATTTTGCCGACCTCAAGGCGCTCGGCGTCGCCTTTGTCTATGGCCTTTCCACTCAAGACACCGCTTATCAGCGTGAGGCGGCCGAGCGGCTGCACCTGCCGTTTGCGCTGTTGTCCGATGCCAATTTGAAATTTGCCCAGGCGCTCACGCTGCCGACGTTTTCGACGTCCGGCCTGACTTTGCTCAAGCGCATGGCGCTCGTCATCGATGACGGCGCGATCGTCAAGGCGTTTTATCCGGTGTTTCCGCCCGACAAGAATGCCACGGAGGTCATTGCCTGGCTGCGCGGCCGCCGTTAGGTTTGATTGCAGTTTCGAGAGCCCAGCCGGAGAAGAACAATGTCGAAATTCGTCGTTGCGCCCCATTTTCGGCTGCAGGAATGGGTTGCCGAGGAGAAAGGCTATTTCGCCGACGAAGGCCTCGACCACGAATTCCGCGAGACGATGGATTCGAGCGCCGGCAGCGGGCATCACATCGGCAACAAGGTCGGCGCCTATCAGACCCTCGAAGCCGGGCGCACCTGCAATGTCAGCGCCGCCTGTCATTGGACGATGAACGTCGCCGCATCGAACGGCCACGGCAAGCTGTACGCCGATTGCTACTCGGTTTCGCCGTGCGGCGTATTCGTGCCGCCGGAATCGCCGGTCAAGACGCCGGCCGATCTCGCCAATATGCCGATCTCGGTCGGCTATCAGTCCGGCAGCCATTACGCCACCATCCAGGGTCTCGAACAGTATCTCCAGCCGGACCGGATCAACCTGTCGTTCAACGACGGGCTGTTGTTCAGCCGCATGGAGCTGTTGGTCGATCGCAAGGTGCCGGCGGCGTCGCTGTTCAGCGGGCCGTACTATTTTGCCGAGCAGCTCGGCTTCCGCAAAATCATCGACACCACCTTCATGATGGCGTCGATGGTCACCGGCACGCCGGAGCCCGAGGACGTGCGCAAATATTTCCGGGCGCTGCGCCGCGCCCAGCGCGACATCGACCTGCGCCCGGAGCTTTACACGCATTATTACGGCAAGGAGTTTCCGGCGCGGTTCCACGATCAGATGGATACGCGGCGGTGGGGCCCCGGCGAGCGGCTGGTGTTCGAACCCTATTCGAAGGCGGTGTTTGAGGAATCCTTCGATTGGATCGAGCGCCACGGCATCTTCCCGCGCAGCGAGATGGGCTCAGGCCGATACGAAAGCTCGATCTTCGCCTAGAGCATGATCCCGAAAAGTGGGAACCGGTTTTCGGAAAAGATCATGCTCAAACAAAAATCTAGCCGTCGAGGCTGGCGCGCACTTGCGCAAAGACAGCGTGAAACATTGCCGGCGTGAGCACGCCGGTATTGGTGTTGTAGCGCGAGCAGTGATAGCTATCGAATAGCGTAATATCGCCCATCGCGTGCGCGCCGCCGTGGCTGAACGGGTAATCCCGCCGCTTTGCGCTTTGCGCCGCGATGAATGTTTCGTGCGCGATACGGCCGAGCGTCATGACGGCGCGCAGCCTGGTCATTTCCTTGAGAGTGGCGAGCAGAAAATCGCGGCAAGTCGCGATCTCGGCCGGCGTCGGCTTGTTTTCCGGCGGCACGCAGCGCACCGCATTGGTGATGCGGCAATCGACGAGTTCGAAGCCGTCGTCGGCTTTGGCCCGATAATGGCCGCGGGCGAAGCCGAATTCCTGCAGCGTCGAATAGAGCAGGTCGCCGGCATAGTCGCCGGTGAACGGGCGCCCGGTGCGGTTGGCGCCGCGCAGCCCGGGAGCAAGGCCGACGATCAGAAGACGCGCGTCGATCGGACCGAACGAATCGACCGGCGCATTGAACCAGTCCGGCTCACGCCTGCGCCAATCCTGGCGAAAGGCGACGAGCCGCGGACAGCGCGGACAATCGCGGCCGGGCATTCCGCTCGGGCGCGGCATCGTAATGATCCTCGGCGATTAATCTTCTTCGAATTCGTCTTCGACTTCGACGCGCTGCGAAGTCGGGCTGCGCTGCAGAAATTGCGGCGTGTGGCCAGGATCGCGCGGATCGCGACCTTCGCGCGGCTCTCTGGGCTCGCGCATCGGCCGTTCCGACGGATCCCGGCCGATTTTGGACCGCAGCTCGACGATATCGACGAACTGGTCGGCTTGGCGGCGCAGCTCGTCGGCGACCATGGGCGGCTGCGTAGAGATGGTGGACACGACGATGACGCGGACGCCGCGGCGCTGCACCGACTCGACGAGCGAGCGGAAGTCGCCGTCGCCGGAAAACAGGACCATCTGATCGATATGCGGCGCGAGTTCCATGGCGTCGACCGCAAGCTCGATGTCCATGTTGCCCTTGACCTTGCGCCGGCCGGTCTGATCGACGAATTCCTTGGTCGCCTTGGTGACCACCGTATAGCCGTTGTAGTCGAGCCAATCGATCAGCGGCCGGATCGAGGAATATTCCTGATCCTCGATCACCGCGGTGTAATAGAACGCGCGCACCAGATAACCGCGCGACTGGAACTCGCGTAAGAGCCGCTTGTAGTCGATGTCGAAGCCGAGCGATTTTGCCGTGGCGTAAAGATTGGCGCCGTCAATGAATAGCGCGATTTTTTCGATCTGTGCCGACATGATGACTCTCGTGACTGTTCTCGTGATGAAACCGGATCGGCCGCAATGGATTAGACGATACCGGCTCTTTTAAATCTAAACTTCTCGCCATCGGGAACCTTCGACGTTCGCAGTACAATCACCACGCCATGCCCTGACAAGCTTGGCGCGGCGAGAGCGCTGTGGCCCGCCGTCGCGGCTTTCCCGAAAGTATGATTCGGGGCGCCGCGATCAGGTTCCCAAAATTTTGGGTAACAGAGCCCCATGCCGCCGCCAAGTTAAAAATCAAAGGCCTTAAACCACAAGGAAAAATCGGACTTGCACTTGACCGCCCGGAACGTTACCTAAGCGCCACATTGCGGGCTAATCCGTTTCGGAACCCGGCAAGCACAGGAATCTCGCTCAATGGCCCGCGTCACCGTTGAAGATTGCATCGACAAGGTCGAGAACCGGTTCGATCTGGTTCTGCTCGCCAGCCATCGCGCGCGCATGATCGCCTCCGGCACGCAAATTGCCGTCGAGCGGGACAACGACAAGAACCCGGTCGTGGCGTTGCGCGAAATCGCCGATGAGGCGATCTCGCCCGGTGACCTCAAGGAGGAACTGGTCCATTCCCTGCAGAAATACGTCGAGGTCGACGAGCCCGAGCCCGAGGCGGTCCCGCTCATCGGCGCGCCCGGCACCGGGGTCGATGCCGACGACACCGACGTCACCACGGACCGCATGTCCGAGGAAGAGCTGCTCAAGGGCCTGGAAGGCCTGACCCCGCCCGAGAGCCAGCCCGAGCCCGACACCGGCGACGACGAGGAATAAGACCCGTATCGGCCCCGCCATTCGGGCGATTCATTAACCACGTCCGGTCCTGCCGGCGGCCGTTGCCGGCTTCGCTCGCCGCCTGTCTTGTGGCATCGGCGTAGCTCCATGATATTCTTGTAGCAGCCTTGGCCGAACTCTCTGGGCGGACCCAGGGTGGCCCAAGGACGACCATGGCGCGCCTGCCGATCGATCTGCCGCGCATGCAGAACCAGCCCCGCTCCCGCTCGCGGGTGCCGGTTGCGCGCGGCCCCAATCTGGTGCCGATCGACGGCGAAGCTCCGCCGCCCAAGACGCGCAAGCGTTTGATGCGGCAATTCGAGCTGGTCGACCGGGTCAAGCAGTACAATCCGAAGACCAACGAGGACCTGCTCAACCGCGCCTATGTCTATGCCATGAAGGCGCACGGCAAACAGAAGCGCGCCTCGGGCGATCCGTATATCTCGCATCCGCTCGAAGTGGCCGCCATTCTCACCGATCTCAAGCTCGACGACGCCACGATCGCCGCGGCGCTGCTGCACGACACGATCGAGGACACCGACGCCACCCGCGCCGAGATCGACCGCGTGTTCGGCCATGAGATCGGGCTTGCTGGTCGAAGGCCTGACCAAATTGAAGCGGCTCGAACTCGTCTCCAAGGAGGCCAAGCAGGCCGAGAACCTGCGCAAGCTTCTTCTCGCCATCGCCGACGACGTGCGGGTCCTGCTCATCAAGCTCGCCGACCGGCTGCACAATATGCGCACGCTGTCGCATCAGCCGCCCGAGGCGCGCCGCCGCACCGCCGACGAGACGCTCGAAATCTACGCTCCGCTCGCCGGCCGCATGGGCATGCAGGAGATGCGCGACGAGCTCGAGGATCTGGCGTTCCGCGAACTCAATCCGGACGCCTACAAGGTTCTGACCGAGCGGCTCGAGACGCTCGCTGCGCGGTCGAGCGCCTGGATCACCGAGATCGAGCAGCAGCTCGCCAAGAAACTCGCCGACCGCGGCATCAATGCCGAGGTTTCCGGCCGGCGCAAGCGCGCCTATTCGATCTGGCGCAAGATGGAGCGCAAGGCCGTCGGCTTCGAGCAGCTCTCCGATATTTTCGGTTTCCGCGTCGTCGTCGGCAATGTCGCCGAGTGCTATCAGGCGCTCGGCATCGTGCACACGTCCTGGCCGGTCGTGCCGGGGCGGTTCAAGGATTACATCTCGACGCCGAAACAGAACGATTACCGCTCGATCCACTCGACGGTGATCGGGCCCGGCAAGCAGCGCGTCGAGCTGCAAATCCGCACCCGCGAAATGCAGCAGATCGCCGAATACGGCATCGCCGCGCATGCGCTCTACAAGGACAATCTCGGCTCGCCGACGGAAATGTTGTCGCGCGAATCCAGCGCCTATGCCTGGCTGCGCCGCACCATCGAGCTTCTGGCCGAAGGCTCCAACCCGGAAGAGTTTCTGGAGCACACCAAGCTCGAACTGTTCCACGACCAGGTGTTTTGCTTCACGCCGAAGGGCAAGCTGATCGCGCTGCCGCGCGGCGCGACGCCGATCGATTTCGCCTATGCGGTGCATACCGACGTCGGCAATATGGCGATCGGCGCCAAGATCAACGGCAAGATCGGCCCGCTCAGCGCGCCGTTGCAGAACGGCGACGAGGTGCAGATCCTGACCTCGAAAGCGCAGACCGTCGCCGCCGACCGCCTGGGAATCGATCGTGGTGACCGGCAAGGCGCGCGACGCCATCCGCCGCGCCACGCGCGACGCGGTACGCAATCAATATTCGGGTTTGGGCCGCGGCATCGTCGAGCGATTGTTTGCGCGCGCCAAGATCGAATATTCCGACGATAAGCTGCAAGGCGCGCTGCCGCGGCTGGCGCGCGCCTCGATCGAAGACGTGATGTCGGCGGTCGGCCGCGGCGAGATGAAGGCGTCCGAACGTCGCGCGCGCGATGTATCCCGATTACAAGGACGAGCGCGTGACGCCGACGGCGCCCAAGGCGGAGAGCGGCTGGTTCGGGTTGCGCTGGGCCAGGGCGGTGAAGTTCAAGGTGCCGGACGAAGCCGAGAGCAGTCCGGCAATTCCGATCCGCGGCATCAATACCGATTTGCCGGTGCGGTTTGCGCCCAACGGCGGCGCCGTTCCCGGCGATCGCATCGTCGGCATCATGACGCCGGGCGAGGGGATCACCATCTACCCGATCCAGTCCGAAGCGCTAAAGCAATTCGAGGAAACGCCGGAGCGCTGGCTCGACGTGCGCTGGGACATCGACGACAAGACGCCGCAGCGGTTTCCGGCGCGGCTTGCGGTCTATTCGGTCAACGAGCCGGGCACGCTGGCGCAGATCACCCAGGTGATCGCCGAGCACGACGGCAATATCGACAATATCCGCATGACGCGGCAGTCGCCGGATTTCACCGAACTGACCATCGATCTGGAAGTTTACAATCTCAAGCACCTCACTTCGATCATTTCGCAATTGCGGGCGAAGAAAGTCGTCGCCAACGCCGAGCGCGTGACCGGCTAAGCGCCGACACAAAGGCCGGCATGTCCACTCCTCGCTCCATCCGCCTCGGCGTCAACGTCGATCACGTCGCCACCGTGCGCAATGCGCGCGGCGGCAAGCATCCCGATCCGGTCAAGGCCGCCGAGATCGCGATCGCCGCCGGCGCCGACGGCATCACCGCGCATTTGCGCGAGGATCGCCGCCACATCGTCGATGACGATGTGGCTCGGCTCAAGGCGCGCATCACAAAGCCGCTCAATCTCGAAATGGCGGCGACGCCGGAGATGGTCGGCATCGCCTGCAAGGTTCGGCCGCATGCCGCCTGCATCGTTCCGGAAAAACGCGCAGGAGCGGACCACCGAGGGCGGTCTCGACGCCGCCGGTCAGCGCGAGGCGTTGCGCGCGGCGGTCGGCGAACTGGCCGGCGCCGGCATCCGCGTCTCGCTGTTCATTGCCGCCGAGCCGGCGCAGATCGACGCCGCCAAGGCGATCGGCGCGCCGGTGATCGAAATTCACACCGGCGCCTGGTGCGACGCGCTGGCGGCCGGCAATGCCGCGGCGGCCGCCGCCGAGTTCGACCGCATCGCGCGAGCCGTTGCGCAGGCCAGCAATGCCGGTCTCGAAGTTCATGCCGGCCACGGCCTCGATTACGTCACCGCGGAGAAAATCGCCGGCCTTGCCGAGATCGTCGAACTCAATATCGGCCATTTCCTCATCGGCGAGGCGATTTTTGACGGCCTCGAAGCGGCGGTGCGCGCCATGCGCGCGGCCATGGACCGGGGCAGGGCGCGGGGCGCGTCATGATCCTCGGCATCGGCTCCGATATCACCGACGCCCGCCGCATCGCCAAGGTGATCGAGCGCCATGGCGACCGCTTCCTCGACCGCGTCTTCACCCCGATCGAGCGCGCCAAGGCCGACAAGAGGCGCAACCGGGTCGAAACCTATGCCAAGCGCTTTGCCGCCAAGGAGGCTTGCGCCAAGGCATTGGGAACCGGGCTGCGCGCCGGCGTATGGTGGCGCGACATGGGTGTCGTCAACCTGCCGGGCGGGCGGCCGACCATGGAGCTGACCGGCGGCGCCAAGCGCCGGTTGGCGGCGATCACGCCGCAAGGGTTTTACGGCGCGGATCGACGTGACGATCACCGACGAAGGACCGATGGCGCACGCCTTCGTCGTCATCTCGGCCATCGCCCCCGACGGCGGCTGGTCTGATGGCCGAACCGTTCCCGATGAAAAATTCGTCATGCTGCGGAGGACTGAAGATAACCGCATGGGATTGCTGGCTAAAATGTCGCGGCCGCGAAGCCGCGGCGAAATCCCCGCGCAATTGCCTGTGGGTGCCTCAGCGGCTACAAGGTCGCGGGCGGGCGCGTGGACACGAGACGACAGGCCGATGAGCGTGCAGACAGGAACCAAGCGGAAAGAGGGTGGATTCGCCGAGACAGTACGCGTGGTGTTCCATGCCCTGATCATCGCGCTGGTCATCCGGACTTTTCTGTTTCAGCCCTTCAATATTCCATCCGGCTCGATGATCCCGACGCTGCTCGTCGGCGATTATCTGTTCGTCTCCAAATATTCGTACGGCTACACGCACTACTCCTTCCCGTTCTCGCCGCCGATCTATTCCGGCCGCATCCTCGGCTCGCAGCCGGCGCGCGGCGACGTCGTGGTGTTCCGGCTGCCGAAGGACGATTCCATCGATTACATCAAGCGCCTCATCGGCCTGCCGGGCGACAAGATTCAGATGATCGACGGCGTGTTGAACATCAATGGCGTGGCGGTGCCGCGCCAGCGCATCGACGACTTCGTCACCGACGATGACGGCGTCGTGCAGCGCGTCAAGCAGTTTCGCGAAACGTTGCCGAACGGCGTGAGCTACAACACGCTCGATCTCACCGACAACGGTTTTTACGACAACACGCCGGTCTACGAAGTGCCGCCCGACCATTATTTCATGATGGGCGACAATCGCGACAACTCGACCGACAGCCGCGTGCTGAGCCAGGTCGGCTACGTGCCCTATCGAGAACCTGATCGGCAGAGCGCAAATCATCTTCTTTTCGATCCGCGACGACACCCATGCCTGGGAGGTGTGGCGCTGGCCTTGGGCGGTGCGCTGGGAGCGCCTGTTCACGCTGGTACGATGAGTGGCCGCAGGAAAGCGAAACCCGCAGTAGCCCCGCGCCGCGAACCGTCCGCCGCCGAACCGGCCGCGCCAGCTACCGCGGCCGCGACGCCGAAAGAGCCGCGCCGCCGCAAGCGCGGCGCCACCGTCCTGGAAGATCGCATCGGCTATCGCTTTCGCGATGCGGCGATGCTTGAGATAGCGCTCACGCACATTTCAGCGCTCAAGGGCGCGCGCAACCGCGCCGGCAGCTATCAGCGGCTCGAATTTCTGGGCGACCACGTGCTGGGCCTCGTCATTTCCGACATGCTGTTCCGCACTTTTCCCAAGGCCGATGAAGGCGAACTGTCGCGCCGGCTCGCCGACCTGGTGCGCAAGGAAACTTGCGCCGAGATCGCGCGCACTATCGATCTTGGCGCCGCGATCCGGCTTGGCGCGTCGGAAGCCAATGCCGGCGCCCGCACTCGCCTCGCCATTCTCGCCGACGTCTGCGAGGCGGTGATCGGCGCGGTCTATCTCGACGGCGGTTACGCGGCTGCCGAGGATCTGGTCACCCGCCTGTGGCAGGTGCGCATGCAGGCCAAGACGCAGCCGCTGCGCGATCCGAAAACTGTGCTGCAGGAATGGGCGCAGGCGCGCGGGCTGCCGACGCCGGTCTATCGCGAAGTGGCGCGATCCGGCCCCGATCACAGTCCGGAATTCCGTGTTGCCGTGCAGCTGCCGGCTTTCGCGCCGGCCGAAGGCCAGGGCCGCTCGAAGCGTGTCGCCGAACAGGCCGCGGCAGCCGCCATGCTGGCGCGCGAAGGCGTGCAACCCGCGCGACGCGATGGCTGAGCCGCCCGGGAGCGAACGCCGCTGCGGCTTCGTGGCGCTGATCGGAGCGCCCAATGCCGGGAAATCGACGCTCATCAACGCGCTGGTCGGCGCCAAGGTGTCGATCGTCACGCCCAAAGTACAGACCACACGCACGCTGTTGCGCGGCATCACCATCGAAGGCGCGGCTCAGCTTATCTTTGTCGATACGCCCGGTATTTTCTCGCCACGGCGGCGGCTCGATCGTGCGATGGTCTCGACCGCATGGGGTAGCGCGCAGGATGCCGATCTGGTTGCGCTGCTGATCGATGCCAAGAAAGGCATCAAGGACGACGACGAAGCAATCCTCGGCAGGCTCCCCGACGTCCGGCCCAAAAGGGTGCTCGTTCTCAACAAAGTCGATCTGGTCGACAAGCGGGCGCTTTTGGCGCTGACGCAGCAGCTCAACGAACACGCGGCATTCGCCGCGACCTTCATGGTCTCGGCGCGCACCGGCGACGGCGTCGCCGATCTCAAACGCTGGTTTGCCGCGAACGTCCCGATCGGGCCGTGGCTTTATCCCGAGGATCAGATGACCGACGCGCCGCTGCGCCAGCTTGCCGCGGAGATCACGCGGGAAAAGCTGTACCTGCGGCTGCATCAGGAATTGCCCTATCAGTCGACGGTCGAGACCGAAGTGTGGAAAGAATTGCGCGACAAATCCGTGCGGATCGAACAGACCATCTATGTCGAGCGCGAAAGCCAGCGCAAAATCGTGCTCGGCAAAGGCGGCCAGGCGATCAAGGCGATCGGGGCGGCGGCGCGCGCCGATATCGCGGCCTCGATCGAGCAGCCGGTGCATTTATTTCTGCACGTCAAAGTGCGCGAGGGCTGGGGCGACGATCCGGAGCGCTATCGCGAGATGGGGTTGGAATTTCCGAAGGAGTGATTTGTCATGCCCCGCCAACGGGTCCGGCCCGAAGTGGCCGGCCCGATGACAGGCTCCGGCGGGGCATCCAGTAGTCGCGGCATTGCGTTTACTGGATCATCCGCCTTCGCGGATGATGACGGGCATACTACATATTCGCCATGCAATGGATCGACGAAGGCATCGTGCTCGGCGTCAAGCGTCATGGCGAAACGAGCGTCATTCTCGAATTGATGACGCGCGCGCACGGCCGCCATCTCGGCCTGGTGCGCGGCGGCGCCGGCACGCGGCACCGCGGCGTGATGCAGCCTGGTAACGCGCTGCGCGCCACCTGGCGGGCGCGGCTCGACGAGCATCTCGGCCATTACAGCGTCGAGGCCCTCAATTTGCGCGCCGCGAATTTCCTGCCGTCGGCGCATGCCGTTCACGGCGTGACGCATCTTGCGGCGCTATGCCGATTGCTCGCCGAGCGCGAACCGCATGCGGGCATCCACGACGCGCTCGAAGCGATCCTCGACCGGCTCGACGATGCGAGCCTTGCCGCACCGATGATTGCGCGCTTTGAGCTCGACTTCCTCGCCGAGCTTGGCTTTGGCCTCGATCTCGCGGCTTGCGCCGCCACCGGCGTAACGACCGAGCTCGTTTACGTTTCGCCGCGAACCGGCCGCGCGGTGTCACGCGCCGCCGGCGAGGCCTATCGCGACAGACTGATGCGGCTTCCCACTTTCCTGCGCAGCGAAGCGGATCCAGAATCGGCGAATGATCTCGCCGACGCGTTTGCGCTTACCGGGTTCTTTCTCGAACGTCACGCGTTCGCGCCGCGCGGTCTCGCTTTGCCGGAAGCGCGCGCCCATTTCGTCACGGCGCTGGCGCGGCTCGCTCAGTAGATGCCGTAATGCAGCCCGAAATCAGGCCGGCAGCCGCAGCTCTGCCGGCCGTAAGGATCAAACCAGCATTCCCAGTGATAGCGGTAGGGGCATGGCGGCCGGTGACCGTAATAGTAACCGCCATAATAGCGATCGCCGTAATAATAGCCCTGCGCCAGGTGAACGAGCGGTGTCGCGCTTTGCCCGGTTGAGACGGATGCTGGCGCCGCCAATGCGGGCGCCGCGCAACCGATGCTCGCGGCGATTGCCGCCGCGAGCAGTGCCGTCAAAGCTTGGCCGCCCTTTGTCATCCGCATCACCAGTAGCGCCAACGTCTGTGCCAGCCCCAACCCCACCCGCAACACGGCGGTCCCCACGGGCGGCCGTAGTAGTAAGGCCCCGGCCACCATGGGCCTCCCCAATAGGGACGATATCCCCAATAAATCGGCGGCGGCGCGAGCCAGGGCCGGCGCCAGCCCCATCCCCAATGGCGATGCCAGCCGCCATAGCGATGCCAGCCGCCATAGCGATGCCAGCCGCCATAGTGATGCCAGCCGCCATGGCCATGCCATCCCCAGCGTACCTGTTGGACCGGGCTCAGACCGGTCGCGGTGACGCCAAGCGCGGCCGGCGTAGCGACCGTCATCGCCGCCGCGCGATGGATCGGCGCGGCAAAACAAAGCAAAGCCGCCACAGCGGCGGCTGCAAGGATAAATTTGCGCATGCATGTCCTCCGTAACGTCACGCACGAACCGAGGTAAGCACACCGGCATTCTAACGCGCCGCCGTTGCGGCGCGGCATCAAATTCCTGCTACGGCCAAACCACCGCGTTCATCCCTTGTTCAGGCCACATATCCGCGGTAGTGCGGCACTCGCCATGAACAAGAAAGTGATTCCCCCCGAGCCCTCCGGCGTGCAGGAGATCGCGCTGCGCGAGGCGCTTGAGGAGCGTTACCTCGCTTATGCGCTGTCCACCATCATGCACCGCGCGCTGCCGGACGCGCGCGACGGGCTAAAACCGGTGCATCGCCGCATTCTCTACGGCATGCGGCTCTTGCGCCTCGATCCCGGCGCGGCATTTAAGAAATCGGCAAAGATCGTCGGCGACGTGATGGGCAATTTCCATCCGCACGGCGATCAGGCGATTTACGATGCGCTGGTTCGCCTGGCGCAGGATTTCTCCTCGCGCTACCCGCTGGTCGACGGCCAGGGCAATTTCGGCAATATCGACGGCGATAACGCCGCGGCATACCGCTATACCGAAGCGCGCTTGACCGAAGTAGCGCGGTTGCTACTCGACGGCATCGATGAGGACGCCGTCGAATTTCGGCCGAACTACGATGGCGTCTCGCAGGAACCGGTGGTGTTGCCGGCGGCGTTTCCGAATTTGCTCGCCAACGGCTCGCAGGGTATCGCGGTCGGCATGGCGACGTCAATTCCACCGCATAATGCCGCCGAGCTGTGCGACGCCGCGCTGCATCTGATCGATCAGCCGAACGCGCGAACGAAAACGCTGCTCAAATACGTGCCCGGTCCCGATTTCCCGACCGGCGGCCTCGTCGTCGACCCGCCCGCTGCCATCGCCGAGGCTTACGCGACCGGCCGCGGCTCGTTCCGCGTGCGGGCGAAGTGGAAGACCGAGGAAACCGGGCGCGGAACCTATCTCATCGTGGTCACGGAGATTCCTTATCAGGTGCAGAAGATGCGGCTGGTCGAGCGGATCGCCGAATTGATCAACGAGAAAAAACTGCCGCTGCTGGCAGACATGCGCGATGAGTCCGCCGAAGACGTGCGGCTGGTGTTCGAGCCGCGCTCGCGGTCGGTCGATCCGGCGCTGTTGATGGAGAGCCTGTTCAAGCTCACCGAGCTCGAAAGCCGCGTGCCGCTCAACATGAACGTGCTGATGCGCGGCCGCATCCCGAAAGTCGTGGGGCTCGCCGAAGTCTTAAGCGAGTGGCTCACCCATCGCCGCGACGTCCTGCTGCGCCGCTCGCGCCATCGGCTGTCGCAGATCGAGCACCGGCTCGAAGTTTTGGGCGGCTATCTCATCGCCTACCTCAACCTCGACAAGGTCATCAAAATTATCCGCAAGGAGGACGAGCCGAAGCCGGTGCTGATGAAGTCCTTCAAGCTCAGCGACGTCCAGGCGGACGCCATTCTCAATATGCGGCTGCGCAATTTGCGCCGGCTCGAAGAGATGGAGATCCGCCAGGAGGACAAGGATTTACGCACGGAGAAAAAATCGATCGAGGAGCTGATCCGCTCCGAGAAGCAGCAATGGAAGAAGATCGCGGAAGAAATCCGCCACGTGCGCGACACGTTTGGGCCGAAAACGCCGCTCGGCAAGCGCCGCACCCACTTCGCCGAGGCGCCCGAGCACGACGAGGCCGCGATCGAGGAGGCTTTGGTCGAGCGCGAACCGGTCACGATCGTCGTTTCCGAAAAGGGATGGATTCGCGCCTTGCGCGGCCAGGTCGCCGACCTTTCCAGTCTGGCGTTCAAGGCCGACGACGGTCCAAACCTGGCATTCTTCGCCGAAACCACATCGAAGCTGTTGGTGTTCGCCACCAACGGCCGCTTCTACACCATCGACGCGGCGAAACTGCCGGGCGGGCGCGGCCACGGCGAGCCGGTTCGGCTTTTCGCCGACCTCGAACAGGAGACCGATATCGTCTCGGTGTTCCGCTATCAGGGCGGCCGCAAGCTCATCGTGGCGAGCAGTCAGGGCAGGGGATTTATCGTGCCCGAGGACGAATGCCTGGGCAACACCCGCAAGGGCAAGCAGGTGCTCAACGTCAAGCCCCCTGACGCGGCGCGCGCCGTCGCGCCGGTCGAAGGCGAACTGGTCGCCGCGATCGGCGAGAACCGCAAGATGCTCGTCTTCCCGATCGAGCAGGTGCCGGATATGGCGCGCGGCCGCGGCGTGCGGCTGCAGCGCCACAAGGATGGCGGGCTCTCCGACATCAAGACCTTCGAGGTCGAAAAGGGGCTGAGCTGGACCGATTCCGCCGGCCGCGTCTTCAATTTGACGCTCAAGGAACTGTCCGACTGGCGCGGCAACCGCGCCGACGCCGGCCGGCTCGCGCCCAAGGGTTTTCCGAAAACCAACAAATTCGGCAATACCGGTACCCGCACGGCCGCGAGCGGGGAGAGTGACGGCCAGCCATAGGCTGCATCGGGCTTCTCGCTTCGGCAGGTTGTTTTTTTGGAATATTTCGGCCCTCTAGGCGATCATGAGTACGACGCGTTGGCGCGGCGGCTTTAGACCATGCGGACGATTGCTTGGGACTTTCGGCAATGGCGGGGGCGGCTCCGGCTCGCGAGCGCGCTTGTCATGCTCGCCTTCGTCATCTGTCATCTGACCGCGCATTGCTTCCTGCTCGTTTCTTTCGACGATGCGGAAGCGACCCGCACGGCGCTGATGTATCCATGGCGGACCTGGATCGGCACCGCGATCCTCGTCGCCGCGTTTCTCATCCACTACGGCAACGCGCTGTGGTCGATCTATATCCGGCGCTCGCTGCGCCTGACCCGTTGGGAATGGGCGCAGCTCGCGCTCGGCTTGAGCATCCCCGCGCTGTTGACGTTCCACGTGGTGGCAACCCGCATCGCCGAGCAAGTGCTTGACGTCACCACCTATTACAACACGGTCTTTATCGTTCAGTGGTTGATGTTCCCGTGGCTCGGCGCGCTGCAGATGCTGGCGGTGGTGACGGTGTGGGGCCACGCCTGCATCGGCATCCATTATTGGCTGCGCACCAAGCCGTGGTATCTGGCATGGCGGCCGTTATTTTTCAGTTTCGGCCTGCTGTTGCCGACGCTCGCGCTCGCCGGCTACGTCACCGGCGGCAATCAGGTGCTGCGCGAGGCCAAGGCCGATCCCGATTTTGCCCCGTCATCGCTGGATGATTCCAATCTGACGGCGGCGACCACCGCCGAGATCAACCGGATGGTCTATATCGGCTGGGGCATCGTCCTCGGTTTGACGCTGTTGCCGTTTGCCGGCCGCGGCATCCGCAATTTGAACTATCGCCGCCAGAAACCGCCGATGCTGGCGCATCCGAACGGCCGGGTGGTGCCGATCCGGCCCGGCGCCACCGTACTCGAGACGCTACGCGCCAACGGCATCGCGCATGCCTCGGTGTGCGGCGGGCGGGCGCGTTGCACCACCTGCCGCGTTTTGGTGACCAAGGGCCTCGATCGGCTGCCCGAACCCATCGGTCTGGAAGCCAAGGCCCTGGCCCGCATCGGCGCGACACCCGGCATGCGGCTCGCCTGCCAGATCCGGCCGACCGCCGATATTTCGGTGATGCCGCTGCTTGCCGCCGACGCCAATGCCGCCGACGGCACGGTGCGCGGCGGGCTCGAGGGCAGCGAACGTCCGATCACCGTCGTGTTCGTCGACATGCGCGGCTCGACCACTTTGGGCGAGGCCAGGCTGCCCTACGATGTGCTCTTTATCCTGAACCAGTTTTTCCACGAAATGACCAAGGCGCTCGTCGCCACCAACGGCCACTATTCGCAATTCACCGGTGACGGGCTGATGGCGCTCTATGGCCTCTACACCGCCGATCCGGCCGCCGGAGCGGTCGATGCGCTCCGCGGGGCGCGCGAAATGCTGGCGCGCCTCGACCAGCTCAACGCGCAACTGCGCACCGACCTGCGCGAGCCGTTGCGGATCGGCATCGGCATTCACCACAGCGAGGCCATCGTCGGCGCGATGGGACCGCCGCGCTCGCAAATCATCACCGCGATCGGCGATACGGTGAATACCTGCGCGCGGCTGGAAAGCCTGACCAAGGATTATGACTGCGTGATCATCATCTCACGCCAGGCGGCGGAGGCCGCAGGCCTGCGGCTGGTCGGCCACGAGCTGCACCAGGCGCCGGTCAAAGGACGCAATGAGCCCGTGCAGTTCTATGCGTTCAAGACGCTCGACGATTTAGCGCTTTGATTGCGCCGCAAAATCTATGGCGCGGCCAATATCTATGGCGCGGCGATGTGCCAGACATTGTTGACGCCGTCGCCGCTCACGTCGCCGGGCTGGGCATCCTTGTGGAAGGTGTAGACTGGCATGCCCTTGTAGGCCCATTGCGTGCCGCCGTCCTTGCGCGTGACCACCGTCCACGGGCCGGATGGCGTGGCGCCGGCGGCTGCCATCAGCGGCGGCCAATTGATGGCGCATTGGTCGTTGCAGTTCGACGCGCCGGTCGTGTCTTTGTCGAAGACGTAAAGCGTCATGCCTTTGCCGTCGACCAGCGCTTTGCCCTTGGACGTATCGGCCGTTGTCGCCGGTGCGGTCTGCGCGAGCGCCGCGGCGATGCCAAGCACGAGAACGCCGGCGGCGAAAAAAACTGAAGCGGACTGACGCATGAAAATTCTCCCTCAGCGATCGAATTGACTGCACTGATTTCAACAACCCCATAAACCCAATTTTATTCCACTCTTGCTTATTCGACTCGCGCCCAGCCCTCCGGCATCAGCCGCTCCTGCGGCAGGAAACGGCTCTTGTAATCCATCTTGCGCGAGCCGCGCACCCAATAGCCAAGATAGACATAGGTCAAACCCATGCGTTGGGCGCGCGCGATGTGATCGAGCACCATGAAGGTGCCGAGCGAACGCGCCGCCTCATCCGGCTCGAAAAACGAATAGACCATCGACAGCCCGTCGCCGAGCACGTCGGTGAGCGCGACGGCGAGCAGGTCGCCGCCGCCGCGCTTGATGCCCTCCAGCCATCCGCGCGCACAGCAGAGCCTGCGGCCGGCCGCTCGCGGCGCCGATATTCGATGATGCGCGTCTCGATGTGGCTGTCCTCGACCATCATGGCGTAATCGAGCACCGTCATGTCGGCCATGCCGCCGTCGCGATGGCGCGAATCCAGATAGGCGCGGAAGATCGCGTATTGCTCGGAGGTCGGCACCGCGATGCGCATTTCGCTGGCGATATCGGCGTTGCGCCGCACGATGCGGCGCATGCTTTGCGTCGGGCGGAAATCGTTGGCGACGACGCGCACCGAGACGCAGGCGCGGCAGCTCTCGCAGGCCGGCCGGTAGGCGATGGATTGGCTGCGGCGAAAGCCGCCCTGGGTGAGGATATTGTTGAGCTCGGGGGCGCGCTCGCCGACCAGGTGGGTAAAGACCTTCCGCTCCTCTTTGCCCGCCGAGATAGGGGCAGGGCGAGGGGGCGGTGAGGTAGAATTGCGGCGTGTCGCGCGAGTGTTGGGTCACGGGAGCTTATGCTTTCGCGGCCGGCAATCGAATCCGGCCATCGCCTAGGATCGCCCGAGAGGGGAGCCGGCGTCAAAGGCCAATTCCGCGTCAGCGCGTCGCGCGTGTGCGCAGCGAAGCCGCCCGCGCCGGGTTGTTAATGAGGATGGTGCCGACCAGCATGTCATGCAGCAGGCGGCGCCGGGTGTTGAAGAACCCGACCAGAAGGATGAACGGGGTGAGCACGCTGACGCTGATCCAGAAGACGATGGCGTGGACCGCGCCGAGCACGAAATAGGCCGGCGCGCCGTACCAGGTGCGCATTTCGATCTCCATGGCGCGCATGCCGATGGTGGCGGAGGCCGGGCTGCCGAGCGTTAGCCCGTAGTAGACCAGCGCCCAGACCACCGAGCCGGCGACATCAGCCAGAACAGCGCCCAGCCGAGGCCGAATGTGACAAGGCCGAACACGAATATGAACATCCAGCCGACGATCAGCGGGATGGCGATGATGATGAGGTCGATGACGAAGGCGACGACGCGCCGCGCCAGAACGCCTTCGAAAAATTCCGGATTGACCGCCGGATCGTAGGCATGCGGCTTGGCATCGAACGAAACGCCCGATCCGTCCGGGACCGGCATTTGGGCCAGAATCCGTCATGATCGGATTCGCATTATAGTGCCCCGGCCGACCGCCAACAACGACTGCCGATACGAGGCCGCCGCCATTGCCGCTATTCGAGAATGACCCGGTGAAGGTCACGCTCGCCGATATCGAGGCGGCCCGGCGCACCATTGCCGGCCAGGTGCTGCGCACGCCGTTCTGGCGGCGCCGCCGCTGTCGGCGCTCACCGGCGCGAGCGTTTACGTCAAATACGAGAATTTGCAGGTCACCAATTCGTTCAAGGAGCGCGGCGCCTGCGTAAAGCTTGCCGCGCTGAGCGCTGCCGAGCGCCGCCGCGGCGTGATCGCCATGTCGGCCGGCAACCACGCCCAGGCGGTGGCCTATCATGCCCGGCGGCTTGCGCATCCCCGCGACCATCGTCATGCCGGTGACCACGCCATTCGTGAAGGTGAAGGCGACCGAGGCGCTCGGCGCGACCGTCGTGCTGTACGGCGAGACGCTGACGGAGGCGCAGGCGCGCGCCGAGGCGATCGCGGCCGAGCGCGATCTCGTCTGGGTTCATCCCTATGACGATGCCGCACATCATCGCCGGCCAGGGCACGATCGCGCTGGAAATGCTGGAGGACGTGCCGGATCTCGACGTCCTCGTCATTCCGATCGGCGGCGGCGGCCTCATCGCCGGCAATGCCATCGCGGCGCGCGCCATAAAACCCTCGATCGAGATCTTTGGCGTCGAATGCGCGCTTTATCCGTCGATGTGGAATGCGATCCACCGCGGCGAGCGGCCATGCGGCGGCGCGACGCTCGCCGAAGGCATCGCGGTGAGCAAAGCCGGCGCGCTGACGCTGCCGATCGTGCGCGAATACGTGCGCGACATTATCCTGGTCGACGAGCCGTTGATCGAGCGCGCCGTCAATGCCTTCGTCACCCTGCAAAAGGCGATGGCGGAAGGCGCCGGCGCGGCGGGACTTGCCGCCATGCTGGCGGCGCCGGCGCGCTTTGCCGGCCGCAAGGTCGGCCTGATCCTGTGCGGCGGCAATATCGATCCGCGCATCCTCGCTTCCATCATGGTGCGCGAACTGGAGCGCGAGAACCGTATCGTGTCGTTCCGCCTCACCATTCCCGATCGGCCGGGAATTTTGGGCCGCATCGCCAGCCGGCTCGGCGAACTCGGCGCCAATATCCTCGGCGTCGACCACCACCGCCTGTTCCTCGATGTGCCGGCCAAGGGCGCCAAGCTCGACGTCACCATGGAGACGCGCGACGGGGCGCATGCCGAGCAAATCTTTCGCGCGCTCGCCGCCGAGGGCTATCAGCCGGTGCGGATGGAAGGCGGCGCCGCGCTGGAGTGATTGCGCGTCACGGCTAGTGCATTGAGGTGGGATCGTAGCCGTTAGCGGGTGTCTCAGGCGGAGGGCTCGGCGCCACCTCGGGAGCGGACGCTGGACGGGCGCGCGGCAGCGGAATGGCCGACGCCGTGGCGGATGGCATAACCGGCGCAACAGCCGGCATGTCCGGCGCAACGGCGGGCTCCGCCATTGCAATGACGTTCGGGCGACGGCGTGGCATTGGAATCCGCCCTTTGAGCGGGTCCGGCGCAGGTAGATCGGCGGCCGCACCGTCGCCCGGCGTCGGTTGATCGGTGGCGACGGAATTCTTTCCGCCATCCGCCGATGGGATAGCCGGCGGATTGGTGGTCGGACTGGGCCAGGCAAAATTCTGGCTGGATGCCGGTGGCGTGGTCGAATCCGCCGTTGCAGCCGGGGCCCCGCCGTCCGGGGCGGGAGGAGGCATTGGCTGGGCGCTTACGGATGGCGTGGTGAGTTGCGGCGCGGCTGAAGGTGCATTGGCGTCGGCGGTCTGCGGCGGATTAGCGGCAGCCGGCATGGCGTTCTGATCTGCCGGCGGCTGGGCGTCCTGAGGGGCCGGCGTCACGGCCGCTTGCTGCCCGGCGGACACATTGTCCGGCGGCGGGGATGGCGCTAGCGACAGGGGCTGGAATGTCGGGACCTTGGGCGGCGCGACATAAGTGCGCACGAAGGCCGTGATGGTCCACATCACCACTGGCACGGCGATGATGACCGCCACCAGGATGATGATCCGCTGCAAAACCGGCGTGTAAAGCCGGATGTTGTCGTCGTCATACTCACGCATCACATCCGCCTCGTTCTTGCATCCCGGGCGGGGGTGGCGATTTGTCAGAGAATCGCCCTTCTTCAGTTTCTCCGCAACCCTCGCGGCGAAATAGGTCAGCACACCGTCGGCTCCGGCGCGCTTGAAGGCGATCAGGCTCTCGATCATGGCCTTGTCGCCGTCGAGCCAGCCGTTCCCCGCGGCAGCCATGATCATCGCATATTCGCCGGACACTTGGTAGGCGAAGGTGGGCATCGCGAAGGTGTCTTTGACCCGCTGCAGGATGTCGAGATAGGGCAGGCCGGGCTTGACCATGACCATGTCGGCGCCCTCGGCGATGTCGAGTTCGACCTCGCGCAACGCCTCGTCGGTATTCGCCGGGTCCATCTGGTAGGTGCGCTTGTCGCCGATCAGCGTGGCGCTCGAGCCGACGGCGTCGCGGAAGGGCCATAGAAGGCCGACGCATATTTGGCCGCATAGGCCATGATCTGAACGTCGGCAAAGCCGGCCGCGTCGAGGCCCGAGCGGATCGCGCCGACCCGGCCGTCCATCATGTCGGACGGCGCGATGATGTCGCAGCCGGCTTCGGCCTCGACCAAAGCCTGCCGGACCAGAATCGCCGACGGTTTCGTCATTGAGGATGACGCCGTCGCGCAACAAGCCGTCATGGCCGTGGCTGGTATAGGGGTCGAGCGCCACGTCGCAGAGAATGCCGATCTCCGGCACCTCCTTCTTGATCGCGCGGATGGCGCGGCAAACCAGATTGTCCGGATTGAGCGCTTCCGAGCCGGCCGTCGTCGCGCCGGCCGGGCTCGGTGTAGGGAAACAACGCCAGGCACGGGATCGTCAGTTTGGCGGCCCGCTCGGCGGCGCGCACGGCTTCATCGACCGAAAGGCGTTCGACATCGGGCATCGAATTGACCGGCGCGCGGACTTTCGTGCCGTCGACCAGGAACAGCGGCCAGATCAGATCGTCGGTGGTGAGCACGTTCTCGCGCACCATGCGGCGCGACCATTCGGCGCGGCGGTTGCGCCGCGGGCGGATCGCCAGATCGAGGCGGTCGGCCGGCGCCTCGGCCTCGACCGGCGCGAGGCGGCTGCTTTCGAGCGGGCGGCCAAACTTGATCGCCATGGCTGAACACTCCGTGTCTGCCTCCTTTTACCCCTTCCAGGCCTAACCCGCCACTAAACCGACCGCGGAATTTCGCGGATATAACAGGGGCCTAGACGGCGCTTGCCGGGCTTCTCTATCGGTCCTGATGGGTGCGGGACGAAGCCGCAGCCGGCTCGGGCTTAAAGGACGCGACAATGAGCGACCAATCGCAGCGGCGGCCGACACGGCCGAGCGACATGCTCGAGCCGGTGCAGGTGGGCAAAGGCCGGGACACCTGGACGGAATATCTCGTCCTCTTCCTGCGCATCATGGCCGGCGTCTCGCTGATCAAGGGCCTCTACCACTGGGCGCAGGTCTGCGGCATCGGCGCACCGCTCGATGGGGGATTTGAGTCCCGTACCATCGCCTGGCAGACGGCGACGGTGTTGTTTGCCGTGCTCGATCTGGTCGCCGCGGTCGGCCTTTGGCTCGCCGCGGCCTGGGGTGCGGTGGTGTGGCTCACCTCCGTCGTCTCGATGGCGGCGGTGGAAGTGTTTTTCCCGCAGGTCTATGGCGGCAGCATCGTCGTCGTGCTCATCGAAATGACGCTGCTCGGCGTCTATCTCTTTCTGGCGATCGCCTCGGCGCGCGAACATCAGTAGTCAGGTGCCGCCCGCGGTGCGCAGCGCCGCTCGGATCCGCTGCGGTGTTGCCGGAATTTCATCGATCGAGACGCCGAACGGCGACAGCGCATCGTTGACGGCGTTGACGATCGCCGCCGGCGCGCCGATCGTGCCGCCTTCGCCCAGACCCTTGGCGCCGGTGACCGAGGATGCCGCCGGCGTTTCGATGTGGTGCAACTCGATCGGCGGAATTTCGCCGCTGGTCGGCGCCAAATAATCGGCCAGTGTCGCGCGTCTGGATATTGCCGAGCGTGTCGTAGACGATTTCCTCGAACAGCGCGTTGCCGATGCCCTGCGCGATGCCGCCATGCACCTGGCCCTCGGCAATCATCGGATTGATGATGCGGCCGGCATCCTCCACGGCAAGGAATTTCTCCAGCGCTGCGCGTCCGGTCTCAATGTCCACTTCGACAATCGCGACATGGCAGGCATTGGAGAAAGTCCCGGGCGGGTCGTAATACGCGCTCTCGCTCAAGCCCGGCGTGATGTCGCCCTTGAAGCGATGCGTCTCGTGGTAGGCAGCGCGCGCCAGCGCCGCGATCGCGACGGTGCGATCGGTTCCCAAAACTTTAGCGCTGCCGTTCTCCAGCACGATGTCGTCGGCCGCGGCCTCCAGAATATGGCTGGCAATGGCGAGAAGTTTTTCGCGGATTTTTCGCGCCGCCAGCATGGTGGCGCCGCCGGAAATGACGAGCGAGCGGCTGGCAAACGTGCCCCAGCCATAGGGCGTGCGGTCGGTGTCGCCGGCAATGACGCGCACATTGTGCGGCGCGACGCCGACTTCGTCGGCGACGAGCTGGGCGAGCGCCGTGCCGAGTCCCTGGCCGTGCGGGCTCGCGCCGATGCGCGCTTCGACGCGGCCGGACGGATCCATGACGACCTCGACCGTCTCCCAGCCCGGCGTGATGTCCATGCCGCGCGCGGCGAAGGCCGAACTGCCGTAGCCGGTCCGCTCGGAAAATGTCGCGAAGCCAATGCCGAGATAACGGCCGGCTGAGCGCGCGGCGCGCTGGCGGGCGCGAAACGCCGGCAGGTCGATATGCCCGACCGCTTGTTCGAGCGTTTCGCGATAGCTGCCCTCGTCGAACACCAGCCCGGTCGCCGATGTATAGGGAAATTTTCCGATCAGATTGCGCCGCCGGATTTCCACCGGGTCGAGAGCAAAGGCCGCGGCGGCTTTGTCCATCAGCCGCTCGATGGCAAAGGTGATGACCGGCCGCGAGACGCCGCGATAGGGCGCCATGGTGCAGGTATGGGTGGCGACGCCGCGTGCGCGGCACGAATAGGCGCGCACGTCATAGGGGCCCGGCAATTCCGCCATGGCCATCAGCGGCTCGACGCCGCAGGTGGTCGGAAAGCACGAATAGGCGCCGATATTGGCGACAACATCGGCCGATAGCGCGACTAGCTTGCCGTCGGCGTCGAACGCGCCTTCGAGCTCGACATGCTGGTCGCGGCTGTGAAAAGCGGCGATGAGATTTTCGCGGCGGTCTTCGCTCCAGGCGACACTGTCGCGCAGTTTCCGCGCCAGCCACACCAGCACGACATATTCGGCCGGCAGCGACATTTTTTGTCCGAAGCCGCCGCCGACGTCGGGCGCGACGACGCGCAGATCGGATTCGGGAAAGCCCAAAATATCGGCGACCGCGGTGCGCAGCAGATGCGGCATCTGCGTCGCGCAAGTCAGCGTCACCCGGCCGGATGCCGGATCGAATGCCGCATGCGCGGCGCGCGCTTCAAGCGGCGTCGCGTTTTGCCGGCGCGAGCGCACCTTTACGCGGACGCGGCGTGCTGCGCCGGCAAGCGCACCGTCGAAATCGGCGGTCTTGATGTGGCCTTCGACCACGACATTCGACGAACCTTGCGGCGTTTCATGCACGCGCGGCGCGTCGGCGGCGAGCGCGTCGATGGCGTCGACGACCGCCGGCATTTCCTCGATTTCGACCTCGACGCGGTCGGCAATGTCTTCGGCTTCGGCGCCGGTCGGCGCGAACACCGCGGCGATCGGTTCGCCGACGAAGCGCACCACATCTTTGGCGAGGATCGGCTGCTCGATCGGCTGATAGTTGAACTTGTGCAGCATGGGACGGATCGGCCGCACGCCGTCGAGGTTTTCGGCGCAAATGATCTTCGCGCCGTCCGGCGCGCGGATGCGGACAATGCGGCCGGAGGCGACCGCGCTGCGGACGAAACGCACGACGTGCGTGGCGGCGAGATCGGCGGTGAAGCGGCCGCGTCCGGTCACCAGCGCGGGATCTTCCAGCCGCCGGATGGCGCGGCCGACCCATTTCATTCCCGAGCCAGCGGTGGCGGCGTTGCTCTGCGGCATTTTTTCAAAAGCGCGGCGGCGCGCCCGCATAGGCCTGGGTGATGACGTTTTGCAGATCGGCCTTCGAGACCGGCTTCGGATGCGTGATCTTGACCGCCGCGACGACCTCGACGGCTTTGCCGATGTCTTCCTCGCGCATGCCGAGGTCTTTGAACCCGGTCGGCAGCCCGATGCGGACATTGAGATCGTAAAGCCCGCGCGCCGCGTCGGCGGCGCCGAGCGCGCGCTTGATGCGTTCCATCGCCTCGGGCGCCGCCGAAGCGTTGAAACCGATCGCATAAGGCGTCGCGATGGCGTGGGTCTGCGCGTGATCGAGATTGAACCATTGCCGCACACGCTGCGCGATGGCGTGTTCGAGGCCGACTTTGGCGCGGAAATTCGCCGCCAGCCACGCGCCGTAGAGCGCGTCGGTGCGCGCGGCGAGATCGCGCGGATTTTGCACGATGCGCGGCAGGCTCGATCCCAGCAGCCGGACCGCTTCCTCGGCCATGGTCTGCACGACCGGATTGGTGTCGATGCCGTAGAGGCTCTCGACCGCATGCGCCATGGCATTCATGCCGCTTGCCGCCGACACGCGCGCCGGCAGATCGAGCGTCAGTTCGGGATCGTAGATCGCGGTCGCCGGCAGCGCCGCGGCGGTCTCGCCGCACACGCGGTTCTCGGCGACGCCGATATACCAGCGCGCCGCCATTTCCGAGCCGGAATAGGTGGTGACCACGGCGATATAGGGCAGCTTTGTCGTCGCGGCCGCGGCCTTGGCGAGCCCGATCGGCGAGCCGCCGCCGACCACGACGAAGCCGTCGGCATTGTGCCGCTTGATGTCGGCGAGGATGCGCTCGAAGGCATCGCGCGGCATGTTTTGCCCCGCCGGCGTCGCAGAAGCCGACAATGCGGTCGGCGATCGCGGCGGTCGACGCGGCGGGCGAAATCGATGCGCGTCTTCGAGCACAGCACGACAAGCCGCGACATTTTGTGAAAATCGGCTTCCGCGCGCAGCGCCGCGATGGCGCCGGCGCCGAACACGATGCGCACCGGATCGGAGTGAGTAGGTGAAGGTATTGCAGCTCACTCCGCCTTCATGCCGGCCTTTTTGCACCACCGGTCCCCACTTGGCGATTTCCGACTGGATATAATTTCCGAACTCGGCCGTGCTCATGAAGAGCGGCGTTGCGCCCTGCTGATCCATGTATTTCTTGGTGTCCGCCGACTGCAAAACCTCTTCGATGGCGTCATGCAGCTTGTCGACGATCGGCGCCGGCGTGCCGGCCGGCGCGAGGATTCCCCACCAGTCGGCCGCCACATAGCCCGGCACGCCCGCTTCGCCGATGGTCGGCAGATCGGGAAGAATGGGACTGCGCTTTGCCCCGCCGGTCGCCAGCGCCCGCAACAGGCCGGACTGGATGTTCGGCACCGTCTGCACGATCGAAGAGAACATCACCTGGTCTTCGCCGGCGATGACGGCGAGCATCGCCGGTCCGCCGCCTTTATACGGCACGTGCATGAATGTCGACGCCGGCCATCAGCTTGAACAATTCGCCGCCCAGGTTCTGGAAACTGCCGATGCCGGCGGACGCGTAATTGAGAAAGCCCGGCTTGTCCTTGGCGAGCTCGAGCAGGTCCTGCACCGAATTCACCGGCAGCTTCGGATTGACGGTGAGCACATTGGTGCCGGTGCCTAAAATGCCGACCGGGACGAAATCCTTGATCGGGTCATACGGCTCTTTGTAGATCCAGGGATCGACGGCGTGCGCGACGGAAATCACCAGCAGCGTGTAACCGTCGGGCGCGGACTTCGCCGCGACGTCGGTGCCGACCACGCCGCCGGCGCCGGCGCGATTGTCGACGAAGACTTGCTGGCCGAGTTTTTGGCCGAGCTGGTTGGCGACGATGCGTCCGACCACATCGTTGCTGCCGCCGGGCGGAAACGGAATGATCAGCCGGATCGTCCGCGACGGATAATCGTCGGCGGCGGCAGGCGCGGAAAATGCGGCTGCCATCAGCGCGAGAGCAAAGCCGTCGATCACCAGCGTGCGCAGTCTTGCCATACGACGTTTTCCCAAGATGACGTTGTTAGCGGCCGCGGCCCGCCGGATTGAAGACGCGCCGGCTGGACGGTGGATTGTTGCGAAGTTTCGCCGCCGGCCGCACCGGCCGCGGCACGAAATTGCCGCCGCAATTCGGACAGACGCCGTGCAGCCGATTGTCGACGCAATCGCGGCAGAAGGTGCACTCGAAGGTGCAGATCATCGCGTCGGTCGCCGACGGCGGCAGATCCTTGTCACAGCATTCGCAACCCGGACGCAGTTCGAGCATGTGTCACCCCCGGTTTCGCGCGATCATATCATGTCTCATTTTTTGTCGCTGAGATCGATGTCGCGCACTTCCTTGGCTTTTGCGGTGGCAGGCGCGCAAGCAGAAAGCCGAGATCGGTGCCGGTCGAGACATAGCGCGCGCCCATGCGCACGAATTCGGCGGCGAGCTGCGGCCGCGACGCCAGCCCGCCGACGCCGACATGCTTGCCGTGCTTGCGGCAGGCGGCGATGGTTTTGGCATAGGCGTCGCGCAGGCGCGGATGCTCGTATTGGCCGGCAAGCCCGCAATCGGCGAGGAAATCGTTCGACCCGATCATGACCATGTCGACGCCGTCGACGGCGGCGATCTCGTCGGCCTTCGCCAGCGCCGCCTCGCTCTCGAATTGCACCATCAACGTGGTCGCGGCATTGAGCGCGGCGTCGGCCTCGGCGGCCGGAAACGAGCGGTAGTGCAGATGGGGCAGCGGGCCCGCCGGCCGAGCGCTCGCCGAGCGGCGGAAATTTCGCCGCCCGCACATAGTCGCGCGCTTCGGCGGCCGAGCGGACATGCGGCGCGATGATGCCGAGCGCGCCGGCATCGAGCACGCGCGATACTTCGGCGACGCCGGGCACGCGCACGAACGGCGTGACGCCGGCCTCGAGCGCGGCCATGCAGATCTGCCCGGTGGTTTCCAGCGAGAAACTCGAATGTTCCATGATCGACATAGAGGCTGTCGAAGCCCGCGGTCTTGGCGATGCGCGCGATCTCGATGCCGCGGCACCAGCCGCACCGTCATCGAGGCGACGACCTCGCCGCGGGCGAGCTTCTCCTTCACATGATTACGCAGGATTTCGCCGATCTTAGTCATCAACTTTGCCGCCTGACATGAGCCGTCCCGCGCGCTATGCTGAAGGGAAGGGAGAAACGACCGTGAATTACTCGACCGATTTCAAGTCAATCCGCAATGAGGTGTCGGCGCAAGAGTGGCAGGCGCGCACCGATCTCGCCGCCTGCTACCGGCTGGTCGATGCCTACGGGATGACCGACCTCATCTATAACCATATCACGGCGCGCATTCCCGGCACCGAGCATCTGCTCATCAATCTCTATGGGCTGCTCTATAAGGAGATCACGGCGTCGAGCCTGGTCAAGATCGATGTCGAGGGCAACATCATCGCCAAGCCCGATACCGATTACAGCCTCAACGTCTCCGGCTATGTCATTCACGGCGCCATCCACAAGGCGCGGCCGGACGTCGCTTGCGTGCTGCATACCCATACCCGCGCCGGCATGGCGGTTGCGGCGATGAAATGCGGGCTGTTGCCGCTGTCGCAGACCTCGATCCGCTTCGTCGGCCATATCGGCTATCACGACTACGAGGGCCCGGCGGTCGACACCGACGAGCGCGTGCGCATCGTGGCCGACCTCGGGCCGCACGACGCACTGATCATGCGCAATCACGGCCTGCTCACCTGCGGCGCCGACCATCCAGCAGGCGTTCAATACGATGTATCAGCTCGAAATGTCATGCCGGTCGCAGGTCGACGCCATGGCGGCGCGCGCCGAACTGACCATGCCGGGCGAGAATGTGCTGGCGCACACCGCGCACCTCTATCAGCCGGGCACGCGGCGGCCCTACGGCGTGCTGGAATGGCCGGCGATGCTGCGGCTGCTCGCGGCGGAAGAGAAAGCGTCGGGCTATCCGCCGTATTGGCATTAAGTTCGCGGCGGCAAGACTTTACCGCGGGCTCACCGGCGGTGAGGACATTTTTGGCCGCGCCGGCAACTTGGCGAGAATACCGTCGACGCGCTCGATCACCGCTTCCGCGCTGACGTCCTTCATGCAGGCGTGGCCGAAGTTGCAGCGGCTCAGCTGGCGCAAGTAGCAGGGCGAGCACGGCAGCTCCGCCGCAGCACCGCATTGTCGCGATGGTAAGGCCCGGCCCAGACCGGATCGGTCGGCCCGAAAATGCTCACGACCGCGCGGTCGAGGGCTGATGGCAAGATGCATCGGGCCGGAATCGTTGGTGACGCAGACGCTGGCGCGGCGAATGAGCGCCGCAAGCTCGCTCAGCGTGGTTTCGCCGGCGAGGTTGACGGCTCCCGGCGCCAGCCGCGCCACCTCATCGCAGACCGCGCGCTCGCGCTCCGAGCCGATCAAGGCCACGGCGCAGCTTTTTTCCAGAAAATGCCGGGCCGCCTCGGCGAAGGCGTCGGCGCGCCACTGTTTGGTTTCCCAATTCGTCCCCGGCGCAATCGCGATAAGTCTTGCTTTGGCGGCGCCGTAATAATCGAGCAAAGCATCGATGCGGGTCACCGCCTCCGGCGGGATCGGAAATGAAAAATCGGGCGCGCCATCGTCCAGCCCGAGCATCGGCCCGACGCCGAGATAGCGTTCGACCGGGTGTACATCGAGCGTCGGCAGCGGGATGTGATGGGTATAGGCGAGCCAGCTTCCCTCGCGCGCACCCTGCCAGGCGTGCTTCTTCGCCTCGTCCGGGATTTTGCGCGGCGAAGTCTGCCATCGGTCGGCGCGCGGCTTGTCGAAGCCGATGCGGACCGGCGCACCGGAGGCAAAGGCAAACACCGCGCTGCGCAATTGGCCCTGCAGATCGAGCACCAGGTCATATTGCGCGGCGCGCAGCATGGCGATGAGCCGCGCCGAACTGAGAAACGGCGTCAGCTTCCACGGCGCCGCCCATTCGTCGCGGGAAAACTCGATGACGTTGCTGATGGCCGGATTGTACCGCAACAGCTCGTCGGTGGGCGGCGTCACCAGCCAGTCGATGCGCGCCTTGGGATAACGGTGCCGCAATTTGTTGAGCAACGGCATCGTCTGCACGACGTCGCCCATCGCCGACAGCTTGATCAGCAGGATGTTCTTAAAATCGCGGCTGGCGAGATCGCTATCCGGCACGGTTCGACCCGTTGCCGGAACTTTGTTGGCTGCGCGTGCTGCTATCGGCGCTGCGCGCGGCTTGAATCGCCCGCCACACGCGCTCCGGCGTCGCCGGCATTTCGACGTGGCGCACGCCGAAGTCCGACAGCGCATCGACGATGGCGTTGACGATGACAGCGAGCGCCGGGACCGTGCCGCCTTCGCCGGCCGGGCGGATGCCGAGCGGATGCGTCGAGGACGGCACCTCGCTGATCTCGGTCAGGTAGTTTACGAGGTCCGAGGCGCGCGGCATGGCGTAGTCCATCAACGAACCGGCGAGCATTTGTCCGGTCTCGGGATCGTAATAGGCGTGCTCCAGCAGCGCCTGGCCTACGCCCTGGGCGATGCCGCCATGGACCTGGCCGTGGATAATGAGCGGGTTCACGGCGCGGCCGACATCGTCAACCGCGGCATAAGTAATGAGCGTGACCTTGCCGGTATCGGGGTCGACCTCGACCTCGCAGACATGCGCGCCATAGGGAAAGGCCGCGTCGAGCACGGTCTCGTCGCAGGCGGCGTAAAGCGGCCCGCGCAAATCCTCCGGCAGATCGGAACGCTCGCACGCCGCGCGCGCCACCTCGAACAGGCCGACCGCGTGGTTGGTGCCTTTGACGAGAAAGCGGCCCTGCTTGAATTCGATGTCGGCTGCGGCGGTCTCCAGCAGATGCTCGGCGACGCGCATGCCCTTCTCGATGATGCCGTCGGACGATTTTTTGATGACGATCGAGCCGAGCCGCATGCCGCGGCCGGAATGGGCGCCGCCGCCGACTGTGACGCGATCGGTATCGCCGGCGACGAAGCGCACGCTCTCGATCGGCACGCCGAGCCATTCGGTGACGAGTTGCGCAAAGCTCGTCTCATGGCCCTGGCCCTGCGACACGATGCCGATCACCAGTTCGACGGTGCTGTCGGGCTTCACCGTGATCTCGGCTTTCTCGCGCGGCACGCCGGTCGAAATGTCGACGTAATTGCCCACCCCGATGCCGCGATATTTGCCGCGCCTTCTCGCCTCGGCGCGGCGGCGCTTGAAGCCCGCCCAGTCGCCGAGTTTGAGCGCCATGTCCATGCCGCCGATATAGTCGCCGTTGTCGTATTCGACGCCGAACGGATTTTTGTACGGCAGTTCCTTTTCGGTCACGAGGTTCTTGCGCCGCAGCGCGACGCGGTCGAAGCCGAGCTCGCGCGCGGCGAGATCGATCAGCCGCTCCATGACGAAAATCACTTCCGGCCGGCCGGCGCTGCGATAGGGCCGCGTCGGCGAGGTATTGGAGAGCGTGGCGCGGGCGCGAAAATGCGCCGCCGGCATGCGATAGATGCTCGACATCATCTGCACGCCCTTCTGCACCATGGCGAAATTGGTGGTGTGGGCGCCGAGATTGCCGAGATTCGAGCCGCGCATCGCCAGGAACTTGCCGTTGTCGTCGAGCGCGAGCTCGGCTTCGACGACGAGGTCGCGCGCCTGATAGTCGCTGAGGAACGACTCGTGCCGCTCGCTGATCCACTTGACCGGCCGGCGCAGCTTGCGCGCCGCCCAGGCGACCAGCGCGAATTCCGGATAGATCATGCCGCGGGTGCCGAAATTGCCGCCGACGTCCTGCATCAAGACGCGGACTTTCTCCGGCGCGACGCCGAGCATGGTGGCGAGATCGTTTTTCAGCCGCACCGCGCCGCCGTTGCCGGCGTAAACCGTAAAGCGTCCGGTCGCGGCATCGAAATCGGCGAGCGCGGCGCGCGGCTCCATCGGCACGCCGGTGACGCGCTGCACCCAGGTCTCGAACCGCGTCACATGCGCCGCGCGCGCAAACGCGGCATCGGTCGCCGCGGCGTCGCCAAGCTCGGCATCGAAACAGACATTGGTGGCGGCGTCGTGCACCTGCGGGGCGTCCTGCCGCGCCGCCGCGACGGTCTCGACCACCGCGGGGAGGACGTCGTAATCGACCTCGATCTGTTCGGCGGCGTCTTTTGCCGCATGCACCGTCTCGGCGACGACCATGGCCACCGCTTCGCCGACGAAGCGCGCTTTGTCGGCCGGCAGCGGATAGTGCGGCGCTTCGAACGGCGGCACGTCGCCCTTGTTGCGCAGCTTGGTCTCGGCCGGATGCGGCGACCACGGCTTGTGCGGAACAGGCTTCAGGCCGTCGGCGAGAAAATCGGCGCCGGTCAGCACCGCAAGCACGCCGGGCATCGCCTTGGCCTTGTCGGTGGCGATGGAGCGGATGCGCGCATGGGCGTGCGGCGAGCGCAGCATCACGGCATGGACCTGGCCCGGCAGGTTCTCGTCGGCGGTGTAGCGGCCGCCGCCGCGCACCAGCCGCAAATCCTCGCGGCGGCGCACCGGCTGGCCGATGCCGGAACCATTGGCGGTCGAGTTATGGGCGGATTGGTCCATGCTTGTTCCGATGGCGATGTTAGTTGAGGCGCACACGGCGCGCCAGCGCGGCCCCGACACCGCATATAGTCACGCGTGCTGACAACATTCGGCGGCGGATGTAGAGAGATAAAGTCAGGGAGGACTGCATAAATCATGTCCGGCCAGCTCGGCAAACCTATGCTGCGCAAGGAAGACCCGGCGCTGCTGTCGGGCCGCGGCCGCTATGCCGACGATCTGCCGATCCCGGTCGGCACCTTGCACGCCCACGTCATCCGGTCGCCGCACGCGCATGCCGAGATCGTGCGCATCGATGCGGCAAGCGCGCTGGCGCATGAGGGCGTCTGGGCGGTCATCACCGGCGAGGATGTGCGCAAGCTGTCCGATCCGTTTCTCGCCGCCATCAAGGTGCCGGTGCAGCAATGGGCGCTGGCGGTGGAGCGCGTCCGCTATGTCGGCGAGCCGGTCGCGCTCGTCGTGGCGGAGAGCCGCTATATCGCCGAGGACGCCGCCGAGCTGGTCGCGGTCGACTATGCGCCGCTCGAAGCGGTGATCGATCCGCTGGCCGCGTGCGAAAAATCGGCGCCGCTGATGCATCCCGAAGCCAGGACCAACGAAATCTCGGTGCGCGAATTCAGCTACGGCGATCCGAAGGGAGCGTTCGCGCGCGCCGACCGCCGCATCGCCATGACGGTGCCGTTCCCGCGGCAGTCATTCACGCCGATCGAATGTTACGTCGTCGTCGCGCAGCACAATCCCGCCGAGGGCAGCTACGACGTGCTGGCGAATTTCCAGGGGCCGTTTTCGATGCATCCGGTGATGGCGCGCGCGTTGCGCGTGCCGGGGCCGAAATTGCGGCTGCGCATCCCGCCGGATTCCGGCGGCAGTTTCGGTATCAAGCTTTCGGTGTTTCCCTATGTCGTGCTGATCGCGCTTGCGGCGAAAATCACCGGCCGGCCGGTGAAATGGGTCGAGGATCGCATCGAGCATCTGGTCGCCGCCAGCTCCGGCCCGAACCGCGTCACCGAGATCGAGGCCGCGGTCGCCAAGGACGGCCGCATCCTCGCGCTAAGACTCGATCAGCTTGAGGATTACGGCGCGTTTCTTGCGCGCGCCGATGCCGGGGCCGCTCTACCGCATGCACGGCGCGGTGACCGGCGCCTACGACATCGCAAATGTCGAGGTGAAAAACCGCGTCGTGCTCACCAACAAAATGCCGGCGAGCCTCATTCGCGGCTTTGGCGGGCCGCAGCTTTATCTGGCGCTGGAGCGGCTGATGGCGCGCATCGCGGTCGAGCTGAAGCTCGATCCGCTCGATGTCATCCGCGCAATCTCATTCCGGCGCAAAAATTTCCGTACCGCACCGCGGCCGGCGCGCTCTACGATTCCGGCGATTACCCGCGCGCCGTCGAAATAGCACTCGGCGACGGCCGGCTTGCCGAACTCAAGCGTCGGCGCGACGACGGCGCGCGCCGCCGGGCGCAAATACGGCATCGGCTTTGCGGTGGTGGTCGAGCCGGCGATGTCGAATATGGGCTATCTCTCGACGCTGATGACGGCAGCGGCGCGCGAAAAGGCCGGCCCGAAAAACGGCGCGGTGTCGATGGCGACGGTGAATGTCGATCCGCTCGGCGCCATCACCGTGACCGCCGACGTCACGGTGCAGGGCCAGAGCCACGAGACCGTGCTGGCGCAGATCGTCGCCGACGAACTCGGCCTGAAAGCCGACGACATCGAAGTGGTTCTGGAAATGGATACCGCGAAGGACCAATGGTCGATCGCGGCCGGCACCTATTCGAGCCGCTTTGCCTCCGGCACCGCGGTCGCCGCGCACATGGCCGCGGCGCAGATGCGCGACAAGCTCAAAGGCATCGGCGCCAAGCAGCTCAACGTGCTGCCCGACGACGTCGAGCTTGCCGGCGGCAAAATCCGCAGCCGCTCCAATCCGGACAATGCGCTGCCGTTCGGCCGCGTCGCCGCGACCTCGCACTGGTCGCCGGTGCTGCTGCCGGAAGGCATGGCGCCGGCTTTGAGCGAAACCGGCATCTGGTCGCCGCCGGAACTCGAACCGCCGTCGAGCGACGACCGCATCAATACCTCGCTGACCTATGGCTTCATCTTCGACATGTGCGGCATCGAGATCGATCCGCTGAGCTATCAGGTCCGCGTCGACCGCTATGTGACCATGCACGACGCCGGCCGCATCATGAATCCGATGATCGCCACCGGCCAGATCCGCGGCGCCTTCGCGCAAGGGGTCGCGGCGGCGCTCTACGAGGAGTTCATCTATAACGAGGAAGGCGCGTTTCTCTCCGGCACTTTCGCCGATTATCTGGTGCCGACGGTGAGCGAAATCCCCGCCGTCGAAATACTGCATTACGAGTCGCCGTCGCCGCTCACGCCGCTCGGCGCCAAGGGGCTGGCCGAAGGCAATTGCATGTCGACGCCGGCCTGCATCGCCAACGCCATCGCCGACGCGCTCGGCGTGCGCGACGTGGTGCTGCCGGCGACGCCGCGGCGCATCCACGCGATCGTCAAAGGCGCCAAGATGAAGCCGCGCCCTTTCGATTACATGCGGCCCGACAGCGTCGAGGAGGCGATGGCGCTGCTCGCCGAATACGGCGACGACGCGCGCATGCTGGCCGGCGGCCAGTCGCTGTTGCCGATGCTCAATCTGCGGCTGATCGACGTGCGCGCTGATCGATATTTCGCGGATCGCCGCGCTCGACGCCATCCGCGATCTCGGCGACACGATCGAGATCGGCGCCGCGGTGACGCAGAACAAACTGATGGCGTGGCCGCAGCTTGCCGAAAAACTGCCGCTCGTCGCCGCGGCGCTGCCGTTCGTCGGCCATTTTCAGACCCGCAACAAGGGCACCGTCTGCGGCTCGATCGCGCATGCCGATCCGAGCTCGGAATTGCCGCTGGCGCTGGCGGTGCTCGGCGGCGAGGTCGTGCTGCGCTCGCAAGCGCGGCGAGCGCGTGCTGGCGGCGGGCGATTTTCAGAAAGACATGCTGACCACGGCGCGCGAGCCGACGACGAGCTGATCGCCGCGGTGCGCTTTCCGGTCATGACAGGGCAGGGCGTCGCCTTTCGCGAAGTGGCGCGCCGCCACGGCGACTTCGCCATCGTCGCGGTCGCCGCGGCGGTCGAGGACGACGGCGCGGTGCGGCTCGGCGTCGGCGGCATGGCCGGGCAGGCCGATGGTGCGCCGGCTTGAACGGCGATGCGGCGGACGCGATCGGCGAATGGGCGGAAGAACTCGAAGGCTACGAGGATCTGCACGCCTCGGCGGCGTTGCGGCGCGATCTGTTCCGCAATCTCGCGCCTCATGTGATCGAGGAGGCCAAACAATGCGCCGCGTGAACCGCAACGAGCGGGTGCGCATCGCGCTGACGCTCAACGGCCGCAAGCTTGCGGCCGAGGCCGAGCCGCGCACTGCTGCTGTGCGATTTCCTGCGCCATGCGCTCGGCGCCACCGGCACCCATGTCGGCTGCGAGCACGGCATCTGCGGCTCCTGCACCGTGCTGATCGACGGCGTCGCCGCGCGCTCCTGCCTGACGCTCGCGGTGCAGGCCGAGGGCCGCGACGGTGAAAACCGTGGAATCGCTCGCCGCGCCGGACGGCGCGCTCAATCCGCTGCAGGCGGCGTTCCGCAACAATCACGCTTTGCAATGCGGCTTCTGCACGCCGGGCATCCTGATGTCGTTCACCGATTATCTCGCCCGCAATCCGCAGCCCTCGACCGCCGAAATCCGCGAGGTCTTGAGCGGGCACCTGTGCCGCTGCACCGGCTATGCCGGCATCGTCGCGGCGGTGGAGGAGGTGGCGTGCGCGATGCGGCGGATACCAAGTCGGACGCTAAACCCCGCGAATAGGCGCGGCGGATTTCCCTTGCCGCGGCACGTCCACGCTGATGAGCAGTGAGCTGGCCAGCGGCAGACGGGTGGCGCGGCATGAATGACACGACCAATGGGTTAGAACCGGGCGGCGAGGACTGCCTCGTCTTCGAGGTTTCCGACGCGGCTCTGCGAGGCTGCGGCCAGCAACCCCATGGGCGCGGCCATGTCGTTTCCCAACGCGCCGACCGTCAGTATTCTGGTGGTCTGCTGCAGCAACGACGCGCGGGATCTTGACTGAGAAGTTTCAAATTCCGGCCGGTCGGGGGCCGCCACAAGCGGGATCGGTAGCGAACCATGAAAGACATTCTCGACAGGCTCGAAGACCGCCGCGTCAGCGCGCGCCAGGGCGGCGGCGACACCCGCATCGAGGCGCAGCACAAGCGCGGCAAGCTCACCGCGCGCGAGCGCATCGAGCTTCTGATGGACCGCGGCTCGTTCGAGGAGCTCGACATGTTCGTCGAGCACCGCTCGACCGATTTCGGCATGGAGAAGTCCCACATCGCCGGCGACGGCGTGGTCACCGGCTTCGGCACCGTCAACGGCCGCACCGTGTTCGCCTTCGCCAAGGATTTCACCGTGTTCGGCGGCTCGCTGTCGGAAACCCACGCGCAGAAGATCATCAAAGATCCAGGACATGGCGATGCGCTCGCGCGCGCCGATCGTCGGCCTGTTCGACGCCGGCGGCGCCCGCATCCAGGAAGGCGTCGCGGCGCTCGGCGGCTACGGCGAGGTGTTCAAGCGCAACGTGCTCTCCTCGGGCGTCATTCCGCAGATTTCGGTGATCATGGGCCCGTGCGCCGGCGGCGACGTCTATTCGCCGGCGATGACCGATTTCATCTTCATGGTGCGCGACACCAGCTACATGTTCGTCACCGGGCCCGACGTGGTGAAGACGGTGACCAACGAGATCGTCACCGCCGAAGAGCTCGGCGGCGCCTCGGTGCACGCCACCAAAAGCTCGATCGCCGACGGCGCCTACGACAACGACGTCGAGACGCTGCTGCAGATGCGCCGGCTGATCGATTTCCTGCCGGCGAGTTGTTCCTCCGGCGTGCCGGAATGGCCGTCGTTCGACGAGTCGACCGCATCGAGCCGTCGCTCGACAGTTTGGTGCCCGACAATCCGAACAAGCCCTACGACATCAAGGAGCTGATCCTCAAAGTCGTCGACGAGGGCGACTTCTTCGAATTGTCGGAAGCGTTCGCCCGCAACATCGTCATCGGCTTCGGCCGCATCGGCGGCCGCACCGTGGGCTTCGTCGCCAATCAGCCGATGGTGCTGGCCGGCGTGCTCGACAGCGACGCCAGCCGCAAGGCGGCGCGCTTCGTGCGCTTCTGCGACGCCTTCAACATTCCGATCGTCACTTTCGTCGACGTGCCGGGATTTTTGCCCGGCACCGCGCAGGAATATGGCGGCCTGATCAAGCACGGCGCGAAATTGCTGTTCGCCTATTCGCAGGCACGGTGCCGCTCGTCACCGTGATCACGCGCAAGGCGTTCGGCGGCGCCTACGACGTGATGGCGTCAAAGCATATCGGCGGCGACGTCAATTACGCCTGGCCGACCGCGCAGATCGCGGTGATGGGCGCCAAGGGCGCGGTCGAGATCATCTTCCGCGCCGACATCGGCGACCCGGAAAAAATCGCCGCCCGCACCAAGGAATACGAGGAGCGCTTCCTGTCGCCCTTCATCGCCGCCGAGCGCGGCTATATCGACGACGTGATCATGCCGCACGCCACGCGGCCGCGCATCGCCCGCGCGCTGGCGATGCTGCGCGGGAAGACGGTGGAGATGCCGGGGCGGAAGCACGATAATTTGCCGGTGTGATTCTGGGCAAAGAGCCATGTATGAAGCTCGGAAAATCTGCAACTTTCTGCTGACGCGTTATGACGCGGGAACTTATGATCTCACGAATTTGCGTCTGAACAAGTTGCTATATTTTATTCACGGCTGGGCGTTGCCGCCTTCAATCGAGAATGTCGTCAGCTTGTTCAAGAAAACACGTTAGACCAGCGTGAAGTTGGTCAATGACTGGGGCTGCAAGGCGTTCGCGCCAATTGCGACGTAAAGCTCGACGACATAATCTGCAGCAGAGATGCACATGTTGCGGTGACGTCAGAGCAACCGTAAGGCTTAAGTTGCTGACATGGTCGATGAAGATTCGGACTGGATTTCGCTCGATGAGGCGATCACCTATGTGGCAGCGAGGCTCCATTGCCATCAAGAGAAGGCGCTCGATTTAGTGCGACAGGCCGCAGACAATCTGCAGCTAAAGAGTAGAACAACCACGAACTCCTCGCCGAGGTGGTATAATTCGGTTGTGCATGGAAAGAGGAGATATCATTCCGATGGCGGCAACAGAATTGAAGTCTCCCGCGAGGGCCTCCTTAAGCTTTGGCCGGAGCGTCAAACAGATGTAACGCGCCCGCTCTGGCCCGAGAGCGGATTTAATGAGACGCAGAGGGGCGGTGGAGCAATTTCAGACGGCATCAGGTTGGCGATTGACGCTCTGTGGCTAGATGGAATTCCCCAGGGTCTGAGAGCAAAAGACCGTGACAGAGAGATTCTTAGGTGGCTCAAAGAAAATAATAAAAGCATTTCCCCGAATATCGGGCGTGCGGTCCAACGAGTTCTAAAAGAAAAACGAGAGGCTCATAAGTAGGCTAGCTCCGCGCAGGGCCTTCACCGGATGGATACCAACGGAGTGCGGGCATGACGAAGAAAAAGCTAAATCCTTCTTACCGTGATCTTCGCCTTGCGCGCCGTATGACCCTGTCGGCGATAGTGCTAAAACAGACGCAGCTCGACGCCTTTCATAGCCTTCGCCGCGACAACCAGCCTGCGGTCTGCCGTGATCATTGGACAGTGCTCGCGTTCAGCCAGTGCCAGATAGAAGCAATCATAGATCGGATGCTGGAGACGGGTGCCAATTCTATGCTCGGTCTCCAATTTCCTCGAGCGGAACAATGATACGCTGGTAGTGCGCCATGGCGAGCCGCAACTCCCCGCGCGCTTCCGCTGCGTCTACGTCGCCACGTAGAACGGCCCGCCAGATTGCGCTGCCGATTTCAGCGTAGGCGAGAGAAGGAGCAATTAAATCGGTATCCGCTGCCCGGATCGCGGCGGCGCGGTCGGAGCCGGCTTCGGGGAGCACCCATTTGACCGCGACGCTGGCGTCAACGACGAGAAACCACGGATTGTTCGTTTAACGGGTGTCGCGATCTTCCCGGATGCCGGCAGTGGAGTCGATGAGGTCATGACCAACTTCGCGCGGATTTTCGCGCGAATACGGTACGCCTCTGCCCCAATTTCCGCCTTGCTCGGCTTTGCCGCCGCGTCGAGCGCCTCGCGGGCGATGTCGTCGAGCGATTTGCCTGCGGTCTTGGCCTTTTTCTTCAGTCCCGCCTTGGTGGCGTCGGCGACATTGCGGATCAGAATAGTGCCCATGATCGGCTCCATGATATCACTATGATATCACTTAGGGGGATGCGATTTCAAGGCCAGCGCCCGCGATCTTGCCGCGACGCGACTGACATGCCGGAGCCGTGAAACGGCAAGTCCCGAATGTCCCCGGCGCAGGGGTTATGGATTCCGGGCTCCGCGCTTTCGCGCGGCCCCGGAATGACGGTCACGGGTCGGTTGACTTACGTCACTGTTTCGGTTACACTGCCAAATCAAATCTCGCCCAAAAAGGACGCCGTTCGGGCGATGTCGGCCGGCAGGGGCGAGTGCGGTGTCACGCGATGGCGGTCGACAGCCGGAGCGGACACCGCGGTGGAGCGCCGGGAGGCGCCGCGCGCCCGAAGCAGGCGGTTCGCACAAGCGGATCGTTCTGTGGCGCGCGCCGCGCCCGAAGCGCGAGCGAGTGGTAACATTCGCCCGCGTGGCGTGGCCCACTTATGGCGCCTCCCGGCGCTCCATTCCTCCCTTTTTGGGAGGTCTTTTT
>CAVTCD010000002.1:0-239929 GCA_963733165.1 uncultured Alphaproteobacteria bacterium
CCCAGCAGATGACGGTTCCGATTCGCGCCCCACAGGGGCGACGGCTGCTCTTAGACCATGCCCAGACCAGATTTTCCCGAAACCTGCGGACCCCGCAGGATCTGGTCGGCTGGCGTCACAACCTACCCGAACAGACCTGCGAGGCCGCTCACTGAATGAAAGGCATACAATGATCGTTCTTACGTCCGCCCAGAAGGTCTGGGTCGATCCGTATTTTCGTCTTCGTTACGGTTGTCTTGAGAGTGTGCGCGGCCATTGGAGGCGTCCGCCTAACCGCCGCTCACAGTCCAGTGTTGCGCTTCCTAACACGTCTCACACGTAAAGAAGCAACGTTGGTCTGATCTACTCCGCCACCGGGCTGGGCCTTCTTCCTGCCCGGTGGTTTCTTCTGCTTGGCCCGCTTGATATTGGCCTGCACCTGATCGAGGTCCACCCCGGCAAACCGCTCCAGCGCCTCGTCAAAGGACATGTCGAGATATAATCTTGGCTGGTTCTTTCGTCGCTTAGGCACGTTCTCACTCTTATTGGAGACTGGTTATGACCGAAGACCAACAGGAGCAGTTAGCTAGGATCGAGAGAAAAATCAATTTCATAGGAGAAACATTAGCTACAGCCTGTGCAGTTGGACTTTATATGGTCTTTTCGTACTTTCATCAGCCAGATCGTTGGATAACCCCAACAGATCAGATTCCTCTAGCCGCATTGTTCGTCGGTTACTTCGTTCTAAAGTGGTCATTCTGGCGAACAAACAAGCCGCTGACCCGATAGGCGCACTCATGACAGAAACAAACAAATTACCTTCAGAAATTTCTAAAATTTACAAGACCGCCGTTCCTACAGACGGAATGGTAGTGACAATCGATACCATTGAGTATGAAGGAAAGCTTTGGCTCGTAGGGCAATGGATCGACGACAAGATTGCAATGCTGAGTAGGCCAGTGCGCTTAATTCGGATGGACTTACTCCCCTACACAAAATCGGATCAACCTCCACATGACTTTCTTCTAAAAGAGTACATAGCCAAAGCCGTTTTGGATGGGACCGCCCTGCAAGAAACAAAAAAGATGTTCGAAATTTTAGACTATCCGTCGGTTGTGATCCGGACCGGAGGTGGTATTCACTAGCATCCATTTTATGAATGCGCTGCTATCAGGTCAGTGTATTTCAGACGCCCATCGATACGACAAGAAACTCACCGATCCGATCGCCGTCCCCAACCATGCGCCGGTTGTAGCGCCCACCGCCTCCGCAACATAGCGGTCGAGGTGTTTGGAGGCTGACAAAATGATGGATGCCGTAAATCTGGCGCTTGAGCAGCGACCAAACACCTTCCATTCCGTTGACGTGCGCGTAGTAGTGGCGCACGTACTCGCCGGCCGAATGGTTCACTGAATGGCGCTTAACGTGCTTGTCCACGGCCTGATAGCCGGGCCACTCGTCGGTCATGAGGTTCGCGCCTTTCTCAACATTGGAAACAATCTCGTTCTTCACTTCTTTCAAGCTGTCTAGCGAGCGCGCCCGAAGTTCACCACCACGCTCCAACATTCCGAACACGACAACTTTGTCATCCTTACCGCGCCGGTGTGCGTGCTTGTTCTTTTCTTTGCCACCAACAAAGGTTTCGTCCGCTTCGACTTCACCACGCAGTGGGCGATTGAACTGGCGCGTGCGCGCGGCGTAGCGCAAGCGATGCAACATGAACCAAGCAGATTTTTGCGTCACTCCTATGTCACGAGCCAACTGAGTTGAAGCAATGCCCTTGCGATGCGACGTGATCAACCACATCGCGGCGAGCCACTTGCGCAGCGGTATCTTGAAATCCTCAAAAATGGTGCCAACGCGGATCGAAAACTGGCGGCGGCACTGCTCGCATTTCCACTTCTTATTGTCGCTATAGGCCCAGATTTTTCCATGGCCGCAATAGGGGCAATGCTCCCCGTTCTTCCAGAGGATAGCCTTGAAGTATTCAATAGCCGCCTGCTCATCCGGCACGGCCGCGAACAACTCGTACAAACTCTTGAAATCAGCCACGTTATGATCCCTCTTACCAGCCTATGGGGTTGAATATAGAAGCGAAATAAGGCGGAATTAAGGGTTTAACTCGTATATAAGTGCCGAATTTTCGTTTCGATGGGATTTGCGGAAAGTCTCAGATGGCGAACGCACCGTCGAAGCGATCAAGGCGTCGGAAGGAAAACGGCTGATGTACCGAGCGCCACTCGGCCGCAATTAACTGTGATAAATCAATGCAAAATGAACCCCATAGACGCAATCAGCGTTATAAGGTTAACCTAGGCTTAACGAACCGGGGCGTAACAGGGACTAAAGGGACAAAGGTCATGGCACGCGACGAAGCTCAGCAAAGCTCCAATGTGCGCGTCACCAATGCGGCTCCCGCACCGGCGCCGCAACAGCAACAGCAGCAGAGTACGCCATCAAGCACTGTGGTGCGCAACCCGGCCTCCAGACGCCGCGCCGCCGGCCGGATCGTCTGAAATTTATGGCACGTACAAAATTAGTCGGTGATGCCGGTCATTCCATCGGCAACGCGTGTTCTGACCAATTAACCTGCAAGATCCGCATCGCTTTTTTTATCGGCAATTGATGGGCGCGACCTTGGGTGAAGTGACCAAGCGTCGGCGGGTCTGCCGATTCAAGTAGCGTCACCGAGAACGTCGATCCATCGACCTTAAGACCGACTTCGTCTGGGCTGGCGACATCTCGGAACAAGCATGGCATGCGTCCGGCGCCGCGCATTCTAGCGCCGAGCGCACGATGAAATCCATTTATCAGATAGCATCGTCCATTAAATCTCACGACGTGCACGAACGGCAGCGCGATCCCAAAGAAAATCCCCGCCTTGTTTTCCGTCTGGAATAATCCTTGGGCCATTATTCGGACATTCAAAGATCCGCTGCGATAAGTAAAGATTGCCCTTGGCCTGATAATCTAACACTTCCCTGAGGGAGCGTTTGGGGCAGAAAAATCGGCAACAAGTCAGCAATTCCGGGCCCAAGTCCGAGCCCTCCGCAATGATTGTCAGAGTGATCGGTAAGAATGTGAAATTGGAACGCGAGAAGCGGATCAATTTCGATCACTTGGAACGTGGCGCCGGGATAGGCCGCTAGACCTTGTTGCACCCATAGCTGCTGTTGCAGTTGTTGGATGTAGGGCTGATCTGCTGGCGGGATGGCCTGAATATCAGGGTGGCCTGCGCCGACAAATGGTGCGCCTAGCTTACCCTTCGCCGCCGTCCATTCCGCAGTGAGTGCAGCGTCCGACGGGTCGGGCATAACGCAGTTCCCCCTCAAATAGTTGAGGGCGGCCTGTGCTCCATGAAGCCGACCAGTGAAATTCCCGGCAACGGCATTAGTTCACCTCAGCAAATAAATCGCCATTTATAATCATTGCAAAATGGTGTGCCCCGTGATGGGATTCGAACCCATACGTCCCGTGAGAGACACCGACATCCAACGTCGGCGCGTCTGCCAATTCCGCCACAGGGGCCTCAATGGGGAGGCGATCCAACCGCCTCCCCGTTTCCATATTCAGCCGTAGTTTTCTCTTTGGCCCTCGGATACCAAAGGCCCGTGCGCTTCCAGATCACCTTGGCCAAGCGCAGTCGGCGCAAGCTGGTACGCACTGTGCGTTCCTTAATCGACCCATCGACTGCCTGCGCGGCTTTCACGATGTCCACCCCGGCCATGCCGGGATTAGCCATGATGATGTCGCCAACAATTTTTCTGACGTTTGACGCTGGCCGGCCTGGTCCAGTTGGAGTTGGTTCGGGGACTGGACTTGCCGGTGGCGCGTCCGGCACGATATTGGGGTTGCGTAACTGCGAGGCGGCAACGGCCATGGCGATGGTGGCTTCGTTCCAGCCACGCTGATAGGCCGCCTTTTCAGCGTCTGCGATAATGCGGGCGATCTCGTCGCGAGGGTCTGACATCTGCGCACCAGCAAGTTGCATTTAGATCAATGAATATGATTCAGGTGACAAATGGCAAAGGAATTAAGATCATCTTCGCATCCGCAAGGATCAAAAAGGCCAGCGAAAGGAAAGCTTTCGCTATTCCCGCTGAGCCTAGAAAGTGCCTTGGGAGCGGCATTACTAACGGGTGCGCCGCCCCGAGATGATGCTAAAAAATCCCAGCCGAAAGCTGTGGATAAGTCAGGGTCGAAAACGAAAAAATCCAGCCAGTAAAGGCTCTAAGGGAGCCTCATTCCAAATCACCGCTTGAATTGACGCGGTTTGTGAAGTGCATAATTCCGGATGCTATGCACGCCGCGGAGCGCGTTGGCAAGCCGGGTCGGGGATGGATGGGGATTGGCGCTAGCCGAAGATCTTGCGCCAGCCGCCGGTCTCGCGCGCCACCGGCGGTTCGTTCTCCTCGATCGCGTCGGGGCCCGGATCGTCAGGCACGACAACGAGCGGGATGATGGGCTCAGGTTTCGGCTCCAGTTCCGGTGCGGCTTGGTCCCGCTCGTTCGCCCGCTGAGGTGCAAGGATGTTGGCGGGGGAGGGCACAATTTTTTCCGGCTTTTGCTCAGGCGCAATCGCAATCGGCGGCGCGGCGGCCGGTTCCCCCTCGATCACCGGCGCGCTCACGATTCCAGTCAACGGCACGCGCCATTCGAAAGCGTCGATCCGGCCGCCCGGCGAAACCGGCAGCCAGCGGTTCGACGTGTGCCCCTCCGCGGTCCAGGTCGGATCCGCCGAGGCGTTGAGCGCGCGCGCGATCCACTCGCGGGCGCGGCCTTCGTCGTTGCGCTCGGCGCGCTCCAGCTCAGCCATCAACACCGCAACGCGCTTGGTCGGCGCCGCGAGATAGGGCGCGAGCGCGGTCCGCGCCTTAACGAATTCCTGCGCATCGAGCGCGGCGCGCCCCAGTGCCAGCGCGCCTTCGATATGGCCGGGTACTTTCTTCGCCAGCGCTTCGATCCGCTTAAGGCGATCGCGGGCGGCATCGCCGAAACGAAGATTGGCGAGCACCTCGGCGAGATCGGGGTGTGGTTGCGCCTCCCAAGCTTTATTGACGACACGCGATGCCTTGCGCAGCTCACCACTCTCGGCGAGGACACGGCCGGCTAGCGCCGCCGCCGGCACCAAGGTCGGCGCGAGCTTGACCGCTTCCAGCGCGTAAACCCTGGCGTTGTCGCGATCGGTATCCTCCATGGCCAGCGCCCGGGCCGTGAGCAATACCGCGCGCTGGCGGCGATAGGTTTCCTTGTCGAGCGCGTGTTTTTGACCCTCAAGCAGCGCCAGCGCGCCGGCCCAATCGCCGGTCAGGCAACGGAATTCGAGCACCGCTTTGCCGGCCCAGCCAAGCTGTGGGTTGTCACGCGCCGCTTCCTCGGCAAAGGCATGGGCGCCCGAGTGATCGCCGCGCCGCTGCGCCTCGATAAAGAGACCGCGCAAGCCGAGCGCCTTGGTGTCGGCGCGGCTCGCCATCTCGCGGAAGACAGTGTCGGCGCTGCCGCGATCGCCGCCGAGCTGCGCCGCCTGCGCGCTTAGGAGGAGCGCGAGCGGTTCGGCGGGTGCCATCCGCTTGGCGTCGGCGGTGTGCTTGCGCGCCGCGGCAAGGTCGCCGGCGCCGACCGCGACGAGTCCACGCGAGATCGCCTCGTAGGCGCGTTCGCCGCGGCGGCGGCGCAAGTGTGTTTTCAACATGAACGGCGAGCGTACGATGACGCGCAACACGCTCCAGACCAGTGCGACGACCGCCATCGCGATCAAAACCGCGCCGCCGAGAACCATCAGCGAGGTTTCGATGCGCAGGCCCTGCCAGGTGACGATGACGTCGCCCGGCCGGTCGGCGAGCCAGGCGACACCGAGCGCCATCGCGCCGACAACAATCAGAAAGAGAACAATGCGGATCATTGCGCGGCCGGCTTGCTTAGTGCCGCGAGCGCGTCAGCGGCAATCTGGCGGCTTGCGGCGATTGCCGCGTTGCGCGCCTGCGCCTCCTGGACCCAGTCGGCGGCGGCTGGCTTTGCCGAATCCGGCAGCGCGGCGACGTCGGTTAGAGCCGCGGCGATATCGACCCGCGCGGTATCGAGCGTGATGCGGGCGACCACCGCCGACGGCTCGCTGCCGGCCGGTGCATCGACCGGCGTGATACGCACAAGCCTTTGCGCGCTGGTCTCGATCCGCTCGAGGAAGCCCGTTTCACTGGGCGCCGTGTCGGCCGCGCGCCGCAATGCCGGGATGAGCGCTGCGAGCTCGTGCGCCAGCACAGCTGTGCTCGGCACGCCGCCCGCGGCGTAAGGTGCGAGCGGCGTGGTCGCGTTCTGGCCGACGCCGAGCGCTTGCACCGCCGCGAGTTCGGCCTGGTAAGGCGCGCCGCGTTCGACCGCCGCGCGCAGCGCCTCGGCGGCGATGGTCAGCCGCGCCGCCTGGTCGTCGGCTCCCGCCGGCGGATGCGCGGCATTGTCGGACAGCGCCTTCACCGCGCTTTCCAGCGCCGCGATACGGTTCGTTAGGTTGTCGATGTTGCTTTGCGCCGCATTCTTCGCCGTGTCGGCCACGGCCTGCGCGGCGTCCGCCGATTTGGCTGCGGTTTGACTTGCTGCGGCGGCATCGTCAACCCTGTGGGCTAGCGCCGCAACTGAATCGGCGAGCGACTTCGTCTGCGCTTCCGCCGCCGTCATTCGAATGGCCAAGGCCCGCGGAATAGCAGTCGATTCCTGTACTGGCGCGCCGGGCGTGGCGGCTTCGGGCGCCGTTGCAGCGGACGGGGTGGCCGCTTGGCGGGGCGGAATAAAACCTTTGATCCAAAGCGCGGCTGCGATCGCAACCACAAAAATCGCGCCGACGCCCGCGCTGACGGCATGCGACTTCAGCCGGCTGCCAAAGCTCGGGCCGGAGCCTTTGCCGGCGGGATTGGCATCCGCTGTCTGCGCACTTGCCGGTTTGGCCGTGGCGGCGTCCGGCGAGGAATCCGTCGACGGCTTTGCCGCCGCAGGCGAAGCCGGCTTTTCGACTTCCGTCGCTGTCAGTTCGATGGTCGGCGGCCGCCGGCCTGGTTTGCTGTCAGGCTCGCTCGTCATGCTCTTCTCACAGCGAGTTCACCGATCACGCGGTCACCGAATCAAAGCACCCAGCCGCTTGAACGCGGCATAGTACGCGGCGGACACACAATCAGCCACAGAGTTCGATCAGAGCGGCTTCCTCCGCCCGCGCCGCGATCCGAATGTTGCCGGCGCCGGCTTGCACCAGCGGTTCGGCGACCCGGGCGGACAGGCAGAAATGGATTGGCGTCGCCAGCGCGGCCGCATCAAGGCCGGCGCCGCGCGCCGCGTTCACGTAAGCCTCGGCACTGCGGCGAGAAAAGTGCAACACGCCGTCGATTGCGGTCGCCAATGCGTCGGCGGCATGCTGGGGCAACATCTCAGCAGTGACGGCCCGATAAACCAGCGCGCTTTGCACGGCAAAGTTTTGCGCGCGCAGCAGGCCGGCAAGATCGCCTGAGCGCTCTTCGCCGGCGAGATAAAGAAGTTGCGCTCCGGGTTTTTGTCGCGCGACCACGAGACTGGCAAGATCGGCCACATTGCCGTCGGCGGAGGTGACGGCGGTGAAGCCCAAGTCGCGCATGGCTTGCGCGGTGTGTTGGCCGACGGTGAAAACGGCAACGCCGCGCAATTCGTCGCGCCGCCGATGCCCGGCAATCGCGCGTACCGCGTTGGCGCTCGTCACCAGAATTGCCGCCCATGGTCCGGCGCCGAGATCGGCGTCGGACAACAGCTCGATGCTCAGGAGCGGCGCGATCATGACGTCGTGACCGCGGGCGCGTAGCGTGGCCGCGGTGCGCTCGGCGTCGGCTTGCGGGCGGGTGAGCAGAAGCCGCACCGCCTAATCCCACACGAAAAAGCCAGGGCCGGCCCGGCCTTTGAGCTCATGGCCGGCATCGGCGCCGAGCGCCGCCGCATCGGCGCGGCGGCCCTCGCGGGAAACCTCCAGCGTCTCGCTGCCGTCGATCTTGGCGATCAGGCCGCGAAAGCGCAGCGTGCCGCAGCTCACTTGCGCGTACCCCGCAATCGGCGTGCGGCAAGTGCCGTAGAGCACGGCGAGGAATGCGCGCTCGGCGGCAAGCGCGGTCGCGGTGTCGGGATCGTCGATGGCGGCTACGAGCGCGCGGGTTCTGGAATCGTCGGCCCGCGTCTGGATGCCGATCGCGCCCTGGCCGACCGCCGGAAGGAATTCCTCGATGTCGAATATCGTGCTTGCCGCCGCGGCGAGGCCGAGCCGTTTCAAGCCGGCCAGCGCCAGCACCGTGGCGTCGGCGTCGCCGGCCTCGATCTTGCGCAGCCGCGTCTCGACATTGCCGCGCAGCGGCACGATGGCAAGATCCGGCCGCAGACGCTTGACCAAAGCCTGCCGCCGCGGCGACGCGGTGCCGACCACGGCTCCGTACGGCAAGTCTTGGAGCCTTTTGGCTTTCCGGCCGACAAAGGCATCGCGCGCGTCTTCACGCTGCAGAAAGGCCGCGAGCACAAGGCCGGTCGGCAGCGCCGTCGGCATGTCCTTCGAGGAATGCACGGCGAGATCGATTACGCCGGCAAGCAGCGCCTCCTCGATTTCCTTGGTGAAAAGACCCTTGCCGCCGGCCTCGGCCAGCGACCCCTGGATCATGTCGCCGGAGGTCCGGAAGGTCTTGATCTCGATCCGCGCGGCGGGGAGGCCGCAGGCCGCGGCGAGCCGGCTTTGCAGCTCGCGCGCCTGAACCAGCGCCAGCGGGGAACCGCGCGAGCCGATGCGCAAAACGGAGGTTTCGGTCGAGGTTTGTGTCATCGCCGGCGTATAATACACCGATGATCATCCTCGGCATCGAAACAACCTGCGACGAGACCGCCGCGGCCGTGGTCATCCGGACCGACCACGGCCGGGGGCGCATCCTGTCCAATATCGTCCTGTCCCAGGTCAGCGAGCATGCCGAATTCGGCGGCGTGGTGCCGGAAATCGCCGCCCGCGCCCATGTCGAGGCGCTCGACCACATCATCGCCAGGGCGATGGCCGAAGCGCATGTCTCTTTCGCCGCTCTCGACGGCATCGCCGCCGCGGCGGGCCCCGGCCTGATCGGCGGCGTCATCGTCGGGCTGACCACGGCCAAGGCGATCGCGCTGGCGCACGACAAGCCGCTGATCGCCGTCAATCACCTCGAAGCGCACGCGCTGACGGCGCGGCTCACCGATGCGACGGCGTTTCCCTTTTGCCTGTTTCTCGCCTCCGGCGGCCATACCCAGATCCTGGGCGTGCGCGGGGTCGGCGATTATCTCCGGCTTGGCGGCACGCTCGACGACGCGATCGGCGAGGCGTTCGACAAGACGGCCAAGCTGCTCGGCCTCGGTTATCCCGGCGGCCCGCTGGTGGAGAAGGAAGCGGCCCACGGCGATCCCGCGCGCTTCACGCTGCCACGGCCGATGTTTGGACGCCGCGACGCCGATTTTTCATTGTCGGGGCTGAAAACCGCGTTGCGCCTTGAAGCCGAAAAAATCGCCCCGCTCAGTGACCAGGATGTCGCCGATCTCTGCGCGTCGTTCCAGCAGGCGGTGGTCGACGTGGTCAAAGACCGGTTGCGCAGCGGGCTTGCGATGTTCCGCGTCCGCGTCGGGGTACCCACCGCGCTGGTCTGTGCCGGCGGCGTCGCGGCCAATCAGGCGATCCGCAAAGTGTTGCACCGCGTCGCGTTCGAAGTCGGCACCGAACTGGTGGCGCCTCCGCCGGCTTTGTGCACGGATAACGGCGCCATGATCGCCTGGGCCGGTGCCGAGCGGCTGGCGCTTGGCCTCACCGACGGCCTCGATTTCGCGCCTCGCGCCCGCTGGCCGCTCGATCAAGTGACGAAGGTGGCGGCGGCACCTATTGCTCGAAACGATCGATAAACCAGCGCAACAGCTTGCTCCAGATTTCGTCCTTGCCGACCGTGTCCTCGATGCCGTGTTCGAGGCTGGGATTGTCGTTGACCTCCATGACCACGATGCCGTGGTCGGTCTCCTTGAGGTCGACGCCGTAGAAGCCGTCGCCGATCGGCCGCGCCGCCCGCACCGCGATGTCGATCACTTCGCGCGGCGCCTGCTCGAGACCGAAGGCGCGGAAGCCGCCTTCGTGCGACGAGCCATCGGGCCGATATTTCACCACCTGCCAATGGCCGCGCGCCATGCGGTACTGGCACACAAACAGAGGCTCCCCGGCGAGCACGCCGACCCGCCAGTCGAATTCGGTCGGCATGAATTTCTGCGCCAGCAGGAGATCGGTTTCCTCGAACAATTCGTCACAGATGCGCTTGAACTCGGTCGGCCTTCTCGATCTTGTGCACGCCGCGCGAGAACGAGCCGTCCGGGAATCTTCACAACCAGCGGCAGACCGAGCTCGTCGATCGCCTTGGAGAGATCGGTATCTTCGGCAAGGATCACGGTCGGCGGCATCGGCACCTGATTTTGCTGCAACAGCTCCATCAGGAAGACCTTGTTGGTGCAGCGGATCATCGAGATCGGATCGTCGATGACCGGCATGCCCTCCTGCCAGGCGCGCCGCGCAAACCGGTAGGTGTGATTGTCGATCGAGGTCGTTTCGCGGATGAACAGCCCGTCGAACTCGGCAAGCTCGGCGAGCTGGCGTTTGGTGATCGGCTCGATATCGACGGACATTTTCTCGGCGATGCGCACGAAATGCTTGATCGTGTCCGGCGAGGATGGCGCCGTTTTCTCGTTTGGATCGTAAAGCACCGCGAGATCGTATTTGGCGACCGAGCGCGCCTTGGGATCGCGCCATTCCCGTTTGGTGTGATTGTGCAGCGACTGGCGGAAGAACTCGGCTTCGCCGTTCGCGAGCCGGGTGATGGTGCGCGGGCGGATGCGGTCGATCGAAAGCCAGCTGCCGGGTTCGATGATCACTTCGAGCGCCGGGCAGCGGAACCAGTCGAACAGCAGCCGGCCGAATGGCTCGAAACGCTCGTCGCGGGCGATGCCAAAGCAGACCAGGAGCTTGACCTCGCCCTCCGGCTGGAAATCGGCGCGGCGCGCACAGCGGTTGAGTTCCTCCTCGAGTTCCGGCAACGCGTGCTCGTAGAGCTTCTGCTCGCGCAGCTCCAGCATGGTCTCGACAGTCGGCACGACGCGATGGCCGCGCGCTTCGGCGAGCAGCGACGCGTAATAGCCCTTCGACTGGTAGGCGTAGGAGCGGGCGAGGTTGACGAGCTTTGGCCGTCCCATATCGAACAGGCGAGGCCGCGCCAGATACTCGCTGGTGCTGATGACCTTGTGCGGGGTCTCGGCGTTGGGCAGATCGCGGGCTTGGTCGACCAGGATGACCCAGCCGGTCATGGGCGGGTCCCTTTCCAGTCGAAGCCGATATGGACAGCGTGGCCAATCATGCGTTCGAAGTCGGGTACGGCACGAATTCGTCATAGCTGGATTCAAATGGATTGGCGACTGCGCCATCCGCGATGTCCACCATCTATTCGCTGACCAATGGACAGGCGGGTCTGTGAAAGATTGCGGCTCTGTGAAAAATTCATGACCGCCCCCGAGGTTCCATAAGCGTCTTCTCGAAGCGGAGCGCGTCACCGCGATCGTCATAATAGTGACGATGGCGACCAAACAGGCGGTAGCCCGATTTCTCATAGCGCGCAATGGCCCGGCCATTGTGCTCATGGACTTCGAGCCGCATGGTGCGGCGTCCGCGCCGGCGCGCGGCGGTTTCCGCCGCGGCCAAGAGGAGCGGTCCGACGCCGCGCCGGCCGATATGCGGGGCGACCGCAATCGAATAGAGCCGGGCGTGCTTGGAACGCGGCGGATAGAGCACGAGCACATAGCCCGCCAGCGTGCCGGCCTCCTCCGCGATAATGACTGAGGCGCCGCGGGCGCCGAGGAAGCGGCGAAAGCTGCGCCGCGACAGCACATCCATCGTGAAGACGGCCCGCTCCAGCGCGAGAAGCGCGTCAAGATCGCGCCGCCGGCCGCGGCGGACTTTTATCTTGGATGACGGCCGTGCCGATGGCCTCCTCACGACATCCGCTCCTCGATGCGATCCAACGAATGGGCCTGTTCAATCCGCTGCAATATCGTCTCCAACCGCTCCAGCCGGTCGGCTTCGCCAGGCGGCTTGTCCCAGCGCAGCCGGCTGATGCGCGGAAACCGCATCGCCACCCCGGATTTATGCCGCGTCGAGCGCTGCAACCCTTCGAAGGCCACTTCGAGCACCAGCCCCTGATTGGGCTCGTGCACCACCTCGCGTACCGGGCCGAAGCGATCAACCGTATTGCGGCGGACAAAGCGATCGATTTGCAATAGCTCCTCGTCGGTGAAGCCGAAATAGGCCTTACCAACAGGCACTAGCTCTTCCCCTGCTTCGCCATTCGTCCAGACGCCGAAGGTATAGTCGGAATAGTACGACGATCGCTTGCCGTGGCCGCGTTGCGCATACATCAAGACGGCGTCGATGATGAACGGATCGCGCTTCCACTTCCACCACGGACCTTTCGGGCGGCCAGGCAGATAGGCGGCGTCGCGCCGTTTGAGCATGACGCCTTCAACCGCCGCGGCATCGAGCCCCGCGCCGGCCGCTGCCGGATTGTTGCGGGCGGCGGTGAGTTCGTCCCAGCCGGCGAAGCCAATGAGCGGCGAAAGATCGACGCGCGCGTCGCCGAGGCGGGCGACAAAATCCTCCAGCCGCCGTCGCCGTTCGGCGAACGGCTTCTCGCGCAAATCTTCATCGCCGTCGGCGAGCAGATCGTAGGCGCGCAGATGCGCGGGAAACTCGGCGATCAGCTTCGGCGTGACGGTTTTGCGATTGAGCCGCTGCTGCAGCACGTTGAACGTCTGCACACGGTGGTCGCGCATGATCAACAGTTCGCCGTCAATGGCGCCGGGCAAATGCAGGGCGTCGAGCAGATCGGGAAAGCTTTTCGAAATATCTTCTCCCGTGCGCGAATAGAGCCGCGCGATCCCCGCCCTATCGTTCCCCGGGGGCGCCGCGACCGCTTGGACGCGGATGCCGTCCCATTTCCATTCCGCTATGAACTCCGCTGCATCGAGCTCGGCCAGATCGGGCGCATCGAGCGCATGCGCCAGCATCGCCGGTCGGAACGGCGCTGGATCGGTGCTCGCCGGCTTTTCGCTCTTGCCCTCGAGCCATGCGAACAATTCGCGATAGGGCGGCGTCAGGCCGGCCCAGATGAGCTCGATCTCCTGCGCGTCCTTGCCGTCAAGCGCACCGGCCGCGGTTTTGGCGAGCCGCGCCGAGACGCCGATGCGCAATCCGCCGGTGACAAGCTTGATCAGTGCCCAGCGCCCGGTCTCATCGAGCGCGTCGAGCCAGCGCGCGAGCTGCTGCGGCAATTGCGCCTTGCCGAGCGTCGACAGTGTCTCGATGACGGCGGTGAGGGATAATCCATTCGCCGCTCGCTCTTCCCCTCCCCACAAGGGGGAGGGAGAAGGCGCCGGCCACATCAGGGCGACAGTTTCGGAAAGATCGCCGACATAATCGTAGGACAGCTCGAACAAAATTGGGTCGGTCCGCTCGGCGATCAGGCTGCGGATGAGGCCCGCTTTGGCATGCGGAAAGGTGAGCACGCCGGTCAGCGCCGCGAGCGCCCAGCCGCGCTCCGGATCGGGTGTCGAGCGGAAATAATCGGTCATCAGCCGCAGCTTATTGTTGCGTGCCGGCTCATAGGCGAGGCAGTCCAGAAGTTCGGCGAAGCGGTTCATTGCTCCGTCCCGGCGGTCTCGGCGTTGTCGGGCTCATCCTCCTCGCCATAGCCGACGATATCGAGCGGACGCGCCTTGAGGCCGCGGCTTACGCACCAATGCACCAGCGCGTCCTCCTGGCCGTGCGTCACCCAGATCTCGCCGGCGCCGGTGGCGGCGACGGTCGCGGTGAGGCCGTCCCAGTCGGCATGGTCGGAGATCACGAGCGGCAGCGCGACGCCCTGCTGCCGGGCGCGGGCGCGCACGCGCATCCAGCCGGAGGCGAAGGCGGCGAGCGGATCGGGAAATCGCCGCGTCCATAAATCGTTCAAAGCCGACGGTGGGCACAGCGTGATAGTGCCGGCAAGGTTTTGCTTGGTCGCGCCTCGCACCAAGCGCAGCTCGCCGAGTTCAATGCCGCGGTTGACGTAGTAGGTGGTGATTTTTTCCATCGCGCCATGCAGATGGATCGGCGCGGTGTGGCCGGCCCGGCGCAACAGCGCGATCACGCGCTGCGCCTTGCCGAGCGAATAGGCGCCGACCAGATGGGCGCGCTCGGGAAATAGCGTGACCGAGTGCAGCAATTTGGCGATCTCGCCGTCGGGATCGCCGTGGCGGAATACCGGCAGTGCAAACGTCGCCTCGGTGATAAAGACGTCGCACGGGACAAGTTCGAACGGCGCGCAGGTCGGGTCGGGCACGTTTTTATAGTCGCCGGAGGCGACGATGCGCAGTCCATTCGCCTCGACAGTGATTTGCGCCGAACCGAGCACATGGCCGGCCGGATGGAAGGTGACCTTGGCGCCATCGAGGCCGACGCTCTCGCCATAGGCGATAGCCTGGGTCGTCCCGGCGAAATTCTCGCCGTAACGCAGCCGCATGAGGTCGAGCGTCTCCTGCGTCGCCAGCACCGCGCCATGGCCGGCGCGGGCATGGTCGGAATGGGCGTGCGTGATCAGCGCCCGCTCGACCGGCCGCGTCGGGTCGATATGGAATCCGCCGCGCTTGCAGCACACGCCGGACGGCGTCGGTACCAGGATGTCTTCAGGACGCATCGCGAGTCATAAATAGTCATTCTCCCTCGGGGCGCGAGCAAGCGATGACCGACACCGGCCCGCTCTTTGTCTCCTCCGGCGATCTCATCGCCGACCGCCGCTACAAATGGGCGCTTGACCATGCCGCGCGCGGCGATCTCTCAGGCGCCGTCGAGATTCTCGCCCAGACACTGGACCTTGCGCCGCGCTTTGCGACGGCCTGGTTCGCGCTCGGCGCTATCCGCGACCGGCTCGGCGATCGCGACGGCGCCGTTATCGCCTTCGTCCGCGCCCGCGACGCCGACCCCGAGGATTATCACGGCGCGCGGCTGCACCTGGCGCGGCTCGGCGCCGGAGCGGCCACCCCGGCGATGACCGAGACCTATGTCCGCCGGCTGTTTGACCAGTATGCCGGCCGCTACGACGCGGCGCTCACGGAGCATCTGAATTATCGCGGCCCGGCGATCCTGACGAGCGCGATCGAGGCGGCGATGCGGGCAATGGGGCGGGCGGTGCACTTTGCCGCCATGCTCGATCTCGGCTGCGGCACTGGGCTTGCCGGCGCGGCGTTTCGGCCCCTAGTCGACCGGCTGGTCGGCGTCGATCTCTCGCCGGCGATGATTGCCAAGGCGGAGGCGAAAGGCCTCTATGATCGCCTCGTGTGCGTCGGGCTCGCGGAATTTCTTGGCGAGGAAGCGGTGCGCGGCGCCAAATACGATCTCGTCATCGCCGCCGACGTCTTCGTCTATGTCGGCGATCTCGTCCCGGTCATCGCCGCCAGCGCGCGCGTCCTCGCGCCGGAGGGGCTATTGGCCTTCACGGTCGAAACTCATCCCGGCGATGGCGTGAAACTCCTGCCGACGCTGCGCTTCGCCCATGGCGAGGCCGTTCTGCGCGCGGCGATGACGGCAGCGGGTCTGACCCCGCTCAAAATCGAGCAGGCCATAGTGCGCACAGAAAAGGGCGAACCGGTCGAAGGCCTCGTTGTCGTGGCAGCTTGTCAGGCATAGCTCTTGCTGCGGCCGCAAGCGCGGCTAACGTGAGACGTGACCTTGCTTGATAAGCCACAGACCTCGCCGCTCCCCGAAACATTTGCGCGCTGGTTCGCCGGCCGCGGCTGGACGCCGCGCGCGCATCAATTGGAGCTTTTGGCGCGGGCGCAAGCCGGCCGCTCGGTGCTCTTGATCGCGCCCACCGGCGGTGGCAAGACGCTGGCCGGCTTCCTGCCGAGCCTGGTGGAGTTGAGCGCCCCAAAACCGGTCGCTTCGCGAGCCGCGGGGGAAGACAGGCGTAAGCTCATTTCCATCGGCCGCGACGTGCGGCGCGAGGGCGGGCTGCACACGCTCTACATCTCGCCGCTCAAGGCCCTTGCCGTCGACATCGCGCGCAACCTCGAGGCGCCGGTGGCCGAAATGCCGTTGCCGATCCGCATCGAGACGCGGACCGGCGATACGCCGACGTCGAAGCGCCAGCGCCAGCGCCGCGACCCGCCGGACATTTTGCTGACCACGCCGGAGCAGCTCGCGCTGTTGCTCGCTTCCGCCGACGCGCCCTATCTGTTCGGCTCGCTCAAGCGCGTCATTCTTGATGAGCTGCACGCTCTGGTCACGTCGAAGCGCGGCGATCTGCTCGCGCTCGGCCTCGCCCGGCTGTTTCGGCTGGCGCCCGATCTCACCAGCATCGGCCTGTCGGCGACGGTGGCCGAGCCGCTCGATCTTTGCCGCTTCATGGTGCCGCAACGCGGCGGCGAAGATTTGGCCGATCTCATTCTCACCGAAGGCGGCGCCGCGCCCGACGTCACCATGCTCGACACCAGCGAGCGCCTGCCGTGGGCCGGCCATTCCGCCCGTTACGCGCTCGGCGATCTCTATGCGCTCATCAAGGCGCACCGCACCACGCTCGTCTTCGTCAACACCCGCAGCCAGGCGGAAGGTATCTTTCAGGATCTTTGGCACATCAACGACGACAATCTCGCCATCGCGCTGCATCACGGCTCGCTCGATGTCGCGCAGCGCCGCAAAGTCGAAGTCGCGATGACGGCCGGCCGCCTGCGCGCCGTCGTCTGCACCTCGTCGCTCGATCTCGGCGTCGACTGGGGCGACGTCGATCTCGTCGTCAATGTCGGCGCGCCAAAGGGCGCCTCGCGGCTCCTACAGCGCATCGGCCGCGCCAATCACCGCATGGACGAGCCGTCGAAGGGCGTCCTCATCCCGGCCAATCGCTTCGAAGTGCTGGAATGCCGTGCCGCGCTCGACGCCATCGCGATGCATGCGCAGGACACGCCGCCATTGCGCACCGGCGCGCTCGACGTGCTTGCCCAGCACGTTCTCGGCTGCGCCTGCGGCGCGCCGTTCCTGAGCGACGAGCTTTACGCGGAAGTGAAGACCGCCGCGCCTTATGCCGCGCTGACGCGCGCCGATTTCGATGCGGTGGTCGATTTTGTCGCCACCGGCGGATACGCGCTCAAGGCCTATGACCGCTTCGCCCGCATCCGCCGCGACAACGACGGCCGCTGGCGCATCACCCATCCCAGCGTGGCGCAGCGCTACCGGCTCAATGTCGGCACCATTGTCGAAGCCGACATGCTGAAGGTACGGCTCGTTCGCTCGCGCGCGTCGAAGATGATTCCGCGCGGCGGCCGGATTCTGGGCCAAGTGGAGGAATATTTCGTCGAGACCATGGTGCCGGGCGATACTTTCGTGTTCGGCGGCGAAATCCTGCAATACGAGGCGGTGGTCGAAGACGAAGTCTATGTCTCGCGTTCGACGTCGAAGGAGCCGAAAGTGCCATCCTATGAGGGCGGCAAGTTTCCGCTCTCGACCTATCTCGCCGACCGCGTGCGCGGCATCATCTCCGACCCGCGTGCGTGGCGGCAATTACCGGCACAGGTTTGCGAGTGGCTGGAAATCCAGCAATGGCGCTCGCAAATGCCGGGCCGCCGCGACCTCCTGGTTGAGACTTTTCCGCGCGCCGACAAGCAATACCTGGTCTGCTATCCGTTCGAGGGGCGGCTCGCGCATCAGACGCTCGGCATGCTGCTGACGCGCCGGCTTGAACGGGCGCGCCAGCGGCCGCTCGGTTTCGTCGCCAATGAGTACGCCCTGGCGGTCTGGGGGCTCGGCGATATCGCCGCTCGCATTGCCCAGCGCGAGCTGTCGCTCGACGCGCTGTTCGACGAGGACATGCTCGGCGACGATCTCGAAGCATGGCTCGCCAAATCGGCGCTGATGAAGCGCACATTCCGAAATTGCGCGATCATCGCCGGGCTGATCGAACGGCGCTTCCCGGGCCAGGAAAAATCGCGCCGTCAGGTCACGATCTCGACCGATCTGGTTTATGACGTATTGCGCAGCCATCAGCCCGACCACGTCTTATTGCGGGCGGCTCGCGCCGATGCCGCAACGGGCCTGCTTGACGTGCGCCGGCTTGGCGAAATGCTCTCGCGCATCAAGGGCCAAATCGTCCATAAGGCGCTGGATCATGTCTCGCCGCTCGCGGTGCCGGTCATGCTGGAGATCGGGCGCGAGGCGGTTTATGGCGAAGCGGCCGAGACGCTGCTTGCCGAAACCGAGGCCGAATTGGTGAAGGAGGCGATGCAGTGAGGGCCGCACTGACACCCACCAGGCGTGCTGCGCACGCCGACCTCCCCCTGCAAGGGGGAGGAGAAGATAACGTCATCAGGCTCGCCGGCGTGACGCTCGCCGCCGATCCGGCCGGCGCGATCTATTGGCCGGACGAAAAGCTGTTGGTTGTCGCCGATCTGCATCTCGAAAAGGGTTCGGCTTTCGCGGCGCGCGGCGTATTGCTGCCGCCTTACGATACGGCGGCGACGCTGGCGCGGCTGGCGCAACTCATCGAGCGCTACACGCCGCATCTGGTTGTCGCGCTCGGCGACAATTTTCATGACAGCGGCGGGCCGGCGCGCATGAGCGATGCAAGCCGCGTCGCGCTCGTCGCGCTGCAGCGCGGTCGCGATTGGCTCTGGCTTGCGGGCAATCACGATCCGAATCCGGCCGAAAATATCGGCGGCCGCTTCGCCGATGTTTTGGAGCTCGGCGCGCTGACCTTCCGTCATGAACCGTCGTCGCGGCAGAGCGGCCGCGAGGTCGCGGGACACCTGCATCCTGTAGCGCGGGTGTCGCGGCGCGGCCGCGTGGTCAGCCGGCGCTGCTTCGCCAGCGATGGCAAGCGGCTGGTGATGCCGGCCTTGGGCACTTATGCCGGCGGCCTCAATGTGCGTGACCGCGCCATCGTGTCGCTGTTCAGCACGTTATCCTTCACCGCGCATATGCTCGGCGAAGGCCGGCTCTATGCCGTCCCCGCGTCGCGCTGCCTATCGGATTGAAATTTTGGTCTTAGAGCGACTGCGGCTTGGCCGAGGCTGACTTCGGCTTCGTCTTGGCCGCTTGCGGCGATTGATCCCAGCCGCCCGGCGGCGTCTTGACGCTGATGGCGTCATCCGGCTGCGGTATGGCGGTCCACTTTTGCACCGCGGCCTGCGCGGCGGCTAGCGACTGCGCATCGAGATGCGAAGCGATCTCGTCGCGCTTCTTCGCCGCTTCGCTGTCGCCCTGATTGGCGCCCAGCGCGAACCACTTGTAGGACTCCGCGTAATCCTGCTCCACGCCGATGCCGCGCGCGTAGAGTATGGCGAGATTGTATTGGCTGTCGGCGATGCCGCGATCGGCGGCTCTGTGGAACCACTGCGCGGCGGTGCGATAATCGGCCGGACCGTTGATGCCTTCAGCATAGAGCACGGCGAGATTGTGCATGGCCTTGCCGTTGCCCTTGCCGGCCGCGGCCGTATAGAGGTCGCGGGCCATGACGAGGTCTTTCTTCACCCCGATGCCCTTCTCGTAAAAACCGCCGAGGCGGAACTGCGCCAGCGCCAGTCCCTGTTGGGCAGCGCGGTCGAGCCAGTGCGCAGCCTCTTCATTGCTCGGCGGAACGCCGTGGCCTTCGGCGAAGCGTGCCGCGACTTCAAATTCCGCGGCCGCGTCTCCGGCCATGGCGGCGGCGCGCAACGCCGGTCCGCCGATTGTGGCGGGCAGCTTTTCGACGGCCAGAGCCGGCGTGGAGGCTTGAACAGGCACTGCCGTCTGAACGGGCGCGGTGGTTGCGACGGTCGTCGGCGCCGCCGACAGCGCGGGCGGCGGGACGCGACGCGGCAGCGAGCCGGTGATGTCACCGTATTGTGGCAACGCCGATTGCCGTCCGGGAATTTGCGGTGGCGCCGCGCCGGGATTGTCGGCCGGTGGTGAATTGGGCGCGATGTCTTGCGGCGCGCTTGGCGTCGTGGCCGGCGAGGTTTCAGTTGGTGCGTCCGGAACGGGCAGGACGAGCGGCCCGGCTTGCGACGGTGTTTCCTTCGACTGATCCGCGTTGGGCGGTAGGGTTGGCGGCGCGGGCGAGGTTTGCTCCGATTGCGGTGGTGGCGGCGCAACCGCCGATCCGCTGTCCTGGAACATGTGCAAGGCGACGTGCACGCCAACGATCGCGATGAGCGCGGCGCCGCCGGCGACGAGGAGCTTGCGCAGCCGTGACGACTTTGCCGGCTTTTCCTTGACCATAGCGGCGATTTCGGGTCGCGGCTGGCGTTCCGGCGGCGGCGCGGCCGCGGCGGCGGCCTGCGCCGCGCGCCGCGCGGCGGCAATGAAATCAGGTTTGTTTCCCGGCTCGGCAATAACGGGAGGCTTGGCGAAGTCGACCGCGGCTTCGGAGGCCGCGATCCGGTCGGCCGCCGACGGCATCAAGCGCGGGCCCGCCGCGGAGCCGGGCTCCAGCGGATGATCGGGCGGCAAATTTGGATCGATCGGTTGCCGCGCTGCCGCGGTTCGGTGCGGTCCGGACTCGGCTGATGGCGACGCCGGTTTTGGCGCCGGCTGTGTCGGTGTGGCCTCGCTCGCTTCCGGCTGCGGCGACACCGCCGCTGCCGGCGGCACGGCGTCGTGCAGGTCGTTTTCGATCATCGCGAGACGATCGACCACCTGCTCAACCGTGCCGTGGACGGCTTCGAGCGTATCCTGGGTGCGGCGCTCGCTGCGCTTGATCTCGGCGACGTCGCGCTCTATTCCGACCGCGCTGCCCAGGCTGATTTTCAGGCCGGGCTCGGCTGGACCGCTGCCGCCAATCCGGTCCAGATGCACCAGCAGATCGGCAAGCCCCCGTTCGACCGCTTCCAGATTGCCAAGCCGTTGATCGGAGACGTCGAGCCGCTTGATCAAGTGCGCGATGCGATCTTCAAGCTGACCGAGAGCTGCATGATCGGTATGGGTGAGCTGCACCCATTCGAGCTTCTCGATCAATCCGGACAGCAATTTATCCAGCTCTTGCGGGACGGCATGGCCGGCTTGCGTCGAGGCGGTCAGCGCATTGGTGAGAGTATCGATGCGGCTCTCCAGCGCCGAGACGGCACTGCCGCTCGCGGCGCTACTGGCAAGCGCATCCACCTTTGCCGCCAGCGAACGCACGTCCTCCGCGACTTTGGTGAGCGTATCGTTGGAGGCGACGTGGGAAACGATACCGCGCAACGCGCCGATCGCGGTTTCGAGCTGCTCCAGCGCCGCCGGGTCGTCCTTGGCGACGATCAGATCGATCTTCTGCGCGAGCTTTGTCACCGCGTCGTCGAAACCGACCAGATTTTCAGCGGGGGTGAGGCCGCGCAGCGCGCCCCGCACTTCGGCAAGGCCGCCTTCCACCCCGGCAAGTGCGGATGCCTCGACGCCGGATTCGCGCGAATGATCGATGCGCTGCGCCAGCGCCTGGACTTCGATCTCCAGCGATTCCACGGCGTGACGCGGCAACGCTTCGGTGAGTTGGCGGCCGATCTCGCGCAGATCCTGGCGCAACGCCTTGATGACTCTTTGCAGATCGGCCCCCGGCCGTGCCGCTTCCATGCGCGTCGTGATGTATTGCAGCTGCTCGTCGAGATGGTTGAGGTCGATGCGTGACTCGAAGACGCCCGGAGGATCGGGTGAAAATGACTGCGGCGCCGGCGCTGTCGAGAACTCGGGTGGTCCGGCGGCGGGGGCTTCGCCATAAAGCGCGCGCTGGCGTTCGGCGATCTCGGCCACCGCGTCGTCCACCGCAGCGCCGTTGCCGGTTGGCGGCCGACTGGCGGGACGCGGCCGCATCGGCGGTGCCGCGCGTCCGCGCGGCGGCACCGGCGCGCCGGTTAGGCGCGTCGCGTCGGTCCGCGCGATCCGTTCGAGTTGATGCGTCAGCCTGTCGAGGCGGGCATGGACTTCGCCGAATTCCTCGCGGGCGAGCGCGGCTTCATGGTCGATGGCCGGTTCGCGCTCATAGTCGCGGTCGCGGCTGTGACGCCGTTCGCGGGGAGCGCGGCGAGACTCGCGAGGATCCCCGCGATAATCGTCGCGCCAGCCGCCGCCGTCGTCCTCGTGATCTTCAGCAAAGCGCATCGGCTCGCCGTTATCTTCGTCGCCGCGTGCAATGACGGTGTTGAGCCATTCCCCTACCGAAATTCCGGACCGGCGCGCGGCGTCGCGGGCGACTTCGCGCGTTTCTGGACGGAGGCCTCTGAGATTCCACGGACCGCCAGATTTCATTGCGCGCCCAGACTTCCGGAGGAACGAGAATGGCCCTGTCTTGAGCCTTGACCCGTTAAGCGACTTGGCTCGTTAACAGACGAAGCGGGCGCGCGGTCTTCTGTCCTCGGAATCGACTTTTCCGGATTAGAGTAAACAAGTCGTTAATGGGAGCGCCGGATGGCCGATTGGCCTAAAAATACAGCGTCTTGGGGCACATCCGGCGAAGTTCCAGATCGCCGTCGTCGCGCCGTCATGAATCAGTTACGCTAGGCGATCAGTTACGCTAAGCGGGGGTGATCCAGCCCGATACGGGCGGACGCGAAGCGGGAGGGACATCATGCCGACCTACAAGGCCCCGGTCGACGATGTGATGTTCCTGTTGAGCGATGTGTTTCACCTCGACCGCTACAACAATCTGCCGGGCTTTGCCGAGGCGACCCCCGATCTGGTCGAGGCGGTGCTCGCGGAGGCGGCGAAATTCTCCGAGCAGGTGCTCACCCCGTTAAACCGCGTCGGTGACAAGGAAGGCTGCCACCGGCACGAGGACGGCAGCGTCACCACGCCGACGGGGTTCAAGGACGCCTATAAACGGCTGACCGAGGGCGGCTGGATCGGCCTCTCGGCACCCGCCGAATTCGGCGGCCAGGGCCTGCCGGTGGTGCTGGCGCAGGCCATCAACGAGTTTCTCTGCTCGGCGAATATGGCGTTCGGCATGTATCCGGGCCTGACCCAGGGTGCGATCGCGGCGCTGCTCGCTCATGCGACGGCCGAACAGAAAAAACTCTACCTGCCCAAGCTCGTCTCCGGTCAATGGGCAGGCACGATGAATCTGACCGAACCGCAATGCGGCACCGATCTCGGTCTCGTTCGCACCCGCGCCGCGCCGCAGGGCGACGGCAGCTACAAGATCACCGGCACCAAGATCTTCATTTCCGCCGGCGAGCACGATCTGGTCGAGAACATCGTTCATATGGTGCTGGCCCGCATCGACGGCGCGCCGGAAGGCACCCGCGGACTTTCCCTGTTCATCGTGCCGAAATTCCTGCCGGCAGCCGATGGCGGGGTCGGCGCGCGCAACGCGGTGTCCTGCGGCTCGATCGAGGAGAAGATGGGCATTCACGGCAACGCCACCTGCGTGATGAATTACGACGGCTCGACCGGCTGGCTCATCGCCGAACCGAACCGCGGCTTGCAGGCGATGTTCGTCATGATGAACGAAGCGCGGCTCGGCGTCGGCGTGCAGGGGCTGGCGATGTCGGAGGTCGCCTATCAGAACGCCGCCGCTTACGCCAAGGACCGCCTCGCCGGCCGCGCCTTGACCGGCGCAAAATTTCCGCAAAAGGCCGCCGACCCGATCATCGTGCAGCCGGACGTGCGCCGCATGCTGATGTCGATCCGCGCCTTCAACGAGGCGGGCAGGGCGCTGGTGTTGTGGACCGCGCTCAAAAACGACGTCGCCAATCGCTCCGGAGACGCCAAGGAGCGGCAGGCGGCCGACGATCATTTGGGCTTACTGACGCCGGTGATCAAAGGTGTGCTGACGGATCAGGGCTTTACCAACACCGTTTTGGCGCAACAGATTTTCGGCGGCCACGGCTACATTGCCGAACACGGCATGGAACAGTTCGTGCGCGATGCCCGCATCACCATGCTGTACGAGGGCGCCAACGGCATCCAAGCCATCGACCTTGTCGGCCGCAAGCTGCCGAGGGACGGCGGCCGCGCCCTGCAAGCTTTCTTCGCCGAGGTCGCCGCCTATATCAAAGAGCGTGGCGCCGACGCCGCCATGACGCCGTTTGTCGGCCCGCTCGGCCAGGCGCTCGGCGAATTGCAACAGGCAACTATCTGGTTTTTGCAGAACGCACTCGGCGATCCCGACAATGCCGGCGCGGGTTCGACCGACTATATGCATCTCTTCGGACTGGTGGCGCTCGGCTATATGTGGTGCCTGATCGCCGATGCGGCGAAGACCAAGGCTGCAGCGGGAAATGGAGCGGGGGACCGTATGACGGAGAGACTGGCAACCGGACGCTTCTTCATGGAGCGGATGCTGCCGGCCGCAACGACGCATCTACAACGCATCAAGGCCGGCGCGGCGAGCACCATGGCGTTGCCGGCAGAGGCGTTCTAACTGTTTTCCCTCTCCCCTGGTGGGCGAGGGTCAGGAGAGGAATTCATGCCCGACGCATTCATCTACGATCATGTGCGCACGCCGCGTGGTCGTGGCAAAGTCGACGGCTCACTGCATGAAGTGACCGCGCTCAATCTGGCGAGCCAGGCGCTCGGCGCCATCAAGACCCGCAACAAGCTCGACACGGCACTGGTCGATGACGTGGTGATGGGCGTGGTCGATCCGGTCGGCGAAGCCGCCGCCGATATCGCGCGCACGGCGGCTCTGGTTGCCGGTTATGGCAACGAAGTGCCGGGCGTGCAGATCAACCGCTTTTGCGCCTCCGGCCTCGATGCGGTGAATTTCGCTTCGGCGCAAATCATGTCCGGCCAGCAGCAGATGGCGATCGGCGGCGGCGTCGAATCGATGAGCCGCGTCGGCATCGGCTCGGCCGGCGGCGCCTGGGCGGTCGATCCATCCATCGCCGTTGCGCATTACTTTCTGCCCCAAGGCATTTCCGCCGACCTGATCGCGACCAAATACGGATTTTCGCGCGACGACGTCGACGCCTATGCGGTGGAAAGTCAGAAACGCGCCGCCACAGCCTGGAACGAGGGACGCTTCAGCCGTTCAGTGATGCCGGTCAAGGACGTCAATGGGCTCACTATCCTGGCCAAGGACGAACACATGCGTCCCGGCACCACCATGCAGTCGCTTGCCGCGTTGCAGCCGTCATTCGTGCAGATGGGCGAGCTTGGCGGCTTCGACGCGGTGGCCATCCAGGCGCATCCGGAGGTGGAATTCATCAACCACGTCCATCACGCCGGCAATTCCTCCGGCATTGTCGATGGCGCCGCCGCCGTCTTGGTCGGCAACAAGGACGCCGGCAAGAAAGCCGGTCTCAAGCCGCGCGCGCGGGTGCGTGCCTTCGCCAATATCGGCTCCGATCCGGCGCTGATGCTGACCGGCCCGATCGACGTGACCAAGAAAGTGCTGAAGTCCGCCGGCATGAAACTGTCCGACATCGACCTCATCGAGATCAACGAGGCCTTCGCATCGGTGGTGCTGCGATTCATGCAGGCCTTCAAGATCGATGGGTCGAACGTCAACGTCAACGGCGGCGCCATCGCGCTCGGTCACCCGCTCGGCGCCACCGGCGCGATGATTCTCGGCACGCTGGTCGACGAACTCGAGCGGCGCAATCTCTCCACCGGCCTCGTCACGCTGTGCATCGGCGCCGGCATGGGCACCGCTACCATCATCGAGCGGGTTTGATCCTATGGCTGAAAGCAAGACCACCTTCACTAATTTTAGTCTCGACATCGACGGCGACGGCATCGCGCTCGTCACTTGGAACGCGCCGGGACGCACGATGAACGTCATTGACGTGACGGCGACGACGGAGCTTTCGGCGATCATCGAGGAGCTTGCCACCGATGGCGCGGTCAAGGGCGTGGTCATCACCTCGGGTAAGGACACGTTCTGCGCCGGCGCCGATCTCACCATGCTGGAGACGCTGAGCCGCACCTTTGCCGAGCTCGTGGCGTCGCAAGGCGAGGAGGCGGCGAATAATCGGCTGTTCGAGGAGAGCCGTGCCTGGTCGCTGCTGTGCCGGCGCGTCGAAACCTGCGGCAAGCCGTGGGTCGCCGCGATCAACGGCACCGCGCTCGGCGGCGGCTTCGAGCTGACGCTGGCGTGCCATCATCGCATCGCCGCCGACAACGGCAAAACCCGCCTCGGCCTGCCCGAGGTCAAGGTCGGTTTGTTTCCGGGCGCCGGCGGCACCCAACGTGTCTCTCGCATGCTTGCGCCGGCCGACGCGCTGCAATTTTTGCTCAAGGGCGACCAGATTGCGGTCAATCGCGCCAAGGCCATGAAGCTCGTCGATGCCGTGGTGCCGGCGAGCGATCTCATCAAGGCAGCAAAGGACTGGATTAAAACCGGTCCCAGCGCCAAGGCGCCGTGGGACACCGACGGTTTCAAGCTGCCGGGCGGGCCGGTTTATTCCAAAGCCGGCATGATGGTGTTCCCGCCGGCCAACGCCATTTACCGGCGCGAGACTTACGACAATTACCCGGCCGCGCGCGCCATCCTGCAAGTCGTCTATGAGGGGCTGCAGCTGCCGATCGACCAGGCGCTGCGCGTCGAATCGCGCTGGTTCGCGCATATTCTGCGCTCGCCGGAAGCCGCCGCGATGATCCGGACGCTGTTCGTCTCGATGGGCGAGCTCAACAAAGGCGCGCGGCGTCCGGCCAATATACCGGCCAAGGCGATCAAGAAGATCGGCGTGCTCGGCGCCGGATTCATGGGCGGCGGCATCGCTTATGTCAGCGCGCTCGCCGGCCTCCAGGTCGTGCTCATCGACCGCGATCCGGAAACCGCCGAAAAGGGCAAGGCGCATTCGCAGAAGCTGATGACCGACCAGGTCAATCGCGGCCGCGCCACTGCCGCCGACCGCGACACCGTGCTGGCGCGGATCAAGCCGAGCGCCGATTTCGTCGAGCTGAAGGATTGCGATCTCGTCATCGAAGCCGTGTTCGAGGACCGCAAGGTCAAGGAAGAGGTGATCTCGCGGACCCAAAACGTGCTCGGCGATGCGGCGATCTTCGGCTCCAACACTTCGACGCTGCCGATCACCTCGCTCGCCGCCGCATTCAAGGACCGGGCGCGCTTCATCGGCATCCATTTCTTCTCGCCGGTCGAGCGCATGATGCTGGTCGAGATCATCATGGGCAAGGAGACCGGCGATGCCGCGCTCGCGCTGGCGCTCGATTTTGTGCGCACGATCCGCAAGACGCCGATCGTCGTCAACGACTCGCGCGGTTTCTACACCTCGCGGGTGGTCGGCACCTATATCCGCGAAGGCCATCTGATGCTGACCGAAGGCGTGCCGGCGGCGATGATCGAGAATGTCGCCCGCATGGCCGGGATGCCGGTCGGCCCGCTTTCGCTCACCGACGAGGTTGCCGTCGATCTGGCCTGGAAGATTCTCAAGGCGACCGAGGCCGATCTCGGCGCGAAGATGATCGACCAGCAACAGAAGGCGCTGCTCGAAGACATGGTGGAGAAGCGCGGCCGGTTCGGCCGCAAGAACGGCAAGGGCTTTTACGACTATCCGCAGAACGGCCCGAAGCGATTATGGCCGGGGCTTGCCGAGTTGCAGGCGAAGAAGCTCGACCCCGATAGCCTCGACGTGACGACGCTGGAGCGGCGGCTCCTCGCCATCCAGGCGCTCGAATCCGCCCGCTGCATCGAGGAAAACGTCGTCACCGACGTGCGGGAGGCCGATGTCGGCTCGATCCTCGGTTTCGGCTTCGCGCCGTTTACCGGCGGCACCATCTCCTACATCGACGGCATGAGCGCCAAAATTTTTGTCGATTTATGTAACGAATTCGCCAAGACCTATGGCGAGCGCTTCAAGCCGTGCAAGCTCCTCGTCGACATGGCGAAAAAGGGCGACACATTCTATCGCCGCTTCCCGCCCGAGAAGCGCAAGGCGGTTGCATAACCGCTATGACGCACCGGTTGCCCTTCGCCTTGCGCCGCGTATAAGGTCGCGGCCGCTTTTTCCCGGGACCCTGCATGGCGCGTGATCAAGTCGACCTGACGCCGATCGAACGGCGCGACGAACTCGTCGATTGGCTTGCCCAGGGCGTGAAACCGAAATCGCAATTTCATATCGGCACCGAGCACGAAAAATTCGCCTTCACGATCGAGGGCCACCGGCCGGTGCCCTATGAGGGCCGGCGCGGCATCCGCGCGCTGCTCGAGGGCATGCAGCACCTGCTCGGCTGGCAGCCGATCATGGAAGGCGACAACGTCATCGGCCTGTTCGACGTCACCGGCGGCGGCGCGATCTCGCTCGAGCCGGGCGGCCAGTTCGAGCTGTCCGGCGCGCAGGTCAAGACGGTGCACCAGACGTCAAGTGAACTGATGGCGCATCTCGCGCAGGTGCGCGAAGTGGCGCAGCCGCTGCACATCGGCTTTCTCGGCATCGGCATGACGCCAAGCTGGACGCGCGAGGAAATGCCGAAAATGCCCAAGGGCCGTTACAAGATCATGACCGCCTACATGCCGAAGGTCGGCAGCTACGGCCTCGACATGATGTACCGGACCTGCACGGTGCAGACCAATCTCGACTTCTCGTCCGAAGCCGACATGGTCAAGAAGCTGCGCGTCTCGCTCGCGCTGCAGCCGGTGGCGACGGCGTTGTTCGCGAATTCGCCGTTCACCGAAGGCAAGCCGAACGGCTTTCTCTCGTTCCGCTCGGAAATCTGGCGCGACACCGACAATGCGCGCGCCGGCATGCTGCCGTGGGCGTTCGAGTCCGGCATGGGTTTTGATCGCTGGGTCGACTATGCGCTCGACGTGCCGATGTATTTCGTCAAACACGGCGACGACTATGTCGATGCCGCGGGTCAATCGTTCCGCGACCTGCTGACGGGCAAATTGCCGGCCATGCCGGGGGGGCGCGCCACCATCTCCGATTGGGCCAATCACCTCAGCACGACCTTCCCGGAGGTGCGGCTCAAGCGCTATCTCGAAATGCGCGGCGCCGATTCCGGCTCGCTGCCGAATCTCCTGGCCCTACCGGCCTTTTGGGCCGGCATTCTGTATGACGACACCTCGCTCGATGCGGCGTGGGATCTGGTCAAGCCCTGGAGCGCCGAACAACGCCAACAGCTGCGCGACGATGTGCCAAGACAGGCGCTCGCCGCCAAGATTGCCGGCCGCACTGTGTTTGAGATCGCGACCGAGGTTCTCAAACTCGCGCGTGCCGGGCTGGCGCGGCGCAAACATCTCGATGCGACCGGCCAGGACGAAACGCGATACCTCGAAGTGCTCGACGATAGGCTCACCCGCGGCACCACACCGGCGCAGGAACTGTTGGAAAAATTCCACGGACCGTGGCGCGGTTCCGTGGATCCGATTTTTGTCGAAGAGGCGTATTGAGGCGCCTTACCGAGGTATGGCGTAGAGGTCCTTGGCTTGGGCGATCGCCGCATTGCAGCCGGCGGCATTGCCTGCGGCATCCGCCGTTTTCGCGCGCGCGATCGCAGCTTCGCCGTCTTTGTTGGCGACGCGTTCGGCATGCGCAACATCGCCGGGCGTCGGCTGGAAATGAAGCTGCGCGCCCAGCGTTTGCGGCGCGGTCGGGCCGGTCTGCGGCCCGGGCGGCATGGCGCGGATTTGTTGCTCGAGCTGCGCGATTTGGGCCGTGCAGGGGCCGCTGTGGGCGAGGCCGGTGCCGCCCAGCAACCCAGCGCCAATAAGCACAGCCCGTCCGATGCATTGGCGCGATAAAGACGGCCCGTTGAAGACCTTGCCGATCCGCTGGTCGAGGCAATTCATGCTCGCCGCCCGCAGTGCAGGTGAGTTCGCGTGAACTTTATGAGGTCCGACCCAGTTCCGCCAGTTGCCACCTTCGCCGGCTCCTGCTGCGTTCGTTCTTTACGGTCGGTTAACCGTTCGTGGATTAGGAGGAAGTGCCTGTGGTTTCGGCGAAATCCCGGATCAGGGGGCCTCCTGCCCGCTTTGATTTAATCTTTACGTCTTTTGGGGATACTGCCAACCTATGACCAAATCGAGCACCGCAGAAGTCCAGCGCAACAACGCCGAACGGCAACTGTTCGGCGCCCGCCGCGCCTTGGCTCATCTCGTCGAGATGTACGACAAGGGACAATGGCGCCTCTTCTACAAAAAGGAAGAAGCGTTTGCCGAAGCGGTCCGCGACGCCCGACAGGCCGTCGAGCACTGGACCGGTATCATCGCCAAGTGCGACAGCGATTCGGCTCCGGTCCGCTAAAACCGCCGTAACTCCGTCTTCGCTTCCGCTCTGCCCCGTGGGACTTTTCGCCCCGGAATTATCATTCGACTCCCGGCGTGAAGCAGACCATGATCCTCGCGAATGAAACGTCATTCGGGAGGGCGGCGTGCTCGAGCACTACCACAACATCAATTCGGTCTGCGCCCAGAAGGTGCGCATTGCGCTTCTTGAGAAGGGGCTTGAGGCCAAGGAGCATCTGTTGACGCTGCGCGGCGATCAGTTCGATCCCGCTTATCTGAAGCTCAACCCCAACGGCGTCGTGCCGACGCTGGTGCACGACGGCAACACCATCATCGAATCCTCGTTGATCCTGTATTACCTCGACGAGGCCTTTCCTGCGCCGCCGCTGATGCCGGCGCAGCCGGCGCTGCGCCATCGGGCACGGATGTTCAACAAGCTGATCGACGAATATCTGCACAATTCGTGCATGATATTGACCTTCGCAACCGCGTTTCGGCCGAATTTCCTGAAATTGTCACGCGAGGCGTGGCTTGCGGAAGTCAACAAATCGCCGCTCAAGCGCCGCGCCGAATATAAGCGCAGCGTGATCGAGCACGGGCTGGAGTTCGAATTTGTCACCGACGCCATCGCCCAGCACAAGAAACTGCTGGCGTGGATGGATCAATCGCTGCAAAGCGGTTCCCATCTCGCCGGCGAGCGCTTCTCCAATGCCGATTGCGCCGTCATTCCCTATATCGTGCGCCTCGAACTTCTGAAGTTGCGCGGCATGTGGGAGCGCTATCCGCGCATCGACGAATGGTGGTCGCGGATGCGCGCGCGGCCGTCGGTCAAGGCGGCGATCTATGATCGCATGTCGGAGACCGACTGGGCGCCGTTCCGTAATCTCGCGCCGGATCCCTGGCCCAAAGTGGAAGCTTTGCTGCAGGCGGCGTAAGGACGCGGGCAGCGGCGGAATGTAATCTTAAGTCTCACGCCTGTCGGGGCTCGGCTTCCTCATGGCATCGTCCGTCAATGCTGTCCTTTGCGCGTTGCTCGCGACTGCGTTCTGGACGGTGCTGGGCTATGCCGTTACCCGCACGCTGTTGCCGCGCGTGCTGGCGTTCGGCGCTTCGCCCGTCGTCGGCTGGTCGGTCTTTAGCGCCGCGTCGCTGCCGGTCTTGCGCCTTGTCGGATTGTCCTTGCCGGCGCTGGTCGGCGTCGCCGCGCTTTGCCTGGTCGCCGGCGCCGGCTCGCTCTTGATCCATCCGTCACGGCCGGATTCGCCGGCGGCGCCGATGGTGCCGCCCTGGAGCTACGCCGCCGCGGCGCTGCTTGCGCTCGTGCCGGCCGTCGCGATCGTGCCGAAGATTTCCGCAAGCGGCGTGCATCTGGCCATTCCGATTTTCGACCATTCCAAGATCGCGATCATCGACGCGATGACGCGGCAGGGCCTGCCGCCGGTCGATCCCGTGTTCGGCGAATTCGGCGCGGGCCGGCTTGCCTATTATTACCTCTGGCACTTCAGCGCGGCGGAACTGGCGCTGCCGTTGCGTGTGACCGGCTGGGAAGCCGATATCGGACTAACCTGGTTTACCGCCTTTGCGTCGCTGAGCCTGATGATGAGCCTTGCGGTCTGGCTCAGCCGGCAGTCGAGCGCCGCGCTTGCCGTTGTCCTTCTCGCCGCCGCGGCCTCCCTGCGCGGGACGTTCAGCGCGCTATTCGGCAGTTTCAGTCTCGAGCCGTTCCTGGAACCCCCCCACGGCTTCGCCGGCTGGCTGTTTCAGTCCGCCTGGGTGCCGCAGCATCTGATGTCGGCCTCCTGCGTGGTCGTGGCGATGCTGCTCATCGTGCACTATGCGCAGCGGCAAAACCTCGCCGTGCTGTTGACGCTGGCGCTGATCGTGGTCGCCGGCTTTGAGAGTTCCACTTATGTGGGCGGAGTGACATTCGCGATCGCGGCGCTGGCGGCGGCGCCGATTCTGCTCGTTGGACAGCACCCGGCGCGGCGCAATCGCCTTGCCGTCGGATTGGCGGGGGCCGCCGCGCTCGCAGGCCTGCTTGCCGCACCATTCATTCTCGATCAATTCGCAACGGTCGCGGCGCGCGGCGGCGGCAGCCCGATTACGTTTCATCATTTCGAAGTGCTCGGCGAGATGTTCCCGCTTACTTTGCGCCGGGCGCTGGATTGGGCGGCCTATTGGTTCATTCTGCTGCCGATCGAATTTCCGGCGACTTACGTCGCGGGCCTGATTGCGCTCGCGGTCATGCTGCGCGGCGCCGCGGCCGGCCCGGAAAAAACCGCGCTGGCGGTTCTTGGCGCGCTCGTGGCGACGGGTCTTGGCGTGTCGTGGCTTCTTGTCGGCACGCTCGGCGACAATAACGATCTCGCATTGCGCGCCGTATTGCCCGCCGCCATGGTCCTGATCGTGGCTGCGGCAGCGGGCCTGACGCAACTCTCTTCGCACCGCGCTCTGATCGCCGCGCTGGCGCTTGGCGGTCTTGTTCTGAGCCTGCCCGACACCGCGGGATTGGCTTGGCGGAACTTCGAAGGCACGCCGGCGGCAGACGGCGAGATTTTCGCGCAAACGCCGGATCTGTGGGCCGCGGTTCGCCGCCATGCCGCGCCCGCCGCGCGCGTCGCCAACAATCCGCTATTCCTGCGGGACTTGACGCCGTGGCCGGCGAATATGTCCTGGGCGCTTCTTGCCAATCGCAGTTCGTGCTTTGCCGGCCGCGAATTGGCGCTCGCCTTCGCGCCGCTGCCGCCGGACCGCCGCGAAGCGATCAATGCGCAATTCATCCGCGTATTCGCCGGACAGGCCATGCCCGGCGACGTCGACGATATGGCAAGACAATTCGCCTGCGATGTTGTCGTTGTCGTGCCGCAGGACGGCGCCTGGACCAACGATCCGTTCGCCTCAAGCGCCGATTATCGTCTGGCGGAAGCGCGCGACGGGCGGTGGCGGATTTACGTAAGAGCGCCGGCCGGCGCCGTGGCGCATTAAATCCCGGCGAACCAATTAAAGCCCTGCTTGCTCCAGAACGTGTCGCGGAAATCGTTGGTGACTTCGATCGCCTTGATCCATTTCGCGTTCTTGTAGCCGAGCTTGGTCGAGGTACGCAGCCGCAACGGATAGCCGAACGGATCGGCGATGATGTCGCCCGCATATTTGGTGGCGAGGATGGTCTGCGGATGCAGCGCCGTCGCCATGTCGATGCTCTCGGTATAGTCGTCGTCGCAGATGAAATAGACATATTTGGCGGTCAGATCGGCGCCGACGCGCTGCAGAAAACCGCGCAGGTTTGGCCCGGACCATTGCCCGATATAGTCCCATCCTTCCACGCAGATATGGCGGATGATGATCTCCTGCTCCGGCAGCTGGTAGATCTGCTGCGCGGTCCACGGCCGCTTGTCGTCGATGCGGCCGGCCAATTCCAATTGCCAGGTCGCGCCGTCGATCGGCTTGACGTCCTCGATCGAGTAATAGGCATTAAAGCGCGGCGGCTTGACCACCTGCGACGGGCTGAAAGTGCGGGCGAGGTGGTTCGGCCGGAAAATCGTTTCCTGGACGCCGTCGTTCCAGGCCGATACCGCGCGCAACGCCTTCTGCACCGAATCGTCCTCCGAGACGTCGCAGCCGGTCAGCATGGTCAGCGCGCCGAGACTGAGCGCGCCGCGCAACACGCCGCGGCGATTGATGTTCTCGACCAGCGTCCGGTTTTCGGTCAGCACGCTTTGATCGACCGGCCGGCGTGGCCGAAACAGCGAGGACGTGCGGGTTCGAATCGGCATTGCGATGCGCCTCAGGGAGTGGCTTCGATCTCGGGCGCCGCCGCGCCGCCGGCCGGCTGGCCGCCGTCGACCACGGGCCCGCCGGTCAGCATGGCGACGAGGCTTTTCGGCACCAGCAGAGCCAGCGTCACATGCACCAGCAATAAACGCCACGATCGCCGACATGCACAGGAAGTGGACCAGCCGGATGGTCTGGAAATTGCCGAACAGATTGGCGAGCTCGGAGAATTGCACCGGCTTCCACAGCGCCAGCCCGGAAATCACGATGAGAATGCCGACCAGCATGACGCCGAGATAAAGAATTTTCTGCACGGCGTTGTAATGCGTCAGATCGTCGTGGCTCAGGCGAAACCGCAATGCGTCGCCGACGGTCGCGAATAACTCTCGCAACCGAGATCGGAAACAGCTTTCGCCGGAAGCGGCCGGTGGCGATGCCGTAGGTCAGATAGGCAAGGCCGTTGAGCACGAAGATCCACATGCCGAAGAAATGCCATTGCAGCCCGTACTGCGCCCATTTGCCGATCACGACGCTGTCGGGAAAATGCAGAAAGCCGAAGATCACGTCGTCGTTATAGATTTTCCAGCCGCTGCCGATCATGATGAAAATGGCGACGGCATTGATCCAATGCATGATGCGGAGCGGCAGCGGATGAAGACGTTGCGACATTATGCGTGCTGCGGCCGGCATTGACATCGAGCGCTCCGCGATCGTTGATCCGACACAGAACTGTAATGGCGGCGACGTGTAACGGCAGTATGACGGCGCGACACTACGGTCGCGCTGTTAGCTTCGCAACTAACTCTGCTTCACAAATTCGCGTGGCATTCTTGATCGAGAAGGATCGGCGGCATGCGGATTTCCACGGTTGGTTTAGGGGCCAGCTTCGCGATCGTCGCGGCGGCGATCGCATATGCCGCCCCCGTCGCGGCGATTTCGCCTCCGGCGTTGCGAGTCGCGCAGACCATGGCGCCATCGGCTGGAGCGGACGCGGCCGATCATCCGACTCTGCCGAAAGAGCGATGCGCCGGCGTTTTCCGCAGCCGGTTCGGGTCGGCGATCTTATCGGCCTGCCGGTCCTCGACGACGGCAGCCGCACCCTCGGTCTGGTCCGCGAAGTGGTGCGCACGCCGGGGAACAAGATCGAACTAATCGTCGCCTACTGCGGCTGGTTCGGCTGGGGCGCGCGGCCGGTCGCCGTGCCGATCGAGGTCGTTGGCATCTAGGGGCGGGAGCTCGCCTCGCTCGACATGCCGCGCGCCGAATACGCGGCCGCGCCGACCTGGCGGCAGACCAGCGAGACCGCCATTGCGGTCGACGACAGCATCCGCGTGGCGCTGGCCCGGCGCTAAGCCGGTATTTCACGATCACGACTTGGTGAAGCGAATAACTTTTTGGTGTTTGCCGACTTGTAGGAAGTGAGCCGGAAGTGATTGGTCGCATTTCCGGCAATTTTGGCATGCCAGCATGAGTGCGTTGCTGGTGGTTTTCTAAGGGGGCATCGCATGAATTGTCCAAACCGATTCAACGGCAAGTCTTTCAACGGCAAATCGCTTTCGCTGGGCGCTTCGCAACCGCCAGCCTCCTCTAACGCCGCCAGTTGCGGCATCGCCTTCATGGCGAAGGCATCGGCGCCGGGCCGCGCCAAGACCCGCCTCGTGCCGCCGCTGACTTTCGATGAAGCCGCGGCGCTCAATACCGCCTTCCTGCAGGATGTCGCCGACAACGTCCTGCTGGCCGCGCGGCATGCGACGCCGCCTGCGGGCATCGCCGGTTACGCCGCCTATGGCCCGCCGGGGTCCGGAGAGCTTTTTCAGCCGCACTCTTGCCAGGCACGATCGGCTTGATCGGCGCGTGGCTGCCGAATTTTGGCGATTGTCTGCTTCACACCATCGGGGAGATTTTTGCGCGCGGGCATGGCTCCGCCGTGGTGCTCAATTCCGACAGTCCGACTTTGCCGACCGCGCTGTTGGTCGAGACCGCCACCGTGCTGGCGCGTCCGGGCGATCGCGCCGTGCTTGGTCCGTCGAACGACGGCGGCTATTATCTGCTCGGACTGAAGGCCGCGCATCGCCGCATGTTCGAGGACATCGCCTGGAGCACGGAGCGCGTCGCCGAACAGACGCTCGAACGCGCCCGCGAGATCGGTCTCGAAGTGCATCGACTGCCGGTCTGGTACGATGTCGACGATGTCGCCGGCCTGCGCCGGCTCTACGCCGAACTGTGCGGCGATGCGCTGAGCCCGCGGCCGGCGCCGCATTCTCCGCACTACGCTGCCGCAGACGGCAAAACTGATGAGCAGGCTTTGGCGGGATCACGGGATTGACCGCCATGCCGGTCGGCTCCTGCAGGTCGACGAAGCGCGTGCCTGAGCCGCGGCAACCCAGCCGAACGCATTTTGAGGGATGAGGCGCTAATGCGAAGTGCGGCGACGAACCGGCAGCCGACGGAGACAAAGCGAACCGTCGATCCCCGGCGCTATTTCGAGAGCGTGCACGCCGACAGCGAGGTCCCCGAGCACGAGCCGGTTTGCCTTTATCTGGAGACGACCAACCGCTGCAATCTTCTGTGCACGACCTGCCCGCGCACCTACGAGGAACTCGAGCCGCCGGCCGACATGAGCTGGGAGCTGTTCACCTCGATCGTCGATCAAATCCCACAATTGCACCGCGCGGTGCTGCACGGCGTCGGCGAGCCGATGCTGGTGAAGCATCTGCCGCGCATGGTGCGCTATCTCAAGGATCGCGGCACCTACGTCCTGTTCAACACCAACGGCACCGTGCTCAACGAGAAGAACGGCCGCGCGCTGATCGCGGCCGAACTCGACGAATTGCGCGTTTCGTTCGACGCGGCGAACGCCGAATCCTATCTCGCCGTTCGCGGCAAGAATTATTTCAATCGCATCCTGAAAAACGTGCGCGCCTTTCGCGAGCTGCAGGAGCGCGAGGGCCATCTCAAACCGCGGGTTTCGGCCTGGCTGACCGGTTTGCGCGAAACCATCGAGGAATTGCCGGATTTCGTTCGCGTTGCCGCGGAGACCGGCGTCAAGGAAGTGCATCTGCAGCGGCTGGTGTTCTTCAAGGACAACGCCATCGGCCTGGCGCGGCCGGATCAGGCGCTTTACGAGCAGCTTTCGGGCGAGGAAGCCGATCCATATCGACCGCGCCACCGCGCTGGCCAAAACGCTCGGCGTCACGTTCAGCGCCTCGGGCGGCGCGTCCGAGCCCGGCATCAGCCTCAAGCGCACCGATAATGGTTCGTCAGATTGGAGCGGACTCGACGCTCGGGTTGGGCTCGCCGTGGTCGCTGTGCCGCCGGCCGTGGACGGTGATGTATTTCACCGCCAATGGCCGCGCGCTGCCGTGCTGCATCGCGCCGTTCTCGCAGCGCGGCTACGAGAATTACACGCTCGGCGACGCCACCCAGCAGACGCTGCGCGAAATCTGGACCGGGCCCGCCTACAGCGGCTTCCGCAAGGCGCTCAAATCGAACAAGCCGCCGGACGCCTGCGCAAGCTGCGGATTGCGGTGGAGCCTGTAGCCATGCCGCCGCACACCGGCGGCGTTGCCGTCGTCATTCCGACCTTCAACGAAGCGGAATCGATCGGCGCCGTCGTCGCCGAATTGCCGCGCGACATCGTCGACCGGGTCATCGTGGTCGACGGCGGCAGCAGCGACGGCACGCCGGAACGCGCGCGCGGCGCGGGCGCCGAGGTGATCGCGGTCGGCCGCGGCTACGGGCTCGCCTGCCTTGCCGGCGCGCAAGCGGCCGGCGGCCGGCGACATCGTTGTCTTCATGGACGGCGACGGCGCCGACGATCCCGCCGCCATCGCCGCGATGGTCGCGCCGATCCGCGCCGGCGACTTACGACTTCGTCATCGCCTCGCGCGCGCGCGGCGAGCGCGAGCCGGGCAGCATGGCATGGCACCAGATTCTCGCCGGCCTGATTGCCGGCCGGCTGACCAAGCTGCTCTATGGCGTGCGCTACACCGACATGTGCGCTTTTCGCGCCATCCGCCGCGACACTTTGCTCGCATCTCGGCATGCGTGAACTGACCTATGGCTGGAATCTGGAAATGCAGATGCGGGTGGCGCGCGCCGGCTTGCGCGTGCTGGAAGTGCCGGTCGGCTACCGGCGCCGCATCGGCGGCGAATCAAAGGTCGCGGGCTCGTTGCGCGGATCGGTCAAGGCCGGATTGAAGATCATGTCGACCTTTGCGCGCGTCGCGGTCGAGCCGCGCGCGCGCGCATTCGTAGGTTTTCTACATCGCGACTTTGCGGAGAAATCCGTCGACGCTGCCGCGCAACTGTCGGCGGCTTTCTCGACGGCATTCGATGCCGTCAGCACCGTATCCGCCGAGCTGTGCATCTCGGTGATGGCGCCGGAGACGCGCTGCAGCACCGCGACCACCGATTTCGTGCCCGATGCGGCGGCCGCCACATTGTCCGAAATCTCGCGGTCGCGGCGTTCTGCTGCTCGACCGAGGTTGCGATCGCCGAGGTGAATTGCCGGATCTCTTCCATGCGGTCGCTGATGCTGCCGATGGCGCGCACGGCGCTCTGCGTCGCGGTTTGCACTGCGGCGATCTGCGCGGCGATGTCGTCGGTCGCCTTGGCGGTCTGAACCGCAAGCGCTTTGACTTCGGAAGCGACGACGGCAAAGCCCTTGCCGGCCGCGCCGGCGCGCGCCGCTTCGATCGTGGCGTTGAGCGCGAGCAGGTTGGTCTGGCCGGCGACGTTTTGGATGAGCTTGACGACGTCGTCGATCTTTTGCGCCGCCTGGGCGAGGCCGCCGATGACGCCATTGGTCGATTGCGCCTCCTCGGCGGCGGCGCTTACCACCTCTCTGGCGCTGCCAAGCTGGCGATTGATCTCGGCGATCGATTTCGACAATTCATCCGCCGCGGTGGCGGCGGTTTCGACGCCGACAAAAGCATCGTTGGAGGTGCGCACCGCGCCTGCGGTATACGCGGTGGTTTCATTCGACGTCGCCGACAGCACGCTGGCGGTCGATTTCATCGCCGCGACGCTGTCGGTGACGGTCTTGAGCACGCCTTCGACGCTGCTGCGGAACCAGACGATGGCGTCATCGACCACCGCGCGGCGCGCTTCCTGCTCGCTCAACTAGCGCGCTTTTTTGCTCTGCCGAACGGCGCTCGGTGATGTCGTCGTGGGTGCCGACCCAATATTGGCCGCCGGGGATAGCGCGATTGACCACGGAAATGGCGCGTCCGTCGGGCGTCTCGATCACGAAGCTGACGACTTTACCGGCCGCCATGTTGCCGAGAAGCTCGGCGCAGTACTGCACCGGGTCGCGTTGCAGATTGCCCAACTTGAAACGGTGACGGACGATATCGACGAGCTGCGCGCCGGGTTTCAGGATCTCCGGGGGCAGTTGATACATTTGCCGATAGCGATCGTTGCTGACGACGAGCCGCCCGCCGGCGTAGTACATCACCACGCCCTGCGTCATATTGTTGAGCGTGAGCGAGAGCACGCGGCCGTCGGCATTGCGCCGGCGATTGAGCACAATCATCGCGCCGACGAGCAAGGCGGCAACGCATAGAACAACTGGAATCCAGTCGTACTCAACCGCAGAACCGGCCAAGACCCGGAGCATCGCGCGCTTCCGCTCAGAAGATTTCCACCTTGCTTATTAGGTAGCCAACACCGATTTACGTTTCGTTAATGAAACGGTTCGGCCGGTCGCGACACGGCGCTATAATGCACCCCGGCACACCATCGGGGTATCCAATGATCAAACGCTACAGCGACCACGCCGCCAATGAGCGCACCTTTCTCGCCTGGGTCCGCACCGCCATTGCGATCATGGCCTTCGGCTTCGTGATCGAAAAATTCGATTTGTTCTTGAGATACGCCGCGCCGCTGGCGGCGCAGCAGCAGATCGCCCCGCATGGCGGAGCGGTCGCCGATGCGGCCGGGCTCGCCTTCGTCGCCCTCGGCATCGCCATCATTGTGATCGCCGGCTGGCGCTTTATGCGAACCACGAAGGACATCGACAGCGAAAACGAGGTCGCGAGCCCCGGCGAGCGCTTCGATGTGGCGCTGGCGGGCATGATCGGCCTGCTCGGCGCGGCGCTGTTTCTCTACCTGTCGCACGCGGTGTTCCCGACGCTCTAGCGCGCCGCCGCCGCAGCCGCCGTCACTTCGTCCGTCACTACCTTGAAGCCGGCCAGCGTGCACGGACCGAACGAGGTCACGATCGCGACGTCGGTGGCGTCGCGCCCACGCGCCATCAGGATGCGTCCGATGCGCGGTGTGTTGTGGCGCGCATCGAATGTGTACCAGCGCCCGCCGAGATAGGCCTCGAACCAGGCGGAAAAATCCATCGGCTCGGGATCGGGTGGCACGCCGATGTCGCCGAGATAGCCGGTGCAGTAGCGCGCCGGAAGGTTCATGCAGCGGCACAGCGTGATCGCGAGATGGGCGAAATCCCGGCACACGCCGCGCCGCTCGGTATGCGCATCCCAGGCGGTTTTGGTCGGGCTGGCGTGCTCGTAGCCGAATTTGATGCGACCATGGACGTAATCGCAGATTGCTTGAACGAGCGGCCACCCTTTCGGCACTTTGCCGAAAGTGGACCAGGCGATTTGGGTAAAGCGATCGGTTTCGCAGTAACGGCTGCCGAGCAGATAAACCAGCGTATTGACCGGAAGCTTTTCCAGCGAGTGCTGCCGTGCGTCCGGCGCCACGTCGTCGGGCTTGCCGCTGTCCCGGATCAAGAAATCCGCCGACATGGTGAGCCGGCCCACCGGCGCGTGAATCACGTGGCAGGTATTGCCGAAACCGTCGCGATAGGTATTGGCGGGAATGTCGGGATTAAGCCGCATCGTATCCGGCGTCAGCAGATCCGAACTGCGCGACGAATGGACATCCAGCGTCGCGATCATCGGCGTCGGCTGCGAGCAGTCGTAGGAAATCTCGTAACCGGCGCGTATCTTCATCGAAAATGTCTTCGATCCGTGGCGGCAGCTTTTTAATCGATGTCGGAGCGGGCCGCCATAACCTGAACAGCGGCGGTCCTTAGCCGCGACAGTCCTTGCTGCGACAGTTCTGATGAAATGATATGCATTTCTTGGGCCAAATTTTGTGCATGTTTTTGAGAAGTTTTGAGCATTGATGAGCGATTACCCTAATAAATTGCTGGCGGCCGATGAGCCGGCGCCGGTTTCGGTTCGAAACGCCGGTGGACAATCGCCGTTCTTGCTGGTCGCCGACCATGCCGGCAACCTGATCCCGCGCGCGCTTGGCCGGCTCGGCCTTGTCGAGGCGGAATTGCGGCGGCATATCGCCTTGGACATCGGCATTGCCGGGGCCGGCCGCCTGTTGGCGGACGCACTCGATGCGACATTCATCCAACAAAATTATTCGCGCCTTGTCATTGACTGCAACCGGCCGCCGGGCGTGGCATCATCGATTCCGGACATCAGCGAAAACACCGCGATCCCGGGCAATGCCGGCTTGAGCGAAACCGACAAAACGGCGCGCGCCGCTGAGATTTTCTGGCCCTACCATAACCGGATCGAAGCCGAGCTTGAGCGCCGGCGGCTGGCCGGCGGCGCCACGGCACTGATCGCGCTGCACAGCTTCACGCCGGTGTTTAAGGGAGCACAGCGGCCGTGGCATGCCGGCGTGCTTTACAATCACGATGCGCGTCTCGCCCGGAGTTTGCTGGCGCTACTCAACACCGAATCGGGTTTGGTTGTCGGCGAGAACGCGCCGTACACGGTCAGCGACGCTTCGGATTACACCATTCCGGTTCACGCCGAGCGGCGCGGTCTGCCTCATGTATTGATCGAGGTGCGCCAGGATCTGATCGCGGACGAGAACGGGCAGCGCGCATGGGCGCTGCGCTTGGCGCGCTTGCTGCCGCTGGCCTATGACGGACTGGACTGTTCGTCCGTTTCGCGCTAGACGCAACATCGCGCGCCGCCAAAGCCGCGCCGTAAGCGTTCACGTCAACCAACGCGCTCGAGCGAATCGCCGCGCATCCCGCCGCGGTGCCGCTTTGCGCGCTTGGAGTTTGGACGTGAAACGTTTTTTCAAAATCTTCACTGCGGCCGCCGCGACATTTGCGAGTGCGCCAAAGGCCGCCCGCATCGGCATGTTCTTGTTTTTCGCCGCCGCCGCGGCGGACGGCATTCTCATGCCGCTCTTTGCGCTGTGGGCGCATAACGAGGCCGGTATCCCGGTCGAATTCATCGGCGTTCTGCTCGGCTGTTACGCCGCCGGCGAATTGCTGGCGACGCCGTTTGTGGGCGGCATCGCCGACCGGGTCGGCCGGCGCCCGGTGCTGCTGGTCTCGACCTGCGGGGTCGGGTGCGGCTTCCTGTTGCTGTTCCTCGTTCATGGCGCGCTCGCCGCCGCGGCGGCGCTCATCACGATCGGCGTCTTCGAGAGCGTGCTGCACCCGACCGCGGCGACGGTGATCGCCGACGTCGTGCCGGCGCAGGCACGCCGCGAGCATTTCGCGCTCAACCGGGTGATGTAGAATGCCGGCAGCATGGCGGGACCAGCGCTCGGCGCGGTCCTGGCGCTGCATTCGCTCGGTTCCGTCTTTCTCGGCGCCGCCGCGACGCTTCTGCTCGGTGCGCTTGTCGTCGCATTGTTCCTGCGCGAAACGCGGCCGGCGGGCGCCGCGCCCGACGACGACGATGACGAGGACTCGCTGTTGGCGCTGACCGCTGTGTTCCGCGATGCGCGGCTCGCCGGATTGTTGTTGCCGGTCGCGGCGCTCGACATCGCAGCGAGCTGGATCCAGGCGGTGATGCCGCTTTACGCCGATGCGGCGGGTACGCTGACCGACTCGGGCATCGGCCTTCTCTTCAGCTATGCAGGTGCGCTCGGCGTAGTGCTGCAAATGCCGCTGACGCAGGCGACCTCGCGGATGAGCGGCTTTGCCATCGTGCTGGCGGGCGGCGCGGCGCAGGCATTAGCCTTTGCCTGCCTGGTCGTTTCGCCGGCGCTGCCGCTTCTCGTCGTCGCGGTGACGGCATTCGCACTGTCGCAGATGCTGTCGCGGCCCTTGGTGCAAGCGATCATTACCGAGCTCGCACCGCGCAACGCGCAGGCGACCTATCAAGCGGCGTTCTCGGTGGCTTCGGATTTGCGCGATGCCGCCGGGCCGGCGATCGGCACCTGGCTCTACGCCGTCTCGGCGTTGTTGCCGTGGAGCAGCGGCGTTGCGGTCTCGCTCGCCGCCGCGTTCGGCCTTGCGGTGGCGGCGCGGCGGCATGAGCGGGGAGACGGGAGCCGCTGACGCTCCGCCGAGAATTTTGGAAATTTGGCGATGGTGCCCAGGGGCGGGCGCAAACAAAATTATTTTACCAACAGCTTAACTTGTCCCACCTTGCTCAATCGTTCCACTGAATTCCATGGCTTATTTCCGAGATTGTCCCACCGAGTTTGTGCATTTTGCACAGCGTCGACGGAATTGGCGCAACCTGGCGAAGCCGATTTTCTCGGCTGGTTTTTTGCGGAAATGGATTTTCCCGATTTCTTTTCTCAATATTTCCGGTGATTTCCGCGCTCGCCGGCCGAATTTTGCATTTATTGCCGATTTTCCAGATTTGATTATTGCCCGACTTTCGCATCTAGAGCCTCCGCTCTAAAAAATACCCCGAATTCAGCCAAGGGACTCGCGCTTTGGGGAACGGTGGCCTTCATGCTAGCGATTCGCTTTTTTTCTGGCTGGCGTCAACTTACGATCCGCAACAAGTTCACGGCGTCGAGCTGGGAATAGTGGGCTTCTCGGTGACGGTCGCTGCCGCTCACGTCTTCATTTTAAGGTCAGCGGCAAAAGCAAGCTAAGACAAACTAATCGGAATTAGGGGAGCACCGCCGCGTTAGACGGAACGCAGCCGGTACAGCTTCGGATGCATTTGCCAACGCTGGGCGCTGAATATCCAGAGCCGGGACGAAAGCTTCCGGGCATCGAATGAAAGAGGCCACCAGCTGAGGCGGCCTCATTGGAAGTGGACGCCAATCTTTCTATCGTCCAGCCACACCACCTTGCAGGTTCGTGACGGATGAGGCGGCAGGATAAGTTGAAAAGTCGATGGGATTCCATAAGTGGTCTGAACTTCAAGACATGCGCCAGTTTCTGAAAGATTACGGATCGTGCATGGAACCTCATGGCTCCCAAGAAAAATTTTGCCAGATTTGAGTGTCCGCATACGCGGAGCTTTTCGATGATTTTCCATGGCTTTCATGGGCTGTGCGCTATCGAGGCCACAAACCCCGGCTCGTTTTTAATGGATCGGGATTACTAGCCGGTGAACCCGCGCTGCATTCCGCAAAAAGGGGCCACTTATCGGCCTAGATGGTCGAAAGGGGGCAGCACGCTCTCTGGTACTGTCCGAATTAAGACAAACGGGAACTTAAATTAGGACAGCGGAGTTGAATTAACATTCAGCGTACTCCACTGCGTAGGGCTCCGTTCGTATCGCGTCGGAGCCCTTACTCTTTTGAAGGACAAGCGCAGAGGGAAATTAGAACAGTTATTTCTTCTCGACATCTGAAAGAGGCCGCCAACTGAGGCGGCCTACGTCCTAGCTTTCTTGACGATATGCGCTTCTTGAGCGCGACATTGCGGGCATTCAAAAAGGTGGATTTCCCATTTTCGCTTATCGGATTGGACTTCCGACAGAAGCATCGGCAACCCGCATTTTGAGCAAGTGGGGCCAGACACAGGAAGCGATTTGACTGGTGAACTGAGCGACATGATACGGAGCCTTTTCGAAGGCCGTACCCGGATACCCTAACAGTAATGCGACCGTTCAAAGGGGACCAGCGAGGATTTCAAAGGGACCACCCGTTATCCACAGGGGAGGCCCCCGATGGGCGAGCGACCGGGGCCTCAATCAAATAGTCGGGTTCAGTACCCGAAAAGTTGAGATTAGAGACGCTTGCGGGGCAGCGGCGGTCAAATAAAGTCGACCAGGAACCTCAGTGGAAATCTCTATCATGTTTCGTTGGTGGCATAAGTGGCAGGATCGCAATCGTCTTGCCCAGGAAGATGCAACAGTCCTGATCGCTCGTTTCGGGGCGAGGGCAAGTCATATCGCGAGCCGCCGTCTGGTCCAGATGAGAAGCGGCGCGGTATTCGATACCAACCGCCCTGCCTGTCATTGGAAGCGCGTTTATTCCATTACATGTCAGCTATTGCCGTTTGACGGGGACGATGGGGAGATGGCCCCCTAAAACCCGGCGGATAATGGATCGCCGAAGACTTTCTCGTCGCTGGGGTTCGGGTTGCTCCCGAAATAGATTCAGTAATCTCCGTATTGATTTTCGATCGTCAACGCGGCAGAAGAACCGGCCGCTAAATTGAAGTAGCGGCAATTTTAATCATTGGAGACTATAAGTGAAAAAACGAACTAAAAAGACACCTTGGACGACTGCACAGGTTGGCCAATTGAAATCTCTGGCGAGAAAGAGAAAACCCGCTGGTGCGATTGCTAAAATGCTTAAGCGGTCAGAGGGCGCGACGCGGCAAAAAGCTTTCAGTATCGGATTGTCGCTCAACTCGCGCGCTTGACGAGCGATCATCTAACAATTTCGCGGCTGCGCTATACAGCATGCCGCTAACTCGGACCCCGCAGCCTTTCTGCGGGGTTATTTTTATCGCGATTATCTGCCGCTCATAGAGTTCGAAGCGGCGATCTCGGATCGCTTCCAGCGCAGCGTCGTGACGGTTCGAATTTCGGCGATGGCAAAAGCAAAGCGGCCAAGGACCGAAGCCAGCAGGGAAGCAAGCTCGGTCTTGGCCGCTTGACTTGGAGAGGGTGTGGTTGGGACCCGCCAAGCCAGGCGAGACCATAACCGCGCTGGATTAAAACGTTCTTGCCGGTGGCATAGGTACGAATCCTTAGTAACCCTCCTGCGGTATCGGTGGCGACGGGGCACATTCCCAGCAACGTTCTTTCTGGCGTGTCTGACGGCCTTAGGAATAGACGGAGTGGCGCTAGATGAAATTTAATATCGGCGACCACTAACTATGAGCGATTGCCCAGCTGCCCTGCTCTCTTCGCCAGGAAGAGGCCGGCCGGGTGCCGTATCACCCCCTACGCAGGTCTCAAATATGGGACCCTGAATCGGCCGCTGAAAATTTGCAGCGATTCTTGGCCCCGATTCTGACTTCGTAGAATGAATTTGCGGGCCAGCCAGGACGGAGCATATTCGGCCTCATGGACCAAAATCGCCCGGACGTGTTGATTAAACGGTATGGAGGCACGCGCTTCTACAATACCGCAACGCTAAGCTATGTGGTGCTGACGGATTTGGCTGACATGGTCATAAGCGGTCAAAGGTTCATCGTTTGCGACGCCACATCCGGTGAAGATATTACCCTCGATGTTCTGAACTGCCTGCAATGACCCTCATGCCCCAAAGCACCCAGGGCAACACGGCGATCCTTGGCGGCTCAATGAGGAAGCGCGGGACATGACCAGCGCGGATCATGGCACGCCGCCAAATTGGACACCGAAGTAGACTTAGAAATCGATTTGGTCGATCTCCAAGCGCTGCGTGGTCGAGACGTTCCACAAGATGAGCGCCAAGTACATGCCGTTCTACGTCGCGGAATTTCAGTTGCGCTATAACAATGGGTTCAATCCCGATATGTTCGGAACGGCGATAGGCGGCTGTTAAAAATGGCTGAGAAATCATGGCGCTGGTATCTTCTTGGCGAGAAGTGGGATCGACCACAACAACAACAAAACCACGCCGATAACACCAAGCGGCCAACTCAAGAACCACCGATAAAAATTGTCCCTAGCGATAGCGATATAACTGAAAAATGTGCCGCCGATGAAAGACATCGCGCCGAAGAGAGGAAATTTCGGTGCCGTCAACTCATTGCTGCATGGGCTCTCATTTTTTTGACGTTCACAGCCTCGGGCGTCGCCATAGTCGGCCTCATTTTCCTCTGGAGAAGTATTGTAGAAGCCAATCGAGCGTGGGTTGAGCCGTTTAACGCGGTCATCGAAATGCCGATTCAAGAGGGGAAGGGAATCGAAATCATTGTTCAATATCTCAATGTTGGACGGAGCCCAGCTCTTAATCTGACCAAAACACACATTGAAAGTCTCGTCCCAATTGAAACTTGGAATCATATTGGGCCAGATTTGGCCGCTTTTAGTGATGCCTGTTTGAGGCAAACACAAATTACCAACCAACAACCCGTCAGTGTTAGCTATCCTAGCGTTGGACCAAATTACACATTGCACTTTAAAACTGACAACGATGGGGAAGTAAATAAAGTCGCCGCTCCAAAAGAGTTCACCACGCAAGTTTTGCTGGTCCAGGGTTTTTTTGTACCAAAGCTTTTCCAGCGTCCGGCACAGTGCCTTTTGCTTTTACTGGCGCGATAATTTGCCCAACATCCCCAATCTTGGCATTTGCGATTTTGGGAACATCGCAGACTAGAGTCGCAAAAATCAAACTTCCCAGAATTATTCGGCGTCGGCCTGTCGGCTAGCATATGACTCCCGCATAATCGCCTTTCATTCCTTCGTCGCTGGGGAAAGTGACGCGGAGTTTCGGCAGCAAGACGCAATCGGTATGGCCAGGTCTGAAGCGCGGCACTAGGATCGCTTACTTCGCGGGCGGTCGTCGCTGGGCCACTCGCTCCGCCGGACTCGCCGGACTCTCTGTCCCTGCCTCATTGCGGGGTTGTTACTACGTCTAGCGCGACAGGCGCCAAGCCAGAAAAGCCGAGTTGACGCGCAGCTGCCGGCGAAACATCAATAATCCGACCTCTGGTGAATGGTCCGCGATCGTTGATGCGTACTATGACTGTTTGTCGGTTTTTCAAATTGGTAACGCGAACAAATGTTCCGAAGGGTAGCGAGCGATGTGCCGCAGTCAGCTTTGTTGGCGAAAACGATTCGCCGCTGGCTGTCTTTCCTTTCGAGTACGAGTAAACAGAAGCGAGGGATTGACCTACTTTAGCGATTGCGGGTTGACTGAAAACGAATAAGCAGCTGAGCGCCAGCCAAAGTTTCCTCTTGGTCATGAACCGACCCCGTTAGAAATCTCTTGGTTAATGAATATTAACGGCGGTCCCAGAAAATGGTTCCGCCTTCAGGCAGCGCAGGCTCTCCAGCATCGTCGCGGAGAGAGCGGAGAGCTAGCATTGCGTCCGGTAACGGCCGAGTCAGATTGCGTCGTCGCGACGCCGCGCGAGTCAGGCTGACGGCAGTCAGTCGCGACCAGCGCTCCTATCGCTTGGGAATCTTAATCCCGGCGAACAAAAAATAATCGACCGACTTAATTTCCTTCGCCTTCGTCGCCGCTGCGTCGGCTTAAGGTGCTAGGGCGGGAGAACGCGACGGCGGCAATTAGAGCCCAAGCCGCCCTTGAAACGCCAAGCGATTGCGTCAGAATGTAAAGCCAATGGCTCGGCTCAGCATAGACGACTACCTTGCCTTGCTTAGAGCACCGCTGGGCAGAACCGTTGAGCGTGCGCAGCGCGTTGTTCCGCAGGAACTGATGTCGGCTTCCCAAACGGATCGTTATGGAAGCTCGATCCGATGGGCCATGGACAGGCTCCAGCGCGAATTTGACACCGGCGTACTCTTCGCTCTAGCCAGATTGAAGCGCGCGAGACAAAGGACCAGCCTAGATCATTCTGAACTGTGGCAGACAACCGTACAAGAACTCGAAAATTTCACCCGACAAATGAAGTTAGTCGTGGATCATGAGGTAGCTGCCGGACTCCGGCTTTCTCAACTAACCCTAGTCAACAGCGCATTAGCAAAGCTTGACGAAAATCTTAGCTTGGCGTTGCGGCATTTCCAGGAGGGATTGGTCGATGATGTCGTGCCGCTTACCCCAAGTGAAGAGGTAAACGCTGCGGCCGGGAACCGCAGTGCGCCGCTTGGAGCGCGGTCGGATACTCAGGCAGAATCCCCTGCACGACCTGATACCTCAACTCCTGACGTGCCTGAAGCGCGACCAAAAAATCATTGGCCGATTTAATTTTCTTCGTCGCTGGGGAGCGCGTTCAGCAAACGCGCGCAGATTGACAGCGACCCGGTTGACCCATGACCGAATGTGGCGCGAACCTAAGCCATGAGGAATAATCCGAGCCGCGCAGGGCGCAATCGCCGTTTCCCGCCGCCATGGTCAGTCGAGGAATACAATGATGCGTGCTTCATCGTGAAGGACGCTGACGGCCAAGCGCTCAGCTATTTCTATTTCGAGGATGAACCCGGCCGACGATCGGTGGCGAAGCTGCTCACCAAGGACGAGGCGCGTCGGCTGGCGGTAAACTTTGCCAAGCTACCGGAACTGCTGCGCAAACCGTAACTGCGACTAATCCGCCGACAAATTTCCTTCGACGCTGGGGAGAGCAATCAGCAAAGGTCATCTTCCGGACGCAAAACGACGGCGGCGCCATTGGCCATGCCTTAGTCCCAGGAGCAAATTTTGCGTGCACGTCCTACTTGCCATCGTTCCAGATATCGGCCGCGAGCTTCCATTGGGTTCCGACCTTCTCCCATACCACAACATATTTGCCGGTGACCTGCTTGGGCGTCGGACCCTTCGTCATCAGGCTGAAGGTCCCAATTTCGCCCGCCGCCGACGGCCCAAGCCGCTTAACATCGAGGGTTGTAACTTTCGGATCGCTGACTTGCTCTGCCATACCTTTCCACATTGCCCCGATCGCAGCATTGCCCTTCACCATGCCCGAACCCGGCGGGAATGCCGTCGCGTCATCGGTGTACAGTGATGCGACGCCAGCGAAATCGCCTTTGTTGAAGAATTCCATCCATTTCGCATTTACCGCCTCAATCGCGGCCTTCTGGGCGAATGCCGGCGCGATCAATCCGGCCAAGATCGCGATCGCCAGCGTAATTCTGCGCATAATCAACGCCGCTCCCTTTCTTCGATTTCAGATGTTCTTATTGAATCATGACATTCGACGCTCGTTTCATCCGGGCCGCAAGAGGCATCCCGGCGATCAAAAAAATAATCGGCCCACTTAATTTTCTTCGTCGCTGGGGAGCACGATCAGCAAACGCCGTCCGCCGGACGCAGATTGACAGCGGCGCGGCTGGCCGCGTCCGCTTTACCCCCGAAAGCTGCCGCGACAATCGCCGACCGGCGCGTCAGCTAAGGGCCAATAGCGAACTTCAGGCCTCTTCGACGAAATTGAACCGGTGCTCGTAGAACGCATTGGTGGACTCCTATCGGCCGAGAACGACGTGGGTGGCATGCTCGGTCGCCCGATGTTCGGTGATGCGATAGCCGAGCGCCGGCAGGTCGATCCCGGCGAATATCGCTTCACCTTGCCCGAGCACGACCGGGGACAAGGCGAAATGCAGCTCATCGATCATCCCGGCGCGAAGATATTGACGCACCGTCTCGACGCCACCGCCGATCTTTACGTCGCGACCATTGGCGGCTTGTTTCGCCCGGTCCAACGCCGCCTCGATACCGTTGGTCACGAAGATGAAGGTTGTGCCGCCTTCCATCTCGATCGGATCGCGTGGATGGTGCGTCAACACGAAGGTCGGCGCGTGATAGGGCGGATTGTCGCCCCACCAGCCTTTCCAACTCTGGTGCGGCCACGGACCGCGGATCGGCCCGAACATATTGCGGCCGAGGATGAACGCGCCGAACCCGTCCATTGAACGATGCGCGTAGGCCTCATCGACTCCGTCCGAACCACCATCCTTACCGATCATTGTCCGGAACATGCGCGTGCCGAACATCCACTCATGCAGTTCCAGCCCGCGCTTGCCGAGCGGATGTTCAAGACTTTGCTCAGGCCCCGCTCCGAAACCGTCGAGCGAGATCGAAAAGCCTGCAACGCGCACTTTCGTCATGGCGAACCCCCTTTCATATCGGCCATTTATCTGATTGCAGGCAACGTGTCCGCTTTGGGTCAGAAGCTGCCGCGCCGTCTGATGGTGGTCGTGTCCGCTTTACACCCGAAAGCGGACATTGAACGGCGCGGTGACACGTCGGCGCGCCGTCGGAAGTAGACTGGGTTCGATTCCGATTTCTTGGGTGGGACTTTTTCAGGAAAAAACTGAGCAGAATCAAAATCAAATTTTGGCGTTGGTGCCCAGGGGCGGAATTGAACCACCGACACCTGCATTTTCAGTGCAGTGCTCTACCAACTGAGCTACCTGGGCCCGGGCCGGGCTTATAGAGGCTCGATCTAACGCTGTCCAGAAAAGGCGCGCTGGCACAATGAAGTCGTGCCCGCGATTTTATTACCGTCATCCCGAGGTGGCCGCGAAGCGGCCCTCGAAGGATGCGCGGCCCGGGCCGTCGCCCTTCGAGGCTCGCTGCGCTCGCACCTCAGGGTGACGGGGAGGATTACTTCGTTTCGCCATCGTCCTCGCGCCGCTCGTCATCTTCCTCGTCTTCCGTCACCGGGATGGCATAACTGCCGGAGAACCAGCGGTGCAGATCGACATCGGCGCAGCGTTTTGAGCAGAACGGCCGGAACAGTTCATCGGCGGGCTTGCCGCAGGTCGGACATTTGGCGCGGGTCTTGCTGACGGGCATGAGCGAAATATGGGGCGCGAAACCGGGTGCACCAGCGTCTAGAGCGTGTTGAGCCAGCCGAAATGGATCGGATAACCCTCGCCGGCCAACAGGCTCATGGTTTCATAAAGCGGCAGGCCGACGATGTTGGAATAGGAGCCGACGATCTTCACCATGAAGCTGCCGGCGATGCCCTGCGCCGCATAGCCGCCCGCTTTGCCGCGCCATTCTCCCGAAGCAAGATAGGCTTCGATGTCTTCATCCGACAGCCGCTTGAAACGCACGCGCGTTTCCACATGGCGCTGCCGGAACGTCTCTTTCGGCGTGATCAGGCATACCGCGGTATGGACGCGATGATTGCGCCCAGACAACAGGCGCAGACACTGCGCCGCTTCGTCGAGCAGCTCCGCCTTCGGCAGGATGCGGCGGCCGACCGCGACCACGGTGTCGGCGGCGAGGATGTAGGAGCCCTTAAGCTCGTCGTCGATGCGCACCATACCAAGCGCGGCTTCCGCCTTTAAGCGTGCCAGCCGCGTCGCGCAGGCGCGCGGCAGCTCGCCCCGCTGCGGTGTCTCGTCGATATCGGCGGGGCGCAACGCGTCGGGCTCGATGCCGGCCTGGTTGACGAGCGAGAGCCGGCGCGGCGAGCCCGAAGCGAGGACGAGTTTTTGGCGGCCGATCATTTGAACCGGTAGGTAATCCGGCCCTTGGTCAGATCGTAAGGCGTCATTTCCACCAGCACCTTGTCGCCGGCCAGCACCCGAATGCGGTTCTTGCGCATGCGTCCCGCCGTGTGGGCTATGATTTCGTGCTCATTCTCGAGCTTGACGCGGAAGGTGGCGTTCGGGAGCAGTTCCGTCACGACACCGGGAAATTCCAAGAGCTCTTCTTTCGCCATTCGCCGCCCGAAAGACTGTTCCGGTACGGTCCGGCCGTGGCCAGACCTTTAGCCAAAATTGGCGCGGAACCTAGCGGATGGCGGGCCGCTCCACAACTGCCGTGCGGGCGCGCATGCCGGATTCATTCATTGCCGGTGCTGCGGCTGCCGAAGCGCGCGCGGATGCGCGCTAAAAGCTGATCGCGCACCTCGCGATAGGCGTCGAGCCGCTGCTCGCGGCTGCCTTCGACGACGCTCGGATCCGCGGTCGGCCAATACTCGGCGGCGGCGCCGCCGAGCCGGGTGAGTTCGAGCGCGCGGTGATGCGCTTCGGGCGCAAGCGAGACGATGAGGTCGAAATTCAACCCCTCCCATTCATCCAGTTCCTCGAAAGTGACCGGCTTGTGCCGCGAAATATCGAGGCCGATCTCCTCCATGACGGCGACGGCGAAAGGATCGAGTTCGCCTTCGCACACGCCGGCCGAGCGGACATAGATCGCGCGGCCGAATAAGTGCGCAAGCAACGAAGCCGCAATCGGCGAGCGCAGCGAATTCTGGCCGCAGGCGAACAGGACCGCCAGGGGTTTGCTCGCTATTGGCGGCATCGACCCATCATTGCCGCGCCGGCATTTTGATGGAGCATGATCTTTTCGGAAAACCGGTATCCACTTTTCCGGATCATGCTCTAGCCCTTCCAGTGCAAGACCGCGATCAGCGTGAACAGCCGCCGCGCCGTATCGAAATCGAGATCGACCTTGCGCTTGAGCCGTTCCACGACGAGGCGCGAGCCTTCATCGTGCAGGCCGCGCCGGCCCATATCGAGCGCTTCGATCCGGTCCGGCGTCGCCGTGCGGATTGCGGCGTAATAGCTGTCGCAGACGACGAAATAGTCTTTGACGATGCGGCGGAACGGCGCCAGCGACAGCATGTGGGCAACCACCGGCGTGTCGTCGGTCTGGCGGATATCGAAAACCAGACGGCTGCCGCTGATGCCGAGTTGCAGCGTATAGGGACCGCCGTCATGGCCGGACGGCCGAAACGTGTTGTCCTGGAGAAGGTCGTAGATCGCGACCCGGCGCTCATGCTCGGCGTCGTCGCCGGAACTGCCGAGCGAGGTCTCGTCGAGCGTCACCGCCGCGAGGCGGCCGGTCTTTTCCTTATCGCGGCCGGCACGCGCCATCAGCGATTGAGCCGAATGGCGACCGAGCGGGCGTGGGCCTCCAGCCCCTCCGCCTTGCCGAGCGTGATCGCCGCGCCGCCGAGCGCGCGCAATTGCTCGGGGCCGCATTTGAGGATCGAGGTGCGCTTCATGAAGTCGAGCACGCCGAGGCCTGAGGAGAAGCGCGCCGAACGCGCGGTCGGCAGCACGTGGTTGGAGCCGGCCACATAATCGCCGATCGCTTCCGGCGTATAGGCGCCGATGAAAATCGCGCCGGCATTGCGGATGCGCGCGGCGAGCCGCTCGGCGTCGGTGTCGGCGGCGGCGATTTCGAGATGTTCGGGAGCGATGGCGTCGATGAGCGGCAGCGCTTCGTCAAGCTTGCGCACCACAATCACCGCGCCGAAATCCCGCCACGACGCGCCGGCGATTTTGCCGCGCGGCAATTGCTTGAGCTGGTCTTCGAGCGCGCGCTCGGTCGCGGCGGCAAGCGTCTCGGTGTCGGTGACGAGGATCGCCTGGGCGCTGGCGTCGTGTTCGGCCTGCGCCAGAAGGTCGGCGGCGATCCAGTCCGGATTGGCGTCCTTGTCGGCGACGATCAGTACTTCGGACGGCCCGGCAATCATGTCGATGCCGACTTTGCCAAACACGATGCGCTTGGCGGCGGCAACATAAGCATTGCCCGGCCCGACGATCTTGGCGACTGTCGCGATCGTGGCGGTGCCATAGGCCAAAGCCGCGATCGCCTGCGCGCCTCCGATGCGGAAGATCTCGTCGACGCCGGCAAGTTTTGCCGCCGCCAGCACCAGCGGATTGAGTTTGCCGCCGGGCGCCGGCACCACCATCGCGATGCGCGGCACGCCGGCGACTTTGGCCGGAACGGCATTCATCAGGACGGAAGACGGATAGGCGGCGGTGCCGCCTGGCACATAAAGCCCAACCGATTCGATCGCGGTCCAGCGCGCGCCAAGCTCGACGCCAAGCGAGTCGGTAAAACGTTCGTCCTGCGGCACCTGCCGGCGGTGATAGGTCTCGATCCGATCGCGCGCGAATTCCAGTGCATCGAGCGCCTCGCGGGTGCAGGCCTTGACGGCGGCCGCGACGTCTTGCGGCGTCACTTTGAAACCGGCCGGGTCGAGGTCGAGTTTGTCGAACTTTAAGGTGTACTCCTTGACCGCGCGATCGCCGCGGGCGGCGACGTCAGCGACGATGGCGCGGACCGCGGCTTCGACGTCCGCCGCCGCCTCGCGTCTGGTGTCGAGAAATGCGCGGAACTTTTGCGCGAAATCGCCGGAGCGTATGTCGAGGCGGATGGCCATGAAATTAGTCTTGAGCCGAGCTGTTGCTGACTTTGGCGCCGCGCTGACGCTATCCAGCGCGCTCAGTAGCAGTCCGCCGATATTATAACAATTCTAATATTGGGCTTTTAGATTGACAAAAACTCCGTTGTTCACCAACTCCTTGAGGAGATAATTCGCGGCGGAGGAAATGCGTTTTGCCAGGTGTTTCGCATTGCGTGTGTTTAAGCATCGGCCGGCGGTTTTTGCCGGCGCTGCTGCTTGTTGCGGCGTTGTTGCCCGGCGCCGGCATCGCGCGCGCCGATGACGCGGTGTCGCTGTCGATCACGATCAAGGATCATCTGTTCGATCCCGCCGAGCTGCATGCGCCGGCGGGCCAGACCATCGCCATCCATGTCAAGAATCTCAACACCATCGTCTCCGAATTCGAAAGCAGCGATCTGCATTTCGAAAAGATCGTCCCGGTCGGCGCCGAGGCCGTCGTCTATGTGCGGCCGCAACAGCCGGGCCGTTACAATTTTTACGACGATTTTCATCATGAGACGCAAGGCTTTCTGGTCGTGCCGTGAAGAGTGACATGAGGTTGCCGTGCTCGCCGCGCTGTTGATCGTCTTTCGCGAAGTTTTCGAGGCCGGCCTGATCGTCGGCATCGTCATGGCCGTGACCGCGGGAGTGCCCAGACGCGGTTACTGGATCGCCGGCGGCGTCACCGCCGGCGTGCTCGGCGCCTGCGTAGTGGCGCTGTTCACCGGCGGCTTGTCCGAATTGTTCGGCGGCAGCGGTCAGGAAGTGTTCAATGCCGGCATTCTCGGCTTCGCAGTGCTGATGCTGACCTGGCACAATGTCTGGATGTCGCGGCACGGCCGCGAACTGGTCGCCGAATTGCGCGCCGCCGGCGAGGCGGTGGTGGCTGGATCGAAATCGCTGTTGGCGCTCGCCATCGTGGTCGCGATCGCGGTGCTGCGCGAAGGCTCCGAGGTCGTGTTGTTTCTCTATGGCGTTGCCGCGGCGCAGGGCGGCGCCAACTGGGCCATGGTGGGCGGCGGATTTATCGGCCTCATTCTCGGTTCGTCGGTTTGTCTTTTGACCTATTTCGGCCTCATCACCATTCCGCCGCGTTATCTGTTCGGCGTCACCAGCGCGCTGATCGCGCTGCTTGCCGCCGGCATGGCGGCGCAGGCCATCGCCTTCCTCGAACAGGCGAACATCGTCACCGCGCTCGACGAAACGGTGTGGAACACGTCCTGGATCCTCAGCGATTCCAGCTTCCTCGGCCGGGCCTTGCACACGCTGATCGGCTATGTCGATCAGCCGACCGCGATGCAGGTCGTCGTCTATGCGGCGACGCTGGGCACCATCGTTGTGCTGATGAAGCTGTTTGCCGCGCCGGCGGCGCGAAGCCCGCGAATCGCTTGAGGTTCAGGCCGTCGCCGAACCGGCGGCGAAGTGATCGGGACAGATGGCCGCGGTGGAGACCTCGCCGAGATCGGCAAGCTCCGCCTCCAGGCATTCAACATCGAGGCGAATGGCGCCGCCGCCGGAAAAGATCAGCGTCACGATGCCGGCCGGGGCATCCTGTTCGGCGAATTCGACCGCGAGGAGATTAAGCCACGCTTCCTTTTTCGTATGGTCGATATTGCGGCATTTACAGGCATTGACCCGCTCGAAGCGCAGCGCCGTGCGGCAGCGCCGGTAATCGACCTTGTCATTCGGTTTGGCATCGACCGCGGCCATCCAGTCGAAACGGTTGAGCGCCATGACGAAGCGATGCTCGTGCGGCTGCCAGAGAATGTCGCCGACCCTGACCAGGGCGTCTTGCACATGCGCCGACACCACCTCGATGTCATCCCTATCGAGGGCGACGAGCTTGAGTTCGTCGGCGCAGGGACCCATTGGCGACCAGCCTCTCTCCACTTTACCAAAGCTAGGCAGGCCGTATGCGCGCCGCAAGCCCCGTCGGCGGCAGTTTATTTTGCCCTAGAACGACACGCAGGCCGTTTGCACAATGACAATGACGGAGTGCTGATGAAATTCCTGCTTGTAGGCGCTCACCACCGCATCGAGCCGCGTCTGGTCGTCGGCGTTGCCGGGCAGCACAATCTCGACGCGCTTGACCGGCTCGCGCATGATCGCGCCGCTAACGGGATCGTGCCATTGTCCGTCGGCATCGCTGATCGTCAGGCCGTCGGGAAAGCGCGGCGTCAATGCGCGCGTGACAAAGCGCTCCCAAGCCGCTTCACTTACGCTGAGCCTGCGGCCGGCATTGCGCCCGAACAATAGTTCGGCGACCTGTTTGGCCTCTTGCGGCGCGGGGCACGCCGGCAAAGCCGCCTGGGCGAGGAGGGTGGTTTCTGCCGCGAGCAGCAGAAGGAGAGCGAGCGCCGGGATGAAAGCGGGGCGCATCGCGGCGTGCGCCTTCAAGACTCCCCGGGCGGCAGAAGCTCGCCGCCGCGCCGCATCATCCGGTCGCGCATGGTGCTTGCCGAGCCGGCGGCCCACAGCACCATCGTGCAGACGGCGCCGAACAGCTCAGGATAATAATCTGCATCTAGCTCAATCCTTCGAGAGACAAATCTAAAAATAGCGGGTGGACCTTTCACAATCGTTAGTGCAGAACGGCTTGCGGCAGCGGGGATTGTCTCCATCTGATCGCCGCACCGGGAACGATCCAACCAAGCATTTGTTAACTTGCCCCGCCGTATCTGCGATCGAGGCCGTTGCCGGGAAATTCTCCGGTTCGATTGCATGGCCGCGGCTGGGCTGTCAGGACGATCTCCATCCATCGGTTCGACTTTTCTTTCACGCCCGTAAGGGGTACAAGCTGCATTGCTCGAAAGGGAGGTTTTATGGCGAAGAGGACGAAGAAGCGGCGCGCGTGGACTTCAGGCGAAGTTCGTGAGCTGAAGACGATGGCGCGCAAGAAAACCAGGGCGTCACAAATTGCCAAGAAGCTGAGGAGAACCGAAGGCGCCACGCGCCAGAAGGCGTTCAGCATCGGGCTCTCGCTCGATTTCCGTTCCTGACTGTCAGCAGCAAATTTATCCGCGCATCGATCGCCACTGGCTCGTAAGCACAGGCCGGTGGCGCACCCGTGCGCCAAGATTTTGACGGTGCGAGCACACGGTGCACCCGCCGCATAGGAACGCTGTCCGGCGGCATGCCGATGCCCTGGTGTGCCGCGCGCACCGGAAAACGGGCTTGAAGAGGGCCTGACCGGGGCCTTTTGACATTAACTAATGGCCGTGAACCTGCCCCAATGGCTCGGTAACTAAGAGTATAGTGATCCTGATCCGCCTCGGGGGATCTCCCTGTTCCGGCGCTTAAAAGCCCGCGCCGCCAGCCAGTTACGCGCTCGGGCGTAGCTTTACGCCCGCTACGGATATTGAACGCCCTATGAACCAGACCCTAGGCCCGCTGCGCCAGCAGCCCGCCAGCTCTGAACTCGCCGCCGCGCTCGGCGCGTGCCGGCGGGCATTCATCGCCATCGCCCTGTTCAGTGGCATGAGCAATATTTTGATGCTCTCCGGCGCGCTGTTCATGCTCGAAATCTACGACCGGGTGCTGCCGAGCCGGAGTGTGCCGACGCTGGTCGCGCTGTTGCTCCTGGTCACCGGCCTCTACGCCTGCCAAGGCATCATCGACATGATCAGGAGCCGCATCCTGGTGCGGGTCGGCCGCAGCCTCGACGAGGCGCTAAGCCTGCGGGTCTATGACACCATCGTCCGGCTGCCGCTCAAAATCGGCACCAAGGGCGAAGGCAGCCAGCCGATCCGCGATCTCGATACAGTGCGCGGCTTTTTGTCCGGCAGCGGACCGGTTGCGTTTTTCGATCTGCCGTGGATGCCGGTCTATCTCGCCATCTGCTTTCTGTTTCACTTCTATATCGGCCTGACCGCGCTGGTCGGCGCGCTGATCCTGATCGTGCTCACCGTCATCACCGAGGTGCGGACGCGGCATCCGACCCGCAGCGCCACGCAATTCGCGGCGGCGCGCAATACGCTGCTTGAGGCGAGCCGGCGCAACGCCGAGGCCATCACCGCGATGGGCATGGTCGGTCGTATTTCCAAGCGCTGGAACGATCTCAATCGCAATTACGTGGCGGCAAGCGGGCGGGCGAGCGACGTCGGCGGCGGCCTCGGCGCGATGTCGAAAGTTTTGCGGCTTTTGCTTCAGTCGGCCATCCTGGCGGTCGGCGCCTGGCTCGTGATCAATCAGCAATCGACGCCCGGCATCATCATCGCCGGCTCGATCCTCGGCGCCCGCGCCTTGGCGCCGGTCGATCTCGCGATCGCCAATTGGCGCTCCTTCGTTGCCGCCCGGCAAAGCTGGCACCGGCTGTCGAGGTTGCTCGGCCACCTGCCGCCGCAGACCGAGCCAATGGCATTGAAGCCGCCGGCGCGGACGCTCGTCGTGCAGAACGGCGCCGTGGCGCCGCCCGGCCAGCAGAAGATCGTCTGCCAGGACGTCAATTTCACCCTGACCGCCGGCAAGGCGCTCGGCGTGATCGGACCGACCGCGTCGGGAAAATCCTCGCTGGCCCGCATGCTGGTCGGCGTCTGGGCGCCGGCGCGCGGCACCGTACGGCTCGACGGCGCCACGCTCGATCAATGGTCGCCGGAATCGCTTGGCCGCTACATCGGCTACGTGCCGCAGGACGTCGAACTGTTCAACGGCACCGTGGCGCAGAACATTTCGCGGTTCGACGAGCCGCCCGACGCCGACGCCGTCATTGCCGCCGCGCAGGCGGCCGGCGTCCACGATCTCATCATCAATCTGCCGGACGGCTATGAGACGGTGGTCGGCGAGCATGGCGGCGCGATCTCGGCCGGGCAGGCCCAGCGCATCGCGCTGGCGCGGGCGCTTTATCGCGATCCGTTCCTGGTCGTGCTCGACGAGCCCAATTCCAATCTCGATGCCGAAGGCGACGAAGCCTTGACGCGGGCCATTCTCGGCCTGCGCGCGCGCGGCGCCATCACCGTCGTGGTGGCGCATCGGCCGAGCGCGATTGCGGGCGTCGACTACATTCTCATCATGGCCAAGGGCCGCCAGCAGCAATTTGGCCCCAAGGAAGAAATACTCACCCGGGTGACCGCGCCGAATTCGGCGCCGCGGCCGTTGAAAGTCGCAGATCAGGGAGGTGTCGGATGAAGAAGATGTTGCATGCGATGCGCTCCCGGATCGGCGCCCTGTTCGGCAAGATCAAACCGCTGTTTGTCACGACCGACACGCTGATCAGGACCAACCTGCCGTGGCTCCTCAACAGCATCAACACGGCGCATAGTTGGCTGTTCGGCGAAAAAGGGCCGGCTGGCAGCGCGACCGAGTCGATCCGCCGCCACATCACCGCCGGCAGCATCCTGGTTGCGGTTCTGGTGTTCGGGCTGGGCGGCTGGGCATCGACCGCGGAGATTTCCGGCGCGCTGATCGCCCCAGGCTCGGTGGTGGTCGATTCCAACGTCAAAAAGGTGCAGCACCCGACCGGCGGGGTGGTCGGCGAACTGTTCGTGCGCGACGGCGATCACGTCAAGGCCGGCGACATGCTGATCCGGCTCGATGAGACGGTGACCCAAGCCAATCTCGCCATCGTGACCAAGGGCTTGACCGAACTCTATGCCCGCGAGGCGCGCCTCGCCGCCGAGCGCGATGGCGTTGACACGATGGCGACGCCGCCGGAACTCGCCGACCATTTCGACGATCCCATAGTGAAAGAAGCACTCAACAGCGAGCGCAAGCTGTTCGATCTGCGGCGGCAAGACCGGCTCGGCCAGAAGCAGCAGTTGCAGGAACGCATCACGCAGTTGCAGCAGGAGATCACCGGATTATCCGCGCAACAGGACGCCAAGAACAAGCAGGTCGCCCTGATCGAGCAGGAATTGCAGGGCGTGCGCGATCTTTACGCCAAGAACCTGGTCCAGCTTAACCGGCTCACCTCGCTCGAACGCGACGAAGCCCAGTTCCAGGGCGAGATCGGCCAGCTCGTTGCCCAGGCCGCGGAAGCCAAGGGCAAGATCGCCGAAATCCAGCTGCAAATCATCCAGGTCGATCAGGACCTCTCCAGCGACGTCGCCAAGGAACTGCGCGAGACCGACAGCAAGATCGGCGAATATGTCGAGCGCAAGGTGACGGCTGAAGATCAGCTCAAGCGCACCGATATCCGCGCCCCGCAGGACGGCATCGTCTTTCAGTCCACGGCGAATACGGTCGGCGGCGTTATTGCCGCGGGCGATCCGATCATGCTGATCGTGCCGGAATCCGATAATCTGATGGTCGAAGTCAAAGTCGATCCGAAGGACATCGATCAGATCCAGTTCGGACAGCCGGTCGTGCTGCGCTTTTCTGCTTTCAACGTGCGCATGACGCCCGAGCTCAATGGCGCGGTCAGCCGTATTGGCGCCGATACGTCGACCGATCAGCGCACCGGCCAAACCTATTACCTGGTCCGCATCTCGATGACCGCCGACGAGATCAAGCGCCTCGGCGACGTCAGGTTGACGCCTGGCATGCCGGTGGAAGCCTTCATCCAAACGGGCGAGCGGACGATGCTGTCCTACCTGGTCAAGCCGCTGCACGATCAGCTGATGCGGTCTTTCCGCGAAAAATAAAATTCTCCCCCGCTGGCAGGGAAGGCTAGAATGGCGCCCGTGCCGCGGGGATCAATAGATCGATGAACAGGATACTCGGCTGGGCGCGCCGGTTCGGGCTGGCGCGGGCAGTGTGCATCGTGCTGCTGTTCGCGCTCGTGCCGCTGCGTCTCGCCAATCCCCGGCCGCTCGAGGAATTGCGGGTCCGCACCTTCGACCTGTTCCAGGTGCTCCGGCCACGCGCACAGGCCACGCACCCGGTCGTTATCGTCGATATCGACGAGGACAGTCTCAAGGCGATCGGGCAATGGCCGTGGCCGCGCACGACGATCGCCGACCTTGTTACGCGGATCACCCAGCTCGGCGCCCTCACTATCGGCTTTGACGTCATTTTCGCCGAGCCGGATCGGATGTCGCCGGCGATTGCCGAGCAAAGCTTTCGCGGCATCGATCAGGATACGCGCGCCAAACTGGACAGTCTGCCGAGCAACGATCAGGTTCTGGCAGACGCGATCAAACAATCGCGCGTCGTCGTCGGCCAGGCTGGCACCGCGATCCCGACGCCGAAATCGCCGGCCGAGGCGGCACTGCAGACCGGCTTCGCGGTCCGCGGGCCCGATCCGTCGCCTTATCTCGTGACGTTTCCCGGACTGTTGCGCAACGTGCTGCCGATCGAGGAAGCGGCCGCCGGCCGCGGACTGTTCTCGATCAATCCGGAGAGCGACGGCATCGTTCGCCGCGTCCCGGTCATCATGGAAGCGCAAGGCGCGCTGGTGCCGTCGCTAACCATGGAAATGCTGCGTGTCGTCAGTCATTCGAGCGCCATCCTGGTGCGGGTGAACGACGCCGGCGTGCAGTCGGTAGCGGTGCCCGGCCTCGAAGTGCCGACCGACCGCAACGGCCAGTTCTGGGTGCATTTCAACCGGCACGATCAGGCCCGTTTCGTTTCGGCCAAGGACGTCCTGCAAGGCAATGCGTCGCCGGACCGCTTCCGCGGCCGTCTGGTGCTGATCGGCACGTCGGCCATCGGGCTGCTCGACCTCAAGACCACGCCGGTCGAAGCGGCGATGCCGGGCGTCGAAGTCCACGCCGAAATCCTCGAAAGCGTTTTGACCAAATCGCTGCTGGTACAGCCGAATTATGCGATCGGCGCCGAGCTGGTGCTCGCGGTGCTACTCGGTCTCGTCATCATCGCCGCCGCGCCGATGCTGTCGGCGACGGTGGTCGTGCTGCTCGGCGCCGCGCTGATCGCCGGACTGGTCGGCTTGTCGCTGTACCTGTTTGTCGAGCACAACCTGCTCATCGATTTCACCTATCCGCTGATTTCGAGCTGGCTGATCTATCTGGTGCTGACCTTCGTCAATCTGTTCCGCGAGCAGAAGCAGCGCCGGCAGATCCGCTCCGCCTTCGGATTTTATCTGTCGCCGCACATGGTCGAGCAGCTGGCGCGCTCGCCGGACAAGCTCAAGCTCGGCGGCGAGGAACGCCGGATGACGATTCTGTTCAGCGACGTGCGCGGCTTCACCACCATCTCCGAGCACTACAAGGACGATCCGCAAGGGCTTACCAGCCTGATGAATCGCTTTCTCACTCCGCTCACCAACGCCATCATCGAGCGCAAGGGCACCATCGATAAATATATCGGCGACGCCATCATGGCGTTCTGGAACGCGCCGATCGACGACGACGACCAGGAGGCGAATGCCTGCGATGCCGCACTGGAAATGCAGGCGCGCGCCGCGGCGCTCAACGTCGAACTGGAACAAGAGGCCAAGGCCAACGGCGGCAAGTATATGCCGCTGCGCATCGGCATCGGTCTCAATACCGGCCCCTGCGTGGTCGGCAATATGGGTTCCGACTTCCGCTTCAACTATTCGGTGCTGGGCGACACCGTCAACTTTGCTTCGCGGCTGGAGGCGCGCACCAAGGATTACCGCCTTCCGCTGGTGGTCGGCTCACGCACCGCGGAAGGAGCCAAGCAAAAGTTCGCTACAATGGAGATCGATCTGATCCAGGTGAAGGGCAAAACGCAGCCCGAGGCCGTATTCGCGGTACTCGGCCGTGCCGAGGTCGAGCAGGACCCGCGCTGCGGCGAATTGCGCGAACTGAACGCGCAGATGCTGGCGCGTTTCCGCAAGCAGGATTGGGATGCGGCGCTCGATTTGATCGATCGTTGCCGCAAGATCGCCAACGGCTTCGAAGCTGCGGGCCTCTACGATATGTATATGGAGCGGATCGAGATCTACCGCGCCGATCCGCCCGGCCCGGATTGGAACGGCGTCTACGAAGCGGAAACGAAATAGATCAGAGCGAGGCGGGCGTCGCCGTGCGGCGCGTCGCCGAGATCGCGATCGGCGCGAATTTCCGCACGCCGGCGCCGTCGAGCACGAACAGCGGGATCGCGTTGGGCATGGCGACGTCTTCGACCAGCGTCAGCCAGCGGTTGTCGAGCACGATCCAGGCGTTGTCGTCATGCACGGCGACGACGGCGTGATCTTCGTTGGCGGCGGTGTTGCGGACAATGACGAGCTTCACGTCCGCCGCCGCCACGCCCGCGGCCGTTAGCGCGACGTATTTGGCGATCGCGTAATCCTCGCAGTCGCCGCGATGGGTCGTCATCGTCTCCAGCGGTGCGCTCCAGCGGTCGGGCACGCCCCACTGCGCCAGATCGCTCATCGGCTCGATCGCCATATTGACGGCGCGGTTGATCACGCCGATGCGGGCGCGGCCGGTTTGGCCGCGGCCTTGCGCGACGATGTCGAGGAAGTCTTTGGCCGGCGCCGGACATTGCGCTAGGTCATTGCGGCAGCGCGCCAGGATTTCGTTTCCGTCACGGATTTCCGCCTCGACGCCGCTCCACTTGGTCACGACGTCACCGTCGGCAATCGCCGCCGCGGCAAGACCGAACGGCTCGGCGGCAGACGGCGGCGCAGGGGCGGGCTCCGCCGGATCGAGCGCCGCCATTTTCGCCGGCGCATCGCTGCGCATCGCCGTTGGGATTTGCACGTCGATCTTGGCGTTGGGTTCGGCCCGGGCTGCGTCGGCAACCTGATTTTGCGCGGATGGGACCAGCGCCGCCGCCGGACTGAACGCGTCGAGCGTGCCGCTGTCGAGGCCGGAACGCGCCGGCCAAACGATAACGAACGCAGCAAAGCAAACTGCCGCAACACGAGGCAACATTTTGACGTCCCCGAACCGCGGGCTGTGGCGCATGACTGCGCCTGCCCGGCATTTTGTTCAGGGACGCCATAACGTGGGCGCTGCTGCCGTCCGGTTAAAACGAGGGCCGCCGCGGCAACTAAGCGAAAACAGCGTGTAGCAGTCGCCACGCCGTTGCGAACAATTTTAGCGATTAGGTTTGAATTGCTTTTACAGTGCGCGGTTTCTGCGATTTAATTGGCAAAGTTGGGGATCGCAACTAAGCGTCGCCCGGCAATCGGGGGAGGAAACGGGAATGCGTCAGATAAAGTTTTGCGGCCTCGCCGCGCTCGGACTTTCGCTCGGTCTTGTGCTTGGGATTTGCAGCGCATCGGCCGAGGACAAGACCTTCAAGCTCAAGCTGTCGCATTGGGTGCCGCCGACCCATCCGTTGCAGAAGGCGATCGAGGATTGGGCCGCGTCGGTCGAGCAAGATTCCGGCGGCACCATAAAATCCCAGATTTATCCGGCGCAGCAGCTCGGCAAGGCGTTCGATCATTACGACATGGCGCGCGACGGCATTGCCGACTTCGCCTATGTTAATCCGGGCTATCAGCCGGGGCGCTTCCCGATCATCGCGGCTGGCGAACTGCCGTTCCTCGTCGGCAATGCCAAGGGCGGCAATCTCGCCATCGACTCCTGGTATCGCAAATATGCCGCGACCGAGATGAAGGATGTGCACTATTGCTTTTCCTTCGTGCTCGATCCGGTGGCCTGGCATTCCAGCACCAAAAAGATCGTGGTGCCGGCTGACATCCAGGGCATGAAGATCAGGCCGGCGCAGGGCACTATCGCCGCGTGGGTGACTCTCCTCGGCGGCACCAATGTGCAGGCTAGCGCCCCTGAAGTTCGCGACGTTATCGCCAAGGGCGTCGCCGACGCGGTACCTTTCCCGTGGGGTTCCACAGTGCTGTTCGGCATCGACAAGGTAACCAAATATCACATGGACGAACCGCTCGGCTCGGTGATGTTCCAGTGGGTGATGAACCCGGCGACCTATGCGGCGATGTCGCCGGCGCAGCAGAAGGTGATCGACGATCATTGCACGACCCAATGGGCAGCCAAGTTCGCCGACCCGTGGTCCGACTTCGAGCATGCCGGCATCGAAAAGATCAAAGCCGAGCCGGATCAGGAGGTTTATACGATCACCGACGATCAGCTCACTTTGTGGAAGCAGTCCGCCGAGCCGCTCAAGCAGAAATGGGCGGACGGCGCAAAGGCCGCGGGCGGCGATCCGGCGGTGATCTGGAAGGAGCTGCAGGCATCGTTGACGCAATACAACGCCGGTTTCTGACGGCGCGGCGTATCAAACCCGCTGACGGCGGCGAGGCTCTCGCCGCCGTTTCAATATCGGAATAACGCATGGATGAGCCGCAAGCAGGTTCTGCGTTCGGTGCGACAAGATCGCCGCGCAATATCATGGATCGCTTCATCGACGGCATCGAGCTGATCGCCGCTTTCTTCATCGGCATCGTCGCGCTCGACATCTTCGTCTCGGTCATGCTGCGCTATTTCTTCAGTGTGCAGATTCCCGACAGCTACGATTTCGGCCGGCTCCTGCTCGGCATCCTGATCTTCTGGGGCATCGCCGCGACATCCTATCGCGGCAATCACATCACGGTCGATCTCGTCTATGCCAATGTTGGCGACCGGATGAAGCGCTTCATCGACGTGTTCGCGACGCTGGTCTTGTTGTTCGTGGTGACGGTGCAGACCTACACGCTGTTCGACAAAGTCAGGGGTACCTATGCCGACCATGTGCTCACCTTCGACTTGCGGCTGCCGGTCTGGCCGTTCTTCCTGGTAGCCTGGATCGGTGACGTGTCGGCGGTGCTTCTGATCGCGGTGCGCACCTATCGGCTGATTTTCCATCCGGAGCTTTTGGGCGGCCAATACCAGATCAAGCCGGTCGAATGAGGCACGCGTGAGCACCGACGCGGTCGCGATCATCGGCTTTGCCGTTCTTTTCGCACTGATGCTGTTGCGCGTGCCAGTCGGCATGGCCATGGGTCTCGTCGGCGTGAGCGGCTTTGCCTATATCGTCGGCGGCACTGCGGCGCTCAAAAACGTCGGGCTCACATCGATGCGGACGGTGACCGACTACACCTTCGGCGTCATCCCGATGTTTCTGTTGATGGGGGCGTTCGTCTCCAATTCCGGCATGAGCCGAGAATTGTTCCGCGCCGCCAATTCCTTTGTCGGCCACTTCAAGGGCGGCCTCGGCATCGCCACCATCGCCGCCTGCGCCGGCTTTGCGGCGATCTCCGGCTCGTCGGTCGCCACCGCCGCTACTTTTGCCACCGTCGCCTATCCGGAAATGCGCCGCTACAATTATCCGCAAAGTTTCGCCACCGGCGTGATCGCCGCCGGCGGCACGCTCGGCGCCATGCTGCCGCCTTCGACCGTGCTTGCCGTTTACGGCATCATCACCGAGCAGGATATCGGCAAGCTTTTCATCGCCGGCATCATTCCCGGCGTGCTCGCCGCGACGATGGACATGATCACCGTCGTGATCATCGGCAAAGCGCGGCCGGGTTTCCTGCCCAGCGCGCCGCGCCATTCCTGGGCCGAACGCCGCGCCGCCCTGCGCGACATCTGGGCGACGCTTTTGCTTTTCGTCTTCGTCATTGGCGGTCTCTATGGCGGCCTGTTCACGCCGACCGAGGCTGGTGGCATGGGCGCGTCCGGTGCGCTGCTCATCGGCGTCGCACGCGGAAAACTGACACGTCCGGAAATCCGCCGCTCGCTGCTGCAGGCGGTGCGCACCGCGGCGGCGGTGCTCACGGTGCTGATCGGAGCGCTGTTGTTCGGCTATTTCCTGACCGTGACGCAGATGCCGCAGAAAGTGACCGAGTTTCTCACCGGTCTGGGGCTCGGCCGCTACGGCGTGCTGGCGCTGATCATGCTGATGTATATCGTGCTCGGCTGCCTGATGGACGCACTTGCCATGATCATCCTGACTATCCCGATTATCTTCCCGGTGATCATGCAGCTCGGCTTCGATCCGATCTGGTTCGGCGTCATCATCGTGATGACGGTCGAACTCGGCCTCATTCACCCGCCGGTCGGCATGAACGTGTTCGTCATCAAGAGCGTGGTGCAGGACGTCAGCTTTTCGACGATCTTCGTTGGCGTGCTGCCGTTCATCGTCACCGATCTGATCCGGCTGGTGATCCTGATTGCGTTTCCGATTCTGGCGCTCTATCTGCCGTCGCACATGCTCAGGTGACTTTGTCATTCCGGGGCCGAGCGCGAGCGAGGAGCCCGGAATCCATAACCGCGGCGCTAAATGATTTGCACCGAGATCGTTCTACAAATTTCGTGATTATGGATTCCGGGCTCGCGCTTGGTGCGCCCCAGAATGACGGTTAACTCCGTCCGCCGCCGGCAAGCACCGCGCGCGTGGCGCGGTCGGGGCCGAAATCGTCGATGCCATCGATGGCGAGGAGATCGGCAAGGCGGGTGCGGGCGCGATTGACGCGGCTCTTGATGGTGCCGACCGCGCAGCCGCAGATCGCCGCGGCGTCGTCGTAGGAGAAGCCGGAAGCGCCGACCAGGATCAGCGCTTCGCGCTGGTCGGCCGGCAGCTTCGCCAGCGCGGTGCGGAATTCCTCGAATTCGACGCGGCCGGTCTGTTCGGGATGCGATATCAGTGTCTCGGCATAGCGGCCGTCGGCGTCTTCCACCTCGCGACGCCGCTTGCGGTATTCGGAGCGGAACAGGTTACGCAAAATGGTGAACAGCCACGCCGGCATGTTGGTGCCGGGCTGGAACGAGTCGATATGCGCGAGCGCCCGCAGCAGCGTCTCCTGCACCAGGTCGTCGGCGCGGTCGATATTGCCGCACAACGAGATGGCAAACGCGCGCAAGCTCGGCACAGTGGCGAGGACCTGGTCGCGTATGGCGGGGTCGAGCTTCATCATCAATCCTGGTCGTGGTCGCTGAGGCGGCGGACCAGATCGGTGATATGCTCCGGCACGCCCTGATTAACGACGTCGTTGTACATGGCGCGCAGTTGCTGCCCGATCCGGGCCTGCACTTCCCGGCCCAGACGGGCTTCGGGCTTGTGGAGACTGGTCGCTGGCCTGGTCATCGGTTCTTGGTTCTCCGGCTTGTCCGTGACAGGCTCAACCGGTTCCAGGTTGGTCTTACGGTGCTTCATATCGTCGTCTTTTCCCCGTTCACCCATTTGCCGACCCACCCCTGGGAACTGCCTCCAACACGCGCTAACGCACTGACAGGCCCCATGGTTCCCGGCCAGGGCCCCCAATGGAACTTTTTTTGCGCTGGGGCGTTTTTGCCAGTAACCTCAGCACTATGGAAGGGGAGGGTCCGTGTCCACATCACAAGCCGTACTCCAGCACTTGCCGTCGCTGCGCCGGTATGCCCGCGCGCTGACCGGCAGCCAAGCATCCGGTGACGCCTATGTCGTCGCCACCGTGGAATCGCTGATTGCCAGTCCGAAAATATTGGAATCGGCCTCAACTACGCGCGTCGGTCTATATCGGCTTTTCGCCAAAATATGGAATTCCGTGGCGGTCAACGGCACGGCCGAAGCGAGCGAGATCGTCCTGCCGCCGGAGCAGCACCTGACCCAAATCACGCCGCGGCCGCGGCAGGCCTTTCTCCTCGTGGCGCTCGAGGGCTTTTCGGAAGAGGACGCGGCGGAAGTGCTCGATTGCGACTTGCAGACGCTGCGTGGCCTGGTCGAGGAATCCGGCCGCGAACTCGCCGCCGAGATCGCGACCGATGTGCTCATCATCGAGGACGAGACCTTCATCGCCATGGATATCGAGGCCTTGGTCGAGAGCCTCGGCCATAATGTCATCGGCATTGCCCGTACGCACAGCGAGGCTTTGGCGTTGGCGAAGCAGAAGCGGCCGGGACTCATTCTCGCCGACATCCAGCTCGCCGACGGCAGTTCGGGCCTCGATGCGGTCAACGAATTGCTCGGCTCGTTCGAAGTGCCGGTGATCTTCATCACCGCTTATCCGGAACGGTTCCTGACCGGTCAGCGCCCGGAGCCGGCCTTCCTGATCGCAAAGCCCTTCCAGGTCGCCGTCGTATCGGCCGTCGTCAGCCAGGCGCTGTTCTTCGGCCGCAAGGCGCGTCAGCGCGAGCGCAAGCCGAGCGAACGCCAGGCGACGGTGTAGTCAACTTCGCGATTATCCTATTCTGCGTCATGCCCGGGCTCGTGCCGGGCATCGACATTTTTGCGTGCAATGATTTGTGTGCAATGACGAAAATTTAGGGCGCAGCCGATCGGCATATCGGCTGCGCCCAACATGGCCGGCCAAGCACGGGGGGAGGGGGAAAGGATGGCCGTCCGCTATGACAAACCACGATTGTCATATTTGTTCCTGGCCCGCTCATATTGTTGTCGCTCACGCGCGGACTGGGACGCCGGCGGTCATCACGAGTCGGTGACCGGCGCGATTTGGAACCCGCCAACACTCTGCACGTTGATAAGGCGGTGAAGTGCTCGGCTCGGGGGTCTTTGGTGCGTCTGATCGATCGCTACGGCGTCGGTCAGGTTGCGGAGAAGTCCGATGGCCAAGCTCTTGTTTGTTCGCACCGCAGGCGCATTGGGAGTCATTTCGCTTGCTTTGCTTATCGTCGGCATCGTCCCGTTCTTGAGCGCGGACCCGACGGCAGGCGCCGGCCTCACCGGCAAAGCTCCGTACACCGTCAACCACGAATTCAAAGGCGATCGGCTGCCGCTGACGGTCGTTAATTCGTCCGCTTTCCGCGGCGCCGCATCGCGGCTGCATGCGGGCACTCCGGAAGAAATCCCGGTCGGCTGCGATCCCGCTTTCTCCGTCGTCTCGTCACCACGTTTGGCCTATTTCTACGGACGCTGCATGACGTGATGTCGCGTTTTGCTGTTTGATATTTTCGATCGCGCTGCGTGGTGACGCGCATGTGCATTTCTTTTGAATCAAAAGATGCCTCGATTTTATTTGTTTGATCCCTGTTTACTCCCTGTCGTGGAACTTTCCAATCGCACCGACAATTGATGCAACGAGTATCGGATTTCAGCACGGGAGCATCTCATGTCGACAAACAGCCGATCGCGGAATTTTTGCGTCGCGATTTTTTTCGCCGGTATCCTGACGGTCCCCGCCGTTCCGGCCTTTGCGCAAGCGCTTTCCTATATGCCGGCATCGCCCGACGTCGCCGCATTTCCGCAATATGCGCCGCAGGACGATCAGCAGGGGGTTACCAACGGCGGTACGGCAGATGAGCTTTCGCCGGCGCTGCGCCGTCAGATCGTGTCCTATGCGGGCGCCGAGCCGCCGGGCACCATCATCATCGATACCCCGCATGAGTTTCTTTATTTGACGCTCGGCGACGGCAAGGCGCTGCGCTACGGGATCGGCGTCGGACGCCAGGGCTTTACTTGGTCGGGCGTCGAGACGATCTCGCGTAAGGCCGAGTGGCCGGACTGGATTCCGCCGGTGGAAATGGTTGCCCGTCAGCCCTATTTGCCGCGCTGGGTCGGTGGCGGTCCCGGCAATCCGCTGGGCGCGCGCGCGATGTATCTCGGCAATACCGACTATCGCATCCACGGCACCAACGATCCGACGACGATCGGCAAGCACGTCTCCAGCGGCTGCATCCGCTTGCAAAACGCCGATGTGATCGATCTTTATAGCCGTGTCGGCATCGGCACCAAGGTCGTGGTGCTGCCGAACGATGGCGGGCGCGCCGCACTCGACGATGGCCGGGCCGTCGCAATCGACGCCGGTCACGGCGGCGCGATGACCGCCCGGATCGCGGTGACGCCGGCCAGCGACCGACAGGCAGCGCCTGTTGCATCATCCGGAAACATGGCGTTGCGCGGCGTGTATTGACGCCGGTACTCTCTTATTTGAGAGATTTCATTGCGTGAGATTGCAGCGGCCGGAGCCCGATACCAAGCTCCGGCCTCTTTTTATTGTCGCCGGCAATGACGATCTTTACGGGCGTACCCTAAGGTGGGAAGTGTGACGGCATGGACGTGCCTGATAAAAATAAGTCCGATGCCACGGAACTGGTCAATCTCGAGAACGAGCTGCGCAGCCGCGCCAAGCAGCAGGAAGCGCTCGCTCAGCTCGGCGAGCGTGCGCTGGCCGAACCCGATCTCGAACGGCTTTTGAACGACGCCGTCAGCACGGTCGCGCTCACGCTCGCGGTCGACTTCGTCAAGATCCTGGAGCTTCTGCCTGGCGAAGGCGAGCTGGTCTTGCGCGCCGGCTTTGGCTGGAAGCCGAAACTTATCGGCACGGTATTGACGACGACGGGAGCCGACAGCTTCGCCGGCTTCACGTTAAATTCCGCCGCGCCGGTGGTGATCGCCGATTTCGCCTGTGAGACCAGGTTCGAGGTCCCGCAATATTTGAAGGATCACAACTGCTCGAGCGGCATGACCGTGGCCATCGCCGGCCGCGATGGGCGCGCCTACGGTATTCTCGGCGTCTGCACGGTCGGCAAACGGCACTTCAGCGCGCAGGAGACCGCGTTCCTTGCCGCCGCCGGCAATCTTCTTGCCGGCGCCATCCAGCGCCGCCAGCTCGAGCAGCGCCACGAATTGATGATCCGCGACATGCGGCATCGCTCCGGAAATCTGTTTTCGCAACTGCTGGCGCTGTTCTCGCAAACGGCGAAGACCTCGAAAAGCATTGCCGATCTCACCAGCAAATATCAGGCGCGGGTGCTGGCGATGGCGAACGCACATCGCCTGATCACCGAAGGCGGCTGGAAATCGATTCCGATCATGGAGCTGCTCTATGTCGTGCTCGGGCCCTATCTCGACCGTGCCTCGCTCGACGGCCCGAATATCGATCTCGAGCCGGACCCGGTTTTCAATCTCAGCGCGGCGCTGCACGAGCTTGCCGCCAATGCGATCAAGCATGGCAGCCTGTCGCGCCCCAAGGGGCAGCTCGATCTGCACTGGTCGGTGGACCGCACGCAGCGCGGCATGACCTTGATGCTCGATTGGGTGGAGAAGAACGGGCCGCCGGCGCGGCGGCCGCGGCGAACCGGCTTCGGCACGCGGCTGATCGATCTCGTCATCCAGCGGCAGCTCAACGGCGAAGTGACACGCACGTTTTCCCGCAAGGGGCTGACGGTAAAAATGCAGGTGCCGCTCACCCACGAGCGCTGGCCGACGTCGCCGGCAGCCGGGACTAGCCAGGATTTGGCCCCGAGCCAAACGTCTCCGGTCGGTGGCGGCTTGCCGCATGGGACGCAAGCGCCGTAGGGTTGCGGCGCGCGCAGTGGAGGGTAGCGGTCTTGCCGCAAAGACGTACGCCGTTTGAACAGATCGTTTTGTTGCTGCAGGGCGGCGGCGCGCTCGGCTCCTATCAGGCCGGAGTCTACCAGGCCCTGGCCGAAGCCGATCTGCATCCGGATTGGGTCGCCGGAATTTCGATCGGGGCGATCAATTCGGCGATCATCGCCGGCAATCCGCCGGACCAGCGCGTCGCACGGCTGCGCGAATTTTGGGAAACCGTCAGCGCCTCGCCGCTGGGAATTCCCTATTTCAAGTCCGTCGAGATCAAGGACGAATTGAACCATCAATTCGTCAATCAGCGCGCGCCATGAGCATTCTGTTGTTCGGGGCGCCGAACTTCTTCGTTCCCCGCATGCCGCCGCCCATGCTGTGGCCGGCGAATAGCCCCATCAAGGCGAGCTACTACGACAATACTCCGTTGCGGGCGACGCTCGAGCGCCTGGTCGATTTCGACCGGATCAACAGCGGACAGATGCGCTTTAGTGTCGGCGCGGTGGACGTATGCAGCGGAAACTTCACTTATTTCGATTCGACGACCCATCAGATTCGCGCCGAGCACGTCATGGCCAGCGGCTCGCTGCCGCCCGGCTTTCCGGCGACCGAGATCGACGGGCAGTATTATTGGGATGGCGGGCTGATCTCCAACACGCCGCTGCAATGGGTGCTCGAATTGCGGCCGCGGCGGGACACGCTGGCGTTTCAGGTCGATCTGTGGAGTGCGCGCGGCGAGTTGCCGAAAGATCTGATCGAGGTCGAAGTGCGGCAAAAGGAAATCGTCTATTCGAGCCGCAACCGCGCCGCGACGGATCAGTACAGGAAAATGCAGAAGCTTCGCATCGCCGCCGCCAATCTCATCGGCAGCTTCCGGCGGAGCTGCGCGATAGCGACGATGCGAAGCTTCTCGAGCAGGAAGCCGACGACAAGGTGTGCAATATCGTGCATCTGATCTATCGCACCAAGGCCTATGAAGGCATCGCCAAGGACTTCGAATTCTCCCGCCGCACCATGGAGGAGCATTGGAAAAGCGGCTATCACAACGCCCGGCATACGCTGGCAAATCCGGAGGTGCTTGAACTTCCGGATCGGCTCGAAGGCGTGCGCACGTTCGATCTCGGCGAAGATCAGCCGTAATACGTGCATGGTGGAAATTCAGTCGTCCGGGGCAGCATGAAAGAAGAGGTTGTCGGTTTTCAATCCGCGGGCTTGCGCCTGCATGGCGTCCTCGGCGTGCCGGAAGGCTTACGGCCGTCGGAGCGGCGCGCGGCGTTTCTGGTGCTGCACGGCTTCGGCTCGAACAGCGAGAGCAACAACGTGCTGCAGCCGGCGCGGGTGCTCAGCGAATTCGGCTATGTCACGCTGCGCTTCGACATGCGCGGCTGCGGCAAGAGCGAGGGCGAGTTCGGCCGCGTCATCTGCCTCGAACAGGTCGAGGATCTGGGCAATGCGCTCGTCGTTCCTCGCCGAGCATCCCGCGGTCGATCCCGATCGCATCGGCGTCATCGGTTCGAGCTTCGGCGGCGCGGTCGCCGTCTATGCCGGCGGCACCAATCCGCGCCTTGCCGCCGTCATTTCCAACGGCGGCTGGGGCCACGGCGAACGCAAATTCCGCGGCCAGCATCGCGACGCCGGAGGCGTGGGCGAAATTCACCAAAATGCTCGAAGAGGGCCGCGCCAATCGCGCCCGCACCGGTAAATCGCTGATGGTGCCGCGTTACGACATCGTGCCGATCCCCAATCACGTGCGGGAAAACCTGGAACGGCAGAAGAGTCGGCATGCTGGCGCCCAATTCGGTCGAAATGTTTCCGGCGGAGACGGCGCAGAGCATGTTCGATTTCCGCGCCGAAGAGGTGGTGGGAAAGATCGCGCCGCGGCCGCTGTTGCTCATCCATGCGGCCAACAATTCGGTGACGCCGACCGAGCAGTCGATCGAAATGTTCAAGCGCGCCGGCCAGCCCGCCGAACTGCATCTGTTCAGCGGGCTCGATCACTTCCTGTTTGCGGAAAATTCCACCCGCGTCTGGAGCCTGCTGCGCAATTGGCTCGATACTTATTTCGCGGTTGCAAAGTGAGGTCCAGGTGAGGCGCACGTGAGTCCGCAAAGCATGTGGTCGGCCACGAGGAGCTTGGCCGCTTCATCCGCGACGCGTTCGACGGCGGCAGGCGCGCGCCAAGAAGACGCCGCCGTCGTCGCGCAAGGGTCTGGTCTGGGCCAATCTGCGCGGCGGCGACGGCCATGGCGTGTCGCGGCTGCCGCGTTACCTGCAGATGATCGCGCGCGGCGAGATCGATGCGAAAGTCCGGCCGCGTCTCATCCACGATCGTCCGGCGACTTTCATGATCGAGTGCGATCACGGCTTCGGCCCGGTCGCGGCGATGCAGGCCGCGGCCCTTGCGGTCGAGCGGGCGAAGAAACTCGGTGTTTGCTTCGGGCTCGTCCGCCAGACCACACATACCGGCGCGATCGGCCGCTACGCGCAATGGATCGCCGAGCGCGGTTGCGCCGCCGTCCTCATGGGCGCGGGTCCGACCTTGATGGCCTATCACGGCGCGCGCGTCGCAAGCCTCGGCACCAGCCCGATCGCCATCGCGGTGCCGAGCGGCAACGGCCCTATCGTTCTCGACATGGCGACGAGCACGATCTCGAACGGCAAGATATTGCAGGGCCGCAATACCGGCACGCCGCTTCCCGAGGGCACCGTGCTGACCGCCGCGGGCGAACCCACGACCGATCCGAAGACGGCCGAAATCCTGCTGCCGCTCGGCGGTCCGAAGGGTTCGGGTCTCGGCCTGATGTTCGAAATGCTGGCGAGCCTCACGGCCGGCGCGCCGATTCAGGCGCGCGCCCTCGGCCCGGAGAAGCGCACCCGCAATACCGGCAATACGGCGATGTTCGCCATCGACATCGCGGCGTTCCGGCCGCTCGGCGAGTTCACCAGCGACGCCGACACGCTGGCCGCGCTCATCAAGGCGCTGCCGCGGCAGGCGGGCTATTGACGAAATCATTCTGCCGGGTGAGCGCTCCACACGCACCGAAGCGGCGCGCCGCAAATCCGGCATCCCGATTCCGCCAAAGCTGTGGGAAGAGCTTGAAACAATCGCCAAGAAGACACGCGATCAGGATGCCGGCGCTGCTGTCCGCACCAGCGCAGTGAGGCGCCGAAAAATTCACTCCGCGAGCCGTAGCCCGATCAACCGGTCGAGCGTCGCGTGGTCGGCGAGCAACTCGTCGACAGGCCGCTATGGACGATGCGGCCGCGCTCGAGAACGAGCGCGTGCTGCGTCAGCGGCAGCGCGATCTCGACATGCTGCTCGACCAGGATGAAGGCATTGGACCCTCGCTGGTCATGCGCCGGATCGCGCCGGCGAGTTCCTCGACGACGATTGGCGCCAGGCCTTCGAGCGGCTCGTCGAGCAGAAGCAGCGCCGGATTGGTCATCAGCGCGCGCGCGATCGCCAGCATCTGCTGCTCGCCGCCGGAAAGCTGATTGCCGAGATTGCGCCGCCGCTCGGCAAGCCGCGGGAACAGATCGTACACCGCCGGCAGGTCCCAGCGACCGGCGACGCGCGGCGACGGTGAGATTTTCCTCCACCGTCAGCGACGGAAAAATCTCGCGCTCCTGCGCCACCCAGCCGATGCCGGCGCGCGCGCGCCGATGCGGCGCGCTGTTGCGTGATGTCCTCGCCGCGCCAGAGGATGCGGCCGCGGCCGACCCGCGTATAGCCCATGATGGTGAGAAGGAGCGTCGATTTGCCGACGCCGTTGCGGCCGAGCACGGCAAGCCCGCCGCGCTCCGGCAGATCGAACGAAATGCCGTCGAGCACCACGGCGGAGCCGTAGCCGGCGCGGATATCGCGCAGCGAGAGCAATGGCTCGGTCATGCTACAGCTCTCGGCTCATTGCCGCGCTTTTCCCAGATAGACCGCGCGGACGCGCGGGTCGGCAGCGATCTCGGCCGGCGTGCCTTCGAGCAGAACGCGGCCGCCGACCATCACGATCACGCGCGAGGCAAAGCGAAAGACGAGGTCCATGTCGTGCTCGATGAACAAGCACCGTGATGTCGCGCGACAGCCCGGCGATGGCGGCGAACAGGTCCTGGCTTTCCTCGCGCGGCACGCCTGCCGCCGGCTCGTCGAGCAGCAGCACTTTCGGCCTGGTCGCGAGCGCCAGCGCGATCTCAAGCAGGCGCTGCTGGCCGTAGGCCAGTTCACGCGTCAGGCGATGGCAGACCGCGGCGAGCGTCAGCGGAGCGAGAATATCGTAGGCCTCGTCGATTTCGTCCCGATAGGCGGTGAGCTGCCGCCACCAGGTTTGCGCGACGCGCGCGGCGCTCGCAGACCGCGAGCGTCACCGATTCGAGCGCGGTCAGATGCGGAAACAGCGAATTGATCTGGAAAGGTGCGAACCAGGCCGCGCCGCACGCGCTCGTCCGGCGCGAGCCGCGGTGATGTCCTCATCGCCGAGAAAAATGCGGCCGGCATCCGGCCGCAGCATTCCGGTCATGAGATTGATCAGCGTGGTCTTGCCGGCGCCGTTTGGGCCGATCAGCGCGTAGCGCACGCCGGCCGGCAGGTTGAGCTCGACATCGGCGGCGACGACGAGCGAGCCGAAGCTCTTGTTCAGTCCGCGCGTGGCAAGGGCGCATGTCGCTCACGATCTTGTCCTTGCGCGGCGCGCCAGCAGCGACAGGCCGCCGAGGATGCCGTTCGGCAGCAGCATCACGACGGCGATCAAGCAGAAGGCCGATCCAGAAATACCAGTATTGCGGATTGAGGCCGGAGAACTGGTCGCGCGCGACCATGTAGACGGCGGCGCCGACGAGGCCGCCATAGAGCCGGCCGGTGCCGCCGAGGATAAGCATGACCAACGACGTCGGCCGAGCGCTGGAAGCCCAAGGACTTCGAGCGAAACGGTTTCGGTGGTTTGCGCCAGCATGGCGCCGGCAATCCCGGCGATGACGGCGGCGATGGTATAGATGGTGCGGATATGCGCGTGCGTCGGCGCGCCGATCGCCGGCATGCGCTGCGCCGTTCTCGCGGATGCCGCGCAGCGCCAGTCCGAACGGCGAATGAATGAGCCGCCGCGCAACCAGGAAAATCAGGAACAGGCCGGCGAGCGCGTAGCTGTAGGCGGTGTAGCCGTACAAGATCGAAATGAAACGTGCCGAAGATCGGCCAGGTATGGATGCCCTGAAGCCCGTCGGAGCCGCCGGTGAGCCAGCTCGCGCTGTTCGCCGCCTCCTGCAGCACCAGGCCGATGCCGAGCGTGATCATGATCAGCGCGAGGTGGCGGAATCGCGCGACGATGAAGCTCGTGAGATAGCCGAACATTCCCGCGGCAAGCCCCGCGGCCAACAAGCCCGGTCAACGGCTCGCCCCAGCCCCATTTGGAGAGCAGTCCCGCGGTATAGGCGCCGACGCCGAAATAGGCGGCATGGCCGAGCGAGACGATGCCGGAAAAGCCGAGGATCAGATCGAGCGACAGCGCGAACAAGGCGGTGATCGCGATCTGGCTCGCCAGCACCAGATAATTCGGCGTGAGCACGAACGGCAGCAGCGTCGCGAGCCAGAAAGCAATCTCGCTCCACCGCCAGCGGATCTGCGCTCGCAGATAACGAAGCGGACCGGCGACGTGCCTCGCGTCGTCACGCCTAGCGCCTCCCGAACAGGCCGGTCGGCCGCCACATCAACAGCGCGATCATCACCAGATAGATGAGAAAGGCGCCGATAGCGGGAACGTAATACTTGCCGGCGACGTCGCTGACGCCGAGCAGCATGGCCGCGGCGAACGATCCGGCAATCGAGCCCAGCCCGCCGACCGAGACGACGATCAGCACATAGATCAGATAGGTGAAGGCGAACGACGGATCGAGTCCGACCATCTCGATGGCAAGCGCGCCGCCGAGGCCGGCAAGGCCGCTGCCGAGCGCAAAGGTGATCGCGAACAAGCGGTCGACATCGATGCCAAGGCCGCGCGCCATGCGCTGGTTGTCCACGGCGGCGCGCACTTGCGCGCCAAAGCGTGTCGTCTCGATCCCGAGTGTCAGGCCAATCGTGATCGCAAGCGCAACGGCGATCAGGAACAGCCGGTAGACCGAAAAGTTCACGCCGGCAAAGTTGAAGCGAGCCGCGCAGATAGGGCGGCAATTGCACCGGCTGCTCGACCGTGCCGTAGATATAGGCCGCCGCCGCAATCGAGATGAAGACGATGCCGATGGTCAGCAGGCACTGGTCGAGATCGCTCGCATTGATAGAAGCGTCGGAAGATGCTGCGCTCGAGCACAACGCTTGCCGCGGCGGCGGCGAGGAACGCGACCGGCAGCGTCGCAAAGAACGGCCAGCCGGAGCTATTCATCAGCGTGACGGTGACATAGCCGCCGAGCATGGCGAAGCTGCAATGCGCCAGGTTGACGAAGTTCATCATACCGAGCGTCACCGACAGCCCGACCGAGAGCAGGAACAGCAACATGCCGTAGGCGAAGCCGTCGAACAGCACGCCAAAGACAGGAGGCATGGGCGGCAGCCTACGGTGTTGCGGCCCGCGTCAGTTCGTCATGCGCGCCTTGGCCGGATCCTTGACGTTCGGGAAGCTGTCGAACTCGCTGATTATGCTCCCCGTCCGACCCTTTTCGACGCGGCGGATATAGACGGTCTGGATGATGTCGCGCGTTTCCGGATCGATGCTGATCGGGCCGCGCGGGCTTTCCCAGGCCATGCCCTTGGCGGCGGCGATCAGCGAATCGCCATCGGCCTTGCCGCCGGTCTTCTTCAGCGACTCGTAGATGAGATGCGTGCCGTCATAGCCGCCGACGGCGAAGAAGTCGGGATTGCGATGGAATTCGTCGTTGAAGGCTTTGACGAATTCATGGTTGAGCGCCGAGTCGTGGGTGTAGTCGTAGTCGGCGACGCGTGATGATGCCGAGCGCCGCGTCGCCCATGCTCTTGAGCGCGGTTTCGGACGCGAGCGCGTCCTGTCCCAGCACCTTGATCTTGGACGAGTCGATGCCGCGCTCGGCCAGCGCCTTGCCGACCGCGGCCGGCTGCGCGCCGCCGGGAATCCAGATGTAGATCGCGTCCGGATTGGTGTCCTTGGCGCGCCTGGATGAAGGCGGAGAAATCCGGATTGGCGACCGGGAAGCGCACCGAGCCGACGATCTGGCCGCCGCCTTCCTTGAAGCCGGTCTGGAACCAGGTTTCGGCGTCGATGCCGGGGCCGTAGTCCGACACCATCGTATAGATCTTTTTGATCCCGTTCTTCGCCGCCCAGGTGCCGAGCGTGTAGTTCAATTGCGGCGTCGTCGACGAGGTGCGGGCGATATAGGGCGACTTGGTGGTGATGATCGCGGTGGCGGCGTTCATGACCACCATGAATTTCTTCGCTTCGGCGGAGACGTCGGCCGCGGCGAGCGCATTCGGCGTCAGCGAGAAGCCGGCGAAGATATCGGCATTGTCGCGCACGACGAGTTCCTGTGCCAGGCGCTTGGCGATGTCGGGCGCGATGCCGCCGGTATCCTTGCGGATCAGCTCGATCTTCTTGCCGGCGACGGTGTCGCCGTGCTGCTTCACGTAGAGCTTGATGCCGTTGTCGATCTGGGCGCCGGTATCGGCGAATTGCCCGGAATATGCGTTGATCATGCCGATCTTGACCGTGTCCTGGGCATTGGCCGCGCCAACGCCGAGCAGCGCCAACGCGAGGCCGGCCAGGACTGACAGTAATTTTTGCATCGCTCCCCTCCCAGTTCGTATCGTGCTTAAACCGGTTTAGTGCCGTATCCTCGTTCAGGTTGAACGCGAGTGCAACGCGTGTTTATTGACGCGGCTGGTGGGCCACGGCCCCGCGCGCGGTTCTGCTGCGGTGGTTGGGGTCATAGCCGATCGAAATGACGGGATTGCGCATGGAGCGAGGCTCCGACCAACCGCAGGCACCATCGACCAGGACGAGGTGGCTCGGTTTTCGCGGCTCGCCGGGCAATGGTGGGATCCGCGCGGGCCGATGGCGGCGTTGCACAAGTTCAACCCGGTCCGTCTCGCCTATATCCGCGACCACGCCGCCGCACATTTTGGCCGTGATGCGAAGCGCGCTCGACAGCCTCGCCGGCTTGCGCATGCTCGACATCGGCTGCGGCGGCGGCATTTTGTCCGAGCCGCTGGCGCGGCTCGGCGCCTCGGTCGTCGGCGCCGATCCGTCCGGCAGCAATATCGCCGTCGCGCACCAGCACGCTGCGCAGTCCGGGCTTGCGATCGATTACCGCAACACCAGCGCCGAGGCGCTGGCGCAGGCCGGCGAAAGCTTCGACGTCGTCCTTGCCATGGAAGTGGTCGAGCACGTCGCCGATGTCGGCCTGTTCGTCGCGGTTGCGGCCGAGATGGTCAAGCCGGGCGGGCTGCTGTTCGTCGCGACGCTCAATCGCACGCTCAAGAGCTTTGCGCTGGCGATCGTCGGCGCCGAATATATTTTGCGCTGGCTGCCGCGCGGCACCCATCAATGGGACAAGTTCGTGACGCCGAACGAGCTTGAAATCGCCATCGAGCAGAGCGGGCTTGCCATCGACCGGCGAGACCGGCGTGATCTACAATCTGCTCGCCGACCGCTGGCAGCTGTCTCCCGATATGGACGTGAACTACATGGTCGTCGCGGAGAAGGCGGCGTGATGCACGCGACTCCTTCGTGGCTGTGGGCCATCTTTACCGTCATCGCCGCATTCGCCCAGACGTTGCGCAATGCGATGCAGCGCGAACTGACCGGCAGCCTCGGCACCGCCGGCGCGACGCAGGTGCGCTTTCTGTTCGGGTTTCCCTTTTGCTCTGGTCTTCCTCGCCGTCTTGCTGGTGGCGACCGGCGCGCCGCTGCCGCGGCCGGAATGGACTTTCTGGCCATGGGTGTTCGACGGAGCTCTCACCCAGATCATCGCCACCGCACTGATGCTCGCGGCGATGGGCGAGCGCTCCTTCGTCGTCACCATCGCCTATATCAAGACCGAGCCGATCCAGGTCGCGATCTTCGGCCTGATCTTTCTCGGCGACATGGTGACATGGCCGATGATGATGGCGATCCTCGTGGCGACCTCGGGCGTGATCATGATGTCGACCAAGCCGGGCGGCAAGGTCGGCGGCATGCGGCCGACGCTACTGGGCCTCGCCTCGGGCGGGATGTTCGCCTTGGCAGTGATCGGCTATCGCGGCGCGATCCTCGATCTCGCATTTGCCGAATTTCATCATGGCCGCGACCTTCACGCTGGTCGGTCGGGCTCGCCATGCAGGCCGTCGTGCTTTCGCTTTATCTGCTGCTGCGCGCACCCGCGATACTGCAAGCGCATCCTGCACGCCTGGAAGCCGTCGCTGTTCGCTGGCTTCATGGGCGCGCTGGCGTCGCAATTCTGGTTTCTCGCCTTCGCGCTCGCCACCGCCGCCAGCGTGCGGACGCTGGCATTGGTGGAAGTGCTGTTCGCGCAACTGGTCGCGCGCTTTGCCTTCGGCCAGCGCACCAGCGCGCGCGAGGCCATCGGCATGGCGCTCGTCGTCGCCGGCGTGGTGCTGTTGATCCTGGCGTATTGAATGTCTGATCGTCCGGCAGAATCGGCAGCGGGTGAAATTCGATTCCCTCCTCGTGCAATTCCTTGGCCTCGTCCGGCGAGGCTTCGCCGTAGATCGAGCGATGCTCGGTCTCGCCGTAATGAATTTTGCGCGCCTCTTCCGGGAAGCGCGGTCCGACATAGTTCGCGTTCTTGGTGATGTGGTCGCGCAATTCTTTGAGCTTTTGCCGCAGCTCGCGTTCCGCTGGCGACATCATCGCGACCGGATTCTTTGGCGGGATCGGCGGCATTGGCGCCGGGTTGAGCGGCGGTGCCGCCGGAGTCGGGTGGGTGCGGCGATGGCGGTTGTGGGCCGGCGGCGTCGGCGTGCACCGCATGCGGCGCCACATTCGGCGCCATGATCGCCTTCTCCACTTTCGCGGAGCCGCAGACCGGACAGGTCACCAGCGAGCGCTTCGCCTGCTTGTCATAGGCGGCCGAGTTCTGGAACCAGCTTTCGAATTCGTGGCCCCGGTCGCAGTTGAGCGCGTAACGGATCATATCGGCTCCCGCACCGCGTGAAGGTAGGTCGGTTCGGCCATCGGCTCGACCAGTTCGAAGCGCCGGCCATGATGCAGCGACGGAATCTCGGCCGCGCGCCGCCGCGACCTCGGCCGGATCGATCTCCGCCATGACGACGCCGGGCTCGATGCCGCCTTCGGCGAGGATGCGGCCCCACGGATCGACGATCAGCGAATGGCCGTAGGTCTCGCGGCCGTTCTCGTGCTTGCCGCCTTGCGCCGCGGCGAAGACGAAGCAGCCGTTCTCGATGGCGCGCGCGCGTTGCAGCACGTGCCAATGCGCCTCGCCGGTCTGTCTGGTGAAAGCCGACGGGATGGCGAGGAACGAGGCGCCGGCCTCGGCGAGCGCGCGATAAAGCGCCGGGAAGCGCAGATCGTAGCAGACCGTCAGGCCGAGGCGGCCCCACGGCAGGTCGGCGACCACGGCAAGTTCGCCGGCGCGGTAATTGTTGGATTCGCGATAGCTTTCGCCGCCGGCAAGATCGACGTCGAACATGTGGATCTTGTCGTAGCGCGCGATCGACGTCGCCCTTGCGGTCGATCAGGAACGAGCGGTTCACGGCTTTTTCCGGCGACGCCTTGATCGCCAGCGAGCCGATATGGATGTAGATGCCAAGCTTGCGCGCCACCTCGCGCAATGTCGCCAGCGTCGGATCTTGCTCCTCGGCGACGATATTGGCGAACAGGTGGTCGCGCTTGAGCGCGAGGATGTTGGTCATTTCCGGCGTCAGCACGTAATCGGCGCCGGCGCTCTTGGCCTCGTCGATCAGCGCCAGAGCCGCGGCTAGATTTTGCTGCGGCTCAAGCCCCGAGCGCATCTGGATGAGGCCGACCTTGAATGGCGAATCTTTTGCCGCGCTCATACTGGACCGGTGCGACGACGCTTTTGCTTCCGCGAGCAACGGATCGAGCTTGCCGGCTTCGTCGAGTGCATAGAGATCGTCGCAGCCGCCGACATGGGTCGCGCCGATGAAAATCTGCGGGAAAGTGCTGCGGCCGTTGGCGCGCGCGATCATCTCTTTGCGTATGTCCCGGTTGCCGCGGCATCGATCTCATGGAAGGCTGACGCCCTTACGGGAGAGCAGTTCCTTCGCGTCCGCGCAATAGGGGCAGTAGCGAATGGTATAGATGTCGATAGCCGCCATGTTGGTGATGATGCTGCGTAATTTCTATCAAACTGTTTATATGGACGTTCGCATCGGATCGGCAACCCTGGCAAAAATCAGCACATCGACATTGGCGGCGCCGGCGCGCAGCAGCGCCCGCGCGCAGCCGTCGACCGTGGCGCCCGAGGTGAGCACGTCGTCGACCAGGACAAGGCGGCGCCCGGCGACCGCGGCTTTGCTCTCGGCCGGCACGCGGAATGCGCCCTGGACGTTGAGCGCGCGCTCGGGTCGCGACAGCCCGACCTGCTGCACGGTCGGCTTGACGCGCTTGAGCGCGCCGGCCGCGATCGGCACGCCGCTCTCCGCCGATATCGCGGCGGCCAGCATGGCGGATTGGTTGAAACGCCGCGCCCACAAGCGCCGCCAGTGCAGCGGCACCGGGACGAGCGCGTCGGCTTCGGCCAGAAGCTCGCGCCCGGCATGGCTGATCCAGCGTCCCATCATCGGCGCCAGATCGAGCCGGTCGCCATATTTGAGGGCATGCACCAGCGCGCGGGAAATATCGTCGAAACGCACGGCGGCGCGGGCGCGACGATAGGCCGGCGGGTCGGCAATCGCTTCCATGGACAGGATGCCCGGACCCGGGTCATACACGAAGGGAATGCCGAGCCGCTCGCAATAGGGGCGGGTGATGAAGGACAGTTTCGACCAGCACGCCGGACACAGGCCGCGGCCCTCGACCGGTTCGCGGCAGGCGGGGCAGAGCGGCGGCAGAGCGAGATCGAGCGCCGTGCGCAACGCCGCGCGCACCGCGTCGGCGGCGCGTTTGACGCGGGTGGGCAGCGCGATGCCGATCGACGCGGGCATGACGTAACGCTACCGCTACGGGAGTAAATCATCGCCGAGAGGTGGCGCGATGATGGCTGAAGGCCCCAGCGATTTTCGACCGCGCGCTCATTCGCCGGCGCCGCCGGCGCGGCGTGGCGCGCGGCCCGGCGACTTTCTGCTCGATCGCGTCGCCGACGATCTTGCCGACCGGCTCGCCGCGGTGCTGCGCCGGTTCGATCTTGCGCTCGATCTCGGCACGCCGGGCGAAGCGGTGCGCACGGCGCTCGCCGCCCTCGGCTCGGTCGGCGCCGTCATACGGGCCAGTGCCGCGCCGGATGACCCCGCCGGGCGTCCGGAAAAATTCGTCGCCGCCGACGAGGAGGCGCTGCCGTTTCGCGATGGCTCGCTCGATCTCGTCGTGTCGGCGCTGGCGTTGCAATTCGTCAACGATCTGCCGGGCGTGCTCGTCCAAATCCGCCGCGCGCTAAAGCCCGACGGCTTGTTTCTTGCCGCTCTGCTCGGCGGCGAAACGCTGACCGAGCTGCGGCAAGCCTTTGCCGCGGCCGAAAGCGAAGTCGAAGGCGGGGCTTCGCCGCGTGTCGCGCCATTCGCCGATCTGCGCGAGCTCGGCGCGTTGCTGCAGCGCGCCGGCTTTGCGTTGCCGGTGACCGACGTCGACCGCCTCACCGTGCGGTACGATTCCGTGTTCGGCCTGATGCACGATCTGCGGCGCATGGGCGCGACCAATGCGCTTATTGCCCGCCGCCGCGCGCCGCTCAAGCGCGCCACGCTGATCCGCATGGCGGAAATCTATGCGCGAACGCTTCGCCGATGACGACGGACGCGTCCGCGCGACTTTCGAAATCGTCTGGCTATCGGGCTGGGCGCCGCATCCGGATCAGCAACAGCCGCTCAAGCCGGGTTCGGCGAAGGCGCGCCTCGCCGACGCGCTCGGCACGCGGGAGATTTCGACGGGTCGAGAAGGCTGGTCGTTAGATTTGCGTCAGTTCCGATGGAATCGGACTGAGGCTGCGGCCGATCTCAGCGCCGCATTCAGCCGCGGCCTGAGGAGTACTACGCGCGCTGCGGTCCGGACCCGTATTTCATCTCATCCTAACCACGTTGGCAGGAAGCCTGCTTGGAACCCGTCGAATCGGGACGTGTTGCGTTGTCACGGATGGTCGCGACTTAGGAACTCTGGGCGATTCTGTGGCCGAGCAGTGAACAGGCATAAGGCCGGGCCGGCCAACGCGTAGCCTTCATTTGCTGACGGCACGCGACCGCTCTCCCGCCCTTATGGGAACAGGACTGTGTCGCACGTAGAGACAAATAAAATTCGTTTTGGCGCCATTTCCGGGCTGGCCGCGTGGCGCAATCGTCCCATCCGCTATCTCATTCTTTGCGGCGCGCTGCTCATTGCAGCGATCGTGGTGAGCACCGCAATAATGGTCGGCAATCTTCGCGATCGCGCGCTGTTTGAAAGTGAGCGCGAACTCAAGAACACCGCGTTGATACTTGCCGAAGAGATCGATCGCACGTTTCAGGCTGTTGATCTGGTTCAAAGCAGCGTGATTGAGAAGATACAATCGCTTGGGATCTCTTCAAACGAGGACTATGCGCGCCGGATGTCGGGTCAAGACGTGCATCTGATGCTCAAGGCCAGCACCAGCGGCTTGGTCCAAATCTATGCCATCTCGCTCATAAATGCCGATGGCCGCCTTATCAATTTCTCACGCTTTTGGCCCGCCCCGGACATCGGCGTCGCCGATCGAGTCTTCTTTACAACGCTCAAGTCAGATCCGCGAGCGATGTCGTTCATAAGTGACCCTGCGCACAACCGCACCGACGGCGCTTGGACGCTGTTTCTCGCCCGCAGGGTCTCGGCTGCGAACGGCGAGTTTTTAGGTCTTGTTTTGGGAGCCGTCGAACTGTCCTATTTCGACAAGCTTTTCGGCTCCGTTTCACTTGGCGAAGGCAGCTCGATTGCCTTGTATCGCAGTGACGGCGTCCTGCTGACGCGGTTTCCGCAGGCCGAGTCTTTCATCGGAAAAATCTTCATATCTCCCCTCGCCGCTTTGGGCGATGGCGACAGCGGCACAACTCGCTTCGTCGGTCAAATCGGCGGCAAGGATCGTCTGCTGGCGGTTCACCGGCTCGCGGATTTCCCGATGTTCTTAACGGTCGGCGTGGATACCGCTCCGCTCTCGCTATCTGGCAAAAGCAAACAAACATACTACTCGGCGCGGGAGGTCTTGCGGCTTTGACGGTCGCGGTTATGATTTTTCTGATCGTGCGACAGCAGGCCGAAGCGCATAATTTCTCCATGCAAGGGCTGGCGCTGGAAAAGCAGCGGCTCGATACCGCCATGAACAATATGTCGCAGGGTCTAATAATGTTCGATTCGGCGGAGCGGATCGTTGTTTGCAATGATCTCTACATCGAAATGTACGGATTGTCGCGCGAGATCGTGAAACCGGGTTGTTCCTTGCTTGAACTTCTCCAGTACCGAGCCAAGGCCGGCAGTTTTTTGCATCACGACCCCGAGCAGTACCGCGCCGAGGTCGTGGCGGGGTTGGCACTGGGCAAGATCACGACTTCGATCTTCGAGACGGCCGAGGGACGCGAGGTATTGGTGACAAACTCGCCAATGGCCGCCGGCGGCTGGGTTGCCACCCATGAAGACATCACGGAACGGCGAAGAGTGGAGGCAAAGATTGCATATATGGCGCACCACGATGCGCTGACTGATCTGCCCAACCGATTGCAGCTTTACGATCAGTTGCGGCAGACGCTGGCGAGGTCTAAGCGGGGAGAACATGCGGCCGTGTTCTGTCTCGATCTTGATCGCTTCAAGGCCGTGAACGATGCGCACGGTCATCCGGCGGGCGATCTTCTCCTCAAGTCGGTTGCAGACCGGTTACGCCAATGCATTCGGGACAGCGATATGGTAGCGCGACTTGGCGGGGACGAGTTCGCCATCGTGCAAGCCGGGGCTTCCCAACCGACCGATGCGACCTCGCTGGCGTCGCGTCTCATCGAGGTGATCGGCGCTCCTTATGAGCTTGGCGGCCACCAGGTCACGATCGGATTGAGCATCGGGATTGCGCTGGCGCCGGGCGACGGGCTCGATCCGGACCAGCTTCTGAAGAACGCCGACATGGCGTTGTATCGAGCCAAGTCAGACGGCCACGGCCTGTATCGCTTTTTCGAGCCGGAAATGGACGCTCGCATGCAGGCTCGCCGGAGACTCGAGATCGATCTGCGCAAGGCGATCGCGAATGGCGAATTCGAACTGTTCTACCAGCCCTTGGTCGATATGAAGACAGAATACGTCACGGGCTTCGAGGCGCTCATCCGCTGGCACCATCCTGAGCGCGGCATGATCCCGCCCGTTGATTTCATCTCTGTTGCGGAAGAAACCGGTCTCATCGTACCAATTGGAGACTGGGTGTTGCGTCGAGCCTGCGCGGAAGCCGCCACTTGGCCGAGCGGTGTGAAGATCGCCGTAAATCTGTCGCCGATTCAATTCAAGAGCAAAGGTCTATCGCTGTCCGTCGTATCGGCACTTGCGGCATCCGGATTGTCGCCAAAACGGCTGGAATTGGAAATTACCGAATCCGTCCTGTTGCAGGATGGCGACGCCACTCTGGCCATCCTCCACGAATTACGAGGACTCGGAGTAAGAATATCGATGGACGATTTCGGAACTGGGTATTCCTCGCTCAGTTACCTGCGCAAGTTTCCCTTCGACAAGATCAAAATCGATCAGTCGTTCATAGTCGACATGTCGGATCATGACGATAGCCTTGCGATCGTGCGCGCCGTGATCGCCATGGGTAGCGGCCTCGGCATCGCGACGACCGCCGAGGGGGTAGAGACTGTCGAGCAATTCAAGCAACTGAAATTGGAGGGATGCACGGAAGTGCAGGGCTATCTATTCAGCCCGCCGAGACCCGCAGCGGAAGTCAAAGGGCTGCTTGCCGCCATCAATCCCGCGATCAAGGCGATCGCCTGATCCGTCAGAGAGGTTTCGGGGAGTGTCTAGTGCTACGAGCGATCTATTTCATCGCCGTGAGGACGCTGGTGTAGAGACCGTTCACGCTCGAGCCCAGGCTCACGACCATGGTGGCGATGGCGACCGCGATGCCTGACGCGATCATCGCATATTCGATTGAGGTGGCGCCGCCGTCGTCGCGCATGAAGCGCGAGCGCGAGGGGGATGATCGGCGTTTTTTCGAGCTTTGGCATGGTCTTTCAGCCTTCTGGCGTTCGGATCATAACAGCGTCGTGAGATGCGAGATCAGCGGTTCGTCGGCAGGCGGCATCGGATAGTTTCGCAGCTCATTCGGCCGCACCCATTTGAGCTCTTGCCCTTCCCGCGCTTCGACGAACCCTTCCCAGCGCCGGCAAACATAAAGCGGCATGAGCAGGTAGAAGTCGGGATAGAGATGGCTCGCGAAGGTCAGCGGCGCGAGGCACTCCTCTTTGACGACGATACCCAGTTCCTCCTTCAGCTCGCGGATCAAGCACTGTTCCGGCCGTTCGCCGGGCTCGACCTTGCCGCCGGGAAACTCCCACAGCCCCGCCATCGACTTGCCCGGCGGACGCTGTGCGATCAGCACGCGGCCGTCGGGATCGATCAGCGCGCAGGCGGCGACGAGAACAAGTTTGACGCTCACGGCCTGGTCCGCAGTCTAGGGAGTGGAGGGTAAAGGCATATTCAATCCGATCACTGACATTTGCGCATTCGCCGCTTGGTTAACGAAAGGTTAAGCCGGGCACCGTCAGTCTTTTGTAGTTCGAATCACTTCAAGTACGGCGCTGGCGAAGACCTGCGGCGCTTCCTGCGGCGGGTTGTGACCGATCCCCGGCAACAGGCGGCGCTCATACGGCCCGGTGAAATAGCTTGTCATGCTTGGCCGAGCGCTTCCGGCGGATGCACGCCGTCGGCCTCGCCCTGCAGCGCGATCGTCGGCACCGCGATCTTGGGCTGGGCGGCGAGCCGCTGCTCGATCGGCTCAAGCGCCGGATCGCCCGGCGCATAGCCGTAGCGATGGCGGTAGGACTGGATCGTCACCGCGACAAAATCCGGATTGTCGAACGAAGCCGCGCTGCGCTCGAACGTGGCGTCGTCGAACGCCCAAAGCGGCGACCATAATGTCCACAGCAAGCGGCAGAGCGCGCGGCGGTTGGCTTCGAGCCCGGCGCGGCCGCGCTCGGTGTGGAAATAATATTGGTACCAGAGGCGATGCTCCTGCGCCGGCGCCGCCGGTTTGGCGGAGTCCGGAATATTCTGCAGATTGTAGCTGTTGACGGTGACGAGGCCGCGCACGCGTTCCGGCCACAGCGCGCGACGATGCAGGCGCGCGCGGCCGCCCCAGTCGTAACCGGCGAGCACGGCGCGCTCGATCGCCAGCGCATCCATCAATTCGCGCAGATCGTTGCCGAGCGCCGCCTGCTGGCCCGAGCGCGGCGTGTCGGCGAGACAGAAATCGCGTCGCGCCGAAGCCGCGCAGATAGGGCACGATGATGCGGCAGCCGGCGGCGGCAGCGGCGGGATGACCTCATCATAGCAGCGCGGATCGTACGGCCAGCCGTGCATCAGAAAGACCGGCACGCCGTCCGGCGGCGCCGCTCTCTTCGTAGGCGATGTCGAGCGCGGAGGTGCGGATGTGTTTGATGCGCCGCGGTCATTGCGCTGCTCAACTGCGGTAATCGCCGTTGATCGCGACATATTCTTTGGTCAGGTCGCAGGTCAGCACGCGGTCGCGGCCCTTGCCGAGGCCGAGCGCGACTTTGAGCGCGATCTCCGGCTTCTTCATCGCCGCCGATACGGCGGCCTCGTCATAGGCCGGATCGCGCGCGCCTTTGTGCGCGACGCGGATGCCGCCGAACCAGATCGACAGCCGGTCGCGGTCGGCGGGCTCGCCGGCTTTGCCGACCGCCATGACCACGCGGCCCCAATTGGCGTCCTCGCCGGCGATCGCGGTCTTGACCAGCGGCGAATTGGCGATCGACATCGCGATGCGGCGCGCCGAGGCTTTCGACACCGCGCCTTCGACCACGATCTCGACCAGTTTGCGCGCGCCTTCGCCGTCGCGCGCCACTTGTTCCGCAAGATTGGCGAGCACGGCGTTGAACGCCTTGCGGAACGGCACGAGCCGCGGATCGTGGGCGCGGGTGATGCGCGGCGCCGCGTCGCGCGCGCCGGTGGCGAAGGCCAGCAAGGTATCCGAGGTCGAGGTGTCGCCGTCGATGGTGACGGCGTTGAAAGTGTCGACGACGCCCTCGCGCAACAATGCCTGCAACACCGGCGCCGCGATCGGCGCATCGGTGAAGACGAAGGCCAGCATCGTCGCCATGTCGGGCGCGATCATGCCGGCGCCCTTGGCAAAGCCGTTGATGGTGACGTCGGTCCCGGCAATGCCGCGCGCGCGCGGTGGCGAGCTTCGGGAAACGTGTCGGTGGTCATGATCGCGCTGCGCCGCATCGCTCATAGCCGTCGGGCGTCGCCGCGGCGGCGAGCTTCGTCATGACGCCGTCAAAGGCCTGCGCCGGCAGCGGCTCGCCGATGACGCCGGTCGAGGCGAGAAACACTTCGGAGGTCTTGCAGCCGACCGCGGCGGCGGCAAGTTTCGCGGTGAACGCGCAGGCCGCGCGGCCGCTTTTGCCGGTAAAGGCGTTGGCGTTGCCGGAATTGACCACCAGCGCGCGGGCCCGCACGCCCTTGATCCTGGCGCGGCACCATTCCACCGGCGCCGAAGGGCATTTGGAGCGCGTGAACACGCCGGCGACGCTGGTGCCCTCGTCGAACACCGCCAGCATCACGTCGGTGCGGTCCGGGTAGCGGATGCCGGCGGCCGCGGTGGCAAGCCGTACGCCGGCGATCGCCGGCATGTCGGGCGATGGTTTTCGGGGCGAGGGGGGAGATGGTGGCACGGCAGACCATCCGTTCGTCAATGGCCGGGTATTGTCACGGCCGTCGATCGTTCGCTATGCCGGCCATCCACGTCTTGGACGCCGCTACGTTTTAAAGACGTGGATGCCCGGCGACAAGCGCCGGGCATGAGCGAGAATCGAGGATTCGTCACTTCTTCGCCGGCGCGGCCGGATTGAGCGCCGAGGGATCGGCGGCCGCGGCCGGCGGCTGGTCGAGCCGCTCGATATTGGCGGCGCTGCGCAGCTTCTGCGACCAGATCGGCCTGCGCGCGGTGCGCGACGTAAGTCTCGAGCTGGCCCTTGACCTCATCGAAGGTCGGGGTCGGCTTGGTGCGCTTGTCCTCGACCTTGATGATGTGCCAGCCGAACTGCGTCTTCACCGGATCGGAAATCTGTCCCTTGTCGAGCTTGAACGCGACCTCGGCGAATTCCGGCACCATCTGGTCCTTGGTGAAATAGCCGAGATCGCCGCCGTCGGCCGCGCCCGGGTCCTTCGATTTTTCCTTGGCGAGCGTGGCGAAATCCGCGCCCTTCTTCAGTTCGGCTTCGATCGCCTTGGCCTCGTCTTCGGTCGGCGACCAGGATGTGGCGCGCGTGCACTTCTTGTTCGGGCGGCATCTGCTTGACGGCGTCGTCGTAGACCTTGTGCATCGCGTCGTCGGTCGACGGCGGCCTGGCCGGCGTCCTGCAGCAGCGTTTCCATCAGCACCTTGTTGCGCTCGAACTCGATGCGGTGCTTGACGTCGTCGCGGTCGCCGAGCTTCTGCTGCTCGGCGGCCTGCGACAGGACGATGACGTCGGCGAGATAGGTGATGAGGTATTCGCGCTTCTGGTCGGGCGCGCATTCTGCGGCATGCTGGCGCCGACTTCGTCCTCGGCGAGCGCGAGATCGCTCTGGCGGATATCGACGCCATTGGCGCGGGCGACGACCGGATCGGAATCCTGCGCGCGCGAGCGCGGTCAGGATGCGGCCAAGAGGCGAGCGGCGAGCGCCAGCGCGCCGAGCGCGCAGGCGACGAGCGGGCGGGTGGAGGCCATAGAACGCGATCCTTTGGCAAGGCGGCGAATCGCCGGGTTCTGCAGGCTGGCGGACTGCCTAAAGCATGCGGTCCGAGGTCGGCGCGGACACTCGCCGAATCACCTGCCCTTGGCAATGGCAGAATCGGCGCCGACCGCCTAACGAGCGCGTGAAAATGCGCGCCTCGCATTGACAAAAAATCGACCCCCTCCTATCTCTCGCCCAGAGATTGGGACGTTCAGTCGCCTTGCAGAAGCCCGAATAGCGCCGCATTTTCCGCTGTTGGACGGCTCGCCGATCGCGACAATGATCGCAGCATGGGAACCGATCCGGCAAGATCGTCCGTAAGCCGGCTTCAGCCCGAAATCGAGAAGGATGATGATGCGATGATCGGCGCTGTCGCCCGCAAGCTGTTCGGTTCCTCCAACGATCGCCGTATCCGCGCCTATCGGCCCCGGGTCGAGGAGATCAACGCGCTGGAACAGGAGCTGCGAGGCGCTCTCCGACGAGGCGTTGCGCGCCCGCACCGACGAATTCAAGAAACAGCTCGCCGAGGGCGCGACGCTCGACGACATCCTGGTGCCGGCCTTCGCCACCGTGCGCGAGGCCGCCAAGCGCACGCTCGGCCAGCGTCATTTCGACGTGCAGATGATCGGCGGCATGGTGCTGCACGAAGGCAGGATCGCCGAGATGAAGACCGGCGAAGGCAAGACGCTGGTCGCGACGCTGCCGGTCTATCTCAACGCGCTCGCCGGCCGCGGCGTCCATGTCGTCACCGTCAACGATTATCTCGCCAAGCGCGACGCCGAATGGATGGGCCAGATCTACAAATTCCTCGGCCTGACGGTCGGCGTCATCGTGCACGGCCTCGACGACGAGGAGCGCAAGAAGGAATACGACTGCGACGTCACCTACGGCACCAATAACGAGCTCGGCTTCGACTATCTGCGCGACAACATGAAGTACCGGCTCGAGGACATGGTGCAGCGCGGCCACATCTACGCCATCGTCGACGAAGTCGATTCCATCCTGATCGACGAAGCGCGCACGCCGCTGATCATTTCCGGCCCGCTCGACGACCGTTCCGAATTCTACAACACCATCGACAGCTTATATTCCGCAGCTCGACAAGGCCGATTACGAGCTCGACGAAAAGCAGCGCACCGTCAATCTCACCGAAGTCGGCATGAGCAAGATGGAGCAGTTGCTGCAAGGACGCCGGTCTGCTCAAGTCGGATTCGCTCTACGACGTCGAGAACGTCTCCGTCGTGCACCACATCAATCAGGCGCTGCGCGCGCACAAGCTGTTCCAGCGCGACAAGGACTACATCGTGCGCAACGGCGAGGTCGTCATCATCGACGAGTTCACCGGCCGCATGATGCCGGGCCGGCGCTATTCGGAAGGCCTGCACCAGGCGCTCGAGGCCAAGGAGCATCAGCCGATCCAGCCGGAGAACCAGACGCTCGCCTCGATCACGTTCCAGAATTATTTCCGCATGTACGAGAAGCTCGCCGGCATGACCGGCACGGCGCTGACCGAGGCCGACGAGTTCCAGGACATCTACAATCTGGAAGTCCTGGAAATCCCGACCAACATGCCGATGGTCCGCCTCGACGACGACGACGAGGTCTATCGCACCGCGGTCGGAGAAATTCCGCGCCATCCTGACGCTGATCGAGGACTGCAAGACGCGCGGCCAGCCGGTGCTGGTCGGCACCACCTCGATCGAGAAATCCGAGCAGCTCGCGGAAATGCTGCGCCAGCAGGGCTGGGAGCAGCACGACTTCTCCGATCCCAACGCCTTCGCCGCGCTTTATTCCGGCGACGAAGGCGCGTCCAAGGCCAAGGTCTTCGCCGTGCTCAACGCCCGCTATCACGAGCAGGAGGCCTATATCATCTCGCAGGCCGGCGTGCCGGGCGCGATCACCATCGCCACCAACATGGCCGGCCGCGGCACCGACATTCAGCTCGGCGGCAATGCCGACATGCGCATCCGCCAGGAACTCGCCGATATCGACGATCCGCGCGAGCGCGAGAAAAGTCCGCGCGCCGCCGATATCCGCGCCCAGGTCGCGCGCCTGAAGGAGAAGGCGCTCGCCGCCGGCGGGCTCTACGTGCTCGGCACCGAGCGGCATGAAAGCCGCCGCATCGACAACCAGTTGCGCGGCCGCTCCGGCCGCCAGGGCGATCCGGGCCACTCGAAATTCTTCCTGTCGCTCGAAGACGACCTGATGCGCATCTTCGGCACCGACAAGCTCGACGGCATGCTGCACAAAGCTCGGCCTGCAAGGAGAACGAAGCGATCATCCATCCCTGGATCAACAAGGCGCTGGAAAAGGCGCAGCAGAAGGTCGAGGCGCGCAACTTCGATATCCGCAAGAACATCCTGAAATTCGACAACGTGATGAACGATCAGCGCAAGGTCATCTTCGATCAGCGCGTCGAATGGATGCAGGATCAGGCGGTCGGCGAAGTCGTCGCCGACATGCGCCACAACGTGATCGACGATCTGGTCGCCAAGCACGTGCCGGAAAACGCCTATCCGGAGCAATGGGACGCCGACGGGCTTGCGCGAGGAGCTCAAGCGCGTGCTCGGCCTCGATCTGCCGGTCGACGAATGGGCCAAGGAAGAAGGCATCGCCGACGAGGAAATCTTCGCCCGCGTCGAGCGCCGCGCCGACGAACACATGGCGGCGAAGGTCGCGCAATGGGGCCCCGACGTCATCCGCTACATCGAGAAGTCGATCCTGCTGCAGACGCTCGATCATCTCTGGCGCGAGCATCTCGTCATGCTCGATCATCTGCGCCAGGTGATCGGACTGCGCGGCTACGGCCAGCGCGATCCGCTCAACGAATACAAGGCGGAATCCTTCAGCCTGTTCGAGGCGATGAGCCAAAGCCTGCGCGAGGCGGTGACCGCGCAGTTGATGCGCGTCGAAATCCAGGCGGCGCCGCCGCAGCAGCCCGCGGCGCTGCCGGTCATGGAGGCGCATAAGATCGATCCGACGACCGGCGAAGACGAAATGGCGCTGGCGCTGGCCGGCGCCGAAACGCTGGCGCGCCACGGCATCGGAACGCATCGGCGCCGCGCTCGCTGCGGTGCGCCGGCCGGTGCGGCACCGCCGCGCGCGCGCGTGCCGCAAGCGCCGGCGCGCAATCCGCAGGATCCGCAAAGCTGGGGCAAGGTCGGCCGCAACGAGGCGTGTCCCTGCGGCTCAGGCAAAAAATTCAAGCATTGTCACGGACGATACGTGTGACGGGAATCGGTGATCAGATGTCAGTCATCAGAACAATCGCGCTCTGATTACTGTAGCTCACTGATCTCCTGATTACTGCAACCCGCCCAGCGGCCGTCGAACGTGCCGGCCGGCACGACGGGTTGCGCGCCCTTGATCAGGCTGCCGTTGTTCGCGGGCGGCGGAGCGGCTGGCGTCTTGCTGCGACTTGCCGGGTTGCGCTTTGGTCTTCGGCTTTGCCGCGTCGCGACTTGCGGCTCCGCCTTTGGCGGCTCGCTCTTTGCCGTCTCGGCTTTGCGTGCTCCGGACCGGGCCGCAGGCCGGCCAGCGCGGCGCCTTGGCCTGCGGCGGCGGCAGGCTGTGCCGCCGTCTTCGGCTTGAACAGATTGCCGAAGAAGCCCGAATGATCCTGCGCGCTGGTGTCGCTCGATGCGACCTGGTCGCGGCTGGCTTTGCGCGCTGCAGCGCCGGTGGACGGCTGGCCGCTCGATTTGCCGTCGAACAGATTGCCGAACAGACCGAACCGCCGGCTTGCGATGACGCCGTCTTCGGCATGCCGGCCTCGGGGTCTTCGCGCGGCCCGCTCAGCGTCGGCGGCGGCATGCCGGGATGGATCGGCGGCGCGTGCAGGTGTCCGTCGTTGTCGTAGACCGGCTCGGTCGTTTGCGAGCTTGGCGGCGAAGACGCGGTTCATGCCGCCGTCGGTGCCCATCGCGACCGGCGCGACCGGCACGTTTTCCTTGATCAATTGCGCGAGCTGATAGTCGTCGTTGCGCTGCTTCTCCAGCGCCGGTCCGGCGATGTCCTGCGGCACTTCGTAGGCCGGGCAGCGGCCGGTCGGATTGAAGACCAGCGGCTTGGTCGAATTCGCCGGCGGCTGCGGCATCGAACACGTAGTGCCGGTCGCAGACATCGACCTTGGGCTCGAGATGCGTCACCTCGAAATGGTCGTTGCCTTCCTTGAGCATCTTCCAGAACGGCATGTTCGGATTGTTGCGATGCCGCGCCAGATTCGCCGGCGTCAGGCGGAACGGATAGGCCTGGATCTGGAATTCCTTCTGGCCGCCGAGGAACGATTCGCGCGCCAGCGAATAGATTTCGCCGATCTGCTCGTCGGTCATGGCGTAGCAGCCGCGCGACGAGCAATCGCCGTGGATCATCAGGAACGCGCCGCTGTAGTTGTTGGCTTTGTCGTAGGCGTTGGGGAAGCCGATATTGATGGCGAGATAGTAGTTGGAATTGGGATTCATCAGTCCGGGCGTGATCGAATAGAAGCCCTCGGGCGCCTGGCGGTCGCCTTCGGTCTTTCTTCGGCCCGAGTTCACCCGACCAGCGGCAGATCGGATAGACTTTCAGCAACTGGTATTGGCCGGTGGTGTCCTGCTTCCAGACTTCGAGCTCGGATTCTTCCTTGAAGATGCGGACCAGGATCGGCGAATCCTTCGGCATGTTTTTCTGCTCGAGCAGCGCCAGCATTTCCGGCGAGAGTTCTTTCATCGCCCGGGTCGGCAGCTGATAGCCCTCGTCGCCGTAGCAGCCGGCAAGCGCCAGCGCACCGGCACGAGCGCCGCCGATGTCAGGAGCACACGCAAGCTCGAGCGCGCACAAGACAGCGCGCGGACAACGCAGGCGCGGATCAAGGTCAATATTCCCCGACAGATGGACCATCCCCGTGCCATCACTTGCCTAATCGTTATCCATAAGAGGTGGCTTTCGCAAGGCAACCGGCCGTCGGCGTTCCGGTTGACCATGCGGCCGCATAAATGAATGGTAAATTATCGGCGAATTTGAGCGGTAAATCCAAGGAATTAGCGGCTATAGCGCGCGCCGGGGAGCAATCGCGGCGAGATTGTGGCAGAGGCCTGTTCGCGAGCGCGCTCGCCGGCGCTGTTCGGCGCAGCCGTCAATCAGCTCAGCGTGCGCCCGATCGCGGAGAACTTTTCGCGCCGCAGCCGCACGATCGTGGCGCGGTCGAGACCGCGCAATTCGGCGAGCGCGTTGGCGATCGCTTCGCCCGTCGCCGCGATGGCCGCGGCCGGGTCGCGATGCGCGCCGCCGGTCGGTTCGGGCACGATCGTGTCGACGACGCCGAACCGCACCAGATCCTGCGCGGTGATCTTCATGTTCGACGCCGCTTCCTGCGCTTTCGCGGTGTCGCGCCACAGGATCGATGCCGCGCCCTCCGGCGAAATCACGCTGTAGATCGCGTGTTCCAGCATCAGCACGCGGTTGGCGGTGGCGATCGCGATGGCGCCGCCGGAGCCGCCTTCGCCGATGATCGCCGCGACATTGGGCACGCCGATTTCGAGGCAGGCTTCCGTCGAGCGCGCAATGGCCTCGGCCTGGCCGCGCTCCTCGGCGCCGATGCCGGGATAGGCGCCCGCGGTGTCGATCAGCGCGATGACCGGAACGTCGAAGTGGTCGGCCATGCCCATCAGCCGCGCCGCCTTGCGGTAGCCTTCCGGCCGCGCCATGCCGAAATTGTGCTTGAGCCGGCTGTCGGTGTCGGAGCCTTTTTCGTGGCCGATGACGCAGACGGCTTCGCCGCGGAAGCGGCCGAAGCCGCCGACGATGGCCGCGTCCTCGCCGTGCTTGCGGTCGCCGGCGAGCGGCACGAAATCGGTGATCAGCGCCGCAATGTAATCGAGGCAATGCGGCCGCTGCGGATGCCGCGCCACTTGCGTTTTCTGCCACGGCGTCAGCCCGGCATAGAGTTCCTTGAGCGCCTGCGCCGCCTTGCCCTCGATGCGGTCGATTTCCTCGCCGATCGCATCGCCGTCGCTGTGCAGCGCGCGCAATTCGTCGACCTTGGCCTCGAGCTCGGCCACCGGTTTTTCGAAATCGAGATAGCTACGCATCGCTTAGAGTCGAACTTGTACCGCAAAAGGATGAACGGCGCCTGCCGCAGGCGCGGCAAACTCGCCCGCGCATCGCGTCGAAGTCAAGGAAGCGACCTCGCGTTCCGCATGTCAGTCTCTTCGCGCCAGCGGGTGCAAATCGCGCACCAGGCTTTTCAGGCGCTCTTCCAGCACATGGGTATAGATCTGCGTGGTCGAAATATCGGCGTGGCCGAGCAGCGTCTGCACCACGCGCAGATCGGCGCCATTGTGCAGGAGATGGCTGGCGAAGGCGTGGCGCAGCACATGCGGGCTGACCTGCGCGGCGCGCAGTCCCGCGGCGCCGGCCAGCGCTTTGAGTTCGCGCGCCAGATGCTGGCGGGTGAGATGGCCGCTTTCGCCGAACGACGGGAACAGCCATTTCGATCTGCGCCTCGTGGCGCTCGGACTTCGCTTCGAGCAGCGCGAGATAAGCCGCCATCGCGCGCTTGGCCGCGTCGTTGAGCGGCACCAGGCGCTCCTTGTTGCCCTTGCCGCGCACGACGATGACGCGCGCGTCCTTGCGCGCCGCCGAGACCGGCAAGGCCACGAGTTCGGAGACGCGCAAGCCCGGTCGCGTAGAGCATTTCGACCAGGCAGGCGAGCCGCGCCGCGCGCAGCCGCGCCGGCAACGGCGCCGCCGGATCGCATGTGCCGGCGACGCGCAGCAGATGATCGACCTCGGCGAGCGTCAGCGTCTTCGGCAGCGCGCGCTCGCGCTTTGGGCCTTCGAGCACGGCGGCGGGATCGTCGGCGCGCTGGCCTTCCGCATAGAGGAAGCGGTAGAGCTGGCGGATCGCCGAGAGCCGCCGCGCCACCGTCGTCACCCGCAGGCCGCGCCGCGACAGCTCGCCGAGATAGCCGCGCAGATCGTCGGTGCTCGCCTTGGCGATGGAGCGGCCGGCGTCTTTGAGATAATCCGAAAAATCTTCAAGATCGCGGCCATAGGCGGCGAGCGTGTTGCTGCCGGCGCCGCGTTCCGCCGCCAGCATGTCGAGATAGAGCGCGATCGAGCCGCTCGTCGGAATGTCGCGCCGTCGCGCCTTGATTTGCGCGGGCCGATCGTGCGAGCCATGGCCGTCGACGTCCTCAGCGATCCTTGAAGAACTTGTCGGGCGGAATCGATACCGAGATCTCGCGCGACTTCGGCTGCACGAAATGCGCGAGCGCATAGAGACCGCCATAGACGGCCGCGCACAGAATCGCGATGACAGCAAGTAACCGGAGCAGGCTCGGCATCGTCAGGTGCCCGCGCTCATCCCATTGGTGCCGGCGAGCGGGACCGAGTACGATCATGTTCGCGCCGCGACTGGCAAGTGATCTGGCGAATCGGATCGAGTACGATCATGTTCGCGCCGGACTGGCAAGTGATCTGAAAGTCATCCGACGGACGTCCGGACTTGGCCGGGGTCAGCGGACCGGCGGCATGCCGGATTTAGGTTAAATGACTGATATTACAATACAAAATGATCGACCAACGGCCGGTTTCGGCGGCCGCGATCCTGCCGCGCTCGGGCCGCCGTTCGATCGTGCTGGTCGGCATGATGGGGGTCGGCAAATCGTCGATCGGCCGCCGCCTCGGCGCGCGGCTCGGCGTGCCTTTCGTCGACGCCGATGCCGAGATCGAGAAGGCCGCCGGCATGAGCATCGCCGACATTTTCGCGCGCCACGGCGAGGCCGATTTCCGCAGCGGCGAGGCGCGCGTGATCGCGCGGCTGCTTGAAGGGCGGGCCGCAGGTTCTGGCGACCGGCGGCGGCGCCGTCATGAACGCCGATACCCGCGCCGCCATCAAGGCCAAGGGCGTCTCGATCTGGCTCAATGCCGAATTCGACGTGCTGATGCGCCGGATCAACAAGCGCAAGAACGATCGGCCGATGCTGCAGACCGCCGATCCGGCGGCGACGCTGCGCCAGTTGCTGGCCGAGCGCGAGCCGGTCTATGCGCAGGCCGATCTCACCGTGCAGTCGCGCGAAGTGCCGCACGATGCGATCGTCAGCGAAATCATGCGAGGCGCTTGCCGGCTTCCTCGACGCGCCGCCGCGCGGAAGGGGGCGGCGCATGACGGCGCCGGTCCGCACCGAAGCAAAGACGCGAGTACGACCGTCGCCGTCGCGCTCGGCGCGCGCAGCTACGACATCGTCATCGGGCGCGGCCTGCTCGCGTCGCTCGGCGCGCGCATCGCGGCGCTGCGGCCGGGCGCCAAGGCGTATATCGTCACCGACGAAAACGTCGCGCGTCATTACATCGGCGCGGCCAAAGCCGCGCTCGATCATGCCGGCGTGGCGACGAACGGCACTGTCGTCCCGCCCGGCGAAGCCTCGAAGAGCTACCGCGTGTTCGAGCAGGTCTGCGAGGCCATCATCGCCTCGCATATCGAGCGCGGCGATCTCGTCATCGCGCTCGGCGGCGGCGTCATCGGCGATCTCGCCGGTTTCGCCGCGGCGGTGGTGCGGCGCGGCCTCGATTACGTGCAGGTGCCGACCACGCTGCTTGGCGCAAGTCGATTCCTCGGTCGGCGGCAAGACCGCGATCAATTCCGCCCACGGCAAGAATCTGATCGGCGCCTTCCATCAGCCGATCCTGGTGCTCGCCGATACCGCGCTGCTCGACACGCTGCCGGAGCGCGAATTCCGCGCCGGCTATGCCGAACTCGTCAAATACGGCTTGCTCGGCGATGCCGCTTTCTTCTCCTGGCTCGAGAGCCAATTGGCGCGAAGTCTTCGCCGGCGGCAATTCTTCCGGAAGTTTTGCGCGCGAACACGCCATCGCGGTGGCCTGCCGCGCCAAGGCCGCGATCGTCGCCCGCGACGAGCGCGAAACCGGCGACCGCGCGCTGCTCAATCTCGGCCACACTTTCGGCCATGCGCTGGAAGCGGCCTGCGGCTTTTCCGACCGGCTGCTGCACGGCGAGGCGATCGCCGTCGGCATGGCGCTGGCGTTCGAGTTTTCGGCGCGGCGGCAGGGCCTGGTGTCGAAGGCCGACGCCGCGCGCGTTACGCGCCATCTGGCCGAAGTCGGCTTGCCGACGCGGCTAAAGGACATTTCCGGGCCGCTACCGTCCGTTGACCAATTGATGGAACTCATCGCGCAGGACAAGAAAGTGAAGCGCGGAATGCTTACATTCATCCTGGTGCGCGGCATCGGCGCGGCCTTCGTCGAGGCCGGCGTCGAGCCGCGCGAGGTGCGCGCGTTTCTCAGCGAGAAGCTTGCCGAGCGATGACTTTCATCGATTGGCTGACCGTTCTGGCGGTCGTGATCTGCCTGGTGGTGTCGGCGTTCTTCTCGGCAAGCGAGACGGCGCTGACGGCCTCGTCGCGCGCCGCCATGACGCGGCTGGAAAAGCAGGGCAATCGCGACGCCGGCATCGTCAACCGGCTGATGGCGACGCGCGAGCGGCTGCTCGGCGCGATCCTGTTCGCCAACAATTTCACCAATATCGCCGCGTCCACCTTGGCGACCGGCTTGTTGCTCGCGTTCTTCGGCAAGACCGGCGAAATCTACGCCACCTTGGTGATGACCATTCTGATTTTCGTCTTCGCCGAAGTGCTGCCGAAGACCGCGGCCTTCAATGCGCCCGACCGCATGGCGCTCGTGGTGGCGCAGCCGGTCGAACGCACGGTGCGCTGGTTCTCGCCGTTGCTGCAGCCGTCGAGTGGCTGGTGCGGGTCATCCTGCGCGGCGTCGGCATGCCGGTCGGCAAGATCCAGTCGATCCTGTCGCCGCGCGAGGAATTGCGCGGCGCCGTCGATCTGATGCATCGCGCCGGCGTCGTCGAAAAGCTCGACCGCGACATGATGGGCGGCCTGCTCGATTTGCGCGAGCTCACGGTCTCCGACGTGATGGTCCATCGCACCAAGATGGTGATGCTCGATGCCGACGAGCCGCCGCGCGACCTGATCGATGCCGTGCTCGCCGCCGGCGTCACCCGCATACCGCTGTGGCGCGGTTCGCCCGACAACGTCATCGGCGTGCTCAACGCCAAGGAAGTCTGGCGCGCGTTGCATGCGGCGGGCGGCGACGCCGGACAAGATCGACATCGAGGCGTTGGCCAAGCCGCCGTGGTTCGTGCCGGATACGACGCCGCTCTACGAGCAGCTCAAGGCGTTCCGCCACCGCAAGACGCCGTTCGCGCTCGTCGTCGACGAATATGGCGAGCTCGAAGGCCTGGTGACGCTCGAAGACATCGTCGAGGAAATCGTCGGCGACATCAGCGACGAGCACGACATCGCCGTCCCCGGCGTGCGCCCGCTGCCGGACGGCTCGGTCAATGTCGACGGCGCGGTGCCGGTGCGCGATCTCAACCGGGCGATGGACTGGAATATTCCCGACGACGAGGCGACCACCATCGCCGGCGTCGTCATCCACGAAGGCGCGCTCGATCCCGGAGCCGGGCCAGAGCTTCACCTTTCACGGCTTCCGCTTCCAGGTTTTGCGCAAGACCCGCAACCGCATCACCGCCTTGCGCGTCGCGCCGCTGGCGCGCAAGGTCACCGCCAAAGCCAGTTAAAGGCAAGTTGAGCAAGTCACGATGACGAATGCTCCGATCGATCCAGGCGTCCGCATCGGCCATGTGCATCTGAAAGTCGCCGATCTCGATCGCGCGCTTGCGTTCTATTGCGGCGTGCTCGGCTTCGAACTGATGCAGACGCATCGGCAAGCAGGCGGCCTTTATTTCCGCCGGCGGCTATCATCATCACATCGGGCTCAACACCTGGGAGAGCCGCGGCGGCTCGCCGCCGGCGCTGGGCACGACCGGCCTCTATCATCTCGCCATCCTTTATCCGACGCGGGCGAAACTCGCCGACGCGTTGCGCCGGCTGATCGAAGCAAACATTCCGCTCGAAGGCGCGTCCGACCACGGCGTCAGCGAGGCGCTCTATCTGCGCGATCCCGACGACAACGGCGTCGAGCTTTACTGGGACCGGCCGAAGGAACAATGGCCGCGCAGCGCCGACGGCAAGCTCGCGATGTACACCCACGCGCTCGATCTGACGGGATTGCTCAAAGAGCTTGAAGCGCCGGCAGCCTGCCAGTCGCGGATCAATAACGGCTTAACGCTTTCCCCCGGCGCCTGCGCGTGGATGGCCAGCGCGTGCACGCGGCCCTTAAGCTCGTTCGCCAGCGCCGCATTGATCATGCGGTGGCGTTCGAGCCGGCTCTTTCCGCGGAAGGCTTCCGACACGATATAGAGCCGGAAATGGGATTCGCCGCCCGGCCGGTGTCCGGCATGGCCTTCATGCAGATGGGATTCATCCTCGACATGCAGGCTCTCCGGCGCGAAGGCCGCCAGCAGTTTTGTCGTGATGATATCCTGCATTCCCATGGGTGGGACCTTAGCGATAAGGCGACGTTAAGGTCATAAATGCGCGTTTATGCTCTGTCAAGTCTTGAAGCTGCCATCGACACACCCGCATAATTGCACCGATGAAAACGAATTCGCCGCTGTTTGACCGGATCCGGGTCAAGCCCGATAAGGACCGCCGGTTGCGCGCGGAGCTTCCGCCGTGCCAGTGGCCGCGCTGCAATGCGCCGGCGACGCACCGCGCGCCGAAGGGCCGGCTGCGCGCCAGCGAATATTGGCAGTTCTGCCTCGAACACGTGCGCGAATACAATAATTCGTACAATTTCTTCGCCGGCATGAGCGACGACGCGGTCGCGAAATATCAGAAGGAGGCGATCACCGGGCACCGTCCGACCTGGAAAATGGGCTCGCTCGGCGGCAAGCGTGCCGCCAAGCGCAGCCGCGGTCCCTTTCGCGAGGCCGATCTGCCGGCCGACGATCCGTTCTCGCTGTTCGGCGAAATGGGTGCCCGCCGCGGCGGTCACGCAAAGAGCGCCGGAGGGCCGCAAGATTTTCAATGCGCAACGCGTCGCGCTGGACGCGCTCGGGCTTGAAGCCGACGCCAAGCGCGCCGATATCAAATCCAGGTTCAAGATGTTGGTGAAACGGCATCATCCCGACGCCAATGGTGGTGACCGCGGTTCGGAGGCACGGCTGCGGGAGATCATCCAGGCCTATAATTACCTGAAGACGGCAGGTTTTTGCTGACCCGCCAGGCGGCTTGGGCGTTGTCCCGCAGTGGCTTTCGCCGCTGCGGGCCTTTCTGCTAGATGTACGGGACATCCGACCGCCGGTGACAGCCGATTCGCGCCTCGGAATTACCGGGGTCACGGAGGAGCAATGAGTTCCGCAGCAGACTGACAGTACCCGGCTTGCCGGATATGAAGGTCTCGATCCGGCAATTGTTCGGCATCGACAGCGATTTCGAAGTGCCGGCCTATTCCGAGCCGGACGAGCACGTGCCCGGACCTCGACCCGGACTACCGGTTCGACAAGCCGACCACGCTCGCCATTCTCGCCGGCTTTGCCCGCAACCGGCGCGTCATCGTCACCGGCTATCACGGCACCGGCAAATCGACCCATATCGAGCAGGTCGCGGCGCGGCTCAATTGGCCCTGCGTGCGCGTCAATCTCGACAGCCATATCAGCCGCGTCGATCTGATCGGCAAGGACGCCATCGTGATCCGCGAGGGCATGCAGGTCACCGAATTCCGCGACGGCATCCTGCCGTGGGCGCTGCAGAACAATGTCGCGCTGTGCTTCGACGAATACGACGCCGGCCGTCCCGACGTGATGTTCGTGATCCAGCGCGTGCTGGAATCGTCCGGGCGGCTGACGCTGCTTGACCAGAACAAGGTGATCAAGCCGCATCCGGCGTTCCGCCTGTTCGCCACCGCCAATACCGTCGGCCTCGGCGACACGTCCGGCCTCTATCACGGCACCCAGCAGATCAACCAGGGCCAGATGGACCGCTGGTCGATCGTCACCACGCTCAATTATCTGCCGCACGACAACGAGGTCGACATCGTGCTCGCCAAGGCGAAGCATTATCGCAACGCGGAAGGCCGCGACATCGTCGCCAAGATGGTGCGGGTCGCCGATCTTACCCGCAACGCCTTCATGAACGGCGACATCTCGACCGTGATGAGCCCGCGCACGGTGATCATCTGGGCGGAGAATGCCGAAATCTTCGGCGACATCGGCTTCGCCTTCCGGCTGACCTTCGTCAACAAATGCGACGAGCTGGAGCGGCCGCTGGTCGCCGAGTTCTATCAGCGCTGCTTCGGACAGGAATTGCCGGAGAGCGCGGTGAACGTGGCGTTGTCGTAACAGGCACCTCTCCTCGCTTGCGGGGAGAGGAAGAAGATCATGACCTCCAACATCAAGCCGAAGAGCACCGCGAAGGAAGCGCCGACCGAGCCGTTCAAGCGCGCCGTCGGCGTCTGCCTGCGCGCCATTGCCGGCAAGGGCGATCTCGAAGTCAGCTTCGCGTCCGAACGCCCCGGTCTGGCCGGCGGCAAGGCGCGGCTGCCGGAGCCGCCGCGCCGGCTCAACGAACGCGAGGCCGCGATCGTGCGCGGCCATGCCAATTCGATCGCGCTGCGGCTCGCCTGTCACGATCCGGCGGTGCATCGCAGGCTGGCGCCCGGCGGCCAGCAGGCGCGCGCGGTGTTCGAGGCGGTCGAGCAGGCCCGCGTCGAGGCGATCGGCGCGCGCCGCATGGGCGGCGTCGCCAAAAATCTCGCCGCCATGCTCGACGACCGTTTTCACCGCGGCAAATTCGACGACATCACCGACCGCGCCGACGCGCCGATCGAGGACGCGCTCGCCATGATGGTGCGCGAACGGCTGACCGGCGAGACGCCGCCGCCGACCGCGCGCAAGCTCGTCGATTTGTGGCGGCCGCTGATCGAGGAGCGCGCCGGCCGCAATCTCGACCGCCTTGAACGCGTGCTCGACGACCAGCGGCGGTTCGGCGACGTCGTGCACGACCTGCTCGATTGCCTCGACATGGGCGAGGATCGCTCCAGCGATTCCGACGAGGACGAAGGCGAAGAGGGCGAGGAGCAGAACCAGAAGGAGGAATCCGGCCAGGACGGCGAAGCGTCCGATTCCGCCGACAGCGAGAAGATGAGCGCCGAGGCGGAGGCTTCCGCCGACGAATTGCCGGACAGCGCGTCGGAAGCGGTCGATGCGCCGGCCGCCGAAATGGCCGACGACGCCGAGATGGGCGATTCGGAAACCGCCGCCGAGCCGTGGCGGCCGCGCAATCAGCGCAACGAGCCGCGCGGGCCGGACTACCAGCCCTTTCACCGCCAAATTCGACGAGACCGTCGGCGCCGAGGAATTGTGCGAGCCGGAAGAGCTCGACCGCCTGCGCGGCTATCTCGACAAGCAGCTCTCGCATTTGCAGGGCGTGGTGGCGCGGCTGGCCAACCGCCTGCAGCGCTTGTTGCTGGCGCAGCAGAACCGCGCCTGGGAATTCGATCTCGAGGAAGGCTTGCTCGATCCGGCGCGGCTGTCGCGCGTCATCGTCGATCCGATGCATCCGTTGTCGTTCAAGCGCGAGAAGGACACCGATTTCCGCGACACCGTGGTGACGCTGCTGCTCGACAATTCCGGCTCGATGCGCGGCCGCCCGATCACGGTCGCGGCAACCTGCGCCGACATTCTGGCGCGCACGCTGGAACGCTGCGGCGTCAAGGTCGAAATCCTCGGCTTCACCACGCGGGCCTGGAAGGGCGGCCAGTCGCGCGAATCCTGGCTCGCCGCCGGCAAGCCGGCCAATCCCGGGCCGGCTCAACGATCTGCGCCACATCATCTACAAGTCGGCCGACGCGCCGTGGCGGCGCGCGCGCAAAAATCTCGGCCTGATGATGCGCGAGGGGCTGCTCAAGGAGAATATCGACGGCGAGGCGCTCGACTGGGCGCATAAGCGGCTGCTTGGCCGGCCGGAAACGCGCAAGATCCTGATGATGATTTCCGACGGCGCGCCGGTCGACGATTCGACGCTTTCGGTCAATCCCGGCAATTATCTCGAACGCCATCTGCGCTGGGTGATCGAGGACATCGAGACCCGCTCGCCGGTCGAATTGATCGCCATCGGCATCGGCCACGACGTGACGCGCTATTACCGGCGCGCCGTGACCATCGTCGATGCCGAGGAACTCGGCGGCGTCATGACCGAAAAACTCGCCGAACTGTTCGCCGAAAGTGCGGTCGAAGAGCCGGTCCGGCCCAGCCGCCCGGCGCGCCCGCGCCGGATCAACGCCTAGCTGGTTTTTCTAATTTTTCCGCACCATGAAGACGTCCATGCGGCGGAACGTCTGCGGATTGTCGGCTTCAAAGACCGGCCTGGAGCTACGCCGCGGCTTGGCGCTTCTTGACGACCTGGCGCTTGAGCTCAAGCACGCGCGGCGACAGGTGTCGTCGTCGGCCTTGAGCAGGAAGGCGTCGAAGCCGCCGCGATGATCGACGGTTTTCAGCGCATTGGCAGACACCCGCAGCCGGACCGAGCGGCCGAGCGCGTCCGACAGCATGGTGACATTGAGCAGATTGGGCCGAAACCGCCGCTTGGTCTTGCGGTTGGAATGGCTGACCCGGTTCCCGATCAGGCGCCTTTTCCCGGTCAGTTCGCAACGCCATGCCATTGTATTAATCCTCGCGTAAATCCAGGTAATTCCCGCGCGGCCCAGGCGGCCTGTCGGACCATAGGGGGAGTTGGCGCGGACCTATAGTGGTGGGCTGCAAAAGCGTCAAGGTAAGCGTCTTAAGCGAGGTTTCGGCGCGTGGCGGCGGCAGGGCCTCGAACCACACAAAGGACGTATTCTCCGACAAAACAGGAAGCGCGTTTTGCGTCGGGATTTGAGGAACGCTTTGTCCATTTCCATTGCAACAAAATCGCTGATCCGCCCTGCCGGCGCCGCCGCCTTTGTTGCGGCGTTTTTCGTCATTGCAGCCTTACGCCGTTGGCGCCGATCGGCGCCCGGCCGGCCATGGCCGGTGAAGCGGTCCATCAACCGGCGGCTCAACCGGTCGCGCAAGGCCGCCTCGAAGCCGAATATGTCGCCAGCATCGCCGGCATCCCGATCGGCCGCGGCAACTGGATCATCGAGATTTCCGACGACCAATACACCGCCGCCGCAAGCGGCACGACGACAGGCCTCATCCGCTTCTTTACCGGCGCACGCGGCACCGCCGCCGCGCACGGCAATGTCGTCGCCGGCCAGCCGGCGCCGCAGAGCTACGCCGCGACCATCAATTACGGCCAGAAGCTCGACGACGTCCGCATGGCGCTCACCGGCGGTACGGTGACCGACTACGCGGTCGAGCCGCCGATGCCGCCGATGCCGGACCGCATTCCGGTGGCCGACGCCGATCGCCGCGGCGTCGTCGATCCGATGACCTCGATGCTCAACCGCGTCGCCGGCGGCGGCGACCCGGTCTCGCCGGAAGCCTGCAATCGCAAGGTCGCTGTGTTCGATGGCCGCGTGCGTTACGACCTGCACAGCGAATTCAAGCGCATGGAAACCGTGAAGGCGGATCGCGGTTATGAGGGGCCGGCCGTCGTCTGCGCGGTCTATTTCACGCCGATCTCCGGCTATGTGCCGGACCGGCCCGCCATCAAATATCTCGTCACGCTGCGCGAAGCCGAAGTCTGGCTGGCGCCGATCTCCGGCACGCGCGTTTTGGTGCCGTTCCGCTTCTCGATGCCGACGCCGCTCGGCACCGGACTGCTGCAAGCGACCGAATTTGTCTCCGTGACGCCGCCGCCGCATCCGGCAAAGACGGAGTGATCGCCCTTTGGCAGTAACGGGTCGATTGGCCCGCGGCTTCCCCGTTATCCACAGGACCGTAGGCCTTGACTCGGCGCGGAATCGTGATCGTGCGGCTCGTTAACACTTTTGACGTCACGGCGGCGCCGCGGAACCGGAGATTCCACCCGATCTGGTATTCTATATCGAGGCTCGTGCCATATATCGCGGTGAACGAACTCGAACTGGCGTCGAGTCGCCGATTCGGCCGCGATTCGTTCCAAACTCGTTCCACACGTTAAGCACAGGTCTTTCCAGCGTCACGTTGTGATACAGAAAAGCCCCCACCTCCCTTCCCCGCAAGCCGGGGAGGTAAGGGAGGGGCGCGCCAATGCCGGGCTTTTGATGCCAATTTCGTTCTCGCCGCCTGCCAACCGTGAGCTACGTGCCCGTGGCGCCGGCGTTACCGCCGTGCTCGGCCCGACCAATACCGGCAAGACGCATCTCGCGATCGAGCGGATGCTGGCGCATTCCTCCGGCGTCATCGGTCTGCCGCTGCGGCTCCTGGCCCGCGAGGTCTATAACCGTGCGGTCGAGCGGGTCGGCGCCGACGCGGTCGCGCTCGTCACCGGCGAGGAGAAGATCAAGCCGCCAAATCCGCGGTTCTGGGTCGCCACCGTCGAGGCGATGCCGCGCGATCTCGACGTCGCTTTCCTCGCCATCGACGAGATCCAGCTCGCCGCCGATTTCGAGCGCGGCCACGTCTTCACCGATCGCATGCTGCACCGGCGCGGCCGCGAAGAGACGCTGGTGCTTGGCGCCGCCACCATGAAGCCGATCGTCGAGCGGCTTTTGCCCGGCGCCAGTATCGTCAGCCGGCCGCGGCTGTCGCAGCTCACCTTTGCCGGCGAGAAGAAGCTGACGCGGCTGCCGCGCCGTTCCGCCATCGTCGCGTTCTCGGCCGATGAAGTTTACGCCATCGCCGAATTGATCCGCCGCCAGCGCGGCGGCGCCGCCGTCGTGCTCGGCGCTTTGTCGCCGCGCACCCGCAATGCGCAGGTCGAGCTCTATCAGTCGGGCCAGGTCGATTACCTGGTGGCGACCGATGCCATCGGCATGGGGCTCAATCTCGACGTCGATCACATCGCCTTTGCCTCCGACCGCAAATTCGACGGTTACCAGTTCCGCAAGCTCAGCCCTTCGGAAATGGCCCAGATCGCCGGCCGCGCCGGCCGCGCCATGCGCGACGGCACGTTCGGCACCAGCGGCCGCTGTCCGCCGTTCGAGCCCGAACTGGTGCAGGCGCTGGAAAGCCACACCTTCGAGCCGGTCAAGCTCGTGCAATGGCGCAATTCCGATCTCGATTTCTCCTCGATCGGCGCCTTGCAGGCGACGCTCGGCGCGGCGCCGACCGAAAGCGCACTGGCCCGCGCGCCGGTCGCCGAGGACATCCTGGTGCTCGATCATGCCGCGCGCGACGACGACGTGCGCGGCATGATGAGAACCGGCGCCGACGTCGAACGGCTATGGGACGTCTGCCAGCTTCCCGACTATCGCAAGATCGCGCCGGCCAATCATGCCGAGCTGGTGGTCACGCTGTACGGCTTTCTGCAGCGCGAAGGCGCCATCAAGACCGACTGGTTTGCCCATCAGATCGCCATGGCGGATCGCACCGACGGCGATATCGATACGCTGTCCGCCCGCATTGCCCATATCCGCACCTGGACTTACGCGGCGAACCGTCCGGACTGGCTTGCCGATCCGGAGCACTGGCAGGGCGTGGCACGCGGCGTCGAGGACCGGTTGTCGGACGCGCTGCATGAGCGGCTCACCGAGCGCTTCGTCGATCGCCGCACCAGCGTATTGATGCGCCGGCTGCGCGAGAACGCCACGTTCGATCCCGAATTCAACAAGACCGGTGAGGTCGTGGTCGAGGGCCACGTCATCGGTCGGCTCGACGGCTTTGTCTTCGTGCCGGATTCGTCCTCCGGCGGCTCGGAAGCGAAAACGCTGCAGAATGCCGCGCAGAAGGCGCTCGTCGGCGAGATCGCCGCGCGCGCCGCGCGACTTGCCGAAGCCCCTGACGGGCAATTCCTGCTTGCCGCCGACGGTACGCTGCGCTGGACCGGAGCTGCCGTCGGCAAGCTTTATGCCGGCGAGGAAGTGTTGCGTCCGCGGGTGCGTCTGGTCGCCGACGAATACCTGACGGGCGCGCCGCGCGACGCCGTGGAGACGCGTCTTGCCGCCTTTGCCAAATCCCATATCGACAAGTTGCTCGGTCCGTTGAGCCAATTGGCGGCGGCCGAGGACGTTACCGGCATGGCGCGCGGTGTCGCGTTTCAACTGGTAGAGGCGCTCGGCGTGCTCGACCGGCAGCGCGTTGCCGACGAGGTGAAGGGTCTCGAACAGCCGGCCCGCGCGAGCTTGCGCAAATACGGCGTGCGGTTCGGCGCCTACCACATTTATCTACCCGGGTTGCTCAAGCCGGCGCCGCGTGCTCTCGCCTTGCAACTGTGGGGGCTGCGCCACGACGGGCCGCAAAGCCAGACCGACGCGATGTTGCAACTCGCCGGCTCCGGCCGCACTTCGATCCCGGCCGACAGCACGATCGATGCCGTGCTCTATCGCACCGCCGGTTACCGGGTGTGCGGCGAGCGCGCCGTCCGCGTCGACATTCTAGAACGGCTCGCCGATCTGATCCGTCCCGCTTTGTCGTGGCGCGAAGGTGCGGCCGGGCCGAAGCCACCGGGCGCCGTCGCCGGCGGCGGCTTCACCGTCGTCAACGGCATGACGTCATTGAGCGGCGCTTCCGGCGAAGATTTCGCTTCGATCCTGCGCTCGCTTGGCTATCGCATGGAGCGCCGGCCGAAACCGCAAGAAGCAAAACAGCCGCAAGCCGAGGCGGCCGTCGCCGAACCAGCAAGCAGGGAAACTTCGCCCGATGCCGAGGCCCTCCCCGCCGGCGCCGAGCAAGAGATCTCTGTCGCCGACGCGACCGCCGTCGAAGAGGCGCTGCAACCGGCGCCGGAACTTGTAACCGCAAGCCCCGAAATTGCGCCGGCCTCCGAGCCGGCGGACACTTCCGCTCTCGCCGGTGCTCCCCCCGTAACTGGGGAGCCGGAGATGATCGAGGTCTGGCGGCCCGGGCGGCAAGGGGGGCAACGGGGGCAACGGGGGCAACGGGGGCAAGGCCGGCCCGAAGGACGTCGGCGGCCGCGCCCCAACCGCCGCGAAACGGGCAAGGATGGTGGCCGGCGAACGCCGTCGTCACGCACCGAGGAAACGGTCATCGCGGCGGCTCCGGCTGGCGAAGCCGCGGCGCAGCAGGCGCCGCCAGCCGAGCCGGCCGCAGCTCCGCCCGGCCCGGCGGTGCAAGAACCGCGTCATTCGCGTCACCGCCGCAGAGGCGGAGGCGAACATCGCCAGGAGCGAAATGAACGGCATGAGCGGCACGATCGTCCGCAACGCGAACGCGACCGTCCGCCGGTCAAACGCTTCGAGCGGCGCGAAAAGGCGCCCGATCCGAATTCGCCGTTCGCCAAGCTCGCGGCATTAAAGGCTCAGCTCGAGGCTGACGCCAAGGACGCCAAGGAGCGGCATTAGAGCATGATCCGGAAAAGTGGCAGCCGGCTTTCCGAACAGATCGTGCTCCACCAACATCGCCGGGCGCCGACGGATTCACTTGCAAGCGATCGCGGCCCGCCGGCCGCGCCGGATCGCCAGCGCATCGACCGATGGCTATGGCATGCCCGGCTGGTCCGCACGCGCGGCGATGCCGCGGCGTTGGCCGGCGCCGGCTACGTCCGCATCAACGGCGCGCGGGTCGTCGCCCCGGGCCGCATGGTGCGCACCGGCGACGTCATCACGGTGGCGCTCGACCGCCGCGTGCGGGTGCTGAAGGTCATGGGATTTGCCGCGCGCCGGGGTTCGGCTGGCGCCGCGGTGTCGCTCTATCAAGATATCGAATAAAGCCGCCGCCGCGCCGGAGTTTCCCGCACCTTGCGTGGCCCGGACCCATGCGATAGGAGCAAGGCTTCTAAAAAGCCCGTTCAGAGTGTTCAGATGACCTATATCGTCAACGACAATTGCATCAAATGCAAATACATGGACTGCGTCGAAGTCTGCCCCGTGGATTGCTTTTACGAGGGCGAGAACATGTTGGTCATCCATCCCGACGAATGCATCGATTGCGGCGTGTGCGAGCCGGAATGTCCGGTTGATGCGATCAAGCCGGATACTGAGCCGGGGGTCGAAAAGTGGCTTGGTGTCAACGCCGAATACGCCAAGACTTGGCCGAATATCACCGCCAAGAAAGCGCCTCCGGCCGATGCCAAGGAGTGGGAGGGCGTCGCCAACAAATTCGAGCAGCACTTCTCGGCCGAACCCGGCACCGGCGATTAATTGCACTTATTGGTTGTAGATATTAACCATCGCAACTATCCCCTTGACACACGTAGTATCTGGTTGTAGAGTGGCGACATTGGAGATGTCGTCATGTCAAAAGACGCGGAAATTCAAAGGCTTGGCAAACTAACGGTCGGGGAGTTCTTCTCCCGGTTCCCGGACGATGAGGCCTGCCTAAACCACATCATGGAAGTGCGTTATGGCCTGAGGCACGAATGTGAGGCCTGCGGCACTTACAGCACCTTCCACAAGCTAACCGGGCGGCGCGCGTTCTCTTGTGCGTCCTGCGCCCATCACCTCTACCCGACCGCTGGAACCGTATTTCAGGACACCCGGACGCCCCTGCGGGTATGGTTTTACGCGATCTACCTTTTCGTCACGACCCGCCACGGCGTGAGCGGCAAGGAGTTACAGCGCACGCTAGGCGTCACATACAAGTGCGCCTACCGGATGGGGATGCAAATCCGCAAACTGATGGCGAAGGCGGACGGCTTTGAAATGCTCCGGGGCCATGTTGAACTTGATGAGGCCTACGTGGGCGGCTACCGGGCCGGAAAGCGCGGGCGCGGCGCTGGGGGCAAAACAATCGTCATGGGCCTTAAAGAGCGCGGTGGCCGGATGACCACTGAGGTTATTCCGAACGTCCAGATGAGCACCCTGCGGCATGTCACTCTAAAAAATGTGCTGCCCGGTTCGACGGTTTCAACCGATGAACTCTTTATCCTACGGCTTACTGGAATACAACGGTTATGAGCACGGCACGGTGAACCACAGTTCTAAGGAATACGCGCGCGGCAAGCATCACGTAAACAATGTCGAGGCGTTCTGGCGAGTGTTTAAAAACTCAATTCGCTCGACGCACATTCATGTGTCGTCGAAGCACATGGAAAAATATCTGAACGAATTTAGTTTTCGTTCAAACCATCGTCAGATGGCGAATGCGATGTTCGATCTGATAATTTCTGCGGTGTAGTGGCTAGTCGTTTTAGGGTCGCGTTTAGCTCTCGGAGGTCGACAGGGCCAATGCCGCGCGCTTCCTCTTGGGCGATAAATTCGCTTAGTCGATTGGTCTTTAAGGCCTCGGCAAGCGTCAGCATGTCACGAATCTGAGACGGAGTTGATCCAATATGCTAGGCGAAGCGCGGTGACCGGAGCCATTGGGGCGGTTACTCCTTTTGGCCCCGGCCGCCGCTAACTATGTAACATGCGGTCGTCGAACCGCATTTAATACCTCCAAGTCTGCGGCTCTTGTGCAGCAAGAGCCTAGGTTAGTGGTCACCAACCACCAGGAAAAGTTTGCGGGCCGGAGGGAAACCTCCGGCCCGAATTTTTTAGATCCTCCCTAGAGTTTCTAGGCCCGTCGGTGGATCACCAAGTTCCGGCAACCACCAGCCGCGATCCCGTCCTAGGGATCGCAGGTTTGGGTCCTGTCCAAGAACTGCGCTGAGCGTGTTTCGGGGAGTGTCCGATTCAAACTTAATTCCGTTCGCCGTCAGGACGGCGTCCAGTTCAGCAAGCGGAACCGGCCTCTTTTTCTGGCGGATATACGCAGCCGCCGCGACACGGGCGCGCTTGGTTATGCTGGCATCGGGCACATCCTTCAAGACCTCCGCCATGATCTGCGTCACGATGTCGTCGGACCGCGCAGTAAGGAGGCTCGCCCCGTTTGATTTCGGATTCCGAATGACAAATCCCCGTGACTGGGTCGGTGCCGATTCAGACGTCGCCACCTCAGCGGCGTTCCCGCCCCCAGTGTCTGGTTCGGTCACCAACAACCCGTACTTGGCTGTCAATTGCTCAAGTTGCTCCATGTCGCGGTCGATCTCCGCCGCTTTTCGTTCGGCCTCTGCCAGAATGCTGGCCTTTTGAGCTTCCGCTATTTTTCGCAGGCTAGACATGGTTAAACTCCGAGAATTTGGAGTTCTCGTAGGCCGCGTACTTGGCTCAGTCAAGTATTTTCGCTGGTATGTGTTGGGACAGGTTGTCCTTATGTTCTAAGTCCCAACATCCATGCAGAAAAGCTAAGAATGTACATGCTTTTACGTCGTTTCGGCCTAAATACGTGCTTCAAGGGGTCAATCCCCTTAACCATTGTTAAGGAATCCGGCCTGCGGCGGGCCTGATGCGACGCTTTCGCAAGGCTTAAGGCTTTGATTTTAGCCGAAAATGTGCTATATAGCGCAAACAAAATGAATAATACCCCCGATATGCTGCTCCCAAAGCCAGAGAGCATATTTTTTCGGGGGATTTTCGAGGAACCGTCAAAAGAGGCGTGAACATCCACGCGAGAGCAGTGGCAGAGAAAACTCGTCGTCGTTCAAAGAAAAGTGCAGCCGGCATGAGCCGGAAGGCAACAAAAACCTCCTCCCGCGCGAGCCGGAGGCCCTCTCAATCCACGCGGACAGCGGCGAGAAGCCGGGTCGGCGTGGCGAAGCCAGTGCCTCGGCGCAAGCCGGAGCCGGAAGGAGCAACTTTGGTGAATGCGAAGAAGACTACTCAACGACAAGGCTTCAAAACTCACGAATTCATCGTCTATCCGGCGCACGGCGTTGGCCAGATCATTGCTATCGAGGAGCAGGAAGTCGCCGGCGCGCGGCTTGAGCTGTTTGTCATCAACTTCGTCAAGGACAAGATGACGCTGCGGGTGCCGACGTCGAAGGTGACGTCGGTCGGCATGCGCAAGCTTGCCGAGACGCCGCTGGTCAAGCGCGCGCTTGAGACGCTCAAAGGTCGCGCCCGCATCAAGCGCACCATGTGGTCGCGGCGCGCGCAGGAATACGAGGCCAAGATCAATTCCGGCGACATCGTCGCCATCGCGGAAGTGGTTCGCGATCTCTATCGTTCGGAGACACAGCCGGAGCAATCCTATTCCGAGCGTCAACTCTACGAAGCGGCGCTCGACCGGTTGTCGCGCGAAGTCTCCGCCGTGCAGCGGATTACCGAGACCGAAGCGATCAAGGAGATCGAAGCGGCGCTCGCCAAGGGACCGCGCCGCGGTCCGAAGTCCGAGACGGAAGACGAAGCCGTTGTCGAGGAAGAGGCGGCGTAACACCTCGCTCGTCGAAACAATGCAATGCAAAGGCCCGGCAGCGATGCCGGGCCTTTTTCGTTGTTTCATGCATTGCGCCGTGTCGTTCGGAACGGACGGATTCTCTTGAACACAATCTTTTCGAAAACCGGTCCAGGTTTGTCCGGATCATGCCCGTGCTTAGCCATAAATTAAGCTTCATTTGAAAGGAAAGAGCAGGGCGTAGCGTGACGAAAAACCGGGGGGCGCGGACATGCGGCGGAACAAGACGCGCAAGCGCGGCCGTGTGGCTTCATTGCGCGTTGTTCCAATTATTCTGGCCGGCGGCATCGGCTATTTGATCGGCGGCGTCAACACCACCGCTTTGCGCAGCACGGATGTATCGGCTGCCGAAATTGTAGCGCTGCGTTTTCCGGACCATTGGGACAATGGCCCAGGGCAAATCGCTCCGGCCGCTTTGACGTCGGCGATGAATGCGCGCGCGGCGGATACCGCGAGCGACGCGCAACTCGCGCTGCTCAATCCGCAGCCCATGATTCCGCAAATTATTCCGCAAGCCGACCCGCAGCCCGCGATGGATGCGGCTCTTCCAGCACCCGTACAAACCGCGGCGCTGGAACTGCCTGGCTCGACCGCATCAGTCGCCAATGACGCACCAGTGCCGCGGTCGGTAACGGCGCGGGCGCCGGGCGAAGCCAAGACCGCCGCGGCCGCGGCGCATCGCCACCTCGTCAATCGGCCGGGTTACATGCTCGACGATGCGCAGATCGCCAGCATCAAGGAGCGGCTGCACCTGACGCCGGACCAGGAAGAGATGTGGCCGGCGGTCGAGGCGGCGCTGCGCAACATGGCCTATACGCACGCGCAGGAAGCGCGCGCGCATGGCGCGCCGGCAGGCAATGAGCAAGCCGCCGCCGTCGATCCGGATACGGTGCAGGGGCTGAAATCGGCCGCCGTGCCGCTGATCCTCAGTTTCAATACCGAGCAAAAGGAAGAAGTGCGCAACATCGCCCACGTCATGGGGCTCGATCAGCTCGCAGCGCAGTTCTGAAGCGGCGAAATCGCCGACCGAACTTTCCTATTCGTAGCGGGATTTTGGCGCGGGAAGTTTCACCGCGGGGTGGAACAGTTCGCTCGCGCATTTAACGCCGACCAGCGCGAGGAAGGTGAAGCAAGCCAGATCGCCGGCTTCCACCCGGGTGTCGATGGTAAAACTGTAAATCGGATCGTAGAGGAAATAGTCGGCGCATGCGGCCGCGGTGAAGACGCCGAGCACCGCGGGCCAGCGGCCGTAGAGAATCGTCACCAGCGCAATCGGCAACAGATACAAGAAGACCGGATGCTCGGGCCCGAACGTCGCCAGCTTGAAATACAGGAGCACCAGCGTAACCGCGGATACGACCGCAAGCGCCACGGTGACGGGCACCGCCCGTTTTAGCATCTCCATAGCTTTCCCCCCGGGCCTTTTGCGGCCCTTGGGCGGAGCATAGCGAAGGGCAGGCCCCGAGCAAATAGTCGAAAAGTCGTGGTTTGAGCCTATTCCACCACGATCTTAACGGCGCTGCCGGGCTTTAGCCGGTCGGTCGGCCCCAGCCCGTTGAGGACGCGAAACCGCTCAACCGCGCGGTCGGCCACGGCCATTTTGCCGGCCAGTTTATCCACCGTATCGCCCGGCGCGACGGTGACGATCTTGAGCCTGAGCGGCTTGGCCGCTTCGATTTCGGCGATGCTCATGCGGCGGAACGTGCCGATCAATTCACGAAAGGCGCGATCGCTGTCGGGCGTGCGGTGCTTGGCGGCGAAGATGAAGCGGTAGACGTCGCTGCCAAAGCGGATGGAGTAAAGCCGGAAGTCCCATTGGTCGCCCTTGGCCGCCGCTGTGGCGCCGGGAAAGCCGTTGACGGTGATGTCCTCGACCGTCGCCGGGTCGATGTTCTCGATCCAGCCGGAAGTCAGGTATTCGGCGAGCGTCTGCTCCGCCGGCACCCGCACCACATCGAGCCGCAGCGCCTCGCCGCCGCCGTGCTTGATGCCGAGCACGGCCTGCGCCGTATTGTCGAGGGTGAAGCCGTCCGGCGCGGTGAAGGTGAAGCCGAGCTTGGGGTGCAGGAAGCGCCGGCCGCGCACAAAACCTTCGCTCGGATCCTCGCCATAAACCATGCCGTCGATATTGCCGAGATAGGCCGCTTTGGCTTGCGCGAGATCCTGTCCGCCGTCGGCGGGGGCGCGGTACTGGCGGGCATTGGCGAGCGCCTGCGTGATGCGCTCGGGCGTCGCCGGATGCGATGAAAGGAAGTCGGCCGCGGCCGGATTGATGGCGCTCGACTGCTCCGGCTTGAGATCGGAGTTCTGCTCCATCGCGGTGAGGAACCGCACCGCGCCGTACGGATCGTATCCGGCGCGCGAGGCGATGCCGATGCCGATGGCGTCCGCCTCGAATTCCTGCGACCGCGAGAAACTCGCCAGCGCGAGTTTCGACTTGGCGAGCGCCATGGCGCCGGCCGCCGGATCGGTGACCACGTCGGTGACGACGCGGTTGACGAGGTCGGCTTCGCGCGCCTGCTCCTCGCGCAGCTCGGCGTGGCGGGCGATGACGTGTCCCATCTCATGCGCCAGCACCGAAGCGAGCTCGGAATCGTCGTTGGCCAGCGCGATCAGTCCGCGCGTCACGTAAAGCTGGCCGCTCGGCAGCGCGAAGGCGTTGACCGACTGCGAATTGAGCATGGTGACTTTGTAATGCAGGTCGGGTTTTTCCGACGCCGCCACCAGGCGCTCGACCGTCTGCTCGATCACGGCTTGCAGGCGGGGATCGTTATAGACGCCGCCATAGGTGGCGAGGATGCGCTGATGTTCGCGCAACACGTCGGGTGCCATCGGCGCTTCGGCCTGTTTGGCCGGGGACGACAGCGACGCTTGCGGCGGGAGCGATGGGGACGAAGCGGTGCAGGCGGCCAGCACCAGCGCCGCGAGCGCGACGCCGGCCTGCAGGAGCCGATAGAAAGCGATGTCCAAACGTCCCCGTCTCACCACATCACCCAAAGTCGCCGAGCGCTCGCGGTCGTCCCGTCGCGGTCTCTGTCGTGGTCATTCGCTTCCGGCGCTCTCAATCTGCTCCGGCCGTGCCGCTTCGATCCAAGGAACACCACCAGTAACGCCGGCTGTAACGCCACCCGGCACGCCGCTATCGCCCCCGCTCCCGCCGCGCTGTTCGACCCAGCCGCGGACCCGGATTCGCCGACCCTCGAGGCTCTTCAAATCGAGACCCGCCGCCGTGAAATTGCGCTCGTTTCGTTTCAGGACCGTAACCGTAAAATCCTCGGACCAATGCCGCCCGAAATTCACGTAGATCGTGGCCCCGCTTTCACGTACGGACACCACCCGGCCCTCGACCAGCGCAAATCGGCCTTTACGCGCCAGTACATCCGCGGGGTCCTCGGCATCGAGCACCTCATAATACGGATCGGCCCAGAGGCCAAGCTTGGCGGTCCGGGCGGTATTTTCGTGTCTGAGCAGGTCCATAGCGCAGGCGCGGCTGCCGATGCGGTCGCCGACCCGGGCAAAACCCGAAGCGATCAGCTCGCCCTGGACGAACAGCTCGTCGCCGTCGCGCTCGGTATAGGCGTAAGCGAGGAGGTGCCCGTAGCGATCCGCCGCCGCCTCCCCCCGCCGCAGCAAAACCTGATCGCCTTCGGTGAGCGCGGCCAGCGCGGCCTGCGCCCCTTTGGCAGCGCTGTCGTCCCGCAGTGCGACGGAGTCATGGCTGGATTCTTGGTCGGACTCTTGGTCGGACTTTTGGCCGGAGCCTTGGCTGGAATCTTGTGGCGGCGGCAACGCCGGCACTTCGACCGCGGCGAGCCGGACTTCGCGGCCGTCACCGAGCACGAATGTACGGCCGTCGATGACGCGGCTGACGGTGCCGCGCGCGACTTCATCGGCGCCGCAGGGAGGCGAAGCTTGCGCCGTCTGCGCCGCCGCCGGGCCGCAACATCCGCACGCTACCGCGACCGCGGCCGCCAAAATTCCGGCAAAAATGCCGTCCCGCCAGCCCATCGCGACACAAGCCCCGCACGTCAAGCCAAAAAAACGGAATGCGGCGGCACCGCGGCGCCTGCATTCCGCAGCCTTACCTATGCTATAGGACCACGTTCGCGAATGACACGCGCATTGGCGCGGCACCAAGCGCACGGTCCCGTAGCTCAGCAGGATAGAGCAGCGGTTTCCTAAACCGAAGGTCGGAAGTTCGAGTCTTCCCGGGACCGCCAATCAAATTCGCAAACGAAAACGCGGCGTCCGACCGGGACGCCGCGCTTGTTCGGAAATGTACGGCAAAACTAGCGATGCATATGATTGCCGTTGGCGCAGAACACGTGCGTAGGAGCTGCCGTGCGGCCCGGAGGCAGCGGTTGCGGGTTGAGCGCGAGCGCGGGGCTGGCGGTCGCAAGGGTCACTGCGCAGCTGGCGGCTATCAAAAGGATTTTGGCGCGGGTCATGATACGTCTCCTCGATTGAACGGGGCTGCGGCTTTACCGGCGGCCTCTGATCATTGGTCGCGCCGGCGGTGATCCGGTTTGGTGCATTCGACCGTTCTGTGATCGCAGTCACAGGGGCCGGAACTTCGCTGGAAACGCACGGCAAACAAGGTGGTTTTGCAATTCTTGAACTGGCCTACTCCGCCCTATAGTCTGCCCGTCCCGGCTTCTCCCGGCCACAACCAGCACCGCGTAAATCCCATGAACAAGCCAGTATCCATCTTCGAAGACGCCGCAATGCAGACCGCCGCCTCAACGGCGGCTCAATTCATGAACCTGCACGAAATCGTTGCCAAGGCGCGGCAAAATCTCAATCAGAACGATTGGGATTATATCGTCGGCGGCGTGGAGACCGAGACGACGCTGCGGCGCAACCGCATGGCGCTCAACTCCATCGCGTTCCGGCCGCGCGTTTTGCGTGATGTCAGCAAGGTCGATACGTCCGTCGAAACGCTTGGTCGCAAGCTGCGACTGCCGATCGTGCTGTGTCCGGTCGGGTCGCTGGAAAGCTTTCATCCTGGCGGCGCCGAGCCGGTCGTGAAGGCGGCGGCCGAATTCGGCTGCGCCCACATGCTCAGCTCAGTCTGCGATCCCGGCCTCGAAGGGGTCGCCAAGGCCGCGCCGGACGCGGCGCGCATGTTCCAGCTCTATGTGCGCGGCAACGATGCGTGGGTTGACGATTATGTCGAGCGCGCGATGGCGAACGGCTACGCCGCCTTCTGTCTCACCGTCGATACTGCCCATTACAGCAGGCGCGAGCGCGACCTGGCCAAGCGCCACACCACCGGCGGGCGCCGCCGCTCCACGGGGCGCGAATTCCAGATGGCGCTCGACTGGCGCACGGTCGAGCGCATCAAGAAGCGGCTTAAAATTCCGCTCGCCATCAAGGGCATCGCCACCGCGGAGGACGCCAAGCTTGCGCTCGATCACGGCGTGGAAATTATCTATGTCTCCAATCACGGCGGGCGGCAGATCGACCACGGTCGCGGGTCGATGGACGTCTTGCCGGAAGTCGCCGAGGCGGTGGCCGGCCGCGCCATGATCATCATCGACGGCGGGTTCTATCGCGGCAGCGACGTCGTCAAGGCGCTGGCGCTCGGCGCCAATCTGGTCGGGCTCGGCCGCATGCAATGCTACGGGCTCGCAGCGGCAGGCCAAGCCGGCATCGTGCGCATGCTCGAAATCATGGAAGACGAGGTCATGCGCTCGCTCGGCCTCCTCGGCGCCACCGGTTTCGGCAAGCTCGATCGGTCCTATCTGCACGCCGCCGCGCCGGCCAATGCGCCGCACGTGTTCTCGGCCTTCCCGCTGTGGGAGCAGCAGCCGTATCGGTACTGAGAATGTGGCGCGGCGGTCTCGTCATTCCGCCGCTTGTTTCTTCGGCGGATCGTCGACGGTCGCGCCCGAGGCCAACAGCGCCTTGATCTCGCTCTCGCTCATCCCGGCTTCGCGCAGCACTTCGACGCTATGCTCGCCGAGCCGCGGCTGCAGGCGCCCGGTGGCGGCGGCTCTTTCGCCGAAGCGGACGGGTGGATCGGTGTAGAGGATTTCGCCTTCGCTCGGATGCTGCGCGCGTTTGAAGAAGCCGCCCGCCTTGAGCTGCGGATCGTCCTTAAGACCATCGAGGCTCGCCATGCGCGCCGCCGGAATTTCCAGCTCGCGCAGCAGGGTGAGCCATTCATCGGTTGTCTTGTCGGCGAGGCAAGCGCCGGCCAGTTCGTAGAGCGCGACGACATTGTGACTGCGCGTTGCGATGCTGTTGAAGCGCGGATCGTCGCAAACGTCCGGCTTGCCGACCATGGCCCAGAATTTCCGCCAGTGCCGCTCGGTATAGGCCATCATGCACAGATAGCCGTCCTTGGTTTTGTACGGCCGCCGCCACGGGCCCATGACGCGGGTATAGCCGAGCTTGCCGACCGGCGGCACAAAGCAATGGCCGAACAGATGTTCCGCCAGCACGAAGGACACCATCGACTCGAACATCGGCACTTCGACGAACTGCCCGCGGCCGGTTTTTTCCCGCGCATAGAGCGCCGCCGAGATGGCGCCGACCAGCGCCAACGCGGTGGTCTTGTCGGCAAGAATGGTCGGCGCGTAACGCGGCTCGCCGGCAATCTCCGCCATCAAGGCGGCGACGCCGGACTGGCCCTGGATGACATCGTCATAGGCCGGCTGCCGGCTATACGAACCGCCCTCGCGATAGCCGTGAATGGCGGCGTAGATCATCCGCGGATTGTGCGCGCAGACGGCCTGATGACCAAAACCGTGCTTTTCGATTTTCTGCGGCCGCATCGAATGGGCAAACACGTCGGCGCCTTCGATCAGCCGCCACAGCGCGTCCTTGGCGCCCGGCTTGGTGAGATCGAGCACCAGCGAACGCTTGCTGCGGTTGAGCCCCATGAACAAAGCCGCCATGCCCGGCGAACGCGAAGGGCCGGTGTGGCGCGGCGCGTCGCCTTCGGGCGCCTCGATCTTGATGACGTCGGCGCCCATGTCGCCCAGCGTCTGCGTGGCGAGCGGGCCGGCGACGACCGAGGTGAGATCGAGAATGCGGACGCCCGCTAAAGGTCCGGCCATGAAGCGCTCCATTCAAATATGCCCGTCGAGGCCATGCGCGGCGACGATGTCGCCGACCTGGTCGCTGCGGGCGATATGGGCATGCAGCACCGCGCCGATGTCCCGGTGAAGCTCGGCCGCGGTGCGTTCGGTCTTGGCCTTGATTTGCGCGCTGAGATAGAGGCCTTCCTGACGGTTGAGCTCGACGATCGCCTGCCCGAAGGGTTGCTGCATGCGCTCGTAACGCAGCAGTCCGCAGGCGAGGTCGTCGCCGGCGTCGCGAATGCTGTCGGCAAGGCAGGCCGCATCGAGCGCGGCCTTGGTGGTGCCCGCGCCGGCATGTGGCCGCGCCACGAAGGCGGCGTCGCCGGCCAGCACGACGCGGCCGAATACCAGTTTTGGCGAGGCGAGATCGTAGATCGGTTGGAAGAATGGCGCGGTCTGCGCAAAAATGGCGGCGACTTGCGGCGCGAGGATCGCTCCGGCGTCGGCTTTGATGCGCGCGATCACGTCGGGCCGGATCAGCGGCGGCGGGATGCCGCCGGCATGATGGCGTCCCGCGGGGTCGGTGCAAATGTCGATGAGCGTGGCGCGATCGGTGGGGTGGTACCACACGATATTGTAGGCGCGTCGGCCGACTGCCGTGTCGTTGTCACGCCCCGGCACCGCGTAGCTGATGCATTGCTCGCCTTCCGGCAGGCAGAACGCATAGAGTTCGACGACTTCGCGCCAAAGGTCACCCGGCACCTGCGCTTCGTCGAGCACGGCGCGCCAGGCGACATAGCCGGCGTAAACAGGCTCGACGTGCGGCAGATATTGCGCGCGCACCGTGGAACGCACGCCATCGGCGCCGATCAATAAATCGCCGCGTTCGCTGCTGCCGTCGGCAAACGTCGCGGTGACACTCGCCGCGTCCTGAGCCACCCGCATAAGCCTTTTGCCGAGCCTGTAGCTGTGCGCCGGCAGCGCGTTGCGCAGGGCGCCGTAGAGCCGCGCCCAGCCGCTTAACGTGCGCGCCATCGGCTGCTCGATGATGATCTTGCCGCTGCCGTCGAGACAAACGCCGCGTGGCGGCGTTATGCCCATCGACTCGTCAAAATCGACGCCGGCGCGTTTCAATATGGCAATGAGCTGCGGATGCGTGCCGAGACCGACGCCGCGGCTCGCCAGCTCCTCTTCGTTGCGCTCGAAGACGATCGCGTCCCAGCCGACCGAGCGCAGCAGATGCGCGACGAGCAATCCGCCGAGCGAGCCGCCGATGACGAGCGCGCGGCGTGAGCTCATATGCATACCCGTCTGCATGTCATCATCCGCGAAGGCGGATGATCCAGTAGTCGCAAACCTTGGATTTGGGCCCAAAACATCTTGGTTACTGGATGCCCCGCCTTCGCGGGGCATGACAGGGATCTACCCCGTCCCCCAAGCCAGGCTGTCGTGGCCGGGCTTGTAATCCATGTTGGTCTGCGCCGGATTGCGATTGACCAGCGGTCGGCCATACATCGGATTGGTCTGGCTGCGCGTCTCGTGCTCGACCGTGAACAGCACTTCGCGGCTGTCGAGGTCGATCACGTCCTTGAAGCGGTATTCGTATTCGCCGGTTTCGGCCGTGAGGATACCGAGCTCTTTGAGCCGGCGATGCGGGCCGGAGAAGTCGGCGATATAGATTTGCACGTGATGCCGGTCGTAGGGCGCTTCCGGCGCGTCGGTTTCGCGGAAATAGAAATATTGCTTTTCGCCGACCTGCACCCGCGCCTCGGGGCCGGCGCCGTTTTTGACGACCTGCGCCGGCGCGTGCATGACGTCGGGATAAAACCGCGCGATGCGTTCCGTCGTGCCGGGGCGCACATCGAAGCGGACATAGGGCATGCCGAGCTGGATGCGGCCGAAGCGCTCCATGTCCGGTTCGTGGATGTGGATGCGATTGCCCCACGGGCAGACGGTCTCGACGCAGTCGTTGCTTTCGCGGAAATCGAATTTTGTTCCTTCCAGCGCCTTGCGCACGCGCGCGAGACGCTTGAGCAGGGATTCGCGATCCGGGATCACCAGGCCGATGACGCCGCGCACCTGATCGGGCCTGCCCGTCGGCAAGTGGAATTGGCTCATGCCGACATTGATCCACATATTGCCGGCGCCGGTATTGAGGAACGGATCGCGCGTGAGGCCGAGCCCGGTGACGTAATAATGTGTCGCCAGGTGCTGATCGGTGATGCAGACATTGACGTGGCCGAGATTGACGATGTTGCCGATGTCCTGCGCGGCGCGGTCGAAGTGTTTTTCGTCCATGACGTGTCCTCGGTCGGTGTCCTGCCAACGGTTATTTTGACGCAATACTAGCGAAATTCCCGGCGGTATGAAGCCGGCATTTGCCGCCGCGCGGCCACCCTCGCGCATGCCTGACGCGCTGTTTTTGTGGCATCTCCGCCACACGCGCCCTGGATCGTTCCATTTTGATACTGCATTGCCGCGCCGGCGCCGGAAAGTTTGCCGGTTCTAAACCATTTGCGCCGAAAATTCTCATCAGTGATTCGCGTGGAGACGAAAGTGCAACGTATTATCGTAGCGTTAATTGTCACCGTGGTTCTCGGCCTGGCCTACGCATCCGGCACGCTCGCCGCCGACATGACGGTACCACCGCCGGACCTCTCGCAAATGGGTAAGGCGCCGCCTGACTTCCCGGCGATCGGCAAAGCGCCGCCTAACTTCTCGGCGATGGGCAAAGCGCCGCCCGATTTCCTGGAAACGGGCAAGGGCAAGGCGCCGCCACCGATCATCGCCAAGGGGCCGATGCTCACCAAGGCGCCTCTCTTCACCAAAGCGCCCCCACTGCCACCGCCCCCGACTTGGACCGGCTTTTATATCGGCGGCGATGCGGGTGCGGCTTGGCTCAGCGAGCCCGCGACGTGGAATCCGCTGCCGTCTGCCGCCGGGTTCGGCGTCTTTCCGATCACCGCCAACGATCGCAAGACCGCATTCATCGGCGGCGCGCATGTCGGCTATGACGATCAGATCATGCCTGACTGGGTTATTGGCCTCGAAGGCGATTGGTCCTGGACCAAAGCCGATGGCGCATTCACCGGGGCGTGGATTGGAAATGGTGGCGGCGGTCCTGTCGCTCCGGGCTCGCAAACGTCCATGAGCGCCAATGTGGACTGGATCGCGTCGGCGCGCGCGCGCGTCGGCTATCTCATTACGCCGACCCTTATGGCCTATGCGACTGGTGGCGCGGCTTGGGCGAAGCTGGACTACGGCGGCGTGTCCACCAACAACGGAAATGGTTATCTCGTCACCTTCAATTCATCGAGCACGCAAGCCGGCTACGTCGCCGGCGGCGGCGTCGAATGGATGGTGACGGATAATTGGTCGGTTCGGGCCGAATATCTTTATTACCAATTCGCCAAAGGACCGAATGTCGACGCAACACTGCCGTCAGCCGGTGGCTTCCCCTCGAACTTTGTTTGGGGCAAGCCCGAAGTCAGCGTGGCGCAGGCCGGGTTAAGCTACAAATTCTGAGCCTTGCCAACACACTATCCAAGAACCCCGGGGTCGCTCCCGGGGTTTTTTGTTGCCTTGACTGGCGTTAAATTCTTGCCGGAGGACGTCCATGGCATTCCGCATCCCCAGCATCACCCGCTTTGAACGCAACGGTCAGCCGGTTGTCTCGCGCCCGAGATTTGCCCGCCGGATGCTGATCGCCGTCGCTCTATGGATGATCCTGACCGTCGCCGGTCTGGCGATTGGCATTGTCGGCTATGCCGGTTTCGAGGGCATGTCGCTGGTCGATGCCTATGTGAACGCGGCGATGATTCTTTCCGGCATGGGGCCGCTCGGCGAACTGAAGACAACCGGCGGCAAGATCTTTGCCGGTACCTACGCGATCTTGTCCGGGCTGATTATCGTCATCGCCACCGGCGTCGTGCTGGCGCCGATCTTTCATCGCGTGCTGCATTGTTTCCACGTCGAGACGTCGAAGGATTGAGCGCTGCGAGTTTCGCGCGTGAACCGAGGCCGATCCGGAATTACCAGTGGCGGTGCCAGCCGCCGTAATAGCCGTGGCCGTGCCAGCCGTAATAGGGCCCGTAGCCGTAATAGTACGGTCCGTAATAGGGCGGTGGCGCGGCATAGACCGGCGGCGGCGGATAGCCCGGCGGTCCGCCGGGCGGACCCGGCGGGCCGAGGCTCGATGCAATCACGTAGCCGTTCTGACCCTGGAAACTGACCTGACACCACTGGCCTTGGCAACCTGCCACTTCGACCGGAGCGCCGGCGGGGATCGTGGTGATAACGGTATAGGTCGTGCCTGGTCCTTGCCGCAGATTGACATTGGTGTTGACGGCCGCTGGTGGCGGCCCGCCTTGCGGCCCACCGGGCGGCTGAGGGCCGCCAGGTGGCGGCCCAGGCGGCAGACCGGGCGGCGGCGGACCGGGTTGATCCGGAGCCGCTTGCGGTGGCCCGGGCTGATCCGGGGGTGGGGGCGGGGCGGATTGCGCGACGGCAAGCTGCCCGGTGAGCACCAAAAAGGCCGTCGCACCGGCCACCATGCGCGCCAATGTCATTGACGATTGCTTTGGTAATTGCTTCGGCAATTGCTTTGGTAATTCCTTGGACGCCAAGACAGTCCTCCCCATTGATTTTGCCTCCCCACTGATTTTGGCCGATATCCCTTTCACCACTCAGCCGCATTCGCGGCAATATCACGGCGGCAGTTTCTGCAGTTCGGGGAATGGCGCATAGGTCACCCCGGTGCATAGATCCTTCGGGATGTCGACGAACTGATCGAACCGGCCGGCCAGGAACAGCGCCGCAACCTCCTTCACGCCGGCATATTCCTTGGCGTTCTTCTTCGCATTGAATTTCAGGCACGTCACATAGCGCGTGTTATTGCCGACCGTTTTCAGCGCCGGGTCGGTAATGGCGGCGTCGTGAATGTCGGTCGGATCGTTCAGATAAGCGTGCATGGCGGCGAGAATGTCGGACTTGTAATTCTTCGGATAGGCGTTGACGCCGTCGTCGTCACTGCCGGCGCCGCCCGCATCGAGGCCGTGATGGCCGCAGCCGCCGATAAGGAGCGCCAGGCCGAGCAGCAAGGTTGCGCGCCGGATTGCGCGCATCTACTGCGCCGCCTTGGGAACGAGCTCTTTCATGCGCCACGCTCCTCGGAAGCTTTCTCCTTAGCAGCTTTCGGCCGCAGCCGCTGAATTTGCAACTGCGCCAGAAACGGCACCAGCGGATGCGCGCCCATTTTTACGATCGACGGCATGTCGAGCTTGATCAGCGCCTCGCGCTGGTCCGGTGGCAGCCGGAAGCGGTCGGCGAAAGCGCCGGCATCGGCCAGATATTGCGCGCGCTGTTGCGGATCGTGGGCGAGCCCGTGCAGCGCCGACGTCAGCTCCACCAGTTCCGGCTTGATCGAAGGATAATGCGCGGGGTGGTGCTCCTCCCCGCCGCCGATCCAGGCGAGCGACGCGTAGTTGTGATGCCAGCTCGGATCCATCGACACCACGTCTGGCTTGCGTTCGCCGAGCGCGCCGGCGGCGCAGGCCCAGCAGCGCAACTCGATATTGCCGGTATCGTCGAGCTCGGTCTCGTCAAATCCGATCAGCGATTTCAGGTTTCCGGCGGCGAGCTTTTCCAGCACGCGCTTGTCCCAAGCGAGCTCCGGATTGGAATAGCGGTCGGTGCCGGGAAAATGCGACATGCCGCCGCTGGAAAGGATCACGGTCTTTAAGCCCAACGCGGTAACGGTGCGCGCCACCGCCTGGCCGAACTGGTAGCAGCGCTCCATGGTCGGCTGCGGCGGCAGATAGGCGTTGACGTAGATCGGCAGCACCGGACCGGTATGGCCGAGATGGGTGAGTGGAATGCCGATGGCGTAATCGATCTTCGCCGTCGAAGTGAAGGCCGGATCGAAATTCTGCCGGTAAAGCTGGCGCACCAGCTCGAAACCGATTTCGCTCGGGATCTTCCAGTGGAATTTCCGTCCGGCAAATTCGCCGGTCGCCTCGCCGCCGACATGCACAGTGAACGGCGGCGCGGTGGTGTGAAAAAATTGCTCGGCGTGATCGTTGGAAAAGATGATCCACAGATCGGGATTGAGCGCACGCAGCCTTTTACCGACATCAGCGGCGACGTCGCGCACATGCGCGACCAGCGCCTTCTCCTCGGTATCCGGCATGGTGAAGAACTGTGGCGCATGCGGCAGCATGGCGCCGCCGATCACGGTCGACATCATGGCAAATCTTTCTTGCTGACGGCTCTGCCTTGTCTCCTTGCCGCAAAACTATCGCGCGCGGGGTATAACAACAAGGCAACAGGCCTTATTCTCGGCAACCGGCTTTGCCCTTGGAGCGTGCGGGTGCGGGAATCCGGGTCGAACATGGCGCAGCGTGAAAAACGGGTGATCGTGGTCGGGGCCGGGCCGGTCGGCGCCATTGCGGCGCTTGCGCTGGTTCGCCGGGGCATCCCGGTTTTGCTCGTCGAAGCCGAGCCCGAGCCAGTCGAGGATCAGCGCGCCGCGACCATCCATGCGCCAACGCTGGAAATGCTCGTCCAGCTGGGTCTCAAGGAGCAGGCTTTCGCCGCGGATGCATCCGGCGGATTTCAAGCGCCGGTCTTTCATATTCGCGACCGCGCCAGCGGCGAACTTATCGCGGCGTTCGACATTCGTTTGCTTGCAGACGAAGTGCCATATCCGTTTGTGCTGCAATGGGAGCAGTACAAGCTGGTGCGCGCCGTGCTGCCGCTGATCGCCGCCAGCGGCCTTGCCGAAATACGCTTTTCCACCAAACTCTCCGCGCTGACACAACATTCCAATTACATCGACGTCACTGTCGTCGCGGCGGGCGAGACGGAGCAGCTGCGTGGCGCCTATGTCATCGGCGCCGACGGCGGCCGCAGCATGGTGCGCAGACTGAGCGAGATCGAATTCGAGGGATTCACCTGGGAGGAGCGCTTCATCAAGATCGCCACCAGTTTCGATTTCGCGGCCGCCGGCAAAGGCTATTGCACCCGCAGTTATTTCTCCGATCCGGACGAATGGCTCAACATGTTCAAGGTCAAAGGCAACGGCCCGACCGGCATCTGGCGCGCCATCATGCCAGTGCCGGCCGATGAATCCGACGAACAGGCGCTGAGCATGGCCGCGATCCAGCGCCGGCTGCACCGCATCCATGACAAGAATGGCGATTTCGATATCCCATATTACGCGCTTTATGGCGTCCATCAGCGTGTCGCCGCGACTTTCAACAAGGGCCGCGTGCTGCTCGCCGGCGATGCCGCCCATGTCAACAATCCGATCGGCGGCATGGGCATGAACGGCGGCATCCACGACGCCGTCAATCTCGCGGAAAAGCTCGCCGACGTCTGGTTCGGACATGCCGGGGAAAGCGTGTTCGACCGCTATACGCGGCAGCGCCGCAAGGCGCAGGTCGACTACGTGCAGGCGCAATCGATTGCGAACAAGAAGACGCTGGAGGAAAAGGACCCGGTGGCGCGCCGCAGGCATTTGGACGAATTGCGGCGCACGTCCGAGGACATCGCGCTGCATAAGAAATTTCTCTATCGGTCATCGCTGATCGACTGCCTGAATTCGGCGAATGCGGTGGAGTGAGGCAGACACAGCGGCGGTAGGAAATGCCGTTAGAAAGTCAAGGCATTATCTTTAAGCCGGAAAAGGTATAACTGAGCGGTGTTTGGTAGCGGCCGGCATGCACATCATTCAACATCTCGTTCACGACTACGGGCTCATAACAGTCGCCATTATTATCGGGCTGGAATGCGTCGGCATCCCGTTGCCGGGAGAGACCGCGCTGCTCGGCGCGGCGATCTATGCGGGAACCAAGCACGATATCAGCATCGCCGCGGTCATCCTGACCGGGGCGGGTGCGGCGATCGTCGGCCGCATGATCGGCTATGTGATTGGCCGCGAGTTCGGCTACTGGCTGTTGCTGCGCTACGGCAATTATGTCGGCATGACACAAAGCCGGATCAAGCTCGGCCAATATCTGTTCTTGCGCCACGGCGGCAAAATCGTCTTTTTCGCCCAGTTTGTGCCGATATTGCGAACTTTCGCCGGGATTTTCGCCGGCGCCAATGTGATGCCGTGGCGCGATTTTCTGATCGCCAACGTCGTCGGTTCGTTGGCCTGGGCGGTGACCTACGGCTATGCGGCTTATGCGCTCGGGCGGGAATTCGAGCGCCTCGAAGGTCCGATCGTAATCATCTTGCTGGCGATCACCGTCGTCGGCTTCATCATCGGCGGCGTTTTTGTGAACCGGCACGAGGCGCAACTCCTCGCCGAAGCCGAGCGCGCCATGCCGGGGCCGTTGAAGTTGCCCTGAACCAAGCGGCCGTAGCCGGCCGTTTCGGCTTGCTTGAACCCTTTGCTTTTCAACACCATATTAGCCCGGTCGAGCGGATATTCCGCGCGATGACTGGAGTGCCGCAAGGGCTCCGCAAAGTCGCTTTAGTAAGGGCTTTGGCACCATGTCCAGGGTTTCGTCGCTTTCGAGTCCCTTCCTGCTTGGCTTCGACGAGATCGAGCGCGTGCTCGATCGGGTCGGCAAGGCCGCGGACGGCTATCCCCCCTACAATATCGAGCGCGTTGCGCGCGAAGGGAACAGCCCCGAACGCTTGCGCATTACGCTAGCGGTGGCGGGTTTTACCCGCGACCAGCTCGATGTCACGGTGGAGGAGAGCCAGCTCGTTATCCGCGGTCGCCAAACGGACGACAAAAGCCGTCAATACATCCACCGCGGCATCGCCGCGCGCCAATTCCAGCGTACTTTCGTGCTGGCGGACGGCATGGAGGTATCCGGCGCGGACCTGAAGAACGGATTGCTGTCGATCGATCTGGTGCGCCCGCAGCCGGACCGCATCGTTAAATCGATTTCAATCAAAGAGTGCGATTAAGAAACCAGTAGGACTCGACCAGATCAGACAGAGAGAGGAGTCGAGGGCCATGAATGAGATCAGCCGTACCGATCCGAAATTGGATATATCGCCGGAAGCGCTTGCCCATCTCGGCGACGGCCGCATCGCCTATGTGAAAACGATCCGTTCCGAGGACGTCCGCGCGCTATTTCCGCAAGCCCAGATGCCGCAGATCGCGCCCGGCCAAAAGCTGTTCGCGCTGCACGCCGCCGACGGCACGCCGATCATGCTGACCGACAGCCGCGAGGCCGCAATCGCCAATGCCTGGAGCCAGGAGCTCGAGACGGTGAGCGTGCACTGAGGCTGTCATGCCCGCCAACGGGTCCGGCCCGAAGTGGCCGGCCCGATGACAAGCTCCAGCGGCATCCAGTAATCGCTGCGCCTGAACAAAATTCGGAAGGTTTGTGCTTACTGGATCGTCCGCCTTCGCGGACGATGACAAGATTCTACGCTGCGCTCGCCGACGGCATCGCCAGCACCGCGTAGAGCGATTCGGCGTCGTGCGAGGCGCGCAATTTATGCGTCACGGCGGGATCGCGTAAAAGCCGCGCGATGCGGGCCAGCGCTTTGAGATGATCGGCACCGGCGCCTTCGGGAGCGAGCAGCAGGAAGACGAGATCGACCGGCTGATTGTCGAGCGCTTCGAAATCGACCGGCCGTTCGAGCCGGGCAAACAGTCCGAACAGCCGCGTCAACCCGGCCATCTTGCCGTGCGGAATGGCGATGCCGTTGCCGATCGCGGTCGAGCCGAGTTTTTCGCGCTGCGACAGGATGTCGAAGATCGCCCGCTCGTTCTGCCCGCTTAGCACGGCGGCGCGCGCAGCAAGCTCGTGCAGCACCTGCTTCTTGCTGTTGACCTTGAGCGCCGGGAGGATCGCGTTGGGCGCGACCAGATCGATAAGCGGCATGAATGGAACCTGGGGAGCGAGGCTTAATGCCTGATCATCATTGGCTATTGGAACACGATCTGTGCCGGAAAACCGGTGACTCACTGTTTCGGATCATGCTCGAAGGCGGCGGACCATAAGAAGGAGGGGCACCTGCGTCAATGGGCATCCGCCCGGTAATCCTTGATGCGGCGATGATAGCGGCGAAGCTGCTTTTCCATGCGCGTCACCGCCTGATCGGCGCTGAGATAGGCATCGGCCGCCTCGCCCTCGGCACGCAGTACCACCCTGGAATCGAGATGAATGACGCATTCGGTGCGGAACGCGAAGCCGTCCCGTGTCAGCGTGGCATGGCCGGAATAGCCGCCGTCGAAATACTTGCTCAACGTTTCGGCGATCCGCTCGCTGACGCGTTCGCGCAAGGCCTCGCCGATCTCGAGATTCTGCCCGGAGACGCGAAACAAGTCTGACGCGCTAAACGACATGGCAGCCTCTTAACTGCGCAAGGACCAGCCGCTTTCTTTCAGCTAAGTATTGCCGGGCGCGGAGTCAACGCGACGCTAGTTCGCCACCGCGGCCTGTTTTTCCCGCCGCCGCTGCACTGAGGAGGGAATCCGCATCGCCTCGCGGTATTTCGCCACCGTGCGGCGCGCGATGTCGATGCCGGCCTGGCGCAGCCGCTCGACGATGGTGTCGTCGGACAACACGTCGGCCGAGCTTTCGCTGTCGATCAATTGCTTGATGCGGTGCCGCACCGCTTCGGCGGAATGCGCCTCGCCGCCGTGCGCGGCCGCGATCGCCGAGGTGAAGAAATATTTGAGCTCGAAAATGCCGCGGCTGGTCGCCATGTATTTGTTGGCGGTGACGCGCGACACCGTCGATTCGTGCATGCTGATGGCTTCGGCGACGGTCTTGAGATTGAGCGGACGCAGGTGCTCGACGCCGTGGGCGAAGAAGCCATCCTGCTGGCGGACGATCTCGTTGGCGACTTTGAGGATGGTGCGGGCGCGCTGGTCGAGCGCGCGAACCAGCCAGGTGGCGCTCTGCAGGCATTCGGCGAGATATGATTTATCGGTGTCGCGCCGCGCGGTGGCCGAAACCTCGGAGAAATAGCTCTGATTGACCAGCACCTTCGGCAGCGTGTCGGAGTTAAGCTCGACCAGCCAGGCGCCGTCCGGCGCCGGCCGCACGAACACGTCCGGGACGATCGGCTGTACGATCGCCGAGCCGAAAGCCAGGCCCGGCTTGGGATTGAGCCGGCGGATTTCCGCGACCATGTCGGCGAGATCCTCGTCGCCGACGCCGCAGATTTTCTTGAGCTGAGCGAAATCGCGCCGGCCCAATAGATCCAGCCGCGCGATCAGCGCCGCCATCGCCGGATCGTAGCGGTTGTGCTCCTTGAGCTGGATCGCCAGGCATTCGGCAAGATCGCGGGCGCAGATGCCGGGCGGATCGAACGTCTGCAAGATGGCGAGGACGCCCTCGATCTCGGCGACGCCGGTGCCGAGCTTTTCCGCCGCCGCGGCAAGGTCGCCGGTCAGGTAGCCGGACTCGTCGACCAGATCGATCAGGTATTGGCCGATCAGGCGCTGCATCGGATCGATGATGGCCAGCGTGAGTTGCTCGCGCAGCCAGTCGGCGAGCGTGGTTTCCGCCGACACAAAAGCTTCGAGATTATAGTCGCCGTCCTCGCGGCCGCCGGAGCCGGTGCCGGCCCATTCCGAATATCCGGCCGGAGTTTCCGAGGTCCGCGGCCGGATCGACTCGTTCTCGTCGGGCGAGGTATCGTCGAGGCGGTTGTCGACGCGTTCGTCTTTGGCTGCGGCGTTGCCTTCGAATTCATGGCCGTTGAGCGCCTCGCCGTTGACTTCCGGCTTGTCCGGCGACTGTGCGCCGGCGGCGGTGGCCTCGGCCGGCGGCGGCTCCGCCTCGGCACCGCGATCGAGCAGCGGATTGCGCTCGAGTTCGGCTTCGACATAGGCGACCAGATCGAGATTGGAGAGCTGCAGCAGCTTGATGGCCTGCATCAGCTGCGGCGTCATCACCAACGCCTGGCTCTGCCGGATCAGAAGTCTTTGGGTAAGCGCCATTAATCCCGTCAGAGCTGGCCGAACTGGTCCGATTCTTGCTTGTGGTATTACAGCAGATTGCCTGCTGTGTCGCCAGCCGAATTTGTTAAGGATTAAATTCCGGGCTTAAAGGCGGAATTCCTCGCCCAGATAGAGCCGCCGCACCTCCGGGTTATTGACGATATCGTCGGCGCGGCCCTCCATCAGCACCTCACCCGAATAGATGATGTAGGCGCGATCCGTGAGACCGAGAGTCTCGCGCACATTATGGTCGGTGATGAGCACGCCGATGCCGCGATTGGTCAGATGCCGGACCAGCGACTGGATGTCGCCGACCGCGATCGGGTCGATGCCGGCGAACGGCTCGTCGAGCAGCATGTAATTCGGCCGTGTCGCCAGCGCGCGGGCGATTTCGACGCGGCGGCGCTCGCCGCCGGACAGCGCGATCGCCGGCGTCTTGCGCAAGCGGGCGATGTTGAACTCTTCGAGCAGCGCATCGAGATCCTGCTCGCGCCGCCGCGAACTGGGCTCGACCACTTCAAGCACCGCGCGAATATTTTGCTCGACGGTGAGCCCGCGAAAAATCGAGGCTTCCTGCGGCAGATAGCCGATGCCCAGCCGCGCGCGCTGGTACATCGGCAGCTTGGTCACGTCGTGGCCGTCGAGCTCGACGCGGCCGCGATCCGCTTTGATCAGGCCGGTGATCATATAGAACACGGTGGTTTTGCCGGCGCCGTTGGGGCCGAGCAGACCGACGGCCTCGCCTTTGCGTACATAAAGGCTGACGCCCTTGACGACCTTGTTGCCGACAAAGCTCTTCTCGATGTTATGCACGGCGAGCAGGCCCTGATGGTCGCCGGGCGCCGCGCCATTGCCGTCGCTGCGGCGGCGCGGCCGTGTCGCCGGCGCCGGCCGTGGTCCGTTCGGCGCGGGAGGCTGACGCGGCATCCGCGATTGCATCGGCGGCACGATTGCGGGCGGCGCGACCGGCGGTGAGGTGACGACCGGCGGCGACAACGGCGCTGGGGGCGGCGGCGGGGGCGGCGCAGGTAAAACCTTGCCACGCGGTTTCTCCGTCAGCGCGGCGGCAGGGGCGCGCGCGGGCACGCTGGCGATGTCGAGATAGACCGTGCTGATGACGCCGCCCATGCTGGCAAGATCGAATCGCCTCCTGGTCGGCAACCGGCTCGGGCGGCGGCCGGCGGCCCGGTTTCCGGCTCACCGCTGTGGTGCGGCGGCGGCGAAAATATGAAAAAAGGTCTGGCAAGCCGGTCTCGGGAAGCGTTTGTCGAATTGCGGATGAACTATCGTCTAGGGCGCGGATGCTAGCCGATTTTCGGGCCCGATGTGGCAATGCCAAGCGGCCGAAAAGGCGGTCAATTGGTCTTGCCTGGGCCGAGCGTCATGAAATTCGAGCCGCCGTTTTGGCCCTTGCCCGGCTGGATCAACGCGCGCACCCGGCCCGGACCCGGCGCGCCGGGAGCGCCAGGCGTGCTGGCCGATTCGACGCGTGCATATCCGGTCGTCGTGTCGACCACGACCCGCTCGCCATGGATGACATTCTGCCCCTGGCTGACCACGACATTGCCGCTCAAGGTGATCGTCTTGGTTTTTAGATCATAGACGCCGAGATCGCCGCTGGCGTTCTGATCCTTGGTGATGACAGTGACGCCGCCGCGGGCTTCGATGCGGCGGATATTCTGCGCGCCCTGCGGCGTGCCGGGCGTCGATTTGACCGTGGTGGCGACGGGCGTGCCGTCGGCGCCGAGCCCGACTTCCTGGCCGTAGAACACGACGAGGCTCTGGCACTTCATCGTGGTGTCGCCCTGCACGACCTGCACATTGCCGGAAAACGTCGCCGCCTTGTTCTTGTCGCGCACTTCCAGTGTCGCCGCCTCGATCTGGACCGGCTGATCCGTGTTCTGGCCCATGCCGAGCGGGTTTGGCGCGCCGCCCGGCGGGCTCTGCGCCAGTGCCGGGACCGCACCGAGCGCCGCCAGCGCGGCGCAGATGGCAAGAAGCCGCATCGTCAGCCGCATCATTGGTCGCTCGTCTTGGTGCCGTCGTTGGCGCCGTCGCCCGCGGACGGTTTGGGCTCGATTGTCATCGCCACGCCGCCGAAGCGGACCACGCTGCCGTTGTCGACGATGTCGAGGCGCTCGGCGTTGAGGAAGCCGTCGAGCATCTTCACCCAGACCGGCTTGTCGGATACCACATTGCCTTTCTTCACATCGATCACGGCTTCGCTGAGCTTGCCGGCATAACCGGTCGACGACTGCAATTCGATATTGTCGTTGAGCGTCAGCATTTCCGTCTTGACGTCGAAAATGCCGGAGTCGGCCGACATTTCCACCGTGCTCTTGTCTTGCATTTCCATCTTGGCGCGAAGCTGATGCAGTTCGACCAGATCCGGCTTGGTGATGTCCTGCGCCGCGGCATCGGCGGAGAATTCATAGGCCCGCGAGTCGGCGGTGAAGCCGGACAGGTGCGGCGACTGCATGGTGATCTTGGTGCCGTGGATGACGAGATTGCCGAGCTCGCCCGGCAGCCGGAAGCCGCCGATCGGCGGCATGTAATTGATCGCGGCGACGGTAATCAGCAGCGCGGCGAGGCCGACGGGCACGCCGATGCGAAGCAGCCGCACATAGCGGCTGTGGCGCATCGCCGCGCGATAGACGCGCTCGAATTCGCCGCGCGACTTCGCCGAAAATCCAGTCGCATTTTCGCGGTAGGCAATCGTCAAACGGTCATCCCTTCGAACATCGCCCCGATTCAAGTTTTACGCCGGCAGTTTAACGGTTCCGGCGGCCCAAAGTCGTCCCGGAATGTGGCCCGGCGAGGGCCGGGGCATGCTCTGGGCAGGCTCTAGGAATGGGCGAAAATGTCCTCGGCGGCAAAGCCGGCGAGATCGAGCCGGACTCGGTCGGGCAGGAAGCTGAAACAGGCGGCGGCCAGCGGCTCGCGCCCCTCCCGCGCCAGCATGACCTGCAGCTTGTCCTTGAGCGCATGCAGATGCGTCACGTCGGCGGCGGCGTAGGACAGTTGCGCCTCGGTGAGGTCGGCCGCGCCCCAGTCGGACGATTGCTGCTGCTTGGAAAGATCCTGCCCCAAAACCTCGCGCACCAGGTCCTTGAGCCCGTGCTTGTCGGTATAGGTCCTGGTCAGCCGCGAGGCGATCTTGGTGCAAAAAACCGGCTCGGCCATGACGCCGAAGGTTTTATAGAGCATGCCGAGATCGAACCGCGCGAAGTGAAAGATCTTGAGCAGGCTTTTGTCGGCCAAAAGGCGCTTCAAGTTCGGCGCATCGGCCGCGGGCGATGCGATCTGCACCACGTCGGCGGAGCCGTCACCGGGGGAAAGTTGCACCACGCACAGGCGGTCGCGGTGAATATCGAGCCCCATGGTCTCGGTATCGATGGCGACCGCGCCCTTATAGCGCGAAATGTCCGGCAGATCGCCGCGATGCAGACGGGTGGTCATTGGAGCGCCCTTGCGGCGCCTGAATATCGCAACCGCTAACGCGCGTCAAAAGGCCGTGTCCACGGCCCTGCCGCGCCCATTTGGCCAAGCCCGCAGGCGTTCACGCACCCTGTCGAATGCAATGTCGCAAAATCGTCGTGATCGCAGCAATCCCGCTTCTCGGCAAATCGCGGCAAGATCGACAGTCTTGCTTGCGGGGGTGCGCGAGGGGACGTCAAGATGAAAAAGTTCGATGAACGTGTGCGCCCGGGTCGGCGTCGTGGGGTCACCGACCCGTGCCGCGAGCGCGCAGCAGATAGCCGGGCGAAGCGGCAACCGGATAAGCGGGAAACTGCGGCCTATATCGGCGACATGGCGGCGGGTCTGGCGGCCCTTGCGCGCCGGCACGGCTTGGCCGCGCTCACATATCTGCTCGAGCTTGTACAGATGGAAGCCGGAAAGCGGTGATGAAATGAAGGACGATGAGCAGTGTCTTACCGGGGGGAGTGCCCGACACACTTGCCTGTTGACCCGCCCGGCGCGGCGCGTGGCGGGCGCGAGTACAGGGCCCATCATTCGAGGGCGCGACGGTAAGCCGTTGGCGTCGTTCCGACCGAACGGCGGAATGCCGCCGTGAACGTGGCCGGATCGGCAAAGCCGACGGCGTGCGCGATTTCGGTTATGGAGCGGGCGAGATTTTCAAGCAGCGTTTTGGCGAGCTCCATGCGGCGGTGCATGAGATAGCGGTGCGGCGGATCGCCGAAGCTGTGCTTGAAGGCGCGAACGAAGTGAAAAATGCTCAACTGCGCGATCGCGGCGAGATCGATGAGCGAAATATCGTCGACAAGATGCGCGGCGATGTATTCGTTGAGGCGCTTCTGTTGCCATCCGACGAGGCCGCCGGTCGGCGCGTGCGGGGCGACGGCGGAGTCCTTCAACCGGATCAGTTCGTGCGCCAGAACGATACCGAGCGTCTCGGTATAGGCGCGCGATGCCAGGCTGCCGATTTGCCCCTTGAGCTTGAGTGCGGTCTGCCACAGATCGCGGTCCTGGAAATATAGCCTGGGCGCGAATTCGATCTCGGAAAATCGCAGCTCGGGATCGAGTAGCGGCCCGGCGGGATCGATATAAAGATGGGTGGCGCGAGTAAGCGTGCGCGGTTTCTGCCAGCCGCAATACTGGCGCCCGGCAGGAATGAGGGTCAAACGCGGACTGAAGTCCCGCAGCGTCGATTTCGCCGCGCCTTCGATCATGGTCTCGCCGTCGCTGCGACTGCCGCGTTCGATCAGGGAGAGCATATGAAAAGACGAGGCGACGCGAAAATCGGATGGTGCCGAGTGAATGAAATCGATTTTCTCAGCCGCAATACCGGTCCAGCGGGCGGCGCGCCGGCGCACAATGTTGTCGCCGGACACGTGAAGCGTGGTCGGGGGCCCAGAAAGTAAGGAAAGATCGCGCATGCCGGTGATCCTCCGCCGGTCGGCGGCTAGGTGTTATTTCCGGCATTTCCGCGGGAGACTGGCTAGCATGTAACCGTGCCCGGTTGTAGGCACCTACCACAGCAATCTTCTGTACTACGTTTTGCTTTTTCCGTCCGATCAGCGGTCGGCGGATGGACTTCGATTGCGCAAGAGCGCCCTGATCGAAGCAACTTCCGCGAAGTGGCTTTGAGAAATCCGGTTGTAATTCTATCAGATAACTATCTAAACGGGAATTTTTCATCTGGTACAACCGAACGCGTGAGCGATTGAGTCCCCTTAGTTTCGGTCTTGTCGAGATGGGACGCGGCGGCTAGGCGCCGACGCAGCTGCGCTGGCTGCGGCGCAGCAGCGAGATACCCGAATTCGCTAGACTGGTCGGATCGGATTCGCCGAATTTGAGGATCGCCATCAGGCAGCGCGCCAGCTCGGCTTGCCGTTCCGCAGCATCCAGGATGTCGAGCGCGGGGTCGAATTCGACAAAAGTCCACGCCTTCGCGAAGGCGGCCGACAAAATCTGCGTTTCGGCGGAGTCAAAAACGCTCCGCTCCATTTCGAGCGGAGTCACGACCTCGAACGGTATGACGACGGAATCCAAACCGGGCGTCGTATCGGGCTCCAGGCTGGGTGCCATGACGGGCTCCATCACAGGCTCCATGATCTCCCACCTACGCCTCATCCCAGCCCAATCTACTGTTCAGGTGTCCCCAGCCAATTCAAGACTGCGTTATTGGATGCTTGTCAGCCGTGTTTTCCACATATGCTTTGCCGGCGCTTACAAAATCCCGGCAATCCACCAAGCCGGCTCTGGCGATCTAACGCGCGATTGTGACGCCGTTGCTGCACCGCATCTGAATTTTTTGTGATCCGCTGTCGCAATTCGGCAAGAACTGCGAGGACTGAATTCTAGAAAAATCGACCGGCAGCAAAGCCGACTGTCGCGATGGTGCCCAGGAGAGGACTCGAACCTCCACGCCTCGCGGCGCTAGTACCTGAAACTAGTGCGTCTACCAATTCCGCCACCTGGGCGCCCGGGGCAATGCGGCGATAGGTACGAAAGCGGTCATCGCCTTGTCAATCGAACGGCCTGTCATGCTCCGATGCGGATGACGACCGAGCCTGTCAAGATGCCCCTATACAGTGCCAAATCGATCATGTATTTCGCGGCCTATGGCGCCGAAGAGCAAGCTTGAAACGCTCGTCACCGTGTTCGGCGGCTCGGGGTTCCTCGGCCGCCACGTGGTGCGCGCGCTGGCCTACCGGGGCTACCGCATCCGCGTCGCGGTGCGCCGTCCCGAACTCACCGGCTATTTGCGGCCGATGGGCCGGGTCGGCCAGATCCATGCCGTGCAGGCCAATTTGCGCTATCCGGATTCGGTCGCGGCGGCGGTGCGCGACGCCGATGCCGTGGTCAATCTGGTCGGTATCCTGTTCGAGCGCGGCCGCCAGTCGTTCGACGACATCATGGCCGCCGGCGCCGCAGCCGTGGCGCGCGCCGCCAGCGCCGCCGGCGCTCAGCTCATCCACATTTCCGCCATCGGCGCCGACGCCAATTCGCCGTCGCACTATGCGCGCGCCAAGGCGGAGGGCGAACGGCTGGTGCTGGCCGCGGCGAGCGAAACAGTCATCGTGCGGCCGTCGATCGTGTTCGGCCCCGAGGACGATTTCTTCAACCGCTTCGCCGCGCTCGCGCGCATGGCGCCGGCGCTGCCGCTGGTTGGCGGCGGCCATACCCGCATGCAGCCGGTCTTTGCCGGCGACGTCGCCGAAGCGATCGCCAAATCGGTCGACGGCGATTTAACGCCGGGTGCGATTTACGAGCTCGGCGGGCCCGATGTGCGCACGTTCAGGAATTGATGGAATTCGTGCTCGCCACGATCGGCCGCCGCCGCCTGCTGGTGCCGGTGCCGTTCGGGCTGATGAAGTTCAAGGCGGCGTTCCTGCAATTGCTGCCGAAGCCGCCGATCACGCCCGACCAGGTCGAGCTCTCAAGGCGCGACAATATCGTGTCCGATGAGGCCAAGCGCGACGGCCGCACGCTGGAAGGGCTCGGCATCATGCCGGAGATCGATGGACGCGATCGTGCCGACTTATCTGTGGCGCTTCCGCAAGACCGGCCAGTTCAGCCCGCACACGGCGTAAGCCGTCAGGGTCATGCACACCACAATCTGACGAGACGATGTGAACATGTCCGATGCTTGCACAAATGGCGTCGATACCGGCTTCGTGGCGTTGGGTTATTTCAAGGTCGCAATTTATCGGGATTGTGCAGGGCATCACCGAATTGCTGCCCATCTCATCGACCGCGCACATGCGCCTGGTGCCCGCTGTGCTCGGGTGGCAGGACCCGGGCTCCGCATTCTCTGCCGCCATGCAGCTTGCCGCGTTGGGCGCGGTCGTCAGCTATTTCTGGACCGACGTTAGAGAATTGGCGGTCAATTCGATTGCCGCCGCCGTTCGTGGACAATTCCGCGACCGCTCTTTCCAATTTGTGCTGTGGATCGTCCTTGCAACCGTCCCGATTGGAATTGCCGGGCTGGCGCTGGCGAAACTCCTCAACACGTGCAATTCGCCGCTTCGCGCCATCAGCGTTATCGGATGGGCCTGCATCGCGATGGCTGTGCTTCTTGCTCTTGCCGAGATTTGGGCCCGGCATCGGCGCACCATCGAGAAGGCGACTATCGTCGATGCCATTGTTGTGGGACTTGCACAGGCCGGCGCTCTCATTCCAGGTGTTTCCCGCTCGGGCTCGACCCTGACCGCTGCGCTCATGCTCGGCTTCAAACGCGACGAGGCCGCGCGTCTATCCTTTCTGCTGGGTTTGCCTGCAATCGCCTTGGCCGGCTTCAAGGAACTGTGGGAGCTCCACAAGATTCATCTTGATTGGCACGCATGGTCGGTATTGCTCCTCGGCCTTGGCGTCGCGGCCATTTCGGCCTTCTTTGCGATATGGGGCCTGATGAAAATACTGGAAAATTATTCAAGCTGGCCGTTCGTAGTCTATCGGTTTTTGCTCGGCATAGTCATTCTGGCTGGCGTCGCGATGGGATGGCTGGCCTGACTTTCGCGGCGTGCGCGGTCTCTGCGACTAGGCCGCCGCCGACTTGCAATCTGAGCAAGTTTTTTGACGCAGAGCCAAGACTCGGGCAAGGCTTGCAAACGGCATGCTGACGCTATTTCACCATCCGATCTGCCCGCATTCCCGCTTCGTGCGGCTGGCGCTCGAGGAATATGGGCTGCCGCCGCAGCTGGTCGAGGAGCGGGTATGGGAGCGGCGCGCAGGAATTTCTGACGCTCAATCCAGAGGGCACGACGCCGGTCCTGGTCGAGGAGGGCGCCCCGCCGGTTCCCGGCGCCGGCGTCATCGCCGAATATCTGGACGAGACGCGCGGGCTGACGCTCGGCGATTTCCGCCTGATGCCGCACGAGCTCGGCGGCCGCGTCGAGGTGCGCCGGCTGATGAACTGGTTCAATGGAAAATTCTTCGACGAGGTGTCGGGCCCGGTGGTGATGGAGCGCGTCTATAAGCGTTACATCCCGGCCGGCAGCGGCGGCGGTTCGCCCGATATGGAAACGCTGCGTGCTGCGAAGAGCAACATCAGGTACCATTTAGCCTATATCGGCTGGCTCATCCGCACCCGCGATTGGCTGGCCGGCGCCAACCTGACCTATGCCGATCTGGCCGCGGCGGCGCAGCTGTCGGCGGTCGATTATCTGGGCGATGTGCCGTGGGACGAAGACGAGACCGCCAGGAACTGGTACGCGCGGATCAAATCGCGCCCGTCGTTCCGCGCGCTGTTGGTCGAGACGCTGCCCGGCCTGCCGCCGTCGCCAAACTACGCCAATCTCGATTTCTGAAGTCTCAATTTAAGACTCGGGCCGCGCTCAAATCGGCGTTGACCGACGCGGCGCGAGCGCAAGGTTTTGACGCGATCGGCGTGGCGCGGCCGGATTCGATTCCGCTCGCGGCGGAACGTTTGCGCGATTTCGTCGCCGCCGGCGCGCATGGCGATATGGCGTGGCTGGCGGAAAATGCCGAGCGGCGCGGCGATCCGCGCACGATGTGGCCCGAGGTGCGCTCCATTGTCATGCTCGGCATCAATTACGGGCCCGACGACGATCCGCTGGCGATCCTGAAAGACCCGCTGCGCGGCGATATTTCGGTCTATGCGCGCGGCGACGACTATCACGATTTGATCAAGCCGCGGCTGAAGTCGCTGGGGCGCTGGCTGATCGGCGCAGCCGGCGGCGACATCAAAGTGTTTGTCGATACCGCGGCCGTAATGGAAAAACCGCTCGCCGCCGCGGCCGGGATCGGCTGGCAGGGCAAGCATACCAACCTGGTGTCGCGGCAGCTTGGCTCCTGGCTGTTCCTCGGCGCCATCTTCACCACGCTTGATCTGCCGCCGGACGAACCGGAGCGCGACCATTGCGGCAACTGCCAGGCCTGCCTCGACGTCTGCCCGACGGCGGCGTTTCCGGCGCCGTACCGGCTCGACGCGCGGCGCTGCATTTCCTACCTCACCATCGAGCACAACGGCCCGATCCCGCGCGAGCTGCGGGAGCTGATGGGCAATCGCATCTACGGCTGCGACGATTGTCTGGCGGTTTGTCCGTGGAACAAATTCGCGGTCGCCGGCCGCGAAACGAAGCTCGCGGCGCGTGCGAATTTACGCGCGCCGCGGCTGGCCGATCTCGCCCGGCTCGACGACGCCGCGTTCCGCGCCCTGTTCGCGAAAAGCGCGGTCAAGCGCATCGGCCGCGCGCGCTTTGTCCGCAATGTGCTGATCGCGATCGGCAATTCCGGTGAGGTGGGGCTCGCCGGCGAGGCCGAGCGGCTGCTCGACGATGCCTCGCCGTTGGTGCGCGGCGCCGCCGTCTGGGCGCTCGGCCGGCTCGATCGCGCAAGACTCGAAACGTATATGGCTCGCATATTGCGCGGCCAAACGCGGCACGGAATCGGATTCCGAGCGTCATCGCCGAATGGGCCGCCGCGGGCGCGATGACCTGATGTCCACGCTGATCTGTTTCGGCTTCGGCTATTGCGCCGAGCATTTTCTCGCAGCGTACGGCCGAAAAATTCGGCCGCATCATCGGCACCGTGCGCGGCGCCGAACGCGCGGCAATCTTGAATGCCTATGACAGCGGGCGAATGCAGCGCGCTGGTGTTCGACGGCGCGCAAGCGTCGCCGGAATTGAAAACCGCGATCGCCGAAGCGAGCTGCGTGCTGGTTTCCGTTCCGCCCGGACGAGAGTGGCGATCCGGTGCTCGCTGCATTCGGCGATGAGCTCGCCGCAGGCGAACGAATCTGCGCGCGATCGTCTATCTCTCGACGATCGGCGTTTACGGCGACCAAGGCGGCGGCTGGGTGGACGAGCAGACGCCGCCAAAGCCGGGTTCAGCGCGCGGCCAGCGCGCGGCTGGCGGCGGAACGGGCCTGGCAGGATTTCGGCGCGCGCCGCGGCGCTGCCGTCGCGATTCTTCGCCTCGCCGGCATTTACGGGCCGGGCCAGAACGCGCTGGTTCAAGTCGCCGCGGCAAAGCCCGCCGCATCGTCAAGCCCGGGCAAATCTTCAATCGCATCCATGTCACCGACATCGCGCAGGCGATCGATGCCGCTTTTTCGCGCGCGGCGTCCGGGATTTTCAACGTCGCCGACGACGAGCCGTCGCCGCCCGCCGATCCGATCATGTTTGCCGCGCAGCTCATGGGCGTCGCGCCGCCGCCGGAAATCGCCTTCGCCGACGCCGCGCCGTCAATGTCGCCGATGGCTTTGAGCTTTTGGCAGGAGTGCCGGCGCGTCAGGAACGACAAGCTCAAGCGCGAGCTTGGCGTCGCTTTGCGCTATCCGACTTATCGCGAAGGATTACGGGCGCTGTTTGCGGAGCAGTGAGTTTCTCTCAATGCAAGCTCGGGCCTTTGAGGAACCGATTGCGCTCGCTCGATTTCACCCGCAGGTCCATGGTTTCACCGTCGCGATAAATCGTGATCGGCACTTCGACGCCGGCCTGGCCTTGCGCCCAGATGCGGCGGAAGAAGCCGGCGAGATCGCGAACGTCCTTGCCGGCGACCGACAGCACGATGTCGCCGGTGCGCAGGTCGGCTTTCTTGGCCGGTCCGCGGTCGGCCAAGCCGACGACGACGAGCCGGTTCTCGACTTCGGTGGCGTAAAGGCCGAGCCACGGCCGCGGCGGCGCATTGCGGCGGCCGAATTTCATCAGGTCGTCGACGATCGGCTCCAGCAGGTCGATCGGCACGATCATGTTGATGTTCTGCGTCTGGCCTTTCTCGGCGGCTTGCTGCAGCTGCAACGAGCCGATGCCGATGAGGTCGCCGGCCGGGCCGATCAGCGCTGTGCCGCCCCAGTTCGGATGCGCCGGCGCGGTGAAGATCGCTTCGTCGAGCACGTATTCCCAATAGCCGGCGAATTCCTGCTTGGCGACGATGCGTGCTGCGACCGAGCGCTGCCGCCCGCCGAAACCGCCGACCACGACGCGCTCGCCGATCGAAGCCGCGGACGATTGGCCGATTTCGAGCGCCGGCGCGTCGAGCTTGGCCAGCGCCTGGACGAGGCCGAATCCGGTCTCCTGGTCGTAGCCGAGCACATGGCCCGGCACCGAGCGGCCGTCGTTGAGCGTGATCCACAGCGTCTCGGCTTCGGTGATGAGATAGCCGATGGTCAGGATGAGCCCGTTGCCGCGGATGAGAACGCCGTTGCCGGCGCGCTCGGTGCCGAGCGTGTCCGCCGTGAAGGCGTCCGCCGGCACGATGGCGCGCAGCCCGACTACGGACGACAGCGTGCGTTCGAGATTGTAGGTATAATCTTCCGCTTTCGGTTGCGCGGCGGACGGCACCTTCCAGTCGCTGACGGATGGCATCTTGTTCCCTGGCCTTTGTTGGGCTCGCGGCGGCACGGTTCAAGCACGCGTTTGTAGCCGAGATGGGGCGACAGCGAAATCCGGTCAAGCCCGCTTGTGATCAACCGCCCGAAATGCCGGCATTCGGTGATGGTCGACGCTGCGGCGCCGGTGCCGGCGCCTTCTCACTTGTTATTTTGCGACGTGCCGCTTGGCGGTGCAGCGCTCGGCGGCGCAGCGGCGGCCGGCGCGCTCGCGGCCTGCTGCTGCAATTGCTCGAGTTGTTTCTGCAGATCCGGCAGGCTCGCCACCAGCGCGCAATTGGTCCGGTCGGTTATCGCGAGCTGCTTGACCTGCGCCCAGCGCGCGTCGGCGTCCGTCTGATTCCACGGTTGCTTGGTCTCGGGATTGAAAACGTGCTGCAGCACCAGATTGTCCAATGACCGTCTGATAGTCGTCGAGATTGAGGACGCGGTCGCGCGGCTCGAAATAAAAATTGGTGCCGTCGAGCTCGCCGCAATGCGGCAGGCCTCCGGCAAAACTCTGCTGCGCCATCTTGGCGTCGAAAATCTTGCCCCGGAGATCGTTGATGGCGGCGGTTTGGGCGTGCAGCGGGTCGGAAAAATCCAAGGCCAGCACCGCGCCCGCCACCATGGCGCGCAAGCCAACCCGCACGGCGCGCTGCGTCATGTCCCGCCCCCGATGGTTGTCCGTTGCCGGTATCCCCAACCCAGCGCTGCCATACTACCAAGAGTACCCGCGCACCGCCTAGCCATTATCGAACTGTTCACCATGCCAGCCGAACTGTCGCTGGCGCGACAGAGACCCCGCCTGAACGGGGGCCTGGCGCCTTGTTCCGGCCAAATGTTGCCTGCAAAACAGGGTCGAGATTTTGGGGTCGCCGGGGGTTCGTTTTGCGTGCCAGCATCGGTTTTGTGGTGATCGCCTTTGCTCTGGCCGGCTCGGCCGGCGGCGCAGGCGCTCAATATTATCCCCCGCAGCCGCCGCCGGTTTACGCGCCGCCCTATGCCGGTTCGGCCCCGGTCTATCGTGACGCCAACGGCGTGCCTTACAGCCCCGGTGCCGTGCAGCCGGCCGATGAGGATGCGTATCCGCAGCCGGCGCGGCCCTATTTCGCGCCGCAACCGATGCCGATGCTTGAGGGCGCAGCCATGCGGCCGCCGGCGGATGTTGCCGGCGCGGCCGAGCCCGATGTGACCGGCTCGGTCCGTAGTCGGGCCGCTCCTGCAGCCGCGCCGGGCGCGGCCGCGCAACCGAACAATGCGGCCGTGATCGCCGCGCTGCCGCCGGAAGATCAGCCGGAGCAGGGACCGGCCAAGGACCTGCCGCCGCAGTTCCGCCGCCAGATCGTCGATTTCGCCACCACCGAACCGGCCGGCACCATCATCATCGATACGCCGAACACCTACCTCTATCTCATGCTCGGCAACGGCAAGGCGCTGCGTTACGGCATCGGCGTCGGCCGTGAGGGTTTCACCTGGACCGGCACCGAGCGCATCAGCCGCATGAAGGAATGGCCGGATTGGTTTCCGCCAAAAGAAATGATCGAGCGTCAGCCCTATCTGCCGCGCTTCATGGCCGGCGGCGATACCAATCCGCTCGGCGCGCGCGCGATGTATCTCGGCAATACGCTCTATCGCATTCACGGCACCAACCAGCCGTCGACGATCGGCACATTCGTATCGTCGGGCTGCATCCGGCTCACCAATGACGATGTCGCCGATCTCTACAGCCGGGTCAGCGTCGGCACCCGCGTGGTCGTGCTGCCGGGAAACGTGCCTGATGCGGCATCCGCGCAGCCCGTACCGGCGTCGCAGGTCACCGAGAGCGCGCCGATCCCGCCGTTGCCAGTGACGCGCTAGCACGCAACTGCGATCTTTTCGGGGAATCGATGTGGCCGGCGCGACACCCCGGCCATTTTCATTTCAAGCCGGCCATTTTTAACATTGGCTTTGCGCCGACTCAGTTCAATGTCACGCCAGCCAAACCCGCGCGGCGGGTTGGGCTTTGCCTCGCGACGATCTCAAGGCGGTGTGACGCGTGCTTCTGCGACGATCGCGCGCGGCGTTCTGCGAGGTGCAATGTTTCCGAATATGCAATGTTTCCGAATATCCGTCTGACGATCGTGGCGCTGTTGGCGTCCGTCGTTGGCATCGGCTGCGGTTTGGCCATGTTCGCCGCATTCCGCGTCAATCACGAACCGTTCGCGCATTCGTCGAACGGCGGCGCGCCGCTGCAGCTCGTCTTCGCCGTGCCTGCGCCCACGATGGCGGATAGGACGGATAGAATCGCAGTGCCGTTCGGCGTCCGCTTTGCGGTGAATGCGATATCGGCCGGTAGCGTGTCGCTCAATCGCGCGAACGCGGCGTCGGCGGCGCCGACAGCGAAAGATGCCGCGAGCGAGGTTGCGGTTCAATCGCCGGCGAGCCAAGCACCACCGACCAGTCAGGCCGCGCCGGCAAGCGCCGCGGCCGCGCCGACGCGAAGACCGATGTGCAAGCGCACGTTGCGCGCCATCGCCCCGCCAGGGCGCGTCGCATCCACAGGCGGCAGGCCGCCACCGCCGCGCCGCCGGACGGTCAGTTGCCGCAACCGGCCACCTTCGGTTCGAATATCCGGTGAGCCTGCACCGGGATTGACGGCAGCGCCGGCCGCGGGCTCATAGGCCGGCGTGATCCCGCTTTCCGTCCTCGATCTGTCGCCCGTCACCACGGCGACGCCGGGCTCGGCCGCCTTGCACAATTCGCTCGATTTGGCGCGGCTGGCCGACCGGCTCGGCTACAAGCGCTATTGGGTTGCCGAACATCACAATCTGGCGAATATCGCGAGCTCCTCGCCGGAAATCATGATCGGGCAGATCGCGGCGGCGACCTCGCATCTGCGCGTCGGCTCGGGCGGAGTGATGCTGCCGAACCATGCGCCGCTGATGGTGGCCGAACGCTTCAAGGTGCTGGAGGCGTTGTTTCCCGGCCGCATCGATCTCGGCCTCGGCCGCGCGCCGGGCACCGATCCGGTCACATCCTACGCGCTGCGCGCCCGGCAGGATCCGCGCCAGGGCGACGATTTCCTCGAACGCTTCCAGGAATTGCTGCTGCTGGAGCGCGGCGGATTTCCGGAAGGCCATCCGTTCCGCAACGTGCACGCCGTTCCCGCCGACGTCGCGCTGCCGCCGATCTGGCTGCTCGGTTCGAGCGGCTACAGCGCCGAGCTTGCCGCCGCGACCGGCATGGGCTTCGCCTTTGCCCACCATTTCGCCGACTATGACGCGGCGAGCGCGATGCTTTCCTATCGCCAGCATTTCAAGCCGTCGGCGACGATGAAGGAGCCCTATGCGATTCTCGGCACCGCGGCGATCGCCGCCGACACCGATGCCGAGGCCGAGCGCATCGCCTTGAGCGCCGATCTGCATTACGCGCGCCGCGCCAAGGGCGAATATCTGCCGCTCGCGTCGCCCGAAGAGGCCGCCGCTTATCCCTTTACGCCGGCCGACCGCGAGCGCATGGCGCGGCACCGGGCGCGGCTTGTGGTCGGCGGCATTGACCGCGTCAAGGAACGGCTGCTCGCGCTCATCGAAACGACACATGCCGATGAACTCATGATCACCACAATGGTTTACGATCATGCGGCGCGCCGGCATTCCTACGAATTGCTGGCGCAGGCTTTCGCGCTGACGCCGCGGCCTTAAGTCCGGCGGCGGACGGAAGGCCAAAGTGGCCGGAGATCAACGTGTCCGTAAGGATTTATGGGTCGAATAGCGCGCTGATGTCGCTTTTCTTTCTTTATCGCGCTTTTTCCCACCGGCCCGGGGGGCGGAGTTGAGCACTAACGGCGCGCGGCGCGCGCGGCAGATGAAAAGCGCAGCCGGTGTTTGCGCTTTCGGTCTTGGCACGGCGCTGGCCGTGATCTTGGCTGGCACGCCGGCTGTGGCGCGATCGCGGCATGCGCTGGTGCGCAAAGAGGTGGCGACCGAGCCCGCCAGCAAGGAACCGTTCGGCGATATTCCGAAAGGTCCGTTGCAAATCTACGTTTCAATCGATCAGCAAAAGCTTCACCTCTACAGCGACGGCGTCCACGTCGCCGACACATCGGTCGCGACCGGCGTGCCGAGCTTGCCGACGCCATCGGGTGTGTTCAGCGTCATTCAGAAGCAGCGCTATCACGAGTTCGAACATCTACAGTAACGCGCCGATGCCGTTCATGCAGCGCATCACCTGGTCGGGCGTGGCGCTGCATGAAGGCGAGAATATTGGCCATCGGGCGTCGCATGGCTGCATCCGCATGCCGCACGATTTCGCCGTGCGGCTGTTTAGTCTCACCAGGCTCGGCGTGCCGGTCGTCATCGCGGGCGCCGAATTAAAGCCGGTCGAGTTCGCCGATCCGCATCTGTTCGTGCACAAGGACAGACCGTCGCCGCCGCCGTCGCCACCGCCTGCCATCGCGGTCACGCCGCCCGTCGTCGCGGCCGTGCAGACCGCACCGGCAACGCCCGCCAGTGACAGCAGCAAGACCACGGACGCCGCGGCAACGGATCCGGCAATTCCGGTCAAACCGGACCAGATCGGCTTGCGCGTCGATCCCGCGCCACCGGAGGGGACGTCCGTGCCTCCCGCCACCACGTCTCCTGCCGCCACGTCTCCTGTCGCGACGACCGCTGCCGCTACGCTGGCCGACGCCGCGCCGGCGCCGCCGCCGGCCAAGCCGGCCGACATGCTGCCGGACCTGTTGCCAAACCTGCCGGCGAAAAAGACGCCGATTGCGATCTTCATCAGCCGCAAGGAAAAGAAGATTTACGTCCGGCAGGATTTCGAGCCTTTGTTCGCCGCCGCGGTCACCATCGCGCATGCCGACCAGCCGCTCGGCACGCAAGTCTTCACGGCGCTGGATTTCTTGGGCGATCACGCGACGCTTGCGCTGGAATGTCGTTTCGCTGCCCGGTGAACCGCCGCCGCCGCCGCCGAAGGCGCGGAACGCCCAGCACGACAAGCGCGCCGCCGCTTTGCCGCCGCCACCACCGCCGCCGCCGCAGACGCCGGCCGAGGTGCTGGCGCGCATCGAGATTCCGCAGCACGCGATCGATTATATTTCCCAATTGATGGTGCCCGGCTCGTCGCTGGTCGTTTCCGACCACGGCCTCGGCGACGAAACCGGCGACGGCACCGATTTCATCGTCGTGACGCAATAGCCTCCGGGGTGGGTTGAGCGCGGCGAAGCCGACCGATAGGCTGCTGCGAGGTTAGTCTGTGCGGCCGGCCAATGGGTGAGTTCGGCCGATCTCAAAGGGAGGATCGTCTTGGGTAAGCATTTTGCATTGACGGCGTCGGACAATTTCAAGCTCGGCGCCTATCGCGCCGATCCGGTCGGAAAATCCAAGGGCGGCATCGTCGTCATTCAGGAAATTTTCGGCGTCAATCATCATATCCGCGCGGTGTGCGACCGGCTCGCCGCGCAAGGCTATACAGCGGTGGCGCCCGCGGTGTTCGATCGGCAGCAGCCGAATTTCGAGTGCGGCTATACGCCCGACGAAATCGCCAAGGCGCGCAAATTCGTCGCCAATCCCGATTGGGGCGCGATGATGCGCGACGTGCAGGCCGCGATCGACGAACTCAAGAAAGAGGGGCCGGTCGCGATTACGGGTTTCTGCATGGGCGGCACTATTGCATTCCTGGCGGCCTGCAAGCTCAACGGCCTGTCCTGCGCGGTGGCGTTTTACGGCGGCCAGATCGCCAAAAATGCCGATGAGAAACCGAAAGTACCGACCCAGATACATTTGGGCGAGAAGGACGCTTCGATCCCGATGAGCGACGTCGAGTTGATCAAGCAAAAGCGCGGCGGCGATTGCGAGATCTATCTCTATCCCGACGGGCAGCACGGCTTTAATTGTGAAGAGCGCGGCAGCTACAACGAAGCCGCCGCCATGACCGGCCGCAAGCGCGCTCTGGATTTCTTGGTCAAGCACCTGAAATAGCAGTAGCCGGTGGTCAATAATCAGTAATCAGATTTTTTCTGATTACTGAGGCCTGATTACTGGTTCCTGGTTTCAGAACCAGCGTTCCTGCACCTGGATCGTATCGCCCGGGCTGACCGACGCCGTGACCGGCGTGCGGAAGCGATAGACCGAGCCGCCGTAATTGCGGCTGATGAGCACCGATTTGTGGTCGCCGCGCGGCCCGAAGCCGCCGGCAATCGCCACCGCGGTCTCCACCGTCATGTTCGGCGTATAGGGATATTGGCCGGGCTGCGCGACTTCACCGAGGATGAAGAACGGCCGATAGGCTTCGACTTCGACGGCGACGTGCGGCTCGCGGACAAATCCCTGGCGCAGCATGTCGCTGATGCGCGCCGCGAGCTGATCGGTCGTCAGGCCGTGCGCCGGCACGATGCCAATGAGCGGCATGTCGATTTGCCCGCTGGCGTCGAGCACGTAGGAATTGGTCAACCCGTCCTGCCCGAACACGACGATGCGCAGCCGGTCGCCGGCATCGAGCGTGTAGGAAAACTGCATGCCGTTCGGCGAATAGGCGACCGGCTGGGCCATCATGCCGGGATAGCCCGCCATTCCGGGATAGCCCATCGCCGTGCCGTAGGACGGCGCCGCCGCGTAAGTCGGCGCCGCCATGGCATAACCGGGCGCCGCGTAGCCGGGCGGGCGCCATGCCGTAAGCCGGCGCCGCGGCCATTGCGGGCGCGGCAACCGCCCCATAGCCGGCGCCGCCGCCGTAGACGACATTATCGATGCCATAAGGGGTGGCCGCGCCGGCCATTTGGACGCGCATCAGGGGCTGCTGCGCGCATCCCCCCGCCGCCATGGCCACGGCAAAAAACAGCATGAGAGAGCGGGTGACCCGCATACGCGCAATCCGACCCCGTTCGAGCCAAAGCCGAAGTGCGATTAACGCCCGGTATGGTTAACAAATCCTCACCGGCCGGACCGGCCGTCCGCCGCCGGAGCGCCTAGTTTGGGCGCCTTTTGCGCTGGTCGCTGAACCAGTCGGCGATCGCGAGAATGAGCATGACGAGGGCCAGCATCAGCGGGAAGGCCAGGACCCAGAGCAGCTTCGGGCTGTCCGGAATTTTCTCAAGGTCGAAATACCACGCCAGCGTATCGACCGAGGCGATGCCGACGATCGAACCGAGCAGCTTCTGCTTGAGCGCGCCGAAATCGACCTGGGTCAAGCCTTCGGGCCAGTCGGGATGCGCATCGGCATGGATGCGGCGGATGAAATTTTCGTAGCTGGAGAAAATGACGATCAGGACCAGATTGGCCGTCAGCGCCAGGTCGACCAGATTGAGCAGGCTGGTGACCATGTCGTGCCAGGTATCGGTCCGCACCTCGAATACAAGCGCAAAGAGATCGGCGAAAAAGCGATAGATCAGCAGAAACAGACACAGCAGCAGGCCGAGCAGGAACGGCGCCAACAGCCAGCGGCTGAAGAAAATCGCCGCCTGAATATAGCGTCCGTCCGGCCAAGCCATGGAGACTCCGGAGTTCCGCGACTTGACGCGAAGCGTCGAATGGCGAGTAGCGAATAGCGAATAGTACTCTATACCCACCCGCTATTCGCCACTCACCATTCGCAGTTCTTATGCCGCCACACCCGTGCCGATCGGGCAGCTCACGCCGGTGCCGCCGTGGCCGCAATAGCCGCCCGGATTCTTGGCGAGATATTGCTGATGATAATCCTCGGCGAAATAGAACGGCGGCGCGTCGACGATTTCCGTCGTGATGGGACCCATGCGTTGGGCTGAGAGCGCCTTGGCATAGGCCGCCTTCGACGCCTCGGCGGCGGCGCGCTGCTCCGGCGAAAACACATAGATGCCGGAGCGGTATTGCGTGCCGACGTCGCCGCCCTGGCGCATGCCCTGGGTCGGATCGTGGTTTTCCCAAAATGTCTTGAGCAGGCGCTCGTAGGAGATTTTCTTCGGGTCATAGACCACGAGCACGACCTCGTTATGCCCGGTGCGGCCGGAGCAGACTTCCTCGTAGGTCGGGTTGGGCGTCAGGCCGCCGGCATAGCCGACCGCGGTCGTATAGATGCCGTCGCCGAGCTCCCAGAAATTGCGTTCCGAGCCCCAAAAGCAGCCGAGCCCGAACATCGCCATCGGCAAGCCTTCGGGATAGGGGCCCTTGAGCGCGCGGTGCAGTACGAAATGCTCGCTGGCGGTGCGGATCGGCGTCGAGCGGCCGGGCAAGGCTTCGGCGGCGCCGGGCATTTCGAGCTTTTTGCGGAATGAGAACATGGCGGGGTCTCCTGAGCGGTGGCCGGAATATAATCCTGACGCGCGGTTCCATGCACCGGGCGGCGCGATCACGTTTCGCTCAGGTGCTTCACCGTCCCCTGCCGTGCGCACGCGGGGAGGTCGGTCGCGACGGCGCTTTTAGGCCGGCGGCCTGGCCGGCCTCAAGAGGACGGGAACAGTGCGGCTTTCCCCTGCCGCTTTTGCCGCTTATTGTGCCGCCCGCGCGCCGGATTCGGCCTGATCCTGTTGGAGACTCACAGATGTTTCGAATGCTTGCGTTTGCCTGTGCGTTCGCCTTGGCGGCCGGGTCCGCCGTGACACCGGCCTTGGCGCAACAGCCTGCCGCGTCCGCCGCGGCGCCGGCGCCGATGCTGCCCTATGGCGCGCCGATCACGCTCGATCAGGCCAAGCGCGTCATGGCGGCGGCCGAGCTCGAAGCGGCCAAGAATTCCTGGCAGGTCGCCATCACCATTCTCGACAGCGGCGGCAATCTGGTGATGTTCCACAAGGGCGACAATGCGCAGCTCTCCGCCGTCACCACGTCCGAGGGCAAGGCGCGCACCTCGCTCGAATTCAAGCTGCCGATCAAGGCGCTCGACGACGCCATCGCCGCCGGCGGCGCCGGCATGCGGCTGCTGGCGCTCAAGGACATCACGCCGCTCCAAGGCGGCGCTGTGGTCGAGATCGACGGCAAGATCGTCGGCGCCATCGGCGTCTCCGGCGCGCTGTCGTCGCAGGACGAGCAAGTCGCCGCCGCCGGCGCCGCCGCGCTGGCGAAGCAGGGGATGTGACTATCGCCGAGCAGGACGTTCAGTTCGCCGCCAGCGCCGCTTTGAGCGCGGCCGCGGCGGCGGCATAGCCGCCGCGCGCGCCGTCGATGAAATGCACATGATCGCTGCGCGTCGGTGACGGCGTGAAGCATGTCATCATGGCGGCGTCCTGCCGGTGCAGGCCGTAGAGCGCGGTTCCCGCCGCCGCGGCAAGCCGCCGCTCCAGCGCGTCGGCGAGCTCGGGCGTGCAGTCGATGATCATGCGCAGCCCGTCGTCGTATTTGCGGAAGTCGGAATTCTCGACGACCTGCCGCAGATAAGTCGCCGGCACGAAACCGCCGACGCGCAGGCCGGAGCGCATGATCAGGAAATAAAGCAGCGTCTTCGCCAGCACGCGGGCGCGTCGCAGCCGGCCGCCCGGCATCGTGTGCGCTTCGAGCGCGACGCCTTGCGGCGGCCAGCGCATGGCGGGTCCATTGACCGGCACCGGACTTCCGGCATCGGGGCTTCGCTCGACCAGCGCCACGATCTCTTCGGTGAGCGCGCGGAAGGCTGCCGGATCGGCGCCGGGCGCCGGCAGCACCAGCATGGACGAGGATCAGCCCGCGCGCGGCGCGGAATTCCTGGAACCGGCACGACAGGCCGGTGAGATCGGGCCAGGTGCCGGGCGGCGCCGGCGTGACGGCGAATTCGCCGCGCTTGATGGCGGCGTCCGCCCAGGCGAGGCCGCCGCCCGAAAACATCGCATAGGAGAGATTCTCCGACGGCCCGTAGCGCGCCACGCGCACGTCGCGCCCCTGGCTGCGGATATCCGCGACCGGAATCAGCGCGACCCGCAACGTCAGCGCCGAGCTCGCCGTCGGCCCAGGCCGCCGTCGCCGCCAAGCGCCTCGCGCGCCGTCTCGGCGTCGCGCGGCGACACCGCAAAGCTCGCGCCGTCGCCGCCGAACACGAAAGGAAATTCGCGGCCGCCGAGCGCGTTGGTCACCGACGCGATGACGGCGGCGCCGGCCATGTTGACCGCCTTGTAGCGCTTCTCCGCGATCGCCTTGGTCGATTCCACCACGTCGGCAATGCCGACCATCCAATCGTCCGGCAGCGGCGTATAGCGCGCCGGGTCCATCAGGCTGCGGAAGCCGCGCCGGACGGGGAGGGTGGCGTAGAAGGCTTCGCTGGTGTTGGGCGCGCTCATGGGTGAATTCGATAGAGCTACGTTGCCGGGATCAAGAAGTTTCGGCCGGCTTGTTGGGCTTGATCCGCTATCCGGTCGCCAGAAACGCTTCGGCCTCGGTACGGGTGGGAAAGCGTCCGAGTTCGCGATAGGCCGGATCATGTTCTGCCGTTTCAGGCGACCAAAGAACGACAAACTCGTCGCCATCGGGCTCAATCGCTTCCGTCAGGTCGTCGCTTTCATAGGGCGACATATGCCGCGCGCCACAGTGCGGGCAATCATCGTCGGACATGCAGGACCATTCATCCGGCCATTCGTAATTGCACCGAGCGCATTTGTAGTAATTGCGGTACCAGGCCATGGGAGATTACCGGGCGCGAATCATTTTTCCGAGCGCAAACGGTAATACCCGCGAGAGACGAAATCGAGGTAGTCGCGATCTCTCAGGAACTGCAATTGTTGACGTATTTTCGGTTTAACATTTCGGTTGCCGGGATATATCTGGCTCAATCGGTTCTCGTATGCATAAACGTCTTCAATCTGAAACTCCTTCTTTCCTATAGCATCAACACATTTCATTGCCTCGATGAGCCAAACTCTCGCTTCTTGCCCTTGATCACGCAGAAAGAGCGTCTTGGTCCATTGTGAAAGCACTCGAATCTTTTGGCTCGATCTGTCCATCACGAACAATATAGATTTTGCCGGATTGAGGAATTTGATTAAGCAGGATATTGGAACCGATCCAGCCTGCGCGCCGAGCTGTGGCCGCTAATGGCTTTCTCTCCTCAATAATTTCTCGTACGAAAAAATGTTTTGGAACTAAAACTAAGTTGACGACACTCAACTGCTGCAGATCGTAATTCATAAGCAATAAGTTTGGATTGTTATCCGCAGCCAGTCGCTCACATTTTGTTTTGAATGCGCCGTCGAGGACCTTGTTGCTAAACTGGCTCTTCTAACTCTTTAATTCGTATTCCTCATTACATGCGGCGCAATGAAAGTCCGCGACGGGACTGTTATTCGGGAAGGAATTTATTTTCGAAGCGCCGCAGTTTGGACAATCGGCCCATTTCCGGACCCACTGTTCAGTCCACGCCCGCGCGCTCTGCGAGCCGCTCGTATACGGAGTTTGAGTTTCTTCGAAGCCTAGCTTCATAACGTCTGACTATGTGCGTTTAAATCTACTCCGCCGCCATGACGCGCACCCGGTGTTCGATTTTTGGCCAGTCCTTCGCGCGAGCGAGCCGTAGCTCGTAGGACGCCTGCAAGTTCATCCACAGTTCCGGCGTGGTGCCGAAGTATTTTCCCAATCGGAGGGCGATCGCGGCGGTGATTGCCGAGCGGCCGTGGACAATATCGTTGATGCGAGCAGGATTGACGTCGATGTCGCGCGACAGCCGGTTCTGGCTGATGCCGTTCGGCTTCATGAATTCCTCGGCGAGAATCTCGCCGGGGGGAATGGGGTCGAGGTGCTTTGTTTTGACCATTGCTGCAATCCTCAATGGTAGTCGACGATCTCAACAAGTTCAGCGCCGCCGTCGCGCCATACGAAGCAAATCCGCCATTGGTCGTTGATTCGGATCGAGTGCTGTCCTTGGCGGTCGCCTTTAAGTGCTTCGAGCCGATTACCCGGCGGCTGGCGCAGATCATTTAATGTGCCAGTACCGTCGAGCAGCGAGCAGCTTTCTACGCGCTTGCCGCTCGATCCCACGAAAGCGCGGCACATCCTCGTCCGCAAACAGGCGCGCCGTCGCTGCGTCCCTGAACGAACGGATCATACCGGCACGGTATTCTGCAACAGGGAATAGCGCAAGGGGAATAGGCCATTCCCTGTTGGTCTATTCGCGCCCGCCCCCGCCTAATTCTTCTTGCCGTACTGGCTCGCGTACGAGCTGCCGGGTTTGGTGGCCTGGCTGTGCATGTTGGCGAACGGCGAGGGGGCGTCGCGGCCCTTCTGCTTGTTCTTGTCCTGCTTCGGCTTCTTCTTTTCCTTGTTGCTGCGCATTTGACCTTTTGCCATGGCGACCTCCGGGTTAATTCGTAAGCGATCAGCGTAGCTTAACCCATCCGCCTGGCCCAGCGATATCAGCCACCCGCCACACCGGCGATCAGCGCTGGCGCGGCTTGAAGCCGCCGCGCATGCCGGGGCGGCCGAGTGTGGAGCGCGGGCCGGAGCTCTTTCCCGGGAATCGATTTCAACGCCCGGCCCCATCTCGTCGAGATTTGGCTTGCGCGGCGTGTTGCGCTTTCCGGGCCGATGCGGCTGCGACTTCGTGGGAGAGCGCGATGCCCATTTCGTCGAGCGCGGTTTGTGAACTTTGCTGGCGGCGGACCGGTCGGCCCTCACCCCGCCGCGCTGCGCGCGGCGACCCTCGTCCCGGACCGGGAGAGGGTAGGAATTTTGCCGTCGGGTCGTCGGTCACGGCGAGTTCGGTTGCGCGCAGGCGCTTGAGCTCGTCGCGCAGCCGCGCGGCTTCCTCGAAGTCGAGATCGGCGGCGGCGGCGCGCATGCGGGCTTCGAGATCGGCGATCACCGCCTCGAAATTATGGCCGATGGTGGCGGCCTCGCTCGAATTCGCCGCCAATGCCTTCTGGCCGGTGCCGGTGGCGATCAGCACATGGTCGCGCTCGTAAACGCTGTTGAGAATGTCGCCGATGCCCTTGCGGATGCTTTCCGGCGTGATGCCGTTTTCGGTGTTGTAGGCTTCCTGCTTCTCGCGGCGGCGGCTGGTTTCCGCCATGGCGCGCTCCATCGAGCCGGTGATGCTGGTCGGCATAGAGAATGACGCGGCCGTCGATATTGCGCGCGGCGCGGCCGATGGTCTGCACCAGGCTGGTCTCGCTGCGCAAAAATCCTTCCTTGTCGGCGTCGAGAATGGCGACCAGCGCGCATTCGGGAATATCGAGGCCCTCGCGCAACAGGTTGATGCCGACCAGCGCATCGAAGGCGCCGAGCCGCAGGTCGCGAATGATCTCGATGCGCTCGATGGTGTCGATGTCGGAATGCATGTAGCGCACCCGAATGCCCTGCTCGTGCAGGTATTCGGTCAAATCCTCCGCCATGCGCTTGGTCAGCACGGTGACCAGCGACGCGGTAGCCGGCTTGCGCGACCTGCCGCACTTCGCCGACCAGATCGTCGACCTGGGTGCGCGCCGGCCGCACGTCGACCGGCGGATCGATCAGGCCGGTCGGCCGGATCACCTGCTCGGTGAACACGCCGCCGGATTCGTTGAGTCTCCCACGGGCCGGGCGTCGCCGAGACGCACGTGGTCTGCGGCCGCATCGCATCCCATTCCTCGAACCGCAGCGGCCGATTGTCCATGCATGACGGCAGCCGGAAGCCGTATTCGGCGAGCGTCGCCTTGCGCCGAAAGTCGCCGCGAAACATGCCGCCGAGCTGCGGCACGGTGACGTGGCTCTCGTCGACGAAGACCAGCGCATTGTCGGGCACGTATTCGAACAAAGTCGGCGGCGGCTCGCCGGGTTTGCGGCCGGTGAGATAGCGCGAATAATTCTCGATGCCGGCGCAGGCGCCGGTCGCCTCCATCATTTCGAGGTCGTAGAGCGTGCGCTGCTCGAGCCGCTGCGCTTCGAGCAGCCGGCCGGCGGCGTTGAGCTGTTCGAGCCGCTGGCGCAGTTCGAGCTTGATGCCGGAAATCGCCTGCAGCAGCGTCGGCCGCGGCGTCACGTAATGCGAGTTGGCGTAGATTTTGACGAATTCCAGCTCGTCGGTCTTCTGCCCGGTGAGCGGATCGAATTCGTGGATCGATTCCACTTCGTCGCCGAACAGCGACACCCGCCAGGCGCGGTCCTCATAGTGCGCCGGGAAAATCTCGATGACGTCGCCGCGCACCCGGAACGAGCCGCGAAAAAATCGCCGCCCGAGCGCTTGTATTGCAGCGCCACCAGGTCGGCGAGCAGCTGCCGCTGATTGAGCTTCTCGCCGCTGCTTGATGGTGAAGGTCATCGCCGAATAGGTCTCGACCGAGCCGATACCGTAGATGCACGACACCGAGGCGACGATGATGACGTCGTCGCGCTCGAGCAGCGCGCGCGTCGCCGAATGCCGCATGCGGTCGATCTGCTCGTTGATCGAGGAATCCTTCTCGATATAGGTGTCGGTGCGCGGGATATAGGCTTCCGGCTGGTAGTAGTCGTAATAGCTGACGAAATATTCGACCGCATTGTCGGGAAAGAAATTCCGAAACTCGCCGTAGAGCTGCGCCGCCAGCGTCTTGTTGGGCGCGAGGACGAGCGCCGGGCGCTGCGTCGCCTCGATGACCTTTGCCATGGTGAAGGTCTTGCCGGAGCCGGTGACGCCGAGCAGCACCTGGGTGCGGTCGTTCCTCCGCACGCCTTCGACCAGGTCCTTGATCGCCTGCGGCTGGTCGCCCTTGGGATCGAAATCGGATTTGATGACGAGGCGGCGGCCGCCTTCGGATTTGTCCGGCCGCGGCGGCCGGTGCGGCGTCCACAGCGCTTCGCGAAATTCGGCGCGGCCTTCGCGCAGCAGCCGGTCGAGCGATTGCTGGCTGGCGGCGCTGCCGAATGCGCCGGCGCCCGCCTCTTCCTGGGGGCGTCGCACCAGGCGCCCTCGCGACGGGGCTTCGCCATATTTTATCACGTCGCGCGCGTTCTCGTCCGCATCGTGCTCCTCGATGCCGAGCGCGCGCGCCAGATCGGGATCGAGCTCGCCGGGCGGCACCGGCGTTTTGCCGACATAGCCCTGCTGCGGCGCTTTGCTAAAACCACGCGTCGAGGCGCGGGCGCGATGCGCATTGGCGAAATCGGCGCGGCGGTCCCAGGAATTGTCGGGCGGCGGTTTCAGGCCCGAGGTGTCCTCGCCCCCTTGCGGGGGGGTGGGTGAGGGAGAACCCGTCTGCGCCCCAAGCCCGGCGCGGCCTTGGCCGATGGCGGGATTGAGGATGTCCGCCAGCGACGGGTCGAGCGCCGCCGCATCCGGGCGCGACGCCTTGGCGCGCGTCGGCCTGGCCGGGTCTTTTTTCGAATGCTTCGCCGGATCGCGCGGCTTCGGGCTTTTCGCCATAGCCCCAATATGGGTCGAGTCCGGCGATGAGGAAAGTGACGCCTGCCTTTTGCAGGCGTCATGCCCGGCTTTATGCCGGGCATCCACGTCTGCCTGTTGGTCAAAGGGAAGACGTGGATGGCCGGGACAAGCCCGGTCATGACGACTAGGGTAATTACCAAGGAGAGAGACTGCATGCCCAATTTCGACTTCACGCCCTTGCTGGCGCCCGGCCTGCCGCCGCCGGCGGCCAAATGGAACGGTTTTGCCAAATACAATTTCACCGGCGGCCACAACGATGCCGACCAGGTGCCGCTCGACGCGCTGGTCAAGGCGGCAAACGATGTATTGGCGCGCGAGGGCCGCAACCTGGCGACCTATGGTCTGGCCAGCGGCCCGCAGGGCTATAAACGGCTGCGTGAATTTCTGGCGCAAAAGCTTAAGCGCACCGCGGGCATTTCCTGCACCGCCGACGAGATCCTCATCACCTCCGGCTCGCTGCAGGCGCTCGATCTGGTCAACGGCATCCTGCTTTTGCGCGGCGACACCGTCATCATCGAGCGGGAATCCTATCAGGGCGCGCTCAATCGCCTGACTCGGCTCGGCGTCAATGCGGTCGGCATTCCGCTCGACGGCGAGGGCATGCGCATGGATGCGCTCGCCTCGGCCCTCGACGATCTCAAGCGCCGCGGCGTGCGGCCGAAATACATTTACACCATCCCGACGGTACAAAATCCGACCGGCACGATTTTGAGCGAAGCGCGCCGCCACGAATTGCTGCGGCTGGCGCAACAGCACGGCGTGCCGATCTTCGAGGACGATTGCTATTCCGATCTGATCTGGGACGGCCGCCGGCCGCCGGCGCTACACGCCATGAGCCAGCAGGGCGGCGTCATCCATATCGGCTCGTTTTCGAAATCGATCGCGCCAGCCTTGCGCGTCGGCTACATCGTCGCCGAATGGAATCTTTTGGCGCGCATGCTGGCGATCAAGACCGACGCCGGTTCCGGCGCGCTCGAGCAGATGGTGCTGGGCGAATTCTGCCCAAAGCATTTCGACGCCCATGTGCCGGCGCTGACGCGCGGCCTGCGGCAAAAACTCGAAACGCTGATGGATGCGCTCAACGAGCAATTCGGCACCGCGGCCGAATTCGACGATCCGCAGGGCGGCATTTTCCTGTGGGTCAAGCTGCCGGACCAGGTCGATACGTCAAAACTTTACCAGCCGGCGCTCGCCGCTGGTGTCGCCATCAATCCGGGCGCGGAATGGGCGACCGACAAGGCTTACGGCAAAAGCCGCACCCGGCTGTGCTTCGCCAATGCGTCTCACGACGAGATTCGCCAGGGCGTCGCTACGCTTGCCGAAGTGTGCCGGCGCGAATTCGGCGTGCCGGCGCGTATCGCCAATGTGGAAAGGGTGCGGGCGTAGATTAGTTCGCGTAGGGGCGCCCCTCGTGGGCGCCCACGACGACGAGAGGGCGCCACCAGGGCCGCCCCTACGGTTTTAAAACCCGCGCAGCACCTGCGCCACATGCTCCACTTCCGGCGGCGATGCGAAACAGTGGGCGACGAGCTTGCGCCATTCCTGGAAATCGGGTGATTCGCGAAAATCGACGGTATGGTTCTCGACGGTCTGCCAGGCGACGAACAAACGGTAGCGGGCGGGCTTTTCGACCGAGCGCCGTAATTCCATGGCGCGACAGCCCTTGGCGCGTTTGAAGATCGGCGCGGCGGTTTTCACGCCGGCCTCGAACTCCGATTCCATGCCGGGTTTAACGTCGATTTGGGCAATTTCCGTGACCATGATTCCTCCTTCAATGGGTGGAGAGCTTACCACGTTTGCCGGCGCTGGTGGGCGCTTTTAAAGCCTTAAGGTCGCCACGCCCGGCTTGCAGTTTCAGCTCAGCGGCGCGCCGAACAGGCGGAACAGGACGGGGCCGCCGACCAGAAACACCAGCAATGCGTTGCGCCAGCGCGGCGTCGCGATCGCGGCGGCGAGCGAAAGACAGGCCAGCGGCACGATGGCGATGAGCGGCAGATAATAACGCGGATAGGCGTCCATCAGCCAGCCGGTCACGGCGTAGCGGCCGTAGCTGTAATACACATGGATCGCGAATGTCGCGGCAAGGCCGTAAAAGCCGGCGACGACGACAACGTCGAGCACGGTCTCCCGGCGTTGCCACAAGCGCTGCAGCGACAGCGCCAAACCGAGGAGCGCGCCGATGAGCGCCGCGGCGGGAATGACAAGCATCGCGTCGTTGAGCGCGTTGCGCGCGCCGAGCGCCGGCATCCAGGCGGCGATGAAGGCGCCGATGAAATAGACGAGATAGCCGGGAAACGATTGGCGCGGCAGATCGGCCCAGCCGGCGGCGCGCGCGCCGTCGGCAATCAGCGCGACCTGCGCCGGCGTCTGCGGGGTCGGGCTGCCGTAGCTGAGGATGAATTCAAGATAGGGCGTCGCCGCGAGCGACAATACCGCGACCGCCGCGACGATCCACAGCCATGGCAAGCGCTGCCGCCACAGCAAATAAGTCATGACGCCGCTCATCATCGCGGCGGTGAGGAGAAGCCCGGTCAGCTTCGCCCAGCTCGCGGCGACGACGCCGAACAGCGCCAGCGCCATCCAGCCGTCGCGGCCGCTGGCGATGTATTGCCAGGCGCCGAGGATGACGATGGCGCCGCCGAAAAAAGCCAGATCGTCGTTGTTCACCGCGCCGGCGAGCGGCGCCAGCACCGGAATGCAGGCGAGCGGCACCGCATAGGCATAAAATTCCTCGCGCGGGAACCGCGCCGCGAGCCCAAGCCCAAGCAGCGCGGCCAGGCCGAGCGCGACGATCGCGACGTCGATCAGCCGGTGAAACAGCAGCGCTTGCGGATGGCCTTCCAGCACCGGGCCGAGCAGCGCCAACAGCGCGTAGAATTTCGGCGGATGGTTGAGATAATTGGCGGCGCCGGTGAACTGGAATGTGCGCGGGTCGAGCAGCCGCATGCTGGTCAGATCCGGCCACGCATTGCCGCTGTGCTGGATGTGCGCCACATAGGAAACCTGCGCCACCTCGTCGAAACCTTGCGTGATGTCCTTGCGCATGGCGCCGGCGATGGCGGCAAGCACAAACAGCGCGAGGATCACCGCGGCGACGAAAGCGTTGGCCGGCGCGCGCGCGACCAAGCCGCGGGCGGGGGCGGGGGCGGTTTTCGGGGCGTAGGTACCGGTGCTGGCCACGATGGACAGCAATGCGCCGGGAGGGGTTAAATAATCGCTAGAAAACGCGCTACACTGGGCGTTCTCTCATCATCCCACCCAAGGGCTTGTCATGATCGACGTACATTACTGGACCACGCCGAACGGCCACAAAGTCACGATTTTTCTCGAGGAAGCCGGACTGGAATACAAAATCATTCCGGTCAATATCGGCAAGGGCGAGCAGTTCAAGGCGGAGTTCCTGGCGGTATCGCCGAACAACCGCATTCCCGCCATCGTCGATCATAAACCGGCCGACGGCGGCAAGCCGATCCCGGTATTCGAGTCGGGCGCCATCCTGCTTTATCTCGCCGACAAGACCGGCAAATTCATTCCGAAAGATTTGCGCGGCCGCACCGCGGCGCTGGAATGGCTGTTCTGGCAGATGGGTGGGCTCGGCCCGATGTCGGGCCAGTACAATCACTTCGGCAATTATGCGGTCGACAAAATCCAGTACGCGATCGATCGCTATCGCAACGAGGTCAACCGGCTGTACGGCGTGATGAACAAGCGGCTCGCCGATCGCGCCTATCTTGCCGGCAAATATTCGATCGCCGACATGGTGTCCTATCCGTGGATCGTGCCGTGGCAGCGCCAGGCGCAGAACATCGACGATTTCCCGCACCTCAAGCGCTGGTTCGAGGCGATCAAGGCGCGCCCGGCGGTGGTCAAGGCTTACGAATGGACGCCGAAGATCAATCCCGGCCAGGGCGGCATCCGCACCGCAGAAGAGCGCGCCATCCTGTTCGGCCAGACCGCGCAATCCGTCGCCGCCGCGGCGGGGCGGGGGTAAAAATTATCCGTAGGGGTGGCCCTTGTGGCCACCCTCTCGGGCGCCCACGAGGGGCGCCCCTACGTGTTGTGGAAATCTAATCCTGCCGCACGATGACGTGGGTGCCGACATCGACCCGGCTATACAGGTCGATCACGTCGTCATTGACGAGCCGGAAGCAGCCCGACGAAACCGCCTGGCCGATCGTCTCCGGCGCGTTGGTGCCGTGGATGCGATAGACGGTATTGCCGAGATACATGGCGCGGGCGCCGAGCGGATTGCCCGGACCGCCAGCCATGAAGCGCGGCAGATAGGGCTGGCGCTCGATCATTTCCGGCGGCGGATGCCAATCCGGCCATTCCGCCTTCTTGCTGATCTGCAACAGGCCCTGCCAGGTGAAGCCGTCGCGGCCGACGCCGATGCCGTAGCGCAGCGCGTGGGTTTCGTCCTGGATCAGATAAAGATGACGCTCCTGCGTATCGATGATGATGGTGCCGGCCGGCTGCAGCGAGCGGTAGAACACCAGCTGTTTCTTGAACTCGTCGGGAAGATTGTCGTCTGAATTGCCGTGGTCGATGCCTGGATCGACGTCAGGCGCCGTGACCGGGTACTGGAATACCTGCGCCTGTGCTGGCGCCGGCTGTGCCGGCATCTGCTGCGCCGGCGCCGGCAGCGACGCCAAGCACAGGACCGCTGCTCCGAGCCACGAAGCGAACCGAAAAGTGTTCATCAGTCCCAGCCTCTCATCACGGTATTGTCGGACGGGTGCAGCGCCGGTTCAATACCCCCAAAATCTATTGCGCGACGCCGCCGGCATAGCCGGTGATCTTCCAGCCGCTGGCGTCCTTGACGTAGCACATCTGGTCGCCGCCGAGCGGCGACAACAACTGGGCATCGACGTAGCCGGTTTTGCCGGACGGCGTCGCGACGTGCAGGAATAATGGCGAATTCGGATCGGACGGCGGCGCGGTGTCCGGCAGCACGCGCACCATGACCATGCCGAGCTTTTCGACGACCGGCGTATTCGGTCCCGGTCCGGCATGCGCTTCGACGCCGTCGGCGGTCGGATAGCCCCATTGCGACGGATCGGTGCCGGTCGTCTTGACGAGATTTTCGAACGCGGCCGTATCGATGGTCGGATCGGCCGGCGCGCAGAACACGCCTTTTTGCTGCGGCAATTCCGCCGCCGCCGGTTCGTTGGCATAGCCGGTCACGGTGTCCCAGCCCGATCCGTCTTTGGCGTCGAGATCGATCGCCTTGGCGAGATTGTCGATGCCGGGCTTGTGCGGATCGGCGAGATTTTTGTCTTGCAGCCAGAAGAAATTTTGCGCCACGACCAGATTGGCGAGCGCGGCGCGATCCTTGTGCGCGGCAATGTCGGCAAGCTCTTTGCGGAAGGCGACGAAGGTCGGATCGTTGAATGGCGCCGGCGGCGTCACCGCGACCGGCGGGTAGGGCTTGATCGGCGCGGCGGGCGGCGGCCGGTAGCCGCCCGGAGGCATCGGCAACTGGCCCTGCTGCGCCAGAGCGGACACCGCCGACAAGGTCAGGGCCGCAAAGGCGAGCGCCAGGGCGGCGGCAATCGGCAATCGGCGCATTGAATAAGCTCCCGGTTCAATGGCGGCGCAATGGCGCGAGCAATAGTAACAGATTGCGACAGCGATGCGGCGGTCGAGGCTCTCTGCGGCAGACTGGAACACCAATACGCGTGGACCGTTGGCTGGATGTACTATCCCTGCGGCCCCGTTCTCATATGCCACTAGCCGAGAAGGTTCTCATGCCAGCGCTGCTGACTTCTCCTTATGTCTTCCCCATCGTTTTGTTGATCGGCTCCAACGTCTTCATGACCACCGCCTGGTACTGGCACCTGCGCTTCAAGGAAGTGCCGCTTTGGCAGGTCATCCTCATCAGCTGGGGCCTCGCCTTCTTCGAATATTGCTTGGCGGTGCCGGCAAACCGCTACGGCAACGCCGCCTATTCGGCGGCCCAGCTGAAAACGATCCAGGAGGTGATCACGCTCACGGTGTTCGGCGTGTTTTCCGTGGTCTATCTGCAGCAGTCGGTCACCTGGAATCAGGTGGTCGGCTTCGCGCTCATCGCCGGCGGCGCCTTCTTCGTCTTCCGCGCGCCGCTCTAGCGATCCGCAATACGACTTGTCTCAATAAGACTTGCTCTCAATAAGACTTGCCTCAATAGGATCTGGGCAGCCCCAAAACTTTTTCGGCGATGAAGCAGAGAATGAGTTGCGGCGACACCGGCGCCAGTTTTGAAATCATGATTTCGCGGAAATAGCGTTCGACGTGATATTCCTTGGCGTAGCCGTAGCCGCCATGGGTGGCGACGGCGGTTTGGCAGGCTTTGAAGCCGGCCTCGGCGGCGAGATATTTCGCGGCATTGGCTGCCGGCGCGCACGGTACGGCATGATCGTATTGCCAGGCGGCCTTGTGCATCATCAGTTCGGCGGCTTCGAGCTCCATCCAGCTTTCCGCCAGCGGATGCTGGATCGCCTGATTTTTGCCGATCGGCCGGCCGAACACCACGCGTTCCTTGGCATAGGCGGTCGCGCGTTGCAGCGCGACGCGGCCGAGCCCGATCGCTTCGGCGGCGACCAGAATGCGCTCCGGATTGAGCCCATGGAGAATGTATTCGAAGCCGCGGCCGTCCTCGCCGATCCGGTCGGCGGCGGGAACTTCCAGCCCGTCGATGAACAGCTGATTTGAATCGACCGCCTTGCGTCCCATTTTCTCGATCTCGCGTACTTCGACGAAACGGCGGTCGAGCGCGGTATAGAAAAGGCTCAAGCCCGCGGTCGGCTTGCGCCCCTCCTCGATCGGCGCGGTGCGCGCCAGAATGAGCATCTTGTCGGCAACCTGCGCCGTGGAAATCCAGATTTTCGCGCCAGTGATCACATAAATGTCGCCGCGGCGTTCGGCCCTGGTTTGCAGCTTTGCCGTTTCGAGGCCGGCATTGGGCTCGGTGACGGCGAAGCAGGCTTTCTCCTCGCCGGCGGCGATCGGCGGCAGCATGCGGCGCTTCTGCTCCTCGCTGCCGTAAACCACGACCGGATTGAGCCCGAAAATATTCATGTGCACGGCGGACGCGCCGGACAGCCCGGCGCCCGACGCTGTGATCGCCTGCATCATCACCGCGGCTTCGGACACGCCGAGGCCCGAGCCGCCATGGGCCTGCGGAATGCAAACCCCGAGCCAGCCGTCGGCGGCGAGCGCGCGATAAAACTCCTCCGGGAATTCGCCGTCGCTGTCGCGCTTGAGCCAATAATCGTCGCCAAAGCGCGGCGCAGATTTTTTCGACCGCGGCGCGCACGGATTGCTGGAGTTCGGAAAGGGCGAAGTCGATGGCGGTTGCTCCCGGCCGGACGGCGCGTGCTGCGAACGAACCGGGTGATAGTAGGCTGGCGAGCCGGATTTGATCCAGTGGCGCCATACGGCTCGTAGTCGGAAATGGCGTTGAATTTAAGCCATTTGCTGTTAGATATACATTCGTAATGTATATCCAAGGAGCGCAAAATGCAGGTTGCAAAATGGGGTAACAGCCTTGCCGTGCGACTGCCTCAGGGCGTTGTCGAAGCATTAAAGCTCAAGGCCGGCGACGAAATCGAAATCACGATTGCGGGCAAGCGTCGGTTCGATGTTGCACGGGATCAAACGCGGGAACGCGCGCTCGCGAACCTGCGCAAGTTCCGAGGTCTATTGCCGGCTGGCTTCAAATTTGACCGCGACGAAGCCAATGAGCGGCGTTGACGCGTTCTTCGACACGAATGTCCTGCTCTATCTCTTGTCAGGCGATGCTGCGAAGGCAGACCGCGCGGAACAGTTGCTCGCTGGCGGGGGATCGATCAGCGTCCAGGTCCTCAACGAGTTCGCCTCGGTAGCGATAGGCAAATACGCCGTAGAATTCACGAAAATTCGGGAGATTCTCTCCGCAATTCGCTTGGTGTGTAGCGTCAAACCGCTCGAAGTGGAAACGCACGAGCTAGGACTTGAACTCGCGGAACGATACCGCTACTCGGTCTACGACAGCATGATACTTGCGGCGGCGCTACGTGCCGGCTGTTCAACCCTGCTTTCTGAAGATTTTCAAAATGGACAGAAGATCGACGGTCTAACGATCCGCAACCCGTTTATGTCATGAAACAGCGGTTCGAATTACTCCGCCGCCTGCATGTCGTCGGCGTCGATGAAGCCGCCGGCCTGGCGGCGCCATAACGCCGCGTAGTGGCCGTTCTGCGCGATCAGTTCGCGATGGCTGCCTTGCTCGAGGATACGGCCGTGTTCGAGCACAACCAGACGATCCATCTGCGCGATGGTGGAGAGCCGGTGCGCGATGGCGATTACGGTCTTGCCGTCCATCAGCGTGTCGAGGCTCTCATGGATCGCGGCTTCGACTTCGCTGTCGAGCGCGGAAGTCGCCTCGTCGAACACCAGGATCGGGGCATCCTTGAGGATCACGCGCGCGATGGCGATGCGCTGGCGCTGGCCGCCGGACAGCTTTACGCCGCGCTCGCCGACATGGGCGTCATAGCCGCGGCGGTCGTGCCAGTCTTCGAGATCGAGAATGAAGTCGTGAGCATGCGCGAGTTTCGCGGCGCGCATCACCTCCTCATCGCTCGCCGAGGGGCGGCCGTAGCGGATATTGGCGCGGATCGAGCGGTGCAGCAGCGAAGTGTCCTGCGTCACCACCGAGATTTGCGCGCGCAAGCGATTCCTGCGTCAGGTCGGAAATATCCTGTCCGTCGATCAGGATCGCGCCGCCTTCGAGATCGAAGAAGCGCAACAACAGATTGACCACGGTCGATTTGCCGGCGCCGGAGCGGCCGACCAGCCCGATCTTCTCGCCGGGCGCAATGGTCAGGTTGAAATTCTGCAGCACGCCGGCCTCGCGGCCGTAGCCGAAGTCGACCTCGCGGAATTCGATGCGGCCGGAGCGCACCATCAGCGGCCGCGCATTGGCGGGATCGGCGAGTTGCAGCGGCTGCGCGATGGTCAGCATGCCTTCCTGCACCACGCCGATATCCTCGAAGATTTCGGTGATGCGGCTGGCGATCTGCCGCGACATATTGGTGAGCTGCAGCGTCAGCGGCAGCACCATGGCGATGGCGCCGACCTCGACGATGCCGTAGCGCCACAGCACCAGCGCCAGCGCGCCGGAGCCGGCGATCAGCAGGCCATTGAGCACGTCGAGCAGCGTGCCGAACACGGTGAGAAGGCGCTGCGACGCCGAAAACAGATCGACATGGCGATCGACCGCGTTGCGCACATATTGATCTTCTTCGCGGGCGCGGGCGAACAGTTTTACGGTGAGGATATTGGTGTAGCTGTCGACGATGCGGCCCATCAGCGTCGAGCGCGCCACCGAGCTCACTTTCGAGCGGTCGCGCATGCGCGGCACGAAATAGAACAACAGCGCGGCGTAGCCGGAAAACCACAACAGGATCGGCACGGCGAGCCAGCGGTCCGCGGCGGCGGTGAGCGCGATGGCGGAAGCGCCATAGACCAGAATGTACCAGACGGTGGTGATCGTCGCGGTCAGCGTCGTGCGCACCGAGGGCGCGGTCTGCATCACGCGATTGGAGATGCGTCCGGCGAAATCGTTCTGGAAGAACGCCCAGCTCTGGCGCACCACGTGCCAATGCGACTGCCAGCGGACCATGCCGGTGAACGGCGCGGCGATGGCCTGATTGGTGATGAGGTAGCGCGTAAACGTCACCGCTGGGCGGACGATGGCGATGACGATCGCCATGCCGAGGAGCCACGGCCAGCTGACCGCGAGGAACCGGTCGGGCGGCGTCTTCGTCACCATGGTGACGACACGGCCCATGAACCATGGCACCGCGCTGTCGGACAGCGCGACCAGGAGTTCGACCACGAATAAGGCCGCGAACAGCCATTTCGCCTGGCGGGCAAAGTGCCACAGGAAGGCGAGCAGGCCGGGCGGCGGCTCAGGGTTTTCCGGCGCCGCGGTCGGCGTCAAGAATTGCTCAAAAAGTGCAAACATTTTCGGATGGTTACAGGCGGCATAGGGGAGGCGTCAATCGCCGCGGCAAGGACGCGAGCGCCGCCGAGAAAGTCACCGCGCACTATCAAGACAGTGCTGTTGACCTTTTCGCTCGCGCGCCCGCGTGGCATCGTTGCGGTGGGGAAATAACCACGGCGAACGCCAGGGGAGAACGATGAAACGCAACAGGAAACGCTGCCATTGGGCCGGCGCGCTTGTCGCGCTGCTGGCAAGCGCCACCGCGGCTTTGGCGCAGACGCAAACCTATCCGTCGCGTCCGATCACCATGATGGTCGGTTTTCCGCCCGGCGGTCCGACCGACACGCTGGCGCGCATTCTCGGCGACGCGATGCAAAAGACGCTCGGTCAGCCTGTGGTCATTGAAACGGCGAGCGGCGCCGCCGGCACGATCGCGGCGGGCCGCGTCGCCCATGCCGCGCCGGACGGTTACACGATCGGCATCGGCAACTGGTCGAGCCATGTCGGCTCGCCGGCGATCTACGCGCTCGATTTCGATGTCTTCAAGGATTTGCAGCCGATTTCGCTGGTCACCACCGCGCCGATGATAATTCTCGGCAGGAACGGCTTGCCGCCGGCGCACGGCGACCGAACTCGATGTCATGGGTGAAGGCGCAGCCGCAGCCGACCACATTCGGCACCGTCGGCGTCGGCAGCGCCGCGCCAATTGTGCGGCATTTTCTTTCAGCAGAAGGTCGCCGCGCCGCTGCAATTCGTGCCCTATCGCGGCGCCGCGCCGGCAATGCAGGATCTGATGAGCGACCAAATCGATCTGGCCTGCCTCGAAGCGTCGTCGTCGTTGGCCAATGTCCAAGCCGGCCGCTACAAAGCCTATGCCGTGCTCGGCGAGACGCGCTGGCCGAAATTGCCGGACACGCCGACCATGATCGAAGCCGGCGTGCCGGGACTGACGATCTCGTTCTGGCACGGATTGTGGACGACGGCCGGAACGCCGAAGGCCATCGTCGATCGCCTGGACACAGCCGTGCAGAACGCGCTGGCCGATCCCACCGTGCGGGCGCGCATCGAGACGGTCGGTCAAGTCATATTCCCGGCCGATCAGCAGAATCCGGCGGCGCTCCTGGCCTTTCACAAGGCCGAAACCGACAAGTGGTGGCCGATCTTCAAGACCGCCGGCATCAAGGCCGAATAGCAAGCGCCTGACGAGATTGGGCCGAGCCCGGCAGAGACCGGGCCCGGCCCACGCGCCGCAACTCCCGTTTAATGCACCAGCCGTACCAAGGCTGCGCCGCACTGCGCGCGCGCCATGCCGATCGACACCGCGGTTGCGGCAACGACCAGCGATAAAGCGAGCGCAATGGTGGCAAACAGTTCGACGCCGGCGCGGCGCCGTTTGGAAAATGTCTTCTCGGCAATCGGAGATCCGAAACCGGCCTGCCCGGTCAGCTCAGTCATGGACGTTGCATCCTTCGCGAATCAGTTTGTTGCGTTGTCGCAATGTCGCGTCGGACTTGGGCGGTCCCGTTGAAGAATAAAGGCGATTCGGTGGTTTTTGGTTAATGGCTGGTTAACGCCGGCGGCGCCGCGAACGATAAACCGTCAGTGTGTCTTGCGGGAAACGCCGCCTCACATCGCCGGCATCGCCGCCGCCGGCCGATAGTCCATCGGCACATAGCCCGGCTCGTTGGCGACGCGCTCGAGCCAGGCGCGGATCGCCGGGAAGGCGGAGAGGTCGTAGTCGCATTCATGCGCGACGTGGGTGTAGGCATAGAGCGCGATGTCGGCGATGGTGTAATGGCCGGCGGCGAAGAAATCGTTGAGCGCGAGATGCTTCTCCATCACGCCGAGCGCGCGATGGCCTTCCTCCATCCAGTCCTCGAGCGCGTGCTGCTGCAAGTCGCGGCCGCCCTTGACCAGAGCGAGCCAGAAATAGGCAGCGCCGATATTGGGCTCGAGGCTGTGCTGCTCGAAGAACATCCATTGCAACGTGTCGGCGCGATCGATGCGATCCTCCGGCGCCAGCGGCGTGCCGCCGGCGATGTACCAGAGGATGGCGTTCGATTCGGCGAGATAACGGCCGGGCGCGACTTCCAGGAGCGGCACCTGGCCGTTCGGATTCTTGGCCAGAAATTCCGGCGTGTGGCTCTCGCCCCGCAAAATGTCGACCTCGATCAGCCGATAGGAGACGCCGAGCTGCGACAGAGCAAGGCGGGCCTTGTAGCTGTTGCCCGAACGTTGCATCGAATAGAGCGTAAACATCGCCGTTCCCAGATAGTCTGGCGCGGCGGTACCGCGCGACTATTGCGGTCTTACGACGTCAACGCGGCGATGTCGTGGCGTTTTTCTTAAGGCCGGCGTTGGACGTCTTTGCCGCGCGCTTTTCGCCGCAACCACGCCCGCATTGTAGAGCGCGCGCCGGAGAAAGCCACCGCAAGCCGGTGAAGTCAGCCCGCCGCGGACACTTTGAGGTGCTGAACCGCCTGAAAGCCGGGAGCGCGCGGCGCCGGCGGCGCGCCGGCATGGGACGCATTATGAGACGCATCAGGAGACGCATGATGTGACGAATCTTGGGAGGCGGCGTGCCGCACCTGCCAGAACCGCAGCACCCGCTTGGCGCTGTCAGGCGACAATTTGACGTAATCGTTGCGCGCGGTTTCGAAGTCCGGCTCGGACATCGAGCGGCCGGCGGCTCCGCTCGCCAGCACAGCGCGGGCCGGCGGCCACGCTAGTCCACCGGCTTTGCAGGGGATCAGCAGCGCCTCGGCATGCTCGCTTTGCAGCAGATTTCCGACCATGCGGGGTGGTGCGCCGCACAGCAGCGCCAATGCCGCGATCATATCCGCGTAGCGGCCGGCTTTGGCGTCTTCCAACAAAACCGTCTCGTTCAGTTTGCCTTTGCTGAGCATCAACAGCGCCCGCTTATGCGCCTGGTCGTAATCTTGCTCGCTCTGGTAACCCGCTTCATGGTGCGTCCGGTCGGAAATCGTCGCCAGGATGCGCGTAACGCGATGGCGATGTTCCGGACCGGTCGACGAGAGCAGGCGCGCGCGGACGGTCTCGGTGGCGCGCGCCAGCAAATCCTGAAACAGGCGCGGCGGAATATCGAGCCGGACCCCGACCTTCTCGGCCAGATGCGGATCGCTTTCGGAATGCTTCACCAGCGTCGTAAAACCGAGGTCGGAAAAATTGGCGCCGTTATTCTCGGCGAGCTTGTGAAAAACGTCGTAGTCGCCGCGTTGCAGCAACGCGTCCGTTACCGTCGTGCCGATCTGCGAGCGGCCTGAAATCGCCAGCAGATGCGCCTGGGTTTTGCTGTGGGCGATTTCGATCAGATCCTTGTCGCCGAGCCGGGGCGAGTGCGTCAGGATCGGCTCGGCAACCGCGATGTCATCGTGCCGGGCAAGCTTCTGCACGACATCGAGCGGCGCGTTGCCGATCGGCCCGAGGCGGGCGCTGAGCTCGGCGATGGCCGTGCCCTCGATCTTGCTGATCAGACGTCCGAGGACGTCGTCGAACAGTTCGACTTGCTGTTCGTTGAGCCGATCCGCGGTGCCGACAAACAGATCGGTGATGCGCCGCATCGTGTCGACGCGTTTATCCGTGGAGCCGCTTTGGATCGCGTCCTCCAGCTGGGCAATAAGCGACTTTCCGCCATCCATGATGTCCATCCTGGACATGCGGCCCTACGTTCTGTGGGCCGAACTTCATTCACGCAACTCGCTATGAGGATTTCTGCCACTAGGGCGTGTCTTTGGCATTAAAGTGCCGACTTAAGCGAAGATAGCGTTAAGGTAATATTGAACCGGATTACCTCCGGCCCGATTAGGTTCTACCGGGAGGACGCGCCGGAGAAAGCCGCTGCCTTGGCAAGATTGGGTAGAGCGGCATCGCGGCCGGCCCGCCACAACACCAGCGCGAACACCGCCAGCATGGCCGGCACGCCGAGCGGGATCAGCGTCGCTTCGCCGACGCTGCGCGCGACCAGCGGCACCAGCCAGAGCGCGGCAAGTGCCGTCTTTTCCCACGGCGCGAAACCTCTCGCGAAACCGTCCGCCGCCAGGAAGGCGATGGCGGGCGCCAGCACCATCATGTCGTAATCGAGGCTGTACGGCGTGGCGAGAATGGTGCCGAGGCAGAGCGCGGCGGCCTTGAGCGCAAACGCCGCGGTGCCGCGCCAGAGCCAGGCCAGCGCGCCGGCGAGTGCGACGGCGACCGCGCCTTGCAGGGCGTAAGCCAGCGCAACCGGCGCGCCCCACATGCGCGCCCAGGCGAACACGCTTTGAATTTTGTACCAGCCGGTATTGCCCTGTTCGAGCACGACGGTGCGCGTGAATTCGGAGAACACGAAGAACGCGTGCCACACCGTAGCGCCGAACACGAGCGTGGTCGCGATCGTCAAAACGGCGATCGTCGCCGCCGCGCCGGCGAACGAGCGCCAGCGTCCGCTCGCCGCCAGCACCAGCGGCAGCATCAGCCCGTATTGCGGCTTGTAAACCAGCAGGCCGAACAGGATGCCGGCGAGGAGCGGCCGGCGGTCGAGCAAAACCAGCGCGCCGCCGACCAGCGCGGCGGTGAGGAATCCGTTCTGGCCGTGTCCGGCATTGATCAGCACCGCCGGGAAGGCCAGCGCAACGAGGAGCCACTCTTGTCCTCCCCCTGAAAGGGGGAGGCCGACAGCCGCAGGCTGTCGGGTGGGGGTCCGTGATATTTGCTCTACGACGACGACGGACCCCTCCCCGGATCGCGAGACGCGATCCGGCCCTCCCCTTTCAGGGGAAGGCATAGAAGGAGAAACGATCGCCCGTATCGCCAAGAGATAAAGTCCGAGCGTCGCCGCCTGCCAGACGGCGAGCGCCAGCCCATAGGGCAGCAACGCCAAAGCCGCGGCGGCGAACAGAAAGAACGGCGGATAGTGCCAGCCGTAGAATTGCGTGGCGTCGCCGAACATCGCGCGCTCGCGCGCATATTGGAGGACCGGATCGAAGGCCGCCGCGGCGTTGCCGTCCAGCACATAGGTGCCGGCGGCATAGACGTTGGAAAAATCGGTGCCGAGCGGCCGGCCCTGCAGGTCGACCGCGCCATGCGCGGTCAGCACCAGATAGAGAAAGCCGGCGCCCGAGGCGAACAAGAGCGTGGCGGCGACGAGCCGGATGCGCTCGCGCGTGAGCCAGTCGCCGCTGCGTAACACCTCGCCGATCCGCTGCATCTTGAGGTCCCGGATGGTCGTTTGCTGGAGCCGGCATTAGGCCAGCGGCGTCTTAATGGAGTATTGCGCGGCAAGCGCGGGCTGCCGAAAATGCCGCAGATGTGAGGGTCGGTCGAGGGTTTTGCGCTTGCCTGTGCGCCAGAGCGGCTTTACCAAACACCCGCTCCAAAAGGAGGAGAATCGGCAATGGCCTTCATCGCGGACCAGATCATGCGCATCAAGCCGTCGGCGACCATCGCCGTCACGGACAAAGCGCGTGCGCTGAAAGCGGCTGGCCGCGATGTCATCGGGCTGGGCGCCGGCGAGCCCGACTTCGACACGCCCGACAACATCAAGGAAGCGGCGATCCGGGCGATCCGCGAGGGCAAGTCGTCGAAATACACGGCGGTGGACGGCATCGCCGAGCTCAAAGCCGCGGTGGCGCGCAAGTTCAAGCGCGAGAACCAGCTCGACTACAAGCCGTCGCAGATCATCGTCGGCACCGGCGGCAAGCAGGTGCTGTACAACGCGCTGGTGGCAACGCTCAATCCGGGCGATGAGGTCATCATCCCGGCGCCCTATTGGGTGAGCTATCCGGACATGGTGCTCTTGGCCGGCGGCACGCCGGTCGAGGTTATCACCTCGATGGCGACCGGCTACAAGATGAAGCCGCAAGACCTGGAACAGGCGATCACGCCGAACACCAAGTGGATCATCTTCAACTCGCCGTCGAACCCGACCGGCGCCGCCTATACGCGCGACGAGCTCAAAGCTATCACTGACGTGCTGGTGCGGCATCCGCACGTGCACGTCATGGCCGACGACATGTACGAGCACCTGGTCTACGACGACTTCAAGTTCTATTCGCCGGCGCAGCTCGAGCCGCGGCTCTATGAGCGCACGCTGACGGTGAACGGCTGCTCGAAGGCCTATTGCATGACCGGCTGGCGCATCGGCTATGCCGGCGGCCCGGAGGTTCTGATCAAGACCATGGCGATGATCCAGTCGCAGTCGACGTCGAACCCGACGGCGGTGGCGCAATGGGCCGCGGTCGAGGCGCTCGACGGGCCGCAGGATTTCATCCCCAAGCACAACAAGATTTTCAAGGAGCGCCGCGACCTCTGCGTCTCGATGCTCAACCAGGCCAGGGGCATCCAGTGCCCGAAGCCGGAGGGCGCGTTCTACGTCTATCCGTCCTGCGCCGGCACGATGGGAAAAATCGCGCCGACCGGAAAGAAGCTCGCGACCGACGAGGATTTCGTCACCGAGCTTCTGGAAGCCGAGGGCGTCGCCGTGGTGCAGGGCACGCCGTTCGGCGTCGGCCCGGCGTTCCGCATCTCGTATGCGACCGCGACCAGCGCGCTGGAAGAAGCCTGCACGCGCATCCAGCGCTTCTGCGGCAATTTGCAGTAACTCATCCGTCACCCTGAGGTGCTCGACCGAAGGTCGAGCCTCGAAGGGCGACGGCATCGGCGCTCGGGCCGCATCCTTCGAGGCTCGCTTCGCTCGCACCTCAGGATGACGGTTCCAGGTCGGCGCAAGCCGCCGACTTTTACCCCGTCGGCGGCGCGATCTCGTCGAGGCTTCGTTGCCGCGCCTCCGGGCCGAGCTGCGTGACTGCGATCGCCGCAATGAACAGCAGCGTCGCCAGGCAGGCGAACACCGTGGTCAGGCCGAAGCCGCTCTGCACCCACAGGATGGTGGGCATGATGAAGGCGGTGGCCACCCGGCCGACGCCCGAGGCCCAGCCGAAGCCGGACGCCCGCGCATTGGTCGGGAACACCTCGGATGCGAAAATCTGCGCCGAATTGCCCGCGACCTGAACGAAGAAGATCATGATAAAGCCTGCGATCATCAGCTCGGTCGCGGTCTCGGCATTGGCGAACACGATCGCCATCATGCCGGCGGCGACGAAGGCGCAGACCGCCGTGATCTTACGGCCGAATTTGTCGAGCGCGTACATCATAAAGAGGCTCGCGCACGGGACGGCGAAGTTCATCGCCAACACATATTGCAGCGACTTGGTGATCGAGAAGCCCTTGGCGTTCATGATGTTCGGCAGCCAGGCGCCAAGCCCGATGGCAATGCCGAAGAACGCGGTGAAGCAGATCATGCCGGCGATGACGCGCTTCGGGAACATGCGGAACACGACGCTGAACGGGTCGCTCTTGGTGTTGCTCGCGGCGTCAGTCGACAACGGCTGCGTCGGTCCGGCAATGCCGAGCCGGCCCAGCACCTCGATCGCTTCCTTGCCACGGCCGTGGGTGGCGAGATAACGCGGCGATTCCGGTAGCGTGAAGCGGAATACCCAGACGATCAAAGCGAGCACACCGACGATCACCCAGAGGCCGCGCCATACGTGATCGGCCGCCTGCGCCGCGTCGGTGTAGTACGACGCGGTGAACACGCTGAGGCCGATGACGAGCCCGGTTCCGATCGGCCACACGCAGGCGCCGCCGATGAAGTGCACGATGGCGAGGATGCGGCCGCGGATCGCCTTGGGCGCGTATTCGCCGGCATAGGCGAAAGCGAGCGGCTGCTCGGCGCCCAGCCCGATGCCGGCGATGAACCGGCAAGCGACCAAGAGCGTGATGCTCGGCGCGAGGGCGCCGAGGATGGTGAAGATTCCGAACAACAGCAGATTGAACTGATAGATGAAGCGGCGGCCGAACCGGTCCGACAACTCGCCCTGTCCGGCGGTGCCGATCGCCAGGCCGAAAATGGTGGCGCTGCCGATCAAGGCGGCGTCGGCGGCGGTGCCGAAGCCGGACTTGATGATGAACGGGACCAGCGAGCCGAACACGGTGAAATCGATGACGTCGCAGAAATATCCTGCGGCGATCAGTCCGATGACTCTGCGGTGAAGCGGCGAAATTTTTGCGTCGTCGAGCGCCGCGCCGACAAAACCTTCGATGGTCTGCGTGCCCGAACGCGCCCCGGCGCCAGCCTGCGCCAACCCGATTTGACCCGCCGTGACTGTCGCCGCCATGTGATCCTCCCCGTTGTCCCAAATCCCCGGGCCGCTGGCGCGGCTCGCTTTTTCTCGTTCTTGCCGGCAAGTGTGGAAGGGCAGCGTCCCACTGTCAATGCGGATACGCCGATGGTGCCGCTTCGCCGCGGCGGTTCAATCACGCAGCCTCGAACTGCAAAATATAAAGGCCGGCGTTGGAATCGGTGACATACAGCCGCGCCTCCGCATCGACGAAGCAATCGCAGGATTGGATCACTTGCGGCCGGTTCGGCCGCGGATCGAACATCCGTGCCGGATCGGGCGGCACGAAATAGCCGACTTCGCGCGGCGCGAACGGATTTTTGATGTCGTAGGCGCGCACGCCGGCATTGTGCAGCGTGGCGAAAATGTATTGCGAGCTTACGAACGCGCCCGGCCGGTTCTCCCATAGATTATGCGGGCCGAAATTGCCGCCCTTCTTGCAGTAGTCGGCCTCGTCCGGTACCGGCATGGTCGCGATGCTGACCGGGTTTGCCGGCTCGCGGACGTCGAAAACCCAGATATAGCGCAGTCCAAGCTTGCAGTCGGCGAAGTTTGCTTCGTCGGCGACAACGAGCAGATTGCGGTCCGGCAGCGGCAGCGGCGAATGGGTGCCGCCGCCGAACGGCGGATCCCAATTGCGATGCGACACCAGCTTCGGTTTGGCGGCATCGGCGATGTCGACGATGGCGAGGCCGCCGTCGCGCCAGGCGCTATAGGCGAGATTGCCGGCGACCAGAGCGTGATGCAGCGCGTAGCGTTTGCCTTTCGGCCAGCCCGGCGTTTCGCCGCCGCCCGCCCACATGCCCGGCAGCCAGAATTTGCCGGCGACCTGCGGTTTGGCCGGGTCCGCCATGTCGACAATCACCAGAATATGGTCGGTAAATTCCGGCAGATGCACCGAGACATAGGCGTAGCGTCCGCCGACATACCAGATGCGGTGCGGCCCCAGGCCGCCAAGCGGCAAGAAAGCGATTTCGCGCGGCGCTTGCGGTTTCGCAAGATCGTAGACGCGCAGGCCGCTGGTGAATTGCTGACCCTTGAGCGCGTCGCCCGAGGTGCCGGTGAAATAGGATTCCTGGCTCACCTGCATGGTCCAGACACTCGGACCGTTGACCGCGAGCAGGAGGTCGCCGTGCGTCTGCAGGTGATGCGCGCGCGTGTTCGGCGCACAGGGGAGGAAATTCACCGGCTGCGGATTTTTCGGATCGCGCACATCGACGACGGTGATGCCGTTGGAAAAACCGTGGCCGATATAGGCGAAACCGCGATTGACCATGACCTGGACGCCGTCGCCGCGGCCGCCCTGGTCGGTATGGCCGAGGAATTTGATGTTACGTGAAGCGACGGCGTTCATGACTACTCTCCCGGTGCAGCATTATCGTAACAGTCATGCTGGCGACAAGCGCCGGTATGACGAGGTAAGCTTGGGCCGCATTCAGGGGAAGAAACGATGGCCAATGCAGAACACGGTATGATCGCGGTCGACAAGATGGGCGGGAAAGTTCTTTTCCTCAATCCGTCGACTTACCAAACCGAGATCGTGATCGACGGCTTTCCACGCACCGTGCACGAATTGCTGGTGGTGCCGGAAACCGGCAGCCAGCCCGCCATGGCCTATGTGCCGATCTTCGGCGACGGCATTCACGGCCGCAATCCGAACCCGCAGCATCTGTTGTGCGTGTTCGATCTGCACCGGCGCGCTCACGTCGCCACCATCGATCTGCGCCCCTATATCGCCCCGCATACGCTCAAACTCGGGCCGGACGGGTTCATCTACATCACCTGCGAGAACTCGGCGGTGGTGGCGGTGGTCGACCGCAAGACCAACAAGGTCGTGGCGGCGATCGATTCCGGCTCGACCAACGGCCATCGCCTGATCGTCGCGCCGGATGGCGCGCGGCTTTACACCGAGAACGAGGAAGACGCCACGGTGTCGGTGATCGACCTGCCGCAACGAAAACTGCTCGGCAAGATCAAGACGCCGCGCCCGCTCGCCGGCATCGCCATCGCGCCCGACGGCCGCACCGTGGTCGCGGTCGACGACGCGCAGCCGACGTTGTTCCTGATCGACACCGCGGCGGGCCGGGTGCGCGAGGAGGTGGTGCTCAAGGACGTGCCGAAGGCGGCGCAGATCGCGCGTTACGCGCCGGACAACAGCCTGCTTGGCGTCACCAGCCTCAACAGCGACACCGTGAGCCTGATCGATCCGTCGTTTCGCGAGCAGACCGCGATCAAGGTCGGCTCGCAGCCGATGGACATGGTATTCCGCGGCGACGAACTGTTCGTCGCCTGCCAGGGCGACGGTTCGGTGCATGTCATCGACATTCCGGGCAAGCGCGCCAAATCGAGTTTTCAGGCCGGCAAGGGCTGCGAGTCGCTGGGATTTTTCTGAGCGCGGACCTCATCCGCATTGCCGGGCTGTCCCGGCAATCTCGATTCCGCGGCATGGCCTTGCCACGCCGGTCGGGATGACCGGGACAAGCCCGGTCATGACGCGACAGCGGCTGCGTCATTCGAACGGAGCGAAGCATCCAGCCGGCCGCCGCGCCTCGCGCGAAACGAGTGCAGACGCGGGCTCTGATCTCGCTTACAATCGTCTGCGAGTGGGCCCCGATGGCGGGCCGGGTAGAGGGAGTAAGACTATGGTTTCGAAGAGTTTTGCAGCCGCGGTCCATGGCGGCGGCAGTCGCTCGCCAGCGCGCTGACACATGCCGGCCGATGCGCAGCAGCAGCGCGTCCAGATCGGCCAGCTCGCCTGCTCGATTTCGGCCGGCATCGGCCTCATTGTCGCTTCACAACGCAACGTCAGTTGCAACTTCCAGCCCGATGGCGCGCCGCCGGAAGCCTATGTCGGGACGATGACGATTATCGGCGTCGATGTCGGTTTCACCACCGGCTCCGCGATGGTGTGGGGCGTGTTCGCGGGTACCACCCGCTATGCCGGCATGCTGTCGGGCACCTATGTCGGGGCGACCGCCCAAGCCACCGCCATCGCCGGCGTCGGCGCCAATGCGCTGGTCGGCGGATCGAACCATTCAGTGGCGTTGCAGCCGCTCTCGGTCCAGGGCCAGGTCGGGCTCAATGCGGCCGGCGGCATCGGCGCGCTGGAATTGCATCTCGCGCAATAATTTGCGGCGCGCGTCCGCGCCGCCGCCGCAGCGGGTCGCGGGGTGCGATGTCGCGCCTCTTGACCGGCCCCGGCGCCGCCTGAAACGATTGCCTGCTCCCTGCCCTCCCCCGCAAGCGGGAGAGTGACGGGAGGGGGTTTTGCGGCCCGCGCCGAGAATGACGGGTCCGCTTCCCGGCGGCAGTTGCGGGAGGCTTCATGGCGGCAAATGGCGGTAACGGCACGCGCGCGACGGGTCCACGCTGCGTCGCGCTGGTCGGTCCGTTCCAGAGCGGCAAGACCACGTTGCTTGAAGCCATCCTCGCCCGCACCGGCGCGATCCAGCGTCAGGGCAGCGTCGAGGCCGGCAATACGGTGGGCGACGCCAGCAAGGAAGCGCGCCACCACCGCATGAGCGTCGAGCTCACCGTCGCCACCGTCGAATTTCATGGGCGACGCCTATTCCTTCCTCGACTGTCCCGGCTCGGTCGAATTCGTCCACGACATGCGCGCGGTGCTGCCGGCGATCGACGCGGCGGTCGTGGTGTGCGAACTGGACGAGAAGAAAATCCCGCAGCTTCAGCTCATCCTGCGCGAGCTCGAAGACCGCAAAATTCCCCACGTCCTGTTCGTCAACAAGATCGACAAGGCCGATGCCGGCGTGCACGACGTGCTCAACCTGCTGCAGCCGGCCTCGCGCACCAAGCTGATCCTGCGGCAGATTCCGACCTTCAAGGGCGACCTCATCTCGGGCTTCGTCGATCTCGCGCTGGAGCGAGCCTTTGTCTACAAGGAGCACGCGGCTTCCGAAGTCATTCCGCTCGAAGGCGACGCCGTCGACCGCGAAAAGACGGCGCGGTTCTCCATGCTGGAAACACTCGCCGACCACGACGACGAGCTGATGGAGCAATTGCTCGAAGACATTCAGCCGCCGCGCGACAAGGTGTTTGACGATCTCACCCGCGAATTGCGCGAAGGTCTGGTTTGTCCGGTGCTGATGGGAACGGCGGCGCGCGCCAACGGCGTGCTGCGGCTGCTCAAGGCGCTGCGCCATGAATCGCCGGGCATCGCCGAGACGGCGAAACGTCTCGGCGTGAAAGCCGGCCAAGGGAATCAGGACGCCGTCGGTTATGTGCTTAAGACGCTGAACACCGCGCATGGCGGCAAAATGTCGGTGGTGCGCATGCTGGCCGGCCAAGCCGGCGACGGCACGACATTCCTGACCGGCGACGACGAAGCCGGCCGCGTCGCCGGCGTTTTCAAGCTCGTCGGTCAGACGACCGAAAAACGCGGTCCGGCGTCGGTCGGCGAAACCGTCGCCTTCGCCAAGCTGGAAAAGGCCAGGACCGGCGACACGCTCGCCGCCGGCAAGCAGGCCCATGCCGCGCTCGCCAAAGTCGCGCCCTATCCGCCGGTGCTGGCGATCGCGATTTCGGCGAAGGAGCGCAAGGACGACGTCAAGCTCGGTCTGGCGCTGAACAAGCTGGTCGAGGAGGATCCCTCGATCTCGATCGTGCACAATGCCGAGACGCACGAAGTGGTGCTGTGGGGCCAGGGCGAAATGCATCTGCGCGTCGCCACCGAGCGGCTCAACGATCGCTTCGGCGTCGCCATCGAGCGGCGTCAGCCGGCGGTCGGCTACCGCGAGACCATCCGCAAGGGCGTCGTGCAGCGCGGCCGGCACAAGAAGCAGTCGGGCGGCCACGGCCAATACGGCGACGTCGTGCTCGACATCAAGCCGCTGCCGCGCGGTTCGGGCTTCACCTTCGAGGAGAAAATCACCGGCGGCGTGGTGCCGCGCAATTATATTCCGTCCGTCGAAGAAGGCGTCATCGACGCGCTCGCGCACGGCCCGCTCGGCTTCCCGGTGGTCGATCTCACCGTCGCGCTGATCGACGGCTCGTATCACACCGTCGATTCCTCCGACATGGCGTTCCGCGCCGCCGGCCGCATCGGCATCGTCGAAGGCCTGCCGCAGTGCCAGCCGGTTCTGCTCGAGCCGATCCATCTGGTCGAGATCATCTGTCCCAACGAGGCCACCGCCAAGATCAACGCCCTGATGTCCGGCCGCCGCGGCCAAATCCTCGGCTTCGACACCCGCGAGGGCTGGGACGGCTGGGACGTGGTGCGGGCCAAAATGCCGGAAGCGGAAATCGGCGACCTGATCGTCGAAATCCGCTCGGCGACGGCGGGCGCGGGCACCTTCACCTTCAAATTCGATCACATGGCGGAACTGACCGGCCGCACCGCCGACCAGATCATCGCCGCGCGCCGCGCCGCGGAGTGAGTTGGCTAGCAATTTCACACCAACGCAACGTCAAATTGGCCGAATAAATTACCATTTACAAAGCATGCGCCGCGCCGGTGGCGCCGCATTAACGGGATGGCTTTGCCTCGTCGGCCATAATCGCGCTGACGAGGATCGGCAAAGTCATGTTCGAGGGATTGCGCACGCTGTTGCCGGCAAAGCCGGCCGAGCCCGAGACACCGCCGGGCGACGGCAAGGTGACGCTCGCCGACCTGATGGCGCGCAACTGCATCGAACTGTGGTACCAGCCGAAGATCGAACTAAGATCGCGAGCGTCTGGTCGGCGCCGAAGGCTTGGTGCGTGGCCGCGCGCCCGGCGGCGGCGCGATCAGCCCGGCCGCATTCCTGCCCGGCGCCCCGGAAAAGGACATGCTGGTTCTGACCGAGCGCGTCATCCTCACCGCGCTGCGCGACTTCGAGGATTGCGCGGCGCTCGGCGCCAGCCTGAAGCTTTCGGTCAATGTGCCGGTATCGGCCTTCGTCAAGCTGCCGATCGCGCAGATGCTGCGTGAGGCGCGGCCTGAGTCGCCGAGCTGGCCGGGGCTGATCCTCGAAGTCACCGAGGACGAGGTGCTGAACGATCTGAAAATCGCCAACGACGTCGCCGATCAATTGCGCGCGCTCAACTGCACGCTGGCGCTCGACGATTTCGGCGCCGGCTATTCGTCGCTGGCGCGGCTGCGGCAATTGCCGTTCAGCGAGCTCAAGATCGACATGAGCTACGTCACAATTGCCATCTCGATCGCGTCAATGCCGGCTTGTGCGAGACCATCGTCGAACTCGCCAAGCGGTTCGGGCTCAAGACCGTCGCCGAAGGCATCGAGAGGGTGCAGGAAAGCCAAAAATTGCAGGGCATCGGCTGCGACATCGGCCAGGGCTATCTGTTCGCCAAGCCGATGCCGAAGGCCGAGTTCCTCGCAGCGCTCGGACGGCGCATGGTCGGCGGGCCGCGGCGCGGCGCGCTGTTGCGTGAGCCGGCGAAATTGCTGCGTGGCCTATTCGCCGCGAGCTGAGCTGACGACGGCATCATCCAGTCGTCATGGCCGGGCTTGTCCCGGCCATCCACGTCTTCGATTCAATCCGCCGCAGACATTAAGACGTGGATGCCCGCAACAAGTGCGGGCATGACGGGTAAGGGAAGGGACGTTCATGCCAGCCTATTGGGTCGCGCGCTCAAAAATCAACGATCCGGTCGAATACAAGAAATACACCGATCGCGTGCCCGCCATCATCGCCAAATACGGCGGCAAGGTTTTGGCGCGCGGCGGCAAATTCCAGATCATGGAAGGGCCGCACAAGTTTCAGCGCTTTGTCGTGATCGAGTTTCCGACTTTCGAGCAGGGCGTCGCCTGCTTCACCTCGAAGGACTACGACGAGGCGGCCGCCTTCCGCCGCAACAACGGCGCCGGCGAGGTCGAGACCATCATGGTCGAAGGCGGCGAGGCGACGAAGTGAGAGAACGGGCGAATAGCGAATGGTCTGAGTGGCGAATAGTGAAACCCATGGTCTTCTATTCGCCATTCGCCACTTCTCTATTCGCTCTCTAGCCCGTCTTGATATTCGCGAACTTGATCACCTTGCCCCATTTGTCGATTTCGCTGGCGATGAGCTTGCCGAATTCGCCCGGCGTCATCGGCATCGGCACGCCGCCAAGATCGGTGATGCGTGATGCGATCTTGGGATCGGCCAGCGCGGCGTTGAGTTCGCTGTTGAGCCTGGCGACGATGTCGGGCGGCGTATCTTTCGGCGCGGCGACGCCTTGCCAGGCGAAGGCTTCGTAGCCCGGCACGAAATCGGCCACCGGCGGCAGGTCCGGCAGCGCCGCGCAGGCGCTTCTTGCTGGTGACGGCGAGGCCGCGCAGCTCGTTGCTGCGAATGTGCGGCAGCGACAGCAGGATGAGGTCGAACATGACCTGATCCTGTCCGGCCAGCAGGTCGGTGACCGCGGGCGCGTCGCCGCGATAGGGCACATGCAGCATGTTGATGCCGGTCAGCATCTTGAACAGTTCGCCGGCCAGATGCGGCGTCGAGCCGACGCCGCCCGACGCCATGTTGATCTCGCCGGGATGCGCCTTGGCATAGGCGATCAATTCCGGAACGCTTTTCACCGGCAGCGACGGGTGAACTTCGAGGATCAGCGGATTGAGATCGGCGCCGCCGATCGGCGCCAGATCGTGGGTGAAACTGAAACTCAGGTCCGGGTTGAGCATGCCGTTGATGACATTCGGATTGGCCAGCAACAAGAGCGTGTAACCGTCGGGCGGTGCGTTGACGACCGCCTCGGCGGCGATTTGCTGGCCCGCGGAGCCGCGGTTCTCGACCACGAAAGGCTGGCCGAGCCGCTCCGACAGCATGGCCCCGGTCAGCCGCGCGATAATGTCGGCGGCGCCGCCCGGCGGAAAGCCGACCAGCAGATGAACCGGCCGCGACGGATAGCTGTCGGCGCGCGCAACGCGCAGCACCGCCGGCAGGGCGACGGCGCTTGCGATGAAATTTTTGAGAAATCGGCGGCGCGGAAGCTTCATGCTCCCGGCACGGTACAACTCTCAAGCCAATGGTGGAAGCGCCGCGCCGTTATGCCGCCACGCGCGGCTCGCCGCCGCCGCCGGGCGGCGGCACCGGCATGCCGTCGGCGGCATATTCGTTGAGCTTATTGCGCAGCGTGCGGATCGATATGCCGAGCACGTTGGCGGCATGGGTGCGGTTGCCGAGGCAATGCTTGAGCGTTTCGAGGATCAGGTCGCGCTCGACTTCGGCGACGGTGCGGCCGACCAGCCCGCGCGACACCTGCTCGGCGGCAAAGGCGGCGTGCGCCACCGCCGGCGCGTTCTTTTGCTGGTCGATGCGCACGCCGTCGGGCGTGAGGATTGCTTCCGGGCCGATCTCGCCGCCACTCGCCATCAGCACGGCGCGGTGCATGGTGTTTTCCAGTTCGCGCACATTGCCCGGCCAGTAGTTGAGCGTCAGCGTGCGCCGCGCCTCGGCTGAGAGCGCCCGCGCCGGCGTGCCGTTCGCCGTAGCGTATTTTTTCACGAAATATTCGGCGAGCTCGATGACGTCGGCCGGACGTTCGCGCAAGGGAGGAATTTTCAGGTTCACGACATTGAGCCGGAACAGCAGATCTTCGCGGAAGGTGCCGTCGCGCGCGGCTTCGGCCAGGTTGCGGTTCGAGGTGGCAATGATGCGGATGTCGATCGGCACCGGCCGGGTGCCGCCGACGCGATCAATGACACGCTCCTGGATGGCGCGCAAAAGCTTGGCCTGCAGCCGCACGTCGATCTCGGAAATCTCGTCCAGCAGCAGCGTGCCGCCGTTGGCTTCCTCGAACTTGCCGACCCGGCGGCCCACCGCGCCGGTGAAGGCGCCCTTCTCGTGGCCGAACAATTCCGACTCCAGCAGCGATTCCGGGATCGCCGCGCAATTGACGCAGATCAGCGGCTTCCTCGCACGGCCGGAACGGGCATGGACATAGCGCGCCAGAACCTCCTTGCCGGTGCCGGAATCGCCGGTGATCAGCACCGAAGCTTCGCTGCCGGCGACCTGCTGGGCTAGCTTGACGACCCGCCCCATGGATTCATCGCGGTAGATCAAATCGCGCCGGTCGTCGGCGACGGCGGCCAGCACGGCCGCGATCAATTCGGCGTCGGGCGGCAGCGGGATATATTCCTTGGCGCCGGCATGGATGGCGGCGACGGCGGCGCGGGCGTCGGTGGCGGTGCCGCAAGCGACGATCGGGGCGTGGATATGCTCGGCCTCGAGCCCGGTCACCAGCTCGCGGATATTGATGGCGACATCGACCATCAGCAGATCGGCGCCGCGGCCGGAGCGCAATACGGCCAGCGCCTGCGCGATGTCGGCGGCGTGGGTGACCATCGCGCCCTTGTCCATCGCCAGCTTGGTCGCGGTGGTGAGCTGGCCGTTGAGCGTGCCGACGATCAAAAGGCGCATGTTGTTATTCCTTGTTCGCTTCGGGGCCGGAACTTCACGCCCGCTCAGCCTTGATAATTTCCGTCATGGTCACACCGAGCTTCTCTTCCACCAGAACGACTTCGCCGCGGGCCACCAGCCGGTTATTGACAAAAATGTCGATCGCTTCGCCGACCTTGCGGTCGAGTTCGAGCACGGTGCCGGGCCCGAGCTTGAGGAGATCGCCGATATCCATCCGCGCCCGCCCGAGCACCGCCGAGACCTGCACCGGCACGTCGAATACCGCTTCGAGATCCGAGGCGATGCGATTGACCGCTCCTTCGGGTTCCGCCGCCAGCATCGGTTCGGCCGGTAGTTCGCCGTTCTCGAGATTGGGGAGCGGGATTTTGCCATCCTCACTCATTCTGACCTCCTCGGTATTTCGTGTGTCGCCGCGAAGTTGCGTTGCGCGCTGACATAGCTGGCAACCGCTCCGCCGATCGCGGCGTCGGCCGCGGCGCTGTCGCGGTTGATGCCGCCGTCGGCCCATTCGATGCGGCAATCGCCCACCGCGATATCCGGCTCGGCGAGCACCACCAGCCGGCCCTCGTAATTGCGCGCGCGCACGATGTCTTCGAGCTTTTCCTTGGCGGTGGCGTAGAGCGCGTCATTGACCCGCACGGCGATATGCGGCGAGGCGATAAGCTGGCGGAAGCATTCGCTTGCCAGCGCCGATATTTCCGCGAATGGTTCGCGCGCCAGCAAAGCGGGCGCGAGCTTGCGCGCCACCGCCACGGCGACCTCGACCGCTTCGCATTCCAGCCGCGTCTCGATCGCGTGCAGCGCGTCGTTCGCTACAGTAAGGCCGGCGGCGATGCGTTCGAGCGCATCGGCCATGCGGCGGCCGGATTCGACGCCGGCGTCGCTCTGCGCCTGCGCGTAACCGCGCTGTTGCGCTGCGGTTTCCGCGTCGGCGAGCTGCGCTGTGTGCTCGACCAGCGTGATCACGGGTTCGTCCGGCTTGCCGTCGGCGCCGCCGGCGAAGTCGGTCTCGAACAGGAATTTTTTTGCCGCGCTCATGTTCAGCTTCTTTTTCGGATTCTTGCCATGCGCTTCAATAAATCAGCTCTTCTTCGCCGCGGGTCTTGGAGATCACGATTTCACCCTTGGCGGCGAGATCCTTGGCGAGATTGACCAGTACTGCCTGCGCTTCGTCGACCTCGCGCAGCCGCACCGGGCCCATCGCCTGCATGTCGTCCATCAGCATCTTGGCGGCGCGCGTCGACATGTTGGACAGGAAGAACTGGCGCACCGGCTCGGCGGCACCCTTGAGCGCGATGCCGAGCTTTTCCTTCTCGACGTGGCGCATCAGGGTCTGCGCCGACGCGGTATCGAGCTTGGTCAGGTCGTCGAAGGTGAACATCAGGGTCTTGATGCGCTCGGCGCTTTCGCGATTGTCCTCCTCCAGCGCGGTGAGGAAGCGGGTTTCCGTCTGGCGGTCGAAATTGTTGAAAATCTCGGCCATGACCTCGTGCGCATCGCGGCGGCGGGTCTGCGACAGGTTCGACATGAATTCCGTGCGCAGTGTCTGTTCGACGCGCTCCAGCACTTCTTTTTGCACCGCTTCCATGCGCAGCATGCGGTTGACGACGTCGAGCGCCAGCTCCTCCGGCAGGATGGCGAGCACGCGGGCGGCATGTTCCGGCCCGATTTTCGACAGCACCACGGCGACGGTCTGCGGATATTCGTTCTTGAGATAATTGGCGAGCACTTCTTCCTGCACGTTGGAGAGCTTCTCCCACATGTTGCGGCCGGCGGGCCCGCGGATTTCCTCCATGATGTTGCCGACGCGTTCCGGCGGCAGGTAGGACTGCAGCAGGCGTTCGGTGGCGTCGAAAGTCCCCATGATCGCGCCCGAGGCCGACATGCGCGACACGAAATCGAGCAACAGGTTCTCGACCTGCTCGGCCTCGATGGTGCCGATGCTCGACATCACCACCGAAATCTGCCGCAATTCGTCGTCGTCGAGCATGCCCCAGATCTTGGAGCCGTATTGCTCGCCGAGCGCCAGCATCAGCACCGCGGCGCGCTCCGGCCCGCGCAATCCGCGTTTGGTCGGCGCGCCGGACGGCTTGCCGGCGAGGCTCGCCAGCGCGTTGGAGATTTCGCGCCGGGCGGCGTCGTCGGATCTATCCTGGGCTTGGGCCATGATTTTTTCCGGTCAGGCGGCGGCGCTGTCGTTGAGCCATTGACGGATGATGGAAACGGTTTCGCGCGGATTTTTGTCGGCAAGGTCGCCGACCTTCTGCACCGACTGGGCGTGGACCTGACCCTGGATCTGCGCAATGTCGATCATCTTGGACGTTTGGCTCGGCTCCGCCGCCTTCTCCGGAGTGATGCCTTCCGCGGCAATCGCGGCCGCCGGCATCGCCGTCGGCAAGGCGTCGCCCATCATCGGCGCGCCGAGCGGCAGCGGCGCGGCGGCGCGTTCTTCCGGGGTGACGATGCGGCGCACCAGCGGCCGCACCACCAGCAACAGCACGACCAGTCCCAGCACGCCCATCACCGCCATTTCGATGGCGCGCATGATGTCGTCCTTGGTGAACTGGAACGACGACAGCCAGCCGGTCGGCTCAACAATCCTATTGGCCGGGGTTTCGGCGAAGCGCAGATTGACCACCGAGACATCGTCGCCGCGCTTCTGGTCGAAGCCGATCGCCGAGCGCACCAGCGTCGCAATCTGGTCGAGGTCCTCTTTGGCGCGCGGCTGATAGGCGATGTCGCCCTTGTCGTCCTTGGCATAGGTGCCGTCGACCAGGACGGCGACCGAGAGGCGGTTGAGGCGGCCACCTTCGATGACCTCGGTCTTGGTGGTTTTGGAAATCTCGTAGTTGACGATCTCCTCCGACTTGCGGCTGTCGTCGCGCGGACTGGCCGGCGCCGGCTGGCGCGCGCCGGCGCCGGGCAATTCGTTGCCAACCGTGACCTGGTTGTTATTGCCGTCGTTGGTGTCGGAGTTTTCCTCGCGGGTCTGGCTGGAGCGGATGACGCGGCCGTCGGGATCGTATTTGTCCGAGGTCTGGGTGATGCGGTTGAAGTCGAAATCGGCGCTGACTTGCACGCGCGAATGGCCCGGCCCGACCACCGACGATACGATCGATTCGACCTGCTCGCGCAGGTGCTTTTCGAACCCGGCCTGCCGCTCGTCGGCGCTGACGTCGCTGCCGGTCGTGTCGTCGCCGGCGCCGTCGGCGAGCAACTGGCCCTGCTCGTCGACGATCGACACGCGCTGCGGGCGCAAGCCGTTGACGGCGGTGGCGACGAGGTGACGGATGGCGCGCACCTGTTGCGCATCGAGCGTGCCGCGCACCTTGAGCACGATTGAGGCCGACGGCTCGATCTTGTCGCGCGAGAATAGCGGCCGGTCCGGCATGACCAGATGCACGCGGGCGTCCTCGACGCGATCGAGCGTGCGGATGGTGCGCGACAGCTCGCCTTCGAGCGCCCGCAGATTATTGATGTTCTGCACGAAGCTCGTGGTGCCGAGCGCGTCCGACTTGTCGAAAATCTCGTAGCCGACGCCGCCGCCCTTGGGCAGGCCGTTCTCGGCAAGCGTCATGCGCAGGCGCGCCACCCGATCGCTCGGCACCATGATGATATTGCCGTCGCCGCGCAGTTCGTAAGTGACGGCCTCGCGGTCGAGCTCCTTGGCAATCGTCGCGGAATCCTCCAGCGACAGGTCGGTGAAGAGCGGCGACATCTGCGGCGTCGTCACCCGCATGATGAGGAAGGCGAAAAAGCCGATCAGGGCTATGGTGACGGCGCCCATGGCGGCGATGCGCGCCGCGCCGAGCGATTTGAGGAAGTCGAAGAAGCCTTGCACCAAGCCTGCCCTCGCGGAACGACGCTTTGTGCGTCTTACCCGGCAAGATTTGCCCGGTGGATGGTTAGCGCCCGGTTAATAAGGGCCTTTTCCGCGAATAAAACCGCTCGTCCGACGCGGCGATGCGCAAATAGCGAATAGGGAGCAGCGAATAGGGAAGCCTCCTCCCCACTCGCCACCCTCATTCGCTGATTTACGAATCAAAACACCGGCGCGAGCGGCCGGTGTTGACGATTCGGTAAGATCGATGAAGCGGGTGTTACTGGCGATATTGCTGGATGCGGGTCGTGCGCAGCCCGGCGAGGCCGTGCTGGTCGATCGAATATTGCCAGGACAGGAATTCCTCGACCGTCAGGGTGTAACGGCTGCACGCCTCTTCAAGCGACAGCAGGCCGCCACGGACAGCCGCGACAACTTCCGCCTTGCGGCGGATGACCCAACGCTTCGTCCCCGGCGCCGGCAAATCGGCGATGGTCAGGGGCGAGCCGTCCGGCCCGATGACGTATTTAACCCTCGGGCGATGGGGTTCGGTCATAGCAACTCTCACCAACTCGACCACTACAGAGGCCGACCTTACGCAGCGCCGCTTAAGATTTGCCTAAGCGAAAGGCGGTTTTGGCGGCATTTACAGGCATTTGCCCGGCCGGCACCGCGGGAGCCCGGCAGGTCCCCTCGTGGCGGCGGCGCAATGGGCGGCTACAGCAACTGGCTCAGGCTGTTGATGCTGCTGTTGAGGCTGCCAATCGAGCTGTTGAGACTGCTCAGGCCGCTGGTGACACTGCTGCTGCCGCTGCCGTTATTGATCGATTGGATCGAGCTGATCGGGTAGCTCTGGCCGCCGATCGTGAGCTGCGGCGGGTTCTGCGAGAGATTGACGCCGGTCACCGTGCCCTGGATCAGCGTCGAGACGGTGACTGGCTGGCCGCTGGCATTGGTCGCGGTGATCGCCAATGTGTATTGGCCGTCGGGCTGGGTGACGCCGTTCGAGCCTTGGCCGTTCCAGGTATAGGACTGCGTGCCGGTGTTCAGCGCCACCGCGCCGTTATAGACGCTCTGACCGCTGGAATTGGTGATCGTGACCGTGCCGGTCGCCGGCGACGGCGAGTTCAAGGACCAGGTCGCCGGAGAGTTGGTCGCATTGGACAGCGTCCCGGTCGAGCCGGCGATGGTGACATTGGAGCCAAGGAATTGCATCGCCTGGGTCGCCTCGGTGGTCTGCTGCAATGAGATCAGCGTTTGCAGGTTGGTATTCATGTCGACCTGCTGCTGGACCGAGGTGAACTCGACCAGCTGCTCGGTGAATTGATTGGTGTCGAGCGGATCGAGCGGGTCCTGGTTTTGCAACTGGGTGGTCAACAGGGTCAGGAACGAATTGAAATTACTGGCGAGCTGGTTCAACCCGGCATTGCCGGTATTGGTCGTGCTGCCGCTCGATCCGGAACTGGCAACCGCGGTCGTTGTTGGGGAAGTTGTGGTCGGGCTTGTCGTCGTCATGGTCGTTCCTCAGGGGATCGCTGTTCACACTGTAATGTCGACGCCGCCGCCGGAACCCCAGCGCGAATAGATTTGCGCGGCGTCGACGGGTGGCAGATCGGAATCCGGAATCACAAGCTGCTGCGCCGCATTCGGCTGCGCGCCGCCGCCGCTGCCGGTATTGCCGCCGCCGAGGGACTGATCGCGCAGCGTGAATTGCAGGCCGTTGTCGGCGGTCTTCAGTCCAGCCTGTTCGAGCGCGCGTTCAAGCTGCGGCTGCTGGCTTTGCAACAGCGTGAGCGTCTCGGGGCGATCGACGGTGACATGCGACGTCACCTGGCCGTTCGCATCGACGTCGAGCCGGACATCGATGCGGCCGAGCTCCGGTGGGTCAAGCCGGATGTCGAACTGATTGGAGCCGGCCAGCGCGCGCGCCGCGATGGCGATGGGAAGGCCGGAGACCGGAACGCTCGCGGCCGCCGCACCGGACGTTGCCGCTGCCGCCTGGGTCGCCGCCGAATTGGCCGCGACCAGCCCAAAGCTGGGCAAATTCGAGCCGGCCGCCTTCACGGTATCGGTTGCGGTTTGTGCATTCGCTGCGCTGTCGCCGGGGGCCGTGGCGCCGGTATGCGCCGTGACGAGGGTGGCGGTCGCCGCCGCATCGGCATTGCCTTGCGGCGCGGTGAACGCGGCGCTGTCGGTTTGCGTCGCCGCGCCCGCATTCGTCCCACCTGAAGAATCGGGTGAACCGGGTTGCGAGCTGCCGGTCGTGGCGGCTTTGTCGGCCGATGCCGTCGCTGCTGTCGCCGCCGCCGTGCCGTTCGCCGGCGCGGAAGACTTGACGTTGCCGCTGCCGTCCGCGCCTGCCGTGGCTGACTGACCGGACGGTTGGTTCGTTTGGCCGGCGCGCGACAGCCAGGCCTGCGCCCGCGTCTGTTCGCCGATCGCCAGGTTGGTGCCGGAACCGCTCGCGGCCGCAGGCGCGGTGCCGATGGCGTCGTTGAGCGCAATAACCGCCGCAACCGGCGACGAAGCGGCCGTCGCCGGCTGACCGGCGCCGCTCGCGGCGCTATCGCTGGCATCGCTTTGATCGGCGCCGCTACTGTTCGAAGCCGGCTTTTTGGATGCCGGCCCCGTTGTGGAATTTGCCGCCACGGCGTCGTCGCTATCGGCCGCTGCCGCCGCCTTCACTGCCGCTACGGCGGTTGTCACCGCGGCTGCAGCGTCGGTGTTGGTCGCGCTGGACGATTTGGCGGCTGGCGCGGCGGTGGAATTGGTCTTTGTGGAATCCGCTTCCGGGTCCGCATTGTCGGGTGGATCCGCGGCCGCGCTCGTATTTGCTTTTAGCGCCGCGGTTGAATTCAAAGGCTGCCGGTTCCGGTTCGCCGTCTTGACGTTCGCGCTGGCGCTGGCGCCGGATGGCGTGCTCGCGCCCGAACTCGTGGTGCTTGTGGTGTTCGCGGGTCTGGCACCGGCGTTCGCCGCGCCGGCCGATTGCCAATTGGCATTCCCGGTCCGTCCGCCGGAGCCGCTCGCTGGCGCGGGCGTCTGGACCGGGGTTGGATTGGTATTTGGATCGGAATTGGTGGCGGCGGCCTCGGATGATGCCTGCGGCGGCTGTGATGCCTGCGGCGGTTGCGGCGATTGCGCCGGATTGGCCGGCGCGGAAGGCGTGCTCGCGGCGGCGGTCGCCGACCCGCCGGCGCCCAGCAGCGCCGCGAACGGCGTATCGCCGTCAGGGTCGTTATCCTGGCTGAGCGTGGACGGTTGCGGGCGCGGCGACGATAGCAGCGAAGCCGCGGCAGCGAGGTCTGACGCTATACTCGGCATACTCGGAACTCCCGGAGGCGACAAAAGCAAAAAGCAAATGTCTGCTTGCAACCGCCGGGCCAGCCGCGTGCTCACTGCAAATCGCATGGATTCAATGCGTTAGGCGCAGTGCCCGGCGGCCGCACAAGGCAGGCTCTGCGCCGGCCCGGCAATTTTTGCCGCCGCCGGCGGATGGCGCGATCCTGCTGCGGCCAATGCTGCGACCATGGCGGAGCCGGGACGCGCCGCTTATAGTAATGGCCGAGGTTTCGGACATGGTTGCCAACGCACAAGTGAACACGCTCGATATCGGGGGACGGCCGGCCGATACGCGCGTCGTCGTCGCTATGTCGGGCGGCGTCGATTCCTCGGTGACGGCGGCGCTTCTGGCCGATGCCGGCTATGACGTCGTCGGCATCACACTGCAGCTTTACGACCACGGCGCGGCGACCCACCGCAAGGGCGCCTGCTGCGCCGGCCGCGACATTCATGACGCCCGCGCGGTGGCGGCGCGCATCGGCATCCCGCATTATGTCCTCGACTATGAGGATCGTTTTAAGGAAGCGGTGATCGACCGTTTCGCCGAGAGCTACGTGGCCGGCGAAACGCCGGTGCCATGCGTCGAATGCAATCAGTCGATCAAGTTCCGCGATCTGCTGGCGACCGCGCGCGAGCTTGGCGCCGCGGTGCTGGCGACCGGGCATTACGTGGCCTCGCGCGCGTTGCCGGACGGCAGCCGCGCGCTCTATCGCGCCCGCGAGACCGAGCGCGATCAGAGCTATTTCCTGTTCGCCACCACGCGCCCGCAACTCGATTTTCTGCGTTTTCCGCTGGGCGATCGCACCAAGGCGGAAACGCGCGAACTGGCTCGCCGCTTCGGGCTATCGGTCGCCGACAAGCAGGACAGTCAGGACATCTGTTTCGTGCCGACCGGACATTATGCCGACATCATCGAACGGCTGCGGCCCGGCGCCGCCGGACCGGGCGACATCGTCGACATCGACGGTCGCGTGCTCGGCCATCACGACGGCATCATCCATTTCACCGTCGGCCAGCGCCGCGGCCTCGGCGTCGCCACCGGCTCGCCGCTTTATGTGGTGCGGCTCGACGCCGCCTCGCGCCGCGTCGTGGTCGGGCCGCGCGAAGCGCTGCGCACCAGCCGCATCCGGCTGCGCGAGGTCAATTGGCTCGGTGACGGCACCATCGACGCGGCGCTGGCGCATCGCCCCGAAATCTTTGTGAAGGTCCGCTCGACCCGCACGCCGCAGGCCGCCTGGTTGCGCGCCGGCGCCGGCGGTGACGTCGAAGTCGAATTGATCGGCGGCGAGGACGGCGTGTCGCCCGGCCAGGCCTGTGTGCTCTATGACGCCGCCGACGGTCAGGCGCGCGTGCTCGGTGGCGGCATCATCGCCGGCACGATCGCCGCCGCAACCGCGAAGACCGCGGCGAGTATCGACACGGCGCACTTGGCCGCCGCGCGTTAAGTTTTTTTCGGATCATGCGCTGGCGCGATGGCGGACGAACTCGATAAAGCCGGCATTGCCAGAGCCTATGCGCGCTGGGCGCCGATCTATGATGTCGTGTTCGGCGCCGTGTTCGATCGCGGCCGCAAGACCGCGATCGCGGCGGCCGAGCGCATCGGCGGGCGCATCCTGGAAGTCGGCGTCGGCACCGGCCTGTCGCTGCCCCATTATTCCCGGTCGAACCGCGTTGTCGGCGTCGATCTCTCCGCCCCGATGCTGCGCAAGGCCAAGGCCCGCGTCGCCGAGCATCGGCTGACTCAGGTCGGCGGGCTTGCGGTGATGGACGCGCGACATCTCGGTTTTGCCGATGCGGTGTTCGATGTCGTCGTGGCGCAATACGTCATCACCACGGTGCCCGACCCGGAGACTACGCTCGACGAATTTACGCGTGTCGCCAAATCCGGCGGCGAAATCATTCTGGTCAATCACCTCGGCGCCGAAGCCGGGCCGCGCGCCGCTTTCGAACGCGGCGTTGCGCCGCTGGCGCGACGGCTCGGCTGGCAGCCGGAATTCCGCTGGGAGCGGCTTGCCAAATGGGCCGCGCGCCACGGCGGCGTGCGCGTCGTCGAACGCCGACCGATACCGCCGCTCGGGCATTTTTCCCTGATCAGATTTGCTAAGGCTTAGATAGAGCAAGCCGGCCGCGGTCAGCCGCGGCGTTCGGCTTCCCAATGCCCGGTGCATGCCGAGGTCGAGCCGCGCCCGCTCCAGCGGCCTGCGCCGGAATTGTCGTAAAGCCGTCCCGAGCCATTGGCATATTGCCCACCGGCGCTGACAAGGACATGGACATAGCCGCCGCCGCTGACGTGTCCGGTGATGTTGATGGTCTGATCGGGGTAGGTGATCCTGCCGTTGAGGATTTGCAGCGCATAGCGATAGGCGCGGTCGCAAGTACCGGAATCGGTGACGATCAGCACGCTCCAGTTGCCGTCGAATCCCGCGCGCGCTTTTGCTGCCGGCGCCGCCCATAGCAGCGATCCGAGCGCCAGCGTGGCCAGCATGGCTAACAAAACGCTGCGCTTTTTCATGCTGGTTGCTCCAGTTTCATCCCAAAACGGTGAATTTCGACCACGGAACCGGGGCACCGGCAAAGTGTTCTAATACGGGCTTCGGATTTGCCCACTGATAGTGGAGACAATCGGACACTGGAGAATATGTATGCTGCGGCTTTTGTTTTGCATAGTGGCGGCGGCGCTTTCGATTGCAGCGAGCGTGGCGGCGTCGGCCGCTCCGCTCGACATCCTTCCCGGCGACGCCATTCAGTTGAGCCCGCAATCGAACCGGCCGGCAACACGCTACGCCCAATATGAAACGCGAAAGACGGCCTTCCCGCTGTCCGGCAAACACGTGCAACCGGCGGCGCTTGAGCCCGCCAGGGTCTATCTGCTGCGCGGCTTTATGAATATTTTCTCGCTCGGAATGGACGACCTTGCCGCGCGTATCGAGGCCGACGGAATTGCCGCGACGGTCACCAACCACGCCGATGCCGACACGCTGGTGAACGAGATCGTGACCCGTTATCAATCCGGCGATCGCGGCCCGATCATTTTGATCGGCCATTCGTTCGGTGCCGACGCGGTCATCGCCATGGCGCAGGCGCTCGACCGCTACGACATCCCCGTCGCGCTGGTGATCCTGTTCGACGGCACGGCGCCGCACCAAGTGCCGGCGAATGTGACGACGGCGATCAACTTCACCCAGAGATTCGATATCGCTCCAGGCGCGGATTTCCGCGGCAGGCTTTCGAATGTCGATCTGAGTAATGACGAAGGCATCGACCACTTCACGATCGATAAATCTCCCGCCTTGCAAGCTGACACGATGAATTATGTCATCCAGGTCGCGACGGCGACGCCGGCGGCGTCGGCGCGCCGGCAGTAAACCGCGGACGTTCGCATTTTCAGGCGGCGATTACGGCGCCGCCGGCGCGAGCGTGGCCTGCTCGGTGGCAAGCCTGCCGTTTTCAAATCGCAGGATCCGGTCGCAGGGTGCGAGGCTCTCGTCGCGGTGCGCGATCATCACGATGGTCGGACGCGGCTCAAGGTCGACGATCGCTTTGAGGATTTTTCGCTCGGCCGCGACGCCAATGGCGCTGGTTGCTTGGTCGAGCACGAACAGCCACGGCTTGCGCAGCACGGCGCGGGCGAGACAGAGCCGTTGCCGCTCACCGCCGGAAATAAGTGCGCCGCGCTCGCCGAGATCAAACCCGGTAGGTCGGTCTCGCTAGCAACCGAAAGCCCCGAAACGCGATAGAATTGCACCGGCAAGCCTCGTAAGAACGGACGCGTCTGGCGTTTAATACTCTCTTGGCGTCAATAGCATAAACGGAGGTTCGGCGCAGGGCGCAAGGCGGATTGAGGCGGCGCGTTTCCTGCTTGGAAAGCCAGCCTGCCTGACATAAATGTGCGCTCTTAATGCGGGTTTGGCGGAGTAGCTCAGTTGGTTAGAGCAGCGGAATCATAATCCGCGTGTCGGCGGTTCAAATCCGTCCTCCGCTACCGCCTTCCCTCTGGAACTCTAGTTATTTCAATAGTTTATGAAAAACGTCCGTCCTGTGCTGGCGATCACAGAGCCGGCACGGGGCGGTGGGGTATGACCACACCACAAAGAGGGATTCGTATATTCGGTCGAAAGCCCCTCCGCGCAAACGTTCGCGCTCATACCCTGCGATGGAGCCGACGATGCTTTACAAATGGACATGCTACGGGGTTGCCGGTCTGACGACGATGTTTGGTGGTCTTGAGTACAAGATCCTCTCGCCCCAACTGTTCGACCTGCTGGCGACAGTCGCCGCGGTTATCGGCAAGAGCGGCTTTTACGACGGCGTGCCGAACAGCTTCTGGAATTTCGGCGGCTAGATTGTTCAGGCTTTCGCGGCGTGGTCGCGCAAGATTTCGGGCTTGAACGCGAGCCCGTGACCCGGCCGCTCCGGTGCGGTGATCATGCCGTTCACCACCGGCACCGGGTCGACCCACAAATCGTCGGCCAGTCCCATGTCTTCGATCCACAATCCGTTCGGGATCGAGGCGAGTAGCTGCACGTTCAATTCGGGAAACAGATGCGGCGCCATCGTCATGCCCCAGGTGTCGGCGACGGTGGCGATCTTGCGCAGCTCGGTTAGCCCGCCGCGCATCGGATCGGGCTGCAGGATGGGCAGCTGCGGATTTTCGAAAAACGGCTTGAGATCGAAACGCGTGAAATGGGTCTCGCCGCCGACGATGCGCAGATCGAGCGCCTCGGCGATGCGCAGGTAGCCGGCGAAATCGTCGGGCACCACCGGCTCTTCGAGCCAGTACACGTCGTAGTCCTGGAATTTCCGGCCCATCAGGACGGCGACGTCGGCGGTCCAGCCCATATTGACGTCGATCATGATGGCGATGTCCGGCCCGACCGCTTCGCGCATGCGCTTGACGTTATCGAGATCGGTGGCGAGGTCGGCTACGTGCGCGACCTGCATCTTAATCGCCTTGTAGCCGCGCTCCTTGTAATGCAGCGCCTTGGCGATCATTCCGTCGCCGCCCGCGCCGCGGAAGCAGCCGGAGCCATAGGCGGGCAAGTCGCTGCGATAATGTCCCCACAGCCGATGCAGCGGCAGATTGGCGCGCTTGCCGAGCGCGTCCCACAGCGCGATGTCGAGCGCCGACATCGCCATGGTGGCGATGCCGCCGCGGCCATAGGTGATCGTGGTCTTCCACAAATCCTGCCAGATCGCCTCGACGGCGCTGGCGTCCTTGCCGATGACGCGCGGAATGATCGTCTCTTCCAGGCAGGCCGCGATGGTCTTTATCGCCGGCCGGAACAGGAACAGATAACCCATGCCGGTGATGCCGCCCTTGGTCTCGACGTCGACCACCAGGAAATTGCGGCTATCGCCGAAGGCGTGGCCCTTGAGCCACGGCGTATCGGGCCACGGCATCCGCAGGATGGTGGTGCGGATGGACTTTATGGTCATGTCGGACGCGTCGGGCACGTTGTTCATGGGATGCATTCGCTATTAGCTGAGGGCTACGGAGCTCAGCGGCGCGAATGCTGCGCAATGTCCGGCGCGGCGTCAACAAGGTTGCGCGTGACTAAGGCCGTGCCGCGCGTTGGCTAGCCCGGTCTGATCGGGGTAATCTGCGATGACGCGCAGAGAAAACGCCGGAGCGCCATGTGGCCTCGACCATCAATGTTGCCGCCTATAGCGACGCGCTGGTCGTGCTCGGCACCGCGGGCATCGTGGTACCGATCGTCAGCCGGATGGGATTTTCTCCGGTGCTCGGCTATCTCGGCGCCGGCGCGCTGCTGGGGCCGCTTGGCCTCGGTTCGCTGATCAACTCGGTCCCGGCGCTGTTCTGGTTCACGGTCGGCGACGCCAAGGATGTCGCCGGCATCGCCGAGCTTGGCATCGTATTCCTGTTGTTCCTGATCGGCCTCGAACTGTCGCTGCACCGGCTCTTGACCATGCGGCGGCTGGTGTTCGGTCTCGGCGGGCTGCAGGTGCTCATCACTACGGCGCTACTGGCCGGCGCCGCCACTTACGCCGGATGGAATCTCTCCGAAGCGCTCATCCTCGGCTCGAGCCTGTCGTTGTCCTCGACCGCGATCGTGCTCGAACTGTTGTCGCGGCAGGAACGGCTCACCTCCAATGTCGGCCGCTCGAGCTTTGCCATGCTGCTGTTGCAGGATCTCGCCGTCATTCCGATCCTGATGTTCATCTCGATTCTCGCGGCCGGCGCCGGCGGCTCGGTGCTGGTGAGCCTTGGGCGGGCGCTGTTGCAGGCCGCGCTCGCGCTCGGCGTCATTATCGTGTTCGGCCGGGTGCTGTTACGGCCGTTGTTCCGGATGGTTGCGGCGACGCGCTCACGCGATTTGTTCATCGCTACCGCCCTGTTCGTCATCATCGCCGCCGGCGTCGTTGCCAATCAGGCCGGCCTGTCGATGGCGCTCGGCGCCTTCGTCGCCGGGCTGCTTTTGGCCGAAACCGAATACCGCAAGGCGATCGAAGCGACCATCGAGCCATTCAAGGGGCTGCTGCTCGGCATTTTCTTTTTCACCGTCGGCATGGACATCGACGTGCGCGAACTATTGCGCGAGCCGTTATTGCTCGCTGCCGCGGTCGTCGCGCTCATCGCCGTCAAATCGCTGCTGATCACCGGCCTCGCCCGCATGTTCCGCCTGTCGTGGCCGGTCGCGGTCGAAATGGGACTCTTGCTCGGTCCCGGCGGCGAATTCGCCTTCGTCGGTATCGGTACGGCAGCGGAACTGGGCCTGATCGATACGCGGCTGGCAAGCTTCGCGCTCGCCGTCACCTCGGTGACAATGGCGGTGACGCCGCTGTTGTCCGTCGCCGGGCGGCGCGTCGCGTCGCGGCTGCGCGCCGCCGCTCCGGTGTCCACCGAACTGACGGCGCGGCCAAGCGCCGGCGGCAAACAGGCGATCGTGGTCGGTTACGGCCGCGTCGGCAAAGTCGTCTGCGCGCTTTTGAAGGAGCACGGCATTGCCTTTATCGCCGCCGACTCGGACGCGCATACCGTGACGCACGACCGCCGCGACGGTCACGACGTCTATTACGGTGACGCCGCCGATCCGGAATTTCTCGATATTTGCGGGCTTAACAGCGCCGCCGGCGTCATCATCACCATTCACGATCACGATCTGATCGACGACGTGGTCGAGCACGTGCGCGCCTTGCGCCCCGATGTCCTCATCGTCTCGCGCGCGCGTGACGCCAATCACGCGCGGCACCTTTATCAGCTCGGCGCCACCGACGCGGTGCCGGAAACCGTGGAAGCAAGCCTGCAGCTCTCGGAGGCCGCGCTGGTCGGGCTTGGCGTCCCGGCCGGCCCGGTGATTGCGTCAATCCATGAGAAGCGCGACGAGATCCGCCGCGCTTTGCAGCAGGCCGCCCGCGAAGCCGGACTGGAACGAAGCCATGCGGTGAAGGCAAAGACGACGAAGCGGCTGCTGCGGCCCTGAAACTAGGCGGCGGGCAATGTTCCCCGCGCGCGCTTGCCGCGCCGCACCGCGACAATCTCGGCCAGGATTGAGATCGCAATCTCATCGGGCGTAATGGCGCCGAGATCGAGCCCGGCGGGCGCCTTCAGCTTCATCAGTCGCTCGGGCAACACGCCGTGCTCCGCCAGCGCGGCTTTGAACGTCTCGGCCTTTTTGCGGCTCCCAACGAAGGCGACATAGTCGGCATCGACGGCGAGCGCCGCCCGCAGCGCCGCCTCGTCGCCGCGGCCTTGCGTCGAGATGACGACATAGCGCGCGGCGGTTTCATCGACCGGCAGGGCAAAACCTTCGATCCGGCGATCGGCTTCGGGGAAGGCCGTCTGCTCGGCCGCCGGCGCGCAGACCGTGACGGCAAAACCGGATCGCCTGGCCAGGTCGGCAATGGCGACGGCTACCGGGCTCGACCCGCAAACCACCACCCGCGGCCGCGGCAAAACCGGCTCGACGAAAATGTCCATGGTGCCCTGGCTCGGGCACATATTGTTGGCGAAGCGCACGCCACCTTGCTCCTCGCCGGCGTGGTGGCCTTGGCCTTCCAGCACATCGGGCGGCTGCACCGAAACCAGCCGCGATTTTCCGTCGGCCAGCGCATCGCGCGCCGCCTTGAGCACGGCCGCCCGCGCGCAGCCGCCGCCGATCCAGCCCTCCGACATGGTGCCGTCCGGCAGGATTACCGCCTTGGCGCCGGCTTTGGCCGCGGTCGCCGCCACTGTGCGCACGACGGTGGCGAGCGCAAACGGAACGCCCGCGGATTTGCGCGTCGAGATGATGTCGAGGATGTCGTCGGCGCGGCCCATGTCAGAGGCTCGCCAGATAGGGTTCGAGCGCCGCAAGGCTTTGCAGATTATGCGCGGGCGCGAATAGGTCGATATAAGGGAGCGCGGCCTGCATGCCGCGCGCCTGCGGAGAGTAGTCGCGCCAGCCGATCAGCGGATTGAGCCAGACGATCTTGCGGCAGCGGCGGCGTAGCCGCCGCATCTCTTCGGCAAGCCCCTCGGGCTCGCCGGTATCGTAGCCGTCGGAGACGATCATCACGGCGGTGCGCGAATTGATCACACGCCGCGCGTGCCAGCGATTGAAGGTGGCGAGGCTGTCGCCGATGCGGGTGCCGCCGCCGATGCCCTGCGCCATCAACGACAGTTTCTCAACGGCGCGGGTGACGTCGCGGTCGCGCAGCGACGGCGAGACGTGGGCGAGCCGGGTGTGGAAGACGAAGGCCTCAGCCTCGCGGAAGGAGTCGACCACGCCGTGCAGGAAGCGGATGAAGAATGCGGTGTAGAGGCTCATCGAGCCAGAGGCGTCGAGCAGGATGACGAGCCGCAGCGGCTTTATCTTGCGGCGGCGCCAGGCGAGCTCGATCGGCGTGCCGCCGTGTGAAATGCTGCGATGAATGGTGCGGCGCAGATCGAGCCGACGGCCGCGGCGGCGGATCTGCTCGCGGCGCACCAGGCGGGCGCGCATGACCCGGGCCAGCCGCGCGGCGAGCGCATGGGTTGCCGTCACGTCGTCGGGATCGACAATGTGGCGCAGGTCGGTCGTGCTCAGCCGTTCGGCGTGCGAGGCGCCTTCGCGGCGGCCGCGGCTGCCGTCCGTGGTTTCGCCATCGCCGTTGGTGCGCCGCTCGACATGATCCGGCAGGCTTAAGGCATCTTGCGGAAGATGCGCTTCGGCCAGCCGCCGCGCCGGCGCATGGGGTGCGCTCGGCGAGCCGGAGAGGATTTGCCGCCGCCGCATGTCGCGGCCGCGCCAGAACGCGTCGAAGATTTCATCAAAGCGTTCCCAATCGGAACGGGTCGCGCAGAACAGCGAGCGCAAGGCAGGCTTGAGCGAAGTCGGACGAAGCGCGGCCGGGGACGCCAACAGTTGCAGCGCATCGCGCGTCTCGGCGAGCCCGATGTGAAACCCGTTGTCACGCAGCGTGCGCGCAAAGCTGGCGACGCGGCGGCGGGCGGGCGCGCCGATCAATTCATTCCGAACGGGCTGTGATTTGCTGGCGATCATTCACGCCACCCTGCCGAGAAGCCGCTCGCTCACTTCGCGCGTGATCCGCGCGCGGTCCTCATGGGTTTTGAGGAGACAGATCATGGTCTCGTAAACGGCCTCCGGCTCCTGCCGCAGATCGTGCACATCGAGCCCGGCAAGCGTGGCCGCCCAGTCGAGCGTCTCGGCGACGCCCGGCACCTTGCGCAGGTCCTCCTTGCGCACCGCGGCGACCATGCGCGCGACCTGCAAGGCGAGCGTGGTGTCGATGCCCGGCGTGCGGATGAGGATGATCTTGGCCTCGCGGTCGACTTCGGGGAAATCGACATAGTGGTAGAGGCAGCGCCGCCGCAGCGCGTCGGACAATTCGCGGGTGCCGTTCGAGGTGAGCACGACGCGGGGAATTGAGGTTGCCTTGATGGTGCCGAGTTCGGGAATGCTGACCTGAAAATCCGACAACAGCTCGAGCAGAAAGGCCTCGAACTCCTCGTCGGCGCGGTCCACCTCGTCGATCAAGAGCACCGGCGGCGAAGCGCGGCGGATGGCGGCAAGGAGCGGCCGTTCCAGCAGATATTTTTCCGAGAAAATGTGCTCTTCGATGGCGTCAGCATTCTCGCCGGCGCCTTCGCGGGTTTTGATGGCGAGAAGCTGGCGCTGGTAATTCCACTCGTACAGCGCGGCGTTGTGGTCGAGGCCCTCATAACACTGCAGCCGGATCAGTTCGGCGCCGTGCACGGCGGCCAGCGCCTTGGCGACCTCGGTCTTGCCGACGCCGGCTTCGCCTTCAAGCAAGAGCGGCCGTTTGAGGAAATCCATCAGCCACAAGGCGGTGGCGATGTCGTGGTCGGCGACATAGCCGACGGCGGCGAGCTTGTCCGATATTTCGTCGCGGCTGAGGGTCATGGCAAATCGTCATTCCGGGGCCGGCCAACGGCCGGAACCCGGAATCCATAATCACAGAAATAAGAATTCTGCTCCGCTTGTGCCACCGCCATACGGCGGTGGTTATGGATTCCGGCTCTCACTCGCTGTGCTCGTTCGGCCGGAATGACACGCCTCACCCATGCAGGCCGAGCTTGTCCGCGGCCATCCAGGTGCGCCAATGGTCGTGCGGCATCTGGATATGGGTCGAGCCCAGAAATGCGAAAGCATCGTTGATCGCATTCGAGAAGCATGGCACGCCGCCGACATTCGGGCTTTCGCCGACGCCCTTGGCGCCGATCGGATGATGCGGCGACGGCGTTGTGGTCCAGTCGGTTTCCCAATGCGGGGTTTCGACCGCGGTTGGCAGGAAATAATCCAGTAACGACGCCGTGGTCACGTTGCCTTCGTCGTCGTAATGGATCTCCTGGCCCATGGCGATGCCGAAGGCTTCGGTCAGGCCGCCATGGATCTGGCCCTCGATGATCATCGGATTGATCCGCGTGCCGCAATCGTCGAGCGCGTAGAACCGCCGGACTTTTGTCGTGCCGGTGTCGACGTCGACGTCGACGACGCAGATATAGGCGCCGAACGGGAAGGTGAAATTCGGCGGATCGTAGTAGTCGACTGCTTCCAGTCCCGGCTCCATGCCGGACGGCACTTCGTGATAGGCCGCCCAGGCCAGCTCGGTCATGGTCTTGAAGCGCTCGGGGTTGCCGCGCACGCGGAAGCGATCGACGTCCCATTCCAGATCGTCGTCGTGCACTTCGAGCATGTAGGCGGCGATCATCTGCGCCTTGGCCTTGATCTTGCGGCAGGCCATCGCGGTCGCGGCGCCGGACACCGGCGTCGAGCGCGAGCCATAAGTGCCGAGACCATAAGGCGCGGTGTCGGTATTGCCCTCCTCGACCATGATGTTGTCGGCCGGCAGCCCAAGCTCGGTGGCGATGATCTGGGCATAAGTCGTTTCGTGACCCTGGCCCTGCGACTTGGTGCCGAGCCGGCAAATGCCGGAGCCGGTCGGATGGATGCGGATCTCCGCGGAATCGAACATGGCGATGCCGAGAATGTCGCAGGCGCGCGACGGGCCGGCGCCGACGATCTCGGTGAAGTGGACGACGCCGATGCCCATCAATTCGCGCGTCTCGCCGCGCTTGAACGCCTCGCGCTTTGCCTTCTGCTCCTCACGCAGCTTCTTGTAACCGACGGCCTCCATCGCCTTGGTAAGCGCGGTCTGATAGTCGCCGGAATCGTACTGCCAACCGAACGCGCTAGTGTACGGGAATTGCTCGCGGCGGATTAGGTTCTTCATGCGGAAGTCGGCCGGGTCCATGCCGAGCTTTTGCGCCATGATGTCCATGGCCCGCTCGATCGCAATAGGCCGCTTCGGTGACGCGGAACGAGCAGCGATAGGCGACGCCGCCCGGCGCCTTGTTGGTATAGACGCCGTCGACCAAACAATACGCGGCGGGGAAATCGTAGGAGCCGCTGATAATGGAAAACAGGCCGGCCGGCCATTTGGTGGCGTTGGCGCAGGCGTCGAAGGCGCCGTGGTCGGCGATGGTGTAGCAGCGGAGCCCCAACAGCTTGCCGTCCTTGGTGCAGGCGATCTCCATATCCATGTGGAAATCGCGGGCGAAGGCGGTTGTGGACAGGTTATCGATGCGGCTCTCGGTCCATTTCACCGGGACGCCGGTCACGATCGAGGCGACGATCGAGCAGATATAACCCGGATAGGCGCCGACCTTGTTGCCGAACCCGCCGCCGATATCGGGCGAGATGACATGAATCTTATGCTCGGGAATTTTTGAGATCAGCGAACCGACGGTGCGGATGACGTGCGGCGCCTGGAACGTGCCGTAGAGCGTCAGCTCGCCTTTGATCTTGTCGAACGAGGCGACGCATTGGCAGGTTTCGAGCGGGCAGGGATGTACGCGCGGATAGACGATGAACTCCCGCATCGTCACATCGGCCTTGGCGAAGGCGGCGTCGGCCGCGGCCTTGTCGCCGGCCTGCCAGGAGAAGATGTTATTGTAGTGCTTGCGCTTGCCGTGGGCGCCTTCGGTCTTGTCCTTTAAGTCCTCGCGGATCATCGGCGCGTCCGGCGCCATCGCCTTGAGCGGATCGACATTGACCGGAAGCTGCTCGTACTCGACCTCGACCAGATCGGCGGCATCGGCGGCGGCCTCGCGGCTTTCGGCGATCACGAAAGCGACTTCCTGGTTCTGGAACAGCACCTTGCCGTCGGCGAGCACCATCTGCACGTCGCCGGCAAGCGTCGGCATCCAGGCGAGGTTGACGGTTTTCAGCGTTTCGGCGGTCAGCACCGCGACGACGCCGGGCACCGCCGCGGCTTTGGCGGTGTCGATTTTCTTGACGCGGGCGTGGGCGTAGGGCGAGCGGTTGAAGTCGCCATACAGCATGCCGGGCAATTTAAGGTCGTCGACGTAATTGCCCTTGCCCTGGGTGAAGCGGATGTCCTCGACGCGCTTCCTCTTGCAGCCCATGCCTTCGAGCTTTTCGGCGCGTTCGGCGGAGGTGGGGGTCATGTCGTTCATTCTGCGGCCTCCTGGAACGGCACGCCGTTGAGCTTCGCGGCGGCGAATTGAATGGCTTTGACGATGTTCTGATAGCCGGTGCAGCGGCACAGATTGCCGGAAATGCCGTAGCGGATTTCTTCCTCGGTCGGATTGTTGTTCTCCTGGAGGAGCCGGTAGGCGCGAGTGATCATGCCCGGCGTGCAGAAGCCGCATTGCAGCCCGTGCATGTCGCGAAAGCCTTCCTGCAGCGCATGCAGCGTGCCGTCGGCATTGGCGATGCCCTCGATGGTGCGGATATCGGCGCCGTTGGCCTGCACCGCGAACACGGTGCAGGATTTCACCGACTTGCCGTCGAGATCGACGGTGCAGGCGCCGCAATGGCTGGTGTCGCAGCCGATATGCGGGCCGGTGATGTTGAGCTGATCGCGCAGGAAATGGATGAGCAGGGTGCGCGGCTCGACCAGAGCTTCGACGGTCTTGCCGTTCATTTTCATCGCGACTTGAGATTTGGCCATTGTGTTCTCTCTTCCCTCAGCCGCGTGCGATTGATTTGGCGCGGGCGAGCGCGCGCGTGAGCATCACGCCGGCCATTTTGGTGCGGTAGTGCGCCGGCCCGCGGCAGTCTGTCGGCCGGCGCGGTGATCGCCTCGGCGGCGGCGACGGCGCGTTTGACGGTTGCGGCATCGAGCGCCGAGCCGATGAGGATTTTCGCCGCCTCCTCCGCCCACAGCGGCGTTTCGGCGACATTGGTCAGCCCGATCGAGCAACTATCGACTTTGCCGCCTTCATGGTCAGCACCACGGCGGCGGCCGCGGTCGCGTAATCGCCGATCTTGCGCTTGAGTTTTTCGTAGGCGTAGCCGTGACCTGCGGCCGGCACCGGAATGCGCACGGCGGTCAAGCACGTCGCCGGCTTCGAGCGCGGTGAAATAGGCGCCCTGATAAAATTCCCGCGCCGCGATCCGGCGTTCGCCGCTTTTGCCCGAGACGTGATAGGTCGCGTCCAAGGCACATCATCACCGCCGGCATGTCGTTGCCCGGATCGCCATTGGCGACATTGCCGCCGAGCGTGCCGAGATAGCGCACTTGCGGATCGGCGATTTGCAGCGAGGTTTCGCGCAGGATCGGAATTTTCGCGGCCAGCAGATCGGAGCCGATCAGGTCGTGCTGCGTCGTCATCGCGCCGATGACGATGTCATTGCCGTCCGCGCGGATGCCTTTGAGATCGGCAATGCCGGCGAGATCGACCAGATCGGCCGGCGTGGCGAGACGCAGCTTCATCATCGGGATGAGGCTGTGACCGCCGGCGAGCGCGCGGCCGTCGTCGCCGAGCTTGGCGAGCAGCCCGACCGCTTCTTCGACGGATGTCGGGCGATGATAGTTAAAGGATCCAGGTATCACGGGCATCCTCCCTTGCGCCTCCGGCCGGCCTGCGGTCATCACCGCGGCCATTGCCGACTCTGCGCCCAATACCGGCTCAATGCAGAAGAATGGTGGCGAGTTGTGCGCCGCAGCAGCAAGAACCGCTGCACCAACGCATACGCGAATGCACGGATGCCAAGCTTGCGCACGAATGGCGTCTCGCGCCGCACGAATTGCGTCAGGGTTGCTGACGCAGTCGCGCTGGAAAAGCCTCGCCGGCCAGCCGTCGGGGTCTTATTGCGCTGCAAAATGATGCCGGCGGCGCAACCCCGCGTCGGGATCGTCGCCGGTCAGCGCGGCGACGCGCGTTTTCAGCCAGCCGATCCGGCTGCGGCTGACTGGCACGGCATAATCATGGCGTGCATCCAGCTCGACCAATTCGTTGTCGCCGGACCGCTTATAGCCGACCACGCGATCGATATTGACGATATGGCTGCGATGAATGCGGGCGAAACGGCTGTTGTCGAGCCGCGATTCCACGTCGCCGATGGCCAGCGGGCAAAACATCTTGTCATTGCCGTTGAAGATAAAAGTGTAATGCGCGTTGGCGTGGATCGCGACCACGTCCTCGACGGCGAGGAAGTGCGTCGAGCCGTCGCATTCGATCGGCAAATGGCGCGCAAAGCGCCGCGGTGGCGCAGCCGCGCCGCCGAGCGGCAAATTCGGTACCGCGTCCGAATTCGGATTATCGCCATGGTCGTGGGGAGCGGCCGCTGCAGTTGCGGCTTCAGGCGTCGTTCCGGCGGCGGACGCATCACGATGGCGATGTATCGAGCAGCGGAATGACATTGCGGCTGCGCGAGGTATCTGGCATGAGCAGCAAAAGAAATATGCCGGACAGGCAGAACGCGACGACCGACGACAATGATTGCCAGGAGATCGGTTGACAGCGCCGGCGCGGTCGCGGGCGCCGGGGCGAACGGCAGCAAAGTCAGACCCGCCATCGCCGTATAGTGCATTCCGGAAACGGCGATGCCGAAGGCGATCGCGGAGAGGACAGCGGCGGCCGTCCGCCGCGGCCGGTGGCGAGCCACAGCGCCAGGCCGGACGCCGCAATCGCAATCGCCATGCTGGCGGCGACATAGAAGCGGTCGTGGATCATATAGGCGCTGGCGCCGAGCGCGCTCATGCCGATGTAGTGCATCGTGAAAATGCCGCCGCCCATGAGGCAGGAGGACAATGTCAGGCGCAGCAAAGTCAGCGGGCCGGAACTGGTCGCGTAAACCGCGGCGCCGACGACGATGACGCAAACCAGAAACGACAACAGCGTCGGGAACACCAGATAGTCGACCTGGAACGGCAGGCGCGCCGCCAGCATGCCGATGAAATGCATGGTCCAGATCGCGACCGCGAGCGAAAACGCGGCCCCGGCCAGCAACAAACGGCGGCGTATGCCGTCGGCGGCGGCGATCTGCACCGCGAGGCTCAATCCGACATAGGCGCCCTGGATCGCCATGCCGATCGAGAGCAAGACCAGCCAAGACTCATACGTCACTGGCATCGGCCACATCCTTCGCCAGGAGACGACGGCGAGCCCATTCTCCAATGGGCTCTTAAGAACCATTATAGACGGCTTTACGGCGAAGGCCGATACCGGCTTTCCGGTTATAAATCGGACGTCATCGGGGGCGCCGCGCCGGGGGCGGTGCGACGATTTCAGTCCTCGAAGCCGGAGCGCAGCGCGGTCGAAGCGCTCCTGGTCGGGGCTGCGGTTTTGGCCGGCGATGCTTCATGCGGCGCCAGCATTTCCTTCGGTCCCGCCACTGTCGGACCATTGATCCCGGGCCGGCAGGATTCCGCATGCGCGGCCTGCAAGACCGAGCTCATGGCGATGGCTTGCAGGCGCGGCGATTTGTCGATGGTGAAATGATCGATCGAGGCATCGCCGCTGACGTCGACGTTGCGAAGATTGCCGTGGAAACCGGGGCCGGGCCGCATATAGGCATAAGCCCGCTGCGTCAGATTGAGCACGCAGGCGACGTTGCGCGACGCCAGATAGGAGCCGGTGCCGTCGAACGGAACGACCAGCGCCACCGGCACGCCGCGGGCGTTCAAGTCGGCCGCCATCGTCATCACGGCGTCGGCGCCGAGCGAATGGCCGACCAGAATGTAAGGCCCATGATCGCCGGCGCGGTATTTTGCGACGATCGCGGCGTCGACTTCCTGGTAGAGCGAGTGGTTGTAAACGCTGGCATCGATGCCATGGCGTTGGATCTGCACCGCGAGCTGGTCCATGCCGAGCGAGAAGATGTTGAGCAGGCCGCGCATCAGATAGACGTGCGGGTGCGACGCGGCGGCTTCGCGATCGGCGAGCTTGCTCGCGCTCTGCGCCAGCGTCGGCAGGACGATGAGGCTGAGGAGTGCGCCGGCGCCGGCCAGCAGGCGGGCCATGCCGGATCGCGAGGATAGGGGATAACGCGATGATTTCGCAGCTAAATCGACAGCGTCCGCCATCACACATACCCTCACGCTACGCCACGCCTACTACTGGCCTGGACTATGGCCAAACAGGGTAAAAATTTCCTTGTGACGACGGCCCCGGCGGCCAGCGAAGCGGGCCTTCCAATCAGCTCAAAAGCGCGACTTGGCCGGTTTTTAGCTTGTAGATGCCGCCGACGATGCGGATTTTCTTGTCGGCGACAAACGACTGCAGGATCGGTGCCGTCGCCTTCAGCTTGTCGACATTGAGCGCGACGTTGCGCGCGATCGCATTGGCCAGCATGTCGCCGCTTTGGCCGGCAACGGCATCGACGGCGGGTTTTATGGCGGCGACGAGCGACGGCAGGTGGCCGGGCAGCGTTGTGCCGTCCTTGACCGATTTTATTGTGGCATCGACCGCCCCGCAGGAATCGTGGCCGAGCACCATGATCAGCGGCGCGTTCAGCACCTGCACGGCATATTCGAGGCTGGCCACCATCTCGTCGCTGGCGAAGTTGCCGGCGACGCGGCAGACGAAAATGTCGCCGCGCGCGGTGTCGAAGCAATATTCCGGCGCGATGCGCGAATCGGCGCAACTGAGGATGGCGGCAAACGGGTTCTGTCCCATGCTCAACGCTTCGCGTTCGTGCTTGAAATCGTGCCGCTTGGCGATGCCTTCGACGTAGCGGGCATTGCCTTCCATCAATCGCTTGAGCGCGGCGTCGGGCGCCAACACATTTTCCGGCTTCGGCGGCGCCTTGGGAGGCGCGGCATAGGCGTGTGGAGCAGCGGCAAACGCCGCGCCCGCCGCCGCGGCGAGTGTCAGCATGCTTCGCCGGGTCAAGGGCGGATGTACGATGGTCTCGTCACCACAATGTTCGCACATGTCTGTCTCCTGATTGCCGGGCCGGGTTCGCCGCGCTTAGTTTTTGCCCAGGGATTTTGCTTTGTCGATTGCCGCCCGACGAGGAATTAACGCATGCGCTGCGGATTGTCATTCGCCTTCATCGTCGTGGCCACGATTTCGGCCGCCGTGCCCGCCGGCGCCGGCAATTGGCTCACCTATTACAACGACCGCTACGGCACGACCGTCGATTATCCCGATGTCTTCAAGGCGCAACCGCCGCCCGATGCCAACGACGGCCGGGCCTTCAAAAGCGCCGATGGCGCCACTTTCGCGGTCTACGCCTCCTATAACGCGCTCGACTTCGATCTTGCCAAGTATCGCGACTTCATCATGAAGAACCTCGATTCTGGCGAGGTCGTCACCTATCAGACAAGCCGCAATAGCTGGTTCGTCATTTCCGGAACGAACGGCGCCAAAATCTTTTATGAGCGGCATCTGTTGTCGCACGCCGGACAGATGATGGAGAGTTTTGTCATGTCCTATCCGGCGTCGTTGAAACAGACCTACGATCCGATCGTCACGCGCATGGCGAAATCGCTTCGATCCGGGACGGGCTTTCAAACGCCTCGAGGGTTCGATCTCCGTCGTTCAATCGACGAATCCAAGCGGCCGCGCCACCTGTTCGAGCGGCTTGCGTTCGGCCGCGACCCCCCACAACGCTTCGACCACCGCGGCGCCGATCATCAGCGCGGCGCCGGCGACGTAGCCGACAGCGACGGCTCCGCGTGAGCCGGTATTGATCAGGATTCCGAACACCAGCGGGCCGACGATGCCGCCGACGCCGGTGCCGATGGCGTAAAAGAACGCAATCGCGAGCGCGCGTATCTCAAGCGGAAAGATTTCGCTCACGGTGAGATAGGCGGAGCTCGCCGCCGCCGAGGCGAAGAAGAACACGGCCATCCAGGCGATCGTCAGCGACTGCGCGGACAGAAGATCGTGGCTGAACAGATCGGCGGTGACGGCCAGCAAAATTCCCGACAGTGCATAGGTCGATGCGATCATGGGCTTGCGTCCGACCGTGTCGAACAGCCGGCCCAGCAGGATCGGCCCCAGCACGTTGCCGGCGGCGAACGGCAGGATATACCAGCCGACCTGATCCGCCGGCGTGCGATAGAAGTCGGTGAGGACCAGCGCATAGGTGAAGAAGATCGCGTTGTAGAAAAACGCCTGCGCCGCCATCAGGCACAAGCCCACCACTGTGCGTTGGCGATAGGTCTCAAACAATGCGTGCGCGACTTCGATCAGCGGCGTATGCGTGCGCATGCGCAGCCGAATTTTCTGACCCACGGCGGCAATGCTGGTGCGCGCGAATTGCGCCTCAATGCCGCGCACGACCGTCTCGGCCGCTTGCGGCATGCCATGCGTCACCAGCCAGCGCGGACTTTCCGGAATCCAAAGTCGCATCACGAGAATCATGAGTCCAATTGTGGCCCCAATCAGAAAGGCTAACCGCCAGCCGAGCGCCGGATCGATGACGGCGGGGTTGAGCAAAACCAGCGAGCCGCCCGCGCCTATCGCCGCGCCGATCCAAAAACTGCCGTTGATAAGTAGGTCAGTCCAGCCGCGGAACCGCGCCGGGATAAGCTCCTGGATTGTCGAATTGATCGCAGTGTATTCGCCGCCGATGCCGGCGCCGGTGAGGAACCGGAACAGCACGAAGCTTGCGGCATTCCAGGACAGGCCGGTGGCGGCGGTGGCGAGGAGATAGATGGCCAGCGTGATCGTGAACAGCCTTTTGCGACCGAGCCGGTCGGTCAGCCAGCCAAAGAAGAGTGCCCCAAGCACGGCGCCGCCGAGGTAGCAGCTCCCGGCAAGGCCGACTTGCGCATTGCTCAATCCCAAGGCGGCGTTTGCCTTGAATTCCCCGGACAGCGCACCGGCCAGTGTCACTTCAAGGCCGTCGAGGATCCAGGTGATCCCGAGCGCCACGATCACCAAGAGGTGAAATCGCCCGAACGGCAACGCATCGAGGCGGGCGGGGATGTCGGTTTCGATAACGCTCCCGGATGGTGCAGCGGATTGGACGGCGTCCGTCACTGCGCTTGCGCGGCCTTGCCGGTGTAGGAAATGCGCCAGATGGTGCCGCTGGCATCCTCGGAGATGAGCAGCGCGCCGTCCTTGTCCACCGCGACCCCGACTGGGCGGCCCCAGACTTCCGAATCGCTGATCACGAAACCGGTGGCGAAATCGTCATACTCGCCGGTCGGCACGCTGTCTTTGACGATGACGCGGATGATTTTGTAGCCGGTGCGTTTGGACCTGTTCCACGAGCCGTGTTCGGCGGCGAAAATGTTGCCGCGATAGTCCGCCGGAAACTGCGTGGCGTCATAGAACGTCATGCCGAGCGAGGCGGAGTGCGGCTGGATGAGGACGTCCGGAACGGTGATCTTGTCTTGGAGGTCCGGCCGATCACCTTTGTGCCGCGGGTCCTCGGTGGCGCCGATATAATACCAGGGCCAGCCGTAGAACGCGCCTTCGCGCACGCGCGTGATGTAGTCGGGCGGCGTGTTGTCGCCGAGCCCGTCGCGCTCGTTGGTCGAGCACCACAGCGTGCCGCCGGGCGTAATCGCCATGCTGACGCAGTTGCGGATGCCGGTGGCATAGATGCGCTCGTTGTTGCCGTCCGGATCGAAGGCCAGCACGTCGGCACGGTTGGCTTCGTTGCCCCAGGTCGCGCCGAGCGGATGGCTGGACACAAAATCCTGCAATTGGCTGCCGGACAGCCTGCTCATGCCCGTGGCGACATTGGAGGCCGAGCCGACCGACACGTACATTGTCTTGCCGTCCGGCGAGAATACGACGTCGCGAGTGTGATGACCGCCGGTGCCGAGATGCGGCACGATTGTTTCGGCGGGGCCGCGCGCGACGGTATCGCCGTTACGATAAGGATAGCGGACAACGGAATCGGTATTGCCGACATAGACCCATTGCGGATCGGGCCCCGGCGGGTAGAAGGCGATGCCGAACGGATAATCGAGCCCCGAGGCGAACACCGAGGGCGCCGCCGCTGCGGCGCCGTTTGGCCGCAGCACGCTGACGCGGCCTGCGTCGCTCTCGGCGACGAATATGTCGCCGTTCGGCGCCGCACGCACGATGCGCGGACCCGACAGGCCGGATGCAAACAGGTTGACTTCAAAGCCGTTTGGGACGATTGGCTTCTGGTCGGTCCGATGCACGATTGAGACGCTATTGCTCACCGACTGGGCAAGATCCGGCGGCAGTAAATCCTGCGGTCTGATCAGCCTTCGCACGCCCGGATGGTCGGCCCGCCAGTCGCCAAATGCGGCCGTGCCTGCGATGACACCGTCTCCCGATTGCGCTGATAGCGGCGACAAAAACGGGATGGCGGTGAGTGAAGCTATTGCTGCGACGGACGCTGCAATGATCGAAGTTGCGATGAGGATTGGGCGACGCATGGTGTGCAACATGGCGTGCTCCTGGCAAAGCCCGTTTAACAAACGACGCCGCGCAGCTTTGGGTTCCGCATCGGTCCAACTTGCGCCGCCGCGGCGGCCCGGTAACTCCGCCGCGGAATTAACCCTGCGATCCGAGTGTTATCATCCGGCATGCGGCCCATTCTACACTTCGTTGGTTCGTCGGGTGGCGTACCTTGATCGTTAGGATTGCGACCAGGCTCGAAATCCCGCGGCGCCTTCGCGCCGTGGTGCGGGCGCGGGAATCGAGCCTCATCCTGTTGGCGGCCTTGGTCGGCGTTCTCGGCGGTATCGTCGTCGCCGCCATGGGCGACGCCGTCGATCTGCTGCATGAGTACTTCTTCAACTTGCAGCACGGCGAGCGGCTTTCGGCGCGGCTGATCCTCAATCCTGCTTTGGCGCTGTCGGTGCCGCTCATTGGCGGCGTGATCTTCGGCGTCGCCACCGAAGTGATCAGGCGATGGCGGCCGGAGCGCGAAATCGATCCGATCGAAGCCAATGCGCTGCACGGCGGGCGCATGTCGCTCCTCGGCAGCATCATCGTCGCCGCGCAGACGGTGTGGTCGAGCGGAGTAGGGGCCTCGGTCGGCCTCGAAGCGGGCTACACGCAACTTGCCAGCGGCATCGCCTCGCGCATCGGCATTGCCTTTCGCCTGCGCCGCGGCGACCTGCGCATCCTGGTCGGTTGCGGCGCCGCCGCTGGCATCGCCGGCGCGTTCGGGGCGCCGCTCGCCGGCGCCTTTTACGCCTTTGAGCTGATCATCGGCAGCTATTCGCCGACTAGCCTGGCGCCGGTCGGCATCTCGGCGCTGATCGGCTTTCTGGTCGCCCGCTCGATGACGCCGGCCGAGCTCGGCATCGTCGCGCCGGAGAAGACGACGATCGCCATCCACGATCTGGTGCTGGCGGCGACGCTCGGCCTGTGCTCGGCCCTGCTCGGCATGCTTCTCATGCGCGGGGTCGCGATCAGCGAGAACATGTTCGCGCGGTTGCGGCTGCGGCCGGCGCTGCGCACCATGGCGGGCGGTGTCGTCGTCGGCCTGCTGGCTATCGTGTCGCCGCAGGTGATGTCGTCGGGGCATGGCGCGCTGCGTGTCGCCGGAATGCTCGATCTGTCGTTCCGCGCGGTGGCGCTGCTGTTCGTGCTGAAGATCGTCGCGTCGATCGCCTCGCTCGGTTCGGGGTTCCGCGGCGGCATGTTCTTCTCCTCGCTGCTGATCGGCGCGCTCGGCGGCCATCTGCTGGCCGTGGCGCTGACCATGTTCTGGCCGACCGTGTATTTCGATCCCAACGCCTATGCCGTGATCGGCATGAGTGCGCTGTCGGCCTCCGTCATCGGCGGACCGCTGACCATGATCTTCATCGCGCTGGAAACCACCGGCGACCTGTGGCTGACGACGGCAGTGCTGATCGCCGTCATCATCTCGGCGCAGGTGACGCGCGAAGTGTTCGGCTATTCGTTCGCGACCTGGCGCTTCCATCTGCGGGGCGAGACGATCCGCAGCGCCGCCGATGTCGGCTGGATGCGCGATCTCACCGTCGATAAAATGATGCGTCAGGACGTGCAGACGGTCTATGCCGGTTCGAGCGTCACGGCCTTCCGCGAGGCGTTTCCGCTCAGCTCGACGGCCTATGTCATCGCCGTCGACGAAACGGACCGCTATGTCGGGATCGTTTTTGTCGCCGACGCGCATGCCGCCGAAGCCGCGACTGAGAAGCCGATCAAGGACATCCTGCACTATCGCGAGGACATGCTGCTGCCGGGCATGGCGGTCAAGGAAGCGGTGCTCGCCTTCGACCGCGCCGAGGCGGAAGCGCTCGCGGTGGTCGATTCATTTCTCGATCGCCGCGTCGTTGGCCTGCTCACTGAAGCCTATGTGCTGCGCCGCTATTCGGCCGCGCTCGAAGGCCGCCGCCGCGATCTGGTGGGGGAGGAATAGCACGCGGTCCCAAATGTTTAGGCCTGCTGTGCAATCCGGCGAAAGGCCGCTAGAATAGCAGCCGGTCAAGGGGCCGGCAGTCAAGAATGCCGGCGAGGAGGCGTCTATGAACGGGCTTGCGATCAGGCTTTGGTCTTTCGTCTTCGTCGTGTTGCTGATGGCCGGTGGCGCCGGCGTCGCCGCCGCCGAGACGATGAGTTATGCCGACGCTGTCGAGCAGCTCGCTATCGCCTGCCGTGCCGATCTGGCGAAATATTGCCGGGGTGTGGAATTCGGCGGCGGCAAACTGAAAGGCTGCCTCGACGCCAATGCGGCCAGGGTGTCGCCGCAATGCCAGCAGACGCGCATGACCGTCTATGCTTCGATCGCCCGGAGAGCCCAGGCGCAGCGGACCATCGGCGACATCTGCGACGCCGACATCGCCAGATTGTGCGGCACTTCGCATGCCGACGCACACTTGGTGGAATGTCTGGTCAGCGTATCGCCTGTGGCGATCAGTCCGGCCTGCGCCCAGGTCTTCACCGATACCGGCTGGCGCACAGAAAGGGCGCAACAATGAAATCGCATTATATCTCCGCCTTTTGCGCTGCGATCTTCGCCGCGGCCGTTCTCACCGCCGCCGTCGCGGATACGCGTCTCAATTCCAGCCAGATCACGAACAGTCTGGGCAACGTCGCCGACACCCCGAAACTCGATCTGACAGCCGTGCAGATGCGGCAGGCGGTGCAGGACAATATCCGCAATTATCCGGGCACAATTCCCCCCCACCCGCTGACTTTCCCGCAACTCGCAAACTTGGCGCAGTTCACCGTGGAGATTAATTTCGATTTCAATTCCGCTTCAATCAGGCCGGAATCATACCGTAACGTCGGCGCGATCGCCGATGCGCTGCATAATCCGATTCTGCTGGGTTATGGATTTCTGGTCATCGGCCATACCGATTCCGTCGGCGGGCGGCAGTATAATGTGGGTTTAAGTCAGCGGCGCGCGGACGCAATCGTGGCTGCGCTGGTGGATCCCTTTGCGGTCAATCCCGCGGTGCTGCAGCCGGTCGGCATGGGCGAAGAGCAGTTGCGCGATCCGGCGCACCCGACTTCGGGTGTCAACCGGCGGGTTCAGCTCATCAACGTCGGCAAGAAATTCTGCTTCGGCCGCACGGGCGAGCAGTTTGTGTGCCAGTAAACGCTACGGCCGCAGATACGCGTAGCCCTGACCCTGTAATTCGGCGAGCCTGACCACCGCGCCTTTGTCGGCGACGGTGAAGCCGGGCAGCAGATCATTGAGCGTGATGTTGAGCGCCTGCATGCTGTGGATGCAGGCGTTGAGCCGCAAGCCGGATTTCGCCCGCGCGGCGGTCTGTTCCGTCACGCCGGGTGTGGCGTCGGCGGCGCGGAATGCTTTCAACGCCGGGCCGTGCACGACCAGCGCGATCGTCACGTTTTGCGGCCCGCCCATGCCGTCGAAGTGATTGCCGATATTGCCAAGCACGAAATCGACTTTGTCGAGATCGGCGAGATGATAGACGACCTTGGCGCCGTCCGCCGTGGCGGCGTCGGCGGGCCCGACGAATGGCGCAATGGGCAGCATAGCGCAGGCGAGCTGAAGCAGGGTGCGTCGTAGCATGACTCTCTCCGTAGGCTCTCCCGAGGCTTGCCGATATTCGTGGTGACTTCGTGGCGGCCCGCCGCGGCCAAGATTAAACATTCGTCATTTGTGCCGCAGCGCCGCCAATTCCTTGCGGTCGTAGGCAAGGGCGGCGCATTGATTCGGGTCGGCGCGGTCGAGCCGGAATATCTTGTCGTCGGTGCCGGCCATCAACGCGCTCATCGCCGCCTCGTCGGGATCCTTGCCTTTCCAGATGCGAATTCTTTCCGGGAGCTTGACGATGACCGCTCCGTCATTATTGGCGAGGTTCACGGTGACGCCGCCGCCGTCGCAATCGACGTCGCATTCGAAATCGATGCCGGTTGAGACCGGCGGATCGGTGTCCGGGCTCCTAACCGTCGGCGCGTGGCCGCATTCGCCGCTGGAATCGAAATTGCCGGGCCGGTCGCGAAACTTGACGCCAAGCCGGAACGAATATTCCAGCACCTTGTCTTCCTTCGGATCGGTTTTTTCCGCGCTGATCAAAAGCTTCATCACGCTGACCTTCTGCAAGGGGTGCTGCGCCAGGTGCGCGGCATCATAGCTGCGCACGAAGCAGGCATAGGCTTTCGGCTTCGGCGCGGCGCCGGCGAACATGCGCTTGGCGAAATCGGCGTCGGCGCTGGTCAGGTCCTGGGCGGCGGCGGGCCGCGGCGTTGCGGCAAGCGCCGCCAGCAAGCCGGTCAAAACCGTCGAATTTCGGATCGAAACCATCCCGCCTCCCGTGCGCCCCTTTGCGCTCCTTGCAGCCCATATACATTATTAGCAAATTACGGCCCGGTATTGGTCGGCGGCGGCGCGCCGCCCGTTCAATCCGCCGATAGACCGCAATGGACCGCAATAGACCTTATGTGACGCGGCGGCTAAGAATGTCGTTCCGGCGCGCCGGGAGCGAACCCTCATGGATGAGCGGACGATAGTGGATTGCGTCGCCAATGCGCGGGCGCTCCTGCCGGTCATCGCGGCGGCGGCGCCGCGGATCGAAGCGGAGCGCGAACTGCCGGCCGACCTCGTCGATGCGCTGCACGACGCGCGCCTGTTCCGCATGCTGGTGCCGCGCTCGCTCGGCGGCGAGGAAATCACGCCGATTGCGTTCATGGCGGCCATCGAGGAGATCGCCAAGGCCGACGCTTCGACGGCGTGGTGCATCGCGCAAACCTCGGTCTGCTCCACGATCGCGAGAAGTCTCAAGCACGAAATCGCCGAAGAGATTTTCCAGAAAAATCCCCGCGGCGTGCTGGCCTGGGGCCCATCCACCGCCCCCAACTCCAAGGCGATCGCCGAACCGGGCGGTTTTCGGGTGACCGGCGCGTGGCCGTTCGCCAGCGGCAGCCGCCACGCCACCTGGCTTGCCGCGCATGCGCCGGTCTTCGAATCCGACGGTGCGCCGCGCCGCGACGCCGCCGGCAATCCGGTCCTGAGAAGCTTTGTGGTGCCGCGGCAGAGCGCGACCATACGCGACACCTGGCAGGTGATCGGGCTCAAAGGCACCGGCAGCGATACCTATTCCCTGACCGACGCGTTCGTGCCGGAGCAGCACAGCTTTGCCCATCACGCGCTCGACCCGGCGGAGCGGCGCGAGCACGGCCCGCTCTACTCGTTTACGATCTACCAGCTGTTCGGCTCGAGCTTTCCCGCCATCGCGCTTGGCATCGCCCGCGCCACGCTCGATGCCTTCGTCGAATTGGCACGGAGCAAAACGCCGGCCGGCGGCAAGTCGCTGCTGCGCGACAATGCGGTGATTCAGTCCCAGGTCGGCGTCGCCGAGGCGCAGCTCGGCGCCGCGCGCACGTTCTTTTACGCCGCCTGGGAGGACATCTGGCGCGCCGCGCAAGGCAACACCGTCTCGCTCGACCAGCGCGTGCGCCTGCGCATGGCGTCCATCCACGCCAGCCAGCAGGCGCGCCAGGTGGTCGAGACCGCCTACCTCGCCGCCGGCGCCACGGCGATTTTTGCCGCCAATCCGTTCGAGCGCCGCTTCCGCGACATGCATGCGGTGTCGCAGCAGGCGCAGGCGCAGTTCTCGATCTATGAGGCCATCGGCCAGCATTTCCTCGGCCTGCCGGCCAATCCGCGGCTTTTCTGAAGGTTTGGGTCAGGTTGACTCGCGGCGGCGGGACGGCCGACGATGCGCCGAGAACCGAGGCTTAGCCCATGTTTTTTGAAGAGCGTGTTGCCGAGACGATGCGCAAAATGCTGCGTAAAAAGCTTTATGTGCTGATGTCGAAACCGGTTGTGTCGCCGGACAAGCTCAAACCGTTCCTGATGGCGCACCTGGACTATATGATCGGGCTGGAGAAACGCGGTCTCGTCTTCGCGTCCGGTCCGCTGTCCGACGGCGAGGGGCCGCCGAGCGGACATGGCCTGACGGTATTGCGGGCGGCGAACGCCGAAGAAGCCCGCGTTCTCGCCGAAGCCGATCCGTTCTTCCTAAACGGATTGCGCACGTTCGAGCTGAAAGAATGGACCGTCATGGAGGGCACGCTGTCGCTGCGCGTGAATTTTTCCGATCAGACGGTCGAGGTGGCCTAGAGTCGTGTAAAGGGCTTACGGTCGCGTAACTTAAAAAGGTCGAGGAAACGTGCATGGAGACAATCGGGTTTGTTGGCGTCGGCAAGATCGGCATGCCGATCTCGGAGAACCTGATCAAGAGCGGCCGGCGCGTCGTCGGCTTCCGCCGCTCTTCGCTGGCTGAATTCGAAAAGATCGGCGGTGTGCCGGCGCGCTCCGCCGCCGATGTCGGCGCGCAGGCCGACATCGTGCTGTCCTGCCTGCCGTCGACGGCAGCGCTCGATGATGTGGTGCACGGTCCGCGCGGCCTTATTCATTCCGCGCGGCCGGGACAGATCGTGATCGAGCTTGGCTCGCACCCGGTGCCGGACAAAAAACGCCAGATCGAGCCGCTGGCGCAAAAGGGTGCGATCTTCATCGACGGCGAAGTGTCCGGCACGCCGGGCATGGTGTCGGCGAAGAAGGGCGTGGTCTATCTCGCCGGCGATGCCGCCGCCTGCAAGAAAGTGGAAAGCGTGGTCGCGGGCTTTGCCGATTCATGCCTGTATTTCGGCGAGTTCGGCGCCGCCAGCCGGGTCAAGCTGGTCAACAATCTCTTGGTCGCGATCAACATCGCGGCGACCGCGGAAGCGATGGCGCTCGGGCTGAAAGCCGGCGTCGATGTGCCGCTGATGATCAAGGCGATCGCGTCCGGCTCGGGCGGCTCGACCCAATTCGGCATCCGCGCGCCGTGGATGGCGGAACGGCGCTTCCAGCCGGTGCAGGGCAGCGTGCCGGGCTTGCAGCATTATTTCGGCATGATTGATGAATTTGCCAAAAGCGTCGGCGCGGCGACGCCGCTGCTCGATAGCGTCGTGCCGCTCTATCAGCGCTTCATGGACATGGGCCTCGGCAATAACGACGTTGCCGCCATGATCGACGTGCTCGGCGCACTGCCGCGTTCGAAGCAATAACCCTCCCCACAAGGGGGAGCGGAACAGATAAAGGAGGAAAGTTCGCATGATCCGCGTCAGCAAGATCGCGCACGCCAGCTACGAGACGCCCGATCTGGAGCAGCAGACCGAGTATTACACCGAGATTTTGGGGCTGACGCTTGCCGCCAGGGAGAAAGACACCGTCTATCTCGCCTCCACGGTCGACCATCATTCGATTGTGCTGCGCAAGGGCGCGCAGGCGCAATGCGTGCGGTTGGCGTTCCAGCTTGCGTCCGATGCCGAGCTCGGCGATTTCGAAAAACAGCTCGCCGGCCACGGCATCAAGACCGAACGCCGCAAGGATCCGGAGCCGTCGATCTCCGACGTGCTGGTGTTTAACGACCCCAAGGGCACGGTGATGGAAGTGTTCAAGCGCGACGCCTTTTCGCACCAGAAATTCCAGCAGAAAGGTATCGTGCCGTACAAGCTCGGCCACGTCGCCTTCCATGTCGCCGACGTCAAGGCGGTCACCAAGTTCTATTGCGACGTGCTGGGTTTTCGCGAATCCGACTGGATGGCGGATTTTTTCTCGTTCCTGCGCTGCGGGCCGGATCATCACACCATCAACCTGATGCAGACCGGCGCCAACCGCCACTTCCACACCGCCTTCGAGCTGCGCGACTGGGCGCACATGCACGAGGCTTGCGATTTCCTCAGCCTGCACGGCTACAAGCTGTTGTGGGGACCCGGCCGCCACGGCATCGGCCACAATCTGTTCGCCTATCATCGCGCGCCGAACGGCTTGATCACCGAAACGTTCGCCGAGCTTGACCGGATGAACGAGGAGCTCGGCTATTTCGAGCCGCGGCCGTGGCATCGCGACAATCCGCAGCGCCCCAAAGTCTGGGCCAAGGACCCGTCGGCCTCCAACCTGTGGGGCATCATGCCGGGCGAGGAAATGATGAAATAACGCGACAATGCGCGCCTGGCTTCGCATGGCAGCGAGGCTGGAATAAACGCTAAATCATGTCCCGCAAACGCAAACTGATCGCGGCAACAATCATCGCTGCAAAAGAGGCAACGTCCGATGCGCACCATAACGCTTGAAGAACACTTCGCCACGCCGCTGTTTCTCGACGGCCCGGGACAGGACCTGAAAAACGCCGCGCTCAAATTCGAGGGCCGCGGCACCAGGCTGATCGAGCCGCTGTGCGACATCGGCGACAAGCGGATCGCGGCGATGGATGCCGCCGGCATCGACATGCAGGTGCTGTCGCTCACGTCGCCCGGCACCGAGCAGCTCGACGCCGCCGAGGCCATCGCGTTGGCGCGCGAAAGCAATGACGCGCTCGCCGCGGCGGTGAAGAAAAACCCCAAGCGCTTCGCCGGCTTTGCCGCGTTGCCGACGATGGTGCCGGACAAGGCCGCGGCCGAGCTCGAGAGCCGCATCCGCGGCGGCGGCTTTGTCGGCGCGATCATCAGCGGCCATGTGCGCGGCCGCTATCTCGACGACAAATTCTTCTGGCCGATCCTCGAAGCCGCCGAAGCGCTCAAGGCGCCGATCCATATCCACCCGACCAAGCCGCCGCAGGCGGTGTTCGACGCCTATTACTCGGGCTTCTCGCCGCTCATCGACGACATGTTCGGCAGCCCGGGCTGGGGCTGGCACATCGAGACCGCGGTCCATGTCATCCGCATCGTCCTCGGCGGCACGTTCGACCGCTTTCCGAACTTGCAGCTCGTCATCGGACATCTCGGCGAGGGATTGATGTCGATGGTCCAGCGGCTCGACGTCATGACGCCGGCGATGACCAAGCTGAAACGGCCGGTCAGCGATTATCTGCGCGACAACGTGCATTACACGGTGAGCGGGTTTAATTTCCCGGCGACGTTCCTCAACCTTTTGCTCGAAGTCGGCGTCGGCCGCATCATGTTCTCGGCCGATCATCCGTATCAGTCGATGGAACAAGCGAAAGCGTTTCTGCAGCAAATCCCGGTCTCCGCCGCCGACCGCGAGCGCATCGCCCACGGCAATGCCGAGAAGCTGTTCGGGCTATAGGGCAGGTGGACGATTTGGCGCCGGAACAAGAAACAGTATCCTAAAGCGGGCTGGACTGAAGGAGTAGCGGTGATGCGCTATGCAGTCGTGATCGAAAAGGCGAGCGGCAATTATTCGGCTTATGTGCCAGACCTGCCGGGCTGTGTGGCAACGGGCGGAAAGGTGCAGGCGGTCGAAGCCGAAATCCGCGACGCAATCCGCCTTCATATCGACGGACTCAAGGCCGACGGCCTTCCAGTCCCCGCGCCGACCAGCATCGCCGATTACGTCGAAGCGTAACGCATCTGCTTGTCTCTATTCGGAGCTTAGCGTCCTCTGACCGAGCGCATCGCGACGGCAATGCCAAGAAACTGTTTGGGTTGTAGCCGCGGTCTGCGACGTATTTTCCTCGTCATGGCCGCGCTTGCCCCGGCCATCTACGCCTTTAGGCCCCTGAGACGACGAAGACGTGGATGCCCGGTACAAGCTTGCACTTGGGCCGGTCATATCGGGCGCTCCGTCGTGCTGTGTTTGTGGATTTGGATTGTATTCTTGATTCGTGCTTAGATCACATGATGCGCTTAGGCCCCCAGAAGAGCCGGTCCGCGCGCATAGAGGGTTTGAATATGAAATTTATGGCTGACACCACCATCATCGACGCCACGGGCGAAGAGGTCGCCACCTTCGAGATCTCAGACGAGGCGCTGGAAGCCGCGGCGGGTTCGATGATGGCAAAGCCGGGAGCCTTTACGATGGCATTCTGTTCCAGTGTGAATAGCTGCCCCTCTATACAAACTGGATTTCGGAACGGCCGCTAGGGGGCCTTCCTGTTGCGCCAAAGTTTAAGAAAGCAATCTAGGACACACCAGAGCCGTCGCGACGGCGGGGTCTAGTGAGATCCGGCAAACTGCGCCAATCTTCCGGGACCGGTTGGATCGACGTGACCAGGAGATGGCCGCGCTATGGATGCATTGACCGCAGGCATCATCGTAGCCCTGATCGGCGCCACAGCTTTTATCGTTGCCACATTGATGACCACGCGCGGGCGGATCGGCACGCTGCCGGCGAAAGCAGCGGGACATTCATCCTCCCGGTCTCACGTTGCGGCCGAGCTGCCGGAATCAGCCAAACAATTTCGCGTTCTGGGCTGGTTTCTTGTCGTGCTGCTCTACCTGGCGGCCAGCTTCTGTGTGCTGCAAGGCTTGAACGATCTCCACGTCGCCCACCACTGGGACCAGTGGGAAGCCTTTTTCGGCAGCGCGCTTGCCGACCGCGCCGAGATCGGCCTGTATTTCAGGTTCTGGATAGCGCTGGGTGTCGCTCTCATTTTTACAGGATATTGGACGCAACGGCGCCTGCGACGCCGGGCGCCGCGAAAACGCATGGACGCATCCTCCCCCGCGAAAGCGGGGGAGGAGGCATAGGCGGCGTTCGGCCGCCGTTCTTTATGTAAAGTACGCCGACGCGGAGCGTCGGCTGTGGCGCAGCGTGGTGGAGGGGGCGTTCTGACGTTTCGCTTTCGTCGCTTGCTTGGAACTGCGATCGGATTTTCCAAGTCGGCAGTTCAGCATGGCTACGCCGGATAAGTCCGCCTATGACGAAGAAGAAAAGTGTATAAGTTTCTCCGAGTGTAACGACACAGGGTCCCCCATGAACGCCCCCCTCTCCACCCATCCGACGCCGCCGTACAAACACACGCCGCTGTTTCCGCTCGGCAAGGACTCTGCGCCCTATCGCAAAATCTCCGCTGACGGCATTCGTGTCGAGAAAATCATGGGCGAGGACGTGCTGGTGGTGCCGCGCGAGGCGATCCGCGCGCTGGCGGAGGCGGCCTTTACCGACATCAATCATCTGTTGCGCCCGGCGCATCTGGCTTCGCTCAAATCCATCGTCGAGGATCCGGAAGCGTCGGAAAACGACAAATTCGTCGCCTACGATTTTCTCAAGAACGCCAATATCGCCGCGGGCGGCGTGCTGCCGATGTGCCAGGACACCGGCACCGCGATCATCATGGGCAAGAAGGGCCGGCTGATCTGGACCGGCGGCGACGACGAGGCGGCGCTCGCCGAGGGCGCGCGCGACGCCTATCTGAAGCGAAACTTGCGCTATTCGCAGCTCGCGCCGCTGTCGATGTTCGAGGAAAAGAACACCCGCTCCAACATGCCGGCGCAGGTCGAGATTTATGCCGAGAGCGCGGGCGAAGCGGACTCGCGCTTACAAGTTTCTGTTCATCGCCAAAGGCGGCGGCTCGGCCAACAAGGCGTTTCTGTTCCAGGCGACGCCGTCGATCCTCACCCGCGACCGCATGCTCGCCTTCCTGAAAGAGAAAGTGCTCACGCTCGGCACCGCGGCGTGCCCGCCCTACCATCTCGCCATTGTCATCGGCGGCACCTCGGCGGAGCTGACGATGAAGACGGTCAAGCTCGCGTCCTGCAAATATTACGACGCGCTGCCCGATCACGGTTCCGAGGACGGCCACGCGTTTCGCGATAAGGAGATGGAGCAGGAGATCCAGAAGATGACGCAGTCGCTCGGCGTCGGCGCGCAATTCGGCGGCAAATATTTCTGCCACGACGTGCGCGTCATCCGGCTGCCGCGCCATGGCGCTTCACTTCCCATTGGATTAGGCGTGTCGTGCTCGGCCGACCGCCAGGCGCTGGGCAAGATCACCAAGGACGGCGTGTTCCTGGAAGAGCTGGAGCACAATCCGGCCAAATATCTGCCGGAGGTCGACACGCAAAAACTCGGCGGCGACGTGGTGAAGATCGACCTGACGCGGCCGATGAAAGAAATCCTGGCGCAATTGTCAAAGCATCCGATCAAGACGCGGCTGTCGCTATCGGGCCCGATGATCGTCGCGCGCGATCTGGCGCATGCAAAATTGCGCGAGCGGCTGGAGAAAGGGCAGGCGCTGCCCGATTATTTCAAGAACCATCCGGTCTATTACGCCGGGCCGGCGAAAACGCCGCAAGGCTACGCCTCCGGCGCGTTCGGGCCGACCACCGCCGGCCGCATGGATTCTTTCGTCGACGATTTCCAGGCCGCCGGCGGTTCGATGGTGATGCTGGCGAAGGGCAACCGCGCGCCGGTGGTGCGCGACGCCTGCAAGAAACACGGCGGCTTCTATCTCGCCTCGATCGGCGGCGCCGCGGCGAATCTCGCCGAACATTGCATCAAGAAGGTCGAGACGGTGGAATATCCCGAGCTCGGCATGGAAGCGATCTGGCGCATCGAGGTGGTGGATTTCCCCGCCTTCATCGTCATCGACGACAAGGGCAATGACTTTTTCAAGGAGCTGAATTTGGGCTAAGCCGGCGCGCCGGAACACACTTATGCGAATGAATTCATGCCAATGAAAAACCGTTACCGCGGCGCGCTCGCTGTTGTCTGCTTTTTCGTTTTGTCAGCCGCGGCCTATACCGCGCCGGCGGCGCTGTTGCCCGGGCCGATTATCTTCAAGGCCGGCATCGCCGATCCGGCCGAACACGCTGCTGGCCCTCTACATGGCGCGCAGCGCGCGGCTCTATGACGCCCAAGGCCTGTGGGTCGATATAATCGACATGAACGGCGGCAGCCGCGGCGCCGAGGAATTGCAGGCCGGCCAGATCGACGTCATGCATGTCGGATTGTCGTCGGTCGTGCAATGTCGATCATTCCGGCGGCGATCTGCGCATTATCGGCGCGCTCGGCAACGTGCATGCGCGTTCACGTTGTTCGCGGCGCCGGGCGTCAAGAGCGCGGCGGATCTGAAGGGCGGCAGCGATCGGCATCAGCGCCTTCGGCTCCGAAAGCGATTCCGCGGTCACGCTGGCCTTGCAGCGGCTCGGGCTAAGCCGCGACGACGTCGACCATCAAGGAAATCGGCGGCGCGCGCGGCCCGGCTCGCCGCCCTGAAGGCGGGTGAGATCAAGGCGACGCTGCTCGACGAGCCGGCCGCGTCGCTGGCGCGCCAGGACGGCATGAACGTGCTGGTCGATTTCGTGCCGGAGCAGATGCCGTGGCTGTTCGCCGGCATCGCCGTGCGCCACGACGATATCGCGGCGCGGCGCGAATTGCTGGCGCGGTTCCTGCGCGCCAGCATCGAAGGCAGTTATATGGCGCTCAGCCGACGACAAAACGGCCAAGGCGGTGCTGGCGAAGGAATCTGAAGATCACCAACGTGAAAATCCTCGACGCCACCTATCGACGATTTCAAGGCGCAGTCGCCGCAGAATCTCGAGCCGTCGGTTGCCGGGCGCGCAGAACATGCTTAAGCTGTTTGCCGATGCCAGCCAGAACGTCGGCGACTATGTCGATCCGAGCCTGCTCGATGCATTCAAGGACCAGGGCTTTTTCACCGCGATGGAAACCAAGTATAAGCGCTAGACGCGCTGCCATGAGGAAAGCAATGACCACGACTGACCGCCGTTCCGGTGCGAAGCAAAGGCCCGATCGTCTGGCTCAATATGGACCAGCAGGAACTCGACGACGCCTACGATCAGAACGTCTATGCGCCCAACCGCGATCAGGTCGCCAAGCGCCGGCTTGCCAACAGCGCGGCGGCGCGGGCGCGGATCGGCGAGCCGTTGCGCTTCGCCTATGGACCGACGCCGATCGAAGGCCTCGACGTCTATCGCTGCGGCACGCCGAACGCTCCGGTCGCGATCTTCATTCACGGCGGCGCCTGGCGCGCCGGAGCCGCGGCGGAATTCACCGTGCTGGCGGAGCCGTTCGTGCAGGCCGGCGCGCAATTTCGTCGTGCTCGACTTCATCAATGTCGACGATGCCGGCGGCAGCCTGTTGCCGATGGTCGAGCAGGTGCGCCGCGCGGTCGGCTGGGTCTATCGCAACGCCGAGAAATTCGGTGGCGATCGCAACCGGCTGCATCTGATCTCGCACTCATCGGGCTCGCATCTCGCCGGCTGCGTGGTGACGCACGATTGGGCGAAGGACGGCTTGCCGCTCGACATTCTCAAAGGCGCGGTGCTGTCGAGCGGCATGTACGATCTTGAGCCGGTGCGGCTGTCGAAGCGTTCCAAATACGTGAAATTCACCGATGCGATGGAAGAGCGAACTGTCCGCCATTCGCCATCTCGACCGGCTCAATACGCCGCTCGTTCTCACCTACGGCACTTACGAGACGCCGGAATTCCAGCGCCAGACGCGCGACTTTGCCGCCGCGGTGAAAGCCGCCGGCAAGCCGGTCGAGCTCCTGGTCGGCGAGGGCTACAACCATTTCGAAATGCTGGAGACGCTGGCCAACCCTTACGGCTTGGTCGGCCGCGCGGTGCTCGGGCAGATGGGATTGTTGGTAAGGCGGGACGGTCAGGCCGCTTCCGAGGTCTTCCCGGCGCCGGCAGTCTGGCGCATCGAGGTGCGGATCAATTCCGCGCCGCAGCGCCGGCAGGCATAGACGGTGTCTTCGACGTCAGGGCCGATCGGACGGCGGCCGCTGTAAACCATGCGACCTGCGCAGACCGGGCAGGGCATCATCAACGAGGGCAGACTGGACGCAGGGGGCAGCCGGCTGATGGCGCATTCGGGTACCCTGGCATCGGGCTCACCCAAAGGATGACCGATTTATGAATTACTGCCGAATTTGCGGCAGAGTCAAGAAAAATTGTGCATTGCACACATATCAGGTTGCGTTGCGGCATAGTTGATCGTGGATAACTCGATTCAAATCGGTTGCGTTCCAAATCTGCGACTTTACGGCGATCGGAATGCAGGGCACGCCGAGCGCGGCGAGGCTTGCGCGCGTCGCCGCGACCGAGCCGTCCAGGTCGATGCCGCGGCAGGCGTCTTCGACGACGAAGACGGTGAAGTTTTCGCGGCGCGCATCCTCGGCCGAATAGCGCACGCAAAAATCGAACGCGAGGCCGGCAAGAAAGACGCGCGCGATGCCGCGCTCCCGCAGATAGCCGACGAGCCCGGTCGGCGTGGTGCGATCGTTCTCGTAGAACGCCGAATAGGAATTGATCGCGCGATCCATGCCCTTTGCGCAACACCAAGTCCGGCATGTGGAATGTGCAAGTCGCTTGTGGAACGCGGCGCCCGGCGTCTCCTGCACGCAATGGTCGGGCCACAGCACTTGCGGTCCGTAGGGCGCCGCGATGGTTTCGAACGGACGTTTGCCGGGATGGCGTCGAGGCGAACGAGAAATGTCCGCGCGGATGCCAGTCCTGCGTCAGCACGACATGGCGAAATTTTTCGGCGAGACGATTGACGTCGGCACGACTTCATCGCCGCGCGGCACGGCCAACGCGCCGCCCGGGCAAAAATCGTTCTGCACGTCCACCACGATGAGGACATCACCGTCGCCGATCGCCGCGTCGCCGTTATGGCTTGGTTCAGTGGTTCATGGCTTCGCCGCCGCCGCGCCCGGCATTTGCTCCTGCATGCGCCGGTCGACGTCGGCGGCGAGCTGCAACAAGATCGTCCGCGACCTCACCGCGATAGTCGCGCCGGAGTGAGCTGCCGCAACGGCTCCGGCAAGCGTTCGAGCTCGCGTCTTGGCATGCCGGCGGATGTCATCGAGCGGCGGCGACGGCGCAAACGCCGGCCGTCTTGCATGACCGGATGGATCAGCGGCTCGCCGGCGCTTATTCGTGGGCGAGGACGCGAGCGACAACAGGTCGCCGGCCATCCGGCCGTCGGCGTCGTAGCGCCGCCACACTTGCTTGCGGCCGGGCCAGGTCGCTTTGTTCTCCGAGCGCTTGCGCCGCGGCAGCCCGGCATAGTCCTGCAATTTGTAAACGCAATCGATCGACGGCACGTCGGCCGACGTCGTCAGGCTCGTGCCGATGCCGATGCCGTCGATCGGCGCGCCGGCTCGCGCGAATGCAGCGAGCGAATCTTCATCGAGACCGCCGCTGACAAAGATCGTCGTTTCCTTCAGTCCGCCGGCGATCGAGGATGGCGCGCACGCTTTTGGACAGCGCAATGAGATCGCCGCTGTCGAGACGAACGCCGCGGATCGCGATTCCGGCGCTCTTCAGCCGCGGCGCCAGCTCAACGACTTTGCGCGCCGCGGCCTCGGTGTCGTAGGTGTCGAGCAGCAGCACGACATTGTCGGGCCGCGCGCGCGCGAAGGTCTCGAAGGCTTCGGCTTCGTCGTCGAACGCCTCGATGAAGGAATGCGCCATGGTGCCGAACAGCGGAATGCCGAATTTTTCTCCGGCGAGCACCGTGGCGGTGCCGGCAAAGCCCGCGATATAACTCGCCCGCGCCGCCATCAGCCCGGCCTCGGCGCCGTGCGCGCGCCGCATGCCGAAATCGACCAGCAGTTTGTTCGGCGCCGCGAGCACGCAGCGCGCCGCCTTGGCGGCGACCAGCAGTCTGGATAGTGCAGAATGTTGATGAGCCGCGATTCGACGAATTGCGCCTGCGGCAGCGGCGCGGTGATCCGCAGGATCGGCTCGTTGGCGAAGAACACGCGTGCCTTCGGGCATGGCGTGTACGTCGCCGGTGAAGCGAAAGTCGCCGAGATAATCGAGCAGATTTTTGCGGAAGCGTCCGGTGCTCTTGAGCCAGGCAATGTCGGCCGCCGAGAAACGGAGGTTTTCCAGGTAATCGAGCGCTTGCTCCAGCCCGGCGGCGGTCAAAAATCCGCGCCGCGGCGGCAAGGACCGGACGAAGAGTTCGAACACGGCCGGTTTCGGTATCGCCATGGTCCAGATAGGCCTGGATCATGTTGATCTGATAGAGATCCGTCAGCAGCGGACTGATGTCTTCCATTGCGCGATCTTGGCGTGGGGTTTGCGCGTCCTTGCCGCACTATAGGCGGCGAACCGAGATTGGGATTGGCTTGTTTTCGCATCCCGGTTCGGTGGTGATTGAGCGACCAAACCGTGCCCGAAAGTTGGGCGGCCCAGCCGCCAGTTTTAAGATCGCGTCGGCCCCCGACAGTCCTCGGCAGCCTGCTTCCTGGCGGCTCGAAATCCCGTTTCAGCGTCCGAAAGCACTCCCGGTTGCGTACCAAAGCCCAAAGTTGTCCACCCGGCATGTCAATTCGCGTCCATCAGCCGCGCGTTTCTCCGCAAGGTCTTTGATTTGCTGATGAAAATCGACGGGGGACGAGTTTATTCTTTATTTACATTATTCTTGCCCCTGCGGTCAGAATGGCGCATGTTTGAGGCGCTCGTAGCCGCTGGGGATTGCGCTAGGGCGGTTTCTGAACTGCTGGTTGACGGGGGAATTTTTTGTCACGCTCTGAGGGGAGCGGGGGTATGACAGCTGCGTTTGCGAGGGAGGGAGGTTACGGGGCGCCCGCTTCCGTAATCGATGTCGATTCTCCACATCCCGATCGCGCCATTATTGTCGACGACGCGCAGCTGCTGTTTACGGCTGATTTCAAACACGCCGGTCCCGATCTCGTTCTCATCGGCCATGACGGCCGGCACCATATTATTCCCGGATATTTCTCGACCGAGCATCGACCGGCCTTGGTTGCGCCGAACGGCGCGAGTCTGTCGCCCGACCTCGTCGACCTCTTGGCGGGATCGCCGACGCCCGGCGAATATGCGCAAGCACAACCGACGACACCGCCCGATCCGATCGGCCAAGTGGAGAAGGTCGTTGGCAATGTCACCGTGCTGCGCAACGGCGTCGCTGTCGCGCTCAACGTCGGCGATGCGGTCTTCAAGAGCGACGTGATCCAGACCGGTAACGATTCGCAGGTCGGCATCGCCTTTCCCGACGGCACCGCGCTCAATCTCCTCGCAAATACGCGAATGGCGCTCAACGAGTTTACCTATGATCAGAATGCAGCGTCCGGTAATGGCGCGCTGATCAGCCTGGTCGAGGGCTCGTTCTCGTTCGTCGCCGGCAATGTTGCGCATACCGGTGACATGAAGTTGGATACACCGGTGGCGACGGTGGGCATTCGGGGCACCACTGGCTGGGTGGCGGAGGTCACCGCGAATGCCGGCACCTCATCTTACACCTTCGCGGTCGCGCCCGATTATGGCACCAACCAAAGCGGCCAGTTCGATCTGATCGAACGATTTGTCGCCCCGAACGGCCAGGTCACCTATGGCGCTGTCATCGCGACGGTGTCGCAACCCGGCTTCGTGACGACGGTGAACCCGGCGGGGGTCGGCGCCGCGCCGGTGGTGACGATCACGCCCGCGACCCCTGAGCAGCAACATTTCGAGCAGGCTGTCATTCAACAGGTCTTCCAGACGCTGACCAATCCAGCAAATCCAGCTGCCCCACCGCCGGCCAATAATCCACCCGGCGTCGCGCCACCGAGTGGCCCTGCCGGCCCTCCTGGCGGCAACAACGGCGGCAACAACGGTGGAAACAATGGCGGCAACAACGGCGGCAATAACGGCAACAACACCGGCGACAACAGCGGCAATAACGGCAACAACACCGGCGACAACAGCGGCAATAACGGCAACAACACCGGCGACAACAGCGGCACCAATAGCACTGCGTCCACCTCCACCTCCACCTCTACTTCTTCAACGTCCAGCAGCAGCGGTTCCTCGTCAGCGTCGCAAGATCTGACCACCCAGGGTGACACTGCACCGCCGCCCCCGCCGGCGCCCCCGCCGCCGCCTATCATCACCTACACGCAACCAACCGCCCCAGCGCCGGTTGTCAATCCCGCGCCGACGCAGCTGCAGCTCGTCGTCACACCAACGCCAACACCAACACCGCTTCCGGCCGTCAACCCGAACTGGAATGCCGGCAGCGGTAATTGGAACGTTGCGGGCAACTGGGACGACCAGTTTGTGCCGCAATCGACGGATTCGGTCACGATCCCTCCGGCAGCACAGACGGTGACCGTAACCGTTGATGATCAGGAAGCTGCCGGAGGCCTTACGCTCGGCGCCAACGATACCCTCCAAATCGTCAATAACACAGACCCGACCGTTCTCGTTGCTCTCACCATCTCCGGCGCAGTGGACGATTCCGGTATAATCCAGGTCAGTTCCGCCATACCCAACACAGATCCGACACTGACGTTCACCGGCCCGGTCACGGTCGAGAGCGGCAGCGAGATCGAGGCGACCGGCAGCGCCGCAGCAGTTGTCCAGTTCTCGGGCGACACCGTCATCAACTTGGGAACCATCATTGCCGATGAAGGCGGCACGGTGACGTTCTTCCTCGCCTCGGTCGGCAACGCCAGCGCAATGACTGCGACGCCTAGCGGCATGATGACGTTCGAGATCGTTGCACTCACGAATCAGGGAACGATCACGGCGGATGACGGCAACGTCACGATCGATTCCAGCCAGCTCATGAACAGCGGCCTGATGCTGGCGCAGAACGGCGGGTTACTTGCGCTTTCCAACAGCGCGGGCACGTTCCAAAACACAGGCACGATCGAAGCGGGCGCGGGCGACGGCATCGTCGAGCTTGTCAACGTAGGCCTCGACAACACCGACGGCACGCTGATGTCGGTCAGCGGTGCCACGATATACCTTTTGGACTCGGCGATCAGCGGCGGCGCCATCACCAATAATGGACTACTTGATATCTCCGTCTCCAGCACGCTCGAAGGCGGTATCACCGTCACCGGCGGTCAGGTCATGGTCGAGAGCGGCCAGACTCTCATCGCCGACGACGTTATCTTTTCCAACGCTGCAGTCACCGTCGATAGCGACGGCACGACGCCTGGCATTCGGATCGACGCCGGCGATGCGTTGACCTGGGCGGGCGCCAGTTCGTTCGACGGACCCAGCGCCCTCATCATCGATAATAACGGCCAGATCATCCATACCGGCGCGCTGTCTATTGGCTTCCCGCAGGTGACCTTCGAAGGCTCGGGCACCGTCACCGAGAATGGCGGAAACGTGGGGACGGAGCCCCAGATCCTCATCAATGAGGGCAACACCTTCGATGGTTACGGCACGCTGGGCAACAATGCCGGCACGCTGACGATCATGAACGACGCCGGCACCTTCGACGCCGACAGCAGTACCAACGCTTTGATCCTCGACACCGACGCCAGTAACCCCATCACCAATGCCGGCACTTTCGAAGCCACTGACGGCGCCACGTTTGAGATCGAAAATGGTACCGTCAACAATGCGGGCAATGTGCAAGCCGAGGCGAACTCGGAGGTCCTATTTTCGAGTGCGACGCTGAACGGCGGCACGGTCTCGACCGCAGCGACTGGTCTGATCCTCGGTGACGGCACGAGTGAAATCGAGAACGCCGTCATCAACAATTTGGGAACGCTCGAGACCGGCGGCACGTTCACCCTCGACGGCGACACGGTCAATGGCGGTGTCATCACCGGTGCCGGGACCGGCGATAACATTATTAATGTCGACGCCGGTTACACGCTGACGCTGAATGGCGTGACGGCGCAGGGCAACACTGACGGCATCGGCGAGACCGACAATTCAGGCACCATCACGCTTGAGAATACGCTGTCGCTTGCCGGCACGGGGTTCACGCTCCTCTTCGATGGCGCCGGCGCGGTGTCGCTCAATGGCGCGACCATTCAGGGCACGAATACCGGCGAGACGCTGGAAAATAATGGCAACGCGATTTCCGGGTCGGGCCAGATCGGCGACGGGAGCGACAACCTCGCGCTGAAGAATCTTTCCGGGACGATTACCGCGCAGGACGGCACGCTCACACTCCTGGCCAGTGTGGTGAATGACGGCACGATGACGGCCGCAGGGGGCGCCATATTGAGCCTCGGCGGCGCCGTGAGCGGCGGTGGCCCGACGGTCATCGACGGCGGCGGCACGGTGATAGTTAGCGCGCTCGATACCGGGGCGGTCATGTACGACGGCGTCGGCACGCTGACTATCAATCCGACGGCGAACTTCAACAACACCGACATCGGCGATCTTGTTTTGGGCGACACTATCGATTTCGCGGGAGTGACTGTCACCAGCGCGGTAATCAACGAGTCGACGTTGACGGTGACCGAGAGTGGCGGCGGGCAACTGAACTACAACATTGCGGGCGCGATCGCCGGCAGTTATTTCGCCATTCAAAGCGATAAAGCTAGCGGCGATGACCTTATTTTATCTGCGTTGCCGACGGCGCCGACGGCGGTTGTGACCGACATCACCTCGACGGGCACGCAGTTCCTCGACGTTGGCAAGACCGTGACCTTCACGGTTGCGGCGAGCGAGGTGGTCAATGCCAGCGACGC
>CAVTCD010000003.1:0-376290 GCA_963733165.1 uncultured Alphaproteobacteria bacterium
GCGTCCCTTTTGAGTGCGGTGCCCTTGAGTCCATGGCGCTCGGCGACGCGATAAATCTCCTGCTTCACCGGGCAGGCATCGGCGTCGATGTAAAGGGTGATACCTAACGTGGCACAAACGTCCCTGACAATGCGATCGCCAACTCTGCCGTGAGCCAAATATATACCAATCGATCTGGCTCGCGCGGACACCTCGTGACTATGAGTTAAACGAGTTCGCACGCTCTCGTTCTTTTCAAGAGGAAAGACTTGCGTTTTATCGCCGAGGCGACGCGTCGGTGTCGCAAATAAGATTCGATCAAAATCGCGCTCAGTTTCTGTCCTGCTGCTAATGAGCCAGTCGGGCTCGGGCGTCCCTTGGGCTTGGTCCATCCCCTTGGGTTTAGGCAGTCGACTATCCGAAAGGAGTTTTGCCCAATTTAAAGCCTTCTTAGTGCGCGTGGCCCGCTTACCCATCACACCCTCTCGACAAAACTATCCACCACGCGCTTTTCGCCCGACTTGTCGAACTGGATGGTGAGCTTGTTGCCGTCGATCGCGGTGACGTTGCCGTTGCCGAATTTCTGGTGGAAGACGCGGTCGCCGAGCGTAAACGCCGAGACGGTGCCGGTGGATTTGGCGACGAGTTCGCCTTCGATGGTCAGCGGCAAGCGGCGCCGGCCGCCAGCTTCATCCCGCGCCCGCCAGGGCGACGGCGATGAGTCCTCGCCAAAGCCCTCGCGATCGTCGTCCGCGGCGTAGCGCGAGCCGGCCTCGGAGAAGCCGCCCTCGCCTGTGTTGCCGCCCTTTTTCGCCTGGGCGCGCTGCCAGCCCGGCGTGTTGTAGCTGGAGCCGAACGCGGTGGTGGCGTCGAAGCGCGAGGCGCCGTAGCCGCCATAACCGCCGAAACCGCCACTACCCCCTTGCGCCTCCGTCACCTCGACGTTGGCTTCCGGCAATTCGTCCAGAAAACGCGATGGGATGTTGGTCTGCCACAGGCCGTGCATGCGCCGGTTGGTGGCGAAATAGATCTTGGCCCGCTTGCGGGCGCGGGTGAGGCCGACATGGGCGAGCCGGCGCTCCTCTTCGAGCCCGGCGCGGCCCTGGTCGTCGAGCGTGCGCTGGTGCGGAAACAGGCCTTCCTCCCAGCCGGGCAGGAACACGGTGTCGAATTCCAGCCCCTTGGCCGCGTGCAAGGTCATGACGCTGACCGCGTCGGCCTCGGCGGCCTTCTCGTTGTCCATCACCAGCGAGATGTGCTCCAGAAAACCCTGCAGGTTCTCGAACTCCTCCATGGAGCGCACCAGCTCTTTGAGGTTTTCCAGGCGGCCGGCGGCGTCGGCGGAGCGGTCCTTCTGCCACATCTCGGTGTAGCCGGATTCGTCGAGGATGATTTCGGCAAGCTCGTTGTGCGGCAGCGCATCGCGCTGCTTGCGCCAGCGGTCGATCGATTCCATCAGCGCGCGCAACGCGCCGCGCGGCTTCGGCTTGAGCTCGTCGGTCTCGATCATGGCGCGCACGGCTTCGGTGAGCGGCACGCGGCGTTTTCTGGCATGATCGTGCAAGAGCTGCACGGTTGCATCGCCCAGGCCGCGCTTGGGCACATTGACGATGCGCTCGAATGCGAGATCGTCGGCCGGCGAATTGACGACGCGCAGATAGGCGAGCGCATCGCGGATCTCGGCGCGCTCATAAAAACGAGGTCCGCCGATGACGCGATAGGGCAGCCCGAGCGTGACGAAGCGGTCTTCGAATTCGCGCATCTGGAACGAGGCGCGCACCAGGATGGCGATCTCGTTGAGCGCGTGACCTTCGGTTTGACCGCCGCCGCGCTGCAACTGCTCGATCTCTTCGCCGATGGCGCGGGCTTCTTCTTCAGAATCCCACGATCCGGTGACGGTGACTTTCTCGCCCAATACGTCGTCGGTGCGCAGCGTCTTGCCGAGCCGGCCTTCGTTGTGGGCGATAATGTGCGAGGCGGCGGCGAGGATGTGGCCGGTCGAGCGGTAATTGCGCTCGAGCCGGATCACCGTGGCGCCGGGAAAGTCGTGCTCGAAGCGCAAAATGTTGTCCACTTCGGCGCCGCGCCAGCCGTAGATCGACTGGTCGTCATCGCCGACGCAGCAGATGTTTTTACTTCCCTCTCCCGTTCCGGGAGAGGGTGAGGCCGCGCTCGTCGCGCCGCTCCGCTGCGCCAGCAATCGCAGCCACAAATATTGCGCGACATTGGTGTCCTGATATTCGTCGACCAGAATGAATTTGAAGCGCGCCTGATATTGGCGCAGCACTTCGGGCTGCTCGCGGAACAGCCGGATGCACTCGAGCAACAAATCGCCGAAATCGGCGGCGTTGAGAATTTTCAGCCGCTCCTGAAAGGCCTTGTAGAGTTTCAGCCCCTTGCCGTTGGCGAACACGGCGGCTTCGCCCGACGGCACCTGCTCGGGGGTGAGGCCGCGATTCTTCCAGCCGTCGATCAGCATGGCCAACACGCGCGCCGGCCAGCGCTTCTCGTCGATGTTCTCGGCTTCGAGCAGTTGCTTCAACAGCCGGATCTGGTCGTCGACGTCGAGGATGGTGAAGTCGGACTTCAGCCCGACCAGCTCGGCATGCCGGCGCAGGATTTTCACGCCGATCGAATGAAAGGTGCCGAGCCACGGCATGCCCTCGACCACGCCGCCGACGATCTCACCGATGCGGTGCTTCATCTCGCGCGCGGCTTTGTTGGTGAAGGTGACGGCCAGAATCTCGCCGGGCCGGGCGCGGCCGAGGCTGAGGATATGGGCGATGCGCACGGTGAGCACGCGGGTCTTGCCGGTGCCGGCGCCGGCCAGCACCAGCACCGGCCCGTCCAGCGTCTCGACCGCGAGCCGCTGTTCCGCATTCAGCCCGGCCAGATAAGGCGCCGGCGCCGCAGAAGCTTGCGCGCGCGCGGCGATGCCGCCCGGCGCGGGGGCCGGCGGCTCGGTCAGGTCGGGAATGCGCTTTAGAGGGTCAGCCAAAGCTTTGCCTGACATTGGCCCGGATGCCACTGATTCTCATCGGCAGAAGATGGCACCTGGAGGCGGCTTTTACGAGGCTTACGCAGGAGCTGTGCCGCGCATGGCGATCCGCCGCCCCACGCCTTCCGGCACCGGCAAAGCCGCGTGCGCGGCCTTCATGCGCTCGAGCCGGGCCACGACATCCGGCGGGAAGGGCGCGGTCTTGCGCGCCGCCATGTCGACATGCAGCGCCATGTTCTCCGACGTTGCCGACAGCCAGCCTTGCTCGGCATGCAAAAGCTGCTCGAAATAGTGCAGCCGCTTTAAGTCGAAATCGAGCAGCTGGAAGGTCACGCGCACCGGATCGCCGGCGTTGAGCTCGCGCAGATAGCGAACATGGACCTCGGCGGTGAAGGTGGAGTGCTGCGTGGTCTTGAGATAATCGAGACCCAGCCCCAGAACCTCATAGACCTCGTCGACCGCGCGATCGAACAGGACATTGTAATAGGCCATGTTGAGATGGCCGTTGTAATCGATCCAGCCGGGCTCGACCCGCATGACCGACGAGACGAACGGCGCGGCAGCCGCGGGCTTGGCATCGACCGGATCGGGCATGCGGGAACTGTGGCGGATGAACCGGGGCGCATGCAAGCCGCACGCATGCAAGGCCGACATGCCGCACGGCTTGACCTGCGCGAGCCTCGCCGCCACGTTGCGGGGCAGGAAACGCCAACAAAAAGGCCAAGGACCACGATGGCCCTCGTTGAAGCGCCGCCCAGGAGCAAACAAGACCGCAAGGCGGTCGACGCGGTGATCGCCGCGCTCGCCGCGCGCTTTGGCAACCGGCTGGTCACCTCGCAGGCGGTACGCGAGCAGCACGGCCATACCACCACATGGATCCCGACGCAGCCGCCGGATGCGGTGGTGTTTCCGCAAACGACGGAGGACGTGCAGGACGTCGTGCGGCTGTGCGCCGCAGCATCGTGTGCCGGTGATAGGCTTCGGCACCGGCACGTCGCTGGAAGGCCAGGTCAACGCGCCGCGCGGCGGCGTCTGTCTCGACTTTCGCGACATGAACCGGGTGCTCAAAGTGCACGCCGAGGATCTCGATTGCGTCATCGAGCCCGGCATCACGCGAAAGCAGCTCAACGAGAGCTTGCGCGACCAGGGCGTGTTCTTTCCGATCGATCCCGGCGCCGATGCCTCGCTCGGCGGCATGGCGGCGACCCGCGCGTCGGGCACCAATGCGGTGCGCTACGGCACCATGAAGGACAATGTGCTGGCGCTCAAAGTCGTGCTCGCCAATGGCGAGGTGATGTCGACCGCGCGGCGCGCCAAGAAATCCTCCGCCGGTTACGATCTGACGCGGCTGATGGTCGGCTCCGAAGGCACGCTCGGCGTCATCACCGAATTGACGTTGCGGCTGTCCGGCATTCCGGAAGCGATCTCGTCGGGCGTTTGCCCGTTCGCCTCGGTCGAGGCGGCCTGCAACGCCGCCATCCTCGCGATCCAGTCGGGCATTCCGGTGGCGCGGATCGAACTGCTCGATGCGCTGCAAGTGCGCGCGTGCAACGCCTATTCGAATCTGACCTTGCCGGAAACGCCGATGCTGTTTCTGGAATTTCACGGCACCGACGCCAGCGTCGCCGAACAGTCGGAGCGGTTCGGCGAAATCGCGCGCGAACTCGGCGGCGGCCCGTTCGATTGGGCGACGCGCGCCGAGGACCGCACCCGGCTGTGGCAGGCGCGGCACGACGCCTATTGGGCGGCGCGCCGCCTGCGGCCGGGCACGCAGGCCTTGTCGTCCGACGTTTGCGTGCCGATCTCGCGGCTTGCCGAGTGCGTCGTCGCAAGCCAGCGTGACGCCGCGGAAAGCCGGCTCATGGCGCCGGTCGTCGGCCATGTCGGCGACGGCAATTTCCACATGCTGCTGCTGATCGATCTCAACGACAAAGACGAGGTCAGGCGCGCGGAGGATTTTCTCGAACGTCTGGCCGAACGCGCGCTCGCCATGGACGGCACCTGCACCGGCGAACACGGCATCGGTCAGGGCAAGATGAAATACCTCAAGGCCGAGCACGGCGAGCCCGCGCTCGAAGCCATGCGCGCGATCAAGCGGGCGCTCGATCCGCTCGACATCATGAATCCGGGCAAAATCTTCAGTCTGTAAAAAATCTTCGGCCTGGCGCCGCTATTCCGGCCGCAACGCCGAGCCGGCCGTCGCCAGGATGCGCCCGCCCGGCGGCGGCGCGGCGGCAGCCTGCCCGTTGCCGGCCTGATAATGGTCGAGCACGAACAGCCGGATCGCCGACGACAGATTGCCGTGCCGGCGTTCGGCGTCGATCGACGCGACCAGGTCCGACAGCGTCATATGCCGGCCGATGGCGATGTCCTTGAGACCCTTCCAGAACGCGTCCTCCAGACTGACGCTGGTCTTGTGGCTGGCGATCACGATCGAGCGCTTAACGACCGGCGATTTCATGTCCCATCTCCCGTTTCAATCCGGTGTTGGTCGAGGCTTATCTTGGCTTTGTCGTCCTGGGAGCGCTTTAGGTTTCGTTCCGCCTTGGAACGGCCGTGAGCGAGCCGGCTCGCCGCGGCGTCCTGCTCGGCCCGCCGCCGTTTGGCCCGTTTCCGCTCGGTGCGAAGATTAATGACGGGGCCCACGCGGAAAAGCTCAATAATATCCGGTGGTAACCGGCTATAGGCCGCCTGCACCCTGCCCGGCCGGCGCGGCAATGTTCCGGCCGATCATAGCAGGGCGAAAGCCGGCGCCGAACGTCCGGACACGAAGTCGTTATCGGCCGGAAATATGGAACTTTCAGAAGTGGCCGGCGCTCAGGCGTCCGGCCGGGTCATGCCGCGCCGGCCGCACCAGCCGGTCGAAGTCCCGGCCCGAGACGAAGCCGAGCTTGATCGCCTCTTCGCGCAACGTCGTGCCATTGGCGTGCGCCGCCTTGGCGATTTGCGCGGCCTTGTCGTAGCCGATATGCGGCGCCAGCGCGGTGACCAGCATCAGCGAGTTTTGCAACAGTTCGCGGATGCGCGGCTCGTTGGCGCGGATGCCGATGACGCAATGTTCGGTGAACGAATGCGCCACGTCGGCGAGCAGCCGGATCGATTGCAGCATGGCGTCGATGATGACCGGCTTGAACACATTGAGCTCGAATTGGCCCTGGCTCGCCGCCACCGTGATCGTCGTGTCGTTGCCGAACACGCTGGTGCACACCATGGTCAGCGCTTCGCACTGGGTCGGGTTGACCTTGCCGGGCATGATCGAGGAGCCCGGCTCGTTCTCCGGCAGGATCAATTCGCCAAATCCCGAACGCGGGCCGGAGCCGAGAAAGCGGATATCGTTGCCGATCTTGAACAGGTCGGCGGCGAGCGCCTCGAGCGCGCCGTGCGCGAAAGCCATCGCGCCATGCGAGGCCAGCGCCTCGAACTTGTTGGGCGCGCTGACAAACGGCATGCCGGTGAGCTGCGCGATCTTTTTGGCGAACAATCTGGCGAATTGGCGTTTGCTATTCAGCCCGGTGCCGACCGCGGTGCCGCCCTGCGCCAGCGGATAAAGCTCCTTCACCGCCAACTTTATGCGGCGGATGCCGGATGTGACCTGCGCCGTATAGCCGGAAAATTCCTGGCCGAGCGTGAGCGGCGTCGCGTCCTGCGTATGGGTGCGGCCGATCTTCACGATGGAACGAAACTCGTTCGATTTTTTCTGCAGCGCCGCCTGCAAGCCGGTCAGCGCCGGAAGCAGCCGCTCCGAAATTTCCCGCGCGGCCGCGATATGCATGGCGGTCGGGAAACAATCGTTCGACGACTGACTCATATTGACGTGATCGTTCGGGTGGATCGGCTCTTTGGCGCCGAGCTTGCCGCCGAGCTCCTCATTGGCGCGGTTGGCGATCACCTCGTTGACGTTCATATTGGTCTGGGTGCCGGAGCCGGTCTGGTAAACCGACAGCGGGAACTGATCGTCGAGCTTGCCGTCGATGATTTCCCGGGCGGCCTTCACGATCGCCTTGGCGCGCCGCGCGTCGAGCAAGCCGAGCGATTGATTGACGTCCGCCGCGGCGAGCTTGACCAGCGCCAGCGCGCCAACAGCGGGCGCGGCATGCGCTCTTCGCCGATGCGGAAATTGTTGCGCGAACGTTCGGTCTGCGCGCCCCAATAGCGATCGGCCGGCACTTCGATCGGGCCGAACAAGTCGGTTTCAGTGCGGGTCTTCACTTCTTCCTAAACCGGTCGAGCCGCACGACTTCGCCGCCGGTGCCGCCATCCGGGCCGGCTGCCGGCTCCCGCGCTTTCGCCGCAGCCGGCGCCGGCAAAGCGTCGGGCTTGCTCTGGCTGCGGCGACACAGGCCCGCCGGCGCCGCCGATTCCTGATCGGCCGCCTCGCCGTCCGCGCCGCGGGCGCCTGCCTCGGCGTCGATCGTCTCGAACTGGAAGCCGAATTGCACCGCCGGATCGTAAAACGCGGTCATGGCGTCGAACGGGACCGCCAGCCGCTCCGGCACGCCGCCGAACGACAGCCCGACTTCAAAGCCGTCGTCGCCGACGATCAGGTCCCAGAACTGGTGCTGCAGGACGATGGTCATCGCTTCCGGATATTGCGCGCGCATGCGCTCGGAAAGCCGCACGCCCGGCGCCGTGGTGGTGAACGTGATCTTGAAATGATGCTCGCCCGGCAAGCCTTTCTTGGCCGCATCCGCCAGCACGGTGCGCACCACGCCGCGCAGCGCCTCTTGCGCCAGAATGTCGTAGCGGATGTGATCGGCATGCGTGTCGGGAATCAGCGCGGCCGTGGTCAGTAATCAGACAGACAGATAGGGCGTAAATTCATAGAGGTCCAGATTGCTTCTGTCCTCCGATTACCGATGACTGAACCTGATCGCTGGAAAGTGGAGGCTTCTGTTGCCAGGTGCCTCCGAACCCCGCCTGACGGAGCTTAACCCGCCAGGGCTTCAAGTCGGTCTTTCGAACCGCTTACGCGGCTAGAGCAACCGGAGCATAGTTGTCATTGGCAACTATGGAATTGGCCCGATAACGGCGGAACCATGCCGAGCAAAAGCACGCCCTTTACGCCCTCGTCGATCCTATTTCGACCCCGTTGGTGGAGTCGCCGGGTACCGCCCCCGGGTCCGAAAGGTTTATTACGACGGCCATTTATCGCCATATCCGGCTTGCGCCGGCACCCTGGAATATAGGCCCAAAAGGTTGCCGAAAGAAGAGCAGGAATTGGGCCGTAAAAGCCGCACCAATGAAGCTCATTTCCGGCGGACAGAGCGGGGTCGACCGCGCCGTTCTCGATGTCGCGGTCGAGCGGGACATCGCCTATGGCGGCTGGTGCCCCAAGGGCGGCTGGGCCGAGGATTTTCCGGCGCCGCCCGGCCTGTTGGCGAAATATCCGCATCTTGAAGGAAACGCCGCTCGCCGACCCGGCGCAGCGCACGGAATGGAACATGCGTGACGCCGATGCCTGCATGATCGTCGTCGACGCCGGCGGCGTGGACGTCTCCGCGCGGGACGGCGCTCGGCGCAAGAACTCGCGCATCGCTACCGCAAGCCGCTCTTTGTCGTGAATCTTGCCCAGCCGGATATGCTCAAACACGCCGCGCTGTGGCTGCGCGTGCAGCAGGCGCGGCACGGCGCCGGTCTGAAACTCGCGATCGGCGGCCCGCGCGAAAGCGAAGCGCCCGGCATTTACGCGCGCGCGGCGAATTTCATCCAGGCGCTGCTCGATTAGCGTCGTCCGCATCGCCCATTTGCATCGCGCATGTGCGCGAAAGCGACTGGCCGCGACTGCCGGGCAGCGCTAAACGAAGCTCATGAGCTCCCCGCCGATTCCAGATACTGCCCGATTTACCGGCGACAAATCCCCTGCCCTCACCCGAGGCTGCGCCGCAGATCCAGCCGACGCTTTGGGAACTGTTCGTCGCCTTCGCCACCATTTCGCTGTCCGGCTTCGGCGGCGTGCTGGCGTGGTCGCGGCGCATGATGGTGGAGGAGCGCAAATGGCTCACGCCCGAGCAGTTCAACGAGACCTACGCGCTGTGCGCGTTTCTGCCCGGCGGCAACATCATCAACTTCTCGGTGATCTTCGGATTGCGGATTCGCGGCGCGGCGGGCAGCGCCGTCGCCGTCGTCGGCCTGATGGGACCGCCGGTGCTCCTGGTCATGTTCGTCGGCGCCATTTACGCGCATTACGGCGACGTGCCGGCGCTGCGCCGCATGCTCACCGGCGTCGCCTCGGCGGCGGCCGGCCTGATGATGGCGACCGTCGCCAAGATGGCGCGGCCGCTGTTCCACAACCGCGCCGTTATCCGGCCGCTCATTGCGCTGGCGACTTTCATCTGCGATCGGCGTCGTGCATTGGCCGCTGCCGCTGGTGCTGATGGTCATCGTGCCGGTGAGCATCGCGCGTCGCGTGGGTGCGGCTATGAAAACGGACGGCGGCACGTATCTGTCGCTGGCGAGCTTTTTCGCGGTGCTGTCGCTGTTCGCGATCGGCGGCGGCAATTCCGCCGTGCCGGAAATGCATCGCTACGCGGTCGACGTGCAGCACTGGCTGACCGACCGGCAATTCGCCGACACCTTCGCGCTGGCGCAGCTCACGCCGGGACCGAACCTCATCATCGTGGCGCTTGATCGGCTATCACGTCGCCGGCGTCTTCGGTGCGCTGGTCACGATATCGGCCATGTGCGGGCCGAGCAGCGTGTTCGCGTTTTTCGTCGGCCGCGCTTCCGACCGTTTCAAGGGATCGTTCTGGCACGGCGCGCTAAGCCGCGGACTGGTGCCGGTGACGCTCGGCCTGACGGCATCGAGCGCCATCGTGATCGCGACCACGGCCGACTATGGCTGGCTCGCCGCCGCCATCACGCTCGGCACGGCAGTGACCGCGTATTTCATGCGCGTGCATCCGTTGTGGGCGTTCGCCGTCGCCGCGCTGCTCGGGCTTGAGCGGACTGATTTGAAGAGTGAAAATAGGTAGCCATGGACAAACGATCGACTGAATGCGATGGCGCAATGGATGTGGGACGCGCGGCAGCGGCGCCTGCCCTATCGCAACCTGCCCGACGAGTTGCGGCCCGCATCGATCGCCGAAGCCTATGCGGCGCAGGAGGTCTATTACCGCCTGGCGGAACCGGTCTATGGCGCGGTGGGTGGCGCCAAGATCGCCACCACCACCAAGGTGATGCAGCAGTTGATGGGCATCGATCATGCCTGCGGCGGGGCGATTTTTGCGCGCACCATCCATAGCTCGCCGGCGCGCCTGCGGCTCGCGGATTTCGTCAATCTGCGCATCGAAAGCGAAATCGCGCTGAAACTCGGCGCCGATTTGCCGGCATCGGGCGCGCCATGGACGCGCGAATCCGTGGCGCCGGCAGTCGCCGGTGCAATGCCGGCCTTCGAATTGATCGAGGACCGCAACGCGGATTACGCCCACACCGAAGCTACCTCGCTGATCGTCGAGAATTGCTGGAATGGCGGCGTGGTCGTCGGGACGCCGAAGCCGGCATCGTGCGTGGCGCTGGTCGGTATCTCCGGCCGTCTCACCATCGGCGGCAAGACCGTGGGCGACGGCAACGCCGAGGATCCCTGCGCGACGCTCGCGTGGCTCGCCAATCATCTCGCCGAACGCGGCCGCGATCTCAAAGCCGGCATGGTGGTCATTACCGGCAGCCTCATTCCGACAATGTCGATCGTCGCCGGCCAGCGCGCCGTGTTCACGGTCGACGGGCTCGGCGAAATCGCGATGGATGCCGTTTAAGGTCACGCCGAGCCCACTGGCTTAGGGCGTGTACTCATAAAATCGAGATCGATGAGCGACGGGTGGCACATGCCCGCTTTCCCCCTGAAAGCGGACATGGAAGGGCAGTCCCCGCACGTCCGCTTTTTTGGAGTTGGGCCCGATTGGCCGTCACAGCATTACGGCGTTGGCAAGCCGATGTTGGGAATCGGGTCCGGCAAGTAGGCACCGGCGCGGATCGTTTTCTGCAGAGTCTTAAAGTCAGCGCCGGACTGGAATTTCTTGTAAACGCGGGCCGGATCAAAGAAGGTACCGATTGGATTCGCGGCAAAATCCGGCGACGTTCGCATCCATTCTGACGAAAGTTTCCAATCGGAAAAATTGTCGCTTTGCAGTTCAACGAAATTGCCTTCGGGATCCTTGTAGTAGAGCGAAATCGTCAATCCATGGTCCAAGCAAAACGCCGGCTCCACGCCCGCTGTGCGCAAACGATCGAACGAAGACATGAGATCAGCAAAACTGTCGTACTCGAAAGCGCAGTGATGCATTCCGTTGTGCTGGATCTTCTCAGCATCGTTGCTCAAACCGGGCACCGCCAGGAAGCCGAGGCGGTGATTGGCAGCGTCGTTTGTCATCCAAGCGGCCACTTGGTCCTTGAACTGCACTTGCGCGCCGACGACGAGCGCATACCAGGCGATCATCTCGTCGAGGTGACTGGTCTTTATGGTGACGTGATGAAACTTTGGCTTGATCGCCGTCATATTTCCTCCCCTCGCGGCAGTCACACCGCGTATAGCCACGTTACTCTTACGCGCCGTATAACGGTAGGAATAGTACAAACGTCTTTGCGATAGCCAAATGCTATTGCGCAACTTGGTGGTTACTGCCGAACACGGCAGTCTCCGTGCCGCCGTTCGTCCTTCGCCATATCGAGGGCTGTAACCAGATATCGCTGCTGTGCCAAAAAATGAGCGAGGCCGCCAACTGAGGCGGCCCCGGGGCTTCAGCGATTTGGGTTTTTAATGCTTCGTGGGTTAGCCCCTCAGTAGCCGCGATACGGTCTGCAGGCGCCGCCTTGAACGGTCATGCCCGGAGGGCAGCAACCATTGGCATAACAGTTGGGGCCGTTACCGTAGTATCCCGGAGAATAGTCGTAATAGCGCGGCCCCTGATAGTGACGGTAGTACCCAGGACCGCCGACACCGATATGGATGCCGGGTGCGTTTAGGTAGAAGCCCTGCGCCATGGCCGGGGCAGTGTTTCCAAGCGCCATGGCGCCGGCAAAGCCGAGCGCGAGGGCGATTTTCACGATGGTTCGCATAGTGTGTACCTCTCTCAGCTTCACCCTGCTGAAAGAGACAACGCGGGGACGGGGCATCTGGTTTCCTTGATTGGAACTCAATCCGCATCCAAAAAGGGCCGCTCGCATTTTCAAATGTGACCGCCCTATACGCGGTAGACCGCGTGCCGGCCGCGGTTGTCGCACCTCATGTCCGCTTTGGGTCATAAGCGGACGCGGCTTCCTTAAATTGACGTGTCCGTTTTACCTTCGAAAGCGAACATTGCCGGCGCGCTTATGAGGCCACGCCCTCATAGGGTTTGATCAACGGCCTTCTTGCGCGCTCTTCGCCCGCCGCTCATATGACGCTAAGCTTGCCGTACAACTCAGCCGCAAAGCGCAAAAGGCCCATGCGCCAATACCTCGACCTGATGGAACGCGTGCTCACCGAGGGCGTCGAAAAGCGCGACCGCACCGGCATCGGCACGCGCTCGATCTTCGGCCACCAGATGCGCTTCGACCTGCAGCGCGGCTTCCCGCTGGTCACCACCAAGAAGCTGCACGTCAAATCCATCATCTACGAATTGCTGTGGTTTTTGCGCGGCGATACCAACGTCAAATATCTCAACGACCATGGCGTCTCGATCTGGAACGAATGGGCCGACGAGAACGGCGACCTCGGTCCGGTCTATGGCAAGCAATGGCGCGCCTGGCCGATGCCGGACGGCGGCGCGATCGATCAATTGGCCAATGTGGTCGCGGAAATCCGCCGCAATCCGAATTCGCGCCGGCTGATCGTCACGGCGTGGAACCCGGCGGAAATCGAAGGCATGGCGCTGCCGCCTTGCCATTGCCTGTTTCAATTCAATGTCGCCGACGGCGCACTGTCATGCCAGCTCTATCAGCGTTCGGCCGACGTCTTTCTCGGCGTGCCGTTCAATATCGCCTCTTATGCGCTCTTGACGGTGGCGGTCGCGCAAGTCACCGGGCTGAAAGCCGGAACGTTCATCCATAGCCTGGGCGACACGCACCTTTATCTCAATCATCTCGAACAGGCGCGGCTGCAGCTGACACGGCAGGCGCGGCCGTTGCCGGTGCTGAGTATGAATCCGGCCGCCAAGGATTTGTTCGCGCTGCGCTACGAGGATTTCGTGCTCGAAGGCTACGATCCGCATCCGCACATCAAAGCCGCGGTGGCGGTCTAACCATGCACATTGTTGTCCTCGCCGCCGTTGCCGAGAACGGCGTCATCGGCCGCGGCAACGCGCTGCCGTGGCGCCTCAAATCCGACATGCAGCATTTTCGCGCCCTCAGCGAGGGCAAGCCGGTGGTGATGGGACGCAAGACATTTTTGTCGATCGGCAAGCCGCTCAAGGGCCGCACCACGATCGTGGTGAGCCGCGATCGTGCCTTCACCGCACCGGGCGTGCTGGTCGCGCCGAGTGTCGACACAGCCCTCGCGGCGGCGCGCGGCGACGCGCTGCGGCGGAATTCGGACACGATCATCGTCGCCGGGGGCGCCGACATCTATGCGCAGATAATGTCACGGGCGACGCGGCTCGCCATTACCGAAGTTCACGCGCGGATCGACGGCGACGTGCGCTTTCCCGCCATCGATCCGGATATCTGGCGCGTCACCGCGCGCAGCGAACAAAAACCGGCTGCCGAGGACGAAGTCCCGTTCGCCTTTGTCACTTACGAACGCGGGATCGCGGCGGCAATGCGCCGGTCAAGCGCGGCATAACTGCGCGTTGTAAGGGTGACTGCGCTCCCCTATAACCCCCGCACGTAGGGGCCGGCCGGGAGCCGGCGTCAGGAGCGTATTTGATGCCGTGGAGCAACCAATCCGGCGGCGGCCCGTGGGGTTCGGGGCGAGGACCGTGGGGCTCGGGGCCGCAACAACCGGGAGGCCCGAGGCCGCCCGATCTTGAGGAATTCCTGCGCCGCAGCCAGGACAAGCTGCGCAGCTGGCTGCCGGGCAATCTCGGCGGCCGCGGTATCGCGCTGATCGCGCTTGTCGCGGTCGCGTTGTGGGGCTTCTCCGGCTTCTTCCGCGTCGAGCCCGATGAGCTTGGCGTGGTGCTGCGATTCGGAGAATTCGTGCGCGAAGTGCAGCCGGGCCTCAATTATCATCTGCCCTATCCGATCGAGTCCGCGATCACGCCGCAAGCGCTGCGCGTCAACAAGATCGACATCGGCTTCGACTCCCGCCGCGGCACCACCATGCGCGATGTCCCGGAAGAAAGCCTGATGCTCACCGGCGACGAGAACATCGTCGACGTCGATTTCTCGGTGCTGTGGAAGGTCAAGCCGACCGAGGTCGGCAATTATCTCTTTAACGTCCAAAATCCCGAAGCCACCGTGAAGGCGGTGGCCGAAAGCGCCATGCGCGAGGTGATCGGACAATCGAACATCCAGCCGATCCTGACCGGCGCGCGGCAGACCATCGAGACAGCGGTGCAGGTGCTGCTGCAGAAGACTCTCGACGATTACGGCGCCGGCATCCAGGTGCAACAGGTCCAGCTTCAGAAAGTCGACCCGCCGGATCAGGTCATCAACTCCTTCCGCGACGTTCAGGCGGCGCGCTCCGATCTCGAGCGTTTGCAGAACGAGGCGGAGACTTATGCCAATCGCGTGGTGCCGGAGGCGAAGGGCCGCGTCTCCAAGATCGTCCAGGACGCCGAAGCCTACCGCGCGCAGACTGTCGCTGACGCCAACGGCCAGACCTCGCGCTATTCGCAAATCTACGATCAGTACAAAAAAGCGCCCGACGTGACCCGCGAGCGCATGTATCTCGAAACCATGGAGCGCATTCTCGGCGGCACCGACAAGACGATCATCGATACCGGCCCGCAATCCGCCGGGCCCGGCGTCGTGCCGTATCTGCCGCTCGGCAATCTGCCGCAAGACCGAAGCGCAGCCGCGCCGGCGCAGCAGCAGCAAACAAGTCAACCGTCGGGAGGCAACCCATGAAGCCGAGCCTGTTCGGCGGCGCGGTTGCCGTTGTGCTGTTGCTGCTGGCCATCGTCGCCTACAGCACCTTCTTCACCGTCTATCAGACCAGGCAGGCGCTGGTGGTCCGGCTCGGCAACCCCGTGCGCGTCATCACCGACCCGGGACTCAATGCGAAAGTGCCGTTCATCGACAGCGTGATCTATATCGACAAGCGCCTTCTCACCATCGAACAGCCGGCGCAGGAGGTGATTGCCTCAAGCGGAGACAATGCGAATGCGGGTGCCGGCCAAGCCGGAGAGCGGCTCGTGGTCGACGCCTTCGCGCGCTACCGCATCACCGATCCGCTCAAGTTCTACCAGACTGTCGGTCCCGACGGCGCCAGTTCGCAGCTCGCAATCCTGCTCAATTCGACGCTGCGGAGCGTGCTCGGCGAGGCAACGCTGACGGACGTGGTGCGCAACAGGCGCGAAGAACTCATGGCCCGGATGCGCGATCAGCTCGATCACGATGCCCAGCCGTTCGGCATTCACGTCGTCGACGTGCGCATCCGCCGCGCCGACTTGCCGGAACAGAACAGCGAGGCCGTCTATCACCGCATGCAGACGGAGCGCCAGCGCGAAGCGGCCGAGTTCCGCGCCCAAGGCAGCCAGAAGGCCCAGGCGATCCGCGCCAAGGCCGATCGCGACGTGACGGTGCTCGTGGCCGACGCCAATCAGCAGTCCGAGCAGATCCGCGGCCAGGGCGACGCCGAACGCAACCGCATCTTCGCCGACGCCTTCGGTCAGGATCCGGATTTCTTCGCCTTCTACCGTTCCATGCAGGCCTACGAAAGAAGCATGCAGCAATCCAATACGCATCTGGTGCTGCGGCCGGATACGGATTTCTTCCGCTATTTCGGCAATCCTTCCGGCAAATCGCTACCGGACGGCGTGGCCGCTCCGACTGCGCCGGCTACGCCCGCGCCGGGGGCCGCCAAACCGGGGCACTCGAGCAGCGCCACGAAGTAGAGCGCGGCAAACCGCAGCGAGCCGCGCCCGATGTCTGATTTTGATGTCTGATTTTATCGTCGCGATCGGCTTTTTGTTCGCCATCGAGGGAATTTTTCTCGCCGCGTTTCCCGGCGTCGCCAAGCGGACCATGCAGACCGTGCTCGGCATGCCGGACACACCGTTGCGCATTGCCGGTATTGTTTCGGCATTGGTCGGCGTGCTGATCGTCTGGCTGGTGCGCGGTTAGCGCATGATGCCGAAAAATGGATACCGGTTTTCGGATAAGATCATGCGCGGATAAACAGTCGCTTTTCCGCCCCAATCGGGCCGCTAATTGCCAGGCCAACAGGTAACGGCCCTTGGCATCCTCTTGCGTCCCGCAAGGGACGGGGGCACCCTGCCGACAAGTTCCTCCCCATGAGTCGAATGCCAGGAGCGCTGACGTCCATGACGTCCAACTCTCGCCGTTTCTCCGCCCGCCATCTCGCCCGGCTCCTGCCGCACGGCATGGCGATCGCCGCGCTCGCGGCGGCGATCATCGTCCTACCGGCAAAACCCGCGGCGGCGGCGACACGAGGACCTGACAACATCGCCGACGTTGCCGAGCAAGTGATCGACGCCGTCGTCAACATCTCGACGTCGCAAAAAGTCGACCCGCGCGTCGCCGAGCTGCCGGATCTGCCGCCCGGCTCGCCGATGGAGGAATTCTTCAATCAGTTTTTCAAGAACCATCATGGCCAAGGGGGCCCAGGCGGCCCAGGGGGCAATGGCGGCCAAGGCGGCGACGATTCCGATCAAGCGCCGCGCCGCATCAACTCGCTCGGCTCCGGCTTCATCATCGATCCGTCCGGTATCGTCATCACCAACAACCATGTGATCGCCGACGCCGACGAGATCAATGTCATCCTCAATGACGGCACAAAACTCAAGGCGGATTTGGTCGGCAAGGATTCAAAAGCCGATCTCGCGGTGCTGCGCGTGCATACCGACAAGCCGCTCAAGGCGGTGAAGTTCGGCGATTCGGACAAGCTGCGGCTCGGCGAATGGGTCATCGCCATCGGCAATCCGTTCAGCCTCGGCGGCACGGTCACCGCCGGCATCGTCTCGGCGCGCAACCGCGACATCAATTCGGGACCCTACGACAATTACATTCAGACCGACGCCGCCATCAATCGCGGCAATTCCGGCGGGCCGCTGTTCAATCTCGACGGCGAAGTCGTCGGCATCAACACCGCGATCATTTCACCTTCCGGCGGCTCGATCGGCATCGGCTTCGCAGTCCCCTCGGACACCGCAATGCCGGTGATCGATCAGCTGCGCCAATTCGGCGAGGCGCGGCGCGGCTGGCTCGGCGTGCGCATCCAGCAGGTGACCGACGATATCGCCGACAGTCTTTCCATCAAGCCGCCGCGCGGCGCGCTGGTGGCCGGCGTCGACGATAAAGGGCCCGCCAAGCCCGGCGGCATCGAACCGGGCGACGTCATCGTCACGTTCGACGGACACGACATCAAGGAAATGCACGATCTGCCGCGTATCGTCGCCGATACGACGATCGGCAAGGCCGTCGACGTCGTCGTCATCCGCAAGGGCAAGGAAGAAACTCACAAGATCACGGTCGGTCGGCTGCAGGACACCGAAAAAGTCGCCGATGCCGGTCCGGGCAAAGATACCGCACCGCCCGACAAGTCGGTGGTGCAGAAGACGCTCGGTCTCGAACTTGCCGGCATCACCGACGACCTGCGCAAGAAGTTCAAAATCAGGGACAATATCAAAGGCGTGCTCGTCACTGGCGTCGACCCGAGCGTGGCGATGGCCGATCCCGACAAGCGGCTGACACCCGGCGACGTCATCGTCGAAGTGCAGTATCAGAGCGTCGGCAATCCGGCCGACATGCAAAAGCGTGTCGACGAGCTCAAATCGCAGGGCAAAAAGGTCGCCGTGCTTCTGGTTTCCAACGCCGACGGCGAGACGCGCTTCGTTGCATTGAACCTGCAGTAGCGCAGATCGCGGCTTCGTCGCTCGCTATTCGCCACCTACGAATTCCTCGCGGCGATAGCCCTGCGCATAAAGCAGCGCGGTGAGGTCGCCGTGATCGATGCGCGCGGCCGCCGCTTCTTTAATCGCCGGCTTGCCGTGGAACGCGACGCCGAGGCCGGCTTCCTCGATCATCGGGATATCGTTGGCGCCGTCACCGACGGCAAGCGTGTCTTCGTGCGCGAGGTGGAAACGGTCGCGCAGCGTCGTCAGGGCTTCGAGCTTCGCTTCGCGGCCGAGCACCGGTTCGGCCACTGTCCCGGTCAGCCGACCATCGGCGTCGACGAGCAAAATGTTGGCGCGCTGTTCGTCAAAGCCGATCATCGCCGCGAGGCGCTCGGTGAAGGCGGTGAAGCCGCCGGACACCACGCAGGTATAGGCGCGGTTTGCGCGCATAGTCGCAACCAGCGTCGCGCCGCCCGGCGTCAACCGGATGCGCTCGGCGATCACCGTATCGATAACCTTGGCGGGAAGTCCCTTGAGCAGCGCAACGCGTTCGCGTAACGCCGGTTCGAACGCGATCTCGCCGCGCATGGCGCGTTCGGTGATTGCCGCGACGCGGTCCTTGAAGCCGGCATAGTCGGCGAGTTCGTCGATGCCTTCCTGGCCGATCATGGTGGAATCCATGTCGGCGACGAGGAGCTTCTTGCGGCGGCCGTCGTGCGGCTGGATAACGACATCGACCGGCGTTCCGCCGATAATGTCCCGGATATCGCGGCCGAGGTCCTTGAGCAGATCCTCTTCCGCGCCGGTATGGGGAGGGTCGTCCAGCTCGTCCAGCAGGAACGCGATGTCCGTCGCCACGCCCGGATCGAGCCAATCGACCGGGCGGCCATGCGGCAGATAGCGCGCGACTTTCTGCGCCAGGGCGTCTGTCACCGCCGGGCGGTCCGGGCGCGAGATCAGCGTTGCCACGTAAAACATGCCGTGCGATCCGAGCAGTGGGAAACGGAGCTGTCAAAGACGTGTCCAAAGACCGATCCAAAGACCGATCCAAATACTTGCCGAAGACCATCCTCATTGCAGGCCCGACGGCGAGCGGCAAGTCGGCCTTGGCGCTGGCGCTCGCCGAACGGCATGGCGGCGTCATCATTAATGCCAATTCCATGCAGGTCTATCGCGATTTGCGCATCATCACCGCGCGGCCGACGCCGGAGGAAGAACGCCGCGCGCCGCACCGGCTTTATGGTCATGTCGACGCCGCCGAGAATTATTCGGCGGGCCGCTGGTGCGCCGACGTCGCCGCAGCGCTCGCAGCGGCACCGCACCAGGCGCGAACGGCTATCATCGTCGGCGGCACCGGGCTTTATTTCAACGCGCTGACGCGCGGGCTTGCCGCCGTGCCGCCGATCCCGGCCGAGATTCGCGCCGAGGTGCGCGCGCGGCTGTCAAGCGAAGGCCCCGCCGCGCTGCATGCCGAGCTCGTCGCGCGCGATCCGGTCGCGGCGGCGCGACTGCGCGCCGGCGACCGCGCCCGCGTCACCCGCGCGCTCGAAGTGGTGCTGGCGACCGGCCGTTCGCTGTTCGATTGGCACGGGGACAATAAGCCGGCGCGCGTCGATCTCGCGCGCGCGGCAAAGGTTTTTCTGATGCCGGATCGCGACGAGCTGTTGCGCCGCATCGATGCGCGGTTCGACGCCATGATCGCGGCAGGCGCGCTGGAAGAGGTGCGCGCGCTCGCGGCGCGCAAGCTCGATCCCAGCCTGCCGGCAATGAAGGCGCACGGCGTGCCGTGGCTGATCCGCCACCTCGACGGCGAGATCACGCTTGCGGAAGCCGTGGAGCGCGCCAAACTGGAAACCCGCCAATACACCAAGCGGCAGGCAACGTGGTTTCGCAATCAGCTTGCCGGAATTTGAATGGGTGGCGCCGCGCAACGCCGGCGCGGCGGTCGAAGCGCAGTTGAAGGCACTAACCGAATTAGTGCGTCACATATTGCAGCCCGGCGGTATAGGCCGCGCCGCCGATCACGCAGGGAATGCCCAGTTCGATTTGCCCCGTCGCGGCGGCCACGACGCAGCCCATCGACAGCGCGCCCTGCCCGACCTGGCCCCAGCCGCAGAGCTCGCGCTTGGAGTTCGGGCCCTTCTCCTTGAGCTCCTCGATCGCGGCGAGCGATTCCTGGCGCATGTGCACGGTGTCGACCGTGTCCGCCGTGTCGATGACATCTTGAGCACCACCGCTACGTCCTTGGGCTGGCTCTTGACCGACCATTTCAGCATTCGCAGCAGATCGGTGTCGCGCACGGCGTTGCTGGCGAGCGTGAACTTGGCGGCGCTGCCGGTGGTGAGATTGTCGACATTGTCGTGATCGTTGGCGAGCGGCAGCAGCTTGATCACCCGCCCGATCGGCGCATAGTCGCCGGTGGCGAGATAATAGCCCCATAGCACGTCGATCAATTCCGGCGTCGGCTCCAGCGCCACCGCCTTCTTGTGCTCCTTGGCGAGATGCAGCGACGATCTTGATCTTGTCGAACATGCCCGGCTTCGCCGGCTGATAGTCGATCTGCTCGAGCGTCGGCAGTTTGCCGTCGAGATATTTGTCGATCATGGCGCGGCGCGTCGGCATGCGATCGACGAAGGTGGCGAGCTCTTCCTTCCAGTCGGGCAGACCGGAATAGGCGATGGCGCGCACCAGCACCCAATGATCGGCCGGATCGATCGGCAGCATTTTTGCAATCAGAATTTCGGCGCGGTCCGGATTGCCGCCGAGCACGCCGGCGATGAAGCCGATATAGGCGCCCGACGTTTCGGCGTCCTTGAACGCCTGCATGCCGCTGAGCGCGCGGACGACCGCCGGCAGCTGTTCCGGATCCGGCTTGTGGCGATAGGCGTTGATCCATTTCAGGATCGAGTCTGTCGAATTCAGCGCTCTGACCGGCGGCGTCGCTGCCGCCGCCGGCGCGACGAGCGCAAAGACAAGCGGGACGATAAGCGCCAGTGCGGCGACAAAACCCGCGCTGACGCGGCGCCAACGTCCGGCGACCGAATGTCTGGTCACTGAAAGTCCGGTCACTGAAAGTCTAGTAACCGAAAGTCTTGCACCCGAAAGTCCGGCAACCGAATTTGCAACCATGTCCCCTCCAGTGGAGAAAACCGGCAACGCGTGATCGGAGATTTCAGAACGCGCACGCCCCCTGCGGCAATTGAGCAACAGCGCAGGGAAATATTGAAGGCCGCTCCGGCGCGAAATCGCGGCTGCGGTGTGACACTTAACAATGGTTAACGATTGCGATTTTCCGCGTCGTTTCGATTTCAAACGCTAGTTTGAAGTTTTCGCGGCGGTGGCAAAGCCGCATTGCCGCCGCATTTTGCTTGACCCAAGCTGACACAATGCTTATAAATAGCGTCTGAGAATGAAGGGCACACACGTGCGTAGTTTGGCTTCGCTGATCGTCGTATCGAAGCGCACCGCCGGGGGTGGATAGTCCCACCCGCGAGACGTGGCGGTGCGCAATCCAGGGGCCCTTGAGGCCCTTTTTTATTGCCCGATGTGCTTATTGCGCGACGTGAACTTGTTCGGATCGTCAGGCGAAAATCGAAGGAGCGGAGCGAGCGATGACTGAAATGACCGGCGCGGAAATGGTGATCGAGGCGCTCGCCGATCAGGGCGTGGAGCACATCTTCGGCTATCCCGGCGGCGCGGTGCTGCCGATCTATGACGCGCTGTTCCAGTCGCAGGACAGGGTTCGCCACATCCTGGTGCGGCACGAGCAGGGCGCGGTGCACGCCGCCGAAGGCTATGCGCGCTCGACCGGCAAGGTCGGCTGCGTGCTGGTGACGTCGGGCCCGGGCGCGACCAATGCCGTCACCGGCCTGACCGACGCGCTGTGCGACTCCATTCCGCTTGTCGTCATCACCGGACAGGTGCCGACCCATCTCATCGGCAACGACGCGTTCCAGGAATGCGACACCGTCGGCATCACCCGGCCCTGCACGAAATACAATTACCTGGTGAAAAACATCGCCGATCTGCCGCGCGCGCTGCATGAGGCGTTCCACATCGCCTCGAGCGGCCGGCCGGGGCCGGTCGTGGTCGATATCCCCAAGGACATCCAATTCGCCAAGGGCACCTACAGCAGACCGAAGGAATTCCAGCACAAAGGCTATCGGCCGAAGTTGAAGGGCGATCCCGACAAGATCAAACACGCGGTCGAGATGATGGCGGCCGCCAAGCGGCCGCTGTTCTATACCGGCGGCGGCGTGATCAATTCCGGACGCAAGGCGTCGGAACTGCTGCGCGAACTGGTCAAGCTCACCGGGCTTTCCCATCACCTCGACATTGATGGGGCTCGGCGCCTTTCCCGCCGCCGATCCGCAATGGCTCGGCATGCTCGGCATGCACGGCACCTGGGAAGCGAACTGGGCGATGCACGATTGCGATCTGATGATCTGCATCGGCGCGCGCTTCGACGACCGCATCACCGGACGGCTCGACGCTTTCTCGCCCGGCTCGAAGAAAATCCATGTCGACATCGATCCGTCGTCGATCAACAAGAACGTCAAGGTCGATCTGCCCATCGTCGGCGATTGCGCGCATGTGCTCGAAGAGATGCTGCGCGCCTGGCGCGCAGGCAAAGCCGCAGCCGGACAAGAAGGCGCTCGACGGCGTGGTGGGATCAGATCGGCAAATGGCGCGCGAAGAAGTCGCTCGCCTTCCACAACTCGAAGGACATCATCAAACCGCAATACGCCATCCAGCGGCTGTTCGAGCTGACCAAGGACCGCGACACCTACATCACGACCGAAGTCGGCCAGCACCAGATGTGGGCGGCGCAATTCTATCAGTTCCAGGAGCCGAACCGCTGGATGACATCGGGCGGCCTCGGCACGATGGGCTACGGCCTGCCGGCCTCGGTCGGCGTGCAGCTCGCGCATCCCAATTCGCTGGTCATCGACATTGCCGGCGAAGCCTCGGTGCTGATGACGATGCAGGAAATGTCGACGGCGGTGCAGTACGACCTGCCGATCAAAATCTTCATTATCAACAACAAGTACATGGGCATGGTGCGGCAGTGGCAGGAACTGCTGCATGGCGGACGATACTCGCATTCCTACAGTGAGGCGCTGCCGGACTTCGTGAAGCTTGCCGAGGCCTATCACGCGCACGGCATCCGCTGCGAGCGCCCGGCGAGCTCGACGACAAGATCCGCGAAATGATCGAGATCAAGAAGCCGGTGATCTTCGACTGCGTGGTCGATCCCGCGGAGAACTGCTTCCCGATGATTCCGTCGGGCCGCGCGCATAACGAAATGCTGCTCGGCGACGCCGCGACGCGCGTCGAGGACGCCGTCACCGAAGAAGGCAAGATGCTGGTGTGATTTCTACTGTCGTCCCCGCGAAAGCGGGGACCCAGGTAACCACCGCATTGGTAGCGATTACTGGATCGTCCGCCGTCGCGGACGATGACACGATCGAGGAGAAGCGCGGTGAACACGACCACCCCGACAAGCAAACTCATTACCCGGCGTCGACCACAAAAGAACGGGTCGAGACCCGCACGCTCTGCGTGCTGGTGGACAACGAGCCCGGCGTGCTGGCGCGCGTCATCGGGCTGTTCGCCGGCCGCGGCTACAACATCGACTCGCTCACGGTTTCGGAAACCGAGCACGAGAAGCATCTGTCGCGCATCACCATCGTCACGCGCGGCACGCCGATGGTGCTCGAACAGATCAAAAATCAGCTCGATCGCCTGGTGCCGGTGCACCGCGTCATCGATTTGACCACCGGCGGTCCGGCGATCGCGCGCGAACTCGCCATGGTCAAGGTGCGCGGCACCGGCGATCAGCGCATGGAGGCGCTGCGCCTTGCCGACGCCTTTCGTGCCCGCGTCATCGACGCCACCACCGAGAGCTTCGTGTTCGAGATCACCGGCGCATCCGACAAGATCGAAAGCTTCATCAACCTGATGCTGCCGGTCGGCCTGGTCGAAGTCTCGCGCACCGGCGTGGTCGCCATCGCCCGCGGGCCGGAAGGGATGTGAGCGAACGAACTACGCCTTCAGCTTGGTGACCAGCGTCGCGAAGCGGTCGACAAAGCCTTGCAGAAATTTCTCCGTGGTCTCGTCGGTGATATTGCCTTGATCGTCGACCAGGTTCGGCTTGAAGGTGACGTAGGATTCGCCGCCGAGCAGCGTCATGCCGAGGCCCAGCATGACCGTGCGCAAATGCGCCTGCACCAGCGCGGTGCCGATCGCGCCCGGCGACGTGCCGGTGATGAATCCGGGCTTGCCGGGCCAGACGCTCTGTGCCGAACGGCCGCGCGCCCCAATCGATCGCGTTCTTCAGCGCCGTCGGCATCGATCGGTTGTGTTCCGGCGTGACGATCAATACGCCGTCGGCCTTTGCGATCTCGTCCTTGAAGCGCACCACTTCGGGCGGCAGATTGCCCTCGTTGTCCTGGTTGTAGATCGGCAGATCGTCGATGCGGACGAATTTCGCTTCGAATTTGCCGGCGCCGAGCTTGACGAGCGCCTGGGCGAGCTTGCGGTTGATCGATTCCCGGCGGTTCGATCCGACGATCACGGCGATTTGCGGCAGGGTGGGCATGGTTGAATACCTCGGTTAGAATTCGTAACTAGGGCTAGATAAGTGACTACGTGTAAAAGACACAAGAGGGCACATCCGTGAAACCAAGGCACAAAGGTTTGCCTACCGATTGCCGCGCCATCAGCGACGTGCTGGCGCGGGTCGGCGACAAGTGGTCCGTCCTCGTCGTAACGCGGCTTGGTCAAGGTCCGCTGCCGGTTCAACGAATTGCGCCGCTCGATCGGCGGCATTTCGCAGCGCATGCTGACGCTGACATTGCGCGGGCTGGAACGCGACGGCCTGGTCACGCGCACGCGTCTTTCCGACGATTCCGCCGCGGGTCGACTACGATCTGACGCCGCTCGGCCGCGATCTGCTGAACCCGGTCTCGGCGCTTGGCGACTGGGCGACCCGCAACCAGGCAAAAATCGCCCGCGCCCGCGAGCAATTCGACGGCATCTGCCAGGCGAGCGGAAAGCAGCCGTTACGCCGGGATGTGGCGCCGACAGGGCTTGTCCAAGCCGTTCCCAGAACCTAGAAGCACAACCGGAAACGCCTGGCCGAGGGCCGGCCCGAGTAAGGGTGAGGAAACATGCGTGTTTATTACGATCGCGACGCCGACCTGAATCTCATCAAGGGCAAGAAGGTCGCCATCATCGGCTATGGCAGCCAGGGCCACGCCCACGCGCTCAATCTGCGCGATTCCGGCGTCAAGGACGTCGCGGTGGCACTGCGCAAGACCTCGCACGGCGTCAAGAAAGCGCAAGCCGAGAAGTTCAAAGTCATGGAAGTCGCCGAGGCCGCCAAATGGGCCGACGTCATGATGATGCTGACGCCCGACGAATTGCAGGGTGACATCTATCGCGATCATCTCGCCAATAACATGAAGGACGGCGCGGCGCTGATGTTCGCGCATGGCCTCAACGTACATTTCAACCTGATCGAGCCACGCGCCGATCTCGACGTGTTGATGATCGCGCCGAAGGGGCCCGGCCACACCGTGCGCTCGGAATATCAGCGCGGCGCCGGCGTGCCGTGCCTTGTCGCGATCCACAAAGACGCATCCGGCAACGCGCACGATCTCGGGCTGTCTTACGCGTCGGCGATCGGCGGCGGCCGCGCCGGCATCATCGAGACAACGTTCAAGGAGGAGTGCGAGACCGACCTGTTCGGCGAGCAGACCGTGCTGTGCGGCGGCCTCGTCGAGCTGATGAAGGCCGGCTACGAGACGCTGGTCGAAGCCGGCTATGCGCCCGAAATGGCCTATTTCGAATGCGTGCACGAGGTGAAGCTGATCGTCGACCTGATCTACGAAGGCGGCATCGCCAATATGAATTACTCGGTGTCGAACACCGCCGAATACGGCGAATATGTTTCCGGCCCGCGCGTGATCACGCCGAAACGAAGGCGGAGATGAAGAAAGTGCTGGACGACATCCAGTCCGGCCGCTTCGCCAGGGACTGGATGCTGGAGAACAAGGTCAACCAGACTTCGTTCAAGGCGACGCGCGCCAAGCTCGCCGAGCATCCGATCGAGCAAGTCGGCGCCAAACTTCGCGAAATGATGCCGTGGATCAAGGAACGCGCGCTGGTGGACCGGAGCAAGAACTGATCGGCGGTTTCCGCGCTACGGTGCGGCAGATTCACCACGCCGGACCGGCGCGCTTGTCATGACGAATTAAATACAGTTTTATGACGGCGCGCCGTGCGCTGGGGTGCAATGTTTAGCGTGGCTCAGTTCCGGGCACGCGCGCGCTGCTCATGCGTGCCGCCATCCTGTCATTGTACAAGCGCGTTGCCGCCGCGGACTTCTTCGCCCGCTACGGCTTTATCCGGCCGGCGTTGGTTCTGATCCCGCACCTGATCGCATTCGCCATCATGTTCGCGACCGAGTGGACGGTCACGGCCATGACGGCCTTCGTGCTGGCCTGGGGCATTCTGAATTTCTTCTGGCTCGCGCTGTTCAGCCGGCCGGCGCTGGCCGGAGTGCTGTCACTGACGATGATGACGGTCTTGGTTCTGCTGTCGCAGCTCAAATATCACGTGCTGATGATGACGGCGAACTTCGTCGACCTGATGATCGTCGACACCGACACCGTCAGCTTTCTGTTTACGATCTTCCCGGCACTGCGCTGGATCGTGGCGCTAAGCCTGCTCGCACTCGTTCCGCTCGTCGTGCTGGCCTGGCGGCTCGATCCGTTCCGCGTCCGCCGATTGACGGCGTTCGCGCTTGCCTTCGCTTGCGCCGGCTGGCTCACCATTCTGGAAATGCAATTTCCGATGCAGCCGTTCGAGGCCTTCTACGGCGGCAATCTTGTCTCCTCGTTCGCGCGCTCCGGCGTCGACGCCGTCGCCAACTGATGACGCAAGGACTGATGCAGTCCGACGCTTACGCCGCCGATCGCCTGCAGCCGGCCGCCGCCACCTGCCAGCCGGCGGCCAAACCGCCGCACATCATCCTGATCCACGACGAGTCGAGCTTCGACATCCGCATGGCGCCCGGCATCAAGGTGCCGGACGGCTATGGCGCGCATTTCAAATCGTTCGACGGCAAGGAGCGGAATTTTTTGGTCGAGGGTAACGGCGGACCGAGCTGGTTCACCGAGTACAACGTGCTGGAAGGGCTTTCGGCGCGCTCGTTCGGCCGCTTCGCCTATTTCGTGACGCGGATCGCTGCCGGCCGCGTCAATCGCGGGCTGCCCGCCGCGTTGCGGCACTGCGGCTATCGCACTTTCTCGCTTTATCCGGCGCTCGGCGCCTTCATGAGCGCGCGCAGCTTCCAGACCACGACCGGCGTGCAGCACTTCTACGATCAGCACGATCTCGGCGCGCGAAAGACATCGAACCCGACAGTTTCTTCTTCAATGCCGCGGCGAAAATGATCGAACAGGAGCACACCCGCAGCCCGATGTTCATCTTCGTCTATCTCGCCGCCAATCATTTCCCGTGGGATTTTCGCTACCGGCCCGACCTGATGCCGCAGTGGAAGGATCTCGGCAACGTGCCGCCGGTCGACGAATATCTGCGCCGGCAGGCGATGAGCGCCAAGGACTATTCGGATTTCCTGGCGCGGCTGCAGCGGGAATTTCCCGATGATTCTTTTCTCTTGGTGCGGTTCGGCGATCACCAGCCGGATTTTGCGCCGCTCATTCTCGACCCTGGCCTCGACGACAACGCCATCGCGCAGCGGCTGATGGCCTACGATCCGCGCTATGTTCACCACCTATTACGCCATCGACGCCATCAATTTCACGCCGGCCGACGTCTCCTCGGCCCTCGACACGCTGGAAGGACCTTATCTGCCGCTGGTCGTGCAAGAGGCCGCGGGGCTGCCGCTCGATCCGTCCTTTGCCGAACAGAGAAAAATCCTGATCCGCTGCAACGGGCTGTTCTACGGCTGCGCCAACGGCGCCGAAGCGCGGCATTTCAACCGCATGCTGATCGACGCCGGGCTCATCAAGGACCTTTAGGAAACGGATTTCGTAAGCGTGCCGCCGGACGGCAAGCTTGTCGCAGCGGGACGCGCCGGGATATGGTCCGGCTGCGCGTTGTAGCGAACGTCTGTTATCGCTCACCGGGAGGGATCATGTTCCGTTTGCGCCACGTGTTGCCGCTTGCTGCCTTCGCGCTGATTTTCGCATCGCCTTTGCCAGCGCCGGCCCAGACCGTCATCGACGAATGGGCAAATGTGAAGGCGCCGCCGGCGCCCGAGCTCAAGCCGGTCACCGTCGATCCAAAGACGACTGCGCTCCTGCTAATAGACTTCATACCGGGGATCTACTGCGCCGATACTCCGCATTGCCTCGCCTCGCTGCCGGCGATGAAACAGCTTTTGGCCGCGGCGCGGGGCAGCGGCGCGACTGTCATCTATAGCGTTGCCGGCCAATTTGGCCCCGCCGATATCCTCAAGGATGTCGCTCCCGCCGGCAGCGAACCATCGGTCAAATCGCATGCCGACAAATTCATCGATACCGACCTGGAAAAGCTCCTTAAGGATAAGGGCATTCAAACGGTCATCGTGACGGGCACGTCGGCCAACGGCGGCGTGCTCTACACCGGCAGCGGCGCGGCGCTGCGGGGTCTTCAAGTGATCGTTCCGGTTGACGGTCTCTCGGCGAAAGATTCCTATGCTCGAGCAGCTCACCGTCTGGCAACTGGCCCACGGTCCAGGCTTCGGCGCGAAGGTGACGCTGACCAGGAGCGACATGATCAAGTTCTAGCGCTTGATGGGTGAATAGCCCTTATGGGCAACAGACCAAGCGGCGTCGGAAAATGAAGCTCGCCAAGATCGTCAAGCAGTGCAGGATCGACAAGCCGCAGCATTTCAAGCTCGCGGACCACGATCCCGCCGAGCGCTTCGGCCTTTCGACCGATATCGAGGACGTGAAGCCGATCCTCGCCGACGGCATCGCCAAGCTCGAGGACTTGCAGCAGCGGCTCTACGCCCAGGGCCAATGGGCGGTGCTGGTGGTGCTGCAGGGCATGGATGCGGCGGGCAAGGACGGCGTCGTCAAGCACGTGATGTCCGGCGTCAATCCGGAAGGCTGCGACGTGCATTCGTTCAAGGCGCCGAGCGCCGAGGAGCTCGCGCACGATTTTCTGTGGCGTATCGCCAAAGCGCTGCCGGAGCGCGGGCACATCGGCATCTTCAATCGCTCGCATTACGAGGAAGTGCTGGTGGTGCGCGTGCATCCCGAAATGCTGAAAGCGCAGAACCTGCCGCCTGCCGCGACCGGCAAGAAAATCTGGAAACACCGTTTCAAGGACATCCGCGCCTTCGAGCGTCACCTCGCGCGCAACGGCACGCTGATCCTGAAATTCCATTTGCGCATTTCAAAAGAAGAACAGCGCAAGCGCTTCCTGGCGCGGCTCGACGAACCGTTCAAGCGCTGGAAGTTCTCCATGAACGACATCGCCGAGCGCGGGCACTGGGACAAATACATGGCCGCTTACGAGGACATGATCCGCGAAACCTCGACGGATTATGCGCCATGGTATGTCGTCCCCGCCGACCACAAGCACGTGACCTGGCTCGTCGTTTCGGCGGCCATCGTCGCGGCGCTGGAAAAGCTCAAGCTCGACTATCCGAAGGTCACGGGCAAGGCGCTCAAGGAACTGAAAGAATGCGAGCGGATGCTCAAGGCCGAAGGCCGGCGCTGATGGAGCGCTTGCGTTCCGCAGTCGCTTCCGCTAGAAGAAGGCCGGTCCGGTAGGAAGTTAACGCGGAATTCACCTTAATCCGCGAGCTTTGGACCGCAACGAGGACAGTAGCATGTTGATTCGCGGCGATTTTCGCGCGATGGCCGGAGGCGGCCAGAGCCGCGTCCGGTGCTGCCCTCATTCTCGGCGGGCTCCTGCTGCTTAGCGCCCCCTGAGGGCCGGCTGGGCGTTTGCGCCTGGGCACTCAGGGGTTCGACCGCAGCCACGGAACCCAAGAGACGCGCCCTGACCGCCAAAAGCGGAAGGCGCAAACGAGAAGGACCCCAATCATGACCACGCCAGCCAAAGCTGGGACCGAAAGCTTCCCAGCATAAGTCCGAGAAAGACCGCGTCGTCATTTTCGACACGACGTTGCGCGACGGCGAGCAATGCCCCGGCGCCACCATGACGCACGAGGAAAAGCTCGAAGTCGCTGAACTGCTCGACGACATGGGCGTCGACATCATCGAAGCCGGCTTTCCGATCGCCTCCGACGGCGACTTCGCCGCCGTCAACGAGATCGCCAAGCGCACCAAGCGCGCCGTGGTGTGCGGCCTTGCCCGCGCCGGCCTCAAAGACATCGACCGCGCCGGCGAGGCGGTCAAGCCGGCACGGCAATCGCGCATCCACACTTTCATCTCCACCTCGCCGGTCCACATGAAGTGGAAGCTCCAGCTCGAGCCGGAGAAGGTCTACGAGATGGTAATCGCGTCGGTGACGCGCGCGCGCGGCTACACCGACAATGTCGAATGGTCGTGCGAGGACGGCACCCGCACCGAGCGCGATTTCCTGTGCCGCTGCGTCGAGGCCGCGATCAAGGCCGGCGCCACCACCATCAATATTCCCGATACCGTCGGCTATACGGTGCCGGAGGAATATTTCGCGCTGATCAAGATGGTGCGCGACCGCGTGCCGAATTCCGACCTGGCGCGTTTCTCGGTGCATTGCCACAACGATCTCGGCATGGCGGTGGCCAATTCGCTCGCCGGCGTCAACGCCGGCGCGCGCCAGATCGAATGCACCGTCAACGGCATCGGCGAGCGCGCCGGCAATGCCTCGCTCGAAGAGTTGGTGATGGCGATGCGGGTACGCAACGACGTATTGCCGTTCTGGACCGGCATCGACGCCACCATGCTGACGCGCGCGTCGAAGCTTGTCGCTGCGGTCACGTCGTTCCCGGTGCAATACAACAAGGCGATCGTCGGCCGTAACGCGTTTGCGCATGAGAGCGGCATTCATCAGGACGGCATGCTCAAGCATACGCAGACCTACGAAATCATGGTGCCCGAAGACGTCGGCGTAAAGCAGACCTCGCTCGTCATGGGCAAGCATTCCGGACGACATGCCTTCGCGCACAAGCTCGAAGAACTCGGCTATCACCTCGCCGGCAATCAGCTCGAAGACGCCTTCGTGCGTTTCAAGACGCTCGCCGACAAGAAGAAGCATGTCTATGACGAGGACATCGAGGCGCTGGTCGACGAGGAGATCGCCACCGCGCAGGATCACATCAAGCTGGTCTCGCTGTCGGTGATCGCCGGCACGCGCGGGCCGCAGCGCGCCACCATGAAGCTCGACGTCGACGGCAAGGCGATGATCGAGGAATGCGAAGGCAACGGCCCGGTCGATGCCACGTTCAATTGCATCAAGGCGATGGTGCCGCACGATGCGGTGCTGGAGCTTTACCAGGTGCACGCCGTGACCGAGGGCACCGATGCGCAGGCGGAGGTTTCGGTGCGGTTGTCGGAGCACGGCCGCTCCGTGACCGCCAAGGGCGCCGATCCGGATACGCTGGTCGCTTCGGCCAAGGCCTATCTCGCGGCACTCAATAAGCTTGTCGCCCGGCGGGCGCGCGGCACCGGCAAGCTGGAGCCGCTCGTCGCCGCCGAACGCCGCCTCCACTCGACGGATGTCGGCTAGCAGCGACGCCTTGCCCCTGGCCCGCAAGGCCGCTATATCGAGAAGAGAAAGCCGCCGTGAGGCGGCTTTCGTTTCCGGCCGGCTCCGCGTCGCGCCCGGCGAAGTGGTGGAAGTGCCTAACCTCGCGGAACGTCTCGGTTAGGGCGCATAGCTCAGTTGGTAGAGCAGCTGACTCTTAATCAGCGGGTCCCAGGTTCGAGCCCTGGTGCGCCCACCAAAACATCACAGCACAGGATCGCGGTCAGGCGACGCGATTCATCTGGCTTTCCTTGACGACCCGCTCGTGCGGTTCACTGGCGCTCTTGATCCGGTATTGGTAGTCGTCGCCCTCGGGCGGCAACAGTTGCGTGACCTTATAGATGCTGCTGGCGGCGCCGCGGCCGAAGGGTCCGGACGTAAAATTCACCGATTGACCGATCTTGAATTTGTGCTCGGGCATAGACCCTCCATCCTCTGTCGTCGCATCCGCGCCGACTTGGCGGCGGGACGAGGCGATTTATCGTCGGATCGACGGGAACTGTTATCACGAAACACGATTATAGCGCGAATCGGTCAGGCCGGTCAGGAGCATCTCATCGAAGGCAATGACCTGCGGCGTATTGCGTGATTTCCGCAGCGTTGCGTGATAGTGTCCCCGGCATGATCGATCATGCTGACTTTTCCGTCGTCGTAAAGAACAGGGCATCGCCACCCAAACCTTGGCGATGGGAGATCTACCGCGCCGGCAGAAAGAGCCCGATCAAGCAATCGGAGATTTTTTTCGAGTCCGTGACCGAGGCCAACAGCGCCGGAAAACTGGCGCTAAAACGGCTGTTGAGTGACTATCCTGACTGAGCACGGGCCATTTCATGACATCTCGTTCGTTTATCGTTAAATTGGAATCGGGCAAGTCGCACTACACCCACCTGTTCGCCTGCATCAGCGAAGAGGACGGCGGCTATGTGGTCCAGGTCAGACTCTTCAACAACGCCAAACCGGAGAATGCGGCGTGGGGCGAGGAGATAACGGATTCCTTTGAGACCGCTTCCATGCTGATCGCGGGTCTCGCTGCCGAGCATTCGATCGCGCAAGACCTGATCGAAATCGAGATCCGGATGGAGACGATAAAACAGGGCACCCGGCATTAGCGGCATTGCGGCGGGCACGCCTTGAAACGAACACATCTTTGGCCCATATGATGGGTTGTAGCTGAATCGGCTCTGGCGAGCCGCGTGTACGGATCCCCGTCAAACGGTTTCTGGCTCGCCCTTTTCATCAAAAATTGACACCTAGAACGCGCGGGGTGTCTTGATTCACCCCGCAACGCTGGGCCGTGGCGCATCGCGCCGCCGCCCGCGCCAGCGCACAACCAGAAAGCTTATTCATTGACCTCTTTTGACGGCTTCGGCCTTAACGAAGCAATTACGCGTGCAATCGCGGAAGAAAAATACGCCATCGCAACTCCGATCCAGGAACAGACGATACCGATCGTGCTGTCGCAGCGCGACGTGATCGGAATTGCCCAGACCGGAACCGGGAAAACGGCAGCCTTCGCGTTGCCGATCCTGCATCGACTTGCCGCCAATCCGCGAACCGCGGAGCGCAAAAGCTGCCGCGTCCTGGTGCTCAGCCCAACACGCGAACTGTCCGGGCAAATTCTCGACAGCTTCCGCACCTACGGCCGCCATCTTCGCATCACCAGCGCGCTGGTGATTGGCGGGGTCTCGATGGGGGCGCAGGTGCGCGCATTGCTCGGAGGCGTCGATGTTCTTGTCGCCACACCCGGGCGGCTGCTCGATCTCGTCCAGCAGAATGCGCTCCGTCTCGGCAGTGTCGAATGCCTTGTGCTCGACGAAGCCGACCGGATGCTCGACATGGGCTTCATCAACGACATCCGCAAAATCGTCGCCAAGCTTCCGGCGCAGCGACAGACGCTGTTGTTCTCAGCGACGATGCCTCGCGCCATCGCCGAACTCGCCGCCCAGATGTTGCGCGATCCGGTCAATGTTGCGGTAACGCCGGTCGCCTCGACGGTCGAGCGCGTCGAGCAGCGCGTCATCCGGGTCGATCGCGCCGCGAAAACCGCCGTCCTCGTCGATGTCTTGCAACGCGAGGAGATCGACCGCGCCCTCATCTTCACCCGGACCAAGCGCGGCGCCGACAAGGTCGCGCGCGGATTGATCAAGGCCGGCATCGCCGCCGAAGCGATCCACGGCAACAAGTCGCAAGGCCAGCGCGAGCGCGTGCTTGCGGCTTTCCGCAAGGGAGCGGTCAGAACTCTGGTCGCCACCGATATCGCCGCCCGCGGCATCGATGTGGACGGCATCAGCCATGTCGTGAATTTCGATTTGCCGGACGTCCCGGAAACCTACGTGCACCGCATCGGCCGCACGGCGCGCGCGGGAGCCGAAGGAATCGCGATTTCGTTGTGCGATGCCGAAGAGGCAACGCTGTTGCGCGATATCGAGAAGCTCATTCGCCAATCCATTCCGGCAACCGACCGCCGCACCGGTCCAAGCCGGGCGGAGCCGACCAATGCGCCGAACCACGCCGCCCAGCGCTCGAACCGTTTTCCGGGCAAACGGCGGCAGCGTCGCGGCGACGCGCCGCACGCACATGGACAACATCGCGGCCGCGACGCGCCGCACGGGCATGGCCAGCATGAACCAGCCGGGGAAGCCTCGCACGGGATCGCCTCGGTCGCTTTCCTGCGTCGCCCCGCCCAATCGCGTCATGAGGATGCGCCGCGCGCGCGGCGTTGGCCTCATCATTCAAAAGGATCGTGACATGACGAAAGAAGAACTCCTGCAATTCGAGGGTCTCGTCACCGAGATATTGCCCGATGCCCGCTATCGCGTGCAGCTCGATGCCGGACACCAAATCGTCGCCTATACGGCTGGACGAATGAAAAAGAACCGGATCAAGACGCTGGCCGGGGATCGGGTTACGGTCGAAATATCGCCCTATGACCTGGAGAAGGGGCGGCTCATTTTTCGCCACAAGGACGAACGAGCCGGCGTGGGTGCTCGTCCGGCGCAGCGCAACCACTTCCGCCGGCGATGAATTCCAATGCCAAACGGGGCCAGTCGTGTTCGCTGACGCCGGTACGCACGAGGCTCTCGAAGGAGTATCCGCGATGACGGACCAAACGCACCGGTTCAAGGTTGGGCAATCTGTCGATCTCGTCCCATCGATGTCCCGATCAGCGGCAAAAGGCCACTATGAAATCGTCCGCCTGCGCCCGCCTAATGGTGAGATCCCGCAATATCTGATCAAGAGCAAGAGTGAATCCCACGAGCGCGTGGTTGCGGAAGATGACCTCATCCTGTCGGCGCATCTGAGATTCGAATGATTGGGGGCACCGGAAGGGAACCGATAATGTTCAAGATTCTTGAGCTTAAAAGCGCAAATTCAGCCCCGGCGGCGGAAGTCGGCCACGGCTACTCCACGCGCGAGGAAGCCTTGGCCGCGGTCAAGATGCATCTGAAGACCTTCAAGATATCCGGACACAATGCGGAAGCAAATTATTGGTGGGCGCGGGACACCGAAGGACTGCGCAAATGCTGGATTTCGAGCATCGACTGAAAACATATTGAGCGGACCATGCTCAATTTCCCGAACCTGAGCCGCGTCTTCGATCCGACCCGCCGCGCGGTCCGATTCTGGGGCCACGACAGCGCGATGGAGTGGTCGTTCTTTGTATCCGAGGAAGCGCTTAAGCGCCTGCAACCGAATGTGGAGCGCGATGAGGCAAGCCTGCTGCTCGCCTTCGACGCTAATCGGGCGGCGATCCAGGCGGCGGCCCTGAAGGCGTATAAGCGGGAGCGAAAAGGATCCTACGAGCTGTTGACGACCGATTTTTGATCGCGCGTCGGATAGCGTCGCCGTTCAGATAGCGCCGGGACTACGCTTATCGAAAATCCCGAGCTGTTTTTGCGCGTCAACGGGCATGTCGGGCACGCAAATGACGCGGCCCATGAATGTCGTCCATGGCTTTTCCGCGATCGGCTGCAGCTGGGCAAAATTCCAGAATTGCTGCTCCTTCATCTCGATTTCGGTGACCGAATTGTCGAGCACCCAGCCGCGCAGCATGCTGAGCCGGCTTCGCTCCGGGTCCGAAAACATCGTGTCCGGCAGAGCTTTCCTCATGGGACATCCCTTTTGTAATTGAATCCCGGATCCGCCGGCAGCCGATACTGCCATGCCAATCGTAACCTTTCCCTTAGGAGAGCGGTGAGCGACTGCTAGTCTTCGCCCGAAAGTCGCTTGAAGTCGGCAAGCACGGCGGCAACCAGCTTTTGCCGGCGCGGATCCTGCGCCGCGAGTGTCGCCGCAAAGAGATTAAGCAAGTAGCGGGCTTTTTCCGCCGCTTCATGCCAGCTCGCCGCCGGCGACGCCAACAGGTGGGCTTCCAATTCGTCTTGCCGAAGCCGTAACGTCGCCTCGTTCGCCTCCACGTCCGACAATAACCGGCGAAGCTCGGTCGCCTTTTGGGCGGCCATGCCGCGATGCTGGTCGAGGTCGATCGTCCTGTCAGTCATGATCGCGCGTCGCGACGGGCGAGCGGATATTGGGCGCTTTCGTAGAGCCGGCGGATGTCTTCGCTGCCGTATCTTTGCTCATCGACTTCGAGAAACGCACCGACAAGACATTCCGGCGGCAGATCCTCGATGGCAAAACGGATCGCTTGGGCGGCTTGTTCGAACCGTTTGTAGCCGAACGGCTCACGCCGGGGTAACCGACGTCGGGTCGGAAACAGCTCGGCCGCGGCGGTGTAATCGAATTCGGCCATCGGTCGGGCCTCGTGAAAAAGCATGAAACATTGTCTGAATGCGCATCATTCAAACCATGGTATGAATATAAGCTCAAAATGCACCGTTACCAGTGCGATTGCGAGACATTCTGGCCGAAACCGGGGCAACCCGCTGGCTGTTCTGCTCGAGGCACGGCATAAAAAAGACGCCTTCCTGTCGCAACATATCGCTTGGACAGGATGCCCGAAGGCGATGACGGCGACTGTTGCATCTGTCATCAGCCGGAGAAGATTTTGAACCACGAACCGAAACCCGATGCGCTCGGCGCTGCGAGCCAGGCGCGCGTCTTGACACAGAGTCTGGCGCACTACCGCCAACCGAGCCATGGGCGCAGCGTCATCGAGCTTCTGATTACGGTCGTACCGTTCGTTCTGCTTTGGCTGTCGATGTGCGTGTCACTACGCATCGGCTACGGGCTTTATCTTTTGCTGGCCGTTCCCGCCGCGGGCTTTCTTGTCCGCCTGTTCATGATCCAGCACGACTGCGGCCACGGCTCGTTATTTCGCCATCGGCTGGTGAACGACTGGATCGGCCGCGTGATCGGCGTGCTCACGCTGACACCCTATGACTTTTGGCGGCGCACGCATGGCGTCCACCACGCGACATCGGGCAATCTCGATCTCCGCGGCATCGGCGACATCGATACGCTGACCGTGCGCGAATATCTGGCGCTGTCGCGCTGGCGCCGGCTGCGCTATCGCCTGTACCGCCATCCTCTCGTCATGTTCGGCATCGGTCCGTTCTATCTATTCGTCCTGCGCCACCGATTTCCATGCGGACTGACGCGGCAGGGCTGGGGGCCGTGGTTCAGCACCATGGCAACCAACGGCGCGATCGCCCTTGTCGTTGCCGGCATGATGTGGTGGGTCGGCGTAGGACCGTTCCTGCTTGTGCATCTGCCGATCATGGTCTTCGCCGCGTCGATCGGCGTGTGGCTGTTCTACGTTCAGCATCAATTCGAGAATACGAGCTGGTCGGATGGCCGCGATTGGAATCTCGCCACGGCGGCGCTGTACGGCAGCTCATATTACGATCTGCCTGTCGTGCTCCGCTGGTTCACCGCCAATATCGGCATGCACCATGTTCACCACCTCTGCAGCCGTATCCCGTTTTACCGGTTGCCGCTTGCGCTTCGCCAGCATCCCGATCTCGCGAATATCGGCCGGCTCACTCTAGGCCAGAGTCTGGCGTGCGTTCGCCTCGTGCTCTGGGATGAAACGGCGCGCCGGCTTATTACGTTTGGCGAGCTACGATCCCGGTTGGCGCCGATGCGTCAGCCCGCCGCGCCGCAATTCGGTTAGCCGCACAGGCGGCCACGACACACCATCAACTCGCCAGCACCGACCGCGCCGGCATCGCGGCATTGAGCGCCTCGTGGATGACCCGGCCGAGCGCCGAGATCTGATAGGGCTTGCGCAACACCGGAAATTCCGGATCGGTATCAAATACCTTGGTGTAGCCAGTCGTCAGCACCGCCGGAATGTGCGGATGGCGATCGCTTACCATCCGCGCCAGCGCCAGACCGTCGGTTTGACCCGGCAATACCACGTCGCTGAAAACCAGCGCGACATCGTTACGCGACGCCAACACGTCCAGCGCGGCCGAGGCCGTTTCAACCTCGACCGTGCGATAGCCGAGCTGCTCAAGCAGCGACACCGCCACGCTTCTTACATCGGGATTGTCCTCCACCACCAAAATCGTCTGGCCGCCCATTGTCGCGTAGCGGCCGGAATCTTCGCGCAATGGTGCGGTAATGTCGGCGTAACTGCGCGGCAAATAGATCGTCACTTTCGTGCCGCGCCCTATCTCGCTGTTGATTGCCACCGTTCCATCCGATCGGCGCGCAAAGCCATAGACCTGCGACAGGCCAAGGCCGGTGCCCTTGTCCGGCGCCTTGGTCGTAAAGAACGGCTCGACCACCCGCGACAGAAGTTCGGGCGCAATGCCGCTGCCGGTATCGGCAACGCTGAGCGCGACAAAATCGCCGGCGGCGCCATCGGGCGCTTCGTGCGCGTCAAGCCGTACGTTCTCGGCCGAGATCGAAATGCGGCCGCCTTCCGGCATCGCATCGCGCGCATTGACGGCGAGGTTGACCAACGCCAATTCCAGCTCGGATTTGTCGACAAGCACCGGCCAGATGTTGCCCGGCACGTCGATGTGGAATTCGATGTTGACGTGCATCGAGCCAGCCAGCACGTCGCGAATGGCGTGCACCGCCTCGGCCGGGTTGATCACCGTCGGGCTGAGCGGCAGGGTGCGCGCAAATGACAGCAGTTGCCGCGTCAAGTTTTCGCCACGGGTGGCCGCCATTTCGATCGCCTGCAGCGCGCGCGCGTCTTTACCGTCCTTCAGCCGGGTTTTGAGGCTCTGCGCATGGCCGCTCACGATCATCAGCAGGTTGTTGAAGTCATGGGCGATGCCGCCGGTGAGCTGGCCGATGGCATCCATCTTCTGCAGATGCGCGGTCTGCCGTTGTGCCCGATCGAGCGCCGCGGCGGCTTCCTTCTCGGCCGTGACATGCCGGCCGGCGACATAAATGAGTCCGTTGTCCTCGGTCATGGTCCATTGCAGCCACCGCCACGATCCATCCTTGTGGCGGAAGCGATTTTCCATTCGGACCGTCGGAACGCCCTGGGCGAGCTGCGCGCGGCCGGCGATTGCGGCCGGCGCATCGTCGGGATGGCGCAATTCGCTCACGTGCATGGACTTGATCTCATCCTCGGTCCAACCAAGGAGCCTGAACCAGGCCGGATTCATGCTGAGGAAATAGCCCTCGAAATTGGAGACGGCGAGCAGGTCCTCTGAAACGTTCCAGATACGGTCCCGCTCCAGCGTCCGGCGCTCAACTTCAGCCTCCAGTTTTTGGCTGAGCGTGCGCAGCTCCGCTTCGATGTGGGTGCGCGCCTGCTCGGCGCGCATGCGCTCGATGCCAAAACCAAGCTGGCGTGCCAGCGTAAGGGCCAGATCGATATCTTCCCGGCCGAATTCGCGCGGCAGGTCGTAATAAGTCATGAATTTGCCGACCAGCCTGCCCCCGGCCATCAGCGGAATAAAGGCAGCGGCGGCAATGCCTTCCTGCAGCACGGCGGCCTTGAGCGGCAGACTTAATTCGGCGCGCTCGATATCGGCAATGCAGACGGGCTCCGGGTTGGCGTCCCCAGCCTGCCATGGCGAATGACCCTCCACCGCATGGCGATAGCGATCGGACAGACCGCGCCAGGCGACGAAGCGCATCACCCCGTCGCTGTCGCAGCGCAGGATCGACGCGCGGCCGCAATGCAGCGCGGCGACGATCGCGTCCAAGGCCGCCTGATAGATGTCGTCGACCGACGCGGCGCGATAAAGCCTGTCGGTGAAGCGATACAGCGCAGTCTGCTCATCCGCGCGCCGGGCCATGACGACCTCGGTGCGTTTGCGCACCGTAATATCGCGGGCGATTTTCGATGCACCGACGATCTTGCCGTTCTCATCCCGCATCGGCGACACAGTGAGCGAAACGTCGACACGGCGGCCATTCTTGCAGAGGCGGATCGTCTCGTAATGCGCGATCCGCTCGCCGCAGCGGATGCGTTCGAGAATCTTCGGCTCTTCGGAATGCAGTTCGGCAGGGATGATAATCGTGATCGGTTTGCCGATGACTTCTTCGGCCGAGTAACCGAATAACTTCTCGGCACCCGGATTCCACGTGATAACGATGCCGTCGAGATTCTTGCTGACGATCGCGTCGTCGGACGACTCGACGACGCTGGCAAGCTGGCGGCGCGCCTGCTCGCCGACTTGCTCTTCGGTGATGTCGCGAAGCGACGCGATCCAGCCGACAACGCCGCCGTTGGCATCGAGCTCCGGACGATAGGCGATGGAAAGAAATCGCCTGCCCACCTTGGCAAAATCGATCTCGCATTCGAAATCCACCGCTTCGCCTTGCAGCACCCGCTCGGTGTAGGGACGAAGCGTGTTAAAGCCCTTATCGCCGAGGACCTCCTTGATGGTGTTGCCGATGACTTCATCGCGCGACCGGCCTATCAAGTGCGCATAGGCATCGCTGATGAAGCGATAGCGCAGGTCGCGGCTGCAACGCACCATCATGAACGGCGTGCGGTTGATGACGGATTGCAGCTCGGCTTCGCTGGCGCGCAGTGCTTCTTCGGCGCGCTTGCGCTCGGTCAGTTCCTGGAAGCTGCAGACGGCGCCCTCGACGCGCCCGGATGAACTCTTGAGCGGCGTGACATTCATCAGCACCGGAACACGCGTGCCATTGGGCTGCTCGATGACGAGTTCGGCGCCCATTACCCGCTTACCGATGCGCAGCGCGCGTGCCACCGGCGTGGCATCGAATTCAAGGGGCTCCCCATCGGAGCTATAGCGGCGGAAATTCGTGCCCGATTGCTCGCTCGGATCGCCCAGCCGAGGCGATCGGCCCCACAGTTCGGTGGCCCGTTGGTTATAGCGCAGCAGCCCCTTGCCCGCTCCGGCACACGCAAAAGCCGCGTCGGAATCGCATCCAACGCGCTTTGTTCGATGGCAGCGAAGGCATCGAAGGCGGACGGCGCCGGGATAGTTTTGGAGCCCTTGCCATTCATGTCATAGCACCCCTCAACCCGCAAAACTCAGGCAAGCGGAGAAAGTTCCACACGATTCAAGCCCTTACTATGCCCAATTGGCGCAGGCAGCCGGGCCTTCGACCGCCAAGGTTAAGCATTGGTCGTCCGCGAGCCGGGCCGAGATTAGCGGATGCCGGAGCAGTCCGACGCTGGCATAATCCACCGGCGGTGGCGGTTCCGCGGCAGCCAAGACCGATTGGGGGCGGCCCGGAAATTGCATGGAAATGGCGTATTTTACAGGGCAAATCCGGGCGTAGCGCGTAGCAGCATGTCGATCCTCGTCGGGCTCCATCACGCCACCCGTTACACCTATGACCGGCCGATCAGCCTTGGCCCGCAGACCGTGCGGTTGCGGCCGGCGCCGCACTGCCGCACGCGCATTCCGAGCTACTCGCTGACGCGTTACGCCGGCGCAGCATTTCGTGAACTGGCTGCAGGATCCGCACGGCAATTGGCTGGCGCGTTACGTCTTTCCCGAAAAGACCACCGAGTTCACCATCACGGTCGACCTTCTCGCCGACATGGAGGTCATCAATCCGTTCGACTTCTTCGTCGAGCCCTATGCCGACAAGTGGCCGTTCAAATTCCCCGCCGAGCTGCACGAGGACCTGGCCGCCTATGTCGAACCCGAGCCGAGCCGGCCCGCGGCTGCAGGAATTCGTCGCTTCGATTTCGCGCGAGCCGCGCAACACCGTCGACTTCCTGGTCGAGCTCAATCAGCGCCTGCAGCACATGGTCCGTTATCTCGTCCGCATGGAGCCGGGCGTGCAGACGCCGGAGGAGACGCTGGCTTCCGGCGCCGGCTCCTGCCGCGATACTGCGTGGCTGCTGGTGCAGATCCTGCGCCACATCGGCCTGCCGGCCCGCTTCGTCTCCGGCTATCTCATTCAGTTGCGGCCCGACGTGAAGCCGCTCGAAGGCGCCGCCGGCACCGAGTTCGATTTCACCGACCTGCATGCCTGGGCCGAGGTCTACATCCCGGGCGCCGGCTGGATCGGCCTCGACGCGACATCGGGGCTGCTTTGCGGCGAAGGCCATATCCCGCTCGCCGCGACGCCGCACTACCGCTCGGCCGCGCCGATCAGCGGCATGGTCGAACCGGCCGAGGTCACTTTCGCCTACGACATGAGCGTCACGCGGATCGCCGAACGGCCGCGCGTGACCGCGCCGTTTTCCGACGACGCCTGGACCGCGCTCGACGCGCTCGGCGAGAAGGTCGATGCCGATCTCAAAGCGCACGACGTGCGCCTGACCATGGGCGGCGAGCCGACCTTCGTGTCGGTCGACGATTATCAGTCCGCGGAATGGAACACCGACGCGCTCGGGCCGGTCAAGCGCGAGCGCGCCGACGATCTGATCCGGCGCCTGCGCGACCGCTTCGCGCCGGGCGGGCTGCTGCATTACGGCCAGGGCAAATGGTATCCCGGCGAGCCGATCCCGCGCTGGGCCTTCGCGCTGTATTGGCGGCGCGACGGCGTGCCGATCTGGCGCGACGACACATTGATCACGCGCGAACGCCGCCAAGCGCGCCGCGTCGACCGACGATGCGCAGCGCTTTGCCGAAGGTGTTGCCGCGCGCGCGGGAATCATGGCCGATTACGTGCAGCCCGCTTATGAGGATCCGGTCGACCGGATGCTCAAGCAAGGCCTGATCCCGGACAATTTCGATCCGAGCGATCCCAAGATCGACGATCCGCACGAGCGCGCGCGCATCCTGAAATTGTTCGACAGTCATCTCGGCGAGCCGAAAGGCTTTGTGCTGCCGCTGCAACGCTGGACCGCGCAGGCGAAGCCGGGATGGCTGAGCGAAATCTGGCGCACGCGCCGCGGCCGGCTGTTCCTGGTGCCCGGCGATTCGCCGCTCGGCTTCCGCCTGCCGCTGCAATCGCTGCCCAATGTCGCCGCGGCCGATTATCCGCATCTGGTGCCGGCCGATCCGTTCGCCGAACGCCTGCCGCTGTCCGATCCGCGCGTCACGCATCCGATCAGGCCGCGGCGTCTTTCCGGCGTCGCGCGGCGGCGCGATGGCATCGCCGCCGCTGGCGCCCGAAACTTTGGTGATGCAGCGGCCGCGGGCACCGTCGCGGTGCTCGACGAAGCGGCTCTCCCGGTGCGCACTGCGCTCTCCGTCGAAGTGCGCGACGGCCGCTTGTGCGTCTTCATGCCGCCGGTCGAGACGCTCAACGATTATCTCGAACTCGTCGCGACCATCGAATCGACCGCGGCCGAGCTCGATCTGCCGATCCATCTCGAAGGCTACGCGCCGCCGCCCGATCCGCGGCTCAACGTGCTCAAAGTGACGCCCGATCCCGGCGTCATCGAGGTCAATATTCAGCCGGCGAGCGTCGTGGCGCGAAGCCGTCGATATCACCAACGGCATTTACGAGGATGCGCACCGGTCGCGGCTCGGCACCGACAAATTCATGCTCGACGGCCGCCATACCGGGACCGGCGGCGGCAACCACGTCGTGCTCGGCGGCTTGAACGCCGCCGACAGCCCGTTCCTGCGCCGGCCCGATCTGCTGAAGAGCCTGGTGCTCTACGCGCTGCGGCGGCCGTCGCTGTCTTATCTGTTCTCCGGCTTGTTCGTCGGGCCGACCAGCCAGGCGCCGCGCATCGACGAAGCGCGCCAGGATCTGCTCTACGAGCTCGAAATCGCGGTCGGCAAAGTGCCGCGGCCGGGCGATCCGGATTGGGTGCCGCCGTGGCTGGTCGACCGGCTGTTCCGCAATATTCTGGTCGACGTCACCGGCAATACCCACCGCACCGAAATCTGCATCGACAAATTGTTCTCGCCGGACGGCCCGACCGGCCGGCTCGGTCTGGTCGAATTCCGCTCGTTCGAAATGCCGCCGGATGCGCGCATGAGTCTCGCCCAGCAATTGCTGCTGCGCGCGCTGATCGCCTGGTTCTGGCGCACGCCGCTCGAAGGCAAGCCGATGCGCTGGGGCACGGCGCTGCACGACCGCTTCATGCTCGAACATTTCGTCTGGAGCGATTTCCTCGAGGTCTTGGACGACCTCAAATATGCCGGCTACGCCTTCGATCCGGGCTGGTTCGAGGCGCAGCGGCAATTCCGCTTCCCGCTCTGCGGCACCGTGCAGCACGGCGGCGTCGCGCTCGAACTGCGCCAGGCGATCGAGCCGTGGTACGTGCTTGGCGAGGAAGGCAAGCCCGGCGGCACCGCGCGCTTCGTCGATTCTTCGGTCGAGCGGCTGCAGGTCAAGGTTCGAAGGCCTTAATCCCGACCGTCACGTCGTGACCTGCAACGGCCGGCGCGTGCCGCTCACTGCGACCGGCCGGTCCGGCGAATTCGTCGCCGGCGTGCGCTTCAAAGCCTGGGATCTGCCGGAATCGCTGCAGCCGACCATCGGCGTGCACGCGCCGCTGACTTTCGACATCGTCGATACCTGGAACCGGCGCTCGCTCGGCGGCTGCGTCTATCACGTGGCGCATCCCGGCGGCCGCAATTACGAGACCTTCCCGGTCAATTCCTACGAGGCGGAAGGGCGCCGGCGCGCCCGCTTCCAGGATCATGGCTATACCGGCGGGCTGATCGACGTGCCGCCGCTCGAAATTTCGCTCGAATATCCCATCACGCTCGACCTGCGGCGACCGCTGATAGGACCGCGACCATCGTCATGGCACTCCAGCTCGACACCGCCGTCGAACCGCACAATCCCGGCGCTGGAGCCGTTGATCTCCGGCTACCGGCCGCTTGCCGGCGTGTTCGACGAGATGATGGATGGCGACGGGCGCGTGCGCGCGCATTGGCAGCCGTTTCTCACCATGCTCGCGGCTTTGGGCGGCGACGAGATCAATCGCCGCTTCGCCGCCGCCGACCGTTATCTGCGCGATTCCGGCGTGTTCTATCGCGTCTATGAGGATGCCGCCGGCATCGAGCGGCCATGGCCGCTCAGCCACATCCCGCTCATCATCGATCCCGGCGAATGGCGGCAACTCGAGGCCGGCCTGATCCAGCGCGCCGATCTGCTCGAAGCGGTGCTGGCGGATTCCTACGGCCCCGGCACGCTGACCCGCGACGGCCGGCTGCCGGCCGCGTTGATCGCCGGCAATCCGGAATTTCTGCGCCCGCTGGTCGGCGTCGAGCCGCCCGGCGGCGCGCATTTGCGCTTCTATGCCGTCGATGTCGGCCGCGGCGCCGACGGACGCTGGTGGGTGCTCAACGATCGCGCGCAGGCGCCGTCGGGCGCCGGCTACGCGATCGAGAACCGGCTCGCTTTGTCGCGCGCCATTCCCGACATCTATCGCACCACGCGCGTCGAGCGCGTTGCGCCGTTCTTTCAGGCCCTGCAGGCCGAATTGTTCGCGCTCAACCGCCGCGACGATGCGCGCATCGGGCTGCTGACGCCCGGACCGATGAACGAGACCTATTTCGAGCACGCCTATCTCGCGCGCTATCTCGGCCTGCTGCTGGTCGAAGGCGAGGACCTCGTCGTCGAGGACGACGGCGTCTTCATCCGCACCGTCGTCGGGACTGCGCCGCACCGAAGTGCTGTTGCGGCGCATCGACGCCGATTTCGCCGATCCGCTCGAGCTCAACGCCGCCTCGCGGCTCGGCGTCGCCGGCCTCCTGCAAGCCGTGCGCGACGGCAAGATCGTCATCATCAATTCGCTCGGCGCCGGCCTGGTCGAGGCGCGCGCCATGCTGGCGTTCCTGCCGGCGCTGGCGCCGATCGTGCTCGGCGCCGAACTGAAAATGCCGAACGTCGCGACCTGGTGGCTCGGCCGCGCCGACATGCGCGAGGAGATGCTCGGCAAGCTCGACAGCATGGTGATCGCGGCGGCCTTCACCGAGAATTTCGCCGACGGCCGGCTCGGCAGCGAAATACTCGGCGCCAAGCTCGACGACGCGCAGCGGCAATCGCTGATGCAGTCGATCCGCGACCGCGGCATCGATTATGTGGTCGCAGGAAGCGGTGACGCTGTCGAGCATGCCGGTCTGGCGCGACGGCCGGCTGCAGCCGCGGCCGTTCACGCTGCGGCTGTTCCTCGCCAAGATCGGCGACGGCTGGCAGGTGCTGCCCGCCGGCTTCGTGCGCATCGCCGACGATATCGATGCCCGCGCCGTCAGCTTGCAGCGCGGCGCCGCCACCGCCGACGCCTGGGTGCTGGCGCACGGCCCGGTCGCGGAAACCACGCTGTTGCCGACGCCGGAGCGGATGCCGGTGCAGCGCGCCACCGGGCTTTTGCCGAGCCGCGCCGCCGACAATCTGTTCTGGGTCGGCCGCTATGTCGAGCGCGCCGAGGCGACGCTGCGGCTGGTTCGCGCCATCATCAACCGCGTCGCCGAGGCCGACGACGCGGCGGCGCCGGTCATCGCCAGCATCGGCTCGTTGCTCGCCGCCTGGAACGCGATCCCGCAGCGACACCGATCTGGCGCCCGACGACTTTCATCGCGCGCGCGGTGCTGACGCGCGCCGACCTCGAAGGATCGCTGCCGCGCCTCGCCGGCTCCGCGCGCGCGGCGGCCTCCGTCATCCGCGACCGCTTTTCGCCGGACGCGTGGCGGGCGATCAACGATCTCGCCATCATGATCGCGGCGCCGCTCGCGGCCGGCCCGACCGAAAGCGCGATCGCCGAACGCGTCGAAGCGGCGCTGCGCATCATCGTCGTCGCTGTCCGGCCTGGCGCAGGAAAACATGACGCGGCTTGCCGGCTGGCGTTTTCTCGAACTCGGCCGCCGCATCGAGCGCGCGCTGTTGACCTGCCGGCTGACGCGCTGCTTCGCGCAACCCGGCGCGCCGGACGGCGGGCTCGACGTGCTGCTGGAGCTTGCCGACAGCCAGATCAGCTATCGCCAGCGCTATGTGATGATCGCGGCGCTGGCGCCGGTCATCGATCTCGTCATGCTCGATCCGAACAATCCGCGCTCGGTGGTGTTTCAGCTCGATCGCATCGAAACCCATCTCGGCGCCCTGCCGAAGCCGCAACTCCGGCGGCCGGCTGTCGCCGGTGCAGCAGATCGCGGCCGGCGATCGCGACGCGGCTGCGCACCGCCGAAGCCGCCGCCGTCGACGACGCGCTGATCGTCGATATCGAGCAGGCGCTGATGAAACTGTCGGATGCGATCAGCGCGGCCTATCTCACCAATAACGACCGCTCCGAACCGGTGTGGGAGGCGCTGGCGTGATCTACGACGTGCGGCAGACGCACGACATGCAGCTATGCGACGCCGGTCGCGCATGCGCGGCATGTGCTGCGCCTGACGCCGGTATCGCGCGACGGCGAACGCGTGCATGTCGCGGCGTTGCAGATCGTGCCCGAGCCGGTGCATCGGCGCGAAGGCCAGGATTTTTTCGGCAATCGCCTGACCTGGATCGAGATCGACGAGCCGCACGAAACGCTGACCGTCAAATTGTCGGCGCGCGTCGCGGTCGACGCCGCCGCCGAACCGCCGCCGCTATCGACGCCGCCATGGGAAGCGGTGCGCGAAGAGGCCTTCGCGACCAGCGATATCGGCCCGCTGTCGCCGGCGCATTTCCTGTTTCCGAGCCGCATGGTCTCGCTCGATCCCGAAATCCGCGACTATGTGCGCGGCAAAGCTTTCCGCCCGGACGCGCCGTGCTCGATGCCGCGATCGAGCTGATCGGCCGCATGAAATCCGAAATCGTCTATGAGATCGGCGCCACCACCGTCACCACCACGCCGCCGATGGCGTTCGCGCTGCGCCGCGGCGTCTGCCAGGATTTCGCGCATATCATGATTTCCGGCCTGCGCGGCATCGGCCTGCCGGCGGCCTATGTCAGCGGCTATCTGCGCAGCGCGCCGCGCACCGACGCGACGCGGTTACAAGGCTCCGACGCCATGCATGCCTGGGTGTTGCTGTGGTGCGGCTCGGCGGCGGGCTGGATCGGGCTCGATCCGACCAATGCGGTGCTGGCTTTGGAGGGGCATGTCATGCTCGCGATCGGCCGCGATTATACCGACGTCGCGCCGATGGACGGCGTCATTTTCGGCTCGGGCGGCCAGCACATCGACGTGTCGGTCAGCGTGACGCCGGCAGCCTGATCGGCCATCACGCCCCGGTCGCGCCTTTGGCCAACGCGGCCAGCGCCGCGGCAAGCTGGTCGGTCACCTTGGTCACTGCGGAGCCTTCGCCGTGGCGCTGCGCGAGCCATGAGGGTTCGTTATAGGACAGCCAAACCTTGCCGCCGGCATCCTCCCAGACCAGGGCCTTCAAGGGCAGGTCGATTCCGATCGTCTGATTGGCCTGCATCAGCGGCGTGCCGCCTCTGGCATTGCCGAAAATCAAAAGCTCGGTCGGCCGCAACGCCATGCCGACGTCCTTGGCGCCGGCGGCGTGATCGATCCGCGCGAACACGGTCAGACCCTTGGCTTTCACTTCGGCCGCGAGACGGTCCATTGTTTCCTTCGCGCCATGCGTGCTCGGCAAGGTAATCAAGCCATTCTCGCTCATTTGCGGCTCCTAATCTCGGCGCAAGACCCGGCAAAGACACGGCGACGGCTATTGACCCGCGACGACAGCCGCGAGATTAAGTCTTTTCGCGGCGCAGGGAAAAGCCGGAATGCCCGACGACGAAAAAAACGGACAAAAGGAAAAAAGCAAGACGGGCCATACGCTCGCCGACCATCTGTACGGCCGGGACGTCGTGCATCGTCACGGCGACGACTCCGACCACGATCACGACCACGATTTCGACGACGACGGGCCGCTGGAAGACAATCCACTCTGGCGCCAGGATAACGTCTCGCTGATGACGGTTGGCATCGATATCGGTTCGTCCGGCACGCAAGTCATTTTCTCGCGCGTTCACTTGCGGCGCTTGGCGGAAGATCTGACCAGCCGCTATTACGTCGTCTCGCGCGAGACTTTGTTCCAGTCGCCGGTCGCGCTCACGCCCTATCAGAGCGAGGAGCGCATCGATGACCAAAAGCTTGGCGACATCATCGATGACGCCTATGGCGCGGCGGGCCTCGCGCCGGACCAGATCGATACCGGCGTGGTCATTCTCACCGGCGAGGCGCTGCGCCGCGAAAACGCGCAAGGCATCGCGAAAATTCTCTCCGAGCAGGGCGGCGAATTCGTCACCGCTACCGCCGGTCATCACATGGAAGCGATGCTGGCGGCCTACGGCTCCGGCGCCGCGCGCGTTTCCAGCGACGAGACCAAGCGCATTCTCAATATCGACATCGGCGGCGGCACCACCAAGCTTGGCGTGGTCGACAACGGCAAGGTGGTCGCGACCGCCGCGGTGCATATTGGCGGCCGCCTGCAAGTCGTCGAGGACGGCAAGATCGTCCGGCTCGATCCGGCCGGCAAGCATCACGCCAAACGCGCGGGCTTTGCCTGGAAGCGCGGTGACGCTGCTACCGAGGCCGACTTGCAAAAGGTCGCCGAAGTGATGGCCGATGCGCTGGTCGCCGCCGTCGCGGCGCAGCCGCTGCCGCACGACATCGCGCATCTTTATCTCACCGACCCGATCGGCGAGTTCGGCCGTATCGACGGCGTGATGTTTTCGGGCGGCGTCGCCGAATATGTCTATGCGCGCGAACAGCGCGATTTCGGCGATATCGGCCCGAGGCTGGGCCGGCCATCCGTGCGCGCGTCGATAACGGCGCCTTACCCTGGCCCATGCTGCCGGCCGGCGAATGCATCCGCGCCACCGCGCTTGGCGCCTCGGAATACAGCGTGCAGCTTTCCGGCAACACCAGTTATATCTCGGCGCCGGGCGCGTTGTTGCCGCGGCGCAATCTCCAGGTCTTGTTGCCGCCCTTTGCCTGCGAGGACACGATCGATCCAGAAGTGCTCGGCAACGCAATCCGCACCCACATGACCGCGTTCGACGTCGCCGATACCGACCGCGAGATTGCGCTGGCGTTGCGCTGGACCGGCCTGCCTACCTATCAGCGGCTCGCCGCCTTCGCGGCTGGCATCAAAAGCGGGCTCGACAGCCGCATCGCCAGGAAATTGCCGCTCTACATTATGCTCGACGGCGACGTGGCGCAGACGCTCGGCCATATCCTGCGCGAAGAACTGCACATCGACAGCGAACTTCTGGTCATCGATGGCGTGGTGCTGTGGGATTTCGACTACATCGATCTCGGCCGCATCCGCATGCCGTCCTATACCGTGCCGGTCACCATCAAATCGCTGGTGTTCAACGAGGACCCGCGCGGGCCGCGGCCGCGCCAGCGCCTGCATCACCATGAGCACAGTCACGATCATCACCATCCCGACCACGGTCATCCCCATCATCATGACCACGATCACGAGCACTCCTAGCTGTGCTAAGATCGCCGCCGAACGCCTGACTGGGTGAGCCAAATGGCCAAAAATGCCGTCGTTTCCGACGAACTCGCCAGCAAATTCAAGACCGAGAAGGAAACGCCCTATACGCGCTGGGTGAAGGCCGAGGGCCTCGACATTATTCCCTCGTTCTATGTGCGAAACCTCAAGACGGTCGCGCTCAAGCCGTGGGCGCGCCGCGGCGGCAACGCCGTGTTCCTCAACCACGACGCCTCGCGCACCTCGAACGACTGCTATGTGATGGAGATTCCGCCGGGCAAAAGCCTTAGCCCGCACCGGCAACTCTACGAGGAGATGATTCTGGTTCTCTCCGGCCGCGGCTCGACCACGGTGTGGAACGACGCCGGCGCGCGCATCACCTTCGAATGGAAGGACGGCGCGCTGTTCGCCATTCCGCTCAATTGCCATCACCAGCACTTCAACGGCTCAGGGCTTGAGCCGGCGCGCTATGTCGCCGTCACCAATGCGCCGCCGGTGATCAATCTCTACGAAGACCTCGATTTCATCTTCAACACCAAATACGATTTTAAGGACCGCTTCGCCGGCGAGCCCGATTATTTTTCGTCGAAGGGCGAGCAGAAGGGTTTTTTGCTGAGCACGAATTTCGTGCCCGACGCGGTGAATATTCCGCTGATCACCGCCACCGAGCGCGGCGCCGGCGGCGGCCATATCCGCTTCAACATGGCCAAGGGCTCGATGAACAGCCACATCTCGCAGTTCCCGATCGGCACCTACAAGAAAGGCCACGCCCACGGTCCCGGCGCGCATGTCATCGTGCTGTCGGGCGACGGCTTTTCGCTGATGTGGCCGGAAGGCGAGGAACCGCAGCGTTACGATTGGGAAATCGGCACGCTGATCGTGCCGCCGAATATGTGGTTCCACCAGCACTTCAATGCCGGCTCGACGCCGTCGCGCTATCTCGCCTTCAAGCACGAAGGCGTCGCCATCCGTAACGCTCAAGGGGTGCCGAAGGCATGGATCAGCAAGCGCGCCGGCGGCGACCAGATCGACTATATCGACGAGAAGCCGGAAATCCGCCGCATCTTCGCAACCGAGCTCGCCAAGCATGGCATCGCCCCGCGCATGGATACAGCCTACGCCAAGGAAATGGCGGAGCTCGGCGTCAAGTCGGCGTAGCGCAATTCACCTCTCCCCGCCGCGCGGGGAGAGGGAGCGCGCCGAGACCGTGCCGCTTCATTCGATCACATCGTCGGCGATAGAAAGTAACGCTGGCGGCACCTCGATGCCGAGCGCTCGCGCCGTTTGCAGGTTGATGACGAACTCGAATTTGGTCGATTGCAGCACCGGCAGGTCGGCGGGCTTGGCGCCCCTAAGGATTTTGCCGGTATAGACGCCCACTTGATGAAACATGTCGGCAAGATCGGTGCCGTAGCTCATCAGCCCCCCGGCCGCGACAAAATCGCGGTTCACATAAGTCGTCGGAATCTTGTTGACCGCCGTCAAGGTGGCAAGTTGCACGAGACGGCCGGTGAAGAATGAGTCGCCAGTGATCAAGAGGGCATCGGGGCGCTCGTGCGCAAAGGTGGCAAAGACCGCATCGATCTCGCCGATCGTCGTGGCGTTGAGAAGCTGGATTTGTAGCCCAATGGTCGGAGCGGCTTTCTGAACTTCCTGCAACGTGGTCGCGGTGACTGAAGCATTGGTCGGATTGACGAGCACGGCAACACGAACCGCCTTGGGCAGCAAGTCATGAAGCAGCCGTAGCCGCTTGGCCGTCACCTCCTGGTCGAAATTATTGATGCCTGTCGCGTTGCCGCCAGGCCGGGCGAGGCTGGCGACAAGACCCAGCTGCACCGGGTCTTGGGCGACACCGAAGACAATCGGGATGGCCGCTGTTGCAGCTTTGGCCGCGAGCGCAGCCGGCGCGCTGGCAGGCGTGGCGATCACAACCACCTGTCGGCGGACCAAATCGGCCAGCAGTGCCGGCAGGCGATCGTAGTGGCCCTCCAGCCAGTGGTACTCAACCGTCACGTTTTGACCCTCAACGTAGCCGGTTTCGTTGAGACCTTTGCGGATCGCGGCCGCATAGCGCGCGGAACCATCGGTCGACCCGCCGTTGATAAACCCGACCACCGGCAGCGCTGCCTGCTGCGCGCGGGCCGCGAGCGGGCGAAGCAGCGACGATGCCGCAGCACCACCGAGCGTGGTCAGGAACGTGCGCCTCCGGACCTTGATGTTCACGCGCCCCCCGCAGAGCTGATCGCTTTTTCGCACCGGCCGAACTAGCATCCAACGATGCGCAATGGAGTATCCTATCGCGATGGCCGACGAGCAACCAGCGACCGAGACGCCGTTCTGGCGCTTCTCGCTGAACTTCTACCGCCAGCCCGGCGTGTCCGATGCCTGCATCGCCTTGCAGGACGATTGCGGCGTCGACGTCAATTTGCTGCTGTTTCTGTTCTGGCTCGCCTCCGACGACCGGCAATTGTCGGCCGACGAGGTCAAAAAGCTCGACGACAATGTGCGCGACTGGCGCAATCTCACCATCGTTCCGATCCGCGACGCGCGCCGCAAGCTCAAAGGCGCGGCGACGCTGGTCGCGCCGGGAAAGCAGGAAGCCTTCCGCACCAAGGTCAAGGCGATCGAGCTCGACGCCGAGCGCCTGCAGCAGGAGGCGCTCTACGAACTCACCCGATCCGGCCCGCTCGGCGCGGATGCTGCGCCGCCCGCCGCCGCGCGTGCCAATGTCGCGGCCTATGAAGGCGTGATGGGCGTAAGCTTCCCAAAACAGTCCGTGGACGTGCTGATCTGCCGCCTTCGACGGCATTAAGCACGCCGACTTTGCGGGGCGCTGACCCTACTGGAACGGCCCCTGCCGCCGTGGCACAACCTCTGCCGAACGGAAGAGAACGAGCATGGCCAAGGCTTCTGCCCAAACGTCTGCGGCACGGCTGATTGTCGGCATTTCCGGCGCCTCGGGCACGATCTATGGCGTGCGGCTTCTCGAAATGCTGCGCAAGGCCGAGATCGAGACCCATCTGGTCATGTCGAAGTCGGCGGAAATGACGCTGGTTTACGAGACCGACCTCAAGCCGAAGGACGTGCGCGCGCTGGCCGCGGTGAATTATCCCGTCACCGATATCGGCGCGGCGATCTCCTCGGGCTCGTTCCCGACCATGGGCATGATCATCGCGCCCTGCTCGATCCGCACCATGAGCGAGATCGCGACCGGCGTGACCGCGTCGCTGCTTGTCGCGCGCCGCCGACGTCGTGCTCAAGGAAAAGCGCCGGCTGGTGCTGGCGGTCCGCGAGACGCCGCTGCATGGCGGCCATCTGCGCACCATGACGACGCTCGCCGATATCGGCGCCGTCATCGCGCCGATCGTTCCGGCGTTCTACAATCGCCCGCAATCGGTCGACGACATCATCAATCACACCTGCGGCCGGCTGCTCGATCTGTTCGGCATCGATACCGGCACCGTCAAACGCTGGAAGGGCGGCCCGGCGGAGACTTAAATTCGATCAACCACGAGTGAGGAAACATCATGGACCAGAAACGCTACGATCTCGGCCTGGCCAAGCGCCGCCAGGTTTTGGGCGACGCCTATGTCGACCGCGCGCTGCCAATGTCGACGATTTCAATCGCGATTTTCAGCGCATCCTCACCGAATATTGCTGGGGCGAGACCTGGGGCGACGAAACCTTAAAGCCGCGCGAGCGTTCGATCCTCAATCTCGGCATGATCGCAGCGCTCGGCAAAATGGAAGAATTCGCCACCCACGTGCGCGGCGCGCTCAATAACGGGCTGACGCCGGACGAAATCCGCGCCGCGCTGACGCAGATCATGATCTATTGCGGCGCGCCGATCGGCGTCGATTGCTTCCGCGTCGCCAAGCCCATCATCGCCGAGCACGTGAAGAACAAGAAGTACGTCATGCTCGACCAGCCCGATCCAGCGCCGCGCTCAAAGGCATCACATCGAGCGGACCGCCGCTCGATTTCCAGGAGCATCTGGCGCGGCTCGAAGCCGCGGGGCTGCTGCTGCGCATCGACCGGGCGATCAACAAGGACACCGAGCTGCATCCGCTGGTGCGCTGGCAGTTCCAGGGCGGGCTGCGCGAAGACGAGCGGCGCGCGTTCCTGTTCACCAACGTGGTCGACGGCGAAGGCCGCCGCTACGACACGCCGGTCGCGATCGGCGCGCTGGCGGCCTCGGCGCAAATCTATGCCATCGGCATGGGCCGGCCGGTCGAGGAAATCGGCGATGCCTGGATGCACGGCCATCGCCAATCCGATCGCGCCGACGGTGGTGACCTCGGCGCCGTGCCAGGAGGTCGTCATCAAGGGCGACGCGCTGCGCAAGCCCGACGGCGGCCTGAAGCTCCTGCCGGTGCCGATTTCGACGCCCGGCTATGACGCCGCGCCTTATCTGACCGCGACTTTGTGCATCACGCAGGATCCGGAAACCGGCATCCGCAACATGGGCACCTATCGCGCCGGGCTGAAAGCGACCGACCGGCTCGGCGTGCGCATGGCGGCGCGGCCCGGCGGCGCCGGCGGTTATCTGCATTGGCAGAAATACCGCAAGCTGAAAAAGCCGATGCCGATCGCGATCGTCGTCGGCTGCGCGCCGGTCGTCGTGTTCACCGGGCCGCAAAAGCTGCCGATCGATTGCGACGAGATGGCGGTCGCCGGCGGCCTCGCCGGCGCGCCGATCCGCATGGTCAAGGCCGCCACCGTCGATCTCGACGTGCCGGCCGACGCCGAATTCGTGATCGAGGGCCTGATCGATCCCGAACTGCTCGAGCCGGAAGGCCCGTTCGGCGAGAGCCACGGCCATGTCGCGCTCGAAGGCTACAACATGTCGATGCAGGTCACCGCGATCACGCATAAGAAGAAGCCGGTCTGGGTCTCGATCCTGAGCGAGGTGACGCCGAGCGAATCGAGCGTGATGAAGCGCGTCGCCTACGAGCCGCGCTATCTGTCGCATTCCTGCGCGACACGCTCGGCGATCAAGGGCGTGCGCCGCGTCGTCATGCACGAGCCGCTGTCCAATTTGCGCAAGGTGCTGTTCGTGCAATTCGCGCCCGGCGTGCCGCGCACCGAAATCTGGCGCGCGCTGCACGGCGCCGCGACCTTGCAGGCCGATATCGGCAAATATGTCATCGCGCGTGAGCGAGGACATCGATCCGGAAAATCCCGACGCGGTGTTCTGGTCGCTCGCCTATCGCGCCAATCCGATCGAGGACGTGCATATCGCGCCGTATCGCTCGCAGGGCCACGGCCCGAAATCGGGCGGGCACGGCGAGGAATCGACCATGCTGATCGACGCCACGCAGAAGGAGCCCGATCCGCCGATCTCGCTGCCCAAGCGCGAATACATGGAGCGCGCGCTGACGATCTGGCGAGGAGCTCGGCTTGCCGCCGCTCACGCCGCGCCAGCCGTGGTACGGCTATTCGCTCGGCGACTGGGATGCGGTGTGGGACACCTATGCGAGCCGCGCCGTCAGCGGCAAATGGGAAGAGACCGGCAAGGAAACCTTCGCGCGACGCCGCGGCGGCCTGACGCCGGAAACGCCGGTCAAGAGCGTGAAGGATTAGACGGCCGCGCCGTCAGGCGCTGTCGGCAGCGGCGTGAATCGCGGCGCGAACGCGCTGATAGGTGCCGCAGCGGCAGATATTGGTGATCGCCGCGTCGATATCGGCGTCGGTCGGCTTCGGCTTTTCCTTGAGCAGCGCCACCACCGCCATCATCATGCCGCTCTGGCAATAGCCGCATTGCGGCACGTCGAAATCGAGCCAAGGCCTGCTGCACCGGATGCAGCTTGCCGTTTTGCGCCAGCGCCTCGATCGTCGTGATGGCCTTGCCGCCGACGGTGCCGACGGGCACCTGGCACGAGCGCGTCGCGACGCCGTCGATATGCACGGTGCAGCAGCCGCATTGCGCGATGCCGCAGCCATATTTGGTGCCGGTGAGGCCGAGCGTGTCGCGCAGCACCCACAGCAGCGGCGTGTCGTCCTCGACATCGACGTCGTAGGATTTGCCGTTGATCGACAGCGCGATCATGACTGCCTTCCCGGCTTTGCATGCCTAATCTACCCGTTCTGATTCCGGTGCGAAATCGCAATTCCACGAGCCGTGATTAAGAGATAGGCAAGGATGGGCAAATAGGCACAAGGCACGGCATGTTCCGCCCGGCCTGCGCACATTGCCACGCTCCCTGTCACTCTCTTTTCAGAAGCGCCAAAGCAGGGCATTGTGGGGGCGACACTGCCGCGTCATGCCCAATTTTGGCCGGCCCGTCAGGGTACAACGAAACAGATAACCCGCTTTTGGAGGAAACCCATGAGTTATCGCATAACCCGGCGCGGTGTGAACGCCGGCATCGGCGCCGCTCTGATTACACCGGCGCTGGGTCGCGGCGCCGGCTTTCGCGCAAGGCGCAGCGCCCATCAAGATCGGTTTCAGCATGGCGCTGACCGGCCCGCTCGCCGCCAACGGCAAACAGGCGTTGCTCGGCGCCCAGATCTGGCAGGAAGAGGTCAATGCCAAGGGCGGCCTGCTCGGCCGGCAAGTCCAGCTTGTCAATTATGACGACCAGTCCAATCCGTCGACCGTGCCCGGCATCTACACCAAGCTCCTCGACGTCGACAAAGTCGACCTCATCGTCAGCGGCTATGCGACCAACATGGTGGCGCCGGCTATCCCGATCGCCATGCAGCAGGGCAAGACCTTCATCGGTCTGTTCGCGCTCGCCGCCAACAGCGAATTCCACTATCCGAAATACTTCTCGATGCTGCCGTCCGGCCCAACGCCGAAGGAATCCTTCACCGAAGGCTTCTTCCAGGTGGCGGCGGCGCAAAGCCCAAAGCCGCAAACCATCGCGATTGCGGCCGAGGACGCCGACTTCTCGCACAATGCCGCCGACGGCGCGCGCAGCAACGTCAAGAAGTACGGCCTCAACACGGTCTACGACAAAACCTATCCGCCGAACACGACCGACTTCTCGCCGATCATCCGCGCCATCCAGGCCGCCAATCCGGATCTGGTGGTGTTCTGTTCCTATCCGCTGAGCTCGGTCGGCCTGACGCTGTCGGCCAACGAACTTGGCCTGAAGCCGAAGATGATGGGCGGCGCGATGGTCGGACTGCAGGCCACCGTGTTCAAGAACAAGCTCAAGTCGAAGCTCAACGGCATCGTGAACTACGAAACCTGGGTGCCGTCGCCGAAATTGCTGGCGCCCGCGGCGGACTTCTTCAAGACCTACCAGGCGCGCGCGGCGGGCCAGGGCATTGACCCGTTCGGCTATTATCTCGGCGGCTGGGGCTACGCCTATTTCCAGGTGCTGCAACAGGCCGTCGAAGGCTCAAAGAGCATCAACGACGACAAGCTCGCCGACTACATGCGCAAAAACGACTTCAAGACCATCATGGCCGACGTCAAGTTCGGCAAGGATGGCGAGTGGACCAAATCGGGGATGCTGCAAGTGCAGTATCACGGCATCACCGATGCCGCGAACCTCGAGACCTGGCGCGGCATGAGCTATCAGACGGTGCTCACGCCTGCCGGCGAGAAGACCGGCAGCGTCATTTATCCCTACGAAAAGGCGCTGGGGGCCTAAATAACGATCGTGCGTCCTCCCCCGCTTTGCGTTGCGGGGGAGGATTTAAGCGCAGCGCGTCGCTGCGTGACTGACCAGACGGGAGTGCCATCGAACAAATAAACGCTTTCGGGAGGAAGCCATGAATGATCAAGTGACACGTCATCGAGTAACGCGGCGCGGCGTCAACACGGGGATTGGCGCCGCTCTGATCGCACCAGCGCTCGGCGCGGGACGCGCTTTCGCACAGGGCGCGGGCGAGCCCATCAAGATCGGCTTCGGCATGGCGCTGACCGGCCCGCTTGCGGTGAACGGCAAGCAGGCGCTGCTTGGCTCGCAGATTTGGCAGGAAGAGATCAACGCCAAGGGCGGCCTGCTCGGACGCCAGGTTCAGCTGATCAATTATGATGATCAGTCAAACCCGGCGAATGTGCCGGGCATCTATACGAAGCTCCTCGACGTCGACAAAGTCGACCTGGTGCTGAGCGGCTATGCCACCAACGTGGTCGGGCCGGCCATTCCCGTCGTGATGCAGCGGAACAAGACCATCATCAGCCTGTTCGCGCTCGATGCCAACGCCGAGTTCAAATACCCAAAATACTTCTCGTTCATACCGACCGGCGGCCCAAATCCGAAACAGACGCTGACCGAGGGCTTTTTCCAGGTCGCGGCGGCGCAAAATCCGAAGCCGCAAACGATCGCGATCGCGGCCGAGGACGCCGAGTTCTCGCGCAATGCCTCCGACGGTGCACGAGCCAATGCAAAACAGTATGGCTTCAACGTCATTTACGACAAAACCTACCCGCCGAACACGACCGACTTTTCGCCGATCATCCGCGCTATCCAGGCTGCCAACCCGGATCTCGTCGTGATCTGTTCCTATCCGCTAAGTTCGGTCGGCATGTTGCTGTCCGCCAACGAACTCGGCCTGAAGCCGAAGATGCTTGGCGGCGCCATGGTCGGCCTGCAGGCGACTTCGATCAAGGACAAGCTCAAGTCCAAGCTCAATGGCGTCGTGAACTACGACAACTGGGTGCCGTCGCCGAAAATGATGGCGCCGGCCGCGGGCTTCTTCCAGAAATACCAGGCGCGCGCGCCCGGCCAAGGCGTCGATGTGCTCGGCTATTACCTCGGCGGCTGGGGTTACGCACGCTTGCAGGTGTTGGCGCAGGCGGTCGAAGGCGCCAAGAGCATCAACGACGACAAGCTCGCCGGCTACCTGCGCAGCAATGCGTTCGACACCATCATGGGGAACGGCATCAAGTTCGGTAAGAACGGTGAATGGGTCAAAGCCCGGCAGTTGCAGGTGCAGTATCACGACATCACCGACCAGGCGAACCTCGATACCTGGCGCGGCATGAGCTACCAGACCGTGCTTACGCCTCCCGACGAAAAGACCGGCAATGTGCTTTATCCCTATGCCAAGGCGGTGGGATGAAACGCAGTCCGCATCGTCCTCCCCCGTTCGCGGGGGAGGACTTTTTTTGAACGAGCGCCGGCGACGAGACATTGAATGCTGCTGCCTGCCTCGCTCGTCGGCTCCTATCCGCAACCGGAATGGTTGATCGACCGCGTCAAGCTGTCGAAGCAGGTGCCGCGCGTGCGCGCCGACGATCTTTGGCTGGTCGCGCCGGACAAGCTTGAAGCGGCGCAGGACGATGCCACCATCCTTGCCATCCGCGACCAAGAGCGCGCCGGGCTCGATATCATCACCGACGGCGAACAGCGGCGCGAAAGCTATTCCAACCGCTTCGCCACCGCGCTTGACGGCATCGACATCGACACACCGGGCACGGTGATCAACCGCAGCGGCCGGCCCATCCCCGTCCCGCGCATCGTCGGCCCAATCCGGCGCCGCCGCCCGGTCGAGCTGCACGACCTCACAGTGCTGCGCGCCAATACCGGCCGCGCCATCAAGGCGACGGTGCCTGGGCCGTTCACTATGGGCAGGCAGGCGCAGGACGACTACTACAAGGACGAGGCAGCGGTGGCGCTGGATTACGCCGCCGCCGTGAACGCCGAAATCAAGGATTTGTTCGCCGCCGGCGCCGACGTCGTGCAGATCGACGAGCCGTGGATGCAGCAGCATCCGGAGAAGGCGCGGCAATATGGTCTCAAAGCGCTCGATCGCGCGCTCGACGCCGTCAGCGGCACGGTTGCGGTGCATCTGTGCTTCGGCTATGCGGCGGTGGTGCACGACAAGCCGTCGGCCTATTCGTTCCTGTCGGAACTCGAGGGCTCGAAAGCGCAGCAGATTTCCATCGAGGCGGCGCAACCCAGGCTCGATCTTAAGGTGCTGGACGCGCTGCCGTCAAAAACCATCATCCTCGGCGTTATCGACCTGTCCGATATGACGATCGAAACCCCGGAGATCGTCGCCGACCGTATCCGCCGCGCGCTGGCTCACATTGCCGTTGAACGAATAGTCGTGGCGCCGGATTGCGGCATGAAATACCTGCCGCGCGCGGTGGCGTTCGGCAAAATGAGGGCGATGGCCGAAGGCACGGCGATCGTGCGGCGGGAACTCAATGGCCGTTGACGCGGCTCATTGCACTTCTTTCCAGTTCTCGGCGATGTAACCTTGCGGATCGACATGAACCATGGCTTTGCCCGCCACCGCGCGGCGGCCCTTGCAACTCCATTGGTAGATCGTGTCGTGGCCGGTCGCCGCCATCGGAACGAGGTTTGAGCCGGGATTTTGCCGGCACCACGCCGTCGCTCCCGGCAGCGCGCGACGCGTGTCGGCTCTGCCGCAATCGAGATTGGCGCCCACATAGCAGGCCGTCAGCTTCGGTCCGGCGCAGCGCACGAAGGCAGCCGCGTTCACGGCGCTGGCGTCGATCTGAAATGTCTTCGCCACTGCCGCGGTTAAATCCGCCGGGACCTTGGCAGGCGCCGCATGGGCAGCGTCCGGGCAATACGGCGCCGCCGTCGCAGCGCTTGCGATTGCAACCACACCACCGATCAAAAGCCCCAAAACCAAGCTGGCACTGCGCCGATAGAGCCGCATCGCGACTTTCTCCTTTTGTGAGAAATTCCGACTTTATGAGGCGCGCTCCAGCGCCTTGCGATCCCATTTCGCCAGGTTGGCCGCGGCTTCGTAGGTTTCCTCCAAGAATCCGAGCAGCAGCGCGTCGGGATCACGCGCCTTGCGCACGGCATCATAGGGCAAGATGAATTGCCCCAGGTCGTTGTTGTAGGACGCCTCGGCGGTGGCGAGCCGCGTGTCGCCATAGGCCGCCGGCTCCGGATAGGCATAAACGTAGAACGCCGCGTAGCCAAAACCGCCGTTGCCCGGCCAAAAGCCGCAGCTTGAGCATTCGTGCGAATAGGCTTCCGCCATAATCCAGTCCGCCACACAGGGCGTGTGGCCCTTGGGCGGTGGCGCGGTGCGGCCGGAAAAACGCGTCACCACGAGGTCAAAGCTGCCCCAGAAGAAATGCACCGGGCTCGCTTTGCCGAGAAAGCGCGCGCGAAACACATGCATCACGCGATTGATCTGCACCAGCGCGCGCCAGAATTTTTGCACATAGACCGGATCGTATTGCGCGTGGCTGCGATCCTTATCGAACGGCACCGCGCCCGGGATCTCGCACGGCATGGCCCGGATCTGCACGTCGATGCCGAGACGCCGCAGCCGACCCATGAATTCGGCATAAAAATCGCAAACCGGCATCGGCTTAAGCGCAAAGGTCTCGGTACCGCCGTCGCTGGTTTCGATCACCAGCCGGTGATCGGCAAAGTCGAAGGTGATATCGACGATGCCGCCGGCATAAGGCATCGCCGGCGCGGCGAGACCGCGCGCGGTGACGTAGAACGTCGCGTTCCACCAATGATTGATCAGCGGCGTGAGCGCGATGCGCACCTTGCCGACGACCTGCGTCCACAGCTGCAGCGTATCGCAGGTGCCGCTCCACGCCGATAGCGGCAGATCCGGCCACTTTGCATCCGCGTCGCCAACCGCACTCACAACATGTCCTTGATGGCGCGGATCAGGTTACGGTCGACGCTGATCAGGTCGGCGTCGAGCGGCAAAGCGAGCGCCTCGCGCTCCTGTGCCGGGACGCCACGACCCTGCAGGATGACGCGGCCGTCGGAGGTGAGAAAGATCGACGCGGCTTCCTTGCCCTCGCTCTCCCGCCAAACCAACTCGACACGAAATTTGGTGGCCATTTGAGTGATGCTACTCAGCCGCCGTCGCATGCGCCGCGGTCGTCTGTTCTTCCTGATAAAGCCGATCGACGATGCGCCGCGCCTGCATGCCGCCGGCATCGGCATTGATATCGACCTGCGGGGCGTCGGGCCGCAAGGTGATGGCGCGCTGCTGTGCGGTGAATACTGCGACGTCTTCCAGGAAAGCGGTCTTGATCTGCTGGAACACCCGCTCGGTCATGTCCACGTTGTGCGGCTCGAAATTATGCGCCTGCGCCCAGAAATAATGCGACGTGGTTTCTGTCTCCGGCGTGATGGCGTTGAGATTGCGCATGCCGATGCCACCGACGCGGCGGCCTTCAGGCGCGCCGGTTCCAGTCGGCGAGGCGCCGACGTCGAGCCGCAGGAAGGCCGGCGGCGTATAGTCGATGATCTGCCAGCGATCGACATTGCCGGTGAACTTGCCAACCTTGACGAACGTGGGCGGCGCCGGCTGGTCGATGATCCAGCGCGTGACCAGGACGTTGTTCGGCGCGCGCTGCACCTTGACCGCGGCGTGCTCGACCAGCGCCATATTGCCGATCGTGGTCTCGTGCACGAAAGCCAGATGAGTGAGATCGAGCAGATTGTCGACGACGAGCTGCCAGTTGGCCTCGACGTGAAGGTAGGCCGGCTTGGCGCCCCAATCGGGGTCTTGCAGCCAGTGGAAGTCGCAAATCTGCGCCGGATCCGCCAGCGCCGGATCGCCCATGAAGACCCAGATCCAGCGATAGCGCTCGACCACCGGATAGCTGCGCACCCGTGCCTTCGCCGGAATATGGTCCTGGCCTGGCACGCGCACGCATTGGCCTGAACCGTCGAAACGCAGACCGTGATAGTGGCACTGCAGCGCGTCGTCGATCACCTTGCCCATCGACAGCGGCAATTGACGGTGCGGGCAGCGATCCTCGAAGGCGTGCAGGCCGCCGTCGGCGGTGCGGAACAGCACGACCGGCTCGCCAAGCAGCGTGCGGCCGAGCGGACGGTCGCAAACCTCGTCGGCCAAGGCGGCGACGTACCAGTAATTGCGAAGAAACATTGCGTTCCTCCCTTCCGGCCGAGCCGCCGGATTTCCGTAACTCTATGCGGATGCCGCCATTCGCTCAATCGGCCATTGCCGGCAATGACGCCGCGCCTGCCCGGTTTGAATGCGGGCCAAAATGCTTATAATGCTAAGGATTACCATGCCCGCAGTTGCCGGTTCAAACCTGTTGCAGGACTGGATCGCCCGCGCCGCGGAGCGCGCGCCGGACAAGACATGGGTCGTGTCGGCCGATGACGGCCGGACCGTCAGCTATGGCGCGTTGCGCGATGTCGTCGGCCGGTTCGCCACCTTGCTGCGCGAGCGCGACATCGGCCCCAATGATCGCGTCGCACTGCTGGCCAACAATTCGATCGAGCAGCTGCTTTGCTATTTCGGCGTCATGGCCGCCGGTGCAACCATCTGCACCGTGCATGTCGAGATGAACCGCAATCAGCTCGGAAGCATTTTTGAACGATTGAAGCCGAAGCTGATCCTCTATCAAGACGGCCTGCAGCTCGACGATGTCCTCGACGGCGCGACGGCGCCGCGGCTGCAGCTCGGCCGCTGGGACGCGCCGGAAACCGGCACACTGTTCGGCGAAGTTTTGTGCTGTTTGCCAGGCGAAACGGCGACGCCGGCGCGGCCGGAGGATGACGCAATCATTCTGTTCACATCGGGTACCAGCGCCAAGCCCAAGGGCGTTATTTTGAACTTCCGCGAATACTTGTTGAACATCGATCCGCTCGCCGAAGGTTTTGGCATCACCGCCGCGGACCGGCTTTACGATTTTCGCCCCTTCAGTTGGAACTCGGCGCAGACTTTAGGCGCGCTCACCGTCGTCAACCGCGGCGCAACTCTTGTTCTGGCGGAAAAATTCTCGGCCAGCCGTTTTTTCCAGCACGTGCGCGATCACGGCGTCACCATCGCCACCGGCAATCCGACCACGATCAATATTCTGCTCAACAGCGAACAGACGGCACATCACGATAATCTACCGAAACTGCGCTTTATGACGTCGAGTTCGGCGCCGCTTTTGCTCGAAGAGTGGAAGCGTTTCGAGCAAAAATTCGGCATCCCGGTCGCGCAGGGCTGCGGCGCCAGCGAAGTGAGCTGGATTGCCGCCATTCCAGGCGAAGCGCGGCGCCTCGGCAGGGTCGGACGGCCGCTTGCCTATCATGATCTCGCCATCGTCGATGCCGAAGGCCGGCGGTTGCCGGCGGGTGAAATCGGCTACGTGGAACTGGGCGGCCTCGGCGATCATGCTTACCGTTACCTCGGCGAGGATGGCGAGGTGAAAACCCACAGCCGCGGCCGCTTCCGCACCGGCGATCTCGGCTCGCTCGACGCCGACGGCTATCTGACGCTCACCGGCCGCGAGAAGGAATTGATCATCCGCGGCGGCGCGAAAATCTCGCCGGTCGAGATCGATTCCTGCCTGATGCAATGCGCCGAAGTGATCGAGGCGGCGACCGTCGGCGTGCCGGACGCGGTTTATGGCGAGGAAGTGGTGAGCTATGTCGTCGCCCGGCCGGGCGCGGCCATCGATGCGGCGGCCTTGTTGCGCTATTGCGCCAAAATGCTGCCGGCCTTCAAGGCGCCGAAGCAGATCGTGCTTAGTTCATCGCTGCCCAAGACCGAGCGCGGCAAACTCGACCGCCGCGCGCTGGCAGAACGGTGGCGGCGGGAGACTAACGGCTAAATAGTCCGCTTTGCCGTTTCATGCCGACAAGAAACTCACGAGTTTCGGAATGACTTGATCCGGCGCCTCGTCGATCAGCCAATGGCCGGAGCCTTTGACGATGACGCCGTCGACATTGTCGGCGACGAGCCGGGCCTGCTGGAAGAGGAAATCCCCCGAGGCTTTTTCGCCGCTCAGGACCAGCATCGGCATCGTCAGCTTGGTCTTGGCCAGGTCGGCGAAATCCTTGCCATCCCGCTCGAACGCCCTGAATACCTCGAAGCCAGCCCGCATCGCGCCTGGCCGCCCATAGGCTTTGGCGTAGAAGCGGCGGTCGCGCTCCGATACCGACTGCTTCGGATTGGCGGCAAAATCGTTCCAGAAATGCTCGAAATAGATGCGCTCGCGGCCGGCGACCAGTTTTAGCGGCGTCTCGCCGTAGAAATTGAAGTGCCATTTGTCGTGCAGCAGCCAGACGCTCTCCCAAGCGCCGACGCCCGGCAGGAACGCGTCCATCAGGACGATGCGTTCGACCTCGGCCGGGAACTGTGCCGCATAGGCATAGGCGACCATAAGCCCGATATCGTGGCCGCAAATCCGCACGCGCTTTAACCCGAGCGAGGCCGCCAGCGCGTGGATATCCCGCGCCATCGACGTCTTGTCATAGCCGTTTGGCGGCTTGTCATAGCCATTGGCCGGCTTGGACGACTGCCCAAAGCCGCGCAGGTCAGGTGCGATAACCGTGTTGGTCTTGGCAAGCTCCGCAATCAGCGGCCGCCACATGTGGCTGTTCTGGGCGTAGCCGTGCAGCAAAATGACCGGCTCGCCTTTGCCGGCGGCAAGATAGTGCAACCTCACGCCATCGAGCTTGGCGAAGCGGCTCTGCACGCCGAGTGCTTGCTTCGCCTTCACCTTTGCCTTGGCCACAGCAATCCCCTCACCTTCCCGTCCGCGCCAACGAATGCACCCAGCCGTGCATGCGCTTCTTGGCGTTGGCGATGTCTTCCTTGGAGAAGAAATCCTCCGGCTTGACCTTGTCGACCGGATAGACTGGGCGCAGAAAATCGCTCTCGTATCCAAAGGGAACTGTGGCATCGATGCCCATGCCGCCCTCGAATTGGGTGTTCGACGCCGTCCATTGCCGCTCGCCCGCGGTCATGCGCTCGGCCGGCATGAAGGTCTGGCCGCGCCCGCCGGGGATCGGATTGAGGATATCGGTGCGCGGGTTCACCCGCGTGGTCAGGCACCACATGACATCGTCCATCGAATAGGGATCGACATCTTCGCTGACCGCGATCGCAATCCGCATGCCTTGCGAGCACGACAGGATGGCGCCGAGGAAATTGCGCTGCCAGCCCTCGTCGATCTTGTGGCGTTTTTTCACCTGGATGATGCAACCGCCCCAGTCGGTCATGCAGTACGGGATCACCACGTTCTGCACGATGCCCGGCTGCAGGCGATTGCACAATTCGTAGATCGCCGCCTCGCGTACCGAAGTGTCGATATTGTGGTCGTCAAGCATGTGCACGCCGAGCGCGAAAATGATCGGCTTGGTCTCCGGCTTGCGCATGGTGATGGCGGTGACGTGGAAGGTCGGCGCCTTGTAGGACTTGCCCATATAGCCGGCCCATTCGGGGTGGAAATGATAGCGGCCCTGGACGCCGGCATCCTCGGCTTCTTTCGTTTCGAAGCGGCGGTCGCGCGGATCGACATAACCTTCCAGCACCAATTCGCAGTCGGCGAGCGCCATGGCGTCCACCGTGCGCGCTTTAACGAGACGGATGGGTGCGCCCTGCACCGCCGAGGCGACGCCGATCTCGTCGCAGCCCATCGGCAAGATCGCATAATCGAAGCCGGCGCCGGCCAAAAGCGTGCAGGCCGGCGGCACGCCGAAGCACATGGTGATCGGCACCGGCTCGTTCTCTTTGTAATATTTGTTGACCACCTGCCACATGTGCGAGCCGGGCGAGATCTGGAACGTGCCGACATTGCCCCAGCGGAAATTCATGCGGTTGTAACCGAGGTCGGAGCCGCCATCGAATTGCGGACCGGTGACGCAGCGGATGCCCGAGCCGACCGTCAGTTCCGGTTCGTAAGTGGTGTGCCGGATCGGCACCATCCATTTATTCACGTCCTCCGGTTTCTCGACCACAAACTCCTGGCACGGCGCGTCGCTTTGCGCGATCTCGACCGGCTTGAGCGGATGCGACAGCGCATAGGCGAGCTTCTTCACGCGCTCGGCATCGTCCTTCCAGCCGAACATGCGATTGATGATCGCCATGTCGCCGAACAGATTGGTGATGACGCGATGGTTCGGCTTGCCTTTGACGTTATTGAACAGCACCGGACAGCCGCCATCCATGTGCTTTTGCAAGCCGGTCACTTGCAGGTCGGGATCGACCTCCTTGTCGGTTTCGATCAACTCGCCCGAGGCGCGCAGCCATTCCAGCGTCGAGCGCAGATCGAAGGCCTGGTTCGGGGTCGCCGGCGCTTGCTGTCCCTCGACTCGTTGTGTGTTTTGTTTTTTGGGTAGTTGCTGTTGCATCGCGGACGTTCCCATTACATAGAATGCTAAGTATTATCGGCACGCGCGAACCGGGCTGTCAACGCCGATGCCATCACGCTCATCACCGCGAACGAAATCCGCCGCGCGACGCCGGACAGTCGAGTTCCCGCCGCGATTAAGCTCCGGCTATCTGGTGCGTGACGCGCACCGCGCCTTTCAACGGCTGTTGGAGCGGCGGATCGCTGCCTACGGCGTAACGCGCGGCCAATGGTACTTTTTGCGTGTGCTGTGGAACGCCGACGGACTTTCGCAGCGGGAATTATCGGCTCGGGTCGGCATGATGGAGCCGACCACCGTCATCGCGCTGCGCGGCATGGAAAGATCGGGACTGATCCGCCGCGTGCGCGGCGACGATGACCGGCGCAAGGTGCGCGTTTTTCTTACCGCCAAGGCGAAGCGGCTGCGCAATGAGCTTCTCACGGTGGCGAGTGGGATTACCGATGAATCGGAATTGGGCATCACCGCGCGCGAGCTGACGACGTTCCGCCGCGTCATCACGCGGATGACCGCCAATCTCGATCGCGTTGAACGCTAGATTTCGACGAGGCTATGCGGCAAGCCGGCGGGTCTGACTTGATGCGCTGAGCGGGGGCGCAGCCGCAGCGTCTTGGGGCTTAGAACGGCCCGATGACGGAGCGAACGCGGCAAGCCAGGCGCCAAATCAGCGGCGTTTGCTTGATGAACCGCTTGAGCCGGCGCCGCACCACCGAAACGCAGTTCGGCAGCCAGCCGCGCGACGCCGCGGCCGAACTGTGATCGTACAATTTCAAACGGAGATCGGACCATTCCAGCTTGTAGCGCTCGTCGCCGATGGTGAAATCGAAACGGCGCAAGCCGGCCTTGATCGCGTAGGCAAGAAGATCGCGCAGATGCAGCACCCCGGGGCCATAGCGCGTCAATCGATCGTCGCAATAGCTCGACAGCAGGTGATAATAGCAGTCGCCGAAGATGATGGCGAAATTCGCCGCCGCGCAGGTGGTGCCGATCTCCTCGCGGCTGATATGAACAAGATGCCGCGTCTGCGGGTTCGAGGCAAAATCGTCAAAAAACTCGCGGTAGCCGGGCTGCGCAAAGATGTCGGCGATCCCCCGCCGCGCAAAAATCTGCTTTTTCTGTTCCCACAGCGTAACGAGGGTCTGTCGTGCCTCCGCCGGCTCCGCGACGGTGACAAAGCGAATCTCGCCAAACTCGGCCATGTGCTTGCGCTTGGTGCGGTCGCGCCGCCGCGTCGCCGACGAGCGCTTGGCGCGGTAAAAGGCCTCCCAGTCGTCGCCCAATTGCGTGATGTGCGCGCTGTTGGCATTCGCCGCGACGGCGAGATAGGTGAACGGATTGACTTGGGCGCCGACCGTCTCCGGCATTTTCTCGAATTCGATCCAGTCGTAGTGGAGCTGCGGGTCGGCTTGCATGCGCCGTTGCAGCGCGCCCCAGAACGCAAGAAAACGGTCCCGCGTCACTTGTTGCGAAAACTCGCGCGCCAAGAGCGGCGCATTGTAGTCGCACAACTCCTCGCCGAGCCAGCACAGCCGTTTGGCCCAGCGCCGCGGCTGAACGGCAAGCGGCAGGATGAATGCCGTCCTGCCGGTGGCGAAGCGGCCGACGACGATGGCCGGCACGATGCCCGCGGCCGCACCGACATGGCGGTGCCATGCCGACAGCCATTCGAAAGTCTGGAATGGCGTGCATTCGGCGGTCTCCTGGAAGCTCCGCCACTCGGTTTCAACGGCGCCGAAGTCGCTGTGGATGGAAAAGCTCAGCGCCGGGGCAAACTCACGGGACAGATCCGTCAAGCGCGAGAGTGCGTCGCGAGCATCGCCCGCCGGGGCGCTCGCCGTCCGCAACGCAGCCGATGGTGTTGCGCTTGTCACTGCTCTTGAACGGACGGACTGGAGCCTCATCACGGAACCGTATAGTAGAAACATCTTAAATGTGCATCCTCGGCGCCTGGTTAGGTGGGGTTAACGTAAAAAGATAACCGGTTGCGGCGCCGAGCCGCGGCGCGCCGCTTTGGCGCAGGCGCGTAATGGCGGTGGAATCCACGCTTCGAGCGCCGTATCCTTAATCCGATAATTAAGCATGATGCGCCGCGCACGCGTTCCGCGGGTTTGGGGAGGACGTCATGAATGACCGTCGCTACTGGTTCGGCGCTGCCGTCGTGTGCCTGACCACGATGTCGGCCGCTTCCGCCCATGCCCAAGCCGGCAGTTACCCGGACAGGCCGGTCACGATCCTGTCCGATTCGGCGCCCGGCTCGACGCCCGATGTGGATGCACGCTTCACCGCCGACGGTCTGGGCAAGACCTGGGGCCAGCAGGTCATCGTGATCAACCATCCCGGCGCCAACGGCAGCATCGCCGCCCGCGCCGCCACCGAAGCTGCGCCGGACGGCTATACGCTGTTCATGCCGGCGCTCTCGACCTTTGCCGCGCTGCCGAGCGTGGCGCCGAATTTGCCGCTGCGGCTGCCGCGCGACTTCATCCCGATCGGCTATACGGAAGAAAATCCCATGTTCGTCGCGGTCAATCCGGCGCTTGGCGTGAGCACGCTGCCGCAACTGATTGCGCTTGCCAAGAAAGAGCCAGGTACGATCTCGATCGCGGTGACCGGCGTCGGCCGGCTGACGCATTTGACCGGCCTCGTTCTGCAGGAGCGCGCCGGCATCCAGTTTCTCCCCGTGCCCTATAACGGCGGACCGGCGGCGGCACTGGCCGACGTCGGCTCTGGCCGCGTGTCGATGATCATCGAGGGCTATTCGGGAATCGTCGGTTCGGTGAAAGCGGGCCAGGTGAAGCTGATCGCGGTCGCGTCGCGCGCGCGCCTGCCGCAATTTCCCGATCTGCCGACGGTGTCGGAAACCATTCCGGATTTCACCGCGACCGGCTGGCAGGTGCTGGTGGCGCCGCTCGGCACGCCGCAGCCGATTGTCGACAAGGTCTCGATCGATCTGGCCAAACTCATGAACGATCCGGAGTTCAACAAAAAACTGGCGAATGTCGGCAGCTATCCGCGCGCCATGACGCCGGCCGAGGTTCTCGCCTTCGTCGACAAGGAGCAGCAGACCTGGCTGCCGGTGCTGGCGAAGATTTCCAAATAGGACAAGCAGGTGAAACAAGGGAGTGTTTTGAAATGTTGACGCTCTATTATGCGCCCGGTGCGTGCTCGCTCGCCTCGCACATCGTGCTCGAGGAAAGCGGCGAGACATACGAACCGAAGAAGGTTGATCTCGCCGGCGGCGAGCAGCGCACCGAAGCGTATCTGAAGATCAATCCGCTCGGCCGCGTGCCTGCGCTCAAGCTCGATAATGGCGAGCCACTCACCGAGAACACCGCCATTCTGCCCTATCTCGGCAAGCGCTTCGATCTGTGGCCGAAAGATGCCGGCGCCGAAGCGAAGGCGCTGTCGCTGATCGGCTATTTCGCGTCGAGCGTGCATCCGGCGCATGCCCATGTCGGCCGGCCGGAACGCTACACCGCCGACACGGCTGCCTACCCGGGCATCAAGGACATGGGGCTGAAAACCTTCCACACCTACTTAAAGCAGATCGACGGCATGCTGGCCGGCCGCGAATGGCTCTCCGACCGCTTCTCCGTGCTCGATCCCTATGCCCTCGTTTTCTACACTTGGGGCGTGCGCCGCGAACTGCCGATGGCGGAATTGAAAAATTACACCGCGCACAAGGACCGGCTGATGAAGCGGCCGGCCGCAGCGCGCGTCGTGGCAGACGAGAAAATCAAGGTGCAGTGAGGATTTCTCCACGTCATTGCGAGCAGAGCGAAGCAATCCAGTACGGCGAGTCCGTCCTGGATTGCTTTGTCGCGGAGCCTGTCATCGGGCCGGCCACTTCGGACCGAATCCGTTGGCTCCTCGCAATGACATAGAATGCACTCACGCCGTCTTCTGCGCCTTGAGCCCAAGCTCATTGATGGTGCGTTCGCGCATGATGAATTTCTGAATCTTGCCGGTGACCGTCATCGGGAATTCGTCGACGAATTTGACGTAGCGCGGCACTTTGTAGTGGGCGATCTGGTCGCGGCAGAACGCCTTGATCTCTTCTTCGGTCGCGGTCACGCCGGGACGCAGCTTGACCCAGGCGCAAATCTCCTCGCCGTAGCGGTCGTCCGGCACGCCGATCACCTGCACGTCCTGGATCTTCGGATGCCGGTACAGAAACTCCTCGATCTCGCGCGGATAGACGTTCTCGCCGCCGCGGATCACCATGTCCTTGATGCGGCCGACGATGTTGCAATAGCCCTCGGCGTCGATGGTCGCGAGATCGCCGGTATGCATCCAGCGCGCCGCGTCGATCGCCTCGCGCGTGCGCTCCTCGTCGCCCCAATAGCCGAGCATGACCGAATAGCCGCGCGTCAGTAGTTCGCCGGGCGTGCCGGGCGGCACGATGCGGCCGTTCAGATCGACGATCTTCACTTCGAGATGCGGCTGGATGCGGCCGACGGTCGAGACCCGCCGTTCCAGCGGATCCTCGGTCGAGCTCTGGAAGCTCACCGGGCTGGTTTCGGTCATGCCGTAGGCGATGGTGATTTCGGAGAGATTCATCTTGGCGACGCAGCGCTTCATCACCTCGATCGGGCACGGCGAGCCGGCCATGATGCCGGTGCGCAGCGAGGAGAGGTCGAAGCGGCCGAATTCCGGATGATCGAGCTGGGCGATGAACATGGTCGGCACGCCGTGCAGCGCGGTGCAGCGCTCTTCGGCGACGGTTTCAAGCGTCACCAGCGGATCGAAACCCTCGCCGGGAAACACCATGCAGGCGCCGTGCGTGACCGCCGCGAGATTGCCCGAGCACCATGCCGAAGCAGTGATAGAGCGGCACCGGAATGCACAGCCGGTCCTCCGGCGTGAGCCGCATCGCCTCGCCGATGAAGTAGCCGTTGTTGAGGATATTGTGATGCGACAGCGTCGCGCCTTTGGGAAAGCCGGTGGTGCCCGAAGTGAACTGGATGTTGATCGGCTCGTCGAATTGCAGTTGCGGGGCAAGTTCGGCGATCCGCTGCGCTTCCTTCGCGGTGCCGCGCGTCAGAATTTCGGCGAAGCGGAACGTGCCGGGATGCCAGCCGTCGCCGAGCAGCACGACCGACCGCAGCGCCGGCAGCCGCGCCGATTCAAGCTTTCCCGGCGTCGCGTGGCCGAGCTCGGGCGCAAGTTCCCGCAACATGCCGATATAGTCCGAGGTCTTGAATCGCTCGGCGAGAATGAGCGCCTTGCAGCCGACTTTGTTGAGCGCATATTCGAGTTCGGCGATGCGATAGGCGGGATTGATGTTGACCAGGATCAGTCCGGCCTTGGCGGTGGCGAACTGGGTCAGCACCCATTCCGAGTTATTGGGCGACCAGATGCCGATGCGGTCGCCGGGATTAAGCCCGAGCGTCAATAGCCCGGCGGCGAGCTTGTCGACCTCCCGCCGCAACTCGTCATAGCTGAGCCGTACTTTCTGATGACGGACCACCAGCGCCGGCCGCGACGGCCATTTGTCGCAAATGGCATCGAAAAACTGCCCAATCGTCTCGCCAATGAGCGGTTGTTCGCTTGCGCCATGGACGTAACTGAGCGTCAGCCCTGCCATTGTGGTTCCTCCCCGCCGCGTTTGGCGGCTTTGCCGGAAGGCTACACCGCTTGCTAAACTAGCCGCAACACGCGCATGAAGCGCGGCCAAACAGCCAAGGCCCCAAGGACGCTTATGTCCGACACGCATTCGGAACTCTCGGTTTCGGTCTGGCGCGGACCCGCAAGGCCGTTACGAGACCTACGCCGTGCCGCGGCGCGAAAGTCAGACCGTGCTCGACGTCGTCACTTTCGTGCAGCGCCATATCGATCCGACATTGTCCTATCGTTTCGCCTGCCGGGTCGGCGTTTGCGGCTCCTGCGCCATGACCGTCAACGGCCGGCCGCGCTGGACCTGCCGGACCCATGTGTCAAAGGTCGCACGCGGCGGCCGGCTCGAAATCGGCCCGCTCGAGAACCTGCCGGTGATCAAGGATCTGGCCACCGACATGCAGGCGTTTTTCGAGAAGTGGCAGCAGGCCAAGGGAGTCTTTGCGCCGACAAAAACGCGGCACGACGCCATCGCGCAAATCAGGCCGGACACGCCGGCGCGCATGGCGGCGGATGCCGGCATCGAATGCATCAATTGCGGCGTCTGCTATGCCGGCTGCGATACGGTGCGCTGGAATTCCGACTATCTCGGCCCGGCCGCGCTGACCCGCGCTTGGACGCTGGTCAACGACGAGCGCGACGGCGGCAATGCCGCGCGCCTGCAAGCAATCTCGGCGTCGGGCGGCTGCCATGCCTGCCACTCGCACCAAACCTGCCAGGAGCTTTGCCCGCAGACGCTCAATCCGACCGCTTCGATCGCCGGGCTGAAGCGGCGCACTACGGCGGCGTATCTCAAGGGCGAGATCACCGCATGAATGTGCGTCTCTATGTCTGGCAGCGGCCACAGCGGCCGTCATGGCGCCGCTGGTGCTCGTCCATATCGCCATCATTTTCTATGCCACGCGCCAGGGCATGAGCGCCGCGGATATTCTGTCCCGCACGCACGGCAGCATCGCCTGGGCGGCCTATTACGGGCTGTTTGTCGCGGCGGTTTCCATTCATGCCGCAATCGGCGTGCGCAATATTCTGGCCGAATGGCTCGCCGCTGATGGAACGGCGCGCCGGCCGCTATGCCATCGCCTTCGGCACTCTGCTTTTCGTGCTCGGGCTTCGCGCCGTCGCCGCCGTGGTGCTGACGTGATCGCGCGGCAACTGGGCCATCGCGGCAGCGCGCTGTGGATCGCCGCCATGGTGCACCGGATTTCCGGCTTGGGGCTCGCGATTTTCCTGCCAGCTGCATTTCCTGGCGCTCGGTCTCGCCATCGAGGGCGACGCCAAGCTTGAAAGCTTCCTGCGCTGGAGCGACCAGCCGCTGGTGAAATTCGCCGAAGCCGGGCTGGTGTTTCTGCTCACGGTGCATCTGCTCGGCGGCTTGCGCATCCTGGTGATCGAGAACTTGCCGTGGACCGGCGGCCAAAAGCAATTGGCGACGCTCGCCGCCGCAATCTCCGCGATTGTCGCCTTCATCTTCCTCGTCCGCGTGTTCTGAGGATCGCAACAGGATCGACAAGGCTCTCAATATGGGTCTCGAACGTCTCAAGACCGACATTCTGATCCTCGGCTCGGGCGGCGCCGGTCTGTTCGCCGCGCTGCACGCTTTGAAGGCCAATCCCGATCTCGACATCACGGTTGCCAGCAAGGGCCTGCTCGGCAAATGCGGTTGCACGCGCATGGTCCAGGGCGGCTACAACGTCGCGCTCAATCCCGGTGACTTCGGTCGAGCGCCATTTCATGGACACGATCGAGGGCGGCAAATGGCTGCCGCACCAGGAGCTGGCCTGGACGCTGGTGACGAAGGCGATCGAGCGCGTGCGCGAGCTCGAAAACGAGATCGGCTGCTTCTTCGACCGCAATCCGGACGGCACGCTGCACGGCAAGGCCTTCGCCGGCCAGACCTTCGACCGCACCGTGCACAAAGGCGACCTCACCGGCATCGAAATCATCAACCGGCTGATGGAGCAGGTCTGGGCGCGGCCGATCCGCCGGCTCGAAGAGCACCGCGCGGTCGCGCTCATTCCGGCAAAGGATGGATCGCTCGCCGGCGTGCTGATGATCGACGTGCGCAGCGGTGAGTTCCGCTATGTCAGCGCGCAAGCCGTGCTGCTGGCGACCGGCGGCGGCCCGACCATGTACCGCTATCACACGCCGTCCGGCGACAAGAGCATGGACGGCCTCGCCATGGCGCTCCGCCTTGGGCTGCCGCTTCGCGACATGGAAATGGTGCAATTCCACCCGACCGGGCTTTTGGCCGGGCCGGACACGCGCATGACCGGCACCGTGCTGGAAGAAGGGCTACGCGGGGCCGGCGGACACCTCCTCAACGGCGCCATGCACCGTTTCATGGGCGACTACGACCCGAAACTCGAGCGCGCCACGCGTGACGTGGTCAGCCGCGCCATCTATGCCGAGATGAAGGCAGGCCGCACCACCAAGAACGGCGGCGTTTATATCAAGATGGGGCATCTCGGTCCGGCCAGCGTGGCAAAACAGTTCAAGGGCATGGTGGACCGTTGCCGCGATTGCGGCTTCGATCTCGCCGGCGGGCTGGTCGAAGTCGTGCCGACGGCGCACTATTTCATGGGCGGCGTGATCTGCGACGTGGATACCGCGACGGAACGCTTCGGGCTTTTCGTCGCCGGCGAGGATGCAAGCGGCATGCATGGCGCCAACCGGCTCGGCGGCAACGGCGTCGCCAATTCGACCGTGTTCGGCGGCATCGCCGGCGATTTAATGCCACGCTGGATCGCGGCCAACGGTCCGGGCCATCGCCAGCCGGACCCGTTTGTGCTCGATGCCGAAATTGCCCGCGCGCTGTATCCGCTCGCGCGCCAGCCGGGCGACCTCAACGCTTTGCGCGAACAGCTGCTCGATTTGATGTGGGACGAGGTCGGCGTGGTGCGCGACCGCGCCGGCATCGAGCGCGGCCTCGCGGCGCTGGATCAGATCGAGGCGGAACTTCTCGCCAGCGGCGTCGCCGACGGCGACCGCCGCTTCAATCTGACCTGGCACGACTGGCTCAATCTGCGCTCGCTGTGCGAAGTAAGCCGGGTCATTGCGCTGGCGGCGCTCAAGCGCGAGAATTCCCGTGGCGCACACTATCAGGTTCGATTTTCCGGAGCCCGGCGATCTCGCCACTTCGACCTTCACGGTGGCACGGCAGGCCTCCGGCGGGATCGAAATCACGGAGCGGCCGGTTATCTTCACGCATGTGAAGCCGGGCGAGACCGTGCTGCGCGATCCGATCGCAGCCGAATAGAGGCAAACATGATTCCGCTGTCATCCATTCAACGCACCGCCGAAGATTTGATGGCGAAGGCCGCAATAGAAATTCCCGACGATTATCTCGCCGGCTTGCGCCAATGCGCCAACACCGAAAAAGGCGACCTGTCGTCCTTTGTCATCAGGGCCATGCTGGAAAATTACGAAGCCGCCAAGGAAGACCGCCGCGCCATGTGCGGCGATACCGGCCTGCCGCGCTGGTACGTCAAGATCGGCAATGAGGCGCGGATCGAGGGCGGCCCGGTGGCGCTGGAAGCGGCGCTGCGGCGCGCCACCGCGCGGGCGACAAATTCGGTGCCGCTGCGGCCCAACCGGGTGCATCCGCTGTGGCGCACCGATCACAACAACAATGTCGGCATCAACGCGCCCGAGATCGAATATGCGTTCCATCCCGATGCCGACTGGATCGAGCTCACCACCGTGCACAAAGGCGGCCTGTTCGGTTCGGATTACCGCATGCTGTTTCCCGGCGACGGCATCGAAGGCATCAGGCGGTTCTTTCTCGATACGCTGATCGGCTTCGGCAAGCGCGGGCTGGCCTGCCAACCGGCCATCGTCGGCGTCGGGCTCGGCGGCTCGAAGGACACCAGCATGGTTCTCGGCAAGCAGGCGTCGTGCCTGCGCGTCGTCGGCTCGCGCAACCCGGACCCAAAAATCGCCGCGCTTGAGGAGGAGTTCAAGCAACTCGGCAATTCGATTGGCATGGGCGCGATGGGCTTTGTCGGCTCGTCCATGGTGATCGATTGCCATATCGAGGTCGGCTATTGCCACACCGGCGGCATGCCGATGTCGGTGCACATGTTCTGTCTCTCCTCACGACGCGCTTGCGCGCGAATTTCCACCGACGGCAAGGCGGCCTTCCGCACCGATCCGATGTGGTTCACCGATTATATGCGCCGCTCCACCGTCGAATGGGGCGAGCAGGCGGCGGCAGCAGCGGAATAGTTTTATGGCCGACCTCAAGACCGTTCACATCGATCTGCCGGCGCGCACCGATGATCTGCGCAAGCTGGAAATCGGGTCGGTCGCCTATCTCAATGGCCGGCTCTTCACCGCGCGCGAGGGGGTCTATCAGCGGGCGATCGCGGAAGGCTTTGGCATGCCTGCCGCCAAGGATGCGCTCGGCATCACCAATTTCCATTGTTCGCCGGCCGCCAGCATCAATCCCGACGGCGGCTATACCGTCGGCGCTGTCACCGCGACCGCGTCATTTCGCTTCGCACAGTGGCTCGAAGGCTGGTTCAAGCTGTCCGGCTGCAACATCATCATCGGCAAAGGCGGGATGACATCGCAGACCTATCGCGAGCAATTTGTTCCGAACGATGCGATCTATCTCACCACCGTCGGCTACGGCACCGGCGCGCTGCTCGGCCGCGGCATCAAGCGCGTCGCCGGCGTCTATTGGCTGGAGGAGCTTGGCCTGGCGCAGGCCGTGTGGGTGCTGGACGTGGAGAAATTCGGCCCGTTTCTGGTCGAGAGCGACCTTAACGGCAACTCGCTGTTCGAGCGCGAGAACGCCAAGATCGCGCCTGGGCTGGAGCAGCTCTATGCCGGCACCAAATCGGCAACACTGCGCCGCTATGGCGAGACCGATGACAAGACCAAGGAAGTGATTTGAGCGCCGAGGCGCAAGCGTCGCTGGTACAGCTGGGTGGATTCGAACCACCGACCTCTTGATCCACAGTCAAGCGCTCTAACCAACTGAGCTACAGCTGCACGGGCCCGCGGTTGCAAGCGCGCGGAACCTATGGGTAACGCTCTAACTTGGCAAGATAGGCCGGTTTGGCTGCAAAAAAGCAAAAAGCCCGGGCTGGGCCCGGGCTTTCCCCTCGCCGCAGTAAACTGCGGCTTCAAATTCGCGAACGCGATCAGGCGAGCCTGATTAAGCGACCTTCGCGAACGCTTTGGTCATGCCGCTCTTGATCGGCTCGGCTGCCTCGGTCGCGACCTTCTGCGCCAGCGCGCCGAGTTCCTTGCTCTGCTCGGTCAGCGCCTCGAACTGCTTGCGCGCATGGGCGCTCGACAGCTCGATGACTTCCGACAGCGTCTTCGCCGCGAGCAGTTCGCCGGCATAATCGAATGCCGAATTGGTGTTTACGCGCGCCGCCTCGATCACTTTGAGACCGTAATCGGAGGCGCCTTTGGCAGCCGTCGAATAGGTGGTCTCGAGCACATCGGTCGCCTCTTCCGCGGCGACCTTCATCTTCTCGTAGGTGTCCTTGCACTGCGCGACGCCACGCTCGGCGAATTCGCGGAAGGCGGCCGGCATTTCGACCTTCGGGATTTCAAATTTCGGCATTTCGAATTTCGGCATCTCGAATGCGCTCGTCGCGGGCTTGCTCTTCATTTTCGGGGGGGTGGAGGTTGCGGCTTCCGCCATGACACTTTTTTCCTTGATTTCGCTCGTTGCTCTTGGGCTGTCTCACTCAGAGAAGTCTTTTTTTGATTTGGCTTCGCCGCCCGTTGCGCGTTGCCTGACATATCGTGATCCCGCGGCTGGACGCCGTGCATTGTCGCCGATGTCGAAGCCCGGGCACTTCCAGAAAGATAGATAGCAATCTTTTTGGTGCATTGCAACAGGAATTATTGCAATGCACAAAGAAAGGCAGATATTTGAAAATATTGTGGTTTTGGAACTTCGCCGCCGCCGCGGCGGAGTTTACGGCTTGGACTTCGGCTTGGCTGCATCGACCACGATCTTGGCGGCACTTTGGCCAAGATCCTGGACCTGGGTCGACAGCGCCTGCATCTGGCGGCTGAGATATTCCGATTGCAGGCCCATCACCTCCGCCGCGTCCTTGGCGCTCAGCAGCTTTTGCGCAAAATCGAAAGTCGCCGCCACATTCTGCTCGGCATAGGTCATCGACTTATGCGCAATCTCCGCGGCGCTGCTATGTGCGGCCTGAGCGTGGCCCTGCATCTGTCCCATCGCCTTGTTGGTCGCCTCGATAAAGCCGTCGACGGCCTTCCTGGCCTGCGCCACGCTCTGCTCGGCGAAGGCCCGCATCTCGGGCGGAATCGCGAATTGCTCAAATGGATCTTTGGCCATGTTACGCTCCCCGTACTCCCGGCGCCCTGATCCTAGCGCGAATTCACCATCGACAGGAAACCTAAACGGCGTCGTCCGCTAAGCCTCGGAGCGATTAAGGTTATCCTGCCTTGGTGGGCGGCAAATGGGCCGCCGCCATGGACGCCGCACACGCCCCGCACTATTAAGAATTCCTTTAGCAAACGAGTTCCGTCGCGCATGTCGATGGTGGAGAGAGAGCTCGCCTTGTTGCGTCATTCGCGTCTCGCGGTGCTGGCGACAAGTGCGTGGCCGGCTTGGCTTTGGAGCGGCGACGGATCGCGGATCCTATGGGCGAACGCCGTCGGCGCGGCGACCTTCGGCGCCGCCACCACAGCCGAATGCGAACAACGCCGCTTCACCGCTGGCGACACGTCCGCGGCGCAAATCATCCGTCTGGCCGCGACGCTGCCGTCCGGTTCGCAGGAGCGGCTCGAACGGCTGCGCGGCTTCGGCGCCGGCTTTGGCCGCGCGCTCACCTGTGTCTGTTCGCGCATCGTGCTTGACGAGGGCATAGCCGCGGTTCTGGTCGCCGCCGCCGAGCCGGCGGGCCCCGTCCTGACGCTCACCGAACGCGTGCGCCGCCTGTTCGCCAATACCGACGAAGCCGTCGCGGCGTTTACGCCGGACGGCGCGCTGCTCCACGCCAATGTCGCCGCGCAGACACGGCTTGCGGGCGCCAAGACGCTGTCGGCGCTTGGCATCGACACACCCGCCGCCACGGCGCTCGGCGCTGATGCCACGCGTGTGCTTATCGTGACATTGCCGCTACCGCCGACCGAAGCTCCGCGCGCGCAAGCTGCGGCCGAGCCTGTCGCCTTGCCGCCCGTTACGCCGTCTCCTGAACCTACGACCGCGCCGGCGGAGCCAGAGTCGATCGCGGAGCGGCGTCATCCATTGCGGTTTGTCTGGCACATGGATGCCGACGGCCGATTCGGCGTCGGCTCCGACGAATTCATCGAGCTGGCCGGGCCGCGCACCATGGCCGCGCTTGGCCGGCTGTGGAGCGAAATCGCCGACGAATTGAAGCTCGACCCGAACAATCAGGTCGCCCGCGCACTGGCGACCCGGGAAACCTGGAGCGGCCTCACCGTGTCCTGGCCGGTGGACGATTCGAACGAACGGTTGCCGATCGAACTGTCGGGCCTGCCGGTGTTCGATCGCGACCGCAGTTTCCGCGGTTATCGCGGCTTCGGCGTGTGCCGCGATATCGACCGCATCAACCAATTGGCCCGCGCCCGCCGCGACGGCCCAACGGGCTTCATGCCGGCGCCGGAGGCCAAGCCGCAGCAGGCGCCGGTTCCGGCGACCGCATCCGCACCACAGCCCGCAGCCGCCGAGGCGGCCGAAGCCGTGCCTGCGGCGAGCGCCGCACCCGCTTCCGCCAATGTCGTGCCATTCCGGCAATCGCCGGCGGCTGAACCCAAAGTGCCGGCTGAACCCAAAACCCCGCAGGCCGAACCCAAAGCGGCGCCTACTTTGAGCCCGGTGGAACGCCGGGCGTTCCGGGAGCTGGCGCAGGAGCTCACGTCGCGCCTGCGCGCGTCGCCACAGGAGCCAGCCGCCGCCGAAATCGGCGCAGAAGACTTGGCAACAGAAAACTTGGCAGCCAAAGACCTTCTCGATGAACGGCCGGAAGCAGCCGAAATGGCGCCGGCTACGGAAGTCCCGATCGAGCAGGTGCTGCTCAACCGCATTCCGATCGGCGTGCTGGTCTACCGGCACGAACTCGCTGCTTTACGCCAACCGGCATTTCCTCGAATGGACCGGTTACGCCAACCTGGCGGCGATCGAGGCCACCGGCGGTCTGAACACGCTGTTCGCGGAGGCCGGCGCCGATACGTTTGCCGAAAGCGGCGGAGCGCAATTGCTGTCGATCATGACGCATGGCGGCGACAAGCTGCCGGTCGAGGGCCGGATGTTCACCGTGCCCTGGAACGGCTCGTCGGCGCTCGCGCTCATTCTCACCAATGGCCAAAATGGCAATCCCGAAACAGGCCGCCGCGGCAGCGAGGGCGCGCTCGCCGCCGCCGAGACCGAAATCCGCGAGCTCAAAGCGAGCCTCGACGCGGCAGCCGATGGCGTCGTGACGCTCGATGGTGAAGGCCGGATCGTCATCGCCAATGCCGGCGCCGCGGCTCTGTTCGGCAAGCCGGTCGACCAACTCACCGGCCGCATGCTCGGCGAACTGTTCGCCGCCGAGAGCGCGCGCGCGGCGCGCGACTATTTCGATCGCGTCGCGCGCGGCACCAACGTCCTCAACAACATGCTCGACGTCGAGGTGCGCCTCGGCCCCGATCGGCTGGTGCCGCTGGCGATGACACTCAGCCGTATCGGCGGCGACCGCTTCGCCGCCCTGTTCCGGGACGCCACGGCCCGCAAGCAAAGCGAAGAGGAATTGCGCAATGCCAAGCGCGAGGCGACGCGCACGAGTTCGGCCAAGGCAGAATTCCTCGCCAAGGTCAGCCACGAAATCCGCACCCCGCTCAACTCAATGACCGGCTTTGCCGAGGTCATCATGGCCGAGCGCTTCGGCCCGATCGGCAACGAGCGTTACCGTGAGTATGTCAAGGACATCCACGGCGCCGGCACGCATCTGGTCTCGCTGCTCAACGACCTGCTCGATCTGTCCAGGATCGAAACCGGACAGACCGACCTCAACTTCGCCAATCTCAATCTCAACGACATCACCCAGCAATGCGTCGGCATCATGCAGCCGCAGGCGAACCGGGCGCGCATCATCATCCGCACCTCGCTCACGCCAAACCTGCCGCACGTCGTCGCTGACGAACGGTCGCTCCGTCAGATCGTGCTCAATCTCATTTCGAACTCGATCCGTTTCACCGGGCCGGGCGGCCAGATCATCGTCTCGACCGTATTCTCCGACGCGCGCGAGGCGGTGCTGCGGGTGCGCGACACCGGCGCCGGCATGAGCGAAAAAGACATAGCGGCGGCGCTCGAACCGTTCCGCGAGACGGCAACGTCCGGAAGCTGGGGCTCGGGCGGCACCGGCTTCGGACTGCCCCTGACCAAGGCGCTGGCCGAGGCCAATCGCGCCAATTTCAGCGTCAAGAGCGCGCCGAACGCCGGCACGCTCATTGAGATCGCGTTCCCGCCGAACCGCGTCGTCGTGGACTAGGTCCTGCCGCAACAACTGCATAACGCGGTATCGCCGGGTTTTCGCCGTGTTTCGCGGCGATGCTTGGGGCGGTGCGGCCATGCGCATGATCAAACTCGTCCTGACGCTGATCCTCGCCGGTGGCGTCCTGGGTCCCATCCTGGGTCCCAAGGGGGCGCGCGCCGGTGATGACGTGGACCTCGTTTTGGTCCTGGCCGCCGACGTATCGCGCAGCATCGACGCGGCGAAATTTCAGTTGCAGCGCGACGGTTACGCCGCCGCCGTTGCCGATCCGCGGGTACTTGACGCTATTCACGCCGGGCGTAACGGCCGCATCGGCGTGACCTTCGTCGAGTGGTCGGGGATCGGCGCGCAGCATGTCGTGATCGATTGGATGACGATCGGCGATGCCGCCGCGGCGAAGGATTTCGGCGACCGCCTGCTCGAAGCGCCGCGCTCGTTTGCCGACCGCACCTCGATCAGCGGCGCCATCGACTTTGCCATGAGCGAACTCGCCCAGGCGCCATTCCGACCCGCCCGCCGCATCATCGACATTTCCGGCGACGGCACCAACAATGCCGGCCGCGATGTCGCGCAGGCCCGCGACGAAGCGATTGCCAAGGGTGTGACCATCAACGGCCTCGTCATCCTCAGCGACAGCCCGATGTCGTGGAATCCGGACCACACCAATCCGCCGGGCGGGCTCGACAATTACTATCGCAACAATGTCGCCGGCGGTCCCGGCGCCTTCGTCATGGTCGCCAAGGACTTCAACTCGTTCGGCGAAGCCATCATCGGCAAAATCATCGCCGAAGTGGCGCAGGCCGGCGAGCCGAAGGCCTGGCGGCAAACCGCGCGCGAGTATGGCCGACTCGGTCTTGGCTCAGCCGTATTTGTTGATGCGCAGCAATAATTTGGGCGAGTGTTTCAAGTCTCCCGGCCACGAAAGCGACACAGATACCGGCCATGCTTGCAGCCTGTCGGCAGCCCGGTATATTTGACCGGCTTCATAACAATCGGAAATGCGTCCCGTGACCGCGGCCATTGGCTTGAAACGCCTCGCGATTGCCGTTGCCGCCGTGCTTGTGGCGGCATTTGTCACGTTGGTGGCGCTGTCCTTTCTCATTCCGGCTGCCTCGGTGCGCGATGCGGTCAAGTCGGAAATCCATGCCGTCACCGGCCTCGATCCGATGCTGGGCAACGATGTGTCGCTGTCGTTGTTCCCGTCCGGGTCGGTGCGCTTCCGTAATGTGCAGCTTGGCGATGGCCACGCCGGCGAACCGGCCGTGGTGGCGGACGAATTGACGGCCCGCTTGCGTTATTTCCCGCTGCTCGCCGGACGCATCGAAATCGCCGACGTTACATTGGTGCGGCCGACCATCAATGTTGCCTTTTCGGCCGACGGGCAATCGAATTGGTCGGGGCTGATTTCCTCGCTGGCGCATGCGCTACAGCCGGATCCCGACCGCACGGCGTCATTCTCCGAGATCGGCATCCAGGACGGTACCGTCGTCGTGCATGGCGGCGGCAAGGCCGCCGCCGAGCGGCTCGAAAATGTGGAATTTCAGGTCGCCTGGCCGTCGATCTCGAAGAGCTTCGGCGCCAACGGCCATTTCCTGTGGCGCGACGAGCCGGTTGAGGCAAGCCTGACGCTCAGCGATTTCCTCGCGGCGCTGACCGGCGATCGCTCGGGCGTCAAGGTGCGGGTTTCCAGCGCCCCGCTTACGCTTGCCTTCGACGGCGCCGCGACCGATCAGCCAACGCTGAAGGTCCAGGGCACGCTCGACGCCGAAGCGCCTTCACTGCGCGACGCCATGCGCTGGACTGGCAATAACAAGCTGCCGTTCGGCGGCTTCGGCCGCTTTGCGCTGCGCGCGCAGAGCGATATCGGCGGCGGCGTGGTGGCGCTCTCCAATGTCAATGTCGACCTCGACGGCAATACGGCGGAAGGCGCACTGACGCTGTCGAACGATGGGCACATGGTGCAAGGCACGCTCGCGGCCGATGCACTCGATCTGACGCCCTACGTGTCCGGCATTCGGCTCCTGGCCAAGAACGAGAACGACTGGGACCAGTTGCCGTTCGCGCTCGATGGGTTCAACGGTTTCAATCTCGATCTGCGGCTGTCCGCGGCGAGCATCAAGATCTCGACCGCGCAGCTGGGACGCACCGCGGTCGCCGCCAATATGCATGACGGCAAGTTCGATCTCACGATCGGTGAATTGCAGGCGTTCGGCGGCGTCGCCAAGGGCTCGCTCGGCCTCGCCAGCGCCGACAGCGGCGTCACCGTGACCTCGCATATGCAGTTTATCGACGTCGACCTGACCGACTGTCTTGGCCAGGTTTTCGGCCTGCGCAAGCTCGAAGGCCGCGGCAATCTTGCGGTCAACCTCGACGGCGCCGGCAATTCGGTGATGGCGGTGACGCATGCGCTCAATGGCACGGCGGCGCTGACCGCCCAATCCGGCGCGCTCAACGGCATCAATGTCGAGCAAGTACTGCGCCGGCTCGAGCGCCGTCCGCTGTCCGGCAACGGCGATTTCCGCTCCGGCCGCACGCCGTTCGATCAACTCGTCATCAGTCTCAAGGCCGATCAGGGCACCGTGTCGATCGACGATATGCACGTCGACGGTCCGGCAGTGCGGCTCACCGTCGCCGGGCAGGCCTCGGTGCCGAGCCGCGACCTCGATCTCAAGGGCGTAGCGACGCTGGTTTCGTCCACCAGCGCCGATGAGTTCGATCTGCCCTTCGTGGTGCAAGGCCCGTGGGACGATCCGATCATGCTGCCGGATGCGCAGAGTTTGATCCGGCACTCGGGCGCCGCCGCGCCGCTGCTCGATGCTGGCAGGCCCCGTAATGCGGGTGACGCCGTCCGCGCGGTGATCGATCAGATCATGGCGGCGCCGCCGCCGGCCGCCGGCGCCACGCCGGCGGTGTCGCCGGCCTCGACGACAGCGCCTGCGCCAAAGCCCGCGCAATAGCAAAAACGACCGTCTTTGCTTCGGCTAAAGCGCGCCAACACGCGCGGCTTTTAACTTTTTGCTTTATGATTCGCGGCGCACGAATCACCGCGGGTTTTGCCCGCGACCGGGGCCCGGACACTTAGCCGATGGTCAGCCGCCTCACCCGCACTCTCGTCAAAGTGCTGATCGCGTCGCTGATCGTCGGGACGATCCTCGCCCATTTCGGCCTCAATACCGACGAGCTCATCAAAACGGCGGGGCTTTCGCCCGACCGCATCGAGGATTTGGCGCGCCAGGGCGTCGCCTGGGCGCTGCCGAACCTGCTGCTCGGCGCGCTGGTGATCGTCCCGGTCTGGTTTGTGCTTTTCCTGTTCAGGCCGCCGGGCGAGAGCCGAGACTAAGCCGGGCTCCCGGCGCGAAAAACTCGCGAACAATCCAAATTACAAAACGCTTTCGATGTCGGTTTTGGAGAAATCGCCGCCGACAAAAAGCAGCGGGCAAGAATGTTCTTTGGCGAGCGCGTAAGCAAAGCAATCGCCGAAGTTCAAGGCTGCTCGATGAAAGCCTTTGCCCCACTGCTGGTAGGCGTGCGCGACCCATCTCGCCGAAGTGGAGGTCACCGTTACGACGTGGAGGTCAAGACCATCAATCAACCCCGCCATCTCCGCAACGACGTGCCGCCGCGCCGCGACAATGAGCGCCTCTGTCATCGTGCCGGCCGACACGAGGACTTGAGTTTCCGATTCCAGAGCTTTCATGCAGGCGGCAGCACGTTCTTCACGCAGCACGACCGCGACAAGCGCCGAAGTGTCGATCACGATCACTTCGGAAGACCGTATTCATCGTAGAGAAAGTCCTGACTTCTGGCGGCATCAGGTCCCGGAGTCGCTTTCTTCGCGCCGGAGGCACTGATCTCCTCCATCAATCGCCTGCGTCCGGCGGCATCAAGTCGCTTCTCTTTGGCCGGGACGAGTCGCGCCACCGGCTGACCATGCCGGGTCAAGATGACTTCGTCGCCGGCCTCGGCGCGTTTGACGAGATCGGTCAATTGACCCTTGGCGTCGCTGACGGAGATTCTCATGGCTTCGGCTTAGCTCTGGCTTTGGCTCAGTTTGGACCAATACTATAGTCCATATATTTGGACCAATCAATGGTCCAAATATACCTCTGCCGCCCGTCAAAATCAGGGATTTCGTACCGGCGCGCCGCGTGCCGCACTGAGCTTAGTGAGCAGCGAAGCGGCGATGACGGCAATCCCGACAACGCCGATCATGATACTGCAGACGGCATTCATCTCCGGGCTGACGCCGAGGCGCACTTCCGAATAGATGCGGATCGGCAGCGTCGTCGCGCCCGGTCCGGTGGTGAAGCTGGCGATGACGAGATCGTCGAGCGAGAGCGCGAAAGCGAGCATCCAGCTCGCGGCAATCGCCGGCAGGATCAGCGGCAGCGTCACCGCGGCAAAAGTTCGCGCCGGCGAGGCGCCGAGATCCATCGCCGCCTCTTCGAGGCTCATGTCGAAATCCGCAAGCCGCGACTGCACGATCACCGCGACGAAACACATCGCCATGGTGGTGTGCGCGATCACCACGGTCCAAAACCCGCGATCAATCGAAATGGCGACAAACAGCAGCAGCATCGAAAGTCCGGTGATGACTTCCGGCATGACCAGCGGTGCATAGATCATGGCGGCGAACGGCAGCCGGCCGCGGAACCGGTCGAACCGCACCAGCGCCACCGCCGCGAGCGTCCCCAATATGGTCGCGGCGCTCGCCGAAATGACCGCGATGCGCAGGCTGATGAAAGCCGATTCCAACAGCGGCGCATCGCCGGCGAGCTCGGCATACCAGTGCATCGACCAGCCGCCCCAGACCACGACGAGGCGCGAGGCATTGAATGAGTAAATGACGAGGATGACGATCGGCAAATAGAGGAAGCCGATGCCGATAAGGAGCGCCGCGAGGTTGAACGAAGATGCCTTACGCATCGCCGGCCGCGCTCCGCCCGCGCATGGTCTGGTACTCGAAGACGACGATCGGCGTGACCAACAGGCAGACCAGCACGACGGCGACGGCCGAGGCTGTCGGCCAGTCCTTGTTGGCGAAAAATTCCGTCCAGATCTGCTGGCCGATCATCGCCGTCCGCGAGCCGCCGAGCAGATCGGGAATGACGAATTCGCCGACGATCGGAATGAAGCACAATAACGCGCCCGCCAGGACACCCGGCGCCGACAGTGGCGCGGTCACCAGCCAGAACGTTTTCCAGCGCGGGCAGCCGAGATCGGCGGCGGCTTCCAGGAGCGCCTCGTCCAGCTTCTCCAGCGTCGCGTAGAGCGGCAGCACCATGAACGGCAGATAGGAATAGACGATGCCGATATAGACGGCGGTGTTGGTCGACAGCCAGGCCGGCGGTTCGCGCACGATATGGAGCGCCAGCAGGAGCTGATTGAGCGGTCCGTCATGCTGCAGGATGTTCATCCAGGCATAGATGCGGATCAGAAACGAGGTCCAGAACGGCAGGATGATTAGCACCACCAGCGCCGCCTGCGCGCGGCGCGGCATGCGGGTGATGGCGTAGGCGATCGGATAGCCGATGACGAGCAGCAACAGCGTGGAAAACGCCGCGATTTCGAGGCTCTTCACATAGGACAGGAAATACAGCGGATCGGAGCCGAGGAAGGCGTAGTTATCGAGCGACAGTCCGGCGAAAAAGCTTCTGACACCCTGCCAGCCGGCGGCGAGGTCGAAAACCGGGACATAGGGCGGCTGCGCGATCGCGGTTTGCGACAGGCTGATCTTGAGCACGATCAGAAACGGCACCAAAAAGAAGGCGACCAGCCAGGCGTAGGGAATCCGCACGACAAGGTTCGCGATGAACGAGCGACGCGGCCTTGGGTTCGTCATGCGGTCAGCCTCATCGCGTCAGCACGATCGCGGCTTCGGGCGCAAAGCTCAGCCACACTTTGTCGTTCCAGCCGATCGCGGTTTCGCCGTCCCGCCCGGTATTGGCGATCGCGGCTTGCAGCGGCACGCCGGCGTCGGTACGCAACTTGTAGATCGATAAATCGCCGAGATAGCCGATATCGACAATGGTCGCGGCGACGCCGTTCACCCGGTCCGCTTGCCCGACCGCCGCCGGATCGTGCCGCGTCATCCGCATTTTTTCCGGTCGCACCGCCAGCCAAATCGCCATGCCCGGGGCGGCACCGATTTTGGCGGCGACCTGCAAACGGCCTAACGGCGTCGCCACGACGCTCGCACCGTCGTCACCGACGCGTCCCTCGAACAGGTTGACGTTGCCGACGAAATCCGCGACCCAGCGCGAATTCGGCCGCTCATAGATTTCGGCCGGCGGCGCGACCTGCATCAGGCGGCCGCGATCCATCACCGCGATCCGGTCGGCGACCGTCATGGCTTCGCTCTGGTCGTGGGTGACGATGATGAAGGTCAGTCCGAGCCGGCGTTGCAAGTCCATCAGCTCGAACTGCGTCTCGCCGCGCAGCTTCTTGTCGAGCGCCGCCATCGGCTCGTCGAGCAATAGCACGCACGGGCGTTTGACCAGCGAACGCGCCAGTGCGACGCGCTGGCGCTGCCCTCCCGAAAGCTCGTTCGGTTTGCGGCGGCCGAAATTCTCAAGCTTCACCAGCGCCAGCATGGCGGCGACCCGCGCGGCGATTTCGCTTTTGGGCAAACCCTCCTGCTTGAGGCCGAAGCCGACATTGGCCTCAACATCCAGATGCGGAAACAGCGCATAGCTCTGGAACATCATGTTGACCGGACGGCGATGCGGCGGCACCGGCGCAAGGTCCACGCCATCGAGCAGGATGCGCCCGGCGCTGGCCTGCTCGAAACCGGCGATCAGGCGCAAAAGGGTAGTCTTGCCGCAGCCCGAAGGGCCGAGCAGCGCGAAAAACTCGCCCTGATATATATCGAGCGCCAGACCATCGACTGCGGTAAAGGCGCCGAACCGCTTGCTGAGCCCGTCGATCCGCAGCAGCGGTTGCAGCGCGGGATCGGTCCAAGGCGTGAAGTCACGCTTGGCAAAGCCGCGTGTCGGTCCGACGGTCGCCATCCATGCTCCACGCGTGCCGATGCGCGCGCAGCGGGCGCGCCATCCACCGGCACGCTAGAGCATTTTCATATTGACTGGGAAGATACGGGATCAGCCGACAACGGCCGCAGCAACGCTCGCGGCGAGCGCGTCCTCGTCACCGCCATCGGATACGAGCTTGCGCGGTTCCGGGCCATAGTAATCGCCCATTTGCACCACCGGGCGCGGCTGCTGCGTGATGGAAATAAGACGATCGTAGATTGCTTTCGCCGACACCGGCTTGGTCAGATATTCGTTGACGCCAAGCCGCACCGCTTCGACGACGCGCCAGCGTTCGCAGTGCCCAGTCAGCATGATGATCGGCACATCCGGAATCGGAAATACGCCCGGCGATCGCACGATGCGCACCAGTTCGGCCCCGCTCAATAGCGGCATTTCCCAGTCGAGCACCACGACATCGGGAGCGACGGTGCGGATGATGTCGAGGGCGGCAATGCCGTCGGACGCTTCGTAGATGTCCTTGATGCCGCAATTGACGAGCAGGTTGCGGATCATCTTGCGCATGTACTGGTTGTCGTCGACGACCAGGACGCACAGCGACTGGATGGAGTTCTCGATCTGGATCTTCGAACGCTTGGCTGACATGCCGCACCGGCCGCCTTGCTGACGTAGTTCTGAGAATAGATGGGCCTCACCCGACCGCGCCGCATCAGACCATGACCGGATTGCAGGTTGGTAAAAACGCAAACTGCAATTTGCTGCGATCATGGCGTCGGCAGCGTCACAGTGAGCAATCCGTTAACGCGCCGCGCACGACGTGCACCTCAATTGACGAGATAGATCCGGTTGTGGCCCTCATCGCATTCCGGTTTGTAAGAAGCGAATTTGCGCGGCTCAGGCCCGTAATAATCGCCCCGCTTCAACATCCGGCGCGGCTTCTTCAGGATGGACACGATCCGCGTCAGCAGCGCGGTCGCCGACACCGGCTTGAGCAGATATTCGTTGACGCCGAGATTGACCGCTTCGACCACGCGTGACCGCTCGCTATAGCCGGTGAGCATGATGACCGGGACGTCGGGCAGCGGAAAGTTGCCGGGCGAACGCACCCGCCGCATGAATTCCGGGCCATTGGGAGACGGCATTTCCCAATCGAGAATGACGATATCCGGCGCGCGAACGCAGATCAGATCGAGGCCGCGGGTTCCATTGCTTGCCTCGTACAGGTCGTGAATGCCGATCGACTGGAGGAGCGCGCGCGTGACTTTGCGCATGCTCGCCTCGTCATCAACGACGAGCACTTTGAGCTCGCTCACCTGTCGCGCAATCTGAGTTGCGGCCGATTCCATGACGCCCCGCGGAATACATCCCGTGAACACGCATTCCCGCCGAGATGTGACCACAGATCGATGAAATTGACCTAAGTCCAATCAATAAAATTTTAGGTAGTCGTGGCCCCGGCCGACGCCATAAAGCGGTCAAGCGCTTCCGTCTGCGCCGAGGTAAAGCGCAGGCCGAGCTTGGAGCGGCGCCACAGCACATCGTCGGCGGTCAACGCCCATTCCCTGTCCATGAGATAGCGCACCTCGGCGGCGGTAAGATCGGCGCCGAACCGCATGCCGAGATCGTCGAGGCCGGTCGCCTTGCCGAGCACGCGCTCCACCCGGGTGCCGTAGGCGCGCACCAGACGCCGTGCATGGTCCGCGGTCAAAAATCTCCATGTGCGCCGCGTGCGCTCGATTAGCGTTTCGACGCCGTCATAGACGAAATCGCCGCCCGGCAGCGGGCTTGGCGCGGTCCACGGCCGGCTGCGCGGAAAGAAGTGCGCCAGCCGCGCCAGTGCGTCCTCGGCGAGCCGCCGGTAGGTCGTGATCTTGCCGCCATAGACGGTCAAGAGCGGCGCCTCGCCGAAGCGCTCGTCCAGCATCAGCGTATAATCGCGGCCGATGTCCTGCGGCTTGCGTGCGCCGTCGTCGTAGAGCGAGCGCACCCCGGCGTAGGCCCAGACCACGTCGGCAGCACCGATCTGGGTGCGGAAATACTCGTTCGCCACGCCGCACAGATAATCGATCTCCTCGCCGGTCGGCAGCACCGTCGATGGATCGCCGGCAAAGGCCCGATCGGTGGTGCCGATCAGCGTGTAGTCGTGCTGGAAGGGTATCGCGAATACAACGCGGCGGTCGGGCGCCTGCAAAATATAGGCGCGGTCATGATCGAACAGGCGTCGCACCACGATGTGGCTGCCCTTGTCGAGCCGCAACCGGTGCGCCGGCTCGATCCGCAGCGCAGTCTCGGCGAAGGTTTCACTCCAGGCGCCGGCGGCATTGACCAAAATCCGCGCCGTGATCACGTCGCGCTGGCCTCGCGCATTCAGCACAAGCCGCCAGGCATCGTCGCGCTCGGCGCGCACGCAACGGGTCCGGGTGCGGATGACCGCGCCGCGTTCGGCGGCGTCGACCGCATTGACCACGACCAGCCGCGCGTCATCGGCAAAGCAATCGGAATATTCGAAGGCGTGATGGAAGCGGGATTTGAGCGGCTGGCCGGCCTCGTCAGTCACGAGATCGAGCTCGCGGGTGCCCGGCAGGATTTTGCGCCAGCCGATCCAGTCGTAGAGCAAGAGACCGAGCCGCAATATCATGGCCGAACGCCGCGCCGCGTTGATCGGCAGCACGAAGCGCAACGGCCGGATCAGATGCGGCGCCGCGCGCAACAACACTTCGCGTTCACGCAGCGCCGCGCGCACCAGGCGGAATTCGCGATGCTCGAGGTAGCGCAAACCGCCGTGAATGAGCTTGGACGATGCCGACGACGTGCCCGAGGCGAGATCGTTCTGCTCGATCAGGACGACGCGAAAGCCGCGGCCGGCGGCATCGCGCGCGATGCCGGCGCCGTTGATGCCGCCGCCGATGATGGCGAGATCGAAATCAGCCACTGATTCTCCCCCCGGCGCAGGATAGTGATTTCTGCCTCTCCTCGCACAGCGGGGAAGGTGATAAAAAGGCCCGATGGACTTTCGTAACCGCCATATCGTCGTCACCGGCGGCGCCGGCGCGCTCGGCACCGCGGTCGTCACCGCGCTGATCGAGGCCGGTGCGGTCTGCCATGTGCCCTGTTTCGACGAGGCGGAGGCAAAGCGCTTCCGCCTGCGCGACCACAAGCAGGTGGTCCTCACCGTCACCGGCAACCTCGCCGATGAGGCCGCGATCACCGGTCTCTATAAGGGGATCGCGGCACTCTGGGCGTCGATCCACATTGCCGGCGGCTTTGCCGCGGGCCCGTTGACGGAAACCAGCGTCGCCACCATTCGCCAGCAGATTGACATGAACTTCTTAAGCTGCGCGCTGTGCTGCCGCGCCGCCGTGGCGGCGATGGCCGGCGGCGGCCGTATCGTCAATGTTGCCGCCCGTCCGGCGCTCGAGTGGCGTAGCGGCGCCGGCATGACCGCTTACACCGCCAGCAAGGCCGCAGTCGCCGCATTCACCGCGGCGCTGGCCGAAGAGGTCGCCAAAGCCGGCATTCTGGTCAATGCGGTGGCGCCCTCGATCATGGATACGCCGGCCAACCGGCAAGCCATGCCCAAAGCCGATTACGCGCTGTGGCCGAAGCTCGAAGAGGTGGCGGCGACGATCGTGTTTCTCGCTTCGCCCGACAACCGCGTTACCCGAGGCGGCATCGTGCCGGTTTACGGCAAGTCCTAATGTCCCGAAGTCCTAGTATCCCGAAGTCCTAATAGCCCGGCCACAGGCCCGGCGTCGCCAGTTCGACGAGATGGCCGTCGGGATCGCGGAAATAGATACTCTCGCCGCCGCGCGGCCATTTGGTGCGGCCTTCGATTGCGACGCCGGCATCCTTGAGCCGGCCTTCCCAGGCGGGACGCTCCGCGGCTGCAATCGAGAAGGCGATGTGCACCGGGCCGTGTCCGTCATGCGGCGGGATGGTGCCCCCGGGCAGATGCACGGTTTCCAGCGAATGGCCGCGCAGGAACAACAGCAGCACGCCATGCCCGTTGACGTCGTAGGCGCACAGCCGCTGGTCGCGATAGATGCTGTTGAGCCCAAGCACCTGTTCGTAGAACGGACAGGCGCGTTCGAACGTCTCGACGTAGAGGACTGTTTCCAGAATGCCGAGCAGAGAGGGCATCAGCCCGAAACCGGGACGATTTCCCGCACCGGCGTCGTCACAAGCCGCGTCACCGCGCTTGACGCGACGATGGCGCGCTGCTGCGCATAGGCCTCGTGATTACGCTCGATGTAATCGAGATCGTAGAGGTAATTCACCATCAGGCCGTGCGACTGTTTGAGCGCCCGCTCCGAGGTATCGGCGAGCCAATCGAGCCGCTCGAGCCGCGCGCCATTACCGAGATGGAAACGCGCGACCGAATCCACCGGCAGGCCGCGGCCGTTGCGGGCGCGCAGGTAATACCAGGCGGCGGCGCGCACGAGCGGCTCGCGGACCCTCTCGGCGGTATCGGGCGAGCGCCACCAATCGGCATTATCGAGCGCCGAGAGCGCCTCGCGATCGCCCTCGTCGAGCGCCAGCGACACCGCATTGCCGCGCTCGCGGCGCAGCCATTCGGCGAAATTCGGCGCCGGCGACAGCGTAACGAAGGAGGCGACGCGCGACACCTCGCGCGAAACCTCCTCGACCACCTGCTTGATGAGAAAGTGGCCGAAGGTCACGCCGGCAAGACCGCGCTGGCAATTGGTGATGGAGTAAAACACCGCCGCCGTGGCTCGCTGCGGCTCGACCGGCTCGCGCTTGTCGGACAGGATCGGCGCGATCGCGGCGGGGATTTCGCGGGTCAGCGCCACTTCGACGAAAATCAGCGGCTCGTCGACCAGCGCCGGGTGAAAGAAGGCGTAGCAGCGGCGATCCGGCGGATCGATCCGCCGGCGCAGATCGGCCCAGTCCCTGATCTCATGCACCGCTTCGTAGCGGATGATCTTTTCCAGAACCGATGCCGAAGTCGACCAGTCGATCCGCCGCAGCACCAGGAAGCCGCGATTAAACCACGACGAAAACAAATGAATGAAATCGTTGTCGACGACGGCGAGCTCGTCGCGGTGATCCATGGCGTCGAGCAGTTGCTCGCGCATGCGCACCAAGGCCGCCGTGCCGCCCGGCGCGAGATTGAGCCGCCGGAACAGTTCGAGCCGACGCGGCTCGCTCGCCTCATGCAGGCCGGCGGCGGTTTCGTCGGACGGCGCAGCACGCCACTCGGCAACGGCGCGGTCGATGCCGGAGCGGTCGTGACCGAATGTGGTGGCGAGCGCCTCGAAAAAGGCGATACGCGGCCCGGTGGTCAGCTCGGCATAGCTGGCCAGTATCTCCTGCGCCAGCGCGACGCCCGACGCCTCGCCGCGCCCGGACAGCAATTCCTCGCACAGTTCGACAATGCCGGCCGAGCGTTCATGCGCCGGCTCCCGCCGCTCACGCTTGATCAATGCGCGGCTGCGGTCGGCGATGCTTTGCAGCATTTCGCTGAAAAACGACGTATTCACCGCTTCATCCCATCCGGCAAGCATTAGCTAATATTGGGCGGCGGCCATGACAAGTTGGTAAAATCCAGGACGCTGTAGACGAATCTGGACAAAAGCCCGCTGCTTTGCCAGTTAAGCGCGCTCGCGGCGACTGGCCGTGCGGCGGGAGGAGAGACTGATGCCGGGTCCGTTGGCGGGCTTGCGGGTGCTGGAACTGGCCCGGATTCTGGCCGGGCCATGGGCCGGACAGCTCCTCGCCGACCTTGGCGCCGACGTCATCAAGGTCGAGCGCGAAGGCGCCGGCGACGATACCCGCGCCTGGGGTCCGCCTTTTGTGGAAGCCGCCGACGGCGGCCATCTCAGCGCCGCCTATTTCCATACCACCAACCGCGGCAAGCGTTCGATCGAACTCGACTTCACCACCGCCGAAGGCCAGCGCCTGGTCAAAAAACTGGCGGCGCGCTCCGACGTGCTGATCGAGAATTTCAAGGTCGGCGGTCTCACCAAATTCGGCCTCGACTATAAGAGCCTCGAACCGCTCAATCCGCGGTTGATCTACTGCTCGGTGACCGGTTTCGGCCAAACCGGGCCATCGGCCGCGCGCGCCGGCTACGACCTCATGGCGCAAGGCATCGGTGGCATCATGGACATGACCGGCGCGCCCGACGGTCCGCCGATGCGCGTCGGCGTGCCGATCGCCGACGTATTTCTCCGGCGTCTATGCCACGGTCGGCATCCTCGCCGCGCTCAAGCGGCGCGAGACGACCGGCCGCGGTGGTTATGTCGATTGCGCGCTGGTGGATTTCGACCGTCGGCACGCTTACGTTTCAGGCGCTCAACTATCTGGTCTCCGGCGAAGTGCCCAAGCGTATCGGCAATGCGCATCCCAATCTCGTTCCCTATCAGGAATTTCCCGTCGCCGACGGCCGTATCATCATTGCCACCGGCAACGACGCCCAGTTCGTCAAGCTGTGCGGGATTCTCGGTGCGCCGCAGCTCGCCGAAGTCGAGGCTTATAAGGACAACAAGGGCCGCCTGGCGCACCGCGCCGAGCTGGTCGGCAAGCTCACCGCGCTGACGTCGCGCTTCAAGCGCGAGGATCTGTTGGGCAAGCTTGAAGCCGCAACGATCCCCGCCGGCCCGATCAACAATCTGCAGCAGGTATTTTCCGATCCGCAGGTCGTTCATCGCGGCATGCGGCTCGAGCTCAAAAGCGACGCCGCCAAGGGCGGCACGATCCCCGGTATCCGCACGCCGATTGTTCTGGATGGCGCGCCGATGGCGTCGGAGCGGCCCTCGCCGCGGCTGGGCGAGCACACCGCCGAGATTTTGCGCGAGATCGGCGAGAGCTAACTTCTTCCTCGAAGCGACTCCGGTTTCCGAACCACTCACCTCACGGTGTCACCATTCCGTGTTGCCTGCCGGGTATTGCTGGCCGCGGCCCGGGATTTGCTTCTTGTCCCGGTACGAGGCCATCACAGGAGCATGACATGCCCAATCGTAGCGAACTTGCAATTCCAGCAGTGCGTGCGGCCAAATCCGCGAAAGCGGCGGCTTCGGCGGACGATGCGTGGACCATCATCGGTTTTTGCGCGATCGGCTGGCTGATCTCGATTTACGTCGCCGCGCTATTCCCTCGGCATCGATGCCGTACCGCGGCTGATGGAGCAATTTCCGGGACTCATGTGAAACGGCGCCCGGCGCTTCGTTCCCGGTGATTCTTACACCGCCTGTTTTCGCGCCATCTCGCGGCTGCCGGCGCCGCGCGCCCAACGCAAGGCGCGTTCGAGCGCGGTGAGATCGTAGGGTTTCGCCAGCACCTCATAGCCGCGGCGCACAGCGTCCTGCGCGCTCGAACTGTAGCCCGTGGTCAGCAGCACCGGAATTTCCGGAAATCGCCGGCGCATCGCATCCGCCATTTCCAGACCGTTCATGCCTCCCGGCATCAATATGTCGGAGAACACCAGATCGACATCGTCCTCGCGTTCGATCAAATCGAGGCCGGCTTGCGCGCTCGACGCGTGGCGCACCTGATAGCCGAGCTGCTCGAAATAGGCCTGGCTCACTTCGGCGACCTCCGGATTGTCCTCGACCACGAGCACCGTGCCGGCGGCCGGTGTGACGGCCGCCGCGGCGATATGCGGACGCGGCTGGGCCGGAGTTTCCCAGGTTCGCGGCAGGAACAGCGTGACGGCGGTGCCGCGGCGCGTCGACGTCGCAATGCTGGCGGCGCCGCCGGATTGCCGGGCGAAGCCGTAGACCTGGCTTAAGCCGAGCCCGGTGCCCTTGCCGACCTCTTTGGTGGTGAAGAACGGCTCGAACACCCGCGGCAAAACGTCGGGCGGAATGCCGGTCCCGGTATCGGCAACCCGGATGGCAACGAACTCTCCGCTCAGGCCCTCCTCCGATGCCTTGCCGCGCATGAGAACCGGCTTCGCCGTAATGGTCAGCGTGCCGCCGGACGGCATGGCGTCGCGCGCATTGAAGGCGAGATTGAGCAGCGCCAGTTCAAGCTCGCTCGGATCGACCTTGACCGCGCACGGCCGCCGCGGCACGCCGACGCGGATCGCGATGTCGCCGCGCAGCGAGCGGCTGAGCATGTCCTTCATTTCCGGCAAACGCTCGGCGAGATCGATCACGCTCGGCTGCAGCATCTGCCGCCGCGAAAAGGCGAGCAATTGCCGGGTCAGGCTCTCGCCGCGCTCGGTCGCGGTGGTGATGGTGTCGAGCAGATGCCGCTCTTTGTCGCCGGCGATCTGCCGCCGCAAGCGCTGCACCGTGCCGCTGACGATCATGAGCAGATTATTGAAATCGTGAGCGACGCCGCCGGTCAATTGACCGATCGCTTCGAGCCGCTGCGCCTGCCGCAGCGCATCCTCGGCCATCTCGCGGCGCTCCGCCTCGTCGTGCAGGCGCCGCGTCCGCCGCAGCGCGATCCACAGCGTGAGAAAGAGCAAGAGCGTTACCGGCAGGCCGAAGATCAGGTGCGCTCCCATCATGGCGAACCATTCGGCGCGGATCGCGGCAGTGTCGGTGCCGGCGACGGCATAAACCGGGTAATCCCGCAGCTTGCGAAAGCCGATCCGCCGATCGGCGCCATCCATCTCGGCGGATTTGACCGAGTACAGGCCGTGCGTCACACCCTCGCCGGCCGAGCGGCGCAAATTGCTGCCCGGGCTGAGTTGGCGCGATCGCAGATTGCCGTCCGGATAACGCGCCAGCAACACGCCGTCGGCGCGCACCAGCGCGTAGAAATTTCCAGGCGACTGCTGGATCATGGCGTAGAAATCGTCGAAGTAGCGCGGCCGCACCGTCACCGCGATAATGCCGTGAAAGGCGCCGTCGGGCGAATTGAGCCGGCGCGACAGATCGAACACTTCACTGGCGGCATCGTGGCCGGCGGCGTCCGGCGGACCGGCTTTATGGATATCGCTGACGAAGGTGCCGGCGTCGCTGCCGGCCTGTGCCGAAAAATAATCGCGGCCGGAAAAATCCCCGCCGGCCCGCGCCGCATCCAGTCCGCTCGAGGCGAGGATACGGCCGTCGCGGCCGATCAGGTCGATGGACTGGACCTGCGGCATCACGCCGACGATGCGCTGCAGGCGCGGCGCCAGGCTCGATTGCGCCGCGCGGATCTGGTCGTCCGACATGCCGCGCACGACTTCGTCGACCTCGGGGAAAATGCGATCGACCGTCTCGAAAACCTTGAGCGCCTGTTCCTGCAGCACGTCGAGCGAACGGTTGATCCGTTCGTCGGCGACGGCGTAGCCGTAATCGTAATCGCCCCAGGAGGCATAGACGAACAGCGCCGCCGGCAAGACCAGCGACGCAACCATCATCAGTTTCAGCAGTCGAACTGCCGATTCCCGTGCTGTGCTCATCAATCGCGAATATCGCTATCAACAAGGCAACAGTCTTTCACACTTCTCGGACGCGAAGGTGGCGTGAATCGCCGCGCTCGATTGCAATTTCGTGAATCAAATATCAACGCGAAAGGCTTGACTGTCGCAAACCGCCCGGATTTTGCCTGATTTGTTTTGTGGCAATCTGGTGACCGAACTCCGAAGTTAGCCTGCGGTTGCCGGCTGATGGCAACTTCAAATCCAGTACACTAAGGGCGCGTGGCCACACACCGATGAAGACGAGCAATCAGGCCGGCACCGCCTGTTTGGCCGGCAGCATGTATGTTTTGGTTTGATTGCACTTGGCGCAAAGGAACGTGTGTCTTTCCATGTGAGCCGCAATCGGGTGTGGAGTGATAGCCGCCAGAAGCATGGTCGTGCCGCACTTCGGGCACGGCGCGGGCGTCTCCGATGTGACCGCCGCGGCTGCGGCGACTATTGGGATCATCTGGCCCACCCCGCGACAGGCTGCTCTGCGGGTATTAACTATCAGTGCCGATTCGAAGGGCATTCCTTGCATCGAAAGGGACTCGAAACGGCCGCGGCCTTGCCGCCGACGGCATCGGAAAGCGCCATCGCGACGACCCCACTCTCGAAAGTCGTGGGCACGGCTGTCGGGATTCAAGCATTATTAACCGTGTGGGGGGCTAGTGTTCTGGCTTCAAGTTGTCAGAAAGCGGATTGATATGCGCGTATTGCTGATTGAAGACGATAGCGCCACCGCGCAATCGATCGAGCTGATGCTGAAATCCGAGAGCTTTAACGTCTATACGACCGATCTCGGCGAAGAAGGCATCGACCTCGGCAAGATCTACGACTACGACATCATCCTGCTAGATCTGAACCTGCCGGATATGTCGGGCTTCGACGTGCTGCGCAAGCTGCGCGTCTCGAAGGTAAAGTCGCCGGTTCTGATTCTCTCCGGCCTTGCCGGCACCGAGGACAAGATCAAAGGTCTCGGCTTTGGCGCCGACGACTACATGACCAAGCCGTTCCATAAGGACGAGCTGGTGGCGCGCATCCACGCCATCGTGCGCCGGTCCAAGGGTCACGCCCAGTCGGTCATCAACACTGACGATCTATGTGTCAATCTCGATAGCAAGACCGTCGAGATCGGCGGCGCGCGCGTGCACGTGACCGGCAAGGAATACCAGATGCTTGAACTGCTGGCGCTGCGCAAAGGCACGACGCTTACCAAAGAAATGTTCTTAAGCCACCTTTACGGCGGCATGGACGAACCGGAGATGAAGATCGTCGACGTCTTCATCTGCAAGCTGCGCAAGAAGCTCGCCAGCGCATCAGGCGGCAAAGACTATATCGAGACGGTCTGGGGGCGCGGCTATGTCATGCGCGAGCCGTCGGATAATCCGGCAAGCGTTTCCGCCTGACAATTTCCCCACGTCTTCCCCAGGTGCCCCCGCCGGTCGGTTACTTATTGCGGGCTACGCTGGAATTGATGGACCGATGATCCAGCCGGGCCAGCCGCCGTCGTTGCCGGCGAACAGCGGGCCTTGATGCCAGGGGCAAATCCCCCGGGTCATCGATGGTTATACTGATGACCGGACTCCACCGACGAACCAGCCGCTGGAGCTCCCTTTGCGAGAATCAGGCCGGCACCCATGTCATTCCGTCGCTGTGCCGATGGCGCAACGGCGCTTGACAATGTTTCGACACTGACAACCGCATCGAAGCTACGGTCGTCGGCCGTCGGGTGCCCAGCTAAAATCAGCGCTGAACCTTGAGGTTTTCTGCCGACGTTTTGCCCTTGTTCGCGACCTCTTCGTATTCGACGACTTGCCCCTCGTTGAGACCACTGAGGCCAGCTCTCTCGACCGCCGAGATGTGGACGAAGACATCTTTGCCGCCAGCCTGCGGCTGGATGAATCCATAGCCTTTTTGCGAATTGAACCACTTCACGGTACCTACGGCCATTATCTACTCCCAGTAAATTGGCGCCTTTGCCACACACCGAGACGCCTGTGCAATCGGTGTCATTGACATAGCCTTGATACATCCAGGCGCGGAAAATGGATAGATGGATTTTAGATCGTAAATTGGCGTCTGCCGTGGGTCATTGACAGACGCGAAGGAGCTAAATCGCCCTATCCGCCTTGGCCCCGAAAGCAGACATTCCCGCGATTGATGCGCCCACGCCCTAGGTGACGGCGGTGGGCGCCAGCGCCTCGATATCGGTGACGACGTCGATGACAGCGGGACGTCCGGCGGCCAGCGCCTGCGCCAGCGCCGCCGGAAACGCCGCGGCATTTTCCACCCGGATGCCGAGCGCACCCATGTCGTCGGCGATACGCGCGAAATTCATTTGGCGAAACGTCCATAATTCGCGCGCCTTGTCGGTCTGCTTGCCGCCATAGACGCGGTCGAAGCCGCGCTTCGACTGATTGCCGCCGCCGTTGTTGTTGACGACGGTCACCGCATTGATGTTCCAGCGCGCCGCGGTCTCGATCTCGGCAATGTGGTACCAGAAGCCGGCGTCGCCGGTGAAGGTGACGACCGGCCGGTCGGGGAGTGCGCATTTGGCGCCAAGCCCGGCGGGGAACGCCCAGCCGAGGTGGCCGGCGCTGCGCATATAGCTCTGCCGCGGCGAGGTCAGATCGAACATGCCGCCCATCCACATGCCGGCATGACCGGTATCGACCACGACAATGGCGTCGTCCGGCACGTGCTTGGAGAGCTCATGGCAGAGCCGCTCCGGCCGCATCGGCACCGCATCGGATTGCAGGGCGGATTGGTATTTGTCGCGCCATTCGCCGCAGATTTTTTGCGCTGCCTCGATCCAGGCCTTTCTTTTCGCGGCGCTGGTGCGGTCGGCAAGCGTCAGCATGCGCTTAAGCGTGACCTTGGCGTCGCCGTTGACCGCCGCCACCAGCGGATAATTGCGGCCGAGCGCTTCCGGGTCGATATCGATCTGGATCGCCGCCGTGCCGATTTTCGGCACCGCCCAGAAGTGCGTCGTCATGCCGCCAGTTTCGCTGCCGATGAAGCAGACCAGATCGGCCGCGTTGACCACGCGATTGGCGCTCTCGCGCGAATAGGTGCCGGCGACGCCCACCGCGAGCGGATCGTTGCCCGGAATCGTATCCTTACCGTTGAGCGAGGTGGCGACCGGAATTTGCAACGCCTCAGCGAGCGCGACGAGTTCGGCCGCCGCGCCCGACGCGCGCACGCCGCCGCCGGCGACGATCACCGGCCGCGCCGCGTCTTGCAGGATTTTCAGCGCCGCGCGCACGCTCGCCTCGTCCGGCTCGGGCCGGAACGCCGGCACGCGGGAAAATTGCGGCTCGACCAGCGGCTCCATGTCGGCTTCCTCGGCGTCGATCTGCCCCTCATTGCCGCGAAATTGCAGATGGACAGGGCCTGGAGTTCCAGTGGTCGCGACACGAAATGCCTGCCGAACCATGTCGGGAAACCGTGCCACGTCGTCGATCGTGGCGTTGAATTTGGTCACCGGCTCGAACGCCGGCACGTCGTCGATCTCCTGATAGACCTTGCGGAATTTCGTCTTCGGCTCGCGGCCGCCGGTCATGGCGATCACGGGCGAATGGGCGAGCCAGGCGTCGCGCAAGCCGGCGGCGAGATTAAGCGCGCCGATCACCTGCGCCATGCAGATGCCAGGCTTGCCCGAGGCGCGCGCGTAACCGTCGGCCATGTAGGCGGCGGCCTTTTCGCCGTGGACATGCAGCCGCTTGATGTCGGTGCGCCGCTCCATTTCGGCGTAAGTGGTGCGCAGCACGGCGGGCACGTGGAACACGTGGGTGACGCCGTAGCCCTTGAGCATGTCGGCGAGGCACTGCGCGCCGGTCATTTTGCGATTGTGTCCGAGCAGCATGCGCCCGCGTCCCCCTCGATTCCAAAATTATGTGTCGACAATCAGTCGTTGAACACCGCGACCGCGCGGATCGGCGAGCCGGTGCCCTCGCGCCATTTCAGCGGCAGGCCGATGAACTGGAACTCGCCCTGCCCCAGCAAGGCTTCGAGATTGCACAGGCTCTCGATGTGGGTGAAGCCGAGATCGAGGCAGGCTTTATGCACCAGCGAGTTGACCTTGCCTTCCGGCCCCGGCCGCATCGAGTCGATGCCAAAATGCACGATGCCTTGCCTGGCGAGCCACTCGGTCGCTTCGACATTGACGCCCGGATTGTCGGTCGCGTAGGCCGCGGTCGGAAAAGTGCGGGCGTGATGGCCGGTGCACAGCAGCACCGTGCCCTTCTTCGGGATCGGCACGCCGGCCTGCTGCAACGCTGCCTCGAGATCGGCCGGGGTAATTTCCGCGCGCGGCTTGATGTGGCGCAAATCGATGCAGATGCCCTGCACGATGCAATTCTCCAGCGGGTACTTGTCGATCGGGGTGCCGCTTTTGCCGAAATGACGCGGCGCGTCGATATGGGTGCCGCCGTGATCCGGCATCGAGAAAAACATCACGCTATTGCCCTGGATATTGCCGGATTCGGCAAACGCCTCCTCGTGCGTCTTCCAGACGCCGTGGATGATCGGCGGCTGGCCCGGATAGGACGGCGTGCGGTGATAAAGCTCCCGGCTCAGATCGACGATACGCATCCGGCACCACCTCCCTTGCGGACCCTTTGTTGTCCGAACACTATCCTTGGCAACCGACAACGACAACGCCGCGCCGCGCCGCGCGCGGCCGGGGAGCGCTGCATGAAGACCTCGACCGACCGCATTCTGACGACCCATACCGGCAGCCTGCCGCGGCCGAAGCCGCTGATCGACATTGTCCTCGGCCGGGAAAAGCAAGGCTCGGTCGATGCGGCGGCGTTCGAAGCCGCGACCGCGCAAGCCGTCGATGCGGTAGTTGCGCAGCAGGTCGCCGCGGGCATCGACGTGGTCAACGACGGCGAGATGAGCAAGCCGTCCTATACGACCTATATCCGCCATCGCGTCGGCGGCATCGCGCCGGACCCGCGCGCCGCCGAGAGGGGCCGCGACATCATGGTCGGCCGCGATCTCCTCGCTTTTCCAGACTTCGGCGTGCGGGGCCAGCGCAGCAATTTCGCCGCCACGCCGTTTCCCGGCTGTGTCGGCGAGCTCGTCTACAAGGACCGGTCCGCGCTCGATCGGCGACATCGCGCATCTCAAAGACCGCCGCGGCGAAATCGAAACCCGCCGACGTGTTCATGACCGCGCCATCGCCGGGAATTTTGACGCGCTTCATCATCAACCTGCATTACCCGAACCGAAGAGGCTTATGTCGCGGCGCTCGCCGAGGTGATGAAGGTCGAATACCGCGCCATCGTCGAAGCCGGTTTTATTTTGCAGATCGACGCGCCCGATCTCGGCTCGGCGCGCAACAACCAGTACCGGCATCTGTCCGATGACGAATTCCGCAGCAAAATCGCCGAGCGCAATATCGCGGCGCTCAATGCCGCGATCGAAGGGCTGCCCGCCGACCGCATGCGGCTGCACATCTGCTGGGGCAATTATGAGGGGCCGCACACCCACGATCTGCCGCTGCTCAAGATCATCGACATCGCGTTCAAGGCGCGGGTGCAGGCGTTCAGCATCGAAGCCGCCAATCCGCGCCACGATCACGAATGGGAAGACCTCAAGACGATCAAAATTCCCGACGACAAGATCCTCATTCCCGGCGTCATCGATTCGACGACGAATTTCGTCGAGCATCCTCGCCTGGTGGCGCAGCGCATTCTGCGTTACGCAGGCGTCGTCGACCGCGAGCGGCTGATCGCCGGCGTCGATTGCGGCTTCGGCACCGCAGTGCGCACCGAGCCGACGGTGGCCGACAGCATCGTCTGGGCGAAACTCGCCGCGCTCAGCGATGGCGCTGCCATCGCCAGCAAGACACTGTGGGGCTGATCATTCCGGTTTGAGATTGGCGAACCGCACCACCCTGCCCCACTTCTCGGTTTCGTCGGCGATGAACTTGCCGAACTCGGCGGGCGACAGCGCGAGCACCCCAACGCCCAGATCGGCGAGCCGCGCCTTAAACGCGGAATCGCCCTGTACGGCGGCAATCGCCCGGTAAAGCGTGTTGACGATGTCGGCCGGCGTGCCTTTGGGAGCGACAATGCCGCTCCAGCCGCTCGCCTCGTAGCCCGGCACGGTTTCGCCGATGGTCGGAACGTCGGGCAAAACGGCCGATCGCGCCGGCAGTGTCACGGCAAGCGCCCGCAACTTGCCGGCGCGGATGTGGCCGATGCTTGGCGACAACCCGCCAATGGCGACTTCCAGATGGCCGCCGAGCAGGTCGGTCACCATCTGGCCTTCGCCGGCATAGGGCACATGCACGATATCGATGCCGGCCATCATCTTGAGCAGTTCGACGGCCATATACGGCGGCGTTCCGGCCGACGGCGACGCGATGTTGAGCTTGCCGGGATTGGCTTTGGCGTAAGCGATCAACTCGCCCATCGTTTGTGGCGCGAACGACGGGTTCGCTTCCACCACCAGTGTGATGCGGTTGACCGGCGAGACCGGCGCGACATCACGCGCGAAATCGTAGCTGAGCTTTTCGAACAGTGTCGCGTTGATAGCATTCGACGTGGAGGCGAAGAACAGCGTGTAGCCGTCCGGCGCCGCTTTCACCACGGCCTCGGCGCCGATATTGCCGCCGGCCCCGGGCCGGTTCTCGACGACGATCGACTGGCCGAGACGATCCGACAGAAATTTCGCGGTCAGCCGCGCAATAATGTCGACCTGGCCGCCGGCCGGGAAGCCAACGAGCAACTGAATCGGCCGCGCCGGATAGGTGTCCGCCCATGCGGAGCGCACCGCGGGGATGGCAACGGCACCCGCCGCCAGATGCAGGAATTTCCGGCGAGGAAGTCTCATGGTTCCTCCCGTGATCGACGCAACACGCGGAGCCGGCATTACTCCGGCTTGAAATTATTCCGGTTTGAAGTTCATCGCCACGCCGTTGATGCAATAGCGCAGATGCGTCGGCGGCGGGCCGTCCTCGAAGACATGGCCGAGATGGCTGCCGCAGCGGCTGCAATGCACTTCGGTGCGGACCATGCCGTAGGTTCGATCGGTCGTGGTGTCGACCGCGCCCGGCTCCGGATCGTTAAAGCTCGGCCAGCCGGTGCCGCTCTCGAATTTCTTTTTCGAGGCGAACAGCTTTTGTTCGCAGCCGGCGCAATAAAATGCGCCGGCGCGCTTCTCGTAATTGAGCGCGCAACTGCCCGGCCGTTCGGTGCCGTGCTCGCGCATGATGTGGAATTGCTCCGGCGTCAGGATTTTCTTCCACTCCGCGTCGGTATGGGTAACGGGATATTGCTTGGTGTCGGCGGCGATGCTCATGGCTGGGCGCCCGTTTTGTGAGGTTGAACGTCAATAAACGTAATACTCCCTCTCCCCCACGGGGAGAGGGACAAGATCACTTAATCGCCAGCGGGTTGGTCGGCGAGCCGACCGCGCCGGTGATGGGGATCGCCGGCGCAACGAACATGAATTCGTAGACGCCGTCTTTGGCGCAATCCTCGGCGAGGTCCTTGAGATAGAAAATCTCGCCCATGGTCATGCCCATGATAGGGATGGTGATCCAGTGCCACGGCTGGTTGATGCCGCCCTCGGTATTGTTCGGCCGCACCTCGCAGCCCCAGGTGTCGCTGGCCAGCGCGGCGAGCTCGGTCTTCGCCACGAATTCCAGCGTCTCGAAAGCAAAGCCCGGCGCGTCGCCGCCGGGATAGCCGTCCCAGCTTCCGGCCTTGAGGCAGCGCTCCATCTGCCCGGTGCGCACGACGATGTAATCGCCGCGCTTGAATTCGATCTTCTGCTTTTTCGCGGTCAGATCGAGATCGGCGGTGGTGATGCCGTAACCGTCGTCGAGGCACTCTTTGCCGAGTGCGCGGGCGACGTCCAAAAACACGCCACGGCCGACCATCTTGGCCTTGGTTTTCTCGATGCCGCATTTTTGCGCGCCAAACGACGATACTTCGCGGCAATCGTAGCCATTCCACATCGTGTCTTCGTAGAAGACATGGCCGAGCCCGTCCCATTGCGTGCCACATTGCAGCGGCATCACCACCATGTCGTCGGCGGCGCGGATGCCGCGCTTGTCGAGCACGCCGGAATAGGCATCGGTGCCGGTGCGCAGCATGGTGTGCAGCGGATTGATGCGGCCGAGCACGGGATAATTGGTCTTGCCGCCCTGCGGGCCGTTATTATCGAAATTGAGCGCGAGCGAGATCACCTTGCCCTTTTTGACGAGGCGCGCTGCGGCGACGATATCGTCCGCGCTGGTGTAATTGAGCGTGCCGATCTCGTCGTCGGGGCCCCATTTGCCCCAGTTCTTGTACTTCTCCGCCGCTTGCGCGGAGATCGTCTCGCGTCACTTTGCGCCCGGCCATTGGCTGTCCTTTGCCTTTTCGTTCGGTGAAGGGAAACTATTTGTCGCGCACGCTCCCGGAAGCCGCCGGGCAATGATAGCATCGGCAAAATCTCTGGGGAGGACCTTATGGCCGTTATGACGTCTGCTGCGCGCTGGCTCGCTTTCGGCGCAAGCCTTGTCTGGGCGGGCGCATGCTTCGCCGCGGATGCCTATCCAAGTCATCCGGTGAAGATCATCGCGCCGTTCACCGCCGGCGGCCCGAGCGATCTCGTGTCGCGGCTCCTTGCCGACAAGCTGTCGCAGTCCCTGGGGCAGCCGTTCTATGTCGAGGACCATCCGGGCGCCGGCGGCAATATCGGCATGACGCAGGTCGCGCGTTCCGCGCCGGACGGCTACACGATCCTAGTGGCAAGCTCGAGCTACGTGGTCAATCCGAGCCTTTACGCCAACAGGCCCTACGACCCGTTCAAGGATTTTGCGCCGATAACACTGGCCGGCGCCGCGCCGAATATATTGATAGCTCACCCGTCGTTGCCGGCGAAGACAGTCAAGGAATTGTTCGCGCTGCTGCAGGCCAATCCCGGCAAATACGCCATCGCCAATTCCGGCCTCGGCACCACGCCGCAGCTCGCGGCCGAATTGTTCAAGCTTGCTTTCAAGCTTGACCAGCCGAGCGTGCCTTATGCCGGCGGCGCGCCGGTGATCCAGGCGGTGGTCGCCGGACAGACACTGGTCGGTTTTGCCAATCTGACGACGGCGACGCCGCAAATTCTCGGCGGCACGTTGCGCGGCCTCGCTGTTACCGCGCTCAAGCGATCCGCCGCGGTGCCGGACGTGCCGACCATGCTCGAAGCCGGCGTCGAGGGCCAGGAATCCGAAACCATGCAGGGCGTGTTCGTGCCAGGCGGGACACCGCAGGCCGTTGTCGACCTGCTCAACCGCGAGGCCGTCAAGGCGCTGGCGCAGCCGGACGTGCAGGAAAAATGCAAGCAGGTCGGCCTCGACATCGTCGCCGACACGCCGGCGGAGTTCGCCGCCTATATCAAGAAGGAAGTCGACAGGTGGCACCAGGTCATCGTCGACGCCAAGATTCCGCAGATCCAGTAAAACGTGAACCGATGCGCATCGTCGATATCCGCGAGACCGCGATTCCGCTCAATTCCACACTCGCCAATTCGAGCATCGATTTCTCCGAGATGACGACATCGGTGGTCGCCGTCATCACCGACGTTGTGCGCGACGGCAGGCCGGTTTGCGGCTTCGCCTTCAATTCGACCGGCCGCTACGCCTGCGGCGCGCAGATGCGCGCGCGTTTCATTCCGCGCGTGCTTAAAGCCGATCCGCAATCGCTGCTCAACGAGGCCGGCGACAATTTTGCGCCGGAGAAAATCCTCGCGGCGATGACGCGCAATGAAAAGGCCGGCGGCCACAGCGAACGCTCGGTCGGCATCGGCACGATCGAAGTCGCGGTCTGGGACGCGGTCGCCAAGATCGCGGAAAAGCCGCTGCACGTCGTGCTCGCCGAACGCTACAACTCCAGCAAGATCGCGGACAAGGTGTTCTGCTATGTCGGCGGCGGCTGGTACGCGCCGGGCAAGACCACGCAAGATTTGCTCGACGAGATGCAACGCCATCTCGACGCCGGCTATACGATGGTGAAGATGAAGGTTGGCGGCATGCCGCTTAACGACGATCTCGCCCGCGTCGCGGCGGTGAAATCGATCCTGCCAAAAGGCGGCAAGCTTGCGGTCGACGCCAATTCAAAATTTTCGCGCGACGACGCGCTCGCTTATGCGCGCGGATTACGACCCTTTGCGTTGCGCTGGTTCGAGGAGCCGTGCGATCCGATTGATTTCGCGCTGCTGGCCGAGATCGCATCCGTCTATGACGCGCCGCTGTCCACCGGCGAGAATCTGTTTTCGACCCAGGACGTCGAGAACCTGGTGCGCTTCGGCGGGCTAAAGCCGCAGCGCAATGACGTCATCCAGGTCGATCCGCCGCAGGCCTATGGCATCGTGCAATATGCGCGCACGCTCGACATGCTGGCGCGACATCAATGGCCGCGCGGCTTGCTGTTTCCCCACGGCGGCAACCAGATGTCGCTCGCCATCGCGGCGGGCTTTGGGCTCGGCGGCGCGGAAGCCTATCCCGGCGTGTTCGGCGATTTCGGCGGCTTCGCCGACGACGCAAAACTCGCTGACGGCTATCTGACTTTGTCCGACCGGCCGGGTATCGGCTTTGAAGGCCACGCGCGGCTATACCGGATCATGCGCGAGCTGGCCGCGTAACCCTCTCCCTTGTGGGGAGGGGAACACTAGTCCGTCTCGCCCTTTAAGCCCTTCTCCTTGATCACTTTGGCCCAGCGCGCGATTTCCTCGCGCAGGTAAGCGCCGAATTCGGCCGGCGAACTCGGTGCCGGCGTCGTGCCGGCTTCGTATAGCCGCTCGCGCAGCCCAGGATCGTCCAGCGCCGCCACCATCGCGGCGTTGAATTTCGCGATTGCCGAGGCCGGCGTGCCGGCTGGCGCCAGTACGCCCGCCCAGTTATCGCCGACGGCGTCGGCATAACCCTGCTCGAGCGAAGGTCGGCACTTTGGGGAAAATATCGGACCGCTCGCGCGACGTCGTGGCGAGCGCCTTCAGTCGACCGGCCTGGACCTGACCCATCACCGTCGGCACGTCGCCGACCAGGCCGTCGAGATGGCCGGCAAGAATGTCGGTGATGGCTTGCGCCGCGCCGCGATAGGGCACCGACTGCAACTGAATGCCGGCCGAGGCCTCGAACAATTGCAAACCGAGATCGGACATCGCGCCGCGGCCGGTAATGCCGATGGTGATGGCGCCGGGTTTCTTCCGGGCGATCTCCGCCAATTCGCGCGCCGAATTGACCTTCATGTCGGCGTTCACCACCAGGACCGGCGAATTGATCGCGGCCTTGCCGACCGGCGCAAAATTCTTGAGCGGATCGTAGGGCAAATCGCTGCGGAACGCCGGATGCGATGGCGACAGCGCCGACGGTGGTGAAGAACAGCGTGTAGCCGTCGGGATCGGACTGCGCCACGTATTGCGCCGCGATCGCGCCGTTGGCGCCAGGTTTGTTCTCCACCGCGACGACCTGACCGAGCGTGCGCTGCATCTGGTCGGCGATCAATCTCGCGGTAAGGTCGGTGGTGCCGCCCGGCGTGAAGGCAACGATCAGCCGGATCGGCCGCGACGGATAATCCTGCGCGTACGCGCTGCCGGCAACAAGAATAGAAAGCGCGGCAGCAAGCGCAAGAGAAGAGAGACGCAACATTTGAATTCGACCCCCAGCCCGGGGTTAATCTAGCCCGCGATCCGCTCGATCGCCGCGCCACAGCGGCTGAGTTTGTCTTCCAGCCGCTCAAAACCGCGATCGAGATGATAGACGCGATTGACGATGGTCTCGCCTTCGGCGGCGAGCGCGGCGATCACCAGCGAAACCGAAGCGCGCAGATCGGTCGCCATCACCGGCGCGCCCTTGAGCCGCTCGACGCCTTCGATGGTGGCGCGTTCGCCGTCGAGCTGGATGCGGGCGCCGAGCCGCGCCAATTCCCCCACGTGCATGAAGCGGTTCTCGAAGATCGTCTCGGTGATGTGCGAGGTGCCGCGCGCGCGCGTAGTCAGCGCCATGAGCTGGGCCTGCAGGTCGGTGGGAAATTCGGGAAATGGCGCGGTCGTCACATCGACCGGCGCGAGGCCCGAACCGTTGCGGGCGATGCGGAGGCCCTGATTGGTCGGCGTCACCGTGACGCCGGCGCGGGTGAGCACGTCGAGCGCGGCCTGCAACAATTCCGGCCGCGCGTTCTGCAACAGGACGTCGCCGCCGGCCATTGCCACGGCCATGGCATAGGTGCCGGTCTCGATCCGATCCGGCAGCACGGCATGGCGCGCGCCATTCAATTTGGCGACGCCTTCGATGACGATGCGCCGGGTGCCGGCGCCGGAAATGCGCGCGCCCATTTTGTTAAGGCAATCGGCCACATCGGCAATTTCCGGCTCCAGCGCGGCATTCTCGATGACGGTCGTGCCGTTGGCCAGCGCCGCCGCCATCATCGCCGTATGCGTGCCGCCGACGGTGACTTTGGGAAACACGATCTCGGCGCCCTTCAGTCCATGCGGCGCCTGCGCCACCACATAGCCGGCGTCGATCTCTATTGCCGCGCCGAGCCGCGCCATCGCCATGATGAGGAGGTCGACCGGCCGCGTGCCGATGGCGCAGCCGCCCGGCATCGATACCCGCGCCTGGCCCATGCGGGCGACCAGCGGCGCCAGCACCCAAAAGCTCGCGCGCATTTTTGAGACGAGCTCGTAGGGCGCGGTGGTGTCGACAATGCGGGCCGCGGAAATGTGCAGCGTCTGGCCGTGGTCGGCGGTCTCGCCGGAGCGCTTGCCGCTCGTCATGATATCGACGCCGTGATTGCCGAGGATGCGTTCGAGCAGCGCCACGTCGGCGAGCCGTGGCACATTGTCGAGGATCAAGGTCTGCTCGGTCAGCAGCGCCGCGATCATCAAGGGCAGCGTGGCGTTTTTTGCCCCCGAAATCGGGATGGTGCCGTTAAGCGGCCGGCCACCGATAATGCGCATCCGATCCATACTCACCCTCGAAGATTCGATCCATCTGCCATTTGGGACCGGATCACAACCCTGATCGAGTTTATGCACCCGCGAGGATGCACCTGCCAAGCCGCACGCAAAGCGACATGGAGAACGGCTCGCAAAGCTACTCTCGGCTTCGATTGCGTCGGAACTCGGGAGATGGCGTCGCGGTCTGGTCCGCCGGAGCTGTTTCGTCTGGCGCGCGGTCGCGACCAAGATCGCGCCCCAGATCGCGCCCTCTGGCTTGCTGTTTCCGCCGCTTGAGATTTTCGCGCAGTGCCGCCGCCAGCCGCTCGCCGCGCGCCTGCCATCTCTCCGCCTTGCCGCGTTTGCTCATTGACGGATTCCCAAGCACGGCAGCCGCGACGCCGCAACCGCCACCACCGCCCGGTCAAGCGCGGCGGCCGCACCGCTTCCGCGCTGCCAAACGTCGCCGAAACAGGCTCTTGCGGCTTCTACTATAAGTTGTTTTAATTTATATGTTATATTGGAGATTGTGGTGGTCACATGCGCTACGCCAGCACCAAGGGAGGCATCTTGCGCGTGCGGCCCCTGCTGAGGGCTTTGTGCGCCGGCTGTTTGTTGCTCATTGCCGGCCCTTGCCTGGCGGCGACAGTCGAACCGGTCCAGGGCAACGTTTACGTGAGTCACGGTCAAGGCTTTGCGCAGATCAAAAGCCATGTTGAAGGCAAAGCCGGTGATTCCGTCATGGTGGATCCGGGCGGCAGCGCGGTGATCGTCTACGGCGATAAATGCAAAGTCACCGTCCAGCCGGGAGCGATCGCAACGATTGCGCCGACGTCGCCATGCAAACCGTGTCCTCCGCCTATCACTCAAAGCTGCACCGGGTCGGCATGCAACGAACCATGTGTGTATCTGCCGGTCGCTCAGGAACGGGGGTTCGGCACCAACCTGTTCATAGGGGCAGCCGCCGCCACAGGACTGGGGTTTGGCATCGCCGCACTCGCCAAACATCACGCTGCAAGTCCTTAAAGCGCTTGAGGGCTTGAATGCCCTCGCGCACCGCTTCGGCGCGCGCTTGCGCCGAAATCCCCGCTATGGCAAGCATCGCGGCGTTTTACCGATTATTCCCGTGCCTGTAGTCTCGCAATCTGCATGCGCCGCATGTTTTTGCGTATCGGCCGCTGCCGTAGCTCAGTGGTAGAGCACTCCCTTGGTAAGGGAGAGGTCCTCAGTTCAATCCTGAGCGGCAGCACCACGTCCCTTCGGCCGTCTCGCTCAACCGAACGATGAAGCGAGCTGACATGCCGCTGTTCACGCTGGACGAACTGGCCGCCGCCACCGAGACCGTTCGCGCGGTGGTCGGCGCAACGCCGGCTTACGCTTGGCCGCTGCTGGCGGCGCGAACCGGCCTCGACGTCGTCGTCAAGCACGAAAACCACACGCCGATCGGCGCGTTCAAAGTCCGTGGCGGGCTCGTCTATATGGAAGCCCTGCTCCGCGCCGGCCCAAAACCCAAAGGCGTCGTCACGGCGACGCGCGGCAATCACGGCCAATCGGTTGCGCTGGCCGCCGCGCGGTACGGCATTCCGGCGGTGATCGTGATCCCGGAAGGAAATTCACGCGAGAAGAACGCAGCGATGGCGGCCTTCGGCGGCGAACTGGTCACCGCCGGCAGGGATTTCGACGAGAGCCGCCTTGTTGCCGCGCAGATCCAGCGCGAGCGCGGCTATCATTTCGTGCCGTCGTTTCACCGCGACCTGGTGATGGGCGTCGCGACTTATGCGCTGGAATTGTTCACCAGCCATGCCGATCTCGATATGGTGTATGTCCCGATCGGCATGGGCTCCGGCATCAGCGGGCTGATCACGGTGCGCGATCTTCTCGGGTTACGCACCGAGATCGTCGGCGTGGTCGCCGACAACGCGCCGGCCTACGCCTTGTCGTTCGACGCCGGGCATGTGGTGCGGACAAATTCGGCAGCGACCTTCGCCGATGGCATGGCGTGCCGCGACCCCGCCGGCGAAGCCCTCGACATCATCAGGACGGGCGCGGCGCGGATCGTCCGCGTCAGCGAGGACGACATCGCCCAGGCGATCCGGATTTATTACAGCACGACGCACAATCTGGCCGAAGGCGCCGGCGCCGCACCGCTGGCGGGCCTGTTGCAGGAAAAGGACCGTTACGCTGGCAAGCGCGCCGGGCTGATCCTGTCAGGCGGCAATATCGACATGCCGGTCTTCGCGCGGATTTTGCGCGGCGAGACGCCCACCGCCTGAGCACCGGTAGCGGCCGGCGTCACACCGCGACTTTGTTAAGGAAGCCTTCGATCTCGGCGCGCAGATTGCCGACCGACGTGTCGACCGAATTCGACGCGTTGAGCACCGTCGCGGCGGCGGCGCGGGTGCCGGCCGCGGCCTCGGAGACCTTGCCGAGCACCGCAACCACCATACTGGTGCCGCGCGCTGCGTTCGCCGCGTTGCGGCTGATCTCGGACGTCGCCGCGTTCTGCTGCAGGATCGAAGCGGCGGCGCTCGATGCCCGCGAATTGATCTCATGCATGCTATCTTCGATGCTGTGCACCGCCTCGACTGCGCCGCCGGTCGATTGCTGCACCGCCAGGATGTGCCGCGCGATTTCCTCGGTCGCCTTGGCGGTTTCCACCGCGAGCGATTTCACTTCGGCGGCGACCACGGCAAAGCCGCGTCCCGCTTCGCCCGCGCGCGCCGCCTCGATGGTGGCGTTGAGCGCGAGCAGATTGGTTTGACCGGCGATGTTGCGGATAAGCTTGACGACGTCGCCGATCTTTGCCGCCGCTTGCGCCAGCCCTTCATATTCGCCGTTCGAGGCCTGGGCCCTGGTCACCGCGGTCGCCACCAAATCCGTGGTCTGCGCCAGCTGCAGATTGATTTCCTCAATCGAGGCGGAAAGCTGCTCGGCCGAGCCGGCGACCAGCGAGACATTGGCCGAGGCTTCGTTGGATTCCTTGAGCGCGCCTTCGGCGTGTTGCGTAGTTTCGTGCGACGAGACGATGAGCGCGCCCGCCGTCGACTTCATGGCGTTGGTGCTGGTCGAGACGATGCCGAGCATTTCCTCGACCCGTCCGCGGAACGAGGCGATCGCGTTCTCGGTCAACATGCGGCGGCTCTCCTGCGCAAGCATGGAATCGCGCTGGTTCTCGAGCCGATGTCGCTCGGTGATGTCCTCATGCGTCGCCACCCAGCCGCCGTCCTTCATTGGCTGCCGGGTGACGCGGACCAAGTGGCCATCGGCCAACTCGTCGACGCGGCTCGAAATGCGCTCGGATGAATGCTGGCCCAGCGCACCAAGCTTTTTATCGACGGCGCCGGCGCTCTTCTCGCCCTTGAGCAGCCCGTTCATGACGCGATGGCCGATGATGGCTTCGTGCGTCGTGCCGACCTTCAAGAGTTCCGGCGGCAGCCGATACAGGCTGGCATAGCGGTCGTTGCAAATGACCAGGCGCTTGTTGCCGTCGAACATGCACAGGCCATGCGTCATATTTTCGAGCGCGGTGTCGAACCGCATATTGGTCTGTTCGAGCGACATCTGGCGGCGCACGCTGGCCACCATGATGATGAGTTCGAGCAGCGTCAGCAGAACGACGACGGGAAGAAAGATCGGCTCGCGTGCTTGCGGCTCGGCCAGCGTGCCGTGATGATCCGCCAGCAAATAAGCGAGCCCGATCCACAACACGGCGATCATCGCCATGCCGAGGATCGGCGCAGGCCGCACCAGAGCGCGGAGCCATTTCGAAAGGCGATGCGTGGTCATTTTAGCCTGGACCGTCAACGGCTTAATGCCACACCGAGGTTTGGATTCGGTTAAATTTTCGGCCGCGCGTTAACGAATGGTATAGGCTGCACTGTCCGGTGGGACGGCAAGGCTAGCGCCACAAGGATGGAGGAAACGTGGTGCTGGCGCCCAGCGCATCCATGAACAACAGAATTGCCATGTACAATGGCAATGCGCTGAAAATCGGCCTGTTCGGCGCCAATTGCTCGTCCGGACGCTCGGCCACCAAGGTGGCGGAGCGGTGGTCGGCGACCTGGCCGGATTGTCTGGCGCTGGCGCGGCTCGCCGACCAGGCCGGCCTTGATTTCATGCTGCCGATCGCACGCTGGAAGGGTTATGGCGGCGATACCGATTTCCACGGCCGCTCGCTGGAAACCATCACCTGGGCGGTCGGGTTGCTGGCCGCGACCAAGCGCATGACCGTGTTCGGCACGGTGCACGCGCCGCTGTTTCATCCGCTGATCGCGGCCAAGGAATTCGTCACCGCCGACCACATCGGCGAAGGCCGCATCGGCGTCAACATCGTGGTCGGCTGGAACGAAGGCGAATTCGAAATGTTCGGCGTCCAGCAGCGCGAGCATGCCGTGCGCTACGACTACGCGCAGGAATGGATCGATGTTGTCAAGCAAGCGTGGTCGCGCGACGGCACGTTCGATTTCGATGGCAAGTATTTGCAGCTCAAGGGCGCGCGAGCTTATCCGAAGCCCTATGGCGATAGCCGGCCGCTCATCATGAATGCCGGCTCGTCCGACGTCGGGCAGGCCTTTGCTCTAAGAAACTGCGACGCATTTTTCGTGGCGACATCGACTTCGCGAACGTCGCTTGCTGGCAGCGCCGTCAAGGTCGCCGAGGTCAAGACCGCGGCGCAAAAGCTCGGCCGCGACATCGAGGTCTTCACCGTCGGCCAGGTGATCTGCCGGCCGACGCAGCAGGAAGCCGACGAATACTATCAGCACGTCAATATCGATAATGCCGACTGGGGCGCCATCGACGGCATGCTCGCCAACAAGAGCATCACGCCGCAGACCATCGCGCCGGAAGAATACGAAAAGAAACGCCGCTTTTTCGCCGCCAATTCCATCGGCGGCTATCCCTTCGTCGGCACGCCCGACCGCATCGCCGAGGAATTGACCGTCATCAGCCAGGCCGGCGTGCGCGGCATCGGGCTGTCATTCGTCAATTTTCTCGATGAGGTGCCGTATTTCTGCGACGAGGTGCTGCCGCGCCTGCAACGCGCCGGCGTGCGGGAGACACATTGAGGCCATCATGAACATTCGTCCACCGCGCATCGGCCCGCAGCCGTGGGACATTGTCCGCACCAAGCTCGACCAGTCGCTGCCATTTGCCAATATGCGCGACACGCCGTATTACCGCGACGCGGTGTGGGAGCAATTCTCCGCCCGGGAATACGCGCGCCGCTACGCGGCGCTGCGCGCGAAAATGCGCGAGCACCGGCTCGACGCCATCATCGTGCCGGGCGGGCCGAGCCATTGGAGTTTCGGCGGCGGCATGCTGTGGCTGACCGGCCATTGGGAGTGGCACGCGCTGGCGAGCTACGTTGTGGTGCCGCTCGAAGGCGAGCCGACGCTGATCTACTCGATGGGCGGCACGCATGCTGAAGCGGTGCGCCGGCAGGTCGAGGTCGCGGTCAAGGATGTCCGCCACAGCCGCGGCGGCCGTTACGCCGACATCATGGTCGAGCGGCTGCGCGAACTGAAACTCGAGCTCAGCCGCATCGGATTGATGGAGATCGATCCGCGCCACGGCGATTACCTGCCGGTCAATCAATACAACGTGCTGCGCGAGAACTTGCCCGACGCCGAGCTGGTGTTCACCAAGGGCTTCTTGCATGAGCTCTTGTCTGTCCATAGCGCCGAAGAGCTCGACTGCGTGCGCAAGGCCGGCATCTTATGCCAGCGCGCGATGGAAGCGATGGTGGCGCGGGCAAAACCCGGCGCGAAGGAATATGAGCTGCGCGCCGCCGCCGGCGCCGCCATTCTCGAAGGCGGCGGCGACATCGATTTTCTGATCATCGGCTCGACGCCGATGGCGAACCCGGCGCAGATTTTCGGCAATCCGCGACCGTCCGGCCGCGTGCTGCAACAAGGCGATATCATCAACATGGAGCTGGCCGCCGGCTATCGCGGCTATACTGCGCAAATCGGTTCGCCCATTTGCGTCGGCGAGCCGACCGAAATGGTGAAAAAATTCTGGAACGAGATCACGCTGCCCGGCTACCACCGCATCGTCGCCGAGATCGCGCCGGGCCGGCCCGCCGAAGCGATGCGCCAGGCCAGCAAGTTCTTCCGCGACAATGGCTATCAGTCACGGCCGACGCAATGCCACGGCATCGATCTCGTCACCGACCAGCCGCATGTCGTCGCCGAGCATGTGGCCGCGGAAGACTTCGAGCAGATCCTTAAGGCCGGCATGGTCATCATGGCCGAGCCCAATCCGATCACCGCTGACGGGCTGTTCGGCATTTTCCTCGGCCACACCTTCATCGTCACCGCGAGCGGGCACGAAGTAGTCGATGATTTTCCGCTGGAGATCGCGGTGGCGCGCGGATGATCACCGCGGCATCAGAAACCTGAAATCGCAGCCTTCATCAGCGCCGGTGATTTGCTCGGCGAACAGCTTGGCATAGCCGCGCTCGGGGACCGTGGCGTGCGCTTTGGAAGCGGCGGCGCGCTTTTTCAGCTCGGCGTCGTCGACCACAAGCTCGATGCGGCGGTTCTGCACCGACAGCCGGATGCGGTCGCCGTTGCGAACCAGCCCGAGCGGGCCGCCGGAGGCGGCATCGGGCGTGATATGCAGCACGATGGTGCCGAACGCGGTGCCGCTCATGCGCGCGTCGGAAATGCGCACCATGTCCTTAACGCCGCGCTGCGCGAGTTTTTTCGGGATCGGCAGATAGCCAGCCTCCGGCATGCAGGCCGGCGCGTGCGGCCCGGCATTCTGCAACACCAGAATGTCCGCCGGCTCGACCTCGAGTTTTGGATCGTCGATGCGCGCGGCGAGGTCTTCAAGCGAGGAAAACACCACCGCTTTGCCTCCGTGCTCGAACAATTTGGCGTCGGCAGCCGAGCGTTTGAGGATGGCGCCCTGCGGCGCCAGATTGCCGAACAGGGCGACCAGGCCGCCGCTGGGCTCAAGCGGCGTTTTCACTTCGGCAATGATCGAGCGATCGACGTAAGTTTCTGCGCCCTCGTCGAGCCGCTCGCCGAGCGTTTGGCCGGTCACCGTCATGCAATCGAGATGCAAGAGCGGCTTTAGTTCGCGCAGCAGCGCGCCCATGCCGCCGGCCGTGCAAAAATCCTCCATATAGCCGTTGCCGACCGGCTTGAGATTGACCAGGACCGGCGTCGAATCCGACAGCGTATTGAGTTGCTCAAGCGAGACCTTTACCCCGGCGCGTCCGGCGATCGCGGTGAGATGGATCACCGCATTGGTCGAGCCGCCGAGCGCTAGCAGCACGCGCAGCGCGTTCTCCACCGATTTCCGGTTGACGATCGCCGCCGGCGTGAGTTGAGAGCCGATCAGCTTCACCGCCGCGGCGCCAGTCGCCTCGGCGGCGCGCAGCCGGTCGGCATGCACCGCCGGAATTGCCGCGGTGCCAGGCAGGCACAGACCGAGCGCCTCGGTCAGGCACGCCATGGTCGAGGCGGTGCCCATGACCGCGCAGGTGCCCGCCGTCACCGCGAGTTGGCCCTCGACCTCCGAGATTTCCTCGGCGTCGATATCGCCGGAGCGATAGCGTGCCCAGAAACGGCGGCAGTCGGTGCAGGCGCCGAGGCGCTCGCCGCGGTGGCGTCCGGTCATCATCGGGCCCGCGACCAACATGACCGCCGGCCGGCCGGCGGAGACCGCGCCCATGAGCTGCGCCGGCACCGTCTTGTCGCAGCCGCCCATCAGCACCACCGCATCCATCGGCTGGGCGCGGATCATCTCCTCGGTGTCGATCGCCATCAGGTTGCGGTATTTGAGGCTCGTCGGCGTGAGAAAAACCTCACCGAGCGAGATGGTCGGAAATTCGAGTGGCAGCGCGCCCGCAGCGAGCACGCCGCGTTTAACCGCCGCCAACAGTTCGGGGAAATGGCGGTGGCAATTATTGTAGTCCGACCCCGTATAGGCGATGCCGATCACCGGCTTGTCCAACATCGCGCGCGAATAACCCATCGATAGCGTGAAAGAACGCCGCAGATAGCGCGAGAAATCGCGATCGCCGTAGTCGGTAAGTCCGTGGTCCAGTCCGGCGGTGGTAGTCGTCATATCCCGGTCGTGTCCTCGTCAGCTGCAACCAAGCGTCGGTTGCCGCACATAATTTGGGCGTAGGTGCCGATAATTCATGCGGTGCAGCGCAGCATTAGGAAAGGATTTAGTAATCGAATATGCGCAATTTCCTTCATGTTCTCCAGGACTTTTCCCAACGCTAGCCGACGTCAGCCGAAAATGGCCGCCGATCTTCACAAAAACCCGCTCCCGGCCTGGATCGTACTGCCGTTCATGTTCGTCTGCATCGTGGCGGTGCTGGCGACCTGGGGATCGGGCAGCCTGTTTCTGGGGCTCGCCGCCGGCCTGACCGGCGCGATTGCAGCGGCGTGGTGGTGCGAGCGCATGCTTCGCGCCGTCGTCGGCCCGATCGCCCAGATCGCCAGCGGCGACCGTTATGCCGCACTGCCGACCCGGATCGGCAGCGGCGCACTCACCGACAGCGCCACCGCCGCGGAGACGATGCGCCAGGCGCTGATCGACGCCGATGCGCTGGCGGTCGATCATAAGAGTCGCGAAGCCGAGACGCGGCTGCGTCACTCCAGCCGCGGATTCTTCACTCAGCGCTTCCGTTCCACCATTGACGAACTCACCGTCACCTTCCAGGCTGCCGGCGAGGAAATCCGGGTGACCACCGCCAATCTCGGTGAGCGCAACCAGGACATGTCGCATCGCACCGCGCATGCCGTCGAGGCGGCCACTTGCGCGAGCCGCGACGTGGCGGCGGTCGCCGAAGCCGCGCGCGGACTGCTCACGCTGATCGCGCAGTGCTCGACCGAGGCCGGGGCCGCCAAGGACGCCACCGACCGCACCATTTCCGATCTCGGCCACACCGATTTCACCGTGCGCAGCCTCGCCGCCGCGGCCGAGCGCATCGGCGCCGTGGTCAAGCTGATCGAGGCGATCGCGTCGCAGACCTCGCTGTTGGCGCTCAACGCCACGATCGAGGCGGCGCGCGCCGGCGCCGCCGGCAAGGGCTTTGCCGTCGTCGCCTCGGAAGTGAAAACGCTGGCGCAGCAGACGGCGAAGGCGACCGGCGACATCAGCGCGCAAATTCACGACATCCAGCACGCGGTGAACGAAACCGTCGAAGCCATCGCCGGCGTCTCGTCGAGCGTGACGACGATGAGCAATGCCAATCGGCAACTGACCGGCATCCTCGATCACCAGGCCGCGGAGATCAATCGCATCGGCAACCGCGCCGAACAGGTCGCCGGCACCGTCGCCGGCGTGCTGCCGGAGATTTCGACGATTGCCTCGAGCGTGCAGGAGGCCGGCAACGGCGTGCTGGCCACCGCCGAAGATCTGCTCGGCCGCTCGCAATGGCTGGTCGATGCCGTGACGCGCTATTTTACCGACCTCGAATTCGGTTCGATCAGGATCGGCGTTCTGCATTCGCTGTCCGGTACCATGACGGCGAGCGAGCGGCCGTTGCAGGAACTGCTGGTCATGCTGATCGAGCAGCAGAACGCGCGCGGCGGGCTGTTGGGCCGCCCGCTCGAGCCGGTCATCGTCAATCCGCATTCCGATCCGAAGGCTTACCCCGAGCTGACGCGCAAGCTCATCCACGACGACAAGGTCGCCGCCATTTTCGGTTGCTGGAGCTCCGCGTCGCGCAAAGAGGTGCTGCCGATCGTCGAGCGCGACAACGCGCTGTTGTTCTATCCGAGCCAATACGAGGGCGAAGAATCCTCGCGCAACATCTTCTATACCGGCGCGACGCCGCCGCAGCAGGCGATCCCGGCGGTCAATTTCCTGCGCGACCAGGGCATTCGCCGCTTCTTCCTGGTCGGCACGGATTATATTTATCCACGCACCACCAATGCCGTGCTCAAAGGTTATCTTTCGAGCGAGGGGATTTCGGAATTCTCCGAATGCTATACCGCGCTCGGTCAAACGGATTGGCGGGCGGTGGTCGAGGAGATCCGCCGCTTCGCCCGCGGCGGCCGCACCGCCGTCGTCGCTACGATCAGCGGCGACGCCAATGTGCATTTCTTCCGTGAACTCGCGATCCAGGAGATTGTTGCCGCGGAGATTCCGGTGATGTCGCTGTCGATCAACGAGGCCGAGCTTCCGGCGCTGCGGCATTCCAAGATCGCGGGCCATTTCGTAGCGTGGAATTATCTGCACGCCTTCGATACGCCGGAGAACCGCGCATTCATCGAGGAATGGCGCCGCTTCAAGGGCAACGCCGGCGCTATGACCAACGATCCGATGGAGGCGACCTGGATTGGATTCAATCTGTGGGCCGCCGCCGTCGAAGCCGCCGGCACCACCGACGTAGACAAAGTGCGCGGCGCGCTCGGGGACCGCCGCATCACCTCGCCGAGCGGCTTCTCGGTGTTGATGGATGCCAAGACGCACCATCTGTTCAAGCCGGTCATGATCGGCCGCATCACCGAGGACGGCCGCATCCTGCCGGTCTCGGTCACCGAAGGGCTGGTGCCGCCCGATCCGTGGAGTCCATGGTTGCAAAAACCTGGCAGCCGGCGCGCCAATTCACGCCCCGCGGCGGCCGCAGATGCCGCGCCGGAATTGCGCAAGGCCGCCGGCGAATAGATCGAACCCGTTCGATTCGATTAAATTGCCTTATCAACTCAAATCGATGCGGATCAACAACGCGGCAACCAACCGCGTCTATGGACCTCGACAAACACCCTGGAACGCTTCTAGAAGTACCCCCGCTGGGTTCCAGACTATGCAAATGCCGGCAGCCGCCGGGGACGCTCGCCGATGAACACCCCCAAAAATCGCCCGGACATCGATTATCACGCCTATTTCACCGACGCGCTCGGCCGGCTGCGCGGCGAGCGGCGCTACCGCGTCTTCGCCGACCTCGAACGCATGGCGGGACGCTTTCCGCACGCGCTATGGCACTCGCCGGACGGGCCTAAGAATGTCGTGATCTGGTGCTCGAACGACTACCTCGGCATGGGCCAGCATCCCAAAGTGGTCGGCGCCATGGTCGAGACCGCGACGCGGATGGGCACCGGCGCCGGCGGCACCCGCAATATCGCCGGCAACAATCATCCGCTGATCGAGCTCGAGCGTGAGCTTGCCGACCTGCACCGCAAGGAAGCGGCTTTGGTCTTCACCTCCGGCTATATCTCAAACGAGACCGGAATTTCGACGCTCGCCAAGCTGATGCCGAATTGCCTGATCCTGTCCGACGCCTGGAATCACAATTCGATGATCGAAGGCGTCCGCCAGGCGCATTGCGAGAAGCAGATCTTCCGCCACAACGACATGGCGCATCTCGAAGCGCTGTTGGCGGCGGCCGATCCGGCGCGCCCCAAATTGATCGTGTTCGAAAGCCTTTATTCCATGGATGGCGACGTCGCCCATGTGAATCACATCTGCGATCTCGCCGCGCGCTACAGCGCCATGACCTATATCGACGAAGTCCACGCGGTCGGCATGTACGGCCCGCGCGGCGGCGGCATCGCCGAGCGGGACGGCGCCATGGGCCGGATCGACGTGGTCGAAGGCACGCTGGCGAAGGCGTTCGGCTGCCTCGGCGGCTATATCGCCGGCTCGGCGGCGCTGATCGACGCGGTACGCTCCTATGCGCCGGGCTTTATCTTCACCACCGCGCTGCCGCCATCGGTCTGTGCGGCGGCAACCGCCGCGATCCGGCATCTCAAGACGTCGAGCTGGGAGCGCGAACGGCATCAGGAGCGCGCCGCGCGCACCAAGGCGGTGCTTGAGGCCTCAGGCCTACCGGTGATGACCAATCCTACGCACATTGTGCCGGTCTATGTCGGCGATCCCGAACTTTGCAAGGCGGCGAGCGATCTCCTTCTCGCCGAGCACCGCATCTACATCCAGCCGATCAATTATCCGACCGTGCCGAAGGGCACCGAGCGGCTGCGCATCACGCCGAGCCCATATCACGACGACGTGCTGATCGACGCGCTCGCCGAAGCTTTGGTCGATGTGTGGCAGCGGCTCGGCTTACCGTTCAAAGAACGCGCGCTGGCGGCGGAGTGATTGGAAACCCCGCCGCCTAAGCTCATGCGCTGGTTAGCGGCTGTCTCTATGGTGACGGTGGTGCTCCCGATCATGGTCGCGATGCCGGTGCGGATCACCGACGCCAACTCCGACGCCGCCGACCCCGATCTCGACGCCTTCCGCGACGACCATTGGTTTGTCGCCGGCGCTCAAGGAACCGGCCAATGCCGGCGTCGTCAGAAGCGGAACAAGAAAAAGGGTGAGCATAGGCTTTCCTCATGATGGCACCCTCTTTGGTTGGGGACTCCGCGTCCCCGATGCAGGCAATGGTGCGCGCTTGCTACTTTTGAGGTCTGTATAGGATTGACCGGTGCCACCCTCGAGACGCTGCCTCGATGTGATCAGGCCAAATCAAATACCGATGCCATTCGGTATACTGATCCGGTCGTTTGTCAGAGATGCAGCCCGAAAAATCCTGCGACTACAATGACCACGACCACGACGCCGATGACGTAAAAAATATTCATTGTTTTGCTCCAATCGAAGCAAGCCCAGCATTAATTCAACAACGCCGAGGTTTTTTAGTTCCAACCGAGTCATCTGGCGTTGGCGCGCTCGCGAGCGATTGGTCTGTATAAAATAGACCACCTTGGAATTCGCAACGGCCTATCGCGCCCGAGAGTCCGGGTGGCAAACAGACCGCTTTCGCGTGCGGCCAATGCGCTACGGTGATAACGACGCGTCAGCGCTTGATCTGCGGCTGGTCGCGCAGAACGACATTCAACAATGAACTATGGACTTCGATGTTGCCGTTGTAATCGATCAAGCCCAATTTTCGAAATTTGTTCATGAAGAAACTCACGCGGGACCGCGTCGTTCCGATCATCTCCGCAAGCGTCTCCTGGCTGACTTTCGCTATGATCGGCTCCGGCCGGCCTTCCTTGCCGAAATTCGCCAGCAGCAGAAGCGTCCGCGCCAGGCGCTTCTCGCTCGAATTGAACAGCTGATCGACCAGATCCTCCTCGACGCGACTGTTGCGGGCCAACAGGTGCGCGATAAACAGCTCGGCAAATGCCGGCTCCTCGTGGATCACGCGGGTGATATCCGCCTTTGATATTCGCGCGATCGTACATTTCGTCAGGGCGGAGACCGTCGACAGACACAGCAGCTCGCCGGCCAGGCAACCCTCGCCAAAGAAATCGCCGACGTCCAAAAGCGCGACCACGGCTTCCTTGCCCTGCTCGGAGATGACGGTCTTCTTGGCCTTGCCGCTTTGAATGTAGAAGACGGCATCCGCAGGATCGCCCTGCCTGAATACAATTTGATCTTTCCGATAATCGGAAACGCGTTGCCCGCCGTTTACTTTCGCGAGAAACACCTGGGGGTCGAACGGCAGCTTTGCTTTGCGTCTCATTGCCGGCCCTCCTTATCGGGGGGGTACCACTTTCGGGTCACGGTGAACGTGTCGCCGAAGGATACGGTGCTGACGGGTCAATCCTCGCCAGCAGGAACACGATCCTGCTGGAGAGGCAATCTCCGCCGCCGCCCTGCCTGCGAGCTATGATTCTTAGTCAGTTTAAGGGATGGTGTCGGTAATGTACATTACCGAATAGGGGACGTGACTTTAAATCGCGCGTTTATATCACTCGTATGTTTTGGGAAGGTGATAGGCGAGGCGCGCCCGAACCAACTGATAACACTCGCAAGATGCCTCGGTGAGGCCCTGCCGATCAAGGATCGTGACTCGCCGCCGGCTGCCCTCGATTAAACCGGCGCGCTCGAGCTCCCGGACGGCATTCGTGATGGTTGGCCTTTGGACACCCAGCATTTCGCCGAGCAGGCTCTGGGTGATAGCCAGCGCGTCACTGTCACCGCGGTCGCGCATCATCAGCAACCAACGCGCCAACCGCTGCTTAAGGCTGTGCGCGCCGTTGCACGCGACCGACACCATGACCTGTTCGAGAAAAGCCTGGACGTAGGCGTCCATGACGCTTCGGAAGGATGGCATTGACTGCATGGCCCGCGTAAACGCCGCGCGCGACATCTTTACAGCGGTCCCCGGGATTTGAACGAGAAGCTGGACGGAGGAGCGTTTGGCGCCGAAGACGGCCTGTACATCGGTGAAGCCCTCCCTTCCGACCGTTGCCATCTCGATGATGCTGCCGTTCGCATAAACTGCCACCACCGAGATGACGCCGCTGTCGGGGAAGAATACATGGTCGAGCGCACTATCGGCGTCCATCAGGATCTGCGCGCGCTGGCAACGAATCTGTTCAAGCTCCGGCATGAGCCGCTTGAGATCGCGGTCGGGCAGAGCCAACAAAAGCCGATTGCGCGGCCAATTTGATGAAGCGTTCGCCGCCATTCCATCGCGCTCGGTTCGCGTTAGCGTATCGCTTAAGAAGCCTACGTCTCCGTCCGACAGAACTCTGAGCAAAATCGCTCACATCCGACCGACGTCCCGGCGTGCCGAAGTTTGAAATTCGTTGGATGAGCTGGAGCGCGACTTATCGAAGTGAGAACCGGTTTGGCGCAAGATCGCGCGACCGCACGGTCACCAATAACCTCGATTGCGACCCCAGTATCCGCCGCCGCCGCCAAACAGCAGCACCAATACGACGATGATCAGGATTAATTCCATGGGAAGTCTCCATTGATGGCGCCGGCGTTTATTTGCCGCGCACTGTATCCTTCAATCCGCCGACCGCGCTCTGCACTTTGCCTACGGCCTTGTCGGTCTTGCCTTCAGTTTCCAGCTTCTTGTCGCCGAGGACCTTGCCGGCGGCTTCTTTCACCGCGCCCTTGGCCTGCTCTGCCGAACCGTTGATTCGATCTTTATCCATTGGCGTATCCTCACTGTTTGCGGGTGCTAGGGTAACGGTCTCCGCAATGTATTGTTCCTCACAACGTGGCCTCTGAATAAATCCGCGCCCTGTCGCGTTGAGCAATTCTGCACAGTCTTCACACCTTGCGAACAGTCTGGTTTCCTGCCAAACGAAAGCGCCTCCTTCTCCACGGCGCCATTGAACACCTCGCACGGAGTATTGGTATGAAGAAGAAATCCCCGGCCCGTAAAAAAGCCAAGAAGCGCGCTAAGGTCGCTTACCCCGGCATGATGGGTGACGGCACCGAAGAGCAAAATCTCGGCCAGCGCGGCAACCCGGCGGCGCGCATCAAGAAAAAGGAAGTAACCGCAGCCTTCGGCAAACGACGCCGCAAAAAATAGTTCGCGCGCCGATCGGCGGGCCGCCCTTCACCGGCCAAGACTAAGGGTGAGCGCGGCCGCCGCGAAACCGGCGGCGGCAAGCAGCGGTTCAGCGATGGACCAGCACCGGGATCTTGCAATGGGTGAGGACTTTGACCGTCTCGCTGCCGAGCACGAGCGCGGAGATACCGCGGCGGCCGTGTGAAGCCATGACGATGAGGTCACAGCCCTTCGATCCCGCGGTGGCGATGATCGCCCGATAGGGATGCTCATGCTCGATCTGGACTGTCTCGCAGGCGACGCCGGCTCCCTGCGCCGCGACGGCGACGGCGCCGAGAGTCTTCTTGGCATGCTCCTGCATACTTGCTTGGTACCGGGCCGGCGTGTCCTCGATCATCTGCGTGTCGGTCGTGAATGTATGAAAAGGCGCCAACACTGTCAGCGCGGTGACTTTGGCGCCGATCCGCTTGGCTAATTCAATGCCATGCTGGACGGCCTTTCCTGCGAGTTCCGATCCGTCCGTCGGTATTAAAATGTTGGCATACATCGCGTTCTCCTTGCCTGCCTTCGACAGAACCGTCTCGCCGGTGACGAAAAGGTGCTCCGGTTGCCTTGGGGCTGAGGGGCAAGGGTCGGCAACCGGAGCTCGTCCAGATTGCGGCGTGACGCCGGATCAAGACCCGGCGATTTTGCGGATTTGAGCGGGAGCGAGTCTGTCCCGTTTTGAACACCCTGCCCGAGTCAACGCGCTGCGCTTGAAACAACCAAAAATGGCACCAATCGCGGTCGCGCCTGCGGTTGAAATGCAATGAGGACGGCGCGAGCCATCCTCATTGTTCGACAAAGGTAGAGAGACGTTAGCTGCCGACTTAGGCCGCAATCACCGCCACGATTCTCATCGTGCGGGGATTGACGATCAGAATCTCATCGCCGACCTGGATATATTCATAGTCGCGATATTGCGGGGCATATTCCGCGACCGAAACAGGCAGAACATAAAGATGAACTGAGTCGGGAATAACCCCGCCGACCGTGGTTGAGAAGTGCACGTCGCTCAGGCGTTCGGACTTCTCACCCCGCAAGGCGTCCCGAAATTTCGCGTGCTGTTCGGTCGACAGCGCAGCCGGCGCGCCGGACTTCGTGTCGTCTTTTGCCGCGCTCTCTTTCGCCGGAGCCTGTGCAGTCGTAACCGACTTCTCCTTCGCCGGAGCTTCTGCGGTCGTAGCCGGCTTTTCCTTCGCCGGCGCTTGCGCGGTCGTAGCCGGCTTCTCCTTCGCCGGCGCTTGTGCGGTCGTAGCCGGCTTCTCTTTCATCGGCGCCTGCGCGGTAGCCGGCGCTGACTTCTGCGGCAGACCGCCCGTATGCTGGTCGGTCTTTGCCGCCGGGGCCTTCTGGTCAACTGCAGCCGGAGCCGGCGCATTTCCCTTCGTATCTTCCGCCGATGCCAGTCCGAGGCCTGCCATGAGCGCGGCGGTGGCAACGGTGACCAGCAAAGTATTTCTTGTAGTCTTTTTCATGATAATCTCCAATTAGATCTGATTGTTGGTCTGTAACAACATAATTTACGTCCTTGCGTTCCAATGCGTCGGAAGTTTAATACTGTATAAAATTGACCACCACGGAAAATGTCCTTTCGCCATTTCAAATGATCATGTCTGCAGGGAAACCGTCATGCGCCGGCCGCTTGGGACGCCACGAGGCACGCCCCAACGCTAGAATTACGACTGGTTCGATGCCGCGCTTGTGCTACTGCGGGCGTTTATCCAGCGGCGGCGGCAACGGCCCGTTCGCCATTTGCGCTGCGGTTTGCTGACCCGCCAGCGCCAGCGCCACGACGGGATTCATGGCGTCGACCATCGACGTCGGCATCAGGATGGTGGCGCCGCGCTCCTTGGTCGTCTCATAGATGATGTTCATGGCGCGCAGCTGCAGGGCCATCGGATGATCGGCATAGGTCATGGCCGCCTCGACGAATTTTCCCGCTATCGCCGCCTCCGCCGATCCGAGAATCACCCGCGCCTGCTTTTCCCGTTCCGCCTGGGCTTGCCGGGACATCGCGTCCTGCAAGGCCACCGGGATTGCCACGTCGCGGATCTCGACCGATTTTACAGAAATGCCCCAGTCGGCGGTCTTGCGGCCGATTTCGCCGCGCAACAGATCGTCGGCGGCGGTGCGTTCCGATAACAGCGCCGATAGCATCGACGACCCTATCATTTCGCGAAGCGAGGTCTGGGAAACCCGATCGATGGCTTCGCGGTAGTTGGTGATGTTCAAGGCCGCCTTTTGCGCGTCATGGACGAACCAGAAGATGATGGCGTCCACATTCACCGGGACGGTATCTTTGGTCAGCGCCGCCTCGGCGCTAAAAGCCGTGGTCTGAATTCGCTCATCGATGACCGCCACGATGTGGTCGAGGACTGGAATGATGAGGAAGAGTCCGGGTCCTTTAACCCCGCGCAGTTTGCCGGCGCGAAGAATGACGAATTTTTGCCAGGTATTGGCCATTTTGAGCGCCGCAGCGATGACGATCGCAGCGATGACGACAGGAATACCCGCGTAAAGGTATCCGGTCGCGACCAATGCCGCGCCCACGGCGAGGCAAACGACGGTTAGAAATATGGTAATGGGATTCATTGCCTTGTCTCCCTGTTCGACCGAGGCATTCCTCGGTCACGCACAGTCAGATAGCTAGTCATCGTCGGCCGAATGCGCTTGTGAGCAATATTGCTCACACAGTTGCACCTGCTGTTGGCGAACTTCGGCAAGGTAAGGGGAACCCGAGCCGGTAATCGCGGAAAATCAGCCAGGATACGCTTGCGGAGATGATCGGTACGACGCGATCGCGCGTGAGTTTCTCCATGAACAAATTTCACAAGCTGGGCTTCATTGACTACACCGGCGGCATCGAATTCCGCAGTTCGCTGCTCAATGTCGTTGTGCACGACCAGCCGCAGATCAAGAATTAGATTTTTATGTCTTGAGTGGCGGCGACGAGCGGCCGCAGTTCCGATCCGGAAAGCGGCCGCCGCTTAATTGCGCCGGTCGCCTTCAGTAGGGGCCGTAGCCACCCAACACGCCATTGATCACACCGCCGACAAGGGGAATGCCATAGCCGGGGCATCCACTGTAGCCGTAGCCCGGGCCATAACCGTAGCCGTAACCATAGCCAGCGCAGCTGTCGTAGATCGGCCCGCTGCTGTAGCCACCGCCATAGTATCGACCGCCGCCACCGCCACCTCGGGCGTAATGAGCGCCGCCGCCGTGGCCAGCCACATGTCCGCCACCGCCGTGGCCGCCGTGACCATGGGCAGCTAACGCGGTTGTCGCCATCGGCAGACAGCCGAGAGCAGCCGCTGCCGCGAGCGCGATGAGTGTTTTATGAAGCACGTGAGCCTCCTGGTTAGAGCTCAAACAAGACATTTTGTTCTGAGGAGACCAGCAACGCGCCGTCGCCACGAATGGTTGCAGGGAATGCGGACACGTTCGCGTGCTTTGCGACCGCGATACCGCGATACGTTTAGTGGAAGCGTCCCTGGTGAGCAGTTTGATACAGCCGGCATTCGGCCATCCGGCCTACGTCTATCGTCGGCGTCATTTTTCAAGAGCAGGAAAGAGAGAAATATGTTCACCGCCGAACAATATCGCGCCAAAGCGATCGAGTATTCCGATTTGCTGAGGATAGCGAACAGCCCCGATGAGGTGCGCGAATATCACAGGCTCAAACGCAGCTTCACCGAACTCGCGGACAACGAGCAGTGGCTGACCGACAATCACGGCAAGACCGCGCATGCGGCAGAATGAATCTGGAGGACGCAAGGATGTTTATGTCGGGTGAAAATCTCATAGTCATCTTGCTGGTCGGCCTGATTGCCGGATGGCTGGCCGGCCAAATCGTGCAAGGCACCGGGTTCGGCTTCGTCGGCGACATCCTGATAGGGATCATCGGCGCGTTCATTGGCAGTTGGCTCGTCCCTCAACTCGGCTTCCATCTCGGCTCGAGCGTGATTTCGGCGATCGTCGACGCGACAATCGGCGCGTTGCTGCTGTTGCTGGTCGTCAGGCTCGTTCGCGGCGGAGGCGGAGGAAGAAGCTGGGGAGGCAATTGGGGAAGGCGACGTTGGGGAGGCAGTTGGGGACGACGCTGGTAACCGATCGCTCGTCAATTCCGATTTCCGCTCTGCCCCAGTGGCTTTCTCATTGCAGCAGCCAAGACGCCAATTCGCTTAGCCTGGATTTTGGCGGCATCGGGTTTCCGGCCATTTGATCCGGATCGATCGCATGCCGCGTGCCAAATTGGATCCTCGCAGGTGTCGCAGCTACTTCCGCGTCCAGCTTCCGATCGTGGAGTTGGTCCAGCCGGTAAAATTTTCGCCCCCGGCAGTTTGGGCACAGCACGGAAAACTCTCGCGGCAAACTTTGGGTGGTTAGCACGGGGATCTCGCAAGCACACGTCGGACAGCTTACGCGAGCCTCGGTTTTTAGAATGACTTTTCGGGAAACTGCCACGGCTGCCTGCTTTCACACTTGCGAGGATCGGCCGATTCCTCGCTCCATTATGCCGATGAGGCGTTCCAGCTTTTCGTCGATCTGCCCAAGCCGATACGCGGCAAACTCCGCCGCATAGGCGATACGTTCTTCCGCGCCCGGCATTTGCTCGTAGCGAAATTGCGGCGCGAAGGCGTTGGCGAAAAGCGTCCGATAGCGATCGCGAATTACATCAGCCGTTGCGTTGTTTAAACGTGCCTGGGACAAGGGTATGTCTCCCTTTGATTGAGGGCTCTCGGTACATTCGCGGGCCGGCATCGATTTGAAATCGACGACCGGAAATCGACGACTGGGGCTTCGGCCAACAGAGGCGAAGCCCCTTCATCATCGCCAACCTTGGCTTATTTGAGCGCGGATGAAACCGATGAGAAGGTCGTGTTCAGCTTGGTTCCGAGACCCTGCACGACGGCGATGATCGCAACCGAGATGCCGGCGGCAATGAGGCCATATTCGATGGCGGTCGCAGCCGTTTCGTCCTTGAGAAAAGCAAATGTGAGATTCTTCATGACAAACTCCTTTTGGTCCCCGCACCGGGACCCATGATTTTTAGATAGTTATCGACTGGTTTAATACCAGAGGTCGACTATAAATATTCTCCAAAATACAGTATTAACGAATAGTTAAATGATAATATAAAGTATTATCTGAAAAACAAACTCAAACGATGACTTGACGAGCTGCATATTGCACCCGCTCGCGCGGCGGCGTGGACGACGCCGTCGGAAGTGCCTTCTGAAAGTCCGCGAGGATGCTGGCGGCAAGCTCGGATGCCGGCACCGGACGGCCAAAATAATATCCCTGCGCCTGTTCACCGTTGGCGCTGTCGAGGAAGGCCGCCTGTTTTGCGGTCTCGACACCCTCGATGGTCACGTGCATGTGCAGTTCGCGGCCCAAGGTGATGATCGTCTTCACCACTGTCTCGGCGTCGCGGGTCGAGCCGTCGAAGCCCCGCATGAAGGAGCGATCGATTTTGATCTTGTCGAATGGGAATCGCCACAAATAACTCAGGCTGGAATATCCGGTGCCAAAATCGTCCATGACGATCGCCACGCCGAGTTGCTTGAGCGCCCGCAGCTCGGCCATGACAAATTCGCTGTCGCCCAGGAGCAGGGTTTCGGTGATCTCCAACTCGAGCCGGGACGGCTCCAGGTTGGCCTCCTTGAGCGCGGCCGCCACGATTTCGCTTACGCTGCCGGCGAAAAACTGGGCTGGAGAAAGGTTGACTGCCACCGTCAAGTGTTTCGGCCAGTCGGCCGCCGTCCGGCATGCCTCCCGCAGCACCCATGTGCCGATTTTATCGATCAGCCGCATTTCTTCCGCGACTGGAATAAAGACCAACGGCGGGATGAGTGTGCCATCGTCCTTTGGCAAGCGTATCAACGCTTCAAAACCAAGAAGCCGCCGGTCCGACATCTGGAAGATCGGCTGATAATGCAATTCAAAGCGGTCCTCGACAACGGCATTGCGGATGATTTCTTCGAGCTCGATCCGGCCTTGCAGTTCGGCATCCATTTTCGGCAGAAGAACCGGACGCAATTGCGGCCGTCGGCCTTGCCTTTATAGACGGCGAGGTCCGCGCTTTTCAGCAGCCGCTCAGGCGTGTCGCCATCGGCCGGCGCCAGCGCGACGCCGATGCTCACGGTCGTGAACAACTCGTGCTCCTTCAGCCGCATCGGCTCGGCCAGAGCGGAACTGAGCCGCTGCGCGAATTCCGCGGCTTGTTCCCTGCCGCTGATATTGGGCTGGACCAGCACGAACTCGTCGCCGCCCAGCCGCGCCACAAGTCATTGCTGCGGATGATGGCCTGAAGGCGCTTGGCGATAGTCTGGAGCAGAAAGTCGCCGCCATCATGACCGAACCTATCGTTGATCTCCTTGAAATGGTCGAGGTCGATGAAATGCACGGCAAGGTGGCCGCGTTGCCGCGCCGAAGCCGTGAGCAGGGCTCTCATTCGATCGATCAGGCTGGCGCGATTTGCCAAACCGGTCAGCACGTCATGGTGGGCGAGGAAGCGGATGCGCCGCTCGGCGTGTTGCTTCTCTCTCGTGCGGCGGTACCAGGCGATGGCCGGAACGCCGAACGCCAATCCCATTAGCGTGCAGAGCGCCGCCGCCGCCAGCACGAAGGTCTTAAAGAAGACACGGCGCTGTTCCGTTTGATCGACGAAGGCCGCGACGACGGCAATCGGCCGCTGGTTGACGATGATGGGAATGTATGCCCGCGCATAAAACCGCGGCAAGTCTGCTGAATGGGATTGCTGCACATCGACGATCGGCTGCCCGCTTTCGATTGCGCGTGCCGCGTCGACGCTGAATTCCGACACATCGACGAGCGCGATTTTGTCGTGCTCCGATATAAGCTGCGAATATCCCTCGGGATTGAAAATCTCGTAGCGAAACACAGGACCGGAATTTCTCGCGGCTCGAAAAAATAGCATGCTGGCGGCGGATGGCTGTTCGCCGGCGGCGATTTGCTCGAGGTCGGTTGCGCTTTCACTCAGATATTGCGCCCAATTTCGCGCAGCCATGGTTGCATTCTGATAAAGCAGGTGATCGATCGTGATTTTGACGGTCGCCCAGGTGCCGCCGATCAAGATGCCAAGAACTATTATAAAGACGCCGATGTTGCGCCGCAGAGTCATTTTTGCGAGCGATAGCATTTAGTTGCCAGACCGCAGCTTGGCGATTTCCGTCTCGACTATGGTCAAGAGCTGGCGATTATGCGGGCTCTTGGCTACCCACTCGTCAATCACCGACTGGAATACGGCCTGGGCCGTGTCAAAGTCACGCGACGAGGGGAAAATAACCGTGCGCTTGGGATCGGATTTAAGCTGTCCCATCACCTGATCGTCGTCGGCAACGAACGTTTCGGCAAAGCGCGCTGCGAACCCGTCGCCGCTGAACTTGCGGATGATATCCTGAGCAGCCTTGGGCAGGCTGTCGAACTTCTTCTTGTTCATCAGCACCACGAGCGGCGCGAATCCGAGGTGTAAGAAATAGTGGTAGCTGGTCACGCGGGAGATGCCGAAATTGACGAGCATCGAGGGCGGTACGGTAGCGCCATCGATATCGCCGCGACTGATGGCGTCAGCCGTCGCATTGATCGGCAGGACCGCTGCGGACATACCGAGGGCATCGAGCACCAGACCCTCGGTGCGATTGGAAGCGCGGATCTTCTTGCCCCGCAAATCCGCTAGGGAGGAGATCGGGGTGCGCGTGTGCAGGCTTTGCGGGCCGCCGGCGATAGCGCCGACAACAAAGAAATCATCGTATCCCCGCAATGCTCCCGAAGCGACAAGGCGAGTGTAGACGATGGAAGCTTCCAACACGTCGCGGAACAGGCCGGGCAATTCCATCACGGTATCGTCGGGAAACCGCTCGGGTGTCAGACCCGGATTGGCAAAGGCGAAATCGGCCACGCCATCCAGAACCAATTGCGCTTGACCGGCGTAACTCTTTCCGAGCGAGCCGCTCGTAAAAGGAGCGATTTCGACGAGGCCATTCGCCGCCGCGTTGACGCTGTCAATAAAAGGCTTGACCGCGCTGAGATAAATTACCTCCCTGTCGGACGAGTAATATGAAAACTTCAGCGCGATCGGCTCGGCGGTCGCCATACCGGGCAACAGAGCCAACGAGAACAACGCGCATCGTGCCAGGCCTTTGAACATCTTTTCCCAATCTGACGGCGATCGCGTCAATTGCCTGTAACGCGTGATTTCCTCCGCAGTCTGGTCAAGTCCTTCAGATAGGTTGTCGCCACCGTGGCGGCGCTGCGATCGCGCATCGTGGATTGGTTTGAGTTAAAGCCCGCGGCAAAATTGTCTGCTCCGTGGCAGACCGATCGCTTCCCGGTCCTTGCCAGTCCTTGCCAGTCTTTGCCGGCCTTCGCCGGTCAATGGAACCAAATCGTTTTTGCCATCATCAAATGCTATCGAGAATTAAATTTGTAACTTTTTGTTTATGCGCTTTTAGCAACGATCCACAGACCTCCCGACGTGTGCAATTTTGTACAGTCTTCATCCGGGAATAGGCCTCTCATCAATCGGCGAGGTTCGCCTATCCGATCTGCGATTCGACATCATCAGGCGCGTTCGCGGCGGAGACGAGTGGCGGGGCAGTGGGGAAGGCATTGCCGGCTGGCGGCTTGTCGTTGTGACAAGTCGGTTGAGATTTGAGGGTAGTCATGGAACCGTCGAGCTATCGAGAGCGCGTCCCGCCGACAAACGTCTGGGCATTGGCGCACGGCCAGTCGGTCAGAGACCTCGATGATGCGAGCGCGCTCGCCCAGGCGATTGTCGATACGATCCGCGATCCTCTGCTTGTCCTCGATCAGGACCTGCGCGTCGTCACCGCAAACCGCGTCCTTCTATCAGATGTTCAGGATGAATCGCCCGGACATTCACGGTCGTCCGGTTTACGAGCTGGGCGACGGCCAGTGGGATATTCCCGAGCTTCGGCTGCTGCTCGAGGATGTCGCGCCGCAGCACGCCGTGATGGACGCTTACAAAGTCGAGCAGGATTTTCCCGTCATCGGACGGCGCTCGATGCTGCTGAATGCCAGGGAGGTATTCAATCAAAGAAAACTCACAGGCTTATTCTGCTGGCGATCGAAGACGTCACCGAACGGCGCGCCGCCGAACGACAGATGGCGGAACTGCTGCAACAAAAGGAAACGCTGTTGCAGGAGATGCAGCATCGTGTCGCCAACAGCCTGCAGATCATCGCCAGCATCCTAATGCTCAAGGCACGAACCGTGGAATCGGCGGAAACCCGCCTGCATCTGCAAGACGCGCATGTTCGCGTCATGTCCGTGGCGACCGTCCAGCAGCAACTCCAGGCGTCGGCACACGGCGGCCCGATCGAGCTTGGCCCTTATCTGTCCAGGCTATGCGACGCTTTGGCGGTTTCCATGATTGGCGACAGTCGGCCGATCACAGTGAAGGTGGAAGCCGACCCCGGTACCGGGGTTTCCACCGAAGCGGTGAGCATGGGGCTCATTACCACCGAACTCGTGATCAATGCGCTCAAGCACGCATTTCCAGACGGCAGCGGCGGCGGGAAATACTGGTCAAATATGAAGTCGACGAAGCAAACTGGCGTCTGTCGGTGTCCGACAACGGCGTCGGATTGCGGCAGGACGGTAGCGGAGGCGGACATGCCGGCTTGGGGACTACCATCGTCGAAGCGCTCGCGCATCAGCTCAACGCCCGCGTCGAGAGAACCCGCCGATCGCCGGGCATGACCGTATCGATTGTCCACACTGCGTAACAGTCACGGAGCTGCATAGTGCAAACGCCAAAGGAGATAAGATTATGTCGATAGGACTCATTCTCGTTATCATCCTCATCATTTTCTTGTTTGGCGGCTTCAGCGGCCGCTTCGGCGGCTACGGTTACGGCTATGGACACGGCGGTGTCGGTATCATCGGCATCATCTTGATCATCGTTGTCGTTCTTATGCTGCTCGGGCGAATTTGACCGTAAGGTCCTACCGCGCCGACGGGCGCCATTTTGCGAATAGGGAGTTTCGGACGTTTGCCCATTGAATTATTGAGTATCCAACCACATCTGTAAGAGTGGACCTTTTTGTTATTAGATATTCAGGCCGGTAAAGTCATGACAAAAGCAAATGCAATTTTCAGATTCACTCAGCGAATGTTGTGGCTGTATATGGTCGAAGCGGCGTTTGCACTTTTCATTTTTGTATTCGCCGTCAGTTCGCACATCGGGTTCGGATAATGACCTGCGCCGACTGTTTGGTCGAGGCGCCGCAATCGTTTCATGACCACTGACTTCGAGGGCGCTGTCGGGAGCGATGATGTTTCCGGCATTACAGCAATCGCTAACGATCGCATCATCGTCGGAATGAGGCCGCAAATGTCAACCACAAAACAATATCGCGCGAAGTCGAACGAATACGGCGAACTCAGCAAAGAATCGAGCGACCCGGGTCAAATTCGCAAACTTCAAAATTCAAGCGACAGCTTCGGCGCGCTTGCCGACAACGAAGAATGGCTGGCGAACAACCTCAACAAGACGCTCCAAGCGTCGGATGAAGCGTCGCCGGCTGAAGCGCCGGACGAAAAGAAATCCAGTCCCGTCACGCTCGCCGCGGAGGAAGAGCATGTCCTTCGATGTCTCGGCGCCGCCGTGATCATGCACTGGAACACTATCTCCACGAAACTCCAGCGGGAGCTCTTTGACACCGCCGGATCGATGGGCGAGTTGTTGGCCACGGCCGAGTTGCGGGCACAGATCGCCAGGTTTCTGCACAAGCACAAAGACGCCGATGCGGGGGCGTCGAGCTAATCCTCGACGCCAAGCCGCTCCACCTTTCTCCAATCGGGCGGCTCGGGAACGTGCCGCGCCACCCGCCGCGCCGCCACCGCGACCGACAGGGCGACGACGAGAAAGCGCGCCAGGTGATGGGCGCCGACATAGACCGGGTCGAGGTGCAGCGCCAACGCCAGCACCATCATCGTGTCCTGCGCGCCCGGCGAAAACGCAATCACGATATTGGCGATCGGAAACGGCATAAAATGCGCATCGATAAGAATGAAGGCCGTGGCCACCGCCATCGCCACGGCGAATGAGCCGAGCGCGGCGCCGAGATAGCCGGCCAGCATCCGCGCCGACGTGCCAACAAAACGCGAACCGACCAGCGCGCCCAGCGTGACGACCGAGGCGCCGCCGAGCCACCACGGCAGCGCGGCATGGATAAGGCCGGTGCCGTGCAGGATCGCAGAGCCGGTCATGGCGCCGAACAACACGCCGCCGGGAAAGCGCAGCTTGAGAAACGTCAGCGCGAATGCCGTCGCGACCGTCATCAGCACGATCATTTCGCCCAGCACGGCAAGTCCGGCAGGTCCGCGCGGCACCGGCAGCGACGGCACGACAAGCCCGAATAGCGCAAGTCCGTTCGGCAGGCCAAGCACCAGAAGCAGCACACGAACCGTCTGGACGATGGCGATGCCGCGCAGGTCGCCGCCAAGCTCGCTCGCCAGCGCGATGCCCTGCGCCATGGCACCGGGACTGGCGCCGAGCAGCGCCGAGAGCGCGTCCCAGCCGTGGACGATGCGCAGATAGCCCATCGTCGCCACCATCATGGCGATTGAGCCCAGCATGACCAGCGCAATGCTCACCGGCCAGGTGGTGATGCCGTGCAGCGTTTCCGGCGTCACCACGGTGCCTAGGAGCGTGCCGACGACGACATAGCAGGTACGCGCCAGGGCCAGCGGGATGCGGACCGGCCGGCCGATCAACGCCGCCGTCGCCACTGCCAGCACCGAACCGGAGACGAGCCCGGCGGGCAGGGCGAGCAGCGCGAATGCAACAGCGCCCGCGAGCGCGATGAGCAGCGTTTCGGCGGTCTCGACCAGCACGCGCGGCGGCGGAGATTTGAGCGGCATCGACCGGTCATGAATGACCGCTGCGGCGAGCGGCGTCAATTTGATTGCACGCCGCGCGAGGCTTTCAATTTCCCTTTCCCGTTGCGGGAAACGGAAGAAAAATGGGCGCTTTCTCGCCGCATAGACACTCCCGGCAAACTGTGGTGACCTTGCGTAAGATCGAGCGTTGCGCGCCCAAAAATGTTGCGATGACGTTGGGGTAGGTCATGTTGCAGGGGTGGGTCGTTGTCGTCATTGCGCTCGCCTATATCGGGCTTTTGTTCCTGGTCGCGAGCTACGGCGACCGCGTGCGCGGGCTGGCCCGCGGCGCCTCCTCGCGGCTCCTGATCTATCCGCTGTCGCTCGCCATCTATTGCACGTCGTGGACGTATTTCGGCTCGGTCGGGCTGGCCTCACGCACCGGCTTCGACTTCCTCACCATCTATATCGGGCCGATGCTGATGGTCGGCCTCGCCTACCCGCTGCTGATCCGCATCGTGCGGCTCGCCAAGGGCCAGAACATCACCTCGATCGCCGACTTCATCGCGGCGCGCTACGGCAAGAGCCAGACAGTGGCGGCTGTGGTGGCGCTAATCGCCATCATCGGCATGATCCCGTACATCGCGCTGCAGCTCAAGGCGGTGTCGTCGTCGGTCAGCACGATCCTTGCCGAGGCCTCGCCCGGCGGCGTGGCGCAGCCGCTGCTTGGCGACGTCGCGCTGTTTGTCGCGCTGGCGATGGCGACATTCGCCGTGCTGTTCGGCACCCGCCATATCGACGCCACCGAGCATCAGGCCGGACTGATGCTGGCGATTGCCACCGAGTCGATCGTCAAGCTGATGGCGTTTCTCACCGTCGGCGTGTTTGTGACCTTCGTCATGTTCCACGGCCCGTTCGCGCTGTTCGCGCGTGCGCTTGAGGCGCCGCACACCGCCGCGGTGCTGACGCGCGTTCCGCAGTTCACTTCGTTTTGCGCCATGACGGCGCTATCGCTGTTCGCCATCGTGCTGTTACCGCGGCAATTCCATGTCACCGTGGTCGAGAACCACAGCGAGGCCGAGATCCGCCGCGCCGCCTGGCTGTTCCCGGCCTATCTCGTGCTCATCAATCTGTTCGTGCTGCCGATCGCGATGGCCGGGCTGCTGACGTTTCCGGCCGGCCGCATCGACAGCGACATGTTCGTGCTGGCGCTGCCGCTGGCCGCCCATTCCGAAGCGATCACGCTTGTCGCCTTCATCGGCGGGCTGTCAGCCGCGACCGCGATGGTGATCGTCGAATCGGTCGCGCTTGCCATCATGGTCTCGAACGACATCGTGATGCCGCTGCTGCTCAAGCGCCGCGCCACGCGCAACGGCGAGCCGAGCGACGCCGGGGCGCAGCTCTTGACCACGCGCCGCATCGCCATCTTCGTCATCCTGTTCCTCGCCTACGTCTATTACCGCTCGGCCGGCGAGGCGCAGCTTGCCGCCATCGGGCTACTTTCGTTCGCCGCGGTGGCGCAACTGGCACCGGCCTTTTTCGGCGGACTGGTCTGGCGGCGCGGCACGGCTTTGGGCGCGATCGCCGGCATGAGCGCGGGCATTCTGATCTGGAGCTACACGCTGCTTTTGCCGAGCATTTCGGATGCCGGCATTGTCGGCGCGCGGATCCTCACCGATGGGCCGTGGGGCGTTGGTTTCCTGCGTCCGCAGGCGCTGTTCGGCATCGATCTGCCGCCGCTCGTCCACGGCGTGCTGCTCAGTCTGGCGGTCAACATCGCCTGCTATATCGGCTGCTCGCTGATCCGCCGGCCGGCGGCGATCGAGCGGGTGCAGGCGGATCTATTCGTGCCCTCCACGCTCGCTCCCATCCTCGGCCCCATGTCGCCGAGCTTCCGGCTGCGCCGCGCCTCGGTGAATGTCGGGGAATTGATCGCGACGGTAGCCCGCTATCTTGGTGACGAGCGCACGCGCGAATCTTTTGCGAGCTTTGCGGCGACGCGCCGCATCAGCATCGAGCCGCAAGCCGAGGCCGATTTCCAGCTGCTGCAATATGCCGAGTATCTGTTGGCCTCGGCGATCGGCGCGGCGTCGTCACGGCTCGTGCTGTCGCTCTTGCTGCGCAAGCGCACGGTTTCGACCAAGGCGGCACTAAAGCTTCTCGACGACGCCAATGCGGCGATCCATTACAACCGCGAAGTTTTGCAAACCGCCCTCGATCATGTCCGCCAGGGCATCGCGGTGTTCGACAAGGACCTGACGCTGGTCTGCTGGAACCGCCAGTTCGGTGACATTTTCGATCTGCCGCACGAACTGACACGGGTCGGCATCGCGCTTTCGGAGATTTTGCGCCACATCGCCCGGCACGGCGAAAGCGACGGCAAGGACATCGAGGATTTCATCGCCGAGCGGATCGCGCGCTATACGTCCGAGGCCGAGCCGTTCCAGGAACGCTTCGCCGAGCGGGGCCTCGTGATCGAAGTGCGGGCGAACCGCATGCCCGATGGCGGCATGGTCACGACCTTCACCGACATTACCCCGAGCGTGAAGGCGGCGGAGGCGCTGGAACGCGCCAATGCGACGCTGGAGCGCCGCGTGCGCGAGCGCACCGGCGAATTGACCCGGCTCAATGCCGAGCTTGAGCGCGCCAAAGCGGAAGCCGACGACGCCAATGTGTCGAAAACACGCTTCGTCGCCGCCGCCAGCCACGACATTCTGCAGCCGCTCAATGCGGCGCGGCTTTACGTGACCAGCCTGATCGAGCGGCAGCGCCAAAGCGAAGGTGAGGACGCCGATCTGGTGCAAAATATCGACGCTTCGCTCGAAGCGGTGGAAGAGATATTCACCGCGCTGCTCGACATTTCGCGGCTCGATACCGGCGCGATGAAGCCGGAAATCGCCGATTTCCGCATCGACGAATTGCTGCACCGGCTCGATGTCGAATTTGCGCCGCTGGCGCGCGAGAAGGGCCTCGCGCTTGATTTCATGGCGTGCTCGCAAAGCGTGCGCTCGGACCGGCGGCTGCTGCGCCGGCTTCTGCAAAATCTCATTTCCAACGCCATCAAATACACGCCCGCGGGCCGTGTGCTGGTCGGCTGCCGGCGGCGCGGCGAGCGCCTGCGCATCGAGGTTTACGATACCGGCATCGGCATTCCGCACACCAAGCGTCGCGCCGTGTTTAAGGAATTCCACCGGCTCGATCAGGGCGCGCGGGTGGCGCGCGGCGTCGGGCTTGGGCTGTCGATCGTTGAACGCATCGCGCGCGTGCTCGACTGCGACGTGGCGCTGAAGTCCAATGTCGGCCGCGGCTCGCGCTTCTCGATCGAAGTGCCCCGCGTCAAAACTCTGGCCGGCGCGCCGAAGCCGCGTGCGCTACCGCGGCTTGACGTCGGCCGGCTCGACGGCACCGTCGTCCTCTGCATCGACAACGAGCGCGCCATTCTCGACGGCATGGACACGCTGCTCGGCGGCTGGGGCTGCCGCACGCTTAAGGCCGCCGACCTCGCCGAAGCGCTGGCGGCCATCGACGCGAGCGGGCTGGAGCCCGACGGACTTCTGGTCGACTACCACCTCGACGGCGGCAACGGTGTGGCCGCCATCGCCGAGCTGCGGCGCCGGCTCGGCCGGCAAAACGGGCGTAATGTCCCAGCCATCGTCATCACCGCCGACCGTTCGCTGCATGTGCGTGAAGAGACCCGCGCCGAGGGCGCGCATCTGCTCAACAAGCCGCTCAAGCCCGCCTCGCTGCGCGCGCTGATCACGCAATGGCGGGTGCAGCGGGTCGCGGCGGAGTAATACCAATCGCTTGCCGGCGGGCGCCGCGCAGCGCCGCAATCGCGGTCAGGCACGTCTTGCACGCGCTATGCGATACCCTGCAGGCTCGGGATCGTCACTTACATCGCGTTTTCGATGATCCCGATTGGAGACAGAGTCAAATAGCAACCGGCAGCGGAAGGCGCGAGACAGGAAAGATGCATCCGTGTGACCAATATTGCTCAGAAATACATTGAGCCGCAGATCAATATCGATGACGCTTGATCTTGAAATCATCGCTATTCGTCCGCATGTGTGAATATGGATAGCGAGGTACCAAGGCTGCCACGATTATCCTCGGCGAATAATTGTTTGCCTAACCAATTTCGCAACGATAACGATTGCCGCGCTAATGGAGGCCGTTACGAGCTGACCGCTGCTTCACCACATTGCCGGCCGCGCCGCAGCTAAGCAAACCCCTCGCGCGCCGGGACCTGCGGCCACTGGCCGGCCTCGATCTTGCCGGCGGCGATGACAGCCTGGGTGCGGCTCTCGACACCGAGCTTTTGCAGGATGGCGGAGACGTGGGCCTTCACGGTGGCCTCCGAGACGCCGAGCTCGTAGGCGATCTGTTTGTTGAGAAGCCCCCCCGACAGCATCATCAGGACGCGTACCTGTTGCGGCGTGAGTGTGGAGAGCCGCGCGATCATGGCGGCCGCTTCGCCGTCGGCGTCGCGGGCGAGATCGATGTCCGGCGGCGTCCACACCTCGCCCTTGAGCACCCGCGCGATCGCCTGGCGCAGCGCCTCGACGCCGAGCGTCTTGGGAATGAATCCCGAGGCGCCGAATTCCATGCAGCGGCGGATCACCGCGGGATCGTCATTGGCCGAGACCACGACGATCGGCAGGCCGGGATATTGCGCGCGCAGATACATCAGTCCGGAAAAGCCGCGCACGCCGGGCATGCGCAGATCGAGCAGAACGAGATCGACGTCGCTGCCGCGTTCCAAAAACTCCGTGACCTCCTCGAACGTGCCGGCTTCGCCGATATCGGCGCGCGCGAACAGGCCGTTGACCGCCTCGCGCAGCGCACCGCGGAACAGCGGATGATCGTCGGCGATCAATAAGTGATGAAATTCCACATCGGCCAATTTTACGCCCCGGTTGCTCGCAGGCCTAAAGTCCATGCCGGCGCCGATGTTAGCGCCGAACGCCGCAGCCGGTCCACCGCACCGGGCGTCACTTTGGCGCGCCGCGCCAGTGCCGCAGGCGTTCCGCGGTGATGAAAAGCAGCGGAATGAGGAATATTCCGAACACCGCGGCGGCGATCATGCCGCCGAACACCGGCGTGCCGACCGCATGACGCGTGGCGGCGCCGGCGCCGTGGGCGATGACCAGCGGGAACAGTCCGAAGATGAAGGCGAAGCTCGTCATCATCACCGGTCGGAATCGCAAAGACGCCGCTTCAATGGCGGCCGCAACGACGTCCTTGCCGAGCGCGCGCTGCTCCACCGCGAAGGCGACGATCAGGATGCCGTTCTTGGCGGCAAGCGCAATCAGCGCGACCAGGCCGATTTGCGCGTAAACGTCGAAGCTCAAGCCGGCAATCGTCACGGCGATGAGCGCGCCCAATATTCCGACGCTGACCGACAGCAGGGCGGGAACCGGAATATTCCAGCTCTCGTAAAGCGCGACCAGAAACAGATAAGCGAACAGGATGGCGAGACCGAGCACGATGGGCGTTCGTCCGCTCGCGGCTTTTTCCTGAAACGCGGTGCCGGTCCATTCGAAGCTGTAGCCGGGCGGCAGCGTCGCGGCCGACACGCGCTCCATCGCGGCGAGCGCCTGGCCGGAGCTGTAGCCCGGTTTCGCCGCGCCGTTGACGACGGCGCCGCGGTAGCCGTTATAGCGCACCACCGTCTGCGGACCCTGCACGAGCTTCGCCTCGGCCAGCGCGCGCATCGGCACCATGCCGCCATGCGCGTTGCGCACATAGATGCGCTCGATATCGTCGATCTGCATCGCGGAAAGGCGTATCGGCCTGAATGTTGACCTGCCAGGTGCGGCCGAAAACGTTGAAGTCGTTGACGTAGTAAGCTGCCGAGCGTCGATTGCAGCGCGTTGAAAATGTCGCTGATCTTGACGCCGAGCACCTGCGCCTTGTCGCGATCGATATCGAGATAGATCTGCGGCGTGTCGGCGGCGTAGGTGCTGAACACGCCGGCAAGCTCGGGCTGGCTGATTGGCCGCGACGAGCAAGCCGCCCAGCACCGCCGCGACATCGGTCGGCGACTGGCCTTGCAAAGCTTCCAGCACATATTGGAAGCCGCCGGTCGATACCGAGGCCGAGGATCGGCGGCAGGTTGAACGGAAACGCGATGGCGCCCTGGATTGCCGCCAGTTGCGGCCGCAGGTGGGCAATGATCGCGTTGGCGCTTTGCGCCGGATCGGTGCGCACTTCGTAGGGCTTGAGCCGGATGACGAAGAACGCCTGGTTCGACGATGCGACATAATCGATGAAATTCAGCCCGACCACCGACAACACGCCCTCGACGCCGGGGATCGGCCGCACGATATCTTCGACCTGCTTGACCACGGCTTCGGTGCGATTGAGCGAAGCGCCTTCGGGCAGCCGCAAGGCGGCAAAGATCGCGCCCTGGTCCTCATCCGGCAGAAAGCTCTGCGGCGTTATGCTGAACAGCAGCGCCGAGACCGACCAGCACGCCGCGCGACGACGACGACGGCGAGCACGGCGACGCGCGCCAGCCGGCGCACCGACCGCCACATAGCCGTCGCGCGCCTTGTCGATCGTGCCCAGCACGTAGCGCATCAGGCCGCCGGTTCGCTGCGCCGCGCTTCAGCAGCACCGCGCACAGCGCCGGACTCAAAGTCAGCGCGTTGAGCGCCGAGATCAGCATCGATACCGACACCGCCACCGCGAATTGGCGGAACAGCTGGCCGCTGATGCCGGGAATGAAGGCGACCGGAACGAACACCGACAACAGGACGAAAGTGATGGCGAGGATCGGGCCGGTGATTTCGGCCATCGCCTTCTTGCAGGCGTCCGGGATGTGACAGTTCGGGCTCCTCCTCGATCACCCGCTCGATGTTCTCGACGACGACGATGGCGTCGTCGACGACGATGCCGATGGCAAGCACCAGCGCCAGCAGCGAAACCGTGTTGGCCGAATAGCCGATCAGCAGCAGGACGGCGAACGTGCCGATGATCGACACCGGCACAGCGACCAGCGGGATCAGCGTCGTCCGCAACTTGCCGAGAAACAGAAAAACCACGACGCCGACGAGAACGATGGCGATGACCAGCGTGCGGACGACCTCGACGATGGTCGCGGTGACGAACACCGTGGTGTCGAAAAACATGGTGTAGGTGAGATCGGCCGGAAAGCGCGTCGCCAGCGTATTCATGGTGTCGCGCACCTGCTTCGCCACATCGACCGCGTTCGATCCCGGCGACTGATAAATGCCGATGCGCGGCGGCCGGCGCGCCGTTGTAGCGGCTGTAGCGATCCTGCGATCTGGCGCCCATTTCGACGCGGGCGACGTCGCCGACGCGAACGACCGACCCGTCGGGATTGGCGCGCAGGATGATGCTGGCGAATTCCTCCGGCCGCGTCAGCCGGCCTTTGGTCTTGATGTTGATCTGGACCTGCTGCTCGTTCGTCATCGGCGCGGCGCCGATGCGGCCGAGCGCCGCCTGGACGTTCTGGCTCTGCACCGCCGCGATGACGTCGTTCGGCGTCAGGTTGAGCTCGGTCAGCCGGTCGGGATCGAGCCAGATCCGCAGCGAATAATCGAGCGGCCCGAACAGCGTGACCTGGCCGACGCCTTTGATGCGCGCCAGCGGGTCGATGACATTGATGGTCGCGTAATTGCTCAGATAGACGGCGTCGTAGGTGTTCTTCGGCGAATAGATATTGATGACCTGAAGCAGCGCCGCGGATTTCTTGCGGACGGTCAGGCCGGCGTGCGACACTTCGTCGGGCAGTTGCGGGATGGCGAGGCTGGCGCGGTTCTGCACATTGACGGTGTTGATGTCCGGATCGGTGCCGAGCGCAGAACGTCACGTTGAGCGTGTAGCTGCCGTCGGAGCCGCTGGCGGACTGGTAATAGATCGCATTGTCGACGCCGTTGATCTGCTCCTCGATCGGCTGCGCCACCGTGGTCTCGACCATTTCGGCATCGGCGCCGGGATAGTTCGCGGTCAGCGTCACCTGCGGCGGCACGATATCCGGAAACTGCGCGATCGGGATTGACGAGATGGCGATGGCGCCGGCCAGCGTGATCACGATGGCGATGACGACGGCAAATCTCGGCCGGTCGATGAAAATGCCGGAGAACATTGCTTTCTAATTTTCCGGCACGACGGTTGCCGCCACGATTTGGCCGGGATGCACCTTCTGAATTCCCTCGACGATGACGAGTTCGCCCTCCTTGAGGCCGTCGGTCACGACGACGTCGCGGCCTTGCTCGACGCCGGTCGTGATGCGCCGCTGCTCGACCTTTTTCGCATCGTCGACGACCATGACGTAGTGACCGGCCTGATCGAGCAGCACCGCGGACTGCGGCACCACCAGCGACGGTTGCGGCGCGCCGCGCTCGACGACGACGCCGACGATGCCGCCCGGAATCAGGATGCCCTCCGGATTCGGCAATTGCGCCCGCACCACCACGGTGTCGGTGTCGGCCTCGACCTGGACGTCGAGGAAGTTGGTGAGGCCCGGATGCGGATAGATGCGTGCCGTCGGGCAGCTTGATGTGAATGGTCACATGCGGATTCTTGTCGGCCGACTCGGCGACCCGGCGCTTGTAGTCGATGATATCGGCTTCGCTCGCCTGGAACGTGACGTAGATCGGATCCTGGCTGACGATGGTCGCCAGCGTGCCGGACGACGGACCGACGAGATTGCCGACGGTGAAATTGGCAAGCCCGATCCGGCCGTCGATCGGCGAGCGGATTTCGGTGTAGCCGAGATTGATCTTGCGCCTGCTCGAGCAACGCCTGCGCCTGCAACACGTCGGCCTGCGCCGACTGCTCGGCGGCCGCACAGCTGATCGACCGTGGATTGCGGGACGTTCTGGTTTTTCACCAGCGCCTGGGCGCGCTGCAGTTGCAAATTGGCATTGACTTCGGTCGCCTTGGCCTTGGCGAGATTGGCGGTCTGCTGGTCGACCGCGGCCTTGTAGGTGTCCTGCTCGATGCGGAACAGCAGATCGCCGTTTTTGACCTGCTGGCCTTCGGTGAAATTGCGCTCCTCGATGAAGCCGGGCACCCGCGCCACGACGTCGACTTTGTCGATCGCGACGACGCGGCCGATGAAATCGCCGGTCTCCGTCACTTGCCGGCTGACCACCGGGCGCACGGAAACCGCCGGCGGCGGCGCGGCGTTTTGTGCTGCGGCTGCGCCGCAGCCAACGAGGACTATGAGCGCCCCGAATGCGAGACTGCGATCGCGCAGGCTATTGCGACCAGGCATAGACACTCTCCCGGCGGCGAGGTTCCCTAAGCACATCCGATTGGCCCTCGAAGCTTAAGCGGCAGTTTGTTCAACCCCGGCAAAAGTGCAACTTACATGGCTCCCCGGCCCAATTGAACGTTTGCTTGCAGCTATTTTTGGCGGTCTGACTTGCGCGAAGTGGCGGCATGCAATTTGGCATTGCAGCTCAATCCTGCTTGCGGTCATGCACCGTGCCTAAAAGGCCCGTTCAGTTGCCGTTCATTGCCGCAGTCATCTTATTCGGCCGCCACCGAATCTCGCAGCGTGGTGTCAACAATCGGGAGAGAAACATGAGATCGATCGTCTTAAGCGCCGCATTGGCACTTGGATTAGCAACCGCCGCCAGCGCCGCTGGATTCACCCCCGTTCCGATCGGAACCAACGGCGGCCTGGTGATCAAGGTTGCGGAAGGCTGCGGAGCGGGATGGTGGCGCGGCCCAGAGGGCCATTGCCATCCGATGGCGGTGGGGCGCGCCTGCCCACCCGGATACCATCTTGGCCCGGAAGGCAAGAAATGCTGGCCCAACTGATTTCGCTGGCTGGCGCGCAAGATTGAAAATGCGGCCGGGCCATTCGGGGCCGGCCGTTTTGTTTTCACCTCTCCGCGCACGATCCGAGAAATTGCAGCACCACTTCGCGCCGGTGCGGCGCCGCGCGGTGTTCGGCCACATAGATGCCCTGCCAGGTGCCGAGCGCCAATTCGCCGGCGGCGACCGGCACCTGCAAGGACACGCCGTTGAGCATGGATTTGATATGGGCCGGCATATCGTCCGGCCCTTCCACCTCGTGCACCCAGCCGGCATGCGCCGGCGCCAGCCGCTTGAGCGCGGTGACAAGATCGGTGCGCACATCAGCGTCGGCGTTTTCCTGGATCACCAGCGAGGCCGAGGTGTGCTTGAGATAAACCAGCACAGCGCCGTCGCGTGCTTTGCTCTCGGCAAGGAAGCGCGCCACGTCGCGGGTGATCTCAAAAAAGCCCTCGCCGGACGTCGTTACCGACAGAACGGCGCTCGCGATCGTCTCGACGCGCGCGGTTTTGACAGCGGAGAGCTTGTTCATGAAAGCGAACGCGCTTTAGCTCTTGTTCAAGACCTGCTTCTGCGCCCGTTCGACCGCATCGACGAAGCGATGCCAGACGTGATCCATGAACGTGACCATGCGATCGATGTCGGCGTCGCTCGGCAGATGCACTCCAGTTTCGTCGTTCTGCGCCAGCGGCTCCGGCATGATGCCGGTCGGCAACGGCAGGCCGCGCGACAGCAAGTCCTTCTTCAGCGCCGCATTCTCGGTGCGCAGCCGCGCGATCTCGTTCTCCAGCACCGCGCGATCTTCCGGCGCCGCTTCGCAGGCCCAGCCGACGCTCTTTCGGCTGCACAGCGAGACTTCGCCGCTCTGGGTGTCGAGCCGCACCAAACCGTCGGCCTGCTTCGCGAAGACGTAACGGCCGCCGGCAGTGTCCGGCGTCGCGTCGTCGGCGAGAGCGGGCGCGGCCGCGCACAGCACAGCGGCGACAACAGCGATGCGTTTGAGGATCATGATCATAGCCTCCGGCGATTGCGCGACGCGCTTGATCTTAGAGCATCATCAGAGAAAGTCTTGCGCGACTTCGCAGTGCACAATCGAGCCCTGAAAAACCCGCTGCGCACGGCCTTATTTGTTGTTATTTCAAAGCATTAGCATAGGTCCGCCGTTTCTTGACTTGGCGGAACCCCCTCAGTATGGTCCGCGCGGCTTCAAGGCGCGGGCGTGCCGCGATCGCAAGCCGCGAGTGTCGAGAGCATGAGCGACGCGCGCGAAAACGGCGACCGGGACAAGCAGCAAACCAACGAGGCCGCTCTCTCCGCGAGGCTCCAGCGGCTCAACGAAGGTCTCGGCCAGGCACGCGGTGCCGGCCGGCCTTCGGACGGTTCTGGTGCGGATCGGGCAGCGACTGCATCCGGTTACGCCAGGGGCTTTCGGCTCTCCAGCGAACTTGTTGCAGGCGTTGTGGTCGGTGCCGGTCTCGGCTGGCTCATCGACCGCTGGCTCGGCATCTCGCCCTGGGGGCTGATGATATTTCTCTTGCTCGGCTTTGCCGCGGGCGTGCTCAATGTCATGCGCTCCGCGGGGGTGGTCGCGGGCACCGCGCTCGATGACTGCGAACCCGGAGCAGCCGGAAAAAATAAGGGCCATGCAAGTCGATCCGATCCACCAGTTCCAGATCAAAAACCTGGCGCCATTGGCCGACATGGGCGGCCATCAGTTCAATTTCACCAATTCGGCGTTGATGATGTTCATCATCGTCGGGGCGGTGTCGACGCTCTTGATCGGCGCGACGGCGCCGCGCGCGGTGGTGCCGGGACGGCTGCAGTCGATCGCGGAAATGTCCTACGAGTTCGTCGCCAATACGGTGCGCAGCTCGGCCGGCACCGAGGGCATGAGGTTCTTCCCGTTCGTGTTCACGCTGTTCATGTTCATCCTGTTCGCCAACCTGATCGGGCTCATCCCGTATTCCTTCACGGTGACGAGCCAGCTGATCGTCACCGCGGCGCTGGCGCTGCTCGTGTTCTTCATCGTCGTCGGCTACGGCTTCTGGCGGAACGGGCTGCACTTTCTCAATCTGTTCGTGCCGAAAGGCGTGCCGAAGGCGATCCTGCCGGCGATCGTCGTCATCGAGGTCTTGTCGTTTGTGTCGCGGCCGGTGTCGCACAGCGTGCGTCTATTCGCCAACATGCTGGCCGGCCATATCACGCTGCAGGTGTTTGCCGGCTTCATCATCATGCTGGCCGGCTCCGGCGTGCTCGGCTGGTTCGGCGCGGCGCTGCCGTTCGCCATGGTGGTCATGCTCACCGCTCTGGAGCTTCTGGTGGCCTTCCTGCAAGCCTATGTCTTTGCCATTCTCACCTGCATCTATCTCAACGATGCGATCCATCCCGGCCACTGACGGCCGTTCGTTGCAACCGCACAAAAGGAGTTCAGTCATGGATCCGACCGCCGCGAAATACATCGGGGCCGGCATTGCCTGCATCGGCATGGGCGGCGCCGGCATCGGCGTGGGCATCATCTTCGGCAACTATCTTGCCGCGGCTTTACGCAATCCGTCGGCCGCGCAAGGCCAGTTCGGCAACCTGATTTTCGGGTTTGCCATCACCGAAGCGCTCGGCATTTTCTCGCTGCTGATCGCGCTGTTGCTGCTGTTCGGGCTGTAAAGCCCTCCGCCGCACGCCGATGGCCGAACCGACCGCCCATACTGAAGCGCCAGCGGGGCACAGCGCGTTCCCGCCGTTCCAGGCGGAGCATTTTCCGTCACAGCTGCTTTGGCTGGCGGTCAGCTTCGTGCTGCTTTACGTCCTGATGTCGAAGATCGCCTTGCCGCGCATCGGCTCGATCCTGGCGGATCGCAGCAAGCGCATCGGCGACGATCTGGCGGCGGCGGAACGCCTTAAGGAGCAATCGGACGCGGCGCATGCCGCCTACGAGAAGGCGCTCGCCGACGCGCGCGCCCGCGCGCAGGCGATGGCGAGCGCGACGCGGGAGCAGCAGGCCAGCGCGGCCGAGGCGACGCAGAAACGGCTCGAAGCGCAGCTGCACGAGCGGCTCATCGCCGCTGAACAGTCGATCGCGGCCACCCGCGGCGCCGCCATGGGCAATGTGCGCTCCATCGCGGCCGACACCGCCGCGGCGATCGTCGAGCGCCTGATCGGCAAGGCGCCGTCCGACCAGGACGTGGCCGCGGCGCTCGACGCCGGCAAGAGCTGAACAAGAGCTGAGGCGACGATGCTTGAATCCTTGAAAGAAACCGAGAACTGGGTCGCGATCGGCTTTCTCTGCTTTCTCGGGCTGCTCGGCTATCTCGGCGTCCACCGCAAGCTGCTCGACGCGATCGATGCGCGTTCGGCGCGCATCAGATCGGAGCTCGACGCCGCGCGCCGGCTGCGCGAGGAGGCGCAGGCGCTATTGTCCGAGTTCGAGCGCAAAGGCCGCGAGGCCGAGAGCGAGGCTGCGGCGATCATCGCCGGCGCCAAGGCCGAAGCCGAGCGGATGGCCGCCGAAGCCAAGACAAAGACTGAAGAATTCGTCGTCCGCCGGACCAAAATGGCGGAAGCGAAGATCGCCCAGGCCGAAGCCCAGGCGGTTGCCGACGTGCGCGCCGCCGCGGCCGACGCCGCGGTCGCCGCCGCCGAAAAGATTCTCGCGACTGCCGCCAAGGGCAAGGTCGCCGAGGATCTGCTCAATGCCGGCATCGCGGACGTCAAACAAAAGTTCAATTGAACGCGCGCTACGACCGGCCTGCCGAGCCCTGCCCAATCCACAGACCAGATTTGGATAGTGCCTCGGTCTGAGACACTACCCAGATTTGATATTGTGTATAACTCCGCGGCGCGCGCGCATTAGGCTTTGAATACCGCCGCCGCGCGGTATCTTGCAGCTGCAATTTTCCTCGGAATGCCGGAAAGCGGCCATTCTGCATGGCCGAACCTATCGGAGGGACCCTTGGTCATCTTCGATTGTAACGGCGTGCTTGTCGACAGCGAGCCGATTGCGGCCGCGGTGCTTGTCGAAGCGTTCAAACGCGTCGGCATGGCACTGACGGTGGAATCGATGACGCGCCGTTTTCACGGCCGGCGTCCGGCGGATATTTTCGCCGCGGTCGAGGCGGCCACCGGCAAGGCGCTGCCGGCCGAGTTCTCCGCCACGGTGGCGACGGAAACGCTGCGGCGGCTGCGCGCCGAGTTGCGCTCCATCCGGCACGCACCGCATGCGCTGACCTGGATCCGCGGACCGAAAGCCGTCGCCTCCTCTTCGCCGCTCAACCGCGTCCGCGCCAGCCTCGAAGTCACCGGCCTGTTGCGCTTTTTCGAACCGCGGCTGTTCTCGGCGAGCGATGTGCGCAAAGGCAAGCCGGCGCCCGATTTGTTCCTGCTCGCCGCCGCGCGCAGCGAGGTCGAGCCGGCGCAATGCATCGTGGTCGAGGATTCGGCGCCGGGGATCGCCGCGGCGGCCGCCGCCGGCATGACGCCGATCGGCTTTGTCGGCGGCAGCCAGACGCCGGGCCGGCTTGCTTCCGAGCTTCTCGCCATCGGCGCCCGCGCCGTTGTCGCCGACATGCGGGCGACTGAAGAACGCGATCACCGATCTGCGCGGCTGGTAGTCTGCGTTACCCCGTCGGGGCGTTCGGGTTGGGTTTCCGTTTGGGCTTCGGTTTTGCCGCGGGCTTGCCCTTCGCCTGATCCTCCTGCGCGGCGCCGATCGGATCGAAACCGATATAGACGATATAATTGTCGAGCGCGGCCGACGATGGCAGCGGGAAAGTCAAGCCTTCCTCGATATGGGTGAAGGCGACATTGCCTTCGTTACCGACTGTAACCGGAATCCGGATCAGCCTGGTGACGACCATTTGCGATCCCGAGGCCGGCTCGTTGACCACGGCAATGCGCAACGGCACGTCGACCTGACCGGGTCCGCCGGCAGGTCCGACGATAATGCGCCCCTCGACGCCGACCTTCATCACCAATTGACCGTTGACTATTCTGCATTCGCGCGCGGCGCGCACGAAGTCGCCCTGATATTTGAGCGACATCGCCTCATTGGTGCCGTCCGGCGGCGGCGGCGGAATGGTCAGCGTCGACGCGCCCTGGCGGATGTCGATGAACGGACAATCGACATCGGGTTGCGCATTGGCGACCGGCTGCGGATCGCGCTGCGACGCGCCGGAGAAGAAACTCGCGACCTTGTCCTTGAAAGAAGGCGTGCTCGCCGGCGGCGGAGCCGGCGCGGCCGGCGTAGCCGCAGCAGTGGCGGCCGGTGCGGGCGGCGTTGCCGCGGTAGTGGCGGCCGGGGCCGGCGACGGCGTGCCGATGCCGACCGTGCTGCTGGTGCATCCCGCCGCCACGAGCGCGAGCGAAACCGAAGCCGCGATCGGCGCGCGGTCGCCCCACTTCGTTCGATGAATGTCGCGCCGCATCCCCAATCCATCGCCCTAAGCCGCGATGCCCTCGATCTTATACCAAGCCAACCGTGGCCATCCCAAGGCACCCTGGAAAGCGAGTGGGCATGGTTAAGACCTTGAACCGCCAATACTTTGGACGGTCACACCGCTGGACCGTCCTTTAGCCGGGCATAGAGCAGGTGATCCTGCCAGGTGCCATTGATGCACAGATATTCCCGCGCATAGCCTTCGCGCACGAAGCCGGTTTTCTCCAAAAGCCTGATCGAGCCGGTATTGTTCGGGATGCACGCCGCTTCGAGGCGATGCAGCCGCAATGTCGCGAAAGCGAACGGAATGACGGCGCGCACTGCCGCCGTCATGTAGCCCTGGCGCACGAACGTCAGGCCCATCCAGTAGCCGAGGCTGCCGGCCTGGGCGACGCCGCGGCGGATATTGGCCAGCGTCAATCCGCCGACCAGCGCGCCGTCCGAATAGCGCACGATCAGGAACGCGTAACCCTGGTCGGTCCGCAAATCCTCCGCATAGCGCTTGATGCGGCGACGGAACGCGCCGCGGGTGAGATCGTCGTCCGGCCAGGTCGGCTCCCAAGGCGTGAGGAAATCGCGGCTGGTGTCGCGCAGCGCCGCCCATTCGTCGAAGTCCGTCATCTGCGGCGTGCGCAGCATGACCCCGTCGCCCTCGACGCTCGGCAACGGCTCGGCAAAATTGATGGTGCGGAAAAACGCCAAACTTCACCAACGGCTCGTCATGCGGCCCGGCGCGTCAAAGTCTCGGCAATCGCCGCCGCACTTTCAAGCCCGGAACCAAGGCCGAGCATCGCGGTGGCGAGCTTGCCGCGCGACAGCAGCGCCCGGCCGGCGGCGCGCGCGCTATCGACCGTCACGGCGTCGACCTTGGCGACCAGTTCATTGAGCGGAACCGGCCGGCCGCGCGTGATCATCTGCCGCGCCAACTGCTCGATGCGGGCGCCGGAGCTTTCCAGCGCCATCAACAGGCCGGCTTTCATCTGCGCTTTGGCGCGCGCGACTTCCGACTCGGAAATGCTGTCGGCGGTCGAGGCGATCTCATCGACGATCAGCCGCATCAGCTCCGACGTGTCGGCGGCGTCGGTGCCGGCATAAAGGCCGAACATGCCGACGTCGGAATACGGCACGTGGAACGAGTAGATCGAATAGCACAGGCCGCGCTTTTCGCGCGCTTCCTGGAACAGCCGCGACGACATCCCGCCGCCCAGCACGTTGGTGAAGACCTGCAGGCTGTATAGCGCCGGATCGGTGATCGGCAGGCCAGGCAGCGCCAGCGCGATATGCACCTGCTCGAGCTCGCGCTTCTCGACATGGGTGCCGCCACCGAAGCTGGCCGGTTCCGGCGTCGGGCTGGCCGGACCGTCGAACGTGGCGAAGCGCTTCTCCACCTCGGCGACAACGGCCTGATGCTCGACGGCGCCGGCGGCGGCCACCACGATGTCGGGGGCGCGATAATTCCTGGCGAGATAATCGCGCAACCTGCCGCCGTCGAACGAGCGCACCGTTTTCGCCGTGCCCAGGATCGAGCGGCCGAGCGACTGGTCGGGAAAAGCGATGACCTGCAGATGCTCGAAAATGAGATCGTCCGGCGTATCGGCGACGGCGCCGATCTCCTGCACGATGACGCTCTGCTCGCGGATGAGCTCCTCGCGATCGAACGACGGCTCCGAAAGAATGTCGGCAAGCACGTCAAGCGCCAGCGGCACGTCGGTCTTGAGCACGCGCGCGTAATAGGCGGTGCTCTCGGCGCCGGTCGCCGCATTGAGATCGCCGCCGACCGCCTCGATCTCCTCGGCGATCTGCCGCGCGGTGCGCCGCCGCGTGCCTTTGAACGCCATGTGTTCGAGGAAGTGCGAAATGCCGTGCTCGTCGCGGCGTTCGTCGCGGCTGCCGGAATTGACCCAGACGCCGAGCGAGGCGGTCTCGAGATGCGGCATCGTATCGGTCACCACGTTGATGCCGGATTTCAAGGTCGTGACCTCGACACTCATGCAGCCGCTCCTTCCTGTGCCGCGCGGCTCGCCGCAAGGACGAAACGCTCGACCGCTGATTGGTCGGCCGGCAGCGCGGTGACGCGCTCCGGACGCTCACTGATATCGGACAACCATTCCGGCAAAGGCGGACGCTGGCCGCAGGCCGCCTCGACCGCTTCGGGAAATTTGGCGGCGTGCGCGGTGGACAGCACCACCATCGGCACCGCCGGGTCGCGCGGCTCCTTTTCCGCCACCGCAATGCCGACCGCCGTATGCGGATCGACGAAATTTCCGGTTTCGCGCTTGACCGTGCGGATGGTCGCCGCAACTTCGTCCTCGTCGGCGCGATCCGCGGAAAACAGCGCGCGGATGGCGGCCAGCGCGCGGGCCGACAGCGTGAAGCGGCGCGACTGCGTAAGCGACGCCATCACCGCGCGGATCGCGGCAGAGTCACGGTCATAGGCGTCGAACAAGAGGCGCTCGAAATTCGATGAAACCTGAATGTCCATCGACGGCGAGGTGGTCGGCACCACGTCGCGCAGCTCGTAGACGCCGGTGCGGAGCGTGCGCGCCAAAATGTCATTGACGTTGGTGGCGATGACCAGCCGGTCGACCGGCAGGCCCATGCGCTCGGCGACATAACCGGCATAGATGTCGCCGAAATTGCCGGTCGGGACCGTGAAAGCGATTTTGCGTTCGGGCGCGCCGAGCGAAACCGCAGCGGTAAAGTAATAGACGGCCTGCGCAACGATGCGCGCCCAATTGATCGAATTGACGCCGGACAGCCGGACCTGGTCGCGAAAAGCGTGGTGATTGAACATGCCCTTCACCAGGGCCTGACAGTCGTCGAACGTGCCGTCGATGGCGACGGCGCTGACATTTCCGGCGTTTGACGTCGTCATCATGCGCCGTTGCACGTCGGAAATCCGCCCGTGCGGAAACAGCATGACGAGGTCGACCTGATGGCGGCCGCGGAACGCCTCGACCGCGGCGCCGCCGGTATCGCCCGACGTCGCCACCACGATGGTGCGCCGCTCGCCGCGCGCGGTCAGCACGTGATCCATCAGCCGCGCCAGAAGCTGCATCGCCAAATCCTTAAACGCCAGCGTCGGGCCGTGAAACAGTTCAAGCGCAAAGGTGTTGACGCCGAGCTGCACCAGCGGCGCCACCGCCGGATGGCGAAAATTGCCATAGGCCTCGCGCGTCATGCGGGCGAGGTCGGCGGCGCTGACGGTTTCGTCGATGAAGGGACGGATCACCTCGACCGCGACCTCGGCGTAGGATTTTCCGGCAAACCCGGCGATCGTCGCCGGCTCAAGCCGCGGCCAGGCGTCCGGCACATAGAGGCCGCCGTCGCGGGCGAGACCCGCGAGCATGACCTCGGCAAAGCCGGACGGCGGGGCTAATCCCCTGGTCGAAACGTAGTGCACCTGTCAGTCCCTAAGCGTTCCCTCGCAGCCGGCGCCAACTGCCGGCACGGGCCGATTAAACTCTTGATTTCAGGCGCCATTTGGGGACAGCCGGCACAGCCGCCGCCCCTTCGCAACGCCGGAACCGCTGTCACACTAGATGGCGCCTATTAGGAACGCAAAGGGGGCGTAATTCGTCGCGGACGCGAGGTTTTATGTCTTGTTTTTGCCGCCGCGGCTCCTCGAGGAGAACGCCCAGGAGATGAAAACCCCCGCCAGAACGGCCGCCAGACCGAACCAGGTCAGCGCATATTGCAGGTGGTTGTCGGGCAGCTCGACCGTGAGCTTGCCGGGCTGTGGCAGGCCGCCGGGCGGTACCGGCGTCTCCTGTTCGACATAGAAGGGGGCGACCTCATCCGACCCCGGTTGCGGTCCCTGCCCGATCCCCTTGGCCGCGGCCATTGAGGCGGGATCGGCGGTGAACCACAGGTTATGCGCCGGATCGTCATTGGGCGTGAACCAGTGGCGCGCGTCCGGCCAGCGCAGCGCGCCCATGATATCGACCGGCCCCGACAGATCGCCGCCGGGCCGCGATTTCGCATCCTGCCGGCCGTCGGGCACGAAGCCGCGATTGACCATGACGATGCCGCCGTCGGCAAGCCGCGCCGGCGTGAAAATCCAATATCCCGGTCCGAGGTCGGCTACATCGGGGCGGAACGCCGAGGCGGCGGCGAAGACCAAAGCTTCGCGGCTGTTGTCGAACGCGGCCGTGAATTTGACGTGGCGGTATTCGTCGGCGGCGGGGTCCAATTGCGGCCAGCCGCTTGCCCCCGGCAGCACAAACGGCGGCGCCGCGAGACGCTCGGTGAGCGAGGCAATCAGCCCTTCCTTCCAGGCCTTGCGCTCGATCTGCCAGACGCCAAGCCCGATGAGGACCGCAAAGGCGACGATGGCGGGCACCAGCAGACCGAGCCACGAGCGGGACTGTCGCCGCGGCGCAGGCTGCGTGTCGGTCTGGAACTGCACGATCAGTTCTCGCCGCCGCCGCCGTCGCCGAAACGGCCTTCCGCCGCCTTGTGATGGTATTGCAGCGCGATCATCAGTCCCTTCATCGGCCGCAGCGGCCCGAGCGTGAGAATGAAAATCAGCGGCAGCCACAACACCGCGTGGACCCAATAGGGCGGCTGATAAAGAATTTCAGTCACCAGCGCGCAGCCGACCACGACGGCGCCGGCGAAGAACATGATGAATACCGCCGGTCCGTCGCCGGCATCGGCGAAATCATAGTCGAGCCCGCAGACGTCGCAGCGCGGCCGCAGCGCCAAAAATCCCTGGAACAGCTTGCCGCGTCCGCAGCGCGGACATGCGCAGGACAATCCGGCGGCGATAGAGCCGGAAAGCGTCGTTATCGATTTTTCGGTCATACACTTGTTCCGTCACCCTGAGGTGGCCGCGCAGCGGCCCTCGAAGGGGGACGGCCCGGGCGCCGCGGCCGTATCCTTCGAGGCTCGCTGCGCTCGCACCTCAGGATGACGGAAGGCGCGCGAGACCCTGTCAATCAGATCGGGGCGCTATCCTCCCGGCGCGCCGCCCCACACATAGATGCAGGCGAACAGGAACAGCCACACGACGTCGACGAAATGCCAGTACCAGGCGGCGAACTCGAAGCCGAGATGCTGCGTCGTTGTGAACTGACCGGCCAAAGCTCGGAACAGGCAGACGATCAAAAAGATCGAACCGATGATGACATGGGCGCCGTGAAATCCGGTCGCCATGAAGAAGGTCGCGCCGTAGATGTTGCCGGAATAATGGAACAGCGCGTGCATATATTCCCACGCCTGCACGCAGGTGAAGCTCAAGCCGAGCGCGATGGTCAGCACCAGGCCCTGGACCAATCCTTTGCGATCGTTCTCAAGAAGCGCGTGATGCGCCCAAGTCACCGTCGTGCCCGAGGTGAGCAGGATCAGCGTGTTGAGCAGCGGGAAATGCCAGGGATCGAAAGTCTCGATGCCCTTGGGCGGCCACACCCCGCCGGTAAAGGCGATCCGCGCCACGTCCTGAAACTGGTCCGGGAACAAAGCGGTGTTGAAATAGGCCCAGAACCAGGCGACGAAGAACATCACCTCCGAGGCGATGAACAGGATCATGCCGTAGCGGTGCGAAATCTGCACCACGCGGGTGTGGTCGTGCTCGACTTCAGCCTCGTGGATGACGTCGCGCCACCAGCCGATCATCGTATAGGCGATGCCGATCGCGCCCACGCCCATGATCAGCGGCGCGTAGGGCACCATTTGATGCATCCAGAGAATGAGCCCGACGGCGAGGAAAAATCCGGAGGTCGCGCCGATCGCCGGCCACGGACTGGGATTGACCAGGTGGTAATCGTGGTTCGGCTTGGCGTGTGCAACATCAGCCATCGTCGTCTTCTCCAGTTGACGCGGCGGTCGCTGCCGCCGGCGCCTTTGCAGTTGCCGTTAGATATGCCCGGACTTTTCCTGATCCGTGCTCTCCGCCACCGGCTGTTCCGGCTCATGCACCGCATAGAAGGTGTAGGAAAGCGTGATGTCCTTGAGAGTATCCTGCTCCGAATCCTTGGCGAGCTTGGGATCGACGTAGAAGACCACCGCCATGTCGCGCTTCTCGCCCGGCTTGAGCGTCTGCTGGGTGAAGCAGAAGCAGTTGATCTTCTCGAAATAGATGCCGACGGTCGGCGGCGTCACATTGTAGCCGGCCTGGCCGGTGGTGACGCGGGCGGTCTGGTTGGTCACCGTGTAATAGACGGTGACGACCTGGCCGAGCTTGACGTTGACGGTGCGCTGCTCGGGCTCAAACGTCCACGGCAGTCCGGGAGCGATGTTGGAATCGAAGCGCACCGTGATGGTGCGGCCGGGCACTTCATGCGCCGGCGCCGAGTGCGCCACCTGCGTGGTGCCGCCGAACCCGGTGGTGCGGCAGAACCAGGAATAAAGCGGCACCGCCGCATAAGCCGCGCCAACCATCACGGCGACAAAGCCGCCGCAGGCGAACGCGACGATCAGATCGCGCCTGGCCACGCGCCGCGCGATGGGATTCGGAGTTGTCATTGGCCCTTTCATGGCCGCTCCAGCACGCCGGGGCCCTTCACCAGCGTCACGATGTAGAACAGCACCACCAGCACGCCGAGCGACACCGCAATCGCAATCGACCGGGCGCGGCGCGCGCGCGTCTGCTGCTCGGTGAGCTTGATGCCGTTCGGCGGCTCTTCTTCGTTCATCGCTATACTCATCACGCGGCGAAACGGCCCAACGCTTCGCCGAACGGCCCTTTCGACATCCAGTCGACGAGCAGCATGGCAAACAGCAGGAACAGATAGAGGATCGAAAAGGCGAACATCTGCTTGCTGGCGACATGTCGGCGCGTTTCGGCGCGCACGCGCAACGCCAGCGCGATCATGATCGCACCGGTCGCCAATGCCGCCACCCCGTAAGCCGCCCCGGCATAGCCGAGCAGCCACGGCGTGACGCCGAGCGGAGCGAGTAACAGCGTGTAGAGCAGGATCTGCCGGCGCGTCTCCTTGTCGCCGGCGACAACCGGCAGCATCGGCACGTCGGCGCGCGCATAATCGTCGGTGCGGTACAGCGACAGCGCCCAGAAGTGCGGCGGCGTCCAGAAGAAGATGATGAGAAACAGCAGAACCGGCTCGATCGCGAGCGTACCGGTCGCCGCCGCCCAGCCGATCATCGGCGGCAACGCGCCGGCCGCGCCGCCAATGACGATGTTCAGCGGCGTCGTCCGCTTCAGCCACATCGTGTAGATCAAGACGTAGAAAGCGATGGTCGCGGCCAGCAACACGGCGGCCAGCACGTTGACCAGAAGGCCGAGCACGGCCACGGAGAAGCCCGCCAGCGTCAGACCGAAAGCCAGCGCCTCGCCGCGAGCCACACGGCCGGCCGGGATCGGCCGCGCCGCCGTGCGCGCCATGCGTGCGTCAATGTCGGCGTCGTACCACATGTTGAGCGCGCCGGCCGCGCCGGCGCCGACCGCGATGCAGATCAACGCGGTGAGGCCGATCACCGGATGCACATGGCCGGGCGCGATGAGCAGCCCGACCAGCGCCGTGAACACCACGAGCGACATTACCCGCGGCTTCATCAGCCCGATGTAATCGCCGACGCCAGCGATGCTGGGTTCGACCCTCGGCTCGACTCGGGCAACGGTGACGCTCATCGGACCAGCGGCAGCGTTTCGTATTGATGGAATGGCGGTGGCGACGGCAACGTCCATTCGAGCGTGGTCGCGCCCGGTCCCCAGGGATTGGCGCCGGCCGGCACCTTGCGGACGAAGGCGAGTATCATGCCGAAGAAGAACACCAGCGTGCCGATCCCTGAAACGTACGAGCCGATCGACGAGACGAAATTCCACCCGGCGAATGCATCGGGATAGTCGACATAGCGGCGCGGCATGCCGGCGAGCCCGAGGAAGTGCTGCGGGAAGAACGTCAGATTGACACCGATGAAGGTCAGCCAGAAGTGCAGCTTGCCGATCGGCTCGCTGTACATGTAGCCGGTCATTTTCGGGAACCAGTAGTACCAGCCGCCGAAAATGCCGAAGACGGCGCCGAGCGACAGCACGTAGTGGAAGTGCGCCACCACGTAATAGGTGCCGTGCAGCACGCGGTCGACGCCGGCATTGGCCAGCACCACGCCGGTCACGCCGCCGATGGTGAACAGGAAGATGAACCCCATCGCCCATAACATCGGCGTCTTGAACTCGACCGAGCCGCCCCACATCGTGGCGATCCAGGAGAACACCTTCACGCCGGTCGGCACCGCGATCACCATGGTGGCGGCGATGAAATAGGCCTGCACGCTCGCCGACATGCCGACATTGTACATGTGATGCGCCCAGACGATGAAGCCGATGCCGCCGATCGACACCATGGCGTAAGCCATGCCGAGATAACCGAACACCGGCTTCTTCGAGAACGTCGCCACGATCTGGCTGACCATGCCGAAGGCCGGCAGGATGAGGATGTAAACCTCCGGGTGGCCGAAGAACCAGAACAGGTGCTGGAACAATAGCGGATCGCCGCCGCCTTCCGGATTGAAGAAGGTGGTGCCGAAATTACGATCGGTGAGCAGCATGGTGATGGCGCCGGCCAGGACCGGCAGCGACAGCAGCAACAGGAACACCGTCACCAGTTCCGACCAGACGAACAGCGGCATTTTATGCAGCGTCATGCCGGGCGCGCGCATGTTGAAGATGGTGGTGATGAAGTTGATGGCGCCGAGGATCGACGACGCGCCGGCCAGATGGATCGACAGGATGACGAAATCCATCGCCGGGCCAGGATGGCCATAGGTCGACAGCGGCGCGTAGATCGTCCATCCGGTGCCGGCCCCGTTGGTGCCCGGCTCGCCCTCGACGAACATCGAGGTCAACAGCAGCGCGAAGGACGCCGGTAACAGCCAGAACGAAATGTTGTTCATGCGCGGGAACGCCATGTCCGGCGCGCCGATCATCAGCGGGATCATCCAGTTGCCGAAACCGCCGATCATCGCCGGCATGACCATGAAGAAGATCATGATCAACCCGTGCGCGGTGACGAACACGTCGTAGGTATGCGTTTCGTGGAAGATCTGGATGCCGGGATACATCAGCTCGGCCCGGATCGCGATCGACAGGCTGCCGCCAATGAGACCCGCCATCAGCGCGAACACCAGGTACATCGTGCCGATGTCCTTGTGGTTGGTCGAATAGACAAAACGGCGCCAGCCGTGCGGTATCTCGTGCCCGCCCTCGTCGCCGTGCGCCGCGTGTACCATCGTGTCCATTGCCAGTTCCTCTTTAGCGATCGCTCGTCAGCTTAAGTTTCGTGCCCGCCGTTACTGCGGCGACGCCGGCGTCGCCGCCGTCGCCGCCGCGAATGTGTTGATCGGAGCCGTAGTATCGTTGGCGTATTTCTGTTTGGCGCTGGCGGCCCATGCCGCGAATTCGCCGTCGTTCACGACTCGCACCGCAATCGGCATGAAGGAATGGTTCTTGCCACACAGTTCGGAACACTGGCCGTAGAACATGCCTTCAATGGTCGCCTTGAACCAGGTCTCGTTGATGCGGCCGGGAACGGCGTCGATGCGAATGCCGAATGACGGCACGGTGAAGGAATGGATGACGTCGGCGCCGGTGACGAGCACATGGACCACCTTGTTGACCGGCACGACCATTTCATTGTCGGCTGTGAGCAGGCGCGGCTGACCGGGCTTGAGATCCTTTTCGTCCACCATCAGCGAATCGAATTCGAAATTGCCGTTATCCGGATAGCTGTAGCTCCAGAACCACTGTTTGCCGGTCGCTTTGATGGTGAGGTCCGGCGTCGGCACGTCGAGCTCGAGGAACAGGAGACGGAACGACGGCACCGCGATCACCGCCAGGATGACAACCGGAATGATGGTCCAGGCGATCTCGATCACCGTATTGTGGGTGGTGCGCGACGGGATCGGATTGGCGCGCGCGTTAAAGCGCACAATGATGATAAAGAGCAGCGCCAGAACGAAGACCGAGATCGCGGCAATCACCCAGAGCAGGAAATAGTGGAAGGTGGCCACCTGCTCCATCACCGGTGAGGCCGAATCCTGCAGGTCCATTTCCCAGGGCGTCGACTGCCCGAGTCCGGCCAGCGCCGGCCCAGCACCCGCAAGCAAAGCGCCGGCGGTCGCAAGGCAAAAGCCCGTGGACGCGGCAATGGCGGTCAAGCGTGAGAACAACTTCATCGGTCGCTCTGCTCCCTGTTGTTCGATCTTGTCACGACCGTCCACGGTGAGCGCCGACCTTACTCCAGCGCCGACCATAACAGCATGACGCCGCCCGCTTCCGGCAGGACTTTCGCCACGGCGCTTCAAGTCCTTGGCAGGCATTGGCGGGATGGAGGATCCCGGTTCCTCCAAACCACAAATCGGGCTCTGCTGCAATGCACTCATCACAGGCCGCCGGCCGGCCATGCACAAAGCTATTGCAGGGCTCGCTGGCGGAAGCCGAAAGCGCGCCGAGTCCTTCCTTCACGCACCAAGTCCACCTTCGCGTAGCCACAATGCCTTGATTTGGATCAATCTTGACACGGTGTTCTCACCATGTACGCAAGCCTCGCGCGGCGACCTGCCGGCGCGGCTGATTCGCGCATGGAAGCGTGTCGGGGGCGGCTGGCCAGGGGACTTAAGATCATGGCGAAATCCGGTTGCCGTCGGCGGCTGCGCCCAATGGGGTGCGTGCTCGCCGCCGCCGCCGTCATTGTCGCGGCCACAGCATCCAGCCAGCTTTTGACCGGTCGGGCCTTGATTGATCGAGCCTTGGCGCAGGGCGCCGTCAAATCGGTCTATGGCGACTGGCAAATCCGCTGTGACACCCCGCCGGGCGCGCAGGCTCAGCAGTGCGCCCTGATGCAAAGCGTGACGGCGGAAGACCGGCCCAATGTCGGCCTCACCGTGATCGTGCTCAAAACCACGGACCAGAAGAACCGGCTGATGCGGGTGGTGGCGCCGCTCGGCGTGCTGCTGCCGTCCGGCCTCGGCCTGAAAATCGACGATCAGGACGTCGGCCGCGCCGGCTTCGTGCGCTGCCTGCCCAATGGCTGCGTCGCCGAAGTCGTCATGGACGACAAACTGATCAGCGAGCTGCGCACCGGCCAGACCTCGACCTTCATCATTTTCCAGACGCCCGAGGAAGGCATCGGCTTTCCCATGAGCTTAAAAGGCTTTGGCGACGGCTACGACCAACTGCCGTAGCCGGCAATCGCGGCGGGAGAATAATCCTCATGCGCGCTTTTACCGCCGCGCTTGTCGCCGCCGCCATCGTCGCGCTGTCCGTTTCGCCGTTCGTTTCGCCTTTCATTTCGCCGTCCTTGGCGCAGAGCCAAAGCGATTATCCCAACCGTCCGGTGACGCTGATCGTGCCCTATGCCGCGGGCGGCGTCGCCGACGTCGGCATGCGCATTCTGGGCGACAAGCTGTCCGGCCGGCTGAACCAGCAATTCGTCATCGAGGATCGCCCCGGCGCCGGCGGCATTGTCGCGGCGCAAGCCGGCGCCGCCGCCGCGCCCGACGGCTATACGCTATTGATGACCGGCAACAACAACGCCATCGCGGCCGCTCTGTTCAAATCGCTGCCGTACAATATCCTGACCGACTTCGCCTCGGTCTCGACCGCGGCCTTCTTCGATGTGCTGTTGGTGACGCGCGCCGGCTCGCCGCTCAATTCGGTGCAGGACGTCGTCTCGGCGGCCTACGCCAATCCCGGCAAGCTCAATATCGGCACCATCAATCCGGGCAGCACGCAAAACCTCGCCGCCCAACTTTTTGTCAGCACCGCCGGCATCAAAGCCACGATCGTTCCGTTTCGCGCATCGCCCGACATGGCCGGCGCGCTGATGCGCGGCGACATCGATGTCGCCTTCGAGTTTTACGCCGCCATCGACGGTCTGCTTGCCGACAAGAAGCTTACGGCGCTGGCGAGCGGCGGGCTCGCCCGCACCGCCTATCTGCCAAACGTTCCGACCGTCATCGAAAGCGGCATCGCCGGCTACGAAGTTACCAGCTGGAACGGACTTGCTGTTCCCGCCGGCACGCCGCCGGGCATCATCGCGACGCTCAACCAGGCCATGAAAGACGTCATTCCCGCCGACGATGTTCAGAACAGAGCGGCCAAAATGGGCATGGCCATGCGCTGGAGCGCGCCCGCTGACATGACGGCGCGCATGAAAGCCGACATCGCCAAATGGGGTGCGGTGATCGATACCGCCGGCATCCCGAAGCGGGATTGAGCACCCCTCGCCGGCCGGCCGTGAAGCGATTATGTAAGGCGCAACAGGAAACGCCCGAGAATAACGCCTCAGTATAACGCCTAGGGACACCGCAATGGCCAATGAACCCGCCCCGATCTCGCTTGTCGACCGCGCCGGTCTTGACCGGCCCAAGCTCGCAAAAATCATCGCGCGCGGGCTGGACGGCGCCGACGATGGCGAACTGTTCCTCGAATACCGCCAGGCCGAAGCTTTGGCCTTCGACAATGGCCGGCTCAAGCAGGCGACCTACGACACGTCGCAGGGCTTTGGCCTGCGCGCGGTGAAGGACGAGGCGGTTGGTTATGCCCATGCCTCCGACGTCTCGGAGGCGGCGATCGAGCGCGCCGCGGATACGGTGCGCGCGGTCAAAGGCGGCTATTCCGGTCACTATGCCGAGCCGCCGGCGCGAACCAATGTGAAGCTTTATGGCGAGGAGTCACCGCTCGCTACTCCCGGCTTCGAAGAAAAGGCGCGGCTTCTGCAAACCATCGACGCCTATGCCCGCGCCAAGGATCCGCGCGTGCGCCAGGTCACCGCGAGCGTCGCCGCCTCATGGCAGGCCGTCGAAATTTTACGCGGGGACGGCGAGACCTATCGCGACATCCGGCCGCTGGTGCGTGTCGGCGTTTCGGTCGTGGTCGGCGACGGCGACCGCCAGGAAACCGGCAGCGACGGCTATGGCGGCCGCGAAGGCTATGAGCGCTTCATCGCCACCAACGCGTGGCAAGGCGCGGTCGACAACGCCATCCGCCAGGCTTTGGTCAATCTCGAAGCCGTGCCGGCGCCCGCCGGCGAGATGGACGTCGTGCTCGGCCCGGGCTGGCCGGGTGTGATGCTGCACGAAGCCGTCGGCCATGGCTTGGAAGGCGACTTTAACCGCAAGAAGACGTCGGCCTTCGCCGGGCTGATGGGCCAGCAGGTCGCCTCCAAGGGCGTCACCGTGATCGATGACGGCACCATGGCGATGCGCCGCGGTTCGCTGTCGATCGACGACGAGGGCACGCCGACCAACCGCACGGTGCTGATCGAGGACGGCGTCCTGGTCGGCTACATGCAGGACCGCCAGAACGCGCGGCTGATGGACATGAAGCCGACCGGCAACGGCCGGCGCGAAAGTTTCGCCCATGTGCCGATGCCGCGCATGACCAACACCTACATGCTGCCCGGCACGCGCGATCCGAACGAGATCATCGCCTCGGTGAAGAACGGCATCTACGCCACCTATTTCGGCGGCGGCCAGGTCGATATCACTTCGGGCAAATATGTCTTCCAGTGCACCGAAGCCTATCGCATCGAGAACGGCAAAGTCGGCGCGCCGATCAAGGGCGCCATGCTGATCGGCAACGGCCCGACCGATCTGCACCGCGTGTCCATGGTCGGCAACGACCTGGCGCTCGACCACGGCATCGGCACCTGCGGCAAGAACGGCCAGGGCGTGCCGGTCGGCGTCGGCCAGCCGACGCTGCGCATCGACCGCATCACCGTCGGCGGGACCGGCTAGCTCTTGAAGTGCTTCGATAATTTGAGGCCTTGGGCCTGATAATTCGAGCCGATGCCGGTGCCGTAAAGCTGGTCGGGACGCGCCAGCATTTTTTCGTAAACCAGCCGGCCGACGATCTGGCCGTGTTCGAGGATGAACGGCACTTCGCGCGAGCGCACTTCCAGCACCGCGCGCGAGCCCAAGCCGCCGGCGCCGGCATAGCCGAAGCCCGGATCGAAGAAGCCGGCATAGTGGACGCGGAATTCGCCGACCAACGGATCGAACGGCACCATCTCGGCGGCAAAATCGGGCGGCACCTGCACCGCCTCGGTCGACGCCAGGATATAGAATTCGTCGGGATCGAGGATGAGACTCCGGTCGGCGCGCGCGGCGATCGGCTCCCAGAAATCGGCGGCATCGTAGGCGGCGCGGCGCTCGACCTCGATGACCGCGGTATGGCGCTTGGCGCGATAGCCGACAATGCCGTTGCCGTTCGCCTGCATATTATTGGGCGCGCTGCTGCCGGCGAGATCGATGCTCACCGCGATGCCGTCGCCCAGCACCGCCTCGGCGCGATCGACCAGACGCTCGCGCGCATGCAGCCGCTGCAGCGCCTCGGCGCTGAGGGCGGCGTCGCCGCGGCGCAAGCGCAACTGCGACAGCCGCGAACCTTCCCGCACCAAAACCGGAAAGGTTTTCGGGCTGATCTCGGCATAAAGCGGACCGTGGTAACCGCCGGCGACGCGGTCGAAGCCGCGTGTCTCGTCGGCGATCACGCGGGTGAAAACATCGAGCCGCCCGGTCGAGCTTTTGGGATTGGTGGCGGCGGCAATGTCCGGCGGCAGCGCCAGCCGCTCGATCAGCGGCACGATATAGACGCAGCCGGTCTCCAGCACCGCGCCGTCGACCAGCGAGAATTCGTGCAGTTTCAGTTCGGCGATGCGCTGATCGACCGTGGTGCCCGGCCCGGGCAGGAAGCTGGCGCGCACCCGGTAGGCGATGGAGCCGAGCCGCAGATCGAGGCTTGCCGGCTGAATCTGGTCGGGCGCGAACGGATAAAGCGCGCGAATCCCGCCCGCCTGCGCCAGCGCCGCGATCATGCGGTCGGGCAAGATTCCCTGGTCCGAAGGTGCGAAGGACAGCGTCACTGGCCACCGATTGTGATCGGCGATCTAAGCCTAAGCCCGGTTTGACGCAAAGATGCACGCGGCGTATAACCCCACTATCCCGTGGTCATTTGAGCCGGCCGGCTTGCAGCCACGTAAAATAAATCGCTAAAAGGCCGGGGACGCGTGAGCCCGGCCCGAGGATTTGTCCTCCCGGCCGGGTTTTTGTTTGGCCATAGGAGGGCCAGATGACCGCGTCCGCCAAAAAACTCTACCGCCCGGAAACCCGGCTGGTGCAATCCGGCACGCTGCGCTCGCCGTTCGGCGAGACATCGGAAGCGCTGTATCTGACCCAGGGCTACGTTTACGACACCGCCGCCCAGGCCGAAGCGCGCTTTAAGGGCGAGGATCCCGGCTATCAATATTCGCGCTTCGCCAATCCCACCGTCGACATGTTCGAGCGGCGCATGGCCGCGTTCGAGGGCGCCGAAGCCGCGCGCGCGACCGCAACCGGCATGGCGGCGGTGACGCTGTCGCTGGTCGGCCAGCTCAAAGCCGGCGACCACGTCGTCGCCTCGAAGGCGATGTTCGGCTCGTGCCGCTATGTGGTCGAGGATTATTTGCCGCGGTTCGGCGTCGCCTCAACTCTGGTCGACGGTTGCAACCTCAACTCCTGGCGCAACGCGGTGCGTCCCAACACCAAGACGTTTTTTCTCGAAAGCCCGACCAATCCGGCGCTCGAAGTCATCGATATCGCCGCCGTCGCCGAGATTGCGCATGAGGCCGGCGCTACGCTCGTCGTCGACAATGTGTTCGCCACACCGCTGTTTCAAAGCCCGCTGGCGCTGGGCGCCGACTGCGTCGTCTATTCGGCGACCAAGCATATCGACGGACAGGGCCGCTGCCTCGGCGGCATCATCCTCGCTTCGCAGAAATTCATCATGGACAAGATCCACGTGCTGCTGCGCCAGACCGGCCCATCGATGTCGCCATTCAATGCCTGGGTCCTGCTCAAGAGCCTGGAGACGCTTTCGGTGCGGGTGCGGCGGCAGAGCGACAGCGCGGCAACTCTGGCGGTGGCGCTCGCCGGACATCCAAAAATTTCACGCCTGATCTATCCGGGCCGGCCCGATCATCCGCAGGCGGCCATCGTACAGAAGCAGATGCGCGGCGGCTCGACGCTGGTTGCGTTCGAAGTCAAAGGCGGCAAGAAAGGCGCGTTCCGTTTTCAGGACGCGCTCAAGCTCATTCGCATCAGCAACAATCTCGGCGATGCCAAGAGCCTGGTCACGCATCCGGCAACGACGACGCACCAGCGGCTCACGCCGGCGCAGCGCGCCGAGATCGGCGTCAGCGACGGCTTGCTGCGCGTCTCGGTCGGCCTCGAACATCCGGACGATATCGTGGAAGACGTCCTCGCCGCGCTCGACGCAGCGTAATCGCGCCGCTTACTGGATGCCCGACTTCGCAGGCGTCACGGCCGGATGAGCCGCGGCCGAGGCGATCGGGCGCGTCGCTGCTTCGGCAATCGCACCGCCGATGAGCTTGGCCCAGCAGGCATAGCTCCAGTCGTTCATGTGCAACTGGTCCGGCGAGACAAAATCGGCAAAGGCGAGGTGCTGGACCTCGTACCAATCGCGCATCACCGCGAAGCGGCGGAACAGATCGACGTTCTCTGTCTTGGCGGCAAGCGCGATCTGCTCGACCATCTCCGAGGTCTCTGACTTGGCGTTCACCGCCGGCGCGAATTGCGGATCGATCAGGACGATGTCGGCGTCGGCGGCCTTCAACTGCTCGATGCCCTCGTGCAGCTCAACCTCGTGGGCGTCGAGCGGGCGATCGCGCAGCACCGAATTGGTGCCGACCTGCCAGAGCACGAGTTGCGGATGCGCCGCGATGACGTCGGCGGCAAAGCGCGCCATCATCTGATCGGTCTCTTCGCCGTTGATGCCGCGATTGAGCACCGTGATCTGATGACCGGGAAAGCGCTGCCGCAGTTCGACGGCAAGCCGGTTCGGATACGAGGCGTCGGGCGAACTGGCGGCGGCGCCGGCGGTCGATGACGAGCCGATGGCGACAATGGTGAGCGGCTCGCCGCTCGCCAACTGCCGCATGGTGCGCACCAGCGGACGATCGAAACGTGAAAATTCAACCGGCGCGCTGCAGGCGATCGTCGCGACCGGCGCTGCGGCCGGCTTCATCACATCTTGCTTCATCGCATCGGATGCCGGCCGCGTTGCCGGCGTGACCACCGCGGGCATCGCCGCGGGCGTGGCGGCGGGCGCGGCAACCATCAAGAGGTCATCAGGTGCGACCGGCTGGTCAGGTGCGACAAAGAGCGCAGGCGGCCCGACCTGTGCTTGTGCCGGCGTTTGCAGTGCGAAAAGAGTTTGCAGTGCAAAAACGGTTTGCAGTGCGAAAACCGCCGTGACGGCCGCAGCCCGCCCGCGGCAGGCGATGTTTGTTTGCTTTTCGGAAGTCATTAACGCGTCGTTTGCATTCTCACGGCGTCAAGATGTGCGGCATTGATGATCTGTGACGCCAGGGCCCGGCCGATGCACTCGTGAACACGTCGCGCCATATCATACTTCTTTGTAGCGGTATAGAGATCGAACGTTCCGTCATCGTTCCACGAATGCATGATCGCCAGGCGGTCGAACAACAAAGCACCGCGCGCCTGGGCGACGAGCCGCATGACGTCGGCATAGGCGGAAACATCGAGCATCGACTCGGTGCGCGGGCTGTATTGCATGTTCATCAACACGACGTCGGCGCCGTCGCTTTGAATCTTTTCGACACCATCATCGAGGCTCGCACGAAAATCTTCCGCTTCGACGCCACTGAGCGCGTCGGCCGTGCCGGTTTGCCAGATCACCAGCGCCGGCTTGTCGTCGGCGAGGATCTTGCCCAAGCCCGAAACCATGGCCGCGGTGGTTGCCTTCGACTGCACGTGCGGCGTGACTTTGATCTCGATGCCCATCAACCGCGCTTTGAGCGCCTCTTCCAGCCGCGCCGGATAGGCGGAATGCACGCCCTCCGGACCGGTCAGCGCCGAGGACCCCGAACCGATCACGCTGACATCCAAGCGGTGCTTGGTCTTGACCTCGTTCAACACGCGGCTGAGATCGGTGTCGGTCTCCAACAGTGATGCCGGTACGTCGCAAGCTTCGGGCTGTGGCGCCGCATAGGCGACGCCGCCCGCGGAACCGGCGGCGAACGCGATCGTTGCAACGATGGCTATGACCAGCTTCATGCCTCGCCCCCCGCGAGGTCCGCGTCCGGCGGCTTAACGCGCGCTGTGGGGCTTCGCCCTTCTATCTCCTTGTACCACGATATCAGGCTTGCTGTCGCAACCATGATCCCGATGCCCAGCAGGCTGATGGCTGTCTGCATCAGCGGGCCGCCCGAATACTCGCTGATGATGAATTGCGCGGCAAAGGCCAGGAATACGCCCAGGCAAAAGATCTCGAGTGAATGCTGGCCGCAGACAATCGCCGGCTGCAAAATCGGCGACTTCAACGCCGGCCAATCGCGCGGCACGAACCGCACGGTGACCGCGGCGAGCGCCAGGAAATGGGCAAAGCGCAGCACGTCGAGATTGGTCTTGTCGATTGGATACATCCAATCGCTCAACCAGCTCGGCACGAAGCGATCGAGCGGTTCGTAATACCAGGTCAAGGTCACGGCGAAGGCGAACACCAGATAGGCGATAGCGATGCCAAGCACGACGCGCGAGCGCAGCACGCCGGCAAGCCGCTGCGCGCCGCCGAGCGCGCACCAGGCGCCGAACACGAACAGCAGTTGCCAGGCGAACGGGTTGAAGAACCAGACCCCGTTCGGATAGGCCGGCAAATTCCAGTCGAAATTCCAGGCCAGCACATAGACCAGGGCGGAGCCGGCGAGCGCCAAGGCGGGCTGCCACAGCAACAGCCGCAGCATCGGCGGGAAAAACAGCAACAGCACGATATAGAGCGGCAGCACGTCCATATTGGTCGGCTTGAACTTCAGGATCAGCGCCTGGAAAATCGTGACGTCGGGCTGCTTGAGAAAATCGAGGATATTCATTTCCTCGGCGTAGAGCGGGTTGTCGAACGTCGCCGCGACATAGGCAATTTCGGCCATGAAGATCGTGAACAGAAAGATGTGCGCGACGTAGATTTGCCAGGCGCGCCGCAGCACGCGTGCGCTAGCGATAAGAATGCCGCGCTCGCGCATGGCGCGGCCGTAGACGAAGGCCGCGGTGTAACCAGAAATGAAAATGAAGATTTCGGTGGCGTCGGAAAAGCCGTAATTGCGCAGGGTGAACCAATTGACGATGTTTTCCGGGATATGGTCGAGGAAAATCAGCCACAGCGCCACGCCGCGGAACAGATCGAGCCGCAGGTCGCGTTCGGTTGCCAGCGCCGGCAGCGGCGAAACCACCGCCAGCGGCTTCGCAAACACGGTTTTGGCGAACATATCCCTTGCAGACATCGGCTTCACGGCGGCTTTAAGACCTTTCCATCCGCCCCGGCACGGCGGCTCGGCGGCAACGCCGAATCTGCGCCCATGGCGCCCGGGTCAATTTAATCCGGCATGTGGAATTTGCGAAATCTCGCGCGCATAATTATTGCATCAAAAGCCGCGCCGATATTCACTTCTACGTGGAATCGTCCCCTGAATATGCCCATTGAGTCTTGTGCCGGCGGAACAGTGCCAGGAACCGTGCATGTACCGTACCGTGACCCGCAATATCGAGGTCGTGGTGACCCCGCGCTTCGTCGCCGACCGGTCATCGCCCGAGAACAATTATTACTTCTGGGCCTATACGATCTCGATCACCAATAACGGCAACGAAACGGTGCAGCTCAAGACCCGCCACTGGCGGATCACCGACGCGCATGGCCGCCGTCAGGAAGTGCGCGGTGCCGGCGTGGTCGGCGAGGAGCCGGTGCTCAAGGCCGGCGAGGCCTTCGAATATACCAGCGGTGTGCCGTTGCAGACGCCGTCCGGCTTCATGGTCGGCACCTATGGCATGGTGAGCGCGGGCGGCGAACATTTCGATATCGAAGTCCCGGCGTTTTCGCTCGACAGCGCCGAGAACAAGCGCACGCTCAATTAGGAATTAAAAAGGCGCGAGCCGCTGATGCGGCCCGCGCCGAAAATCTGTGTAACAGGTTTTGGTCGCAAGATTTGTTAGCGGCCGATCTGCACGCATGTGCCGCTGTCGTGGACCTGCTTGCAAACTTGTTCGGCATTGGCGGCGTGCGAAAGCGCAAACCACAGGGCGGCCGTCGCAACGCCGATCAGGAATTTGCCCATGGGTAGCCTCCGCTGCTTACCCCAAGTCAATATCGTCACACCTGGTTTGGTTCCCGACTTTTCGCAACCCGCCGAGCCCGGCTGGAAGTTGATCGGGCAAGGCGTCTAACTTCAGAAAAATTTAGATATTTCAATAATTTAAGTCGCCGACGGGGCAGCGGCCTGGCCGGCAACATCCTGCGGGGCGAAGACGTAAGTCGAACTGCAAAACTCGCAGGTGACGGTGATCCGGCCGTCCTCGACCATGTCGTCGCGGTCGGCTTGCGAAAAACTGCGCAGCATGTTTTCGACGTTTTGGCGCGAGCACGAGCACTGTGCGGTGACCGGCGCGGCGCGAAACACCCGCACGCCGCGTTCGTGGAACAGCCGGTAAGCCAGCCGCTCGCTCGACAGCGCCGGATCGATCAGTTCGATGTCGTTGACGGTGGCGACCAGCGAACGGCCTTCGACCCAGGCCTCGTCTTCGGGCAGCACATGGGGCGCGGTGCCCGCGGGCGCGTCGCCGGGATCAAGATCGGCCTGGCGCGCGCGCTCGGCTGAGTTGGGCAGGAATTGCAGCAGAATGCCGCCGGCGCGCCAGCGCCGGCGCGCGCCGTTTTCGCCGGCGACGAATTCCTCGGCGACGGCGAGCCGCACGCGGGTCGGGATCTGCTCCGAGCGCAAGAAATATTCATGCGCGGCGTGTTCGAGGTCATCGCCTTCCAGCGGCACCAGGCCCTGATAGCGGCTCATGTCCGGCCCCTGGTCGATGGTCATGGCGAGATGGCCGTGGCCGAGCAGTTTCCCGGGCTGAGCCTCGTTGGCGGCGATCGCCGCTGCAACGTGCGCGGCGTCGAAACGGGCGCAAGCCCGCACGTTGCCGGGCGAGGTGAAATCGACCACCAGCATGCGCACCGGTCCGTCGCTCTGGGTCTGCAGGATGAAGCGGCCGTCGATCTTGAGGCTCGAGCCGAGCATGACCGTGAGCACGATCGCCTCGCCGAGCAGCTTGGCCACCGGCGCCGGATAATCGTGACTGGTGAGAATGCTATCGACCGCCGGCCCGAGCCGGACGATGCGGCCGCGCAGATCGAGCGCCTTGACCGCGAACGGCAGGATCGTGTCGTCGAGGCCGGTTTGGTCAGGCTCGCGGACCGGGATGGCGAAGTCGGGGTTGTTCATCGGGCACAATATAGGTGCGGAGGGGCCAAATTTGAGGTCTCGCGCGGCCGGCGGAAAACCGGCGTCAACCGCCATTGGCGTGCAGGCACCAGGCCAAAATCCCCTTCTGCGCATGCAGCCGGTTTTCGGCCTCGTCGAACACCACCGAATGCGGCCCGTCGATCACCTCGTCGGTGACTTCCTCGCCGCGATGCGCGGGCAGGCAATGCATGAAGATGGCGTCCGGCTTGGCCCGGGCCATCAGCCGCGCATTGACCTGATAGCGCTTGAGCAGATTGTGGCGGCGCGCGCCGTTGCGGTCGCCCATCGACACCCAGGTGTCGGTGACCACGCAGTCGGCGCCCTTCGCCGCCTCGTCCGGATCGGTGCCGAGCTCGATCGCGGCGCCGGAGGATTTGATCCACTCGATCAGCGGCTTTTTCGGCGCCAGTTCCGGCGGCGTCGCCACGCGCAAGCGGAACTGGAAGCGTTCCGCCGCCTGCATCCATGAGGTCAGCACGTTGTTGGCGTCGCCGCTCCACGCCACGGTGCGGCCGCGGATCGGGCCGCGATGCTCCTCGAAGGTCATGACATCGGCCATGACCTGGCACGGATGCGAGCGCCGGGTCAGCCCGTTGATCACCGGCACCGTGCCGTGACGCGCCAGTTCGGCGATGTCGTCGGGATCAAGCGTGCGGATCATGATGGCGTCGATATAGCGCGACAGCACGCGCGCCGTATCGGCCAGCGTCTCGCCGCGGCCGAGCTGCATTTCCTCCGCCGTCAGCAGAATGACGTCGCCGCCGAGCTGGCGCATCGCCACTTCGAAGGACACGCGGGTGCGCGTCGACGGCCGCTCGAAAATCATCGCCAGCGTCTTGCCGGCGAGCGGACGCCCGGCGGCGTCCGGCTTGCTCTTCATGTTGCCTTTCATGGCGCGCGCGGCATCGATCATCGCCCGCAGCTCGGCCGGCGGAATGTCGATCAGGTCGAGGAAGTGGCGGATGCCGCTCATCCGGCCGTCCTCTCCGTCCGCTTCGGCGAACGCGCGCGGTTCAATTGGGCGCAAGCGCGGTCGAGCCGGGTCACGCCTTCGGCGATTTCCTGCTCGCTGATGATGAGCGGCGGCAGCAAGCGCACGACGTTGTCGCCGGCGCCGACCGTGAGCATGTTCTCGGCGCGGGTCGCATCGACCAGCTCGGCGGCCGGAATGTGCATCCGCAAGCCGACCAAAAGCCCTTCGCCGCGCACTTCGGCGATCAGCGCCGGATAGCGGTCCTTGATCTCCGCCAGCCGCTGCTTGAACAGGATGCCGATCCGTTGGACGTGATCGAAGAAACCCGGCGCCAACATCACGTCGAGCGTCGCATTCACCGCGCTCATTGCCAGCGGATTGCCGCCGAAGGTCGAGCCGTGGGTTCCGGCGGTCATGCCCTTGGCGGCCTCGTCGGTCGCCAGCACCGCGCCGACCGGAAAACCGCCGCCGAGCGCCTTGGCGAGCGACATGATGTCGGGTGCGACGCCGGCGCGCTGGTAGGCGAACAGCTCGCCGGTGCGGCCCATGCCGCTCTGCACCTCGTCGAACACAAGCATGAGACCGTGCGTATCGCACAGCTCGCGCAGCGCCCGCAGGAACGACGGCTCGACGATGCGCACACCGCCCTCGCCCATCAAGGGTTCGATCATGATGGCGGCGGTTTCATTGCCGATGGCGCGTTTGACCGCATCGAGATCGCCGAACGGAACCTGATCGAAGCCGTCGACGACGGGGCCGAAGCCGTCGAGATATTTCTTCTGCCCGCCGGCGGCCAAAGTCGCCAGCGTGCGGCCGTGGAACGCGCCTTCGAAGGTGACGATGCGGAACCGCTCCGGGTGCTCGTTTACCGCCTGGAACTTGCGCGCGGTCTTGATCGCGCCTTCCACCGCTTCGGCGCCGGAATTGCAGAAGAACACTACGTCGGCGAAACTTGCCGCGCACAGCCGCGCCTGGCGGCACGCTCGGACTCCGGAATCTCATACAGGTTGGAGACGTGCCAGAGCTTCTGCGACTGCTCGGCAAGCGCGGCGACCAGATGCGGATGGGCGTGGCCCAGCGCGTTGACGGCGACGCCGGAGGTGAAATCGAGATAGCGCTCGCCGTCGGTCGCGATCAGCCATACGCCTTCGCCCCGCTCAAAGGCGAGGTGCACGCGCGCGAAAGTTCCCATCAAATGCGATGTCACGGCTCAAACCCGCGAACGCTGCGCTGTAACATTCCGCACAGCTAAAACGAAATGTGCCGCCTCTCCGGGCGGCACGGACACATATTCTATTTCCGTGCGGCTCACTGTCAACACACGATAATTGCGCACCGCGAACCCCTTTTGTACCCAGTTCATCCACACGCAGCAGGAATGTGTGGACTCATTTTGGTCGAAGTCTTGCGCCAGACTCCGGGCGTATTGTAGCCTTTCCATTGCCAAGTACGACATTTCGTGCGGCGGACAGTCTTCTCAAGCGTCGGTGTTGAGTGCGTGTTGGGCGGCTACGCGCTGCCTGGCTCAATGGGGGATTCCCGAAAAGGGGGGACCGGACGTGCAAGGAGGATTGGGCATGTCGTGGACTGACGAGCGGGTCGAGCTGCTCAAGAAGCTGTGGTCGGACGGCCTTTCGGCAAGTCAGATCGCGGCCGAACTCGGCGGCATCACCCGCAACGCGGTGATCGGCAAAGTGCATCGGCTCGGCCTGTCGGGCCGCGCCAAGAGCACGTCGAGCGCTTCGCCGCGCCCGCGCAAGACGCGTTCGCCGAACCACATGCTGCGCATCGGGCGGGCGTCGATCCGCGGCAATACCGCGCTGGCCCATGCCTACGATCTCGAAGCGGAAGCCGAGCCGGAGCTGATCGACAACATCATCCCGATCGGCCAGCGCCGCACCATTCTCGAGCTGAATGAACAAACCTGCCGCTGGCCGGTCGGCGATCCCGGCAGCAGCGACTTCTTTTTCTGCGGCGGCAACACGCTCGCCGCGCTGCCTTATTGCGCCTATCACTCCCGCGTCGCCTATCAGCCGGCCAGCGATCGCCGGCGCGACAAGCGGCCGTTGCGATGATGTCATGCCCCGCGCAGGCGGGGCATCCAGTAAACACCGCGCCTTCAGGCCAATACCTACTTCGTCGAATACTGGATCATCCGCCTTCGCGGATCATGACGGCGCGCGATCAGCTCGCCTTGCCGAACCGGTCGTCGAGCGAATAGCCCGCACCGCGCACGGTGCGGATCGGATCGGTGGCGTGGCCGCGGTTGAGCGCCTTGCGCAGGCGGCCGACATGAACGTCGACCGTGCGTTCGTCGATATAGACGTCGCTGCCCCACACGCCGTCGAGCAATTGCTCACGCGAGAACACGCGGCCCGGCCGTTCCATCAGGAATTCGAGCAGGCGAAACTCGGTCGGCCCGAGATCGACCGGGCGGGTTGAGCGCGAAACGCGCTTCTTCTCGCGATCGAGTTCGAGGTCGCCGATGGTCAGCACCATGGCGACGCGTTCGGGACTGGCCCGGCGAAGGAGCGCGCGAACCCGCGCCAACAGTTCCGGCACCGAGAACGGCTTGACGATGTAATCGTCGGCGCCGGTGGCAAGCCCGCGCACGCGCTCGCTCTCCTCGCCGCGCGCGGTGAGCATGATGATCGGCAGCGATTGGGTTTGCGGCCGCGCCCGCAGCCGCCGGCACAATTCGATGCCGGACAGACCGGGCAGCATCCAGTCGAGCACCACGAGATCCGGCGCGGTTTCCTTGAGCCGCGTGTCGGCTTCGTCGCCCCGGGTGACGGCGTCGACTTCGTAGCCTTCGGCCTCGAGATTGTAGCGCAGCAACGTGGTCAGCGGCTCTTCGTCTTCCACGATCAGGATGTTGGCTCCCATCCCGGTCTCCTGTTTTGTCAGCGGCTATTTCTTCAACAACCCTGGCGGAAAACTCGTGGTGTCACCTTTCGGACGCTGATCGGTAATCGGACGGCCTTCCGCCATGTAATAGACAGTTTCGGCGATGTTAGTGGCGTGGTCGCCGATCCGCTCGATGTCCTTGGCGCAGAACATCAGATGCATGCAGAAGGTGATGTTGCGCGGGTCCTCCATCATATAGGTGAGGAGCTCGCGGAACAGCGAGGTGCACATCGAGTCGACTTCTTCGTCGCCGTTCCAGACCGCCAGCGCGGCCTGCAAATCGCGGCTGGCATAGGCGTCCAGCACCTGCTTGAGCTGCGCCAGCACCAGCGCCGACATGTGTTCCACGCCGCGAATGAGCTTCTGCGGGTAAAAATCTCCATCGAGCGCGACGACGCGCTTGCCGATATGCTTGGCGTGGTCGCCGATGCGCTCGAGGTCGTTGGCGACGCGCATGGCGCCGATGATATCGCGCAGGTCGATCGCCATCGGCTGGCGGCGGGCGATGGTGAGGATGGCTTTTTCTTCGACTTCGCGCTGCAGGGCGTCGATCGAGGGATCGAGCGAGATGACACGCTCGCCGAGCTCGACGTCGCGCTCGACCAGCGCCTGGACGGCATCGGAAATCTGGCGTTCCGCAAGGCCTCCCATTTCGGCGACCTTGCGGGTGATCTCCTGCAGATCGGTATCGAACGCTTTGGCGGTGTGGTCGATTCTGGTGGTGGTGCCGATTTCTGTCATTGTTTTCACCTGGTATTTCTATTCGGCGCTTATCCGAAGCGGCCGGTGATGTAGTCCTGCGTGCGTTGATCGTGCGGCGCGGTGAACATTTTGCTGGTCGAATCGAATTCGATCAGTTCACCGAGATACATGAAGGCGGTGAATTCCGATACGCGGGCGGCCTGCTGCATGTTGTGGGTGACGATCACGATCGTATAGTCGGCGGTCAGCTCGTCGATCAGTTCCTCGATCTTGGCGGTCGAGATCGGATCGAGCGCCGAGCAGGGCTCATCGAACAGGATGACTTCGGGGCGCACCGAGACGGTGCGGGCGATGCACAGCCGCTGCTGCTGGCCGCCCGAAAGGCTTTGGCCGTTAGCGTTGAGCTTGTCCTTCACCTCTTCCCACAGAGCGGCGCGGCGGAGCGCAGTCTCGACCCGGCCGTCGAGCTCGGATTTCGACAGCTTCTCATAGAGCCTGATGCCGAACGCGATATTCTCGTAAATCGACATCGGAAACGGCGTCGGCTTCTGGAACACCATGCCGATGCGCGCGCGCAACAGATTGAGGTCCTGCTTCGGCGACAGGATGTTGCCGCCATCGAACAGGACTTCGCCGGTGGCGTGCTGATGCGGATAGAGGTCGTACATGCGGTTGAGCACCCGCAGCAAAGTGGATTTGCCGCAACCCGACGGGCCGATGAAGGCGGTCACCTTGTTCTCGTAGAGCGGCAGGCTGATCGATTTAAGCGCCCTCGCCTCGCCATAGAAGAAATCGAGATCGCGGATCGTGACTTTCTCGGCCAAGCCCACCTGATCCGTTGGCGCATGGTTGACGGCGGGAACCGAAACTGAAGCAACGCTCATGTTCATGACTGTTTTCCCGATGGGACGAGGGTCCGTGCGGTTATGCTTAAAGCCAGCACCGCCAGCGTGATGATGAGGGCGCCGGTCCAGGCCAGATCCTGCCAATCCTTGTAGGGGCTGAGCGCGAACTGGAAGATGACGACCGGCAGGCTGGAGATCGGCTGGTTAAGGTCGGTGCTCCAGAACTGGTTGTTGAGCGAAGTAAATAGAAGCGGCGCGGTTTCGCCGCTGATTCGGGCGACCGCCAGCAGCACGCCCGTCATCATGCCGGCACGCGCCGCGCGATAGCAGATGCGTGTGATCGACATCGAGCGCGGCAAGCCAATAGAGGTCGCGGCCTCGCGGAGCGCATTCGGCACCAGGGTGAGCATGTCCTCGGTCGTGCGCACCACCACTGGGATGACCAGCACGGCCAGCGCGACACCGCCGGCGTAACCGGAGAAATGCCCGAGCGGCGCGACCATGACTTCATATATGAACAGGCCGACGACGATGGAAGGCGCGCTCAACAGGATGTCGTTGATGAAGCGCACCACACTGGTCAATTTGTCGTGGCGGCCGTATTCGGCCATGTAAGTGCCGGCGAGGACGCCGATCGGCGTGCCGATCAGGACGGCGAGGGTTGTCAGCACCAAGCTGCCGAAAATGGGATTGAGCAGGCCTCCGGTCGAACCGGGCGGCGGCGTCATCTGCGTGAACACCGCGACGGACAGACCGGAAAAGCCCTTCCACAACAGCGCGCCCAGGATCAGCACCAGCCAACCGAGGCCGAATGCGGTCGCGGCGAAGGCCAACACCGTTGCGATTGCGTCGCCGCGGCGGCGGCCGGAATAGCGAGACGGCAGGATCTTCTCCGGCATGGCTTCACCCGATCCGGCGTTCGATGCGCATCAGCATGAAACGCGCAATGGCGAGCACAATGAAAGTAATGACGAACAGGATCAGGCCAAGCTCGATCAGCGCCGAGGTGTACAAATCGCCCACCGCTTCGTTGAATTCGTTGGCGATGGTGGCGGAAATGGTGGTGCCGGGCGCCAGCACCGAGGCGGAGATGCGGTGCGCGTTGCCGATGACGAAGGTCACCGCCATGGTTTCGCCGAGCGCGCGGCCGAGCCCCAGCATAATCCCGCCGAGGACGCCGACCCGCGTATAGGGCAGCACCACATTGCGCACCACTTCCCACCGCGTGCAGCCAAGACCATAGGCCGCTTCCTTGAGCACGGCGGGCACCGCCTCGAAGACGTCGCGCGTGATCGAAGTTACGAACGGCAGCACCATGATGGCGAGGATCAATCCCGAGGTCAGCACGCCGATGCCGTAAGGGGGGCCGGCAAACAGCGAGCCTATTCCGGGCACATTGCCGAGCGTATTGATCAGGAACGGCTGCAACGTCGCCTGCAGGAACGGAGCAAACATGAACAGGCCCCAGATGCCGTAGATGATGCTGGGGATGCCGGCGAGCAATTCGATCGCGGTGCCGATCGGCCGCCGCAGCCATTGCGGGCACAGCTCGGTAAGAAAGAAAGCAATCATCAAGCCGACCGGAACCGCGATCAGCATGGCGATGAACGACGTCAGAATGGTGCCGTAGATCGCCGGTAGCGCGCCGAAATTCTCGGTGACGGGGTTCCAGCGCTCGCTGGTGAGGAAGCCAAAACCGAATGTTCTGATCGCCGGGATCGAGCCCTGGATCAGCGAGATGATGACGCCGCTTAACAACAGCAGCACGCCGATAGCTGCAGCGCGGGTCAGGTGGCGGAATACCGCGTCGCCAAACCGCAGCCGATCGAGGACCTTCATGCGCGGGGTGGCCCCGGCCGAGATCGCCATTCGGCTAGACAACGCTACATCGGCCACTGACTGCCTCCGCGCAGTTTGCATCGGCTCTCCTTTGCGGTTCGCGCCGGAGAGCTAATCAAGGGATTTTTGGGCCGTTAGACAAGGCGCTATCGGTGACGCGGTGCAAAAGAGAAAAAGGCGCCTTTTGAGGCGCCTTTTCCCGCATGCGTGGATCAATAGACCGGCTTGCCGTCGGAACCTTTGATCTTGTCCTTCCAGGTCTTCTCGATCAAAGCGACGACGCCATCCGGCATCGGCACGTAGTCGAGATCGGACGCCATCTGCTTGCCGTTCTTGTAGCCCCAGGCGAAGAACTTCAGCGCTTCGCTCGACGCGACGGGATCCTGCGGGGACGTCTCCATCAGAATGAAGGTCGATCCGGCAACCGGCCACGACTTGTCGCCGGCCGCGTCGGTCAGGATGACGCGGAAATTCGGCGCACTGGTCCAATCGGCGCCGGCGGCGGCGGATTGGAACGCCTCCATTGTCGGGGCGACGGTCTTGCCGGCGTGATTGACCATCTTGGCATAGGTCAGGTTGTTCTGCTTGGCGTAGGCGTATTCGACATAGCCGAGCGAACCGACGGTCTGCGCGGTGTTGTTGGCAACACCCTCGCTGCCTTTGGCGCCGATGCCGACCGGCCATTCGACGGCGGTGTCGGAGCCGACTTTGGACTTCCAGTCCGCACTGACCTTGGACAGATAGTCGGTCCAGATGAAGGTGGTGCCGGAACCGTCGGAGCGATGCACGACCGCGATCGCGGTGTCGGGCAGAGTGACGCCGGGATTGAGTTTGGCGATCACCGGATCGTTCCACTTGGTGATGTTGCCGAGGAAGATCTGGGCGATGGTCGGACCGTCGAGCGTGACCTCACCCGGCTTGATACCCGGCAGGTTCATAATCGGGACGACGGCGCCGTTGATAACCGGAAACTGCACGAAATTGTTCTTGGCAACGTCGTCCGGCACCATCGGCTTGTCGGTGGCGCCGAAGGTCACGGTCTTCGCGATGATCTGCTTGATGCCGCCGCCCGAGCCGATCGACTGATAGTTCAGTCCGACGCCGGTGTCTTTTCTGTACTGGTCCGCCCATTTGGCGAGCACTGGATAGACGAAGGTCGAGCCGGCGCCGGTAATGTCGGCGGCGGCGGCGGGAAGAACCGTCGCGGCCAGCAAGCTGGCGACGGCTATGGATGTCAGATGTTTCACGTCATCATCTCCTGTGAGTGGAATTCCGGACGACCCAACTGGCCGTCCCAAATTCCGAGAAAAGTTGCGAACGATGTCGGCTTAACGTCCCCGTTTGGGCGCTTCGGTTCCGTCCGCTGTTGTTCAGAAAACGCGCTGCATCAGGAATTGCCCCTGCCAGGCGGACCCGCAGCGCAGGCATGGTTAGGTTTGGCACGTAACCGTTCTATGAGCGGCGCATGACAATGAGATGACAGCGCAAGTCACTGAGTAAACAGCGATTTATCGCTGATGCGCGGCAACCGCGGTGGGCAGGTGAATGGTGAAAGTGGCGCCGGCTCCGGGCGCGCTGTCGATGGTCAAGCGTCCGCGATGGCGGTTGAGGATGTGCTTGACCAGAGCAAGGCCGAGACCGGTGCCGCCTTGGGCACGGCTTTCGGTGACGTCCACCCGATAGAAGCGCTCGGTCAGCCGCGGCAGGTGTTCGGGCGAGATGCCGGGGCCGTAATCGCGCACGCTGACCAAGGCTTCCGGCTCGCCGTCGGCCGAGGTTCCAAGCCCGAGCTTGATATCGACGCGCCGGCCGGCGGCGCCGTATTTGAGCGCGTTCTCGACCAGATTCTCGAAAATGCGAACCAGCTCGTCATGGTCGCCGAGCACGGTGAGCGCGCTCGCCGCCTCGATATTGACGGCGACGCCGCGATCGCGCGCCAGTGTTTCCAGCCCGTCGACGACCTGGCGCACGATCGGCACCAGATCGACCGGCGTGTCGGGACGGCGATGCGCGTTGAGCTCGATGCGCGACAATGACAACAGATCGTCGATCAGCCGCGCCATGCGCCGCGCCTGTTCCTGCATGATGGCGAGGAAGCGTTCGCGCGCTTTCGGATCTTCGCGCGCCGAGCCCTGCAAGGTCTCGATGAAGCCGAGCAGGGCGGCGAGCGGCGTCCGCAATTCGTGGCTGGCATTGGCGACGAAGTCGGCGCGCATTTCCTCGACCCGGCGCAGCGGTGTCAGATCGTGGAATGTCATCAGCACCAGATCGGGCTGCGTCGCATTCGGCTCGCGTTTGACCGGCATGACGACGGTTTCGTACCAGCGATCCATCGGCACGCGCTCGAAATAGACGACGCGCTGCTCCTCGCCCGTCATGGCGCGGCCGATGGCCTCGATCAGGTCGGGCATGCGCAGCGCGAAGGAAACCGGCTCACCTTGCCGCAGCGCCGGCGCCAGCGCGCGGGCGCGCTCGTTGAGCGCCAGCACGCGGCCGTCGCGGTCGAGCGCAACGACCGGATCCGGCAGGCCGGCGACAAGCGCGCGCAGCAGATCGTCGCCACGCTCGGAAATAGCGATCGGCTGGGCGAGACGAATATCCTCTTTGCCGGAACGTACCGCGAGCGCGGCGGCGGCGGCGACAATGGCGAAGCCCGAGGCGGCATAGGCGATGGGCAGCATTCCGGCCATCGTCAGCACGGCGAACACGATAGCCGCGGCGCCGATCACAAGCCCGCCGCCGCGCCAGCGCCTGGCGGCAGTGAGCGCGCGATCTTCGGCCAGGCTCATAAGCCCTCCCGCACCGCGTCGCGCGGCGCGTCACGATATGTCCGATTTTTCCCGAATCCGCGCATTGACGGTGCTCATCGGCGCCGACGCCGCTTGAGATATGCGACGCGCGGCGCGGCCGAGCAAGGCCTCGCGAATTCCAAGCACGCCGAGCGCGAGCACCCAGGGGAATAATGTAATACAGCAGGCGAAACAGCAGCAGGCCGGCCAGCAGGTCTTCCTTGTCGAACTGCCAGAGCGCCACCATCATGGTGGCGTCGAATACGCCAAGTCCGCCGGGCGCGTGGCTGGCAAAACCGAGCAGTGTCGCGGCGACAAAAATCACGGCCACGGTGGCAAAGCCGAGATTCGGCTCGTCCGGCATCAGCATGTACATGGCGGCGGCGCAGCAGCACAGATCGACGATGCCGATCGCGATCTGAATGAGCGTCGACGGGCCGCCAGGCAGCGTCACCTGCCAGCCCTCGCGGCCGATGACGCGCGGCTTGACCCAGACCCAAGCCACATAACCGGCGAGCATGCCGAGGATCACCAGCGCCAGCACGCGATTGCACCACAGCGGCAATTGATCGAGCGCGCGCGCCGCTTGCGGAGCATCGAGAATGCCCAAACCCAGCACGGTGGCGTTGCCGAGCCAGAAGGTCAGCCCGGCGATGAAGCAGATCTTGGTGACCTCGATGACGGAAAGGCCCCAGCTGGAATAGATGCGGTAGCGCACCGCACCGCCGGAAAAGACGCTGGCGCCGACATTGTGGCCGATGGCGTAGCTGGTGAATCCCGCCAGTGCGGCGATGCGATATGGCACCTCGGAACGGCCGATCGCGCGCAGCGCGAACAGGTCGTAGAACGTCAGCGTCAGATAGCCGGCGGCGACGAACAATCCGGCAAAAATGAGCGTCGGCCAATCGGTCGCTTCCAGCGCGTCGATCAGCGCGTCGGGATCGATGTCGCGCAGGATGCGGTAAAGCACCACCGCGGCGACCGCGATGATGGTCAGGCTGAGCGCGACGCCGATCCGGCTCCAGCCGATCTTGCGGCCGAAAAAATGCGCGGTCCCGCGCAGCTTCTTCAACATACCGCGTTCCGGACCGGCCGCTTGCGCATCCATAGAGAGAACTCGTTCCGTCCCGCCAGCGTGAACCGGCTCCCAGTAGCAGATGTCGTGCGCCGGGGCGAGAGCGCAAAGCCATTTCCGCTTGCGCGATGTTTGGCCACACCCTGTCGGCCGGGCGCTGCCGCGGATTGCTCCTGTTGCGCCGCACACAGCTAATTTTGCCGGCCCTGCGCGAAGAACTCCCGCAATTCCCGATATGTCTCCTGCGGCGCCTCTTCGGAAAGGTAGTGGCCGCACGGCAGCGCCTTGGCGCCGCGAATATCGGCGGCGTAGCGCTGCCAGATTTCGCCCGGACCCGGATTGGTGTTGCGTCCAACGCCGCCGGTCGCGCCCCACAACAGCAGCACCGGACAGGCGATTTTCCGACCCGCCGCGAAATCCTTGGTATCCATGTCGAAGTCGACGGTGGCGCAGGCGCGGTAATCCTCGCACATGGCATGCACTGTCGCCGGATTGCGTATGTAGCGCTTATATTCGGCAAGTGCGCGCGGATCGAAGAAGCTCAGGCCCTGCTTGGTTTTGGCAAGTTTCTTCTCGATGAAATAATCCGGGTCGGCGCTCATCAGATGCTCGGGGAAATCGTAGGGCTGGATCATGAAGAACCAGTGCCAGGAGAATGTCGCCCAGGCCTTGCTGGGATTGTTGAACAGATGATGCTGCGGAATGATGTCGAGGATGGCGGCGCGAGTCACCGCCTGCGGATGATCGAGGCACATGCGGTGCAGCACGCGCCCGCCGCGATCGTGGCCGGCGGCATAGAAGCTCTGGTGGCCGAGCGCCGCCATGACCTCGATCTGGTCCTGCGCCATGGCGCGGAACGAATAGCCCGAATGGTCGTCGCCGCCGGGCGGTTTTTCGGAATCGCCGTAGCCGCGCAAATCGGTGGCGACCACGGTGAATTCTTCGGCGAGCTGAGGCGCGAATTTATGCCATGACAGATGGCTGAACGGATTGCCGTGCAACAGCAGCAGCGGCGGGCCTTTGCCGCCATAGACGGTCACGATGCGCGCGCCCGACGTTTTTATCTCCGCCCGCGTAAAACCTTCGAACATGTGTCCTCCCGGTTCTGTCATCATCCGCGAAGGCGGATGATCCAGTAGGCTCAGCAGACTGGCTACATCAATGCAGGAATGGCATCAATTGTGATTACAGGATGCCCGCTTTCGCGGGCATGACAGCGAAAGGCCGAAAACACACGAGGGAAGTGAAATGCCGTCAGACATCGATCCGGATTCCGGATTTCGCCTGCCGCTGCCGAAGCGCGAGGATTTGGACGAGGTTGGCAAGCGCGCTTACGATCGCGCCAATACGCCGGGGAAAACCATTGTCGGTTTGCGCGGACCGGGAGGAATTCACCTCTACAGCACCAAGACCGTCGAAGCGCACAATACCATGAATCACTATCTGCGCTTTGGCGCAGGGTTCGATCCGAAAGTCCGCGAGGTCGCGATCCTCGCCGTCGCGCGCGAAATGGACAGCCGGTTCGAATGGGCCGCGCACGAACCGGAAGCGCTGAAAGTCGGCGTGGCGCAGTCCGTGATCGACGTCATCAAGCATCGCAAAAGTACCGACGGTTTGAGTGAAATGGACGCGGCCGTCATCGAATTCGGCCGCCAGGCCTTGCGCGATCACAAGGTCACCTCGGCGGCTTTTGCCCGGATGCGCAAGCTGTTCGAACCGGCGCAATTGGTCGACCTCGTGTTGCTGATGGGCAATTACGCCGGCACCGCGATTTTGCTTGCCGCCTTCGACATGCAGGTCGCCGAAGGCCGGCCGCTGTTGCCGGTGCCGTAAGGTTCACCCTCTCCCGTTCCGGGAGAGGGAAAGTTCAGCCCTTCTTCTTATCGAGCCCGAACTCGCTCCAGCGCGCCTTGGCGGCGGCGATGTCGTCGGGCGCCGGCCACACCGTCGGCGGGAAGCGCGCGCCGCCAAGATCGGGGTCGGGGTCGTAATCGAGATTGATGGTGGCGTCGATCAGGACGCGGTTCCATTTGCCGGTGCCGAATTGCGCGACATTGCGGTCGCGCCGCCGCGTCGACGGATCGAGTCCGGCGCCGAAGGTCGACGGCATGATTACGATGTCGTCCTCGCCGGCATTGACGCGATAGGCGACTGCCCAATCGACCGCGGCGTAATCGTGGATGTCGATATCGTCGTCGACCACGGTGACGTGCTTGTAGCGCACATGCGCGGCCGATGAGCCCCACAGCGCATTGGCGACCTGCTTGGCCTGGTTGCGATAGCTCTGCTTGATCTGCACGAAAATGTTGGTGCCGGCCTGTACCGGCGGACACCACACGTCGGTGACGCCGGGCACGCCGGCGCGGTCGAGCACGTTCCACGCCGTCGCCGCGCGCATGATCGACGAGCAGACGCCGTTCTCCGAATAGCTGCCGGGCATCGAGCCTTCGATGGTGCCGCGCAGGATCGGATCGGTGCGGTGGGTGATGCAGGTGACGCGGATCGCCGGCTTGGGCGAGCGGTCGCCGGCGACATAGCCGGTGAACTCGGCGAACGGCCCTTCCATCACGTAGGTCTCCGGATCGATGCCGAGATAGCCTTCGATGACGATTTCGGCAGTCGCCGGCACATGCAGATCGACGGTCTCGCATTTGACCAGCTCGACCGGCGCGCCGCGGATGGCGCCAATGACATCGTATTCGCACAGGTCCTTCGGCACCGGCGAACCGCCGACAAAGTCCATCGACGGCTCCCAGCCGATGGCGACCGCGATCGGCATTTCCTTGTGCCCGGCCTGCTGCCAGGCGGTGACGTGATGGCCGATATGCTGCGCCCGCCACATTAGGATCGGGATGAGATTCTTGCCCGCCACCATGCCGCGATAGACGCCGACATTCATGATGCCGGAATGGGGATCCTTACTGACGACGCCGCCATAAGTGAGAATGTAACGGCCGCCGTCGATGCGATTCCATTGCGGCACCGGGAATTCGTTGAGATCGACGTCGCCGCCCTTGACCACGTTCTCCTTGACCGGGCCGGTCTTGACGATTTTCGGCGCGATGCCTTCGGTCAGGATGGTGCGGCCGAGCTTGACCAAGCCGCGCGGGTGCGTTTCGGGCGGCAGGCCCATCAGCATGGCGAGCCGCCGATAGCTGGCGAGCGTCCCGGTCATGACCTGGCGGCAGCGGCTGTTGGCGCCGTAGTCGCGGATATTGTTGAACAGGAGCGCCGGTCCGTCGGCCTGACCCTGCGCCAGCCGCGCCACGGTGCCGAGCTCGATATTCCAGTCGACCTCGGCGTCGATGCGCTTAAGCTCGCCGGCGGCGTCGAGCGCCTTTATCCAGCCGCGCATGTCGCCGTAAGCAACCGGCTTTCGTTCGCTGATCTTTTGCTCGCCGATCATGGGTTGTTCCTGGCGGTATCGGGCGTGCCCTGTCAATTCCGCCCTCTCCTCTTTGCCTGACCGATCGCGCGCAACGCAATTCGTTCTCGCGATGCGCGATTGCATCCGAGCTATGCCAAGCCGTTGCAGAAGCCCCCCTTAAAAAGGGGGAATGGAGCGCCGGGAGGCGCCAAAAGGTCGTGGCCACGCCACGCGAACGGATGTTACCACCCGCCCGCGCTTCGGGCGCGGCGCGCGCCACAGAACGATCCGCTTGCGCGAACCGTCTGCTTCGGGCGCGCGGCGCCTCCCGGCGCTCCACCGCAGTTCTCGCGAGACGGCCGGCCGCCCCGAACAGAACCGCTTTCGCTCCGCATCCGGGAGTACCCTCGGCCGAAGGCATCCGTCGATGAGCGAGATTCGCTCCTGTAACTTAAACGGTGACTAGTGTCAACAGAAATGTGACGGCTTTCTAGCTCGTCATTGCCCTACGCGCTTGCCCTTTTTACGCTGTCCTGAACCGCCGTCTCCGGGGGTTTGAGGAAGGCGTCAAACCGCTCCTTGACGATCGCGTAGCACTCGCACGACGCCCGCTCGAGGCCGGCGCGATCGAGAACCTGGATCGTGCCGCGGCTGTAGCTGATGAGGCCGGCCGCCTGCACCGACTGCGCCGCCAGTGTCACCGACTTGCGATTGGCGCCCAGGATATTCGCCAGAAAATCGTGGGTGTAGGTCAACAATTCACCCTCCGCCCGGTCATGCATCATCAGCAGCCAGCGGCACATTCTTTCTTCCGTCGTATGCACGGTATTGCAGGCGACGGTTTGCTGGACCTGCGACAGCAGCGTTTCCGAATAGCTGACAAACAGATTGCGGACGTGTTCGCTGGTCTTGAATTCGGATTGCAGCAATCCGATCGGGCAGCGAACCATGCGGCCCTCCAGTTGCACGATGCAGCGATTAAACGAGACCCGGCTGTACATGGCGGCGAACAGGCCGAAGGCGCCTTCGCGGCCGATATTGGCGGTTTCGATGGCCGAGCCGTTTTCCAAAACGGTCAACAGCGAGAGCACCGCCCCTTGCGGAAAATAGGCGTGCTTGAGGAGGCCGCCGGCCTCGCAAACGACGGCGCCGAGCTTGAGCGTGACCGGCTCGAGATGGGAATCGATGCGCTTGCGGCTGTCGGGCCCCAGCGCGGCGAGCAACTGATTGCTCAGCGCATTGCCTCGCGCTTTGATCGCGGTATTGGCGTTGACACGGGCATCCATTGTCCCAGTCCAGCGCCTTTCCCGGCGGCGAGTTTGAGCAAAACCGCACGCTTTGATACGCTTGGGGAACACCTGGCCGACGAAGCCGATTTCGGGCTACGGGCCGATCAGCGCGCGGATTTCGGCAATCATTGTCGGCGCATGATAGGGCTTGAGAAAAAAACGACTGCCTGCCGTCAAATCGCTCCCTATCAGCCGAACCTGGCTGGACGCAATGATGGTCTTGATGGCCGGCCAGCGCTTGCACACCGTACGCGCGAGACCCAGCCCATCCATGCTGCCCGGCATCGTGACGCTTGTAAGCATCAAGGCAATATCCGACCGCGATTCCAAAATGGCTATGGCTTCGCCAGCATCGCCGGCTTGCAGCGCCACGAAACCGGCGTCCGCCATGATATCGGCGGTGAGCGACTGCAAAAGCGCATCATGTTCGACGACCAAGACAACGTGCGGTGATCTGCCGGTCATGGTGTCGGCATCCCGGCGTTAGACATTTCCGGGCCGGCATTCGCGCTCGGCCCGGAAACCGCCGAGGCGCCCCAGAACTGTGCCATGTTGACGAAATGCGACTGCAGATTTCGGCTGGGAGCGACTTTCGACAGCTGCATGCAATCGGCCTGCAGGCGCAGGCATTCCAGAGCATGCTTTCGCAGTTGTTTCGCATCGGACATGGCGGACCTCGTGAAATCTCGCCATCACCATTGCAGCCGCCGCTTGTTGTGTCGGTGGTCTACGCCACGCAGGACAAGGAGAATATTCGGCGGAACGAGGCGGCCGGAACTCCGAGCGCGGGTGTCGCGTTGTTCCAGCCAATAACGGCTGCTTGGATTCGGGAGCGCTCCCATGAACACTCAATCACACAACAGCCCGCCTCGCCGATCGGCGTTGGCGATGGCTCTCATGGCTGCATCCTTGTTTGCGCTCTTGGCCCTGGCGGGAACCTGCGTGGCTTTGGCGGGCGCCCAGGCGCAGAGCGCCAATTCCTCTTCTCACGCAGCGGGCGCAAGTCCCGAGGCCGCGGCGCCGCCGCCAGTGATTGAAAGTGCGCCCACAACGCCGCCGGCGACATTCAACGCGCCGGCCGCGTCAACGACGATGCCGCAATCGCCTGAGGCACCCGTTTCCTCGACGCTGCCCAGTTCGGGACCTGGCGCGGCCCACCTGTAAGCCGGGGATTTAATTAAAATCTCTTTCGCCCGACCCGGAGCGAAGCCTGCCGGTGGCGCGCCACAACCGGATGCGCGGCATTGTTTGTCCCTGTTTCCACCGCCGCAGGTATGTCATCTTCCCGCACCGTGCCTGATGTATTTATGGACCAGGAGAACGCCTGATGAGCAACGGCAGTACGCTTTCGCTCCCCGAACTGGAAGATCGCATCGCCATTACGCGTGACAATATCCGCCAGCTGATTGAACAGGCCGCCGCGAACTCCGGCGCCGCGGATGAAGATCGCAACGCCGACCGCATCGCGCAACAGAACGAAGAGCTTGCAAAGTTGATCAAGCAAAGAGATGCGCTGCTGAAGAAGAAGTAGCGGCGCGGGACCGGTTCGTCACTCCAGGCGTGCGACCACGGCGAGCCGCTTGATCTCGTGATTGAGATACGCCTGCAGGAACGCCTCATAGTCCTTAAACGACACGCAGCCGTTCGAATCGCCGTTCGGGCCGAGCATGTAGCTGTGCGCCAGGATGCCGCTGCGGCCAAAGACTTTGTCGACATCGACGGGGATCATGCGCAGCGCCGCCACGCCGTGAAACGGCGCTTCGCGCGGTTCGAGATCGTAGATATCGGGCGGCGTGACGCCGAGGTCCTTAACGCTGGCGGTGCGCGGATCGTCGAGCCTGCTGCCGTAGCCCGAATGCGCTTCGAGCTCCCTGCCATCCGGCAGGTAAACCTTATGCGCGGAGATGTCGTAAACGGCGGTCCAGCGGTCGTAGCGGCCCGCTGCGGCACTCTGCCCATCGCCCAGAACGGCTTTGTCGTCCGGCGCCGCATAAGCGAGCATCATCGCTGAAGGTTTTGGCGACGATTTGCCGAACAGTTTTTCAAACAATGTCGGCGGCGCGTCCGGCGCGACGGCGGCGGTGCGCGCGATATGGGAGCCGTCGCGAACGGCGGCGGTGCGGAGCGGCGCCAAGGAAAGCGGCGGCGGCGGCGGGACGGCGGCGTTCCGCGCGATGCGATCGTCGCCCGGCGGCGGCGACGACGCGACGTTTTGCGCCGGCGCGGTAGGCGGCGCGGTCGCCGCCTGCTGGACGGCCGATTGCGGCGCGGTCCTGACAAACGTGCCGGGCGCAAAACCCAGCGAATGAGAATCAAACAGCAAAGCGTAAGTGGTGGCGTCGGCCGGTGCAGCGGGGGTTGCCACGTCGAGCCGGTCGCCGCGCGTGGCGGCAATGTCGGCCGGATCGGCGCCGCCGTCGGCGCGATCGATTGCCTTGTCGGCTCCGGCGCCGATCAGGTTGACGCCAAGAATCCAGGCGCAGGCGCAGGCGACGCAAGCGAGAGCGGCGGCGGCGGCCAGCCGTTGCGGGCGCGCGCTCGATCGCAACTCTCGATGATCGCGGTCCCCCAAAACGGAACACGACGCGTTCCTGAACGTCATTCCCCTCGTACCCGGCTTGAATATCGCTTCTCCGCGCGGCGTCCGGCGGCCATCCCATTGTCGCGATCACGATGTCGCGGCCGGCCGGTTGCGAAAAAGCGAGAAAGCTCCCCATCGACGAAAGATCGCGCGAAAGAGCGCGGACCTTCCGCAGTCATTCAAAGCAGTTTGCGTTAAACGCCGGTTAAATGCAGGCCGAAGGCAAAATTAGAGCGCTCCGGCGGCGGATTTTGGCAAATCCGGGAACACTCTGTGGCGCCGTGGTTCCATTTTTATGGTTACCGTATCTTATAGAGCGCGTGGCGGCGGTTGCGGGTGAAGGGGCGCACCTGTTTGGGCCAGCGTCCGGTTTCGGAAGCCTTCGCCCATTCGCGGCTGGTCAGGACATGCGGACCGTCGATCTCGTAGATCGCGCTATGGCGCGGGCCGTCCTGCGCGATGGGCTTTTCTTCGCCGCCGATATTGAGCACGAACGGCTCGCCGGCGAGCCGCGCCACCGCATGCACGCCGGGCACTTGCAAGAGATTGGGCACGTGCTCGGTGTCGTAGACCTCGTTGAACAACGCCTCCTTGTCGGCGTCGACGTCCATCGAGGCGACGAACAGATATTTGGATTCGATCGGCATCAGAACGGCTGGTCGCCGTTGATGGTGCAGCGGCGCATGACGCGCTTCAAGCGCGCCTCATCGAAGCCGGTGGCGCGGTGCAACGTACAGCGGTTGTCCCACACCATGCACTGGCGCGGCGTCCAGCGATGCGTGTACACGCGTTCCGGCGGCGTAATCGTGGCGTTGAGCTCCTCGATCAGCGCGCGGCCTTCGTCATAATCCATGCCATCGATCGATTCGGCATGATCGCCGAGGAAAATCGCCTTGCGTCCGGTGTCGGGATGGGTGCGCACGATCGGATGCGCGATCGGCGGCACCTTGGCCTTTTGTTCCGCCGTCATCGGATCCTCGCCGTGGCGGCGGCTGCGCGAAAAATCCAGATTGTGGATAGCGCAGCGGCCCTCGATGCGCGCCTGCATCGCCGCCGGCAACAGATCGTAGGCCGAATACATGTCGGCGAATTCGGTTTCGCCGCCCGCTTCCGGCACGATTTCCGAATACATCATCGTCGCCTGGCCGGTGCGCTCGCGCCAGGAGCCGTCGGTGTGCCAATACAGCGTGCCCTTGTCCGGATGCTTGCCGCTCGGATTGCCATCGCGGTCGAGGTTGGACAGCATGTAGATTTCCGGCTGGTCCTTGTAGCCGTGATACTGGTTCATCACATGGATCTGCACCTCGCCGAAATTGCGCGCGAAGGCGACCTGCGTCGCCGGCGGCAGATCGACGTCGTGGAACACGATGAGCTGGTAGTCGAGAAAAGCTTCATAGATTTTGGCGAACAAAGCCGGCGAAACCGCCTGTTCCAGCGTGATGCCGGAAATCTCGCAGCCGAGCACCGGATGCAGCGGCCTCACCTGGAACGGCCAGTCGCGGCCCTTACGTTTGGCTGTTTTAAGCTGCGCTTGCGCCAGTTGCGCCATGACGACCTCCCGGCAGGTTCTTGGTCTGCGTTGATGCGATTATGCCAGCGCCGGCGCGCGGTTCATAGCCGGGGGATATTTCCTCAACGAACAAACTTGTAGCGAAACCGGTCGCCGTCGGCCTCGATGCGGCCGGTGGTTGGATGCGGGAAGTGGATCGGCAGCACGAACGTGCCGGTTCCGGCGGTGTCGCTCAAGAATTTTCGCCGCGAGCGGGCGGCCTGCGCCGGATCCCAATCGAAGATCGTCGACCAGTCCGGCTCCCGGCACTGCAAGGCGTGATGCATCATATCGCCGACGACGACGGCGTGAAGGCCGCGCGAGCGGATATTGACGCAGCAATGGCACGGCGAGTGGCCCGGCGTCGGAGTGAGCGTGAACGTATCGTCGAGCGCGAAATCGTCGTCGACCAGGAGCGCCTGGCCGGCCGCGACCACCGGCTCGCAATTATAGCCCCACACATTGCCGCCGCCGCCGGGGCGATTGCCGCCGCGTTTATATTCGTCTTCCCAGGCGGCGTATTCGCCCTTGTGGAAAATGTATTTGGCGTTCGGGAAGGTCGGCACCCATTTGCCATTGCGCAGCATCGTGTTCCAGCCGGTGTGGTCGATGTGCAGGTGGGTGCAGAACACGTAGTCGATATCTTCGAAGCGCAGGCCGGCCGCGGCAAAGCCGTCGAGCCAGGGCTTTTTGGGAAAATCCATCGGCGGCGGATAGCCCTTGTCCTCGCCGGTGCAGGTGTCGATCAGGATGGTGTGCTTGGGCGTGCGCACCACGTAGGTCTGATAGGTGATGACCATCTTGCCCGACGCCGGATCGAACACTTCCGCATCGAGCTCGGCGAGGTGGCGTTTGCCGACTTCGGGGCTATAGGCGGGAAACATCTCTTCCGGCTTTCGCCACGGCCCGTCGCGTTCGATGATACTGGTGATGGTGACGTCGCCAATCGTGAGCTTTTTCATATTAACCCATCCAATGATCCGGCCGGGAATCTTGCCGAGCTTATACCCGAGCATATTGTACGAAGCCGCGAAACGCCCATAGTATGGCTTGGGGAAAGTACGACTCGGGAACCCCGAGCCGGCGGGGGCAACATTATGAGAATCCTGCAGTGCGCCTGCATCATCGCCTGCATGACCATTGCAGTTGCAATTCCCTATCCATTTCTACCGCGTGAGCCGTTACCCGTCGGCGACGTGAAAGCCGCCGTCGCTCCCGTGCAAGATCCCCTGCAAGATCCCGTGCAAGAACAGACGGCAAAGGCGGAGGGTGATTTTTCGTCGGACTATGCCCCTCATCCAATGCCGTCAAAAGAGGAGCTCTTAAATCTCGCTTATTACGCCTATTCCGAGGTTCCGCCCGACAGGAAACCGGCGGATACCGTTTTAGATGCACTGCAAAACACTGCGCTTGGCACGCCGAACGAGGAGATCAAGCTTGCATCGCATGCATTCGGTCTGGACTTCGGCTTTATGAAAGCTGTCGCCAGAATCGAATCCGATTTCGATCCCACGCAGCAAACCGGATCTTATATCGGGCTGTTTCAGCTCAGCCATTACGAGTTCAACAAATACGGGGCCGGCGACATTGTCAGTGCGCGCGACAACGCCATCGCTGCCGCCTATAAATTTACCACCGCGGCGATCCTGTTCGAATTGGTGACACACAAGAAACCGACCTTGGATGATCTTTATTTGATCCATCAACAGGGAACGCAGGGCGCGGAGGAACACGTCAGCCATCCGGAGCGGATAGCCTGGAAGTCGATGTGCGCCACCGACGAAGGCAGGGAAAAAGGCGAGAAATGGTGCAAGCGCGCCATTTGGCTCAATACGCTTCCGGCTCTAAAGAAGATTGTGAAAAAAGTCGATAATCTGACTTCAGGCGCGTTTGTGGCGATGTGGCAGCAGCAGGTGGCTCTATTCTATGCGCGCTATTCCGACGCGATTACCGAGAAATAAAACTATTTGAAGCGTTCGCCCGGCGGCGCGATTTCAGTCACCAGATCGCGAATGAGCTTTTTGTTCGGCAACGGCGTCAACGTCATCTCGCGCGGTTCGAGCCGTGCGGTGCAGGCATAGACCGTCTCGCCGTCGAGCTGGATCATGCATTCCTTGCAGGCATTGGCGTTGATGCAGGAGAAGCGAATCGCCAGCGACGGATCCTGGTTGATGCGCAGCCAGCGCAGGCCGTCGAGCACCGACTGGCCCGGCTCGAACGGCACCTCGAACGTCTGCCATCGCCCGGCATCACGCTCGGCGCCGCGCCAGATTTTCAGCGTGGCCTTTGCTGCTCGCGCGTTCATAATGCGAGCGCCTCGGCCGGCGCGCCGGAAATCCGCATGTCGCCGCCGCGCAGCGTGACGCGCTGATGCAGCTGCCAGTGCGGCAGCGTCTGCGGAAAATCTTCGCGCTGATGCGCGCCGCGGCTTTCGCCGCGGTTGAGCGCGGCTTGCGCGACCGCGCGCGCCACCGCGAGCATGTTGCGCAGATCAAACCATTCGAGCCGCTGCAGATCGAACAATCCCCCGCCGAAGGAGGAGGCCGGCGGCCGCTCGCCAAGCTCGGCCGTCAGCGCGGCAATGCCGGCCAGCGCGCGGGTGAGCTTTGCGCCGGTGCGCAGCGGGCCGACATCGTCGGCCATGATCGTTTGCAGACGCGCGATCATCGCCGCGGTATTGCGCGCGCCGCCACTCGGCGCCGCGGCGCGCACCAGATCGAGCGCCGCGCCCGTGTCTTGCGCGCGGAAATTTTGCCGCGACTCCTGTTTGGCGCGGTCGGCGGCGCTGCGGCCGGCGCGGCGGCCGAACACCAAAGCCTCCGTAATGGCGTTGCCGGACAGCCGGTTGGCGCCGTTCGGGCCGCCGACCACTTCGCCGGCGACGAATAAACCGGGCACCGACGTCGCCATGCTGGGCTCGGCGACCACGCCGCCCATGTGGTAATGCGCGATCGGCGCCACCTCGACCGGCATTTTGGTCAGATCGATGGCGTTGGCGGCGAGGCGATCGATCACCGGACCGAACGCCGCGCGCAACGCCGCTTCGCTGCAATGCTCGAACGAGAGATAAGCGCCGCCATGCGGCGAGCCGCGCCCGGCCTCGACTTCTTTCATGATGGCGTAGGTGGCGAGGTCGCGCGCCAAGACGTATTTGCCGTCCTCGTCCGAACCGTATCGCGAGGTGAATTCTTCCATCGACCCATTGAGCAGCCTGCCGCCGAGCTTGTAGCGGAACGGATCCCACATGATCGGGTCCATGCCGACCAGCCGCGGCGCCAAATGCCCGATCGGGAAGAACTGCACGAATTCCATGTCGATCAGCGCGCAGCCGGCGCGCAAGGCGAGCGCGTAGCCGTCGCCGCCCATATTGGTCGAGGCGCTGTTGCGCCTATAAAGGCGAGTAAGCCCGCCGGTCGCCAGCACCGTTGCCTTGGCTGCGATGATGACCGGCGCGCCGGAGCCGAGATGATAGCCGACCGCCCCGGCGACCTCGCCATCGCTCGACAACGAGATCGACGATGCAGAGGTCGCCGACCTTGCGGATGTTCGCTTGCGCGCGATCTGCGTGCGCAGCGTCTTCGACACCGCCGGGCCGGTATTGATGAAATCGACATAGACGCAGCGCGGCCGGTCGTGGCCAGGCGCCGTGGTCGCGGCGATGTGACCGTCTTTGCGCGCCCAGCCGACGCCCCAGCGCATCGAGCTCGCGGATGCAGTCCGGCGCGTCTTCGCACAGCAGCTGCGCCAAATTTTCGTCGCACAGGCCGCGGCCGGCGGCGATGGTGTCGGCAGTAATGGTGCTGCCGGATCGTCGGGCACCTCTTCGCCGAGCGCCACGGCCACCGTCATCTGCGCCATCACGGTGGCGCCGCCGCGCCCGATCAGGCTCCGGTCGGCAGAGCATGCAAACCGCGCGCGCCGCGCCGCGCCGCCTCGATCGCGGCATACATGCCCGCGGCGCCGGAGCCGATGACCAGCACATCGGTTTCGAGGGCGATGGGGTCTGGGGTCATGCCTGAAGGTAGAATACCGCCCGTCCCCGCGAAAGCGGGGACCGAGACTGGATTCCCGGCTTTCGCGGGAATAAGCGGGTTACCCCGGCAGCGGCTTGCCGTTGGTCTCCGGCAGGAACGGCGCGACACAGAAGCCGAGGACGTAAATACAGGCGATCGTCATTGCGGCGTGGCTGTAGCCGCCGAACTGCACGATCAAGACGCCGGCAAACAGCGGCCCGAGAAAGGCGATGAAGCGCGGCGCGTTGAAGGCGAAGGCAAGCCCGGTCGCGCGCGAGCGCGTCGGGAACAGTTCCGGCAGCCAGACCGGCATCCAGGAATATTGTCCCAGCGTGAAGAACGCATTGACCGCCGCCGCGATCAGCAGCAGATCGAGATCCTGCGTCCACAGGAACAGCACCGGCGTCATGACAAAGGCCGCCGCGAAGTAAAGCATCGTGATCGGCTTGCGGCCGAAACGGTCGGCGAGAAAGCCGAGGCTGATATAGCCGAGGATGGCGCCGAAATTGTAAGCCATGCCGGCGTAACTCGCCCATTGCGGGCCCGGCAGGCCGGCTTTGGCGGCGACCGAGGCGACATAGGGCGGCACCCACGACGAGATGCCCCACCAGGCAAGCGTCGTGGTCAGCGACATCAGAAACACCAGGACGGTGCGCCGGCGCGTCTCCGGCTCGGCGAACAGGTCGGCGACGGTGAACCGGTTCAGCGCCGTTTCCTCAGCCGAAAGCGCGGCGCCGGCAGCCTTGCGGGCGCGGGCTTCGCGGCGGCGCGCGTCGGTCTGTTGCCAAACCGCGGATTCATCGATCGAGGTCCTGATCCACAGCGTCAGCAGCGCCGGCAGAATGCCGATGACGAACATATAGCGCCAGGCATCCGGTCCGAAGCCCGAGACGAACAGCCAGACGAATGAGGCCAGAAAGAAGCCAATGCCAAGCCCGCATTGCATCAGGCCGGCGCCCTTGCCGCGCGCGTGCTGCGGCCACAGCTCGGCCATCATCGAGGAGCCGGTCGCCCATTCCGAACCGATGGCGATGCCGACGGCAAAGCGCAGCAGCGCAAACGAAATCCAGTTGAACGACAGCGCGGTGAGCCCGGTGAGCAGCGAATAGCCGAGAATGGCGTAGATCATCGTCCGCTTGCGGCCGATATAATCGGCCAGAATGCCGCCGCAGACGCCGCCGATGCCCCAGCCGAGCAAGGTGATGGCAATGATCGTGCCCGCATAGCCGGGAATTTGCGAATATTGCGCCGGTTCGAGCAGACTGTGCATGGCGGCGCCGACGGTGAGGATCAGCGCATAGGTTTCGTAGCCGTCGAACAGCCAGCCGAGATTGGCGGCAGCGAGCGTGCGCCATTGGCTCGTGGTGAGCGAGCGATACCAAGGCAGTTTGCCGGCGCGTGAAATCCGTCATGTCGATCCTCCCCTTATATTTTCTTGCCGCGAAGTTAGCCGAAAGATCGCGCAAGTCATAGCGCCAAGCCATAATGCCAGGTCATGGCGCCAAGTCGCAGACGCGGGTCACGATGCGGGGCGGCAGGCGCGGCAAACGCCGCCGCCAGCCGCGCGGCAAATTGCCGTTCCATCTCCTTGGCCTTGGAGCGCAGCACCGGCTGGCCGAGACTGCCGAGCTTGCCGGTCAAGGCGGCCTCGACCTCGTAGTCGATCTTGGTGGCGTCGCCGTCTTCGGTCAGCCTGGTCAGCGCCGTCGCGGTGAGCCGGCCGACAATGCCGAGCGGGGCGCCTTCGACCTTGGCCTCGATCTCGCTCGGCGCCTCGGCGCGCACGACTTCGACCGTCACCTTGAACTTGAATTTCATGTAGGCGACTTTGGTTTCGAACACGCGCCGCGTAAGTGTCGGGCGCGGTCTCGGCCAGCTCGCTGACGCCGTCGACGCAGGACGCGAAGAAACGCGCATCGCGCACCGCCTTGTAAACCTCGGCGCGCGGCGCCTTGACCGTCAGTTCTCCGGAGAATTTCATGGCGACTCCGCGCTTTCACGCGCGCAACGCCGTGAGCATGTCCTTGATATATTCGTCGGCGCTCGAAATCACCAGCATCATGACGTGCGGCCGCAATTGCGCGAGCATTTTCGACAGCGTCTCGTCGCTGGTCGCGGCGCTGCCGATGATCAGCGCCGTCGTCATGACGTGCTTGACAGCTGCAGGCTTCGCCGATGATGGCCGCCGCCGCGGCGTTTTCGCCGGCGCTCGCCACCATCACCACCAGATCGGCCGACGTCCACCTCGTCGACCAGATCCTTGGTGCGGCCGGCGAGATCGTTGAGCCAGCCGCCCATCGAGAAGCGGCTCGCCCTGCCGCGGCGCGCCGGAAAACGCCGAGGCGGTGAGGAAACTCGCGCGCTGCCATGGCGAGCTGCGCCAGCTCCTTGACGATGCGCTCGCTCGGCGTGTCGAGCGCGATCACCTTGACGGCGCGCGGTTGCGAATTCGGCCGGTCGATGCGGAATTTCGCCTCCGCCGCCGAACTCATCCGGGCCGATTCACTGTCCATCGCGCGCTCTCCTCCGCACAGCGCTATCCGCAATATAGCGGAAAGTCGCAGATATTTCATTATCCCGCAGTCTTGTATAAAGCGCTCCGTCCGAAGCTCGTCGCAGGAAGCTCATGTCCGCAGCAAAGCGCCTCGAACTATGCACCACCGCCGAGGTCGCGCCCGGCGCGGCGCTCAAGGTCGAGATCGGGGATTTGGCGCTCGCCGTGTTCAATGTCGACGGCGAATTCTATCGTCACCGACGACGCCTGCACCCACGGGCCGGGCTCGCTGTCGGAAGGCTATATCGAGGACGATGTCGTCGAATGCAATTTCCACAACGGGCAGTTCAATATCCGCACCGGCGAAGTGGTGTCGCCGCCCTGCATGGTGCCGGTCAAGACCTATCCGGCCACGGTCGTCGACGGCAAAGTGACGATCGAGGTGTGAGCAGGCACAATTGGGCCGTGGCCCATCTGGCGAGCTGATCGATCGTGATTTCAGTTGACGAACCGCGCGGCCCCGGCTTGTTGCTGTCCAACAAATTTATGGAGGATCGCCCCGATGACGAGAACAAAGCCGCCGTTCCGCGCCGACGTGGTCGGCAGCATTTTGCGCACCGCGCCGTTGAAGGAGGCGCGCGCGAAGCGCGAAAAGGGCGAGATCACCGCGGCGCAACTCAAGGAGGTCGAGGACCGCGAGATCGAGAAGATCATCAAGAAGCAGGAGGAGGTCGGGCTCAAATGCGCGACCGACGGCGAATTCCGCCGCTCGTGGTGGCATTTCGATTTCTACGGCATGCTCGACGGCGTCGAGATCGACGAGCTCGATCACGGCATCCAGTTTCAGGGCGTGCAGACCCGGCCGCGCACGCCGCGCATCACCGGCAAGCTCGGCTTCTCCAACCATCCGATGCTGGAGCATTTCAAGTTTCTCAAGGCGCACACCCGCGTCACGCCGAAAATGTGCATCCCGAGCCCGGCGACGCTGCATTTCCGCCTCGAGCCGAACGCCATCGAGACCAAGGACTATGCCGACCGCAGCGCCATCTTCGACGATCTGGCGAAGACCTACCGGCAGGCGATCCGCGGCTTCTACGACGCCGGCTGCCGCTATCTGCAATTCGACGACACCGCCTGGGCCTATCTGTGCTCGCAGGCCGAGCTGAAGAAGGCGCGCGACCGCGGGCTCGACGCCGACCGGCTGCAGCAGGACTATGCCCGCGTCATCAACATGCGCGCTCGAAGGCAAGCCCGCCGACATGGTGGTCACGACCCATGTCTGCCGCGGCAATTTCCGCTCGACCTGGATTTCCGAAGGCGGCTACGAGCCGGTCGCCGAGACCATGCTCGGCAAGCTGAACTACGACGGCTATTTCCTCGAATACGACACCGCGCGCGCCGGCGGCTTCGAGCCGCTGCGCTTTCTGCCCAAGGGCAACAAGATCGTCGTGCTCGGCCTCGTCACCACCAAATCCGGCACGCTCGAAAAGAAGGACGACGTCAAGCGGCGCATCGACGAAGCGACCAAATTCGCCGCGCTCGATCAGCTTGCTCTGTCGCCGCAATGCGGCTTCGCCTCGACCGAGGAAGGCAATGTGCTCGCCGAAGAAGAGCAATGGGCGAAGCTGCGCATGGTCGTCGAACTGGCGGACGAGGTGTGGGGCTGACCGGTCTCAGACTTGCGCGATCAGCCTTCTTGCGCCGAGCCGCTTGTGCACATGCACCATCAGCGCCATGGCGAACAGCGGCGTCGCCAGATTGACGATCGGGATCGAGACGAAGGCGGCGATGAACAGGCCGCCGACATAGACCGTCGCGGCATTGCGCTTGCGCAGCGCTTGGCTTCGGCCGGCGGCCGGAACCGCATGGCGGCAAGCTCGAAATATTCGCGGCCGAGAATATAGGCGGTGGCGAGGAAGAAGATCACGGCGCCGAAGCCGGCGAAGAGCAACAGCGGCGCGGCGCACAGATAGATCAAGACCGCCAGCAGCGCCGTCTTGATGCCTTCCCACAGCGCCAGCCACAGCGGCAGCGCCTTGCCGGGCGGATCGGCCGGATAATGCTCGCGCTCGACTTCGTCGGCGATGCGGTCGGCGAAGAAGCTGCCGACCACGGCCGTCACCGCCGGCATCAGCAAGACACTGCCGACGACAATGCCGAAGCCCGGCGGCGATCGACAGCAGCCAGGCAAGGGCGCTCGCCGGCGCGTGCGCCTGCGGGCCGAGCGTCGTCTCCACCGAGGCGCCGCCGGCGCCGAGCAGATGCACGATCAGCCGTTCGAGCGCGATGCCGGCGACGACGATGAGCGCCAGCGCAAGCCCGATCGATCTTCCACAGCACCGCGCGCAGCGGCGGCGCGAACATCTGGGTGATCGCGTTGATGGCGTCGTCGAGCATGGCGGCCTCCTTGCGTATCCCGGGGGCGGCAGCGTAAACGGTGCCTGACGCGGATCGCGCGGACCGTCGACGAGCTCTGCGAGGTACCGATCTCGGATTCCCTGCGAGCGCATCACTGCGTGACTTCGCGCGTCCGTGAATGTCGTTCAGGCATCGGCTCTTAAGCGCAGCCGCCGCAATGACGCAGCGCGTCACGCGGCTAGCGCTTCGCGTCGTCGTCCGCGCGCTGCTGCGGCACCAGCGGAATATCCGCCGCTTCGCGGCGCGCCGCGACAGGTCGGCCCATTGCAGCGACTTGTAGTCGAAGCCGCGCGCGATGGTCGGCTTGACCACGTTGAAATAGGGCGAAATGTCGAAGTCGCGCGGGCAATACAGCGAGGAGTGGCGGATTTCCAAAATCTCCTCGCGCGCCTGCCGGCTGCCGGTGAGCTTGATCTTGGGCAGGATCGGATAGCGCACGGCGCGGAACGCATCCGCGATCAGCGCCGAGCAGATCAGCCGCGTCGGATCGCCCGAGCCGAGCGCGATCATGCGCCGGCGCCAGCGGTGCGGCACCGGCAGCGGCAACAGATAGCGCAACAGGTCGATGATGTTTTTCAGATCGTAGGCGAAGCCGATGCGCTCGACGGCATAGGCGCAGACCAGCGCGCAATCCGCTTCGGTCAGGCCGACCGGCCGGCAAATCCGGGTGTGGAAGCGGGTGTATTTCGACAGCGGCGCCGAGACGACGCCCTCGCCGACATTGGCCTCGATCAGCACATGCGGCTCGCCGTCGGCGGTGCGTGCGGCCGGCGAGCGGCCCGACATAAAGCGCCGAATGCGACCAGGTCGACTGCGTGAGGTATTTGATGACGCCGGCGATGTGGTTGTTGCCCTCGACCAGGAGCACGTCGCCGGGCTGCAGCGATTGGCGCAACGCCTCGGGATCGCTCGGCGTAAACGGCTCGTAGCCGTGCACCGGCTTTTGCAAGTAGCGGGCGATCACCCGCCCAACGCCGTCGAGCATCCTGCTCATGGTGGGCCTCCCAGCCACGCGCGCGCGGTTTTGCCGCGTCTCTGTTTTTGGACTTATTTTATGTCCTCTTTTATGCCAACTCCCTTGCAATTTGGTTCACACCGCGGCCGCCCCGATTGACCGGGCTTTAAGCATGGCGTTTGCCCGCCCTGCGCCGTTCGGTGCAATCTGCGTCGGGGTATCAGCCGAAAAGCAATTGGAAACCATGCCGCGCAAACCATGCAGCAAGTGAGCCGACGTTCGTTCCTCGCCGCCTCGGCCGCGTTTGCGGCGCGGCCGGCATTTGCCGCGACGCCGGCGCGCGGCTTCGGGTCCGGTCGACGTCGTGATCGTCGGCGCCGGCGCCGCCGGCATCGCCGCCGCGCGCAAGTTCGCCGCCGCCGGCCGGCGCTATGTCGTGATCGAAGCGACCGATCATGTCGGCGGCCGCTGCGTCACCGACACTAAAGAGCTTCGGCGTGCCTTACGATCGCGGCGCGCACTGGATCTACCTGCCCGACGTCAATCCGCTGACCAAGCTCACGCCGCACCGCGGCATCGACGTCTATCCGGCGCCGCAGAGCCAGAAGGTGCGCATCGGCCGCCGCTTTGCGCGCGAAGGCGAGCTCGAGGATTTTCTGACCGCGCAAGTGCGCGCCACCCGCGCCATCGACGATGTCGCGCGCAAGGCCGATGTTCCGTGCGAGCAGGTGGTGCCGGCCGATCTCGGCGACTGGCGCGCGACGGTCGAATTCGTGCTCGGCCCGTATAATTGCGCCAAGGATCTGGCGCAGGTGTCGTCGTTCGATTTCGCCAAGGCGGCCGAGCGCAATGCGGCGGCGTTCTGCAAGCAGGGTTTTGGCGCGCTGCTCGCCGCGCTGGCGCAGGGACTCACGGTGCAGCTGTCGACGCCGGCGAAGTCGATCGACACGCGCAGCGGCGTCAGCGGTCGAGACGGCGAAGGGCACGATCAACGCCCGCACCGCGATCGTCACCGTGCCGACCAATGTCGTCGCGTCCGGCGGCCTGAAATTCATTCCCGATCTCGGCCACCATCAGATCGACGCCTTCGGCCGCATGTCGCTCGGCAGCTACGACCACATCGCGCTCGAGCTCAACGGCAATCCGCTCGGGCTCGACAGCGACGATCTGGTTTTCGAGAAATCGGCCGACACGCATACCGCGGCGATCCTCGCCAATATTTCCGGCACGCCGCTGTGCACGATCGACGTCGCCGGCGCGTTCGGCCGCGATCTGTCGGCGCAAGGCGAAGCCGCGATGTTCGACTTCGCCGCCGATTGGCTGGCGAATCTTTACGGCGCCGAGATCAAAAACGCGATCGGCCGCAAGCACGCGACGCGCTGGAACGCCGATCCCTATGCGCTCGGCGCCTGGTCGGCCGCCGTGCCGGGCAGCCAATTCGCGCGCCGGCAATTTCTCGATCCGATCGCCGACAATGTCTGGTATGCCGGCGAAGCCGCGCACGAAACATTGTGGGGCACGGTCGGCGGCGCCTGGGAATCCGGCGAGCGCGCCGCCGACGCGGTGTTGCGCCAGCTCGGCCCGCTCAAAGCCGCGCCGGCGGAGAGCCGAAGCCGCGCCGGCGCGCAAGCCGCAACGCGCGCGCGCCGAACAGCAAGAGCCCTGGCAGCGCGCCGCACCAATATTTTGGCGACACGCCCAGCATCATGCGGGAAGAACGGTAGTTACTCCCGCAGCACGCCGCCGGTGCGCTTGTTGACCTCGCCGACGATTTTCGCCGCCAGCGCCTCGATCTCGGCATCGGTCATGGTCTTGTCGCGCGGCTGGATCGTCACCGCGATGGCGATCGACTTGCGCCCCGGCGCGATGCCTTTGCCCTCGTAAACGTCGAACACGCTCACGCCGGTAATGAGCTTGCGGTCGGCGGAGGCCGCCGCGCGCAAAATATCGGCGGCCTTCACATTGCGCTCGACCACGAAAGCGAAATCGCGCTCGACCGGCTGAAACGGCGACAGATCGAGCGCCGGTTTGGCGCGCGTCGCCCGCACTTTCGGCTCGGGGATGCGTTCCAGGATGACCTCGAAGGCGACCAGCGGGCCTTCGGCATCGAGCGCATCGAGCGCGTTCGGATGCAGCTCGCCGAAATAACCGAGCACGTTTTGCGGCCCAATCTGGATCGTTCCGGAGCGGCCGGGATGCAGCCAGGCCGGGCCGCCCGGCACCACTTGCAGCGCCGACGAAGGCGCGCCGGCCGCCGTCAGCACGGCGAGCGCGTCGGCTTTGGCGTCGAACGCGTCGACTTCGCCGTCGCGCTTTGACCAATGGCGGCCGATGCCGGACGGCTTTGCCAGCGCGCGGCGGATGCCGGCGGCGGCGGTAAACTGATCGGCCGGCTGATCGCCGCGAAAAATCTGGCCGACTTCGAACAGGCCGGTGTCGGCAAAGCCGCGGTCGGCGTTCTTTTGCGCGGCGGCGACGAGGCCGGGAATGAGGCTCGGCCGCATGTCGGACAGGTCCGCCGCGATCGGATTGGCGAGCGCCAGCGCCGCGCTGCCGCCGCCAAACAGTTCGGCGCGCGGCTTGGCGATGAACGACCAGGTCACCGCTTCGACGAGGTTGCGCGCGGCCAGCGCGCGCTTGGCTTTGCGGGTTCGCGCCTGAAGCGGCGTCAGCACCGGCTTGCGCGCCGCCGCGCCGCGCGGAAACGGCGTCGGCGGCACGCGATCGACGCCGAGGATGCGCACCACTTCCTCGACGATATCGGCCTTGCCCGCCACGTCCGGTCGCCACGACGGCACCGCGACTTTCACCCGCTCGCCCTGGCCGGCGACGAAAAAGCCGAGCCGTTCGAGCACGCGGCGCAGCTCGGTGAGCGGCACGTCGATGCCGGCCAGCCGCTCGAGCTCGGACTGCGGAAAATCGACGATGCGTTCGGGCGGCTCGGCGCTGCCGGCGACCGTGACTTCCGACGGCGTGCCGCCGCACAAATCCATCACGATGCGGGTGGCGAGTTCGAGCCCCGGCAGCATGAAGGCCGGATCGACGCCGCGCTCGAAGCGATAACGCGCGTCGGAATTGATGCCGAGCTTGCGTCCGGTCTGCGCGATGTTGATCGGCTCCCACAAGGCCAATTCGATCAGCACGTCGGTGGTGGTTTCCGAGCAGCCGGTCTTTTCGCCGCCCATGATGCCGGACAGCGACTCGACGCCGTCCGCGTCGGCGATGACGCAGACCGCCTCGTCGAGCGTATAGGTCTTGCCGTCGAGCGCCAGCAGCGTTTCGCCTTTTTGCGCGCGGCGGACCGTAAGGTCGCCATGCACTTTGGCGGCATCGAACACGTGCAGCGGCCGGCCGCGATCGTAGGTGATGAAGTTGGTGATATCGACCAGCGCATTGATCGGGCGCAAGCCGATCGCGGTCAGCCGCTTTTGCAGCCAATCCGGCGACGGGCCGTTCTTGACGCCGCGTACCAGACGCAAACCGAACGCCGGGCATAACGACGGCGTGGCGCCGAAGTCGAGCGTCACCCGCACCGGACAGGGAAATTCGCCCTTCACCGGCTTGATGGCTGTGTCCTTGAACTTGCCCATGTCGGCGGCGGCGAGGTCGCGCGCGATGCCGTGCACGCCGGTGGCGTCGCCACGGTTCGGCGTCAGATTGATCTCGAGCACCGGATCGTCGAGGCCGGCGAATTTGGCGTAAGGCTCGCCGACCGGCGCGTCGTCCGGCAGCTCGATGATTCCCTCGTGGTCGGCGGAGATTTGCAGCTCGAATTCCGACACCAGCATGCCGCGGCTTTCGACATCGCGGATTTTGCCGACGCCGAGCGTGATGTTTTTGCCGGGAATGAAGGCGCCGACCGGCGCGAATACGCCTTTCATGCCGGTGCGCGCATTCGGCGCGCCGCACACGACCTGGATCGGCTTGCCGTCGCCGGTATCGACCATGCAAACCCGCAGCCGATCCGCGTTGGGATGCTGCTTGGCTTCGGTGACGCGGGCGATGACGAACGGCGCGAACTGCTTGGCCTTGTCCTCGATGCGCTCGACCTCGAGCCCGATCATGGTGAGCTTGTCGGCGATTTCGCCGAGCGAATGGTCGGTGTCGAGATGCTCTTTGAGCCAGGTGAGGGTGAATTTCATCATGGCTTCAGGGGCTTAATCCCCCCGCCAGCGTCGGGAAATCGAGCGGGCGGAAGCCGTAATGCGACAGCCAGCGCACATCGGCTTCGAAGAAGGCGCGCAAATCCGGCATCCCGTATTTGAGCATGGCGATGCGGTCGATCCCCATGCCCCAGGCAAAGCCCTGATATTCGTCGGGATCGAGCCCGCAATTCTTCAGCACGTTCGGATGCACCATGCCGCAGCCGAGAATCTCCATCCAGTCGTCGCCTTCGCCGAAGCGGATTTCGCCTTTGTCGCGGCGGCACTGAATGTCGACTTCGAGCGACGGCTCGGTGAACGGAAAAAACGACGGCCGGAACCGCATACCGACGCGATCGACCTCGAAGAACGCCTTGAAGAATTCTTCCAGGATCCACTTGAGGTGGCCGAGATGCGACGTCTTGTCGATGACGAGACCCTCGACCTGGTGGAACATCGGCGTATGGGTCTGGTCACTGTCGCTGCGATAGGTGCGGCCAGGAATAATGACGCGGATCGGCGGCTTCTTGGTCAGCATGGTGCGCACCTGCACCGGCGAGGTGTGGGTGCGCAGCAGAAGTCGTGTGCCGTCCGGCTTCGGATTGAAGAAGAACGTATCCTGCATGTCGCGCGCCGGATGGTCCGGCGGAAAATTGAGCTTGGTGAAGTTGTAGTCGTCGGTCTCGATGTCGGGGCCTTCGGCCACCGCGAAGCCCATATCGGCGAAGATCGCGGTCAACTCGTCGATCACTTGCGTAATCGGATGGACGCGGCCGATTTCGAACGGCGCTTCGCGCACCGGCAGCGTGACGTCGACGCTTTCGGTGTTGAGCCGCGCGGTGAGCGCCGCGTCCTTGATCTCGTCGCGGCGCGCGGCGAGCGCGGCGTTGACGCGATCCTTCAGCCCGTTGATCAGCGGCCCGTGGGTCTTGCGTTCCTCGGGCGGCAGCGTGCCGAGGGTCTTCAGCAGCGCCGTGATCGAGCCGCTCTTGCCCAAAGCCGAAACCCGCACCGCTTCGATCGCGGCCTCGTCGCCCGCGCCCGCGATCTCGGCGAGGATTTCGTTTTCAAGCTGGGCGGTGTCGGCCATCGCTGTAGCGTTTCTGTTGCCTCAATCCGGCAGGAACGGCAGGTCGGTATCGGACGGACGGCCGCCGGCCTGGGTGAGCATGCCGTGGACCTGACCGCGGTGATGGGTCTGGTGATTGAACATATGGGTGACCAAGACCCAGCGCGGCCGCGTCCATTCGCGCTTGGTGGCGCCGGAATAATAGGTCTGGTCGGCGGCGAGCCAGCCGTCGCCGATGGTATCCGCCCAAGCGACGATCTTACCGTCAAAAGCGGCGCGCTCGGATTTCAGGTTTTCCCAATCCGGATAGAGCGTGCCGGATTCCGGAATGCCCACTGTCGGCCGCGGCAGATCGGTGAAGCGGCTCATCCAGCTATGATCGGCCCAAAGGATGTGGCTCAGCGTCTTGTGGATGGAGCCGAACCAGGCGCCCCGCTCCTGCCGCCGTTCGGCATCGGACAGCCGGTCGGCGACGCCGTACAGGTTTTCATTCTGCCAGCGATTGTAGCGCGCCATTCGCTGTGCATAAGCGCGGTCGATCATGGCACGCTCTCACGCCGCTAGCGCGGACTTGGCCTGACCGACGATCGCTTCGAATGCCGCCGGCTCGGTGATGGCGAGGTCCGAGAGCACTTTGCGGTCGACCACGATGCCGGCCTTGGCCAGCCCGGCGATGAAACGGCTGTAATTAAGCCCGAACGGCCGCACCGCGGCGTTGAGTCGCTGGATCCACAGCGCGCGGAAGGTCCGCTTGCGCCGCTTGCGGTCGCGATAGGCATATTGGTTCGCCTTCTCCACCGCCTGCTTGGCGATGCGGATGGTGTTCTTGCGCCGGCCGTAATAGCCTTTGGCCGCCTTGAGCACCTTTTTATGCTTGGCATGAGAGGTGACGCCGCGCTTGACGCGTGCCATGACTTTTCTCCTTCACAATCGGACGCTTGGAAAAACGAATGCCGAAACCGGCCGGTCTCTAGCCGTTCGGCAAAAAGTACTTCTTAATCTTGTCGCCGTCGGTCTTGAACATCACGTTGGTGCCGCGCAACTGGCGGATTTGCTTTTTGGTGCGCTTGATCATGCCGTGGCGCTTGCGCGACTGCGCATAGAGGACCTTTCCGGACCCCGTCACCTTGAAGCGCTTTTTGGCGCCCGACTTGGTCTTGATCTTGGGCATTTGGCTCTCCTTTGGCCGCGGGCGCGAGCGCTCGCGGGCCGAAAAATGCTCAGACATGAGCGTGGTGTGCTTGGAGCACGTCGCGCCGCCACGGCAGCCCTTAATCAGCCGGGCGACGGGAGGGCGCCTTATGGCAGAGGCCGCCCAAATTGGCAAATATTTCAACCGGGCGTGACGAAATCCGCCGCCCCCAAAAACCCAGGTTGGACCGATATTTACGGTAGTTCGGAGACGATCTTTAGGAATTCGGCCTCCGGCCAGGCGCGCACCGTTTTGGTGCGCGCATTGCCCGCACCGCCGATGGTCATGCAGAACTTGGCGACGTTGGCGCCGTCGGCCGCCTCGACAATCGCCAACAGATCGGAATCCCCGGTGGTCAGAAACAGCTGCTTGATCTCGACGCCGACCTTTTTGCCGAGTTCGCGGGCGGCGGCGGTGCGTTTTGGAGCGTCTTTGACATTGCGAATTCCCTGATCTGTCCAGCTCAACGTAATTATAAATGTGGGCATGGTCGTCTCCTCTCGTCGATAATTTGCATAGCGTAATGAGGCAGGCACCAGTGGTGCCTAGCAGAGAAGCATGTCAATTCGTCGATTCGCTTCGGCCCAAATTGGCCGGACGGCATTCAGCGCGGCGCCAAAACCATGACGACCTGGCGGCCTTCGAAGCGCGGCTCCTGTTCGATCTTGGCGAACTTCGCGGTATCCGCCTTGACCCGGTCGAGCAGCTTATAGCCGAGCTCCTGATGCGCCATTTCGCGGCCGCGGAACCGCAATGTCACCTTGACCTTATCGCCTTCTTCGAAGAACCGCTGCACCGAGCGCATTTTCACGTCGTAATCGTGATCGTCGATCATCGGCCGCAGCTTGATCTCCTTGATCTCGACGACCTTCTGCTTTTTGCGCGCCTCGGCGGCTTTCTTCTGCGCCTGATATTTGTATTTGCCGTAATCGAGGATTTTGCAGACCGGCGGGACCGAATTCGGCGCGATCTCCACCAGATCGAGCCCGGCCTCCTGCGCCATGGCCAAAGCAGCGTTGATTTCGGTGACGCCCTTGTTGGCGCCGTCTTTATCGATGAGCTGGACCTCGCGGACGCGGATCTCCTCGTTGATGCGCGGCCCTTCCTTGGCGGCGGGCTGCGGCATTCTCATTGGGCGACGAATGGGCTTTATCTCCTTGGCGGTTGCAAGACCGCGCAGGATCGGGAGTTTTTCGCTTCAAGTCAACGACAATGCGCTTTGCGCGCATGGCGAGACCGCGGCTTCATGCTTTATGGTCCGTCACCCGAAAGCGCGAGCGGCCGCCCGGCGATGAACGATAACGGCCTGAAATTCCTGCACATTGGCGAGGGCGCGCAACGCCGCGGCATCGCCGTCCGCGCACAAGGCGGCGCGCCGCCCGGCCTGTTCTGGCTCGGCGGCTACAAGTCCGACATGAAGGGCACCAAAGCGCAGGCGCTGGCGGATTGGGCGGCGGCACACGGCCGCGCCTGCGTGCGGTTCGACTATTCCGGCCATGGCGAATCGGAAGGCGCCTTCACCGACGGCACGATCGGCCGCTGGCTCGAAGACAGCCTCGCGGTGTTCGACACCTTTGGCCGCGGACCGCAGATCGTGGTCGGCTCGTCGATGGGCGGCTGGCTCGCGCTGCTGCTGGTGCGCGAACTCAAGCGCCGCGGCGTCGCTGGGCCGGCGAGCATCGCCGGCCTCGTTCTCATCGCGCCGGCGATCGATTTCACCGAGGAATTGATGTGGAAGCGGTTCACGCCCGAGATCAAGCGCGAGCTGGCCGAGAACGGTGTCTGGGAGCGGCCGTCGCAATATTCGGCTGGAGCCGTATCGGGTGACCCGGCAATTGATCGAGGAAGGCCGCAACCACCTCCTGCTCGGCGGCATGATCGAAACCGGCTGCCCGGTCCGCATCCTGCAAGGCGTCGAGGATCCGGACGTGCCGTGGCGGCACGCGGTCGAGCTCACCTCGCGGCTCGCCTCCGACGACGTGGTGCTCACTCTGGTCAAGGATGGCGATCACCGCCTGTCGCGGCCGGAAGACATCGAGCGGCTCATCGCCGCCGTCGCGGAGTTTTAGGACGAGGACTCGCCGCCGAAGGGCTTTGGCGGAATCCGCTTCTCGGCGCGCAGCGGCGATACATTGTCATTGGCGGCGACGCCGCTTTGGGTCGGACGTTCGGATTGCGCGGCAACCGGCGGCGTTTGCGCGGCAGCGGGCGGCGGGGCGGCCTCGCCGACCGGCGGGGCGCTCCCGGTTTCCAGCGGCATCTCCTCGCCCTGGAACGCCACGCCGAGCTTGTCGTGGGTGCGCCAGACGACGCGGCAGGGACGCCGCGTGCGGCCGTGTTCGAAAGTAAGCTCGAAGGTTTCCGGCACGCCAAAAGTGTTGGCGACTTTCAGGCAAGCCCCGCCATCGGTGAGGTTTTGCACGGTGCAGTGAATGACCGGCGAGCGGCGCGGCACAATGATTTTGGCGCTGCGCAACACCTTGGTGCGTTGCACGCCTCTGCGTTCCTTGTTCTTGTCGTCGTCCTCGGCCATCGCAACCTGCACGGGCCCGGATGGAAATCCGGCGCCTGCCACGTTAGCCTGCAAGTGTTACGGATCGGGCAATGGTCAACCGGGGGAAAAGTTAATGGCGGAGGATACCGCCTCGGTGTGCCGCGGCCCGCTAAGGCTTTGTTGACCGTAATGTCCGGGGTCCAGAACGGGATTTGAATTTTCGATGTCCGTTTTTTTGACGATATCCGGGCACGCCGCCAGATCGAAAAACTCATCGGCATCGCGCCGTGACATTGCTAAGATCGTGCTTATGTCGCGTTTGGTGAGTAGCCTCGCCGGGGTTTCCATGTGGAGGGCTTTCGTCGATGACCAGTCTCATTGAAAATGCTGCGACACCCGGCGATGCATCGGACGGACGACTTGGCGTCAAATTCCGCGTCAACGGCGAGCAACGCGAGGTTTCGATCGATCCGCGCATGACCTTGCTCGATTGCCTGCGCGAAGTCCTGCATCTCACCGGCACCAAGAAGGGATGCGACCACGGCCAGTGCGGCGCCTGCACGGTCCATGCCGGCGGCAGACGCATCAACAGTTGTCTCGCGCTCGCGGCCGTGCGTGACGGCGATGAGATCGTCACTATTGAAGGGCTCGGCGCACCCGGACGGCTCCACCCCATGCAGGCGGCTTTTCTGCAGCACGACGCCTATCAATGCGGTTATTGCACGCCCGGGCAGATTATGTCGGCGGTGGCGCTGCTGCGCGAACCGTGCGGCGCTTCGGATGACGATGTTCGCGAATTCATGAGCGGGAATATCTGCCGCTGCGGCGCCTATGCGAATATCGTCAGGGCGATCCAGCAAGTGAGACGGGAGCAGCAGAAAAGTTCCTCTCCGCAATCGGCGGGAGCCTGACCATGCAATCCTTCGATCTCGTTCGCGCCAGCGACCGCGCGGCTGCGATTGCCGCCGGCGCGGAATCACCGACGGCGCAGCAGGGCGCTAGCGTGCGCTTTCTCGCCGGTGGAACGACGCTGGTCGATCTGATGAAGCTCGGCGTCGAACGCCCCGAGCGCGTGATCGACATCAACCGGCTCGGACTCGACGGTATTCATAAACAGGAGGATGGCAGTCTGTTCGTCGGCGCCACTGCGCGAAACAGCGATTTGGCGCATCACCCGCTGGTGCGGGCCGGCTATGCCGCGCTTTCGCAGGCGATCCTCGCCGGTGCCTCGACCCAGTTGCGTAATGCCGCCACCACGGCGGGCAACCTCTTGCAGCGAACCCGCTGCATGTATTTCCGCGACCCGGCCAGTGCCTGTAACAAGCGCAAGCCCGGCTCCGGCTGTCCCGCGATTGCCGGCGCCAACCGTATGCTCGCGATTCTGGGCACCAGCGATGCCTGCATTGCGACTAATCCGTCAGACATGGCGGTGGCGATGCTGGCCTATGACGCGATCGTCCATGTGCAAGCCGCGTCCGGAACCCGGCAGATTCCGCTTGCTGACTTTTATGTGCTGCCGGGACAACGACCCGATATCGAAACTGTGCTGGCGCCCGGTGATCTCGTGACGCACGTCACCCTGCCGTCGCCGCCAGCGGGTGAGCGCTCGGTCTATCTGAAACTGCGCGACCGCGCGTCCTACGAATTCGCCCTGGTGTCGGCCGCCGCCGCGGTCACGCTATCGGACGGCAAGATCGCGAGCGCGCGTTTCGCGCTGGGCGGCGTCGGCACCCGGCCGTGGCGGGTCAGGGAAGCCGAACGGGCGCTCGCCGGAGCGGCGCCAAGCGAAGCGGCCTTCCGCAACGCCGCCGATATTTGCCTCAAGGGCGCGCGGCCGCAACGCCACAACGGCTTCAAGGTCGAACTGGCGAAGCGCTGCCATCGTGCACGCGTTCAAGCAGATCACGTCCTGAATTATCCAAGGCAATCTCGATGGCACAGCCGCAAGCAGTGATTACGAATATCGGCCAGGCGCGCGCCCGCATCGACGGTCCGCTGAAAGTCACCGGCACGGCGCGGTTCACCTCGGATCATAATTTGCCGGGGATGCTCTATGCGGTGCCGATCGGGGCGACGATCGGCAAGGGCAAAGTGACCGCCATCGACACGTCGCGCGCCCGGCAAATGCCGGGCGTGCGCGCCATCTTCAAGCGCGGCGACCTGCCGATAAAGCGCATTACGCCGAATTTCGGCGAAGGCCTCATGGTGGACGAAACCCGGCCGCCGTTTGACGACGACATTGTTCGCTACTACGGCCAATACGTCGCGCTCGCGGTCGCCGACACGTTCGAGCAGGCCAAGGCGGCGGCCGACGCCGTTGCCGTTACTTACGCCGCCGAGGCGCCGAACGTCGATCTGCACCTGGCCGCGAAGGACACCAAGGTCGTCAGCAAACGCGGCAATGCCGAGAAAGCCTATGCCGGCGCGCCGGTCACGATCGATGCCCATTATGCGATCGCGCCTGAAACCCACAATCCGATCGAGACGCACGCGACGGTCGCCGCCTGGGACGGCGACAAGCTCACGCTCTACGAGACCTCGCAGGGCGTCGTGAACCATCGCAACGTACTCGCCGATATGCTCGGCCTGCCGCGGCACAAAGTGCAGGTGATCGCCAAATTCATAGGTTCCGGGTTTCGGCGGCAAGCTGTGGCCATGGGCGCAATCGCCGCTCGCCGCGGCGGCGGCGATCAAGCTCGGCCAACCGGTAAAGCTGGTCTTGAGCCGGCCGATGATGTTTCACGCCGTCGGCCATCGGCCAGGCATCGCGCAGCGCATCCGCCTTGGCGCCAACCGCGACGGCAAGCTCGTGTCGTTGCAGCACGACTACGTGAATACGACGTCGATCCTCGACAACTACGACGAAAATTGCGGCGAGGCGACGCCGCACATGTACAGCGTGGCAAATCTGCGGGTCACTTCCGGGCTTGCCAAGCGCAATATCGGCACGCCGACCTCGATGCGCGGCCCGGGCGCGGTGCCCGGGACTGTTCGCGACCGAGTCCGCGATGGACGAACTGGCGGTCAAGCTCGGCATCGATCCGGTCGAACTGCATCTGATCAACGAGCCGCGGCTCGACGAGGGACTGCGCATTCCGTTCTCCTCGCGTCATCTCAAGGAGTGCCTGACGCTCGGAGCGGAGAAGTTCGGCTGGTCGAAGCGCAATCCGCAAGTCGGCGCCATGAAGCGCGACGGCATGACATTGGGATGGGGGATGGCGGCGTGTTCGTGGATCGCCGCGCGGCTGGATTGCTCTGTCTCGGTCGAACTGCGCGACGACGGCACGGTCCGCGTCGCTTCGGCCTCGCAGGATATCGGCACCGGCACCTACACGGTGATGGCGCAAATGGCGGCCGAGATGCTCGGCATCGCCGTCGAGCGCATCGAAGTCGTCGATCGGCGACAGCAACTTGCCCGCAGGCGCGCTGTCGGGAGGCTCGATGCTCACGGCATCGCTGGTCGCCCCGACCGAGGCGGCGATCGCCGCGGCCGGCAAGGCGTTGATCGCCAAGCTTGTTGCGAGACAAGAGCTTCGCCGTTTGCGGCGCCAAGCCAATACGCTTGAGTTCAAGCACGGCCGCGTCGCCGCAAAAGGCGCGACGGCGAAAGCCATGGCATTCAACGAGGCGTTGCGTGCGCTCAAACTCGCAACGGTCTCCGGACAGGGAACCGGCCGGGGCAGCTTCGGCGAGGCAAAGCCGAAATTCTCCAGCCATTCGTTCGGCGCGCACTTTGTCGAGGTGACCTGGCAGCCAGAGATCGCGCGCTTGCGCGTGGCGCGCGTCGTCTCGGTGTTCGATGCCGGCCGCATCCTTAATCCGCTGGCGGCGCGCAATCAGATCGAGGGCGCGATTGTCATGGGGATCGGCATGGCGCTGTTCGAGGGCACCGAATACGACACGGCAAGCGGCGCCCCGGTCAATGCGAGCCTGGCCGATTATGTGGTCGCCACCAACGCCGACGTTCCGGCGCTCGACGTTCATTTCATCGAATATCCGGACTTCAATCTCAATACGCTCGGCGCGCGCGGCGTCGGCGAGATCGGCTTGGCCGGAATGGCGGCGGCGCTGACCAACGCGGTCTATCACGCCACCGGAGTGCGGGTTCGCGAACTGCCGCTGAAGCTTGAAAATCTGCTGTGAGCCGAGCGGAAAGAAATGGCGCGCCCGAAGGGATTCGAACCCCTGACCTCTGCCTTCGGAGGGCAGCGCTCTATCCAGCTGAGCTACGGGCGCGTTGCGCAGTAGATACCGAACGCGGCGCAACGCGGCAACGGCTCCGCCTTTCCGCATTGAACAGTGGCTTAAGCTCGGGACCGAGCATCCAGGGGGAGCGCAAAGAAGCGGCCATGTCGCAACTTGCGGAAAAGACCGAGAAACGCGAGCCGAAAGGCGCGCAGATCAAGGACGCCGCGTTCAAATGGGACGATCCGCTCGATCTCGAAAGCGAGCTGACCGAGGAAGAGCGCATGGTGCGCGACACCGCGCGCGATTATGCGCAGGAGAAGCTGTTTCCCCGCGTGATCGCCGCCAATCGCGACGGCAAAACCGATCCGGTGATTTTTCGCGAAATGGGCGAACTCGGGCTGCTCGGCTCGACCATCCCGCAGGAATACGGCGGCGCCGGCCTCAATTATGTCTGCTACGGGCTGATCGCGCGCGAGCTCGAGCGCGTCGATTCCGGCTTCCGCTCGGCGATGTCGGTGCAGTCGTCGCTGGCGATGCACGCGATTTATGCTTACGGCTCCGAGGCGCACCGCCGCAAATATCTGCCGAAGATGGCGACCGGCGAATTGCTTGGCTGCTTCGGCCTGACCGAGCCCGACCACGGCTCCGATCCCGGCTCGATGGTGACGCGCGCCGAGAAAGTGGCCGGCGGCTATAGCCTCTCCGGCGCCAAAACCTGGATCACCAATGCGCCGGTCGCCGACATCGCCGTGGTCTGGGCGAAGCTCGACGGCAAAATCCGCGGCTTCCTCGTCGAGCGCGGCACCAAGGGATTCTCGACGCCGAAGATCGAAGGCAAGCTTTCGTTGCGCGCGTCGATCACCGGCGAGATCGTGCTCGAAGGCGCGGTGGTGCCGGAAGACAATATCCTGCCCAACGTGTCCGGGCTTGCCGGCCCGTTCGGCTGCCTCAACGTGGCGCGCGCCGGCATCGCCTGGGGCGCGATGGGCGCCGCGGAATTCTGCTGGCATCGCGCCCGCGACTACACGCTCAACCGCAAGCAGTTCGGCCGGCCGCTCGCCGCCAATCAGCTCATCCAGAAAAAGCTCGCCGACATGCAGACCGAGATCACGCTCGGCCTGCACGCGGCGCTGCGGCTGTCGCGCATGATCGACGCGGGCACGGCGTCGCCGCCGGCGATCTCCCTGCTCAAGCGCAACAATTGCGGCAAGGCGCTCGACGTGGCGCGGCTCGCCCGCGACATGCATGGCGGCAACGGCATCGCCGAGGAATTCCATGTCATGCGCGTGTTGTGCAATCTTGAGACGGTGAACACCTACGAGGGCACGCACGACATTCACGCGCTGGTGCTCGGCCGCGCGCAGACCGGCATCCAGGCGTTTATGTAGTTGGTCACAGGAGACGTCCATGCGCCTGCCGCTGATCCCGCCCGCCGAACTCACCGCCGAACAGCGTCCCGTTTACGACGACATGAAAGCCGGCATCGAGAAGAACTTTTCCGGGTTCAAGACCATCGCCAAAGACGGCGCGCTGTTGGGGCCGTGGAATCCGTGGCTGCATGAGCCGAAATTCGGCAAGCCGATCTGGGACCTGACTTTGGCGCTGTCGGTGTCGCCGTCGCTGCCGCGTCCGGTGCGGGAGGTGGCGATCCTGGTCACCGGCGCGGCGTTCCACTCGGCTTACGAGCTGTACGCCCATGTCATTGCCGGCGAAAGGCGCGGGCTGTCCGACGAAAAACTCGCCACCATCGTCTCCGGCCAGCGGCCGAACGATCTGACGCGCGACGAAGCGGTCGCCTATGACGTCGCCTCGTCGCTCATCCACCACGGCACCTTGCCGGAGCTGAGCTATCGCGCCGCCGTGCAGGCGTTCGGCGAGCACGGCGCCGCCGAATTGATCTATCTGGTCGGCCTGTATTGCCTCGTCTCGGTGACGCTCAACGGCTTCAACGTGCCGGTGCCCGAGATCGGAAGCGGAATGACCGATGATCCGTACAATCTGCGGCGCTTCGTCGATGCCCAGGCTCCACTTTACGACCGGGTGCGCGCGGAGCTGCGCAACGGCCAAAAAGAAACGCACTGGATGTGGTTCATTTTCCCGCAGATCAAGGGCCTCGGCTCAAGCCCTACGGCGGTGAAATTCGCCATTGCCTCGCGCGGCGAGGCAGAGACCTATCTCGATCATCCGCTGCTCGGACCGCGGCTGCGCGAATGCACGCAGCTGGTGAACGCCGTGCCGGGCCGTTCGATCGAGGACATTTTGGGCTATCCCGACGATGTCAAATTTCGCTCGTCGATGACGCTGTTCGCCACCGTCGCGGCGGACGCCAAGGATTTCATCGACGCGCTGGATAAATTCTACGGCGGCGAATTCGATGCGGCGACGGTCGAGCGGCTGTAGGCCTATTGCATCGACAGCGACGAGATCGCCACGTTCACGCTGCCGGTGGCATTGGCGATGATGCGCAGCGTCGTGTTGTCGTAGGCGACGCCGGTGAGCCGCAGATCGGTGACCGCGACCTTGGCGCTAAAGTCCCGGCGCCTGCGCCGCGAGCCCGCTGACCGCCGCCGCGATCTGCTGCCTGGCGCTCGGCGGCGAACGGCTTGAGATCGATCACCGCCTGGTCGGCCAGCGCTTTTTGCAGGTAAGGCACCGCCGCCTGCGCCGCCGCGCCGAGCAGCCCGAATGCCGCCTGCGACTGCACGTCGAGCGCGACGTCGGTGAAGCGCAGGATCTGGTGGTTCTGGTCGAGCGCGGGCTTGCCCCAGATATCGAGCGTGGCGTCGGCGCCGATCGCGAAGAAGCCCTGCTTCTTGACGTGGACGAGAAGCGAGATCAGGAGCCGGTCGCCCGCCGCCGCGACGCTCGCCTGCCTTGACCGTCGCCGCGAACGCGCCGGAGCCGTCCTCCGGGAATGTCTTGCCGACGAATTGCGTATCGAGCAGCCGGCTCACTTCGGTGAACGGGATGTCGATCGGCACCGCGATATTGACGCCGCCGCCGTTCGCCTGCGCCACCAGATCGAGCTGTTGCGGGAACGGACAATCGGGCTTGGTTTGGTTCGGCACGATGCGCGTTTGCGCCTGCATGCCGACCAAGAGCGTGACCGCGCGGCCGTCGATCTGCGGCTGCGCCGCGATGGCGCGGACGGGCCGGATTTCGAGCCAGAGATTGGGCATCCCCTGCCCCGCGGCGCCGAGTGAGATCGACTGGCAGAGTTTTGCCCATTCGGCCCGCGCCGCGTTCTCGATGAACGGATCGTTGCGCAGCCGCGTTTCCAGCGCGGTCATCTGGTCGCGCAGCGCGCCGTCGAGCACCGGCTTCACCGCACTGGCAACGCTGAGCTTGAGGCCGCCGATCGGCAGCACGACGTCGACGATATTGACCTGGCCGGCAGATTGGGCGCGATGCGCCAGTTCGGCGCGATGGTCGGCCGCGCCGCCGTGGTCACCGCGCCGTGGATGTCGGTGTGCTGATCGAACGCCTTGCCGGCGAGGTTTTGCACCTGCTGGCCGACGTCGCCGCCGATGACGATTGCCGACGGCATTGCCGACCGCGCTGACACCGGAGCCGACCGCGCCGGTCAGCGTGCCGAGCGCCTCGAATTGGCCGGACAGCGGCGTGGTGACGAGGAGGACGCCCGGCTGTCCCGATACCGCGAGCGGCCCGCGGTTGACGGTGAAGGTGAGCTTGCGCGCTGGACAGCAATTTCGACACCGGATTTTGCGGCTTGCCGCTGAGATTGTTCGGCGCTTGCGCCTCGAGCGCTTCGCGGATCGCGCTGACAGCGCGATCGCCGCCGGCGCCAGCACCACCGATGTGCCGGTCAGCGGCTGCAACGGCGGCATCGCCTGCAGCGCCGGCCGATTGGCCTGCGACACGGCGGCCTGACCGGCCACAGCACGTTCATCAGCAGCGTCGCGCCGATGAAGGAGCCGGCGAGAACCAGCAGCCCGAAAAGTAATGGTGCGCAGCCGCATCCGAATCGTTCCCCCCGCGGCCGATTGTAAGCGGTGGCGCAGCGGAGCATAGGCCGGATCGAGCCTTGCAGCGCGGTCGGCGCGAAGCCATATCCGGTTGCGCCGGGAAGTCCTTTCCCGGCGCCTGCTTTTACCTTGTTCCGCAGCTTTTATTCACCAAACCGGGGTGCCACCATGCCGCAATCCATGTCCCAAGCTTCGCTGCCGACTTTTGAAATCACTCTCAACGCGCTGTCCGCCGTTCTCGACAAGGCGGAGGCATTTGCCGCCGCCAAGAAAATGGATGCCGCCGTGCTGCTGCATACGCGGCTGTCGCCGGACATGTTCGATTTGACCAAGCAGGTGCAAGTCGCGACCGATCAGGCGCGGCGCGGCGCCGCGCGACTCGCCGGCACCGAAGCGCCAAGCGTCGAGGATAAGGAGACGACAATCGCGCAGTTGAAAGACCGCATCGCCAAAACCGTCGCCTATCTGAAGACGCTCGACCGCAAGGCGATCGACGCCTCAGCCGATAAGGAGATCGTGTTCCCGCTCGGGCCGGAGAAGAAGGGCCACATGAAAGGCGACGATTACCTCAACCACTTCGTGCTGCCGAATTTTTATTTCCATTGCACCGCCGCTTACGCGATCCTGCGGCATGCCGGCGTGGAGATCGGCAAACGCGATTTCATGGGCGCCATCCCGCTGAAAATGAGCTGAGACCGGCGCGCTGTCGCGGACCGGACGGTTCCGCCGCCACGGCGACGTCCACGGTCATGCCGAGATAACTGCCGGGGACGCCGACAAAGCTGCCGCTGACCGGCACGGCCTGAGCGATGTCGCGGGTGACGGCAACCCGGATCAAATCCATGCCGCCGATGGTGCCGTTGGTTGGATCGTAAGTGATCCAGCCGGCGCCGGGCACGTAGATGTCGGCCCACGCATGCGTCGCGCCGGCGCCGACCGCGGCGGCCGAACCGGCATCGGCGGAGGCGCGATACAGATATCCCGTCACCACCCGGGCGCCGAAGCCGAGGCTGCGGGCGGCTTCGATGAACAGCACGGCGAGATCGCGGCACGAGCCCCAGCCGCGGATCAGCGTTTCGATCGGCGTTTGCGTGCCCTCGGTTTCGCGGCTTTGGTAAAAGATCTGGGCCTTTACGCCGTTGTTCAGATCGGCCAGCAGCGCCGACGTATCGGTCGGATTGCTGCGCACGAAGCCGCGCGCCCAGGCGCCAAGCCGGTCGTTGGGATCGGTATACTGGCGTTCCAGCATGCGGCCGAGGTCGATGCGGTCGTCCGCGGAATACACGAACGGATAGCGTGATGCGTCCGGCGTGATCTGGAATGGCGGCCGCTCGACGGAATAGGTCTCCAGCACCAGGTTGCTCTCGACCCGCAATTCAGACGCCGGTTCGGCAAACGACGCGATGGCGACCGAATTGCCGAACACATCGTGCATCCAGCGCACCGACGCCGGCGGAGAGAACGTCAAATTGGTCTTGATCAGGCGAAGATCGTGGCTGTCGCGCGGCCGCAACATCAATCGGTGATCGCGCAGCGTGACGGGCTGGCTGTAACGGTAAACCGTGGTGTGCCGAACATTGAGAACGGTCACGGCAGTTACGCTCTTGCGGGCGCCGTTCGCGGCGGTTCGGCGTCGCGATCCTGCGCCTCCTGAAGGTCGGCGGGATCGATGGCCACCATCTCGACCGTGGAGGTATTTCGCGAATCCGCAGGCACCAAGATCATGGTGGCGACGCGGCGATAAACGGGAAACGACAATCCCTGGATGAGCTCTTCATCCGTCACGACCCGATAGTCTCCGGCGGCCAACGGCCGATCAATGCCCTTCAACACAAACGGACGAGCGAAGGATACGGTTTTGTTGCTCGTGCGCGTTGTCATGAAAGTAACGCTACCGGACCAGCTACGGGTGCATAACCGTCAGCGCCAGCATGACGACAAAGACGAGCGCCATCGCGGCCAAGACGAAATAGCCGGCTTTGATTGCAAAACCGGCAGTACCGGAGCCTGTTGTCACGAAAGGCCTCTGGGATTTGGCGAATTTTCCAATTTTCCAGTACATACGCTATTTTGGGGCCCGAAAATCTTAAACAAGCGAGATTCCGGGTTTTATTTTCCAAATACCGCTATTTCCCGCCATTTGCTCAGTAATGTGTGATAGTGTCGCGCCCCATGATCGATCATGAGGACTTTTCCGTTGTCGTGAAGCACCGGGCCCCGCCGCCAAAGTCATGGCGCTGGGAGATCTATCGCGCCGGACGAACCAGCGCGATCGATCATTCCGAGGTTTTTTTCGATTCCATGACGGAAGCCAATCGGGCGGGTAAAGCGGCGCTCAAACTGATGTTGAGTGAATATCCCGACTGACCCGATTTAAGCCGACCGGTTCATGTCAGACCGCTAAATTGTAAACAAACCCGCGCCAGTGGCCCGAGCGCCTTGGCCGCCGGGACCATCAACCGCTCGATTGAAGAGGAACACCGCGTGCAGGTTCTCGTTCGCGACAACAATGTCGACCAGGCCCTCAAGGTGCTGAAAAAGAAGATGCAGCGCGAGGGCATTTTCCGCGAGATGAAGCTGCGCGGTCATTACGAAAAACCTTCGGTGCGACGCGTGCGGGAAAAGGCGGAAGCCATCCGCCGCGCCCGCAAGCTCGCCCGCAAAAAATTGCAGCGCGAGGGCCTGTTGCCGATGAAGCCGCGGGTCATCCCCGGCGCCGCGCCCGGGCGAGGCGGCCAAGGCGGACCAGGCCGCTCCGCGCCGCCGCGCCGTTTTTGATCGCGCCAACGATCGCAACGATGCCGGCGATGAAACGCGCTGGCGATTGATGCCCGGGAGCCCCACATAAGGGCGTCCCCCACCAAGGAGAACCGAATGGCCACGCGCCAAATGAAAATGCCTGTATCGGTAAAAGACGACGCCGAGAAATTGGCCGAAGTCGACGATGTGTTCTCACAGCGCAAGCGGCCGGAGCGCGGCCGGTATTTGCTGCAGGTCGACCGGCAAACCAAGGGTTCCTACACGACATCGGAAGCTGCCCAGTCGGCGGCTTTGGTGATCAAAACGGGCCATCCGATCGTTCAGGTGTCGGTGTACGATGCCGTCGACAATACCAACACGATTGTGGAAGCGCCGGCCGCGCCGGCCGCGTCGTGACGGGATAAAAGGACTTAATTTTAATGCCGGCCCATCACTTTCATGCGGTGATCTGGATCGATCACCATGAAGCGCGTGTGTTCCATTTCAGCCCGACCGACGTCGAGCGGCTGGTATTGCACCCGGATCATCCGACGCGGCACATCCACCACAAGGCGAACTCGATCGGCAGCGGCCACGCCGCGGAGGATCACAACTTCTTTCAAGCCATCGTCGGATCGGTGGCCGACGCCGGCGCGATCCTGATTACCGGGCCGGCCAATGCCAAAAACGAACTGGTCAAGCACATCGACAAGCACGCGCCCAGGCTGATGAAGATCATCGCCGGCGTGGAAACCGTCGATCATCCGAGCGACGCCGAACTCGTCGCCCATGCCCGGCACTACTTCAAGGCCGAGGACCTGATGACGTCGCAGAAGAATTAGGCGGGCGCGCTGCCAATGCACGCCCTATAACGGCGGCTCCTCGCCGCCTTCCTTCTTGCAGGCGACGCTTGCCTCTTCCAGATCGAGTTCGCGTTCGATGCGGCGGCGCGCTTCGTCGGTGATCGGCCTTCTTGCAGCTACTTGTAGATGTATTCGCGCTCGGCCGCGATCAGCTCCATCCTGATGTCGGCGGCAACCATGTCGGCTTCGCTGCCGTCCGGTTTATGCCGCGGCAGCCGCCCGGCCCGGTATTCGTAACGGGCGTGCAGGATCTTTAGCGCCTCGGGCGAGACCCGGCCGTCGGCGACGGATTTGCTTCAGGCGCTCATGCCCCACGTTCAGGGCTTCCGACCGCGCGCAAGCTCGCCTCATGCTCGCGCTGGCGTTCGTCGGCGGCGTGTTTGGCGAGCCCGAGCCAGCGCACCAGCGCCGGCAGCATAGTCCCTGCCCGATCAGCGTGACGACGATGACGCCGAACGTGACGAACAGAATGAGATCGCGATCGGGAAACGGCGTCACCGGCCGCGGTGGTCAGCGGAATGGCGAGCGCCGCCGCCAGCGAGACGACGCCGCGCACGCCGACAAATCCCAGAAAGAACAGCCACCGCCACGGCGGCACCGGATCCCGCCGCGCCAGCGCCGGGTTCAGCCAGCGCGGCAGATAGGCCGCCGGATAGACCCAGATGAAGCGCGTCACGATCACCACCGCCACGGTCAGCGCGATCGCATAGGCAAAATGGTGCCACGGCACCTCGTGCATCTGAATGAAACAGCGTGCGCGTCTGCATGCCGGTGACCAGGAAGACAAAGCCTTCGAGCAAATAGACCACCAGGTCCCAGAAAGAAGATGCCCTGCAGCCGCGTCGCCGCCGGAATGAGCAAGGGCCCGTTCCAGCTCACGAACAAGCCGGCCGCCACCGTCGCCAAAACGCCCGATCCGCCCAATTGCTGGGGAATCAAAAACGCGGCGTAAGGCGTCAACAGCGACAGCGTGATCTCGACGCGCGGATCGTGCGCCCAGCGGCGCAGCCGCAGGCTTAGCCAGCCGATGGCGATGCCGTAGGCGATCTCGCCGACGACGATGAGCGCAAATTCGCCGGCGGCGTCGCTGAAAGGAAAACAGCCCGGTCGCCGCCGCGGCAACGGCAAAGCGGTAAAGGATCAGGGCCGTGGCGTCGTTGGCGAGGCCTTCGCCTTCGAGCACGACGACGAGCCGGCGCGGCACGCCGAGACGGCGGACGATGGCGAGCGGCGCCACCGCGTCGGGCGGCGACACGATGGCGCCGAGCACGAAGCCGACGGCCAGCGGCATGTGGAGCAGCCAATGCGCAGCCGCCGCCACCGCGCAGGTGGTGAAGACGACGCAGCCGAAGGCAGAACAGCGCGATCGGGCGCAGATTGAAACGGAATTCGCGCCAGCTCATGGCGACGCCCGCCGAATAGATCAGCGGCGGCAGGATGCCGAGCAGCACCAGTTCGGGCGCCAGCTCGATCCGCGGCAGGCCGGGCAGGAGCGCCAGCGCGATGCCGGCGATGACGAGCAGGATCGAGGGCGCGGTGTTGAGCCGCCGCGCGGCAATCGGCGACGACCACCAGCACGGCGAGCAGCAGCAATAACGTTTCGATCGTCGTCGTCATGAATCACACGAACGTTTGCGTCATGCCATTCGATCGCGCGCCAGATTAGACAGTCCGGCTCGCGCCGCTTGCCATTCCACGTTCGCTTACCATCTTACATTCGCCTGACTTACATATGCGATCTCATGCCGTCCGCGCCTGCCAACTCCCCCGCCATTCGCACATAACCGAATCCATCAGCACGCCGGCATGCTTCAGATCGATAATCTTGTCTTCAACGGCTGGGGCCGCCGCTTCTTCGACCGTGCCAGCGTCATGCTTCCGGTCGGGGCCAAGGTGGGCCTGATCGGCCGCAACGGCGTCGGCAAATCGACGCTATTCCGGCTGATCCTGGGCGACCTGACGCCGGACGGCGGCGAGATCATCGCTGCCGAAGGCGGCCCGGATCGGCTCGGTCGATCAGGAGCATCCGGCGACGCCGGTCTCGCTGATCGACACCATTCTCGAAGCCGACGTCGAGCGCGACGCGTTGAACGCGCAAGCTGGAAACCGCCGAACCCGAACAGCTTGCCGAAATCTACCAGCGGCTGATCGAGATCGACGCCGACAGCGCGCCGGCCCGCGCGGCGGAAATCCTCGCCGGGCTCGGCTTCTCCACCGCCGATCTCGACCGCCCGATGGCGGAATTTTCCGGCGGCTGGCGCATGCGCGTGGCGCTGGCGGCGGCTTTGTTCGCCGAGCCCGATCTGCTGCTGCTCGACGAGCCGACCAACTATCTCGACCTCGAAGGCGCGCTCTGGCTCGAAGCGCGGTTGAAGAAATATCCGCATACCGCGCTGATCGTCAGCCACGACCGCGAGCTTCTCAACAATTCGGTCGACGCCATTTTGCATTTGAGCGAAGGCAAGCTCGAGCTTTATACCGGCGGCTACGACGACTTCGAGAAGCGCCGCGCCGAAAAGACCCGGCTGTTGTCGGCGACGCGGGCCAAGCAGGACGCCGAGCGCGCGCATCTGCAAAAATTCATCGACCGGTTCCGCGCCAAGGCCAGCAAGGCGGCGCAGGCGCAGTCGCGCATCAAGCGGCTCGCCAAGCTCGAGCCAGTGGCGGAAGTGGTCGAGGAGCGGGTGGCGCCGTTCACCATCCCCTCGCCGGCGCGGCCGCTGGCGCCGCCTTTGATCCAGCTTGAGTCGGCCGCGGTCGGCTACAACGGCACGCCGGTGCTGCGCAATCTCAACCTGCGGCTCGACGTCGACGACCGCATCGGACTCCTTGGCGTCAACGGCGCGGGCAAATCGACCTTCGCCAAGATGATCGCCGGCGCGCTGCCGCTGCAGGCCGGGCCAGATGAAACGCGAAGGCCGCATCCAGGTCGGCTGGTTTCACCAGCATCAGATCGAGGCGCTCGACCCGGACGATACGCCGCTGGAAATCATCCGGCGCGCGCTGCCGGACGACAGCGAAGTCCTCGCGCCGCTCGCGGCTGGCGCAGTTCGGCCTGTCGTTCGACAAGCAGGAAACCACGGTCGCCAATCTGTCCGGCGGCGAGCGCGCGCGGCTGTTGCTTAACCTCGTCGCCATGGCGGCGCCGCATCTGCTGATCCTCGACGAGCCGACCAATCACCTCGACATCGAAAGCCGCCGCGCGCTGCTCGATGCGCTCAACGACTACGAGGGCGCCGTCATTCTCATCACCCACGACCGCTCGCTGATTGAACTGGTGACCGACCGGCTGTGGCTCGCCGCCGACGGCCATATCAAGGCCTTCAAGGGCGACATGGACGATTACGCCCGCTTCGTCCTCGACCGCGCCAAGGCCGGACTGCGGGCGCCGTCGCAGGACACCGAGCGTCACCCTGCCCCGGTGCAGGAGCCGATCAAGAAAAAGAAGAAGAAAAAGCGGATTTAGGCAAAGACTAGGAAAGACAATGGCCAGCGACACTAAAAAACCCAAAGCCGACGCAGCGCCAAAAAAGGATGCTGCGGCGAAGGTCGAGAGCCCTGCGGCTAAAGACGCGCCCAAGGACGCGCCAAGGACACACCAAAAGATGCGTCCAAGGACACACCAAGCCCGAGGGCGGCGAGACCGCGGCCGCGGCGCCTTCCAACTATAGCCGCGGCGAAGGCCAAAAGCCGGTCACCGCGGCCTACAAGGAAAACTGGAACGCGATTTTCGCGAAGAAGGGCAAGAAGAAGAAAAAGCGATAGCTACTTGCTCACGTCGCAGGCCGGTCCGGTCTTGGGGTGAATGTCGGTCGCGCCATCGTCCCGGGCGGCGCAGGGCGTCGGGTATTCCTTGGCCTTGCCGTCCTTGGTGCCGCACGAGACGATTTGTGCGCACATTTCTTTCGACGTCATTTGCGCGAGCCGCTCGCCGTCCTGCGCCGCGGTCGGCCCAGCCGACATCGCAACGCTGCTGAGAGCGAGACCGATTGAAGCCATCACAATGCATGTTCGCATTTGCAGCCCTCACAAAAAACTCTGCGGATCGACGTCGATGTCGAGCTTGATCGAGCCGTGCTTTTTCGGCGCGGCGGCAAGCCACTCGCGCAAATAGGCCGCGAGATCGAAGCCGCGCGGCGCGCGGATCAACAGGCGCAGGCGATGGCGGCCGCGCACCAGCGCTAGCGGCGCCTCGGCGGGGCCGAGCACGCGCACGTCGTCGTGAACGGGCGCGGCGCGGGCCAGCGCGCGCGCATGCGCCGCGGTATCGTTCTTGTCGAGGCCGGACACGACGATCGAGGCGAGCCGGCCGAACGGCGGATAATGCGCTTTCTCGCGCAGCTCGATCTCGGCGGAATAGAACGCCTCGCGGTCCTGCGCGATGAGCGCGCGCATCACCGGATGCTCGGGCTGGTGGGTTTGCAGAAAACCGTGGCCGGTGCCGGCGTCGCGGCCGGCGCGGCCGACCACCTGATGCAGCAGCTGGAAGGTGCGCTCGGCGGCGCGCGGATCGCCGTTGCTCAAGCCGAGATCGGCATCGATGACGCCGACGAGATTGAGCATCGGGAAATGGTGGCCTTTCGCGACAAGCTGCGTGCCGATGACGATGTCGAACAGGCCGGCGGCGATGTCGGCGAATTCCTCGCGCATGCGTTCGACCGAGGCGACGAGATCGGACGACAGCACCAGCACGCGCGCGTCGGGAAACAATTGCGCGCGCCTCTTCCTCCAGCCGCTCCACGCCCGGCCCGATCGCGACATAGGAATCCACCGCCTTGCAATGCGGGCATTCGCGCGGATGCGGCATGGCGAAGCCGCAATGGTGGCAGACCAGCTGTTTGCGGAAGCGGTGATCGACCAGCCAGGCGTCGCAGTTCGGGCAGGAGAAGCGGAAGCCGCAGGCGCGGCACAGCGTCAGCGGCGCATAGCCGCGGCGGTTGAGGAACAGCAGCGCCTGCTCCTTGCGCTCCAGCGCGGTCTTCACCGCTTCGGCCAGCACCGGCGAGATGAAGCGGCCGCGCGGCGGCGGCGCGCGCGCAGATCGATCGCCTCGACCGACGGCAGGCGCTGGCCGCCGAAGCGCTCGGGCAGCGACAGCCGCGGATAGCGGCCGCGCCGCGCATTGACCTCGGTCTCGATCGACGGCGTCGCCGACGCCAGCACCACCGGGATTTTGGCGATGTGGCCGCGCACCACCGCCATGTCGCGGGCGTGATAGTGCACGCCGTCCTCCTGCTTGTAGGCGGGGTCGTGCTCTTCATCGACGACGATCAGACCGAGATCGGCGTAAGGCAGGAACAGAGCCGAGCGCGCGCCGACGACGACGGAGACTTCGCCTTCGGCGACGGCCTTCCAGGTGCGCGCGCGCCGGCGCGGCGTGAGTTCCGAATGCCATTCCGCCGGACGCGTGCCGAAGCGCGCGGCGAAGCGGTCGAGGAATTGCGCGGTGAGCGCGATCTCCGGCATCAGGATCAGGCTCTGCCGGCCGCTGCGGATGGTGTCGGCCACCGCCTCGAAATAAACTTCGGTCTTGCCCGAGCCGGTGACGCCGTCGAGCAGCGTCACCGTGTAGCCGCCGTCGGCGACGGTTGCTTTCAGCGCCGCGGCACCGGCGCTTTGATCGGCGGTGAATTCGGGCTGGATGAAATCGGGATCGGGTTTTTCCGCGACCGGCTCCGGCGGCAGCACGATCGTTTCCAGCGTGCCTTCGTCGATCAGGCCGTCGATCACGCCTGAGCTGACGCCGGCTTCGCGCGCGGCCTCGCTCTTGCCGCGCACCATGCCGTCGGCAAGAAGCTTCAACACGCGCGCCCGCGCGCCGGTCATGCGGTCCGGCTCGGGCCCGGCGAGCTTTACGCCGACGCGCTCGCGCTCGGCGCCGAGATGCTCGCCCATGCGCAGGCACATGCGCAGCACCATGCCGCGCGACGACACCGTGTAATTCGCCACCCAGTCGACGAAGCCGCGCAGCTCCGGGCGGAGCGGCGGCAATTCGAGTTTTTCCTCGACGTCCTTGAGCCGGTTGTCGAGCCGGATATCGGGTTTCGGATTGTCCGCCCATACCACCGCCGTGGTCTCGCCGCGCGCGCCGAGCGGCACGCAGACGATGTCGCCCGGCGCCAGCTCGAGTTCGTCCGGCACCCGGTACGAATAGGCCCGGTCGAGCGCGACCGGGACCAGCACATCGACGACGCGTTTGGCCATGCTACGATTCTCGGCCGATTCTGGGCGGTTTAGGAAGGGGAAAGGGCGATGCCGGTAATGTGGGGACGATGACGAAGCAAAACCGTGCACTAACCCCGACCCGCCGGCCTGCGGCCGGCGCCCTCCCCTTCAGGGGGAGGTAAAGATGAGCTTCCGGACTTCGTCGCGCCCAAAGTCGCCGCCGAGATCGACAGCTGGCTCAGGCATCTCGGCGCCGAGCGGCGGATGTCGCCGAAGACGCTCGAAGCCTACCGGCGCGACGTGCTGCAATTTCTCGCCTTCCTCGCCGGCCATCTCGGCGGCGCGCCGTCGCTTGAAGGAGCTGCCGCGCTGACGCCGGCCGACGTGCGCGCGTTCCTGGCGGCGCGCCGCGCGCAAGGCATCGGCAGCCGCTCGCTGATGCGCACGCTCGCCGGCACCCGCGCGTTCGCCCGTTTTCTCGAACGCAACGGCAAGGGCAAGGTCGGCGCGCTCGCCGCGGTGCGCGCGCCGAAAGTCGCCAAGACGCTGCCGCGCCCGCTCGCCGTCGCCGCCGCCAAGAATGTCGCCGATCCCGATATCGCCGCCGGCGACGGCCGCGATGTCTGGATCCATGCGCGCGACGCCGCGGTGCTGGCTTTGCTCTATGGCTGCGGCTTGCGCATTTCCGAAGCGCTCGGGCTGCGTCGCGCCGATATCGGCGCGCGCGACGCGATTACGGTGATGGGAAAAGGCCGCAAACAGCGCATGGTGCCGCTCATCCCGCCGGTCGAAAAACTCATCGCCGATTACATCGCGCTCTGCCCGTACGATCTGCCCGAAACGGGCCCGCTGTTCGTCGGCGCCAAGGGCGGACCGCTGTCGCCGCGCATCGTGCAGCTTGCCATGGCGCGGCTGCGCGGCGCGCTCGGCCTGCCGGAGACCGCGACGCCGCATGCGCTGCGGCATTCTTTCGCCACGCATCTGCTCGCCCGCGGCGGCGACCTGCGCTCGATCCAGGAATTGTTCGGCCACGCCTCGCTGTCGACGACGCAGATTTACACCGAAGTCGACGCCGACCGCCTGATCGAGGCCTATCGCAGCGCCCATCCGCGCGCGTAAACGTCATTGCGAGCGAAGCGAAGCAATCCAGCGGCTCTCCTGGATTGCTTCGTCGCTTGCGCTCCTCGCAATGACAGGCACAATGCGCCCCTCATAACCCGGGGGCCATCATGTCGGAAATCCACGAAGCCATCGAAAAGGCGGAAGAAGGCGAGCACGGCGGAGGCTTCAACAGGCGCATCGCGCTGGTGATCGCGATCCTCGCGCTGTTCCTGTCGTTCTCGGAAACGCTCGGCAAGGGCGCGCAGACCGAGGCCGTCACCAAGAATATCGAGGCGTCGGACCTGTGGGCGTTTTTCCAGGCCAAGGACATCCGCCGCACCGTGGTGAGCGTGGCGGCCGATCAGACGGCGTTGCTTGCGGCCGGCTTGACCGATCCGGCCGCCAAGGCCGCGATCGACAAGCAGATCGAGACCTGGCGCCAGACCGCCGAACGCTACGAGTCGGATCCGAAAGCAGGCAATGGCCGCAAGGAACTGGAGGAGCAGGCCAAAGGCGCGGAGGAAGAGCGCGACCTGTCGACGGCGAAATATCACCACTACGAATTGGCTTCGGCGGCGTTCCAGATCGGCATCGTGCTCGCCTCGGCGGCGGTGATCACCGGCATGGTGGTGCTGGCCTGGTGCGCCGGCGGGCTCGGCGTTGTCGGCGCCGTGCTGATGGTGCTCGGCCTCTTCGCGCCGCACGCGGTGCCGTTGATCGCGACGCTGTAAGCCGCGTCAAAAATTAATCGCGCGCTTGGCCACCGCGAGCGCCGCTTCCTTCATCGCCTCGGTCAGCGTCGGATGGGCGTGGCAGGTGCGCGCGATGTCCTCCGACGAGGCGCCGAATTCCATGGCGATGGCGGCCTCGGCGATCATGTTGCCGGCGTCGGGACCGAGAATGTGCACGCCGAGCACGCGGTCGGTCTTGGCGTCGGCGAGGATTTTGACGAAGCCCTCGGTGGTCAGGTTGACCTTGGCGCGCGGCGTTGGCGGTGAACGGAAATTTGCCGACATTGTAGGCGACGCCGGCTGCTTTCAGCTCCTCCTCGGTTTTGCCGACCGAGGCGATTTCCGGATAGGTGTAAACGACGTTCGGAATGACGTCGTAGTTCACGTGGCCGGCCTGGCCGGCGAGGATTTCGGCGACCGCGACGCCCTCCTCCTCCGCCTTGTGCGCCAGCATCGGCCCGGCGATGACGTCGCCGATGGCATAGATGCCGTCGACATTGGTCTTGTAATGCGGATCGACGATGACGCGGCCGCGATTGTCCTTCTTCACGCCGACCGCTTCGAGACCGAGGCCCTCGGTGTACGGCACGCGCCCGATCGCGACCAGCACGACGTCGGCTTCGAGCGTCTCCGCCGCGCCGCCGCCGGCGGCCGGCTCGACCTTCACCTTGAGCGTCTTGCCGGATGTGTCGACGCGGTGACCTTCGACGACAGCTTGAACGCCAGTCCCTGCTTTTGCAGCATGCGATGGAATTGCCTGCGCGACTTCGCCGTCGATGCCCGGCAGGATGTGATCGAGGAATTCGACGATCGTCACTTCGGCGCCGAGCCGCCGCCACACCGAGCCGAGTTCGAGCCCGATGATGCCGGCGCCGACGATGAGCAGCTTCTGCGGCACTTTGGCGAGATCGAGCGCGCCGGTCGACGACACCACGCGCTTCTCGTCGATGTCGATGCCGTGAAGCGCGCGTCACGTCCGAGCCGGTGGCGATGACGATGTTCTTGGTCTCCAGCACCTGCGTCTTGCCGTCGGCGGCTTTCACCTCGACCTTGCCGGGCGCGGCGATGCGGCCGGCGCCGCTGAAACGTCTCGATCTTGTTCTTCTTGAACAGATAATCGACGCCTTTGACGTTGCCGTCGACGCCCTGCTGCTTGTATTTGAGCATCGCCGCGAGATCGATAGCTGGGCTTGCCGACCTTGATGCCCATGTCGCCGAATTTGTGCGCGGCCTCCTCGTAAAGCTCCGAGGCATTGAGCATCGCCTTCGACGGGATGCAGCCGATATTGAGACAGGTGCCGCCGAACGTGGCGCACTTCTCGATCACGGCGGTCTTCATGCCGAGCTGCGCCGCGCGAATGGCGCAGACATAGCCGCCGGGGCCGGTGCCGATGACGATGAGATCGTAGGGCATGCACTTACAAATCCAGCACCAGCCGCGCCGGCTCCTCCAGGCATTCCTTCACCCGCACCAGGAACGTCACCGCCTCGCGGCCGTCGACGATGCGGTGGTCGTAGGACAAAGCGAGATACATCATCGGCCGCACCTCGATCTTGCCGGCGACCACCATCGGCCGGTCCTGGATCTTGTGCATGCCGAGGATGCCGGATTGCGGCGCGTTGAGGATCGGCGTCGACATCAGCGAGCCGTAGATGCCGCCATTGGTGATGGTGAAGGTGCCGCCCTGCATGCTCGTCGATCTTGAGCTCGCCGTCGCGGGCGCGGCGGCCGAAATCGGCGATCGTCTTCTCGATCTCGGCGAGCGATTTCTGATCGCAGTCGCGCACCACCGGCACGACCAGGCCGCGCTCGGTGCCGACCGCGATGCCGATATGATAGTAGTTCTTGTAGATGATGTCGGTGCCGTCGATCTCGGCATTGACGGCGGGGATTTCCTTGAGCGCCTGCACGCAGGCGCGCACGAAGAAGCCCATGAAGCCGAGCTTCACGCCGTGCTTCTTCTCGAACAGATCGCGGTATTGCGTGCGCAGCGCCATGACATGGCCCATGTCGACCTCGTTGAAGGTCGTGAGCATGGCGGCGGTGTTCTGCGCATCCTTCAGCCGCCGCGCGATGGTCTGGCGCAGCCGCGTCATGCGCACGCGCTCCTCGCGCGCGGCATCGTCGGCCGGCGACGGCGCGCGCACCTGAACGGCGGCGGCGGTCGCGGCGACCGGCGTCGGCTGCGCCGCGGCGCGTTCGATGGCCGCGAGCATGTCGCCCTTGGTGACGCGGCCGTCCTTGCCGCTGCCCGGCACGGTTGCGGCATCGACGCCGGATTCGGCGGAGAGTTTGCGCACCGACGGCGCCAGCGGGGCATCAGACGCGGCGGCTGGCGTTTTTGCGGCGGGCGGCGGAACGGCGGCGGGCTTGGCCGCTTGCGGCGATGGAGGCGGCGGCGCGGCGGCCGCGGCCGGCGCGGCTTTGGCGGCGCCAGCCCCTTCCTTGATCTGGCCGAGCACCGCGCCGACCGCGACCGTGTCGCCATCCTTGGCGGCAATGTCGCCGAGCACGCCGGCGGCCGGCGCCGGCACTTCGATCGTCACCTTGTCGGTTTCGAGCTCGACCAGCGGCTCGTCGACCGCGACCGCGTCGCCCGGCTTCTTGAACCATTTGCCGATGGTCGCCTCGGTCACCAATTCCCCGAGCGTCGGCACGCGAATTTCAGCCATGGGCCTTCCCTGTTCTGCTCGTCATCATCCGCGAAGGCGGTTGATCCGGTCATCCACATCTTTGCTGCCCGTGCCTTGACGTGGATGCCCGGCACTGCGCCGGGCATGACAACTTTCGAGTTACCCCAATGCGTCTTCCAGAAATGCTTGAGCTGCGCGAGATGCAGCGACATCTGCCCGACCGCGGTCGACGCCGAAGCCGGCCGGCCGGCATAGCGGGCGCGGCGATGCTTGGCGCCGATCTGGTTGAGCACCCATTCCAGGAAGATATCGACGAACACCCAGCCGCCCATATTGCGCGGCTCTTCCTGGCACCAGACGATCTCCGCCTGCTTGAAGCGCGACAGTTCCGTCATCAGCGCCTTGGTCGGGAACGGATAGAGCTGCTCGATGCGCAGCAGATAAATGTCGTCGATGCCGCGCTTCTCGCGCTCCTCGTAGAGATCGTAATAGACCTTGCCGGAGCAGATCACGACGCGGCGGATCTTGTCGTCGGCAACGAGCTTGATCTTCTCGCCCGGCAGCGTCTGCGCGTCGTCCCACAGCAGCCGGTGGAACGAGGTGCCCGGCCCCATCTCGTCGAGCCGCGACACCGCGCGCTTGTGGCGCAGCAGCGACTTCGGCGTCATCAGGATCAAGGGCTTGCGGAAATCGCGCTTGAGCTGGCGGCGCAGGATGTGGAAATAGTTCGCCGGCGTCGTGCAGTTGGCGACCTGCATATTGTCTTCGGCGCACATCTGCAGGAAGCGCTCGAGCCGCGCCGAGGAATGTTCCGGCCCCTGCCCTTCGTAGCCGTGCGGCAACAGGCAGACGAGGCCCGACATGCGCAGCCATTTGCGCTCGCCGGACGAGATGAACTGGTCGAACAGCACCTGCGCGCCGTTGGCGAAATCGCCGAACTGCGCTTCCCACAGCGTCAGCGCATTGGGCTCGGCGAGCGAATAGCCGTATTCGAAGCCGAGCACGGCCTCTTCCGACAGCATCGAATTGATGACTTCGTAAGCGGGCCTGGCCGTCGCCGAGATTGTTGAACGGCGTGTAGCGGTTCTCGGTTTCCTGATCGATCAGCACCGAATGGCGCTGCGAGAAGGTGCCGCGCTCGGAATCCTGGCCGGACAGCCGCACGCGATGGCCTTCGAGCAGCAGCGAGCAGAAGGCAAGCGCCTCGGCGGTCGACCAATCGATGCCGGCGCCGGTCTCGATCGACTTTGCGGCGGTTTTCGAGGAAGCGGTCGAGCGTCTTGTGCAGATGGAAGTCCGGCGGCAGCGTCGTGATCTTCTCGCCGATCTCCTTGAGCGTGGCGATGTCGACGCCGGTCTTGCCGCGGCGCGGATCGTCGGCGTCGCCGGCGGACTTGAAACCGGCCCAGCGGCCGTCGAGCCAATCGGCCTTGTTGGCGCGGTAGCCCAAGCGCGGCTTCGAGCTCGACGTCGAGGTGGCTGCGCCAATCCGCCTTCATCTTGTCGACTTCGCCGGCGGTGACGACGCCTTCGCCGACGAGCTTGTTGCCGTAGATTTCGAGCGTGGTCGGATGCGCCGCGATCGCCTTGTACATCAGCGGCTGCGTGAACGACGGCTCGTCGCCTTCGTTGTGGCCGTGGCGGCGATAGCAGAACATGTCGATGACGACCGGCTTCTGGAATTTCTGCCGGAACTCGGTCGCGATCTTGGCGGCGAACACCACGGCTTCCGGATCGTCGCCGTTGACGTGGAAAATCGGCGCCTCGATCATCTTGGCGACGTCGGACGGATAGGGCGACGAGCGCGAATAGCGCGGATTGGTGGTGAAGCCGATCTGGTTGTTGACGATGAAATGCACCGAGCCGCCGGTGCGGTGGCCGCGCAGGCCGGACAGGCCGAAACATTCGGCGATGACGCCCTGGCCGGCGAACGACGCGTCGCCGTGGATCAGCAGCGGCATCACCATGGTGCGGTCTTCCGGCGTGGCGCCGAGCTGATCCTGCTTGGCGCGCACCTTGCCGAGCACCACCGGATCGACGATTTCGAGATGCGACGGATTGGCGGTGAGCGACAGATGCACCTTGTTCTGGTCGAATTCGCGGTCCGACGAGGCGCCGAGATGATATTTCACGTCGCCCGAGCCTTCGACCTCGTCCGGCGTCGATGAGCCGCCCTTGAATTCGTGGAAGATGGCGCGCTGCGGCTTGGCCATGACCTGCGCCAGCACGTTGAGCCGGCCGCGATGCGGCATGCCGATGACGATCTCGCGCACGCCGAGCGCGCCGCCGCGCTTGATGATCTGCTCGAGCGCCGGGATCATCGAACTCGCCGCCGTCGAGGCCGAAGCGCTTGGTGCCGGTGAATTTCAGGTCGGAGAATTTCTCGAAGCCCTCGGCCTCGACCAGCTTGTTGAGGATGGCGCGCTTGCCCTCGCGGGTGAAGGTGATTTCCTTGTCCGGCCCTTCGATGCGCTCCTGGATCCAGCCCTTCTGCGCGCCGTTCGAATATGTGCAGGAATTCGACGCCGAGCGTCTGGCAATAGGTGCGGCGCAGGATGCCGACGATCTGGCGCATGGTGCCGAATTCGAGTCCGAGCACCTTGTCGAGGAAGATCGGGCGATCGAGATCGGCGTCGGTGAAGCCGTAGGTGCGCGGATCGAGCTCTTCCTCGTTCTTCGGCGGCTCAAGCCCGAGCGGATCGAGATTGGCGTGGAAATGGCCGCGCGCGCGATAGGCGCGGATCAGCATCAGCGCGCGGATCGAGTCGCGCGTGGCGCGTTCGACGTCGGGCGAGGAGATGTCGACGCCGCGCGCTTGCGCCTGCGCCTTGACCTTGGTGCCGAGCGCCTTGCCGGCTTCCGCCCAGTCGCCGTCGAGCGCGGAGATGAGATCGCTGCGCTCCGGCAGCGGCCAGTCCGGCCGCTCCCAGGACGGGCCGCGCGCGTTTTTCTCGACGTCGCGCGGCGTCGTCCTTCAGGCTTTGGAAGAACGACTGCCATTCGGCATCGACCGATTTCGGGTCGGCCTCGTAGCGGGCGTAGAGGTCGTCGATATAGGCGGCATTGCCGCCGTAGAGGAACGAGGTAAGGGCGAAGGCGGCGTTGGCGTCCTGGCGAGACATGGTGCAGATCCTTGGGCAGATCCTTCGAGCGAGGTCCCGGATGAGCGGGATCGGAAACGACGCTCAATTCGAAGAACCGAACGCGTGCGAAGAAGACGCGAATCGGCCCGGCCCGGCGCTGGGGATTTCTCTTGTACCCTATTTAATGGCGCGATGCGGCAGGCAAAAGACGATAGAAATGAATCAGGATTTCAGTATTTCCGCCAGCGTTTTGCCGAGCCGCGCCGGCGACGGCGAAACCTTGATGCCGGCCGCTTCCATGGCGGCGATCTTGGAATCGGCGCCGCCCTTGCCGCCGGCGATGATCGCGCCGGCATGGCCCATGCGCCGGCCCGGCGGCGCGGTGCGCCCGGCGATGAAGCCGACCATCGGCTTCTTGCGGCCGCTTTTGGCTTCGTCCTTGAGGAACTGCGCGGCGTCTTCTTCCGACGAGCCGCCGATCTCGCCGATCATGACGATCGCTTCGGTCGCCTTGTCGGCGAGAAACATTTCCAGCATTTCGATGAAGTCGGTGCCCTTGACCGGATCGCCGCCGATGCCGACCGCGGTGGTCTGGCCGAGACCGACCTGCGTGGTCTGGAACACCGCTTCGTAAGTCAGCGTGCCGGAGCGCGACACGATGCCGACCTTGCCCGGCTTGAAGATGTTGCCGGGCATGATGCCGATCTTGCATTCGCCGGCGGTCATCACGCCCGGGCAGTTCGGCCCGATCAGCCGCGATTTCGAGCCGCACAGCGCGCGCTTCACCTTGACCATGTCGGCGACCGGAATGCCTTCGGTGATGCAGATGATGAGCGGGATCTCGGCGTCGATCGCTTCGCAGATCGCATCGGCCGCGCCGGGCGGCGGCACATAGATGACGCTGGCGTCGCAGCCGGTTTTTTCCTTGCGCTTCGGCGACGGTGTCGAACACCGGCAGGCCGAGATGGGTCGAGCCGCCTTTGCCGGGCGAGGTGCCGCCGACCATCTTGGTGCCGTAGGCGATCGCCTGCTCGGAATGGAAGGTGCCGTTCTTGCCGGTAAAGCCCTGGCAGATGACTTTGGTGTTTTTGCCGATGAGGATGGACATTACGCAGCCTCCTTCACCGCTTTGACGATCTTCTGCGCGGCGTCGTCGAGATCGTCGGCCGAGGTGACGTTGAGATTCGACTTGGCGATGATCTCCTTGCCGAGCGCGACATTGGTGCCTTCGAGCCGCACCACCAGCGGCACGTTCAGGCCGACTTCCTTCACCGCCGCGACCACGCCTTCGGCGATGACGTCGCATTTCATGATGCCGCCGAAAATGTTGACCAGGATGCCCTTCACGTTGTGATCCGAGGTGATGATCTTGAACGCCGCCGCCACTTTTTCCTTGGTGGCGCTGCCGCCGACGTCGAGGAAGTTCGCCGGCGCCATGCCGTAGAGCTTGATGATGTCCATGGTCGCCATGGCAAGGCCGGCGCCGTTGACCATGCAGCCGATGGCGCCGTCGAGCGCGACATAATTGAGATCGTATTTCGACGCCTCGATCTCCTTTTCGTCCTCTTCGGTGAGGTCGCGCAGCGCCACGATGTCGGGATGGCGGTAGAGCGCGTTGTCGTCGAAGCCGATCTTGGCGTCGAGGCAGATCAGCTCGCCGGTCTTGGTGACGACCAGCGGATTGATTTCGAGCAGGCTCATGTCCTTGGCGACGAACGCCTGGTAGAGCTTCGGCAGCACGCTCTCGGCCTGCTTGGCGACGTCGCGGCTAAAGCCCAGCACGTTCGCCACATGGCGGGCGTGGTGCGGCATGAAGCCGGTCGCCGGATCGATCGAGAAGCTCATGATCTTCTCCGGCGTCTTGTGCGCGACTTCCTCGATATCCATGCCGCCTTCGGTCGAGGCGACGAAGGCGACGCGCGGAGGTTTCGCGGTCGACCAGCGCGGACAGATAAAATTCGCGGTCGATGGCCGAGCCTTCCTCGATATAGAGCCGGCGCACTTCCTTGCCGTGCGGCCCGGTCTGGTGCGTGACCAGCGTCGAGCCGAGAAGGCGCGTCGCTTCCTTCTTCACGTCGTCGACGGATTTGACGACCTTGACGCCGCCGGCTTTGCCGCGGCCGCCGGCATGGATCTGCGCCTTCACCACCCAGACCGGCCCGCCGAGTTCGTTGGCGGCCTTTACCGCCTCGTCGACGGTGAACGCCGGAATGCCGCGCGGCACCGGCACGCCGAATTCGCGCAACACCGCTTTCGCCTGATATTCGTGGATGTTCATGAGAACGCCCAACTGCGTTTCGTCATCCTGAGGTGCGGGCAGAGCGAGCCTCGAAGGATGCACGGCCGAGGCGCTCCGAATCGCGTCGCCCTTCGAGGGCCGCGCGATGCGCGGCCACCTCAGGGTGACGGATTCAATTTCACTTCCCCAAATCCGGCGCGATCTTCTTGCAGGCGTCGACCAGGCCTTCGACCGATTCCGCCGATTTCTCGAACATGGCGCGCTCGGCGCCGTTGAGCTCGATCTCGACAATGCGCTCGACGCCCTTGGCCCCGATCACCACCGGCACGCCGACATAGAGATCCTTGACGCCGTATTCGCCGTTGAGCCAGGCGGCGCGACCGGCAGCACGCGCTTCTTGTCGCGCAGATAGCTTTCCGCCATCGCGATCGCCGACGCCGCCGGCGCGTAGAAGGCCGAGCCGGTCTTCAGCAGGCTCACGATCTCGCCGCCGCCGTTGCGGGTGCGGTCGACGATCTCGTCGATGCGCGCCTGCGTGGTCCAGCCCATCTTGACGAGATCGGGCAGCGGAATGCCGGCGACCGCCGAATAGCGGACCAGCGGCACCATGGTGTCGCCGTGGCCGCCGAGCACGAAGGCGGTGACGTCCTCGACCGAGACGTTGAATTCGTCGGCGAGGAAATAGCGGAAGCGCGCCGAATCGAGCACGCCGGCCATGCCGACGACCATGGTCTTCGGCAGGCCGCAGCACTTCTGCAGCGCCCAGACCATGGCGTCGAGCGGATTGGTGATGCAGATGACGAAGGCGTTCGGCGCGTATTTCTTGATGCCGGCGCCGACCTGCTCCATCACCTTCAGGTTGATGCCGAGAAGATCGTCGCGGCTCATGCCGGGCTTGCGCGGCACGCCGGCGGTGACGATGCACACCGCCGCGCCTTCGATCGCCTCGTAGGAATTGGTGCCGGTGAGGCGGGCGTCGAAACCTTCGACCGGCGAGGCCTGGACGAGATCGAGCGCCTTGCCCTGCGGAATGCCTTCGGCAACGTCGAACATGACGACGTCGCCGAGCTCTTTGAGACCGATCAGAAGCGCCAGCGTGCCGCCGATTTGACCCGAGCCTATCAATGCGATTTTGCTTCGCGCCATCAGACAAATGTCCTTGATTGGTAGGAAAGGCCCGGCTGTCGGCGTCATTAGCCGTTTCGGATGACGCGTTCAAGTCGGGTCCAATCGCGCCGACGAGTCGGGAACGAATGCACTCCTGTCACCATTGACGGGCAGTGTCTGCGCGGCGAGCGGCGGCGAAAATTGCGAGGGCGAGGATGGCGACGACCGGCGGCAGCACCAAGTCGGCGAAGCGGCTGTTTCGCGATGCTCGGCCCGGGCCTTGTCACCGGCGCCGCCGACGACGATCCGAGCGGCATCGCGACCTATTCCCAGGGCGGCGCGCAGTTCGGCTATGCGCTGGGCTGGACGATGTTTCTCACCACGCCGTTCATGATCGCGATCCAACTGGTGAGCGCCCGCATCGGCGCCGTCACCGGCCAGGGGCTCGCGGCCAATCTGGGCAAGGCGATGCCGCGCTTTGTGCTCCACGGCCTGGTCGGACTTTTGCTCATCGCCAATACGCTCAATATCGCCGCCGACATCGCGGCGATGGGAGACGCCTTGCGGCTCGTCGTCGGCGGGCCGATGCTGGTCTATATCGCGCTGTTCGGCATCGGCTGCCTCGCCGCCGAAATTCTGATCCCGTACCACGCCTATTCGCGATACCTGAAAACGCTGACGCTCGTGCTGTTTGCCTATGTCGCCACCGCATTCACCGTCCGGATTCCATGGGGCGAGGTGCTCGCCGCGACGTTCATCCCGCGCCTGTCGTGGGACCGCGATTACACGCTGATGCTGGTGGCGATCTTCGGCACCACGATCAGCCCCTACATGTTCTTCTGGCAGGCCTCGCTCGAAGCCGAGGATCGCAAGCTGCGCAGCAAGGCGCCGAACGCTGCGGCCGCCGCCGCGCTGCCCAATCGTCTGGCGCGAAGAGACTCCTTTCGCATCGGGTTCGACACCGCAACCGGCATGATGCTGTCGAATCTCATCGGCTTCTTCATCATCATCACCACGGCGGCGACACTGCATGCCCACGGCATCACGCAAATCGATACCGCCGCGCAGGCCGCCGAGGCGTTGCGGCCGCTGGCCGGCCCGCTGGCGTTTTTTCTGTTCTCGCTCGGCATCATCGGCACCGGGCTGCTGGCCGTGCCGGTGCTCGCCGGTTCTGCCGGCTATGCGGTGGCGGAGAGTTTCGGCTGGGAAGGCAGCCTCGAAATGCCGGCGCGCGGCGCGCCGGGTTTCTATCTCGTCGTCGCCGCGGCGACGCTCGCCGGACTGGGCGCGGCGCTCACGCCGCTCGATCCGATCCGGATGCTGTTCTGGACCGCCGTCGTCAACGGCATCGTCGCCGTGCCGCTGATGGTGGCGATGATGGTGGTGGTCGGCAGCTACAAGATCATGGGCAAGTTCGCCGCATCGCGCGGCGCTGATGATCGGCGGCTGGGCCGCGACGGCGCTGATGGCGGTCGTCGTCGCCGCCATGCTGGCGACGAGTTTCGGCGGCTGATATTCTTTCTACGTCTCGACGATGCCGGTCGACGAGCCGGACGTTTGCCCATGCGCCGCGCCGTGCGGCCGCGCCAGATAGGCTTGCGAGCGCATTTCGATCAGCCGCGAGGCGGTGCGCTTGAACTCCTGCGCCTCAAAACCTTCGTCGGCGCGATAGAGCGCGTCGGGCTCGGCGGCAGCCGAGGCGATCAGCTTCACGTTCATGTCGTAGAGCGTATCGATCAGGATGATGAAACGCTTGGCGGCGTTGCGGTTGTCGTAGGTCATCGCCGGCACGTGATCGAGAATGATGGTGTGATATTCGTGCGCGATGCGCAGATAATCGGCGGCGGCGAGCGGCTGTTCGCACAGATCGTGGAAGGAAAAGCGCGCCACGCCCATGAACGCGCGCGGCACATGCACGCTGCGTCCCTTCAGCGCCAATTCCGCCGGCGCCCCGTCGTGGCCGCCGGTGAGCCGCCGCCAGGCGTCGTCGAGCGCGGCATCGGCCGCGGCATCGGCCGGCACGTACCACACCGGCAGGCCGGCGAGTTTTTCCAGGCGGAAGTCGGTGCGCGCATCGAGCCGCACGACATCCATGCGCTCTTCGAGCATATGGATGAACGGCACGAACAGCGCGCGGTTCAGGCCGTCCTTGTAAAGCTCGTCCGGCGCCACGTTCGAGGTCGCGACCAAGCACGATGCCGCGCGCGAACAGTTGCGTGAACAGCCGGCCGAGAATCATGGCGTCGGCGATATCGGTGACGTGAAACTCGTCGAAGCAGAGCAGCCACGCCTGTTCGGCAAGCTCCTCGGCGACGAGCTTGATCGGATCCTCGCCGTCGTGTTCGCCGAGTTTTATTTTCTGCCGGAACGGCGATAAATGCGCTCGTGCACGTCGAGCATGAATTCGTGGAAATGCGCGCGGCGCTTGCGCGCGACCGGGCTGGCTTCGAAGAAAAAATCCATCAGCATGGTCTTGCCGCGCCCGACATCGCCGTAGATGTAGAGGCCCTTGATCGGCGGCAGCGCGCTCTCGCGGCTGGCGAACAGCCAGCCGAGCGACGACGATTTCCGCGCCAGGCGATATTGCGCGATCCGCGCTTCGAGCCGCGCCATCATGTCGATGACGGCGAGTTGCGCGTCGTCGCGCTCGATTCTGCCGGCGGCGACGCCGGCGGCATATTGCGCTGTGACGGAGCTCGCCATGAGGACTGAAAATTTGCGTGATTTTTCGGATTAACGGTTGTGAACAAAAGATGGCAGAGACCTTGCAAGCCATGCGTATACGGAATGTGGGCATGTTGCTCAATCCTTCGCCTTGCCAAACTTCCGCGGCACACAACATGATGGTTTGATTCGGCGGGCACGCGAAACCATTCGGCGTGCCGGCCGCGCTTTCTGGGAGGAAGCGGCAAGGAGGGTCTCATCGACGACAACGTCAGGAGACCCAATGCAGGAAGTCCTTCCCGAAGGCGGCGTGATCCGCAAATTGTGGATCGGCGAGACGGCAAAATACCGCGAGCACGTATTGCGTCTCGACCCGGAGAGCCGGCGCAACCGGTTTGCCGGCGGCGTATCCGACGATTTCGTCCGCAATTACGTCGATCTGGCCACCGGCCTCGACGCCGTCGTGCACGGCTTTTTCATCGGCGGCATGATGCGCGGCGCCGCCGAGCTGCGGCCGCTCGGCGTGCGCTTCGCGCGCCAGGCCGAGGCCGCGATCAGCGTCGAGAAGCCGTGGCAGAGTCACGGCGTCGGTTCGGCGCTGTTGCGCCGCACGCTGCTCGCCGCGCGCAATCGCGGCTTCCGGCTGCTGCACATGGCCTGCCTCGCCGACAACCGCCGCATGCAGCAGCTCGCCCGCAAATTCGACGCCGAGCTGTCGTTCGATTTCGAGAGCGTGGTCGGCGAGGTGGAATCGTCGCGGCCGACGCCGCTGTCGCTGATGCGCGAAATGATGTCCGACGGCCACGGCTTCGCCACGGCGATGCTCGACCTGCAGACGAGGATGCTAAGGGCTTAATCTTCACCCTCCCCTGCACGGGGAGGGCTGCCGCCGAAGGCGGCGGGTGGGACAGTTCAACCCCACCCGGACTTCGCTTCGCTCGTCCACCCTCCCGCTGCACGGGAGGGTGACGCGGCGAGCGGATAGGCTGCCTCGACGATATAGGGACCGCCGCCGACCGAGGCGCGCGAGGAGAACAGCACGAAGCGCGACACCTCGAACGACGGCGAGCGGTAATGGCCGCGCGCGGCGAGATAATCGGCGACCTGGTGGCTCGAGGAATCGCGCAGCCGCGCCAGCGTGACATGCGGCGTGTATTTGCGGCCCTCCGGCTCGAGCCCGAGCCGCTGCAGCAGCCGGTCGTGCTCCGCCTGCAATTCCATCAGCGGCGCGACCGGCGTGGCGACGGCGACCACGGCGCGCGGCTTGCGGCCGCCGAACGAGGACAGCCCGTCGAGCCGCAGCTCGAACGGCCGGCGATGCACGCGGCCGAGCATGCCGGCGATCTCGCGCGCCAGCGCGTCGTCGATATCGCCGATGAAGCGCAGCGTGAGATGATAATTCTCGGGATCGATCCAGCGCGCGCCCGGCAGGCCGCCGCGCATCATGGCGAGCGATTGGGCGACCATCGGCGGAATTTCGAGACCGGTGAACAAGCGGGGCATGACCAACTCCGGCTCGTGATTCGCGCCTACGCAGAATGCGGGGAACGGCGCGCGCGCGCAACCCTCACGATGGCTTTTGCGCGCGAACCTGGGCGATGAGTTGCAAAACTTTCGGCAAAATGCGCCCGACGATCACCGCCACGCCGGCCGCGTTCGGGTGCAGGCCGTCGTGCTGCGTCAGGCTGAGATCGGCGGCGACGCCGTCGAGGAAGAACGGATAAAGCACGACGCCGTATTTCGCCGCAAGCTCGGGATAGATGCGCTCGAAGGCCTGCCCGTAATCGGCGCCGAGATTGGGCGCCGCGCGCATGCCGCACAACAGGACGGCGATGTGACGCTGCGGTCAGGCGTGGCAGGATGCTATCGAGCGCTTGCCGCGTCACTTCCGGCTTGATGCCGCGCAGCATGTCGTTGGCGCCGAGTTCGACAATGACCGCATCGGTGCCGTCCGGCACCGACCAGTCGAGCCGGGCAAGGCCGTCGGAGGCGGTATCGCCGGAGACGCCGGCATTGGCGACCGTTACGGCGGCGCCTTTGGCGGCAAGCGCCGCTTGCAGCCGCGGCACAAAGCCGTCCTTGTCGGCAAGCCCGTAGCCCGCGGTCAGCGAATCGCCGAGCGCGACAATATGGACCGGCGCTTGATGGACCGGGGCTGGCGTTTGCGCCTGCGCCGCAAGCGTCACTGTTGCGATGGCGAACGCCACGCTACAAAGCGCGACGATTTGGACGAAGGCGCGCCGCGCCCCATATGAGCGGGCACACAATGAGGGCCGCCAGCCGGTTGCAGGCATGAACGACATTTCGGGACTCCCGATGCCTTCGGCACGATCGTTCTGCGCGGCGTCAATCTGTCGCTCGGCCGCGGCGCCGCCCGCGTCCATATCCTGCGCGACATCGGCCTCAATATAGGGCGCGGCGAGGCGGTCGGCCTGCTCGGCCCATCGGGCTCCGGCAAATCGACGCTGCTCATGGTCATGACCGGGCTGGAGCGGCCGGATTCGGGCTCGGTCATGGTGGCCGGCGAAGAATTACGCGCGCTCGGCGAAGATGCGCTGGCCCGCTTTCGCGGCAAATCGATCGGCATCGTGTTCCAGGCCTTTCATCTGATCCCGACCATGACGGCGCTGGAAAACGTCGCCGTGCCGCTCGAACTCGCCGGCGTCGCCGACGCGCTGTCGCGCGCCGCGCGCGAGCTTGCCGCCGTCGGCTTGAGCGCGCGCATGCATCATTATCCGGCCGAACTGTCCGGCGGCGAGCAGCAGCGCGTCGCGCTCGCCCGCGCGCTGGCGCCCAATCCCGCCATCGTCGTCGCCGACGAACCGACCGGCAATCTCGACGAAACGACCGGACGCGAGATCATCGAGCTTCTGTTCCGCGGCCATAACGAACGCGGCACGACGCTGATTCTGGTCACGCACGACACCGCGCTCGCCGCGCGCTGCGATCGCGTGCTGCACATGCGTTCCGGGCAGATCGAGAGCCGCGTCGCCGCCGCAGGCGCGCCATGACGCCAACCACAGCGCGGGTGCCGCTTGCCGTCAAGATTGCCTATACCGCGTTCATGGCGGTGCTCATTCCGGTCTATTTGCATTATTACGGGCCGACCAACTTTCTGTATTTCTGCGACGTCGCATTGATCCTGACGCTGATCGCGATCTGGCCCGAGAACGCGCTGCTGATCTCCATGGCCTGCGTCGGCATTCTGGCCATGCAGGCCTATTGGGTGATCGATTTTCTCGTTAACGCCGCCGGATATTCGCTGACCGGCATCACCGATTACATGTTCGATCCAAGCCATTCGCTGTTCTTGCGGCTGTTGTCGCTGTATCACGCCTGGCTGCCGTTTCTGCTGGTCTATCTGGTCTGGCGGACCGGCTACGATCGGCGCGCCTTGCCGCTGTGGACCGGCCTCGCCTGGGCCCTGGTGCTGTTCTGTTTCTTCTTGATGCCGCCGCCGACGGCGAGTCCCGGGCTGACCCGGTCAATATCAACTATGTCTGGGGCATGAGCGACACCGCGGCGCAACATTGGGTGCCGTCGTCGGTCTGGCTTGCCGGCCTGCTGATCGGCTTGCCGCTTCTCGTCTACCTGCCGACGCATTTCATTTTGATGCGTGTCATGCCGAAGGTGCGCTGATGCTGGCGCCGGCTGTCAAACTGAACCGCGCTGCGGTGCCCTTTGCATTGCGTTTTGCCTGGCGCGAATTGCGCGGCGGCTTGCGCGGCTTCGGCGTCTTCATCGCCTGTATCGCGCTCGGCGTCATGGCGATCGCCGGCGTCGGCTCGGTGGCCGCAAGCCTCAACGACGGCATTGCCAGCGCCGGCCGCGTCATCCTCGGCGGCGACATCGCCTTTTCGCTCATTCAGCGCGAAGCCGATGCCGCCGAGCGCGCGTTTCTCGATGCCCATGGCACGGTTTCGGTCGCCGCCAGCTTGCGCGCGATGGCGCGCACCGGCGACGGCCGATCGACGCTGGTCGAAATCAAGGCGGTCGATGCCGATTATCCGCTGTTCGGGACGGTCGCGACCGATCCCGCAATGCCGCTTCCCGCGCTGTTCGCGCCACAGCGACGGCGCCTTCGGCGCCGCCGTCGATCCGGCGCTGTTGACGCGGCTCGATCTGAAAACCGGCGACCGCATCACGCTCGGCAATGCCAGTGTCGAACTGCGCGCCGCGCTGACCGGCGAGCCGGACAAGCTCGCCGGCGGCATCGGCCTTGGACCGCGCGTGCTCGTCAGCGAGGCGGCGCTGCGCGCCACCGGGCTTCTGCAGCCCGGCAGCCTGGTGCGCTGGCAATACCGGCTGCGCTTGCCGGACGGCGGCTCAAGCGACAGCGCGGTGACCGCGCTGCAAAAGCAGGCGCAGGCCCAATTCCCCGATGCCGGCTGGGAGATCCGCACCCGCAACAAAGCTTCGCCGCAGCTCGAACGCAATGTCGAGCGCTTCACCCAATTCCTCACGCTGGTCGGCCTGACCACGCTCTTGGTCGGCGGCGTCGGCGTCGCCAACGCGGTCGCGAGCCATCTCGCCCGCAAGCGCGACGTGATCGCAACCATGAAGGCGCTCGGCGCCACCGGCGGCGGCGTATTCGCCGTCTATTGCACCGAGATCGTGCTGGTCGCGCTGTTCGCCACGCTGATCGGCGCGGCCCTCGGCGCGGCTCTGCCGTTCGTCATTGCCTCCACTTTCGGCGCGCTCATTCCGCTGCCGGTCGAGCCGTCGCTGCATCCGCATGTGCTGGCGCTGGCGATCGCTTATGGCCTGCTCACTGCGCTCGCCTTTGCGCTGTGGCCGCTCGGCCGCGCCCACGACATTTCGGTGTCGATGCTGTTCCGCGATCAGATCGCCGCCGAGCGGAGCTGGCCGCGGCTGCGCTACGTCGCCGCCAGTTCGGCGATCGTCGCCGGTCTCGCTGCGCTCGCGATCGTGACCACCTACGATCAGCGCGTCGCCGCCTATTTCGTCGCCGCCGCGGCCGTCGTCTTCCTGCTGCTGCGGCTGATCGCGCTGGTGACGATGTGGATCGCACGACATGTGCCGCGGCCGCGCTCGACCATCCTGCGGCTCGCCATCGGCAATATCCACCGCGCCGGCGCGCTGACGCCGAGCGTCGTGCTGTCGCTCGGGCTTGGGCTTGCGCTTCTCGTCACCGTGATCGAGATCGACGGCAATCTGCATCGCGAATTCGCCGCCGCGCTGCCGGAGCATGCGCCGTCGTTCTTTTTCCTCGATATCCCGGCGGCGGACGCCGATCGCTTCGACGCCTTCGCGCAACAGCAGGCGCCGGGCTCGACGCTCGAGCGGGTGCCGATGCTGCGCGGCCGCATCGTCGCCGCCAACGGCGTCAGGGCGGACAATCTGCACCCGGCGGACGAATCGCGCTGGGTGCTGCAAGGCGACCGCGGCATCACTTACGCCAATGCCGCGCCCGCAGGCTCGCGCATCGTCGCCGGGCAATGGTGGAGCGCCGATTATTCCGGCGAGCCGCTGGTTTCGCTGGAGAGCCGCACGGCCAAGGATTTCGGCCTCAAGATCGGCGACACCATCACCGTCAACGTGCTCGGCCGCAACATCACGGCGCGCATCGCCAATCTGCGCACCGTCGACTGGGAAAATCTCGGCATCAATTTCGTCCTGGTGTTTTCGCCCGGCGCGTTCGCCGGCGCGCCGCACACCGATATCGCCACGCTGACCTTCGCCGACGGCGGCACCACGGCGGAGGAGACGGCGTTCATCAAGGCGCTGGCCGACGCTTTTCCGACCGTGACCGCCGTGCGGGTGAAGGACGCGCTGGACGCGGTCGATGCGCTGATCGGCAATCTCGTGCTGGCGTTGCGCGGCGCCAGCGCGATCACGCTCGTTGCCGCCGCTTTGGTGCTCGGCGGCGCGCTCGCCGCCAGCCAGCGCTTTCGCATCTATGACGCCGTGGTGCTCAAGACCTTTGGCGCGACGCGGCCGCGGCTCACCGCCGCCTATGCGCTGGAATATCTCTTCATCGGCGGCGCGACGGCGGTGTTCGGCGTCGCCGCCGGCTCGCTCGCCGCCGCTCTGGTGGTGACGCGGGTGATGGAATTTCCGTTCGTCTGGGTGGCCGGCGCCGGCCATCGCCGCAGCGCTCGGGCGCTGTTGGTCACGGTCGTCCTCGGCCTTGCCGGCACGTTCAGCGCGCTCGGCCGCAAGCCCGCCGAGGTCTTACGAAACCTCTAGCCAAGCCGCGGCGCACGGCCGCAGGCGGGTCCGTTAAACACCATGAACAGTCGGTAACACGCGCAAAATATGGCGTCGCACCCATCTGGCGCACGCGGCGCTTTCGCACTAGATTCATCCCCGAAACGCATTCGGCTTTCGCCGAAGACCAACCCGGCAACGGCCGGGACAACCCAGGGGTAATTTCCATGTCCGACTTCGATCGGAATCTCGCGACTGCCAGGACCGGCGGCTTCGCACGGACCAGGTCGCGATCGATGCGGGTCTGCGCGCGCATATGATCCGCGTCTACAATTACATGTCCGCCGGCGTCGCGCTGACCGGCGTCGTAGCCTGGCTGGCTTATCAAGCGGCCGGTGGCGACGCCATTCAGGTCGCCGGCGGGCAGATCACCGGACTGACGACGTTCGGGCAGGCCATCTTCAGCGGCCCGCTGATGTGGGTATTTGTTCTCGCGCCGCTCGGGCTGGTGTTCTTGATAAGCTTCGGAATCAACCGGCTGTCGGCGGGAACTGCGCTTGGACTGTTCTTTCTCTATGCCGGCTTGCTCGGGCTTTCGCTGGCGTCGGTTTTCCTTGCCTACACCGGCGCGTCGATCACCCGCGTGTTCTTCATCTCGGCGGCGACGTTCGGCGCGCTGAGCCTCTATGGCTACACGACGCAGCGCGATCTGGGCCCGATCGGCTCGTTCCTGTTCATGGGCCTGATCGGCATCATCATCGCCAGGCTGGTCAACATCTTCCTGGCCTCGAACGCGCTCAACTGGATGATCTCGGTGATCGGCGTGCTGATCTTCGCCGGCCTGACCGCCTGGGACACGCAGAAGATCAAGGAGATGTACTCAGCGATGGACGACGGCACCGTCGCCGGCCGCAAGGCGGTGATGGGCGCGCTGTCGCTCTATCTCGACTTCATCAACCTGTTCCTGATGATGCTGCGCCTGTTCGGCGACCGCCGCTAAGCTGAGCCCCACAAATCGAACCCAACGCCCCGGGCCAAAATCCGGGGCGTTTTGTTATTCTGGCGCCATTATTCATTCTAGCCCCATGACGGAAACGAGCATTCGCGGCGTTCGCGACCACGATATTGCGGCCATCACGCGCATCTACGCCGACGCCGTCGCGCACGGCACGGCATCGTTCGAACTCGAGCCGCCGGACGAGGCGGAAATGGCGCGGCGCTATCGGGCGCTGATTGAAGGCGGCTTTCCTTATCTCGTCGCCGAGCTCGCCGGCACGGTCGCCGGCTACGCCTATGCCGGGCCGTATCGCGCGCGGCCGGCCTACGATGGACGGTCGAGGATTCAGTCTATGTCGCGCCGGAATTCCACCGCCGCGGCATCGGCGGGCGTCTGCTGGCGCGATTGATCGCGGACGCGGAGCGGCGCGGCTTTCGCCAGATGATCGCGGTGATCGGCGATTCGGCGCAAGCTCCCTCGATCGCCGTGCATGCCGCGGCCGGCTTTGCGACGATCGGCACGCTGCGCTCGGTCGGCTTCAAGCACGGCCAATGGCTCGATACCGTGCTGATGCAGCGCGCGCTCGGCGAGGGCGACGGCACACCGCCGTGATATCAGGCCACCACGCGCAGCGAGCGATCGAGCGCGCCGAGCACGCGGTCGAGCTCGTGGCCGCGGCGCAGGATATGGCCGGTGGCCGAGATCACGCTAAAGGCGCCCTGGCGGCGGCCGAGTTTCGGATTTTTCTCGATGCGGTAGATCGGCATTTCCGAGGCGCGGCGGAACACCGAAAACACCGCGCGATCTTTGAGGAAATCGATGGCGTAATCGCGCCATTCGCCGGCGGCGACTTTGCGGCCATAGAGGCCAAGAATGCGGTCGAGCTCGCGCCGGCTGAAGGTCACTTCGCTGGCGGGGGCGTGCGCACGATGCTCGCCCCCGCGCCACGCGCTTGGATCGGTTTCGCCGAAATCCATACGGCGCCTCCTTGTGTCATTGGGGCTTCATGATCGCGCCGGAACGGACCGTCGGCAAGCCTTTCTTGGCCGGCAAAGCCGCGGCGAAACAGCGAGGCCGGGCCCGCAACGGCTGCCAACCAAACAAACAGGGCTACGCAGTGCGGCATTTTTGACCGCCGGAATCACGGTTTCGTTAGCGAAATCATAATGCGGCCCTATTTCGGCCAAGCACACGCCAAGCTGGCCTGTGAAATAGATGCTGTTGCCTCAGGGCCCGGTTCGGATCGTGTTCCGGATTCCTCAGCCCCCCAGCCCCCCGGGGCGCGAACGGACCGGGCCAAGTTTCTAGAGGCGCAGCGTAGATGTGAGCGAGCAGAGTTCAGTTCGCGTAAGTGCCAGAGTTTAGTTCGATCCCCCAAAACTTTAGGCCGGCTCGTCGCCGGCCTTTTTGTTTGGGCCTTTTGTTCGCGGCAGTGGGCTTACTGCAACGGCGTGTAAGCCGCGCCGAGAATGATGCCCGGCTTGTCGTGCGTGCCCTCCTGCACCATGACGGCGGCGGCGTCGACGCCGTCGGTTTCGATCTGCGAGGCGGGCACGATCCAGGCCGTTTCGGCCCCGGTCCAGTCGCCGAGCTTGACCCAGCTGCGCACCACATTGTGGTAGGTGACGGTGCGCCCGTGATTTTCGCCGCGGCCGATGGCGACCGTCACGGCGCTCGCCAGCGGACACAGCCAGACTTCGCCGGCATTGTGCTCGTTCTCCGCCGACTCCACTTTCACGTTCAAGCCCGAGCCGCCCAGCGACAGCAGCACCGGCAGCGACATCACGCCGGTTTTCTGATCGGTCTGCGCGATCGTGCGCTCGATCGCGGCCTGGTCGCTGCCGAGCGTGTGCATCGCGCCATTGACCACGATCTGCGGCGTATAGACGTCGCGGTCGCCGCGCACATGCGCATAGGCGCGTTGCCGCGCCGAATGCGCCGGACTGGCGAGCGTGTCTTTCCAGCCGAGATAATCCCAGTAATCGATCGGCTCGCTCATCGTGACCAGCGACGGATCGTTGGCCAGATCGCCGAGCAGCTTGTCGGCGGCGGGACAGGACGAGCAGCCCTGACTGGTGAACAGTTCAAGCAGCGCCCGCGGCTCGCCGGCATGCGCGACGGCGACTGTCGAAAGCAGGAGACCGGCGATCAAGGGTGCCGACGCGAGGCAGCGACGTCGCATTCCAAGCTCCACCCCAGACCCAAAGCGAAAATTCGCCCCAAGCGAAGATTCGCCCCCGATGACGGTTCGATGACGGTGCCCGTTGTAACGCCGGCGACAGTCACCCGCCACTCACTTCGCGGTGAGGCACCTAGGGAATCGCCGTTTACGCGCTCGTCATGCGCGCGCATAAACTCGCCGTTTACGCGGCCAGATGGCGCAGCACGTACTGCAGGATGCCGCCGTTCTTGTAGTAGTCCAGCTCCTCGAGCGTATCGATGCGGCAGATCAGCGGCACGCGCTTGAGCCCGCCGTCGGACGCGACGATCTCGGCCAACAGCCGCTGATGCGGCTTGAGATCGCCGTGCAGGCCGCGGATCGTGACCTGCTCGTCGCCCTTGAGCCCCAGCGTTTGCCAGGACGTGCCTTCCTCGAACACCAGCGGAATGACGCCCATGCCGACCAGGTTGGAGCGGTGAATGCGCTCGAACGACTGCGCGACCACGGCGCGCACGCCGAGCAGCACGGTGCCCTTCGCCGCCCAGTCGCGCGACGAGCCGGTGCCGTATTCCTTGCCGGCGAAGATCACGAGCGGCACGTTGTCCGCCTTGTAGCGCATCGCGGCGTCGTACATCGTCATGCGCTGCTTCGACGGATAGTGGATGGTGAAGCCGCCTTCGACGCCCGGCACCATCTGATTCTTGATGCGGATATTGGCGAAGGTGCCGCGCATCATCACCTGGTGATTGCCGCGCCGCGTGCCGTACTGATTGAAGTCCTTCGGGCGGACCTGATGGTCGCGCAGATATTCGCCGGCGGGGCTTTCCTCCTTGATCGATCCGGCCGGCGAAATGTGGTCGGTCGTGATCGAATCGAGGAACAGGCCGAGGACGCGCGCGTCGACGATGTCTTCGATCGGCTGGCTGCGCTTCTGCATGCCTTCGAAATAGGGCGGGTTCTGCACGTAGGTGGAACGGTCGTCCCACTTGAAAGTCAGGCCGCCCTTGACCGCGATCTTGCGCCAGTTGGCGTCGCCCTTGAACACGTCGCCATATTTGCGCGTGAACATCTGCTTGTTGATGCTCTTGTTCATCACCGTCGCGATCTCGCGGCTCGACGGCCAGAGGTCGCGCAAATAGACCTTGCGGCCTTTCTGGTCGGTGCCGAGCGGCTGCTTGGCGACGTCGATCTGCATCGAGCCGGCGATCGCATAGGCGACGACCAGCGGCGGCGAGGCGAGATAATTGGCGCGCACGTCGGCGTTGACGCGGCCTTCGAAATTGCGATTGCCGGACAGCACGGCGGCCGCCACCAGGTCGTTCTTGTTGATCGCCTCGGAAATCTCCTCCGGCAGCGGGCCGGAATTGCCGATGCAGGTGGTGCAGCCGAAGCCGACGAGATTAAAGCCGAGCGCGTCGAGCGACTTCTGCAGCCCCGACTTCTCGTAATATTCCGCCACCACCTGCGAGCCGGGCGCCAGCGAGGTTTTCACCCACGGCTTGACGGTCAGCCCCTTCTCCACCGCCTTCTGGGCGAGCAAGCCGGCGGCGATCATCACGCTCGGATTCGACGTATTGGTGCACGAGGTGATCGCGGCGATAACGACGTCGCCGTTGCCGAGCGTGTGATTGCGGCCTTCGACCGGCACCCGCTTGTCCATCTCGGCGGCTTTGTTGAATTCCTTGTCCATCGACCAGGCGAAGCCGTTTTTGACTTCCTTGAGCGCGACGCGGTCCTGCGGCCGCTTCGGCCCGGCGAGCGACGGCTCGATCGAGGACAGTTCGAGCTTGAGCATGTCGGTGAAGATCGGGTCCGGCGTGCTCTTGGTGCGGTACATGCCCTGCGCTTTGGCATAGGCGAGCACCAGCGCGATGCGGTCGGCCGGCCGGCCGGTGTCGCGCAGATAGCGAATGGTATCGTCGTCGATCGGGAAGAAGCCGCAGGTCGCGCCGTATTCCGGCGACATATTGCCGATCGTGGCGCGGTCGGCGATGGTCAGATTGGCGAGGCCAGGGCCGAAATATTCGACGAATTTGCCGACCACGCCGCGCTTGCGCAGCATCTGCGTGACGGTGAGCACCAGATCGGTCGCGGTGATGCCTTCCTTGAGCTTGCCGTTGAGCCGCACGCCGATCACTTCCGGCAGCAGCATCGAATAGGGCTGGCCGAGCATGGCGGCTTCCGCCTCGATGCCGCCGACGCCCCAGCCGAGCACGCTCAAACCGTTGACCATGGTGGTGTGCGAGTCGGTGCCGACCAGCGTATCGGGATAAGCGAGCTCGCTGGCGACCGACTTGTCGGGCAAGCTGATCTTGGCCTTGGCGCTCCACACCACCTGCGACAGATATTCGAGATTGACCTGGTGGCAGATGCCGGTGCCGGGCGGCACCACGCGGAAATCCTCGAACGAGCGCTGCGCCCATTTCAGGAAGCGGTAGCGCTCCTGGTTCTGCTTGTATTCCTCTTCGACGTTCTTCTTGAACGAATCCTTGTGGCCGAAGAAATTCACCGCCACCGAATGGTCGATGACCAGATCGACCGGCACCAGCGGGTTGATCTTCTTGGCGTCGCCGCCGAGATGCTCCATCGCGTCGCGCATGGCGGCGAGATCGACTACCGCGGGCACGCCGGTGAAATCCTGCATCAGCACGCGCGCCGGGCGGAACGCGATTTCGCGGTCCGACGTCTTGGTCTTGAGCCATTGCGCGACGCCTTGGATGTCCTGCTTGGTGACGGTGCGGCCGTCTTCGTTGCGCAGCAGATTTTCCAGCAGCACTTTCAGCGAGAACGGCAGCCGCGAAATTCCTTTCAGCCCGTTCTTTTCCGCCGCCGGGAGGCTGTAATAGGCGAAGGTTTTGGAACCGACTTTGAGCGGCCGCAGGCACTTGAAGCTGTCGAGCGAATCCATGACTTTTTTCCCATGCCGCCGGCCGGGCGCCGGCGCAAATCGGAGCTAATTTTTGCCGAAACGGCCCCCAGCAGACCGTCGGGTCGGAATTTGAAAGGCGGCACCGGCGCGCCGCGGTCCGACTGGCGGCTTATAAGGTCTTTTCGTGACTTGTGCCAGTTCGGCAAGGAATGGTCCGATATCATGCGGCGCATGGCCCAAATGCCTGAAAAATATGGCTCACCGGCGCATCGGTCGATCCCCTGCGATCCGCTTCGAGGCGCCCGCTAATGCGGCTTTCCGCTGTCGATCTGGCCTGCCACCGCGGCGGCCGCGAGGTCTTCGCCGGCGTCAGTTTTGCGGTCGCCTCCGGCGAGGCCTTGACCGTCACCGGCCGCAACGGCGCCGGAAAATCCTCGCTGTTGCGCACCATTATCGGGCTTGTGCGGCTCGCCGCCGGGCGGCTTACGCTGGAGGGCGGCGATCCCGAACTGAGCATCGCCGAACAGGCGCATTATCTCGGCCATCAGGACGCGCTCAAAGCTTCGCTGTCGGTCGCCGAGAATTTGCGGTTTTGGGCCGGCTATCTGGGTGGCGGGTCTGGCACTATCGATGCGCCGCTCGAAGCGGTCGGGCTTGCCGCGCTCGCCGGCTTGCCGGCCGCCTATCTTTCGGCCGGGCAGCGGCGGCGGTTGTCGATCGCGCGGCTTATCGCAGTGCCGCGGCCGATCTGGCTGCTCGACGAGCCGTCGAGCACGCTCGACGCCGCGGCGCAGGAGCGTCTGGCCGATCTGATGGCGGCGCATCTCGCCGGCGGCGGCCTCATTGTCGCGGCGGCGCACGGACCGATCGGGCTTGCGCAATCACAGGAATTGCGGCTCGACCCTTCGGCATCTCCACAACAGGGAGGGCAGCGGTGACCGCGCTCGCCGCGCTCTTGGTGCGCGACATGCGCATCGCCGTGCGCGTCGGCGGCGGCGCGCTGATCGGCGTGCTGTTCTTTCTCGTCGTGGTCACGCTGACGCCGTTCGCGCTCGGGCCGGATCTGGCGCTGCTCAAGCGCATCGGTCCGGCGATCCTGTGGCTCGCGGCATTGCTGGCAAGCCTGCTGGCGCTCGACCGGCTGTTTGCCGGCCGATCACGACGACGGCTCGCTCGATCTCATCCTGATGGGCTCCGCGCCGCTGGAACTCGTGGTGGCGGCGAAGGGCTTGGCGCATTGGCTCACCACCGGCTTGCCGCTGGTGATCGCGGCGCCGCTGATCGGGCTGTTCCTCAATCTCGATGCGCCGGCCGAAGCGGCTTTGCTGCTCACGCTTCTGGTCGGCACGCCGGCGCTGACCTTCATCGGCCTGATCGGCGCCGCCATCGCGGTGACGCTGCGGCGCGGCGGGCTGTTGCTGGCCGTGATCGTGCTGCCGCTGACGGTTCCGGTGCTGATCTTCGGCGTCGCCGCCGCCAATGCCGCCGTCGCCGGGCCGGTGCCGTTCGGCACGCCGTTCACGGTTTTGTGCGCGCTGACGCTGGCGAGCCTCGTGGTCGGGCCTTTCGCCGCCGCCGCCGCATTGCGGCAAGAAATGGAATAGACAATGCGAACGGAAAATCCGAACCGGGCAATGGATTAGCAACGTTATCATGCATAATTTTCATGTGATTTTGGTCCTGGTTTGACTTAAGGACGCCGGCAATGGCCTTCAGCGATCTCGCCAACCCGTCGCGATTCCTGAAATTCGCCAATCGGACGATTCCGTGGCTCGGCGGCGTGACGGTGATCGTCTTCGCTTTCGGCATCGAGCAGGCCATGATCGCGCCGGACGATTATCAGCAGGGCGCGACCGTCAAGATCATGTTCCTGCACGTGCCGTCGGCCTGGCTCGGCATGTTGTGCTGGGGAGTGATGTCGGTCGCGGCGCTGGGCACGCTGGTCTGGCGGCATCCGCTTGCCGATGTCACCGCCAAAGCCGCGGCGCCGATCGGCGCGGCGTTCACGCTGCTTTGCCTCGTCACCGGATCGCTGTGGGGCCGGCCGGAATGGGGCACCTATTGGGTGTGGGACGCGCGGCTGACGTCGGAATTGATCCTGCTTCTGCTTTATCTCGGCGTCATCGCGCTGTGGCGCACCGTCGAGGATCCGTCGCGCGCCGCGCGCGCGGTGGCGGTGCTGACGCTGGTCGGCGCGATCGATCTGCCGATCATCAAATTCTCGGTCGATTGGTGGAACACGCTGCACCAGGGCGCGTCGGTGTTCCGCCTTGGCGGCTCGACGATCGATCCGGCGATCCTCATGCCGCTGTTCATCATGGCGGCGGCATTCACGCTGTTGTTCGTGACGCTGCTGTTGGCGGCGATGCGCAACGAGATTTTGCGCCGGCGCGTGCGCACGCTGCAACTGATGCAAGCGAGCGCGGCGAGCTGAGCTTAAAGACAGGCTGAGATGGAAACGACAGCGCATATCGACTTCATCGCGGCATCCTATGTCGCCGCCGTCATCGTCGTCGGCGCGCTGATCGCCTGGGTGGCGCTCGATTATCGCGCGCAGCGGCGCACGCTCGTGGAACTCGAAATGCAGGGCTTGACGCCGGCGCGCCACGCCGGCGCGCGGCGAGCGCGCGATGCGAACCGGCAAGAGCAAGGCGAAGGAGCGCGCATGAGCGCGCCGGCGAAGACAGCGCTCCGTTCCCCGCGCCGGCGCCGGCTCCTGGTGCTGTTGCCGCTTGTCGTCTTTCTGGCGCTCGTCGCGTTGTTCCTGATCCGGCTTGGCGCCGGCGATCCGTCGCTCATCCCCTCGGCGCTGATCGGCCATCCGGCGCCGCAGACGGCGCTGCCGCCGATCGCCGGCCTCGAGCGCGACGGCGCGCCGCTTCCCGGCATCGATCCGGCGAGTTTTAGCGGCGCCGTGACGGTCGTGAATGTGTGGGCGTCGTGGTGCGTGCCGTGCCACGACGAAGCGCCGCTTTTGCTGCAACTGGCGCAGGACAGCCGGCTCCGTCTTGTCGGCATCAATTACAAGGACGATCCCGACAATGCGCGGCGCTTCCTCGGCCGTTACGGCAATCCGTTCGCCGCCGCGGGCGCCGACGAAAACGGCCGCGCCGCCATCGAATGGGGCGTCTATGGCGTGCCGGAGACGTTCGTGGTCGGCCGCGACGCCCGCATCGCCTACAAGCTTGTCGGGCCGATCACCGATGGCAATTTCGATTCCGTGCTCAAGCCGCAGATCGACAAGGCGCTGGCGGCGGGGTCGTAATCGTATTCCGCGGGCTCGGCCGCGTATTTCTTCAGCAGCGGCATTTGCAGCGCGCCGAACAAGAATGTCAGCGGCACCACGCCGAACACTTTGAAATCGACCCACATATCGGTCGATGTATTGCGCCAGACGATCTCGTTGAGCACCGCGAGCACGAGGAAAAAGATCGCCCAGCGCCAGGTCAGCTTGCGCCAGCCTTCTTCGGTGAGGTGGAACAGCGAATCGAACACGACGCCGAGCAGCGGCTTGTTGAACACAAGCCCGCCGATCAGCACGCCGCCGAACAGCGCGTAAATGATGGTCGGCTTGACCTTGATGAAGGTCGCGTCGTGCAGAAACAGCGTCAAGCCGCCGAACACGACGACGATGATCGCGGTGACGACCGGCATGATCGGCGAAGTGCCGCGTCAGCGCGTAGGACACCGCCAGCGCCGCGAGCATCGCGACCATGAATGTGCCGGTGGCGGTGAAAATCCCGTAATGCGAATTGGCGAAGAAGAATAAAGCCAGCGGCCCGAGATCGAGCGCGAGCTTGAGGAGCGGATTGAGCTGCGGCTTTGTTGCTATTGTCATGCGAGCAGAGGTGTCTAGCTTGGTCTTGCCATTCGCTCAACCGTCATCGCCGGATGCATCCAGCCCGGCGATGGCGCGGGCGAAATCGCGCGCCGAGAACGGCGCCAGATCGTCGACGCTTTCGCCGACGCCGATGAAATGCACCGGCATGGCGAACTTTTCGGCGATGGCGACCAGGATGCCGCCGCGCGCGGTGCCGTCGAGCTTGGTCATGGCGAGCCCGGTGACGCCGACGGCCTTCGTGAAAATCTCGACCTGCGACAGCGCGTTCTGTCCGACGGTGGCGTCGAGCACGAGCAGCACCGCATGCGGCGCGGCGGGATCGACTTTCTTGATGACGCGGACGATCTTTTGCAATTCGTCCATCAGTTCGGTGCGGTTCTGCAGCCGGCCGGCGGTATCGACCAGAAGAATGTCGGTGCCGCGCTCTTTCGCCGCGGCGATGGCATCGAAGGCGAGGCCGGCGGCGTCGGCGCCCGCGTCGCGCGCAAAAAAGTCGGCGCCGGTGCGCTCCGCCCAGATTTTGAGCTGATCGATCGCCGCGGCGCGGAACGTATCGCCGGCCGCCAGCATGACGCTACGGCCTTCGGCGCGGAATTTGGCCGCAAGCTTGCCGATGGTCGTGGTCTTGCCGGAGCCGTTGACGCCGGCGACGAGGATGACGAACGGCTTTTTCGCGGCGTCGATGACAAGCGGCTGCGCCACCGGCACCAGCGCCTTCTCCACTTCCGCCGCGACCACGGCTTTCACTTCATCCGGCGTGATCGCCGCATCGTGACGGCCCTCGCCCAGCGCCGCGGTAATGCGGTCCGCGAGTATCGAGCCCGAGATCGGCGCGGACCAGCGCATCGTGGATCTCGACGAGCGTCGCGTCGTCGAGCTTGCGCTTGGTGACGAGATCGGAGATTGCGGCGAGCGCCGACGAGGTGCGCTTGAGCCCGCCGGCGAGGCGCTGCCACCATTTGTCCGCCGCTTCGGTTTCGTGTCGGTGGTGCTGTCGTTCATTTGGCGCCCGTGATAGCGGTTTCGGCAATGTACGCAAACTTGACCCCGGAAGAGATGGTGTCGCGGCTGCTCTATCGCGACGGGCTGATGCTGGTGATCGACAAGCCGGCCGGTTTAGCCGTGCACCGCGGCTCTCCGAACAGCAAGGATAGCGGCCGGGAATCCCTGGAAGATCACTTCGACACGCTGCGCTTCGGCCTGCCGCGGCCGCCGGCGCTGGCGCACCGGCTCGATCGCGATACGTCCGGCTGCCTGGTGCTCGGCCGCCATCGCAAGGCGCTGGCCGCAGCTCGGCAAGCTGTTTCGCAACGGCGCGATCGACAAGACCTATTGGGCCGTGGTCGAGGGCGCGCCCGGCGCCGAGGAAGGCGTCATCGAACTGCCGCTCGGCCGGCTCGACGCCACGCGCGGCTGGTGGATGAAGCACGATCCGAACGGCCAGCCGGCGGTGACCAAGTGGAAGGTCATGGGCCGGGTCATGGGCCGCTCTTTCACCTCCCCCTGCAGGGGGGAGGTCGACTTGCTGCAAGCAAGTCGGGTGGGGGCCGTCAGTCCAAGCACATCACCCCACCCCGACGGCTTGGCCGTCGACCCTCCCCCTGCAGGGGAGGGTAAAGTTCTGACCTGGCTCGCGCTCGAACCATTGACCGGGCGGACGCATCAGATTCGGGTCCATTGCGCGGAAATGGGCTGGCCGGTCCTCGGCGACGCCATCTACGGCAAGGCGCCGCGCCAGGGCGGACCGGCCCTGCATCTGCATGCCCGCGAGATCGCGGTGCCGCTTTACAAGAACCGCGCACCGATCCGCGTCACGGCGCCGGTGCCGGAGCACATGCGCGAGCGGCTTGAAGCATGCGGCTGGCGCGGTGAGGATTCCGGACCTGTCGCGTTACGGCGATCCGCGATGACGGATCAGTAAATCGTCTCTTTGATCCGTTCGGGCGCCAGGCGGTCGTGCTCCGGCCCGCCCATCTTGCCGTCGGTCAATTCGGCGATGATCGAACCCGGCGTCGGCAAGGTCTTGCGATCGACAATGCTTTTGGAGTCCCACAGTTTCGAGCGGATGATCGCCTTGGTGCACTGGAAATACGCCTTCTCCACCGTCACGGTCAGTACGCATTTCGGCACCTTGCCGTTGACCGCGAAGCTTTCGGTGAGCTTCGGATCGGTGGAAATTTTGGCGCGGCCGATGACGCGCATGGTCTCGCCGACGCCGGGAATGAGGAACAGCAGCGCGACACGCGGATCGCGCACCAGGTTGCGCAGCGAATCGATGCGGTTGTTGCCGCGGCGGTCGGGAATGACCAGCGTGTGCTCGTCGATAACGCGCACGAAGCCGGGCGGATCGCCGCGCGGCGAGCAGTCGAGGCCATCGGGACCGCTGGTCGCCAGCACCACGAACGGCGCGGCTTCGATCAGCTTGCGATATTGCGGCGTGATGTGATCGACTTCCTTGATCAGCGCCGGGCCGTAAGGCGCGTCGGCATAGAGCGCCTCAAGCTGTTCCGTCGTCGTTATGGTGTGATCTTGCCCGTCGCCGTCCATTGCACGGTCTCCGATTTGGCACGGTCTCCGATTCAGCGGCAGTTTAGCTCACGCCGCCAGCAATTGTCTGCCGTCGTGGCCGGCGATTTTCAGATCGAGAATATGCCCGGGCTCGGCCGGCGCGGCCAGTTTGACTGCCGTGAACTGCTCGGTGCGGCCGGTATTGTGCGCTTCGGCGAGCACGCGGCGCGTCGCGCCGACTTCGCCGTCGAGATGACGGCGCAGCGCCAGCGCGCCACGTTCGCGCAGCCGCCGTGCGCGCTCCTTGACGACGGCGCGGTCGAGCTGCGGCATCCGCGCCGCCGGCGTTTGCGGCCGGGGCGAGAACGGAAAGACATGCAGATGCGTCAGGCCGCACGCCTCGACCAGATCGAGCGAGTTCTCGAACATCGCCTCGGTCTCGGTCGGGAAGCCGGCGATCAGATCGGCGCCGAACACCGTGTCCGGCCGCAGCCGGCGCAGCCGCTCGCAGAATGCGATGGCGTCGGCCGCGCAGATGCCGCCGCTTCATGCGCTTGAGGATGAGATCGTCGCCGGATTGCAGCGACAGATGCAGATGCGGCATCAGCCGCGCGTCGTTCGCCAAGGCATCGAGCAGATCGCGATCGGCCTCGACCGAATCGATCGACGACAGCCGCAGCCGCTTGAGCTCCGGCACGTGTTTGAGGATCTGCTTGACCAGCGCGCCGAGTTTCGGCGCGCCGGGCAGATCGGCGCCATAGCTCGTGATATCGACGCCGGTGAGCACGATCTCGCGATAATCCGTTGGCGACCAGCCGGCGCACGTCCTCGACCACCGCGCCCATCGGCACCGAGCGCGAATTGCCGCGGCCATAGGGAATGATGCAAAAAGTGCAGCGGTGATCGCAGCCGTTCTGCACCTGGACGAAAGCGCGGGTGCGGCCGGCGAAGGCGTCGACCAGATGCGCCGCGCTGTCGCGCACCGCCATGATGTCGTTGACCATCGCCTTCGGCGCGTCGCTAACGTCGAAAGCTGCGCGCGCCTGCGCCCAGCCCGCGGCGGAAAGCTTTTCGGCGTTGCCGATGACGCGGTCGGCCTCGGCCATGGCGGCAAAGTCTGCGGCTCGGTCTGCGCCGCGCAGCCGGTGACGACGATCTTTGCCTGCGGGCGCTCGCGGCGCAGCGCGCGGATCGCCTGGCGCGCCTGGCGCACCGCCTCCGCCGTCACCGCGCAGGTATTGACCACGACGGTATCGGCGAAGCCGGCACGCTCCGCCTCGCGGCGGATCACTTCGGATTCGGCGGCATTGAGCCGGCAGCCGAAAGTGACGACCTCGACGCTCATATTACTGCGCTCACGTCACTGCGCTCCCGCGCCGGCGAACAAAGCCGCGTCGAAGCGGCCCTTGTGCTCGTAGGCGACCGGGCCGGTCATCAGCACGTGATCGTCGGCCTCGCGCCATTCGATGGCGAGATCGCCGCCGGGCAGGCTGACCGTCACCTTGCGGCCGGTGCGGTTGAGCCGCGCCGCGGCAACGGCCGCGGCGCAGGCGGCCGTGCCGCAGGCTTGGTCAGTCCGGCGCCGCGCTCCCAGGTGCGGATCACGATGCGGTCGCGCGACGGCGTCGCGGCGAGCGTGATATTGGCGCGCTCGGGAAACAGCGGATGGTGTTCGAGCAGCGGCCCGATCGCGGCGAGATCGTAAGCGGCGGGATCCTCGACCCAGAAGATCGCGTGCGGATTGCCCATGCTCACGACGGATGGCGAATGCAGGACCGGCGCGCCGCGCGGCCCGATTTCAAGCTCGATCGCGCGCGTGTCGGCGAATTCGTGCGCCAGCGGAATCTCGTCCCAGCGAAAACGCGGCATGCCCATATCGACGGTGAACAAGCCGTCGCCGGCGCGCCAGCACGAAATGATTCCGGCCGGCGTTTCGAATTTCAGCGCCGTGCCGCCGGTTTCGTCGCTGACCAAAGCGGCGACGCAGCGCATGCCGTTGCCGCAGGCGCCGGCCTCCGAGCCGTCATTGTTGTAGATGCGGATCGCCGCATTGACCGAAGCGTCGTTACCGCGCGCCGGATAAAGCGCCATCAGCTGGTCGTAGGGCTCCTGCCGCGCCGCCGCGCGCGCTTCGGCGGCGGCGATTTCGCCTTGCACGGCAAGATCTGGCGCAGCAAGACCCGACGCCGCAAGATCCGGCGCGCGGCGCAAATCGACGATGACGATCTCGTTGCCGAGGCCGTTCATCTTGACGAAATCCCGGTTCGCCAGCGCACCCATGATAAGACCCGTGATAAAACCCGCGATAAGCCCGAATGTGCGCAACTTATATGAGGATTTGCAACGCGGCGTGCCACTCTAGTAGCAGTGGCGGCAAATTGGGCAAGCGGCGACGCGGCGAAACGTGGTAAGATTACAGTGGGGACGATGGATGAGGGTGCAGTGGCGCGGCCGCGGGCGCTGGCTCGCCCCGTCAGGGAGAATAGACGTTGATGTCGTTCCGCTTCGCGCTTCGCGCCGGCCCGGCGGGTGCGGCCCTCGCCAAAAACCTCGCGGTCATCCTCACTCTGACGTTCGCGCTCGCGGCGCCGCTGCCGCTGTTGGCGCAGACCCCCGCGTCAACGCCTCCGGCTGCCGCAACGCCGGCCGCGCCGGCCGCGCCGGCCCAGACCTCGCCCGCACAGGCCGGGCGATGCGTTCGGCGAGGACACCGCGCTGACGGCAAAGACGATCGTCTACGTGAAAGGCACCGGCACCTGGGACAAGGCCTTCGAGACGATCACCGCCTCGTTCAAGAAGATCAAAACCTATCTCGACAAGGAGGGCATCAAGCCCGACGGCCTGCCGATGACGATCTTCACGGCGACCGACGATACCGGCTTCGACTACGAGGCGGCGGTGCCGATCGCCGCAGCGCCGAAAAATCCGCCGCATGGCGACATCGCTGCTCGGCCAGTCGCCGGAAGGCCCGGCGCTCAAATTCGTCCATCGCGGCTCCTATGACGACCTCGACAATACTTACGAGGCGATCACCAATTATCTCGACGACAAGCGGCTCGAAGCCAAGGACATGTTCATCGAGGAATATGTCACCGATCCGCTCACCGCCGACGCGGGCAAGCTGGTCGTCAACGTCTATGTGCTGATCAAGCCGGCCGGCACGTCTCCCGGCTAGATTTCGGCCCGGTTGACAGTGCGGGACCCCCTCACTAGGTTCCGCCCGCTCTCGCAAGAGACCGACGTTTTAGACCGCCGACCGGTCCCGGAGACCGGAGGCAACCGCCCGACAGCGCCATGCGCCCTCGGGCGATTTTGTCGTTATTGAAGAAAGTTGGCGATGTTCGACAGTCTTTCGGAACGCCTGAACGGAATCCTCGACAGCCTGACGCGGCGCGGCGCGCTGTCGGAAGCCGACGTCGACGCGGCGCTGCGCGAGGTGCGGCGCGCGCTGCTGGAAGCCGACGTGGCGCTCGATGTGGCGCGCAGCTTCACCGAACAGGTCAAGCAGCGCGCCGTCGGCGTCGAAGTGATCAAGTCGGTGACGCCCGGCCAGATGGTCGTGAAGATCGTGCACGACCAGTTGATCGAGACGCTGGGATCGGACGCGCAGCCGATCGATCTCAACGCGCCGGCGCCGGTCGTCATCATGATGGTGGGATTGCAGGGCTCCGGCAAAACCACGACCACCGCCAAGATCGCCAAGCGCCTCGCCGAAGTGCAAAAGCGCAAAGTGCTGATGGCCTCGCTCGACACCCGCCGGCCGGCCGCCATGGAACAGCTCGCCGTGCTCGGCCAGCAGGTCGGCGTCGACACGCTGCCGGTCGTTGCCGGACAGACGCCGGTGCAGATCGCCGCGCGCGCGGCAGCAGGCGGCGCGGCTCGGCGGCTACGACGTGGTGATGCTCGATACCGCCGGCCGGCTCACGCTCGACGAGGCGTTGATGAACGAGGCGGCGGAAGTGCGCCGCGCCGCAGCACCCGCACGAAGTGCTGCTGGTCGCCGACGCGCTGACCGGCCAGGACGCCGTCAATCTGGCGAAGAGCTTTCAACGAGCGGCTCGAGCTGACCGGCATCGTGCTGACCCGCGATCGACGGCGACGGCCGCGGCGGCGCCGCTTTGTCGATGCGCGCCGTCACCGGCAAGCCGATCAAGCTCATCGGCACCGGCGAAAAACTCGACGCCATCGAGGATTTTTATCCGCAGCGCATCGCCGACCGCATCCTCGGCATGGGCGACATCATTTCGCTGGTCGAGAAGGCCGCGACGACCATCGATGCCGAGAAAGCGGCGCGCGTCGCCGCGAAGATGCGCAAGGGCGCCTTCGATCTCGCCGATCTGCGCGAGCAATTGACGCAGATGCAGACCATGGGCGGCATGACCGGATTGATGTCGATGCTGCCCGGCATCGCCAAGATGAAAAACCAGCTCGCCGAGCGCAATCTCGATGAAACCGTGCTCAAGCGGCAGATGGCGATCATCGATTCGATGACGCCGCAGGAGCGGCGCAATCCGGACGTGCTCAAGGCGAGCCGCAAGCGCCGCATCGCCGCCGGCTCCGGCACCAAGCCGGAAGACATCAACCGGCTGCTCAAAATGCACCGCACCATGGGCGACGTGATGAAAGCGATGGGCGGCGCCAAGCGCGGACCGATGGCGGGGCTCGCCAACATGCTCGGCTTCGGCGGCGGCGGCATGCCGAGCCCGGAAGAGATGGCGAAGCTTGCGGAAAAAATGCCGGGCGGCTTGCCGTCCGGAATGCCCGGCGCGCCGGGTCTGCCGCCGGGCGTGCCGGGAATGCCCGGCCTGCCGCCGAATTTTCCGGGACTACCGCGGTCTCGGTCCAAAATTTCCGGGCGGATTGCCCGGACTGGGAAAGAAGAAGTGATCTCACTCGATCAACTGACCATCAACGTAACGAAAGGAAACTGAATGCCCCTCGTCATCCGCATGGCACGCGCCGGTACCAAGAAGCGGCCGTTCTATCACATCGTCGTCGCCGACAGCCGCTCACCGCGCGACGGCCGCTTCATCGAACGGCTCGGCTATTTCAATCCGCTATTGCCGAAGGAAAAGACCGAGCGGCTGAAATGGGACGTCGAAAAGGCCAAGGCCTGGATCGCCAAGGGCGCGCAGCCGTCCGACCGCATCATGCGCTTTCTCGACGCCGCCGGCGTGATGAAGCGCAAACCGCGCAACAATCCGGAGCGGGCCATTCCGCGCAAGGAGCGCAAGGCGAAGGAGGAAGCCGCCAAGGCCGCCGCAGGCGCTGCCCCCGGTGCCGCTCCGGCAGCGCCGCGGCGCACCAGCTCCGGCCGCAGCCGCGGCGCCGGCGAGCTGACGAACGATGGCCGGCGGCGGACGCGTGTGCCTCGGCCAGATCGGCGCCGCCCACGGCGTGCGCGGCGAGGTCCGCCTGCACTCGTTCACCGCCGATCCGGCGGCGATCACGAGTTACGGCCCGCTCGAGACCGAGGACGGCCGTGTGCTTCGAGATCGAAAGCTTGCGGCCGGCGAAGGATCACTTCGTCGCCACGCTGTCCGGCGTCGCCGATCGCGACGCCGCCGCGCGGCTCACCAATGTCAAACTCTATGTGCCGCGCGAGCGGCTGCCGCAGCCGACCGAGCCCGACGAATTTTACCACGCCGATCTGATCGGGCTCGCCGTCGTCGATCGCGCCGGCGCCAAACGCGGCACCGTCATCGCCGTCCACAATTTCGGCGCCGGCGATCTGATCGAGGTGCGGCCGGAGGCCGGCGGCAACACCGAGTTGCTGCCGTTCGACGCGGCGACTGTGCCCGAGATCGATATTGCCGGCGGGAAAGATCGTCGTCGATCCGCCGGCCGAGAGCGGGACTGACATGTGGCGGGCGAGCGTTCTCACATTTTTCCGGACATGTTTCCGGGGCCGCTGGGCGTCAAGCCTGGCCGGCAAGGCGCTGGCCGCGGGCGCGTGGGCGCTCGATGTCGTCGATATCCGCGACTTCGCGACCGACAAGCACCGCAGCGTCGACGACACGCCGGCCGGCGGCGGCCCGGGCATGGTGATGAAGGCCGACGTGCTCGGCCGCGCCATCGACGCCGCGGCGCAAGACCCCGCGCAGGACATGGCGCAGGACTACCCGCCCGCGCCTGTCTGATGTCGCCGCGCGGGGCGCCGCTGACCCAGGCGCGGGTCGAGGCGCTGACCGCCGGTCCCGGCGTCGTCCTGGTCTGCGGCCGCTTCGAGGGCGTCGACGAGCGCGTCATCGCCGCGCGTGGCCTGGAAGAGGTTTCAATCGGCGATTATGTGCTGTCCGGCGGCGAGATCGCGGCGCATGGCGCTCATTGACGCCTGCGTGCGGCTTCTGCCCGGCGTCATGGGCGCGCAGGCCTCGAGCGCCGAGGAGAGCTTTGCCGACGGACTTTTGGAATATCCGCATTATACGCGGCCCCAGCTCTGGGAGGGCCGGCCGATCCCGGAGGTGCTGACTTCGGGCGACCACGGCAAAATCGCGGCCTGGCGCCGCGCCGAGGCCGAGCGGCTGACCGGCGAGCGCCGGCCCGACCTCTGGGCGGCGTTTTTACGGCGCTTGCGCAACGGGTCGCGGACGGGGTGACGGTCAGGTGACAAAACCGGCGTAGTAGCGTAGAAGCTCGCCCAACCCTGTAGCCCCGGTCGAAAACGGCGCGAGAGAAGCGCGGCCCAAGAACGCGTAAAAGATCGCCTATCCGATGGAGAATTCGCCATGAACCTGCTCAAAGAAATCGAAAACGAACAGATGGCGAAGCTTTCCGCCGGCAAGGAAATCCCCGATTTCCAGCCAGGCGATACGGTCATCGTCAACGTCAAGATCGTCGAGGGCGAGCGCGCCCGCGTGCAGGCCTATGAAGGCGTTTGCATCGGCCGCGCCGGCGCGGGGCTCAACGAGAACTTCACCGTGCGCAAGATTTCCTACGGCGAAGGCGTCGAGCGCGTGTTCCCGCTGTATTCGCCGATGATCGATTCGATCACGGTGGTGCGCCGCGGCAAGGTGCGCCGCGCCAAGCTGTATTATCTGCGCGGCCGTCGCGGCAAATCCGCCCGCATCTTCGAGCGGCAGGATCACACCGCAGAAGCCGGCGCCGAGGATAAGCCGGCGAAGAAGGCGGCGAAGGAGTAGTCAACCCGCCGCTTCGCCGCGCGCGCTGTGGCGACTTATGTCGAGTTTCGCAAATGGCCAAGCCCCGCACCCTCTACGACAAGATCTGGGACGATCATCTGATCGAGGAAGAGCCGAACGGCGCCTCGCTCATCTATATCGACCGCCACATCGTCCATGAAGTGACGAGCCCGCAGGCCTTCGAGGGACTGCGCGCGGCCGGCCGCAGGGTGCGCGCGCCGGATAAGACGCTGTTGGTCGTCGATCACAATGTGCCGACCATCGACCGTCACCTGCCCAATCCCGATCCGGAAAGCATCGCGCAGATCGCGGCGCTCGGCGACAATGCGAAATTCTTCGGGCTCGAATATTACGACGAGTTCGACAAGCGCCAGGGCATCGTCCACATCATCGGCCCGGAGCAGGGCTTTACGCTGCCCGGCGTGACGCTGGTCTGCGGCGACAGCCATACCGCGACCAACGGCGCGTTCGGCGCGCTCGCCTACGGCATCGGCACGTCGGAAGTCGAGCACGTGCTGGCGACGCAGACGCTGATCCAGTCGAAATCGAAGAACATGCGCGTGGTGGTCGACGGCAAGCTGCCGCCGGGCGTCACCGCCAAGGACATCATCCTCGCCATCATCGGCGAGATCGGCACCGCCGGCGGCACCGGTTACGCGCTGGAATATGCCGGCGAGGCGATCCGCGCGCTGTCGATGGAAGGCCGCATGACGGTGTGCAACATGTCGGTCGAGGCCGGCGCCAAGGCCGGCTTCATCGCGCCCGATGAAAAGGCCTACGAATATTTGAAGGACCGTCCCAAGGCGCCGAAGGGAAAAGACTGGGACGCGGCGATGCGTTACTGGGAGACGCTGCAGTCGGACGACGGCGCCACATTCGACCGCGAAGTCCAGCTCGACGCCGCAAAGCTGCCGCCGCTCGTCACCTGGGGCACCAGCCCCGAGCAGGTGATCGCGGTGACCGGCCGTGTGCCGCGGCTCGACGACGTCACCGACGAGAACAAGCGCGAAAATATCGAGCGCGCGCTCAAATATATGGGCCTGCAGGGCGGCGAAAAGATTGCCGACATCGCCATCGACCGCGTTTTCATCGGCTCCTGCACCAATGCGCGCATCGAGGATTTGCGCGCGGTCGCCAAGGTCGTCGACGGCAAGACGCTGCATGCCAATGTCAAAGCCATGATCGTGCCGGGCTCGGGCCTGGTCAAGGAACAGGCCGAACAGGAAGGTCTCGACAAGATCTTCGTCAAAGCCGGCTTCGAATGGCGCGAGCCCGGCTGCTCGATGTGCCTCGCCATGAATCCCGACAAGCTCGCGCCCGGCGAGCGCTGCGCCTCGACGTCGAACCGCAATTTCGAAGGCCGTCAGGGTTACAAGGGCCGCACCCATCTGGTCTCGCCGGCGATGGCTGCGGCGGCCGGAATCGCCGGGCATTTCGTCGACGTGCGCGAATGGAACTAATCTCAGCCTCGTCATTGCGAGAAGCGAAGCGACAAAGCAATCCAGCCTGAGCCGCAAACTGGATTGCTTTGCTTCGCTCGCAATGACGGCGAGGATTACCCGCGCACCCACCAGCAGCGCATTTGCGGATAAAGCACCGTGCCGCTCGGCCGGTCTTGCAATTCGTACCAGTCGGTGCAGCGGCGGTAGAGCAACGGCCGCGGATTGATGTCGATGCGCGGCCGCGGGCGGCTCGGCGGCGACCCTGACGGTCCGTCCTGTCCAAGATACGACGGCTGCGCCGCCGCGTGGTGCGGCATGGCAACGAGCACCGGCGCGGCAAAAGCCACGATTGCGACCAGAAGTTTCGGCGACATCGCTGCCTTATATTTTAGCCCGCCCGCTCTTGGCTACAGCAGCTTTATGGCCGATCTCGGCTCTCGCTTCCGGGGTAAGGCATTGTCCCGGCCGGCGGGCCGAAAATCCGTCAACTCAAGTCCAAACGCGCCGTGGACTGGTCGATGAGCCCCCGGATCATGACGTTGAAGGCAACGACGATCCGATCCTCGGCTTCGTTGGCGGTGCCCTGCTCGACCGAATGCGGAACGTGGCTGGGCCAGATCATCATGCGGCCCTTCTCCGGCGGCAGCGAGAAAATGTCCGCGTTGAATTCGTTTTTTTGCAGGTACGAGGGTTCTAGATTTTTCGAATGGATGCGCGGCGAGGCGAATATCGTGCGGCCGCAATTCTTCGGGGTCTTGATATAGACGATGCCGCTCAGCAGGCAGTTCGGATGAATGTGAAAGTTATGCCGGCGATTGGGATTGGCGATGTTCGCCCACATATTGGTAATGTAGTGGGAGTCCCGCTTTATCGCGCAAGCGTCCAGGATCGTTTCGGCTTCCAACATGACCACGTCAACCAACTCTTTCATCTCCGGAAGAGTCTGAATATCGTCGGGCGTCATATAGGCAAGGATCGTCCCTCCGGGAGAGGGAACACCCTTTCCCGATTTCTGCAACTCCCGCAATTTTTTCTCGATGCGGTCGCACATGCCGATGTCGGACAGCATTCCCGTAAACATCGGGGTCGGGAAAATCCTGTACAGCTGTTTTTCGGTGAGTTCCACCGGCTTGGTCTTTGCAGGAACGTCAAGCATCTAAGTCCGCAGCCCCGTCTGGCCGATGCGGGCCGGCCGCAGCGGCCGTTTGCGCCTTAACGATCGACCGAATGAAGTGCACCGAATGCACCAAGTTTGCGGAGAAAAACTACCGGTTCACCGGCAGCCGGTCAAGGCGCCCTCGCTCGCCGAACTCGAAGTTCTGGCCGGCGACGTGTTCCGGCATTTGCCGAAGCGGTTTCGCGACCTGTACGCTGACGTCGTCATCCAGGTCGCCGATTTTCCCAGCGCGACGTGATCGGGGAAATGCAGGCTGAAAGCGAGTTGAGCGACGACATGGCGGCGATCGAGGCCGCGGCCGAGTGAGATCAAAGGAGCAAGGTTCATGAAAGTCGACGGCGCTTGCCATTGCGGTTCCATCACCATCGAGGGCGAGGCCGATCCGGCCAAGGTCGCGATCTGTCATTGCATCGATTGCCAGACATCGACCGGCACCGCTTTCCGCATTTCGGTGCCGGTGCCGGGCGTCTCGTTCAAGATCACCGGCCAGCCGGCAACTTACGTCAAGACCACGGCCGAAAGCGGCACGCATCGCCTGCATGCGTTTTGCAGCAGGTGCGGCACGCCGGTCTATGCGACCTCGACGGGAGATGGCGTCAAGCCGATCTATTCGCTGCGGGTCGGGATGCTGCGCCAGCGCGATCAGCTTATCCCGCGCAAGCAAATCTGGTGGCGCTCATCGCGGCCCTGGGTCACCGATCTGGCCGCCGTGCCGAAGGCCGAGAAGCAAAGCTAGACCGGCTTGACCCGGGCGCGGTGAGACGCCATTAACTCGCCGCAGATAACAAGCATCCGCCGTTTAGGGATCGACCATGCACAAGTTCACGGTTCTCGAAGGCGTCGCGGCGCCGATTCGCATGACCAATGTCGACACCGACATGGTCATCCCGAAGCAATATCTGAAAACGATCAAGCGCACCGGGCTCGGCAAGGGCCTGTTCGCGGAAAAGCGCTATCGCGATGACGGCAGCGAAAATCCCGATTTCGTGCTCAACAAGCCGGCCTACCGCAAAGCCAAGATCCTCGTCGCCGGCGACAATTTCGGCTGCGGCTCGTCGCGCGAGCACGCGCCATGGGCGCTGCTCGATTTCGGCATCACCTGCGTGATCTCGACCTCGTTCGGCGACATTTTCTACAACAATTGCTTCAAGAACGGCGTGCTGCCGGTCAAGGTTTCGCCGGAAGATCTGGAGAAGCTGTTCGACGACGCCGACCGCGGCGCCAATGCGACGCTCACCATCGATCTCGAAAAACAGGAAATCCGCGGCCCCGACGGCGGTAAAGTCAAATTCGACATCGAGCCGCATCGCAAGCATGCGCTGCTGCACGGCCTCGACGACATCGGCAAGACGATGGAAAAACACCACAAGATCGGCGGCCACGAGACCAAGGTCAAAGCATCGCGGCCCTGGGTGTGATAACGGCGCGCCTTCTGCCCTGTCGTGCCCCGCGAAGGCGGGGCACCCAGTAATCGCCGCCAAGATTACCGGACCACATTGCCACATCGGATGTCTCGGACTACTGGATCACCCGCCTTCGCGGATGATGACACCATAAGCCACTGCCAAAGCAGCAGCCGCATGACCTCCGCCATCTCCGTCTCGCACCTCAACAAGACCTACGCCTCCGGCTTCCAGGCGCTGAAGGACATCAACCTGGACATCCGCCATGGCGAGATTTTCGCTTTGCTCGGGCCGAACGGCGCCGGCAAGACGACGCTGATCAGCATCATCTGCGGCATCGTCAATCCGTCCGCCGGCAGCGTCACCGTCGAAGGCCACGACATCATCACCGACTATCGCGCCGCCCGCTCGCTGATCGGGCTGGTGCCGCAGGAATTGACCACCGACGCCTTCGAGACGCCGCCCGCGACCATGCGTTTTTCGCGCGGCCTGTTCGGCAAGCCGGCCGATCCCGGCCACATCGAGAAAGTCCTCAAGCAGCTGTCGCTGTGGGACAAGAAAGACGCCAAGATCAGGATGCTGTCCGGCGGGATGAAGCGCCGGCTGATGATCGCCAAGGCGCTTTCGCACGAGCCGCGGATTCTGTTCCTCGACGAACCGACCGCCGGCGTCGACGTCGAATTGCGCAAGGATATGTGGCAGCTGGTGCGCGAGCTGCGCGCCTCCGGCGTCACCATCATCCTCACCACCCATTACATCGAGGAAGCCGAGGAGATGGCCGACCGTGTCGGCGTCATCAACAAAGGCGAGATCATTTTGGTGGAGGACAAAGCCGAGCTGATGCGCAAGCTCGGCAAGAAGCAATTGACGCTGGAGCTGCGCGAACCGCTCGCCGCGGTCCCCGCCGCGCTGGCGCCGCACAATCTCGCCTTGGCGGCCGGCGGCCGCGAACTGACCTACACCTACGACACCAAAGGCGAGCACACCGGGATCACGGCGCTGCTCGATGACCTCGGGCGCGCCGGCATCAAGTTCACGGATCTGCAGACCACGGAAAGCTCGCTGGAGGACATTTTCGTCGGCCTGGTGAGTGAGCGGCGATGAACATTTACGCGGTCCGCGCAATCTATATGTACGAGATGGCGCGCACCGGGCGGACGCTGTTTCAAAGCGTCGTCTCGCCGGTGATCTCGACCTCGCTGTATTTCATCGTGTTCGGCGCCGCGATCGGCTCGCGCATCACCCAGATCGACGGCGTGAGCTACGGCGCCTTCATCGTGCCCGGCCTGATCATGCTGATGCTGCTCACCCAGAGCGTGACCAACGCTTCGTTCGGCATCTATTTTCCGCGCTTTGTCGGCACCATCTACGAGCTGCTTTCGGCGCCGGTCTCGTCGTTCGAAATCGTGCTCGGTTATGTCGGCGCGGCGGCGACCAAATCGCTCGTTCTCGGCCTCATCATCCTGGCGACGTCCTTTCTGTTCGTGCCGCTGCATATCGCGCATCCGGTCTGGATGCTGGCGTTCCTGGTGCTGACCGCGGTCAGCTTCAGCCTGTTCGGCTTCATTCTCGGGCTGTGGGCCGACGGTTTCGAGAAGCTGCAAATCGTGCCACTGCTCATCATCACGCCCCTGACATTTCTCGGCGGCACGTTTTATTCGACCAGCGTTTTGCCGCCGTTCTGGCGCATGGTCACGCTGTTCAATCCGCTGGTTTATCTGATCTCGGGCTTCCGCTGGAGTTTCTTCGATATCGCCGACGTCGATATCGAAGTCAGCGTGGCGATGACGCTGTTCTTCCTCGCCGTTTGCATGGCGATCGTCTGGTGGTTTTTTAAGACCGGCTACCGGCTGAAGAACTAGCCGCCCTCGCACCCCGCTTCTCCATGCTTGCGCAAGTGTGTAGCCTCTCAGGCGAGCCAAGAAAGCGCGCGAACCAGGATGAAACTTACCCGCCGCAATGTGCTGCATCTGGCAGCCGGGGCCGCCGCGCCGCCAGCCGCCACGCGTAGCGCGCTGGCGCAAAGCTATCCGGCACGGCCGGTGAAGATCATCTCCGGCTACCCGCCGGGCGGCGTCGTCGACACCTATGCTCGCCTGATCGGCGCCGCTTTATCGGACCGCCTTGGCCAGCAATTCGTCGTCGAGAACCGGCCAGGGGCGGGCGGCACTATTGCCGCCGAGGAAGTCGCGAAATCGGCGCCCGACGGTTATACGCTTCTGCTCACCACGTCGGCCGACGCCTGGAATGCCACGCTTTATGAGAACCTGAATTTCGATGTTGTTCGCGACTTCGCTCCGGTCGCGACGATCTCGCGCGGACCAGGAGTGCTGGTCGTCAATCCATCCGTTCCGGCAAAGTCCGTTCCCGAACTGATCGCTGAGGCCAAAGGTAATCCAGGCAAGATCACCGTGGCATCGGCCGGCATCGGCAGCGCGCCTTACATGTATTGGGAACTGTTTCGGAGCATGACCGGCGTCGACATGGTGCATGTGCCCTATCATGGCGGCGGGCCGGCGATCGCGGACCTGCTTGGCGGGCAGGTCCAGGTCTATTTCGGCACCTTCGCCGCGGCGATCCAATATGTCAGGGCGGGAAAATTGCGGGCACTGGCCGTGACCAGCGCCAAGCGCGCGTCGGTGCTGCCCGATGTTCCGGCATTGGCCGAATTCCTGCCGGGCTATGACGCGACCATCTATGTCGGAGTAGCCGCTCCGCGCGGCACTCCCGTCGAGATCGTCAACGCGCTCAATCAAGCCATCAATCTCGCACTCGGCGACGCGAAGCTGACGCAGCGGATCGCCGACCTCGGCGACACCCCGCTGTCGCTGTCGACAACCGACTTCGCCAAGCTGGTCGCCGATGAAACCGAGAAATGGCGCAGGGTGATCAGGGCCGCCAATATCAAGGCGGAGTAGGCTTCAGGATGACGCCGCCTTCTCCTTTGCCGGCAGCTTCTGCTGCGTCTTCGCAATCGCGTCGGCGATCGCCACCGTCTGCCGCGCCATGTCGGCGTGCAGCCGCTCGACCATGCGGCCGTCGATCTGGATGACGCCCTTGTCCTTGTTTTCCGGCAGGTCGAAGGCGGCGATCATTTTGCGCGCCAGGGCGACCTCTTCCGGCGTCGGCGAGAACGCTTCGTTGCACGGCTCGATCTGGCGCGGATGGATGAGCGTCTTGCCGTCGAAGCCGAGGTCGCTCGCCTGCCGGCATTCCTCGGCGAAACCTTCGGCATTGCCGAGATCGTTATAGACGCCGTCGAGAATGCCCAAGCCGTAAGCGCGCGCCGCGGCGAGGCAGTTCATCAGCCACGGCAGCATCGGCGCGCGGCCGGGCACGAGGCGGGCGCGGGTCTCTTTGGCGAGATCGTTGGTGCCCATGACGAAGCCGGCAAGCCGGGTTTCGGTATCGAGCGCAGCCGCCGCGATCGCGCCGACATTGAGCATGGCCAGCGGCGTCTCCATCATCGCCCAGATGCGCATGTGATGGTCGGCGCCGAGGTCGACCAGGCGTTCGGCCACGTCCTGCAATTGACCGGGCTCCGATACTTTCGGCAACAGCACCGCATCCGGCTTGGCCGCAATGATGGCGTTGAGGTCCTCGACCCACCAATGGGTGTCGAGCCCGTTGATCCGCACCATGACCTCGCGGTCGCCGAAGCCGCCGTCTTTCAGCGCTTTGACGATCGCCTCGCGCGCCTGCGCCTTGGCCTCCGGCGCCACCGCGTCTTCAAGATCGAGGATGAGGCCGTCGGCCGGCAGTTCGCGCGCCTTTTCCAGCGCGCGCGCATTCGATCCGGGCATGTAAAGCACGCTACGGCGCGGACGGACGGTCATCGGCAAATCCCCAGTTCCGCCCGGCAGCGGCTCTAAGGCTAGCGGCTGTGCCATGCACGTGTCGTGCCAAGCAGCATCCGTCACTACTGCGGTGCGGCGAACGGATCGATCGCCCGCGACGATGACATGACGGCCTACGCCGCCTTCTGCTTTGCCGTGATCAGCTTGCGGTTGATCAGGCATTCGGCGATCTGGATGGTGTTAAGCGCCGCGCCCTTGCGCAGATTGTCGGACACGATCCACATCGACAGCCCGTTCTCGACGGTCGCGTCCTCGCGGATGCGGCTGATATAGGTGGCGTCCTCGCCGGTCGCCTCGTAGGGCGTGACGTAGCCGCCCGGCTCGTGCGAATCGATGACCAGGCAGCCCGGCGCGTTGCGCAGAATATCGCGCGCCTCGTCGGGCGTGATCGGCTCTTCGAATTCGATATTGACCGCTTCGGAATGGCTGATGAAGACCGGCACCCGCACGCAAGTCGCGGTGAGCTTGATCTTGGGATCGAGAATCTTCTTGGTCTCGACCACCATCTTCCACTCTTCGCGGGTGTAGCCGTCCTCCATGAACGTATCGATCTGCGGAATGAGATTAAACGCGATGCGCTTGGGAAACTTCTTCGCCTCGACCTCGTTGATCTGGAACACCGCCTTGGTCTGCGAAAACAATTCGTCCATCGCCTCCTTGCCGGCGCCGGACACCGACTGATAGGTGGCGACCACGACGCGCTTGATCTTGGCCTTGTCGTGCAGCGGCTTGAGCGCGACGACGAGCTGCGCCGTCGAGCAATTCGGATTGGCGATGATGCCGCGCTTGCGGAAGCCCGCCACCGCGTCGGCATTGACCTCCGGCACGATCAGCGGAACGTCGGAATCGTAGCGCCAGGCCGACGAATTATCGATCACCACCGCGCCGGCGGCCGCGATCTTCGGCGACCATTCCTTCGAGACCGCGGCGCCCGCCGACATCAGGCAGATATCGACGCCGGAGAAATCGAAATGCTCGAGCGCTTTGACCTTCAGCGTCCGGTCGCCATAGGACACCTCCACGCCCATGCTGCGGCGTGAGGCGAGCGCCACCACCTCGTCGGCCGGGAACGACCGCTCGGCCAGAATGTCGAGCATTTGCCGGCCCACATTGCCGGTCGCGCCCACAACGGCGACGTTGTAACCCATCGTTAACTCTCCACCGAAACTTCGCATCCCGATACGCGCCGCGGGAACCGGAGCGGAAGCGCTTCTAAGCGAGAAACTTCGGAAACACAACGTGCTGGAGGGGCCGTGCAGCCGGTTTCCGCTTCCGTGCCGGGCGACATCCGCGCCACCGTCGTGCGCATCCTTGCCTATATGGGCGGTCTGGCGATCCTTGCCATCGCGGCGGCGAGCTTTTTCCGCCCGCCGGCGGGCGTGGCCGCGGTCGAACCGGCGCCGGCCCCGGACTGGGTCAGTGTCGACCGCCCTCACCCGGCGTTCGCATTGCAAATGCCCGAACTGGCGGCCGACGGCGTCAATTACGCCATCCTGCGGCGGACCGCCGATGGCGCGCGCAAGGACGTGCTGAGCTGGGGCGATGCCGCGGGCGGCGGTCCCTTTGTCACGGTCGAAATCTATCGGCCCGGCCCGGCCGGCGAGCGTTTCATCGACGCGCCGAGCGAGATTGCCGCGCGCATCCTGCCCTTCACCGTCACCGATGACGTCAAACTGGCCGGCGCCATCGACAGCAAATTCGGCGCCGTGGCTTTGGTCGATTTCGCCATCGCGGCCAAAAATGCGCCGCACCCGGCGAACCGCCGCTGCCTCGGCTTTGCCCGGCCGTTCGACGCTCCGGTCATGCAGATCGCCGGCTGGTATTGCAGCGCCGGCGAAGAGGTGGTCGATCGCGCCACGCTCGCCTGCGCGCTCGACCGGCTCACCATCCTGTCGGCCGGCGGCGACGACCAGCTCGCCGGGCTGTTCGCGCGCGCCGAGCTCAAGCGCACCTTCTGCGGCCAGCGCAGTCCGATCCTGGCGGCGACGCCGGAACGCGACGCTCAGGTCGCCATTCCGCGCAGCATAAAGCCGGGGTCGGGCGCGAAGCTGTTACGCGGAAACCAGCCGCAGCATTGATTCCGTCATTCCGGGTTCGCGCCTATCTATGGGCACCCCCCGAAATGACGCGCCGCATTTACGTCCCGTAGTTCTTGGCGAGATAGTCGGCGATGGCCTTGGCGTCGTCGTCGCTGATCGGCGCTCCGAAAGCCTTGATCATCTTGTTGACCTCGGCGGTCCAGCCGGCGGCATTGAGGAACGGCGAGTTCATCTGGATGTAGACGAGGCTGTGGCAGGCCCCGCAATTGCCCATGACCTGATCGAGACCGGGACCGGGCTTGAGATTGATCTCCGGCTCATCGGCGGCGGCGGGGAGCGCGACAGCAAGCGCGGCGAAGATGGCGAGTGCAACGATGCGCATGATGACCTCCCCTAGCTCGCGTTGAGCGTGATATTCTGCATCACGTTGTTGTTGTAGCCGGCCGGATTGAATAGCAGCGCCGGCGTCTGGGTCTGGCCGATCTTGTTGCTGGCATTGGCCATCACCGCGTTCTTTCCCTTCTTGGCATCGAGCGTAAAACTCCACGGCCGGAACGCGAAGCGGCCGAGATCGTCACCGAGCGTGGCGGTGGACCAGGTTTTGCCGCCGTCGGTTGAGACCTCGACAGTCGTGATGCCGTAGCCAGCATCCCAGGCGAGGCCGCTCACCGTGACCTTGCCGGCTTTCACCTTGGCGCCGTCGGCGTGGCTGGTGATCAGCGAATTGACCACCATTTCCGTGATCGGCGTGTTGGTGCCACCCGGAGTTTCCTGGCTGATGAAACGCGCCACCACCGGGAACATGCCGAGCGGAACACGGTAGGCCGGAGCCATCCAGAATCCGCCTTGCGGCTTGGTCAGCGCAGTAATGCTGATGAGATGCTTCATCCAATACGTGCCGGTCCAGCCGGGCACGATCAGGCGGGCCGGGAAGCCGTTGAAATGCGGCAGCGGCGCGCCGTTCATCTCGTAGGCGACGATGGTCGAGTCATCCATCGCCTTCCACACCGGCAGGCTCTTGATGAAATCCGGCGTCTTGTCATAGGCCGGCCCGTCGGCGCCGTTGAACGCGATCTCGATCGCTTCCGGCTTTAAGCCCACGATGCCGAGAATGTCTTTGAGCCGGGCGCCCTTCCAGCGCGCGCAGCCCATCGCGCCGTAACCCCATTCGACCCCGGCAACGTGGGGATTGGACAGGCCGCGCCGGTTGCCGGAACATTGATTGACCGCGACGATCTCATAGGCCGTCATCTTTTTCAGATCGTCGAGCGTGAGCTCGGTCTGACCGTTGGCGCCGTCGCCGCCGATTTCGATCCGGTAGGTGTTGGGATCGATGGTCTCCGGAATGTTGGAGAGGTGATAGCGCACGAAAAACTCGTCGTTCGGCGTGATCGGGGTGCGGAAATAGTCGAGCGGGGATTCGTAATTCGGCGGCCGGTACGACAGCCGGATCAGCGGCTTTTTGCCGGGCAGCGCTTCCATCGCCGCCGCTGCGGCAATGCCCGCGGGCACGCCGGGCGTAAGCTCCGCGCCGGCTGCATTTGCTGCGAACAATTTTGGCAAGCCGAGCGCGCTGCCGCCAAGTGCGGCGCCCGCGCCGGCAGCCTCCAAGAGGCTGCGACGTGTCAACATGGGACTCCTCCCCTTTGTTCGGCGCGCGCGTTGTCTCGCGCTGCCTGCGGTGACCTCCATCGAGGGCCCGCGTAGAAATAATGTGACATAAAAGGCGCAGATCAAAGCATATTGTTCTGCCAAGCCGCAACTTTACGCTTTTTAGCGTGCTGTATGGCCTGCTGCGGCCGGAACCGGCGGGCCGGCAAACCGTTGCCAAGGTGCTATTGCGGCTCGCGAAAGCGGGCTAGATTGGACACCCAATGAGGCAAGCGATGCGTTCGGTAAGCGTTTTGGCCGCGGCAAGTGTGGCGATTGCGGCGTGGGCCGCGCCCGCCGGCGCGGCGACCAAGAAGGTCCCGCCGCAGCAGCCGGTGGTGGAGCGGTCCGCCGGCGGGACCATGATTCAGCCGACGATGACCATCATCCCCGGCCCCGGCGGCCAGCGGACCGTGATCGTCATTCCGCGGCAGCGCTCCTATCTCGACACCGGCACCGAAGTGTCGGTCGGCGACCGCGGCTTCCAGGATTATGCGTTCCCGCCGGGCGGCGATCCGGGCCGGTCGAACTGGTTCTACGGCCCCGATTTCCAAGGCGCCGGGCGCTATCCGCTGCCAAGCGCGTTCGACGGAACGGGCATCAATCCGAACACGCCTTACTGAACGGTCTTTCGGGGGTTGACGCCGCACGTCGCCGTGCAGCGCTGAGTGGGGGAGCATGAGTTTCGCGTTGCGGTGGCGGAACAAGCTGCGGCGCCGCTTCTATAAGCCGTTCAACAGACTGCTTCATGGCGGCCATTATTTTGTCTGCAACTATTTCGGCGCCGACTTTCTGGTCCGCTCGGTCAATGTCGGCGGGCTGGAAATATCCGCCAAGATCGGCGAATACCCTGAGCTGAAATACTTCATGCGCACTTGCGCCGAACTCAAGCCCGACGTCTTCATCGATATCGGCGCCAATCTCGGCCTCTACACCTGCATCGTCATGAAGAACGCTCTGGCGCCGCGCGCGATCGCCTTCGAGCCGGACCGCCGTAATCGCGTCCATCTGCGCGCCAATCTGCTGATCAACGATCTCTCGGAACAGGATATCGAAATCCATGAGCTGGCGCTCGGCGCGGCGCCCGGCAAATTCCGGCTGGTGCCGGGGCCGGAACGGGATATCGGCCTGTCGCAGATCGTCGAGGATGCGCCGGCGGCAAAGGCTATGAGGTCGAGGTGGTGCGTTTCGACGATCTCGTGGCGCTCGCGGGCCAGAAACTCGCCGTCAAGATCGACATCGAGCGCTACGAGCGCAAGGCGCTCGCAGGCATGACGCGCACGCTGCGCGACAATCGCGGCATCGTGCAAATCGAAGTGCTCGAGGCGCGCGAGGAAACGCAAAGCTTAGAGCATGCTCCCGAAAAGTGGAAACCGGTTTTCGGATAAGATCATGCTGAGCAAGAAGCCGCGATCCGCTCCAATTCGCCGACCACCGCCTCGCCCATTTCGGCGGTGCTGACGATCTTTGAGCCTTCCGATTTGATGTCGGCGGTGCGCAAACCCCTTGGCGAGCGCGGCGGCGATGGCCGCGTCGAGCCGGTCGGCCTCGCTTGCCCATATTGAACGAATAGCGCAGCGCCATGCCGAACGAGGCGAGCATGGCGATCGGGTTGGCCATGCCTTTGCCGGCAATGTCGGGCGCCGAGCCGTGCACCGGCTCGTACATCGCCTTGCGCCGCTTGGTCTTGGCGTCGACCTCGCCGAGCGAAGCCGACGGCAGCATGCCGAGCGAGCCGGTCAGCATCGCCGCGACGTCGGACAGCATGTCGCCGAACAGATTGTCGGTGACGATGACGTCGAACTGTTTCGGCCAGCGCACGAGCTGCATGCCGCCGGCATCGGCCAGCATGTGTTCGAGCTGCACGTCCTTGTATTCGCGCTTGTGCAGCTCATCGACCACTTCGTGCCACAGCACGCCGGTCTTCATCACGTTGCGCTTTTCCATCGAGGTGACTTTGTTGCGCCGCTTGCGCGCCAGCTCGAAGCCGACCCGCGCGATGCGCTCGATCTCGTAGGTGTCGTAGACCTGGGTGTCGATGGCGCGCTTCTGGCCGTTGCCGAGATCGGTGATGGTTTTCGGCTCGCCGAAATAGACGCCGCCGGTGAGCTCGCGCAGGATGATGATGTCGAGGCCCTCGACCGCTTCGCGCTTGAGGCTCGAAGCATCGGCAAGCGCCGGATAGACGATCGCCGGGCGGATATTGGCGAACAGCCCGAGATCCTTGCGCAGCCGCAGCAGGCCGGCTTCCGGCCGCGCCTCGAACGGCACCTTGTCCCATTTCGGCCCGCCGACCGCGCCGAAAATCACGGCGTCGGCGGCATGCGCCTTGGCCATGGTCGCGTCGGTGATGGCGACTTTGTGCGCGTCATAGCGGCGCCGCCGACCAGCCCTTCCTCGGTCTGGAAATCGGCGATGCCCTTTTTGGCATAGAAGCCAAGAAGCCGTTTCACCTCGGCCATGACTTCCGGGCCGATGCCGTCGCCGGCAAGAAGAAGGAGCTTGTAGGTGGCCATGAATGACGCCTCGCGCAATGAGGCGACGATTGCTAAAGGGCGGCGTCTGGCTTGGCAAGCCGCGCCGGGCCTGCTTGCTTACAGCCCGCTGAACCAGTTGTAGCCCTGGTTCTCCCAATAGCCGCCGGCGTCGTTGTTCTGCACATACATGGCGGTGACGTATTTCGGATTCTTGAAGCCGAGCTTGGTCGGGATGCGGATCTTGATCGGAAAGCCGTAGGCGGTCGGCAGGGTCTTGTGATCGAATTTGAGCGTCAGTTGCGTCTGCGGATGCAGCGCGGTCGGCATGTCGATGGTGTTGGAATAGCCTTCGGCGCACTGGAACCAGACATATTTGGCCGTCGAGTCGGCGCCGATCATTTTCAGGAAATCGGACAGCTTCACGCCCTGCCAGGAGCCGATCGCGCTCCAGCCCTCGACGCAGACATGGCGGGTGATCTGCGACACTTCCGGCAGCTTGTTGAGCTCGGGCAGCGTCCACGATTTCTTGTTGTCGACCAGCCCGCCGATTTCGAGCTGCTAGTTGTCGCCGTCGATATCCGGCGCCTCGTCCACGGAATAATAGGCGTTGAACGGGAACGGCCGCGTGATCGCGCTTTCCGGATATTCCGGCGCCAGCGTCGTGTCGCTGAACAGCAGCGCCTGGACGCGGTCGTTGAAGCGCGAAATGACGCGCAGCACGTTCTCCGAGGTCGGGCCGTCGATGATGTCGCAGCCGGTCAGCATCGACAGCGCGCCGAGGCTCGCGGCGCCGCGCAGGAACAGGCGCCGCGACGATTGCGGCAACAGCTTCGCCGCGTCCTTGATCAGGAGCTTTGGATCGACGCCGGGCAGTGGTTTTCGCGGGCGGGACATGGCGTTCTCTAAATCAGCGGCCGAAGATCATGGCGCGCAGGCTTTTCGGCACGATCAGCGCCAGCACGATATGGACGGTCAGGAACGCCACGATCGAGGACATGGCGAAGAAGTGCACATAACGCGCGGTATCGTAGCCGCCGAAAAACGCGGTGAGATATTTGAGCTGCACCGGCTTCCAGATCGAAAGGCCGGACAGCACGATCACGACGCCGGCGAGGATCACGCCGAGATAAAGCAGCCGCTGCACCGCATTATAGACGGACAGATCGTCATGCGAGAGCTTGCCGCGCAGCGCGGCGAGAACATCGGCCATCACGTCGCGCGGGCGGATCGGCAACAGCTTGCGGCGGAAGCGGCCGGTGACGATGCCAAGCGTGACATAGACGATGCCGTTGATGACCAGCAGCCACATCGCCGCGAAGTGCCACAGCAGCGCGCCGGCGAGCCATTCGCCGAGCGCGATTTCGCTGGGGAAGTGGATGAAGCGAAACAGCGGCGACGCGTCGTAGATCTGCCAGCCCGAGCCGATCATCATGAACATCGCCAGCGCATTGATCCAATGCGTCACGCGCACCCAGCGCGGATGAATGAGCGGCTCCATCGCGCGCTCCGGCGGGAGTGGTGAATGGCTGGCGGCTTCGACCGTCATGACGCGGCTTGTAGCAAAGGACCGAGGCACGCGCGTCTCACATTCCTGTAATGCTTATTTCCCCGCCCTGGGATGGGGCAAATCAAAGCGTTAACGGGTGCGGCAAGCGCGAGAAAACCTCTCCCCGCGAGCGGGGAGAGGGAGAGCGCCGACTACGGCAGCATCACCGTGTCGATGACATGGATAACACCGTTGGACTGCAAAACGTCCGCGATCGTGACCTTGGCGACGTCGCCCTTGGCGTCGGTGACGGTGAGCTTGCCGGGGCCGGCCTGTTTCACGATCAGGTCTTCGCCGGCGACGGTCTTGAGGTGCGCTTCGCCCTCGCCGTCCTTGACCGCCTTCATCAGCGCGACCGCGGTCATGCGGCCGGGCACGACGTGATAGGTCAGCACTTTGATCAGCGTCGCCTTGTTCTCGGGCTTGAGCAGATTGTCGACCGTGCCGGCCGGCAGCTTGGCGAAAGCCGCGTTGGTCGGCGCGAACACCGTGAACGGGCCCGGGCCTTCGAGCGTATCGACGAGGCCGGCGGCTTTCACCGCGGCGACCAGCGTCGTGTGGTCCTTCGAATTCACCGCGTTCTGGATGATGTTTTTCGACGGATACATCGGTGCGCCGCCGACGTTCACGGTCTTTTCCGACATCTGCTCGGCATAGATCGGAGCGGAGGCCATCGCGGCAAAGGCGAGAACGGCCGCGCTGGCGAACAAAGCGAAACGCTTGGACATGACAGTCTCCATTTTTCATTGAGGTTGCGGCGGCGGACCGCCGGCGACGCGGGATCGATTGCGTCGTCGCAACAGTTACGGAGCGCTTTGGCGGGGGTTTCAGAGCCAGCTCACGCTTGCGTGAACACGGGCGGGTTCGCTATGAAGGCGCGCGAAATGCCGGGTTTCGCCGACAGTTTCACTGTAAGGGTGTTGCCATGTCGAAGAACAGTCCCGGCAATTTTTTTGAAGATTTCCGCATCGGCCAGGTGATCCGCCACGCCACGCCGCGCACGGTCACGATCGGCGACGTCGCGCTCTATACCGGCCTGTTCGGCGCGCGCTTTGCGGTGCAGTCGTCGGACGCCTTCGCCAAGGCGATCGGCTATCCGCGCTCGCCGATCGACGATCTTCTGGTCTTCCATATCGTGTTCGGCAAGACCGTGCCCGACGTGTCGCTCAATGCGGTCGCCAATCTCGGCTATGCCAATTGTTGCTTCCGCGCGCCGGTCTATCCGGGCGATACGCTGTCGGCGCAGTCCGAGGTCATCGGGCTGAAAGAAAATTCAAGCCGCAAGACCGGCATCGTCTATGTGCGCACCACCGGCTACAACCAGGACTCAAAGCCGGTGCTCGAATATGTGCGCTGGGTGATGGTGCGCAAACGCGACGAAGCCGCGCCGGCGCCCGGCGATCACGTGCCGCGCCTGCCGACCGCGCTCGAGCCGAAAGTTTTGGGCGAAGCCTGCCCGCCGATCGACGTCGCCGCCTACGATCTCGCGCTCGCCGGCAGCCCGCCAAATTCGGCGATTACGCCGTCGGCGAGAAGATCGACCATGTCGACGGCTACACCGTCGAAGAGGCCGAGCACAGATCGCGACGCGGCTCTATCAGAACACCGCGCGCATCCATTTCGATCTGTTCGCCGCCAAGCAGGGCCGCTTCGGCCGCCGGCTGATCTATGGCGGCCATGTCATTTCGCTCGCCCGCGCGCTGTCGTTCAACGGGCTCGCCAATGCATTCCATGTCGCCGCCATCAATGGCGGCCGCCACGTCGCGCCGCTGTTCGCCGGCGGCACGGTCTTTGCGTGGTCGGAAGTCCTGGCCAAAGCCGAACTGCCCGGCCGCACCGATGTCGGCGCGCTGCGGCTGCGCACCGTCGCCACGTGCGACGCGGCGGCGACGATTTCCCGCTCAAGACCGGCGACGACTACGATCCCGCCGTGCTGCTCGATCTCGATTACTGGGTGCTGATGGTCCGTGATGGTGTCGCTTTCAGCGAGACCCGGACCCTGAAGCGCCGTCGTAGGTAAAGCCAATGCTCAAGACGATCTCGTTCATCCACAGGGATTGCTGCAAGGTTCCCATATAGGCCGGCAGATCGTCGAGACGGGCGTAGGCCTCCTTGTCAGTGAGCTCCAGATAGACCGGCTTGAACAGCACGACCCGAAATCCAAGCTCCACGCCGGTCGTCCAGCCGTTTACCTGCCACCAGCCATTGGTGAGGCCGATCGAGTTGCCAAGCGTTTTGCCGCCCACACTGTTGGTATTTCCCAAAATTGTATCCGTGGTGTGCGGCAGCATTATTCCCACGCCGGCCTTGGCGATGGCGGCGACGCTGAGGCTGTCGTCGGTCTGACCGATCAGGGGATACCGATAGACCCCGTTGACCATCACGTGATTGGCGCCGTTGTGCAGTTCCTCGGAAAAGAATTGGTTGGTGAGCTGATAGTAGGCGGGGGTCGGCATGCCGGCGACCTGCCCTGTCACCAGAGAGGTCTGGCCTACATTGGTATTGTACTTGGTGTGGTCAAAATTGAATTCCACGGCGATCGTGCGGTCATCATTGATGAAGCGGCCGACGCGGATGTTGTATTGCGGCCCAAACAGATCGGTGACGTCGAAAATATTCGAGAACGAGAAGTCGTCGGAACCGTGGACGTCCTGAATGGTGAAGTTGTTGCCCAGGGATGGCTGTGAAACATGGATGTCGGTCGGCGACCAGTTTTGCTTGCTGTAACCCCACGAAGCATACCACTCGCCGTCGCGAAAAAAGCTCAGGAACGCGTTGTCGCTATCGTGGGCGGGTGGCCGCAGTTGGATCGGGGCCGGTTGGGCTGGCGCCGAGGCGGTCGCCGCGCTCACGGCGGATTGCAATTGACCCGACGCCGGTTCGGCTTGCGCCGCCGCAACGCCCGCGAGCACGGTCAGCAGTCCCGCATTTATTGAGCAACCCCAGCGACGCATCGAACAATCCCAATCAACTCCGCCGCAGTGGATACACGGTGCCCATTGCCTAATTCATGAGGCAATTCAGGATGATCCCCGCGCTGATTTGAATGGTAGCGATTTTCTGGACTGCGAGGAAGCGACACCCAGGTTCGGGGCGCGACTTCCGCTTCGGGTCATTAACGGGCACAGACATCGCCTGCACGTTTATGAATCCACGTCCGCGCTACGCTTTCGCCCTTAAATGCTCGACGAGCTGCCGCGCATAGGTCGGCAGCTCCTCGCGGCTTCGCACGCAGATCGTCAGATCGCGCACCGCCCAGGCATCGGACAGCGCGACCGCCTTGATCGCCATGGTCTTCGCCACGCGCCGCGCGGTGGTCTCCGGCACGACGCCGACGCCGACCTTGCATTCGACCAGGCGGCACACCGCGTCGAAGCTGCGCAATTGCACGCGCAGCCGCAACGGCCGCCCGATGCGTACCGCCTTGGTGGCGAGGAAGCGCTGAATGGCGCTGGCGCGGTCGAGCCCGACGAAATCCTGATCGAGCACTTCTTCAAACGCGATCTTGGCGCGCTTCGCCAAGAGGTGATCCTGCGCCACCACGAGCACGAAACGGTCGCGGCGGAACGGATAAGTCTCGAGCCCGCCGGCATCGACCGTGCCGGCGACAACGCCGAGGTCGGCGACACCTTCCGCAATGAGGCCGACGATCTCGTCGCTCAGGCGCTCTTCCAGATCGACGCTGACATTGGGATGCGCGGCGAGGAACGACGACAGCGCCTCCGGCAAAAATTCCGTCAGCGCATTGGTGTTCGACAGCACCCGGATCTGGCCGGCGAGCCCGCCGCTATAGGCGCCGAGATCCTCATGCAGCCGCTCGGCCTGGCGCAGGATGGCGCGCGCATGCTGCAGCAGCGTGCGGCCGGCCTGCGTCGGCGTGACGCCCTGGCGACCGCGCGTCAACAGCGGCACGCCGAGCACGTCCTCCATGTTGCGGATGCGGGTCGAGGCTGCGGCCAGCGCCAGATGCGCGCGCTCGGCGCCGTGGGTGATGCTGCCGGCTTCGACGACGTGGCGAAACAGGCTGAGGTCGGCGAGATCGAAACGCATCGCGGAAGCTACCTTCGTATTATGCGAAGCCTAGCTCCGTATATTGCCCATTGTGTTAAGGAAATTCAACGCTATTCTTTCGCGTATAGCGAAACCACGCTGAGAATTACGCTCATCCGCCGGCGCTGCTGCATTGCGGCAAGCGCGCGGATTGGATAGGAACGGTTCAAGCTTGGCGCGCCCGCGCCCAAGCGAATTCGGATGATGCCAATGGCTGACACACGCCCGCTCGAAGGCCGGACCCCCGCCGAGCGGCCGTTGTCGCCGCACCTGCAAATCTACCGGCCGATGCTGACGATGATGATGTCGATCGTGCATCGCATCACCGGCTTCGGCAATTATTTCGGCACGCTGCTGCTCGCCTGGTGGCTTATCGCCGCCGCAAGTCCGAACGGCTATGCGCGGTTCCAGTGGTTCGCCGGCTCCTGGATCGGCCGGCTGATCCTGTTCGGTTACACCTGGTCGGTGATCCATCACATGCTGGGCGGTATCCGCCACTTGATCTGGGACACCGGCCGCGGTTTTGGCCCCGCCGAGCGCGAATGGCTCGCCGCCGCCAATCTGATCGGCTCGATCGCGATCACGCTCGTCCTGTGGGTCGTCGGCCTTTTGACCATGGGAGGCCCGCAATGAGCGGGCCGAAGCATATCCGCACGCCGCTGGCGCGCGTTCGCGGCGCCGGCAGCGCCAAATCCGGCACCGGGCATTTCTGGCATCAGCGCCTCACCGCGGTGGCCAATATTCCGCTGACCATCGCCGTATTGATCATCATGATCATGCTGCTCGGCCGCAACCAGGCCGCGGTGGCGCAGATTTTGGGCTCGCCCGCCGTCGCCATCATCATGCTGTTGTTCATCGGCTCGACCATCGCCCATATGAAAATCGGCATGCAGGTGATCATCGAGGACTATGTGCACGACGAATCGGCCAAGCTCACTTTGCTGATGGCCAACACGTTCTTCACCGTCGCCGTCGGCCTGGCCTGCGTTTACGGCGTTCTCAAGCTCTCATTCGGATTGTGACACTCGGGTAGGAAATGGCAGCGAGCGGAACCAACGGCGGCAAAAACGGCGGCATCGCGCCCGCCGTCAACGGCCGCGCCTATCCGATCGAAGACCACCTCTATGACGTCGTCGTAATCGGCGCCGGCGGCTCCGGATTGCGCGCCGTCGTCGGCTGCAGCGAAGCCGGCCTGCGCACCGCCTGCATCACCAAGGTGTTTCCGACCCGCTCGCATACGGTGGCGGCGCAAGGCGGCATCGCCGCGGCACTCGGCAATATGGGCGAGGACGACTGGCGCTGGCACATGTACGACACCGTGAAGGGGTCGGACTGGCTCGGCGACCAGGATGCCATCGAATATATGTGCCGCAGCGCGCCGGAAGCGGTTTACGAGCTGGAACATTGGGGCCTGCCGTTCTCGCGCCGCGAGGATGGCAAGATCTATCAGCGTCCGTTCGGCGGCATGACCACGCATTACGGCAAGGGCACCGCGCAACGCACCTGCGCCGCCGCCGACCGCACCGGCCATGCCATGCTGCACACCATGTACGGCCAGGCGCTGCGCCACCAGACCGAGTTCTTCATCGAATATTTCGCCATCGATTTGATCATGGACGACGACGGCCGCTGCCGCGGCGTCGTCGCCATCAATCTCGACGACGGCTCGATCCACCGCTTTTCCGCGCAGATGACGATCCTCGCCACCGGCGGCTATGGCCGCGCCTATGCCTCATGCACCGGCGCACACACCCAGACCGGCGACGGCAATGCCATGGTGCTGCGCGCCGGGCTGCCGCTGCAGGACATGGAATTCGTGCAATTCCATCCGACCGGCATTTACGGCGCCGGCGTGCTGATCACCGAAGGCGCGCGCGGCGAAGGCGCTTATCTGGTCAATTCGGCGGGCGAACGCTTCATGGAGCGCTATGCCCCGTCAGCCAAGGATTTGGCGTCGCGCGACGTCGTCTCGCGCGCCATGACCATCGAAATCCGCGAAGGCCGCGGCGTCGGGCCAAAGAAGGACCACATCTTCCTCCACCTCGACCATCTCGATCCGGCGATCCTCGCCGAGCGGCTGCCGGGCATCACTGAATCCGCGCGCATTTTCGCCGGCGTCGACTTGACGCGCGAGCCGGTGCCGATCGTGCCGACGGTGCATTACAATATGGGCGGCATCGCCACCAATTATCACGGCGAGGCGCTGATCAAGAAGGACGGCAATCCCGATCACATCGTGCCGGGCATGATGGCGCTCGGCGAAGCGGCCTGCGTCTCGGTGCACGGCGCCAACCGGCTCGGCTCGAATTCGCTGATCGATCTCGTGGTGTTCGGCCGCGCCGCGGCGCACCGCTGCGCCGAAATCCTCACCCCGGACGACAAGCATCCCGAACTGCCCAAAGACTCCGCCGAACGTTCGCTGTCGCGGCTCGACAAATTCCGCAACGCGTCGGGCGGCACGCCGACCGCGCAATTGCGCGCCAGGATGCAGCAGGTGATGCAATCGAATTGCGCCGTGTTCCGCACCGGCGAGATTTTGCAGGAAGGCTCGAAGCTGATCCACGAAGTCTATGCCGGCATCGACGACGTGCATGTGTCCGACCGTTCGCTGATCTGGAATTCCGACCTGATCGAGACGCTGGAATTAGTCAATCTGATCGAACAGGCGGTCGTCACCATGGATTCCGCGGTGAACCGCACCGAAAGCCGCGGCGCCCACGCGCGCGAGGATTTCCCCGATCGCGACGACCAGAACTGGATGAAGCACACGCAGAGCTGGCTCGATCACTTAACCGGCAAAGTCAGCATCGACTACCGGCCGGTGCATACCTACACGCTCACCAACGACGTCTCCTATATCGAGCCCAAAAAGCGGGTGTACTGAGGTCACAATGGTCGAATTCACGCTGCCGAAGAACTCCAAGGTCACCGAAGGCCAGGCTTGGCCGCATCCGGTGAAGGCGAAAGCGGAGCGCGAATACCGCATTTATCGCTGGAGCCCGGACGAGGGCAGCAATCCGCGCATCGACACCTATTATGTCGATACCGGCGATTGCGGGCCGATGGTTCTCGACGCGCTGATCTGGATCAAGACCAATGTCGACGCCACGCTGACCTTCCGCCGCTCCTGCCGCGAAGGCATTTGCGGCTCCTGCGCCATGAATATCGACGGCACCAATACGCTCGCCTGCACCAAGGCGATGAGCGACGTCAACGGCGCGGTGCGCATCTATCCGCTGCCGCATATGCCGGTGGTGAAGGATTTGGTGCCGGACCTCACCAATTTCTACGCCCAGCACGCCTCGATCGAGCCGTGGCTGCAAACGGTGTCGCCGACGCCGCGCAAGGAATGGAAGCAGAGCCACGAGGACCGGCAAAAGCTCGACGGGCTCTACGAGTGCATCCTGTGCGCCTGCTGCTCGACGGCCTGCCCGAGCTACTGGTGGAATTCGGATCGATTCCTCGGCCCGGCCGCTTTGCTGCAAGCGGAGCGCTGGATCGTCGATTCGCGCGACGAGGCGACCGGCCAACGGCTCGACAATCTGGAAGATCCGTTCCGGCTGTACCGCTGCCACACCATCATGAATTGCGCCAAGGCCTGCCCAAAACACCTCAACCCGGCGAAAGCGATCGCCGATATCAAGCGCGCGCTGGTCGAGCGGCAGGTGTAAGCAACCGTCATCACCCGCGAAGGCGGGCGATCCAGTAATCGCCGAAGTCCTAGCCAGCACTGTGACGTCTGCGCTTACTGGATGCTCCGCTTTCGCGGAGCATGACAGAAGGTTCCGCCTTTCAGAGCTTCAACTTTTTCTTGCGCTGCCCGAGCGTGCGCAGGCGGAGCGCGTTGAGGCGGATAAAGCCTTCGGCGTCGCGCTGGTCGTAAGCGACCTTGCCGTCCTCGAATGTCACCAAATCCTGATCGTAGAGCGAATATTTGCTCTCCCGGCCGACCACGCCGACATTGCCCTTGTAGAGTTTCAGCCGCACCCGGCCCGTTACGAATTCCTGGCTGTTGTCGATCGCCGCCTGCAGCATGTCTCGCTCCGGCGAGAACCAGAAGCCGTAATAGATCAATTCGGCGTATTTCGGCATCAGCTCGTCCTTGAGATGGGCTGCGCCGCGATCAAGCGTGATCGATTCGATGCCGCGATGCGCGGCGAGCAGGATGGTGCCGCCCGGCGTCTCGTACATGCCGCGCGATTTCATGCCGACGAAGCGGTTCTCGACCAGATCGAGCCGGCCGATGCCGTGGGTGCGGCCGAGCGCGTTGAGCACGGTCAGCAATTCCGCGGGCTTGAGCGTCTTGCCGTCGACCGCAACCGCATCGCCCCGCGCGAAATCGATCGTGACATAAGCGGGCTGGTCCGGCGCGGTTTGCGGATCGGCGGTGCGCGAATAGACATAGTCCGGCACTTCGCCGGAGGGATCTTCCAGCACCTTGCCCTCGGACGAGGTGTGCAAGAGATTGGCGTCGGTCGAAAATGGCGCTTCGCCGCGCTTGTCCTTGGCAATCGGGATTTGATTCTTTTCGGCGAAGGCGAGGAGTGCCTCGCGCGATTTGAATTCCCATTCGCGCCACGGCGCGATGACTTTCACGTCGGGTTTTAGCGCGTAATAGGACAATTCGAACCGCACCTGGTCGTTGCCCTTGCCGGTGGCGCCATGGGCGACGGCGTCGGCGCCGACTTTCTCCGCGATCTCGATCTGCTTTTTGGCGATAAGCGGCCGCGCGATCGAGGTGCCGAGCAGATACTGGCCCTCATAGAGCGTGTTGGCGCGGAACATCGGAAACACGTAATCGCGGACGAATTCCTCGCGCAAATCTTCGATGAAAATGTTGTGCGGCTTGATGCCAAGCGTGAGCGCCTTCGCCCGCGCCGGCTCGAGCTCCTCGCCCTGACCGAGATCGGCGGTGAAGGTCACCACCTCGCAGCCATAGGTCGTCTGCAGCCATTTGAGAATGATCGAGGTGTCCAGCCCACCGGAATAGGCCAGCACTACCTTTTTCACGTCTTTGTTGCCGCCCGCGGGCATCGCAAAAGCCTTGATCCAAGCGGCGCACGCCGCCGCGAAATGCGCGCGGACTATAGGGGCGCGCCGCGCCGAAGCAAGCGTTGCGAAATGCCCGCTGACTCTTCTTGTTTGGGGGGTGGTGAGCCGCCGCGCCGCGGTCGCGACCGGATCACAGCGGCCGTTTGGCGCCAAATTTGGCACCCAGTTTGGCGCCCAGTTTGGCGAGCATATCGCGTAGCGCCCCGCCGGACTGCGTCAGCACCCGGTCGATCGATTCCTCATCGAGCCGCGTCATCGGCCAGCGATAGATCAGGCCGTGCACGGCCCAGATCAAGAGATACATGAACACGCCGGCGAACACGACGTCGGAGAAGAAATGCGCGCCGGCGCCTATGCGCAGCGCGCCGATGCCGGTGCCGAAAGCGATCGCCGCGCCGTAGGCGACGGCGCGCAATTCCGGCGGCGCCAGGACGGCCGGCGCCAGCGTCCAGAATGCGCCCGACGGTTCGCCGGCGATGAACGAGCAATTGTTGGGACAATCGCCGCGCGGATCCCACCATGGCGTGAAATGGTAGGCGCCGCCGAATTGCTGCACATCGATCGGGCGCGCCCGGTGCCAATGATCCTTGAGGATGAGGTTGGTGAGCACGCCGGGGCCGAGCGCCAGCGTAGCGATGAGAAAGAGCGCGGCGCGGCCTTCGATCAGCGTGCGCCGGCGCGGGAAAATAAGCTTGCCCAGGATGGCGAGAAAGGCCGGCAGCACCAGAAGCGTGATGATGCCGCGCGCCGCTTCGCGGGTGTACTGCACCCACGGCTGGGCATTGACGCCGAACAGGTCCCGGGCCGGATTGAAGGTCGCGCCGGCGAGATCGAGGTCGAGCTGCGGATCGACAGCGCAGATGAGCCCGGCGACAAAGCCGATGGTGAGCGCGATCGTAAGCCCGGTGCGGTTCATGTCAGGTCTTTGCGGTCACTTCCGGGCCGGATCATTTCCACAAGCCGGCTTTACGTCCAGCGAACAGCCAATAGACCAGGCCGCCGGCAATGCCGGAGGCGGCGAACACTTCCCGCTCCCGCGCCGCGTCGCTGTCCGCCGCGGCGATGACGTCGCCGAAGTTCAGGCCGTAGGCCATCGCCAAAGCGAGCGCGCCGCCGATCACGCCGTAGATGATGACCGAGCGCAGGGCGAAGCCTTCGGTGATGACGATAATCAGAAGTGTCGGCAACAGTCCGACGGCAAAGATGACAAGGGCGCCGAGGCCCACGACCGTCCACATCGCCGCCGACTGCGCCTGCGACGACTGCAGCCCGAACGAGGCAAAAAAAACATTCCATTGCGGCGTCAGCGTGCCGAGCGCCAGCACCAGCGAAGCGGCGATGCAGGCCCAGACATAACCGACGAACATCATCATGATGCGGAAAAGAACGGTCATTGTTGCTGCCGAAGCGCGGCGTCAATCGGTCATTGCCATGGCGCGCAGCGCCAGGCGTTCGCGGGCCGACAGCTTTTCCGTCGTGCTCTTGAGCTGGCCGCAGGCGGCGAGAATGTCGCGGCCGCGCGGCGTGCGCACCGGCGAGGCATAGCCGGCATCGAAGACGATTTCGGAGAATTTTTCGATCTGCTCCCAGTCGGAGCATTCGTAAATCGTTCCCGGCCACGGGTTGAACGGGATGAGATTGATTTTCGCCGGAATGCCCTTGAGCAGGCGCACCAGCGCCTTGGCGTCGGCCAGCGAGTCGTTGATGCCCTTGAGCATGACATATTCGAAGGTGATGCGCCGCGCGTTGGAGACGCCCGGATAATTGCGGCAGGCATCGAGCAACTCGCGCAACGGATATTTGCGGTTGAGCGGCACCAGCTGGTCGCGCAACTCGTCGGTGACGGCATGCAGCGACACCGCGAGCATCGACCCGATCTCCTCGCCGGCGCGCGCGATATTGGGCACGACGCCGGACGTCGACAGCGTGATCCGCCGCTTGGAAATGCTCAGGCCTTCGCCGTCGGCGATGACATTGACGCCGTCGCGCACCGCTTCGAAATTGTAGAGCGGCTCGCCCATTCCCATCATGACGATATTGGAGACCAGCCGCTTTTCCGGTTCGCCGGGCGCGCCTGCCGCGCGCTGCCAATCGTTAAGCCGGTCGCGCGCCAAAACGACCTGGCCGGCGATTTCGCCCGCCGTCAGATTGCGCACCAGCCGCTGCGTGCCGGTATGGCAGAACGTGCAGGTAAGCGTGCAGCCGACCTGGCTGGAAATGCACAACGTGCCGCGATCGGCTTCGGGGATGTAGACGCATTCGACCTCATGCGGGGTGTGGTCGAATTCACCCGGCAGCCGGATGAGCCATTTGCGCGTGCCGTCGACGGAAATCTGCTCGGCGGCGATTTCCGGCCGCGCCAGCGTGAACCGTTGCGCCAATGCGGCGCGCAGGTCCTTCGACAGTGTCGTCATCTCGTCGAAGTTTTGCGCGCCGCGCACATAGAGCCATTGCCAGATTTGCTGCACGCGCATGCGGCGCTGCCGCTCCGGCACGTCGAGCGTGCCGAGCGCCTCGGCCAAAGCGTCGCGCGACAGCCCGACCAGCGACGGCTGCGCCGGCGCCGTATAGCGCTCGAGCGGCCGCTTCTCGACGAAGGCGCCGCGGCGGCGCGTTCGCTTTCAGTCGCTGCAAACGAAGCTGTCATTCGTCGATCCAGAACCGATTCAAAAGAGCGCGCTATTGCGGCTGTGGCATAGATAATTACTCGCCCCTGAAAGGCGATACCCTTCAGGGGGAGGATATGGATGTTTCTACTTGCATTCCTGGGCGATGCGGTCGAGCGCCTGCGAGACGCCCTTGAGCGTGAACGTATCGGTCGTCTGCGTTCCTTTCGCCGACGCGCCCTTCACCACCGTTGTGTCGCCAGCCCGCATGGCGCTGACCATATTCGCTTCGTCCGCGGCGTTCTTGATCCAGGCGCCGTCCTGCTGGGTGTAGAGCGCGAACGAGGTCGAACCGATATCCGCGCTCGCCTCGGTGCCCGGCTTGAACGGATAGCCGATGATGATCGAAACCTCGTTCGCCACTTTGTCGGCCGGCCGGGTCGAAATGAAGATGTAGACCGGATTGCGCGGCCGGTTCGGCGGATTGGTGACCGAGGAGGTCGGCTTGGCGATGGCGAAGCAGACCTTCTTGCCGGCGGGCGAAGCGGTATAGGCGCCCCATTCGCCATACTGGCCGAGGAGTTTTGGCTGTGGCCCACCGGCGGCCGCGGCTGCGGGGCTGGCGGGTTTCGCGGCCGGCGCCGCGGCGGCGGGCTTAGGTTTGGGTTTGGGCTTGGGCTTAGCGGGTGGCGGCGGGCGCCGCGGGTGCGGCAGACGACGGCGCGGCTGGCTGCTGGGCGAGAGCCGGAACGGCAAAAACCGCCGCAACAAGCAGCGTAATGACGAGCCGCCATTCTGGGTCGATGCGCATCAGGCCCCGCGCGAATCCCCGTTGCAGTCATAGCAAACATTGCCACTTTAATCCAATTCGCCCGCAAGTGGAATGAGATAGACAGTAGCAGCGGCAGGCCGAGGCGGGATAGGCTGGCCGTCCCGCCGGTGCTGGCGGGACAGGGAAAGCAATGAAGGCCGTCCTCTGCACCCATTTCGGCTCGCCCGGCGAACTTGAATTTGCCGATATCGCCGAGCCGCAGGCCGGATCCGGCCAGGCCGTGGTGCGGGTCAAAGCCGCGGCGCTCAACTTCTTCGACACGCTGATCATCGCCGGCAAATACCAGCACAAGCCGCCGTTTCCATTTTCGCCGGCGGCGGAGTTTTCCGGCGTGGTCGAGAGCGTCGGTCCCGGCGTCGACGGCATCGCCGTCGGCGACCGCGTCATGGGCAATATCGGCTGGGGCGCGGCGCGCGAGAGGGTCGCGGTTCCGGCGGATCTGCTGGTGAAAATTCCCGATGCGCTCGATTTCGAGCGCGCCGCCGGCCTGACCGTGACCTATGCCACGACGCTCTATGCGTTGCGCGAGCGCGCCGCACTTAAGCCCGGCGAGACGCTGGTGGTGCTCGGCGCCTCGGGCGGCACCGGCCTTGCGGCCATCGAGATCGGCAAGATCATGGGCGCTCGCGTCATCGCCTGCGCCTCGTCGGCGGAGAAACTCGATTTCGCCCGCGACCATGGCGCCGACGAAACGGTGAATTATGCAGCCGAGGACCTGCGCGACGCGCTCAAGCGGCTCGGCGGCGAGCGCGGCATCGATGTGGTCTACGATCCGGTCGGCGGTCCTTATGCGGAGCCTGCGGTGCGCTCGCTCGGCTGGGAGGGCCGTTATCTCGTGGTCGGCTTCGCCGCCGGCGAAATCCCGAAACTTCCGCTCAATCTCGTGCTGCTGAAAAGCTGCGATATCCGCGGCGTGCTGTGGGGCTCGTGGATCAGGCGGGAGCCAAAAGCGCAGCACGCGCTGATGACGCAAATCGTCGACTGGTGCGCGCAGGGCAAGCTCAGCGCGCATGTGCACGCGGTCTATCCGCTGGCTGAAATCGCGGCCGCGCTCAAAGCGATCGCCGACCGCAAGGTGATGGGAAAGATCGTGCTGCGGCCGTGATCGCTCGCGGCCGCATTAGGCCGCGCGCAAGCGCGCCAGCATGAGCTGCGCCGCCTCGCGATGCTCCGGCTTGATATGCGAAGAGATGATCTTGAACGCGCCGCCGAGCACGGCGGCATCGTCGGCCTGGCCGATCAGCGGAAGCGAATCCGGGATCAAATCGTCCGGCATGACGAAATAGACGATCGCGCCGACGAGAATGACTTTCACATAGAGCGGCGTCTTGCGGTCGAACGCGCAATAATGGGCGGTGAGCACTTCTTCAAGAAACGGAAGGTTTGCGGCTTCGGCCAAAATCTTGCGCCAGAATTTGCGCCGCAAGCTCGCCTCGTCGGCAGCGATCCGGCGGGTCAGCGCGGCAAAGTCCTGCCAGGAAAAGCTTGGCCCTGAAGCGGTTTGCTCGCGAAACCACATCGGCCCCTCCCGAATCGGCTGCCTCGAAAACGACCGCTAAAAGATGGTCCCGAAAGACGGCAGCCGCAAGGCAGACCGGCCACCGCTACCCTGCGAGCTTATCCATCGCCTCGGCAAGCTTGACGTCGAGCTCGGTCAAACCGCCGGCATCGTGCGTCGACAAGGTCACCTCGACGGTCTTGTAGACGTTGAACCATTCCGGATGGTGATCGAGCTTTTCCGCAACCAGCGCGGCCCGCGTCATGAAGCCGAAGGCTGGATTGAAATCGGCAAATACGAATTTCTTGGTGATGGCGTCGCGGCCGGTCACTTCGCTCCATCCTTTGAGCCGGCCAGCGCGCTCTTGCGCGCCGTCGCCGGCGAGTTTTTGGCTCATGACAAAACCTCCAAACCATGCTTAGCAAACAACGCCGCAAGCGCGAGTTCCACCGGCCCATCGGCGCATTTTTTGGCCCAGCGTTTGGCCACCTTCCGACCTCCGGAGCCGGCTGGCTGGAGCGTGATAAATACCGATATCGCGAGTGCGCGCCGCCGGGAGGCGAATTCGCCGTCAAAGTCGAGCCATTAGATCGGCCAAGATTGCACACCGGCTAAGACTGCGGCCGTACTCCGACGGTCTGGAATTAACCAAAACGGCGATTTGACCTCTGAACGCCTGACTGCGCCATGGCGTCAAAACACCGAAGCCGTGGTAGGATTAACCATGCCGCCCGGACTGCCGCATCGCCCGCCTCTTGGCCATGAGGTTTTGGCTTTCCCGCCGCTCCGCCAGGGCGGCGGGACGGGTTCCTCGACGGCTTCCGGCCGCTCATCGGGTAGGACCATGAGTATCGAGTCGCTGGAACATATGGTGCGCAGCAGGGTCAGGATGTTCCTGCGCCATACTTGGCTCGTCGCCATCCTCGGCACCCTGCTCATGGTCGGCGTCGTCTGGGCGGGCTTTTATTTCACCACCGAGGCCGACCACATGCGCATCGCCGCCGGTCCGCTGGACGCAAAGTTCGTCCAGGCGCTGTCCAATCAAATCGCCAACAGCCACCAGGATCTGACCCTGCAGATGGTGCCGACCGGCGGGTCGAAAGAGACCGCGGAGGCGATCAGCAAGGGCCAAGCCGACCTGGCGATTTTGCCGAGCAATCTCGATGACTCATTGAATTGGCCGGTGGTCGCCATCCTGCGCCAGAACGTGATGGCGCTGATCGTTCCGGCGTCACCCGCCGCCACCGCCGCACCGGCCGCAAGCACGCCAGCCGCCAAAACCCGCCAAAAGCGCCAAGGGTGCAAAGGCTGCCAAAAGCGGCAAAGGCGGCAAAGGCGCCAAGAGCGCGAAGAGCGACGATAGCGACGACGCCGACGACAGCGATTCGACAGCGACGACAGCGACAAATTCGGCAAGGTGGCGCAGCTCTCCGGCAAACGCGTCGGCATCGTGACCGGCAACGAGGCGACGACCGGCCTGCTCGAACTCTTGCTCAGCCATTATGGCGTGCCGCTCGCCAAGGTGACGATTTCGCAGATCGACCCGGACAATCTCGCCGACGCCATCAAGAACAATCAGGTCGATGCGCTGTTCGTCGCCGGTGCGGCCACCGGGCAGGCCATTTCCAGCGTCGTCGCGGCCGCCACCGTGAACGGCAAACCGCCGAGCTTCATCGAGATCGATCAGGCCGACGGCATCGCCAAGCGCAATCCCGGCTTTCGATTCCGTCGATATCGATGCCGGCACTTTCGGCGGCAATCCGCCGACGCCCGGCCGACAGCCTCAAGAGTCTGAGCTTCGGCGAATACCTGGTGGCGCGGAAATACTTACAGCGAATCCGTCATCGACTACGCCTGCCAAGGTGATCTATACGTCGCGGCAGGCGCTCGCGGCGGCATTGCCGGGCGAAATCAAGATCGCGGCGCCGTCGACCGACAAGGACGCCGATGTCGTGGTGCATCCGGGCGCGCTGGCATACCTGTCCGACAGCCAGCAGTCGTTCTTCGACAAATACGGCGACGATATTTTCTACGGCATGCTGATTTTCCCGGTGTTCGGCTCGGCGATCGCCGGCGTCGCGAGCTATCTGCGCAGCGACACCCGCACCCAGCGGCTGCGGCTTCTCCAGCGCGTGCTCGATCTGGTGCGCAAGGCGCATGCTGCGCAGACGCTGGAAGCGCTCGAACAGCTGCAGGTCGAGGCCGACGATCTCGTGATCGCGATCATCCATCAGAGCGAGCACGAGGAATTCGACGAAACGGTGCGCATGTCGTTTGCGTTCGCGCTCGACCAGCTGCGCTTCGCCATCGCCGCGCGCCGCACCGCCATCCTCGACCATGCCGGCGCGGCGGCGACGCCACCCGGCCACAGCACGGCCGCGGGCGCCAAGGCCGCCGCCGTGGCGTAATTTTCCGGCGATTGCTTCCGGCCGATACTGCCTATATACGCCTTGCGAATCGCGGGCCCCTTGGGGCCCGTAACGGTTTAACGCGACAAAAACCCCGAAGAACCCGCTGAACATGAATCTCCGCAACATCGCCATCATCGCCCACGTCGACCATGGCAAAACCACGCTGGTCGACCGGCTCCTGCAGCAATCGGGCGCATTCCGCGAGAACCAGCGGGTCGCCGAACGCGCGATCGATTCCAACGATCTCGAGCGCGAGCGCGGCATCACCATCCTCGCCAAGGCGACCTCGCTGGTGTGGCACGACACCCGGATCAATATCGTCGATACCCCCGGCCACGCCGATTTCGGCGGCGAGGTCGAGCGCATCCTCAATATGGTGGATGGCGCGCTGGTGCTGGTCGATGCCGCCGAGGGACCGCTGCCGCAGACCAAATTCGTCGTCTCCAAGGCGCTCAAGATGGGGCTGAAGCCGATCGTCGTCATCAACAAGGTCGATCGCTCGGACGCCCGGCCCACCGAAGTCGCCAACGAGGTGTTCGACCTGTTCGCGGCGCTCGACGCCAGCGAGGAGCAGCTCGATTTTCCGATCCTCTACGGCTCGGCCAAGCAAGGCTGGATGGCGTCCGATGCGGCGGGTCCCAAGGACCAGGGCATGGCGCCGCTGTTCGATCTCGTCATCCGCCACGTCGCGCCGCCGCACGTCGAGGACGGTCCGTTCCGCATGCTGGGCACGATCCTCGAAGCCAATCCCTATCTCGGCCGCATCGTCACCGGCCGCATTTTCTCCGGCTCGGTGAAGCCCAATCAGCCGGTCAAGGTCGCTCGACCGCAACGGCGAACTGGTCGAGGAGGGCCGCGTCACCAAAGTTCTCGCCTTCCGCGGCCTGGAGCGGGTGCCGATCGAGGAAGGCTTTGCCGGCGACATCGTCGCCATCGCCGGCCTGCCGGAGGCGTTCGTCTCGCACACGCTGTGCGCGCCGGAAGTGACCGAGCCGCTGCCGGCGCAGCCGATCGATCCGCCGACGCTGACCATGACCTTCCACATCAACGATTCGCCGCTGGCCGGCACCGAAGGCGACAAGGTGCAAAGCCGCGTGATCCGCGACCGCCTGCTGCGCGAGGCGGAAGGCAACGTCACGCTGCGGATTTCCGAATCGGCGGAGAAGGATTCCATGGAAGTCGCCGGCCGCGGCGAATTGCAGCTCGGCATTTTGATCGAGACCATGCGGCGCGAAGGTTTTGAGCTTGTCGGTGTCGCGGCCGAAGGTGCTGTTCCAGCACGGCCCGTCGGGCGAACTCCTCGAACCGATCGAGGAAGTCGTCATCGACGTCGACGAGCAGCATGCCGGCGTGGTCGTGCAAAAGCTCGCCGAGCGCAAAGGCGAGATGGTCGAGATGCGCCCGTCCGGCGGCGGCCGCGTGCGGCTCATCTTCTACGCGCCGACGCGCGGGCTGATCGGCTATCAGGGCGAACTGCTCACCGACACGCGCGGCACCGCGGTGATGAACCGGCTGTTTCACGCCTATGGCCCGCATCGCGGCGACATCGTCGGGCGGCGCAACGGCGTCTTGATCTCGACCGACCAGGGCGACGCCGTCGCTTACGCGATGTGGAATCTGGAAGACCGCGGCCCGATGATGATCGAGCCGGGCTGGAAGGTCTATCGCGGCATGATCGTCGGCGAGCACACGCGCGGCAACGATCTCGAAGTCAACGTGCTCAAGGGCAAGAAGCTGACCAATATCCGCACCCATTCCAAGGACGAGCGATCCGGCTCACGCCGCCGATCCGCATGACGCTGGAAAAGGCGCTCGCCTATATCGAGGACGACGAATTGGTCGAGGTGACGCCGAAATCGATCCGGCTGCGCAAGAAGCTGCTCGATCCGAACGATCGCAAGCGCGACGAGCGGCGTAAAGAGGCCGAGCGCGTCTAAACGCATCCGAAATTGCGCGCCAAACGCCGCAACGGATGCGCCGAACGAACCTCATCCTGTCACAAGTTTTGGCCGCGCCGCTTCGCGCCGGCAAAAAAACCGGGGAACCGTGTCGCTATTGCAACAGCCCGCCCAGATTGCGCTTGGCCGGCACGTTTTCGCGTTGCAAATGTGGCGCGGCCTGCGTTTTTGGCTAATAATCCGCATCGTTAACCGAAGGTGAATCGGAAGCCTTGAAGGCCGCCGAACCGCTTGCTTTGATCGCACCATGAATCGCGCCGCGCAGATCGCCCCAGGACATGTAGCGCCAAAACATACAGCCATGAGCCTCGCATCATGAGCACGATCCTCATCGAAATCCGCCGCGCCCGGGCCAACGATGCCGGCGCCGTCGCGGATGCCCACGATGAGGCATGGCGGACGGCCTATCAGGGCATCATCCCCGGCGCCGAACTCGAAAAACTCATCAACCGCCGCGGCCCGGCGTGGTGGGACTCCGCGATCCGCAAAGGCAGCCGCATCGCGCTCCTGCAATTCGGCGACAAGATCGCGGGCTACGCCAATTACGGGCGCAACCGGGCGCGCAGCCTTTATTACGACGGCGAGATCTACGAACTTTATCTGCGGCCGGAATTCCAGGGGCTCGGCTTCGGCCGCCGCCTGTTCACCGCCGCGCGCCGCGATCTGGCGCAAAGCGCGCTGAAATCGCTGATCGTGTGGGCGCTGTCGGAGAACGAGAACGCGGTCGAGTTCTACCGCGCGCTCGGCGGCAAGGCGGTGGCGCGCTGTTCGGAAAAATTCGGCACCCGCGTGCTCGACAAGGTCGCCTTCGGCTGGAATAGCTGACCTTAGACCGCCGGCGCCGGCAATCCGGCCTGCATGCAGGCCGCGCGCAGCGTATTGACCAACAGGCACACGATCGTCATCGGCCCGACGCCGCCCGGCACCGGCGTGATGGCGCCGGCGACCTTGACGGCTTCGGCGAAATTCACGTCGCCGACGATGTGGGCTTTGCCGGCGGCGTCGGTCACGCGGTTGATGCCGACGTCGATCACGGTCGCGCCCGGCTTGATCCAGTCGCCGCGGATAAATTCGGCGCAGCCGATGGCGACGCACAACAATTCGGCGCGCCGGCAAAGTCGGGCAAGTGGCGCGTGTGCGTATGCGCGACGGTCACGGTCGCGTTCTCGTTGAGCAGAAACTGCGACAGCGGATTGCCGACGATATGCGAGCGGCCGATCATCAGCGCATCGAGTCCGATGAGCGAATCGGTGCACCGTCTTGATCAAGCTTGATGCAGCCGATCGGCGTGCACGGCACCAGCGCCGGCAGCCCCGTCATCAGCCGGCCGGCATTGAGCGGGTGAAAGCCGTCGACGTCCTTGTCCGGATCGATGGCGGCGAGGATGCGCGCCGGATTGATCTGCGGCGGCAGCGGCAACTGCACCAGAATGCCACTGCACGGCGGGATCGGCATTGAGCCTGGCGACCAGCGCCAGCAGATCCGCCTCGCTCGCCGCTGGCGGGAAGATGAAGATCGAACGGCCGCATGCCGACCTCGACCAGCGCGCGCGATTTGCTGGCGACATAGGTCTTGCTGGCCGGGTTGTCGCCGATCAGCACGACGGCGAGACCCGGCACGAGACCGTGCTCCGCCGTCAGGCGGCGCGTCTCCGCCGCCACGGCGGCGCGCAAGTCCGCGGCGATCGCCTTGCCGTCGATGATGCGTGCTGTCACGGCTGTTCAGTAGACGTTGGGCAGGATGATAAATCTCGATCACCTTCTGAATAAAGATGATGATCAGAAACAGGATGACCGGCGAAATATCGATGCCGCCGAGATTCGGCATCATGTTGCGGATCGGCCGCAGCGCCGGATCGGTGATGCGATAGAGAAAATCGCCGATCATGGCGACCGACGTGGTTGCGCGTGTTCACCACGTTGAAGGCGACCAGCCAGGAAAAGATCGCCATCGCGATCACGATCCAGATGTAGAGCGTGAGAGCAATATCGATGACTTCGAAAAGAGCGCGCATGGATTCGATTCGCGTTTAAGGGTGGCAGAAACTAGCGAGTTGTGTGCGCTCAAACAAGCCGATGCGAAGCCAGCGGCAGGAACGGCGAAGCTTGGTGGAGCCGAGGGGAGTTGAACCCCTGACCTCCTCATTGCGAACGAGGCGCTCTCCCAACTGAGCTACGGCCCCGCCATCTAGACACATGGGCTTCAACCGGCCGATATTGCGCCGGTTTTTGGCGAGTGGGCGCCATTTAGGGCTGCCGTTCCGACGTGTCAAGGATGGCCGGCTTCGCCCTGCATCACGGTTGGGACAAGGCCCGCCGTGGCGAGTCACAATCGTTGCAATGACGCACCATCCCTCCCCGGCGATGCCGCTATGCGCCATCCCGCCTATCTGCGTTTTCTCTATGTGCGGGTCGCGGCGTCGGTCGCGCTGCAGATCCAGGTCGTCGCGGTCGGCTGGCAGATGTATGAACTGACCGGCAGCCCGTTCCATCTCGGACTGATCGGGCTCGTCCAGTTCGTCCCGGCGATTAGCTTCTTTTTGGCGACCGGCCATGTCGCCGACCGGTACGATCGCCGCCGCGTCACCTTCATCTCGCAACTCGTCGAGGCGCTCGCGGTCGCGGTTCTTGCCGCCGCGAATTTTAGCGGCTGGCTGACGCCCGGGCTTCTGCTTGCCATGGCTTTCGTCGTCGGCACCGGCCGCGCCTTCGAGCAGCCGAGCCTGCAATCGGTGTTGCCGAATATCGTCCCGGGCGATGTCTTGCCGCACGCCATCGCCGCCTCGACTTCAGGCTCGCAGACCGCGATCGTCGCCGGACCGGCGCTCGGCGGCATTCTGGTCGCGATCAGCCCGACGCTGGTCTTTGCGGTCTGCGCGGCGATCTGGCTTTCCGCCGGCATCGTCATGCTCGGCATCGCCATGGAAAAGACCATGGGACGAGCCATGGAACGGACGCTGCCGCGGCGCGCGCCGGCCGATGCCCAAGGCGATGTTCAGCGGGCTGACTTTTATCACCGGCAACAAAGTGCTGCTCGGCGCCGTGCTGCTCGATCTGTTCGCGGTCGTGCTCGGCAATCCCACCGCGCTGCTGCCGATCTTCGCCCGCGATATTTTCCACAATCGGACCGCTCGGCTTCGGCGTGTTGCGCGCGGCGCCCGCGGCCGGCGCCATCATCACCGCGCTCGTTTTGGCGCGTTGGCCGGTTTCCGCACCGCCTCGGCCACATCATGTTCGTCACGGTATCGATCTATCGGCGTCGGCACGATTCTGCTGGCGCTGACGCCCGAGTTTCGGGCTCGCTTTGGCCGCGCTGGCCGTCATCGGCGCTGCCGACACGATCAGCGTCGTCATCCGCCAGACCATGGTGCAGATCCGCACCCCGGACGCGATGCGCGGCCGCGTCTATGCGGTGAATTCGATGATCACCATCACGCTCGAACCAGCTCGGCGATATTCCGCGCCGGCTCGGCGGCGGCCCTGTTCGGCACCATTCCCTCGGTGCTGATCGGCGGGCTCTGCACCATCGCCGTCGTCCTGATTTCGACCAAGATTTTCCGCGAACTTTACGACGCCGACCGTTACGACGCCGCGCGGCCGTGACTGGCAGCGGCGGCCCGCGCTGCGGCATGATAGCGGCGACCGATTCATGCCGGGGGCGGCAAACAAGGACCACGCATGCGCGCGCTCGCCGCCCGATTGATCTGGTTTGCCGTCTCGCTCGGCTTTGCCGCGCGCGCCGGCCTATGCGGCGGCGCCCTGCGGCGGCGATTTCGGCGCCTGGCTGGCCAGGCGTCAAGGCCGAAGCCGCGGCGGACGGTATCTCGCAGCGCACGATCCAGTCCGCGCTCGGCACGCGTGACCTACGATCCGAGCATCATCGCCCGCGACCACGCCCAGGGCGTTTTCCGGCAGAGCTTCGACGCAATTCTCCGGCCGCATGGTGCCGCCGCGGCTGGCCCGCGCGCAACAGCTTCTGATTCGCTACGCGCCGATTTTCAGCCGCATCGAAGCGCAATATCGGCGTGCCCGGTCCGGTGATCGTCGCCATCTGGGGACTGGAGACCGACTTCGGCGCCAATTCCGGAAAATTCCCGACCGTCCGCTCGCTGGCGTCGCTCGCTTACGATTGCCGGCGGCCCGACAAGTTCCGCGGCGAACTGATCGCGGCGCTGCAAATCATCGACCGCGGCGACATGGCGCCGTCCGACATGCACGGCGCCTGGGCCGGCGAGATCGGCCAGACCCAATTCCTGCCGTCGTGCTATCTCAAATACGCCGTCGATTACGACGGCAACGGCCGGCGCGATCTCATTCGCAGCGTGCCGGACGTGCTCGCCTCGACCGCCAATTATCTCAAAGGCTACGGCTGGCAGAGCGGCCAGCCATGGGGCGAAGGCACCGCCAATTTCCAGGTGCTGCTGCAATGGAATTCATCGCAGGTTTACACCAAGACAGTCGCCTATTTCGCGCAGCAGCTCGCCGGCGGCTGATCGTTCAACCCCCGAGCCAGCGCTCCAAAAACACGCTGAGCCAGGCGCGCGCGGAATAGTCGTAGACCGCGCGGTCGGCGAAATGCGTCTCGCGCGGCTTCGCGCCCGGCAGCGCCATGCGCTCGTGCCCGCGGGTCGTCCATTTGTGCATCATGGCGTGGGTCACGTCGGGGTGGAATTGCAGCGCGAAGGCGCGCCCGGAACGGATCGCCTGCACCTCGAACGTATCGCCTTCGGCCAAAAGCTCGGCGCCGGGCGGCAGATCGAAACCTTCGCGGTGCCATTGATAGACGCATTCCGGCCAGGTCTCGACCACGGCGAGGCCCGCGGCGGTCGGCCGGATCGGGTAATAGCCGATCTCGGCATGGCCGTGCGGATGCTTGAAGACTTTGCCGCCAAGCTGGCGCGCGAACATTTGCGCGCCGAGGCAGATGCCGAGAAACGGCTTGTTCTCCCGCAGCGGCACGCCGATCCAGTCGATCTCGCGGCGGATGAAATCGTCCTCGTCGTTGGCGCTCATCGGGCCGCCGAAAATGATCGCGCCGTCATGCTCCGCCATGGTCGCCGGCAGCGGATCGCCGAAGCGCGGGCGGCGGACATCGAGCCGATAGCCGAGCTGTCGGAGCGCGTTGCCGATGCGGCCCGGCGTGGAATGCTCCTGGTGCAGGACGATCAGGATCGGCTGTTGCATCAGCCGCATTCGAACGCGCTTTGAAGTCCTACCGCGTAATCCGCTGAATCAAAGCGCGCGGCGGCGGCAGTCAATGCCCGCCATTCCCGGTGCGCTGGTCGACGGCCGAATAGCAGCGCATGCGGCAGAACGCATGAGCGACACCGCGATCCTGTTGCCGAGGCCGGCGATGACGACGCGCTGGCCGCGCATGAGGCGCGTCATAGCCGATCTGCGCCACGCGGTCGGGCGGCAGTTCGAAGATTTTGGCGACGCCGGGCAACTGCATGCCGGAGCGCGCCTGGAATTCGGTCGGCACCGGCCCCGGGCAGAGCGCGGTGACCCGGATGCCGCGGTCTGCCAATTCGCGATGCAGCGCCTCGGTGAACGACAGCACATAGGCCTTGCTGGCGTAATAGACCGCCATGCCGGGACCGGGCAGGAACGCCGCGATCGAAGCGACATTGAGGATGCCGCCGCGATGCCGCGCCAGGCTGTCGACAAAGCTCAGCGACAGTTCGGTGAGCGCGCGCACATTGAGATCGATCATGCCGAGCTGTTCGTTGCGGTCGAGCGCGGCGGCATCGCCGCTCAGGCCGAAACCGGCATTATTGACCACGAATTTCGGCTCGAAGTCCGCGCGACGGCAGTTCGGCCGTAAGCGAGCGCAACGGCATCGCGCCGCTCGAGATCGAACGCCAGCACAGTGGGCCGCGGCCGGCCCGACTGCGCGATCTCGTCGGCCAGCGCATTGAGCCGATCCTGCGCGCCGCGCCACCAGGACGAGCTCATGCCCGATGCGCGGCAAAGACCCGCGCCAATTCCGCGCCGATGCCGGCCGAAGCGCCGGTGATCAGCGTGACCGGCTTCATGTCTCGCCGCCGATGCGCCGCCGCAACTCGATGCGCTCGCGCGGCGACACGCCGAGCAGGTCGGCGGCGCGCCACAACAGATTGTCCTCGAGCTCGTCGCGCCGGCCGTCGGCATAGACGATCTCCCACATCATCTCGATGATGCGGGCGCGGCCGGGCTCGTCGAGCGCGCGATTGAGCAAATGGGTGAAGTGATAGAGGTCGACGGATTCGTGCTCGGCCGCGGTCGCCTTTTCGATCAACTCGTCGGTCGCGGCGTCGTCGAGCGCGAAGCGTTGCTTGATGACGGCTATGCAGCTTGTCGCGCTCGCTCGGCAACATTTCGCCGTCGATCGTGGCGGCATGCACCAGCAGCGCCGCGGCGGCGAGCCGGTAGTCATTGTCCGCAAACTGGCTGGGATGCTTCTCGCCGTCGACGATATCGGAGATGAAATTCTTGAACGATTCGAACATCGAAACCTTATGGAGTCTCGTGGGTCTTGCCGGCAGAGCTGGCTTATTCCCACGTTCATATCGCGACGTAAAGCGCCCGGTTCAAGCCTGTTGCGCACATCGGCCGACGGCGCGAGACCGCTTGCCAAATGCATGCAATTGAGCCTTTTCTAAGCGCTGCATCCATCGCAACGACAGTGACGCAGCGACCCGAACTCAAGTGGCGATTATCGGCGGCGGCCCGGCCGGCCTGCTGCTGTCCCATATCCTCCACCGCAACGGCATCGACAGCATCGTGCTGGAGCGGCAGAGCCGCGCCTATGTGCTGGAGCGGATCCGCGCCGGCGTGCTGGAAGCGGGCACGGTCGCGCTGTTGCGCGAGGTCGGGCTCGGCGCGCGCATGGATCGCGACGGCCATCCGCATGACGGGTCGGCGATCGCCTGGGAAGGCCGCGCCGCGGTTCTTCATCGACGCGCAAAAAGTACACCGGCAAGCCGATGATGGCCTATGGCCAGACCGCGATCACCGAAGACCTTTATGCGGCGCGCGATGCCGCCGGCGGACAGATCGTCGACGAGGCCGGCAATGTCGCAGCTGCACGAGCTCACGTCGAGCCGGCCCTACGTGACCTATGAGAAGGACGGCGTGGCGCACCGCATCGACTGCGATTACGTCGCCGGCTGCGACGGCTTTCACGGCGTCAGCCGCGCCTCGATTCCGGTGCGCTGCTCAAGACCTACGAGAAGGGCTATCCGTTCGGCTGGCTCGGCATCATGTCGGAGACGCCGCCATTATCCGGACATCTGTTATTGCTATCACAGCCGCGGTTTTGCGCTCGCCTCGATGCGCAATCCGATGCTGAGCCGCTACTACATCCAGTGCGATCTCGGCGACAGCTCGACGACTGGCCGGACGAGCGGTTCTGGGCCGAATTCAAGGCGCGCTGCCCGCAAAGACATGGCGGACGAAATCGTCACCGGACCGTCGATCGAAAAATCGATCGCGCCGTTGCGCAGCTTCGTCGCCGAGCCGATGCGTTACGGAAGATTGTTCCTGGCCGGCGACGCCGCCCATATCGTGCCGCCGACCGGCGCCAAGGGACTCAATCTCGCGGTGTCGGATGTGTTCTATCTGTCGCGCGCGCTGACCGAAGTCTATCGCGCCGGCAAGACGCATTATCTCGATTGCTATTCCGACATGGCGTTGCGCCGGGTCTGGAGCTCGGCGCGGCGTGTCGTGGTGGCTGACCATGCTGCTGCACCGCTTTCCCGACGAAACGCCGTTCGAGCGCAGATGCGGCTCAATCAGTTCGATTATCTGCAGGCGTCCGAACACGCCCAGGCGTCGCTCGCCGAGCAATATGCCGGTTTGCCGTTTGAGGATTGACGGCCGGTTGCGTTACTGCACCGACTTGCCGGTATGCCCGCTCTCTTCGAGCAATTGCAGATTGGCCTGGACGTAGGGGTTGGCGGGGTCCTTGGCCTTCGCCTGCGTTAGGAGCTTATGGGCGCGCGCGTAATCGCCGCGCAGCATGTAGGAGAAGCCTTCGTCGTTGAGGATTTCCACGGTCGGGCCGACGATGCGAACGGCCTCGGCGTAAGCGCGGTCGGCGAGATCGAAGCGATGCAGCCGGTCATAGGAAGCGGCGAGCCCGACCCAGGCTTCGGCGTCGTTGGGATGATGTTCGGCGGCGCTCTGGAAGTTCTTTTCGGCGAGGCCGAAATTGTTGCTGCGGAAATATTTCTTGCCGAGCTGCACGTCGTCGTTGGGATCGTCGCCGAGCAGGCCCGGCGTCGACAGCGGCGCGACCGGCTCGCCGCTTGGCCCCGGTTCGGCCGGCTGGTGACGATGGAGCCCGTGGTGTCGCTGTCGGCGGCGCCGGTCGAAGTGCTGTCGCCGATTGCCGGCCGTATCGCCGAGTTTTGAGGCGGTCGAGCAGCCGGCCAAGGCAAGTCAGGCCCGCCGCCAACAGGATCAGGACCCGCGCACCTCGGATACTCATGAACAATTCCGCCGCCGGGCGGACCCCACCGGAAAAGGCAGGCTAGGCGACGATGGTTAAGGAATTCCTTGATCTATTCCTCCCCGCTGAAAGCGGGAGGACAGGAGCAATACCAGCGGCGTTAACCTTTGACCTGTCATGCTCCGCGAAGGCGGAGCATCCAGTAAACAGCGCCTCCGCGGTCTTTGCTCAGTCCGACACGGCATCCTGTGGTTACTGGATCATCCGCCTTCGCGGTTGATGACGTCGAAATGAGTGAACGCCCGACGCCGCTGATAACAGTCACCAATTGTCGGTCGCCAGCCGGACGATGACCGGGCACAGGATGACGATGAACAGCACCGGGAAAATGCACACCATCATCGGCACCGCGAGCTTGGCCGGCAGGCTGTAGGCCTTCTCCTCGGCGCGCGACAGCCGCTTGTGGCGCATGTCGTCGCTATAGACGCGCAGCGCATCGCCGATGCTGGAGCCGAGCTCGTCGGATTGCTGGATCAGCGTGGCGAAGGAACGCGCCTCGTCGAGCCCGAGCCGGTCGCCAAGATGCTCGAGCGCCTCGGTCATGGTGCGGCCGGCGCGGATTTCGAGATTGGCCATGTGGATATTGGCGGCGAGCGACGGATAAGAATCGCCGAGCTCGCGGCCGACGCGGTCGAGCGCCGCCTCCATGCTCAGGCCGGCATCGGCGCAGACGACCAGCAGATCCATGAAATCGGGAAAGCCGGACTGGTGCTCCATGCGCTTCGCCTTGATGCGGCGGTCGAGATAAAGGCTCGGCGCCAGATAGCCGAGCACGCCGCCGAACATGACGAACAGCCAGAACGAGGATTTGCCGTCGAAGCCGAACATCGGCAGGCCGAAGAACGCGCCGGCGGCGAGACCGACGGCCAGTGCACCGCGCGCGATGAAGAAATAGGCCGCGCCGTGCGGATCGTAGATGCCGGCCTGCATCAGCCGGCGGCGCAGGATCTTCATGTCGCCTGTTGTCGGCCGCCGAGTAATGCTTGGTCGTGTAGTCGACGAGCTTCTGCGCCGCCTTCAGGCCCGAATAGCGCAGCGAGCGCCGGCCGCCGACCGGCGCATCGTCGTCGAGCCGACGCGCGCGGCGCGGCGGCGCACCGCTTCGCGCGCGCGCATGCCGATCATCACCGCGAAGGCGAGCGTGCCGGCGGCAAGGAACACCAGCACGCTCAGCATCATCGGCGCGTTGTCGCCGAATGCCGCTATGGTGATGGTCGGGTCCATGGTCGCGTCATCCGTTCAGATCTTGAAGTTGACCATCTTGAACATGATGAGATTGCCGACGCGCATCCAGCCGGCGGCGCCGAACGAGCAGGATCTTGGTCAGGTGCTCGTGCCAGACCGCGGCCGTAGAAATCCGGCGCGATGAACTGGATGACGACGAACATGCCGATCGGCAGCGCCGAGAGGATCATCGCCGAGGCGCGGCCCTCGGCCGCCAGCGCGCGGATCTTGCGCCGCATCTTGAAGCGCTGGCGGATGACGCCGGACAGGTTTTCCAGAATCTCGCCGAGATTGCCGCCGGTCGAGCCCTGGATGGCGACCGCGGTGACGAACAGCGGCAGATCGTCGGAGCCGATGCGGGCGTAGAGATTGCGCATCGCCGTTTCGAGATCGGCGCCGTAGGTGATCTCGTCGGACACGATGCCGAACTCGCTGCCGATCGGGTCGGCCATTTCGCGGCCGACCATGGTGATGGCGATCGGCACCGGATGGCCGGCGCGCAGGCTGCGCACGATGATGTCGAGCGCGTCGGGGAATTGGGCGCCGAACTTCTTCTGCCGCCGCGCGCGCAGCATCCGCAGCACCAGATAAGGCAGCGCGGTCGCGCTGAACAGCGCCGCCGCGCCGGCGTCGACGAAGCTGCCGCGCAACAGCATGGTGGCGGCGAAGCGCGAACAGGCCGACGACGCCGATGATGATGAGGATCCGCGTGAAGCCGAGCGTCAGGCCGGATTGCAGGATCAGCCGGTTGAGCGCGACGAGGCCGAGCTGGTAATCGCCGCCGCTGGTCAGCCCGCGCTCGCGCCGCAACTCGACAAGCACGCTTTCGCGGTCGGTGCGGTCCTTCGACAGCATCAGCCGGCGGTTGATCTGGCTGCGATAGGACGCCGCCGAGAAGCACAGCAGATAGACGGCCTCGACCGTCAGCCCCGCCGAGAGCGCGACGAACAGCCAGACCAGATAGATCGGGTTGAAATCGAACGACATGACCGACGACATGATCCCACGATGGCTCTTACAGCGGCTGCGAGGGATCGAAATAGGTGCCGGGCAGCTTGATGCCCATGGCGACGAGATCGGCGAGGAAGCGCGGCCGCACGCCGGTGGCCTGGAAATGGCCCTGCACGGCGCCGTCCGGCGCGGTGCCGGTGCGCACGAATTTGAAGATTTCCTGCATCTGGATGATGTCGCCTTCGAGCCCGGTGATCTCGGCGATGCTCATCACGCGGCGCTTGCCGTCGGACAGCCGCGACAGCTGCACGATGACCCGGATGGCGGCGGCGATCTGGCCGCGGATCGAGGCGACCGTCATCGGCAGGCCGGCCATGCCGATCATCTGCTCGAGGCGCGAAATGGCGTCGCGCGGCGTATTGGCGTGGACCGTCGCCATCGAGCCTTCGTGGCCGGTATTCATGGCCTGCAGCATGTCGAAGGCTTCCTCGCCGCGGCACTCGCCGAGGATGACGCGGTCGGGCCGCATGCGCAGCGCGTTCTTGACCAGATCGCGCTGGCGGATTTCGCCCTTGCCTTCGATGTTCGGCGGCCGCGTCTCCATGCGGCCGACATGCGGCTGCTGCAATTGCAGTTCGGCGGCGTCCTCGATGGTGAGCAGGCGCTCCTTCTCCGAGATGAAGGCGGACAGCGCATTGAGCATCGTGGTCTTGCCCGAGCCGGTGCCGCCGGAAATGATCAGCGTGACGCGCGCCTTCACCGCCGCGGCCAGCAATTCGGCCATTTGCGGCCGCAGCGCGCCGACCTCGACCAGCTTGTTGAGGTTGAACGGCTTCTTGGAAAATTTGCGGATCGACATCAGCGGGCCGTCGATCGCCACCGGCCGCACCGCGACGTTGACGCGCGAGCCGTCGAGCAGGCGCGCGTCGCACATCGGATGCGATTCGTCGACGCGGCGGCCGACCGCGGAGACGATCTTGTTGATGATGCGCAGCAGATGCGCCTCGTCCTTGAAGCGCACGCCGGTCGGCTCGAGCATGCCGTGCCGCTCGACATAGACGCATTCGTGGCCGTTGATCAGGATGTCGTTGACGGCTCGGGTCCTTGAGCAGCGGCTCGAGCGGGCCGAGGCCGGTCATCTCGTCGAGGATTTCCGAGACGAAATCGTTGAGCTCCTGGGTGTTGAGCGCCAGCCGCTCGGCCAGCACGTATTGCGAGACGAGCTGCTGGACGTGGGCGCGCATTTCCTCTTCCGGCAGCTTTTCCAGCGCCGAAAGATTGATCTCCTCGATCAGCCGGCGATGCAGCCGCACCTTGGCGTCGAGCAGCTTGTCGGTGAGCAGCGGATTGGAGGCGAAGCGGGCGCGGCCGGCGCGGTAGGCTCCGGCGCGGTTCGGGAACACGGTCCACGGCGACGTCCGTCGAGCGACGCGTCTCCGGCATCGGCTTCAGGCGCCGCCGGAACGAGCTCCGGGGCGGCGACGCGGCGCAGTTGAAAAACGACCAGCCATGGATCCCGAATTCCGAGAACTGAGCCGGACCTACGATCGCGCCCACGACAGCTTGAATTTCTTCGCCGGCGCCGGCGGCTGTCCTTCGCCGGCTTTGCCGGCGACCTGCGGCAGGATCAGCTTCTTGAGCTGCAGCGTGATCTTGTTGCCCGGCTTGACCTCTTCGAGCGGCACGCCGCGATCGATGGCTTCGCGCACCAGCGCGTAATCGTTCGGGATGCAGGCCAGGAACGCGTCGCCGATCGCCTGCTCGATGTCGCTGCGGCGCAAGCCGGACGAGAACATCTTCTGCACGAAGCGATTGATGATGACCTGCGGCTGCGGCCCGTCGCCCAGCCGCTCGCGGATGGCGTCGACCAGTTGCTTGGCGTGGCGCAGGCCCGGCACCGTGGTCTCGCTGACGATGAACAACTTGTTGGAGCCGAGCAGCACGCTGTCGGTCCAGGAGAACCAGGTGCGCGGCATGTCGAACACGACATAGTCGAAATGCGACGACACCAGATCGAGCAGCCGCGTCACCACGTCGGGATCGAACGAGCGCATTTCCGCCGGCCGGTTCGGCGCCGCGACCACGGCGAGGCCCGGACGGATGATGCGAGAGCATGACTTCGAGCAATTGCCGGTCGAGCCGCTCCGGCCGCGGTTCGATCTCGCTGAGATTAAGGCGCGGCTCGATATCGAGATAGTCGGCGCAGGCGCCGTGCTGGAAATCGAGATCGACCAGGCAGGTCGACGATCTTGCCGCGCGGGCCGCTGTTGAGCAGCAGCATCGCGGTCTGCACCGCGAGCGTGGTGACGCCGGCGCCGCCGACGGCGGGCAGGAAGGTGAAAATCTGCGCTTCGGTCGTCTCGGCACTGGCCGGCGGCTTGGCGACGCGCGCGCAGGTGCGCACCAGTTCGACCGGCGGCACCGGCTTGACCAGGAAATCGGCGACCCGCATCTGCATCAGGCGGCGCGCGACGTTGTCGTCGAAGCTCTGCGTCACCGCGACGACCGGCGGCCAGGCGCCGATGCGCGGCATCAGGCGCTCGAGCGCCTGCAGTTCGGCTTCGTCGCCGGCATCGACATCGGCGACGACCACGGTGGCGCCCGCGACGTCGATGCCTGTCGCCGTGCTCGGCGAGCCGGCCCTTGATGACGTCGAGGCCGATCTGCGCGCTGGCGCCGAACGTCGCGCGGACCGAATCCTCGAACGCCTCGTCGGCGGTGAGCACCACCACTCTGGCCTGGACGTTTGGGGCTGTGGGCTCGGCCGATACGCATGATTTCAGGCTCGCACTGTCAATCCGGCGATCATTGACGCCGTCGTGGTGCTGACCGGCGGCGGCGGCGCGCCGGCGCCGGTATTGACCGTCGTCTGCGTTGATGGTCTGCGCCCGACTGGTTGGTCGACATCGAGGTCTATGCCGGATCGGCCGGCGGGATGACCTTGCCGGTGCGATAGCGCTCGACCGCGGTCTGCATCTTCTCGCCGTTGAAGGCGATATTGTTGTTGCCGCTGTTGGGCGGCCACGGATCGACCATCTGCTGTGACCTTGTTGGCCGGCGACCGCATCGCCGGCGCCGAGCGCAATCGTGTCGCGGCGGTCGAGATAGAGATCGTCGGAGCAGCCGGCGAGCCAGGTGCCGAGACCGATGAGCGGCGACAGCGACCCGCGGCGAGGCGCGCGGCGCGTTAATCTTTGGCCGACACATAGGCGTCTCCATTTTTCGGCAGATCGAGGATGTGGCCGACATAGGGCCGGGTCAGCGCGCCGACGGCGAGCCGCGCCAGCTCCGGGCTGACCTCGGTCTTGCCCATCAGGAACAGGTCGACGTCGTTCGGCGGCAGCGTGTTGTCGAGCGGCGTGTGGACGGATCGGTCGGCGGCAGCGGACGGACGATGTGCGGCGTCACCAGGATGACGAGATCGGTCTCGTTCTTCTGATAATCGGTGCTGCGGAACAGCGCGCCGAGCACCGGCACGTCGCCGAGCCACGGCAGCTGATCCAGATCGTTGGTGCTGTTGTTCTGCAACAGGCCGCCGAGCATGAAGCTTTGGCCGTCGCGCAGTTCGAGCGTGGTCGAGGCTTTGCGCGTCGTCAGTGCCGGCACCGAGGTGCCGGCGACGGTCACGGCGTTGGCGTGTCGATCTCGCTCACTTCCGGCTTGATCATCAGGTTGATCAGGCCGTCGCTGAGCACGGTCGGCGTGAAGGAGAGGCCGACGCCGTATTGCTTGTAGTCGAACGACGGCGTGCCGGTGGCGCCGACTTCCGGGACCGGAAATTCGCCGCCGGCGAGGAAGCTTGCGGTTTCGCCCGACAAGCGCCACCAGATTGGGCTCCGCGAGGCTGCGCGCGGCGCCCTGCGTTTCAAGCGCGTTGACCGCGACCTGCAGCCGGTTCGACAACTGACCGACCAGAAAGCCGAACGGCGTCGCGCCGGACAGCACGCCGGCGGCGCCACCGGCGAAATCGGCGTGCCATTGGTGCCAGGCGGCAACAGATTGGGGCCGCCGACGCCGGCGCCGGCGGCAGACGTTGCTGAAAGGCGCCGTTCGGCTGCGTGATCGGCAATTGCGAAGCCGGCAGCCCGGAGCCGATATTGGCGAGCGCCGAATTGCCGAAGATGTTCCACTGCACGCCGAGATCGCGGCTGGCATTGCGGTCGACTTCGATGAAGCGCACTTCCAGCATGATCTGCTGCGGCTGCATCACCTGGACCGTATTGATCGGATCCGGCCCGAACTGGCGCGCGATCTCCACCGCCTTGTCGAGCGTGGCGGCGTCGGGCGACGTGCCGCTCAGCATGATGCGGCCGTTGATCGACGACACTTTGATGCCGCCGCCGGTGAAGCTGGGCGATTTCGGTCGCCAGCCGCGAAATGTCGTAGGACACTTCGACGTCGAAAATGCCGACCGGCTTCTTGTCGGCGTTATAGACCGTCACGCGCGTGGTGCCGATCTTCTTGCCGAGAATCGACAGCGAGTGATCGGTGAGCGGGCTGACGTCGGCGACGTCCGGATCGCCGACCGTGATGTCGGCGAGGCTCTGGTCGGTGCGCACGTCCTGGGTCTTGCCGAGCGTCACCGTCACCGTCGCGGTGTGCACGGCGTTGGCGAAAGCGACGCTCTGCTGCGCATGCGCCGCCGGCGCCAGCGCCAGCATGATGCGTCGCCGCCAGCACCGCCCTGATCCAGCCGCGCCGCAACAGCGCGCCGATCCTGATGCCGGCGCCCTGGTGGTCCTGTCCGAATGCCGCGGGCTTTCGCCCGGGACGTCGCTTCGATCTTTGTACTGGCTTTTCACGTCGGCCTCCCCGCCGCTCGCTTGTTGTCCCCAAACCAAAAGACTTCACGCCGCTCCGTTTCGTCGCTTCTCGCATCAGTCGGCGCCGGCCGATGACAGCGCCGCGGAATGCGCGTTGCCGCGCTCGACCGGCACGGTGTATTCGGTGCGCTCATTCTTGGTCGGCCGGATCACGCCGACGGTGATGAAGCGGCGATTTCGTGCGCGGCTCGGCCGGCTTGCCGAGATCGGCGGTCGTCACGCGGCGCGTATCGCCGCCGGCGAGTTCGCCCGCCTTGCGCAACAAGAGCGACAGCGTGCCGACCGTGGCGGCGAGCGCGACCTTCTGGCCGTCGGTGACGTTGACTTCGAGCGTGACCGCCTTGACCACCGACGGCTTGTCGGTGCGTTCGTCGGCCAGCTGATCGATCGCGAGGACGCGCACGTCCTCGACGACAACGTCGGTCACCGCCATGTTCTTTTCGCCCTGCCGCGTCAGCAGCACATCGACGTGGTCGCCCGGCAGCACGAAGCCGGCGACGCCTTCGACGTCGTTGACGCGGACGGTGACCGCCTTCATGCCGGGCTCGAGCACCGCCGACAGCGTGGCGCGCTGGCCCGGGCCGGTGATCTTCGTGGCAAGGATCGCCTCGTTGACGTCGATCGGCATCAGCACGATGCGCTTGCCCGCGGTGAGATCGGCGATCTTGCCGAACGCGCCGGCCGGCAGCGCATCCTGCGGCCACGGCACTTCGCGCAGCGACATTGAGCGTGAGCTCGTCGCCGAACCGCAATGGGCGATTGGCGACCACGATCGTGCGCTCCGGCGCGCGGCGCCTTGCGCTGCGCTTCGAGGCTTTTCATGCGCGCGTCGGCCTGGTTGTTGAGCCAGGTCTGCGCCAGGAAGACCGCGAGCAGTCCGAACAGGACCGCAAAGCCGATCATGACGAATGTACTGTTACGCAAGTCCAACCCCTGATGACGCCGAAATTCGTTGCCGGTTTTTCTCGTTGTTCGCGGGGATTATTGGTGCGCCGGGAGTATTGAATTGGTGAAGTTACCCGCGCTTCTCGGCCTATGCTGAAGATTGGTTGAAGCGGTATTCTTTACGGCCTGTGTATCGCTTTATTTCAATCGAACAGATATCCTTTACGAAATTTCAGCCGCGACATTCGCCGCGCGCGGCGCATCGGCGATTTAAGCCGCGCGGCGATTGGCGATCTGCGCATCCGCGCCGCGACGCGCCGAATGCAAATCGCGCGTGCTGCATTTGAGGAAATGCGGTAGTACACTATTAAGGACGCGATGCGCTTGCGCGCTGGCTTTGCGCGTCCCCGCGCCGCGATTGGTGAATCACTTCGTAAAGTTGCGCGGCGAGGCGCATTCAGCCGATCTTTTCACCCCGTTAATCACGCCATTCGCCACGGAGTACCTAAAGCTCATGCCTACGTCACTGATCAACTCCGCCGTATTTCGCGACATCTTTTCGACCGAGGCGATGCGGCGGGTTTTCTCCGACGAGAACCGCGTCCAGAAATATCTCGACTTCGAGGGCGCGCTGGCGCGGGCGCAAGGCCGGCTCGGCATCATTCCCAAGGAAGCGGCCGAGGAAATCTGCCGGCATTGCAACGTCGCCGAGATCGATTTCGCCAAGCTAAAGACCCAGACCGAGAAGATCGGCTATCCGGTGCTGCCGGTGGTGCAGCAGCTCGTCGCGCTGTGCCGCGACGGGCTCGGCGAATGGTGCCATTGGGGCGCGACCACGCAGGACATCACCGACACGCGCCACCGTGATGCAGATCCGCGAGGCGCTGACGCTGATCGAAGCGGACCTCGACGGCATTGCCGACGCGCTCGCCGCGCTGGCCCGCAAATACCGCGATACGCCGATGGCCGGGCGCAGCAATCTGCAACAGGCGGTGCCGATCACCTTCGGCTACAAGATGGCGACCTTGCTCGCCGCTTTCGAGCGGCACAAACAGCGCCTGAAGGAATTGCGCACGCGCGTGCTGGTCGGCGAATTCGGCGGCGCCGCCGGCACGCTGTCCTCGCTCGGCGGCCGGGGGCTGGCAACCCAGGCCGAATTGATGAAGGAATTAAAGCTCGGCCAGCCGGCGATCGCCTGGCACACGGTGCGCGACACCATCGCCGAAGTCGGCTGCTTCCTCGGCCTGGTCACCGGCACCTGCGGCAAGATCGCCTTCGACATGAAGCTGATGATGCAGACCGAAGTGGAGGAGCTTTACGAGCCGTTCCACGAGGGCCGCGGCTCGTCCTCGACCATGCCGCAGAAGCGCAATCCGATCTCGTCGGTCTATATCACCGCGCTCACCTCGGTGGTGCGCCAGCAGGTCGCGGCGCTGCTCGACGCCATGGTCGAGGATCACGAGCGCGCCACCGGTCCGTGGGAGATCGAATGGATCGTGCTGCCGGAAATCTTCTGCTTCACCGCCGGCGCGCTGGCGCAGACCGAATTCGTGCTGACCGGCTTGCAGGTCGACGAGAAGAAGATGCGCGCCAATCTCGATCTGACCAAGGGGCTGATCGTGTCGGAAGCGGTGATGATGGGGCTCGGGCCCTATCTCGGCCGCCAATATGCCCACGATCTCGTCTACGACATTTGCCGCAAGGTGGTCGCCACCGGCCGGCCGCTGGTCGATCTCCTCGCCGAGAACGCCGAAATCACCAAACACCTCGACCGCGCCGCGCTCAGCAAAGCTCTGCGATCCGGCGAATTATCTCGGCGAGGCCGGCGCCATGGTCGATCGGGTGCTGGCGATGCGGGGGAAGTAATTACTCCGCCGCCGCGGCCTTCGCCGCCGCCTGCTCGCGAACGAATTTTTCGATCGCCAATTGATCGACCTTGCCGGAGCCGAGCATCGGCATCTTGTCGAGCACGATGACTTCGGCCGGCAGCATCAGTTCCGAGGCGTGCTTGTGCGCGCGTAAGTCATGAATTCGCTGCGCGTGGCGCCGTGCTTGTCGGTGACCATGATCAGGCGCTCGCCCTTGCGCGCGTCGGGCACGGCCGCCACCGCGGTGACGTTGTTCGGCCACAGCTCCGCCGCCAGCATTTCGACCGCGGCGAGCGAGACCATCTCGCCGCCGACCTTGGCGAAGCGCTTGGCGCGGCCCTTGATGGCGACAAAGCCCTGGTCGTCGATGGTGACGATGTCGCCGGTATCGTGCCAGCCGTCCGGCGGCGGTTCGAGCACGCCCGGATTGTCGGCGCGCAGATAACCGAGCATCACATTCGGGCCCTTGACGAAAAGCCGGCCACCCTCGTCGACGCCCTCGACCTTCTCGAGCTTCGCCTCCATGCCCGGCAGGAGCCGTCCGACGGTGCCGAATTTGTTGAACATCGGCGTATTGAGCGCCAGCACCGGCGACAGTCTCGGTCACGCCATAGCCTTCGAGAATGCGCAGGCCGAACTTCTCCAGATAGATCTGCCGCGTCGATGCCTTCACCGGCTCGGCGCCGGCGACCACATAGCGCAGCGAGCGGAAATCATAGGGATTGGCGACGCGCGCATAGCCATTGAGGAACGTATCGGTGCCGAACAATGCGGTCGCGCCGACGCCGTAAACCAGTTCCGGCACGGTGCGGTAATGCAGCGGCGACGGATACAGATAGATCGGCACGCCGGAAATCAGCGGCAGCACAATGCCGCCGGTAAAGCCGAACGAGTGGAACACCGGCAGCGCGTTGAACAGCCTGTCCTCGCGGCCGAAATCGATGCGGGCCGCGACCTGCGCCACATTGGTCAGCATGTTGCGGTGTGACAGCACGACGCCCTTGGGCAGCCCTTCGGTGCCGGAGGTGAACAGGACCATCGCCCAGTCGTCGGGCTTGCGCGCGACCAGCGGCTTGTTCCGGCCAAACAGGCCGCGCAGCTTGTCGCCAAGACCGATCGTCTTGCGAATATCCTCCAGGTAAACGATGCGGACGTCTTTGGCGAGAGTGCGCGACGAGATTGTCCAGCCGGCCCTTCTCGACGAAGGTGCGCGAAGTGAGGATGGTGTCGACCTGCGCGGCGCGGCAGGCGCCAAGGATATTGGCCGCCCCGGCGGTGAAATTGATCATGGCCGGCACGCGGCCGGCCGACATCACCGCGAGCAAAGTGACGACCGCGCCGTTCGAGGTCGGCAGCATGACGCCGAGCGTGCCGCCCTCGCGCGCGAGCGGCATCAGCTTGCGGCCGAGCACCGCGACACGCCGTCAGCAGCCGCTTATAGGTGAACTGGCCGCTCACCGGATCTTCGATGGCGAGCCAGTTCTGGCCGTGGATTTTCGCCGACTTCGATCACCGCTTCGACCACGGTGCGGTCGGTCGGGGTGGTGCGGAAGATCAGGTCGGACATGATCGTCGTAGAGCGCGGCGCCCGCGGCCTGCCGCCGCTTGCGGCCCTTGATCTCGGGATCGACCTTAAGCTGCACCGGCTCGAGGACCGTGACGGTGATTTTCGGAAACAGCCGGCGGCGCACCTGCGTGCTCTTGAGCCGGCTGAAAATCGTCGCCTCCGGCCCGTCGATGCGCACCGGCACCACCATCGCGTCGGCCTTGTCCGCGATCATGGCGGCGCCGTCATAGACCTTCATCAGGCTGCCGGTGACGGTGATGCGGCCTTCCGGGAAAATCACCAGCGATGTTGCCGTCGCGCACCGCATTGATGATGCGCGCGCAGCGAAAACGGCTTGAGCGGATCGAGCGCCATGGTGCGCACGAATTTGAGGAACGGCTGGATCCACCAGTGTTGCGACATCGCCACGTCGATGGCGAAGACCGGGCGCTTCGGCAGGATCGCGACCGCCAGCGGCGGATCGAGGAAGCTGACATGGTTGAGCGCGATAATGGCGTTGTGGCCGGCCTTGGCGATGTTGTCCAGGCCTTTGACTTCGAGCCGGAAGAAAGCGCGGAACACGATCGACAGGAAATCGTTGAGCCAGCTCGCCGGCATGGTGAAGCCGATGCAGACGGCGACCGCGAGATTGACGACGCCGAGCAGCGCGAACAAAAGCGGCGTGCCAAGACCGAGCTTTTGCAGCACCGCCAGGACCAGCGCGCCGACCACCATGAAGGCGGCGTTGAGCACATTGACCGCCGCGACCACGCGGGCGCGGCGATCGGCGCCGGCCCAGACCTGCACCGCGGTGAAGACCGGCACGATGAACAGGCCGCCGGCGATCGCCAGCCCGGCAAGATCGATCGCGATGTGGATGCTGTAGCGGCGAGGCGAAATAGCCGGCGATGGTCAGCGCATTGGCCGCCGGCACGACGGCGCGAGCGGTCCAGCCGAGATCGAGCGAGAACAGCCCGAGCAGCACCGTGGCGACCAGCGTCGGCAGCAGCACGATGCGTCCGGCCGCCAGCCAGGCGGCAAGGCCCGAGCCGACGCCGACCGCGACCGAAAAGATGGTGAGAAACAGCGTGACGACCTGTTCGCTGCCGCCGATGTTGTACGAGACGAGCGGCGGCAACAGCGACAGCACCAGCGCGCCGACCAGCCAGAACCAGCTCGCCACCAGCGCGCCCCACCACAGCCGCGGATCGGCGCGGACCTGCTTGATGAGCGAGCCGGTGGAGACGAAGATATTGCGGTTGATCGCGAGATCGGGAGCGCCTGCCCGGCTTTTCGGGATCAGCAGGCTCGACAGCCAGCTGGCGAGCGCGGTCACGATCATCAGCCAGGCGAAATGGATCGGATTGCTGTTGCCGTTGGCGGCGATGCCGGCAACGATGGTGCCGAACAGAATGGCAAGGAAAGTGCCGGCTTCGATCAGCGCATTGCCGGACGGCAGTTCGCGGCGCTCCAGCAGATCGGGCAGGATGCCGTATTTGATCGGGCCGAACAGCGACGCCAGCGTGCCGAACAGGAACACCGCGAGAAACAGCAACGTCAGCGAATGGAAGGCAAAGCCCGCCACCGCGACCATGGCGGCGCCGATCTCGACGAACTTGATGCGTTGCGCGACCCAGGCTTTGTCGTAACGGTCGGCGAGTTCGCCGCCGAGCCCGGACAGAAAGAAGAACGGCGCGATCAGCGTCGCGCCGGCGAGCGTGATCAAGGCGCCCGAATTGGCGCCGGATACTTCGAACAAGAATGACGAAGACGAGCGCGGTCTTGAGGAAATTGTCGCCGAACGCCGCGAAGAACTGGCAGCAAAACAGCGGCGCGAAACGGCGCGTCGTCATCAGGGACGTGGACATGTGTCTTTCGCCGTTAGCCTTCTCTGCCGGCAGGTTTTTGCCGCGTTTCCGCGGTCGGCCGGCACGCTTGCCGGCACGGTCTTCGACGCGGCGCTGTCGCGGCGTCTGTGGCGGCAGCTGCGATGCCAAATTATTTTAATGAAATCAATCAGTAAGATAATCAGAACCCCGGCGCGCGCTCGACCTGGTCGTACCAGTCGAAGCCCATGTCTTTGACGATGCGATTGCTCATCACGATGATGCGGCATTCCTGCCCGGCATTGGCGACGTGCTGGTGCAGCGTGAACGGCGGGATGTAGACGTAATCGCCGCGCGTCCATTCGTATTTCTTCGGCGCTTCGCGCCCATTGCCAGTCGAAAGCATCGAGGCAATCCCATTTCAGGTCCCAGTGCAGGTCGTAGCCGGAGCCTTCGACCACGAAGAACAATTCCTCCCACATGTGGCGGTGCTTGCCGGACTGTTCGCCGTCCTTGAGAAACTGCATATAGGCCTCGACGCAGCATTCGCGGGTATTCATCTGCTTGTGCACGAGGTGCTTGATCAGCCCGTCGGGCGAACGTTCCCACGGCATATCCGCGGCCTTGATCACGTTCGGCAAGGTGGCGTAGTCGGCGCGGAATTTTTCCGACGCGACCAGATCGTCGGCGAGGAAGGTGCTGACGGCGGAGCCTGACAGCGCGGCCTGCTTGTCTTCGAACGGCATGATCGTCTCCGCGCTCAAATATCCGTCGGCGGCTTGAAGTCTTCGTGGCCGGGCGGCAGCTTGTCGGTCGGCCACTCCACCATCTTCTGAAACAGAAGATGCATGAATAAAAAGAGCGGCTTCGCCTTGAAGACGAACAGGATGCAATCCTCGTTTTCGTCGTCGTTGAAGTGCTGGTGCACGCAGCCGTTCTCGACCAGCATCACGTCGCCGGCCTCCCACGTCATGGTGCGGCCGTCGTGGACGTCGTGGCCGTGGCCCTTGAGCACGTAGAACACCGCGCTGTTGAGGTGGCCGTGCTTCTGGCCGGCATTGAGCGGTGCATAACATTCGATGTGGGATTCGATCGACTGCACGATGTTGACCGATTGCGGCGAGATGACGTGCTTGCCGTACATCGCCGGTCCGCCCTTCCACGGATGATCCTTCGACGAATAGACCCGCGGCTCTTCGAGCAGCTGTTTGTAAAGGTGGCTGTAGGTGCCTTCGAGCGCGCGAACGAAAGTGCGCTTCTTCGACCAGCGCTCCCATTTGGCGTGCTTGATCGCGTCGGCGTCTTCCTCCGACGGCTTGTTGTGGCCGAGCCCGGGACCTTCATGCTCCAGCATGCCCGTCATGGCGCGCTCCTTATTATTCGCGGCGTTGCGGCCCGCGCGCGATGGCGGCGGGCGGTTGGAAGGCAGCCATCGCGCCGGCGCTCGATGCCGGTCGTTTAGGGGATTTCCTCAAGGCGCGCAATGTCGGCACTACGACCGCCGCGCCCGCCCGATCCGCCGCGGGCCGTGATCGGTGACGCCGAGATGATGCTCCAGCGCGGCGCGGTCGACGGCAAGCGTGGCGCTATCGGCGGCGTGCACCACGCAGCCGCGCTCGATGATGATGGCGCGGTCGGTGACGCCGAGGATCTTTTTCGCGTTCTGCTCCACCAGAATAGCCGACATGCCCTCGTCGCGGATGATGCGGCGCAGCGCCGCCAACAGCTCCTCGACGATGATCGGCGCCAGCCCTTCGAGCGGCTCGTCGAGCAGCATGACGCGCGGATTAAGCACCAGCGCGCGGGCGACGGCGAGCATTTGCTGCTCGCCGCCGGACAGCTGGTTGCCGAGATTTTGCCGGCGCTCCTGCAGCCGGGGAAACAACGCGTAAACTTTCTCGGTCGTCCACCGGCCCGGCTGCGCCACGGCGGTGAGATTTTCGTGCACGGTGAGCGATTTGAAAATGTTGCGCTCCTGCGGCACCCAGCCGATGCCGATATGGGCGCGCTGGTCCGGGCGAAGCTTTGTGATATCGGCGCCATCGAGCGCGATGGTGCCGCCGAAATAATGGGTGACGCCGACGATGGTGTTGATCAAAGTGGTTTTGCCCATGCCGTTGCGGCCGAGCAGCGCCAGCGCCTGCCCTTCAACCAGCGACAGCGAGACATCCGACAGCACCACGGCCTCGCCGTAGCCCGCTGACAATTGCTCGATGGTGAGAAGATCAGGCATCGAGCTCCTCGCCGAGATAGACCGCCTTGACCCGCGGATCGCGCGCCACCTCTTCGGGCGCGCCATCGACGAACAGCGCGCCGTTGACCAGGACCGAGATGCGGTCGGCGAAGGAGAACACGAGATCCATGTCGTGCTCGATCAAGAGCACGGTGACCTCTGCCGGCAGCGCCTCGATGGTGGCGAGGAGCTCGTGCCGCTCGGCCTCCGGCACCCCGGCGGCCGGCTCGTCGAGCAGCAGCACGCGCGGCCGGCAGGCGAAAGCGAGCGCGATTTCGAGATGCCGCTGCTTGCCGTAAGGCAGGATCGCGGCGCGCTCGTGCATCACATCGGTGAGCCGGAAGCGCTCGACGATTTCGACGATCTCGTCGATCACGGCCGATTTGGTGCCGACCAGCCGCCACCAATCGGCCCCGGCGCCGAGCCGCTCGGATACGACGAGCCCGATCGATTCCAGCGGCGTGAGATCGAGGAACAATTGATTGATTTGGAAGGTGCGCGCCATGCCGAGCCGCACCCGCTCATGCGGCGCGACGTCGGTGATGTCGCGGCCTTCGAGCATGATGCGGCCGGCGGTCGGTTTGAGCACGCCGGTGAGGAGATTGATCACGGTGGTCTTGCCGGCCCCGTTCGGCCCGATCAGGGCGTGGCGCGCGCCCTTTTCCACCGCGAGGTTGACGTCATGCGCGGCGACGATGCCGCCGAAGCGCTTTTCCAGCCCGATGGTTTCGAGGATTGGCATGGCTTATTTGTCCGGCGCGGCGCCGAGCGCGGCGGGGACGCCAGCCCGGGTGAACAGGCGGCCAACGGGCGCGCGCACGGCGGCAAACCAGCCATGCATGCGGTCGCGGCCGACCAGCACGATGACGACCAGCACCAGGCCGATCCAGAACTGCCAATATTGCGGCGTCAGATCGGAGATCCAGTCCTGCAACAATTTGTAGATCACCGCGCCGATCAAGCCGCCGTAGAGATAGCCGGTGCCGCCGATGATGAGCACGAGCAAGAGATCGGCCGAGCGTTCCAGCGAGAACACATCGAGCGAGCAAAACGCCGTGGTTTGCGTAAGCAGCGCGCCGGCGATGCCGGCAAAAAAGGCCGACACGGTATAAATCGAGACCAGCCGCCACTTGTTGGGGATGCCGATCGCCGAGGCGCGCAGCACGTTGCCCTTGATCGCGCGCAGCGACAGGCCGAACGGCGAATAGACGATGCGGCGGGCGATGACAAAGCAGACGAACAGCACGATCAGGCAATAGACATAGCCGTTGTGGCCGTAGAGATCGAAATTAAAGCGCCCGAGGATCGGCGCGATATCGACGCCTTGCAGCCCGTCGGCGCCGCCGGTGATATCGGAGTAGCGGTTGGCGACTTCGCCGAGCATCAGTGACACGCCAAGCGTCACCATCAGTCGGGTGAGATCGGTGCCGCGCAGCACCAGAAAGCTCGTCACAAAGCCGAGCGCGGCGGCGACCAGGCCGGAGCAGACGAGCGCCAGCACCGGCTCGTTGATGACGCCGTATTTGGCGACCAGGCCGGCGAAATAGCCGGCGAAGCCGAAAAACGCCGCGTGGCCGAGCGAAATGATGCCGGCATAGCCGAGGATCAAATCGAGCGACAGCGCGAACAGTGCGAGGATCGCGGTGTCCTTGAGGATCAGATATTTGCCGGGAAACAGCCAGATGCTGGCGAAAGCGACGACCCAGAACGCGATCTCCAGCGGCGACCAGCGCGCCCGCTGTTTCAGATAACGGCTGACATCGTCGGTCAGCGCCAGCGTGGGGGTCGTCATCGGCTCACCGCGCCGCCGAGCGGGCGAACAGGCCCTGCGGCCGCCAGATCAGGACGACGATCATGATGGCGTAGATGACGAAGGCGCCGAGTTTCGGCACGTAATATTTGCCGGCGACGTCGCCAATGCCGAGCAGGATCGAGGCACAGAGCGGCCCGGTGATGGTGGTCGTGCCGCCGACCGCGACCACAATCAAGAAGTAGATCATGTATTTGAGCGGGAAGGTCGGATCGAGACCGAGAATTTCAGCGCCGAGCGCGCCGCCCAATCCGGCAAGGCCGGAGCCGAACGCGAAGGTGACGGTGAACACCGCGCCGACATTGATGCCGAGCCCGCGCGCCACGCGCTGGTCGTCGACCGCGGCGCGGAGCCGGCTGCCGAACCGCGTCTTCGACAGTATCAGTTGCAGCGCCACGGTGAGCAGCCCGCACACCACGATGATGAGCAGCCGATATTTGCCCATGCCGATGCCGAATACGTTGATCTGGCCTTGCAGCGCGTCCGGGATCTGCACGAATTGCTGCGACGAGCCCATCGTGTAATCGACCGCGGCGACCGACATGAAAACGAGCCCGATGCTGAACAGCACCTGGTCGAGATGGCTGCGCGCATAGACGTGAACGTAAAGCGTGCGCTCGAACAGCCCGCCGAGCAGCGCGGTGACCAGAAACGCGATCGGCAGGCCGAGCGCGAACGGCACGCCAAGCTGGTTGACCACAATGACGGTGCAATAGCCGCCGGCCATGGCAAAGGCGCCGTGTGCGAGATTGATGAAATTCATCAGGCCGAGCGTAACCGACAGGCCGCAGGCCAGCACGAACAGCAGCATGCCGTAGGCGACGCCGTCGAACAGGATGGTCAGCATGATTGACTCAAACGCCCGTGCCTCATTCTCCTCCTCCCCGCGCGCGGGGAGAAGGTCGGGATGAGGGGGCGTTGCCGCCGGGCTCAAACTCGCGGAGAGGCCCCCTCACCCGTCCGCTTCGCGCGCCGACCTCTCCCCGCACGCGGGGGAGAGGTTATTTCTTTTACTTCGCCTCGGCAGCTTTGATCGGATCCTTGACCGCCGGGAAGGTGGCGAATTCGACGTTGTAGAGCTCGCCGTTCTTGCGTTCGACTTTGCGGATATAGACGTTCTGGATGATGTCGCGCGTGTCCGGATCGATCGAGATCGGGCCGCGCGGGCTCTCCCAGGCCATTCCCTTGGCGGCGGCGATGAGCGAGTCGCCGTCGGTCTTGCCGCCGGCTTTCTTCAGCGTCTCGTACATCAGATGCATGCCGTCATAGGCGGAGACCGCCATGAAGTTCGGCCGCATGCCGTTGTTCGCCTTCCTGAACGCCGCCACAAAGGCCTTGTTCGCCGCCGACGGATGATCCGCCGAATAGAAATGCGCGGTGATGGTGCCGACGATGGAGTCGCCCATGCCGTTGACCAAATCGTCATCGGTCACGTCGCCCGGGCCGATGATCTTGATGCCGGCTTTGTCGAGGCCCTTCTCGATGAACTGCTTGACGAAAGCACCGCCCTGACCGGAGGGCACGAACACGAAGACCGCGTCCGGCTTATCGTCCGCCGCTTTTTGCAGGAACGGCGAAAAGTCCGGATTGGCGAGCGGAAAACGGATCAATTCGACGACCTGGCCGCCCTTGGCGGTGAATTCGGCGGTGAAGGATTTTTCCGCGTCCGCGCCGGGCGCGTAATCCGACACCATTGTCACCACCTTCTTGATGCCGTTCGCCGCCGACCAATCGGCCATAGGCACGGTCGATTGCGCCAGCGTGAAGCTGGTGCGCGCGATATAGGGCGACTTCTCGGTGATGATCGAGGTGCCGGCGGCGGTGACGATCTCCGGCATCTTTGCTTCGGCCGACAGCGGCGCGACCGCCATGGCCGCCGGCGTAATGCCGAAGCCGGCGAGGAAAGTCACCTTGTCGTTGACGATCATGTCCTGCGCGATGCGCTTGGTATTGTCGGGAACCGCGCCGTCGTCCTTGATGATGAGCTCGACCTTCTTGCCGGCGACGGTGTCGCCCTGCTGCGCCATGAAAAGTTTCACGGCTGCTGCTTCCTGCTTGCCGGTCGACTGCTGCTGGCCGGTCATCGGCAGGATGAAGCCGATCTTGACGCTGTTGGCGTCTTGCGCGCCGGCGCCGCCGGCAACCGCGAGCGCGGCGGCGCAAGCCGCAGTCAGAAAGATACTGCGTTTCATGGAAAATCCTCCCTCTTATCGCTTGGCGGCATACCAACCATTCCGGCCCGAACTTGTCCAGTTGCGGAATGTCTCACCCGCGCATCCGGCCCGCAGTCATTGCGTTAAACGTGCTAGCATCGGGAGGAAAACAGGGCGCTCGCTGCCAGGAGGTTAGATGGCCAAGATCGTGCTCGGGCTCGGCAGTTCGCATACGCCGATGCTGCTCGCCGCCGACGAAACCTTGTCGCGCTTTGAGGAAACCGATCAGAAGATCAGGCATCGCGACAAGGAGGGCCGGCCGACGACTTATGCCGAATTGCTGGAAAAGGCCGATCCGAAAATGGCGGCCATGGTCGCGCCCGCGGCGCTGGTCGCGCGGCAGAACAAGGTGCGCGCCGCGATGGCGCATCTCGGCCAGACGCTCAACGGCGCCAGGCTCGATACGCTGATCGTGATGAGCGACGACCAGGACGAAGCCTACCTGGAAGACGCCCGGCCGACCTTCGCGATCTATTACGGGGAGACCATCCTCAACAGCAACGAGCAGCACGAGCAATACCATCAGCGTTTTCCGGAATGGTACGTGAAGAACCGGCAGGGGTTTTTCGAAGAAGCAAAGCCGCGCGCCTATCCGGTCGATGCCGCACTGGCGCTGCATCTGATCGAATTTTTGATGGAGAACGGCTTCGATCCGGCGTCGTCAAAATGCATGCGCGAGGGCGAAGGCGAAGGCCACGGCATGGCCTATGTGCACCGCCGCCTGATGGACGAGACTAAGCCGATCCCCATCGTGCCGGTGTTTCTCAATACCTATTTCCCGCCGAACCAGCCGCGGCCGCGCCGCTGTTACGAGCTCGGTCAAGCCATCCGCCAGGCGGTCGAAAACTATCCGGGCAACGCGCGCGTCGGCATCATCGCGTCGGGTGGCTTAAGTCATTTTCTGGTCGATGAGGATTTCGACCGCGCCATTCTCAAGGCCTGCGCCGGCAAGGACGCGAAGTTTTTGCAAAACCTGCCGCGTAATAAACTGCACGCCGGCAGTTCGGAAATCCTCAACTGGGTCGGCATCGCGGCGGCTTGCGAGCATCTCGATCTGGACTGGTTCGAATATGTGCCCGGCTACCGCACGCCGGCCGGCACCGGTACCGGCTTGAGCTTCGCCAGCTGGGCCTAATGCGCATCGGCGTATTTCGCCCACCACGCCAACTCAAAAGCAAATCCGTATTGGGCGTCGGCAAAGGATGTCGCAGCCGGCGTCTCGCCACGGACACCGCTCAACGCCGCGATCAAAGCGAAGTTCTTGTCCGCCCAATAGACGTCGAGTTTGTCTTTGTAGAAGTGCGCATCGAGATAGCCCTGTCCCTCCGGCAGCAGATAGATCTGATGGATCTCGTTGCCGTCGCCTGCTGCGGCAAATGCCCGGCAGGAAATCGTGTGGTCGGCTTTGGTCAGGCCCAAAATGTCGGTGATGATCGGCGTGATCGCGACGTCCCTGCCCTGCCCGGCAATCCATCCATTGATCTTTTGGGATTGAGCGGCGGACAGCGATTGGGTTGGAGCGGGCAGCGCAAGAGCGGGCGGTGCAGGCGCAGGAGCGGGCGGCGCAGGAGCGGGCAGCGTTTGCGCGAAGCCGCTCGGCGCGGCAACAACAACGGCAATCAGCGCAGCAGAGATGCTGAATGAAATCGGCCAGCGCGGACTGTGAACTCATCTCGGTTCTTCGCGGCGAAGTATTCAGTGTCTATCTCAGGCGTGCGCCTTGCGCTGCGGATCGACGATCTTTTCCAGCCTGCCCAGCACATGCATGCACGGCAGCACCTGGACCAGACTCGCATTCGGCTCGCGTTTTTCCTCGATCGCTGAGATGAACTCGCGATCTTCGAGCTCGATGCCGTCCATCGACACGTCGACCTTCGACACGTCGATCTTGTTGTCCTTGCCGTCGGACAGATCGTCGTAAAACGCCTTGTAGGTGCCGTTGTCGCAGATGTAACGGAAGAACGAGCCGAGCGGACCGTCATTGTTAAACGACAGCGACAGCGTGAGCACCGCGCCGGACGGCGTCTTCGCCACGATCCCCATATCCATGGCAATGTTGAGCTGCGGATGGATCGGCCCCTGCACCGCGTAGCAGTCGGAAATCGTCTCGCCGGTCTGATACTGGAACAGATCGATGGTGTGGGCGGCGTGGTGCCACAGCAGATGATCGGTCCAGCTGCGCGGCTGGCCGGCCGCGTTCATGTTCTTGCGCCGGAAGAAATAGGTCTGCACGTCCATCTGCTGGATTTTCAGCTCGCCCTTGGCGATGCGCTTGTGCACCCACTGATGGCTCGGGTTGAAGCGCCGCACATGGCCGGCCATGGCGGTGACGCCGGTTTCCTTGGCGATCTTGGCCAGAGCTTCGGCGTCCTCGACGCTGTCGGTGACCGGGATTTCGACCAGCACATGCTTGCCGGCGCGCATCACCTGCTCGCCCTGGCGGAAGTGCATTTTGGTCGGCGTGGTCAGGATCACCGCGTCGGCGCGCTTGATGCCCTCGGAGAGCTCGCCGGTGAAATGCGAGATGCCGTATTTCTTGGCGACCTGGGCGGTGGAATCCTGGTTGCCGCCGACCAGCGATGTGATCTCGACGCCGGGGATGCGTTTTAACGCGTCGAGATGCTTTTGACCGAACGCACCCTGCCCCGCCACGCAGATTTTCATTGCCTGCCTCTTACTCTCTCTTCGTCCCGTCATGGCCGGGCTTGCCCCGGCCATCCACGTCTTCGGCCCGCGCCCAAAGACGTGGATGCCCGGCACAAGGCCGGGCATGACGCGGTGTTAGCTGCGAACGCGGAGAATCTTTGCGCGCGCGGCGGCGCGTTTGTGCTTCGCGGCCGGCTTGGCCTTGCCGCCTTTGCTGCCGCGGTTGCGGTTTTCAAGAATGATATGACCGACCGCGGTGTTCGACGCCGGCACGGTATAGAAGCGATAAACTTCGTCGACCTTGTCGTCGAGCGCGCCGCGCATGACGAGCCACATCACCATTTCGATGCCCTCGGCGCCGGCCTCGCGCATGTAGTCGATATGCGGCACCTTCGCGAGCTTCTTTGGATCCCTGGTCAGATTATCGAGGAAGTTCTTGTCCCACTTGCTGTTGATGAGACCCGCACGCGGGCCGGAAATCTGATGCGATAGGCCGCCGGTGCCGAAGATCACGACTCGCAGGTCGTCGGGATACGACTCCACCGCTTTGCGGATCGCCTTGCCGAGCATGTAGCAGCGATGGCCGGTCGGCGGCGGATACATCACCACATTGACCGCGAGCGGAATGACCGGGCACGGCCAGTGCGAATTCTTGTCGACCTTGCCGAACAAGAGATTCATCGGCACCGTCATGCCGTGATCGACTTCCATCTTGTTGCAGATGGTGAGGTCGAATTCGTCGAGGATGACCGATTGCGCGATATGCGAGGCGAGCGCTGGATAGCCCTCCACCACCGGCACCGGCCGCGGCCCCCAGCCTTCGTCGGCCGGCGGAAATTCCGCCGCGCAGCCGAGCGCGAAAGTCGGGATCATCTCGACTGAAAACGCCGAGGCGTGATCGTTATAGACGATGATGGCGACGTCGGGCTTTAATTCGCGCATCCAGGCTTGCGATTTCTCGAAGCCGGAAAACACCCGCTTCCAATAAGGCTCCTCGGTCTTGCCGTTATCGAGCGCCGCGCCGATAGCGGGCACATGCGACGAACCTACACCTGCGATGATTCTGGCCACGGCGTCATTTCCGTTTTGCTGATTTGGATTTTTTTTGGATTTTGACTTTTTGGATTTGGTTTTCGCTTTCGGCTTGGCGGCGGATTTCTTCTTCGCTGCAGCAGCCGAAAGGAATTTGGATGACACGTTTTTGCCCGTGCGCGAACGATTGCCTTCGACGTTGCGGCCGCCGCCGAGCATCATGCTCGCATAGTCCTGCTGCGACGCGCCGGTCATGACCGCGGCAAGATGCTGGAACGAATGGCCGTCGGTGGCGCCGAGCTTGGCGGTGAAATAAATGTTGCCACCGAGCTCCAGCATGCGGTTGTAATCGCGCTTGAGGATGGCGTCGGCCTGCTCCGGCGTGAGCTTGAACTTCTTCAGATATTCCGCCTCGTTGGCCTTGAAGGCTTTGCGGTTGTCGTCCTTCATCAAGGACATGCAGAACATATTGATGCCAAAGCCCTGCCGGGAACGTTCGGCGTCGAATACGAAAGTGCCCGGTATATCGTCATAATCGCGCTGTTCGCGGGCCATGGATCACTCCGATTTCGGCGTTACTCCCAATGGGTTTGACATATATAGCGCAGCCACGCTTGGCAACGTAAGCGGTTCGCCGTCATGGCCGGGCTTGTCCCGGCCATCCACGTCTTTCCTCGTTGCCCGTAAGGAAGGCGTGGATGCCCGCAACAAGTGCGGGCATGACGAATTGGAACGGTTCAAGACTGCAGCGCCTCAACTCCAATAAAGCCGCATCGGATTGTCGACCAGCAGCGCCTGCTGCGCCGCCGGCGTTACCGCGACTTTGGGAATGTAATCGACCAGCACGCCGTCATCCGGCGCTTCTTTCTTCATGTTGGGATGCGGCCAGTCGGTGCCCCAGATGACGCGGTCGGGGAACCGCTCGATGAGCGCGCGGCCGAACGGCACCACGTCATCATAGGGTGGGCCGGCGATCGACATGCGTTCCGGGCACGTCACTTTCACCCAGAAGTTTCTGTGCTGCTCCATCAAACGGTGAAAGCGCTGGTTCACCGGGTGATCGACGCCTTTTTTGACGTCGGGCGTGCCCATGTGATCGACGACAACGGTGTTGTGCAAGGATGTGAAGAATTCTTCGAGTCCGGGCAAATCCGCCATCTCGAAGTAAACAACGATGTGCCAGCCGAATTTTTCGACCCGCGCGGCGATGCGTTGCAGCACGTCGGGCGGCGTGAAGTCGACCAACCGCTTGATGAAATTAAAGCGCACGCCGCGCACGCCGGCCTTGTCCATCCATCTCAGCTCGTCATCGGTCACTTCGTCGCCGACGAAGGCGACGCCTTTGGCCCTGCCATTCGCGGCGTCGAGCGCATCGACCATGGCGCGGTTATCCTTCGAGTGGCACGACGCCTGCACGACGACATTCTTGTCGAGGTCCAAAAAATCGCGCAGCGCGAACAGCTTCTCCTTCGGCGCGTCGCACGGCGTGTATTTGCGCTCCGGCGCATAGGGAAATTTGTCTTCCGGCCCGAACACGTGGCAATGCGCGTCGACCGCGCCCGGCGGGGGCTTAAATTTAGGCTTCGACGGATTGGGGTGGAACGGAATATAACCCGGTGACATCGGCACGGAAGTTTCTCCCTTACATGTCATGCCCCGCGAAGGCGGGGCATCCAGTAATCACCGTCACGATGGCGATTACTGGGTCCTCCGCTTTCGCGGAGGACGACAGCACAATTAAACTTTCTCCAGCACCAGCGACACGCCCTGGCCGACGCCGACGCACATGGTCGCGAGTGCGCGCTTGCCGCCGCGCTTTTCCAAGCCGTGCACCGCGGTCAGCGTCAGCCGCGCTCCGGACATGCCAAGCGGATGGCCGAGCGCGATGGCGCCGCCATGCGGATTGACATGTTCGGCATCGTCGGCGACGCCGAGCTGGCGCAAACAGGCAAGCCCTTGCGACGCAAAAGCCTCGTTGATCTCGATCAGATCGAAATCGGAAATTTTTAAGCCGAGCCGCTGCATCAGTTTCTTCGTGGACGGCACCGGGCCGATGCCCATGATGCGCGGCGGCACCGCGGCCGAAGCCATGCCGAGTATCCTTGCGCGCGGCTTTAGTCCGTGCGCCTTCACAGCCTCCTCGCTGGCGAGGATCATCGCGGCTGAGCCGTCATTGATGCCCGACGCATTGCCGGCGGTAATGGTGCCGGGATCGCGCACGATGGGTTTCAGTTTCTGCAAATTTTCCAGCGTGGTGTCGGGTCGCGGGTGCTCGTCCTTGTCGACGACGACCGGTCCTGATTTGCCGCCGGGCGCGGAAGCCGCAACGATCTCCTCGGCAAAATAGCCGGCAGCTTGCGCCTTGCCGGCGCGTTGTTGCGAGCGCAGCGCGAAGGCGTCCTGATCCGCCCGGGTGACCTGAAATTCTTGCGCCACGTTCTCGCCGGTCTCGGCCATGGAATCGACGCCGTATTGCGCCTTGAGCAGAGGATTGATGAAACGCCAGCCGAGCGTGGTGTCGTAGATCTCGGCCGAACGCGAAAACGCCTCGCCGGCTTTGGCCATCACGAACGGCGCGCGCGTCATCGATTCCACCCCGCCGGCAATGGCGAATTCCATCTCGCCCGAGCGGATCGCGCGCGCCGCGTCGCCGACCGCGTTAAGTCCAGAGGCGCACAGCCGGTTGACGGTGACGCCGGGCACGGTGTCCGGCAGCCCGGCCAGCAACAGCGCCATGCGCGCCACGTTGCGGTTGTCCTCGCCGGACTGGTTGGCGCAGCCGAAAAATACTTCGTCGAGTTTTGCCCAGTCAGCCTTGGCGTTGCGGGCGACGAGCGCCTTGATCGGAACCGCGGCAAGGTCGTCGGTGCGCACCTTGGCGAGCGCGCCGCCGTAGCGGCCGATCGCGGTGCGCGCCGCGTCGCAAACAAAGACCTCCCGCATCGGCCGCTCCATGTTCGGCACCCTTTTTCCGTTCTTGCAGGCTATTTACGGGCCGCGGCGGAACGGGTCAAATGGCGTCGCGATGATCGATCCGTCCGCCGAATTCGCCGATCTGCCGCCGACGCTTAAGGCCGAGCGGCATGGCGCGATCGCCGTGCTGACGCTGACGCGTCCCAACAAGCGCAATGCGCTCGACGAGACGATGGTGGCCGGGATCGAAGCGTTCTTTTCGTCGCTGCCGGACGACACCCGCGCCGTGGTTGTTGCCGGCGAGGGCGATCATTTCAGCGCCGGGCTCGATCTGACCGAACTGACCGAGCGCAAAACTTTTGCCGGCGTGGAACATTCGCGGTCCTGGCATCGCGCATTCGAGCGCATCGAATTCGGTTCGGTGCCAGTGGTCGCGGTGCTGCACGGCGCGGTGGTCGGCGGCGGACTTGAACTCGCCGCCGCAGCGCATATCCGCGTCGCCGAGCGCAGCGCCTTTTATGCGATGCCGGAGGCGAGCCGCGGCATCTATGCCGGCGGCGGCGGCTCAGTCCGGCTGCCGCCGCTGATCGGCACCGCGCGGGTGATGGACATGATGCTGACAGGGCGCACGCTGTCCGCCGAAGAAGGCCAGACCATCGGGCTGACGCAATATCTCGTCGACGCCGGCGAAGGCATCGCCAAAGGCATGGAGATCGCGCACCGCATCGCCAACAATGCGCCGTTCACGAATTTCGCCGTGATGCATTTGCTGCCGCGCATCGCCAGGAGCGATCCCGCCGCCGGCTATGTCACCGAAGCACTGGCCGCGGCGATCGCGCAAGGCGACGAGGAAGCCAAGGCGCGGCTCAAGGCGTTTCTGGAAAAGCGCGCGCCCAAAGTGGCGCGAAGCTGACATGTCGCGCGCGCCGGCGAGAACCTTTGCGCAAAATCATCCGCCGTTGCGGCCGGTAAAACTTGGGCCGGCGGATGTGCTGATCGAGCGGCGGAGCGATGGCGCGATCCTGCTGCGCTCGCCGCATCCGCTGCCGGCCGCACCCGCACAAGCTGACCGAACGGCTGCTGCATTGGGCGAAGGCGGCGCCGGATCGCGTGTTCCTGGCGCAACGCGACGGCGCGGGCGGCTGGCGCGTGTTGACTTATGCACAAACGCTCGCGGCGGTGCGCGCCATCGCGGCGGCACTGCTGCAACGCGACCTGTCGGTCGACCGGCCCATCGCCATCCTGTCCGGCAACGATATCGAGCATGCGCTCATCAGCCTTGCCGCCATGCATGTCGGCATTCCCTACGCGCCGATCTCGGTGCCCTATTCGCTCTTGTCGCAGGATTTCGGCAAGCTCAAAGCCATCATGGCGACGCTGTCGCCCGGTCTGGTCTTTGCCGCCAACGGTGCCGCCTTTGCGCGCGCCATCGCCGCCGCCGTGCCGCCAGGCGCCGAGGTCGTGGTCGCCGCCACCCCGCCGCGGGATCGCCGCGCGACGGACTTCACCGCGTTGGCGAAGACCCAGCCGACGCCGGCGGTCGAGGCGGCGCACGCCAAAGTCGGTCCCAATACGATTGCGAAAGTCCTGTTCACCTCCGGGTCGACCGGCCAGCCGAAAGGCGTCATCAACACGCAGCTTATGCTGTGCGCCAACCAGACGATGATCCGCGCCGGCCTTGCATTTGTTGCCGACCAGCCGCCGGTCATCGTCGACTGGCTGCCGTGGAATCACACGTTTGGCAGCAATCACAATTTCGGTCTGGTGCTCGACAATGGCGGCTCGCTTTACATCGACGAGGGCAAGCCGTTGCCGGACGCCATCGACGCGACGGTGCGCAATCTGCGCGACATCGCGCCGACCATCTATTTCAACGTGCCGAAGGGTTTTGAGATGCTGCTGCCGCATTTCGCGGCGGATCGGCGCTTGCGCGAAAAATTCTTCAGTCGGCTGCAGGTGATGTTCTATGCCGGCGCCAGCATGCTGCAATACGTGATCGACGCCTGGCAGCAACTCGCGGTCAACACGACCGGCATGCACATCACGTTCATATCGAGTCTCGGCTCGACCGAGACCGCGCCGGCCGCGCTGGCCCGCACCTGGCAATCGGAACGCACCGGCAATATCGGCCTGCCGCTGCCGGGCGTCGAGCTCAAGCTGGTGCCGCGCGACGGCAAGCTTGAGGCGCGGCTTAAGGGGGCGAACATCACGCCCGGCTATTGGCGTGCGCCGGCGCTGAGCGCGGACGCTTTCGACGACGAGGGTTTTTACAAGATCGGCGACGCGCTCAAATTCGACGATCCGGCCGATCCGGCGAAAGGGCTGGTGTTCGACGGGCGGCTCGCCGAGGATTTCAAGCTGGCGACCGGCAGCTGGGTCAGCGTCGGGCCGCTGCGCGCCGCATTCATCGCCCATTTTGCCCCGCTGGCGCGGGATGTCGTACTGGCGGGGGCGGATCGCAATGAGGTCGCAGCGCTGGTGTTTCCCGACCTCGACGCCTGCCGCAAGCTCGCGCCCGGACTGGCGGCGGATATCCCGGCCCAAACCTTGCTTGCCGATCAGCGCGTGATGGCCGCGTTTGCCCGTCTCCTCGATTCATTCCTCGCCACATCGACCGGCGCGTCAAGCCGCGTCACCCGCGCCATTTTCCTGGCCGAGCCGCCGTCGCTCGATATCGGCGAAATGACCGACAAAGGCTCGATCAACCAGCGCGCGGTGCTGGCGCATCGCGCTGGCTTGATCGAGGACCTTTACGCAGGCGCGCCGCCGCCGCATGTCATTGTCGCCGGCTTGGCGCAACCCCTTGAGGTAGATTGATCATGGACATTCGCAGACACGCGGCAATCGTCACCGGTGGCGCCTCGGGCCTCGGCGCCGCCACCGCGCGCATGCTGGCGGAGGCCGGCGCCAAAGTGGCGATTTTCGACGTCAACGCCAAGGCCGCCGCCGAAGTGGCGGCCGACATCGACGGCATCGCCATCACCTGCGACGTGACAGAGAGCGCTGCGACGGAAAAAGCCTTCGCCGCGGCCGCGGCCGACCACGGCATCGCGCGCATCGTGGTGAGCTGCGCCGGCGTCGGGCCGGCCAAACGTATCGTCGGCCGCGACGGGCCGATGCCGCTCGCCGAATTCGCCCGCGTCATCGAGATCAACCTGATCGGCACATTCAATGTGATGCGGCTTGCCGCAGCCGCCATGCAGAACGTCGAACCGCTGCAAGATGGCGAGCGCGGCATCATTGTCTGCACCGCTTCGGTGGCGTCCTATGAGGGCCAGATCGGCCAGGCCGCCTATGCCGCTTCGAAAGGCGGCGTCGTCGCCCTGGTCATGCCGGCGGCCCGCGAGTTCGCCCAGTTCGGCATCCGCGTCAACGCCGTCGCGCCCGGAATCTTCTCCACCCCGATGTTGCACGCCTTGCCCGAACAGGCGCAGCAGAGCCTGGCCGCTTCGGTGCCGTTTCCAAAGCTGCTCGGCCAGCCGCCGCAATATGCGGCGCTGGTGCGCCACATGATCGAGAACCGCTACCTCAACGGCGAAGTCGTCCGCCTCGATGGCGCGCTACGCATGGCGCCGCGCTAGAAAATTTCCCTCCCCCCTGTGGGGAGGGGTTGGGGTGGGGGTCGCGAGGCAAGACCGATGCGTCGACGACATACACTTCCCTCCCGACCCCCCACCCTTCCCTCCCCCACAAGGGGGGAGGGAAAATGAGCGGCGCGTAGGAAAAAAAAGAGTGCTGACCAATACCCGCAACACGCGCATCGAATGGGGCGACTGCGACCCCGCCGGCATCATTTTCTATGCGCGCTATTTCGAGATTTTCGACACCTCGACGACGATGCTGCTGGAGCGCGCGCTCGGCATGAAAAAGATCGAGTACCTCAAGGCCTACGACTTTCTGGGTCATCCGCTGGTGGAGACGCGGGCGAAATTCCGCCTGCCAACGCGGTTCGGCGACGAGGTCACGGTCGAAAGCACGCTCACCGCCTGCGGCCGTTCAAGCTTCAAGATCGAGCACCGGCTGAGCCACGGCGGCGCGCTCGCGGCCGAGGGTTTCGAGACGCGGGTCTGGGCGGCCCGCGATCCCGGCGATCCAAAGCGCATAACGTCGCAGCCGATCCCGCCCGAGGTCGTCGCGCGTCTCACGCATGGCAGCGTTTGACCCTCGCGGTTTCCCGCGAGCGGTAAAATGCGCTAGAAGCCATCCACCAAAAAGGGAGAGAAACGCCGATGCGTGTCGATGCGTATACCCATTTTTTTCCGGAAAAATTCTTCACCAAGCTCAACGAAGTTGCCGGCGACTATAAGGACATGGGCAAGCGCATCCGCTCGCTGCCGGCTTTGTTCGATCTCGACGTGCGCAAGAAGATCGTCGACGGCCACAAGGACTATCAGCAGATCCTGTCCTATCCGCAGCCGCCGATTGAGCGCTTCGCCAAATCGCCGAAAGACATCGACGAATTCTGCAAGATCATCAATGACGGTTTTGCCGAGTTGATCGCCAAGGAGAGCGACCACTTCCCCGGCTGGGTGGCGCAGGTTTCGCTGGCGGCCTCCGACGCAGGGGTCGGCGAGGCCGAGCGCGCGCTCAAGAACGGCGCGCTCGGCGTGCAGATCTACACCAATGTCGCCGGCAAACCGATCGACCGGCCGGAATACGCTCCGTTCTGGAAGAAAATGAACGAGCTCGGCGCGCCGATCTGGATTCACCCGGCGCGCGGCGCCGAGACGCCAGATTATTACGACGAGAAAAAATCGCTCTACGAAATCTGGTGGACCATCGGCTGGTCCTACGAGACGACCTGCGCCATGCTCCGGCTGGTTTACTCCAAGATCATGGACACCCATCCGAACCTGAAAATCATCACCCATCATTTCGCCGGCCTGGTGCCGATGCTCGAAGGCCGGCTCGGCCCGGGCAACGACGTGATGGGTAATCGCACCACGGATGAGGATTATGTGGGCTTGCGCAAGAGCCTCAAGAAGCGGCCGCTCGATTATTTCAAGAACGATTTCTGGGCCGACACCGCCGCCTTCACCGCCGTGCCGGCGACCAAATGCGGCATGGAATTCTTTCCCATCGACAAGCTCGTGTTCGCTTCCGATTGCCCATTCGATCCGGAAGGCGGCACCATGTTCCCGCGCGTGACACTGGAAATCCTCGAATCGCTCAAGATGGACAAAATCACGAGCGACAAGGTCTTCTATAAGAATCTCGAAGCGGTCACCGACAAGAAACTGGTGAAGTGACTTTTATCCTCCCCCGGATAGGGGGAGGATATTGTTCGCGCCGGTCAGGCGAACAGCCGCAGCAGCATCAGGCCGCCGGTCACAATAATGAGGATGGTCAGCGTCGTGCCGATCACGGTGGCGATGGCGCGCCAGCCAAGCGCGTAGATCGCCGTGATCGAGGTGCCCAGCCCGAGCGCGCCGATCGCCAGCAGCAGGCCCCAATTCGACGCGGCGATCATCAGCGCCTTGATCTGCCCATAGTCCGGCACCGCGCCCGGCGCCAGCAACACCAGGCTGTTGGCGACGCACAGCGCGATGAAGACCAGCGCGAAGAACGGCACCGGCACGCGCGCCTCGCCGTGCCTGACGCCGGAGCGGGTGAGGAACCAGCCGATGCCGAGCACGGTCGGCAGCAATAGCAGCACGCGGAACAGTTTGACGATGACGGCTGTGTCGCCGACCAGCGCCGAGACCGAATAACCGGCGCCGACCACCTGGGCGACATCGTGGATGGTGCCGCCGAGCATCACGCCGGTCATTTGCGGATTGAAGCCGATCAGCGCGCAGAGCGGCGGATAGACCACCATCGCCAAAGTGGCGAGGCTGTTGGTGGTGACGACGACGAAAGCGATGTCGGCGTCCTTGCCGGGATAATCCGGCAGCACCGTCGCGGTGGCGAGCGTCGCCGAAGCTCCGCAGACGGCGGTGCCGGCGCCGGCCAGCGCGCCATAGAACAGGCTCTGCCGGCTAAGCCGCGCAAATCCCATCGCCGCTGCCAGCGTGACTACCATGGCGAGCACGACGAGACCGGCGGTCAACGGCCCGAGCGCGATAATCTCGCCAACGCTGACGCGGATGCCGAGCAGCGCCACCGCGCCGCGCAACAGTGTCTTGACGCAGAACACCATGCCGGGCAGGAAGACCGGCCGTGCCGCGATCCACGGATTGAGCGCGACGCCGATAACGAGCGCGATCACGATCGCCGGCACTGGCAGAAAACGCGCCAGTTGCGGCGCGGCGAAATAAGCCGCCAGCGCCACGGCGGCGGAAAGCGCGATGCCGGGCGCGCGCCCCGTCCAGGTGGCGAGGAAATCCTTGGCCGCGGTCTGTTGCTCTGCGGGTGCGGTCATGATCGGCCGCCGGCCCGCGGCGCGACTGGGCAGGCAGTCTCGGCGATTGTGTCCGACTTCATCGACGCTTACCCGAACTGGCGACGGCCACCCCTGCGGCGCATGGCGACGTGTCAACCGTACCCGCGTTTTAAGAGCAAAGACAGTTTGGCGGCGCAGAAAAATCTGTTGGCGCCATCGTTCCTCGTCGGCCTGCTCGGCACTAGCTCGAACCTGGAGGCCTTCGATATCGCTATCATCATGGTTGGGGAAAAGGCCTCCGACATGATCGTCGAGGACGTATCGCGCGGCTGACGAAGCCTCTAGTTTAGCGACCATGCCAAGCCAGGCCGTCCAGGTCGATCCGCCATTATCGGAAAGCGAAGCGCCGGCGAGCGGTGCCGCGCCCGATACCGGCCGCGTCACTCCAATGATGGAGCAATATATCGAGATCAAGGCGGCCAATCCGGATTGCCTCTTGTTCTACCGGATGGGCGACTTTTACGAGATGTTTTTCGACGATGCTGAAACCGCCTCGCGCGCGCTCGGCATCATGCTGACCAAGCGCGGCAAGCATCAGGGCCACGACATCCCGATGTGCGGGGTGCCGATCGAGCGCGCCGACGAATATCTGCGCCGGCTGATCGCGCTCGGCCATCGCGTCGCGGTGTGCGAGCAGCTCGAAGACCCGGCGGAAGCGCGCAAGCGCGGCGCCAAGAGCGTGGTGCGCCGCGACGTGGTGCGGCTGGTGACGCCCGGCACGCTGACCGAAGATTCGCTGCTTGACGCCAAGCGCAACAATTATCTGCTGGCGCTGGCCAGAAACCGCATCTCGTCCGGCGAGGACCGCTTCGCGCTGGCCGCACTCGACATATCGACCGGCGAATTCCGTGTCGCCGAATCCGACCGCGTTTCGCTTGCGGCCGAGATCGCCCGCATCGAGCCGGGCGAGATCATCGTCTCCGATGCGCTCTATGCCGATGCCGAGCTGGCGCCCTTGCTGCGTTCCCTGCCGGCGCTGACGCCGGTCACCCGCGACGTGTTCGACGGCGCGACCGCGGAGCGGCGGCTCGCCGCGTTCTTCGGCATCGCGACGACGGCCTCGTTCGGCGCGTTTTCGCGCGTCGAACTCAACGCCGCCGCGGCCGCGGTCACTTATGTCGAGCGCACGCAGATCGGCAAACGGCCGCCGCTGTCGCCGCCGGTGCGCGAAGCAGCCGGCACGACGCTTGCCATCGACCAGTCGACGCGCGGCAATCTCGAACTGGTCCGCACGCTCGCCGGCGAGCGGCGTGGCTCGCTGCTTGCCGCCATCGACCGCACCGTGACGGCGGCGGGCTCGCGGCTATTGGCGCAGCGGCTCTCAGCGCCCTTGACCGATCCCGCGACAATCGCGCAGCGGCTCGATGCGGCCGCCGTGTTCGTCACCGACCATGCCGCGCGCAACGATCTGCGCGTGCTGCTGCGGGCAGTGCCCGATCTCGCCCGTGCGCTCACCCGCATCGTCGTCGGCCGCGGCGGCCCGCGCGATCTCGCTGCAATCCGCGACGGCATTTTCGCCGCGGCGGAGTTTTCGCAAAGACTTTCGGCGCTTGCGGCGGTGCCGCGCGATATCGCGCAAGCGATCGCGGCATTGCGCCGCCCCGACGCCGATATTGCCGCCGAACTTCAGCGCGCGCTGGCCGACGAATTACCGGCCTACCGCCGCGACGGCGGTTTTGTGCGCGCCAGCTACGAAGCGGCGCTCGACGAAGCGCGCGCGTTGCGTGACGAATCCCGCCGCGTCATCGCCGCGCTGCAGGTGCGCTACGCCGAGACGACCGGCATCCGCTCGCTCAAAATTCGGCACAATAACGTGCTCGGCTATTTCGTCGACGTGTCGGCGCAGCACGGCGACAGGCTCCTGAGCGCGCCGCTCAACGCCACCTTCATCCATCGCCAGACCACCGCCGGCCAGGTGCGCTTCACCACCACCGAGCTTGGCGAGCTCGAAGCCAAGATCGCCAACGCCGCCGACCGCGCGCTGGCCCTCGAACTTTCGATTTTCGACCGTCTCGCCGCGACGGTGGCGGCGGCAAGCGCGCCGATCAAGGCGGCGGCGGATGCGCTGGCGATCGTCGATGTGGTGTCTGCGCTCGCCGCGCTTGCGGTCGAACGCGACTATGTCCGTCCCGAGGTCGACGCCAGCCTCGCCTTCGCCATCACCGGCGGCCGCCACCCGGTGGTCGAACAGGCGCTGCAAGCGGGCGGCGGCCCGTTCGTCGCCAACGATTGCGATCTGTCGGATGGCCGTATCTGGCTGGTCACCGGGCCGAATATGGCCGGCAAATCGACGTTTCTGCGCCAGAACGCGCTGATCGCGGTGCTGGCGCAGATGGGAAGTTTCGTGCCGGCAAAGGCCGCACATATCGGCGTGGTCGACCGGCTGTTCTCGCGGGTCGGCGCCGCCGACGATCTGGCGCGCGGCCATTCGACCTTCATGGTCGAGATGGTCGAGACCGCAGCGATCCTCAATCAGGCCGGCGAACGGGCGCTGGTCATCCTCGACGAGATCGGCCGCGGCACCGCGACCTTCGATGGGCTGTCGATCGCCTGGGCGACGATCGAGCATCTGCACGAGAGCAATCGCTGCCGTACTTTGTTCGCCACCCACTTTCACGAAATGACCGCGCTCGCCGCCAAGCTCAATCGGCTGCATAACGCCACCATGCGGGTGAAGGAATGGCAGGGCGACGTCGTGTTCCTGCACGAAGTCATCGACGGCGCGGCCGACCGTTCTTATGGCATTGCGGTGGCAAAACTCGCCGGCTTGCCGCCGAGCGTGATCGAGCGCGCCAAGCTCGTGCTGGCGCAGATCGAAGCCGAGGACCGCACCTCGCCGGCGCGCCGGCTGATCGACGATCTGCCGCTGTTCGCCGCCGCGCGCTTGCCGTCCGCGCCGCCGGTCGATACGGCGCTGAACGCCATGCTTGAAGCGCTCGCCGCGCTGCATCCCGATGAAATGTCGCCGCGCGACGCGCTCGAAGCGCTCTACGCACTCAAGGCGAAGCTGGCGCAGAAGCCGTAGGCCGCTTGCGCACCAGCCAGAGCAATCCGCTCCAGGCGACGCTCACCACGAGCCCGAGCCCGAACGCACCCCACACGCCGACCGGCGCGACGAGGTAGTGCACAGCGAGAAAGCCGAGCCAAAGGCCGTTCAGCGCGATTTGCGCGTGCGCGAACATGCTCGCCGATGCAATGCCGCCGACGCGGGGATGCAAGATGACGACCGTGCAGGCCATCACAATCGGAAACACCGCGAAAACGCCGGAGGCGAACGAACCGATGCTGTAGCTCGCCGTGGTTACCGCTGCCACGACGAGCGCGGCGGTCAGCGCGCGGAGCGGGATGTCATAGGCCGAACGCAAAAACTTCACCGGCGGGCCCGAAGTGCGGTAGCGCCAGCTTAGCGGCACCGTAATTCCGAACACGCCAATGTTGAGCAGCATCGCGGTGGGCGGTGTCCACGAGACCATACGCAAGGCGGCCGCCGCCACGAACCAGATCGCGATGGCGACACTGATACTGAGGAGCAAGCCGTGACGCTGCGCCAGCACGCTATAGGTGAACGCGAAGATCGACACCGCCGCCGTTGCCGCGGCGCTGCCGACGGCGCTCGCCGCGATGAAGTCGGGCGGATGCTCGAAGGCGAGAATGATGTAGGCCGCACCGGCAGCGGTCGGCAGCGCGGCAATGAGCGCGCCGATAAACGGCCCGGAACGTTCGACCACGATGGAGATGACGACGACGATCGTCGCCGTCAGCGCCATCTTCAGGGCGAGGTCGAGCAGCAACAGGAGTTCGGGGGAGGTCATTCTGTTCACATCGTCGCGCCGATTGTCATGGCCCGCGGAGGCGGGCCATCCAGTAATCGCCGCCGAGATCGACCGGGAAACACTTCGGATACTGGATCATCCGCCTTCGCGGATGATGACGGGGTGCGCTATTTGCGGCGCATGGAAATCTCGACCGGCGGGCCGCTGCGGATGGTCTGATAGACGACGCAATAGCGCTCGGTGAGTTTGAGGAGCTGGTCGAGCTTGTCTTGCGGCGCGTCGGTGTCGAGATTGAAGGCGAGCCGGATTTGCGCGAAGCCGACCGGCGCCTCCTTGGCAACGCCGAGCGTGCCGCGGAAATCGAGATCGCCTTCGGCCGAGACGGTGCCGGATTTGAGCGGAACCTCGATCGCGGTGGCGACCGCCTTGAGCGTCACGCCGGCGCAGGCGACCAAAGCTTCAAGCAGCATGTCGCCGGAGCATAATTCCATGCCCGAGCCGCCGGTGGCCGGATGCAGTCCCGCCACCGCCAGCGCGCGGCCGGTTTCGACCTTGCAGGCGATATTGTTATCGTCGAGCGTGCCTTTGGCCTTGAGCGTAATGAAGCCAGCCTTGGGATCGGCCTTGTAATGTTCCTTGATCGGCGCCTGCAGCGCCCGCAACCCGGCGGCGTCCATGTGAACCTGGCTCCCTGAATTCATCCGCCAACGCGGATTCTCGGGCCTGGAGATAGTGCGTACCGCGCTAGCCGGCAATGAGGACCAGGCCCATGAATCAAGGATCGCCGCTAAGGGGTGTGCCCGATCGGAATCGGGCCGACCAGTGAAGTCGCCAAGGTCGGATCGATCCTGTTGTCAACTTTATAAATCCGCGTCGCCGGAATGCCGCTCATTTCGGAGTGCTTGCGAATGAGATCCTCGTTCACCGCAAGATAGTGGCAGAATATTTTATCGCCCGAGATGAAGCTTTCTATCCACTGGATGGAGCCGCCGAGCTGACACAGCGTTTCATTCGATCGTTTCGCGGTGTTTCTGAGAAAAATGGCATCGGCAGCGCTGATGTTGGGAATATCGCGTTCGATGATGAACCTATGCATCGGTATCCTCCGTCGCCCTGGAAGGATTGTACTCGCTTCCGCATTTGCTCCAAAGCCAAACTGGGCAGGCCTTACCACCACATCGCCGCACCGGCCTCGGCCTTGGGTTCGTCCTCAGCGCCGGATGCGGTGCGGTTGAGCGAGCGGTCGAGCGCGGCCAGCACGCGGCGCTTGACGAAATCGAAGGCAGCGGACTGGCGGTCGCGCGGCCGTGGCAGGTCGACATCGATTTCATCGGAGATGCGGCCGGGCCGCGGCCGCAGCACCATGACGCGGTCGGCGAGCACGATAGCCTCGTCGACGTCGTGGGTGACGAGGATCAAGGTCGGCTTGGCATCGGCCCACAGGTCGAGCAGGTGGTCCTGCAAATCGGCGCGGGTAAAGGCGTCGAGCGCCGAGAACGGCTCGTCGAGCAGCAGCACTTCCGGCCGCGGCACCAGCGCGCGCGCTATGGCGACGCGCTGCGCCTGGCCGCCGGAGAGTTCACGCGGCCACATCGCCGCCTTGTCGGCAAGGCCGACGCGCTTGAGCGCGGCGGCGACGCGCTGTCTCCGCTCGGCCCTCGGCCGGTCGCCGAGCCCAAAACCGACATTGTCGGCGACTTTCAGCCAGGGCAGCAGCCGCGGCTCCTGAAAAATGATGCCGATCTTTTCATGCGGCGCGACGATTTTCTCTCCATCAAGCAGAATCGCGCCTTCACTTGGCGCATCGAGCCCGCCGATGGCGCGCAGCAGCGTCGATTTCCCCGAGCCCGAGCCGCCGATCACGGCGACGATTTCGCCGAGTTCAACGTCGAGCGACACGCCGCCGAGCGCGTGCACGCCGTTGGGATAGGTCTTGCCGACGCGTTCGAGGACCAGCATTGCTACATTTTCAGTTTGCGCATGATCTTATCCGAAAGCCGGTATCCACTCTTCGGGATCATGCGCTAATCCTGCCGCACCACGTCTTCCCAGCGCAGGAACGGTGCGGCGACAAGCACGATCAGCCAATCCGACGCCTTGCCGACAATGGCGAAAGCGACGATGGCGGCGACGATCTCGCCGGGCTTGCCGAGTTCCTGGCCGTCGATCAACAGATATCCGAGGCCGGAGGACGCGCCCATCAGCTCGGCGGCGACGACGAACATCCAGCCGAGCCCGAGCCCTGAGCGGAGCGAAATCACATAGGCCGGCAGCACCGCGGGAAGCAGGATCCGATGCACCATTTCAACGTCGGACAGCCGAAACGCCCGGCCGACTTCGACCAGCTTGCGGTCGACCGACTGGATCGCGCCCATCAGTCCGAGATAGACCGGAAAGAACACGCCGACCGCGATCAATGTCACTTTGGACGCCTCGAAAATGCCAAGCCAAAGGATGAACAACGGCACCCAGGCGATCGACGGGATGGCGCGCAGCGCCTGCAGGCTGGGATCGAGCAGGCGCCGCAGCAGCGGCGAGTAACCGGTTGCGGCGCCGATAATCGTCGCGACGCCGGCGCCGATGCCGAAACCGGCGGCAACGCGCCCCAGCGTCACCAGCGTGTTGCGTTGCAATTCGCCGGTGCGGGCCAGATCGAGAAAGGTCGCGAAGATGACGGACGGCGGCGGCGCCAGCCGCCCGCTCGCCCAGCCCATGCGCACGATGATTTCCCAGGCCACGGCGAGCGTGACCGGAAGCAAAAGCCCGAGCGCCGGCCACGTCAGCCGCGCCCAACGACTTCTACCCGCGCGTTGCTCGGCCGGGCTGCCTTCGGCAGTAATTGTCATAGTCCCAAGAGACATAATGGCCTGAGCAAATGCAATGCGGCGAAGTTTGCCCTCTCCCGCAAGGGGAGAGGTATAAGGTCTTCACGCCGCGACGAAGCGGTCGTCGACCAGATCGTCGAGCGATTTCCTCACATCGACATTCGCCGCGATCACACCCGCCTTCTGCAAAGCCAAACCCGCCTGCAAAATAGTGTCGCGCTGTTGCGGACCGATGCGACTGAAGGTCAGATCGGTGCGCTCCTTGAGCTGGATGTCGACGACGGCCTCGGACAACTTGGTCACGGCGATGAAGGCGTTTTTCTCGTCGTCGTAATTGGCCAGGCAATATTTGCGCGCCTGTTCGTAGACCGACAGCACGCGCTTGGTCAGATCCGGATATTTGACGAGGAAGTCCTCGCTCGAATTGAGGATGCCGTAAGTATTGGCGTCCTTGTTGCGATAGAACAGCCGCGCGCCGTCTTCGACCTGCGCCGCCGCCATCATCGGATCGAGGCCGGCCCAGGCATCGACGTCGCCGCGAATGAGCGCGGTCTTGCCGTCCGGATGCTGCAACAGCACTTCGCTGATGTCCTGCTCGGTCATGGCGACGGAAAGCAGCGCCCGTACCAGGAAAATGTGCGGATCGGTGCCGCGCGTCACCGCGACGCGCTTGCCCTTGAGGTCGGCGATCTTCTCGATCGGCGTGTCCTTGCGCGTGACCAAAGCCGTCCACTCCGGGCGGGAATAGACGTAGATCGATTTGATCGGATTGCCGTTGATCCGGCCAAGCAGCGCCGCAGAGCCTGCGGTCGAGCCGAAATCGATCGAGCCGGCATTGAGAAATTCGAGCGCCTTGTTGGAACCGAGCGACTGCACCCAGCGGACGCCGATGCCATCCTTGGCGAATTCGTTTTCGAGCAGGCCCTTCTGCTTGAGCACCATCGACACCGGGTTATAGGTCGCCCAGTCGATGCGGATTTCCGCCGGCTTGTCGGCGGCGTGCGCAGCGCGCGCAAAACCGAGCGGCAACAGACCGGCGCCCGTTGCGCTTGTCAGAAAACCACGGCGTGACAGCATGACGATCTCCCCTTACTACGCAGTATTATTCCTTAGGAGGGCGTCGAATTGGCGTCAATTAGAAAGAAATCCTGCATTTTGCGCTGAAATGGAAGGATTATGCTTCGATAGCGGCGCGCCGTTTCAGGGCAATTTTCCGCCAGCCCGCGGCGGCGCACGATGACTCCGCACCGCCACTCCGCTATGCGTAAAGCCGATGCTCGACACTCAACGATCCGTCCGCGCCGCCGATGAACTGATCGATCCGGCGGCGATCGTCGACGATCTCAAAAAGCTCGCCAAGACGCATGCCGGGCGCGAGCGTGAACTGCGTACCGCGGTCGCGCAGCGGCTGAAATCGGCGTTGAGCGAGGCGCGCGTTCGCGCCGAGGCCTTGCTGCTCAAGGACCGGCACGGCCGACGTTGCGCGGAGCGGCTGTGCCAGACGCAGGACGAGATCATCCGCATCCTGTTCGACTTCGCCGTGACCGAACTTAATCCGCCGCGCGTGCCGTCCGAGGCGGAGCACATGGCGGTCGTCGGCACCGGCGGCTACGGCCGCGGATTGCTGGCGCCAGGCTCCGACATCGATCTCTTGTTTCTGTTGCCCTACAAGCAGACCGCATGGGGCGAACAGGTCGCCGAGGCGCTGCTCTATTGCCTGTGGGACATGGGGCTCAAGGTCGGCCACGCGACCCGATCGGTCGATGAATGTATCCGTCAGGCCAAGGCGGACATGACCATCCGTACCGCACTTTTGGAAACGCGGTATCTGTTCGGCGACATCAAGCTGTTCAACGAGCTGACGACGCGGTTCGACAAAGAAGTCGTGCAGGGCACCGCGCCGGAATTCGTCGCCGCCAAGCTCGCCGAACGCGAGGAGCGTCACCGCCGCGCCGGCCAGTCGCGCTACCTGGTCGAGCCCAACGTCAAGGACGGCAAGGGCGGCCTGCGCGACCTGCATACGCTGTTCTGGATCGCCAAATACGTCTATCGCGTGCGCGAACCCGAGGAACTGATCGAGCGCGGCGTATTCGACCGCGACGAGTACAAATTGTTCCGCCGCTGCGAGGACTTCTTATGGTCGGTCCGCTGCAATATGCATTTCCTCACCGGCCGCGCCGAGGAGCGGCTGTCGTTCGACATCCAGCGCGATATCGCGGTGCGGCTCGGCTATACCGCGCATCCCGGGTTAAAGGAGGTCGAGCGCTTCATGAAGCATTACTTCCTCACCGCCAAGCATGTCGGCGATCTGACCGCCATTCTCTGCTCGGGACTTGAGGAATTGCAGGCCAAACCGGCGCCGGTATTGAGCCGCGTCATCGCCCGTCTGCGCCCGGCCCCGGTGCGCAAAAAGCTTTCCGGCACCGACGATTTCGTCATCGACATTAACCGCATCAATATCGCGCGCGCCGACGTGTTCCGGCGCGATCCGGTCAATCTGATCCAGTTGTTCTGGCTGGCGCAGAAGCACAATCTTGCCTTCCACCCCGAAGCCATGCGCGCCGCCACGCGCTCGCTCAAGCTCATCGACAAGAGCGTGCGCGAGGACAAGGAGGCGAACCGCCTGTTCCTCGAAATCCTGACCGCCAAGCACGACGCCGAAACCGTGCTGCGGCGGATGAACGAAGCCGGCGTGCTCGGCGCCTTCGTTCACGCCTTCGGCCGCATCGTGGCGATGATGCAGTTCAACATGTACCACCACTATACGGTGGACGAGCATCTGCTGCGCTGCATCGGCGTGCTCAACGAGATCGAACACGGCGATAAACCGGAATTCTCGCTGGCCAGCGAACTGATCAGGACGATCCAGCCGCAGCATCGCGCCGTGCTGGGCGTCGCCTTGTTCCTGCACGACATCGCCAAGGGCCGCGTCGAGGACCACTCGCTGGCCGGGGCGCGGCTCGCCCGCCGGCTCGGCCCGCGCTTCGGGCTTAACGCCGCCGACACCGAGCTGGTCGCCTGGCTGGTCGAGGTGCATCTGGTGATGTCGACGGTGGCGCAATCGCGCGATTTGTCTGACCGCAAAACCATCGAGAATTTCGCCGCGGTGGTGCAGTCATTGGAGCGATTGAAGCTATTGACCATTCTCACCACCGCGGACATCCGCGCGGTCGGCCCGGGCGTGTGGAACGGCTGGAAGGCGCAGTTGATGCGCACGCTCTATTACGAAACCGAACCGGTGCTGACCGGCGGCTTCTCCGAGGTCAACCGCGCGCAGCGCGTCGCCATGGCGCAGCAGGAGTTCCGCGCCGAGTTCAAAGATTGGCCGGCGCCATCGCTCGACGCCTATATCGAGCGGCTCTATCCGGCCTACTGGCTCAAGGTCGATCTGGCGCACAAGCTCGATCATGCCCGTTTCGTGCGCGACATCGAGGCGGCCGGCAAAACGTTGGCGACCTGCGTCGGCTTCGACGCCGCGCGCGGCGTCACCGAACTCACCGTGTTCGCGCCCGATCATCCGTGGCTGTTGTCGATCATCGCCGGCGCCTGCGCGCTGGCCGGCGCCAATATCGTCGACGCCCAGATCTACACCACGACCGACGGGCTCGCGCTCGACACCATCGCGGTGTCGCGCGAATTCGATCATGACGAGGACGAAGGGCGGCGCGCGGCGCGGATCGGCGACGCCATCGAGAAGGCGGTGCGCGGGCAGCTCAAATTGCCCGACATCGTCGCCAAGCGCGCGCCGCCGAAAGGTCGGCTCAAGGCCTTCGCCATCGAGCCGGAAGTCACCATCAATAACCAGTGGTCGAACCGCTACACCGTGGTCGAAGTCACCGGCCTCGACCGGCCGGGCCTGCTGTATGAGCTGACCACGACGCTGTCGAAGCTCAACCTCAATATCGCCTCGGCGCATGTCGCGACCTTCGGCGAGCGCGTGGTCGACGTGTTCTACGTCACCGATCTCCTCGGCGCGCAGATCGCGACGCCGATCCGCCAAACCGCGATCAAGCGGCCGCTGCTCGCGCTGTTCACCCCGCAAGCGGGCGAGGGCAAGCCGGCCAAAGAGGCCGCGGTAGGGTGATTTCCTTCTCCCCGCGTGCGGGGAGGGGTGAAATGACCCAGTAACCCCGCCTTAAACGCACCAAACTAGGGTCCTAGCGGCGCTCTTTTCAGCGCTTAAGGGCTGGCTATGGCGTGGCGGCAGGGGCGCAGGAAAGAAGCCGAAAGCTTCGATCTTCGGCTGCGCCCGCAGGATCGAATCGGCGGTCCACCCAAAGCGCGCTCCGGCTCGGGCCGCCGGCAACGTGACGCCGATACCCCGGCCGCACCGCGAAAAAAGCGCGGCGGCGGACGCCGCTCCGGCTTCGGCCGCATCGTCTATTGGGGCTTGGTGCTGGCTCTATGGGCGATCATCGCCGGCATCGGCGCGCTGGTTTGGATCGGCATCCATCTGCCGCCGATCCAATCGCTGGAAATTCCCAAACGGCCGCCGTCGGTGCTGATCCTCGGCGTCAACGGCGCGACGCTCGCCACCCGCGGCGACATGGGCGGCGCCGCGGTGCCGCTGGCCGAATTGCCGGCTTATGTTCCCAACGCCTTCGTCGCCATCGAGGACCGCCGCTTCTATTCGCATCACGGCATCGATCCGCTCGGCATTGCGCGCGCGCTGGTCGCCGACGTGTTGCGCCGCGGCGCGTCGCAGGGCGGCTCGACCATCACCCAGCAGCTCGCCAAGAACCTGTTCCTCACCCAGGAGCGCACCGTCTCGCGCAAGCTGCAGGAGATCGTGCTGGCGCTCTGGCTCGAACACAAATTCACCAAGGCGGAGATTCTCGAACTCTATCTCAACCGCGTCTATTTCGGCTCCGGCGCCTACGGCGTCGAGGGCGCGTCGCAACGCTATTTCGGCAAGTCGGCGCGCGTATTGACGCTGCCGGAAGCGGCGATGCTCGCCGGCCTCGTGCAATCGCCGTCGCGGCTGGCGCCGAGCCACAATCAGGACGGCGCCCAGCGCCGCGCCGCGATCGTGATCGCCGACATGGCCGAGCAGAAAATGATCTCCGATGCCGACGCCAAGGCGGCGCTGGCGCATCCGGCGCGCGCGGTACAGCCGGCCGGCGCCGGCTCGGTCAATTACGTCGCCGACTGGGTGATGGATGCGGTCGACGAATCGATCGGTCAGTTCGATCAGGACATCGTGGTCGAAACCACGATCGATCCGGCGCTGCAAGGCGCGGCCGAACAGGCGCTGGTCGACACGCTCAACGCAGAAAGGCGACAAGCTCAATATCTCGCAAGGCGCGCTGGTGGCGATGACGCCGGACGGCGTGGTGCGCGCGCTGGTCGGCGGCAGGAATTACGGCGAGAGCCAATTCAACCGCGCCATCGACGCCAAGCGCCAGCCCGGCTCGGCTTTCAAGCCGTTCGTCTATCTCACCGCGCTCGAACACGGGCTGACGCCGGACACCGTGCGCGACGACGCGCCGATCTCGGTCAAAGGCTGGAAGCCGGAAAATTTCGAACACCAATATCTCGGCCCGGTGACGCTGACCCAGGCGCTCGCCAATTCGCTCAATACGGTATCGGTGCGGCTGACGCTCGAAGAAAGTCCCGACGCCGTGGTGCGCACCGCCTATCGGCTCGGCATCACCTCGCATGCTCGAGCCCAATGCCTCGATCGCGCTCGGCACCTCGGAAGTGACGCCGCTCGAACTGGTCTCCGCCTACGCGACCTTCGCCAATGGCGGCTTGGCGGTGTCGCCGCATGTCGTCGAGCGCATCCGCAGCGCCGACGGCAAGACGCTGTACGACCGTCGCCGAGCACCCGCTCGGCCGCATCGTCGATGCGCGCTATGTCGGGATGATGAATACGATGATGCACGAGACGCTGGTGTCGGGCACCGCGCGCGGCGCCAATCTTCCCGGCTGGCAGGCCGCCGGCAAGACCGGCACCAGCCAGGATTTCCGCGACGCCTGGTTCATCGGCTACACCTCGCATCTCGTCACCGGCGTCTGGCTCGGCAATGACGACAATTCGCCGACCAAAAAAGCGGTCGGCGGCGGACTGCCGGTCGAAATCTGGAGCCGCTTCATGCGGGCCGCGCATCAAGGCGTCGCGCCGACGCCGCTGCCGGGCCTGGACAACGGCGGCTGGCTTCGGCGCGCCGCCGGCGCCGATGGCCGACCCCGCCAGCCGCCGCACCGGCCGGACAGCAAAACAGCCAGAGCAACCAGCAGAGCGATCCGGCCCACTCGATTTCTGGCTGCTCGAAAAATTGTTCGGGCGGCAGTGAGGGCCGCCGACGGTCCGCTCAAATCGCCTTGCCCAAATCGTGGTTCTTCAGCGGCAGCGAGCGGATGCGCTTGCCGGTGGCGGCGAAGATCGCGTTGCACAGCGCCGGCGCCAGCGGCGGCACCGGCGGCTCGCCGACGCCGCCCCAGAAACCGCCGCTCGGCACGACCACGGTTTCGACCTTGCGGCGCGTCGGCCATGCGCAGCATTTCATAACCATCGAAATTCGATTGCTCGGCGCCGCCGTCCTTGATGGTGATCTCGCCGTATAGAGCGGCCGTCAGCGCATAAACGACCGCGCCTTGCGTCTGCATTTCGATCGACAGCGGATTGACCGCATGGCCGGGATCGATCGCCGACACGACGCGCGCACGCGCAACGCACCATCGGTCGAAGGAAATCTCGGCCACTTGCGCGCAATAGCTGCCGCAGGCCTGGTTGAGCGCAATGCCGCGGAACACGCCGGGCGGCGGCGGCGGAGCCCCAGTCCGCCGCCTTTGCCGCGGCGTCGAGCACGGCGAGATCTTTCGGGCTCTTGGCCAATAGCTTGCGCCGATAAAGATAGGGATCGATCCCCGCTTCATGCGCCATCTCGTCGATGAAGCTTTCCTTGTAGAAGGCGTTCTGCGTGTAGTTGATCGCGCGCCACACGCCGAGCGGCACCGGCGTCGGGCGGATGACGTAATCGACCAGATAATTCGGCACGTCGTAGCCCATCTCGTCGCCGAGCCCGCTGATGATAAGAGCGGTCGACGATATTGGCGCTGAATGGCGGCACCAGAGACGCAACGAACGAGGGGCCGGCAAGCCGGATGGTCCAGGCGACCGGCATGCCCTCGGCATCGAGACCGGCGGTAAGGCGCGCCATGCTGAACGGCCGATAGAGATCATGCGTGATGTCCTGCTTCGCGCGTCCAGACGAGCTTGACCGGCCGCTCGAATTCTTTGGCGATGACGACGGCCTGGCCGGACATATTCCTGGATCGGCGCGCGGCGGCCAAAACCGCCGCCGAGCATCATGCGGTGCACGGTGACGTTATCGTTCGTCACGCCGGCGGCGACTCGCCGCGGTGGCGACCGCGGTCGCCGGATCCTGGGTCGGCGCCCAGATCTCGACGCCGTCGGCCTTGACATGCGCGGTGCAGGTCTGCGGCTCCATGGTGGCGTGGGCGAGAAACGGCACCGCGTAATCCGCCGTGATGCGGCGCGGCGCGCCGGCCAGCGCGGCCGCGGCATCGCCGTCGGCGCGGCCGACTTGCGCAACCGGCGCATCGAGCGCGCCGCGCACCAATGCGGCGATGCTGTCGCTCGACAGATCGCGCATTGCCGCGATCGTCCCAGGTCACTTTGAGCGCGTCGGCGGCGCGCTTGGCGCGCCACCAGGAATCGGCGACCACCGCGACCGCGTCCGGCATGCGCACGACGCCGCGCACGCCTTTCATGCCGGCGATCGAACTTTCGTCGACCGATTTCGGCGCGCCCTGATAGACCGGGCAATGCACGATGGCGGCGTAGAGCATGCCGGGCAGCTGCACGTCGATCGCATAGACCGGCTGCGCCGTGACCTTGTCACGGACATCGAGCCGCTTCTGCGGCGTGCCGGCGAGCGTCCAGTCGCTCGGCGGTTTTAGCGTGACGTCGGTCGGCGGAGTCGAGCTTGGCGGCGTCCTCGGCGACCGCGCCGAAACTCACGCTCCGGCCGCTCGGCGCATGCGTGATGGTGCTGTTGCGCGCCTTGCATTGCTCCGGTGCCACATTCCACGCGCCGCCGCGGCGGCGATCAGCATTTCGCGCGCGGTGGCGCCGGCGCGGCGCAGATAGTCTTGCGAGGACGCGATCGAGCGGCTGGCGCCGGTCGAGGTGTCGCCCCAGACATGGTCGCGCCGTGAATTTTCCGTCGGCGAAACGAATTCGGTGCGCACTTTGCTCCAGTCGCATTCGAGCTCCTCGGCGACCAGCATGGCGAGGCCGGTCAGCGCGCCCTGCCCCATTTCGGAATGCGCCACGCGGATCGTCACCGTGTCGTCGGGCGCGATCACCACCCAGCAGGTGATTTCGGGTGCGGCGCCGTCGGCCCTCGCGCGCGGGATTGCCGGGTCGCGGCCGAACGGAATGGCAAAGCCGAGCGCCAAGCCGCCGCCGGCCGCGCTTGCTCCAACGAGGAACGAACGGCGATCGAGTTCGCCGCCGGCCATGAATTTCCCCCTGATTTGCGGAACGCAACAATGCCAAAATCTGACGCCGCGTCTGGCTACGACAATCGCCCTAAGCCGATGATAATGTAAATGATACGCGCCGTGAAATCACAATTCGGAGGACAACGATGGCTAACAACGAACCAACGCTCGAACAGCGCCTGCGCGCCATCGAGGATCGGCTTGAAATCTACAATCTCATCGCCAGCCATCCGCCCAGCGCCGATACCGGCGGCGCCGCCTACGCCGAAGCCGTTTATGCCGAAGATGGCGTGTTCGACCGCGGCCCCGGCCTGTCCGGCGCCACCGGCAATAAGGCGCTCGGCGCCTTGCTGCAAAGCGACGGCCATCAGGCGGCGATTGCCGGCGGGCTCGCGCACTTTACCGGGCTGCCGTATGTCGCGATCGACGGCGACGACGGCCGTGGTCATCTCCTATCTGCAAATTCTCACGCCGAAAAAATCCGGCGAGGCGGTCGAGGTGCCCAACCACGGCGCCTCGCGCGGCTATCACATCCACCGCGTGGTCACCAACCGCTGGGAGCTAAAGCGCACGCCGTCAGGCTGGAAGATCAAACGGCGCACGCTCCGCCTGGTCGACGGCTCGGAGCCGTCGCGCGAGATTTTACGCGGCGCGCTTGGGGCGTATCAGGCATAGCCCGCCGGACTTGCTAGGAGAGGCGGCGCGCGACCTTCATTCGTTGCACCGTGTCGCCGGCCAGATGGCTCCAGATGATGGCGTCGCGAACGAGCTTGTCGGCGTGGCGATCCATGACGCAGCCGTTCCACGCCGCGAACGTCCATGTAGAGCTCGGTCACCTGCTGCACGACGTCGGTCGAGAAATTCATCGCCAGGCCGGCGTTGCAGGAGCGCACCTTCATGTCGTGCTCCCAGGCCACGCGCAGTACGAATGAGCGCAGCGCCTCGGTCAGCATGTGCATCTTGTTGACCTGCAAGCTGAACGATCTGCTGCTCGAACAGGTACCGCCCGTCCTGTTTGGTCGTGCGGGCATGGCGCAAAGCCGTCTGGCAGGCATCGTCGCAGATGCCGAGCGCGTTGGCGCACAGTTCAAGGTCGCCGAAAATATCGCCACCGGTCGTGTCTTCGCCGCCGCCCCCGGCCTTGCGAACGGCGCCGTTGACCTGGCCGACCACATTGGCGTGCGGGACCCGCGCGTCCTCGAAAATCATCTCGCCGTTCTGATAAAAACGCCAGCCGCTCTTGTTGAACACCTTGCCGATGCGGAAGCCCGGCGTGTCGCGCGGCACCAGGAACATGGTGGTGCCCTGCCTGAGCGGGGCCGCGGGATCGGTGCGCGCGTCGATGAAGAACAGTTTGCCCACCGGCGCATTGGCAATGAAGCATTTTTCGCCGTTGAGAATCCATTCGTCGCCGTTGCGCTCGGCGCGCAGCTTCAGGCCGGCCTTGGGATCGTCGTCCGGCGGCAAGCGGTTGTCGGAGCCCGCGCTCGGCTCCGAAATTCCCTTGCCGAGCAAAAACGTATCGTCCTCGACAAACGGCTTGAGGAACCGCGCTTTCTGCTCGTCGCTGCAGGCGTGGGAAATCAGATGGCTCCATTTCCAGTTCTGGCTGAACGTCTTGGAAATGGCGCTGTCGGCCCGGGCAAGTTCCGCCATGACCACGGCCTGAGTGACGAAGTCGGTGCCGTGACCGCCATACTCTTTCGGCACCGCGAGCGTACGAAAACCGAGCTTCGAGCCCTTCTTGACGATTTCCCAATCGAAAGTTTCGCGCGCCGTCGGAATGGCGTCGCGGGCGAGCGAGATCGGCCGGATTTCGTCGTCGGCGAATTTGCGCGCCGTCATCTGCCAATCGCGCTGCTCGTTGCTCAATGCGAAGTCCATGATGGTGTCCTCGTCGGAACGGATAACGGGCTATTCGGCCGCGATCGCGGTGCGTGCAGGCCGGCGATAGCCGAGCAGCGCTTCGGCAATGCGCAGCTTGGCGTCGCGGTTGCTGTCGCTGCCATGCAGGCAGACGCGCGCGTCATGCACGTATTTCTGCATCGGCATATCGCGCATCACGCCCATCGCGCCGAAAACTTCGGCGGCGTCCTTGGCCGCTTCGAGCATCGCCTGCCCGGTGAATACTTGAGCGATGGTCTGCAGCGGCAGGTCTGCAACGCTGCGGTCGGCATAGGCGTCTGGATGGTCGCAGGCCCAGGCCGCCTGCCACACCGCGGCGCGCGCCACTTCGAGCTTGATGGCGATCTCGGCGAGCTTGGTGCCGATCGCCTGATGCTCGGCGATCGGGCGGCCGCCTTGCACGCGCAGCTTGGCATAGTCGATTGCGGCCTCGTAGGCGGCGCGGCCGATGCCGAGATTGACCGCCTGGGCGAGCGCGTTGCCGCGGCCGGATGTTTCATCGCCGGCAAGCAAGTCTGCCGCTTCGCCGCTCAGAAGATTGTCGGCCGGCACGCGGCAATCCTTCAACGTGACCTCGCCGCAGGTGCCATGACGCCACGCGCCCTCATGCGCACGCACGGTCAGGCCCGGCGTATCGAGCGGAACGATGAGGATGGCGGCGCCTTGCCACCCGGGCATTTTGACGGCAACCGCGATCAGGCCGGCGACCGGTGCGTTGGCGACGCAATCCTTGACGCCATTGACGATGAAGCTCCCGTCGCTCGACCGCACCGCCGTCGTCTTGAGGTCGGCGCCCGCCGCGATCGGCCGATGATAGTTCACGCCGAGGCTCACGGCTGCGCCAGGCTCGTGGCTTGCGAAGGCGAGGTGGCAGCGACCGTTGTCCGCGAATAGCGGCAGCAGGCGATCGCGCTGCGCGGGCGTCATGGCGCGCTCGAACAGGATCCTTGCCAGCCGTGCGGTTTCGGCGAACGTCGCCGCGATGTCGGCGTCTCCGGCCGCAAGCTCCTCGGTCACGATACAGCACGTTAGCTGATCGGCGCCGGCGCCGCCATGATCCTCGGCAAGCGATAGCGTTCGCAAGCCCAGCTGCGAAGCCTTGTCGAGCAAGGTCATGGGCAGCAGCCGGTCACACACGTCAAGCCGGTCCGCCTTGAGCACAACCGGCTTGACCTCGTGCGTGACGAAGTCGCGCACCATGTCGCGGATTTCCAGTTGCTCGGCGGACAAATGCAGATTGTACATAGGTTGAGCCCCTGAACTGTGACGTTTCCCGATGGATTATCGTTGCGTTATCCGGCAGCGGCTTTTCCCGCGTGCCGGCGCAGCCGCAGCGATCGGCTGCCGCGAGATTGGTGGGTTACGCCTTTCGCCTAACCCACTCTACCTCACCCCATGGCCGACCGCGATGCCGCGCCGCGTGCTCGGGCTCACCACCTTGTCGGAGATGTGAATGTTCCACACCTCAGCCCTCATGACGGACATCATATGAGGTGAAGTCGCCCCATCACACTCACATATTGCCGTGGCCGCGCTTGATGGTCTGGCGGATCACTGGTGCCGTGACCTTATCTGAGATCTGAATGTTCCATATCTCGCTTTCGCCCTGCGCGGCAAAGTCGGCGAACAGTTTCGGAATGACCGACACGTCCCGTATCTCGTGGCCGCGCAGGCCGAAGCCGCGTGCGATGTCTTCGAACGCGGGCCGGCCGAACACTGCCAAGCTGTCGTCGATGCCGTCGGCGCGCAGCTTGTGAAACTCCGAGCCGTATCCGCCGTCGTTCATCGCGCAGATCAGGATACGAAATCCCTGACGCTTGAGCGTCTCGAGTTCCTGGATATGGAACAAGAGCCCGCCGTCGCCTTCAAACAAGACGATCTTGCCCTCGCGGCCCTGCCGGCGCGCAGCCGCAACTCCAAGCGCGTACGACAGGCCGTTGCCGACCGCGCCGAATTCGCGGACCGTCGTGTAGCGTTCCGCCGGCCTGCCGCGCATCTGGGTGTTGAAATAGGCCTGATGGCCGCCGCCGACGACGCAGTCCCAATCCTTCGGAACGACCGCGTCGATCGCCCGGATCACCTCGCGTGGATCCAGCACCCCGGGTTCGATGTCGAATGGCATCGAGTCCGGCGGCTCGGTTGCAATGCGATGCGCGAGCTCTTTCGAGCGTATGGCCGCCGCCGTTGGTTTGCCGACGCCCAGCTTCTTGTCGAGACCGGCAAGGATTGCCTCGACGCCGGCGAGCGCATCCGATCTGACGTAAAGGTCGGCGGCCTTCTGCCCGTCGCGCAAGCCGCGTGGCGCATCGTCCAACTGGATCTTGTAGGCCTTTCCCCAGTAGTGCCCGCCACCGACGTAGTAGGACAGGCTGGTGCCGACCGCGAGCACGACGTCCGCGGACTCGTACATCTCTCTGCCCAACGACGTGAAGTAGCTGCCGGTGGTGCCGAGCCCGAACGGATGGTCGTGGAAAAGGCCGCGCGCAGGCAGCGTGTTGGAGAGCAAGGCGCCGCAGCGATCGGCGAGCTTGATCACCGCGTCTCGCGCGCCGGACCACAGCACGCCGCGGCCACCGAGGATGATCGGCCGCTGTGCCGCGGCCAGCCGCTCGACGGCCTCGGCCACGAGCTGCGGATCGGGCTGCATGCGCCCGACCTTGGGCTGGTACATCGCCGAGGTCTCGTAGGGCTGATTGGCCATGTATTCGACCTTTTGCAGGTCGTAGGGAACGCCCAGCACCACCGGGCACCGCTCGTACTTGGCGATGTGAAAGGCCTCGCGCACGTAGTCCATCATGCGCGGCACGCTATGCGCGGCGATGTAATGTGCCCCGGTCGCCGCCACCAGCGGCGCCTGATCGATGTACTGGTTGTAGAACTTGGCGTTGATCGGCGACTCGCCCGCAAACACCACCATCGGCAGGCGGGCGCGAACCGCGGCCGGCAGCGCCGTCATCAACTGAGTCACGCCAGGCCCGCAGGTGACCGAGGCAACCGCGAGCTTGCCGGTAGCTATGTTGTAGGCTGTCGCCGCCGCTACGCTGACGTGCTCGTGCCTGACGTGGACGGTGTGCACGCCCGGCAGTTTGGCAAAGGCGGTGGACCAATGCATGTTGCCGTCGCCCATCAGGACGAACTGCGTGTCGACTCCCTCCGCAAGGAAAGCCTCTGCGAGCGCTTCGTAGAGTTTGGGCATGGGCGCGGTACTGCCTGGATTATGAGGTGATGTTGGTATTTGGCTTTTTAGCATGCGGCGCGAATTGCGTCAGCGGCGCTCCAGGCCGCCGTCAGGAGCCATAAGCCGGCCCTGGCGTTCCAACAAGAATATCGCTGTTGGTGATTATGCCAGCGCGTTCCCCACTCAGGGAACGACGCTCCGCATCATCGAGGTATGCGTCGTAGAGTTCCCGACTTGGAAACTTGAGCAGGTGGACCTCGAAAGGCTCGTCCGATCCGTCGTCCGGCGCTCTTGCCGTGCGGATCGTACGTTCGACGACGCCTCCGTAACGCGCCATGATGCGCGCCACTTTGCTCTCGTAGGCCTCGAATTCCGTCTCGCGACCCTTGTGGATCCAGAGTTCTGACAAGGATGTAGAGCGGCGGGGTCACCATGTTTACCTCAACGATCGGTTCAATGCCGCGCGAGAAAGTCCAGCACGAGGTCGTTGAAGCGGCCAGGCTGCTCCCAGGCCATGGCGTGGCCGGCGTCATGCATAACAGCCCATTCGTGATTTTTCATGTGCGCCGCCCAAATGCGCATCAGGGCCGGCGGCGCCAGCAGATCGGCGTCCGCGGCGATGACCAGCGTCGGGCTGGCGATGGCTTCGATCTTGGCAAAAGTGTTCGGCGTGCGCAGCGGCGGCTGGAAGGCGCCGCCCGGCTGGCGCGCATGCTCGTCGATCTCGATCCAGCGCGCGACGCCGTCCGGGTTGGCGCCGCGATAGGACGGTCCGATCTCGCGATAGTGCGCCGACTGTTCCCGGATATGCGGAATGGCGATACGCGCGATGAAATCCGCAACCTCCTTGTCCGCGATCGCTCCGGTCGAGCCGCCGACAATGAGGCTGCGCAGACGCTGCGGCCGCCACGCCGCATAATCGAGCGCAATAAAGCCGCCGCCGGCGACCCCGAGCAGGTGGAATTTTTCGAGCTTGAGATGCTCGGCAAGCGCATCGAGATCGCCGGCGACGCTGCCCGGCTGCGGACCCGACGCCGGATCGGGAAGGCTGTTGCCCCAGCCGCGCCGATCGAAGGCGATGACGCGGTATCCGGCCTGCGTGAAGCCCGCGATCTGCGGCTCCCAGATGGCAACGGTGCCGGTATTGGGATGCAGCAGAACGACGGACGGCCCCGCGCCGCCCGTATCGATGAACCACAGCTTGACGCCGGGAAGCTCTGCGTGCGCTCCGGTCACACGTAAACGCTCTTCATCTGCCCTTCCGGATAACGCAGGCCGGCGGCGGCGCCGACCGGGACGGCGGCCGAGATTTGCGCGAGCTCGGCGTCGGTCAGCGTGACAGACAGCGCGCCGATATTTTCGAGCAGCCGTTCTTTGTGCTTGGTGCCGGGGATCGGCACGATGTCCTTGCCCTGCGCCAACAGCCAGGCCAACGCGAGCTGGCCGGGCGTGCAGTTTTTCTTCCGCGCCAGATCGTCGACCCGGTGCACCAGCGCGACATTGCGCTCGAAATTCTCCGGGGCGAATCGCGGATGCCGCTTTCGGCCGTCGGTTTCCGCCAATTCCACGCGGCCGGTGAGCAGCCCGCGGCCGAGCGGCGAATAGGCGACGAAAGCGATGTTGAGTTCACGCGTGGTCTTGAGCAACTCCTCGCCATCGGGCCGGTAGAGCAGCGAGAATTCGTTCTGCACCGCGGCGATCGGATGCACGGCATGGCCGCGGCGCACGGTCTTGGGGCTGGCTTCGCTCAAGCCCAGCGCCCGCACCTTGCCCGCTTTGACGAGTTTCGCCATGGCGCCGACCGTATCCTCGATCGGCACGCTCGGATCGATGCGGTGCTGATAATACAGATCGATGACCTCGACGCCCAACCGCTTGAGGCTCGCCTCGCAGGAGCTGATGACGAATTCCGGCCGGCCGTCGGCGAACTTGCCGTCCTTGCCGCCGACATTGCCGAACTTGGTCGCCAGCACGACTTCGGCGCGGCGGCCCTTGATCGCCTTGCCGACCAGCTCCTCGTTATGACCGGCGCCATAGGCGTCCGAACTGTCGAGCATGGTGATGCCGCGGTCGAGCGCGTCGCGGATTACCGCGATGCCCTCGTCGTCGCCGCTCTTGCCGTAGATGCCGGACAGCGACATGCAGCCGAGCCCGATGGCCGAGCTTTGAATGCCGGACGAACCGAGCACCCGCTTGGGGAGATTGCCTTGAGCCATTTTTCTTCCTTTGTCCTTCGTTTCCGATCCTGCCCTGCCCCATTGTATCGGTGAAGCTTGGGTCTCTGAAAGGGACCGGCGCGGGTGTCATTGCGGCGGCGGCCGAGTTCCCGAATAATGCGCCGAGAGGGCGTGCCCGGGTGAAAAAGCTTTCCGTCGCAATCATTGGTGCGGGCATGGGCGGCCTGGCGGCCGCCGCGGCGCTGCGCCGGGCCGGCATCGGCGTCATCGTCTATGAGCATGCGGCGCGCTTTGCACGGATCGGCGCCGGCATCCAGATCGGCTGCAACGCGATGAAGGTGTTGCGCGCGTTCGGGCTCGAGCCGGTGTTGCGCGCCGCGGCGTTTTATCCGCGCTCGTGGAACAACCGTGACTTCGATTCAGGCGACATCCGCTTCGAGATGATGTTTGGCGAGACCGCCGAAGCGCGTTATGGCGCGCCCTATCTCTTGGCGCATCGCGGCGACCTCCACGCCGCGCTAGCGAGCGTCGTGCCGGCGAGCGATCTGCGGCTCGATCACCGGCTCACGTCGCTGGAGCAGCGTGCCGACGGCAGTGTCAGTCTCCGCTTTGCCAATGGCGTGGACGCGCAGGCCGACGCTGTGATCGGCGCCGACGGCATCCACTCGCTGGTGAAAGACATTCTGTTCGGCAGAGAGATTCCGAACTTCACCGGCCGGGTGGCCTATCGCACCACCTTTCCGGCCGCGCTACTCGGCGGCAACCACATCGGCGATTGCACCAAGTGGTGGGGACCGGATCGCCACATCGTCATCTATTATGTCAGGCCGGACCGCAGCGAAGTCTATTTCGTCACCAGCCAGCCGGAGCCGGGCTTCGCGATCGAATCCTGGTCGGCGATGGGCGACGTGACGGAGCTGCGCACCAGCTTCGCCGATTTCCACCCTGAGGTCCGCCACGTGCTGGCCGCCTGTCCCGCCGTGCACAAATGGGCGCTGGTCGACCGCGATCCGCTGCCGCGCTGGACGGACGGCAATGTCACGTTGCTCGGCGACGCCTGCCATCCGATGACGCCCTATATGGCGCAAGGCGCGGCCACCGCGATCGAGGACGCCGCCGTGCTATCGCGCTGCCTGAAAGATGCCGACCGCGCCGACGTGGCCGACGCACTGCGCCGCTTCGAAGCGAGCCGCAAGCCGCGCACCTCGCGCATTCAGCTCGCTTCGCGCGCCAACACGTTTATGCGCGATCCGACCGATCCGGACTGGGTGTATAGCTATGATGCATGGACCGCGCCGCTTTCCGCAGCAAACCTTGCCGCGGCGCCCTCCTAGGCGGCGACTAAGGTCCCAAGTTGTAAAGTCCAAGGTCGTTAAAGTCCCAGATCGCCGGCGCGGACGCGGCGCGTCAACGTCCAGATCAACAGCGCGGCACAGCCCGCCGCGGCGACGACGGCGGCGACCGGCCACGCCGAATGGCCGAGATATAGTCCGATCGCGCCGGCCGCGATGGCGGCGCCAGTCTGCTGGACGAAACCCATCAGCGAGGATGCAGTGCCGGCGCGATCCGGGAAAGGCGTCAGCGCGCCCGCCATCGATGACGGCAGCGCCAGGCCGAGCCCGGCGAGATAGATGGTCATCGCGCCGACGAACCAAATGACGTTGTCGAGATCGAGAGCGACCACCGCCGCCATGATCAGGCCGCCCGCCGCCATGGTGAAGACGCCGATCCCCATCATTCGGTCGATGCCGAGCCGCATGACGATGCGCGAGCCGATGAAGGTGCCGGTCATGTATCCCGCCGCACCCATGGCGAAGGTTACCCCAAACACGACCGGCGACAGTCCGTAGCGCACGCCCTGCATGACGACCGGCGCGCCGGAGACCCAGGCGAACAGGCCGATGAAGCTCGTCGTCATGATGCCGAGATTGGCGAGAAAGCCGCGATGCACCAGCACCGAGCGGTAAAGCCCGGCCATGGTTCGCAGCGAGAACGGCCCTGACGTGCGCGTGTGCAGCGTTTCGGGCAGGAGCCGCGCCGCGGCCGATCGGCGGCCACGGCGGCGAAGATCACCAGCATGACGAAAATTGCGCGCCAGCCGAACAGCACTTGCAGCACGCCGCCGATGGTAGGCGCGACGATCGGCGCGAAAGCGGTGATCGCGCCCATCACCGACAATTCGCGGCTGGCCCGCGCGCCGGAATAAATGTCGCGCACCACCGCCCGCGCCAGCACGATGGCGCCGGCGCCGCCGAGCGCTTGCAGGAAACGCATCGCGATCAGGCCGTGGATGGATTGCGCCGCGGCGCAGCCGATGCTGCCAAAGCCGTACAGCACGAGCGCCGTCAGCAGCACCGGCTTGCGGCCGATGCGGTCGGAGATCGGCCCGTAAAAAATCTGGCCGACGGCAAAGCCGAACAGATAGCTCGAAATGGTCAACTGCACCGTGCAGCGTCGGCGCGTGGAGCGCGCGGCCGATGTCCGGCAGCGACGGCAAATACATATCCATCGACAGCGGGCCGAGCGCGGTCAAAAACGACAGCAATAAAGTCAGCGCGAACGTACCGGGCGTTAGCATCTAACACGAGGGTTCAGCGTCACCCTGGGATGACCGATCCCGCCGCGTCTGCCGCTGCTTGCTCAAGAATCGCTCGCGCATGGCCGCCGAGAATTTTGTCGCGGTCGCGCTGCGGCAATATCCAGCGAGCGAACGTGCCGCACGCAATCCAGCATGCCCATGTCGTAGGGATAATCGCTGCCGAGGAAGACGCGGTCGGCGCCGACCGAGGAGATCAGGAATTCGAGCGACGTCTTGGAATGCAGGATGGTGTCGTAGAGGAATCGATCGAGATATGTTTCCGGCGAGTGTTTGAGATGCACTTTCGGCTCCGGCCGCACCTGCCAGCCGTGCACCCAGCGGCCGCCCTGATAGGGAATGAAGCCGCCGCCATGCACCATGACGAAATTGAGCTTCGGGTATCGTTCCAGCACGCCGCCGAAGATCAGGCACGCCGCCGCGATCGTGGTGTCGAGCGGATTGCCGATGAGATTGCCGAGATAATAAGCGCGCAGCCGGTCGGCGCCGGCGACATTGCCGGGATGGATCATCATGAAGGCGTCGAGCTCGGCGGCGGCGGCCCAGACCGGCTCGAACGCGGGATCGTCGAGATTCTTGCCGCCGACATTCGATGCGATCATCGCGCCGTGCAGCCCGAGTTTTGTCATGGCGCGGCGTAATTCTTCGGCGGCTTTTTCGGGCGCCTGCATCGGCAGCGTGGCGATGCCGGAAAAGCGATCCGGATGCTCCTTCACCAGCCGCGCGATCTCGTCGTTCTGCATCGCCGCCGCCGCGGCGCCGACCGCGGCTTCCTGATTGTAAAGCCAGGTCTGCGGCGACACCGAAAGCACGTGCATGTCGACGTCGGCGCCGTCCATATAGGCAAGCCGCGCCGCGATATCGTGGCCGCCGCGCGGAAACGGCCGGTACGGCACGCCGGCGACTTCGAGGACTGAATCCTTGTCGTCGATCGCGGTCAGCTTGAGACCGAGCTGCGGGATCTCCTTTTGCAGAAGCTTGATCGTGGCGTCGGCGAGGATATGCGTGTGGGTGTCGATCGTGCGAAGCTTTCCGCTACCAGTCATTGTCTGTCCCCGGATGTGGCGCGCATGTTCTGCGCATAACCGGCAAAGCCAGGCAAGGGCATGCGAGGCATGCCGGATGCACCTGTCACACGGGCCTTTTTCAACCGGGACTTTTGGCTATAAAGGTCCGCCAAAAGCCCTCGCGCAAGGACCTCCCGGAACCCAGCATGGACGCCACCACCGACGCCAAACCGCACGGCCACCAGCACGCGACGCACGGCCGCGTCGAGGACGAACCGCTGGTCCGCGGCCGCGGCCGCTACGCCGCCGACGACCCGCTGCCGAACCAGGCCTATGGCGTTTTCGTGCGCTCGCCGCACGCCTTCGCCCGCATCAAAAGCATCGACATAGCGGCGGCGGCCGGCACGCCGGGCGTCGTCGGCGTCCTGACCGGAGCAGACATGACAGGCGTCGGCAATATTGCCCGGCACCCGCCGCTGCCGGGCAAGAACGGCGCCAAGCTCATCGTCGCCAACCGGCCGGCGCTGGCGCAAGACCGCGTCATGCATATCGGCGAGCCGGTAGCGCTGGTGATCGCGGAGCGCGCGCTCGCCGCCCAGGACGCCGCCGAATTCGTCACCGTCGACTACGAGGATCTGACGCCGGTTATCGACGCGCGCGAGGCACTCAAGCCCGGCGCGCCGCAGCTATGGCCGGAAGCGCCCGGCAATCTCGCGGTCGAATGGGCGGGACCGGCCGCCGATCCCGCCGCCAATGCGGCGGAGGTCGAGCGCATTTTCGCTTCGGCTGCGCATGTCGCCCGCTTCGCCGAGATGAATCAGCGGCTGTGCGTCGCCACCGATGGAGCCGCGCGGCGCCACCGCAAGCTACGATGCGGCGCGCGACGCCTATTCGCTGCGCTGCTGCTCGCAAAGCGCCGGCGTGATGCGCGACAACATTATCGCCATCATGAACTGGCCGAAGGAGAAGCTGCGCGTCATCACCGAGGACGTCGGCGGCGCTTTCGGCCTGAAGACCTCGGCCTATCCCGAATATCTCGCGCTGCTGGTCGGCCGCGAAAAAACTCGGCCGGCCGGTGCATTGGATGTCCGGCCGCTCGGAAGCGTTTTTGAGCGACAATCAGGCCCGCGACATCTATTCGGAGGCGGAGCTGGCGCTTGACGACAAGGGGAAATTCCTGGCGCTGCGCATCCGCAACGTCGGCAATATGGGCGCTTATCTCGGCGCCGTCGGCGCCAATATCCCGACCATCAGCTTCACGCGCTGCCTGCCGGGCATGTACGACATCCGGCACATCGATATCAGCGTGAAATGCGCTTACACCAACACGCTGCCGACCGCGCCCTATCGCGGCGCCGGCCGGCCGGAATCGAGCTATGCGCTCGAGCGCGTGGTCGACGAAGCGGCGCGCGTGACCGGCATCGATCCGGTGAAGCTGCGGCGGCGCAATTTGGTCAAGAAATCGGCGATGCCGTACACGACGCCGGTCGGCACCGTGATCGACAGCGGCGATTTCGAAGGCGTCCTCGACAAGGCGCTGGCGCTGGCCGATTACGAAAATTTCAAGCGGCGCAGGCGCGAGGCGCAAAAGCACGGCAAATATCGCGGCATCGGCATCTGCTGCATGCTCGAACATGCCGGCGGCACGCCGACCGAAAGCGCTTTTCTGGAATTTCCCGGCAACGACACCCTGCGGCTAGTGCTTAACGTGCAAAATACCGGCCAGGGCCATGCCACGGTGTTCTCGCGCCTGATCGGCGAGCGGCTTGGCATCGCGCCGGAAAAAATCCCGCATCGCCACGGCGATTCAGCCAACGAACTGCCGGGCTACGCGTCGGTCGGCTCGCGCTCGGGCATGACGGTAAGCCATTCCGTGGTGAAGGCGATCGAGACCATCCTCGCCAAAGGCAAGCCGGTCGCCGCCGCCATGCTGGAAGCCGGCGAAGCGGATATCGCCTACCGGAATGGAAATTTCGAAGTGGTCGGCACCGACCGCCGCGTGTCGCTGTTCGAGGTCGCATCTCACGCTGCCGCGCTGAAAAAACGCGGCGAGATTGCCGAAGACCTCGACACCAGATCCGTCACCGAGACGCCGCAGACTTTTCCCAACGGCGTCCACATCGCCGAGGTCGAGATCGATCCGGCAACCGGCCACATCGAGATCGCCGCCTATGCCGCTGTCGACGATTGCGGTTTTCCGCTCGATCCGACGATCGTCGCCGGCCAGCTGCACGGTTCGTTGGCCTCGGGGCTCGGCCAGGCGCTGATGGAAAACACCGTCTACGACGACGGCAGCGGCCAGCTCGTCACCGGCTCGTTCATGGACTACGCCATGCCCCGCGCCGCCGACATGCCGCCGTTGCGCGAAGGCATGCACAACACGCCCGCGACCACCAATCCGCTCGGCGTCAAGGGCGTCGGCGAAGCCGGGACCACGGCGGCGATCGCGGCGGTGATGAACGCGGTTGCCGACGCCATTCCGAACGGCGCCGGCGCGCATCTCGAAATGCCCGCCTCGGCGCCGCGGCTGTGGCAAGCCTGCCAGCAGGCGAAGGCTACTTAACCGTCTCCCCGGTGGGGAGAGGGAGTTCGCATGCGCTAGCCGGCAATGCTGAATTACGCGATCAGCGCCGAGAGCGGAGATTCCCCATGACCGACGTCCAATCGCACCGCGAGGAAGCGCCGCTGCCGCTGTCGATGCCGGTGTTGCTGAGCTTCGTCGCCGGCTATGTCGACAGCTACACTTATCTCACGCTGTTCGGACTGTTCGTCGCGCAGGTGACGTCGAGCTTTGTCATCGCCGGGGCGGAGATCGTCACTCGCGACTACGCCGTCGCCGGCAAACTCCTGGTGATCGTCGCCTTTCTCGTCGCGGTGGCGTTGACGGCGGCGCTGGTCGGCCTGGCGCGCGATGCCGGCCGGCCGTTATTGCCGTCGATGCTGTTGCTTGAAGCCGTGCTGCTTGCGGTTTTTGCCGCCATGCTGGTGTTCGGGCCGCCGATCAAGGACGCCACCGACTGGCACGGCATCGTTGCCGGCCTGGTCGCGGCGAGCGCGATGGGCGCGCAAAGCGTACTGGTGCGGCTGTTGATGAAAGGCATTCCGCAGACCAACGTCATGACCGGCAACATGACGCAACTCGGCATCGCCACGACCGAACTGATCATCGCCTGGCGGCGGTTCGCGCGCAGCCGGCACAGCGCCACCGCGGCAAACGAATTCGAAGAGGTCCGCAGCCAGCTCGTGACCGTGCTCGCGGTTGCGCTCGGCTTTCTCGCCGGCGCCGCGGCCGGCGCCATCGCCTTCGCCGTCACTGGCGTGGGCGGAGCGCTGGTCTCGGTCGCCATCGTCGCAACGCTCGCCGCCTGGGCGCTTTACCGCGAGCAATGAATTGTAATCTACTCCGGCAGCCGCCGGTTCGGTTTGAAAATGGAGTCCGGAATGTCGCAGCCCCCCGAAGCAATCCTCGCAGGCAAGAAACGGCCCTTCACCGGCGCGGAGTTTCTGGAGTCGTTACGCGATGGCCGCGATGTCTTCATCTACGGCGAAAAGGTTAAGGACGTCACCGCACATCCGGCGTTTCGCAATTCGGCGGCGTCCGTCGCGCTGCTCTACGACGCGCTGCACGACAAAGCCTCCAAAGACGTGCTGACGGCGCCGACCGATACCGGCTCCGGCGGCTACACCCACAAATTCTTCAAGGCGGCGCGCTCGCGGGACGAGGTGATCGCGCAGCGCGACGCCATCGCCGCCTGGGCGCGCCTTTCTTACGGCTGGATGGGGCGCAGCCCCGATTACAAGGCGGCGTTTCTCAACACGCTCGGCGTCAATGCCGCCTTCTACGGCAAATTCGCCGACAATGCGCGGGCCTGGCACAAGCGCGGGCAAGAGGCGGTGATTTACCTCAATCATGCCCTGGTCAATCCGCCGATCGACCGCGCCAAGCCAGTCGAAGAGGTGAAAGACGTCTACATCACCATCCAGAAAGAGACCGACGCCGGCATCTATGTCTCCGGCGCCAAAGTGGTTGCCACCAATTCGGCGCTAACGCATTACAATTTCCTCGGCCAGAACATGGGCCAGGAGATCACCGATCCGGCCATGGTGGTGATGTTCATCGCACCGATGAACACGCCCGGCATCAAACTGATCTGCCGGCCGTCCTATGAATTCGCCGCCGCCGCTACAGGCTCGCCGTGGGACTATCCTTTGACATCCCGCTATGACGAGAACGACGCGATATTCGTTTTCGACAACGCGTTCATTCCCTGGGAAAACGTCATCATCCATCGCGACATCGAACGGCTGAAGAACTTT
>CAVTCD010000004.1:0-197539 GCA_963733165.1 uncultured Alphaproteobacteria bacterium
TATCCGCAATCGGGCTTTTTCAACGGCTTCACGCTGCAAGGCTGCACCCGGCTCGCGGTGAAACTCGATTTCATCATCGGGCTGTTGTGGAAGGCCGCGCGCGCGACCGGCGTCGACGGCTTTCGCGGCGTGCAGGCGCAAATCGGCGAAGTAATCGGCTGGCGCAATCTGTTCTGGTCGCTGACCGATGCCATGGCCTGCAATCCGGTGCCGTGGGTCGACGGCGCTGTTTTGCCCAATCCGCGCGGCTCCGCCACCTACCGCCTGTTCATGACCGAAGCCTATCCCGCGGTGCGCAACATCATCGAGAAGGTGATCGCCTCGGGGCTGATCTATCTGCCGTCGCATGCGCGCGATTTCAAGAATCCGGAGATTGACAAATATCTGGCCAAATATGTGCGCGGCTCGAACGGCATCGATTACAAACAGCGCATCAAGATCATGAAGCTTCTATGGGACGCCATCGGCACCGAGTTCGGCGCCCGCCATGAGCTTTACGAGATGAACTATTCCGGCAGCCACGAGCTCATTCGCGTATTCCAGCTGCAGCAGGCGCAGGGCAATGGCACGCTCAAGGAGATGGAAGCGCTCGCCGCGCAATGCATGGCCGATTACGACGAGGACGGCTGGAAGCACCCGGCTTATCGGGACGGCAAGGACATTTCCTTGGTGGACAAAGTCTGAGGAAAATCATGTCAAATGACGTTGCGCGTTCGCGCATGAGCACGGCGATTGGGACCATTGCGGCGCGAATTGCGTTGGCAACAATTGCCGTCGAATTTTTGTAGAATCGGACTGGTTTCGAGGGCCGATCATTCGCCACCGACAACTGAGAGTAGCAATACAGACATTTGGCTGGCGCGAGCGTTGGCTGTTCATGTAGATATTTCCGTATGGATCGCTGGACTTCCCTCCTTGAGCGCATCCGTCCCTATTCACCGGCCGCGCTGATCGTCGCCCTCGCCTCCATTGCGCTCGCGACCGCAATGCGAATGGCGTTCGCCTGGATGGGCGCGAAGGTTCTATTCACGAGCTTCTTCCCGGCAGTGCTGCTGGCGTCGCTGCTGGCGGGAGTGCCCGCCGGGATCCTGGTGATCGCCGGCTCCATCCTTGTCGTCTGGTGGGCATTCATTCCGCCGCCCTATCAATTCGACGCGCTCGACCCGGCCGATGTCCTCAATTTTGCGTTCTTCGCCATTTCCGGCGGCTGCATTGTCGCGCTGTCGCAATTGTATCGGGATGTGCTGCGCCGGTTGCGAACCCGCGACCGCGAGCGCGAGCTGCTGTTACGCGAACTGGAGCACCGCGGCAGGAATACTTACGCGGTGGTGGAATCGATCGTGCGCAATACGCTGGTGGACGATCCCGAGCGTGCCAACGCCATTGCCGGCCGGGTCCGCGCCGTCAGTTCGGCCAACGACCTGGTCAATCGATCCGATGCCAAGACCGTCGCGTTGAAGACTTTGCTGGCGCTGGAATTCGCCCCCAATGCGGATGCGCGGTTGCGCGCCGCCGGGCCGGACATTAGGGTTTCGCCCGACGCGGCGCGAAACCTTGGCCTCGTCTTCCACGAACTCGTCACCAATGCCATGAAGCACGGCGCATTGTCCGTTCCGAACGGTCGCGTCGTCGTGCAATGGCGCGCCGACGGCGACACCGTGCATCTGGGCTGGAAGGAGGCGAACGGCCCTCGCGTCGCGCCGCCACAACGGCAGGGCTTTGGCACGGTCATCGTGACCCAGAGCCTCAAATCGCTCGGCGGCGACATTTCGTTTGCGTTCGATGCCGACGGGCTGCGCTGCGACATGAGCTTCGCGCGCCGGTAATCGGCCGCGATGCCTCACCCTGCCATGCTATCTCCCCCTCCCGCGTTTCCGCCGGGAAGGATAACAATTGGCGCAGCAAGCGAGAGCCACAATGCAAGTCTTCCTCACCGGCGCGAACGGCTATATCGGCGGCGCGGTTGCGTCGAGCCTGATCGCAAGCGGTCATAAAGTCCGCGGCCTGGTCCGCGACAAGGCCAAGGCCGAGACGGTTGCGGCGCACGGCATCGACGCGGTGATCGGAACGCTGGATGACGCCAGCTTGCTGCGAGCGGAAGCACGCGCCGGCGACGCGGTGGTCAATACGGCGTCGAGCGATCATCGCGGCGCGGTCGAGGCGCTGATCGCCGCGCTTTCCGGTTCCGGCAAGCCGTTCATCCATTCCAGCGGCTCAAGCATCGTCGCCGATCTCGCCATGGGCGAGCCGTCCGACCGCATCTTCGATGAGACGACGCGGGTTGCGCCGCTCGCTGACAAAGCGGCGCGAGTCGCCATCGACCGGCTGGTGCTCGCCGCCCACGGCATCGTCGTCTGCAACACCATGATCTACGGTCACGCTGTGGGGCCGCCGGCGCAGAGCGTGCAAGTGCCGGCGCTCGTCCGCCAGGCCAAAACCTCCGGCGTCGCGCGCTATATCGGCCGCGGCCTCAATCGCTGGTCGAACGCCCATATCACCGACGTCGCGGCGCTCTATCCCTTGGCCATCGCACGGGCGCCGTCCGGTACATTCATCTATGTCGAAAGCGGCGAGGAAGCTTTGGGCGAAATCGTCGGAGTGATCGCGGCCAAGCTCCGTCTTGGCCCAGCGCAGTCCTGGTCCACCGATGAAGCGATCGCCTTTTGGGGCCGCAACGCGGCGGTCTATTCGCTCGGCTCCAACAGCCGCGTGCGCGGCAAGGCCGCCGCGGCACTCGGCTGGAGACCGAAGCATCGGTCGATTACAAACTGGATCGCCGAAGAACTGCACGGCGAATAAGACCGTCATGACCAATTCACCCCTCCAGATTGCGGCCGCTACCGGCGACGACATTTCCGGCATTCTCGACCTGCAGGAACGCAATATGCGCGACAATGGCGGCGCATTGTCGGTTCGATGGCCCCGCGATTGGTTCGCCACCGCGATCCGCGACATGCCGGTCATGGTGGCGCGCGACGGCGAAAAAGTTGTCGGTTACGTCGTCTCGACGCCGCTGTCGGCACAAGCGCACGATCCGCTAATCCAGGCGATGCTGCGCGCCTATCCCTGCGCGCCGGACGCTTACAATTACGGCCCGATCTGCGTCGCCGAAAGTCACCGCGGCCACGGCCTGGCGCTTGCATTGTTCGAAGCGCTGCGGGCGCAATTACCCGGCCGCGAGGGCTTTACCTTCATCCGGGCCGACAACATCGCATCGAGAAAGGCCCATGCCAGGATGGGAATGCGCGATGTCGCCAAATTCCGACATGGCGACGCCGTCTATATCGTCGTCGCCTATCAGGGCTGAGGCCGCGGACACTATGCCGATTTACGTTCTCGAACCGCCACTGCGCTACAACCACTCCTATTCCGGCCCGGTGATCGAGCGCGTGCTGCCGCTTGGCGAGGCGCGCGCGGCTTGCGCGCATGTCGGCGCGCCAGGCGGACGCCTGCTCCTGGGTGCTGCACGGCGCCTGCTATCTGGTGATCCCGCGCGGCGGCCCGGTGAAGGATCTCGGCGCCTATGTCCGCCACGAACGCGCGCACTGCAACGGCTGGAGCGAAAGCCACGAGGACTGACGGCACATCCGCGGGCGACCCGAGAACCTGACTATCGACCGCGGCCTTGATGGCCATCGAGCCCGACGCCCTTGAGATGGCCGAACAGCGCCGCAAGCTTCGCCCGATCGGCATCCGGCAAGGGCGGCTTGAGCAGCGACGCAACGTTGGTCCGCAGATGGTCGGCGTCGCCGGTGCCGAACAAGACCACATCGACGCCCGGCTCGTGCCGCGCAAAGCGATAGGCGGCCTCGATCATGTTGGCCGCGCCTCCTCGTGAACGAGAAAGCCGAGTGGATCGTCGGTCGTCGCCGAGCCACGGCTCAACCAAGCCCTTGGCGGCGAGTTCCTTCATCTCCCGCGCGACGCGCGGCGGGTCGGCGAAGATGCTCCGCACCGCGAACATCAACAGCGTGCCGATGCCCTTCTCGCGCGTGCGCGGAAACACGTTGGCGCGCGCGCCCTGGTGCATCAGGTGGAAGCCCACCATGAACACCTCCCAGACCGGATCGTGCAGCGCGCGCTTGAGCGTCTCGTTGGTGAAATCGACGATCGGATTCTCGGTGAGACCGATATGCCTGATCTTGCCCTTACGCTTTCTGCTCGATGAGCACCGGCGCGATCGTGTTGAGCGCGTAGTCGTACTCGTGCGGCTCAACGCCATGCAGATTGAATACGTCGATGTAATCGGTGCCCATCAGCCGCAGCGAATTGTCGAGGCTCGCGACCACGCGCTCCGGCGTCGACCATTCGTTGTTGCGGTGAATGAAGGCCTTGGTCGCGACCACCACCGATCGCCGCGGGATCGATTTCAGCGCCCGGCCGACCACGCCTTCGGTGCCATAGGGCGGCGCGGTGTCGATGAAGTTGATACCCAGATCGACGGCATCGAGGATGAGGCGCGCGGCTTCGTCCTCGGTCTTTCCGGTCTTGAGGCCCATCCGCGAGAAGCCGCCGGTGCCGAGACCGGCGACGCTGACGCGCAGGCCGGTTTTGCCGAGAGTGGTGTATTGCATTTCGGGCTTTCTACATCGAGGACCGGTCACGAGCTCCACTGGCTCAACCCGTTGACCCACTGCGGGCTTTCGTGTCACGTCCGGCGACCGTAAAAGACGCCGGAAATAAATCGCAAACCAATGGCTACCGACCGCTACAACGCCCGCGACGCCGAGGCGCGCTGGCAGAAAATCTGGGACGAGCGCGGCATTTTCGCGACGAAGAACGACGATCCGCGGCCGAAATACTACGTGCTGGAAATGTTCCCCTATCCGTCGGGGCGCATCCATATGGGCCACGTGCGCAATTACACGATGGGCGACGTGGTGGCGCGGTTGAAGCGCGCGATGGGATTGAACGTGCTGCATCCGATGGGCTGGGACGCCTTCGGCATGCCGGCCGAGAACGCCGCGATGGAGCGCAAGGTCCATCCCAAGACGTGGACCTACGACAATATCGCGGCGATGAAGAAGCAGCTCAAATCGATGGGCCTGTCGCTCGATTGGAGCCGCGAAATCGCGACTTGCGACCCCGCTTATTACAAGCACCAGCAGAAAATGTTCCTCGATTTTCTGGCGCGTCGGGCTCGTCGAGCGCAAGAAGCGAAGGTGAACTGGGATCCGGTCGATCAGACCGTGCTGGCCAACGAGCAGGTGATCGACGGCCGCGGCTGGCGCTCCGGCGCGCTGGTCGAGCAGCGCGAGATGACCCAATGGTTCTTCAAGATCACCAAATATTCCCAGGAACTGCTCGACGCGCTCGGCACGCTCGACCGCTGGCCGGAAAAAGTCCGGCTGATGCAGAAGAACTGGATCGGCCGCTCCGAGGGCCTGCTCGTCCGTTTCGCGCTCGATCCGAAAACCGCGCCGAACGGCGAAAAAGAGCTCGAAGTCTTCACCACGCGGCCGGATACCTTGTTCGGCGCCAAATTTATGGCGCTGGCGCCGGATCATCCGCTGGCCGCCGCCGCCGCGGAAAACCAATCCGGCGCTCGCCGAATTCATCGAGCAATGCCGGCGCCACGGCACCGCGCAGGCCGAGATCGACACCGCCGAGAAGATGGGTTTCGACACCGGCATCAAGGCGGTTCATCCGTTCGACAACAGCTGGACGCTGCCGGTCTATGTCGCCAATTTCATTCTGATGGATTACGGCACCGGCGCCATTTTCGGCTGCCCGGCGCACGATCAGCGCGACCTCGACTTCGTCAACAAATACGGCCTCGGCAACGTGCCGGTGGTGTGCCCGCCCGGCCAGGATGCCAAGACTTTCGTCATCACCGACACCGCCTATGACGGCGACGGTCGCATGATCAATTCGCGTTTCCTCGACGGCATGACGGTCGCGGAAGCCAAGGAGGAAGTGGCGCGACGGCTGGAGAAAGAGAGTCGCCGGCAATCAACCGGTCGCGCAGCGCCAGGTCAACTTCCGCCTGCGCGACTGGGGCATTTCGCGGCAGCGCTATTGGGGCTGCCCGATCCCGATCATCCATTGCGAAAAATGCGGCGTGGTGCCGGTGCCGGAAAAGGATTTGCCGGTGACGTTGCCGGAGGACGTCACGTTCGACCGGCCCGGCAATCCGCTCGATCATCATCCGACCTGGAAGAACGTCGCCTGCCCGCAATGCGGCGGTCCGGCGCGGCGCGAAACCGACACGATGGACACTTTCGTCGACTCGTCGTGGTATTTCGAGCGCTTCACCGATCCGTGGATCAAGACCGCGCCGACCGATCGGCCGATGGTCGATGCCTGGATGCCGGTCGATCAATATATCGGCGGCATCGAGCACGCGATCCTGCATCTGCTCTATAGCCGCTTCTTCACCCGCGCCATGAAAGCGACCGGACATGTCGGGCTCGAAGAGCCGTTCGCCGGCCTGTTCACCCAAGGCATGGTCGTGCACGAGACCTATCGCACGGAGAACGGCGAATGGGCGGCGCCCGGCGGAAGTGAAAATCGAAAGCGACGGCGACGCGCGGCGCGCCAGTCTGATCGAAACCGGCGAACCGGTCGAGATCGGCGCCATCGAAAAAATGTCGAAGTCGAAGCGCAACACGGTCGACCCCGACGACATCATCGCGAGCTACGGCGCCGACGTGGCGCGCTGGTTCATGCTGTCGGATTCGCCGCCGGAGCGCGACGTGGAATGGACCGAGCGCGGCGTTCAGGGCGCCTGGCGGTTTGCGCAGCGGCTGTGGCGGCTGGTCGGCGAGGCGGCCGAGATCGCCAAATCGGCGCCCGCCGAACGCCCGGCGCAGTTCTCGGCGGCGGCGACGGCGCTGCGCAAGGCGGCCCATCGGGCGCTTGGCCCGAACGTCACCGATGACATTGAAAAGCTGCACTTCAATGTTTGTGTGGCGCATATCTACGAATTCGCCAATGCGCTCAATACGATAATTGGCGAAATGGGGGCCGATGAGGGGGCCGTTTCGACGCCCGATTTCCGCTGGGCGATGCGCGAAGCGGTTAATATTCTTGTGCAATTGTTCGCATCCCATGATGCCGCATCTCGCCGAGGAATGCTGGGCTGCGCTCGGTCACGATACGCTGGTCGCGCAAGCCGCGTGGCCGCACGTCGAGCGCGCGCTGCTGATCGAGAACACGGTGACGCTGCCGGTGCAGATCAACGGCAAGAAGCGCGCCGACGTGACCGTGGCGCGCGACGCCGGCAACGCCGAAATCGAGGCTGCCGTTCTGGCGCTGGATGCGGTGAAAAAGGCGCTCGACGGCAAACCGCCGAAAAAGGTGATCATCGTGCCGCAACGGATCGTCAATGTGGTGGTCGTGAGCATCGCGACTAACGCGCGGCGATTGCTGGCGCGGCTCGCCGTCGTGCTGGCCGCGGCGGGCCTGATCGCCGGCTGTTTCCAGCCGCTTTACGGCAGAGGTCCGACGCCCGACGCCGACAGCGTTCACGACAAGCTCGCCGAGGTCGACTGATCCCGCCGATCCCGACGCGCCAGGGCACGCCGACGCCGCGCGGCTCGCGGTCGGCATGCGCAATGCGCTGCAATACGATCTCAACGGCGGCGCCGGCGCCAATGCGCCGACGCATCGTCTCGTGGTCACGCTCGATGTGAGGCAGATATCGGTCATCGTCGATCTGGACAGCGGCCGGCCGACCGCGCAGATCGACGGCGTCATGGCGAATTATCAGCTCGTGGAAATCGCGACCGGCAAGATCGTCCTCAAGGACACCACGTCTGCGCATGTCGATACCGATGCTCCCGGTTCGCAGCAGCGTTTCGCCGTGCAGCGCGCCGACCGCGACGCGGAAGATCGCGCCGTGCAAATGGTCGCCGAGGCGATCCGCAACCGGCTGGCGTCGTATTTCGTCGCCGGAACATAGTCTCTCGACATATGTGCGGGCTTGACCTGCGCATCGAGCAGGCAATATCCCTGCGTCATGGTCGCGATAAGACCGCGGATGTCGACGCCTTTGTCGCGCGGCCCGATCCGGCGCGGCCGGTCGTGCTGGTGTTCGGTCCGGACGCCGGCCTCGTCAGCGAACGCGTCAACGCGCTCGTCAAGGCGTCAGTCGACGATCCGAACGATCCGTTCGCGCTGGCGCGGCTGGAAGGCGAGGATTTGCCGCCGATCCGTCACGTCTGGTCGAGGAGGCGCAGACCATGCCGCTGTTCGGCGGCCGCCGCGCGGTATGGGTGAAAGCGGGAGGCCGCAATATCGCGCCGGCGGTCGAGGCGCTGCTTGGCGCCGAAGCATCGCCGAATGCCGCGTCGTCATCGAGGCCGGCGATTTGCGCCGCAACGCGCCGCTGCGCGCGCTGTGCGAGCGCGCCAAGAATGCCGCGGCGCTGCCGTGCTACGCCGATGAGCGAGCGCGACCGCGAACGGCTCATCGACGACGAGATGCGCGCCGCCGGCCTTACAGCTTGCGCCCGACGCACGCGCGCTGTTGATCCCGTTGCTCGGCGGCGACCGCGCTGCCTCGCGCAACGAAATCCGCAAGCTGACGCTTTACGCGCGCGGCCGCGGCGAGGTCAGCGTCGAGGACGTCACCGCGGTGGTGTCCGACGCTTCGGCGCTCGGCGCTTGAGGACATCGTCGATGCGGCCTTTGCCGGCCGGCCGGCCGAACTCGAAACTCAGCTCGCCAAGGCGCGCACCGCCGGCTCCTCGGCCGGATCGATCCTGTTCAACGCCCAGCGCCAGGTCGCGCAATTGCACAAATGGCGCAGCGCGATCGAGGCCGGCGCGCCGTTCTCGCTCGATGCCTTGCAGCCGCCCGTGCATTTCCGCCGCAAGGCGCTCGTCGAAGCGGCGCTGAAGAACTGGAGCGCCGCGCGGCTCGCCAATGCCATGGCCGAGCTTGCCGACGCCGTTCTGGAATCGCGGCGCAAGCCGGCGCTCGCCGACACCATTGCCGAACGCGCGCTGTTGGCGATCGCCGCCAACGGGCGGCGCAGCGCGGCTTAAACAAGCGTGAAGCGATTAGCGCAGCGGCCGTGCGTTGTCGCGCTCCGCCGGCCAATCGGCGAGCTTGTTGCGGCCGACCACCGACATTTTGGCGGCCGCCGAGGCGATCATGTCGTGGAGTCACTGATCGAAATTTTCGTGCGCGGTGCGATTCTCCGCCATGGCCGTGCGCATGGCGTCGGCATCGAACGGCTCCGCCCGCAGGCTCTTGCGCACGTCGTCTTGGGACAGCCGCAGATCGGCCTGCGCCGCCGCGATTTTTTCCGCATCCTGGGTGATCTCCGCGCGCAAGATTTCGGCGTCGGCGTCCGGCAGGCTCGTCGCGATGCGATCGAAGCCGGCCGGCCAAAGTATGGTCGATATGCGCCACCGTCGTCAGCGGCACCGGACTGGAATAGCGGAACGCCACCGCGCCGGCCGCGCCGACGAAAAACAGGTTCAGCGCCAACGACCCCAGCAGCAGCCAGCGCACACGGCCGCCGCCCTCACTTCCGGGTAAGATAGACATCGTCGCCCTCACTTTTCCGGCATGATCCGCAAGGGTCACGCCGCACCGAAGTCGCTTGAATTACCGGGCGGGACCGGCTGTTGCAAGCGCGTTATTCGCGTCGCGCTGCTCCGCCACGGCATCGAAGGTGATCATTCCTGCCGCCGCCAGCTGCTGACGAAGCTTTAGGTCGGATTTTCCAGGCTGAACGTGCCGGAATCGTCGTCATAGGCGAACACTTCGGCGTAACGTCCCCAGGCGATCACCGCGCGCAGCGTCAGCTCGGCATCCTCCGCGCTCATGTGATCTTCCAGCTCGTCGAAGAAACGGCTTTTCGGCGCCACGTGGTTGGCGCGCTCCTGCAGCACGCGGCGGATATGTGCGGCCAGCGGGACGTGGGACAACAGCTCGCGCTGGAACAGCTTCTTGCGATCGTCGGTGCCGAGTTCGGCGAATTGCTTGCCGGTATCGGTCAGCTTGATGTCGCCGCCCTCGATTTCGGCCAGGCGAAACATCTGCAGCGCGTCCGATACCGGAAACAGCTCGTCGGCCTCCAGGTGCAATTCGTCGGCCAGCACCGGCAAATCCGCCTTGCCGTTGAAAGGCGGCGCCGCCAGCGTTTCGATCAGTCCGGACATCAGATTGGCCGAGACGCGCGGCAGCATGGTGTTGATCGTGATCGCCGGCGCGCGGTCCGCCACCGTGCCGATCTGCGGCGGGGTCGGCGTACGCGCCGTCATCGCCACGTAGATTTTCTCGACCAGGTCGCGGAAATTGCGGATCGAGCCGATTGCGCGGCTGCTTCAGGTCGACGCCGATCTCGCTGATGATGCGGCCCGGATTGGTGGAGAACAGAAGGATGCGGTCGCACATCAGCACCGCTTCCTCGATATTGTGCGTCACCAGGATCACGCCCTTGATCGGCAGCTTGCCTTCGCCCCATAGTTCGAGGAAGTCGGTGCGCAGCGTCTCCGCGGTGAGCACGTCGAGCGCGGAGAACGGCTCGTCCATCAAAAGAATATTGGGATGAACGACCAGCGCGCGGGCAAAGCCGACGCGCTGCCGCATGCCGCCGGAAAGCTCGCGCGGATAGGCCGAACTCGTAGCCGTCAAGGCCGATCAGATCGATCGCCGCCAGCGCCCGCTTGCGGATCTCCGCCTCGGGAAGGCCGAGCGCTTCGAGACCGAGCTGGACGTTTTCCAGCACCGTCAGCCAGGGAAACAGCGCGAAGGATTGAAACACCATGGCGATGCCCGGCGCCGGCGCATTCACCGGTTGGCCGAGATAGGTGATGGTCCCCGACGACGGCTGCGCCAACCCCGCGATCAGGCGCAACAGCGTCGATTTTCCGGATCCGGTGCGGCCGAGCAGGCCGACGATTTGACCTTGCGTCAGCGCCAGCTCGACGCCGTCGAGCACCAGATGCTCGCCGCCATCGGCGCGCGGAAATGACTGCCGCAGGTCGTGAATGTCGAGGAGAGCGGTGGCCATGATTGTCCTTGATCTCTTCAACCCATCCGGAATTTGCGCTCGGCATAGCGATAGAGCGGGCGCCAGAATATGCGATTGATGACGACGACGAACAGGCTCATCACGGCGATGCCAAGCACGATGCGGTGAAAGTCGCCGGCGTCGGTCTGTTGCGCAATATAGGCGCCAAGTCCGGCCGCTTGCAGGTGCTCGTTGCCCCAGGACGCGACCTCGGCAACGATGCTGGCGTTCCACGAACCGCCGGACGCGGTGATCGCGCCGGTCAGGTAATAGGGCATCACCGCCGGCAGCGCGATGCGCCGCCACCACAGCCAGCCGCGCACCCGCAAATTCACGCCGACGGCGCGCAGCTCGGCCGGGATAGCCGCGGCGCCGGCAATGACATTGAACAGAATGTACCATTGCGTGCCGAGGATCATCAGCGGCGACAGCCAGATATTCGGACTGAGCTTCCAGGCGACGATGGCCGACACCACGATCGGAAACAGGAGGTTGGCCGGAAAGGCGGCGAGAAATTGCGCCACCGGCTGGACCATATTGGCGGCGCGCGGCCGCGTGCCGACCCAAACGCCGATCGGGACCCAGATGACGCTGGCGATCGCGATCAGCACGACGACGCGGGCGAGTGTCGCCAGCCCGAGCAGCATCGTCGTGCCGACATCGGCAAGCGTAATCCCCTCGACGGCGAAGGCGACGATCTGCCATAAGGCGACCCCGGCAAGCGCGACGGCGATCACGCCCAGCTGGAATGCGATCCGGCCCGGCTTCGATGGCTTTGCCGGCGCGACAGGTTCGGCGCTGCGCGGCTGGCGCGGCCGCAGCGACAGCCGCCAGAGAGCCCCGAACGGCTGCGTCACCCGCTCGACGACGCGGGACCGGCGCAAAACGTCGAACACCCACGATCGCGGCGGCACGCCGCCGGGCTCCTGCTCGAAGCGGAAGCGATCGGCCCAAGCGACCAGCGGCCGGAACAGAATCTGGTCGTAGATCAGGATCACCACCAGCATCGCGCCGATCGCATAACCGACCGCGGCCAGATTGTGGTGCTCGATGGCGAGCGCGATATAGGAGCCGATGCCCGGCAGCGTCACGGTCGTATTGCCGACGCTGATGGCTTCCGACGCGACGACGAAAAACCAGCTTCCCGACATCGACATCATCATGTTCCAGATGAGCTGCGGCATGGCGAACGGCACATCGAGCCGCCAGAAGCTCATCCATGGGCTGAGCCGGAAATTGCGCGATGCCTCTTCGAGTTCGGTCGGCACCGTGCGCAGGGATTGATAGAAGCTGAACGCCATGTTCCAGGCCTGGCTGGTGAAAATCGCGAAGATCGAGGCGAATTCGGCGCCCAGCACGCGCCCCGGCGCCAGCGCCATGAAGAAGACGACCGTGACCGAGATGAAGCCGAGGATCGGAACCGATTGCAGGATGTCGAGCAGCGGGACGAGAAGCCGCTCCGCCGACCGGCTTTTGGCGGCGAAAGTCGCATAGGTGAAGGTGAAGATCAGCGACAGCACCATGGCGATGAGCATGCGCAGCGTCGTGCGCGCGGCATATTCCGGCAGATTGCGCGGGTCGAGCGACGGCGGCTGCTGCGCCAGCGCGGTCAGGGGCTCGAACAGATGGCGGCTCGCTTCGGCGAGGAATACCAACAGTGCGAGGATCAGCAGCACCGCGAGCACGTCCCACCGGCTGAACAAGCGGGCCCAGCCGCCGACGGAAATGGGGACGATCACGCGCATGTCTTGCGGCCCGGTTATCGCGGAATTGCTGTCACGGATCCGTCGTGAAAATCGCGACCTCGAGGGAGCCCATGGTCGCGAGCTTGATCACGAGCTTGGGGCACGAGCTTGCCGCGATCCCATAACATCCGCGGCGCAGTATTCAAACCTTTTTGCGGCCGGCCGGGCGACTTTTTAACGCGGCTCTGAGGCCGCCGCCGCGCGCGGGGCGGCACCGATCAGCCGCACCTGCCACTTGGACGAGCAGTGGAGTATGGCAAATCTGCGAATGCGGCGTCCTTAATTCACCGCATTATGGAAGGATTAATTGTCCGGCATCAATGCTCGCAACGTTGATTCTCTTCGACGATGGCGCATGGAGAGACCCATGACACGGACCGTGACACGGACCATGACACGGCACTCGATAAGATTGGCCATGACAGCCTTCGTGGCGGCAATAGTCGCGCTCGGCGTTGCGCAGTCGGCACCGGCGGCGGAGCCCGCCGTCACCGGCCTCTGGCAAAAGATCGACGAACAGACCGGCAGCACGGTCGGCTGGTTTCTTTTCACCGAGCAGAACGGTGTTTACGAGGGCGCGATCGCAAAACTGTTTCTGCGTCCGGGCGATCAGCAAAATCCGGTCTGTTCGAACTGCCGCGACGATCGCAAGGACGAGCCGCTGCTGGGGATTCCGCTCGTCAGAAACATGCAGCGCAACGGCCTCGTCTATCAGGACGGCAATATCCTCGATCCGCGCGACGGCAATATGTACAACGCGATGATGCGGGTCAGTCCCGACGGCCAGACGCTGACGGTGCGCGGCTATCTCGGCATCGCCTTATTCGGGCGTGACGAGACCTGGTATCGCTTGCCGGATAGCGCGGTCCGGCAGCTCGACCCGGTCGTGGTCGCCAGGTATCTGCCGGGCCAAGTGAAGATCGGGTTTCCGATGGCCGCGTTACGGCACGCCGGACCGTCGGCAAACTCGGCGAACGCGTATCGCTAGCAGGAGCGAAGGCCGGCGATCACTCGATGACGCCGAATTCGCAGCCCGGCGCGGCATATTGATAGCGCGGCACGCCGTAGCGGTCCTGCGCAATGGTCGGCCGGCAGCGTTGCTCCCATTTATGATCGCGTTCCGCTGAACGCGCCTTTTCCGCGTCGGTGGCCGGCGCCGGCACCAGCCTGACATAAGGATCGCCAGCCTCGCCCCAGCGCGCGACGCAATTCAGCGCGCCCGACGCCGACGCAGCCGCCGACGATCATGCCGTCGGCATAAGCCGCCCTCCAAATTGTCGCCAAGGTGATGGCTGACAACGCCGCCGCAGCGCCGAAACGCGCTGCCGAAATCATTGTGGCACTTCGAAAGTTTAACACCGCTCTCTCCCTCGAGCGCGAGACCGATCGAACTGCGATCGGGTGGCGCGCCGTTCTCACCGCGTCGGCGCGTATCCGGGTGGCGCATTTCGCCGTTCCGGAACACGCGCAAACATCCGCCGCAGAGTGAGCAAGGCCGGTGCCAGCGAAGGTGCCCTGATTTGGCACATTGGAATAAAGGATAATGGCCGCGAATAAAGGATAACGGCCGCGAATAAGGCTAACGGCGGCGCGGCAGGATGGCGGAATTCAGCGCCGGATGATGATCGATGACGGCGGCCGGCGCTGCTCCCAGCCGGCCTGCTCCAGTTCGGGGATGGTATCGTCCGCCTGCGGGTAGCCGAGACAGAAATAGCCGATGAATTTCCATGTCGCGGGAACATCAAGGATCGCGGCGAGAGCCGCGGGATCGAGGATCGAAACCCAACCCATGCCGATGCCTTGCGCCCGCGCGGCAAGCCAAATCGTATGCACGGCGGTTACCGCGGAATATTCGATCATTTCCGGCATGGTGTGGCGGCCGAGCCCGTGGCCCTGCTCGGTCGAGCGATCGGCGAAAACGGCAAAATGCGCCGGCGCCTCCTCCAGTCCGGCGAGCTTGAGCCGCGCGTAAAGGCCGGCGCGCTGCGGTGCCTGCGCGGCGAGCGCCTGCGCGTTGCAGTCGGCGAAATTTTTCCGGATGGCGGCGCGCGTGTTGGCGTCCTCGACGATGACGAAACGCCACGGCTGGCTCAAGCCCACCGACGGCGCCAGACAGGCCAGCTCGATCAGCGCTTCCAGCGCGCCGGCGGCAATGGATCGCGGCGGAAGCGGCGCACATCGCGGCGCCACAGCAGAAGGTCGCGCAAGCGCGCGCGGAACGCGCCGTCGAAGCCGATCGACGGCGGCGTCGCCGGCGCTGTGTCCTCGATTTGCGGATTGAGCCGCGCGCTCATGCGACAACCCTAGCGGTTGTCACGGAAAGCAGCCATCGCAATTTGCAGCCGCTGCCAGTCCGGCTCGGCCGCCGGCAGGCCGAAGCGCAGCCACGTGGCATGATCCGGAAACACGCGCGTCCAAATTCCGGCACGGCCGAGATGATGGAACAATTCGCTCGCCGCCGCTGTCCGCGCCAGCCGGAACAGCGTCGTGCCGCCGACGATGTCGAGGCCGCAGCCGGTCAGGATCGCATCGAGCCGCGCCGCCGCCGTCGCGAGACGGCGCCGGGTGGCGTCGATCCAGGCCTGGTCCGCCAAGGCCTGCGCACCGATCGCGAGCGCCGGCCCGGACACCGCCCAGGGGCCGAGCAGCGCGGCAAGCCGCGCGGCAAGCGGCGGCGCGGCAAGCGCAAAGCCGAGCCGCAGGCCGGCGAGCCCGAAGAATTTGCCGAACGAGCGCAGCACGACGATGTTGCCGCGCCCGACCTCGGCGGCGAGGCTGCAGCCGGGCGGCGCCACATCCATGAACGCTTCGTCGACCACGAGCACGCCGCCGCGCGCGTGCAAGGTTTTGGCGACCGCGACCAGATCGTCGGCGGCAAACAGCCGGCCGTCCGGATTGTTGGGATTGGTGACGATAACGACGGCGGCATCGGCCAGACCGGCGATATCGCCGACCTCGCTGACCTTATGTCCGGCGAGCGCCGCGGCGCGGGCATGCTCGGAATAGGTCGGCGCCACAACCGCGGCGCGGCCAGGCCGCACCAGACCGGCGACAAGCGGCAGCAAAATCTGCGTGCCGGGCGCCGGCACGACATGGGCCGCCGCCGGCGCGCCGTAGGCCTTTGCGGCAATGCCGGCGAGGCGAGGCAAAGCGCGTCCGGATCCGGCAGGCGCGCGAACAATTCCGGCTGGAAGTGGCGGCAGCGGATAAGGATTGGGATTGATCCCGGTCGAAAGGTCGAGGAAAGGTTCTGCAGCGCCCGGGAACAGCCGCCGGGCGGCGGCAAGCTCGCCGCCATGCAGGAGCGGTTCGTCCGAGCCGCTGAAGGGGATCATGTCGGTCGCGCTTGCACTTCTCGCCATGCTGATCGAACTCTGCCTCGGTTATCCGCAGCGGCTGACGGCGCGCGATCGGCCATCCGGTGACCTGGATCGGCGGCCTGATCGGCGCGCTCGACCGCACGCTCAACCGCGACGGCGCCGACGCGAGCGGCGTGCGGCGGCGCGCCGCGGGCATTATCGCGCTTTTCGTCGTCCTCGCCATTGTCGGATCGATCGCCTTCGTCATCCAGCGCGCCCTGTTGCGCTTGCCGTTCGGCATTTTCGTCGTCGGCGTTGATCGCCAGCACCCTGATCGCGCAACGCAGCCTGCACCGGCACGTCGCCGATGTCGCCGCCGCGCTTGAGACCGGCGACCTCGCCGCCGGCCGCGCCGCAGTATCGCACATCGTCGGCCGCGATACCGCGGCGCTCGACGAAGCCGCCGTCGCCCGCGCCGCGATCGAAAGCCTCGCCGAGAATTTCTCCGACGGCGGTCGTGGCGCCGGTGCTTTGGCTCGCCATTGCCGGTCTTCCCGGTGCCGCGCTCTACAAGGCCATCAATACCGCCGACAGCATGATCGGCCACCGCAACGCGCGATACGAAGCGTTCGGCTGGGCCGCGGCGCGGCTCGACGATCTCGTCAATCTGCCGGCGTCGCGGCTGGCGGCGCTGCTGCTGATCGGGGCGCGGCGTTGCGGCGCGCCGAGGTGCCGCGGCCGAAGCCTGGCGCACAGTTTGGCTCGACGCACCGCGCCACCGCTCGCCGAATGCCGGCTATCCGGAAGCGGCGATGGCCGGCGCGCTCGGCCTGTCGCTCGCCGGCCCGCGCGTCTATGGCGGCGTGCGCGTCGACGATGCGACCGATGGGCGGCGGGCGCTGGGACGCCAATGCCGCCGACATCCGCCGCGCGCTGGCGCTCTACCGCACCGCCGACGCGATCCTGATCGCGCTCCTCGCCGTCATCGACTGCGATGTTCATCGTGCGAGTTTGAGCAGCGCGATCGAGATCGAGATGGGCCGCCAGATGCGCCGCCAGCGCATCGAGCGTGCGCTCGACCAGATCGTCGTAGGCGATATTCGCCGGCTGCCGGCGGCGAAGCGGACAAGCCAGGCGGCGCGCTGCCGGTCGTCGGCGAACAGGCCGTGGATATAGGTGCCGATCACCCGCCCGTCGGCCGAAACCGCGCCGTCGGGCGATACCGTCGGCAAGGCGCGCAAAAGGCCGCGCGCGATCGGGCCCTTCGGTCACGCCCATATGCATCTCGTAGCCGGAAAACGAGCACGCCGTCGGCGGTCGAGCCGTGCACCGGCTCGAGCCGCTTTTCGTCCGACAGCGTGGTTTCGACGTCGATGAGACCGAGGCCCTCGACTTTCGCCCGGCGGACCTTCGATGCCGTCCGGATCGGCAATCGTGCGGCCCAGCATCTGATAACCGCCGCACAGGCCCAGCACCGCGCCGCCGCGGCGGCGATGCGCGGCGATGTCGATGTCGAATCCGGCGGCGCGCAGCGCGTTGAGATCGGCGATGGTCGCTTTCGAACCGGGCAGCAGGACGAGATCGGCGTCGCCGGGCAGCGCCGCGCCCGGCCGCACGCGAACGACTTCGACCGCGGGCTCGGCGTCGAGCGGATCGAGATCGTCGAAATTGGCGATATGCGGCAGGATCGGCACCGCGATGCGCAGCTTCGCCTGCGATTTCGCCGGACGGGTCTGCTCCAGCGCCAGCGCATCCTCGGCCGGCAGCAGACGCGCATCCGGGAAAATACGGCACCAGACCGAGCGCCCGCCATCCGGTCAGTTGCGCGATGCGCTCCATGCCGGCGGCAAACAACGCCGCATCGCCGCGGAATTTGTTGACGATGAAGCCGCGGATCAGCGCGGCATCCTCCGGCGCGATCACGGCCTTGGTGCCGACAAGGCTCGCGATCACGCCGCCGCGGTCGATATCGCCGATCAGCACGACCGGCACGTCGGCGGCGCGGGCAAATCCCATATTGGCGATGTCGTTGGCGCGCAGATTGACTTCGGCGGCGCTGCCGGCGCCTTCGACCAGCACGATATCGGCCTCGCGCGCAGCCTTTCGAAACTGTCGAGCACCGACGGCAACAGATCGCGCTTCATGTGCTGATAGGCGGCGGCCTTGGCGCTGCCATAGACTTGGCCCTGCACCACGATCTGCGCGCCGATTTCGCTCTGCGGCTTGAGCAGCACCGGATTCATGTGCACGCTCGGCGGCACGCGCGCCGCGCGCGCTTGCAGCGCCTGCGCGCGGCCGATCTCGCCGCCGTCCGCCGTCACCGCGGCATTGTTCGACATATTCTGCGGCTTGAACGGCCGCACCTTGAGCCCGCGCAGCGTGAAAGCGCGCGCCAGCCCGGCGACGATCAGCGATTTGCCGACGTCCGAGCCGGTGCCCTGGAACATCAGCGCGCGCGCCGGCATGAGCTAAAACTCGATGCCGGCTTGCGCCTTCACGCCGGCGGCGAAATGGTGCTTCACCAGCGTCATTTCGGTGACCAGATCGGCGGCGGCGATCAGTTCCGGCTTGGCGTTGCGGCCGGTGACGACGACATGCAGGCCGGGCCGCCGCGCAGTGAGCGCCGCGACAACGGCGTCGAGATCGAGATAATCGTAGCGCAGCGCGATATTGAGCTCGTCGAGCACGACCATCGCGAAACTCGGATCGTCCATCAGCTCGCGCGCTTTGCTCCAGGCGCGCTCGGCGGCGGCGACATCGCGCGCGCGATCCTGCGTTTCCCAGGTAAAACCCTCGCCCATCGTGTGCCAGACCAGCTGATCGCCGAATTTGGCGAGCGCGTCGCGCTCCGCCGTGTGCCAGGCGCCCTTGATGAATTGCACGACGCCGACGCGGTGGCCGCGCCCGAGCATGCGCAGCGTCAGTCCGAACGCCGCCGTCGATTTGCCCTTGCCGGTGCCGGTATGGACGATGAGCAGACCCTTTCTCGATCGTCTTCTCCGCGACCTCGGCGTCCTGCACCGCCTTGCGCTTGGCCATCTTGGCGCGATGCCGTTCGGCTTCGGCTTCGTCGGTTGCTTCCGTCATGCAGCACTCACAGCGACCCTTTCAGCGCCAGCGGCAGGCCGGCGACGACCAGCACGACACGATCGGCGCGCGCGGCGATGCGCTGGTTGAGAACGCCCTGCAGCATCGCGAAAGCGCCGGCCGAGCGGATGATCCGGCACGATGCCGGAGCCGACTTCGTTGGCGACCAGCACCACCGGCGCCGTGGCGCGCCGCCAAGCGCTTTTTCCAGATGCGCGGTTTCCGCGTCGATGTCGGCGTCCGGCGAGCAACAAGATTCGACAGCCACAGCGTCAGGCAATCGACCAGCACCGGCGTGGTGCCGGATTTTGCAGCGCCGCCGCGAGATCGCGCGGCGCCTCGATCGTCCGCCAGTCGGCGCCGCGCCGCGCGCGATGCGGGGCGATGCGCTGCGGCCATTTCCGCGTCGCCCGCTTCCGCCGTCGCCACATAAATCCACGGCGGCGGCAGCGCCGCGATCACGCTCTCGGCATAGCGGCTCTTGCCCGACCGGGCGCCGCCGAGGACGAGAGTAATTTTTGCAGTGTTTGACATCACTTACGCGATCCGAACGGGAACGGCCAGATTGACAGGCCGGGCCGGCGAAATCTATCACTACAGGATCGATGGTCCCTCGCGTGAGGGTGAATAGGGAATGCGGTGCGGCTCTTCGCTATCCGGGCCAAATCCGCAGCTGCCCCCGCAACTGTGAGCGGGTAGTCTCGTCCGGATAAGCCACTGAAGGCTCGACGCCTTCGGGAAGGCAGGGCGAGGCGACGATCCGCGAGCCAGGAGACCTGCCATCGGCCGTGTCGACGCGACAAACACGGGTCGGGGTGTACCTGTGGATGATCCGAAAGACGCAAGTCTTTTGGTCCTCGCTCGCGCCGACGGCAGGTCAGGCGAGGACTTTTGTGCTCAATTTCCTGAAGACAACGGTCGACGACGCGATCGGCCGAATCAGCGCGCCAAGATCATCGCGATCTACGCTCTGCTGTTTGCCGGTCAATGCCGCTGGCATGGACCTGGGCGGTGCATGGCGCTGTCGGGCCGGCCGACGCTGCTTGGCACCGCCTTCCTCGCTTACGTGCTCGGGCTGCGCCACGCCGTCGATGCCGATCACATCGCGGCCATCGACAATGTGGTGCGCAAGCTGATGCAGGAAGGCAAGCGGCCGGTTTCGGTCGGCCTGTTCTTCTCGCTCGGCCATTCGCTGGTCGTCACCATCGCCGTCGCGGTGATCGTGGCGACGGCGTTTGCGCTGCAGGGCCGGCTGCATCCTTTCAAAGTCGATCGGCAGCATCATCGGCACCGGCGCCTCGGCGTTTTTCCTGCTCGCCATCGCGGCCATCAATCTCGTCATCCTGCGCGGGGTGTGGCGAGAGCTTTCCGCCGCGCGCGGCGCGGCGAGCCGGTCGCCGAGCACGAGCTCGAATGCTCTGCTGTCCGGCCGCGGCTTTCTCGCCCGCATCTTCCGGCCGCTGTTCCGCATGGTGTCGCGCAGCTGGCAGATGTTCCCGATCGGCTTTCTGTTCGGGCTTGGCTTCGATACCGCGACCGAGATCACGCTGTTCACGGTCGCCGCGAGCCAGGCGTCCGGCGGCATGAGTTTCGCCACGGTGATGATCTTCCCGGCGCTGTTCACCGCCGGCATGACGCTGATCGACACCACCGACAGCGTGCTGATGGTCGGCGCCTATGGCTGGGCGTTCCTCAATCCGATCCGCAAGATTTGGTACAACCTCACCATCACCGCGATTTCCGTGCTGGTCGCGTCATTGATCGGCGGCATCGAGGCGCTCGGGCTGATCGCCGACAAGCTCGGCCTTGAAGGCGGCTTCTGGGACATCGATCGGCAAGATGAACGACGGGCTCGCCAATTTCGGCTATCTCGTCATCGGCATTTTCGTCGTCAGCTGGGCCGTCTCCTATCTGATCTATCGCTGGCAGGGTTTTGACCGGCCGGCGTCGAGCGCGCGTGAAGGCAGTCGTGATGACGCGCAGCAGCTCCCCGATCGATTTACGTCTGCATCACCTGCAGGCGCGCCGGCGAAGCCGGACAGCCGAGCCGCGGCCCGGCGCGCTGCTCGCCGCGGCAACCGAGCGCGCGGCGGACGGCACCGAAGTCGCGGTGCGGCGGCTGCGCTGCCTCGCCAATTGCACGCGCGGGCCGAGCGCCGCGCATGCGCTGCAACGGCTCGTGGACCTATGTGTTCGGCGGGCTCGATACCGCCAATGCCGAAGCCTTGGTCGAAGGCGCGCGCCTTCTTGCCGGCGCCGCCGACGGCATCCTGCCGTGGCGCGGCCGGCCGGACATCCTCAAGCGCGGCTTGATCGCGCGCGTTCCCCCACTCGATTTTGAAGAGGTCGATCTATGAACACGTCCGCTCGCGCGCGTTCCCTGCACCATCGTCACCGGCTTTCTCGGCGCCGGCAAAACGACGCTGATCCGCCATATCCTCGCCAATGCGCAGGGCCGCCGCCTCGCCGTCATCGTCAACGAATTCGGCGACGTCGGCATCGACGGCGAAATCCTCAAAGGCTGCGGCAACGCCGCCTGTCCGGAGGAGAACATCGTCGAACTGGCCAATGGCTGCCTGTGCTGCACGGTGGCCGACGAATTCGTGCCGGCGCTCGACGCCATTCTGGCCAAAGGCGGCGTCGAGCATATCGTGATCGAAACCTCCGGCCTCGCGTTGCCGAAACCGCTGGTGCAGGCGTTCCATTGGCCGGCGATCAAGAGCCGCGTCACCGTCGACGGCGTCGTGGTCGTCGTCGACGGCGCGGCGCTCGCCGACGGCCGCGTCGCCGCACGATCTCGACGCGCTCAAGCGCCAGCGCGCCGCCGACACCGCGCTCGACCATGACGATCCGGTCGAGGAAGTGTTCGAGGATCAGATCGCCTGCGCCGATCTCGTGGTGCTCAACAAGCGCGATCTGCTCGACGACGCCGGCATCAATAAAGCGCTGGCGGCGATCGCCAGCGCGCTGCCGCGCAGCGTGAAAGTGCTCACCGTCACCGACGGCAAGGTGGACCAGGCGTTGCTGCTCGGCCTCGGCGTCGGCACCGAGGACGACATCGCCAATCGCCGCACCCACCACGACGCCGAAGCCGAGCACGATCACGACGATTTCGATTCCTTCGTCGTGCCGCTCGGCGAGATCGCCGATCCATCCGGCGCTTGCCGCGCGCGTCGCCGCGCTGGCGGAGCAATTCGACGTGCTGCGCGTCAAAGGCTTTGCCGCGGTCGCCGACAAGCCGCTGCGGCTGCTGGTCCAGGCGGTGGGACCGCGGGTGACGCATCAATATGACCGGCCGTGGGCGGCATCCGAGCCGCGCCAGGGCCAGCTTGTCGTGATCGGACTGAAGGGGCTGGACCGCGCCGCCGTCACGCAGGCTCTCACCGGGTAGCGATTGCGATGCATCTGCTGACCACGAGTTCCACCGGCCTCGACGAAATTGTCGAAGCGGTCGATCTCGGCCAGCCGCCGGGCGATATCGCGATTTTGTCGTTCGCCGACAGCGATCTGTCGGGCCTTGCCGCCGCCTGGGAGGCCGAGCGCGCCGCGCTGCCGAGCGTGCGGCTCGCGCATTTGCGCGACCTGCGCCATCCGATGTCGGTCGATCTGTGGATCGAGCGCGTCGGCGCGCACGCCAAAGTGATCGTGGTTCGCCTGCTCGGCGGCCTCGATTTCTGGAAATACGGCATCGAGCGGCTTTCGGCGCTGGCGCGCCAGCGCGGCATCGCGCTCGCGGTGCTGCCCGGCGAGGATCGCGACGATGCCCGGCTGGTTGCCGCCTCGACGCTGCCGCGGCCGGAGCTCGACGCGCTGCTGCGATTTTTCCGCGAAGGCGGCCGGGAAAATTTGCGCGCGTTGCTGCGCCGGCTGGCGCGCCATGCCGGCCGCGACCTTCAATCGGACGCGCCCGCGGCGGTGCCGCGCCATGCCGGCTATCTTCCGGGCGAAGGCGCGGTCGAGCTCGACCGGCTTGTCGCGGCGCTTGAGCCCGGCCGGTCCGTGGTGCCGATCGTCTTTTACCGCGCCCTGCTGCTCGCCGCCGACACCGCGCCGATCGATGCGCTGTGCGCGGCGCTGCTGGCGCGCGGCCTGGCGCCGGCCGCTTTTGTCGTCACCAGCCTGAAGGACAGCGACGCCGCGGCGTTCTTGCGCCAGGCCTTCGCCAAGCTCGATCCGGCACTGATCGTCACCACGACCGCCTTCGCCGCCGGCGGCAGCGCCGACGAGCCGACGGCGCTCGACGAGGCGGACGTGCCGGTACTGCAAGTCATCAGCGCCACCACCAAGCGCGCCGCCTGGCGCGAGAGCCCGCGCGGGCTCGGCGCCGCCGATCTCGCCATGCATGTGGTGCTGCCCGAACTCGACGGCCGCGTGCTTGCCGGAGCCATCGCGTTCAAGGATCCGCTGCCGCCGCAGCCGGGGCTTGCTTTCACCGCGCTGGCAAGCCGGCCGGAGCCGGATCGCGTCGCCATGGTGGCCGATCGCATCGCCGCGCTCATTCGCCTGCGCGCGCTGCCGCGCGGCAAGCGGCAAGTCGCCATCCTGATGCCGGATTATCCCGGCGCCAAAGGCCGCACCGGCTATGCCGTCGGCCTCGATGTGCCGGCGAGCGTGATCGCGGCGATCGATGATCTCGCCGCCGCCGGTTACACGGTAAGCGGCGCGCCGCAAACGCCGCGCGATCTGCTCGACGCTCTGGCACGCGGTTCCGCCGACGCCAAACTCACCATCGAACAATACGAGACACTGCTGGCGCGGCTGCCGGGTGCCGCGGTCGCGCGCCTGCGCGAAGCCTGGGGCGAGCCCGCGGACGATCCGGATATGCGCGATGGCGCGTTCCGTTTTCGCGCAAAGAATTTCGGCAATCTGTTGGCCGCGCTGCCGCCCGATCGCGGGCGGCTGAACGAACGGCGCGCCGATTATCACGATCCTGCTTTGCCGCCGCGGCACGCACTGGTCGCGTTCGGGCTGTGGCTGCAACATGTCGCTAAAGCGGACGCGCTCGTTCACATGGGCGCCCACGGCACGCTGGAATGGCTGCCGGGCAAAGCGGTGGCGCTGACCGCGGAATGCTTTCCCGAGATCGTCACCGGCGCGCTGCCGGTGATCTATCCGTTCATTGTCAGCAATCCGGGCGAGGCGGCGCAGGCCAAACGCCGCATCGCCGGCGTGACCATCGGCCATTTGCCGCCGCCGCTGGTTGCCGGCGGGCCGTCCGGCGAGGCGCACGAGCTCGAACTCCTGCTCGACGAATATGCCCAGGCCGACGGCCTCGACCGGCGGCGGCGCGAACGGCTGGCCACGCTGATCGTCGAGACGGCGCAGCGCACCGGACTGGCGCAAGAGGCTGGCATTTTGGCAGGCGTCGGCGGCGCGGTGGCGCCCGACGAGGCGCTCCGCCGCATCGATGCGTGGCTGTGCGATCTCAAGGATCTCGCCGTCAAGGACGGCCAGCACATTTATGGCCGCAACCCCGCCGGCGTCGATGATCCAGCTTGGCAAGCGAGCGCCGAAGCCGAACGCGCGGCGTTGATCGCGGCACTTGACGGCCGGCATGTCGCGGCGGGGCCGGCCGGCGCGCCGGCGCGCGGTCGGCGCGACGTGCTGCCGACCGGCCGCAATCTGTTCACCGCCGATCCGCGCACTTTGCCGACACCGACCGCGATGGAGCTCGGCCGCCTCGCCGCCGACGAGGTGGTGCGCGCACATTTGCAAAATCATGGCGACATGCCGCGCGCAGTCGTCATCGATCTGTGGGGCAGCGCCACGTTGCGCACCGGCGGCGAGGAAATCGCGCAAGGCCTTGCGCTGATGGGCTGCCGGCCGATCTGGGAGCACGCCAGCGGCCGCGTCACCGGGGTCGAAGTGCTGCCAACGGCCGCGATCGGCCGCGCCCGCGTCGATGTCACCTGGCGCATTTCCGGACTGTTCCGCGATCTCTTCCCGGCACAGATCGCGCTGCTCGACGCCGCGGTACAGGCCGTGGCGGCGCGCGATGAAGACGACGACGACAACCCGCTTGCGGCGGCGCGCCGCTCCCTTACCCCCGCAGGCGGGGGAGGGATGGGAGGGGGTCCGCTGAAGCGCATTTTCGGCACCGCGCCCGGCGCTTACGGCGCCGGCGTCGAGGATTTGATCGGCCGCGACACCGACTCCGAAGCCATCGGCGCGGCCTATCTCGCCGCCGCTTCGCATGCTTATGGCGGCGCCGATGGCGAAGCCGGCGCGGCGCCCGGCGCCTTCGCGCGGCGCGTCGCCAACGCCGATATGCTGGTGCATACCAGCGACGATCCCGGCCGCGATCTGCTCGAAGGCGCCGAGGACGTCGCTTTCGTCGGCGGCTTTGCCGCGGCGGCAAAACTGCTCGGCCGTTCGGCCGATCTGGTCATGCTCGACATGACCGATCCGCAACGCCCGCGCGCGCGAGCGTTGTCGGCGGCGTTGGCGCGCATCGTGCGGGCGCGGGCGGTCAATCCGCGCTTCATCGCCGGCCAGATGCGCCACGGCCCGCGCGGCGCCGCCGAACTTGCCGAAACCGTCGACCGCCTCGTCGCCTTTGCCGAAACCACCGGCGCTGTCGCCGGCGAATTGTTCGATCTGGTGCACGATGCCTATATCGCCGACCCCGATGTGCGCGCCTTCCTGTTGCGCGAGAACCCGCAAGCCGCCGCCGCGATTGCCGAGCGTCTCGACGCGGCGCGCCGGCGCGGGTTCTGGCATCCGCGCCGCAACGACGTCGATGCCGGATTTGCGATGCTGCGCGCGGAGGCAGTGGCATGACCGCGACCGCCAGAGTGCATCATCAAAAGCGCGGCGCCTGCCCCGGACTGTCGGCGCCGATGCCGACCGGCGACGGCCTCTTGGTGCGGCTCGTCCCGATCGGCGCCATTCCGCTCGCGGCCTTCGCGCAGCTCTGCGCTGCGGCGCGCGCTTTTGGCAACGGCATCATCGAAGTTACCTCGCGCGGCAGCATCCAGGTCCGCGGGCTGACGGCGGCTTTCGCGCCGGACTTTGCGGCAAGTGTCGCGGCGCTCGGCATCGCCGCCGAGGACGGCGTCCCGGTCATTTGCAACGCGCTTGGCGATCTCGACGCGGCGGAGATTTTCGACGCGGCGGCGTTTGCCGCGGATTTGCGCCGTGCGCTCGTGCAGCGAGCGATGGCCGCCAAGCTCGGCGACAAGATTTCCGTCGCCGTCGACGGCGGCGGTGCGCCCGGGCTTGACGCCGTCGCCGCCGACATTCGCCTGCGCGCGCAGGCGGTGAACGGTGCCGTGGCGCTATGTGTTGCCGTGGGCGGCAACGGCACAAGCGCCGCTCAACTCGGGAACGTCGCGTCTGAACATGGCATCGAAGCGGCGGTGCGGCTGCTCGACGTAATCGCGCAACGCGGCCGTAACGTCCGCGCACGCGATATCGCAGCAAGCGTATTTCGCTCGGCGATCGCTGATCTTCTCGTTTCAGGTTCGCTTCGGAAAGTGGCGCCGCGGTCGGGCGAAGCAATCGGTCTGCATCACCTGCGCGATGGATCGCTGGCCTGCGGAATCGGCCTCGCTTTCGGGCACGCCGACGCCACGTCACTCGAACGCCTGGTTGCCGCCGCGGCAGCTTCCGGAGCAAGCGGCCTGCGCGCCGCGCCCGGCCGCGCGCTGATGGCGATCGGGCTCACGGCCGCCACCGCGCCCGCTTTTATCGCCGCCGCCGAGCAACTGGGCTTCATCGTCCGCGCCGACGATCCGCGCCGGCGCGTCATCGCCTGTGCCGGCGCGCCGATTTGCGCGTCGGGTCATATCGCTTCGCGCGCCATCGCCCCGCGCATCGCGGCAGCCGTTGCATTGCCGCGCGATAGCGCCTTCACCATCCATCTGTCCGGCTGCGCCAAGGGCTGCGCCCATGCCGGACCCGCTGCGCTCACCGTCGGTCGGCACGCCGGACGGCTGCGCGCTGATCGCCAACGGTTCGGCGCGCGACACGCCATTCGCCGTCGTTGCGGCCGACGAATTGCCGGCCGCGATCGCGAAATATGCACGCGCGCACGTAAGCGAGGACCAAACATGTCTGAGCGCGCCGCCTATTTGCGCGACGGCGCGGCGATCTATGAGCGCTCGTTCGCCATCATCCGCTCCGAGGCCGATCTGTCGCGCTTCTCGGCTGACGAAGCCGAGATCGCGGTGCGCATGATCCATGCCTGCGGCCAGGTCGATGTGGCGCGGCACATCGTATTTGGCGGCGAGCTGGTTGCCGCAGCGCGCGGCGCGCTCGCTCGCGGCGCGCCGATCCTGTGCGACGCCCAGATGGTGGCGCACGGCATCACCCGCGCCCGGTTGCCGGCGAATAATGACGTGATCTGCACGCTCAACGATCCGCGCACGGCGGCGCTTGCCAGGCAGAACGCGACGACGCGCTCGGCGGCGGCGCTCGATCTGTGGCTCGACCGCCTCGGCGGCGCCGTGGTCGCCATCGGCAATGCGCCGACGGCGTTGTTCCGGCTGCTCGACCTGATCGATGCGGGCGCTCCAAAGCCGGCGGCCATTCTCGGCATCCCGGTCGGTTTTGTCGGCGCCGCGGAATCCAAAGCGGCGCTGGCCGAAAATCCGCGCGGCGCGCCATTCCTCGTCGTGCGCGGCCGCATGGGCGGCAGCGCCATGACCGCCGCCGCGGTCAACGCTTTGGCGAGGGCAGGACTGTGAGTAAGTCCATGAGCGCGGCAAAACTTATCGGCGTCGGGGTCGGTCCGGGCGATCCGGAATTGCTGACACTCAAAGCGATGCGCGCGCTCGGCGAGGCCGACGTGGTCGCGCATTTCGCCAAAGCCGGAAACCACAGTCATTCGCGCGCCATCGTCGCGGCGCATCTGCGCGCCGACGTCGCCGAACTGCCGCTGCTTTATCCGGTGACGACGGAACTGCCGAAATGCAGCGCCGGCTATCGCGATGCCATCGGCGATTTCTACGATGGCGCCGCCGCGGCTATCGCCGCGCATCTCGAATCAGGCCGCACGGTCGCCGTGATCTGCGAAGGCGATCCGCTGTTCTACGGCTCCTACATGCATCTGCATGCGCGGCTCGCGTCGCGTTTTACCGCCGAAATCGTCGCCGGCGTCACCGGCATGTCGGGCTGCTGGTCGGCGGCCGGCATGCCGATCGCGCAGGGCGACGACGTGTTCACGGTGTTGCCGGCGACGCTGTCCGAAAGCGAACTGACGCGCCGGCTCGCCGACGCCGACGCCGCGGTGGTGATGAAGGTCGGGCGGCATCTGCCCAAATTGCGCCGCGCGCTGGCCCAGAGCGGCTGCCTGTCGCGTGCGATCTATGTCGAGCGCGGCACCATGGCGGAGGGGATCATGATTCCGCTTACCGCCAAGCCCGACGACGAGGCGCCCTATTTCGCGGTCGTCCTCGTCCCGGGCTGGAATGAACGGCCGGGAGCAGACGAATGAGCGGACGCCTCGCCGTGGTCGGACTGGGTCCGGGCGATCCGCGCTATCTGACGCCGGAAGCCGAAGCGGCACTGCGCGACGCGCAGGCGCTCTACGGCTACGGGCCCTATCTCGACCGCGTGCCGGTGCGCACCGGCCAGAGCCGTCATCCGTCCGACAACCGCGAAGAAGGCGCCCGCGCCGCCGCCGCATTGCGTCACGCCGCGCAAGGCGCGCGCGTCGCCGTCGTGTCTGGCGGCGATCCCGGCGTGTTCGCCATGGCGGCGGCGATCTGCGCGGAAATCGAAGCCGGGTCGGACAGCTGGCGCGCGCTCGAGGTCGTTTTTGTTCCCGGCATTACCGCCATGCTCGCCGTCGCGGCGAAAATCGGCGCGCCGCTCGGCCACGATTTCTGCGCGATCTCGTTGTCCGACAATCTCAAACCGTGGGAGTTGGTCGAGCGCCGGCTCGATGCCGCGGCGGGCGCCGGCTTTGTCATCGCGCTTTACAATCCGGTGTCGCGGGCGCGGCCGTGGCAGTTCGGCAACGCGATGGAACGGCTGCGGACGCATCTGCCGGCGGTGACGCCGGTGGTATTCGGCCGCGCCGTCGGCCGGCCGGACGAGCAGGTGCGCGTCACTACGCTCGCCGAAGCCGATGCGACTGCGACCGACATGGCGACGCTCGTGATCGTCGGCACCCGCGAAACCCGCGTGATCGCGCGGCCCGGCCGCACGCCGCTGGTTTACACGCCGCGCGCCGCGGCGGAGGTGAGCGTATGATCGAGCCATCCGATCGCATCTTCCACCGTCTCGACCGCGGGCGCAGCAGGCGCGACCGGCCGGCGCAGCAGGATGACTTCGATGCCGAGCGCGCGCGCGGCGGCGATCTTGCCATAGGCCGCGCTGCCGCCACTGTTCTTGGCGATGACGATGTCGATCGCATGCGCCGTCATCAGCGCGCGGTCGTCGGCTGCGCTGAACGGACCGCGCGCGGTGACGTAGCTCACCTGTGGCAGCGGCAGCGGCAGATCGACTGGATCGACGCTGCGGACCAGATAACGATGCTGCGGCGGTGCGCCGGCGAAGGGCGCGAGCTCGTTGCGGCCGAGCGCGACAAAGACGCTGCGGGGCTTTTGGCCGATGGCGCTCACCGCCGCGGCGGTGTCCTCCACTTCGATCCAGCGATCGCCGGCGACGGCGTTCCAGGGCAGCCGGCGCAGCGTCATGAACGGCACGCCAGTCTGGCGCGCCGCGGCGATGGCGTTTTCCGAGATGACAGTTGCATAGGGATGCGTGGCGTCGATCAATGCCCCAATGCGCTGCTCTGCGACATAATCGGCCAAGCCCGCAGCACCGCCAAAACCGCCGACACGAACCGGCACGGCGTGCGGGACCGGCGCAGCCGTGCGGCCGGCAAGCGACAGCGTGACGTCGAGATCGCCGCGCTTGGCGAGGCGTTCGCCCAGCGCGCGCGCTTCCGTGGTGCCGCCGAGGATAAGGACACGTGTCATGTCTAGTACGCCGCTTGCCAATCCGCGTCCCGGCGACACTGCCGCATCGCCACGCTGGCTGTCCATCGTCGGCATTGGCGAAGACGGCGTCGAGGGTTTGAGCCCGGTGGCGCGCGGACTGATCGAGGCGGCGGAGATCGTGTTCGGCGGGCGGCGGCATCTTGGCCTGGCGGCGCCGCTTATCCGCGGCGCGACGCGGCCATGGCCGAGCCCGTTCGACGGCGCGCCTGAAGAGGTATTACGCCATCGCGGCCGGCCGGTTTGCGTGCTGGCGTCGGGCGATCCGTTCCACTACGGCGTCGGCGCGGTTTTGGCGCGGCACATCGAGGCGCGGGAAATGATCGTGGTGCCGGCGCCGTCGGCCTTTTCGCTCGCCGCGGCGCGGCTCGGCTGGTCGCTGCAGCGGACCGCGCTGCTGTCGTTGCACGGCCGCACGCTCGATCTCATCCGACCGCATTTGCAGCCTGGCGCGCGCATTCTGGCGCTGACATCCGACGGCGACGGCCCGGCGGCGCTGGCAAAACTTCTGGCGGAAAGCGGCTTCGGCGCGTCGCGCCTGACCGTGCTCGAAGCACTCGGCGGCCCGCGCGAGCGCATCCGCGGCACGACGGCGGCGGCCTTTGAGTTCGGCATGACGGATGCGCTCAACGTCGTTGCGATAGAAGTGACGGCGGCGCCGGAGGCGCGCGTTCTGGCGCGCACGCCTGGTCTTGCCGACACTCTGTTCGAGCACGACGGCCAGATCACCAAACGCGAAATCCGCGCGGTGACGCTGTCGTCGCTGGCGCCCCGCCGCGGCGAGCTGTTGTGGGACATCGGCGCCGGCGCCGGCTCGGTCGCCATCGAATGGCTGCTGGCCGACCCGACGATGCGCGCGATCGCGATCGAACAGCGTTCCGATCGCGCCGCCCGTATCCGTCGCAACGCCGCCGCCTTCGGTGTGCCGGGACTTGAGATCGTCGAAGGCGCGGCGCCGGCCGCGCTGGCCGGCCTCGCGGCGCCGGACGCCGTCTTTGTCGGCGGCGGCGGCGAAACGAGCGTGCTCGATGTCGCGGCGCACGCGTTGCGGCCGGCCGGGCGGCTCGTCGTCAATGCGGTGACGCTGGAAACCGAGGCGTTACTGCTCGCCCGCCATGCCGCGTTGGGCGGTGAATTGATCCGGATCGCGCTATCGCGCGCCGACGCCGTCGGCGGGAAAACCGGCTGGCGCGCGGCGATGCCGGTGACGCAATGGCTATGGACGAAGCCATGAAGGCCGCGCCATGAAAGCCGCACCATGACCGTGCATTTCATCGGCGCCGGGCCGGGCGCGGCCGACCTCATCACCGTGCGCGGGCGCGATCTGATCGCGCGCTGCCCGGTCTGCCTCTATGCCGGCTCGATCGTGCCGCGCGAATTGCTGGCATATTGTCCGCCGGGCGCGCGCATCGTCGATACCGCGCCGCTGTCGCTCGACGAGATCGAGGCCGAGTTCGCGGCCGCGCACGCCGCCGGCCATGACGTGGCGCGGCTGCAATCCGGCGATCTGTCGATCTACTCGGCGCTGGCCGAGCAATTGCGCCGGCTCGAACGGCGCGGCATTGCCTATACGCTCACGCCGGGCGTGCCGGCCTTCGCCGCCGCGGCGGCGGCGCTGCAATGCGAGCTGACCGTGCCTGAACTGGCGCAAAGCGTGGTGCTCACCCGCGTCTCCGGCCGCGCCTCGCGCATGCCGGAAAGCGAGAAGCTTGCGAGTTTTGCCGCGAGCGGCGCCACGCTGGTCATCCATCTGGCGATCCATGCCATTGACGCGATCGCCAACGAACTCGTGCCGTTTTACGGCGCCGACTGCCCGGCGGCTGTCGTGGTGCAGGCGAGCGCGCCGTCGCAACGCGTCATCCGCGGTACACTTGCCGACATCGCCGTCCAGGTCGCCGCCGAACGCATCGAACGCACCGCGCTGATTCTCGTCGGCCGCGCGCTGGCCGCGCATGATTTCCGCGACAGCGCGCTCTATGACGCGGATTATCGTCGCCGCTTTCGCGGAGGCGTTGTATGACCGCATGGGATGCACTCGCGGCACGCCGCGCCGGCGTTCCGGTCTTTGCGCCGGGTCATGTCTGGCTGGCCGGTGCCGGACCGGGCGATCCCGGCCTGCTCACGCTCGACGCGCTCGCCGGCCTCGCCCAGGCCGATGTCGTCGTGCATGACGCGCTGGTCGATCAACGCGTGCTGGCGCTGGCCGGCCCGCAGGCGCGGCTCGAATTTGCCGGCAAGCGCGGCGGCAAGCCGTCGGCGACCCAGGCCGACATCAGCGAGCGGCTGGTGAGCCTGGCGCACACCGGGCACCGCGTGTTGCGGCTCAAGGGCGGCGATCCTTTCGTGTTCGGACGCGGCGGCGAGGAAGCGATGACGCTGGCGGCGGCCGGCGTGCCGTTCCGCGTCATTCCCGGCGTGACCGCCGGGCTGGCGGCGCTGGCGGCGGCGGGTATTCCGGCGACGCTGCGCGGCACCAATCGCGCTGTCATTTTCGCCGCTGGGCATGGCGCCGAGGACGAGTTCGACTGGGCGCCGCTGGCGCGCGCCGGCCAGCCGATCGTGCTTTACATGGTGATGCACAATCTCGACCGGATTGCACAGGCGCTGATGCAAGCCGGACTCGCCGGCGCGACGCCGGCCGCCGTCATCGCTTCGGCAACCACGCCGAAACAGCGCCTCCTCGTCGCCACGCTTGCAACAATCGCCGCCGACGCGCGCGAGCAAAAATTCGAGCCGCCGGCGATCGTCGTGATCGGCGATATCGTGCAAGCCCGCGCGCAGCTCATCGGCGAGGATGTCGAGAACGACGAGCGATCAGCATGATTCCTATTCCCGTCGCTGCGCTCCTCGCAATGACCAATGGTGAAAAGTCATGACGACGCGCGGCCTCATCATCGCCGCGCCGCATTCCGGCGCCGGCAAGACCACGGTGACGCTGGCGGTGCTGGCGGCGCTGGCCCGGCGCGGCATCGCGGTGCGCGCCGCCAAAGCCGGGCCCGATTATATCGATGCGGCCTTCCACGCCGCCGCCGTCGGCACCGCGTGCATCAATCTCGATACCTGGGCGATGCCGCCGCCATTGCTCGACGCGCTCGCCATGCAGGCGGCCGATGGCGCGGATATTTTTGTCATCGAAGGCGTCATGGGCCTGTTCGACGGCGCCAGCGGCACCGCAGGCCGCCGCGGCGCCAGTGCCGATCTCGCCGCGCATTTTGATCTTCCCGTCGTGCTGGTGCTCGATGTGGCGCGGCAGGCGCAGTCGGCGGCGGCCGTCGTGCGGGGTTTCGCCTCGCACGATCCAGCAGTGCGGATCGCCGGCGTCATTCTGAATCGGACGGCAAGCGAGAAACACCGCGCGCTGGTCGCAGCGGCGATCGCCGCGCTCGACATACCGGTGCTCGGCGCGGTGCCGCGCGAGGCGGCGCTCGCTTTGCCGGAACGCCATCTCGGGCTGGTTCAGGCCGGCGAGCACGCCGATCTTGCCGCATTGATTGATCGCCTCGCGGCGATGGCCGAGCGGCATCTCGATCTCGACGCCATTGCCGCGCTGGCTGCGCCGCTCAAGCTTGCCGCGCCCACGGCGTTCGGACCGGCGGTGCCGCCGCCCGGACAGCGCGTTGCGCTGGCGCACGATAAGGCTTTCAGCTTCGTCTATCCGCATCTCGTTAATGCCTGGCGCGGCGCCGGCGCCGAGATCGTGCCGTTCTCGCCGCTCGCCGACGAGCCGCCGCCTGAACACGCCGACAGTTGCTGGCTGCCGGGCGGCTATCCCGAGCTGCACGCCGATGCACTCGCCGGCGCGGGCCGCTTCATGTCCGGACTGCAGCGTTTTGCGAAAACGCGACCGGTGCACGGCGAATGCGGCGGCTACATGGTTTTGGGCGAGAGCATCGAGGATGCGGCGGGCCGCCGTCACGCCATGGCCGGATTGCTCGGCCATGCCACAAGCTTCGCCAAACGCAAATTGCAGCTCGGCTACCGCAGTGCGAGGCTGCTTGGCGACGGCGTGCTCGGGCGGAAGGACGCGATCGTGCGCGGCCACGAATTTCATTATGCGACGCTCACCGCGGCCGGCGCGGACGAATCGTTCGCCGAACTCTCCGACGGCGAAGGCCGCGCGCTCGGCCATGCCGGCGGCCGGCGCGGCCGCGTCAGCGGCACGTTCTTTCACGCCATTGCGGCTGGCTGACGCTTACGGCGTCAGATCGAGCGCCTCGACGACCCGCGAATACGGCAGCTTCGCCTCGTCGTTCAGCTTTTTCACATCCGCGGCGCTGGTCGCTTCGAACAGGCACATGCAGCGGCCATCCTCCGGCGCGAATGTCGAGCGGATGTAGCGCATCGGCGTTCCCTTGGCGGTGTAGGCTTTGGCGGTGCTGATCGCCGCCTTTTGCGCGGCGGCCAAGTCGCTCATCGCAATACCCTTGAGATTGCGTTCGACCATATAGACCGTCATGGCGGTCCTCCTTGGACTGGTGTGGCGATAGCGGCCACTCAGCCACAGAACCGTCGGCATGAGAACAATCGTTTGGTTATCGATCCATAATCGCCGCCTGGCGGCAACTACGCTATAATCGCAACTCCAATCTCGATGGGAACGCGCTCATGGAGATGCATCAGGTCCGGTATTTTCTGGCCGCGGCAAAAGCGCTGAGCTTCACCCGCGCCGCCGAGCTCTGCCACGTTTCGCAACCGGCGCTCACGACGGCGATCAAGAAGCTGGAGGCCCAGCTCGGCAGCCCGCTGTTTCATCGCGAGGGACGTCAGATCGCGCTGACCGAATTCGGCAGGCGCATGCAGCCGCATTTGAGTCAAATCGTGGAACAGGAGCGGGCAGCCGAAACCGTCGCCAAGGATTTTCGGCTGCTCAATCAAGTGCCGATCCGGTTCGGCGTGATGTCGACCATCGGGCCGATGCGACTTGCCGCATTGATGGCGGCGTTCGAGCAAAACTCGCCCGGCGTCGAAACCGCCGTGCGCGACGGCGCGCCCGAAGCACTCGCGGCGCTACTCGACGCCGACGAGCTCGACATTGCGATTATCAATCCGCTCGACGGTTTGGGCGAGAACTACCGCACCGAGCCGCTCTACACCGAGCGCTATGTGGTGTTGCTGCCGCCAAAGCACCCGTTGAGCGCACGCAACGCGCTGGCGCTGCGTGACCTTTCAGGTCAGCCTTACGTCGACCGGCTGGCGTGCGAAATGCGCGAAATGGTCATGGGTGTTTGCGAAGACATGGGCGTCAAGCTCTACGCGCGCTTTCGCTCCGAACGCGAGGATTTTGTACAGGCGATGGTGATGGCGAATATCGGCTTCGCCTTCATGCCGGAATATTCGGTAACCCATCCGGACAGCGTACGGCGACCGCTGGTCGACCCGGAGGTCAGGCGGACCATCAGCCTGATCACCGTGCCCGGCCGCAAGCATTCGCCCGCCGTGGCGGCCTTCATCCGTACGGTCCGGAGTCACAAGTGGGGCTGATCGCCGCTCGTTAGCCTGCGGCTTTGGGCGCCGTATCGTCGGCTGGCTTGTCCGACACACCGGCTTCGGCAAACGTCGCCATGCCGGTATGGCAGGCGAGCGCGGCGCGCAGGACGAGCAGCGCCACCGCGGCGCCGGAAGCCTCGCCGAGCCGCATGTTGAGATCGAGCAGTGGATGCAGGCCGAGCTCGTTCAGCAGCATCCGGTGCCCGGCTTCGGCTGAGACATGCGAGGCCTGCGCATGCGCGAGCGTATCGGCCCGCAGCTTTGCCAGCGGCGCCACCGCGGCGGTGCAGACGAAACCGTCGAGCAGAACCGGAATGGTGTTGCGCCGCGCCGCCAATGTGGCGCCGAGAACGGCAGCCAGCTCGCGGCCGCCGAACGCCGCGGCAATCGCCAGCGGATCCTTGAGCAGCGCGGCGTGACGCGCCAGCGCCGCATCGATAACGGCGCGTTTTCGCGCCAGCCCCTCCTCATCGACGCCGGTGCCGCGGCCGGCCCAGCGTCCGCCGCCGCCGAACAAAGCCGCCGCGATCGCGGCCGCCGCGGTCGTGTTACCGATGCCCATTTCGCCGAGGCAGACGAGATCGCAGCCGGGCGAAACGGCGTCATAACCGACAGCAACCGCGGCGACGAATTCCGCTTCAGTGAGCGCAGGGTCTTGCGTGAAATCGGCGGTCGGTTGTTCGAGCGATAACGGGATGACGCGCAATTTTGCGTCGGCAGTGCGCGCGAGCTGGTTGATCGCGGCACCGCCGGCGGAAAAATTCGCCACCATCTGCGCCGTCACCTCGGCGGGATAGGCCGAGACGCCTTGTTTGGTCACGCCATGGTTGCCGGCAAAAACCAGAATTTCGACGCGGTCGAGCCGCGGCGGCGCGTGACCCTGCCAATGCGCGAGCCAGGCGACGAGGTCTTCAAGCCGGCCCAGGCTCTTCGGCGGCTTGGTCAGCACGGCTTCGCGCTTGGCGACCGCGGCGCTTGAGGCCGGATGCCCGCTCGGCAAGTCGAGACTGAGCGCGCGCAGATCGGAAAATGAGGTAAAGTCTGCCATGCCGGTGTGATTCCGCGCGGGGTGCGCGGGCTACAATCTAGCACGATTTCCGGACCATGACGATTTCCCAAAGCTGGCTTGCAGACCGTGCCGCGGAGTTTTTGGCGAGCCTCGCCTTTTGCACGCGGCTGCCGCTAACGCGCGCCACGCCGGTCGCCGGCGACGCACTCGCCAAGACGGCGTGGGCGTTCCCGCTCGCCGGATTGGTGGTCGGACTGATCGGCGCCATCGTCTATGCGCTGGCGCACAAATTCGGCTTGCCGCCGTGGCCGGCTTCGGCGCTCGCCGTCGCGGCGACCGTGCTGGCGACCGGCGCTTTGCATGAAGACGGGCTCGCCGATACCGCCGACGGTTTCGGCGGCGGCGCCACGCGACGAGCAAAAACTCGACATCATGCGCGACAGCCATATTGGCGTGTATGGCGTTTGCGCCGTGATGCTATCGCTGTTGCTGCGCGTGGCCATATTGGCGAGCCTGCCCAATGCGCATCTGCTCGTCTGGGCGCTGATCGCATCGAACGCCGGGGCGCGCGCGACCATACCGGCATTGATGTTCCTGTTGCCGCCGGCGCGCAGCGACGGACTGTCGTTTAACGCCGGCCAGCCGCCAAGCGACGCGGTCGCCGCCGCGGCGGTATTGGGTTTTGTCATCCTGGCGTTCTGCCTGCATCCGGGCCGCGCCATCGTGGCGCTGATTTTTCTTCTCATCGTGGTCGCGCTGATGGCGTGGCTATCCAGGCGGCAGATCGAGGGACAAACCGGCGACGTGCTGGGGGCGCTCGAACAGGTGAGCGAGATCGCGATCTTGCTGGTCGCCTTGGGCTGATTATGCCGCGAGCGGCAGCTTCACCGGCTGCTTGAGCTTGGCCGACAGATCGAGCGCCTTGGTCAGCATCAGCCGGTTATGCGCTTCGGCGGCGGTGGCGGCTTGGGTCGGCAGGCCGAGCGCGACGCGGTTGAGGAAGGAATCGGTTTCCTCGCGCATCGGGCCGCGCAATTCGCCGAGCACCATGTCGCCCGGCGGATAGGAGCCGAGGAAATCGACCAGCCGGCTCTGGTCCGGCGCATAGCCTTCGCCCTGCGGCGCCGAGACCGCCAGCACGATGTCGCGATGGGTGTCGTCGATGGTGAGCACGCCATGGGTGCCGTTGATGCCGACTTCGAGGCTGTAGACCGCGCCGGGCCAGGTGACCGGCAGCGCCCAGGAAATATTGAGGTGATAGAGCGTGCCGTCGGAGCACATGATCATGCCGGCGGTGGCGTCGATGCCCTGGTAGAGCGGCCCTAAAACCTTGTCGACCGAGCGCGCGTAGCATTCGACCGGCGTTTTGCCTTCGAGGTACCACATCACGATGTCGAGCGCGTGGGTGCCGGAAATCACCATCGGCGAGATCGTCGCCGGATCGTTGGTGCGCTTGTAATTGTCGATGGCGACGAGGCGATTCATGAACGCGCGCGATGTCACCATCGTCACATCGCCAAGCGCGCCCGATGCGCACCTTCTCCTTGCCGGCGAGCCATTTGCGGCGGAAGCGCTGGGTGTAGCCGACCACGGCGTCGAGCTTGGCGTCGGTGATCGCCTTGAGCACGCGCGCCGACTGGGCGAGATCGGTGGCAAGCGGCTTTTCGATCAGCATCGGCACGCCGCGCTCGACCGCTGCGAGGACCGGCTCGACATGCAGATGCTCGTCGGTGGCGATGATGGCGGCGGTGACTTCCGGCCGCGCCAGCAGCTCGCGATGGCTGGTGGTGATGAAATCGGCGCCGATGCGCGCGCCGACATCGCCGCCGCGATTGTGATTGAGCTCGGCGATGCCGATCCATTCCACCGCGGGATGGCGCGCCGCCACTTCGCCGCGGAACAGGCCGACGCGGCCGGCGCCGATAATGGCGAGGCCGATGCCCTTGGCGTTCTTCTTCATACGTTCAAGCCCGCGCGGTTTTTGCGCTTGAGCTCGGCGATGCCGGAAATCGTCTCGTTGGAGAGCGGCAGATCGACCGGCTCGTTGCGGTCGGCGGACAGATCGGCCGCGCTATAAGTCTCCATCACGCGCCGCGCGCTCTCCGGCGTCACCATCACGCCGGTGTCGCGGATGCAGGCTTCGAGGAAATGGATGGTCTCCGGCCCGATGCCGCCGGCGAAGACGTGATCGACCCATTCGCCCGGCATGGTCGACATCGGAAATTCCTGGCCGCGCTTTGCGGTGTTGAGCCAGTTGTCGCGCTGGGTGTCGTCGAGCGTGAGCGCGCCCTCGGTGCCGGTGATCTCGATCCAGGTCGAGCAGTAATTCGGAAAGCTCGGCGGAATATTCCAGCCGCCGCCGATCATCACCACCACGCCGTTGTCCATGGTCACGGTGGTGAACATGACGTCGTGCGAGCCGTTGATCGGCTGCATGTAGCCGTAGGCGCCCTGGCTGTAGACGCGCACCGGCTTGGCCGGCTCCAGCAGCCAGAACACGAAGTCGAGATCGTGGGTCGATTCCATGACCACCGGCGACAGCCGCACCCGGCTCGCGATCTTCTTGCCGAGCTCGCGCGACAGATGGCGGCTGACCAGCACCGAGACGACCTTGCCGAGCGTGCCGTCGGTGATCTTCTTCTTGGCGAAGGCGACTTTCGGATTGAAGCGCTGCGAATAGCCGATGGTGAATTTCAGATTGTTGCGCTTCGCCAGCTGGATCAGCTCGTCGGCTTCCCACAATTCCAGCGCGATCGGCTTTTCCAGCATCACGTTCTTGCCGGACTTCAGACAGTCGCGCGCGATCGGATAGTGGTTGGCTTCCGGCGTGGTCGAGACATAGACGACGCGGATGTTGTCGTTCTTGATCAGGTCGCTGTAGTCGAGCGTGGCGGTGGCCGGCTTATAGAGCTTTTTCACTTCGGCGAGCCGGTCCGGCTTGATGTCGCACAGGTGCAATTTGTCGACCAGCGCGGTGCGCGACAGCGTGTCGGCGCGCAAGCCGCCGATCCAGCCGACGCCGATCACCCCTGCTTCCACCGTCTTCACCGGGCGTTTCCTCGTTTATTGCGGGCGCATAAAGACCATGACGGCGCGGGGCGTGCAACGGGAGTTATCGGCTTCCAACCTTGTCATCGTCCGCGCAGGCGAACGATCCAGTAATCGATGGCGATCGAGAATGACTACTCAAGACTGCGAATACTGGATGCCCCGCCTTCGCGCGGCATGACAATCCCAAACACGTTCGTCGCAAACTGCGGATAGACCTCGGCCAGCATCGGCGCCACGGTCGCGCGCATCAGATGCAGCGTTTCCGCCGACGGCGCCGGCGTCGACCGGGACATCTGGCCGGCCGGTCGAAGTCGAAGCCGGTGTTCTCGATCACTTCCTCGACGCTGTGTCCGGGATGCACGCTGGCGAGGCGAAAGCGGCGGCGCTCGCGGTCGAAATCGAACAGGCAGCGATTGGTGACCAGCGCGATCGGGCCGCCGGGGCGAAACACGTTGTCGGCGCTGCCGCCCGGCGCGCTGATGAAATCGACTTTCGGCACCAGCGTGCGGCGCGAATGCTCGACGCGGAACAGGATCACCTTCGGCACGACGTAATAGAGATAGGCCGAGCCGAACGAGCCGGGAAAGCGCGCCTTGGGATGCTCGTAATCGCCGACGCTGACCAGATTGATATTGCCTTCGCCGTCGATCTGGCCGCCGGACAGAAAGAACACGTCGACCCGGCCCTGCCCGGCGCAGTCGAACAATTCGCGCGCGCCGTCGGTGAAGAAGGTGTGATCGCGGCTGCCGAGCAGCGACACATAGGGCTTTCCACCGCCCGCTCTCGCGCGCGAGCAGCGCCGCGGTCGCCGGGATCGGCGAGGCGGCGCCGACCGCGACATGACGCACGTCGCCGATCAGCCGGCAGATCACGTCGGCGAGCAGTTCCTCGTCGCGGAAGGATTCAGGAGGCACGCCGCCCTCCCTTTCCCGTCATGCCCGGCTTTATGCCGGGCATCTACGTCTTTCCTTCAAATAAAAAGTCGTGGATGGCCGGAACAAGTCCGGCCATGACGACCGAGGATTTACGCCGCCTGTTTTTCATAAACGTACCGATCGAGATATTCCGCAAAGCCTTCCGGCGTGGCGGCAAGCTTCGCGTATTCGCTCATGTGCGCGGCGTCGATGGCGTAATGGTCCGGCAGCGGCAGCGGCCAGGCGCCGCGCGGCTCGACCGCGACCGCCTCGACGTAGAAGCCAGGCAACGTGCCGGCGGCGAGAACCGGATCGCGCAACAGATCGCCGTCGTGGATTTTCTCCACCGTGACGACGGTCTTGTGCGCCGCATGCGCCATGGTCGACGAGCTCGCGCTGGGTGCCGATAAAGACATTGCCGGCGCGGTCGGCCATCGGCGCATGGAACAGCGCGACATCGGGCTTGAGCGCCGGCAGCAGCACGATCGGATCGTTGTTGCCGAACGGATTGTCGAAGATCTTCCAGTCCGGCCGCTGCGCCAGCACGTCGGAGCCGATCAGCCCGCGCAGCGGCATGAACGGCACGCCTTTCTCGGCGGCCTGGAACTGCGCATGCAGCGCCGGGCAGGTGGCGTCGCGCATGCGGATCGTGCCGGCGAGGATCGCTGCGGTGAAGCGCGGCGCCGGGCCGAATTCGCCGAGGCTGACGGCGGAGGTTTCCAGCGTCTCGACGCAGCCGGCGCCGATCAGCAAGATCCGCCTGCAAGGTCGAGGTCGGCAGCGTGACCAGATGCAGGCGCTTGACGCCGCGGCGGATCAGCGCGCGCGTCGCCGCCATCGGCACGCCCGAGGTTTCGCGCGGCACCGCCAGCATGCAGCCGTCGGCGATCGGCGCGAGCGCTTCATCGAGCGTGCGGGCGATCATGGCCATGAGCGAGAGGTTACTCCGTGTGACTGTTCCGGCGGTTCGTAGCAGGAGGGTCGCGGCCGTTAGCCCTTCGCCAGCGCCGCCACCGCGGCGAACAAGCTTTCTCACATCGCGTTCCGCGACACCGCGGGTGATGAACACGACGCGGCTCGTGCGGTTATCGTCGGGCCAGGCCTGCAGTTCGACCGGCGGATGCGCCAGATGCTGCACATATTGCACCACCACCGGGCCGCGGCAGCCTTTGACATTGAGGATGCCCTTGACGCGCAGCAGGTCGGCCCCGCGCAACGCCATCAGGGTTTCCATGGCGCGCGCGAAAGTCGGCCAGTCGATCGGCTTGTCGCTGCGCGATCACAAAGCTCGAGGCGATGCCGTCGCCATGCTCGGCTTCGGCGACGAAGCCCGAGCGCTCGCCGGCCGCCGGCTCGACGATGCGATGCGGATCGAGCGCGCCGGCTACGGCGATGTCGATCGCGGCGCGCGGGTTGAGACGGCGCAAAAGCCGCGTCAGCTGCTCGACCGCTTCGGCGCGGCGAGATCGGTCTTCGAAATCACCAGGCGATCGGCGAGGATCACTTGCTTGCGCGCCTCCGGCGCGCTATCGAGCGCGGCTTCGCCGTTGACGGCGTCGACCACGGCGAGCACGACGTCGATGTGGAATTCGCCGCCCAGCGCACGATCGGTGGAGAAGGTCTGCAAGATCGGCGCCGGATCGGCGAGGCCCGATGTTTCGATCACGACGCGGGCGAAACGCGGCACCGTGCCGCGCTCGCGGTCGAACACCAGGCGGCGCAGCGCGACCTGCAAATCGGTGCGGGTGATGCAGCAGACGCAGCCGTTGCCGAGCAGCACGGTCTCGTCGGCGCTGTCGCGAATCAAGCACGTCGTCGATGCCGACCGCGCCGAATTCGTTGACGATCACGGCGGTGCCCGCCCCTTCCGGCGAGCCGAGAAAACGGCGGATCAGCGTCGTCTTGCCGGCGCCGAGAAATCCGGTGACGACGGTCACCGGAATGCGCTTGCGCCGCGCTCGCGCTTCAGCCTGCGCCCGAACGGGCTCGCCTCACGCGAGGGGAAGAGATCGAGCATGAGCCGCCGTCAGAAATCCATCTCAAGAATGTAAAGCCCGCCGACATGGCGATCGACGGCATAGACGATGCCGCGCTCGTCGACGAAGACGTCGTTCATCTGGATGGTGCCGGTCGGCGCGCCGGGCGGCGCCGGCGGCATGAAGATGCCGACTTCCTTCGGCTGGTACGGATTGGCAATGTCGTAGGCGCGCAAACCGCCGTTGAAGAACGTGCCGAGCACGATCTGATCGGAATGCCACGCCGTCGGCAGCGGCACGTTCTCGTGGATGTTGTGCGCGCCGAAGCGGCCGGCTTCGGCATAGACTTTCGGGTCGGGCAGCGGGCAGGTCGCGATCGAAACGAGATTGGTCTCGTCGCGCGCGTCGAGCACCCAGATCAGCTTCGGCCAATCCTTGGCGTTGTTTTCGGTCGATTCGTCGGTCACCAGCATCAGGCCGCGATCGAACAGCGGCACGACCGTGTGCATGAAGCCGGTATAGGGCGGCGAATTGGTCCAGTGCGAAATCTTCTTCGGATTGGCCTTGTCGGAAATGTCGAGCACGAACATGCCGCCGTCGATATAGGCGAGATAGCAGCGGTCGCGGCTGTTGCGGATAGACATTGGTGTTGTGGGCGCGGAAGCCCTTGTCGATCGGGTGCCGCGACGGCGGCATGACATTGTCGCCCTGGCGCGTGCCGGGCATCCACCAGCGGCCGACCTCGACCGGCTTCGACGGATTGCGTACGTCGACGCAGCGGTAGAACTGGTCGTCCTGCGGATGGGTCGGCGTGAAATCGCGCGAGCCGGAAGCGCAATGGACATATTCGCCGTCGCAGAACCAGAGCTGATGCACGCCGCGCGAATGCGGCCCCGAGCAGTCGAAGAACGAAATCGACTTCGGGTTCTCCGGCTTGGAAATGTCGAACAGCTCGAAGCCGGCCGGCTGCAGATCCTTCTTCGAGGTCTGATAGGCCACCGCCATGATGTTGCCGGTGGTCTCCAGCGAGTTCGAGCGCATATTGGCGTGCGGCAGATCGGTCTGGCACACCACTTTCGGCTTGCGCGGATCGGAGACGTCGACGGCGGTGAAATTCTTCGGCGCGCTTTCATGCGCCAGCCAGATGATGCGCCGGCCGTCCGGCGCGATCTGCACCGACATGCCCTCGCCCATGCCGCCGAAGCCGCCGAGCATGTCGTGGGCCAACAGCTTGAAATTCCAGATGACGGGTTGATAGCCGTTCGTAAGCGGGCTTTTCTCGGTGGTGGACATTCCATACTCTCCTGATCGAATTGACTTTACGCGTGCAATCGACGTTACCCTTGAGCGCGATCATCGTCTAACATGCGCTTCTGCCGGCGCGCAGGCTTTGTGCCAGAAGCCATGGCCTGCAGCCAGCCGGAAACAGGGGCGCCGCCATGATAAACCTTTCTTTCGCGCGTGCCGCCGCAGCCGCGGCGCTGGTCGGCGGGCTCGCGCTGGCGAGCCTGCCGGCCTGGCCGGACGCCTATCCGAGCCGCCCGATCCGCCTGATCGTCAGCTTCCCGCCGGGCGGCACCGGCGACATCATCGGCCGCATCGTCGCCGGTCAGCTCTGCCATCGAGCTCAATCAGTCGATCGTGGTGGAGAACCGGCCCGGCGCCGGCGGCACCATCGGCGCCCGCGATGTCGTCAATGCCGACCCCGACGGCTACATGCTCACCGTCGGTCAAACGCCCGAGATCGCGATCAATCCGTATTTCATGAAAGACGTCGGCTACGATCCGCTGAAGGATTTGCAGCCGATCGCGCTTGCCGGCGTGGTGCCGCTGGCTTTGGTGGTGCCGCCGAATTCTCCGTTCTCGACCGTGGCGCAATGGGTGGCGGCGCTGCGCGCCAACCAGCCGATGACCTTCGCGTCGGCCGGCATCGGCACGCCGGGCCATCTCGCCGGCGAGCTGCTCAAGCTCAAACTCGACAGCAAGCTCGTTCACGTGCCCTACAAAGGCGCCGGCCCGGCCTTGATCGACGTGGCCGGCGGCCAAGTCGATTTTTATTTTCCGGGCTATCCTGGCGCGGTGCCGCTGGTGCAGGGCGGCAAGGTCAAGATGCTGGCGATCTCGACGGCCAACCGCTCGCCGCTTTCGCCCGACATGCCGACCGTCGCCGAGGCCACTGGAATTCCGGATTTCGATTTCACGCTGTGGGCCGGATTTTTCGGCCCGCGCGCGCTGCCGATGGACATCGCGACACGGCTCAATGCCGCGATCAACAAAGTTATTGTCGAACCCGACATCAAGGCGCGAGCTGCAGCAGACCGGCGCCGCCGTGGCGCCGTTGTCGATCAATCAGTTCACCACTTTCGTCCGCGGCGAGATCGACCGCTATCAGACGCATCATCAAGGCGGCGGATCTGAAGCCGGAGTGATTTAGCTGGCGGATCGGCTCTTAGCCGCCCGCGCCATGCCAATCGGCACGAGCGTTGCAGCCGCCGCGCCCTGTGCTAGGACAACGCCGACAGCACAGGAGCTTTCGCATGGCCACCAAGAACACGCAGAAAATCGGCTGGATCGGCATGGGCCGCATGGGCTTTCCAATGGCCGAGCGGCTCATCAAAGCGGGCCATGACGTCACGATCTGGAACCGCACCCGCGCCAAGGCCGAGCCGCTCGCCAAAATCGGCGGCAAGGTTGTCGATCATCTCTCCGAGCTGAAAGATGTCGACGTGCTGTTCTCGATCGTCGCCACCGGCTCTGATGTGCAGGACGTGCTCTACGGCAAGAATGGCGTGTCGAGCCAGGGCGGCAAGATGCCGCCGATCGTGGTCGATTGCTCGACCATCGCGGTCGAGGAATCCGCCGCGATCCGCGACAAGCTCAAGCAGCTCGGCGCCGATTTCGTCGCCTCGCCGGTAAGCGGCAACGCCAAGGTGATCAAGGCCGGCAAGCTGTCCGCCGTCGTATCGGGTCCCGAAGCGGCGTGCAAAATCGCGATGCCGCTGATCGAAGTGTTCGCGCCGCGCGGCGCGTCTTACGTCGGCGACGGCGAACTCGCGCGCGTCTGCAAGATCGCGCACAATGTCATGCTCGGCGTCGTCATCGAAAATCTGATCGAGATCACGCTGCTCACCAACAAGATGGGCGTGCCGCGCCACGCTTTCCTCGCCTTCCTCAACAATGGCGTGATGGGCTCGATGTTCACGCGCTACAAATCGCCGGCGCTGGTCAATCTCGACTGGACGACGACCTTTACGCCGGAGTTGCTGCGCAAGGATCTCGATCTCGGGCTTGAGCTGGCGCGCGAAATGGACGTGCCGATGCCGGTGACGGCGGCGACGCGCGAAGTGCTGCAAGGCCATTTCGGCGCCGCCATGCTGCAGAAGAAGCCGGAAGAATATCTGCAAAAGGATTTTGCCGCGCTGGCGGAGACGATGGCGCTCGCCGCCGGCATGAAGCTCGTCAGCGAGAACAAGAACGTGCCGACTGGGCTGGAAAGCTAGACGCCGGTTGCCGGCACGACACCGCCGCCACGGCGGCGCGGGGGGAAAATCATGCGGCCGAAATTCCATCGGCTTTTTGCGGTTATTCGGGCCTGGCCGCCGTTCTGTGTATCGCTGCGATGACGCTGGCGTCGGCCGACACGGAGTGGCCGACGCGCCCCGTCAAGTTCGATCCTGACGCTCGGCCCGGGCAGCGGCGCCGATATCGAGCGCGCGGCTGTTGGCGGACCGGCTGGCCAGCGCTGGGGACAGCCGGTGGTCGTCGAGAACCGGCCCGGCGGCGACGGCATCGTTGCCATCAATGCCTTCGTCAGCGCGCACGACGATCATGTGCTGTTGCTGGCGCCGACGTCGTCGTTTACGGCGCATCCGTTCCTGCACGACAATCTGCCTTACAAGCCCAGCCGACCTCGTGCCCGATCGCGCGGCTGTCGAACACCATCGTTGCCATTTCGGTGCCGGCGAGCTTGAACGTCAATTCGCTCGACCAACTGGTCGCGCTGGCCCGCTCCGAGCCCGGCACGCTCAACTGGGCGGGGGTGACCGGAGCGCTGGATTTCCTGTTTGCCGGCTGGCTGCAGCAGCAAGGCCTCAACATCACCAAGGTGGCCTACAAGAATCCCGTCGATGCCGCCAACGACCTCGCCGAGGGCCGCGTGCAGGTTTACGAGTCGGCGCTGGCGATCGTGCGTCCCCAGCTGCAGTCCGGCAAGATCAAACTCCTCGCCGTGACCAATACGGTGCGGGCGCCAAGCCGAGCCGGATCTGCCGACGGTGAAGGAAGCCGGCCAGCCGGCGCTGACGGTCGATGGCCTGGTCGGCCTGTTCGGGCCGACGCGGAATGCCGCTCGACCTGCGCCGGCGGATCACCGCCGACATCCGCGCCGTGGCCGACGACACCATCAAGGACCGTTTGAGCACCTCGGGCCAGATCCTCAATATCGGCGGCCCGGAGGAATTCGCCAAATCGATCGAGCAGCAGCGCAGCCAGGTTGCCGACTTCGCCAAGCAACTCGGCATCCAGCCGCTGCCGCAGAACTAAAGGCGCACAACTAAAAGGCACATGACGATGCTGTCCGGCCAACCCCGCGCAAGTCGTACCCGCTCATGCCTCGTCGTCGCGGCGATTGTGACGGCGAACATGCTCGGCTTGCCGGCGCTGCCGGCTGGCGCGCAGCAAACGCGGCTCGTCAAGGTGCCGCTGTCGTCGCTGACCGCGCAAGGGTTCGAAGTCAAGGCGGCGGCGGGAAATCAAGCCGGCGTCATTCAGACCCTGGTTCTGCAAAAAGACGAACAGGTTTTTCTCTGCGATAGCAGAGACCTTTCGATCGATCCTGTCGTATTCGAGTGCTGGCAAATCAAATAAGCGGGAGGAAATCGCCGCTATTTGATTTCGGTTTCCACGCTGATCGCCAATTGCCATTGACCGCCCCGCTTCACCCAGACGCTCGCGGCGCGGTAAGGCGGGTGCGCGTTGTCCGGATCGGCGTGGGTCGCGATCATTGCGGCGCCGTCGCCATAGACCGAAAGCCGCATGGCTTCGATCTCGCTCGGCCGCACCGGCAGGTCCTGCTGTTTCTGCTGCTCGATCGTAGCGACGAGATCCGGCCTTGGGATCGGCGCGCGGCCGGATCGATAGAGCACGAATTCCTCGGCGACGTGCTTTTTCCACTCCCCGGCATCGTGGGCGATGCTCGCCTTCTCGATGGCCTGGAACGCATTGACGATGTCCTGTTCGGCGGGCGAGCGAACGCGATAGGGAATCGTCTCACAGGGATTCTTGCATTCGTAAGCTTTGGCGTCGGCGGCGGGAGGGTTCGTCGCGGCCGGCGGCTGTTTCGCCAGCACGACGTCCTGCATCGTCAAAGCGCGCCAGGCGCTTTTCTGTTTCGCCCAAATGTCGAGAAAGAAAACGTCACTGCCCAAAGCAGATTTGCGGTCGCCCGCGACCGTGGCGACGCCGCCATAGACGTTTACTTTCACGTCCGGCGCGGCGGCCGGCGCGACGCTTTTGAGGTCGTCGAGAAAACCCTTGCGCTCATGGATTTTGCCGGTTTCGTCGGCATAGGTGAATTGCAGCGACAACAGCCGGCGCGCCGCCGATTTATCGCCGCCGCGCATGGCGTCGCCGAGCGCCGCGTCGGCGCCCAGCACGGCTGCGTCTTCGCCCGCCGGCTGTTGCGCCCGCCCTTCGGCGGTGACCGCGATCAGGGCGGCGGCAATCAGCAAGCCGGGCCACACGCGCCGCATGGCCCGCCGCATCACCCATCGCCTGACCGCCGGCATACGCCCTCCCACGATTTGCAGCGTTCCCGGCGCCGCGGCGTCGCCACTAACCATGACATTTTCCGTCTGGCGCGCTCAAGGCGGCGGTGGGGCTCGCGACGGCGCGCGGCAGCGGGCCACATCGGACTCTTTCAGCCACCGATGGTGCTGTCAGCGCCGTGACGATCAAATGCACACATGGGTGTGCGGATTGCAATGCGGCGCCTGGACCCGAAGGCGCGGCGCCGGGTGCGTCACGTGCCTGCTACTGCCAACCATAACAAGGCGACAGGGCTGGCTCAGCTGCGCAATTTTCGCTTTCATGCAGGCGGTAACTTTCGCCACGTCGGGGATGGCATCGGGGCACAGCCGCATCGCGTCACCCGTGCATGCCTGTTGGGCTTCCTGGCTGCCCTGAGCATTGGCGCCATCGCGGCTGACAACAACGGCCGCGGCCAGAAGCGCCAGCCCGCAGACGACACGAACGATCCGCATATTCATTGTCCCCGCTGTTGGGAGAAGCCTCGCGCGCGCGGCGAAGGTAGCGGCGGCGCGAGGCGCCGTCGATGGCCGGCACGAATTATTGCATGCCGCCCCGCCGCCCCCCGCGGCGGCGGCCAGGTGCATGCCGAAAGATGGCGAAAGTACGATCCAGAATTGTGGTCTTCAATCGAACAGGGCAGAATGAGCGGTTGGGATGGCCGTCAATGTGCGCCCCAGGCAAAGCCGCCTGTCTTGTTACGGAACTCATCGCGCACAACGTTGTCCGGGCACGGCACGACGGTTCCCTCGACCATCTCGGCGGTAAGATTGTCAAACGACATATGCCGGCAGAATTTTCCGTCCGGCATCGCATAGACGACATCGCCTACCGCCCTGGCGTCGCGCGCGGCCGCCGCCGAGCGCAACAGCGGATCGATCGCGGCGTGGCCGCCGAACAAGAGGCTCGCGGCCAGCACGACCAGAAAAAGCGACGAGACGATGACCGCGTGAGCCGATGTCGCGTCGTCGCCACCGCCCATCCGCAAGAATTTGCGGGCGCGCGGATTGGCGCTAACGCGGTCCGCTTCGACGAACCACGTTGCCGTTTGCTCGGAGCTTCCTCGCGATGAGGCGGACATTGCGGCATCAAACACCAAATGCCTTGAATGGCCGATAAGGAATTATCTTTCATTTTATTGAAATGCCGACGGCTCAAGCTTGTGCAGCAGATGACGCTGATGACAATCGGCCTTTATTGCGAGCCGGCCGGCGCCTATCTGCCGTCAATCCTGTTTTGAGAGTGCCGTTGGGGATTATCGCTCCGCTGCGGCCCGCCGCCGCGTGCCCAATAGGCCACGCGGGAAAAACAGCACGACGAGTATAAAAATCGCGCCGATGAACGACATCCAGTTCACCGTCATCGAGGAAATGTAGTCCTGCAGCATCACGAATACCGCCGCGCCGACCAGCGGTCCCCAGAACGTGCGCATGCCGCCGATCACCGTCATCACCACGAAATACCCCGACAGCGAATAATGCAGCGCCAGCGGATCGGCGAAATTGTTGAGCAAGGCGTAGAGCGTTCCGGCCAGCGCGGTGAAGAAGCAGGAGATCGAGAACGACAGCCAGATATGCCGCTCCACCGGAATTCCGAGAAAGCGCGCGCGGCGCTCGTTTTCGCGAATCGCGAGCAAGGTGCGGCCGAACGGCGAGCGCAGGATCAGCCCCATCAACGCCACGGCGACGGCGAAGACCGCGAGGATAAAAAAATAGAACTGTCGATTTCGTTGTGCTCGATATCGAGCGTGAAAGGACCGATGCCGATCGGCTCGCGATGGAAATCGCGCAGACCGTCGAAGCCGCCGGTGAAATCGTTCCAGCTATAGGCGAGGTAGTACCAGAGCTGCCCGAAGGCGATGGTGCACATCGCGAAATAGACGCCGCGCCGGCGCACGATCAAAAGGCCGAACAGAGTGCCGGCCACGCCGCCGAACAGCGTGCCGGCCAGCATGGCAAGCGGCGTCGAATGCACGAGGTAGCGCAGCGTCAGCCCGGCGCCGTAGGCGCCAAGGCCGAAATAGGCGGCGTGCCCGAAGCTCAATACGCCGGTGAAGCCGAGCAGCATGTTGAGCCCCATGGCCGCCAGCCCGAACACCAGCACGCGCCCGGCCAGCGCGGTATAGCCGCCGAGCATGCGGCAGCCAGAGCGGCGCGGTGATGCAGGACCGCCCAGATGGCGACGAGCGGCAGATACGGCTGCAATGCCAGCCGGCGCGGCTCCGCGGCGGACCGCGACGCTCGTCATGACATCATGCCTTCTTCGCCGATCAGGCCGCGCGGCCGCAGCAGCAGCACCGCCATCAGGATCGCGTAGATCACCGCCTCGCTGGCGGACGGATAGACGACGGTGGTCAGCGCCGCGGCCATGCCGATCAGCAGCCCGCCGAACAGCGTGCCGATCAGGCTGCCGACGCCGCCGACGATGATGGCGATGAAGCTCGGCATCAGCAGATCATCGCCCATATTCGGATTAAGGCCGATCTGGCCGGCGGCGAGCACGCCGCTCAATCCCGCCAGCAGGCAACCGAGCGGCGAAATTGAAGGTCCGCAGATTGCGAACGTTGACGCCGAGCGTCGACACCGTTTCGAGATCGAGCGTTCCGGCGCGAATGCGCAAGCCGACACGGGTGTAGCGCAGGAAGGCGAACAGCCCGGCCACGGAGACGATGACGACGCTCACCATGAAGATGCGGTACCAGGTGATGAAGAACAGGCTGGAACTGATCGGCTGCGCCAGAACGCCGGGCAGGCCGAGCGGCAGACCGTTCGGGCCCCAGATGTAGCGGGCCGCGTCCTGCATCACGAAGGCGAGGCCGAAGGTGAGCAGCAGGCTATAGACCGGATCGCGGTTATAGATGCGCCGCACCATCAGCCGCTCGACCGCAACGCCGATCAGCGCCGTGAGCAGCGGCGACACCAGCAGTGCCGCCCCAATAACCCAGCACGGGCGACAGCGTGAAGGCGAGATAGCCGCCCAGCGCCAGGAAATTGCCGTGCGCGAAATTGATGACGTTGCAGAGATTGAGGATCAGCGAAAGACCGAGCGCCATGAGCACGTAAAACGCGCCGATGATCAGCCCGTTGGTGACGTTGTACAGTATGACTTGCGTCATCTGCCGACCCTGCGCTCGGCGTCTCTCTCCCTTGCGATCAGCTCGGTTGCGTCATCTTGCATCCGGTATCGGCGACTGAACCGGCAGCCTGTTCGCCCGGTACCAGCGTGGCGACCGTGAACACGTCGTTGGCATCGCCCTTCGGCGGATGCACGTTGCCGACGAAGATATTGGGCATCAGTTCGTGATCGCCGGCGCGATAACGCACCTTGCCGGGCTGCAACGCCACGTCCGGCGGCAGTTCCATATCCTCCATCGCCGCCGCCAGCTTCGGACCGTCGAGCGACTTCGCCTTTTCCGCGGCAAGCCGCACCGAATGCATCGACACATAGCCGAACCAGTCGCGCGCCGACGGCGTCTTGTTGGTCGCCGCGCGATAGTCGGCGACGAACTTCACCACCTCGGGCACGTTCGGCTGGTTCCACCACCATTCCATAGTCCCACCAGCCGGTCTGCGCCTCCGGCGGGCATCCCTTGATGCTTTCCAGCTCGAACAGCGCCGCCGCCGAGCGCCATTTCGTTCTGCATGCCGAACTGGGTGAATTGCTTCATGCAGTTGATCTGCGTCAGACCGCCCATATTGTTGAGCAGCACGTCCGGCTTGAAACCCTTGGCCTTGATCAGGGTCGCGGAGAAATCGGTGTTGTTGATCGGCAGGAAGTCGCCGTCATAGGTGCCGCCGAGCTTGGTCAGCGCCTTGACGAAGGCGTCCTGCAAGGTGTGGCCGTAGGCATAATCCGGCGTGATGAAGAACCATTTCTTGCCGAACCGCTTCACCAGTTCGGGCGTGACCGCGTTGGCGTCCATCGACGTGGTATTGCAGACGCGGAACACGTTCCATTTGCAATTGGTGCCGGTGATCGGGTCGGTGTGGCCGCCGGCGCACGATGTGGAACACTTTCCTCTCGTTCGTCACCTGCGACATCGCGTAGGCGATGCCGGAATTCACGTCGCCGATGATGACGTTGACCTGATCGCGGTCGATCAGCTTTTGCGTCTTCTGCACGCCGGTGCCGACGTCGTTGGCGGAGTCCTCGACCAGGAGCTGGACCTGGCGGCCGAGAATGCCGCCCTTCTTGTTGATTTCGGCCTCGGCATATCTGGCGCCATCGACCTCGCTTTGCGCCAGCGCCGAGAGCACGCCGGTCAGCGGATCGACCATGCCGATTTTGACCGGCTCGTCGCCGAGCGCCCGGATGATGAACGGCGCGCCGACGACCTGACTGGCGCCGAGCGCAAGACCGGCCTGGATGAACGTGCGACGGCGTAGTGACGGATTGAACGTTGACATTTCGATCCTCCCTGATGTCGATGCCGTGATTTTTGTTATTGTTTTTAGGGGCGCGGCTTCGTGTGCCCCCGAAACCGCGCAGCCGCGCCCGAAACCGCCGGCATCTTCTACCGCGCTTTTGGTGCGGTCAAGGATAAGTCGCCGGACGCGGTCGCGATCTGCGGGACGATGCGCGAACGCGACTTAAGTCTGTCGGAGTCTAAGCCGAAGTCTGCTTTCTCGCGCCTTGGCCTGCGCGGCGAGGAACCGCGACAGCCGCGAGCGCACCGCGTCGGCCGCTTCCGGCGTCCATTTGCGCATGCCTTCGCCGGTCTTCATGCCGAGCTTGCCGGCCTTGACCTTGTCGCGCAGGAGCGCGGTGCGGCCCGGCGGTGCGGTCGAGATGCTCGTAGAGCACCTCGGCAATGTCGAGGTTGAGATCGAGCCCGACCAGGTCGGCCTGCTCCATCGGCCCGAGCACGGCGGTGCGCGCGCCAAAACCTTCGCGGACCACGATATCGATGGTGTCGGCGTCGCAGACACCGGCGGCGACCAGCGCGAATCGCCTCGCGCTTCATCGCGTGCTGCAGCCGGTTGCCGACGAAGCCCGGCACGTCGCGGCGGACATGGACCGGCGCCTTCCCGGCGTCGCGCAACAGCTCCATGGTCGCGGCGACGACGCTGTCGCCGGTCTTTTCGTTCTGGATGACCTCGACCAGCGGCACCAGATGCGGCGGATTCCAGAAATGCGTGCCGATGACGCGCTCGCGATGCTTGAGATGGCGGCCGATCTCGGTCGACGGGATCGCCGAACTGTTGCTGGCGAGGATCGCGTCCGGCGCGACGATCGCTTTCAAGCTCGGCGAAGATCTGCTGCTTCAGCGGCAGTTTCTCCGGCGCCGCCTCAAAGACGAAGGCCGCGCCCTGCATGGCCGGCGCCAGCGTGTCGTGCGTCTCGATGCTGCTGCAGCAGCGCCGGATCGTCGTCGAGCAGATCGACGATGGATCGCAAACGCCGCGGCAGCGACGCGCGGATTTCCGCCGCCGGCTCGAACACGGCGACGTCGTGGCCGGCGGCGGCGAACAGATAAGCGATGCCGTGGCCCATCAGCCCGCCGCCGACGACACCGATTTTTTGTTGCTTCCGACCGCCCATCATCGATCGATTTATCCTTATGTGGTGGTCTCTGTCACCATCCCGGCCGACAAACCGGGCCGGCCGGCACGGATCATGTTGCAGCGGGCGGACCCCGCCGGTATCTATACGCGCCATTTCGCTCTAAGAACGCCATCATGGCTCGTCTGGTCATGAAATTCGGCGGAACGTCGGTCGCCGATATCGACCGCATCCGCAATGTCGCGCGCCACGTCAAGCGCGAGGTCGACGCCGGCCATGAGGTCGCCGTCGTCGTCTCGGCGATGGCGGGCACGACCGACCGGCTGGTGCAGTGGTGCGAAGCCGCCGCCAGCGAGCGGCATCTGTTCGATTCGCGCGAATACGATGCCGTCGTCGCCACCGGCGAACAGGTGACTGCCGGCCTGCTCGCGATCGTGCTGCAGGACATCGGCATCAATGCGCGCTCCTGGCAGGGCTGGCAGCTGCCGATCCTGACCATCGAACGCGCACGGCTCGGCGCGCATCCTCGAAGTCAACGGCGACGAACTGATCCGGCGCTTCAAGGAGCGCAAGCGAGGTGGCGGTCATCGCCGGCTTCCAGGGCATGCACAAGGAGACCGGCCGCATCACCACGCTCGGCCGCGGCGGCTCCGACACGTCGGCGGTGGCGATCGCGGCCGCGATCCACGCCGACCGCTGCGACATCTATACCGACGTCGACGGCGTCTACACCACCGATCCGCGCGTCGTGCCGCGCGCGCGCCGGCTCGACAAGGTCGCCTTCGAGGAAATGCTGGAGCTCGCTTCGCTCGGCGCCAAGGTGTTGCAGGTGCGTTCGGTCGAGCTCGCCATGGTGCGCAATGTGCGCATCTTCGTGCGTTCGAGTTTCGACCCGCCGGAAAAAATCAATCCGCACGGCAATCCGCCCGGAACACTGATCTGCGACGAGGGGGAGATCATGGAGCAGCAAACCGTCACCGGCATCGCCTTCTCCAGGGACGAGGCGCAAATCTCGATCCGCGAGGTGCAGGACAAGCCCGGCGTCGCGGCGGCGATTTTCGGCCCGCTGGCCGACGCCAATATCAATGTCGACATGATCGTGCAGAACGTCTCGGCCGACGGCAAGACGACCGACCTCACCTTTACCGTGCCGGCGGCGGACTATCAGCGCGCGCTCGACGTCATCGCCAAGGCCAAGGCGGCGATCGGCTACAAGCGGCTCGACAGCGCCACCGACGTCGCCAAGATTTCGGTCATCGGCATCGGCATGCGCAGCCATGCCGGCGTCGCCGCGCAGGCGTTCAGCGCGCTGGCCGAGCGCTCGATCAATATCCGCGCCATCACCACGTCGGAGATCAAGTTTTCGCTGCTGATCGACGCCGCCTTTACCGAGCTTGCGGTGCGCACGCTGCATTCGCTCTACGGCCTCGATAAAGCGACGGCCTGATCGATCCGTTTTCGCCGATTTCACGCTGCGCCGCACAATATCCGGCGCGGTCATAGCGTTGTCTTTGGCTTGCGGTTTGCATACCGCATTCGATATAGGCTTGGGGATATTCGCCGCGGGCCGGGACCCGGGCGAATTCCTCTTTGATCAAGGCCGGCGCGCCACGGGCTCCGCTCCGGTCACAATCCAGCCCGAGGGACCTCCGCCATGCGTGGCGCGCTCGGCGGTCCGCGCGTGCTGCTGCGCCGGCTTCGCGAAGTGATGGCGGAGCCGGTCAGCGCGCAGGAACGCCTTGACAAGATCGTGGTGCTGATCGCCGCCAACATGGTTGCGGAGGTGTGCTCCGTCTATGTGCTGCGCGTCGATTCCACGCTCGAACTCTACGCCACCGAAGGCCTCAATCGCGACGCCGTGCATCGCACGGTGATGCGCTCGGACGAAGGCCTGGTCGGCCTGGTCGCGAGCCAGGCGAGCGCGATCAATCTGTCGAACGCCCAGGCCCATCCGGCCTTCTCCTACCGGCCGGAAACCGGCGAGGAGATCTACCACTCGTTCCTCGGCGTGCCGGTGCTGCGCGCCGGCAATACGCTCGGCGTGCTGGTGGTGCAGAACCGGGCGCGGCGCACCTACTCGGAAGAAGAAGTCGAGGCGCTGCAAACCACCGCCATGGTGCTCGCCGAGATGATCGCCTCCGGCGAGCTTTCCGCGCTGGCGCCGCCCGGCGCCGAGCCGGCGGCGCGCCGCTCGGTCCATGTCAAAGGCTCGGCCTTGAGCGAAGGCATCGCGCTCGGCCATGTCGTGCTGCACGAGCCGCGCGTCGTCGTCACCAATTTCATCGCCGACGACGTGCCGAAGGAGTTGGAGCACCTCAAAGCGGCGATCGAGACCTTGCGATCGAGCGTCGACGAAATGCTCGAACACGGCGACGTGGTCGAAGGCGGCGAGCATCGCGAAGTGCTCGAAGCCTATCGCATGTTCGCCTACGACCGCGGCTGGGTGCACAAGCTCGAAGAAGCGGTGATGACGGGTCTTACCGCCGAAGCCGCGGTCGAGCGCGTGCAATCCGACACCCGCGCGCGCATGTTGCGGCAGACCGATCCGTTCCTGCGCGAGCGGCTGCACGACCTCGACGATCTCGCCAACCGGCTGATGCGCCAGCTTACCGGCCGCGATCACGCGCCGTCGCGCGAAAGCCTGCCGGAGAACGCCATTCTGGTCGCCCGCTCGATGGGCCCCGCGGCGCTGCTCGACTACGACCGCAAGCGGCTGCGCGGCCTGGTACTGGAGGAAGGCGGCCCGCATTCGCACGTCACCATCGTCGCGCGCGCGCTCGGCATTCCCGCGGTCGGCGATATCGACAACGCCACCGGCATTGCCGATCCGGGCGACGCCATCATCGTCGACGGCTCGACCGGCGATCTGCACATCCGGCCGCTGCCCGACATGGAGGCGGCCTATGCCGAACGGGTGCGGCTGCGGGCGCGGCGGCAGCAGCAATATCTGGCGCTGCGCGACAAGCCTTGCGTCACCAAGGACGGCAAGGAAGTGACGCTCCTCCTCAATGCCGGCTTGAGCGTCGACCTGCCGCATATCGCCGATACCGGCGCCGCCGGCATCGGCCTGTTCCGCACCGAGCTGCAATTCATGGTGGCGCCGAACTTTCCGCGCACCACCGAGCAATATGCGCTGTACCGCAGCGTGCTCGACGCCGCCGGCGACAAGCCGGTGACGTTCCGCACGCTCGATATCGGCGGCGACAAGCTGTTGCCCTATATGCGCAACGTCGAGGAGGAGAATCCGGCGCTCGGCTGGCGCGCCATCCGGCTCGGCCTCGACCGTCCCGGTTTGCTGCGCACCCAGCTGCGCGCCTTGTTGCGGGCGGCCGGCAGCCGCGCGCTGAAAATCATGTTTCCGATGATCTCGACCGTGCAGGAATTCGATCAGGCCAGGGAGCTGGTCGAACGCGAATTGACGCATTTGCGCCGCCACGGCCACAAACTGCCCGACCGAGGTCGAAGTCGGCAGCATGGTGGAGGTGCCGTCGCTGCTCTATCAGCTCGACGAGCTGCTCGAACGCGTCGATTTCCTCTCGGTCGGCTCCAACGACCTGGTGCAATTCTTTTACGCGATCGACCGCGGCAATCCGCGTGTTTCAAACCGCTTCGATGCGCTCTCCGCGCCGGTGCTGCGCGCGCTCAAGGACATCGCCGACCGGGCCGACGCGCATAAGAAGCCGGCGACGGTGTGCGGCGAGCTGGCATCGCAGCCGATCGGCGCGCTGGCCTTGGTCGCGCTCGGCTACCGCTCGCTATCGCTTACGCCGTCCGCGGTCGGCCCGGTCAAGGCCATGCTGCTCGAACTCGATTGCCACAAGGCCGCCAAGTTCCTTGGCCCGCTGATCGAGCAAGGCAATCGCGGCGCGCCGATCCGCGCGCAGCTTGAGAAATTTGCCGCCGATAACGGCTTGCAGATTTAAGGCGTTGCGCGCGCCATCCCCGTCTTCTACTGAACGTAGCAATCATGCTGCCCGAACAGAAACTCGATGCGCTCGTCGCCCGCCATGCCGCGCTGGAACGCGATCTCTCGACTGCCCTGCCGGCCGAGACCTATGTCAAGCTGTCGCGCGAATTCGCCGAGCTTGCGCCGGTGGTCGAGGCGGTAAGATCCTATCGCGCCGCGCAGCACGAACTCGACGACCTTGCCGGCCTGATCGCCGATCCGGCGACCGACGCCGAAATGCGCTCCATCGCCGAAGCCGAAAAGCGCGAGCTCGAAGCGCGGCGCGCGACGCTCGAACAGGAATTGCGGGTAACGCTGCTGCCCAAGGACGCGATGGACGAACGCAACGTCATTCTCGAAATCCGCGCCGGCACCGGCGGCGACGAGGCGGCTTTGTTCGCCGGCAATCTGTTTCGCATGTACGAGCGCTATGCCGCCAATCAGGGCTGGAAGGTCGAGATCGTGACCGCGAGCGAAGGCTCGATGGGCGGCTATAAGGAAATCGTCGCCGAAATCCGCGGCCGCGGCGCCTTCGCCAAGCTCAAATTCGAATCCGGCGTGCACCGCGTCCAGCGCGTGCCCGACACCGAAGCGTCGGGACGCATTCACACCTCGACGGCGACCGTCGCGGTGCTGCCCGAAGCGCAGGACCTCGACGTCGCCATCAACGAAACCGATCTGAAGATCGACACGCTGCGCTCGAGCGGCGCCGGCGGCCAGCACGTCAACAAGACCGAATCGGCGGTGCGGGTGACGCATATTCCGTCCGGCATCGTCGTGACGATGCAGGAGGACCGCTCGCAGCATCGCAACCGCGCCAAGGCGATGGCCGTGCTGCGCACGCGGCTCTACGACTCGCAACGGCAGAAGCAGGACGCCGCCCGCGCCGCCGAACGGCGCGGCCAGGTCGGCACCGGCGACCGCTCCGAACGCATCCGCACCTACAATTATCCGCAAGGCCGCGTGTCCGATCACCGCATCAATCTCACGCTCTACAAGCTGCCGCAGATTCTCGAAGGCGAAGCGCTCGGCGAAATCATCGATGCGCTGGTCGACCGAGAACCAGGCGGCGCTGCTCGCGGCCGAGGAGGCCTGACGATGAGGTCCGCGGCGGCAGTCTCCGTGGCGGCGGCGCTCGCATACCGTCGCCGGCGCGCGGCGCGCCGTGACGGCGCAATTCCGCGCCGCCGGCATCGATATGCCGGAGCTCGATGCGCGCATCCTCGTCGGTCACGCGCTTGTCGCTCGATCATGCCGGCGCTTGCGGCCGCCGGCACGCGCCGCCTTGGCGCCGAGGAGAGGCCGCGATCGCCGCGCTGGCGCAGCGCCGCCTCGGCCATGAGCCGGTGGCGCGCATCATCGGCCGCAAGGAATTCTGGAGCCTCGATTTGGCCGTCGACGCCGCGACTTTGGTGCCGCGGCCGGAAACCGAAACGCTCGTCGAGAGCCGCACTCGCCGCCATCGCGGCGGGCGGCGCACGGACGCGGCCGCTGCGCATCGCCGATCTCGGCACCGGTTCCGGCGCGATCCTGCTCGCGCTTTTGAGCGAACTGCCGGACTGCCTTCGGCGTCGGCACCGATGCAAGCCCGAGCGCGCTCGCGGTCGCCCGCGGCAATGCGCGCCGGCTGCGGTTGGATCGCGGCGGCCTATGTCGTCCTGCGACATGGCGGCGGCGCTGCGCGGCCCGTTCGACGTCATCGTCTCCAATCCGCCCTATATTGCGTCGGGCGACATCGCCGCACTGCCGCCCGAAGTGCGGCTGTTCGATCCGCATGGCGCGCTCGACGGCGGACCGGACGGCCTCGATTTCTATCGGGCGATTGCCGCCAGCGGCGCCCGCTCTGCTTGCGCCCGATGGCGTCGCTCGTCGTCGAGACTCGGCGCCGGCCAGGCGGAACCGGTCGCCGCACTATTTGACCGGCGCGGGCCTTGCGCCGTCGCCGCCGCACGCCGATCTTAATGGTGTGCCGCGCGCCCTCGTTGCGAAAAAGTTACGCTAAACGGGCATGAGCGGTAAGCATTGGACCCCGGCAAAAAAGCAGTTGGGGCAAAAAAGCACTTGGAATGTTGGCCGGAACCGACTAGCTTGCCGTCACGGAATCGGCCCGAGATGAGGGTGCCGCGCTGCCCTGAACGCCCGGAGCATAACTCGAAGAGTTTGGCTCCAAGAGGTCGGCAGCGCAGGCCAGGCAGAAAAAGCGAAAGCTGGATAGCGAAAGCCGGATTGGACGGCATACGGGATCGCCAGAATACGGGATCGCGAGATTCAGACCGCGAAGTTTCATCGGTTCGGCGCGCATCGATTGAGTGCGCGCGCATGACGAAAGCTTTGCGACACCGCGGCCAAAAGCCCCGGTGAGGGCTGCTTTGCTGAGGGCGACGTTGCTGAGGGCGACGTTCAAATGCGGCGTTCACTTTGGCAGCGCGTTCCGGCGGCGCGCCGCCCTTGGGTCAAATTTGGCAGTGCGTGAAATTGGGTGAAACAGAAGCGGCGGCATCAGTGCCGTCGCATGATAACGGGGTTGGCGGAACAGCAAACCATGAGAAACGGTCAGAACAAACGCATGCGCGGTCGTAATCGTAACAAGGGTGGTGGCCATCATCACCAAAATCCGTTGTCGCGAATGTACGAGTCCAATGGACAGGACGTAAAAATTCGGGGAACGGCGTCCCACATCGCCGAAAAATATCTCCAGCTCGCCCGCGACGCGCAAAGCTCCGGAGATACGATCGCCTCCGAGAATTATTATCAGCACGCCGAACATTATTTCCGCCTGATCGCCGCCGCGCAGGAACAGCTTCGCCAGAGCCAGCCCTATTTCCAGCAGCAGCAGCCCGGCGGCGGGGTGAACAACAATCTTTCCGACGATGACGACGACGATGGCGACGATCAGCCGCATGTGCGGCGAGCCGTTCGCGCCGCAGCAGCAGACGTTCTATCCGCGCGAGCAGCAGCACAATCAGCCGCAACATCAGCATCATCAGCCGCAGCATACCAGCCGCAGCACAATCAACCGCAGCACAATCAGCCGCAGCACATCAACCGCAGCACAATCAGCCGCAGCACGCACGCAGCCGCAGCAGCATTATCAGCCGCGGCCGCAGCACATGCCGCAACATCGCCGCAGGAGAACGACGGCGACGTCGAGCGGTTGCCGTCATTCATCACCGGCGGCCAGCCGCAGCACCGCCGCAACAGCAAGGCCAAAGCGGCGGCAATGGCATGGCCAGAACGGCCCAAAATGGTCCCAATGGGCCGAACGGCTATGACGGTCCCGACCGCTTTCCGCTGCACCGGCGCCGCCGGCGGCATCGCGGCGGCGGTCCGCGCGACTACGCGATGGATCATTCCGCGCCCGATCGACACGATGAGCGGCGACAAGTGCCGACGCTCGGATCAGCAGCGACGCGCCGATGCCGGACTTGACCGACGGAATCAGCGGCTTACAGGCCATCGTCGCGGGCGCGCTTACAGCCCGCGCGGCGCCTTGGCCAGGCGGACCAGAAGCCAGATCGGCACGCACGATCACGGCGCCGAGCAGGAAATAGCGCCACAGCCAGCGCACGGCGTCGAAGCCCATATTCCAGACGTGCTCGATGAGCCGCTGGACCGAATTCGATGATATTCCACGGATCGAGGCCGATCGCGGCGAGAATGACGCCGACCAGGATCGACAGCAGGACCAGCCGGCCGAGCACCGCCAGCGGCGGGCCGCCGAAGAAGCGATGAACGTATTCCTGGCGGTTGTCCCCGGATTTCGCGATTCAGCGATTCGGTGCTGGCTCATCGAAATCTCCCGCTTGCGTCAATTAGGAACTTGTGACGCCGCCGCGCAAGCGGCTTGCGCGTGAAAACGGTCGCGGCTCGCCGGTCCGGCACGCGCCGCTTTACGCGGCACCGCGATGACATTGCCTCGGCTTCGCAACTGGCGCTAAGTTGCGTCCGCCCTAATGTAAAGCTGCGTATTTCGAGGATATTTCATGGCCAAGGTCGAGGATCGCGCGCTCGCGCCCGAATGCGAGCCTCAACGACGATATCGGCGAGGAGACGCGGCTTCGCCTGTACCGCACTGCAGGTCGAAATCCGCGAGGCCGAGCAGCGCGCCTTCGATCTGTTCCTGCAGAACCTGGTGAAGGGCACGAGCCATCTCTCGCTCGGCCAGGAAGCGGTCGCCGCCGGCTGCGCCGCCGCCATGAAGCCCGGCGATCTGTCGTTCTGCACCTATCGCGGCCACGCCCATACGCTGGCGCGCGGCGTGCCGATCGAGAAGGTGCTGGGCGAACTGATGCAGCGCGACAACGGCCTGATGCGCGGCAAGGGCGGCTCGATGCACCTGACCTCGGTCGATCACGGCGTCATGGGCTCCTACGCGATCATCGGCGCGCATCTGCCGATCGCCTGCGGCGCGGCCTGGCGCGCGCAATATAAAGGGCCAGAAGGACGTCTCGGTCTGCTTCTTCGGCGACGGCACCACCAATATCGGCGCCTTCCACGAGGCGCTGAATTTCGCCGCGGTGTGGAAGCTGCCGGTGATCTTCATCTGCGAGAACAATCTCTACATGGAATATACGCCGATCGGCGACGTCACCGCCGTGCGCGCATCCGGCCGCCGACCGCGCCGCGTCCTACGGGCTGCCGCGCATCGTCATCGACGGCAACGACGCCGACGACGTCTATCGCACCGCGCGCGCCGCTTACGACAAGGCGCGCGCCGGCGGCGGCCCGTCGCTGATCGAATGCATGACCTATCGCTACAGCGGCCATTCGCGCGCCGACCCGGCCAAATACCGGCCGGAGGGCGAACTGGAAAAGTGGAAGGAGCGCGATCCGATCAAAATCTATCGCGAGCGGCTCAGGCAATTCGGCATCAAGCGACGACATCATTGTCGGCATCGAGACCGACGTGAAGCGGCAGGTCGACGACGCGACCGAGAAGTGCAAGGCGGCGCCGCCGCCGCCGCTCGATATCCTCACCACCGACGTTTATGCCGACGGAGGCTTCGCATGGCGGAACTGACCTATCGCGACGCCGTCGTCCGCGGCATCGCGCAGGAAATGACGCGCGATCCCGACGTGGTGTTTCTCGGCGAGGACATCGGCAAGGCCGGCGGCGTGTTCAAGGCGACGGTCGGGCTTTACGAGCAATTCGGCCCGCTGCGCGTGCGCGACACGCCGATTTCCGAGCAGGCGATCCTCGGCGCCGCCATGGGCGCGGCGATGACCGGCTTGAAGCCGATCGCCGAAATCATGTTCTCGGATTTCTTCGCGGTCTGCTTCGACTACATCGCCAACGAAATTCGCCAAGAGCCGTTACATGTCGAACGGCCAGGTCAAATGCCCGCTGGTGGTGCGCACCGGCAATGGCGGCGGCGCGCGCTTCGGCGCGCAGCATTCGCAGAGCGTCGAGAACTGGTGCATGATGATTCCGGGGCTCAAGGTCGTGGCGCCGTCGTCGCCGCGCGACGTCATCGGGCTGCTGGCGGCGGCGGTGCGCGATCCCGATCCGGTGATCTTCCTCGAACACAAATCGCTCTATGCGACCAAGGGCGAAGTGCCGGACGGCGAGATCGTCGACAAGCTCGGCACCGCCAACATCGTGCGGCCGGGCAAGGACGCCACCATCATCGCGCTGGCCATGATGGTGCCGCGCGCGCTCGCCGCGGCGGACAAGCTCAAGGCCGAGCACGGCATCGACTGCGAAGTCGTCGACGTGCGCTCGCTGGTGCCGCTCGACACCCAGACCATTCTCGGTTCGGTCGCGCGCACGCACCGCCTGTTCACCGTCGAGGAAAATCCGCGGCTGTGCGGCTGGGGCGCGGAGATCGTCTCGATCGTCGCCGACGAGGCGTTCTACGATCTCGACGGCCCGCCGGTGCGGATCACCACGCCGCATATCCCGCTGCCGGCCGCCGACATTCTGGAAGACCTCGCGCTGCCGAGCGGTCGATCGCATCGTCGAGCGGGTGCAGCGGTCGATGGAGAGTTAATGCATCCGTCATCCCCGCGAAAGCGGGGACCCAGCGCGACAAGCCTGGATTCCCGCTTGACGCGGGAATGAGCGGTGAAACGAAAGGAGATCGAGGTAGTGCCATGGCCATGTACGACAATCTTCTCGCCAATGTGCCGACCGATCTGTGGATCGGCGGCAAGTGGCGCAAATCCTCCGACGGCGGCCGCTTCGACGTGATCGATCCGGCGACCGAGAACAAGGTCGCCTCGGTCGCCAGCGCGACGGTCGACGACGCCAAGGCCGCGCTCGACGCCGCGCAGGCCGCCTTCCCCGGCTGGGCCGGCAAGAAGCCGCGCGAGCGCGGCGAGATTTTGCGCAAATCCTACGAACTGATCATGCGCGACGCCGAGCGGCTGGCGAAGCTGATCACCATCGAGAACGGCAAGGCGCTGTCGGACTCGCGCGGCGAAGTCGCCTATGCCGCGGAATTCTTCCGCTGGTACGCCGAAGAAGCGGTGCGCAATATCGGCGCAGAATTCGGTGGCGCCGTCCACCGGCGCGCGCATTTTCGTGCATCACAAGCCGGCCGGCATCGCGGTTCTGGTGACGCCGTGGAATTTCCCGGCCGCGATGGCGACGCGCAAGATCGGCCCGGCGCTCGCCGCCGGCTGCCCGGTCGTGCTCAAGCCGGCCTCCGATACGCCGCTCACCATGCTGGCGCTGATGCCGATCCTCGAAGAAGCCGGCGTGCCGGCCGGCGTCGTCAATGTCATTCCGTCGCGCTCGTCCGGCAAAGTGGTGAGCGCCATGCTGCACGATCCGCGCGTGCGCGTGGTGTCGTTCACCGGCTCGACCGAAGTCGGCCGCAAGCTGCTGCACGAAGCCGCCGACACGATCGTCAAGCCGGCGATGGAGCTCGGCGGCAATGCGCCCTTCATCGTGTTCGACGACGCCGACATCGACGCGGCCATCGACGGCGCCATGATCGCCAAAATGCGCAACATGGGCGAGGCCTGCACCGCGGCCAACCGCTTCTATGTGCACGAAAAGGTGCATGACGAATTTGCCAAGAAACTCACCGCCAAGATGGCCGGGCTGAAAATGGGCAACGGCCTCGACGACGGCGTCGCGCTCGGCCCGCTGGTCAACAAGGACGGCCTCGACAAGGTGATCGAGCTGGTCGACGACGCGGTGAAGAAGGGCGCCAAGGTGCTCACCGGCGGCAAGGCGCCCGGCGGGCCCGGCTTCTTCTATCCGGCCACCGTGCTCGCCAACGTGTCCGACGATTCCAAAATGCTCAACGAGGAAATTTTCGGCCCGGTCGCCTCGCTGCAGACCTTCAAGTCCGAGGACGAGGTGATCACGCGCGCCAACGACACCGAATATGGCCTCGTCGCCTATCTCTACACCAAGGATTTGAGCCGCGGCATGCGCGTCTCGGAGAAACTCGACTTCGGCATGATCGGGCTCAATCGCGGCCTCGTCTCCGATCCGGCGGCGCCGTTCGGCGGCGTCAAGCAATCCGGCCTCGGCCGCGAAGGCGCGCATGAAGGCCTGATGGAATTCATGGAGACGCAATACATTTCGGTGACGTGGTGAACGCACACAGTCAAACTGCGGCGCAGCGGCTGATCGGCTCCTGGCGCTATGTCGGCTCGACCATTCGACGGCAAGCCCGGTCGGAGCGCGGCACCAATCCGAAGGGCATCATCATCTACGACACGCACGGCCACATGGCGTGCCAGGTCGCGCCCGATCGGGAAGCGCACGCGCGCCGGCAAGGAGCCGACGCGCCGAAGAGGCCAAGGCGGCGCTCGACCGACCACATCGCCTATTTCGGCACCTATTCGGTCGACGAAGAGCGCGCGCACGGTGACGCATCATCGCCAGGGCAGCGTACAGCCCGGCGACAAGGGCGACGTGGTGCGCGGCTACGAATTCGTCGGCGACCGTTGATCTTGCGTCCGGTCGGCACCACGCAGGAAGTGCTGTGGGAACGGATCAAGTGATGCGGCTTCGAGGATTGTGGACATGGACGTCCTGATGCCGCAACTCGGCGAGACCGTCGCCGAGGGAAAAATCACCAAATGGTTCGTAGCGGCCGGCGACGGCGGTGAAGCCGGGCGACAATCTGTTCGAGATCGAGACCGACAAGGTCTCGATGGAAGTGCCGTCGACCACGACCGGCGTGCTGTCGCGAAATCCGCGTGCCGGCGGGCGAAGTGGCGCCGGTCGGCGCCGTGGTCGGCGTGATCGCCGATGGCGCGGCCGCGCGGCGAGTCGCGCCTGCTGCGGCGCCGCGCGGCGAAACCGGCCGCGGCACCGGCAGCGCCGCAAGCGGCTCCGGCCGCGACTGACGCCGGTCACGCGCATCGCAGCAACGAGCGCGCCGATCAAGCTCGATCCGTTCTTCGAAGTGCGCACGCCCGAGCGCAATTTCGGCCCGGCGCGGCTGGCCGGCGGCATCACCGTCACGCCGCTGGCGCGGCGGCTCGCCGGCGAAGCCGGCATCGATCTTTCGCGGCTGCGCGGCTCCGGCCCGCATGGCCGCATCGTCGCGCGCGACGTCGAGGACGCGCCGCGGCCGTGCGCGCGCGCGCCGCGGCTCGCGCGGACGGGCCCGAGCGCCGCCGAGATCAAGGCGCTCTACGCGCCGGGCAGCTACGAGGAAGTGCCGCTCGACGGCATGCGCCGCACCATCGCGGCACGGCTGACGCAGGCCGCGCAGACCATTCCGCACTTCTATCTGACGGCCGATATCGACATCGATCGCCTGATCGCGCTGCGCGAGGAAGCCAATGCCGGCCGCGCCCAAGGACAAGGACGGCAATCCGGCATTCAAGCTCTCGGTCAACGATTTCGTCATCCGCGCGCTGGCGCTGGCGCTTGCAGCGCGTGCCGGCGGCCAATGCGGTCTGGGCCGGCGACCGCATCCTGCGCTTCAAGCATTCCGACATCGGCGTCGCGGTGGCGCTCGACGGCGGCCTGATCACGCCGGTCATCCGCAACGCCGAGACCAAATCGCTCACCGCGATCTCGGCCGAGATGAAGGAGCTTTCGGCGCGCGCGCGCGACAAGAAGCTCAAGCCGTCCGGACTATCAGGGCGGCTCGTCGGCGATCTCCAATCTCGGCATGTATGGCGTGCGCGAATTCACCGCCATCATCAATCCGCCGCACGCGACCATCCTCGCGGTCGGCGCCGCGCGCCGGCAGGCGGTCGAAAAGGACGACGGCGGCGTCGCTTTCGTCAGCATGATGAGCGTGACGCTGTCCTGCGATCATCGCGTGCTCGACGGCGCGCTCGGCGCCGAGCTGCTGGCCGCCGTCAAGAGCCTGATCGAATTGCCGGTGAGCATGCTGGTGTGAGGATGAAGCAATGACCGCCAAGCGCGAGGTTGTGCTGCTCGGCCCGCTCAAGCCGCTGGTCGTGAAAGGCCTCGAAGCGGCCTGCACCGTGCACAAGGCCGCCGAGGCGAAGGACCGCGACGCGTTTATCGCCGCGCATGCCGATGTCGGCGCGATCGCCTGCAGCGCCACGACCGAAATGATCCCCGGCAGCTTCATGGCGCGCTTCCCCAAGCTGCAGATCGTGTCGAGCTTCGGCGTCGGCTACGACCATATGGACGCCAAATGGGCGGCGGCGCACGGCATCATCGTCACCAACACGCCCGAAGTGCTCACCGAGGAGGTCGCCGACACCGCGCTCGGCCTGTTGCTCTGCACCGTGCGCGAATTTCCGCAGGCCGAGCGCTATCTGCGCGCCGGCAAATGGGTGCAGAAGGGCTATCCGCTGAGCAAGGCGACGCTGCGCAACCGCACCGTCGGCATGGTCGGCATGGGCGCGATCGGCCAGGCGATCGCGCGGCGGCTCGACGCCTTCGGCGTGCCGGTCGTCTATCACACGCGCAAGCCGCGGCCGAGGTCGCCTATCGGCATTATCCGAAGCTGATCGACATGGCGCGCGACGTCGACACGCTGATGGTGATCGTGCCGGGCGGCGCGGCGACGCACAACATGATCAATGCCGAAGTGCTCGATGCGCTCGGGCCAAACGGCATCCTGATCAACATGGCGCGCGGCTCGGTGGTCGACGAGCCGGCTTTGATCAAGGCGCTCAAGGACAAGCGCATCATGGCGGCCGGGCTCGACGTCTTCGTCAAGGAGCCGGAAGTGCCGCAGAGAGCTGATCGCGATGGACAACGTCGTGCTGTTTCCGCATCTCGGCTCGGCGTCGATCCATACCCGCGACAAGATGGATCAGCTCGTCGTCGACAACATTCTGGCCTGGGCCGCGGGCAAGCCGCCGCTCACGCCGGTGCCGGAAACGCCGTTCAAGTCCTGGAAGAACTGAGCGGAACGCGATCGCAGCATGCGTCGCGGCGTCAGCATCGCGCGTTGCCATTGCGGCGTTGCGTTTACGGCGGCGCCAGTTGTCGCGACAAAACGCCCCGGCGGATACGCCAGCGCGCAAACCGCGCCGGCGTGCCACCGCAACAGCCGCCGCAGACCGCGCCGGCGCAAGATGCCGCGCGGCCAGGCGCCCAGCCGCAAAACGCGATCGAGCGATGCCGTCCACGCCATGATCGGCGCCTGGGAATTCTCCAACGCCGACCACGACAAGATTTGCCACTTCAATTTCCGCGCCGATCCGCCGGTGTCCGGCGGCTACAAGCTCGACATCGACAAAAACTGTCCGAACCTGTTTCCCTCCACCAAGGAAATGGTCGCCTGGGCGGTCGACAATTACGGCAGTCTGCGCCTGCTCGATGCCCGCGGCAATGCGGTGGTCGAACTGACCGAAGTCGAGAGCGGCATGTATGACGGCTTCACGCCGGAAGAAGGCCGCTACATTTTGCAGACCGCGGCCGCGGCGCCGATGCGCTCCGCCGACGACATGGCCGGCGATTGGGCGGTGGCGCGCGGCACCGGCAAGCCGATCTGCGTGCTCACGCCTGGCCAACAGCCCGCGCCGGCGGCGATGCTTTGGCGCTGAAGGTCAAGCCCGGCTGCGACGCCTTGGTCACGCGCTTTGATCCGGCCGGCTGGCGCATGGACGAAGGCGAGCTGGTGCTGCTCTCGCCGCGCGGCCAGACCTGGCAGTTCGAAGAGAACGACGCCAATACCTGGCAGCGCGTGCCGGAATCCGCCGATCCGATCCTGCTGGTGCGGCAGTAACGCACGAACCGTCATCACAGATCGAGCAAATGAACAAACGGTATCAGGTCGTCATCGTCGGCGGCGGACCGGTCGGCGTTGCGCTCGCGGTCGAGCTCGGCCAGCGCGGCATTTCCTGCGCGCTGGTCGAACGCCGGCTCGAGCCGCAGCGCATCCCCAAGGGCCAGAACCTGACGCAGCGCTCGGTCGAGCATTTCTATTTCTGGGGCGTCGCCGACAAATTGCGCGCCGCGCGGCTGTTGCCGCCGGCCTATCCGATGAGCGGCATCGTCGCCTATCGCGACCTCAACAACGAATATTGGTACGCGCCGCCGCTGCGCGAGATCGTCAATTCCTATTATTTCCAGAACAACGAACGGCTGCCGCAATATCAGGGCGAATATGTGTTGCGCGCGCGCATGGCGAGCTCCGAACTGTCGACGCCCGGTTCGGCTGGATCGCGGAAACGATCGAGCAGGACGGCAAGGCGTGCGCGTCACTATCGCCGAGGACGGCGGCGCGGCGCGCGAGACGCTTGAGGCCGATTACGCGGTCGGCTGCGACGGCGGCCATTCCATGGTGCGCGAGCAAATCGGCATCGAACGCGGCGGCGCCGATTTCAACGAGCTGATGGTGCTGGCGCTGTTCCGCTCGCGCGAGCTGCACGAGAAGCTCAAGCGCTTTCCGCCGCGCTCGACCTATCGCGTGCTCCATCCCGATTTGCGCGGCTATTGGCAGTTCTTCGGCCGCGTCGACGTCGGCGAGAGCTGGTTCTTCCACTCGCCGGTGCCGGCCGAATACGACGCGGGACAATTACGACTTTCACGGCCTGTTGCAGAAAGTCGCCGGTTTTCCCTTCGCCTGCGACTTCGACTATGTCGGCTTCTGGGATCTGCGCATCGCGGTCGCCGAGAAATACCAGGTCGGCCGCGTCTTCATCGCCGGCGACGCCGCGCATTCGCATCCGCCTTACGGCGCCTATGGCCTCAACAACGGCCTCGACGACGTGGTCAATCTCGGCTGGAAGCTTGCCGCGAAGCTCAAAGGCTGGGGCGGCGACGCGCTGCTGCGAAACCTATACCGAGGAGCGGCGTCCGATTTTCAAGGAGACCGCGGAAGATTTCATCGAGGCCGGCATCGAGCGCGACAAGGAATTCCTGGAGCGCTACAGCCCGGAGCGCGACCGCGCCGAATTCGAAAAGGCCTGGAACGAGCACGCCAATGCCGCGGCGCCGCGCGTCCTGACCTACGAGCCGCATTACGAAGGCTCGCCGATCGTGTTCGGGCCGCCGCGGCGGCGTGAGCAGCGCCACGGCTCGCATACGTTCAAGGCGCGCGCCGGCCATCATCTGCCGCCGCAGCTTCTGTCCTCCGGGCGCAACGTGTTCGAGGAGCTCGGCCCGGATTTCACTTTGCTCGCCTTCGACGGCGACGACCAGACGGTCGCGGCCTTCGAAAAGGCGGCGCGCGAAGCTGGGCGTGCCGCTGAAGATCGTGCGCGACAGCTATGGCGACGGCCGCACGGCTTACGAGGCAAAGCTCATTCTCGTCCGCCCCGACCGCTACATCGCCTGGACCGGCGACAGCGCGCCCGACGACGCCGGCGCGGTTATCGGCAAGGTCGTCGGCCGCGACTGATCAAATCAGCTTCAGCCCCTTCAAGCTGGCGTGGCCTTCCTTGCCGACGATGATGTGGTCGTGCACGGCAATGCCGAGCGGGCACGCCACCGCGATGATCTGCTGCGTCATCTGGATGTCGGCGCGCGACGGCGTCGGATCGCCGGACGGATGATTGTGCACCAGGATGATCGCGGTCGCCGACAGTTCCAGCGCGCGCTTGACCACTTCGCGCGGATAGACCGGCGTGTGATCGACGGTGCCGGTCTGCTGCACTTCGTCGGCGATGAGCTGATTGCGCTTGTCGAGGAACAGCACGCGGAACTGCTCGCGGTCGGCGAAGGCCTGCGCGCTGCGGCAATAATCGAGCACGCTCGACCATGACGACAGCACCGGCCGCTTTTTCACCGCGCCGCGCAGCAGCCGGCTCGCCGCCGCCTGCACGATCTTGAACTCGGTGATGCCGGAATCGCCGAGCCCCTTCACTTCGGCGAGCCGCGCTTCCGGCGCGGCAGATCACCTCGGCGAACGAGCCGAATTTCTCCAGCAGCGTCTTGGCGAGCGGCTTGACGTCGCGCCGCGGCAGCGCGCGAAACAGCAAAAGCTCCAGCAGCTCGTAATCGGACAGCGCATCGGCGCCGGCCTCGCGAAAGCGGTCGCGCAGGCGCTCGCGATGGCCGTAATAATGCGGCGTGGCCTCGGCGAGGCCGCGTGCGCTGTCGCGCTTCTTTTCCAACATGGGATTTCGCACGCAACTTCGCCCTGGCCGCACTGCCGGGCGCGGCCGCAACCGGCACCGCCAAGGATGACCGGATTACGGGAATTTGCAATCGGGTTGCGGGCAGCGGTTCAGCTACACGCCGGATAAGGCGGCTTGTCAAGCCGCTTCGGCGACAGCGTGAAAATCTCGACGCCGGTCTCGGTCACGCCGACCGAATGCTCGAACTGCGCCGACAGCGAGCGGTCGCGGGTCACCGCGGTCCAGCCGTCGGACAGCACCTTCACATGCGGGCGGCCGAGATTGATCATCGGCTCGACGGTGAAGAACATGCCGGGCTTGAGCACGATGCCCTCGCCGGGCCGGCCGACATGGACGATATTCGGCTCGTCGTGGAACAGGCGGCCGAGGCCGTGGCCGCAGAAATCGCGCACCACGCTCATGTGCTGGGCCTCGACGTAGGACTGGATGGCGTGGCCGATGTCGCCGGTCGTGGCGCCGGGCTTGATCGCGGCGATGCCGCGCATCATGCCCTCATAGGTGACTTCGATCAGCCGCTCGGCGCGGCGGGGAATTTCGCCGACCGCATACATGCGGCTGGAATCGCCGTGCCAGTCGTCGAGGATCAGCGTCACGTCGACATTGACGATGTCGCCTTCGCGCAGCGGCTTGTCGCCCGGGATGCCGTGGCAGACCACGTGATTGACCGAGGTGCAGGTCGACTTGCGGTAGCCGCGATACATCAGCGTCGCCGGCATGGCGCCGTGGTCCATGCCGAACTCGAACACCAGCCGGTCGATATGCTCGGTGGTGACGCCCGGCTTGATCTCGCCGACCAGCATGTCGAGGCATTCGGCGGCGAGCCGGCCGGCCTTGCGCATGCCTTCGAAGGCGCTGGCGCCGTGGATCTTGATCTGCCCGGTCTTGCGCAGCGGCGCGCAGGCCGCGTCGACATAGGTCATGGTCGATTGGGGCTGACGATTTCTGGAGTTTCTGTCGCGCAAATGTAAGCATACGCCGCATGCAAGCGCAAGTAAATCGCTGGCGGCTTTACGCCGCGATTTTGCCGCCCAATTCGTCCTCAATATGGACGCGGATGATGTCGTCGAACGACGCCTCGGCCTTAAAGCCGAGCGCGAGCGCCCGGCGCGGATCGAACCGGCTCGGCCAGCCGGCGACGATGCGGGCGACCAGCGGATCGGGCTCGCGGCGGATGCGCGCGGCGACCTTGTCGCCGGCGATCCGGCGCAGCGCCGCGATCTGCTCGGCCACGGTGCAGCAGACGCCGGGCATGGTGAGATTGACGCGCGGGCCGAGCTTTTGCGCATCGAGGCCCGCGGCGTGGACGAGAAAGCCGACCGCCGCGCGCGGGCTCGCATGCCAATGCAGCACGCTGTCGTCGACCGGCAGCACCGCCTCTTCGCCGGCAAGCGGCTCGCGGATGATCGAGGAAAAGAAGCCCGACGCCGCCTTGTTCGGCTTGCCCGGCCGCACCACGATGCTCGGCAGCCGGATGCCGACGCCGTCGACAAAGCCGCGCCGGGTGTAATCGGCGAGCAGCAGTTCGACGATCGCCTTCTGCGTGCCGTAGGAGGTCAGCGGCGTCAGGTGAAAGTCGTCGGCGATCGCATCGGGAAACGGCGCGCCGAACACCGCGATCGACGAGGTGAAAACCAGACGCGGCCGATAGCCGTCGCCGGTCGTGCGGATGGCGTCGAGGAGCGCGCGCGAGCCGTCGAGATTGACCCGCATGCCCTTCTCGAAATCGACCTCGGCCTCGCCCGAGACCACGCCGGCGAGATGAAAGATCACGTCGGGCCGGCCGGCGACGGCCGTCGCGCCGCGGCCGGATCGGCAATATCGGCAGCGGCGGTTTCGACTTTGCCGGCGAATTTCTCCGGCTTTTGCGGCGCGCCGACATCGATCAGCGTGAGCCTCTCGATCGGCTTGCCGTTGAGCGCGCCGTCCTTGACGAGCCGCGCGGTGAGCTTGCGCCCGATCATCCCCGCGGCGCCGGTGATCAGAATATGCATGCTTGATTTCCCAGCTTGTCATGCTCCGCGAAGGTGGAGCATCCAGTATTCATTGAGCGAGGCCTCGAGTACTGGATCATCTGCTTCGCGGATGATGACAGCGTAGCGACGACGACGCCCTTACAGCGCCATCCCGCCATCGACGAGATGCGCCTGGCCGGTAATGTAGCTTGCCTCGTCGCTGGCGAGAAAGAGGGCGAGCGCGGCGACTTCCGGCGCCGTGCCGAGCCGGCCCATCGGCTGGCGGTCGATGAAGATCCTGCCGCACCGCTCGAGCGAGTGGCCGGTCTCCTTCGAGGCCGCGGCGATGCGCTCTTCCAGCGACGGCGATTCGATGGTGCCCGGGCAGATCGCGTTGCAGCGGATGCCCTGCTTGATGAAATCGGCGGCGACCGACTTGGTCAGCCCGATCACCGCGGCCTTGGTCGCGCCATAGGCGTAACGGTTCGGCACGCCGCGGATCGACGACACCGCCGAGGAAATATTGACGATCGAGCCCGATTTCTTCGCCAGCATCGCCGGCAGGAACGCCTTGATCATGCGGTGCATGGATTTGACGTTGAGGTCGAAGGAAAAATCCCAATCCTTGTCGGTGCAATCGAGCACCGAGCCGTTGGCGACATAGCCGGCGCAATTGACCAGAATATCGAGCGCGCCGAATTCGCCCGCGACCATTTTCGCCAGGGCGTCGATATTGTCCTGCGCGCGCACGTCGAGCTTGTGCTGCCTCTTGGCCTTGAGATCCTTGAGCTTGTCGTCGGCGAGATCGGTGGCGATGACGATGCCGCCTTCGGCGATGAAAGCCTCGGCAATGGCGCGGCCGATGCCCTGCCCTGCGGCGGTCACCAGCGCGACTTTGTTTTGCACTCTGCTGCTCATGACTTAATACCTTGCTGCCCGTTCAACGCCGCGAGACTGATTTTCTGCCGGCCGTCGCTGTCGAAATTTTCCGGCGCCAGCCAGCGCTCGAAATTGGCTTGCGCGCCGGCCATTCGCTGTCGAGCATGGAGAACCAGGCATTGTCGCGGTTGCGGCCCTTGGCGATCATGTGCTGGCGGAACGTGCCTTCATAGACGAAGCCGTAACGCAGCGCGGCGCGCCGCGACGCGGCATTCAGGGCATTGCATTTCCATTCGTAGCGCCGGTAGCCGAGCGTCTCGAAAACGTAACGCGCCAACAGGTATTGGGTTTCGGTGCCGAGCGGCGTGCGTTGCAGCGCCGGCGAATAAAGCACATGGCCGACCTCGATGACCCGCATCTCCGGCACGATCCGCAGCAGCGTCAGATAGCCGACGGCGCGTTCGCCGGAATCGATGATGGCATAGGCGTAAGGATCGTCCGCCGCCGCGCGCTTGGCGATAAAGGCGGAAAACTCCGCTTGCCGTGGCGAACGGCCCGTCGGTCGAAATATAGGTCCAGACCCGGTCGTGCCCGGCAAACGCCGTCCACAGATCCGCGGCGTGCCCGGCTTTGAGCTTTTCCAGCCGGCCATAGCGGCCCTTGAGCGTCACCGGGCCGGGACGCGGCGCCGGCGTCGTATCGACCGGCAGGCCGATCGGCTGGCCGGTTTGCGGATGCGGTTCGGAAGCGGTCATGACGAAGAAATCTTTTTGCGATCTTCGTCGAAGAACTTGTTCAGCTCGGCGTTGGTGATCAGCCCGGCGAAGCCGTCGAATTTGCCGTCCTTGGCGATTTCGGTCGCGGTGCGGATGAAGGCATGCATGGCGACGCGGGCCAGCGAGCCGCCGACGCTGATGCGGCGCACGCCCATCGCCGCGATGTCGTTCACGGTGAAGCCGAAGGCGCCGCTGTTGAGGAAATTCACCGGCTTCGGCGCCACCGCTTTGACCACCGCCTCGATCTGCTCGCGCGTCTTGATGCCGGGCGCATAAAGGCAATCGGCGCCGGCCGCGGCATAGGCCTTGAGCCGGCGGATCACGTCGTCGAGATCGGGTACGCCGCGGATGAAATTCTCCGCGCGCGCCGTGAACACGACCTCGCCGCCGGCGCGATCGATCGCGGCGCGCGCGGCTTTGACGCGCGCCACCGCCGTGTCGAGATCGTAGAGCGGCGCGCTCGTCATTCGGTGGCATCCTCGATCGACAGTCCGGCGACGCCGGTCGCGACGCACGCGTCACGTTCTCGGCCACGCCGTCGGGATCGTCGGCAAAGCCGTCCTCGAAATCGGCATTGAGCGGCACGTCGGTCGCCTCCGCCATCTCGCGGAAATGCGCGAGCACGTCATCGCGCGTCAAGCGCGCCGTCGGCAAAGCCTTGCGCATGGGCAAAGCCGGAGCTTGTCGTCGCCAGCGCCTTGAAGCCGAGGCCCTGGAGATAGCGCGCGGTGCCGACATTCCACGGATTGGGAATGACGAAGCAGCCGGCTTCGTGAAGCTTACGGAAAATTTTCCGCTTATCGGCGGTCGAAGGACGCGTCCCGGTCATGTTACACACATTCGTTGTCGTCAGCGCAAAATAGTCAGTGATTATCGCGCGGCACGAATTTTTGCGCGACCCGCTGATACTTCACCGCCGGTTCCAACACCATGCCGCTGCCGAGCTGATCGACCATGGCGCGCTGGATTTCCTGCCACGGCGTCTGGCTTTCCGGATATTTGTAGCCGCCGCTCTTCTTCAGCGCCGTCGCGCGTTCCGCCAGTTCGGCCGCCGAGATCAGCATATCCGCGGTGCCTTTGTTGAGATCGATGCGCACGCGGTCGCCGGTCTTGAGCAGCGCCAGCCCGCCGCCGTCCGCCGCTTCGGGCGACGCATTGAGAATGGACGGCGAGCCGGACGTTCCGGATTGCCGGCCGTCGCCGATGCAGGCGAGCGACGTGACGCCCTTTTTGATCAGCGCCGCCGGCGGCTGCATGTTCACCACTTCCGCCGAGCCCGGATAGCCGATGGCGCCGGCGCCGCGCATGAACAGGATGGTGTGCTCGTCGATGGCGAGCGCCGGATCGTCGATGCGGTGGTGATAATCTTCCGGCCCGTCGAACACCACGGCGCGGCCCTCGAACGCATTCGGATCCTTCGGATTGGCAAGATAGCGCTGGCGGAATTCGTCGGAGATCACGCTGGTCTTCATGATCGCGGAATCGAACAGGTTGCCGTGCAGGACCTTGAAGCCGGCCTTCGCCTTCAGCGGCTTGTCATAGGGCCGGATGACATCGGCATTATAGGCTTTGGCGCGTCCGACATTCTCGGCGATCGTCTTGCCGTTGATGGTGAGCGCGTCGCCATGAAGCCGCCTGGCCGTGAGGAGTTCATGCATCACCGCCGGCAAGCCGCCGGCGCGAAAATAATCCTCGCCGAGATAGGCGCCGGCCGGCTGCATGTTGACCAGCAGCGGCACGTCATAGCCGATCTTTTCCCAGTCCTCGATCGTCAATCGCGACGCCGACATGCCGCGCGATGGCGTTGATATGGATCGGCGCGTTGGTCGAGCCGCCGATCGCCGAGCAGGCGACGATGGCGTTCTCGAACGCGGCGCGGGTGAGAATATCCGACGGCTTTGAGATCCTCGCGCACGATCTCGACGGCGCGTACGCCCGTGGCATAGGCGATCTGGCCGCGCTCGCGATACGGCGCCGGAATCGCGGCGCAGCCGGGCAGCGACATGCCGAGCGCTTCGGCCAGCGCGTTCATGGTCGAGGCGGTGCCCATGGTGTTGCAATGGCCGATCGACGGCGCCGACGCGGCGACGATGTCGATGAATTCCTTGTAGTCGATCTTGCCGGCGGCCTGATCCTGGCGCGCTTGCCAGATCAGCGTGCCCGAGCCCATCAGCTTGCCGTCCTGGACGTGATCGAGCATCGGCCCGCCGGACAGCACGATCGCCGGCGTGTTGACGGTCGCCGCCGCCATCAGGCAGGCCGGCGTGGTCTTGTCGCAGCCCGTCATCAGCACCGCGCCGTCGAGCGGATAGCCGTAGAGCACTTCGACCAGGCCGAGATAAGCGAGGTTGCGGTCGAGCGCCGCGGTCGGCCGCTTGCCGGTTTCCTGGATCGGATGCACCGGAAACTCGAGCGGGATGCCGCCGGCATCGCGGATGCCGGCGCGCACGCGCTGCGCCAGCTCAAGGTGATGGCGATTGCACGGGCTCAGATCGGAGCCGGTTTGCGCGATGCCGATGATCGGCCGGCCGGACGTCAGCTCGTCGCGGGTCAGACCATAATTGAGATAGCGCTCCAGATAGAGCGCGGTCATGCCCGGATTATCCGGATTGTCGAACCACAATTGCGAGCGCAGCCGGCGCCGTTGTTGATCGTGCGATTTGCCGTTGGTCGCCATCGCCGTCTCCGTGAACTATTCTCCGCAACGCCCGGATTTCCGCAACGCGATCCCTGCAATGCGAATTGCGCAATGCGAGGACTCCCGTTGGGTAGATATAGCGAGTTTATGCCGCCGCGAACCGTCGATGCCGCGGACAGAGCCAAAACCGGCGCGCGCCGGTTCGATCATTGCCCCGAACGCGATTTTTGCCGCGCGGTTTTCGGCTCTATTGCGCTGCAATATGTGCGAACCGGATAGTTCTGAAAAAGTCCAGTTAACATGCTGATTTACATCGATAATATCGATACACGCAGGTGACTTTTCAGCTCTCGCGCGTGCCAATCCTGCATAGGCAAACGGCACGAATGCGATATTTGCATTTGTCCTGCGGTTGGGCTGAACTGGCGCGATAAATCTGCCGGGGGAAATGCCATGCTGAAGACCGTCGCCGCCTTCGATCGCATCGGCGAGGAAAACGCCTTCGCCGTGCTGGCGCGCGCCATGCATCTTGCGGCCGCCGGGCCGCGACATCATCAATCTCGGCATCGGCCAGCCCGACTTCCGCACGCCGGATTTCATCGTCGAGGCGGCCGTCAAGGCGCTGCGCGACGGCCATCACGGCTACACGCCCGCGGTCGGCATTCTGCCGTTACGCGAAGCGGTCGCCGCCGACCTCCGCAAACGCTTCAAGGTCAGCGTGTCGCCCGACGAAGTGATGATCATGCCGGGCGGCAAGCCGACCATGTTCATGTCGATCCTGATGTTCGGCGAGCCCGGCGTCGACATTCTCTATCCCGATCCCGGCTTTCCGATCTATCGCTCGATGATCGAATATACCGGCGCGCGGCCGATCCCGGTGCCGATCCGCGAGGAGAACAATTTCGCCTTCTCGGCCGAGGAAACGCTGGAGCTGATCACGCCGCAGACGCGGCTGCTGATCCTCAATTCGCCGGCCAATCCGACCGGCGGCGTGACGCCGAAGTCGGAAGTCGACAAACTCGTCGCCGGGCTGGAGCGCTTTCCCGACGTCGCGGTGATGTCGGACGAGATCTACGACCACATGGTCTATGACGGCGAGACCCATGTGTGCCTGCTTGTCCTATCCGTCGATCCGCGACCGGCTCATCCTGCTCAACGGCTGGTCGAAGACCTATGCCATGACCGGCTGGCGGCTCGGCTACGCGATCTGGCCGGGCAAGCTCTACGACTATGCGCGCAAGCTCGCGGTGAACCTGCATTCCTGCGTCAACGCGCCGACGCAATATGCCGGGCTTGCCGCGCTGACCGGCCCGCAGGACGAACCGGCCAAGATGGTCGCCGAGTTCGACCGGCGCCGCAAAATCGTGGTCGCCGGCCTGAACAAGCTTCCCGGCATGTCCTGCGCCACGCCGAAGGGCGCGTTCTATGCCTTCCCCAATATCAAGCGCACCGGCTGGAAGGCCAAAGCCGCTCGCCAACGCGCTCCTCGAAGATGCCGGCGTCGCGCTGATCGGCGGGCCGGATTTCGGCATTCTCGGCGAAGGCTATATGCGCGTGTCCTACGCCAACTCGACCGAGAACATTTTGAAGGCGCTCGACCGCATGGGCGAGTTCCTGAAGAGCCGCAAGGCGGCGTGACCATTTTGCCGCTCATTCCCGCGGAAGCGGGAATCCAGTCTGTGCCGGTAAAGCTGGGTCCCCGCTTCCGCGGGGACAAGCGGAAGTTTCACGCCTGCTGCGTCAGCCGGAAGCCGACGACGACGATGACCAGGCCCGCGAGCTGCGCGGCGCTCGGCATCTCGCCGAGCGCGAGAAAGCCGATCAACAGCGTGAACGGCGGCACCAGAGCGGGAAACAACGCCGCGCGCGCGACGCCGAGCAGGATCACCGCGCGGGTGAACAGATAGATCGCGCCGGCGCCGGCAAAAGCGCCCTGCACCACCGCCTGCATGAGATTTTCCCAAAAGCCGGCGGCGATCATATTGCCGAAGTCCCACAGCAGGATCGGCAAGCCGGCAGCGACAGCACGGTCGTCACCGCCACCGCCCGCATCGCCGGAATGTGCCACAGCCGCAGCAACATGCCGAAAATCGCAAAGCAACTGCCGGCGGCGACAAACAGCAGATCGCCGATCACGCCTTGCCCGCCCATCGTGCCCAAGGCTTCGGCGCCGATGACGACGAGACCGGCAACGATCGCGAGCGCGCCGATGATGCGGCGCGCCGGCAAAGCTTCTTTCAGAACGAGCCGCGCCAGGATGATGCCGCCGACCGCGGCGCAGGCCGGCTGGATGATGGCGCCGTGGCCGAGCGGCACGAACAGGTAGCCGAAATAGCTGAACAGCGCGAGCGGCAGGCCGCCGGACAATGCGAGCGCGGCACCGCGGCGCCAGCCGATGCCGCGCAGATCGGCGAAGCCGTCGGCCAGCCGACGGGAAGCAACACCAATCCCGGCCAGACGAAGCGATGCAGCGCGATGACGAGCGGCGACAGCCCTACATTGACGCCTTGCCGCGCGGCGACAAAGCCCAACGCCCAGAACAAAGCCGCGCCGGCGCCGCACAGAACGCCCCACGCGGTGGCGTGTTTGACCGGCAGCGGAACGGCGGCTTCCATTGCGGCGAATCATAGCCGCTGGGTTTCGCGGCACAACACGCGAGTTGTTGCCCCAAGATTCGCCAAACGCGAAGCCCCACTATAAATCGAGTTCGGCGTCCTTGAGAAGGTCCAGCCCGCCGGTTGCAACGACGCGACCGGCATCGAGCCGCACCACGGTGGTGGCGATGCGGCGCACTTCGGCCGGCGTGTGGCTGACATAGACGATCGGAATTCCGGCATCGTCGCGCAGGCGGACAAGATAGGGCAGGATTTCGCGCTTGTGGCCGGTGTCGAGCGAGGCGAGCGGCTCGTCGAGCAGGAGCAGCCGCGGCCGCATCAACAGCGCGCGGCCGACCGCGACGCGCTGGCGTTCGCCGCCGGACAGTTTTCCCGGCCGGCGATCGAGCAGATGCCCGATATCGAGCAGCGCAGCGATGCGCTCGAATTCGCCCGTATCGCGCGGCTGTCCGCTCATGCGGCGGCCATAATCGAGATTTTGCCGCACGCTCAGATGCGGAAACAGCCGGCCTTCCTGAAACACATAGCCGATGCGGCGCCGATGCGGCGGCACGTCGATGCCCTTGGCGGCGTCGAACAGCACCGTGTCGTCGAGCGTGATGGCGCCGCGATCCGGCGTGAGCAGGCCGGCGATCATATTGACGACCGACGTCTTGCCCGCGCCCGAAGGCCCGAACAAAGCCGTCGCGCCGCTCGCGGCCTCAAAGCGCACGCTCAAGCTGCAACGCGCCGAGCTGTTTCTCCACATCGACGGCGAGCACGCTCAATCCCCGTGAAAGCGAATGGCGGCGCGGCGGGCGAACCATTCCGAGGCGATCAGGGCCGCGAGCGCCAAAGCGAGCGCGACCAGAACGAGGCGGCCGGCTTGCGCGTCGCCGCCCGGCACTTGCGTCAGCGTGTAGATCGCCGCCGAAATGGTCTGCGTCTCGCCGGGGATGTTGGAGACGAAGGTGATGGTGGCGCCGAATTCGCCAAGCGCGCGGGCAAAGCACAACAGCACGCCGGCGATGATGCCGGGCAAAGCGAGCGGCACGGTGACGGTGAAGAACACCATGGCGCGATTGGCGCCGAGCGTCGCGGCGGCGTCTTCAAGTTTTTTATCGATCGCCTCGAGCGCCAGCCGGATCGGCCGCACCATCAGCGGAAAACCCATGATGCCGCAGGACAACGCCGCGCCGGTCCAGCGGAACGACAGCACGATGCCGAAATAGTCGTAGAGGAATTCGCCGATCGGCCCGCGCCGCCCGAATGAAATCAGCAGCAAATAGCCGGTCACGACCGGCGGCAGAACGAGCGGCAGATAGACAATTCCGTTGACGAGCGTCTTGCCCCAGAATTGCTTGCGCGCCAGCAGCCAGCCGATCGCGAGGCCGAACGGCAGCGCGCACGCGGTCGCCACGATCGCGATGCGCAGCGACAGCTGCGACCGCGGTCCAATCAGCGGGGGAGAGACCGAACATTCATGCCGGATCACGACGTCGGCTTTATCAGGAACGGTAAAGCCGTAGCTCTCGAAAATCGTTTTCGCGGCGGACGAGCGCAGGAACGCCAGATACGGCGTCGCGTCCGGCTTGGCGTTCACGGTCGCCGCCACCGGATAGATGATCGGATCGTGCGAACTCTCCGGGAAACGTGCCGACGACTTTCACGCCCGGCTCGACCTTGGCGTCGGTCGCATAGACGATGCCGAGCGGCGCTTCGCCGCGCGCCACCAGGACGAGCGCGGCGCGAACATTGGCGGTCATCGCCATTTTCGGCTCGACCGAATCCCAGATGCCGAGCTTTTGCAGCGCGGCCTGGGCATAGATGCCGACCGGCACGGCCTTCACGTCGCCGGTGGCGATGCGGCCGTCGCCGGCAAGCTTGGCGAGATCGAAGCCCGGCCCGATCGTCACACGTGTCGATCTTGGAATCCTTGGTCGCGATCAGAACCAGCTCGTTGCCGAGCAGATTGACGCGGGTGTCGTCCTTGATCAGCTTTTTCTGCGAGCCGTAATCCATCCATTTCAGGTCGGCGGACACGAAGACGTCGGCAGGCGCGCCGCCCTCGATCTGCTTCATCAGCGCCGAGCTGGCATCATAGCTGGCGACGACCTTGATGCCGCTCTGCTTGGTGAAAGCCGCATCGACGTCGTCGAGCGCGTTCTTCATCGAGGCGGCGGCGAAAACGGTGATGGACTTGTCTTGGGCCTGGACCGGCAGTGATAAGACCGCAATGGCCAAGGCCGCGGCCAAGGCCGCGAGAACAGAGCTTCTTTTCGGCACGACGGTTCTCCAAAGCATTGTGACGCGCGAACAATGCGCGCCGGATCACGCGATCCTGTGGAGTATTGCGACAGCCTCGGGGAACCGTCGTTCCAGGCTTATCCGGCGCGCGCACGGCGCGCCGTTTGTCGCTCTGCAATAGTAGCAGCCGGCCTCCGCCTTAGCAAAGCACCTGACGGTGACGCTTGATTGTGCCCCTGCTATCTATGCAAACGGAGGAAGCGGCACATGGCGGACATCGAGACCATCGAAGGCGAATACGATTACATCATCGTCGGCGCCGGTTCGGCCGGCTGCCTGCTCGCCAACAGGCTGTCCGCCGACCCGAGCAAGCGCGTGCTGATTCTCGAAGCCGGCGGCCGCGACAACTGGATCTGGTTTCACATTCCGGTCGGCTATCTGTTCGCGATCGGCAATCCGCGCTCGGACTGGATGTTCAAGACCGAGCCCGAGCCGGGGCTCAACGGCCGCAGCCTCAATTATCCGCGCGGCAAGGTGATCGGCGGCTCGTCGGCGATCAACGCCATGGTCTATATGCGCGGCCAGGCCGCCGATTACGATCATTGGCGCCAGCTCGGACTTGGCGGCTGGGGCTGGGACGACGTGCTGCCGTTTTTCCGCAAGCACGAAAATCACTTCATGGGCGAAAGCGCCGCGCACGCGACGGGCGGCGAATGGCCGGTCGCGGCGCCGCGCGTGCGCTGGGATCTGCTCGACGCGTTCCGCGCCGCCGCCGAACAGGCCGGCATCAAGACCATTCCCGATTTCAACAGCGGCGACAACGAGGGCATCTGCGCCTTTCACGTCAATCAGAAGCGCGGCCGGCGCGTGTCGACGGCGCGCGCTTTCCTCAAGCCGGCGCTGCATCGCGCCAATCTGCGGCTGGAAACCGGCTGCCTGGTCGAAGGCCTCGTGTTCGACGGCAAGCGCGCGGCCGGCGTGCGCTGGCGGCAAAACGGCCAAGCGCGAGCGGCGCGCTGCCGCGGCGAAGTAATCCTTGCCGCCGGCTCGCTCGGCTCGACGCAGTTATTGCTGCTGTCCGGCATCGGGCCGGCGGAGCATTTGCGCGAGCACGGCATCGCTGTCGTGCTCGACCGGCCCGGCGTCGGCGCCAACCTGCAGGATCATCTGCAGCTCCGCCTGATCTTCAAGGTCGACGGCATCACCACGCTCAATGAGCGCTATCATTCGCCGTTCGGTTTTGCCCGCATGCTGGCCGAATATGCGCTGTTGCGGCGCGGCCCGCTGACCATGGCGCCGTCGCAGCTCGGCCTGTTCACCCGCTCCGATCGCGACCAGGCCCGCGCCAATCTGCAATATCATGTGCAGCCGCTGTCGCTCGACCGTTTCGGCGAGCCGCTGCACACATTTCCCGCCTTCACCGCGAGCGTCGCCAATCTGCATCCGACGAGCCGCGGCACGGTGCGGCTGCGCTCGCGCGAGCCATCCGATGCGCCGGTCATCAAGCCGAATTATCTGTCGACCGACGAAGACCGCCGCGTCGCGGTGAGCTCGATCCGGCTGACGCGCCGCATCGCGTCGCAGCCGGCTTTGGCGCCGTTGCATCCCGACGAATATCTGCCCGGCGCGCAGGTGCGCGACGACGACGAACAGGCGCTGATCAAGGCCGCCGGCGATATCGGCACCACCATCTTTCATCCGGTCGGCACCGCGAAAATGGGTCTCGCCAGCGATCCGATGATGGTGGTCGACGGCCGCTTGCGGGTCGCCGGCATCGAACGGCTGCGCGTCATCGATGCCTCGGTGATGCCGACGATCACGTCCGGCAACACCAATGCGCCGACCATGATGATCGCCGAAAAGGGCGCGGCGATGCTGCGCGAGGACGCCAAAGGTTTGGGCCGAGATCTCGCTGCATGAACGTGGCTCTGCGCGCCAAGGCGATGCTGACCGATCCGCTGCACGAATGGGCGCGCATCGAACGGGAGGCCGGCGATCCGGCTTATCTCCTGAGCCGTTACGTCACCGTGCTGGCGCTCGTTCCGGCGGTATTCGGCTTTATCGGCACGAGCGTCATCGGCGTGATCGTGCCGGGCGGCGGCACGGTGCGCATGCCGGTGTTCAACGGCCTGTTCGGCGCGATCTTCGGCTACGTGATGACCTGCGCCACCGTGCTGCTGCTCGGACTGCTCATCGAACTGGTGGCGCCGTGGTTCGGCGGCCGGCGCGATTTCGACAGCGCATTCAAGCTCGCGGTCTATTCCTTCACGCCGGTCTGGCTCGCCGGAATTTTTCTGGTGCTGCCGGGGTTGCGCTTTCTCATGCTCACCGGCTTGTACGGCGTCTATCTGCTGTGGCTCGGCTTGCCGCGGCTGGTCAAAGCGCCGGAGCAGAGATCGCAAGCCTTCGTTCTCCTGATCGCCGCCTGCGCCGGCCTGCTGCTTTATCTGGCCGCCTTCGCGCAACGCCTGGTGTTCGGCACGCCGGGTTTGTGACCGTCACGGCGCAGTGACGATCTGCTTGCACGCCTTCGGCAGGCCGGCGAGCGTGAGCGGCGGCCTCGGCTTGAGTGGAATGAGCGGCGGAGCCGGATGCAGCGTCGATTGCTTGAACCAGAAATCGAGCTCATGGCCGCAGCCGTCGCTCGCGTCCGGCGGCGGTTGCGGCTTGCAGTCGGGACTGTCGGCCGGACAGGCGATGCGGACATGAAAGTGTTCGGCATGGCCCCACCACGGCCGCACCTTGGACAGCCAGCCGCGGTCCGATCCGGCTTCGCGGCAGATCGCCTTCTTGATCGCGGCATTGACGAAGATGCGCGTCACCTCGGGATCGGTCGCCGCGGCGCGGATAAGGTCGGTGCGGCCATGCGTCCACACTTCCGGATCGACGTCGAGCCTGTCCTTGGCGACCATATCGACCGCGCCGGTGAATTCGCGTTCCTCGCGGGTCTGCACATGGTCGGGCATCGGCGTGAACCAGATGTCGGAGTCGAGCCCGATCTGATGGCTGGAATGGCCGGTGATCATCGGACCGCCGCGCGGCTGCGACATGTCGCCGATCAGTAACCCGTTCCAGCCGACTTGCTTGGCATTGGCGGCGAACCGCTCGATGAATTTGATCAGCTCCGGATTGCCCCAATTGCGGTTGCGCGACAGCCGCATCACCTGCCAGTCCGGCCCGTCGATCGGCAGCGGCACCGCGCCGCCTAGACAGCCATCGGCATAGGAGCCGATCGAACGCGGCGGGCCGGGAAACGGCGTCGGCTTCCTGCCGAACAAATCCCGCGCCGGGATCGACGGCGAATTGGGATTTTCCAACGGCGGCAGCGGCACGGGATTGAGCGAGCCGGGCGGCGTCGGATCGAGCGTGTCGGTGTCCGGCGTCGGCACAGGGGCCGGTGCGGCGGCATCCTGCGCCAGCGCCGGACCGGCGCAAAAGATCAGCAGGGCGACGAGAAGGCGGGCGGCACAAAACATCACCGGCTCTTTATCTTCAATGGTGCGCCCCGCTTTGCGCCCTTGACGCGATACGCGACGTCGTGGGCGCGATGGCGGTACGCTGCCGCGAGTCGCTCCTCAAGTCTAGTTGTTAAAAGATCGCCAGTGACGAAGAGATCGCCGCCCTCGCGATCGAGTTGCAACAGCCGCTGTTCGGTCGCGCTATGCGGCTCGATCGCGCCGTCATGCAGGATATGGCCGACGTTCAAACGACGCTCCGCGAGAGCGCGTGCGACCAGCAGGCAGCGATGACAGTCGAGCGGTTCGCGCTCCGCGCACATCAGGCAGATGCCGCCCGTTGCGCGGTCTTTGGCGTGGCTTTGCGCCGCAGCGGCGAGCAGACGGTCGAGGCCGGCGACAAAATCCGGCTGCCGCGCCATCGCCTCATAGTCGGCAACGCCGTCGCAATACAGGTTTTCCGCGCGCGGCCGGCCGCCGAGCGTATCGCCATAAAGCAGGTAATCGATGCTGCTCGCGCGCCAACAGCGGCTTCAGAATTCCTGGCTGAAAACCATGGACAAAAGCGCGACACCGGCGTCGAGCGCACGTCAGCGATGGCGTTGACGCCGTTGGCGCGCAGCAGCGCGACAAAGCGCTCCGCCGGAATGTTGGAATGGCCGATGCTGGTGAAATCGAATGGCATCATTGCAGTTCAAACCGGTGGCCGGGCCCGATATTCAATGCGATAATTGCGGCAACGCTGGGGGGATAACGTGCGTCGCGTCTGTTGCGTTCTCGCCGCGCTGTGTTGCATCGCGCTCGCTCCTTGCGGCCGCGCCGCGGCCTCCGTCATCGTGCATATCGACCGCTCGAGCCAGCGGATGCAAGTCCTGGTCGACGGCGAGCCGCGCTACTCCTGGCGAGTCTCGACCGCGCGCGCCGGCTACATCACGCCGCCCGGCACCTACCATCCGGAAATGATGGCGGTGCGCTGGTTCTCGCGGCGCTATTACAATTCGCCAATGCCGCATGCGATCTTTTTCCACGGCGGCTATGCCATCCACGGCACCTACGACATCGCGCAGCTCGGCGGCCCGGCATCGCACGGCTGCGTGCGGCTCGACCCGGGCAATGCCGCGATCCTGTTCGGCCTCGTCGCGCGCGAAGGCATGGGCGCGACGACGATCGTGGTGCATTAGCTCTTTCCTGCCCCGCGATAGCGGGGAAGGGGGACCGCGCACTTGCGCGGTGGAAGGGGCGCGGGCCTCGTCAATCATTCGGCGACACAGTGAAACGCTGAATCAGACGCCCCCTCCACCATGCTGCGCATGGTCCCCCTCCCCCGCTATCGCGGGGGCGGAAAAGACCTCACACATCTACCTTCAGCGCCGCGATAAACGCCTCCTGCGGGATGTCGACCTTGCCGAACTGGCGCATGCGCTTTTTGCCTTCCTTCTGCTTGTCGAGCAGCTTGCGCTTGCGCGAGACGTCGCCGCCGTAGCATTTCGCGGTGACGTCCTTGCGGAAGGCGCGCACGGTTTCGCGGGCGATGATCTTGCCGCCGATCGCGGCCTGGATCGGCACCTGGAACATGTGCGGCGGGATCAGCTCCTTGAGCTTCTCCGCCATGGCGCGGCCGCGCTGCTCGGCGCGGGTGCGATGCACCAGCATGGCGAGCGCGTCGACCGGCTCGCCGTTGACCAGCATCTGCAGCTTGACCAGGTCCGACGGCCTGTAGTCGGTGAGGTGATAATCGAACGAGGCGTAGCCGCGCGACACCGATTTGAGCCGGTCGTAAAAATCGAACACCACTTCGTTGAGCGGCAGGTTGTATTTCACCAGCGCGCGGTTGCCCACATAGGTGAGCTCCTTCTGCTCGCCGCGGCGGTCCTGGCACAGCTTGAGCACCGAGCCGAGATATTCGTCGGGCGTCAGGATGGTCGCCTCGATCCACGGCTCCTGCATTTCCTCGATGTGGTTGGGATCCGGCATGTCGACCGGATTGTGGATTTCCAGCTGCTGGCCGTTGCGCAGCTTGATCTTGTAGATCACCGACGGCGCGGTCGCGATCAGGTTGAGATTGAATTCGCGCTCGAGCCGCTCCTGGATGATTTCCAGATGCAGAAGCCCGAGGAAGCCGCAGCGGAAGCCGAAGCCGAGCGCGGCGGAGGTTTCCATCTCGTAGGAGAAGCTCGCGTCGTTGAGCCGCAGCCGGCCCATCGCCGCGCGCAGGTTCTCGAAGTCCGCGGCGTCGACCGGAAACAGCCCGCAGAACACCACCGGGATGGCGGGCCGGAAGCCCGGCAGCGGCGCGGCGACCGGCTTTCTCTCGTCGGTGATGGTGTCGCCGACGCGGGTGTCGGCGACTTCCTTGATCGAGGCGGTGAGGAAGCCGATCTCGCCGGGGCCGAGCTCGTCAAGCTCGACGCGCTTGGGCGTGAACACGCCGACGCGGTCGACCTCGTAGGCCGCGTTGGTTCCCATCATGAGGATGCGCTGGCCCTTTTTCAGCACGCCGTCGACGACGCGGAACAGCACCACGACGCCGAGATAGCTGTCGTACCAGCTATCGACCAGCAGCGCCTTGAGCGGCGCCGCGGCGTCGCCCTTGGGCGGCGGCAGCCGGTGCACGATCGCTTCCAGCACTTCCGGCACGTTCTCGCCGGTCTTGGCCGAGATCAGGATCGCGTTCGAGGCATCGAGCCCGATCACGTCCTCGATCTGCTGCTTCACCTTGTCGGGCTCGGCGGCCGGCAGATCGACCTTGTTGAGCACCGGCACGATCTCGTGATTGTTGTCGATCGCCTGATAGACGTTGGCCAGCGTCTGCGCCTCGACGCCCTGGCTGGCATCGACCACCAGCAGCGAACCCTCGCAGGCGGCGAGCGAGCGGTTGACCTCATAGGCGAAATCGACGTGGCCGGGCGTGTCGATCAGGTTGAGCACATAGTCCTTGCCGTCGCGGGCGCGGTAGTTGAGCCGAACGGTCTGCGCCTTGATGGTGATGCCGCGCTCGCGCTCGATATCCATCGAATTGAGCACCTGCTCGACCATTTCGCGCGCCTCGAGCCCGCCGGTCGAGCTGGATCAGCCGGTCGGCGAGCGTCGATTTGCCGTGGTCGATATGGGCGATGATCGCGAAATTGCGGATATTGGCGATGGGCACCGCGGTCATGCGGCGCAGATAACATTCGCATCCCCAAGCGGCAAGCCTCGCACGGGTTGGTGTGCCTTGATTCCGGCGGCCCACCGCGCCGTTTCGCGGTTCGCAAAACCGGGATGAACACGCTAGAACGGCGGCATAGCGCGGCGTCTTCCCGGGCGCCGCCAAAGTGACGCGACGGGTAAGCCGATGAAGATCGACACCATGCGCTGGATCGACCGGCTGGCCGGCGTGCCGCTCTGCGCCGTCGCCACGGTGCTGGTGCGGTTGCGGGATCGGCTGCGACCCCGGCGCGCGCGGCCGGTGCGGCGCATTCTGTTCGTCGAACTGTCCGAAATGGGCACGACGGTGCTCGCCGATCCCGCTATGCGCAAGGCGCGCGAGACGGCGGCGGCCGAGCTTTACTTCGTCATCTTCAGCCGCAATGTCGGCTCGCTCGAACTCTTGGGCAGCTTTCCGCCCGACAACATTTTCACCATTTCCGACCGTTCGATGTTCAGCATCGCGTCCGGCGCGCTGGCGTTTCTATTGTGGACCCGGCGCAAGCAGATCGACACCGTCATCGATCTCGAACTGTTTTCGCGCTTTACCGCGCTGCTGAGCGGGCTGTGCGGCGCCGACCGGCGGATCGGCTTTCACCGCTTCCATCAGGAGGGGCTTTATCGCGGCGAAATGCTGACGCACCGGGTCGCCTACAACCCGCACATTCATATCGCCAAAAATTTCATCGCGCTGATCGACGCGCTGTTCGCGCCGGCGCCGCAGACGCCCTATTCGAAGACCCGGATCGGCGACGATCAGATCGCGGCCAGGATGGCGACAACCATCGCGCCGCCGAGCAGCGAGGCGCGCGCGCGATTGCTGGCGCGCATTGGTTCGCTCGTGCCGTTCGATCCCGGCGTCAATCGCCTGGTGCTGATCAATCCGAATGCCAGCGAGTTGTTGCCGCATCGGCGCTGGATGCCCGATCGTTTCGAACAATTGATCCACCGCATTCTCGCCGCTTACGAGGATGTTTGCGTGCTGATTACCGGCGCGCCGGAGGAACGCGCCCAGGCCGAACAGCTTGCCGCGGCGAACGGTCCGCGCTGCGCCTCGTTCGCCGGCCACTCCGCGCTCGCCGAATTGCCGGCGCTTTTTGCGCATGCCACGGTGATGGTCAGCAACGATTCCGGGCCCGCCCACTTTGCCGCGGCGGCCGGGCTGCCGACCATCGTGCTGTTCGGCCCGGAGACGCCAAAACTTTATCAGCCGCTCGGCACCTCGCGCGCCATCTATGCCGGGCTCGCCTGCTCGCCCTGCGTGAGCGCGCACAATCACCGCAAGACGGCGTGCACGGACAATGTCTGCATGCAGGCGATCGCCGTGGACGAGGTTTACGCCGCCGTCGCCGAGGTGCTGTCGGCGCCGCGCCAGACCGGCGCGGCGGCGGAACGCCTGCCGCATGCCACAGCACCATGAACCGACTGAACGCCGTGTTCGCAAATCTCGTTGACGGCTTGTGCGATCCGCGGCGGCAGCGGCGCATGATGCTGGCGCTGGCCGCGGCCTATGGCGTGGCCTGGTTTGTTTACGGCGTGGTGGCGAAATCGAGCCAGGATCTCAACGCCGACCTCGCCGAGATGACGGTGTGGGCGCACGAACCAGCGCTCGGTTATCCCAAGCATCCGCCGCTGCTCGCTTACGTGGTGCGGTTGTGGTTCGCGGTATTCCCGCAAGCCGACTGGGCCTTCGCGCTGCTGGCGGCGCTGACGCTCTCCGCCGGCATCTATCTCGCCTTCGAACTGTGCGGTCTCTGGCTCGACGGCGAAAAACGCGCCGCGGCGCCGTTCCTGCTCGCGGTCATCCCGTTTTACAATTTCCTCGGGCTGAAATTCGACCAGAACTCGGCGCTGATCCCGCTGTGGGCGCTGGCGATGCTGGCGCTGATGCGCGCGCTGGAGACGCGGCGCAGCGGTTGGGCGGCCGTCCTCGGACTGGCCGCGGCCGCGGCCATGCTGGTCAAGTACTGGTCGATATTTCTGCTCGCCGCCATGGCGCTCGCGGTTTTGTTCGACCGGCGGCGCGACGCCTTTGTGCGCTCGCGGGCGCCGTGGATCGGCGCCGCGGTCTTTCTCGTCCTCACCGTGCCGCATCTGGTCTGGCTCGTGAACAATCATTTTCCGCCGCTCAACTGGATCGGCGTGCGGCGCACCGCGGATTCGGTCTTCGACTTTTTCCGCTCGCTTAGCGAATACAGCTTCGGCACCATCGGCTATGCCGCGCCGGCGGTGATTCTGGTCGCGCTCGTCATCCGCCCGTCGGGCGAGGCCGTGCGCGACAGCTGGTTCGTCATGGAGCCGGCGCGGCGGCCGGCGACGTTGCTGTTCTGGACGCCGCTGCTGCTGCCGATCGCGGTTGCCGTCATCAAGCACACCAATCTGCTTGTCGCTTTGGAACGAGCCATCGTTGAATTTGCTGCCGGTGATGATGCTGGCGTCGCCGCTGGTCGCCGTCCCGCGGCTCGCGGTGACGCGCCTTGCCGCCTGCGCGGCGGCCTACACCGCGATCGCGCTCATGGCGTCGCCTCTGGCTGCGCTGATCCTGCTCAAACACGGCGTCGAAAACGACGCCGCTTATTCGAAGCTCGTTGCCGCGGCCGCCGAACGGCAATGGCGCGAAACCACGGCGGCGCCGCTAAGCCTCGTCGGCGGCGGCTTCGCGCTGTCGAATTCGGCGGCCTTCTATATGGCCGACCGGCCGTCCAGCTACGCCGATTTTTCCGATTATTTGTCGCCGTGGGCGACACCGGCACGCATCGAACAGGGGGGCATCGCGATCGTCTGCGCGTCCGACGACGGCTGGTGCGCCGGCCGGATGAACGATTACCTTGCCGCCAATCCGGCCGGCCGGCGCAGCGAGGTGACGCTGACGCCGCATTGGCTCGGCCTCGCCGGCGAGCCCAGGCGCTTCGTCATCGCGACGATACCGCCGCGCCCGTGATCGCGGCGCCGGGCATATGACAAAGCCTCAATACCGGTACTGATCCGTCTTGTACGGCCCGCTGACCGGGATGCCGATATAGGTCGATTGCTTGTCGGAAAGCTTGGTCAGCTTGACGCCGATCTTGTCGAGATGCAGCCGTGCGACTTTCTCGTCGAGCGATTTCGGCAGCACATAGACTTTCTTCTGGTATTTGCCCTGATTGGTCCACAATTCGATCTGCGCCAAAGTCTGGTTGGTGAAGGACGACGACATGACAAAGCTCGGATGGCCCATGGCGTTGCCGAGATTGACCAGCCGGCCTTCGGACAAAAGGATGATGCGCTTGCGATCCGGAAATTCGATCTCGTCGACCTGCGGCTTGATGTTGTTCCACTTCAAGTTCTTCAGTGCGTGAACCTGAATCTCGCTGTCGAAAGTGGCCGATATTGCAGACCACCGCCCGGTCCTTCATCTTCCGCATGTGCTCGATGGTGATGACGTCGACGTTCCCTGTCGCGGTGACAAAAATGTCGGCGCGAGGAGCCGCGTCCTCCATGGTCACGACTTCGTAGCCCTCCATCGCCGCCTGCAGCGCGCAGATCGGATCGATCTCCGAGACCATCACCCGGCAGCCGGCCTGGCGCAGCGAGGCGGCCGAGCCTTTGCCGACGTCGCCGAAGCCGGCGACCATCGCTACCTTGCCGGCCATCATCACGTCAGTGCCGCGGCGGATGCCGTCGACCAGCGACTCGCGGCAGCCGTACAGATTGTCGAATTTCGATTTGGTGACGCTGTCATTGACGTTGATGGCGGGGAACAACAGCCGGCCTTCCTTCTCCATCTGGTAGAGCCGGTGCACGCCGGTCGTGGTTTCCTCGGTGACGCCCTTGAGCGCCTTGGCCGTCTTGGTGTACCAGCCGGGCTTGCTCTTCAGGCGCTTGGCGATCGCCGCAAACAAAACTTCCTCTTCCTCGTTGGTCGGCTTGGCGATCACGCCCGGATTGCTCTCGGCCTGCATGCCGAGATGCATGAGCAGCGTGGCGTCGCCGCCGTCGTCGAGGATCATGTTCGGACCGGAACCGTCCGGCCATTCGAAAATGCGATGGGTGTAGTCCCAATACTCTTCGAGCGACTCGCCCTTGATCGCGAAGACCGGCGTACCGGCGGCGGCGATCGCCGCGGCGGCGTGGTCCTGCGTCGAATAGATGTTGCATGACGCCCAGCGCACGTCGGCGCCGATCGCCTTGAGCGTCTCGATCAGCACCGCGGTCTGGATCGTCATGTGCAGCGAGCCGGCAATCCGCGCACCGCGCAGCGGCTGGCCCGGGCCGAACTCCTCGCGCGTCGCCATCAAGCCGGGCATTTCGGTCTCGGCGATGGAGATTTCCTTGCGGCCCCATTCGGCCAGGCCGATATCCTTGACGACGTAATCGGCGGCGGGCGCGGGGGTTTTCGGCTTGGTCGAGGTGGTCATAACGCTCCTTTACGGGGGCTTGTCGTGCTGTCGGCTGCGCTTCTAGCAGGGCCGTGGCACGACGGCAATAACATATAAAGATTTCTTTATGTCCGTGACCGGAGCATTGGCGGACCGGGCGTCCGCCGGCATGATCAACCGGTCGGCAAGCCCCGACCGATCCGAGGAGTGTCAGTGTTTCCTTGTCATCATCCGCGAAGGCGGATGATCCAGTAACCACAGGACATGCGCCTACGGCATCGCGCCGTGACTACTGAATGCTCCGCCGGAGCTTGTCATCGGGCCGGCCAAAGGCCGGACCCGTTGGCGGAGCATGACAATAAGAAAACTAGTCCGCCTTCGGCGCGGTGGTGCCGCGCGGAGCCGCGGCGCGGACGACGCCGGCCTGCGTGAGCGCCGCCGCGATCTGCTGCATGCGGTTGATGAGATCGACCGCCGCGGCCGGCGGCAGCACCAGCCGGCAGGCCGGATAGCGCCGGCCGGTGATCGGCGAATTGGCCTTGACGTCGTCGAAGCGGGTGACGCCGAACTCAATCCGCAGCGTCTGGCCGTCGAAGATGAGCCCGCTGACGGAATCGGCGAAAGTCTCCACCATATCGGCGCGATCGAGATAGCGGATCTGCGCCGGTTGACGCTCGCCCGGAGCGGCCGGGGCGGCGGCAGCGCTCGTCGGATTACCCTTCGAAGCCGTCGTTTCGGCACTCATCTGTTTTGTCTCCTTCGGCCGGCTCTTGCTGCGCGAAGCTTTGCGTTTACGAACGGCCACAGCCAATCCTAAATCCGCGGCCGGATCAATCGGCTTCGCCGAAGCGCGCGTCGATCAAAGCCGCCAAAGCCTCGACGACTTCCGCCGCCTGGCGTCCAGTCGCCTCGACGGTGATCGCGGTGCCGGGCGCCGCCGCGAGCATCATCAGGCCCATGATCGAGGTGCCGCCGACGGTGTCGCCGTTGCGCTTGACGCGGACTTCGGCGTCGAATTTTTCGACCGTCTGCACGAATTTGGCCGAGGCACGCGCATGCAGACCTTTTTTGTTGCAGATGACGAAAGTGCGAACCACGGCGCCCTCCGGCGCCGGGGCGGCGCGGTGGGAGGCGCTGGCTTTGTCGTCGCTCGCGGCCGGCTCGTTCATTTGCCGTTGAGAACACGGCTGGCGATGGTGACGTATTTGCGTCCGGCTTCCTGGGCGGCGGCGACCGCTTCGGCGAGCGGGCATTCGTCACGCACTTTGGCGAGCTTGACCAGCATCGGCAGATTGATGCCGGCGAGCACTTCGACCTTGGGCCGGCTCATGACCGAGATGGCGAGATTGGACGGCGTACCGCCGAACATGTCGGTCAGGATCGCCACGCCATCGCCAGAGTCGACGCGGCGTACCGCCTCGATAATGTCCTTGCGGCGCTCCTCGACGTCGTCGTCGGGACCGATGGTAACCGCTTCGATTTGACCTTGCGGCCCGACCACGTGTTCCAAAGCCGCGCGGAACTCGACAGCCAGCCGCCCGTGGGTCACCAGCACTAGACCGATCATGAAACTCCTCGCGGGCGCGTCCCGGTTGCACCGCACGAAAGGGTGCTCATCATGACCATCCGAAGCCTCGGCGCAAGGGGCATTTTGGGCTAATTCTGGAGGTTGCTGCATTGCGGTAAGGATGGCTGTTTCAGCCTGCGGCGGACCGCCCAATCGGCTACCGCCCGGTCCAAGTCTTTGACCATGAAGTCTTGGACCATGTTGGTTAACCAATCGCCAATCGCCGCCTTTTGGCCGCACCAGGCTCAGCTGAGGAGCGCCAGCACCCCCGGCAAGGCCGCCTGCCCCGGTGCGACGGCTAGCCGCGGCAGGTCTATGCCTTCGATTTCGATCCGACTTTTCTCCGGCAATCGCTCGGCGTCGGCGGCGGCAAGATCGACCACCAGGCCGACCACGGCGCAAGCCTCGTGCGGCAGCCGTAAAATCCCGGCGCCCCGCAGTTCGATCATGCCGAGGAGCGCATCCGCGGGGCGGACCAAAAGCCGTCCGCCGGCGCTTTCGAGGTGCACGCGGTCGTCGCCGACCAGTCTGGCGAAGCGCAGATGACCGGCGCGCGCCGCCGCGATCAGTTCGAGCGCGAGCCGCGACTTGCCGGCGCCGGATGGCCCGCGGATCAAAACCGCGCGCGCGCCGGCAAGCACCGCGGAGGCGTGAACAGTGGCCGCAGCCGGCATCACATCGCCGGCAGGCGCACGATGAAGCGGGCGCCGAGCACCTTCGGCTCGCCGTCCGGCCCCGGCGCGCCGGTGCGGTTCTCGACCGCGATGGTGCCGCCATGCGCTTCGGCGATCTGTTTGGAGATGGAGAGACCGAGGCCGGAATTCTGGCCAAAACCCTGATGCGGGCGGTCGGTATAAAAACGCTCGAAAATCTTTTCCAGCGCGTCGGGCCGCACGCCCGGCCCGTCGTCATCGACCAGGATCTCGATCTGATTGCGCAAGCGCCGGCAGGTGACGCGCACCGTGCCGCCCGGCGGCGAGAACGAGCGCGCATTCTCGATCAGATTGTCGACGATCTGGCCGAGTCGCGAATCGTGGCCCGGCGCCAGGAAGGCACGCCCGCCGCCGCCTTCGAAGCGCAGCGTGACTTTGACGCCGTCGTCGCGTTTGACCTCGTTCGCCACCGCAACCAGCGTGGCGAGGAGTTTGGCGAAATCGACCGGCGCGGATTCCTGGCGCTGCAATTCGGCATCCAGTCGGCTGGCGTCGGAAATATCCGAGATCAGCCGGTCGAGCCGCCTGACGTCGTGCTGGATGATGGTGAGCAGCCGCGAGCGGCTGTCGTCGGACTTGGCGAGCGGCAGCGTCTCCACCGCCGAGCGCAGCGAGGTAAGCGGATTTTTCAGCTCGTGCGAGACGTCGGCGGCAAAACTTTCGATCGCCTCGATGCGGCTATAGAGCGCATTGGTCATGTCGCGCAGCGTGCCGGACAGATGGCCGATCTCGTCGCGGCGGCGGGTGAAATCCGGAATCTCGACGCGCGAACGGATGCGCCGGCGCACGCTTTCGGCGGCGTCGGCAAGCCGCCGCACCGGCTCGGCAATGGTGCCGGCGAGCAGGATCGACAGCACGATCATCACGCTGGCGGCGACCAGAAAGACTTTCAGGATGGCGAGCCGCTCGTGCTCCACCATGTCGTCGATGTCGGCGCCTTGGGTCGACAGCATCAGCGCGCCGCGCACCGCGCGGAACCGCTGCACCGGCACCGCGACCGAGACGATGACGTCGCCGCGGTCGTTGACGCGAACCACGCTGGCATCCTGGCCGCCCAGCGCCTGCGCCACTTCGGAATAAGACCTCCCGTTGTCGGGGCCGTATTCGCGATAGAGCGGCAGGTCGCCGCGGCCGAGCCACATGCGCACCGCGAGGTAAGCGCGCTTGAAGAAGCCCGGCTTTTCCTCGGTCGGCGGCGGCAGGTCATAGCGCAGCACGTCGCCGCGGCCGAACAGGTTGCGGCTGTCGACCAGCAGCACGCCGTCGCGGTCGTAAATGCGCGCCCGCGTCTTGGTCGGCGAAACCAGCCGCCGCAAGATCGGCGCCACCCGTTCCGGATTGATCGGGAAATCGAGGCCGTAGAGCGCGTCTTCGCTCGGGCCGTAGCTTTCGCCCGGATGCAGATTGAGCAGCTTGTCGGCATCGAGCGTGATCGAGGAATCGGTCTCGACCGTCGCCGACGAGGCGATGGCGCCGGCGATGATCTCGCCCTGGACCTGAAGACTCTGGATGCGTGCGTCGATCAGGCCGGCGCGGAATTGCGACAAAAACAGAATGCCGATGGAAAGCGCGACCAGCCCGGTGACGTTGAGAACGACAATGCGGCGCGTGAGACTGGAAGAGCTCTGGGTGACGAAGAATTGCAGCGCCTGCTGCACCCAGCCGCCGAGCCGGCCGATGAAGCGGCGGCGCGGAGGCGCGCCCGCTTCTTCGAGGCCGTCGTTATGGTCGCCATGCGCTTGGTCGCCATGAGCTTGATCGCCATGAGCTTGATCGCCATGAGCTTGGCTGTCGACCTGAGGCTCAGCCTGAGCCGGCGCCAGCGGCGCTTCGGGCGCTTGCGGCGTTTGAGAATCGGGCCGTTCGGTTTCTGCGGTTCGATCGAGCACGTGTCTGCCGGGGTTCTGCTAACGGCTCCCCACCCTCAGGCGGGAGCCGCATGCCATTACTACCGCACGTCAGCCGCCCAGTCAGCGGGCATGGTTTAGCGGGCTAAGGCCCGGATATCCATGCCCTTTTGCGCGTCAAAAGCGCTCTTTATTCCTTAAATCGATAGCCGACGCCGTATAGCGTCTCGATCATATCGAAATCGTCGTCGCTCGCCTTGAACTTCTTGCGCAGCCGCTTGATGTGACTGTCGATGGTGCGGTCGTCGACATAGACCTGATCGTCATAGGCGGCATCCATCAAAGCGTTGCGGCTTTTCACCACGCCGGGCCGGCTCGCCAAGGCTTGCAGGATGAGGAATTCGGTGACGGTGAGCGTCACCGCCTCGTTCTTCCAGGTGCAGGTGTGGCGCTCCGGATCCATGCGCAGCAGGCCGCGCTCCAGTACTTTGCTGTCGGCTTCCTTCGGCGCGGCGCCGTCTTTCGGCGAGGCGCGGCGCAGCACGGCTTTGACGCGCTCGACCAGCAGCCGCTGCGAAAACGGTTTGCGGATGAAATCGTCGGCGCCCATTTTGAGGCCGAACAATTCGTCGATCTCCTCGTCCTTCGAGGTGAGGAAGATCACCGGCAGATCGGATTTTTGCCGCAGCCGCCGCAACGTCTCCATGCCGTCCATGCGCGGCATTTTGATATCGAGAATGGCGAGGTCGGGAAGCGCGGTCTTGAAACCGTCAAGCGCCGAAGCCCCGTCGGTATAGGTCGTGATGCGATAGCCTTCGGCCTCGAGCGCGATCGACACCGAGGTGAGGATATTGCGGTCGTCGTCGACGAGAGCGATTGTCGGCATGGCGGCCTTCTAACATGAGTCGGCCGCAGCATCACTAGAAGCCCGGCCCCGTATGCAGTTCAGCCTCATGTGGGGGCGGAAGTGTGACAGGACAAGGCAAAATAGAGGCAATTCCTGCAGCTTAGGTTAAGACCCGTCGACGCTCATGGCCAAAGCCGACCACGCCAAGGATGAAGTCCCTGCCCCGCTGCCGGGGGTCATGCCGGATCGCTTGCCGGGTCGCCTGCCGGAAAACGTTCCGGCCGCGGACTTCGACCCCAAAGCGCTCGCCAAGAGCCTGTTGCGCGCGACGCGGGCCGGTGCGCTCGCGACCATCGACCGCAATACCGGCCATCCATTCGCGTCGCTGGTCAATGTCGCAACCGACAGCGATGGCGCACCGCTGATCCTGATCTCGCGGCTCGCCACCCACACCGCCAATCTCGAAGCCGATGGCCGCGCCTCGCTGTTGCTCGCGGCCGGCGGCAAAGGGGACCCGCTGGCGCATCCGCGCCTGACGCTGATCGGCAGCTTTTTGCGGGTGACGCGCGAGCATGCCGACGAGCCGCGGCTGCGCCACCGCTTCCTCGCCCGCCACCCGAAATCGGAGCTTTACGCCGGCTTCGCCGATTTCTCGTTCTGGCGCCTCGACGTCGTCGCCGGCCATCTCAATGGCGGCTTCGCCCGTGCCGCCGATCTCACAGCCGGCGATGTCATGTCCGACGTCGCCGTCGCGCACGATCTGATCGCCGCCGAGGCGAGCGCGGTCGCCCATATGAATGAAGACCATGCCGACGCGGTACGGCTCTACGCCACCAAACTGCTTGGCGCCGAAGCCGGCGCCTGGAGGCTCACCGGGCTCGATCCGGACGGCCTCGACCTCGCCTGCGGCGACGCGACATTGCGGCTGCCGTTTGCCGAACGCGTCACCACCGCCGCGCAATTGCGCAACGTGGTGGTGGAGTTGGCCGCCAAGGCGAGAGGCGGTTAGCGTTATTCAGGGCAGGTTGCACCAAAAGCACGCTCTGCTGAGCTGCATTGCAGCGCTGGAATGGGCCGGGTTACTCACCGTTAGGATTGCCGGGAACCGAGGCTGCGCAAAGTCCCTGTCGGGACTTGGTGAGGACTTGGTGAGGACTTGGCAGATGCTAGGATGCCCGATATAGGCTCGCCCCCGCGGGCCGGACGACAGGCGGACCACCGGTCCGGGCCGGACTTGCGTGGCGGAGGCTTAGGTGCAGGAAACGGGTGTGAGGAACGGCGCGCACGGCGCCGATAAATTCGGCCTCAAAGACCTCGCCGGCGTACACTGGAATCTGCCCGAAGCGCCGCTTTACGAATATGCCATCCGCAATAACGAGGCGACCATCGTCGCCGGCGGCGCGCTGTGCGCCGAGACCGGGCATCACACCGGACGCTCGCCGAAAGACAAGCACACCGTCGTCGATGCGACGACCGAGAACACGGTGTGGTGGGACGGCAATCGCAAGCAGAGCAAACAGCACTTCGACAATCTGCTGGCGGACTTCCTCGCCCACGCCAAGGGCAAAACGCTGTTTGCGCAGGACCTCTATGGCGGCGCCGATCCGCAATACCGCATCAAGGCGCGCGTATTCACCGAATATGCCTGGCACTCGCTGTTCATTCGCCAGCTTTTGATCCGTCCCGAGCGCAGCGAGCTCGCGAGCTACGTGCCGGACATGACGATCGTCGACATGCCGTCGTTCAAACCGGACGCCAAACGCCACGGCGGCCGCGACGGCTCCGACACGATGGTGGCGATCGATTTCACCCGCAAGATCGTGCTGATCTGCGGGTCTTCTTATGCCGGCGAGATGAAGAAGTCGGTCTTCACCACGCTGAATTTCTATCTGCCGGCGCAAAACGTGATGCCGATGCATTGCTCGGCCAATGTCGGCAACAACGGCGATGTCGCTTTATTCTTCGGCCTGTCCGGCACCGGCAAGACCACGCTGTCGGCCGATCCGAACCGCACGCTGATCGGCGACGACGAGCACGGCTGGAGCGAGAACGGCGTTTTCAACTTCGAGGGCGGCTGCTACGCCAAATGCATCAGGCTGTCGGCCGAAGCCGAGCCGGAAATCTACGCGGCGACCAACCGCTTCGGCGCGGTGCTGGAAAACGTCATCTTCGATCCCGAAACCCGCATCTGCGATTTCGACAGCGACAAGAAGACGGAAAATACCCGTTCCGCCTATCCGATCGAATTCATGCCGCTGGCGTCAAAAACCGGCCGCGCCGGCCAGCCGAAGAACATCGTGTTCCTCACCGCCGACGCGTTCGGCGTGATGCCGCCGATCGCGAAGCTGACGCCGGCGCAGGCGATGTATCACTTCCTGTCCGGCTACACCGCCAAGGTGGCCGGCACGGAAAAAGGCCTGGTCGGCGTCGAGCCGGAATTCTCCACCTGCTTTGCCGCGCCGTTTCTGCCGCGGCCGCCGGCGGAATACGGCAACCTGCTGCGCGATCTCATCAAGAAGCACAATGTCGACTGCTGGCTGGTCAATTCCGGCTGGACCGGCGGCATCTACGGCACCGGGCGGCGCATGCCGATCAAGGCGACGCGCGCTTTGGTCACCGGCGCGCTCGATGGTTCCTTGAAAAACGCCAGCTACCGCACCGATCCCTATTTCGGCTTCGCGGTGCCGACTTCGGTGCCGGGCGTCGAGCCGCATCTGCTCTATCCGATGAAGACCTGGAAGGACAAAGCCGCGTTCGACGAAACCGCGCGCAAGCTCGTTCGCATGTTCCAGGAAAATTTCACCAAATACGAAAAGCACGTCGACGCCGACGTCCGCGCCGCCGCGCCGGAAGTCCGCCTGGCGGCGGAGTAATCATCGTACCTGTTGCAAGCAAGGGCGGCCACACGGCCGCCCTTTTGCATTTGTCGTTTTACCTGTCATGCTCCGCCAACGGGTCCGGCCTTTGTCCGGCCCGATGACAAGCTCCGGCGGAGCATCCAGTATTCCCGGTCAACTCAGAGAAACTGTGAGTACTGGATCATCCGCCTTCGCGGATGATGACAGGTGAGAAACGCGGGTGATGACGGGGAGAGCAATGCAACAAATAAAACTCGCCCGTAACGGCCCCATGGTCTCCACCTTCGGTCTCGGCTGCATGGGCATGTCGGGCGGCTATGGGCCGGCCGACGACAAGGACTCCATCGCCACCATCCATGCCGCGCTGGAAGCCGGCATCACCATGATCGACACCGGCGATTTCTACGGCATGGGCCACAATGAAATGCTGATCCGCGACGCGCTTAAAGGCGGCAAGCGCGAGCGCGCCTTCATCGCGGTCAAATGCGGCGCGATGCGCGCACCGGATCTGAAATATCTCGGCGACGACGGCCGGCCGGCGGCGGTGAAGAATTTTCTCTCCTATTCGCTGCGCCGGCTCGGCACCGATTACATCGACCTCTATCAGCCCTCGCGGGTCGATCCGGCGGTGCCGATCGAGGATACGGTCGGCGCCATCGCCGAGATGGTGAAGGCCGGCTATGTGCGCCACATCGGCGTATCGGAAGCGTCCGCCCAAACGGTGCGGCGCGCGCATGCGGTGCATCCGATCGCTGCCCTGCAGATCGAATATTCGCTGTTTTCCCGTGGCATCGAGCGCGAGATTCTCCCCACTTTGCGCGAGCTCGGCATCGCGCTGGTCGCCTATGGCGTGCTTTCGGGCGGATTGATCAGTGACCGCGCCGAGGCGGCGAAAAACGCCGCCAGCGAAATCCGCACCCGCAAGCCGCGCTTTTTCGCCGAGAATTTCGCCAAAAATATCGCGCTGGTCGAAGCGATCAAAAAGATCGCAACGGAAAAAGGCGCGACCACGCAGCAACTCGCCTTCGCCTGGGTAAAATCGCGCGGCGACGACATCGTGCCGCTGATCGGTGCGCGCCGCCGCGATCAGCTCAAGGAAGCGCTTGGCGCGCTCGATGTGAAGCTTACACCGGACGATCTGGCGCGCATTGAGCGGGCGGTGCCGCAAAATTCCGTCGCCGGCACGCGTTACCTGCCGGCCGTGCTTGCGCATATGGACAGCGAGCACGCCTAAGCCCGATCACCGGCGCAGGTAGCGATAGGCCGCGCGCACGTCATGCGGCAGCCAGTCGGCGTAGCGCGGAATGCCGGCATAGTGCGGCAGCGTCACCTCGCGCACCGCGGCGTCCTCCGAAACGCCGGTCTTGATCGCCGCCGCGACGGCATTGCGCAGCGCCGCCAGCATGTCGCGGAAGCGCGCGACCTGCGCCAGATCGGTCGGCATGCCGTGGCCCGGAATGACGACGGCAATGTCGAGCGTCAGGACGCGGCCCAGCCGGTCGATCAGGCCATCGAGATCGCAGTCGCCGAGCCAGGGAAACCGGCCGTAGAACAAAAGATCGCCGAGAAAAGCAACCCTGCTTTTCTCCAGCCAGACGACGATGTCGCCGTCGCAATGCGCCGGGCCCCAATAGTCGAGATGCACGGTTTCGTTCGGCAGGTGAAAAGTGAAATGGTCGGCAAAAGTCACGGTCGGCGGCGCGATGGTCAGCGTATCGTAGTCCGGCAGGCCGATGCGCTGGCGAAACCACGCCTGCGCCGGATCGTTCTCGGGCACGAGTTCGAACAAATTTTGCCCGAACAGCATTTTGATCTTGGTCGGGTAATCCGCAACCGTCCAATACGCGCCGGTCCTGCTGCCGAGATTGGCGTGCATCGCCGCAAGCGTCTTGTCATGCGCCACGATCGGCACATCGGCGAAGACGATGTTGCCGGCGGTATGGTCGAGATGGCAATGCGTGTTGACCAGCCGCCACACCGGCTTGCCGGTCCTGGCTTCGATGGCGGTGCGAAATTGCTTCGCCAGCCGCGGATATTGCTGCGCGTCGATGGCGACGATCCCCTGTGGGGTTTCGATGGCGCCGGCATTGGAATCGCCGCCGGCGCCGATCCAGGCATGGACGCCGTCGGCGACGGTGAGGAGCTGCGGTTGCAGGTCAGCGATGCCGGCCATGCGTTCTAGCCGACGGCTTCCTGCATTTCGCGGCCGGCGCGGCGCGCCCAATTCTCCCAGGCGCGGTTGAGCGAGTAGTCTTTCACGCGCTCGGTGATCTTGTCGATTTCGCCGCGCGACAGGAATTTGATCTTGCCCATCGCCATCGCCTGCATTTGCAATTTGGCGCCGAGTTCGAGATAGACCGAAATGAACACCGCGTGGCGCACCGAGCGGCCGACCACGGTGGCGCCATGGCCGCGCATCAGCGTCGAAGGCCGCGTGCCCAAAAGCTTTGCCAGGTCGCGGCCCATCTTCATGTCGCTCACCAACAGCGTGGTGTCGCCGAACCTGTCGCGCGAATCCCACACCGGCACTTCGTGGCCGAAATTGGCGCATAGATGCAGGAACGGTTTGAGTTTCTTTCCGGTGACGCCGAACGGGATGACGCTCGGCGAATGATTGTGCACCACCGCGTGCACGTCCGGCCGCGCTTCGTAGATCGCGCCATGGATGAAGCGCTCCATGTAGGGCGCGCGGCCGCCGTCATCGATCGCGGTGCCGTCGTGCTTATATTCGACGATGTCGTCGCGCTCGATGCGCTCCGGAGCGCGCGCGCGCGACAACAGATAATGCCGCGGATTGTCGGGGTGCCGCGCGCTGACATGGCCGAAGGAATCCACGATCCCCTCATTGGCCAGGATACGGTTGGCGGTGACGAGGTCCTCCAGAACGAAATCGAGCTTGCTCATTGCGGCGTCTCTCTCCCTGAACAGACCTAGTTGTAGCGGCAGCGCGTCGCGGGACTCAATCGCCAATCTGCGCTATGCCCATGCGATAAACGGCATCCGGTGGGGAGATTTCGGCATGGTGCGACGGCTTTCCTTCATCGCCAGCCTCGGCGTTATTCTTGCGGCCGGCGCGGCGGCTTTGGCGCTAGCACAAGGCGCGGCGGCGAATTTTCCCGACCATCCGATCCGGGTCATCGTCGCGGTGCCGGCCGGCGGCGGGGTCGATACCGTGACCCGGATCGTCACCGGCAAGATGGGGCCAATCCTCGGCCAGCCGATGGTGGTCGAGAACAAAGCCGGCGTCGGCGGCAGCGTCGCCGCCGAATATGTCTTCGGCTTGCCGCCCGACGGCTACGCCCTGCTCGCCTCGCAGCCGTCGCCGATCACTACCAATCAGCTGCTCTACAAATCGATCAATTACGATCCGGCGCAACTCACGCCGGTCGTGATCATGTCGCATGTGCCGAACGTGCTTCTAGTGCGGGAAGATTTTCCCGCCAAGACGGTGGCCGAACTGATCGCCTATGCCAAAGCCAATCCCGGCAAGATCAATTATGCGTCGCAGGGCATCGGCACCACCTCGCATACCACCGCCGAGCTGTTTCAGAAGATCACCCATACCAAGCTCGTTCACATTCCCTATAAGGGCACCGCGCCGGCGCTCAACGATCTGCTCGCCGGCAATGTCGACATCATGTTCAACGAGCTGGCGACCTCGATCGGGTTGCAGATGACCGGCAAGGCGAGGATTCTGGCCGTCACCGTCGCCAAGCGGGTGCCGTCGCTGCCGGACATTCCGACCATGGAGGAAGCCGGCGTGCCGGGCTTCATCTCCGACACCTGGCATGCTTTGACCGCGCCGCCGAAAACGCCGGCCGATATCGTCGCCAAGCTCAATGCCGCCGCCAACAAGGCACTGGCCGATCCCGTCCTGCTCGACGACTTTGCGAAGCTCAGCATTAGCCCCGGCGGCGGAACGCCGGCGCAAGCCGCTGCCTTCATCAAACAGGAAACGCAACGCTGGGGCGACGTGATCCGCGAAGCCGGCATCCAGCCGCAATAGGGCCTGATGCCCCGCCGCGCCGCCGAGCCGGCCTCCGCACGCGTTGTTTTTGTTCCGCGCTCGGGCGAAAATCGGCGGATATGATTTGGGTCTTGCAACGGTGCCGCCATGAGTCAATCGAACCCCGTCGTCAACGATATCGCCGCCCGTTATTTGATGATTCTCGGCGCCGCGGCCGCCGATCTGTGGAGCACACTGCCGCAAGAGCTTCAGCATACGCTGTTCGAACGCGCCGTCGTGCTCGGCCATCAGGGTGAAGGCGATGAAAGCCTGCGCGAGCAATTGGCGAAATTCTTGCACGATCATCACGCCCGCACGCTGACGCGCTGACCTTCTCCGGCGGCAAAGCGCCGCTTGTGACCCTGCCGGCAATGGATACATACTTGCCGGGGTCACGTTGCCGGACCACAGCGAGCCAATATGGCCAAAAATCCAAACCAGCCGGAGCAGCCGCGCGTCGAGCCGGAAATCCTGCCGCCCGACCGCAGCGGCGGCAGCGGCGGGCGCGGCTGGCCGCCGCCCTATGGCTATACCGGGCAGAGCACGCATCGGATCTATGTCAGCCGGATCGGACCGCTCGGCTTTGCATTGTTGCTGCTGGCGATCGGGCTCTTCAGCGGCGTCCTGCTTTTGGTGCTGATCGGCGCGGCTTTGATCTGGATTCCGGTGGTCGCCGTGCTGGTCATCATTGCGGCGATTTCCGGCCTTTTGCGCCGCTTATAAGCGGCGCCGGCACCGGCATAAACGGCCCATTAACCTTGACGCTTTATCGATTGATTAACCATACCAGAAAGTCTGGACATGGCGGGCCGCGTGCACGTTGAGTAGGCGCGTAGCGGGCTTTTTTCGCCGCAACTCCGGCGCAGTGCTCCGCTGCACACAACTGGAAAGACATTCGAGTGCCGGATGTTCGAAGCGCCGCGCCAGATCAGATCCGCAGCCGTCGCGACCGGCAATCTTCCCGTCGGCTTCGCGCCGCTTTCGCAGATTGATTTTTCGAAAATCGCCGCCGCGCTGTGGCGCGGCCGGGCGACGATCCTCTACACCACGATCGCGGCACTCGCTTTGGCGATTTTGTACGTCGTGCTGTCGCCGCACGAATACACCGCGACGACGCAGATCCTGATCGATCCGACCGATTTGCGCGCGGTCGGCACCAATGCCACCGAAGTCAGCCAGATGAGCGACGCCGCGCTGATGCAGGTCGAGAGCCAGGTGCAGCGTGCTGACCTCGGACACCGTGCTGCGCCGCGTCGTCATCGCCGAAGGGCTCGAGCACGATCCGGAATTCGTCCGCGGCCCGTCGCTGCTCAGCGCGCTGACCGGCAAGAGCGCCATTCCCGGTCGGCAACGCGCTCGCCGCGCTCAACGAGCTCAAGCGCCGCGTCGTGGTGAAGCGCGCCGAACGCACCTTCGTCGTCGACATCCAGGTCACCAGCAGGGACCCGATGAAGGCGGCGCACATCGCCAACGCCGTGGCGCAAGCCTATCTCGACGAACAGACCCAAGTGCGCGCCGATGCCGCGCGCCAGGTGTCGCAGTCGTTGTCGGCGCGGCTGCAGGATCTGAAGGATCGCGTGCGCGAGGCCGAGGAAAAGGTCGAAGCGTATAAGGCCGGCAACAATCATGGTCGGCGTCAACGGCCAGCTCGTCACCGATCAGCAGCTCACCGAGATGAACAATCAGCTCGGCGCCGCGCGCGCCCGTACCGCCGAGGCCAAGGCGCGGCTCGATCAGGTCGAGCAGGTGCAGCGCACCAAGGACGAGAACGGCGCGTTTCCGGAAGCCTTGCAATCGCCGACGATCACCGCGCTGCGCAGCCAATATGCCGAGGTGATGCGGCGCGAGGCCGAGCAGACGGCGACGCTCGGCCCGCTGCATCCGGCGGTGATCGACATCCAGGCGCAGGCCGAACGGCTGCGCCGCATGATCGACGACGAAGTCGACCGCGCCGCCGTCGCCGCGCGCACCGAATATGCCAGCGCCAAAGCCAGCGAACAGACGCTCGCCGACAATTTCGAGGCCCTCAAGCGCACCGCGATCGGCACCAACGAAGCCATGGTCGGCTTGCGCGAACTCGAGCGCGACGCGCAGAGCGAGCCGCGACATCTATCAGGCCTTCCTGGTGCGCGCCCGCGAGACCGGCGAGCAGGAGCAGGTCGATACCAAGAATATCCGCGTGCTCTCGCAGCGCCGACCTGCCGCAAAAACGAAGTTCGCCGCCGCCGAGCCTGCTGATCGCGCTCGGCGCCATGATGCTGGGCGCCGCCGCCGGCGCCGGCATCGTGCTGGTGCGGCCGCCCGCCGACCAGCCGGCCTGGGGCAATTGGACCTCGGCAGAGCCTGCGCAAAGCGCTGGCGGTCATGGGATTCTGGCCGGCTTCCGCCATCACCGAGGTTCCGGTGCTCGCCGTGCTGCCGGCGGCCGACCTGTCGTTCGGCTTGCGCGCGGTCGAGGACCCGGCTCGCCGTTCGCGCGCGAAATGCGCAAAGTCTATGACGAGCTGCGGGCGAACCACACCGCGCCCGGCAATCCCAGCGTTCTGGTCGTCGCCTGCGACGACGATGACGACGACGCGGCGACGGTCGCGCTCACGCTGGCGGCGCTGGCCGCCGCGAACGCAGCGCGTGCTGGTGATCGACGCCGATCTCGAGCGCCGCACGCTGTCGGCGATCGACGCCGAGCCGGGCGAAGCCGGCCTGGTCGACGTCGCCATCGGCCGGCGGCTTCTGTCCGACGTGATCACGCTCGACCGCGAAACCAATATCAATCTCGTTCCGTTCGTGGCGCCGGAAAGCCGGCGCGACCGCCGCATCTACGACGGCGACATCAGGAACGCCTTCGAGCAGACCAAGCGCTACGACATGGTGATTGTCGCCGCCATGAATGCCGGCGGCGATCCGAGCACCGGCTTCTTCGCCGATCTGGTCGATCACATCGTGCTGGTCGCAGCGCGCCGACGCGCACGACGCCCGCGCGATTCGGCAAATTCGTCGCGCGGCTCGGCCCCGACAGCGGCAAAGTCCGCGGCGCGGTGCTGACCGGCGGCGAGACGGCCTAGGCGCGATATGAGCCGGATGGCGCAATTCGGCCTGCAGACGACAGCGCCGGCGCCCGCGGCACCGCGCGGCCGTCGATCTCGATACGCTCGTCCGCAGCGTTCTGTTCATCGCGGCGTTTCTGGCGGCGTGGATTTCGTTTCATCCCTTTCCGGACCTGTCGAGCCGCCGCAGGCCGTCGCCGAGGGCGGCGAACTCGCCAACCAGCTCGGCTTTTCCACGATGTTCCTCGCCTTCGCGGCCTGGACCTATTGCCACGAGCCGCGGCGGCTCCTGTTGCTGGTGCGGCCTGTTCTGATCGCGGTCGTGGCGTGGTGCGTGCTCAGCGTCATCGCCTCCTGGGAGCCCGCGCTCGCCGCCCGCCGCCTCGCCTTCGCGCTCGTGGTCATGAGCATTTCGGCGATGGTGCTGCTGCTGCCGAAGAATCTGCGGCAATTCAGCGACCTGATGGCGACAGCGGTGCTGATCGTGCTGGCCGCCTGCTATCTCGGCGTGTTCCTCCTGCCGCAATATGCGATCCACCACGCCACCGACTTTCTCGAGCCCGAACATGCCGGCAACTGGCGCGGCGTCTTCCCGCACAAGAACGACGCCGGCGCGACCATGGTGCTGTTCATCTTCATCGGCTTTTACGTGGCGCGGATGCGCAGCTTTGCGCTCGGCGGCATGATCGTCGTGCTGTCGGCGATATTCCTTGCATTCTCGCAGTCGAAGACGGCGATCGGCGTGCTGCCGCTGGCGCTGCTCCTCGCCGGCGATCATCGGCCGCACGCCGCAGGCCCAGCGCTCGGCATCGGTCTGGTCGTCACGCATCCTGCTCGTCTTCAATCTGTGTCTCCGTCGGTACGGTGCTATTCGAACCGATGCGCAAGCTGATGGAAGCGATCATGCCGGACGCGACATTCACCGGCCGCACCGAGATCTGGCAGCTCGGCGTTCAGGCCGTGGCGCAGCGGCCGATCACCGGCTACGGCTATATCGACGTTCTGGGGCACCCAGGAAGTCGTCTATGGCTTCGGCGAGGCCGGTGACCTGGGCGAATGCCGCGACCGACGCCCACAACGCCTATCTCAATCTGGCGCTGACGATCGGCATACCCGGCATGCTGCTGGTCGTTATTTGGGTCGTCATCCTGCCGATCGTCGATTTCTGCCGCATGCTCGCCCGACCCGCAGACCCAGAGCCTTGCAGATGCTGTTTCTGCGCGTCTGCCTCTACGGCGTCTATGCGTCATGTTTCGAAAGCTCGATCTTCCAGCAGGTCGGCGAAGTCTGGTTCTTCTATATGACGTCGACGTTCGGCCTGCGCTATCTGTCGCGATTGCGCGCCACCGCGTAGCCGCGCCGTGATTTATTCGGCGTGCGGACGATGCCGGCGCTTCGGCAAGCCCGAGCGCGCGCATCAGCTCCGGATCGGGATTGCGATCGCTCTCGTGCACATAGAGGCCGAACGGATCGTCGCGCAGCACATAGGCGGTCCAGCCCCAGCCGTGGCTGGCGATGCTGCCGACGCGTCGTGCAGCCAGCGGGCACGCGAGGCGCGGTCGATTTCGCGCCGCCATCGGTTTGCTTCATGGCGCCGAATTCGGTGAACACGATCTGGTCGGAATTGACGCCCTCGCGCGCTGCCAATCGGCGACCTTGTTCATCCATTCCTCGATCTGCGCCGGACCCTGCGCTTGCGCAAAATATTTTTCGATTTCCGCTTCCGCCTTGGCTTGCGCCGCGCCGCGATCGGCATCCGGCGGCAGCGTCCAGCGCGCGAAAGCGCGCCCGCGTCATGCTCCAGCGTGTCCGCGATGTTGCCCGCCGCCGCCGGATACGGCACGCCGATCGTGCCGGCGAGATACGGATCCGACCAGGTCGCGCCCTGATGCGTGAACAGGAACGGATAGTAGAAGTGCACGCTGACGAAATTGCGCCGGTCGTGCAGCAGATCGGTGTCGAGCGCGACGATGCCTTCGATATTCGACCAGCAGCCGCCGGTCAGGAACAGCGGCAGTTGCGCCGAAATGCGGCGGATGCGCTCGACCATGACTTGCTGATAGGCGATCCAGTCGGTGCCGAAATGAACCCGGCATTGCGATTGCGGCTCGTTCATCGGCTCGAGCGCCACCGCGCCTGGATCGATGCGGCTTAAGCGCCGTGGCGACGCGCTCGACCACCGCCGCATAGGCGGTAAATTTCGGGCCGTCGAGACCGTCGAGATAAGTCTGCGGCAATTCATGCTGCAGCGACGGCGGAAACAGCGTCACCAGCACGGCGAGCCCGTGGCGATTGATCGCGGCGACGACCGCGACCAGTTGGTCGAGGATTTTCCGCTGCGTCGCGTCGTCGACTTGCATCAACGGACCGACGTCGAGCGGCACGCGCATGTGATCGAAGCCGATCCGATGCAGCGTCGTCGAAATCGAACAGATCGAGCGCCGCCAGCGGATCGGGAAAGGCCGGATCGGCATAGGCTTTGCAAGCCGTCATCACCCGTGGTTTTGGGAAATTCGAAAAATTCGACCAGCGTTGCGCCGCGCTTGAATGTCGGCATGCCGTTGCCGGCAAGAGCCGGCGCGGCCAGAAAACCCCAGGCGATGAGTGTCAGCGCGGCAAGCCACAGACGCCGCATCAAGGCTGGGCCTTTTCCGCGGCCGGCTCGAGCCCGGTCACGTCCGTCTGCCGCAGCTGCCGGTGCGCTTCGAACAGACTGAGATAGCTTTCGATCATCCGCTGCCGCGAATATTTGCGGGCGATGGCGCGGGCGAATGCGGCATTCAACCGCGGCGCGCTTGGCGAGCGCTTTGCCGATCGCCGAAATCCAGCCTTCGGTATCGCCGGGGGCGACGAAGGCGACCGGCTCGGCGCCGTCCGCGCGCAGCACTTCGTGCAGCACGGGAAGATCGGCGACGACCATCGGCAGCCCCGCCATGGCGGCCTCGACGGCGGCAAGCCCGAACGTTTCCCAGGTCGAGGGAAACACGAACAGATCGGCGGCGGCGTAGAGATCGGCGATGTCGTCCTCGGTCACGGCACCGAGCATGTGCAGCCGGTCGTCAACGCCGAGCGTGACCGCGAGCGCGTGGAAAGCTTCGTGCTTGGGGCCGGCGCCGGCAAGCACGAGATGCGCCTGCGGCAGGCAGGCCAGCGCGCGGATGAGCACGTCCTGGTTTTTTTGCGCGCGCGAGCCGGCCGACATTGAGGAGGACCGGCCGCGATAACGGCAGGTCGAAACGCCTGCGCGTTTCGTCGCGGCTGTGCGCCGGCGCCGGCGCGTCGAGCCCGTGCTCGATCAGAATCATCGCGCGGCGGTAGCGCGCCGGATAGCGCGCGAATGCCGCCCAGGTGGCCGCGCTGTTAATGATATTGGCGGAATAGAAGCCGAGCGTGCCGATGAGCTTGTCCATTAACCGCAACAGCCGCGGCGTTTCGGCGGGCGTGCAGGTTTGGTGAACGACGCGAAGCCGGCAGCCGGCAAGCCAGCCGACGACGCCGACCAGAATCGAGGCGGTCGATTGATAAGCGATCAGCGTGTCGAAACCGCCGCGCCAGATGGTGCGCACCATGCGCAGCGCGTAAGCAAGCTTAACGAATGCCGGCGCGCCGGCGCGCGGATACAAATAAGCGGTTTCGACGGTGAAGCGCTGCGGCGATCAATCCCTGCTCGATCATCGCGGCGAGCTTCTGCACGCCGCCACGTTCGCCATCGTGAATGATTTGCAGAATACGCATCGCTTCGCACTTCTCTATGTCTTGTCGCTGGTTTTGGCGCTCGTCGCCGGCTCGAAAAATCGTTAACGCAACCGCTCAACTTAACGATACTCGGTGAAAGCCTTCGTAGCCGCTTTTCTTCGCGGCAACAATGACTTATCACACGGAATGCTTAACACGTCGGGCCTGCTCTATCTGAGCGCGCGCGCAATTTCCGCGGCCGGGAATCTTCTCGCCGTCGCCATCTTTTCGCGCCTCGCCGGCCCCGCCGAATACGGCCACTACGTTCTGATCTTCGCGTGGTCGCTGATCGTCTACGGCTTCGGCGCGCAGTGGATGCGCTTTGCCTATTTCGGCGTCTACCAATCCGATCGCTTTGGCGAATATGTCGGCTCGCTGGCGCGGCTGCTCTGCGGCGGCGTGACCATCGTCGCGATCGTGCTCGCGGCGCTGGGAGTGTTCGGTTGTTCGAGCCGAGCTTTCTGATCGCGGTGTTCGCGCTGGTTTGCGGCATCACGCTCTACGAAGCCGCATTCGAAGTCGCGCGCACGCTCCTCAGCGTGCGCGGCGCCGCGCTGTCGATGATCCTGCGCGCCGTGCTCATGGTCGGGTTCGGCGGCTTGAGCTTGTGGCTCGGCGGCGGCGCGCGCGGGCTCGCCGTCGCCATCGCGCTGGCGCATGTGCTTGCCGCCGCGCCGGCGCTGCTGACCTTTGCCGATCTGCAATGGCCGCACTGGTCGCGCGCCGCGGCGCTGCACATCCTCAGCTATGGCTGGCCGCTGCTGCTCTCGTTCGGCGTCACCGCGATCGGGCAGAGCATCGACCGGCTGCTGCTCGCGCATTATCTCGGCGCCGCCACGCTCGGCCCCTATGGCGTCGTCGCCGACATGCTGCGGCAGAGCTTTATGGTGCTTGGCGAGGCGATCTCGCTGTCGCTGGTCACGGTGGCGAAAAGCCACGCCAATAACGGCGACACCGCCGCGACCGAGATCACGCTGCGGCGCGCCTTCAATGCCTGCCTCGCCACCGCGATGTTCGGCGCGGCCTTCTTCATCGTGTTCGGCGACGCGCTGCTGCGCCTGGTGCTGCAGCCGGAATTCGTCGCGCCGGCGCACGATCTCATTCCGCTCTTCGCCATCGCCTTTGCCTTCATGACCATGCGCAATTTCTATTTTGCGCAGGTGATCTATTTCACCCATGCGAGTTATCTCGATCTCATGGTCGCGCTCCTGTTCGTCGTGGTCTCGACCGTGCTGTCGGTCGTGCTGGTGCCGGCCTACGGCCCGCATGGCGCGGCGGTTGCCTTGATGGTGGCGAGCATCATCGTCGTGCCTCGCCTTCATGGTGCTGGGGCGCCGCTGGTACGCGATGCCGATCGATTTCACCGCGCTCGGCGTGATGCCGGCTATGGCGGTGCTGTTCGTGTTCGGCGCGCATACCACCGCCGAATTGATCCCGAACGGTCGATGCCGCTGGTTGTCGACGGCTCGCCTTCGCTGATGTTCGGCGGCTTCGCGATCCGCCGCTTCGGCCTGTTGAACGCGACACCGGCGGTAGCGCTCGGCAACGTCGTGCCGGCGCGGGTGGGCCGATGAACATGCTTGTGAACATCGCTGTGAACAGACTTGCCGATCCGGCACGACCCGCCGCCGGCAGCGTCGCGCCGCCCCAGCCGCCGCACGCCGAATTTCTCGGCCTGCGGTTTTGCTCTCTTGCCGCAGGCCGAAGTGATGCGACGCATTATCGAGGACGGCGGCGCGCCCTATCGCTACATGGTAACGCCGAACGCCTATCACGTCGTCGCGGCGCACGAGGAGCCGGAGCGATTGCTGCCGATCTATCGCGATGCCTGGCTGTCGCTGTGCGACAGCCGCATCGTGCGGGCGCTGGCGCGGCTCGAGCGGCGCGCATTGCCGCTCGTCACCGGCAGCGATCTGGTGGCGGCGTTGCTCGCCGCGCTCAACGCGATCCGCACAATGCCGAAACGCATTCTTGTCGTCGGCCCGGCGGCGCGGCGTGGCAACGGCGCTGCGCGCGGCCTATCCCAACCTGGATTTCGATATTTTGCCCGCGCCGGCCGCGACTGTCGCAAAGCGCCGAACTGCGGCTTGCCGTGGCCCGCGCCTGCGTCCACCGCCAATGGGACATCGCGTTGTTGTGCGTCGGCTGCCCGGCGCAGGAACAGATCGCGCGGCAGCTTGCCGAGCTCGGCTGCAAATCCGGCATCGCGCTCTGCGTCGGCGCCTCGATCGATTTTCTCACCGGGGCACGCGCCCGCGCGCCGCTGTGGCTGCAGCGGCTCAGTCTCGAATGGGCCTATCGCCTGGTGCGGGAGCCGCGCCGGCTGTGGCGCCGATACCTGGTCGAATTGCCGAAAATCCTGCGCATCTTGCTGCAAGAACGGCTGGGGCGCGCGGGCAGCGGCGCCGTGAACGAACTGCCGCGCCGGCGGGACGTGTGAGCATGGCCGCAATCGACATATTCGAACGCGAACGGCCGGCCCGGCTTCGCCGCCCAATTTCTCGATCGAGATCTATCCCGGTGGCGATCTCGCCGCCGCGGACTGGCCGTCGATCACGGCGCCGCCCGATCTCAAAATGTATGCGTTCCAGTCACGCGAATTCCTTGACGTCTGGATGAGCACCATCGGCAAGGCCCGCGGCTCGGAATGCTATCTCGTTGTGGTCAAGGACGAAGACCGCCGCCCGTTGCTTTATCTGCCGCTGGCCATCGAGACGCGGTTCAACGTGCGGCTGCTACGTTTCATGGACGCCGGCGTCTCCGACTATAACGCGCCGATCCTGGGATCGGACCACAAGCTGACGCATCAGCAATTCGACCGCGTCTGGTCCGACATCGTGGCGCTGCTGCCAAAATTCGACGCCTTCGATCTGCAGAAGATCCCGAGCGACGTGCTGGGGCGGTTCAATCCGCTGACTTATCTCGATGGCGAATGCTATCCGATCGAGCGGTCACTCGATCGCGCTCGGCATGCTGCCCGGCGGCATCAATGTGCGGCCTTCGGTCAAGGCGCAGCGCAAGAATCTTGCGGCGGCGTTTCCGCGCGTTAGGCGAGATCGGCCACGCCGATTTCGTCATCAACCCGTCGGCCGCCAGCAAGGAATATGTTCTGGACCGGCTGCTCGAGCTCAAGCGGCAAAAATACCTGCGTTCGATCGGCCGCGACTTTCTCGCCGCGCCGGGCGTCGAGCGCTTCTATCGGGAAATGGCGGCGCCGAACCGGATCGGACGGGTGACCCACCTGTCGGCCGTCATCTGCAACGGCAAAGTCGTATCCGGCCATCTCGGCTTTATGGGGCGCGGCCGTTTCCATTATGTGCTGCCGGCCTACGACACCGAATTCCGGCGGTTCGAGGTCGGCCACCTGCTGCTGCAGCACCTGATCGACCAGTCCCACGAGAAGGGCCTGCGCACCTTCGACCTCGGCGTCGGCGACTTTCCCTACAAGGCGCGCTGGTCCACGCACCGCCTGGCGCTGTACAGCTACGAGCGCCCGCTGACTTTCGCCGGCTGGCTGTTTTTCCAGATGCGCCGCGCCCAGCATGTCGCCGGCGCCACCGGCGTGCGCCAATGGTTCAGCACTGTTCGCTGAGGACTAAGACGCTGCGGCGGCGGTTGCCGGCAGCATGGCCGCCTGCGGCGTGGCGCTCGCGTAGCCGATCGCGGTGAGCGCGTCGCGGACCGGCAGGCATTGCATGCCCTCGGCCGCAACCGCCTGCGATGCGTCTCGCGCAGCAATCGCGGCGAGCAGCCGATCCAGCTCGGCGTTGTCGGCGACGTCGTGGGTGTAGAAGATCAGCCAGCCGTTGCGCTCGCGCGTTTCGCGCAAGGACGCGCTCGAGCTTTTCCCGCGTCAGCGTGCGGTCGTAAAGTTCGATCACCCGCAACAGCGCCGAGATCGGCGATGCCGGCATTGATGCCTTCGTAAATGCCGCGGCAGGTATCGAAGCGCCGTTTCGAGCTGCCGCTTGCGCGGCAGCGAGACGCGGCCGAACGGATAGCAGAAATTGGTTATCGCGATGCCCGGGCACAATTCGCGCAGCGTTTCGCCGGTTGCGCCGGCACTCCTCGTCCAGCGCGCCGCGCGTCGAGCCGGTCGACGCCGACATGCGAGAAGGTGTGGCAGCCGATCTCATGGCCGCGCTCGTGCAGCGCGCGGACCTGGTCGCGGCCGATCACGCGCCAATGGCTGTCGGCTGCGCCGAGCGTTCCGGTGGCGATATAGAACGTGCCGCGCACGCCGTGCTGTTCGAGCACGGCGGCGCCGTTGGTGTAGGCGGAATCCGGAACGTCGTCGAAGGTGAAGCTGACCAGCGGCGCCGTGTTGCGCATCGCAAACGGCTTTGAGCGCGAATGCCGCGCGGCCCGCGCAGAACACCGTTGAGGAGCGGCTGCAGCATGGCCTGGCTCACGACGCTCGCCACGGCAAGCGGGCCGTTGGCCCGCGCCGGCGAGCGGTTGCAGGTCGGCGGCGATTTCAAGGAATCTTTCGGCGGCGCGCGCCGCGGTATAGTGCGAGCCCGCGCGCCTGCAACGCGCCGCGGTCCGGAACTTCATGCAAGCGCCGCCGCGATCGCCGCGGCCATGGCCGTGGCATCGCCGACCGGCGTCAGCGTGCCGTAGCGGCCGCCTTGCAGGATTTCGCGCGGGCCCGTAGGGACAATCGGTCGAAACGACCGGCGTGCCGCAGGCCAGCGCCTCGATGATGGCGTTGCACAGGCCTTCGTAGACCGAGGCGCAGACCGCGACGCGCGCCCGCATCATCCAGGCGAACGGATCGGCGACCTGGCCGGTGAAGACGATGCGGTCGGCAACGCCGTAGCTGCGCGCCAGGGCTTCGAGCGCGGCGCGTTCCGCGCCGTCGCCGACAATGGCGAGACGCCACGGCAGCGCCGGCGGCAAGAGCTTCATCGCGCGGATCAGCGTGCGTTGATCTTTCTCCGGCGACAGCCGGCCGACACAGACGATGAGATCGTCTTCGCGGCCGGCTTCGCCGTCCCATTGCGCGATCCGCTCCGCCGTCGCCGGCGGCACCACCGCATTGGTGAGCATCACCGCGATCGTCTCGTCGGGCACGGCGAAATTCTCGCATCAGATCGCGCCGCGCGCCTTCGGTGAGCGTGACGATGCGGTCGGCATAGCGATAAACGCGGCGCAAAATCCGATAGGCGATGCGGTTCTGCGCATAGGGATCGTGACGCTGCGCGATCGACGGGCTGCCGACCTCGCGCAAGACGAGCTTCGGCCGGCTGCCGCCGCGGCAACGTCGCGCACCGCGATCAGCGTGCAAAGATTGAGGCTCGCTTCGGAACTGATGACCAGACCGGCGGCGCGCAGGTCGCGGATCAGGCGGCGCAGGCCCGGAATGGCGTAACGCATCTGCCGCCGGGAACTTCGACGACGGGAATGGCGGGATCGAGCAGAGCCCGCAGCGGGCCATCGGCGCGCAGCGCCAGAACGGTGATGCGAACGCCTTTGGCGACAAGCGCGTTGCAGAGCAGGATCATGTCCCGCTGCGCGCCGCCGCCTTCGAAGGCGCGCAGCACCACCGCGAGATCAGGACCGGGTAATTTTCGGACCGCGATGACACGAGCGAAGCCGGCTTTCCCACTGCGATTGCAGAAGGAATAGCCACCATGTTTATTGCCGGATCAAGCTTGAACTGAGTTCGGCCGCGGCGTTAGAGCAGCATCGTTAATTGCGCACGAACGCGTCGATGCACCTTAATTAACTTTAATGCGCCGGCCATTGCAGGGTTTCGGCGGCTCCGATTATAGTTCGCGGACCGTGCCGCTGACTGCACTGGGCGCGGGACGCATAAATTCGGCATAAACTTCACCTTTTGAGCGTTAAGGGAAGTGGGTATAGCTGGAACATGAGGGCGTTGATGGCCGGGCAAAGCCCCCGGCGGATTTTTTTCGCGGCTGCGGGGATCGTCGTGCGTGCGTGGCCGCTGGGTCGTCTTTTGGCGCCACGGCAGTTCGCAAGCCGCGCGCAGTCCCGCGCCGCCGTCGATTCCGGTTACCGTTACCGAAGCCGCACAACGCGACGTGCCGATCTATTACGATGCGCTGGGCACCGTGCGGCGCTCAATACCGTCGCCATCCGCGCCCAGGTCACCGGCCAGATCATCTCCATCAACTTCCGCCAGGGCCAGGAAGTCAAGCAAGGCGACGTGCTCGCCAAGATCGATCCGGCGCCGTTCAAGGCCGCGCTCGACCAGGCGGTGTCGAAGAAAGAGCGAGGATGAGGCGCAACTGATCGACGCCGAGAAGGACTTGGCGCGATTCAAGACCCTGGTGCTGAAGGATTACGAGACCCAACAGAATCGTCGACGCGCAACAGGCCAAGGTCGATCAAACCAAGGCGACGATCGACGCCGACCAGGCCGCCATCGAGGCGGCGCAGACGCAACTCAATTATGCGACCATCACCGCGCCGATCGACGGCGTCGTCGGCTTCCGTCAAGTCGATATCGGCAACATCATCCACACCAACGACCTCAATCCGCTCACGGTGCTCACGCAGATCAAGCCCTGCACGGTGATCTTCACGCTGCCGCAGGACGATCTCGGCCCGGTGCGCGAGGCGATGCTGCAAGGCACCGTTCCGTTCTCGCCTTCGACCAGGACGACAAGCAGCAATTGGCGCAGGGCCATCTGCTGCTCATCAACAATCAGATCGACCAGACCACCAGCACGATCCAGCTCAAGGCGGAATTTCCCAACGACGACGAGCGGCTGTGGCCCGGCGAGTTCGTGCGCATCCGTATCCTGATCACCACCCGCAAGGATGCCATCACAATTCCACCGGTCGCGGTGCAGCGCGGTCCCAATGGCCTGTACACTTGGGTGGTCAAGCCCGACAACACGGTGGACCAGCGCAGTATCGAAACGACGCCGGTCAACAACAGACATCACGATCGTGACCAAGGGGGTCGCGGCCGGCGAGCGGGTCGTCGTCGAATGGCCAATACCGGCTGGACGTCGGAACCCGCGTTGATGCAAAGACACAAGCGGCGGCAGGCGGTCCGGACAAGACGTAATGAATATTTCGGAACCCTTTATTCGCCGGCCGATCGCGACCTCGCTGTTGATGGCGGCGCTGGCGCTGGTCGGCATCGTCGCCTTCCCGCTGCTGCCGGTCGCGCCGCTGCCGCAGGTCGATTTCCCGACCATTCAAGTCACGGTGCTGTTTTCCGGCGCCAGCGCCGACACGATGGCGGCGACGGTGGCGACGCCGCTCGAAGAGCAGTTCGGTCAAATCGCCGGCGTCACGCAATTGACTTCGATAAGCTCGCTAGGGACGAGCGTCATCACGCTGCAGTTCGACCTCAATCGCAATATCGACGGCGCCGCGCAGGACGTGCAGGCGGCGATCACGGCAGCCGGCAAGACGCTGCCGCAAAATCTGACCGTGCCGCCCTACTACAAGAAGGTGAACCCGGCCGATACGCCCATTCTGATCCTGGCCGCCCATTCGGATACGTTGCCGCTGACTTCGGTCGACGACTTCGCCGAGAACGTCATCGCCCAGCAGATTTCGCAGATCAGCGGCGTGGCGCTTGTCAACATCGGCGGCCAGCAGAAACCGGCGATCCGCGTCCAGGTCGATCCGGCCAAGCTCCAAGCGCGCGGACTGACGTTGGAGGACGTGCGTGGCGTACTCGACACCACCACAACCGACGCCGCCAAGGGGACCATCAACGGCGCCCTGCAGACCTTTACGATCGCCACCAACGATCAGTTGACCCAGCCCGAGCAATACGACGACGTCATCATCGCCTATCGCAACGGCGGTCCGGTCCGGGTTCGCGACGTCGGTCATGCGGTAACCGGTCCGCAGGACGTCACCCAGAGCGCGATCAGTAGTCTTCCGAGCGGCATCGCGCCGAGCGTGCTGCTGATAATCTACAAGCAGCCTGGCGCCAATGTCATCGGCACGGTCGATGCGATCAAGGCCGCGATGCCGCGGCTGGCCGCGATCGCGCCCCAGGGCCTCAAGGTGGATACGGTCATCGACCGCACGCAGACCATCCGCGCTTCGGTCCGGGATGTCGAGTTCACCCTCGCGATCACCATCGGCCTGGTCGTGATGGTGATCCTGCTGTTCCTGCGCAATATCCGCGCCACGCTCATTCCCAGCGTCACCGTCCCGCTGGCGCTGCTCGGCTCGACCGCGCTGATGTTTCTGTTCGGCTTCAGCCTGGACAATCTTTCGCTGATGGCGTTGACGATCGCGGTCGGCTTCGTCGTCGACGACGCCATCGTGGTCGTGGAAAACATCTACCGCCATGTCGAGGCGGGCACGCCGCCGATGCTGTCGGCTTTGAAAGGCGCCCGCGAGATCGGTTTCACCGTGATCTCGATCAGCATTTCGCTGGTCGCCGTGTTCATTCCGCTGCTGCTGATGGGCGGCATCATCGGACGCCTGTTCCGGGAATTCGCCATCACCGTCACCGCGGCCATCGCCGTATCGGTGATCGTATCCCTGACTTTGACGCCGATGCTTTGCTCACGCTTCCTCGCCGCGGAATCCGAACATCATGGCCGCGTTTATAGCGGCATCGAATGGGCGTTCGAGACGCTGATCGGCGCCTATCGTCGAGGACTCGACGTAGTGCTGCGCCATCAGTTCGTGACGCTGATGGTGTTCTTCGCCACCATGGCGGTGACCGGCGTGATGTTTGTGAGTATCCCGAAGGGCTTTTTTCCCGTTCAGGACACCGGAACGATCCAGGGCATCGCTTATGCCGCGCAAGATGTTTCCCCAGACAGGATGCGAGGCATCCAACAACAACTTGCCCGGATCCTTGCGCGCGACCCCGATATCGCCGCGTTCGGATCGTTCTTCGGCAATGGCGGCGGCAACACGCTCAATACCAGCCGATTTTTCATGGCACTGAAGCCGCGGGACGACCGGAAGGCCAGTGCCGTGGACATCATCAACCGGCTGCGGCCGCAACTCGCCAAGGTCCAAGGCGTCACGCTGTTCTTGCAGCCCTCGCAAGATATCACGGTGGGCGGGCGCATCTCCGCCGGCCAATTCCAATACACTTTGCAGGATCCGAATTTCGAAGAGCTCAGTACCTGGGCGCCGCGAATGCTCGCCAAGCTCACGACCTTGCCGGAGCTCGCCGACGTCTCCACCGATCAGCAGACCAATGCGCCGCTCCTGTCGGTCATCATCAACCGGGATGCTGCCGCGCGCTTCGGCATTCAGGCGGCGGAGATCGATGCCACTCTTAATGACGCCTTCGGCCAAGCCGACGTAACACAGTACTTCACTCAGGTGAGTTCATACTTTGTCGTGCTCGAAATCCTGCCGCAGCTGCTGCAGGATCCGAACTCGCTCAACCAGATTTACGTCAAGGCGCCGCTGACCGGACAACTGGTGCCGTTATCGACCCTGGTCAGCTTCAATACCAATACCGTCGGGCCGCTGCAGGTTTCGCATCAGTCGCAATTCCCGGCGGCAACGCTGTCATTCAATCTGCGCTCCGGCGCGGCGCTTGGCGAAGCGGTAACCGCCATCGAGCAGGCCGCGAACCAAATGGGAATGCCGAACACGATCATTACCGGCTTCCAAGGCAATGCGCAGGCATTCCAAACCTCGCTGGCGAGCGAACCGGTCCTGATCGCGGCGGCGCTTGTCGTCGTGTATGTGATCCTTGGCGTGCTCTACGAAAGCTACGTTCATCCGCTGACCATCCTGTCGACGCTGCCCTCGGCGGGCGTCGGTGCGCTGCTCGCTCTGTGGCTCGGCGGCTTCGACCTGTCGGTGATCGGCATCATCGGAATCATCCTGCTGATCGGCATTGTCAAGAAAAACGGCATTATGCTGGTCGACTTTGCGATCACACGCGAGCGGGAAGGGTTCACACCGGAAGCGGCCATCCGCGCAGCGTGCCTGTTGCGGTTCCGGCCGATCATGATGACCACCATGGCGACGCTGTTCGGCGGGCTGCCGCTGATGCTGGGGACCGGTTCGGGCTCAGAGCTGCGCCAACCGCTTGGCTACGCCATGGTGGGCGGACTCATCGTCAGCCAGATGTTGACCCTATTCACGACACCGGTGGTCTACCTCTATCTCGACCGCTTGCAGGATTGGCTGAGCGGTAAAGAGAAAGAGACGGAGCATGAAGAGCCCGCTCGCACGCTTTCCGCTGCTGAGTGAGCGCCGCGCCAGTTCCGCCGATTTTGTTCCAAGAAAATTCTGAATGGAACTTTGGCGGCGCACGCGACAACGACGCCATCGAAGCTGCCATGGAACATGTTTTGCCTCTGGTGCGTTTCTTCCCCTGAGAGAGAAACGAACCAGTGGAGAGTTGCTTATGAAGAAACTTACGCTCGCAATCGCGATGGCGGCAATGCTCGCCACCGCGGCGCCAGCAATGGCGTTCGGCGTTCACGTCGGCGTGGGCGGAATCGGCGTCGGAGTGCCTGGGCCGTATTACGGCGGCTGCGGCTACAACAATCCGTACAATAACCCGTGCGGCAACGGCTATTACGACTCCTACGGCGGCCCGGGCGTCGTCATCGGCGGCGGCGGCTGGCATGGTGGCCACGGTCACTGGCGCGGCCATCGCTAACGCTATCTAAAAAATCACTACAAAAAATCGCGCTGAAAGGGCTCCCGATTGGGAGCCCTTCTTTTTCCGTCTTGATTGTTGCCGCGCCCGCATCGCAGCAAAAGACACCGCAGCGCACAATTCCAAATTCACAACAATTCGGATCGCACGAAAGTGAAGCGAACGAATGCGCGAGCGGTGCGTTGGTTCGTGCGTCGCGTGTGGCTGCGTGCCATGATCGCGGTGCTGGAAAAGCTCGGGCGCCTTGCGGCCCCGGCCGCAGGCGCGACCCGAACCACGTGATCCGAACCACGTGATCCGAACCACAATGGTTTTGAGCCCGTCAAAAGGGTTCAGGAGGAGCGCCATGACCACTGCCCATATCCTTGTCGGTGCCAGCACGAACCCTGCGCGGCCGGTCGTGCGCCGCATTTCGCCATCCGATCTCTATCAATCGCTCGCGCGCGGCGTTGATGATTTTGCCGCGATGCCGAGTCACGCCATCTTCCTCTGCGTGATCTATCCGTTGCTCGGCATTTTTCTGGTCGCGTTGACGGTGGGACATTCGATGTTGCCGCTGGTGTTCCCGATCGCCGCCGGCTTCGCGCTGGTCGGCCCGCTCGCGGCCATCGGACTTTATGAATTGAGCCGGCGCCGCGAAGCCAGACTGGACAGCTCGTCAAGCCACGCTTTGGACGTGCTGCATTCGCCCTCGCTTCCCGCCATCCTGGCGCTCGGCTTGCTATTGATGGCGATTTTCCTGATCTGGCTCGCCGTTGCCGAAGCGATCTATGTCGCCAATTTCGGCTACGCCGCGCCGGCCTCGCTGCGCCAATTCGCCAGCGACGTGTTCAACACGCCGGCCGGATGGACTCTGATCTTCGTCGGCACCGGCGTGGGTTTCCTGTTCGCCGTGGTGGTTCTCACCATCGGCGCCATCTCCTTCCCGCTGTTGCTTGACCGCGATGTCGGCGCCGCGGTCGCGCTGCTCACCTCGATCCGCGTGGTCGTCGAAAATCCGCTGACCATGGCGTTGTGGGGTTTTATCGTCACCGCGCTGTTGGTGATCGGCTCGATCCCGTTCTTCCTCGGGCTGACCGTGGTGATGCCGGTGCTCGGTCACGCCACCTGGCACCTGTATCGCCGGGCGGTCGAGCCGGATGCCAATCCGCATCCGGATTACGTGCCGCGCGAGCGGCCGCGCCGCTACGCCGCGGATTTCCCGGCGGCGCTGTTCCCGACGCGGGACTAATTCAGGCTGAAGCGCGACGACAGAGCCCCGGGCGGAAAGTCCGGGGCTTTTCGCTGCGGGCACGGTTTGTCAGCGCGCGGCAAAAACCCCTATCATGCCGCATGCTTGATCTGGGCCTGAGCTTTCTCGGCAGCGTCGCCCGCGACCCCAATGCGCTCGCGATTGTCGATGGCGATATGCGGTTGACCTACGCGCAATGGTACCGACGCATTTCGGCCGTGGTGGCGGGCTTCGATACGATCGGGCTCAAAGCCGGCGACCACCTCGTGACCGCGCTGCAGAACCGGTTGGAGGCGGCAACCCTGCATTGGGCCTGCCAGTTCGCGGGCGTCATCATAACGCCGGTCAACTGGCGTTCCACCGCGGCCGAGCTCGATTTTTATCTCGAAGATTCCGAAGCCAAGGCGCTGGTCTATGAGAATGCGTCCGCCGCCGCTGTCACCGGATCGGGCTTCGCGCAAAAACTGCCGCGCATCGCGCTTGACGCCGAACGGCCTGGCGAGGTCGCGTTTGCGGCGCTCGAAATGCCGTCGGCGCCGGACGCGGCCCCCCGCGTCAATGCCAATGCCTGGTCGGTGATGCTTTACACCTCCGGCACCACCGCCAAGCCGAAAGGCGTGCCGCGCCGCCAGCGCGCCGAACGCGCCGCAAGCCTCGCCCATGTCGCGCAGAACCTCTACCGCCTCGGCGAACGAACGCTCGGCGTCATGCCGTTCTATCACACCATGGGCGTGCGCTCGCTGTTGGCGATGTCACTCGTCGGCGGCGCCTTTGTCTGCCTGCCGCGCTTCGATGTCGGCGAAGCGCTCAATCTGATCGCCGCCGAGCGCATCAGCAATCTTTATCTGGTGCCGACGCTCTATCACGACCTCGTCCACCATCCGGCCTTCGCGGCGAGCGACGTGACTTCGGTGCGCAAGCTCGGCTTCGCCGGCGCACCGATGACCGACGGCCTACTCAAAAATCTCCAGGCCGCGTTCAGGCCCGATCTGTTCGTCAATCATTACGGCTCGTCGGAAATCTACACCTTAACCATCGAGCAGAACGCGCCGGCAAAGCCCGGCTCGGCCGGCCGCGCCGGCATCAATCAAATGGTGCGCGTGGTGAAGCTCGGCGCCAGATCGGCGGCGGATATCACCGCCGCCGGCGAGGAAGGCGAGATCATCGCGCTCTTGGCCGGCGACGAATTGTTTGAAGGCTACTGGCGGCGGCCGGATGCGGATGCGAAAGCACTGCGCGACGGCTGGTATTTCACCGGCGACACCGGTTATGCAGACGCCGACGGCGACCTTTTCGTCACCGGCCGGGTCGACGACATGATCATCAGCGGCGGCGAGAATATTTCGCCGGTCGAGGTCGAATCCTGTCTGTCGCTGCATGCCGCGGTGTCGGAAGTCGCGGTGGTCGGCCTGCCCGACGAGCGCTGGGGCAAAGTGGTCACCGCCTTCATCAAGTGCCGCGCGGCGGTCGCGCCGGACGACCTCGATGCGTTCTGCCGCGCGTCCGGCCTCGCCGGCTTCAAGCGGCCGCGGCGCTACATCTTTGTCACCGAGATTCCGAAATCGCCGGTGGGCAAGCTGCTGCGCCGAAAACTCGTCGCCGGCGACTATGCCGCCGCACCCACCTCACCCGCCCCATCCCAGCAGGGAACGGCCGCAGGAGTTTATTGATGAGCTCGTTGTCCGATCCGCGTTTACAAAAACTCGACGGCTTCCGCGTCGAGATCGATCCGGCGCGCGAGCGTGCCGATGTCGTGCTCGACCGGCCGCCGCTCAACGTAATCGAGATGGGTGAGCGCGATCAGCTCCGCCTGGTATTCGAGGCGCTCGACGAGGATGCAAGCGTGCGCGTCATCGTGCTGCGCGCCGCGGGCGAGCATTTTTCGAGCGGCGGCAATATCGCCGGATTTTTGGCCGCCTCGCCCGAGCACGTGTCGAAGCTGGCCTGGAACATCGCCGCGCCGGCGCGCTGTTCCAAGCCGGTCATCGCCGCCAACCGCGGCTATTGCTTCGGCGTCGGTTTCGAGATTTCGCTCGCCTGCGATTTCCGCATCGTTTCGGAAACTTGTCTTTACGCGCTGCCGGAGCAGCGGCTCGGCCAGATCCCCGGGTCCGGCGGCTCGGCGCGCCTGCAAAAAATCATCGGCATTACCCGCACCAAGGACATCGTCATGCGTAGCAAGCGCATCGCGGCGAAGCAGGCCTATGAATGGGGCATCGCCACCGAATGCGTCGACGACAACAAACTCGAAAACGCCACCGACGCCCTGGCCGAGGAATTGCGCGCCTTCTCGCCGCTGGCGCAGCGCACCGCCAAGACGCTGCTCAACGAAACCGAGGACACCAATCTCGAAGCCGCCATCGAGCTCGAAGGCCATTGCTACAGCCGGTTGCGGCAATCCGACGATTTCCGCGAAGGCGTCGAGGCGTTCCACGCCAAGCGCAAGCCGGTATTTCGCGGCACCTAAGGTACAGCCCCATGAACGGCACCCCATTCAAGCTCGGCACTTTCGCAAAACAGGGCGGCAGGCGCTTTGCCGCCATCGTGCTGGGCGACAATGTCTTTGAGATTGCATCGACGCACGCCATCGATGACCTGCTGGCCGACTGGGACGCCAGTTTTTCAAAACTCCAGGACACCGTGGCCGCTATCGAGAGAGAAGGCCGGCCGGGCACCGCCAAACTTGCCGGCCTGCGCGCGCTGCCGCCGGTCACGCGGCCCGGCAAGATGTTCTACGCCGCGCAAAACTTTCAGGAGCACGTCGATGAAATGCTGCGCGCCGGCATGACGCCGGCCGGCGGCGCCAAATTCACCGGCGAGAAATCGACCACGCAGCCCTATTTGTTTCTCAAGGCGCCGAGCACGCTGGCCGGCGCCCATGACGATATCGAGATTCCGAACGGCATGAAGAAGATCGACTGGGAGGCGGAGATCGCGTTGGCGATCGGCAAACCCGGCAAGCGTATCAAGGCCGAGCGCGCGCTCGATCATGTCGCCGGCTTTATGACCACCAATGACGTCTCCGCCCGCGACCTGCAAATCCGCGCCGACCGGCCCGGGCCGCGCTCGGATTGGCTCAACGGCAAGAGCCACGACAATTTCGCACCGATGGGGCCGTTCCTGGTGCCGCGCGCTTTCGTGCCCGACCACAAGAATTTGTTCATCCGGCTCACCGTCAACGGCGAGGTCAAGCAGAACGGTAACACCTCGCAGTTCATCTTCACGCCCGAGGAGCAGATCGAATACGCTTCCAACATCCTGACGCTGCAGGCCGGCGATATTTTTAGCTGCGGCACCTGCAGCGGCGTCGGCCAGGGCACCAACACCTTCCTCAAGGCGGGCGATGTGATGGAGACCGAAATCGAGGGTTTGGGCAGGATGCGAAACCGCTTCGTCGATGGCGCGATGGGCGGCGCCAGTCCGGCGTAGATCGCCCGCGGGATTTGGGATAATCTTCAGCAAAACTCACGCAACGCGATGGGAAACGCGCCATGAAACTCGCACCGGGACACCTCAAAGAGTTCGACGAACAGGGCTACCTGTTCTTTCCGAATTGCTTTTCCGAGGAGGAAATCGCGCTGTTACGCGACGACGCCGAAGCGATCTTAAAACTCGACCGCAAGGAGGTATGGCGCGAGAAGACGGGCGCGCCGCGCACCGCCTTTGCCGCCCACACGTTCAACGAGACGTTTCGCCTGATGGCGCACCATCCGCGGCTGGTAGAACCGCTCCGCCAGTTGTTCGGCGAGGATGTTTACGTGCATCAGTTCAAGCTCAACGCCAAAGCCGCCTTCGAGGGCGACGTCTGGCAGTGGCATCAGGACTACGGCACCTGGGCGCGCGATGACGGCATGCCGGAACCGCGCGCCATGAACATCGCGATATTCCTCGACGAAGTGATGCCGATCAACGGCGCGCTGATGGTGATCCCGAAAAGCCACAAAAAGGGCGTGCTGGCCGCCGGCCACGACACCGCCACCACGTCCTATCCGCTATGGACGCTCGACAAGGAAACGGTGACGCGGCTTGCCGCCGAAGGCGGCATCGTGGCGCCGACTGGAAAACCGGGCTCGGTGCTGATGTTCCACGGCAACCTGGTGCACGCCTCGCCGCCCAATATTACGCCTTACCCGCGCAAGATCGTTTATCTGACGCTGTGCGCCTGCTCGAACCACATCACCAAATTCACGCGGGAGGAATGGATCGCGCACCGCGATTTCACCCCGATTGTGCCGGTCGCCGACGACGCGCTGCTGCAATATGCGCGGGCGCACAGAGTGGCGGCGGAGTAAAAGACTTGAATCTGCAATCGCTCCTCGCCGCGCGCGTCGAGGCCGGCAAACCGGTCCGCGTCGGTCTGATCGGCGCCGGTAAATTCGGCTCGATGTTCCTGGCGCAAGTGCCGTCGATCGCGGGGCTTGAGGTTGCGCTGATCTGCGACCGCGATATCGAGCGCGCCAAGGTGGCTTGCAAGAATGTCGATTGGGATTCCTCGCGCCTCGCCTGCACGCGCTTTGCCGACGACGGGCGCGCGGCTTGCGCCGATGAACGCGTCGATGTCGTCATCGAGGCGACCGGCGATCCCGGAGCCGGCATCGCCCATGCGCTCGCCGCCATCGCGGCGAAAAAACCCATCGTCATGGTCAATGTCGAAGCCGACGCGCTGGCCGGCGCCTATCTCGCCGGCAAGGCGCGCAAGGCCGGCGTGGTCTATTCCATGGCCTATGGCGATCAGCCCTCGCTGATCTCGGAGATGGTGGATTGGGCGCGCTCAGCGGGCTTTGAGGTGGCGGCGGCGGGCAAGGGCACCAAATATCTGCCGGCTTATCACGCCGTCACGCCGGACGGCGTGTGGCAGCATTACGGGCTGACCGCGGATGAGGCCAAAAAGGCCGGCATGAATTCGCAAATGTTCAACTCGTTTCTCGACGGCACCAAATCGGCCATCGAAATGGCGGCGGTCGCCAATGCCTGCGAGCTCGACGTGCCGCATGACGGCCTGCACTTTCCGCCGTGCGGAACCGATGAGCTTGCCAGCGTGCTGCGCCCCAAAAGTCTTGGCGGCGCGATCGAGGCCGACGGCATGGTCGAAGTGGTCTCGTCGCTCAAACGCGACGGTTCGCCGGTCGATCGCGATTTGCGCTGGGGCGTCTATGTGGTGTTCAAGGCGCCGACCGACTATGCCGCCGCCTGCTTCAAGCAATACGGCCTGCCGACCGATTCAACCGGCCGCTACGCGGCCATGTACAAGCCGTTTCATCTGATCGGTCTCGAATTGTCGATCTCGGTGCTCAATGTGGCTCTGCGCGGCGAGCCGACCGGGAGCTGCAAGGCGTTCCGCGGCGACGCCGTGGCGGTCGCCAAGCGCGCGCTCAAAGCCGGCGAGATGCTCGACGGCGAGGGCGGCTATACCGTTTATGCCAAGCTCATTCCGGCGGCGCGCAGCCTGAAACTGGGCGGCCTGCCGATCGGGCTCGCCCATCACGTCAAGCTCAAGCGCGACGTGCCGGCCGGGGAATTTGTGACGGCCGCCGACGTTGCGCTCGACGAAGCGTCGCAAGCGGTACGCGTTCGCCGTGCGATGGAGCAGGACGCGCGCCAGGCCAGCCGGGTTTTGGCCGCGGAATAGCGGGAGAATAAAATGATCGCCGTTATTTTCGAGGTCTGGCCAAAGCCCGCTCAGCGCCAAACCTATCTCGATATTGCCGCCTCGTTGCGTCCGCAGCTGGAAAAGATCGACGGTTTTATCTCAATCGAGCGCTTCGAAAGCCTCACCGAGCCCGGCAAGATCCTGTCGCTGTCTTTCTTCCGCGACGAAGCCGCCGTGGCGGCATGGCGAAATATCGACGCGCATCGGCGCGCGCAGGCGAAAGGCCGCGGCGAAGCGTTCGCCAATTACCGGCTGCGCATCGCCGGCGTGATCAGGGATTACGGCATGGCGGATCGCGCGCAGGCGCCGAAAGACAGTCTAGCCCTGCACGGCTAGGCGCGCACAGCTTACGCTCTCGATTTACGCTCTTGCCGCATTCATTCTTGTTTGCTGCGAAGGGGTATCGCCAAGGCGCGGCGCGCGCGCCAACGCTGCTTCGGTTTCAGCCATAAGCCGGCGCATAATCTCGCCGACCGACAGGATTTCATCGATGCCGCCGACGGTCTGGCCCGCCGTGAGGAGACACTCGTGTTGACGGCCTGCCTGGGTCGTCGACACGATCCGGGCCCGCAGCCGGTCACGTTCGCGGCGCGCCTCGTCGCGCTTGGCGCCCCACTCATCAAGAAAAGCGGTATGGAGCGAGCGCAGTACCGTGCGAAAGCCCGTCGTGCCCGGTAGCGGACTGATATCATTGAGCACGTCGACCTTGATTGCATCCTCGGACTGGGCGGCGGTGATCGCCTGCTTCCACTCCAGCGGCGCGGGAGCTTCGTCAGAGGCAATGAACCGGGTGCCGAGATTGACGCCGGCGGCGCCGAGCATCAGTGCCGCCGCGATACCGCGCCCATCGAAGATGCCGCCGGATGCGACAACGGGAATGGGTGACACGGCGTCGACGACCTGTGGCACGAGTGCCATCGTGCTGACCTCACCGCAATAACCGCCCGACTCGCTGCCTTGTGCGCTGATGACATCGGCGCCTCGCTCCGCCGCCTGGACGGCTTGCGCCACCGTCGTGATTTGCACCATCACGCGCGCCCCGACATCGTGCGCCTGACGCAACAGTTCGCCCGGGTCCGCGAGCGTGAAGGAAATTACGGCAGGCCGCGCCTCCAGCGTGTAGCGAAACGCCTCCGCGTCCAGCGTCTGCGGAATGTGGTTGATCGCAAAAGGCCGGCTGGTCAGGGTTCGCACGACGTCGATGTCGCGCTTGATGGCGGCGGTGGCTCGGAACAGCGTTCCGATGCCGCCAAGGCCGCCCGCATTCGACACGGCAGCGGCAAGCTCCGCCGACGTGCAAGTGCCCATAGGCGCCAAGATGACCGGCACCTCAATGTCAAACAGGTCGCATAGCGGTGTCCTTAGCATTACGTCATCTCCAGACCGCAACGCGCATGCAGGCATGAGCGTGCATTCGACGTGCTGCCCGGATTGCCTCTCACTCCGCCGCGACGCGTGCCGGCGGCCGCATCTGTTCGACGCCGTCCACCGCCGTCGCCGACACCGTGGTGCGCACCATGTAGCGCGGCTCGTTGCCGGGCCACGGCCGGCCGCGATGCATGGTGGCGCGGTTGTCCCACATGACGACATCGCTCGGACGCCATTTGTGCTCGTAGGTCGTGCCGGGCGCGGTGGCGAAGTTGGTCAGATCCTCGATCAGCTGCTCGGCCGCCTTGATCTCCATGCCTTCGACCGCATAAGCGTGCGAGGCGATGTAAAGCGCGCTTCTGCCATTGACCGGATTCTTCCACACCATGCGCCAGCATTGCGGCGACAGCGCCGCCAGTTCCTCGGTGGTGGCAAGACCGGGCGCGATCTTGCCGCGCGAATGGCCGTAGTGATGCCAGGCGAAGGAGTTTTCGACTTTATTCTGCAGCGCCGGATCGAGCCGCTCGTAGGCCAGCCGGGTCGAGGCGAATTCGGTTTCGCCGCCCTTGGCCGGAATGGTGCGGGCCGAGAGGATCGAGGTCAGCGCCGGCACGCTCTTGAACGAACTGTCGGTGTGCCAAAGCTGATTGGCTTTGTTGCGCATGGCATAGCGGTGATCCTCCGGCACCACTTTGCCGTCGTCGCCGATCGTGGTGAGGATGACGAAATTGGTGCCGGTGCCGAGCGAGCCGACCTTGGTGATTTCCGGCGGCCCGAAGCGGCGGGAGAAGGCAAGCTGGCCCTCGCCGCTGATCTCCTGATCGCGAAACACCAGGACCGAATGCTGCTCGAACGCGGCGCGTACTTCGCTATAGACCGCGTCGTCATTGGCAACGTCGGCGAGCGTCACGCCGCGAACTTCGGCGGCAAAACCCGGACCCTGGGGAACGATGTCCATGGTGCTTCCTCCGTGATTTCTTTTCTGCCCGAATTTCCTCCAAAACCGGCTGGCTGGCAAGGAAGCCGGGGGCAAGACCGCCGCGAAAAGCGCAGATCAAACCTCCGGATGCGGTGTAGCGGCATCGCCGAGGTCCCAGAACAAGCCGGCCATTAGCCCAAGCCCCTCGCGCGCAATCGGCGCCAACAGGTGCTCGTCCGGCGCATGCTGCGAACAGCCGGCATAGGAATGCGGCACCCAGAGCGTTTTCAGCTTGAGCACGTCGGCAAATATATCGTTTGGCAGCGAGCCGCCGAGATTGGGCAAAATGGTCGGGACGCGGCCACTGGTGCGCTGCAGCGAATTCTTGGTCCACGCCACCCAGGGATCGGCCGGATCGAGCCGGCTGGCGGCAAAGAAGCTGCCGCGCCCCGGCCGCACCTCGACCTGACGAAAGCCGTTGCGGTCGAGATGCCGGCGCAGCGCCGGAACGATGTCGTCGACATCGGTGCCGACGACGTAGCGAAGCTGGCAATGCGCGCGCGCCGCGCCGGGAATGGCGTTGACCGGCCGCTCCGGCGTGCCGGCGGTGAAGGCGAGAATTTCAAAGCTGTTCCAGCCGAACACGCGCTCGGCCGGAGTGAGCCCCTGTTCGCCCCAGTCGCGATCGATTTTTGGACCGTCGTCGCCACCGTCGACTTCGACGCCGAAGAGCACGTCGCGCACCGATTGCGGCAGCGGCGGTCGCCATTCCGGCACGCGGATTGCGCCGCGCGCATCGGTGATGCAGGCCAGTGCCTGCGCCAGCACGATTGCCGGATTGGCGATCAGCCCGCCCCAATTGCCGGAATGATGCGCGCCCTCGCGCAACGTGACGATAAGATCGATCGGGTAGCCGCCGCGCGCGCCAAGAAACAGCGTCGGCTGGTCGACGGCGGCGCGCGGCCCGTCAGAGGCGATCAGTACGTCGGCCTTGAATGCGCCGTCGCGATGGGCGGCGCACAATTCGCGCAAGCCCGGCGAACCGAGCTCCTCGCCCATCTCGATCATGATCTTGCAATTAAAGCCAAGCGCGCCGCGGCTGGCGAGCACGGCTGCGAGGCTTGCGATGTTGACACTGTGCTGGCCTTTATTGTCGGCGGTGCCGCGGCCATAGATGCGTTCGCCTTCGACGACGACCTGCCATGGCGTGAGCCCCGGCCGCCACTGGCCGTCCATGCCGGCAATGGTGTCGCCATGGCCGTAGACCAGGACGGTGACGAAGGACGGATTTTCGATGCGCTCGGCGATCAGCACCGGCGGCCCGCGCGGATTATCGAGAACGCGGCAGCTAAAGCCGAGCCGCGTCAGCACCGGGCCGATTTCGTTAGCGAGGTAGGAGCGCAGCGCGCCGGCCCGCTCCGGCTCCTGGCTCGAGCTTGGAATGGCGACGCGGCGCGCCAGATCGGCGAGGAAGGTGCCATCGTCGAACCCCGCCTGCGCGCGGGCGATGGCGGCGGCGCGGCTCATGGTTTGGCTCCTCGCAATGACACGCTCATGCGACGACAAATCGCGCGCTGACTTCGGGCGGGATCGGCTGCGATTTGATTTTGGCTGCGTCGGCCGGATCGCGCACCGCCCAGACGCGGGTCTCGCGGCCTTCGACCGCGACCGCGCCGCGCACAAAAAGCCGATGTTCGACGTCGAAACTCGAACGGCGGAATTCGCTCACTTGCGATGTCAGCTCGACGACGTCGCCGAAGCGCGCCGGGCTCAGAAAGCGCGCGCCGGCATCGACCAGCGGGATGCCGACGATACCGAAAGCTGAGGCAAGATCGGATGGCTTCACGCCGAGCGCGGCCTCAAACAGGAGCCACGTCCCCCAATCGAAGAATTCGAAAAAGCGGGGATTGAAGACGATGCCGGCCGGGTCGCAATGGCTCCATTCGATGGTGAATTGGCGCCGGGTGAGGAGGTTGGCCATAAAGCGCATGTTCGCCGCGAAACCGCGCGGCGGTCAACCAGCGCAAAAATGTAAGCAAGACTAGCCCCAGAATCATGACGGGCGAGCTTGCGCCCGCCCGTCACGTTCCCACCGCTGCTACCCGCAGCCGGGAACCATGATCAAATCCGCCACATGATGCGTCGCTGGTAGCCGCTACCGCATCCAAGCCAACCTGACCTTGGCGATCGTCACATTCGGCAGAACCAAACGCGACCGATCTGACAGTGAGGATAGCGCGGCCTTCGAGAGTCGCAAGTTAAAGCGTACCGGCGCCGATAGCCGGCGTGTTTGGGGATAACTGTGTGGATGGATTGCGGCACACAAGTGCAGCATTTTACCGCGCGGGCGCCGCAATCCGTGCTGGAGAATTCACCGTCTTGCCCGGCCATTTGCACAAATCGGCGATGATGCATGTCTCGCACAACGGCCGACGCGCGACGCAAGTATAGCGGCCGTGCAGGATGAGCCAGTGATGGGCGTGCAGCCGATAGCGCTCGGGGACCACCTGCATCAGTTTCATCTCGACGTCGAACGGCGTCTTGCCGACGGCCAAGCCGGTGCGATTGCCGACGCGGAAAATGTGGGTGTCGACCGCGATGGTCGCCTCACCGAACGCGATGTTGAGCACGACGTTGGCGGTCTTGCGCCCGACGCCGGGCAGCGCTTCGAGCGCTTCGCGATCGTGCGGCACCTCGCCGCCATGATTGGCGATAAGCTGTTGCGACAGCGCGATCACGTTCTTCGCCTTGGTGCGGTAAAGCCCGATCGTCTTGATCAGGTCGCGCACCCGCGCCTCGCCGAGGCTTGCCATTTTCTCCGGCGTATCGGCGAGCTTGAACAAAGCCGGCGTTGCCTTGTTGACGCCGGCAGTCGGTCGCCTGCGCCGAGAGCACCACGGCGACGAGCAGCGTGAACGGATTGATATATTGCAACTCGCCGCGCGGGTTCGGATTGGCGGCGGCGAAGCGGCGGAACGCTTCCTCGACCTCGGCGCTTGTCCACTGCGGCAGCTCGCCGTGGGCGGCCTCGACATCGGCTTTTTTCTGGGCCTTGCCGCCCTTGAGACGCGCCGCTTTGCCCTTGCCGGCGGCTTTTATTCTTTGCCTCGCCGTCGGCTTGGCTTTCGGCTTGGTTCTCTTGCGCACCATGTTTTTGTATACTGGCCGCCATGACGAGCGACAAGAACGACAACAACAAAGACGACACCGGAGGCGGCGACGCCGCGGCCGATCCAAAAATATTTTCGGCCGTGATCACACCGCACCGTTCGCTCGGCCCGAACGGCTTTCTCATCTTCATGCTCTGCCTCGGCGGCTTAAGCTTCATCTCCGGCATGGCTTTCGTGCTGATGGGCGCGTGGCCGGTCTGCGGCTTCTTCGGGCTCGACGTGCTGCTCGTCTATGTCGCGTTCCGCGCCAATTACCGCGCCGGGCGCGCCTATGAGGAGGTCATCGTCACCGCCTCGGAACTGACGGTGCGGAAAGTCAACCATCGCGGCGCCGTGCGCGAATTCACGCTCAATCCGCTGTGGGTGCGGCTCGACCGCATCGTGCATGAGGAATTCGGCATCGAGCGGCTGTTTCTGATCTCGCGCGGCCGGCGCTTCCCGATCGCCGCCTTCCTCGGGCCCGACGAGAAAGCAAGCTTCGCCCGTGCGCTGACCAACGCCTTGGGCGAGGCAAGGCGGGGCCCGACGCGAACAATTATCTAATCCTCCCTTTTTGAAGGGGGAGGTGAAGATGAAATGTGCACAGAAATCGGGTGGTTTCACCGGCTACGGCGGCTTAGATCGGAAGCAACATGATGGAGGCAACCATGCTGTCGCCCGACCGTATTTCCGACTCGATGCTGTTCACCGAAGCCGCCGCCGACTATGACGTGGTGCGCCGCGCCATCGGCCATATCCGCGGCCATTGGCGCGAGCAGCCCGAGATCGAGGCCATCGCCGAGGCCGCCGGCGTCACCCCGACCGAACTGCATCACCTGTTCCGCCGCTGGGCCGGGCTGACGCCGAAGGCGTTCCTGCAGGCGCTGACGCTCGACGGCGCGCGGCAGCTCTGCGCGATTCGGCCAGCGTGCTCGACGCCACCTATGAAGTCGGCCTGTCCGGCCCGGGCCGGCTGCACGATCTGTTCGTCACCCATGAAGCGATGTCGCCCGGCGAATGGAAGTCGGGCGGCGAAGGGCTCACCGTCCATTTCGGCTTTCATGCGTCGCCGTTCGGCCATGCGCTGGTGATGGCGACCGAGCGGGGGCTCGCCGGCCTCGCCTTTGCCGATCCCGGTGAAGAACGCGCCGCACTCGCCGATATGCGGAGCCGCTGGCCGAAGGCGGCTTACGTCGAGGATTTTTTGCGCACCGCCCCGATCGCGCGGCGGATTTTCGATGCCTCGCAATGGCGGCCGGACCAGCCGCTGCGCGTGGTGCTGATCGGCACCGATTGGGAAGTGCGGGTGTGGGAAGCGCTGTTGCAAATCCCGATGGGAAAGCTGGCGACCTATTCCGGCATCGCCGGCAAGGTCTGCACACCGGCCGCGGCGCGCGCCGTCGGCGCCGCCGTCGGCAAGAACCCGGTTTCGTTCGTGGTGCCCTGTCACCGCGTCGTCGGCAAATCCGGCGAGCTGACCGGCTATCACTGGGGCATTACGAGGAAGCGCGCGATGCTCGGCTGGGAAGCGGGCAAGGTTGCGGCGGCGTAGCGCTACGCCGCCAGATCCTGTTTCTCGGCCACCGTCGAATCGGCATTGAGCCGGTAGATCAGCGGCACGCCGGTGCCGATCTCGCGCTTGACGATCGCGTCCGGCGATAATTTTTCCAACACCATCACCAGCGCGCGCAGCGAATTGCCGTGGGCGGAAACGAGCACGTTGTCGCCTCTGAGCACGCGTGGCAGGATCTCCTGGATGTAATAGGGCAACACGCGCGCCGCGGTGTCTTTAAGACTTTCGCCGCCGGGCGGCGCGACATCATAGGAGCGCCGCCACTTGAGAACCTGCTCGGCGCCCCATTTCTTGCGCGCGTCGTCCTTGTTCAAGCCGGACAGATCGCCGTAGTCGCGCTCGTTGAGCGCGACATTCTTGATCACCGGAATGCCGGCCTGCCCCATCTCTTCGAGCATGAGGTCGAGCGAGCGCTGCGCGCGGATAAGCGCGGAGGTGAAGCCGACATCGAAACGGATGCCCTGGCCCTTGAGCTTGCGGCCGGCGTCGCGCGCTTCCTTGATCCCGTTGTCGGTAAGATCGACGTCGCGCCAGCCGGTGAACAGATTTTTCAGGTTCCACTCGCTCTCGCCGTGGCGCACGAGCACAAGGATGCGATTGCCCATATTCAGATATCCTTCAGTCCCAGCACGTCCGCCATCGAATAAAGCCCCGGCGTCTTGCCGCGTGCCCACAGCGCGGCATGCAGCGCGCCGCGCGCGAAGATCATGCGATCCTCGGCGCGATGGGTCAGCTCGACGCGCTCGGCCGGGCCGGCGAAGATGACCGAATGCTCGCCGACCACGGTGCCGCCGCGCAGCGCGGCAAAGCCGATATCGCCCGCACGCCGCGCGCCGGTCATGCCGTCGCGGCCGCGCACCGAGCGTTGCTCGAGATCGACGCCGCGGCCTTCGGCGGCGGCGCGGCCGAGCATCAGCGCGGTGCCAGACGGCGCGTCGATCTTCTTATTGTGGTGCATTTCCAGAATCTCGATGTCGTAATCCTCGCCCAGCGTCTTGGCGACGCGCTTGGTCAGCGCCGCAAGTAGATTGACGCCAAGACTCATATTGCCGGACTTCACGATGGTCGCGCGGTTTGCCGCTTTGGCGATCACCGCTTCCTCCTCGGCGGAATGGCCGGTGGTGCCGATGACATGGACAATGCCGGCGGCCGCGGTGAGTTCGGCAAAGGCGAGCGTCGCGGCCGGGAGGGCGAATTCGATCAGACCGTCGGCTTGCTTGAGTAACGGCGCGACATCGCTAACAACCTTGACGCCGTTTGGGCCGAGGCCGGCGAGCTCGCCGGCATCGCGGCCGATCACCGCCGAATCCGGGGCGTCCATCGCGCCGGCGAGAGCGATTCCCTTGGTTGCCGCGATGGCGTGGATCAGCGTGCGCCCCATGCGCCCGCCGGCGCCGGCGACCACCACCCGCATATCGGAATTTGCCGCGGCCATGAGGCTCTCATTGTTGCGGGGCGGGTATAGCCGTTTTTCCTCCCCCTGAAAGGGGGAAAGAAAGACCGACAGGAACTAAGGTTGCGGCCCATCGTAACCTTCGATGATGAGCAGATCGATGGCGGAGTGCGGCTGCCGTACCTTGATGTTGGCCTGATATTCCGGCGAGCGGTAACAGGCGAGCGCAGCGGCATAATCGGGAAATTCGATGACAACATTGCGCGACCGGGCGGCGCCCTCGGGGGCTTCGAACTTGCCGCCGCGGACCACGAAGCGGCCGCCGAATTTCTTGAAGATCGCCGGATTGGCCGCGGCGTATGGCTTGTAGCCTTCGTCGTTGTCCACGTCGACGCGTGCGATCCAGTAGCCTTTTGCCATTCGAGCTCACTCCTTCACGTTCGGGACAATCAGAATTTCGGACCGTCGTAGCCTTCGACCATGACAAGATCGACGACGCCCTTGCCTTCACGCAGCTTCTTCGCGGCCTGGTATTCGGCCGAGCGGTAGCCGGCGAGCGCGGCGTCATAACTCGGAAATTCCACAACGATGATCCTGGCGCGCGCTTTGCCCTCGGTCACCTCGCGGCCGCCGCCGCGCACCAGATAGCGGCCGCCGAATTTGCTGATCAGCGGCTGATTGGCCGCGATGTAAGTGTTGTAGCCTTCCGGGTCACTGATATCGACTTGACAGAGCCAGTAGCCCTTCTTCGCCGAAGGCGCCGGCGCCGAAGCCGAGATCGGCGGTTGCGGACCGTCATAGCCTTCGGCGATGACGAAATCGCAAACCGAATGCGGCAGCCGCAGCGGCCGCGCGCGCTGATATTCGTCGGAGCGATAACAGGCGAGCGCGGTGGCGTAGTCGGGAAATTCCCGGATCACGCAACGGGAGCGCGCGCGGCCTTCAACGACTTCGCTCTGGCCGCCGCGAGCGAGCGCTGCGCCCTTGTACTTCTCGTGTGCCGGCGGCGTCGCCGCCATATAGGCCTTGTAGCCCTCCATGTTGCTGACATCGATCTGCGGCAGCCAATAACCCTTGGGCACGGTGCTCTCCCTTCAGCCTTTTTTCGCGGCGTCAATTTCGGCGACGATCGCCGCCGCCGCCGCCTTCGGATCGGCCGCCGCGATGACCGGCCGGCCGACCACCAGATAATCGGCGCCCGCCGCGATCGCTGCAGCCGGCGTCGCGATACGCTTCTGGTCGCCAGCGTCCGCGCCGGCCGGCCGGATGCCGGGCGTCACGAGAGCGAAGCTGGCGCCGACGATGCCGCGCACCTTTGCTGCCTCCTCGGCCGAACAGACCAGACCATCGACGCCGATGTCGCGCGCCTGCGCGGCGCGCTCGGCCACCAGTTCCGGCACGGTGAAGTCATAACCGGCGACGGCAAGGTCGGCATCGTTGTAGGACGTGAGCACGGTGACGGCGAGAATGCGCAAGCTGCCTTCGCGCGCCTCGACCGCGGCCTTCATGGTCTGCGGATAGGCATGCACGGTCAAAAAGCTGGCGCCGAGCCGCGCCACGCTTTTGACGCCCTGCGCCACGGTATTGCCGATGTCGTGCAATTTCAGATCGACGAACACCTGCTTGCCGGCATCGATCAGCGCATGCGCATAGGTCAGGCCGCCGGCAAAGGCGAGCTGATAGCCGATTTTGTAGAACGTGACGGTGTCGCCGAGCCGCGCAACAAGCGCCTGCGCCGCCTCGACCGAAGACACATCGAGCGCAACGATCAGGCGATCGCGGGGGTTCATCTGCATCGCCTGATGTTCTAGCCCATCACGCTCGCCAGTTCGACCAGCCGGCGCACCATGGCTTTGAGGGAGGCCGCCGCGCTGTCATCCTTGAGATTGTCCATGTCGTCGAACGCCTGATCGGCGCGCGGCACCGAGACCTGTTCGGGGATGACCAAAGCGCCGCAGCCGAGCTCGAGAATCTGCCGCAGCGCCATGAGCGAGCGCACGCCGCCGCCCGAACTCGCCGCCGCCGACCCGATGGCGAAAACGCGGCCCTTGAAGGCGGCATAAGTCGGCTCGCCGGGATCGCGCACCCGCGAGATCCAGTCGATGGTGTTCTTGATCAGCGGCGTCACCGAGGCGCTGTATTCGGGGCTGGTGATGAACACGCCTTGATGCGCCAACAGCATCTGTTTGAGCTGCACCACCGGCTGCGGCGGTCCCGCCGAGGCCACGAGGTCGGCATCGAACAGCGGCAGCGGATAATCTTCCAGCGAAATGCGCGTCACCTCGGCCTCGGCCAGCGCCAGTTCCTTGGCGGCCAATGCGGCGAGCCGCGCGTTATGCGAGCCGGTGCGCAGCGAACCGGGGATGACCAGGATTTTCGGAGCCGCCATGGTTGTCATGCCCGCGCAGGCGGGCATCCAGTATTCCAAACCGCCGCAGAACGGCCCGTTGGCGGACGATGACAGTAAGTGCCATCAGGGCCGGCGATACACCCACACGCGTGCCGGCGGCAGGTTCATCCAGATGCGCTCGGAGGCTTCGGCCGTGAAACCGCCGAACCGCTTTGGCAACGGCGAAGCAACCGAATAGGTGAACTGCACGAAGGGGGCGCCGGGCAGCATGAGATCGAACGCGTCGCGCAACAGCCGCAACCGCATTTTGATCGGCTTGGTGATGAGCGGCAGACCGGAGACGACCGCGGCGGCCGGCTGCAGCAGCAGCGTCTCCAAAAGACGCCGCATGCTATAGGCGTCGCCCTGCACCAAAGTGGCTTCGGGATAGCGCGAGCGCAGAATCCGGCAGAACGACGGATTGAACTCGACCAGCACCAGCCGGGACGGTTCGACGCCGGCCTCGACCAGGGCTTCGGTGACGGGCCCGGTGCCGGGGCCCAATTCGACCACCGGTCCGGTCGAATTCGGATCGACATAGCGCGCCATGGTGCGCGCCAGGATTTTGCCGGACGGCGTCACCGCGCCGATCGACAGCGGCCGTTCGATCCAGGAGCGGATGAAGCGCACCTCGTCGTCGAGCCGAATACCTTTTTTCAGCTCGAAATGCTTGATCTGCTGCTCGATCTTCTTGCCGATGCCATCGCGCTTTTGCTCGAACAGCCTGATCTGGCGTTCAATCTTGCGCTCGATGAGATTTTTCCTCAGCTCCAGAAGTCGGAGCTGCCGCTCGACCTTCTGTTCGAACCTTTGCAGAGCCGGCAGTGGCATGAAATTCACGCGGAAGTCTTTCACAAACGCCTCCACTTCACACAAAGGTCTTGCGGGAGGCGAAATCCCGGCATTTTTAAAACATTCGGCAGGCAAAGGCTATATGGCGGGACCTGGTGGACGGGCTTGCACCGGGGCTTGGTAGCGGGACTTGGCCGGTGCCGTCAGTCCGAATTGGCGCGGCTGCCCAGACTGTCAAGGAACTCCTTGACCTTGCCGAGGAATCCGGAGGATTCGGGCTGCGTTTCGGTCGACGACAAACGGTCGAATTCGGCCAGCAGCTCGCGCTGCTTTTTCGTCAATTTCTGCGGCGTCTCGACCATGATCTGGACATACATGTCGCCGGACTGCCGCGCCCGCAAAACCGGCATGCCCTTGCCCTGCAAGCGGAAGCGGCGGCCGGATTGGGTGCCTTCCGGCACCTTCACCTTGGTCTTGCCGCCGTCGATGGTCGGCACCTCGAATTCGCCGCCCATCGCCGCCGCCACCATCGAGACCGGAACGCGGCAATGCAGATCGGCGCCCTCGCGCTGAAAAAACGGATGCGAACCGATCGACAGGAAAATGTAGAGATCGCCGGGCGGGCCGCCGCGCACGCCGGCTTCGCCCTCGCCGGCAAGCCGGATGCGGGTACCGTCCTCGACGCCGGCCGGAATGTTCACCGACAAAATCCGCTCGCGCGTGACCCGGCCGGACCCCGCGCATGAAGCGCAGGGGCTGTCGATCGACTGACCGCGACCGTGGCAATTTGGGCAGGTGCGCTCGAGCGTGAAAAACCCTTGGGAATGGCGGACCCTGCCGGCGCCGGCGCACATCGGACAGGTTTTCGGCTTGGTGCCGGCTTTGGCGCCGGAGCCGGAGCAGGCCTCGCAGGTGACGGAGGTCGGAATACGGATTTGCGCGTTCTTGCCGGCATAGGCTTCGGTCAGCGCGATCTCCATGTTGTAGCGCAGATCGGCGCCGCGCTCGCGGCTGGTGCCGCCGCGGCCGCGGCCGCCCGACATGCCGAAAATGCCTTCGAACAGATCGGAGAACGTGGTGCCGAAATCGGCGCCGAAGCCGGCGGCGGCGCCGCCCATGCCGTGCTCGAACGCGGCGTGGCCGAACCGGTCATAGGCCGCGCGCTTGTCCGGGTCCTTTAGGACCTCATAGGCCTCGTTGACTTCCTTGAAGCGATGTTCGGCCTGCGTGTCGTTCGGATGGCGATCCGGATGACACTGCATCGCCTGCTTGCGAAAGGCGGTCTTGATGTCGACCTCGGTCGCGGTGCGCTCGACCGATAGGGTTTCGTAGTAGCAGCGCTTGGCCATTGCCGTTCCGAGTTAGAGCGTCATGGCCGGGCCTGACCCGGCCAGCCATCTTCCTTCGCGAGAAAGAAGATGGCCCCCCGGGTCAAGCCCGGGGGTGACGACTTTGCCAAGTGTGTTGCTGGAAGTAGCCGGCACGAGTCACCTCGCCCGATCAGGCGGACTTCTTGTTCTTCTTGTCGTCGTCGACTTCGGTGAACTCCGCGTCGACAACGTCTTCGTCCTTCTTGCCGTCGGTCGCGCCGCCTGCACTACCGCCGTCGCCGCCCGGCGGCTGCTCGGCGGCTTGCTTGTACATCGCCTCGCCGAGCTTCATCGAAGCCTGTTGCAGCGTGTTGGCTTTGGCGGTGATCGCCTCGGCATCGGTGCCCTTCAAGGCTTCCTTGAGATCGGCCATGGCGTTCTCGATGGCGCGGCGTTCGGTCTCGCCGACCTTGGAGCCGTGCTCGGCCAGCGTCTTCTCGGTCATGTGGACCAGCGACTCGGCGTGGTTCTTCGCCTCGACCTGGGCTTTGCGCTTCTTGTCCTCTTCGGCGTGAGCTTCCGCGTCCTTGACCATCTTTTCGATGTCGCCCTCGGACAAGCCGCCCGAAGCCTGGATGCGGATCTGCTGCTCTTTGCCAGTGCCTTTGTCCTTGGCCGAGACATTGACGATGCCGTTGGCATCGATGTCGAAAGTGACCTCGATCTGCGGCACGCCGCGCGGCGCCGGCGGCAGGCCGATGAGATCGAACTGGCCGAGTATCTTGTTGTCGCTCGCCATCTCGCGCTCGCCCTGGAACACGCGGATGGTCACCGCGGTCTGGCCGTCCTCGGCGGTGGAGAACACCTGGCTCTTCTTGGTCGGGATCGTGGTGTTGCGATCGATCAGCCGGGTGAACACGCCGCCCAGCGTCTCGATGCCAAGCGACAGCGGCGTCACGTCGAGCAACAAGACGTCCTTGACGTCGCCTTGCAGCACGCCGGCCTGGATCGCCGCGCCTACTGCGACGACTTCGTCGGGGTTGACGCCCTTGTGCGGTTCCTTGCCGAACAATTGCTTGACGACTTCCTGGACCTTCGGCATGCGCGTCATGCCGCCGACCAGGACCACCTCGTTGATGTCGGCCGCGGTGAGGCCGGCGTCCTTGAGCGCCTGCTTGCACGGGTCGATCGTCTTCTGGATGAGATCGTCGACCAGCGCTTCGAATTTGGCGCGGGTCAGCTTCATCGTCAGATGTTTCGGACCGGACGCGTCCGCCGTGATGAACGGCAGGTTGATTTCGGTCTGCGTTGTCGACGACAGCTCGATCTTGGCTTTCTCGGCCAATTCCTTGAGCCGCTGCAACGCGAGCTTGTCGCGGCGCAGGTCGATGCCCTGTTCCTTTTGGAACTCGTCGGCCAGATAGTTGACCAGCCGCATGTCGAAATCTTCGCCGCCGAGGAAGGTGTCGCCGTTGGTCGACTTCACCTCAAACACGCCATCGCCGATTTCGAGAATGGAAATATCGAACGTGCCGCCGCCGAGGTCATAGACCGCGATCGTGCCGGTCTTGCTCTTGTCGAGCCCATAGGCGAGCGCTGCCGCGGTCGGTTCGTTGATGATGCGCAACACTTCGAGGCCGGCGATCTTGCCGGCGTCCTTGGTGGCCTGGCGCTGCGCGTCGTTGAAATAAGCGGGAACGGTGATGACGGCCTGATCGACCTTGGCGCCGAGATAGGCCTCAGCCGTCTCCTTCATCTTTTGCAGGATGAAGGCGGAAATTTGCGACGGTGAATAGCTCTTGCCCTCGATCTCCACCCAGGCGTCGCCATTGGAGGCGCGCGTGATCTTGTAGGGGACGAGCTTCTTGTCCTTCTCCACCATCGGATCGTCGTAACGGCGGCCGATGAGGCGCTTGACTGCGAAAATGGTGCGCTCGGGATTGGTGACCGCCTGGCGTTTTGCCGGCTGGCCGACCAGCCGCTCGCCCTCGTCGGTAAAAGCGACGATGGACGGCGTCGTGCGCATCCCTTCCGCGTTCTCGATGACCTTCGGCGTCTTGCCTTCCATGACGGCGACGCACGAATTCGTGGTCCCGAGATCGATACCGATGACCTTGCCCATGGTCCAAATCCTCTCTTTTGCGGCAGGTCGGGCTGGCCCCTAAGGCGCCCTTTAAGTCCGACCCCCTTATCAACTCATCGCCCCAGGCTGGCTGGCTTAACACCCGCAGCCTGCGGCGATTTCCCTTGGGTCATATAGGTGGGCGTCATCGGCCCGCAAGCCAGTGTGGCCACCGCGACGCCCGTATCAGGCTCATTTCATGGTCCGTTGCCGCTGCCGCAAGGGTGCGGCGAAAAACCGGCGCTGAGATCGCCGGCGAGACCGCACGGTGAGGCTCCCTTAACGGTCTCGGGGAGCCCCTCAAATCCGCGCCAGCACGCTAGCCCGTCATTAACGAAAGCCTGCCACGGATGGGCGGGCGAGGGACAACAGCCGCAGGCCGGCCGGGGCGCCTAACAACCGCAGCCCCGGGGCGTGGAGACGTCATGCGTGCCAGTATGCGTGCCAGTCATGTCGAGCTCGGCGCGGCAGCGGGCGCAACGCCCGCCGCAACGCCCGCCCATGTGGCCGCCGACCGCGATCCCGTCCGCCGGCTCGTCGAAATTCTGCCGCGACCGATGCGCTTTCTTGGCGTCGGCGCCCTTGGCCTGATCACCGATCTGGCGATTTTCACCGTCGCCGTCGATCACGGCCTGCACCCGCTGGTGGTGCGGCTCATCTCGCTCGCCATCGCGACGCTGGTGACCTGGCGACTCAACCGCGCGCTGACCTTCGATCGCAGCGGCCGCCATGCCGCCGATGAAGCGATGCGCTATGCCGCCGTCGCCGCTTCCGCCCAGGCCGTGAGCTACGGACTGTTCGCGATCCTCGTCGTGACCGCACTGGCCGCGTTGCCGCAGCTTGCCGTGCTGATCGGCTCCGCCGCCGGCGCGATTGTGTCCTATAGCGGCCAAAAGCTGTTCGCCTTCCGGCCGCGCGGTCCGGCACCGTCATGACGGCCGATGCCGACGTGTTCGTGATCGGCGCCGGGCCGGCCGGCCTGACCGCGGCCTATTGCCTGAGCAAGCAAAACCAGTCCGTCATCGTCATCGAGCGCGATCCGCTCTATGTCGGCGGCATCAGCCGCACGGTCGATTACAAAGGCTTCCTGTTCGACATCGGCGGCCACCGCTTCTTCTCCAAATCGAAAGAGGTCGTCGCGCTGTGGCAGGAAATCCTGCCCGACGATTTCATCACCCGGCCGCGGCTGTCGCGCATCTATTACAACGGCAAATTCTTTTCCTATCCGCTCAAGGCCTTCGAGGCGCTGCTCAAGCTCGGCCTGTTCACCAGCGCGGCCTGCATGCTGTCTTATGCCTATGCGAAACTTTTCCCTGTGCCGCGAGCGCGTACGCTGCATGACTGGGTGCGCAATCAGTTCGGCGAAAAGCTGTTCCAGATTTTCTTCAAGACCTACACCGAGAAAGTGTGGGGCATGTCATGCGACGAGATTTCCGCCGATTGGGCGGCGCAGCGCATCAAGGGCCTCGATCTCACCACCGCCGTCATCAGCGGATTGAAGCGGTCGCTGCACATCGGCGGCAAAGCAAAAGACGGCGGCGACACCGTCAAGACGCTGATTGAGAGTTTCCAATATCCGCGCAAGGGTCCTGGCATGATGTGGCAGGCGGCGGCGCGCAAGATTCGCGGCCAAGGCGGCCGCATCCTGATGGGACGCGAGCTGGTCGCGCTCGAATTCGATCACGCCCGCAAGATCTGGCGCATCGAGGCGGCGCGCGCGGACGGCACCCGCGAAAGCTTTACCGCGCGCCACGTCGTCTCATCGGCGCCGCTGCGGGAGCTGGTGGAGCGGATTACGCCCACTCCGATCTCGCTGCTGCATGCGCGCGCGCTGCGCTATCGCGACTTTCTCACGGTGGCGCTGATGGTGCGCAAGGCCGAGTTGTTCCCGGACAACTGGATCTATATTCACGACCCGGCCGTCAATGTCGGGCGGGTGCAGAACTTCCGCTCCTGGTCGCCGGAAATGGTGCCGGAGGGCATGAGCTGTCTCGGCCTCGAATATTTCTGCTTCGAGGGCGATGGATTATGGACCGCGCCCGATTCAGGGCTCATCGAGCTCGCCAAGCAGGAAGCGGCGCAGATCGGGCTCGTTGCCGCCGCCGACGTGGTCGATGCTTGCGTTGTCCGCCAGGCCAAAGCCTATCCGGTCTATGACGAAGATTATCGCGACAATATCGCCGCCATCAGGCTCGACCTCGAAAGCAGCTATCCGACGCTGCACCTGGTCGGCCGCAACGGCATGCACCGCTACAACAACCAGGACCACGCGATGATGACGGCGATGCTCACCGCGCGAAACATTCTCGCCGGCCAGCGCCGCTATGACGTGTGGAACGTCAACGAGGACGCCGAATATCATGAGGACGGCGAGTCGGGCGTGCGCGGCGCGCTCGACAGCGTGCGGCAGGTTCCGGAGAAGATCGCCGGGGAGCGCGCTGCTTAGGCCAAAGCGGCCGCGGCCGGTTGCGGCAGCGGCGCCAATTCACGGCCGCCGTCATGCGCCAGACGCCAGACTAGCCGGCAGGCGAAGGCAATCAGAACGACCGGCGCCAGCGGAATAAAGCACGCCGCCGCGATCATCATCGTGACCGGCAGCGTCCAGACCGCGATCAGCAGCCAATGGTCGGCGATTGTATTGTCGTCGCGCTCGCGCAGCAGCGCCACCACGAAGCCGAACACCACCATGTCGTAATTGAGAATGTAGGGCGTCACCAGAAACGTCGCGGTGACGAACAGCGAAAGCGACAGCGCCGGATCGCGCCGCCGCCAGTAGCACCACACCACCGCGCCAAGCGCGAAAGCGGCGGTTATGCCCTGCAGCGTCCAGCCGACAGTTTCGGGCAGATGCAACAGCCGCGCGCCATAAAACACCGACGACACCATGACGAACAGCAAACCGGTGCCATGCGCGGTCAGCCATTGCTGCTGCGGCACCACCTTCTGCCAGAATTCGAGCCATACATCGGAGCCGAACAGCAGCGCGGTCGCCGCGACCAAAACCGCCGTCGTCACAACCGCCGACGCGATCGCGAGCCAGCGCCGCTCCAACAGCAGGATCACCGGCACCAGCAAGCCGAGCTGCGGTTTGACGGTGAGAATGCCGAACAGGATGCCGGCCAGCACCGGCCGGCGATCGCGGCAGAGCAATCCGCCGATCAACAGCGCCGCGGTATAGAATCCGTTCTGGCCGAAGAAGATGCAGACCGCGACCCCCGGCGCGACCGCGAGAAACACCCAATGTTGGCGCGCAATGGCGCTGGAACAGGCGAACAGATAAAGCGCGATGCCGATCACGCACCACGCAATATAGGCCGGCAGATACGGCATCAGGCCGAGCGGCCAGATAAACAGCAGCACGTGCGGCGGATAGGACCAATAATGCTCCGGATAGGGCGCACCCAGCATCTCGCGCAGCGCCGCGTTATAGGCGCGCAGATCGAACCACGCCGCCGGACCGTCGCCGAACACCGAGCGGCCGCCCATCCAGGTATTGAGGAAGTCGCGGCCGAGGACGAAATGCGTGCCGTCGACCCAGGGTTTGCCGATCGGCGGCAGGCCCGCGAGCACGAGATAGGCGATCTCGAGCGAGACGAAGAAAACCGCCGCGGCGACCGTCAATTTGGCATAGAGGTCGTCGAGCTGGTCTTTGCCGGAACAGCCGGCGCGCGCCACAATGCTGACGTGCGGAAAGAGCAGAGACATCCGGATCAACCGTGACCGCGACAGGTAAAAATCCAATGAAAAGTGTCGCTGAGCCGAGCCGCATCGCATCGCCTGTGCCGGACAGCGCGGGACTTGGTACAGGGCCTGGTACGGGGCTTGGTTCGGAGTTTGGCGGGGTTCGCGTCTATCCTGGCTATCTCGGCCGCGCCGGGCAGGAGGCGCTGGTCGTGGCGCTGCGCGAGGTGTTCGCGCGCGCGCCGCTCTTCACCCGCGCATGCCGAAATCGGGCCGGCCGATGTCGGTTCGCATGTCGAATTGCGGTCCGCTCGGCTGGTATTCGGATGAGCGCGGCTATCGCTATGAGACGGCGCATCCCGAGACCGCACAGCCGTGGCCGCCAATTCCCGAGGCACTGATGGCACTGTGGGATGACGTCGCCTTCTATCCGCACGCGCCGGAAGCCTGCCTAATCAATTATTACGGCACGACGGCAAAAATGGGCTTGCATCAGGACCGCGATGAAGCCGATTTTTCCGCGCCGGTCGTTTCGATTTCGCTTGGCGATTCCTGCCTGTTCCGCGTCGGCGGGCGGAAGCGCGGCGACGCGACGCGCTCGTTCCGCCTCAATTCCGGCGATGTGGTCGTTCTCGGCGGCGAGGCCAGGCTTGCTTTCCACGGCGTCGACCGGATTTATCCCGGCACGTCGACCTTGCTCGCGGACGGCGGACGGATCAATCTGACCATGCGGCGGGTGACGCGGCCAAACGAGCATTCGACGGCGCGACGCACCGCAATGGCGATTCAAGAATAACGACGATGATGCGCGCCGGCAAAACCCGATCAATTCACGCCGTCGCGTTCCTCGCGGTGGTTTGCGCCGCCATCGTCGCGGCGACCGTTTTCGCAACCGTCTCGGCTATCGTCTTGACGATTCCCGCGCGCGCGGCGGATCCGGTGTTTCCGGTCGGCTCCCGGCTCGGCCTCGTTCCGCCGCCGAGCATGATCCCAAGCCCGGCCTTCAGCGGCTTTTTCGATCCCAACAAGAACGCCGCGATTCTTCTGGTCACGTTTCCGCCGGTGGCCTTCGACCAGCTCGACAAGTCCATGGTTCCGGAAGAGCTGAAGAAGCAAGGCTCGACGTCGACCAGCGCGAACCGATCGAGCTCGGCGTGCGGCAAGGGCTTTGTCGTGCGTGCCACACAGACAACCGATAAAGGCCGCTATCGCAAGTGGCTGCTGGTTGTTGCCGGTAGTGATTTCACCGCGCTGGTCACCATCCAGGTTCCGGATGGCGACACGGCGTATCCGGACAAGCTCTTGCACGATACGATCGCAACCTTAGCGGTGCGCGCGGGCGTACCCGACGCGGAACGGCTGAGCGTGTTGCCGTTCAAAGTCGGCGACCTGGCCGGCTTTCACATCGACGACGTATTGCCGGGCCGCGCCTTGATGCTGATCGATGGCGCCGCAGCGCCGGCCGCGACCCAACACGCGCATTTTCTCATCGCCGCCATGGAAGGCGGTCCCACTGAAACGCAGAATCGCGACGAGTTTGCGCGGGTGATGTTCGAGCAGATCGGCGGCATCAAGGACGTGCAAATCCAGGATGCCGAGCCGCTGCGCATCGGCGGCCAGACCGGATATGAGACCCTTGCCACGGCCAAGGACAACAAAAGCGACAGCGACGTCAGACTGGTGCAGTGGCTGCGCTTCGGCACCGGCGGCTACATGCAAATGATCGGCGTCGCGCCGCGCCGACCAGTGGGCGGACGTATTCACGCGGCTGCGTACCGTGCGCGACAGCGTCGATCCGAAGTGAATCTGAATTCCGTCACCCCTCGCAGGATGACGGTTCGCTAGCTCGTCGACTTGGCGTTATCGTTGGTAGGCGAGGCAGGCGCCGTCTTCGGTCCGCCTTTGGATACGCCGACCAAAGCCGGCCGGAGCACCCGCTCGCCGATCATGTAACCCGGCTGCACGACCTGCACGACGCTGCCGGCCGGGACCGAGGCGTCGGGCACTTCGAACATGGCCTGATGCAGATTGGGATCGAATTTTTCGCCCTGCGGCGTGAACTGCCGCACGCCATTCTTCTCCAGCGCCTTGATGAGTTCGCGCTCGGTCAGTTCGACGCCGTCGATCAGCGCCTTGACGCCGGATTGGACGCTGGCGCGCAATTCCGGCGTCACTGTTTCGAGCGCGCGGCGCATATTGTCGGCAACCGCCAGCATGTCGCGCGCGAACGATGCAACGCTATAGAGCCGTGAATCGGCGACTTCACGCTCGGTCCGCTTGCGCAAATTCTCCATCTCGGCGAGCGTGCGCAGCAGCCGGTCCTTCATTTCGGCGTGCTCGCGTTCCAACGCCGTGGACGGCGTCGGTCCGCTAACCGGCAGCCTCGGGCGGCGTGGCCGCTTCGTCCTCAGCGCGAGCGGTCTGATCCGTCATCGGTTTTCCCATCGTTTTCCCGCCCCGCATATCAGGGCTCAAACGGTAAAAATCAAGCCGATTGCTCCGTCACCCTGAGGCGTTAGCCGCCCAGCAGCTTGCTCACCACCTTGGCGGTATAGTCCACCATCGGGACGATACGCGCGTAATTGAGCCGCGTCGGGCCGATCACGCCGAGCACGCCGACGATGTGGCCGGACGCGTCGTGGTAGGGCGCGACGATGGTCGAGGAGCCGGACAGCGAAAACAGCTTATTCTCCGAGCCGATGAAGACCCGCACGCCTTCGGCCTGCTCGGCGCGGCCAAGCAGATCGATCACCTCGCGCCGGGTTTCCAGATCGTCGAACAACAACCGCACGCGTTCGAGGTCGGCGACCGCCTTGAGGTCATCGAGCAGATGCGCCTGCCCGCGCACGATCAATTTGCGCTCCTCAATGTCGCCGCCCGACCAGCTCGCCAGCCCTTCGGCGACGATCTTTTTGGTCAGCTGATCGAGCTGCGCTTCGCTTTCCTTGAGCGTGCGCTCGATCTCGGCTTTGACGTCGTCGAGGGTATGGCCGCGGATGCGGGCATTGAGAAAATTGGCGGCTTCGGTCAGCACCGAGGTCGGCAGCCCGACCGAAATGTTGAGGATGCGGTTTTCCACCTGGCCGTCTTCGGCGACCAGGATCACCATGGCGCGCTCGGGCTCGAGCCGCACGAATTCGATGTGCTTGAGCCGCGGATTCGATTTTGCGGTGAGCACGACGCCGGCGGCGCGGCTTAAGCCGGACAGCAGGCCCGATGCTTCGATCAACACCGCCTCGACCGACTTCGCCTGGCCGGAACCCGCGACCTGCGCCTCGATGGCGCGGCGGTCGCGCTCGGTGAGGTCGCCGATCTGCATCAGCGCATCGACGAAGAACCGCAACCCCAGCTCGGTCGGCAGCCGGCCGGCCGAGGTATGCGGCGCATAGACAAGGCCGAGCTGCTCCAGATCGGACATGACGTTGCGCACCGATGCCGGCGACAACGTCATCGGCAGGATGCGCGACAGATTGCGTGAGCCGACCGGCTCGCCGGTCGCCAGATAGCTCTCGACGATCTGACGGAAAATCTCGCGCGAACGCTCGTTGAGCTGGGCGAGGCCCAGTTGGTTCACGCCGATGGGGAAATCATGGCTGGTCAAGCGTCGTTGCCCTCGATCTCACTCTATCATTCCGCGGCCGCCATCGCACCGGCGCCGATGCGCCGCTCGCCACGCAGCCAATCCATCAACTGGCGCACCGAGCCGAGTTCCTCCAGCCGATCGACCGCGCCGATGACGCGCGCCACATTCGCCTGCGGAATAACGCCCTCGGCATAGCGGCGGAACTTTTGCTCGACCTGGGCGCGCGACGCCGGATTTTCGCTGCTGCCCAGCGGATGCTCGCAACTCGCCGTAAGCACCGCACCGTCATCCATGGCGATATCCACTTTCGCCTGTGAGTCATCGACCGACGCGTCGGCGCGGACCTCGACCTTTTCGGCGGCAAAGGCGCGCAGCTTCGGATCGTCGTAGCGGCTGGGGTCGAACTGCGCCAGCGTCAGCGCACGGTCGTGCAGGATCGCGGCGGTGGTGTAATGCGCGGACAAGAGCGCTTCGAATTTCCCTTTATAGCTGCCGAAGCCGCCATGCATGTCGAACGCGGTCTTGCTCAGCGCGACCCGGACTTTGCGCACGCGCGCGCCGTCGATAGCGTGCTTCTGCGCCAGCTCGAACAAGGCGGTGTTCATGCCCTGGATGAGCGTCGCCGACGGCCATAGCCGCAGCGCGATCTGTTCGAGCTCGAAGCGTTGCCCGAGATCGGCGATCGCCAGATCCGGTTTGCCGCCGTTGACGTAAGTACTGTAGAGGCCGCCGTCCTTGGCGGTGAGGAATTCGCTGCGTGGCGACGAAATTCTGCTGCGCCAACAGCGCCGCCATCAAGCCGGACAGCGCGCCGCGGCATTGATGGAATTTCACCGTTGGCGTGCCCCAGGCGGCATAGGTGCCGGCGGCCTGACTGCCGGCCAGTCCGAACGCGCGCGCCATCGTGTCGGCATCGAAGTTGAGCAGCCGGCCGGCCGCGGCCGCAGCGCCGAACGGGCCGAAAATTCCCGGCCCGTGCCAGCCGCGCGCGCGGAACACCGGATAATCGGTACCGATGCCGATCCGCGTCGTCATTTCGCTGCCCGCCGCGACGGCAACGAGGAGGTCGCGACCTGAGCTCTCTTCGCGTTCAGCAATCGCCAGCGCCGGCGGCACGATCTCCGGCGTGATATGCGTCATGGTCGCGCGATGCACGTCGCACATCGTGACCGCGGTGATGAGATAGCCGTTAAGCAGCGTCGCGCCAGCGAGCGAGGACGGTCTCGCCGCCAATCACGCTTGCTGCGGAGCCCGGCGCCAGCGCCGCGGCCAAGGCCGCGACCTGCCCCGTCTCCTCGCCACGATGGCCGGCGACCGCGCAGGCGAGCGCATCCAGAATGAGGTTCTTGCAATGCTCGCGCACGCGCTGCGGCAGGTCTTCATAACGCAGCGTGGCCGCGAATTGCGCCAGTACTTGTGTTGCTTCCGCCGCCATGGCGATCTCCGATTATGCCCGAGCCGGTATGCCGCAAGCCGGCCCGAGCGTAGCGGTTCACCGCGGCAAGTGGCACAAGTGGCAATTGCGGCCTGCAAACGACCTACGGCCTTGTCGCCGGCCCAGTGGTAGCGCCTAAAAGCGTGACGCAGCCGATGCTTCGCGCTTCGGCGACCGGGAGAACCTGCATGCGGCCGAGCCGCCGACAAGCCTGACGAATTGCGCCCCGTCTCGCTCGAACGCGGCGTGGTGAAATACGCGGAAGGCTCCTGCTTCGTGAAATTCGGCGACACCCATGTGCTGGTCACCGCCACGCTTGAGGATCGCCTGCCGCCGTGGCTCAAGGGCCAGGCGCGCGGCTGGGTCACGGCCGAATACGGCATGCTGCCGCGCGCCACGCTGGAGCGCACGCGGCGCGAGGCCTCGGCCGGCAAGCAGAACGGCCGCACGGTCGAGATCCAGCGCCTGATCGGCCGCAGCCTGCGCTCGGTGGTCGATCTCAAGGCGCTCGGCGAACGGCAGATCACCATCGACTGCGACGTGATCCAGGCCGACGGCGGCACCCGCACCGCCTCGATCACCGGCGCCTGGATCGCGCTTTACGATTGCCTCGCCTGGATGAAGACGCGCCAGATGGTCGAGACTCGAAGTGCTGCGCGACCATATCGCGGCGATTTCCTGCGGCGTCTGTTCCGGCGTGGCGGTGCTCGATCTCGATTACGCCGAGGATTCGCAAGCCGACACCGACGCCAATTTCGTCCTGACCGGCTCGGGCAATATCGTCGAGATGCAGGCCACCGCGGAAAAGACGCCGTTCTCGGAGGAACAGTTCTCAGCGCTGCTGGCGCTGGCGCGCAAGGGCGTCGCCAAGCTGGTCGACCTGCAGAAGATGGCGGTGATGTGAGCGCAGCCGGAGCATCGCCGCATCACCGGCCGGCTCGTCATCGCGACGCATAATCCCGGCAAGCTCGCCGAAATGCGCGAACTGCTTGCGCCCTACGGTATCGACGCCATATCGGCGGGTGAACTCGGCCTGCAGGAACCGGACGAAACCGGAATGACGTTTCGCGACAATGCGCGCATCAAGGCGCGAGCGGCGGCGACGGCGACCGGGCTGCCGGCTTTTGCCGACGATTCCGGCCTCGCGGTCGATGCGCTCGACGGCGCGCCCGGAATTCATTCGGCGCGCTGGGCCGGAGCCGGACAAGAATTTCCGCCGCGCCATGGAGACGATCGAGGAGAAGCTGCGCGAGCGCGGCGCGAGCACGCCGGAGCGGCGCAAGGCGCATTTCGTCTCGGCGCTCGTGCGTCGCCTGGCCGGACGGCCATGTCGAGGAATTCGAGGCGCGCGTCGACGGCATCGCTGGTCTGGCCGCCGCGCGGCGACAAGGGATTTGGCTACGATCCGATGTTCCTGCCGGACGGCCACGAGCGGACCTTCGGCGAAATGGCGCAGCGACGAAAAGCACGGCCTGCCGCCGCGCGGCAAAGGCCTTTCGCATCGCGCGCGCGCTTTCCTGAAACTGGCGGAGGCGCTGCCTTGATCGCATGCACTTGGACCTGCGACGCGCGAGGCATTTCGGCGTCTATATCCACTGGCCGTTCTGCCTGTCGAAATGCCCCTATTGCGACTTCAACAGCCACGTGCGCCGCGAGCCGATCGACGAGGCGCGCTTCGTGCGCGCCTTCGCAGCCGAGATCGCCGCGACCGCGGCGCGCGTGCCCGGCCGGACCGTGTCGACGATCTTCTTCGGCGGCGGCACGCCGTCGCTGATGCAGCCGGCGACCATTGCCGGCCGTGCTCGACGCGATCGCGCGGCATTGGCGCGTCGCGCCCGACGCCGAAATCACGCTGGAAGCCAATCCGACCAGCGTCGAGGCGACGCGCTTTCGCGGCTACCGCACGGCCGGCGTCAACCGCGTCTCGCTCGGCGTGCAGGCGCTCGACGATCGCGCGCTGGCCGAGCTCGGCCGGCTGCATACGGCGCGCGAAGCGCTCGATGCCGTCGGCATCGCGCGCGCGGTGTTCGATCGCTACTCGTTCGATCTGATCTATGCGCGGCCGCGCCAGACAGCCGCAGGACTGGGCGAGCGAACTCGAAGCGCGCGCTGGCGGAGGCCGGCGAGCATCTGTCGCTCTATCAATTGACCATCGAGCCGGAGACGCCGTTCTTCGCGCTGCACGAGGCCGGCAAGCTGCGAGCTTCCCGACGAGGACACTGCGCGCGCGCTCTACGACACTCACGCAGGAGATCTGCGCGGCGCACGGCCTGCCGGCCTACGAGGTCTCCAACCACGCGCGGCCCGGCGGCGAATGCCGGCACAATCTGGTCTATTGGCGCGGCCACGAATATGCCGGCATCGGCCCCGGCGCGCATGGCCGGCTCGATATCGACGGCGAACGCGCATGCCACCGCGACCGAAAAGCGGCCGGAGACCTGGCTGATCCGGGTCGAGGCGCACGGCGACGGCCTCGTCACCGACGACGTGCTGCACCCGCGAGGAGAGGTCCGACGAGTTCCTGCTGATGGGGCTGCGGCTCGCCGAAGGCATCGATCTCGCGCGCTACGCGGAGGTCGCCGGCCGCCCGCTCGATCCCGGAGCGCGATCGCCAGCCTGCACGAGCACGGCCTGGTCGAGACGACGGCGCAGCGGCCGCCTGCGCGTCACCCTGCCCGGCTTTCCGGTGCTCGACGCGGTGGTCGCCGATCTGGCGGCCTAGCGCAGACTATTAATAAGCTAGCTTATCTTCTGAGAGCCTTCAAGTCGCCACGGCGAGTCGGATATCGGGAAATGCGCATGGATCGGCATCCGCCAGATTAATAAGCTAGCTTATTATCCTGACGCCCCGCCAAAGCTTTTCGGCGCCGGCGAAATGACCTGCGGGCCGGCTGCGGCGACGCGCAGCACCGCCAGCCCGCGCTCATTGGTACCGTCGGCGCGGAAGCGGAACAGCGCCGTCGATGCCGGAAAAGCCCGAGGGATTGGTCAGCACTTCGCTGAAAACCGCTGCGCGCCTTGCGTCTTCACCAGCGCGGCGATCAGCGCGACCGCGTCATAGGCCAGCGTCGCCGTGCGCACCGGGTCCTGCTTGTAGCGCGCGCGGTAGCGCGCCGGAGAAATTGCGGTAGCCGGCGCCATCCGGCGCCGCGTACCAGCCGCCGTCGAGCGCCGGCGTCGCAGAAGATGCGCGGATCGTCCCACAGGCCGGTGCCGAGCAGCTGCACGCGCTTGATGTTGACGCCGTCGGCGGCGAGCGCCTGGACCACATCCGGCACCGCGTCGCCGCCGTCGGGGATGAACAGCGCATCGGCGCGCGCCGCGGCCTGGGCGACATTGCGCGATCGGGCCGGCCATCGCGGCCTTGTCGTGCGGATAGTGCTCGAGCGCGACGATCTGGCCGCTGCGCCGCGCCACCTCCTGCTTGAAGGCCGCTTCGACCACCGTGCCATAGGGATTGTCGGGAATCAGCGCCGCGAACGAGTGTTTCCCGGTCGAGGCGGCATATTGCACGATGCGCTCGACGTCGGATTCCGGCAGGAAGCTCAACAGATAGACGCCGCGCGAGGCGACATTGGCGTCGGTCGAAAACGCGATCACCGGCACATTGCGCGGCCGCGCCACCTGGCCGACGAAGCTGACCGATTGCGCAAACAGCGGGCCGAGAATGATCTCGGCGCCCTCGTCGAGCGCCTGCTGCGCGCCGGCCTGCGCCGCCTCGGCGGTGCCGCCGTCGTCCTTCACCAGCAGCTGGATGTTCGGGATTGTTGAATTCGGCGAGCGCCATTTCGGCGGCGTTGCGCATCGCCTGGCCGGCAACGCCGGCATTGCCCGGCGCCGACAGCGGCAGGATCAGGCCGACTTTGACCTGGCCGGTGCCGATGCGTTGTGGCCGGCGCCTGCGGCGTCTTGCGCGCCGGCGGCGGTGCTCGAGGACAGATATTGCGGAATTGCTGCCGGAGCAGCCGGCCAGACAGCGCGCCGGCCGTGGCCAGCAAGCCGCGCAATCGAGCGGCGCCGCGCGGCATGCGTCCGCCGATGCCTGAACCTGCACTTGCGCGGACACGGCGGTTCTCCCCACGGCGCTCCGGCGAACCCATGCGCCAGTCTAATGCTCAATGCGGACATATTGGCGGCGAATAGTTAACTAAATGAAAAGGATAAGGAATTCGTCCGGCGATGACGGCGGCGAGGCGGCGCGGCTAGAGTGGCCGCAATGGCGCAACACGCTTCGCAAATCCGGCGCGCAAGACGGCAGCGGCCGCGCACACTATGTCTCGCCGGCCGGCCGATCGACGTGGCGCAAGCTCGGCGCCGGGCTGCACATCGTCGCCACGCCGATCGGCAATCTCGGCGACATCACCCTGCGCGCGCTCGAGACGCTCGCCGGCGCCGACCTGATCGCCTGCGAGGACACGCCGCGTCACCCGCAAGCTGCTCGACCGTTACGGCATCGCGACGCCGCTCACGCCCTATCACGAGCACAACGCGGCCGAGGCGCGGCCGGAGCTGCTGCGCGCGGCTCGCCGAGGGCGCGGCGGTCGCGCTGGTATCGGATGCCGGCACGCCGCTCATTTCCGATCCCGGCTACAAGCTGGTGCGCGCCGCGAGCGACGGCCGGCCATGCGGTCACCGCGCTGCCCGGCGCTTCGGCGCGTGCTGGCGGCGCTTGACCGTCGCCGGCCTGCCGACCGATCAGTTTTTTTTCGCCGGCTTCCTGCCGCCGAAACAAGCCGCGCGGCGCAACCGCATCGCCGAGCTCAGCCGCATTCCGGCAACGCTGGTGCTGTTCGAAACCGGGCCGCGCGTCGCCGCAGCGCTCGCCGATCTCGCCGCCGGGCTTGGCCTGGCCGCGAGGCCGCGCTGTGCCGCGAACTCACCAAGCTGCACGAGGAAATCCGCCGCGGCGATCTTGCGGCGCTGGCGCAAGCACTATGCGCGACACCGAGCCGCGCGGCGAGATCGTCATCGTGGTGGCGCCGCCGCCGGCGCCGCAGCCGATCAGCGCCGGCGAGATCGACGAACCTGTTGCGCGACGGCGCTCGACCGCGTTTCGCTCAAGGACGCGGTCGGCGAAGTCGCGCGACGCAACCGGCCTGCCGCGCCGCGAGGTCTATCAGCGCGCGCTGGCGCTCGCCAAGGAAGCGGCCAAGACGCGAACAAGGGACAAGCGATGGCGCGCCGCGCTGAGCCCGCAACCGCCGCAGCCGGTGCAAGCCGGCGCCGCGGCCCGAAAGAGTCGCGGCCTTCCGGCTCGGCCTTTCGGCTGAGAGCCGCGCCGCGATGTTGCTGCATCGCCAAGGCCTACCGCATTGTGGCGCGGCGCTGGAAAACGCCGTTCGGCGAAATCGACATCATCGCCGCGCCGCCGTCACACGCTGATTTTCGTCGAGGTCAAGGCGCGCGACACTCATGACGAGGCGGCGGAAGCGGTGACCGAGCGCGGCAAAGCGCGCATCATCGGCGCCGCCGAAATCTGGCTGGCGTCCCATCCCGACGACGGCAATCCGCGATATCCGTTTCGATGCGATCCTGGTCGCGCCCGGCAAAATGCCGCGCCACATCGTCAATGCGTTCGACGCCAGCACCTGAACGCGGCTGAACCGCCGCGTCAGGCGGCGTTGAGCTTGCCGAAGAACTGGTCGACCTGGGCGCGGATGTGGCCGGCGCCGCGGCGGCGAGATCGTCGGCCAGCGTCTTCACCGCACCGGCGCTGGCAGCGCGTGTCTTCTGGCGTCGCTTCGACCGAGGCTTCGACTTCGGTCGGCCGTTTCAACGGTGCGGCGGGCCGCGATCTCGATGCTGCGCGCCATTTCCGGCTCGCGGCGCCCTGCTCGGTGACGGCGGTCGCGATGGCGCCGGAGATCTCGCCGATGTCGCCGGATGATGCGCTCGATGCCGGCGATGGCATCGATCGAGCGCACGCGTCGCGCGCTGCATGCCGGCGATCTGCGCGGCGATCTCGTCGGTCGCCTTGGCGGTCTGCGCCGGCCAGCGCCTTGACCTCGCCCGCCACCACGGCGAAGCCGCGGCCGGCCTCGCCGGCGCGCGCCGCCTCGATGGTGGCGTTGAGCGCGAGCAGATTGGTCTGCGCGGCGATGTCGGTGATGAGCTTGATGACGTCGCCGATGCGCCGGCCGGCTTCGTCCAGCTCCTTGACCGCGACATTGCTGCGCGCGGCCTCGCCGACTGGCCTTTGTCGCGATGGCGTTCGATTGCACGACCTGGCGGTCGATTTCGTTGACCGAGACGGCGAGCTCTTCGGCGGCCGAAGCGATGTCGCGCACATTGGCAAAAGCCTCGTTCGACGCCATCGCGGCGCCCGACGTCTTCGCCGAGGCCAAGTCCGCCACTTCGGCCAGTTGCGACGACGCCGCCAGCATGTGTTCGAACAAGCGGCCGAGCTCGGACAGGCTCGCCTCGATCTCGGTGCCGAAGCGGGCGATCTCGGTGGCGATCTGCGTCCTGGCGCTGCGTCCGCGCCTCGGCGTCGGACAGCACGGTTCTATTCAGATCGACATTGCGGCGCATGGCGTCCTGGAAACACCGCGATCGAGCGCGCCAGCGCGCCGATCTCGTCGGCGCGATCGCTATAGGGCACGCCGCGCACCTCGCCGCCGCGGGCCACCGCCTCGGTGACGCTGGTGACCTCGGCGAGCGGGCGCGCCACCGACCGCTGAATCACCAGCGCGCCGCAGACCGCCAGCATCAGCGCGAGCACGCCGAGCACCATCATTTCCACGGCGCTGGTGCTGGTGTCGCGCGTGATCTGGGCATAGATATCCTGCGAGCGCTTGGCATAGAGTTTTCCCGAGCACGTCGAGATCGTTGGTCAGCGCCGTGCGCACCGTGCGATTGGCGTCGTTATCGCCCCATTCGCGGCCGGATGCCGGGCTGATCTCGGTGCCGCGGCGAACCAGCTCGCGGCGGAAATCCTGGAATTGCTGCACGCGCGTGGCAAATTCGGCAAAGACGTCCGCATCTTCAGGGCGCACCGACTTCTGCCATTCCGCCACCACGCTGCCGATCTGCTCGTTGAAGCGAGTGAGACCGGCGGCGAATTTCTTCGCCGTGTCGATGTCCGGCGACATGTAAATGCCGCGCGATTCCATGACGACCGCATAGATCAGGCTGCTGATGCGCTCGACATTCTCGGCGCCGACAAAAGCGGATCCGAATTCCTTGGTCCGCGCGACATGGCGCTCGGCATTGAAAATCGCCACCGCCGCCAGCGCCACCATCACGGTAGCCAGCAGCACAAAGATGACATAGAGCTTGGCGGCGATCGAAAGCTTCGCCAGAGTCATGCGGGCTGGTCCGGGATCTATTTCCAATGCCGGGCAATTTGACGGTAAGATGTTAACTGCAGGTTTACCTTCCGATTGACTGGGCGCGCCGCCGCCTTACATGAAATCCCCGCCGCGCAATTCGCGCCAAACCCATCGGATAAAGTGCCGCCGGATCGCCGCCTATGCGCTTGAACGTCGCCGTCCAGATGGATCCGATCGAGCGGATCAATATCCGCGGCGATTCCACCTTCGCGCTGCTGCTGGAAGCGCAGGCGCGCGCTCACCCGTTGTCCTATTACACGCCCGACCGGCTGGCGATGCGAGACGGCAAGGTGTCGGCTACCGTGCGGCCGCTCACCGTGCGCGACGCGGTCGGCGATTATTTCACGCTCGGCGAGCCGCGCCACGCCGAGCTTACGTCGTTCGACGTTATTTTGCTCCGCCAGGATCCGCCGTTCGACCTCGCTTACATCACTTCGACGCATATGCTCGAGCGCGTCCAACCCAAAACACTGGTCGTCAACGATCCGGCGCATGTACGCAACGCACCGGAAAAGGTCTTCGTCACCGAATTTCCCGATTTGATGCCGCCAACACTAGTCACCCGCGATCTTGATGCCATCAAGCAATTTCGCGCCGAATTCGGCGACATCGTCATGAAGCCGCTCTACGGCAAAGGCGGCGAGGCGGTGTTCCGGCTGGCCGGCGAGGACCTCAATTTCGGTTCGCTCTACGATCTGTTCGCCGCGACGTTCCGCGAACAATGGGTGGTGCAGAAATTCTTGCCGGCGGTGAGGGAGGGCGACAAGCGCATCATCCTGGTCGACGGCGAGTTCGCCGGCGCCGTCAATCGCATACCCGCGCCGGACGATCTGCGCTCCAACATGGTGCGCGGCGGCGTGCCCAAGGCGACCGATCTCACCCCGCGCGAGCGCGAAATCTGTGCGCGGCTCGGGCCGGCACTGCGCGAGCGCGGCCTGGTGTTTGTCGGCATCGACGTGATTGATGGCTTTCTCACCGAGATCAATGTCACCTCGCCGACCGGCATCCGTTCGGTGAAAAATCTCGGCGGCGCTGACATCGCGGCTTTGATCTGGGACAAGATCGAGGAAAAGCGGAAGTAACTATCCCCGCGCCGGCGCCGGGGCGGCCGCGCCAATTCCTCGCGGCGACGGCTTTCGCACCGTCAGGATGAGCGCCGCAGCGAACAGGCAGAGCGCGCCGGCGACGAAGAAAGCCGGCAGATAGCTCGAATATTCGGTGCGCACCAGACCGGCGCCGAACGCAGCACTGGCGGCGCCGATCTGGTGGCCGGCAAACACCCAGCCGAACACCATGCCGGCTTTCTCCGGGCCGAAGCGGTCGGCCGTCAGTTTCACGGTCGGCGGCACGGTGGCGATCCAGTCGAGGCCGTAGAACACCGCGAATAGCGACAGGCCGTAGAAGGTGAAATCGGTGAACGGCAGATAGATCAGCGACAGCCCGCGCAAGCCGTAATACCAGAACAACAGCCAGCGATTGTCGAAGCGGTCGGACAGCCAGCCCGAACCGATGGTGCCGAAGAAATCGAAAAAGCCCATCATCGCCAGCACGCTCGCCGCGGCCACGGCCGGCAAGCCGTAGTCGTGGCACAGCGTGATGAAATGGGTCTGGATCAGGCCATTGGTGCTGGAACCGCAGACGAAGAACGTGCCGAACAACACCCAGAAGATCGGCACGCGCGCCGCCTCCTTGAGTACATTGATCGGCGCCATCAGCAGGGAGACGAGCCCCACCCCTTCGGGGGGCCGCGGCGTGATTTTGCTCTCGCCATAGAGCGGCAGATTGAGGTCGCTCGGCCGGTCGTGCATCAACAGCGACGCGACAAGTGCGACGAAAGCCAACATAGCGGAGACGAAAATAAGCGCCACGCGCCAGCCGAACCGGGTGGTGAGTTCGGCGATCAACGGCAGAAATATCAGCTGACCGGTCGCACTGCTCGCCGCCAGCATGCCAATGACGACGCCGCGCCGATGGTTGAACCAGCGGGTCGCCACCGTCGCCGCCAAAACCATTGCGGTCAGCCCGGTGCCGATGCCGACCACGATGCCCCACAGTAGGATGAGCTGCCACAGCCGCGTCATCGCGAGTGATGTCAGGAGGCCGCCCGCGATCAGCGCCATGGCGACCATGATGACGCGGCGGACGCCAAAGCGGTTCATGAAGGCGGCGGCGAACGGACCGAACAGGCCGAACAGCATGATGCGGATCGCCAGCGCCGAGGAAATCTGCGCGTTGTCCCAGCCGAATTCCTTCTCCAGCGGCACGATCAGCACGCCTGGCGTGCCCATGGCCGCTGCGGTGACCAGGAGCGTCAGGAACGTCACCCCGACCACGACCCACCCGTAATGGATGTCGCGGCGGGATAGAGCGGCGGCAAGCGCGGTGGACGCCATTGCGGGGATGTCCTGACTGACCTAGCGTTAGATGACGCTTGTCATCAAAGCTTGCTTATTGATGACGATCATCATATAAGTTGTCAAGCAATGGTTGTCCGCCTGCATGGCTGAGCTGCGCCAAAAGGGGTGTCGATGCGCGTGAGCCGACAGAAAGCCGCAGAAAACCGCGAACGCATCATCGATGCGGCTGGCGCCCTGTTCCGCGAAAAGGGCTTTGACGGCATCGGCGTCGCCGACATCATGAAGGCGGCCGACCTGACCCACGGCGGCTTCTACGGCCATTTCGATTCCAAAGACGATCTGGTGGCGCAAGCGAGCCAGCGCACCATGGCGCACGCCGCCGTCAATTGGGAAAAAGTTGTCGCCGGCGCGAAGAGCAATCCCTACGCGGCGCTGCTGGCGCATTACCTCTCGCCGCGGCACCGTGATGAGCCGGGCCACGGCTGCGCTTTTGCCGCGCTCAGCGGTGACGCCGCGCGCTGCGGCAAGCCGGTGCGCAACGCCTTCGCGCAGGGACTGGAGCCGTTGATCGAGATCGTCGCCAGCACGGCGCCGGGACGCTCGAAGGCGGCGCGGCGGCGTAAGGCGGTCGCGACGGTGGCCGAGATGATCGGCGCCTTGATGCTCGCCCGCGCGGTCGGCGACTGCTCGCTGTCCGACGAAATCCTTGTGGCGGCACGACAGGAATTGCTCCAGTCCACAATTCGCTAAGACCTGCTCTGGAGCTTTGTTCCCTAATTGTTCTGGCGTACTACCGGCGATTATATACCTTGCAAACCAGCACCTAAGGGTCGTATCCGACCGCCCCGACTTGGGGATCAGGTACCTTTAAATTCAACGTCAATAAATCGGGTTTTTGGGTATTTCTTGCGGAAGGCTAGGAGGGCGTCGCGAAGACCGGCCGAAAACCCGCCTTCGTCCCCTTCAGACTTATCGCTAAAAAACGAAGCAATCTCGTTGCCTTTGTCGTCCAAGATGCGAACCGACATGCGGACCGCAGATCCATTGCTGCTCATCAATATCCCCAATGCGTTGCGGGTGAATGATACCGATAAATTCAAATTGAGGAACTTAGTTGCAGATTGGACGTTAGGGGCTGTCGCCTGGGGAGGGGAGCAATGCAGTTTGCAGATGATTGCCGCGAACGTGCGTTGGCACTTATCGCGAAGGATTCGAAAACTCCGATGGTCACGGGCGCAGATGTGGCTGAGTCTTGCCGTTATAGAGGATCAACTCACCCTTTGGGCGGCTCAGATCCAGCGCCAGTCTAAAATCCCCCGCTAAGCGCGCTTTTCTTTTTTGGTCGGCTGCGGCTTGGCCTTGGCGATCTTGCGCAAGGCGCTCTGAAATTGCTCATCGGATGCGTCAGCGCCGAGTTCGCGGGCAGCCTTGCGAAAATTAGCGACCTGCTTCTTGGCGTCTTCTTTTGGCGTCTTCATAACGAATCCGCATTTCCGGCGAAGAGTTAAATTGAGCGTCAATATAGGCCCTTACGGCCGCCCGCAAAACGGAAGTGCCCGAACAATCCCAATTAGCAGCGCAAAAAAAAGGCGAGCAGATCGTCTAGCGGCTCGCCAAGTCGAAACCGGGCACCTGTGGTTTGACGAGCCATTTGGGAACGCCAACGCTACGCATTTCAAACCACCCATTTGTACAACGTGGTACATCATTGTACAATGTTTCGGTGATTCGGCGCGTGACTCTGGTTGGGTCGCTGCGCTTAAATGGCGGAAGCCGACCTGTTGGGCAGATCGGCTTCCATTTCAAACTCTTGGCGGGGGCCCTCGGTAGACAGCCGACGGTCCCCGCTCCTGCATCCGGGGCGCTACCCGCGGACGATTCGAACACTCGCTGATTTGCTCGATTCCCGCAAGCATCGATCCTAGCGATAGGCAGTCGCAAAAAGATTTTTTGACGATAAACCCACTAGATATGGAAAAACGATCTAGGCTCCATTTGGTCTGACATACCTAGTCTAGTCGTCAAAATTATTTTTCCCTCGCGATCCAAAATCCGAACTCCAATTGCACACCTTCCGCGAGCCTCTTGACCTGCTTACGCTGGCGTCTACTCGGCTGCGGTGACGTTAGGATTTCGATACGTTAGCCGCTTGCCGGTGATGCCCTTCAGCGCACGGCCAGTGCGGGCCTCATCGTTCACGCCGAGCCGAACGCGGTTGCTGTAGCGGAAATCAAATTCGGCGAGATAACGGTGAAGGTGCTTTTCGCTGCAATGCTGGTAGACGCCTTTCATGCCGCGCTTGAAGATCGAATAGTAGCCTTCAACCGTGTTGGTATAGGCATCTCCACGCCGCCACTCGTAATCCTCATGCGCGACGGTGCCGTGGTCGGCAAATTCCTTGCCTACCGCGCGATAGTGCAGCGCCCTGTCAGTCATCAGGTGGCTTTCGCGGTCAATGTTGCTGCGAACGATTGGCACGATGTCAGCAATGGAATGACCGTCAGTGTGGAAAGAGCGGGCAGCGCCGCCGCGCTCCAAAGAGTCAGCACCATGTTTTTGACGGAGGACCCGCTCATTTCGGCGTGGCCTTCCATCTTGCCGATGTAGGTTTCGTCCACCTCGACGACTCCGCCAGCGCCGCCCATCGGGGCTAGGGAGCCCGTCCGCATGGCCTCGCGGATGCGGTGGGAGAGGAACCACGCCGACTTGTAGGTGATGCCGAGGACGCGATGTAGCTGGTGCGAGGAACAACCTTTTTTCGAGCAGCAAAGCAGGTAGACGGCTTGGAGCATCTTGTGGAGCGGGATGCGGCCATGCTCGAAAACAGTCCCGACCTTGACCGTGAACTGCTTACGGCATTCCTTTTCGTTGCATTTCCAAACGCCGATCCTCGTGGCGTTGCCCTGCAATTTCGTGGCCTTCCCGACCGTCCCGCAATGCGGGCAAACTGCCCCATCCGGCCAGAGGGTTTTCTCAAGGTATTCAAAGGCTTGCGGTTCGCTATGGAAGGCCACTTTTGACAGCTTCGACATGGCTAATCTCCAATGAAATCAGCCTACTACATATCGACATGGTTTGCAAGGTATATAATCAGTACTACCCCAATTTCCAGTAGTATTTTCGCCGGCCGGGCTGAAATTCGGGCCGTCCTTTGGGGCTGACATGGTTCAGCGCGTCTCCACGGTGGCGTTCGAGGGCATCGAGGTCCGTCCTGTCGATGTCCAGGTGCAAGTGGCGCCGGGCCTGCCGGCATTCACCATTGTCGGGCTTCCCGACAAGGCGGTGTCCGAAGCCCGCGAGCGGGTCCGCTCGGCCTTGATCGCGTCGGGGCTCGCTTTGCCGGCGCGCCGCATTACCATCAATCTCGCGCCCGCGATCTGCCCAAGGAAGGCAGCCATTACGATCTGCCGATCGCACTCGGCCTGATGGCGGCGATCGGCGCCATTCCGCACGATGCCTTGTCCGGCTTTACGGTTTTGGGCGAGCTCGGGCTCGACGGCTCGATCGCTCCGGTCGCTGGCGTTCTGCCCGCCGCCATCGGCGCCAATGCGCGCGGCGAAGGCTTGATGTGCCCGTCGGCCTGCGGGCCGGAAGCGGCCTGGGCCAGCCCAGACATCGAGATCGTGGCGGCGGCCTCGCTCATTCAGCTCGCCAATCATTTCAAGGGCACCCAGGTGCTGTCGCGGCCGCAGCCAAAGATCCTCGAAGCGGCGGGTCCGATGCTCGATCTCGCCGATATCAAGGGCCAGGAAAGCGCCAAACGCGCGCTCGAAGTCGCCGCCGCCGGCGGTCACAATTTGCTGATGGTCGGGCCGCCCGGCGCCGGCAAGTCGATGCTCGCGGCGCGGTTGCCGTCGATCCTGCCGCCGCTGGCTCCGGCCGAACTCCTCGAAGTCTCCATGGTCGACTCCGTCGCTGGCGAGATCAAAGGCGGCGCGCTGACCAACCGGCGGCCGTTCCGCGCGCCGCATCATTCCGCCAGCATGCCGGCATTGGTCGGCGGCGGCCTGCATGCGCGGCCAGGCGAAGTCTCGCTGGCGCATCACGGCGTCCTTTTCCTCGACGAGTTGCCCGAATTCGCCCCGCAGGTGCTCGAACTCGCTGCGCCAGCCGCTCGAGACCGGCGAGATTGCGATCGCGCGTGCCAATCATCGCGTCACCTATCCGGCGCGCTTCATGCTGGTGGCGGCGATGAATCCGTGCCGCTGCGGCCGCGCCAATGAGCCTGGTTTTTCGTGCCGGCGCGGGCCCAATACGCGCTGCGCCGCCGATTACCAGGCGCGTATCTCCGGCCCGCTGATCGACCGCATCGACCTGCATATCGAAGTGCCGGCGGTGACGGCCGCCGACCTCATCCTGCCGCCACCGGCCGAGGGCAGCCGCGAGATTGCGGAGCGCGTGGCGGCCGCGCGCGAGCGCCAGGCGGCGCGCTATGCCGCGATCGGGCTACCGCATGTCCGCAGCAATGCCACGGTGTCCGGCGCGGTGCTGGAGGACGTGGCGAAGCCCGATGGCAGCGGCCTCACACTCTTGCGCGAAGCCGCCGATGCGATGCGGCTCTCCGCCCGCGGCTATCATCGCGTGCTGCGGGTCGCCCGCACGCTGGCCGACCTCGACGGCGCCGACAAAGTCGGCCGCGTGCATCTGGCGGAAGCGCTGTCCTACCGCGCGCTGGCCGACGAAGTGCGGCGGGCGGCGTAGCGCATCATCGATAAAACTCAGCCCGCGCCGTTGCCGACGTGGATGGCGCCGCGCATGCCGATTGCGGCCAAAAATTCCTGCCGCGTCTCGGCGTGATCGCGGAACACGCCCAGCATCCGGCTCGTCACCATGGTGACGCCGGGTTTGTGCACGCCGCGCGTCGTCATGCATTGGTGGGTCGCCTCGGTGACCACGGCGACGCCATGCGGCTTGAGCACGGCATCGAGACAGGCCGCGATCTCCGCCGTCATTTTTTCCTGAATCTGCAGGCGCCGCGAAAAAACTTCGACCAGCCGCGCCAATTTTGAAATGCCGACGACGCGGTTGCGCGGAATGTAGCCGATATGGACGCGGCCGATGATCGGCGCGAGATGATGCTCGCAGTGCGATTCGAAACGGATGTCGCGCAGCACCACGACTTCGTCGTAACCGCCGGTCTCCTCGAAGGTGCGTTTGAGATATTCGCGCGGATCGTCGTTGTAGCCGGAGAACCATTCCTCATAGGCGCGCACGACGCGCCCCGGCGTGGCGTGCAGCCCCTCGCGGTCGGGATCGTCGCCGGCCCAGCGGATCAGCGTGCGCACGGCGTCCTCGGCCTGGCCGCGTGACGGCCGGCTTGGCTCTGCGGTCTTGGCCCGCGTGCGTTTGGTACTCAACACTTTATCCATCCGATGTCTCCGGCCGCGCTTGCGCTTTCAATCGATGGCTGCATTGCCCTTGCAGGGTCATCTCTTTGCAGGGTCGTCCTTTTACAGGGTCATGTTAACAAAGCATCAACCCTTCCTCCAATCGCATCCGTCCCGGTCAGGCCGCCAATGCCGCCGGCAAGCAATGCGCAAGGTTCATAGGCCAAAATCCACCTCACCGCATCGATAAACCGGGCCTGGAAGCGGCTGCCGACGAACAGCCGCGCTGCGCCGAGCGGGGACAGGGACCATGCGGCCACGCGCCGAAATTCGGAAACCCGGCATCGTTACCCGACGGGTCATTTCGCTGATCGTCCGGGCGCTTGCCATCACGTCGATGTCGTTTGCGGTGGCGTTCGGCTTTCTGTCGGGAGCGACCGCGCCCGGCACCCATTACGATCCCTACTCGTTCGCGATCGGCGTCGCGGCTTTGTTCGGCGCCTCGTGCGGCGCCATGGGCATCATGATTTCGCGCATCCGCCAGATGAAGGCCGAGCTGCGCGGCCTGGAAACCCGCCTCGACCAGGCCGAAGACCGCCATTGGGAAAGCCGGGAAGCGCAAGAGCGCGCCAAGAGCTTTTTCGAGGCGCAAGGCGACGTCATCGTGCGCCGCGACGGCAACGGCGCAATCACTTATGCCAACGATGCCTTCTGCGCGCTGGCCGGCCGCGACCGCGAAAGCCTCATCGGCACATCGTTCGCGCTGCCGGTGGAGGAGCAAGGCGACGCCACGGTCCTTGCCGACGGCACGCGGGTTCACGACCAGAAAATCGCCGGCGCCGACGGCTGCAGCGTAGCGCGCTGGATCGCCTGGCGCGAAGTCACCGTGCGAGCCGATGGCGACAGCGAGATGCAGAGCGTCGGCCGCGACGTCACCGATCGCGTCCTGGCGGAGCGGGCGCTCGCCGATGCCCGCGATCAGGCGGAAGCGGCAAGCCGCGCCAAGTCGCGCTTTCTGGCGATGGTTTCGCACGAGATCCGCACGCCGCTCAACGGCATTCTCGGCATGGCCAATCTGCTCGGCGACACACCGCTGGTTCCCGAACAGGCGACTTATCTGACGGCGATGAAGACATCCGGCGATACGCTGGTGTCGTTTATCGAGGAAATGCTCGATCTGGCGAAGATCGAAGCCGGCCGGCTCGATCTCACCCCGGCGCCGTTTGCGCTCGCGGCTTTTATCGAAGAGGCGGTCGAGCTGCTCGGGCCGCGAGCGCAGTCGAAGGATCTCGAAATCTGCGCCTATGTCGACGAGCGCTTGCCGTCGCGCGTGATCGGCGACGCGGCGCGGCTGCGCCAGGTGCTGTTCAACCTTGCCGGCAACGCCATCAAGTTCACCGAAACCGGCGGCGTCTCGATCGTTGTCGAACCGGGAGCCGCTGCCGACGAAATCGTCTTTGCCGTGCGCGACACCGGCATCGGCATCGCGGCCGACGATCAGGCGCGCATCTTCCTCGAATTCGAGCAGGCCGACACCGGCTCGACACGGAAATTCGGCGGCAGCGGGCTCGGCCTCACCATCTCGCAGCGGATCGTCGAGCGCATGGGCGGCGCCATCGCCATCGACAGCGTTCCCGGTCAAGGCTCGACGTTTTGTGTCACGCTGCCGCTGCCGAGCGACGGCGCGGCCGGCATGCCTGAATTTGCCGTCCCCGATCTTGCCGGCAGCGATGTTCTCATCGTCGCCCCGGCCGCGATCGAAGCCTCGTTGCTGGCGCGGCGCTTGCAGCGCTGGGGCGCCCGCACCACGATCGTTCCGGACGAGAACGTGGCGGCGGCGCTATTGCCGGAGCAGCCGTGGCGCGCCGTCCTGGTCGATCACGCGCTCGGCACGGCGGCGAGCGCCGCGATCGCCTGCAGCGCCGCCGCGATCCCGCTGCGTATCGTGCTGGTGACGCCGGCGATGCGCACCGAACTTGGCGCGCTCAAGGACGCTGGCTTCACCGGCTATTTGATCAAGCCGGTGCGCGCAATCTCGCTGGCGGCGCGCTTTTCGAACGATGACGGTTTCGAAATCGGCGCCGCCAACGAGCCGGCCGAAACGCCGCGCGCCGCACCCACGAGAAGCGGGCTCTCGATCCTGGTCGCCGAGGATAACGAGATCAACGCGCTGCTGGCGCGCGCGCTGTTGGTCAAGCTCGGCCATCGTCCGACCATGGCTTCAAGCGGTGCCGCCGCGGTCGCGTGCTGGCTTGACGCCCGTGCCGCCGGCACTCCGTTCGATCGGGTGCTGATGGATTTGCATATGCCGGGCATGGACGGCCTTGAAGCCACCCGCCGGATCCGCGACATCGAAGCCGAAGCGGCAAGCGCGCGTACGCCGATCATCGCGCTGACCGCCAATGTTTCGGCGGAGGATCGCGAAGCCTGCTCTGCCGCCGGCATGGATGGCTTTGTGGTCAAGCCGCTCGATCGCGACCGGCTTGCATTGGCGCTGGCGAGCAACGACGCCGCCGCAGTCGCGGCGTAACAAAAGCTACAATCGCCGCAACGCCACCTGCTCGACCTGGTGGCTTTCGCTCTTCTTCAGGATCAGATCGGCGCGCGGCCGGGTCGGCACGATATTCTCGCGCAAATTGACCAGATTGATCCGGTTCCAGATCGACGTCGCGGTGGCGGCCGCCTCGCCGTCGGACAACTGCGCGTAACGGTGAAAATACGATTTCGGATCGGCGAAAGCAGTGCCGCGCATCGTCAGGAAGCGGCTGACATACCAGGATTGCAGCACCGCTTCGTCGGCATCGAGGTAGATCGAGAAATCGAAAAAGTCCGACACGAATGGAACGGCCTTGCCGTCCTTGGGCAGACGGCCGGCTTGCAGCACATTCAGTCCCTCGACGATCAGGATGTCCGGCCGGTCGATCTCGATCCAGACGATTCGGCACCACGTCATAGACCAGATGCGAATACATCGGCGCATGCACCGGCCGGCGGCCGGCTTTGATGTCGGAGAGAAAGCGCAACAGCGCCTGCACGTCATAGCTTTCCGGAAAGCCCTTCTTGTCCATCAGGCTTTCGCGGTCGAGCACCGCGTTGGGATAGAGGAACCCGTCGGTGGTGACGAGATCGACCTTCGGCACGTTCGGCCAGCGCGCCAACAGCGCCTGCAGCACCCGCGCCGTGGTCGACTTGCCGACCGCCACCGAGCCGCCCACGCCGATGATGTACGGCATCTTGGCGTCCCCGGTGCCGAGGAAACGCCGCTGTGCGCGAAACAGGTTTTGCGTCGCCGCCACATAGAGCGAGAGCAGCCGCGACAGCGGCAGGTAAATCTCCTCGACCTCTGAAATATCAAGCCGATCGTGCATCGAGCGGAGCCGCGAGATTTCGGCCGGCTCCAGCGTCATCGGCGTATCGTCGCGCAGCGTCGCCCATTCGGTGCGCGAGAACACGCGGTAGGGCGATACGTCTTGCTCGGTGCGCTGCTCCATACGCCGTCAGCCGCTTTTGCGCGCGGCCTTCTCGTCGAGGCCCGACTGGCGCGTGCGCGCGCCGAGCTCGGCCTCGATCTCATCCAGCGCGATGCCGCGGGCGTGGAGCACGACCAGGAGGTGATAGAGCACGTCGGCGGCTTCGGCGATCATGCGCTGGCGGTCCTCGCCGACCGCGGCAATCGCCGCCTCGACCGCTTCCTCGCCGAGCTTTTTGGCGCAATGGATCACGCCGCGGTCGAGCAATTTGCGGGTGTAGGAGACATCCGCGCTTTCGCGCGCGCGCTCCTGCACGCGCTTTTCCAGGTCGTGGAGGGTGAACTTTGTCATGGCCCTCCTTAGCATCTCTGCTCCGCGGCGGGGAGAGGCGGCGCGCATAAATGCTTTATGCCGCCGATGTTTCGCTGGCTTCGCCGCAGAACTAGGATGCGCCCAAGGATGAGCACCAGGGAGCCCCCATGACGCCGCCCGTCCTCGATTTCTGGTTCGATTTCGCCTCGACCTATTCCTATCCGTCGGCGATGCGGCTGCGCTCACTGGCGCAACAGGCTGGCGTCGCGGTCAGTTTCCGGCCCTTCCTGCTCGGTCCGATCTTCAAGGCGCAGGGCTGGAGCACGTCGCCGTTCAATCTCTATCCCGCGAAGGGCCGCCATATGTGGCGCGACCTCGAGCGGATTTGCGCGGATCTGGCGTTGCCGTTCCGCCGGCCCGATCCGTTTCCGCAGAACAGCCTGCTTGCCGCCCGCGTCGCTCTGGTCGGACTTCGAAGAATCGTGGGGCGATGATTTTTGTGTCGATGTATTTCGCGCGCAATTCGCCGAAGGCCGTCCGATCGATGACGCCGGCACCATCGCCGAAATTCTCGCCGGACTGAATGTAGCGCCGGCAGCCGTGCTCGCCGCCGCGCAATCGGACGACAACAAAGTACGGCTGCGGGCGCAAACGGAGGAGGCGCAGCGGCGCGGCCTGTTCGGCGCGCCGACTTTCACCACCGCCGACGGCGAATTGTTCTGGGGCAATGACCGGCTGGAGCGGGCGCTCGTTTGGGCGCGCCAGAGCAGTTAAGGATCGAGCCGTACCGGCAACCCGGCCTTCGCCATGAAATCCTTGGCCTGGCGCACCGAATACTCGCCGAAATGGAAGATCGAAGCGGCGAGCACGGCGCTGGCATGGCCGTCGCGGATGCCCTCGACCAGATGATCGAGATTGCCGACGCCGCCCGACGCGATCACCGGCACCGGGACGGCGTCGGAGATCGGCGCGCGTCAGCGCGATATCGTAACCGTGCCGGGTGCCGTCGCGATCCATCGAGGTGAGCAGGATTTCGCCGGCGCCGAGCGCAACCACTTCGCGCGCATAAGCGACGGCGTCGATGCCGGTCGGGTTGCGGCCGCCATGGGTGAAGATCTCCCAGCGTCGCCGGCTCGCCCGGCTTTGCCGATGCTCTTGGCGTCGATCGCCACCACGATGCATTGGTCGCCGAATTTTTCCGCCGCTTCCTTGACAAAACCGCGGCGCGCCACCGCCGCGGTATTGATCGAAACCTTGTCGGCGCCTGACGTCAGCAGCGCGCGGATGTCCTCGATGGTGCGCACGCCGCCGCCGACGGTGAGCGGCATGAAGCAGGCTTCCGCGGTCCGCCGCACCACGTCGAGCATGATGCCGCGATTCTCATGGCTTGCGGTGATGTCGAGAAAAGTGAGCTCGTCGGCGCCGGCCTGGTCATAGGCGATCGAGGCGGCAACCGGGTCGCCGGCGTCGCGCAGATTGATGAAATTGACGCCTTTGACGACGCGGCCGTCTTTGACGTCGAGGCAGGGAATGACGCGGACTTTGAACATTTTCAGGCCGCCCGCGCCGCGCGGATCAGCTGCAATGCTGCGGCCGCATCGAGCCCGCCGTCATAGAGCGCGCGGCCGACAATGGCGCCTTCGAGTTTTTTGGCGCGCGGTTGCAGCAAGGCATGCACATCGTCGAGCGAAGCGAGGCCGCCGGACGCTATGACCGGGATCGAGATTTTTTCGGCAAGCGCGATCGTTGCGTCGAGATTCAACCCTTTGAGCATGCCGTCGCGGCTGACATCGGTATAGACGAGCGCGGCAACGCCGGCGTCCTCAAAGCGTTCTGCGATATCGAGCGCGGAGAGTTCCGAGGTCTGCGCCCAGCCTGCGACCGCGACCTTGCCGTCGCGCGCATCGAGCGCGACCGCGACCTTGCCGGGAAAAGCCCGCGCGGCGTCTTTCACCAGCGCCGGATCGCGCACCGCCGCCGTGCCGATGATGACGCGCGCGATGCCTTTGCCGAGCCAGCCGTCGATGGTGGCGCGGTCGCGGATGCCGCCGCCAAGCTGGACGGGGATTTTCACCGCGGCGATGATGCGCTCGACAGCCGCGGCATTGACCGGTTTGCCGGCAAAGGCGCCGTCGAGATCGACGAGGTGGAGATAGCCAAAACCCGCCTGCTCGAAAGCGCGCGCCTGCGCCGCCGGGTCGCGATTGAACACGGTGGCGCGCGCCATGTCGCCTTGCTGCAGGCGGACGGCTTCGCCGTTCTTGAGATCGATGGCCGGAAACAGAATCACGGCTTCCACCGCAGAAAATTCGCGATCAGAGCGAGACCGAGTTTTTGGCTCTTCTCCGGGTGAAATTGCGTGCCGACGATATTGTCGCGTCCGACGATCGCGGTGACGGCGCCGCCATAGTCGGCCGCGGCGACCAGATCGGCGCGCTGCGCCGGCTTGAACTGATAGGAGTGCACGAAATAAGCGTGGCGGCCTGGCGGGCCAAACTCCAGGCCGTCAAGCAGCGGGTGGGGGCGCGCAACGTTGAGTGTGTTCCAGCCCATGTGCGGGATTTTCAGGTTCGGATCGCTCGGCGCGATGCGATCGACCTCGCCGGCAATCCAGCCGAGACCGTCCGTCACTTCGTATTCTCGGCCGCGCTCGGCAAGCAGCTGCATGCCGACGCAAATGCCGAAGAATGGCCGGCCCTTGCGTCGCACCACCTCCTCGAGCGCCTCGACCATGCCGGGAACGGCATCGAGCCCGCGCCGGCAATCGGCAAAGGCGCCGACGCCGGGCAGCACCACGCGATCGGCGCCCGCCACCGCGGCCGGATCCGCCGTCACCACGATCGGCTGATCGAGTCCGGCGTCGTGCGCGGCGCGTTCGAAGGCTTTCGCCGCCGAATGCAGATTGCCGGAGCCATAATCGACAATGGCGACGCTCACCGTTGCGCTCCCGGCTCGGGAAAGAGTCCGATGATGCCGGACGGTTCGGACGAATACGCGGCGGGGGGCGCAGCCGGCGCCGTGAGCCCACTTGGCATCGCCGGAACCGGCGGACCGCTCGCGACCGGCGCGCGGCGGAGCCAGGCGTCAAAAAAACGCCGCTCGGCATCTTCGAGATCGTCGCCGCTGACAACGCCGACATTGCGCCAGCGCCGGCGCCGCAACGTAAAGCGCCGCAAGGTCGCGGCTTCGAGTCCGATCAGGATCGAGATCAACAGGCCGGCCAGCGTGATCGCCGCCGCCGACGCGCCGGCAAATCGGAGTCCGCCGTCGAGCACAGCCGAGAACACGACATAGGCGACGAGCGCCAGCCACAGCCGGTGCCACAGCATCCACAATGGCGTGAGCAGGAAAGCCCACACGTAAAATCCGTCGCGCACAAAGATGAAGCGTTCCGGCTCGGCCAATGCAGCAGCGGCCCGCAGCGGCGGTTCATGGACAGTATAAACGGACATCAACGTCGTCTTTCGAAACGAGTGTTGTTAGCGGCGCTTCATGCGCTGAGTGTGCCCTTGGTCGAAGGCACCTCATTGGCCGCCCGCGGATCGATGGCGACCGCCATACGCAGCGCCCGCGCCAGAGCCTTGAAGCAGGATTCGGCGATATGGTGGTCGTTACCGCCATATAGGGTCGCGACGTGAAGCGTGACACCGGCGTTGACGGCAAAGGCCTGAAACCATTCCTGCACCAGCGCGGTATCGAACGCGCCGATCTTGGCGCGCACGAACTCGACCTGAAAAACCAGGAACGGCCGGCCCGATATATCGATCGCCACCCGGGTCAGCGCTTCGTCCATCGGCACATGCACGTCGGCATAGCGGGTGATGCCCTTCATGTCGCCGAGCGCCTGCTTGACCGCCTGGCCGAGCGCGATGCCGACATCCTCGGTGGTGTGGTGCTGATCGATATGCAGGTCGCCTTTGGCCTTGACGCCGATATCGATCCGCGAATGCCGTGCCAACAGATCGAGCATGTGATCGAGAAAGCCGATGCCGGTCGCAATCGATGCGCGGCCTTCGCCGTCGAGATCGATCGCGACCTCGACGTCGGTCTCCTTGGTCTTGCGCTTCACTGCGCCCTTGCGCATTTGTGCTCCGCAGCTCAATCGCGCGCCTTTTAACAGGGCTTTGCCCGCTGTGCCAATGCTGCACGGCGTACGATTGCATTGGCTGCTGCCACCTCCTAAATCATGCCTTGAACAACGGTTTTCCATATCATGTCATCCGCAGAATCCGGCCCCTGGCACGGCACCACCATCCTGACTGTCCGCAAGGGCGGCCTGGTTGCGGTCGGCGGCGACGGCCAGGTCTCGATCGGCCAGACCATCGTCAAGGCCAACGCCAAGAAGGTGCGCCGGCTCGGCAAAGGCGACGTCATCGGCGGCTTTGCCGGCGCCACCGCCGATGCCTTCACTTTGTTCGAGCGGCTGGAATCCAAGCTCGAGCAATATCCCGGCCAGCTCACCCGCGCGTCCGTCGAGCTGGCCAAGGATTGGCGCACCGACCGTTTCCTGCGCCGACTCGAAGCGATGATGATCGTCGCCGACAAGGACGTGTCGCTGGTGCTCACCGGCACCGGCGACGTGCTCGAACCCGAGGCCGGCGTGGTCGGTATCGGCTCGGGCGGCAATTACGCGCTGGCCGCGGCGCGCGCTTTGCTCGATGGGCCGCTCGACGCCGAGGCGATCGTGCGCCGCGCGCTCGACATCGCGGCGGACATTTGCGTGTACACCAATCGTAACGTCACCATCGAGACGTTGAAAGCGTGACCGATTTTTCTCCCCGCGAAATCGTCTCCGAGCTCGACCGCTTCATCGTCGGGCAGAACGACGCCAAGCGCGCCGTCGCAATCGCGCTGCGCAACCGCTGGCGCCGGCTGCAGCTCGACGAGCGGCTGCGCGAAGAGGTTCTGCCGAAGAACATTCTGATGATCGGGCCGACCGGCGTCGGCAAAACCGAAATCTCGCGCCGTCTCGCCAAGCTCGCCGGCGCGCCGTTTCTCAAAATCGAGGCGACCAAATTCACCGAGGTCGGCTATGTCGGCCGCGACGTCGAGCAGATCGTGCGCGATTTGGTCGAAATCTCCATCGCCTTGACGCGCGAGCGAAAGCGCAAGGACGTGCAGGCGCGCGCCGCGAAGGCCGCCGAGGATCGCGTGCTCGACGCGCTGGTCGGCGCCAATGCCAGCGCCTCGACCAAGGAGACCTTCCGCAAGAAACTGCGCACCGGCGAGCTCAACGACAAGGAGATCGAGATCGAGGTCCAGGCCGCGGGCAGCGGCATGCCGATGTTCGACATTCCCGGCATGCCCGGCGCACAGATGGGCGCGATTTCGATCGGCGACATTTTCGGCAAGCTCGGCGGCAGCCGCACCAAGACGCGCCGCGTCACGGTGCAGGATTCCTACGACATCCTCATCAACGAAGAATCCGACAAGCTGCTCGATACCGAACAACTGACGCAGGAAGCGATCAAGACGGTCGAGAACAACGGCATCGTGTTCCTCGACGAGATCGACAAGATTTGCGTGCGCGAAGGCCGCGTCGGCGCCGACGTGTCGCGCGAAGGCGTGCAACGCGATCTGTTGCCGCTGATCGAGGGCACCACCGTCGCCACCAAGCACGGCGCGGTAAAAACCGACCATATTCTGTTCATCGCCTCGGGCGCGTTCCACATTTCGAAGCCGTCCGACCTGTTGCCGGAGCTGCAGGGCCGGCTGCCGATCCGCGTCGAGTTAAAGCCGCTGACGCGCGATGACATGCGGCGCATCCTTACCGAGCCGGAAGCCTCGCTGATCAAGCAATATATCGCGCTGATGGCGACCGAGGGCGTGACGCTGGAATTTTCCGAGGATTCGATCGACGCGGTGGCTGACATTGCAGTGGCGGTGAATTCAAGCGTGGAGAATATCGGCGCGCGGCGGCTGCAGACTGTGATGGAGCGCGTGCTCGACGAGGTGTCATTCGGCGCGCCCGACCGGTCCGGCGAGACGGTGAAGATCGACGCCGCCTATGTGCACAAGCATGTCGGCGATCTCGCCAAGAACGCCGATTTGAGCCGATTCATTCTGTAGCGCCACCACGGTGCGGAGCGCCAGCGCCGCCATGGCGCGGACGGGGCGCAGGAGCTAAGCTCCGGCTTTCCAGACCGGGCCTGCCATGCTGACGCGTCGCCGTTTGCTGACGTTATCCGGCGCAGCCGCTTTCGCGCCGAGTTTGATCGGCTCAGGCGCGCTGGCGCAAAAGCAGCCGGGCGGCTGGCCCGATCGATCCATCCGTTTGATCGTGCCGCTGGCGGCGGGTGGACCGACGGATTCGGTGGCCCGCATTCTCGCCGCACCGCTTTCGCGGCGACTGGGGCAAGACGTCGTCGTCGAGAACAAGCCGGGCGCCGGCACCAATATCGGCAACGAATTCGTCGCCCATTCCGACCCGGACGGTTACACCGCGCTGTACGGCACTTCATCGCTTGCCACCAACGCCAGCCTCTATCGCTCGCTGAGTTACGATCCGCTGGCGGATTTGGCGGCGGTTTCGCTGGTCGCCAAATTTCCATTTTTCATGATGGTGCCGAATTCGTCGCCGGCCAAAACGGTGATGGAGTTCATCGACTACGCCAAGGCGCATCCCGGCAAGATGATCATGGGCTCGCCCGGCACCGGCAGCGGGCCGCAACTCGCCGAGGCGCTGTTTCTACAAATGGCCGGCATTACCATGACACACGCACCCTATCGCGGCGCGGCGCCGGCCTTCGTCGATCTCATCCCCGGCCGTATCGATTGCTATTTTGGCAGCGGCGAGTTGCTGACTTACTCGCGATCCGGCCAGGTCCGGGCGCTGGCAATGACCGGCGCCACACGATCGCCGGCCGCGCCGGAAGTACCGACCATTGAAGAGGCCGGCGTTCCCGGATACGTCGTCGAATCCTGGCAGGGCGTGTTCGTGCCGTCGAAGGCACCACCGGACATCGTCGGCACAATGAGTGACGGGATTATCGCCTCGCTGGCGGAGCCGGCCATCAAGGACCAACTTGCGCAACTCGCTTACGCGGCAGCGGGCTCGTCGCCGGACGAGCTGCGGAAATTTTTGCAGTTGGATACGGAGAAGTGGAGCGCCGTAATCAAATCCGCCGGCATTACGATCGAATAGAAAATCTAGTTCGTCACCGGCTCGCGTTTGATCTCGCGGATGACCGCCAGCCACTTTTCAACCTGGGCGAAGGCGCGCGTATCGGTGGCAGCGCCGGCTCGCGTCGCGACGGGCTTCGTCGGCTTGTCGAGACTCTCGGACATACTCAATACTCCGGACAAAGTCGTTGCGATCAGTCCGCCGTTTCTCGCAGACGAAATTGACAATTTCTTGCACTTTGTCGGGCATTCTCGCTGTTAAGGTTAACGCCTTTTGCGCGGCGGAAATTCAGCGCGCGCGACGCAAGCGAATATAGAGCGCGCCTTCGCCGCCGTGGCTGACATGCGCTTCCTCAAACCCGACGACAAAGGGGCGGAATTCCGGCAGCGCCAGCCATTGCGGCACCTGCCGCCTGAGCACGCCGCGCTCGCTTTCCCGATCCCCTTTGCCGGTGACGACGAGCGTAATCCTGGCGCCCTCCGACTGGGCCCGGCGCAGGAAACGGAGCAGCGCCGCATGCGCCTCGCTTTGCGTCAATCCGTGCAGGTCGAGGCGGGCGTCGATTGCTTCGCGCCCGCGCGCCACGCGCTGCTTGAGCCGCCGGTCGAACGGCGCAAGCGGCGGCGATTTTGCCGGCGTCGGTAATCGAGATTTCGCGGCGGCCCGCGGCGGCGGCGGCGCGTCATCGCCGCGATCGACCGGCTTGGCTGCGGGCTTGGCCGCAGGATTGGCAACAGGATTGGCGGCAGGTTTGACGGCGCGTTTAGCGGGCCGCAACGGCTTGATCGAACGCGCGATGCCGCTCCACAGCGTCGCTTCCTCTGCACTCAAATCGCGCCGGCGGTTCATAATTTCTGCCGCGGCTTGGCTTTCGCTTTCGGCCCGGCGGCGGGGGCGATGACGGGCTTGGTGGCCGGCGTGGACGGCTCCTGCGGGGCCGGATCGGCCGTGGGCGCATCGGGCGCCGTAGGATCCTCCATCGTGGCGCCAAGATTGAAACTGAACATTCCCGGGCGCTCCGGCGGCAGCGGCGTATCGCGCCCCGCCTCCACCGGATCGAGCTCGCGGGGCAGCAGCATGACGAAATCGCCGGGGTTCTTGATGCGGCCGGCAATGCGGGCAGCCTCGTCGCCGGCGCCGAAATAAATATCGGCGCGCGCCGGCCCGACGATGGCGGAGCCGGTATCTTGCGCGATCATAAGGCGGTCGAATTTGGTCCCGGCTTTGTCGTTCGCGATCGGCAGTTCGGCTTCGATGAAGAACGGCGTGCCATAGGCGTGCAGCGAGCGATCGACCGCGATCGAACGGCCGGGCACGAGCTGCACGCCCTCGCCGCCGACCGCTTCGTCTTCGGTGGCCAAATCGGTGATGCGGAAGAAGACGTAAGACTTGTTTTGCCGCCGGATGTCCTTGGCCTGGTCCGGATTGGCCTCCATCCAATCGCGGATGCTCTGCATCGAGACCTCGTCCCTGTTCATGATTTTCTGATCGACCAGGGCGCGGCCGACCGGGGTGTAAGGCCAGCCATTATGCGAATCGTAATTGACGCGCAGGATGGTGCCATCTTCCAGCCTGATGCGGGCTGAGCCCTGGATCTGCGCGAACAGCACGTCGACCTGATCGTGCAGATAACAGACTTCCAGATGCCAGCCGTCGAGCGCGCCGTCCTCGATCTGACCGCGATCGTAATAGGGCACGATCTTGCGGCGGCCGAAGCGACGGCCGACAAAGACACCTTTGCTCGGGAATGCGTCGCCGAGCTTGCGGCGGCCGGAAACCACGAGATTGGGCGGGCGGCGGTAAAGCGGCGCGGTGAACTCGCCAGTCGGCACCCGTGAACCGGGGATGATCGGCTCGTAATAGCCGGTGAGAAAGCCGTCGGTATCGCCGAGCTTGTTGATGCGGATCGGCCGAAAATTGTCCTCGAAGAATTTCTTGGCGCCATCCTCGTCGAGCGGGATGGCGGCTTTGGCCCGCTCGCAAATATCCTTCAGCGCCGCCGGAATAGCCGTCAGATCGCGGCCGCGACGCTGCTTGATGTCGAGCGTGCGGCAGCTCATCAGGAAGGTTGCAAAGGCGGCGGCGTGATCGTCACTGTCCCAGCCGTCGAGGTCGGTCCAGTCGACGGGCTCATATTGGGTGTCGGGAAATTTGATCGGCGTGCGGTCCTGGCCGTAGCCGGCGAACGGAATGCCAATGACGCCGACGAGCAGGATGACAACGGACAGAAGCGGACGCGACGCCAACAGCGGCCACATTCCTGGCCTCATTGCCCGGCTTCGGTCGCGACTACTTTCCAGTTGGGATCGCGCGAGGAAATATCGCGCGCGAAGGTCCACACGTCGGTGACGTCGGTGACCTTGTCGGCGCTGCCGTCGATCACCGCGCCAGAGCGGTCGCGCGTCGCCGAAACAAGTTTCGAGACGAAGCGGACCGTGATCTGCGCCGTCCGATTACGCAATTCGGCGGCGGTGATGGTGGAGCCGTCGATCGAAACAAACCGCGTCTCGGCGGTCTCGCTCTTTTGTTCGCGTTCGCCGATTGCGGCGTCGAAGCCGTCAAATACCTCGCGCGACAGCAGGTTGCGCAATTGGCGGCGATCGCCGGCCGCAAAGGCGGTCACGATCATCTCGTAAGCGGTGCGCCCGCCGGTGATAAAGTGCTTGGCGTCAAAGTCCGGGTCGGCACCCGCGATCGCGTCGAGCCCCGCGGCGATTGTCGATCCGGCCTCGGCAATATCCTTCCAGCGCTCGGCCGGCGGTTGCTGCGCGGCTTCAACCGGGCGCGGCGGCGGCTCGGCTGCACCGGCCGGACGCGGCGGCAGCGACACCACCGTGTCGACCGGACGGCGCAGGCCGTCCGGCGCGTAGGGCGGCCGTTCGCGGCCGGTGCGTTGCCCCAATACACTGCGCAGGCGCAGGAAAATGAATACCGCGAGCGCCAGAAAGATAATGGTGTAGATGTCGAACACGTCAGACATTCTCTCGGCATCGCGAGTAGTGAACGGCGCATTCCACCGGCGGCGTGACTGACGACCGCGTGAGGAAGCCCGGTTCCTCGGCTCTATGTAGGCACGCAAGACATGTAAGCACGTCCTTGGGGCCATCCAGTGGCCAATGATCGTAACCCTAGCGTGCCGACGCGAAAGATTAGACGATCACGCCCGCCGCGCCAACAATGGAAGCGGATGGCGATGACACGCTTTTAGGCAAATCCGCCCCACCAACACCGAGCGGCGGCGGACAGCATCATCAAAAGCATCATGAAAAGCACATGAATGGTTCCGAAACGGCCAAGTTCGGCTGACGCCCCCGGCATTGTTCGCCCCCCTGCCCTGTGTTAGCCAAGCCGCGAAACCTGCCCGCCAAACCTATCCCCACCCGGCTGGAGACGAGCATGTCAGCGACAAATGGCGGTCCCGCGCCGCAGGCGGCAATGCCACAAATGCCGGTGCCGCAGATCAGCGTTCTCACGCAATATGTGAAGGATTTTTCGTTCGAAAATCCGAATGCGCCGCGCTCGCTGGCGCCAAGCACGCAGCAACCGCACATCGGCATCAATATCGGGGTGGAAGCCGCGCCGCTCGCCGAAGCCGACGTCGAGGTGACGATACGGCTGGAAGGCAAAGCGGAATCGCAGGGCATGCTGCTGTTCGGCTTCGAGCTGCTCTATTCCGGGGTTTTCCGCGTCCTCAATGTACCGCCGGAGAGCATGCAACCGACCGTACTGATCGAATGCCCCCGGCTGCTGTTTCCGTTCGCGCGCGAGATCATCGCCTCGGCGACGCGCAATAGCGGTTTTCCGCCGCTGCTGCTCGAACCGGTCGATTTCGTCGCGCTTTATCGCCAGCGCATGGCCGCCGCACAGGCCGCGCCGGCGGCGGCACCGGTCAATCCAAGCTGACGTAATCGCGCCAGATCGCGTTGTCGCCCAAAGTGGCGATAAATTTGCGGTGTGCCGCGCGCTCCTCTTCGGTCAGGCACGCGGCAAGCGGCACCGGCCGTTCGCGCAAAACGATCGGCTCGCCGGCGACACGTACCGGCGCCGACGTCTGCGACAGAATGAGTTGCGGCTGGCGCGCGCCGATCAGCTCGACATAAACCTCGGCCAATAGCTCGGCATCGAGCAGTGCGCCATGCTTGGTGCGCCGCGAATTGTCGATCGCGTAGCGCAGGCACAGATCGTCGAGGCGGTTCGCCCCGCCCGGATGCTTGCGCCGCGCGATCAAGAGCGTATCGATGATGCGCTCGCGGCTCACCGTGGCGCGGCCGGCGCGCTCCAGCTCGGCGTTGAGGAAGCCGAGATCGAACATCGCATTATGCGCGACGAGCAGAGCGTCGCCGAGAAAGCCGATGAGATCGTCCACTTTGTGGGCGAAGAGCGGCTTGTCCTTGAGGAATTCGCTGGAGAGGCCGTGAATCTTGAATGCCTGTTCCGGCATGTCGCGTTCTGGATTGAAGTAGCAATGGAACGTCTTGCCGGTCGGAAAGCGGTTGAAAAGCTCGATGCAGCCGATCTCCGCCATCCGATCGCCCTGGAGGGGATCGAGCCCGGTCGTCTCGGTGTCGAATACGATCTCGCGCATCAAATCTTTCTCGCGTTCAAAACTTCGAACCTGGGCAAATCACTTTTGCCGCGGCGGCATTTTAGCCACCCTTTGCAAAATGTCGCGAATCTGCGCCCGGGTGTGATCGAACCCCTGTGAACTGTCGATGACAAAATCGGCGCGCTGGCGCTTTTCGCCATCCGGCATTTGCTTGGCCAGGAGGGCAAAAAGCTTGTCGTCGGTCATGCCGGGGCGCTTGAACGCGCGCTCGCGCTGCATCTGCGCCGGCGCCGAAACCACGACCACGGCGTCGCAACGGCGGTCCGCGGCGGTCTCGAACAACAGCGGCACATCGAGCAGGACGACAGGCGCGCCGCGGGCCGCCGCCTCGGCCAGGAATTTTTCCCACGACGCAAAAACCAGCGGATGAACGATCGCCTCGAGCCGGGTCAGCGCCGCATTGTCGTTAAGCACCATGGCGGCAAGCTTGGCGCGGTCGACTTTGCCGTCCGCCGTCGAGCCCGGAAAGGCTTGCTCGATCAAGGTCGCCGCCTCGCCTTCGTACAGCGCATGCACAACCGCATCGGCATCGTGCACCGGGACGCCGGCCTCGGCGAAGAATTTGGCGGCGGTCGATTTGCCCATGCCGAGCGAGCCGGTCAGGCAGAGAACGAAGGGGCGTTGTTCGGTCTTGAGCTCGCTCATCGCGCCAGACATCCGTGCTGGCGCATAAACTCCAGCGCCGCCAAGAGCGGCAGGCCCAAGACCGTGAAATAGTCGCCCTCGATGCGTTCGAACAATTGGATACCGAGGCCCTCGATCTGGTAGCCGCCCACGCCGGTCGTTGCCGCGTTGCCGACGGCGTCCAGATAAGAATCGAGAAATCGATCCGACAGCGCACGCATGGTCAGACGCGCGACGCCGACATGTTCGAACAATATTTTCTCGTCTTGCACGAAAGCGATCGCCGAATGAAGTTCGTGGCTGCGGCCCGACAGCGCTCGCAACTGTTGGCCCGCGGCGGCGCGGTCGGCCGGTTTGGCAAAGCGCTCAGCACCAAGCGCCAGCGTTTGATCGGCGCCGAGCGTCAGACGGCCGGGATTGAGCGTGGCCACTGCGCCCGCTTTTGCGCGCGCTAACAAAGCGGCGATTGCACTGGGCGACGCCACCGCCGCGCCGCTCTCGATGGCGCGCTCATCGAGGTTCGCCGGACGCACCTCGACCGCAACGCCGGCGGCGGCGAGCAACATCTGGCGTATCCTGCTTCCCGAGGCCAGCACGAGCGGCTCCCTGGCGAGCCAAAGCGCCATCGGCATGGCTCACGAGGCCCGATGCCGGCGCCGTTCGCCGAGATGCGCCAGCACGGCCGCCGCGGTCTCTTCGATCGAGCGCCGCGTCACGTCGATCAGCGGCCAGTTATGTTTAGCACAGAGCCGGCGCGAGGCGGCGATTTCCTCGGCCACGGCTTGCCGGTCGATATACTGATCGTCGTCGCGCTCTACTTTGAGACCGAGCAATCGATTCTGCCGGATCTGCACAATCCGCTCCGGCGTGGCGTACAGGCCGACCACGAGCGGATGATTCAATTGCTCGACCTGCGCCGGCAGCGGCACACCCGGAACAAGCGGCACGTTCGCGGTCTTTACCCCGCGATTGGCGAGATAGATCGAGGTCGGCGTCTTTGACGTCCGCGACACGCCAACCAGCACGACGTCCGCCTCTTCGAGATCGTCGGTCTGCTGGCCGTCATCATGCAGCATGGAGTAGTTGAGCGCGTCGATGCGGCGAAAATACTCGGCATTGAGCGTGTGCTGGGCGCCGACTTTGTGGGTCGATTCCGCACCGAGATAGGATTGAAACAGATGCAGCACCGGTCCCAGAATCGACAGGTACGGCAGGCCAAGCTCGCGGCACTTGGCTTCCAGGCGCTCGACCAGATTATCTTCGAGCAAAGTGTAGAGAACGATGCCGGGGAATTCTTCGATGTCGGCCAGCACCCGGTCGAGCTGCTTTTGGTTGCGTACCAAGGGATACACGTGCTCGACCGGCATGACCTTCGCATATTGGGCGGCAGCGGCCCGCGCGACCGTAATCAAGGTCTCGCCGGTCGCGTCCGAGACGAGATGAAGATGGAAATAGCCTGCCGCCTGCACCATGAAATCGATCACGGTCGAATGGAGAACCTGTCGATGACTGGGGAGAAGGCCATGGCTTTCACTAGGGCGCAAGCACAATAGGTGGACTACCCTGCAAACCATCCACATTCGTGCCGCGCGCTGATAAAGATCGGCCGCCGAGCCCGGCAGCGGTGAAATGTGGATGGCTGTGTATGAGAGCCCGGAAAACGACCGTTGTGGGCGACGATCTTCATCCTCCAGCAGGATTTCGGCGAGCGGATAAGAACGAGGATATGTGGGTACGCCGTGGATGAGATGTGGGACGAATTGTATGAGTCCAATCAACGGTCCAAACACTACAACAGAGTTCTAGAATTTAGTTGAGTGGTTATAGAGATACGACGGGTACGCTTGTGATCAATCCTTTACTTGATGTGCTGCAAGGCCAACGAACAGCCATTCCTCCAATCTGGCTGATGCGTCAGGCTGGGCGGTATCTACCGGAATACCAGGCAACCCGCGCCAGGGCGGGCAGCTTCCTCGATCTTTGCTTTAATCCGAAACTAGCGGCGGAAGTAACTCTGCAGCCAATTCGGCGGTTCGGCTTCGATGCGGCGATCCTGTTTTCCGATATTTTGGTAGTGCCTCACGCGCTTGGTCAGCGTGTAACGTTTGAGGAAGGCGAAGGACCAAAGCTCGATGCGCTGGATGAACCTCTCGCGCTACGCCGATTGCACAAAGAAATCGATCAGGAAAAGCTCGCACCGATTTACGAGACGATTAGGCGTGTCAAAGAGGAATTGTCGCCAAGTATTGCGCTTATCGGTTTTTGCGGCGCGCCGTGGACCGTGGCAACTTATATGATCGCGGGTTGCGGGACAGCGGATCAACTGCCGGCACGCCAATTTGCCTACCAGCATCCGCAAGCGTTTGCGCAGCTCGTCGATGTGTTGGTCGAGGCCTCAGCGGCCTATCTCGTCCGTCAATTCGAGGCTGGCGTCGATGCGGTGCAGATTTTTGATAGCTGGGCCGGGATCCTGCCGGGCGACGAGTTTCAAAAATGGTGCATTGAGCCTAATGCCCGGATTGTTGCCGCGGTCCGCGAGCGCGTACCGGCCGCAAAGATGATCGGCTTTCCGCGCGGCGCCGGAACAAAACTCACGCGGTATATTGCGGGTGTTGCCGTCGATGCGGTTGGCCTCGACTGGATGATTGATCTTGCCTTCGCGCGCGACCAAATCCAGACGCGGCGTCCGGTTCAGGGCAATCTCGATCCGCTCGCACTGCTGACCGGCGGCGATACGCTCGACCGGGCGATCGACAGCATTCTCGAAGCGCTCGCGAGCGGGCCGTTGATCTTCAATCTCGGCCATGGCGTGTTGCCGGATACGCCGCTTGCGCATGTGGAGCGGCTGATCGCCCGCGTGCGCGGCGTGCCGGCCAAAGGTTAGCCGAGGCGTAGAAGAGCGAGGGGCTTACTGGCTCCACGGGGCAGACGAGGGCGACGATGTATCAGTGGGTTTTGGCTTTCCACATCATCGCCGTCATCGCCTGGATGGCGGGAATGCTCTATCTGCCACGGCTGTTTGTCTATCACTGCGCCGCCGAAAAGGGGTCGGTGCAGTCGGAGACTTTCAAAGTCATGGAGCGGCGGCTCCTGCGCGTCATCGTCAACCCGGCCATGATCGCGACTTGGCTGCTTGGGCTGTGGCTCGCCTGGCATGGCCCTGATTCTCGCTTCGGATGGTTCGGCGCAGGCTGGCTGCAGGCAAAACTTGTCCTTGTCCTCGCACTTTCCGCACTGCACAGTTTATTCGCCCACTGGGTGAAGGATTTTGCCACCGACGACAATGGGCACTCCCAGAAGTTCTATAGGGTTATCAATGAGATACCGGCTATTCTGATAATCGTTATCGTCATTCTTGCGGTGGTGAAACCGTTCTGAAACTCAAACGTTGCTAATGCAAAGTGCGGGTTCGTTCTGTCGCGGCCCTTGCCTGAAGTGGTGTCTTTTCCTATCTTGTTGCCATCCCACCCAACGTAGGCGGATGCAGTTGCGTTCTGGCTCCAGTGGACTGGAGCCGCCTTATGCATCGGTTCGGGGTCACAACCCCTTGCAACCCCACACTCGTTGCAACACGACCTACGACCTTCCTTCCCGCCAGCGACGCCGCCCCCCGATTTCGCCGCTGGCCCAATTTCCATAGGAAATTCCTCTATGCAGGAAATGAAACTCCAAGAGCTCAAGACCAAGACTCCGGCTGAGCTTGTCTCCTTTGCCGAGGAGCTCCAGGTCGAAAACGCCTCGACCATGCGCAAGCAGGAGCTCATGTTCGGCATCCTCAAGCAGCTTTCCGCGCGCGAGACCGACATTGTCGGCGAGGGCGTCGTCGAAGTGCTGCCCGACGGCTTCGGCTTTCTGCGATCGCCGGAGGCCAATTATTTGCCGGGGCCGGACGATATCTACGTCTCACCGTCGCAAATCCGCCGCTTCGGACTGCGCACCGGCGACACTATCGACGGCCATATCCGCAGCCCCAAGGAAGGCGAACGCTATTTCGCTTTGCTGAAGGTCAATTCACTCAACTTCGAAGACCCGGAAAAAGCCCGCCACAAGGTCAATTTCGACAATCTGACGCCGCTCTACCCGGACGAGTGGTTGAAGATGGAATTCGAGGATCCGACCAAGAAGGACCTCTCCGCCCGGGTCATCGACATCGTCGCCCCGGTCGGCAAGGGCCAGCGCGCGCTGATCGTATCGCCGCCGCGCACCGGCAAGACCGTTCTGCTGCAGAACATCGCGCACTCGATCACGCATAATCATCCGGAATGCTATCTGATCGTGCTGTTGATCGACGAGCGGCCGGAAGAAGTCACCGACATGCAGCGCTCGGTGAAGGGCGAGGTGGTTTCCTCGACCTTTGACGAGCCGGCGGTGCGCCACGTCCAGGTCGCCGAGATGGTGATCGAGAAGGCCAAACGCCTGGTCGAGCACGGCCGCGACGTGGTCATTTTGCTGGACTCGATCACGCGGCTCGGCCGCGCCTACAACACCGTGGTGCCCTCCTCGGGCAAGGTGCTGACCGGCGGTGTCGACGCCAACGCCTTGCAGCGGCCGAAGCGTTTCTTCGGCGCCGCGCGCAATATCGAAGAAGGCGGCTCGCTGACCATCATCGCCACGGCGCTGATCGATACCGGCAGCCGCATGGACGAAGTGATTTTCGAAGAGTTCAAAGGCACCGGCAATTCGGAATTGATCCTCGACCGCAAAGTGGCCGACAAGCGGACCTTCCCGGCCATGGACATCACCCGCTCCGGCACGCGCAAGGAAGAGCTCCTGGTGCCGCCGGATCAGCTCAAGAAGATGTACGTGCTGCGCCGCATCCTCAATCCGATGGGGACGATGGACGCCATCGACTTCCTGCTCGACAAGCTGCGCAATACCAAGAACAACAGCGAGTTCTTCGACTCGATGAATACCTGATCCTACCCCGGAATTGCGGATAGAGCCTTTGCGGCCGGCGGAGCTTTCGGTCTATTCAAAAGCGTCGCGTGCGTGAGATTGTATGCCGTGTCGGGATCGATGAAGCACATGCCGCCCTTGCCGACGGCGTTCGTGCACTGATCCGCGGTCGTATAGCCGCATTCGATCACCGCGTTTTCGTGAGTGGCATAACCGCACCAGCCATCGGCGCGTGCGCCGGTCGGCGACAGAGCAATCGCCGACAGAACGGTCAGGGCAGCCGCTAAAACGATCCCGCCTCGCATGATTGGGTCTCCCTTGCTGCGCCCCGCAGTGGACTACAAAGCATAAAACGTGCCCGATTGGCATTGTGCATCAGGAATGTCGCACTGCGTCGATGGCCGCAGTCAGCCCGGCCGGTTCGGTCACCGGTAGCGAGCATGTTTCGCCAACGCAGACGAAGGCTAAAGGCTCCCTCGCCGCCGCCGCCGCGATTTTTTCGCGCGCCGGATGCGTGGGCGGCAAGTCAGCGGCCGAAGCGGCGTGCAGGACGATGCGATCGAGCGGCGGACGGTGCCGGGCTGCGGCGAGCAGCGCGTCCGCCCGCGCCCCCTCCCCGGTCACCAGGATTTCCGCGGCGCGCAGGCGCAGATCGACGGCATTGAGCAGCGCCATGTGCATGTAAAGGTTCTCGATGGCGAGCGGCGCGATGGCAGCGATCAAGCGGTCGGCCTGGTCGCGCCAGGCATCGTCGCCGGCCAGCACCGCGAGCCGGATAAGATTTTGCGCGGCAACCGCATTGTGGTTGGGCGTCGCTTCGTCGGCGGTCGCGGCGGGGCGAATGACCAGGCCTTCGGCGTCGGCGGCGGTGAGATAATACGTGCCCGTCTCGGCATTGACGTAATCGCGATCGAGCGCCCGCTGCCATCCAAGCGCGCGATCGAGATAGCGGCGCTGCCCGGTGGCCTCGTCCAGCGCCAGCGCGGCCCGGATCATGTTCGCGAAGTCCGATGCGAGGCCGGGGTACTTTAGTTTTTCGTCGCGATAAGAATGACCGAGCCGGTCGCCGCGAGCCATCTCCCGGCTGATAAAATCGAACGCGCGCGCCGCCATAGCGAGCCAGGATGGTTCCTCGAACAGCAGGCCGGCATTGGCCAGCGCGGCGATCATCAAGCCGTTCCAGTCGGCGAGCACCTTGTCGTCGAGACCGGGGCGCACGCGCGTTGCGCGCACGGCGAGAAGTTTTTCGCGCAATCCAGCGAGCCGCATTTCGTCGGCGTCGCTGCGCGGCAGGGGCTTTAATCGATTGAGGATATTGTGGCCTTCGAAATTGCCCGCCGGCGTAACGTCGTAATGGCGGGCGAAGAACTCGCCATCCTCGATGCCGAGCCGCCCGATCACCTCGTCGTAGGACCAGACGTAGAATTTGCCCTCCTCGCCTTCGGAATCGGCGTCGAGCGAAGCGGAGAACGCGCCCTCCGGAGTGGTCATTTCGCGGGCCAGCCAGCCCACCGTTTCGTCAGCGCGCTGCCGGTAAAGCGCCTTGCCGGTGCGCTGATAGGCGATCGCCAAAAGCTCGAGGAGCTGCGCATTGTCGTAGAGCATTTTTTCGAAATGCGGCACCAGCCAGCGCTCGTCCACCGAGTAGCGCGAAAAGCCACCGCCGAGATGGTCGTAGATGCCGCCCTCGCAGATATGGTCGAGCGTGATCTCGACGGCGGCGAAATAGCGCGCCTCGCCGCTGCGCAGGCCGCCGCGCCACAGCAGCTCGAACAACGCAGCTTGCGGGAATTTCGGCGCGCCGCGCGTGCCGCCATTGACCGGATCGATGATGCCGCCAAGTTGGCGCGCCGCATTGTCGAGCTCGGGAAGCCCGATGGTGGCGCCGCCGGTGGCCCGCGCCGTTGCGGCGAGGCGCTCCATCAAAGCGGCGCGGTTCTGCTCGATCTTGCCCGGCTCCTCGCGGAACAGGCGCGCGATCTCGCGCAGCACGTCGACAAAGGCCGGCTTTCCGTAGCGGGACGTGTTGGGAAAGTAGGTACCGCCCCAGATCGGTTCGCCGGCGGGCGTGAGAAACATGGTCAGCGGCCAGCCGCCATGCTCGCCCAGGTGATGCAGCGCCGCCATGTAGATCTGATCGATATCGGGCCGTTCTTCGCGGTCGACTTTGATATTGACGAACAGCTCGTTCATGACGTGCGCGGTGGCGTCGTCCTCAAAACTCTCGTGCGCCATCACGTGGCACCAATGACAGGCCGCGTATCCGACCGAGAGCAGGATCGGCTTGTCGCTTCGTTTCGCCTCGGCCAGCGCCTCAGGTCCCCAAGCCCACCAATCGACCGGATTGTATTTGTGCTGAAGGAGATAGGGGCTTGTCTCGTCGGCGAGGCGATTTTGGCGAGCGGCGGGTGCGTGCGGCGACGTTGACATGGACGCACCGTAGCAAGTAGCCCCCGATGCGCGAAGCGCCGCCGCGCGCTAATCGGTATCAACCGACACATGCCCGACCGCCCCACTATCTTTGCTTTGTCCTCGGGCCGCCCGCCGGCGGCGATTGCGGTGGTGCGTGTGTCGGGTGCGCAGGCGGGCGCCGCGCTGGAAAAGCTCGTCGGCCGTGTTCCAAAGCCGCGCCAGGCGGCACTGGTGCGGGTGCGCGATCCGGCGACCGGCGAAGCGATCGATGAGGCGCTGGCGCTGTGGTTTCCCGCCCCGCGCAGCGAGACCGGCGAAGACGTCGCGGAGCTGCAGCTCCACGGTGGCCATGCGGTGATTGCCGGCGTGCTCGACGCCTTGGGCGCGATCGAGGGTTGCCGTCTCGCCGAGCCGGGCGAATTCACCCGACGCGCCTTCGAGAACGGTCGGCTCGATCTCACCGCGGTGGAAGGACTTGCCGATCTCATCGCGGCGGAGACGCCGGCGCAACGGCGGCAGGCGTTCCGCCAGCTTAAGGGTTTGATCGGCGACCGCGCCGAGGCGTGGCGCCGGCGTTTGATCGAAGCGCTGGCCTTGGTCGAGGCGCGCATCGACTTTGCCGACGAAGCCGATGTGCCCGAAGATCTAATCGGCCCGGCGCTTCGTGCCGCGCAGCAATTGCGCGACGAGATTGCCACGGCGCTTGCCGATGGACGTCGCGGTGAGCGTTTGCGCGATGGTCTCGTTGTCGCCATTGCGGGTCCGCCCAACGCGGGAAAATCAACACTGTTTAATCGGCTGGCGCGCCGCGAGGCGGCGATCGTCTCGCCGTTTGCCGGGACCACCCGCGACATTCTCGAAGTACATCTCGATCTCGACGGCTATCCGGTGACGCTGCTCGATACCGCGGGCATCCGCGACAGCGCCGAACCTGTCGAGCAAGAGGGTGTTCGCCGCGCCCGCGCCCGCGCAGCGTCGGCGGATTTGGTCTTGTGGGTCATTGACGGATCGGCCGGCGGCCGAACGTCCGACGAGGCCCCTGATGCCCTGAAGGCTACCGGTAAGTGGTTGATTCAAAACAAGAGTGATCTTGCTGTGGATAAGTCTTGTAAATCGAAAGGGGGACAGCGGATGAAGAATGAGTACGAGTTCATTTATTCAATCTCGGCGGTCAAGGGCGTGGGCATTGAGGCTTTGGTCACCTCACTCATCGGATTTGCGCGCGAATTTTTCTCAGGGGGCGAGTCCGGGATCGTGACTCGCGCTCGCCATCGCCGGGCCCTGGAGGAAACCGTGGCTGCGCTCGATCGCGCGGCAGGTCACGCCGCCGATGCTGACCCACACCAGGAGCTGATCGCCGAAGAGCTGCGCGCGGCGGCGACGACACTGGGACGTCTCACTGGCCGCGTCGATGTCGAAGATATTTTGGACGTAATCTTCCGCAATTTCTGTATTGGTAAATGAAGGGTTAACGATCGCGAACGTACTGTTTCACGTGAAACATTGCGGTTTTTGACCGGTGTACCCGCCTTGGATAGAAGGGGCGCGTTCTTGGAGAATGCGATGGACGGCCGCTTCGATGTGATCGTGGTCGGTGGTGGCCATGCCGGCTGCGAGGCGGCGGCCGCGGCGTCGCGGCTCGGCGCGCGGACGGCGCTGATTACGCAACGCTTCGCCACCATCGGCGCGATGTCCTGCAACCCGTCGATCGGCGGGCTCGGCAAGGGCCACCTGGTCCGCGAGATCGATGCCCTGGGCGGCCTGATGGGCCGTGTGGCGGACGCTGGCGGGCATCCAGTTTCGCGTTCTCAACCGGCGGAAGGGCCCCGCCGTGCGTGGCCCACGCGCCCAAGCCGACCGCAAGCTCTACGCCGCTGCGATGCAGACGGCGATCCAGCAACCGCCCAATCTGACGGTGATCGAAGGCGAGGTGGCTGACCTCGTCGCCGAAACGCGTGTCGAGGGCGTTCGCCTCGCGGATGGCCGCGTATTCGCCGCCGCCGCGGTGGTACTGACCACCGGCACCTTCTTGCGCGGCCTGATCCATATCGGCGAGCGGCAAATCCCAGCCGGCCGTGTTGGTGAGGCGCCGGCGGTCGGGCTTTCGCGAACCCTCGAGCGGGCCGGCTTTACCCTCGGACGGCTTAAGACCGGCACGCCACCGCGGCTCGACGGCGCCACGATCGATTGGACGGCGCTGGAAATGCAGCCCGGCGACGATCCACCCGAGCCATTCTCGGTGCTTACCGAGCGCATCGAAAATCCGCAGATCCAGTGCGGCATCACCCGCACAACGGCACTGACCCACGACATCATTCGCGCCAATGTGCATCGCTCGCCGATGTATTCCGGCCAGATCAAGAGCCGGGGGCCGCGCTATTGTCCGTCTATCGAAGACAAGATCATCCGTTTCGGCGAGCGCGACGGCCACCAGATTTTTTTGGAGCCGGAAGGCCTCGACGACACCACGGTCTATCCGAACGGCATCTCCACCTCGCTGCCGGAGGACGTGCAATCGGCGCTGGTGGCCTCAATCCCGGGGCTTGAGCGCGCCCGGATCGTGCGGCCCGGCTATGCCATCGAATACGACCATGTCGACCCGCGCGAACTGACCCCGGCGCTCGAAACCAAGCGTTTGACGGGCCTTTTCCTCGCCGGTCAGATCAACGGCACGACCGGCTATGAAGAAGCCGCGGCGCAGGGCCTGGTCGCGGGCCTCAACGCGGCGGCGCGGGCAGGGGACGCCGCGCCGATCATATTCGACCGCGCCGAAGGCTATCTCGGCGTCATGATCGACGACCTCGTCACGCGCGGCGTCAGCGAGCCCTATCGGATGTTCACCTCGCGCGCGGAGTATCGGCTGACGCTGCGCGCCGACAATGCCGATCAGCGGCTGACCGATAGGGGAATTGCACTCGGCTGTGTCGGCGCGGAGCGCGCGCAAAAGCACCAGGCCAAGATGGCGGCGCTTGACAATGGCGCGAACGCATGGCGCATGCCCTGAGCGTGACACCGAGCGAGGCCGCCCGACACGGGCTTTCGCTGCGCAAGGACGGCGAGCGTCGGTCGGCTTTCGAGCTTTTGGCCTATCCGGATATCGGAATCGACGATTTGGCGCGGCTCTGGCCGGAATTCGGGTGAGCTCGATCGCAAGATCGCGAACCAAATCGAGATCGATGCGAAATACGACGTCTATCTGAGCCGTCAGGCGGCCGACGTGGAATCCTACCGGCGCGACGAAAGCCTCGCCCTGGCCGACGATATCGACTATGCGGCGCTGCCCGGACTGTCGAACGAAGTCCGCCACAAGCTGCAAACGCACCGGCCGCGCACCATCGGCCATGCCGGCCGCATCGACGGCATCACACCGGCGGCCCTGACGCTGCTGGTGGCTCATCTGCGCCGCCAGCGCCGCAAGCCGGTCAGCAAGCCGGCGGGCCAGGCCGACCAGTGGCGCCGCCTGATCTCGCCGCCGATCGCGCCAAAGCGCTCGCGCTGACGCCTGTTTCACGTGAAACATTGGCCCGCCTCGACCGCTTCGTCGCCGTCCTTCTCGAATGGCAGCAGCAGACCAACCTGATCGCGCCGTCGACTGAGCCGATCCTGTGGACCCGCCACATCGCCGATTCCCTGCAGCTTCTGGCGCTGGTGCCGTCAGGCGCGAATCTGGGTCGATCTCGGCTCGGGCGGCGGATTTCCAGGCCTGGTCATCGCTTGCGCGCTGGCGGATCAAGCCGAGGGCGCGGCACGGTGCATCTGGTCGAAAGCACCGGCAAGAAAGCGACCTTCCTGCGCGAAGCAGCGCTCATCACGGGCGCGCCGGCGATGGTCCATGCCGAACGGATCGGCGATTTCGTCCGGCACGCACCCGATCGGATCGACGTCGTGACCGCGCGCGCGCTGGCGCCGCTTGCCGAGACTACTGGCGGAAGCATATCCGCTGTTGAAAACAGGCGCGAAGGTTTGTTTCCCAAGGGTCAAGATGTGGATGCTGAATTGACCGAAGCCGCTAAATGTTGGAGCATTCAGGCGACTTTGGTGCCGAGTCGAACCGATCCCCGCTCCAATATCGTCGTCGTAAACGCGTGTGGCGCCAAAGGCTTAGGCAATTGCCACCTAACTCAACTTATAGTTGTCTGATTGCACACCTTGAACTGGATCCAGCGCGATGACTGACGAGACCCAGCCGGCTCCCCGCGTGGTTCCAGTTTGCCGCCGATCGCGCCCGCAGGCGCAGCCCGCCAAGCCGCCGCGGGTCCTTGCTGTCGCCAATCAGAAGGGCGGCGTCGGCAAAACCACGACCGCGATCAATCTCGGCACCGCGCTCGCCGCCATCGGCGAGGACGTTCTGGTCATCGATCTCGATCCGCAGGGCAATGCTTCGACCGGTCTCGGCATCGATCGCCGCAGCCGGCGCTATTCGACCTACGACGTGCTGACCGGCGAGGCGGCGTTGCGCGACGCCATCGTCGCGACCGCGGTGCCGCGCCTGCATCTGGCGCCATCGACGCTCGATCTTTCCGGACTCGAGCTCGAGATCGGCCAGGCGCGCGACCGCGCCTTCCGCCTGCGCAGCGCGCTGGCGCCGCTCAACACGATCGGCGGCACCAAATTCACCTACGTGCTGGTCGATTGTCCGCCGTCGCTCAATCTTCTTGACCATCAACGCCATGGCGGCGGCGAATGCCATCCTGGTGCCGTTGCAATGCGAGTTCTTCGCGCTCGAGGGTTTGTCGCAACTGCTCAAGACGGTGGAGACGGTGCGCGAGCAGCTCAATCCCGATCTCACCATCCATGGCATCGTGCTGACCATGTTTGACGCGCGCAACAATCTGTCGGGGCAGGTTGTCGCCGACGTGCGCGAATTCATGGGACCGAAAGTCTACGACACCATCATCCCGCGCAACGTGCGCGTTTCGGAAGCGCCGTCCTACGGCAAGCCGGTGCTCGTTTACGATCTCAAATGCAGCGGCAGCGAAGCCTATCTGCGGCTCGCGACCGAGATCATCCAGCGGGAAAAGCAACTGTGCGCCGGATGAGGTGTTTTGCGTGACTGACAGCTCTAGGGAAAACGGCGATGGCGGAAGATGCGATCGCGATCGCGATCTGGGACGCGGGCTCGCCGCATTGATCGGCGAGGTCGGCGGCCGAAAGCGTTCCGTCGAACGCCCGCGCGGCCAACGGCGGCTGCCGACCGGTTCGCTGCGGCCGAACGCGCGCAATCCGCGGCGCACCTTCTCCAACGCCGACCTCGACGAACTCGTCGCCTCGCTGCGCGAGCGCGGCATCATCCAGCCGATCGTCGCGCGGCCGGTGCGCGGCGCCGCCGACGCCTACGAGATCATCGCCGGCGAACGCCGCTGGCGCGCCGCGCAACGCGCCGGCCTGCACGAAGTCCCGGTCGTCATCATCGAAGCGACCGACGCCGAAGCGCTGCAAATCGCGATCATCGAGAACGTGCAGCGCGCCGACCTCAATGCGCTCGAAGAAGCGGAAGGCTATCGCGCGCTGATGGAGGAATTCGGCAACAGCCAGGACGAGATCGCCAAGATCATCGGCAAGAGCCGCAGCCACGTCGCCAATACGTTGCGGCTGCTCAAACTGCCCGACACGGTGAAGGCTCACATTCATAATGCGGGCTATTACTGCCGGCCATGCCCGCATGCTGGTTGGGCAACCCAATGCCGAAGAGCTTGCGGAGGAAATCGTCGCACGCGGCCTCAATGTGCGCCAGGTCGAATCGCTGGCGCGCGAAGCGGTCAACAAGGACGAGGTCAGGCCCGTTGCCGGCCTAGCTGCGCCCTCGGTGCCGGAGGGTGAAAAAAGGGGGCTCTTCGACGCGCCGCCGCGGGAGAAGGCCGCCGAGATGCAGGCCGCCTGGCAGCGGAGGCAGCCCGGTCGCTGGGCTGCGGTGACGCGGGCATGGAGGCGGCCGAGGCCGTCATCCGCGCGGGGATGCTGCAGCTCGGCGGC
>CAVTCD010000005.1:0-282928 GCA_963733165.1 uncultured Alphaproteobacteria bacterium
CGAAATCGTAAACCGCGGCATAGCCGGCGGCGCGCGCCATTCCGGCGAAATCCACGTGCTGACATGGATTCGGATGGCCGCCATTGGCCTCGTAGGTTTCGTTCTGCGCGACAAAGTGGACAAAGTTCCTGGGTGCGGCCTCGGCGATCGTCACCAGGCTGCCGAGATTCATCAACAGCGAGCCGTCGCCCTGCAGCACGACGACGCGCCGATCCGGCCGGCCGAGCGCAGCCCAAGCCCGTGCGATAAATCGAGCCCCATGGCGCCGATCGAGGTGTAATTGAGCGCGCTCGGAGCGATCTCGACCCAATCCACCGCCGAGCTATAAGTGGCGACCACCGCTTCGTCGGTGATGTTACTTGTGTGCCGCTTTCACGGGTGTGCCATCCGTCCAGGCGTCGTGTGGAAGATAGGTGTCCACCAGCCAACCGCCGATAAACGGCACGATGCATTCGCCCACGCCGATATACATTTCACGCGGCGTCAGCGGACGATTGAGAAGCCACGTTCCGACGAAGGGATAAAGGACCGCACAGGCGTAGGTTGTCACGCCATAGGCTGCTCCGGCCGTCATCGGACGATGCGGGGGAGTGCCATGCTTCTTGGTCAGGTAGTAGCCGGCGATGCCGGTGCCGATACCAATGCCGACGCCGCCATAAAACAAATGGCAGTCCTGGCCATGGTTAAGCCAGCTAAGGAACCCGTTGCTACAGGCGGGGTTCGCGCTCTGTGCCCGCGCCGCCTGCGGCTGCAGCCCGACCAAGAGGAACAAGGCCAGCGCTGCAAAAAGTGCCCGCTTCATGTGATTGACTCCCCCTACCACGCGGCCCAACCGATCACGCATCCGGGCGGCCGCCGTATGGTTAACGCATCGTGAACGAGCAGGCTGGAGGCTGTCGAGCGTTTGCCGCCCGGACAGGCACAATCCACCGCAAATTCCTGGCACACTGTGATTATTTGGCAACTTTGCCCTCCAGGCTTCACCGCCTCGCGGGCAAATCGGGAATGTGCGTGTGACTGAAGAGGAGGTAGGCGGACCGCATCCCCGCCCGGCGGCGGTATTATTCCGCCGCTGTCCGGCCCGTGACGCCGGTACCAAAGCGCCGCTCGATGTAATCGATGACGATCTTTTGGAAATCGGCGGCAACCGTCGGGCCGCGCAGCGTCATGGCCTTCTTGCCGTCGATGAAGACCGGCGCCGTCGGCTGCTCGCCGGTGCCGGGCAGCGAAATGCCGATATCGGCATGCTTGGATTCGCCCGGTCCGTTGACGATGCAGCCCATGACCGCGACGTTGAGGCCTTCGACGCCGGGATAGCGCGTCTTCCATTCCGGCATCGAATCGCGGATGAAGCTCTGGATGCTGGACGCAAGCTCCTGGAACGTCGTCGAGGTGGTGCGGCCGCAGCCGGGGCAGGCGGCGACCAGCGGCACGAAGGTGCGCAAGCCCACGGTCTGCAACAATTCCTGCGCCACCTTCACTTCCAGCGTGCGGTCGCCGTTCGGCTCGGGCGTCAGCGAGATGCGGATGGTGTCGCCGATGCCCTGCTGCAGCAGCACGCCCATCGCGGCCGACGACGCGACAATGCCCTTCGAGCCCATGCCGGCCTCGGTGAGGCCGAGATGCAGCGCGTAATCGCAGCGCCGCGCCAGTTCGGCGTAAACGCCAATCAGATCCTGCACCGCCGAGACTTTGGCCGAGAGGATGATCTTCGAGCGCGGCAGGCCGATTTCCTCGGCGCGCTCGGCCGACAGCAGCGCCGATTGCAGCATGGCTTCGCGCGTCACGTCGCGCGCATCGACCGGATGGTTCGACTGGGCATTCTGATCCATCAGATGGGTCGAGCAGCTCCTGGTCGAGCGAGCCCCAATTGGCGCCGATGCGCACCGGCTTGTCGTGCTGGATCGCGGTCTCGACAATGGCGCCGAATTGCCGGTCCTTCTTTTCCTTGAAGCCGACATTGCCGGGATTGATGCGATATTTGTCGAGCGCCTCGGCGCAGGCCGGATGATCGGCCAGAAGCTTGTGGCCGATATAGTGGAAGTCGCCGACGATCGGCACGTCGACATTCATTTTGAGAAGCCGCTCCTTGATGTGCGGTACCGCGGCCGCGGCCTCGTCGCGGTCGACGGTGATGCGCACGATCTCCGAACCGGCGCGCGCCAGCGCCGCCACCTGCTTCGCCGTCCCCTCGGCATCGGCGGTGTCGGTATTGGTCATCGACTGCACCACGACGGGCGCGCCGCCGCCGACGGTGACATTGCCGACCTTGACGGCAACGGTGCGATGCCTCGCGGCGGGGCCGGAAAATTCCATCATGAATTCAGTACCTTTAGGTAACCTAACACGCCAGTCTCGGCCGCCGCAAAACCGATCGGGCCGCCACAACCATAGCATATAGCGTCACCGCGGCCGGTTGACGAGGAGGAGCCGCCGGCGACCAACGCGACCGCCAGCGCGAAGGCGCGGGTCAACGGCTCACCCAACACAAAATGGCCGGCGGCCACGCCAAACAGCGGCGCCAGGAAGCGTGAAGACCGAAAGCCGCGCGCCGAATAGCGCACGATCAAGCGCAAACCAAACCGCGAAGGTGACGCTCACCACCCAGACGGTCTGATAGGCGAAGGCGCCGAGCGCGAGCGCCGAAGGCATCGGCGTCGATATGTTCGCCGAACACCAGCGCCCCGATGCCGAGCAGCGGCGCCGAGACGACGAGCTGATAGAGCAATGTCTTCTCGGCGCTGACGCGGTTGAGCGCGCTCGCCTTGATGGTGAGCGTCGTTGCCGCCCAGGCCGCCGCGGCGCCGACCATCATGAGATCGCCGAGCATCTGGCGCGGATCGGCCGCCGGCGTCGGCAGGCCGAAGGCAATCGACGATGCCGGCAAAGGACAGCACCAGGCCGAGCCATTGCGAGGCAGATGAAACGATCGCCTGGAACCAGCCAGCGCGATCCGATGACGACAAAGAACGGCGCGAGATAGAGAAACAACGTCGCCGCGCGTCACCGTGGTCCACACCAGGCCGCGATAGATCAGGAGAAATTCGAGCGCGAACAGGACGCCGGCCAAAATCCCGGCGGGCAGCGTGCCGTCGCGCTTGAACAGCGGAATGCCGCGCGCTTGCGTCCAGGCGCCGACCAGGAGCGGCCGCAATGACCGAGCGCGCCGAAGACTGGATCAGCGGCGGAATATCGTGGATCGCGAGCTTGATCGCGACGTTGTTGAAACCCCAGCTCAGGCACAGCCCGACGGTGACCGCGATCGCGAACGCGTCGAGCGGGCGGGACGATCGGAGACTGTGTCACGGAATTCGCGATTCAATTCCGACGCGTCATCGTTCGCGGCAATGCGAGCAAATGCCGGCGATTTCGATCAACGGACTCTTTGGCGAAAATCCCGCCGCGCGCGACGACGACTTGAGCGCTTCCGCGGCGGCGCCGCCGGGCGCCTCGCCGACCGCGCCGCAGCGTTCGCAGATCAGAAAGACGACGAGATCGTCGCTGCCGTGATTGTGCACGCAGGCGACGAACGCGTTGCGGCTCTCGATGCGATGGACAAGACCATTGTCGCGCAGGAAATCGAGTGCGCGATAGATCGTGATCGGGGCCGGCCGGCTCTTGTCCGCCAGCCGCTCGATGATCTCGTAGGCGCCGAGCGGCTTGTGGCTGGCCAGCAGCGCTTCGAGGACTTGGCGGCGCATCGGCGTCAGCCGTTGCGCGCGCGCCGCGCATTGCGCTTCGGCATGCGCGATGGCGGCGCTGGCGCAGCGCTGATGGTCGTGGTCCGGCGCCGGGAAGATCGCGCGCGACATATTTGTCATGGTTCGGTCATTTGGCTCGGTCATTCTTATGGGTCGGCCTGGCTGTTCCCGGCGTCGCTAGACTGTAGCGGATATGCGGATATCGCGAAAACGTGACGGCCCTGCCTGATTTTTATGTTGCGCCGCAACAGGAAGCGCCCCACAGTTCCCGCGCGTTCCTGAAAAGGTCGCCACTCTGGCGCCGCCTTCTCGGCGCGCCTCTACCGAATTGGGGATTGTCATGCTTGAAAGGAAAGTCCGCGCTGGTGACCGGCTCGACTTCGGGCATCGGTCTTGGCGATCGCGCGCGCGCTTGCCGCGCAAGGCGCCAACATCACCATCAACGGTTTCGGCGACAAGGACGCGATCGAAAAGGAACGCGCCGGCATCGAGAAGGATTTCGGCGTCGAAGGCGCTCTATTCCGGCGGCCGACATGAGCAAGCCGGCCGAGATCGCCGCCATGGTGCAGACCGCGGAAAAGAGCTTCGGCTCGCTCGACATGCTGGTCAACAATGCCGGCATCCAGTTCGTCGCGCCGATCGAGGAATTCCCGATCGAGAAATGGGACCAGATCATCGCCATCAATCTGTCGGCGGCGTTTCACGCCATGCGCGCCGCGGTGCCGGGCATGAAATCGCGCAAATGGGGCCGCATCATCAGCACCGCATCGGCGCATTCGCTGGTCGCGTCGCCGTTCAAATCCGCCTATGTCTCGGCCAAGCATGGGATCGCCGGTCTGACCAAGACCGTCGCGCTCGAAACCGCAACGTTCGGCATCACCTGCAATTGCATCAGCCCCGGCTATGTCTGGACGCCGCTGGTGGAGAAGCAGATTCCCGATACCGCCAAAGCACGCGGCATGACCGAGGAACAGGTCAAGCGCGACGTGATTCTGGCGGCGCAGCCGACCAAGGAGTTCGTCACGGTGGAGGAGGTCGCCGACCTCGCCGTCTATCTTTGCTCCGATGCGGCGAAGGCGATCACCGGCGCCAATCTTTCGATCGACGGCGGTTGGACGGCGGAATAGTCGCGCGCCATCCCCGGCATGAAAAAAATCCTCAACGCGATATTGCCCGGACGCGCGGCCGCGGCCGCGCAACCAAAGACCAAGCGCATCAATCTCGCGCTGCAAGGCGGCGGCGCGCACGGCGCTTTTACCTGGGGCGTGCTCGAACAGATTCTCGGCGACGAGCGGCTGGCGATCGAGGGGATTTCCGGCGCCTCGGCCGGCGCGATGAACGCGGTGATGCTGGCCGACGGGCTTAGCCGCGGCGGGCGCGACGAGGCCAAGAAGCGGCTCGGCGATTTCTGGCGCGCGGCTTCGAGCACCGGCAATCTGCCGGTGTTGCAGCGCGAGGTGATGCAGCGCCTATTGTCGTTCACGCCGCTGGAAGGCACGCCGGTGCAAGCCTGGTTCAACGCCATGTCGCGTTATTTTTCGCCCTATGACGTCAATCCGCTCAACATCAATCCGCTGAAAGATATGATCGAGCGCTTCGTCGATTTCGACAGGTTGCGCGCCAACGACCGACCTGCAGCTCTTCATTTCGGCGACCAACGTGCAGACCGGCCGCGTGCGCATTTTCCCGCGCGAAAAGATCACCGCCGATGCGGTGATGGCGTCGGCCTGCCTGCCGACAGTGTTTCGCGCCGTCGAGATCGACGGCGTGCCCTATTGGGATGGCGGCTATCTCGGCAACCCGGTGATCTTTCCGTTTTTCCGAACCACCTCCACCGAGGACGTCCTGGTGGTCCAGATCAATCCGCTGGTGCGGCAGAAGACGCCGACTTCGTCCAGCGAGATCATCAATCGCATCAACGAGATCACCTTCAATTCGTCGCTGATCGCCGAATTCCGCGCCATCGATTTCGTCGCCCGGCTGATCGATCAGGGCAGGCTGCCGCGCGGCACCGGTCCGGGCCAATATCGCCGCATCAACGTTCACCGCATCCTGCTCGACCCGTTCGGCACCCATTTCGATTCGTTCAGCAAGCTTTCGACCGATTACGATTTCTTCGACATGCTGCATGTCAGCGGCATGCGCGCCGCGCGGCGTTTTCTCGACGAGCATTTCGACGATATCGGCGTGAAATCCACCGTCGATCTGCAGGCCGAGGCGCAGGCCGAGTGGGCGTGATAAATTCGCGGTCATGACAAGCCCGCCGCTGCTCACGGCCGAAGTCGGCGCCACCCGGCTCGAAATCTGCGTCGCCGACATCACGACGCTCGATGTCGACGCCATCGTCAATGCGGCCAACCGCAGTCTGCTCGGCGGCGGCGGGGTCGATGGCGCGATCCATCGCGCGGCCGGTCCGCAGCTGCTCGCGGAATGCGAAAAGTTCGGCGGCTGCGCCACCGGCGCGGCGAAAATCACGCGCGGCTACCGGCTGCCGGCCAAGCACGTCATCCATGCCGTCGGTCCGGTATGGAACGGCGGCGGCGCCGGCGAGGAGGAACTGCTGGCCTCCTGTTACCGCGCGGCGCTCGATCTTGCCGCCGCGCACGGCCTGACCTCGATCGCGTTTCCGGCGATCTCGACCGGCGTCTATGGCTTCCCGGCTGACCGCGCCGCCCGCATTGCGGTCGGCACGGTTGCAGCCGAACTGGCGGCGGCGCCGCGCGGCATCGGGCGCGTGGTGTTCTGCTGCTTCGCGCCGGCCGCGGCGGACCATCACATGATGGCTTTTGCCGACCTTGGCCTGGCCTAAGGCGGGTCCGTTGAGGCGAACCCAATGCAGTCATCGCAATACAGCTTTGCGGTCTTTTCGTACCTGAAATATAATAAGGTAGCTTATATTGTGTCTGACATTTGCAGCGGGAAAAACCATGCTCCCACGTAGCCTCAATCGCGAATTCGCTATTATCCTCAAAGATGTAGCCCGCATGATCCGCACCTATGCGGACCACAAAGCCAGCCAATTCGGTGTCACCTATGCCCAGTGGGTCCTGCTCGCCAGGCTCGACCGCTTCGAGGGACTGAAACAGTCCGAACTGGCCGAAATGCTGGATCTGCAGCCGATCACCATCACCCGCCTGATCGACCGGCTATGCGAGTCCGGCATGATCGAGCGGCGCGCCGATCCCAACGACCGGCGCGCCAAGCGGCTCTACCTGACGCCGGCCGCGGGGCCGATCATCGCGCAGCTGGGCGAGCTCGGCGAGGAATTGATGGCGACGGCGCTAGCTGGCGTCGACCGCGACAGCATCGAAAAAATGGTCGCACAGCTCGCGATCGTGAAGGAAAATCTGCGCCAGGCGATCCAGCAGAAGAACGCCGAGCCGGAGGAGAAACAGCGCTATGGCTGAACGGGCGCTCAAACCCGTGCCGCCTGCTGGCGACGGAGCGCCGGATGTGCGCGAAGCGCCGCCGGTCGTCCCGTCCCGTCCCGCGTCGGACCAGCGCGGGCCGTTCGCCGGTGCGCGCGCCTGGCGGTTCGATCGCAAGCGCTGGCTGCGCCGGGGATTGTTCGGCCTGTTGCCGCTCGCGCTTCTTATCGGCGGCATCTGGTACGTCACCGGCGGACGGATCATGTCCACCGACAACGCCTATGTGAATGCCGAGACGGTCGGCATCTCGACCGATGTCGCCGGCATCGTCAAAGAAGTGGATGTCCACGAAAATCAGCACGTCTCGGCCGGGCAGATTCTTTATCGGCTCGATCCGTTGCAGTTCCAGTTTGCGCTCGATAATGCCAAGGCCAATCTCGCGCAAACGGCGTTGGCCGTCGAATTGATGAAGCAGGATTACAAGCGCATGCTGAGCGACGCGGCCGCAATGCAGGCGCAGGTCGATCTCGATCAGACGAATTACAATCGCGCGACGATGCTTTTGAACAACAACACCGTTCCGCAATCCAATTACGATCAGGCCAAAGCCACGCTCGACACCGATAAGAGCAAGCTCGACTCGCTGCGCCAGCAGTCCGCGGCGCAACTGGCAAAACTGGCCGGCAACCCGGACATTCCGGTGACGCAGCACCCGCAATACCTGCAGGCCAAGGCGCAGGTCGACGAGGCGCAGCGCCAGTTGGATCACACCGTCGTCAGGGCGCCGTTTGGCGGCATCGTGACTAACGTGCCGTCGACCGCACCCGGAAAGTACCTTGCCGCCTCGACGACTGCTTTCTTTCTGGTCGATACCGACCACGTCTGGATCGACTCCAATCCGAAGGAGACGGAGCTGACCTATGTGCGGCCCGGACAGCCGGTGACCGTCACGGTGGACACCTATCCGGGCGTGGCCTGGAATGGCACCGTCGAGAGCGTCAGTCCGGCGGCGTCGCAGCAATTCTCGTTGTTGCCGGCGCAGAACACCAGCGGCAACTGGGTAAAGGTCGTGCAGCGCATCCCGATGCGCGTGCGCGTCGACACCAACGACCAGAAGAAGCCGCCGCTGCGCGCCGGCATGAGCGCCGAAGTCAATGTCGATACCGGTCACGCGCGTGGATTTCACTTGGGCTGGTGAGCGTCATGGCTGCAGCGACCATTGCAGGCGGCGGCAATCGCGCGGCGATAACCGTGTGCGTAATTCTCGCCACCCTGATGCAGGCGCTGGACACCACCATCGCCAATGTGGCGCTGCCCTATATGCAAGGCAGCGTGTCGGCGAGCCAGGACGAAATCGACTGGGTGCTGACCTCTTACATCGTCGCGGCGGCGATCATGACGCCGACCACCGGCTACCTCGCCGGACGGTTTGGGCTCAAGCAGCTTTTCCTTGCCTCCGTCGCCGGTTTCACCGCCGCCTCGATGCTGTGCGGCATGGCGCAGACCCTCAGCCAGATCGTGGTGTTCCGCACGCTGCAGGGTGTGTTCGGCGCCGCGCTGGTTCCGCTGTCGCAGACGGTGTTGCTCAACATCAATCCGCGGGAGCGGCAGGGCTCCGCGATGGCGCTGTGGGGCGTCGCGGTGATGGCCGGCCCGGTTCTCGGGCCGGTGCTCGGCGGCTGGCTGACGGCGAACTATTCCTGGCGTTACGTCTTTTACATCAACCTGCCGATCGGAATTCTATGCCTGCTCGGCATGGTCGCCTTTCTGTCCGAGACGACACGCAACAGGGCGGTGAAGCTCGATTGGTTCGGTTTCGGCACCTTGAGTCTCGCGCTCGGCTCTTTGCAACTCATGATCGACCGCGGCGAGGAACTCGACTGGTTCAATTCCGGCGAGATCGTCATCGAAGCCATCATCGCCGCTTCGGCGTTCTATCTGTTCCTCGTTCACACCTTCACCGCGAAGGAGCCTTTTGTGCGGCCGTCGTTGTTTCGTGACCGCAATTTTACGGCGGGCATGCTGTTCGTAGCGGTCGTCGGCCTCACTTATTACGCCTCGCTGGCGCTGCAGCCGCCGTTCCTGCAGGACCTCATGAACTATCCGGTCGTCACCGCCGGCTTCGTCATGGGGCCGCGCGGCATCGGCACGATGGGCGCCATGCTGGTGGTGGGGCGGCTGATCGGGCGTGTCGATACCCGCTTCCTGCTGGGCTTCGGCCTGGCGATCACGGCGTGGTCGTTCTACGCGATGACCGGTTGGACGCCGGATATTTCGCAATTCACGATTATCAGCGTCGGGGTCATCCAGGGTATCGGCCTCGGCTTCCTGTTCGTGCCGTTGAGCGTGGTGACGCTGTCGACGATGTCGACCGAGCTGCGGGCGGAAGGCGCCGGCCTCTACAGCCTGTCGCGCAATATCGGCTCGAGCATCGGCATCTCGGTGGTGAACGCGCTGTTGACCCGGAACACACAGGTCAACCACGCCGAAATCGTGCAGCACGTTACGCCGGTGAACCGGATGTTCGAGGATCCCGACCGTCGCCCAGTTCTGGAACCCGCTCACCGCGGCCGGCCGCGCCGCGCTCGACGCCATGATCACGCAGCAGGCGCAGATCATCGCTTACATCGACGATTACAAGCTGCTGATGATCGCGACCCTCGCCGTACTGCCGCTGCTGATCGTCTTCACGGCAGGCGCCGCGGCGGGGCGGCCAGGGCCACGCGGTCGTGGCAGACTGATAAATTTGATATGGACGGCGGCATGGCGGGCCATGCCGGGCTATGGGAGCGACGATGCCTGCCTTCACGCAAAATCCTGCTGTGTTACGATTCGACCCGGGAAGGGCGCCGCGCGCTGATCCAAGGCGCCGAACTCGCGCAGAAACTCGGTGCCGAAACGCATCTGTTGGCCATCGCGCCGACGCTCGTCGGCAGCGCGATGGTGGATATGCCGTCGGCAGTGGCGCTGGACGGGGAAGAGAAGGCCATCAGGGAAGTGCTCCACGAAGGCGTCGAACGCCTGCGGGCGCGCGGGCTGACCGCGACCGGGCACCTGGCTTTCGGCCGCCCGATCGAGCACATCCCGGCGGTGGCGCGGGAATTGGGCGTCGACCTGATCATCATCGGACACCGGCCGACCGGCGCGCTGGCGCGATGGTGGGCCGGACCCGGGCCATGCGCAGCTGCTCGACTATGTCGAATGCAGCATCCTGGTCTCGATCGATCCGACCGATCCGGCGCGCAACGCCATAAGCAAAACGGGCGGCGCTCGCGGCGCCGCCCGTTCGCCGTTCACTCCATGCCGCGATCAGGCGAGGTCGAAGCGATCGACGTTCATCACCTTGGTCCAGGCCGCCACGAAGTCCTTCACGAACTTCTCCTTCGAGTCCGCGCACGCCATAGACTTCCGCAAGCGCGCGCAGCTGGGAGTGCGAACCGAAGATCAGGTCGACGCGGGTGCCGGTCCACTTGACCGCCTTCGTCTTGCGGTCGCGGCCCTCGTACACGCCATCGGAGCCGGCGGGCTGCCATTGCGTGCTCATGTCGAGCAGGTTGACGAAGAAGTCGTTGGTCAGCGTCTCGGGCTGTTTGGTGAAGACGCCGTGCTTGGACTGCCGGCATTGGCGCCGAGCACGCGCAGGCCGCCGACGAGAACCGTCATCTCGGGCGCCGTCAGCGTCAGCAATTGCGCCCGATCCACCAATGCCTCCTCCGGCGCCATGAACTGCGCTTGCCGCTGATATAGTTGCGGAAGCCGTCGGCGCTCGGTTCGAGCGGCGCGAAGGACTCGACGTCGGTCTGCTCCTGCGACGCGTCCATGCGTCCCGGCGTGAAGGGAACCTTCACGTCGTGCCCGGCCGCCTTCGCGGCCTTCTCGATCGCGGCGCTGCCGCCGAGAACGATCAGGTCGGCAAGCGAAACCTTCTTGCCGAACTCCTTCTGGATCGCTTCGAGCTTCTGCAAGCACCGTCGCGAGCTGCGTCGGCTGGTTGACGTCCCAATCCTTCTGCGGGCAAGGCGAATGCGCGCGCCGTTGGCGCCGCCGCGCTTGTCGGAGCCGCGGAACGTCGAGGCCGACGCCCAGGCGGTCGAGACCAGCTGCGACACCGACAGGCCGGACGCGAGGATCTTCGCCTTCAGAGCCGCAGATGTCCTGCTCGCCGATCAGCGGATGATTCGCCGCCGGGATCGGGTCCTGCCAGATCAGCGTCTCCTTCGGCACCAGCGGGCCGAGATAGCGCGCGATCGGGCCCATGTCGCGGTGCGTGAGCTTGAACCAGGCGCGGGCAAACGCGTCCGCGAACTGATCCGGATGCTCGTAGAAGCGCCGCGAGATCTTCTCGTAGGCCGGGTCGAACCGCAGCGAGAGGTCCGTCGTCAGCATGGTCGGCACATGCTTCTTCGACTTGTCGAAGGCGTCCGGGATGGTGGCTTCCGCGCCTTTCGCCTTCCACTGTTTCGCACCGGCCGGGCTCTTCGTCAGCTCCCATTCGTATTTCGAACAGGTTCTCGAAGAAGTGGTTGCTCCACTTCGTCGGCGTCTGCGTCCAGGTGACTTCCGGGCCGCCGGTGATGGCGTCGGCGCCGAAGCCCGTGCCATGCTTGCTCTTCCAGCCGAGGCCCTGATCCTCGATGGCGCCGCCTTCCGGCTCCGGGCCGATCAGCGACGGATCGCCGGCGCCGTGGGTTTTGCCGAAGGTGTGGCCGCCGGCAATCAGCGCGACGGTCTCTTCGTCGTTCATCGCCATGCGGAAGAACGTTTCGCGGATGTCCTTGGCCGCCGCGACCGGGTCCGGATTGCCGTTCGGCCCTTCCGGATTGACGTAGATCAGGCCCATCTGCACCGCGCCGAGCGGTTCCGCAAGCTGGCGTTCGCCGCTGTAGCGTTCGTCGCCGAGCCACGTGCCCTCGGGACCCCAGTAGAGCTCTTCAGGCTCCCAGACATCGGCGCGGCCGCCGGCGAAACCGAACGTCTTGAAGCCCATCGAGTCCAGCGCGACGTTGCCGGCGAGGACCATCAGGTCGGCCCAGGAGAGTTTCCGGCCGTATTTCTGCTTGATCGGCCACAGCAGCCGGCGCGCCTTGTCGAGGTTCGCGTTGTCCGGCCAGGAGTTCAGCGGCGCGAAGCGCTGCTGGCCGGCGCCGGCGCCGCCGCGGCCGTCGGTGATGCGGTAGGTGCCCGCGCTGTGCCACGCCATGCGGATGAACAGACCACCATAGTGACCGAAGTCGGCCGGCCACCAGGGCTGCGAGTCCGTCATCAAGGCATGCAGGTCCTTGATCACGGCGTTGAGGTCGAGGCTCTTGAACTCCTTGGCGTAGTCGAACGCCTCGCCCATCGGATCGGACTTGGGCGATTTTTGGTGGAGCACCCCGATATTCAGCGTGGTCCGGCCACCAGTCGCGATTCGACGGGCCGTGCAGGACCGGGCACTTGCCCGCGCTCTTGTCGTCAGTCTTTGCGTCCATGTTTCTCTCCGATCGTGTGTGCTGGGTTTTTCAAACAGGATTCTGTGCGCGAATTTCTGACCCAACGCCTCGCCGCTTGCGGTCGTCAGCGTGGGATTTTTGGCCGTAGGGGTTTCTCCCGAAGTTTCGGGAGCGGCCGACACAATGCGCTTTAGTTTGGATCAGGTCTAATCGTATTGACTGACAGCGCCGATAAGAATTACTTATGACGGCATGGTCGACTTTGCGTCAGTTGCGTTATCTCCAAGCCCTTGTCCAATATCGGCATTTCGGCCGCGCCGCCGAAGCCTGCGCGGTCAGCCAGCCGGCGCTGTCGATGCAAATCCGCGACCTCGAAAAGGAACTCGGGGTCGAGCTGGTCGAGCGCCGTCCCGGCGAGGCGGCGCTGACCGATATCGGGCTCGAAGTGGCGCGGCGCGGCGAACGCGTCCTTGCCGCCACCCGCGATCTGGTCGATTTCGCCCGCCATCGCGGCCGCGTGCTGTCGGGCCGGCTGAAGCTCGGCATCATTCCGACGCTGGCGCCCTATGTGCTGCCGAAGGTGCTTCCGGATTCTGCAGGCGCGCTATCCGGAATTGACCGTCGAACTGCGCGAGACGCAGACCAAAGTCCTGATCGAAGAACTCGCCGGCGGCGAGCTCGACGCGGTGATGCTGGCGCTGCCGCTGCCGGATGCCGAGATCGAAACCATCGCGGCTGTTCGACGATCGCGTTCCTGCTCGCGGTGCCGGCCGGCGATCCGCTGCCGCAGCAACGCGCGCGTCAATCCGCGCGAGATCGATCAGCAGCGCCTGATCCTGCTCGAAGAAGGCCATTGCCTGCGCGATCAGGCGCTGGCTTATTGCGCGACGGCGCGGCACGAAATGCCGCTTCAGCCTCGGCGCCACCAGCCTCGCGACGGTGATGCAGATGGTCGCCAACGGTTACGGCGTGACGCTGGTGCCGGAAGTCGCCGTCGATGTCGAAGTGCGCGACGAGCGGGTCAAGCTGTTGCGCTTCACCGCGCCGGAGCCCGGCCGCACCATCGGCCTCGGCTGGCGGCGCACCTCGCCGCGCAAGGCGGATTTCTTCGCGCTCGGCCAGATCGTCGATCGAAGTGCTGGGCGGCCAGCGCGCAGCAAAGCTGCACAAGCGCCGGCCTGGCCGGCTAAAAGAAAAAAGGCGGCCTCGCGGCCGCCTTTTCTCTTGATCGCTCGATTGAACTATGCAGCGCGCTATTCCGCGCCGGCGCCGCTCTCGCGCGGCTGTCGCTCGCCTTCGGCCTTCTGCTTGGCCTCGAGGTCCTCGCCGGTCTGCTGATCGACGACTTTCATCGACAGCCGCACCTTGCCGCGCTCGTCGAAGCCGAGCAGCTTCACCTTCACCTTGTCGCCTTCCTTGACGACGTCGGTGGTCTTCTGCACCCGGCGCGCCGCGAGCTGGCTGATGTGGACGAGGCCGTCCTTGGCGCCGAAGAAGTTCACGAAGGCGCCGAAGTCCATCACCTTGACGACGTTGCCGTCGTAGATGTGGCCGACCTCGGGCTCGGACGCGATCGACTTGATCCAGTTGATCGCCGCCTTGATCGACTCGCCGTCGGCGGAGGCGACCTTCACCGTGCCGTCGTCCTCGATGTTGATCTTGGCGCCGGTCTTCTCGACGATCTCGCGGATCACCTTGCCGCCGGTGCCGATCACTTCGCGGATCTTGTCGGTGGGGATCTTGAAGGTCTCGATGCGCGGCGCGTATTCGCCGAGCTCGGCGCGCGCCGGTCGAGCGCCTTCGCCATCTCGCCGAGGATGTGCAGGCGGCCGCCCTTGGCCTGGCCGAGCGCGACCTTCATGATCTCTTCGGTGATGCCGGCGATCTTGATGTCCATCTGCAGCGAGGTGACGCCTTCGCTCGGTGCCGGCCACCTTGAAGTCCATGTCGCCGAGATGGTCCTCGTCGCCGAGGATGTCGGAGAGCACGGCGTAGCGCTTGTCTTCGAGGATCAGGCCCATGGCGATGCCGGCGGTCGGCCGCTTCAGCGGCACGCCGGCATCCATCAGCGCCAGCGAGGTGCCGCACACCGTCGCCATCGAGGACGAGCCGTTCGACTCGGTGATCTCCGACACCACGCGGATGGTGTAGGGGAACTCCTCCTTCGACGGCAGCATCGGACGGATCGCCCGCCAGGCGAGCTTGCCGTGGCCGATTTCGCGGCGGCCGGGCGCGCCCATGCGGCCGGTCTCGCCGACCGAGAAGGGCGGGAAGTTGTAGTGCAGCAGGAACGCTTCTTTGTACGTGCCCTGCAGCGCGTCGATGAACTGCTCGTCTTCGCCGGTGCCGAGCGTGGCGACAACCATGGCCTGGGTCTCGCCGCGGGTGAACAGCGCCGAGCCGTGGGTGCGCGGCAGCAAGCCGACTTCGGCGACGATCGGGCGCACGGTCACGAGATCGCGGCCGTCGATGCGCTTTGCCGGTGTCGAGAATGTTCCAGCGCACGATCTTGGCTTCGAGATCCTTGAACACGCCGGCGATCTGCGCCATCGGGCGGTCCGGATTGTCCTTGCCGTCCGGGAAGAAGTGCTCCATCGCCTTCTTCTTGGCGGCGGCGACGGCGTCCTGGCGCTCGTGCTTGGCCGGGATCGCATAGGCCTTGCGCAGGTCCTTCTCGACGACGCCGAGCATCTCCTTCTCGATCGCCTTGGTGTCGGGCAGCGGCGAACTCGCGCGGCTCCTTGGCCGCCTTCTCGGCGAGCTCGATGATGGCCTCGATCACCGGCTGGAAGTGCCGGTGGCCGAACATCACGGCGCCGAGCATGATCTCTTCGGACAGCTCCTTGGCTTCCAATTCCACCATCATCACCGCGTCTTGCGTGCCGGCGACGACGAGGTCGAGCTGGCTCTCCTTCATCTCGTCGATCGTCGGGTTGAGCACGTATTCGCCGTTGATGAAGCCGACGCGGGCGCCGCCGATCGGGCCCATGAACGGCGCGCCGGAGAGCGTCAGCGCGGCCGAGGCCGCGACCATGGCGACGATGTCGGGATCGTTCTCCAGATCGTGCGACAGCACGGTGATGATCACCTGCGTGTCGCAGCGCCAGCCTTCGGCGAACAGCGGACGGATCGGGCGATCGATCAGGCGCGAGGTCAGCGTGTCCTTTTCGGTCGGACCGCGCTCGCGCTTGAAATAGCCGCCGGGAATGCGGCCGGCCGCGTAGTATTTTTCGGTGTAGTTGACGGTCAGCGGCAGGAAGTCGATGCCGGGTTTCGGCTGCTTGGCCGCGACGACGGTGGCGAGGACGGTGGTCTCGCCATAGGTGGCGAGCACGGCGCCGTCGGCTTGACGCGCGATCCTGCCGGTTTCCAGCGTGAGTGGACGGCCACCCCAGTCAAGTTGCACACGATGAATATTGAACATTGCGATTGTCTCTCATGGTTTTCGCGAAAGCGCGAAAGCCATAAGCAAGACGGCGAGACGCTGTCGGCGCAGCAGCTGCTGCAATGCCTCACCAGCGACTGGCGATCCTGCCATGGCCTTCGGACCTTCCTGTAGATATGAACGGGCAACGGCCCGTTCCACGGATCGGCAGCTCTGCTGCCGGGTAAAGGCGGACGCCTCATGCGCTCCGCCGACAAACGCGCGGGATCTCCCGCGCGGAAACGTTTAACGGCGAATACCCAGCCGTTCGATCAACTCCTTGTAACGCCCATCGTCCGTGCGCCGGAGATAATCGAGAATCTGGCGCCGCTGCGACACGAGCTTGAGCAAGCCGCGCCGCGAATGGTTGTCTTTGACGTGGGTCTTGAAGTGATCCGTCAGGTTGTTGATCCGCTCCGAGAGCAGCGCAACCTGGACTTCGGGCGAACCCGTGTCGCCGGACTTCTTGGCATAAGTCTTAATGACTTCCGCCTTACGCGCGGTCGTTATCGACATCGTCACCAACCTCTTTGTCTGCCGGCACGACCAGCGATGCCGGTTAAATTAAACACGCGCTCGGGGAACGATCTCGCCGCGCTCGACCTCGGCAATGGCCACAAGCTGGCCGCTGGAAGCGACCTGGACCATGCCGCGGAAGATGGAGGCGTCCCGTCCGCGCAACAATGCGGCTTGGCCCCTTTGGAGCCTCGCCGCGTCTGCCGGGCTCACGGCCAGCGCCGGGATGTCGTCCAGCGCGGTCTCGATCGGCAGGAGCGTATCGGCAAGGTGTCCCTCGCCGGCGGCCGCTCTATGGCACAAAGCTTCGATCTGTTCCAGGGGTATCATGTCGGCTCTCGCCGAACGGCCCGACCCGGCTCCGGCGCAAGGCCGAGACGTGGCCGAGCGCGCCCAGCGCCCGGCCGAGATCGCGGGCCAGCGAGCGCACATAGGTGCCTTTGCCGCATTCAGCCGTGAGCACGGCATGGTCGGGATCGGGCATTTCGACCAATTCGAGCCGGTGGATCGTCACCGCGCGCGGCGCCAGTTCGACCGTCTCGCCGTCGCGCGCGAGGTCGTAGGCGCGTTCGCCGTCGATCTTTACCGCCGAAAAGCGCGGCGGCACCTGCTCGATCGTGCCGGTAAAGCGCGGCAGCAAGGCTTGGATCGCCGCCGCATCGGGGCGGTCTCGCTGGTCGCCACGACGCGGCCCTCGGCGTCGTCGGTGTCGCGCTCCTCGCCCCAGCGAATGGTAAACTGATAGGTCTTGCGGCCATCGACCACGAACGGCACCGTCTTGGTCGCTTCGCCGAGCGCGATCGGCAGGCAGCCCGACGCCAGCGGATCGAGCGTTCCGGCATGGCCGGCGCGCCTGCGCCGTGAACAGATGCTTGATGACCGCAACCGCGTGCGTCGACGTCATGCCGACCGGCTTGTCGAGCACGATCCAGCCGTGCACGTCGCGCTTCGGGCGCTTCTTATTCGCTCGCGCTCCGCGTTGCGTGGCTGGCCCGGCAGCGTCGCCCAGGCGGGCGGTGAGATCGTCCGCGGCCATCATTCGTCTTTTCCGCCGCCCAGGTCGCGCTGGACCAAGGCGTTCGCAAGAGCTTCTCGATCCGTTCCGCTTCGTCGAATCGCTCGTCGATGCGAAATCGAATCTCGGGTGCAAATTTCAGGTTAACGCGCCGCGCGATCTCGCCGCGCACATAGCGCTTGTTGCGGTCGAACGCGTCGAGCACTTCCTCTTTGTCGCGGCCGCCGAGCGGCATGACGTAGATCGTCGCCAGCCGCAGATCGGGGCTCATGCGCACTTCGGGAACCGTGATCAGGTGCGCTTCGATCACCGGATCATGGATTTCGCCGCGCGTGAGCATGTCGGCGAGCTCGTGACGGATCAATTCGCCGACGCGCAGCTGGCGCTGCGAGCCGCCGGCGGACTGATCGCGATTTTGGTGACGTGCCATGATTCATTCACACATTTTATTTGTCATCGTCCGCGAAGGCGGACGAACCAGTAACCCCAGTCGCTCGGTGATTACTGGATGCCCCGCCGTCGCGGGGCATGAACAACCGGAGAGCCGCAACGTGAGTCTCGAACTCACAGCGTCCGCTGCACGCTCTCCACCCGGTAGCATTCGATGATGTCGCCGGCCTTCATGTCCTGATAATTCTCGAACGCCATGCCGCATTCCTGGCCGGCGACGACTTCGCGCGCGTCATCCTTGAAGCGCTTGAGCTGCGACAGCTTGCCTTGATGCACGACCACGTTGTCGCGAATGAGCCGCACATTGGCGCCGCGCTCGACGGTGCCTTCGGTGACGCGGCAGCCGGCGATATTGCCGACCTTCGACACCTTGAAGATTTCGAGAATGGTGGCGTTGCCGAGCATGGTCTCGCGCAGCGTCGGCGCCAGCAGGCCCGACATCGCCTTTTTCACGTCGTCGACGAGATTATAGATGATGTCGTAGTAGCGGATTTCGATGCCGGCCTGTTCGGCGGCCTCGCGCGCTTCCTTATGAGCGCGGACGTTGAAGCCGATGATGACGGCGCCGGAGGCTTCCGCCAGCGTGACGTCGGATTCGGTGATGCCGCCGGCGCCCGGCGTAGATGATGCGCGCGGCCACTTCTTCGGTGGAAAGTTTTTCCAGCGCGCCGAGGATGGCTTCGATCGAGCCTTGCACGTCGCCCTTGATCACCAGCGGAAACTCTTTGAGACCGCTGGTCTTGAGCTGATTCATCATCTGCTCAAGCGAGCCGCGCATGCCGGTCTGCCGCGCCGCCATTTTGTCGCGCTTCTGCCGGTCGCGATAATCGGCGATCTCGCGGGCGCGCGCTTCGGTATCGACGACGGCGAGCCGGTCGCCGGCTTCCGGCGTGCCGTTGAAGCCCAAAACTTCGACCGGCATCGACGGGCCGGCGGCGACGACCGAATGGCCGGTATCCGACATCAGCGCGCGCACGCGGCCCCATTCGGAGCCGGCGACGACGATGTCGCCGGGTTTGAGCGTGCCGCGCTGCACCAGAACGGTCGCGACCGGGCCGCGGCCGCGGTCGAGCCGCGCCTCGATCACCGTGCCTTCGGCCGGACGGTTCGGATTGGCCTTGAAGCTCGAGAACTTCGGACTGCAGCGCGATCATGTCGAGCAGCTTGTCGAGATTGGTCTTCTGGCTTGGCCGACACTTCGAGCTCGAGCACGTCGCCGCCGAGCGATTCGACCTGGATTTCATGCTGCAGCAATTCGCTGCGCACGCGCTCCGGCTTGGCGTCCGCCTTGTCGATCTTGTTGATGGCGACGATGATCGGCACTTTCGCCGCCTTGGCGTGCTGGATCGCTTCCACCGTCTGCGGCATGACGCCGTCATCGGCGGCGACCACGAGCACGACGATGTCGGTGATCTTGGCGCCGCGGGCGCGCATGGCGGTGAACGCGGCGTGGCCCGGCGTGTCGATGAAGGTGATCGCGGCCGCCCGACGGCGACGGTCACCTGATAGGCGCCGATATGCTGGGTGATGCCGCCGGCCTCGCCGGCCGCGACTTCGGTCGAGCGAATGGCGTCGAGCAGCGACGTCTTGCCGTGATCGACGTGGCCCATGATGGTGACGACCGGCGCGCGCGGCTGCAAGTTGGCCGGATCGTCCGGCGCATCGAACATGCCCTCTTCGACGTCGGCTTCGGCAACGCGCCGCACGGTGTGGCCGAGTTCTTCGGCGATGAGCTGCGCGGTATCGGCGTCGATCGTGTCGGTGATCTTCGCCATGTGACCCTGCTGCATGAGGATGCGGATCACGTCGACGCCGCGCTCGGCCATGCGGTTGGCCAATTCCTGAATGGTGATCGTTTCGGGGATAGTCACTTCGCGCGCGATCTTTTCCTTCGGCTCGTCGCGGTGGCCGGTCATGCGCTGTACGCGGCGGCGGAACGAAGCGACCGAACGTTCGCGTATCTCATCGGCCGAAAGGGCGGTGACGACCGTAAGCCGGCCGCGGCGCTTTTCGGCGCCGATGCGCGGCGCCTTCGGCGCCGGCGCGGGACGTGCGGTCGCGCCGCCGGCGCCACGGCGGGCGCGCGGCGCCTCGTCTTCGTCGGCTTCGAGCGCCGGCCGGGCGCTCGGCTTGGCCGGCGTTATCTCGGCGCCGAAGCGCTTCTTGGCGACTTCGTCGGCCTTTTGCTTGGTGTCTTCGTCGTGCTTGCGGCGTTTTTCTTCTTCGCGCTTGCGCGCTTCGGCCGCGGCGCGCTCGGTGCGATCGATTTCTTCGCGGGCTGCTGCGAACGCGCGCTTCTTCCTCGGCGCGCTCGCGCTCCTCGTTTTCGCGCACCCGCGCGTCGGCGAGCGCATGTGCGCGCGCATTGCGCTCATCGTCGGTAAGGGTGCGCAGCACGACGCCGGATGCTTTCGGCGCTGCTGCAGCCGCGGCGCTCGGCGCGGCGGCGGCGCCGGAGCCGCCTTGGCCGGAGCCGGCGCGGCGGCGCGCTTCGGCGCGGCGCTGCGATCCGGCGCGGCGACGGGTTCGGGCTTGGCTTCGCCGGGGCCGATGCGGCGTTTGACCTTCTCGACGACGACCGCCTTGCTGCGGCCGTGGCTGAAACTCTGGCGCACCACGCCCTGCTCGACGCCGCCGCGCTTGAGCGTCAGCGTCTTGGTCGGGGCCACGCTCAGCTTCTCGCCGCTATTTTTCGTTGTTTCAGTCATTCCTATCCAGTTCCGTACCACCAATATTGCTGCCGGCTCACCCGGGTCGGCCCGGCCGGCCAGACTTGGGCCGTTTTGGCCCGGATCGCCGGTCCGAAACCGTTCCAAGCGCCGTAAACGCGCCAAAAACGTGTCACTCGGGGGCCCGGCGAGCAGGGCTGCATGTATCACATTTGAGCGCCCCAGTGCCAAATCCAATTGTGCCGACGTCAGGATCCCAATCACAGCGACCGGGCCAGCCTCGGAGCGCCGCCGGGCCGCATCGAGCTTCCTGACCCCGTCGGCCGAGGCCTCCGCCGCATGGAGGAGGGCGACCACCCGATCATGGGCCAGCGCGACTTCGACCTTGGTGAAGCCGGCGGCGACGATCCGGCTTTGCCGGCGATCGCCAGCGCATCCAGCGCCGATTGTTCGAGCAGGCGTTCGGTCCGGGCGAGGAGGTCCGCGGCCAGCCGAACGTTCCGCTTGAACCCGCGCGCGAAGACATTGCGCTTGATCGCTTCGCCCAGCACCTCCTGCGTCGCCGTGACCCAGACGCCGCGTCCCGGCAGCTTGCATTTGAGGTCGGGTACCGCTTCGCCGTCAGGGCTGACGACGAAGCGGATCAAATCCGCAACCGGCCGCACCGTGCGCGTCGCAACGCAAAGCCGTTCGCGTTCGCGGCCGCGCGGCCCGCTATCGAGTTCGCTGTCGGTGGAGGGAACGGTCATGCCTGCATCCGGCTCCGCTTACGGCTGCGCCTCGGCGGCCGGCGCCTCTTCGACCGGCGCCGGCGGCGGCGCGAGATCGGCCTCGGTGACCCAGCCCGCTTTGAGCCGCGCCTGCATGATCAGCGCCTCGGCCTCCTCGCGGGAAAGCTCGAACCCGTCGAGAATGCCGGCCTGGCGGACGGCTTCGCCGTCCTTGCGCTCGGTCCAGCCGGCCAGATCGTCGGTGGCGCAGCCGGCCAGATCCTCGACCGTCTTGACGCCGTTCTCGCCGAACCGCACCAGCATCGCCGTGGTGACGCCCTCGATCTCCTTGAGCGCGTCCTCGACGCCCAGCTCGGTGCGCTTGGCGTCGAGCTCGGCCTCGATCTTGTCGAGGTATTCGCGGGCGCGCGTCTGCAATTCGCCCGCGGTGTCCTCGTCAAAACCTTCGATGCTGGCGATTTCCTTGGTATCGACCATCGCCAGTTCCTCGACCGAGTTGAAACCTTCCGAGGCCAGCAATTGCCCGATCACCTCGTCGACATTGAGCGTGTCGATGAACATGCGGGTGCGATTTTCGAACTCGGCCTGGCGGCGTTCGGACTCTTCCTGCTCGGTCAGGATGTCGATGTCCCAGCCGGTGAGCTGGGAGGCGAGGCGCACGTTCTGGCCGCGCCGGCCGATGGCGAGCGAAAGCTGCTGATCCGGCACCACGACTTCGATGCGCTCGCGCTCTTCGTCCAGCACCACTTTGGCGACTTCGGCGGGAGCGAGCGCGTTGACGACAAAGGTGGCGATGTCGTGCGACCACGGAATGATGTCGATCTTCTCGCCCTGCAGCTCGTTGACCACCGCCTGCACGCGCGAGCCGCGCATGCCGACGCAGGCGCCGACCGGATCGACCGAGGAATCGCGCGATACCACGGCGATTTTCGCCCGCGAGCCCGGATCGCGCGCCACCGCCTTGACCTCGACGATGCCGTCGTAGATTTCCGGCACTTCCTGCGCGAACAGCTTCGACATGAATTGCGGATGGGTGCGGGACAGGAAAATCTGCGGCCCGCGCTGCTCGCGCCGCACGTCGTAGATATAGGCGCGGATGCGGTCGCCGTTGCGGAACACTTCGCGCGGCAGCATTTCGTCGCGGCGCACGATCGCTTCGCCGCGGCCGAGATCGACCACCACGTTGCCGTATTCGACGCGCTTGACGATGCCGTTGACGATGTCGCCGATGCGATCCTTGTATTCGTCATATTGCCGGTCGCGCTCGGCTTCGCGCACTTTCTGCACGATCACCTGCTTGGCCGATTGCGCGGCGATGCGGCCGTATTCGAGCGGCGGCAGCGGATCGGCGATGGTGTCGCCGATCTGCGCGGCGGGATGCCGGCGGCGCGCCTCGTCGAGGCTGATCTGGGTCGCGGAGTTCTCGACCGCCTCGACCACCAGCATGTGGCGCGACAGATGCAGCTCGCCGCTCTTCGGATCGATCTCGGCGCGCACTTCGGTCTCGCTGCCGTAGCGGGAGCGGGCGGCCTTGGCGATGGCGTCTTCCATGGCGCCGAGCACGATCCTTCGATCGATCCCCTTTTCGCGGGCGACCGCCTCGGCGATTTGCAGGAGTTCGAGTTTATTGGCGCTTACGGTCGCCATCGGCAGTCTCCTTGCGTTGGTTCTGTTTGCTCTTGCGCAGCGCTTCGGAAATCAGCGTGTCGGTCAGCACAAGCTTGGCTTCCATCATGTCGTCGATGCGCAGCAATATTTCCGGGTTGTCGCTCGGCGCCCCATTCCAGCGGATGCGCGCGCACTCGCCATCGGTGCCGGTGAGCTCGCCGCGAAAGCGCCGCCGGCCGTCGATCGGCGCCTGCATTTCCACCTGCGCCAGATAGCCGGCATAGCGGTCGAAATCCGAGCGGCGCACCAGCGGCCGGTCGATGCCGGGCGACGAAATCTCCAGCTGGTAGGAGCCCTCGATCGGGTCGGCGACATCGAGCACCGGCGAGAGCGCGCGCGACACGGCCTCGCAATCCTCGATCTTCATCGTGCCATCCGGCCGCTCGGCCATGATTTGGACCGTGCAGCCGGCAGAGCCGGAAATGCGCACCCGGACCAGCCGATAGCCGAGCGACGCGAGCACCGGCTCGGCCAGCGCGGCGACGCGCGCCGCGCGCCCCGGCTCGATGATGAGCCGCGGCTCATCGGCAAAATTCGAAAGCTCAAAGTTGCTCGGTCTGTCGTCCATGCTGTTCGCGGCCATTTGTGCCGCAACCGTGTCCTGCGAAGTGCCGCCAGCCCTCAGGTAATAAAAAAGAGCGGGCCCCGGGGGAACCCACTCTCAAAACCGATCGGATCACCCGACCGTTATGAGGTATCCATGACGGACCGGCCAAATATAGCGGTTTGTCAGGCCGTTGCAAGGGCTCTTCAGGGATCGGTAATCAGTAATCGGTAATCAAGTATGAGCTGAAAATCGCCTGACTGCCAGATTGCCGATTCCTGAATGGGCGCCGCCCTCTCGCTGATCCCGGAGCTTGAAGACGTGATTCAGCACGGCTCGCGCCACAAGCGCGCCGAGACGTTGCAGCGCATTACCGCTCTATTTCTCGCCGGCGCCAGCGCCTATAGCGACGCGCATGTCGATCTGTTCGACGACGTATTCGGACTGCTGATCGAGGAAATCGAGAACAAGGCGCGCGCCGAGCTCGCCAATCGCCTGGCGCCGGTCGCCAACGCGCCGCTGCAAAGTGATGCGCACGCTGGCAAATGACGACGACATCGCCGTCGCCGGGCCGGTGCTAAAACTGGCGCCGCGGCTGCAAGAGGCCGATCTGGTCGATCTCGCCAATACCAAAAGTCAGGCGCATCTGCAGGCGATCTCGGCGCGGCAGGCGCTGGGCGAGGCGGTGACCGACGTGCTGGTCCGGCGCGGCGATCGCGACGTCGCCCGCAGCGTCGCCGACAATCGCGGCGCGCGCCTTTCCGAGTCGAGTTTCTTTCGGCTGGTCAAGCGCGCCGAGAACGACGGAGTTCTTGCCGAGAAAGTCGGGCTGCGGCCGGATATCCCGCCGCAAATGTTCGGCGAATTGCTGACCAAGGCGACCGCGGTCGTGCACAAGCGTTTGCTCGCCTCGGCGCCGCCGGGATTGAAAGCCGAAATTCGACGCGTGTTGGATAAAGTTTCGAGCGAAGTCGGCAAACGCGTCGGTCCGCGCGACTATCGCGCCGCGCAACGCGTGGTGCTGAGTCTGCATCGGGCCGGCGGCATGAACGAGGCGGCGCTCGGCGGCATTCGCCGGTGACGGCAAATACGAGGAAACCGTGGTGGCGCTCGCGGCGCTGTCCAAGGTGCCGATCGGCGTCGCCGACCGGCTGATGGCGAGCGAGCGGCCCGATCCGGTGCTGATTCTGTGCAAGGCCGCCGAGCATGAGCTGGTCGACGGTGAAGTCCATCATCGCGGCGCGTCCGGATGGCAAGGCGGCGTCAAGCCACGGGCACTCGATTCCGCCTTCGCCAATTACGGGCGGCTTTCAGCCTCGACGGCGCAGCGCGTGGTGCGGTTCTGGCAGGTCCGGCCGAACCGCAGCGCTCAGATTCTTGCGGAAAATCAGAAAACACGAGGCGCGGTCTTCGCGCGCCGCCTTGGCGTGGTAACGCGTCGCGATAAAACCCGGCCAGGGATTGCGCCAATCGTCGGCCGCCTGCGCCGTCCATTCGAAAGCACTCGAGCGCGCAAGCGTTGCAGCGTCCAGGCGGCATAATCGGCAATGTCGGTGACAAAACGGAATTCGCCGCCCGGCCGCAGGATGCGGGCGAGCTGCGCGACCATGTCGTCTTGCACAAAGCGGCGTTTCCAATGCCGCCGTTTCGGCCACGGATCGGGATGGATCAGATCGATCCGCGCCAATGATTTCTCTGGAAGCCACGCGATCAGCTCGACGGCATCGTCGAAATGCAGGCGGATATTGCGCAAGCCTTTGCTCTTCGATGGCGGCGAGCGCCTTGGCCATGCCGTTGACGAAAGGCTCGACGCCGATGAAGCCGGTTGCGGGCAAGCTTGCGCCTGCGCGATCATCGCTTCGCCGCCGCCAAAGCCGATCTCGAGCGCGACTTCGGTCGACCGGGATCGGCAAACAGTGCGCGCGAGATTCGATCGGCGCGGGGCGCGACAGATCGATGCGCGAGGCGCGGCAACAGCGTATCGAACAGCCGCGCCTGACGCGGGCGCAGCTTGTGGCCCTTGCGCCGGCCGAAAAACGCGCGAGGTTGTGGGGTTCGGCGTTTCGGTTATCACTGTCATGCTCCGCGAAAGCGGAGCATCCAGTAAACACTGGCCGGACAGAAGATGCACCGTCGGCGTTTACTGGATCATCCGCTGGAGCTTGTCATCGGGCCCGCCAAAGGCCGGACCCGTTGGCAGATGATGACAGGCCTCAGCGCACCGCGCTCTTGATGCTGGTCGGCGAGGTCGGTCTGTTCCCAGGAAAATCCGCCGTCCTTGTCCGGCGCGCGGCCGAAATGGCCATAAGCGGCGGTGCGCCGGTAGATCGGCCGGTTGAGCTTGAGCGTGCGCCGGATATTGGTCGGCGTCAGGCGGAACAGCTCGGGCAGAACTTTCTCGAGCTTCTTCTCGTCGACCTTGCCGGTGCCGTGGGTATCGACCAGGACCGACATCGGATCGGCGACGCCGATCGCATAGGCGACCTGAATGGTGCAGCGTTCGGCGAGGCCGGCGGCCACGACGTTCTTGGCGAGATAGCGCGCGGCATAAGCGGCCGAGCGGTCGACCTTGGTCGGATCTTTGCCGGAGAACGCGCCGCCGCCATGCGGGGCATAGCCGCCATAAGTGTCGACGATGATCTTGCGGCCGGTGAGGCCGCAGTCGCCATCGGGTCCGCCGACGACGAAATTGCCGGTCGGATTGACCAAGAAATCGGACGGCCGCTTCGGCATCCAGCCTTTCGGCAGCGCCGATTCCACGGCATCGGCGATCATGTCCTTGACCATGCCGGGCGTGTATTTCTTGCCGTTGCGGGTTTTCTCGTTGTGCTGCGTGGAGACGACGACCTTGGTGCAGCCGACCGGCTTGCCGTCGACGTATTGAACGGTGACCTGGCTCTTGGCGTCGGGCTGCAAATCGAACAATTGGCCGGAGCGGCGCTTGTCGGAGAGCACTTTCAGGATCTTGTGCGCGAAATAGATCGGCGCCGGCATGAACGAGTTCTTCTCGTAGACCTCGCTCTCGGTGCAGGCAAAGCCGAACATCATGCCCTGGTCGCCGGCGCCTTCTTCCTCGCCGCTCTTTTTCTTCTTGGCGTCGACGCCCATGGCGATATCGGGCGACTGGCCGTGCAGCAGCACCTCGACGTCGGCGCCGTGATAGGAGAAGCCGTCCTGGTCGTAGCCGATGTCCTTGACCACGTCGCGCGCGATCTGCGTGATCAGCTCGCGGTCGACCACCGCCTTGTTGCCGATCTTGCGAAACAACTGGCCGCGGCCTTCGCCGGCGATCACGATCTTGTTGGTCGTGCACAGCGTCTCGCAGCCGAGCCGGGTATTCACCAGGCTGTCGTCGGCGATGCCGAGCTTGATGTCGTTCTCGATGAACGCGTCGAGCATGGCGTCGGAAATCTGGTCGCAGACTTTGTCGGGATGCCCCTCCGACACCGACTCGCTCGTGAACAGATAATTGGCATGCGCCACAGCGAAACACTCCCTCATAACCGGCCTTGCACTTACTGGCCTAACGGCTCGAAGCCCGCGCGGTGCGAAACCGCGCTACGAGGTGGTTGTTGCAGCGTACCCCTGCGCGGTCAAGATGTGGGCGAAGAGGTGGGCGGATGCCGTCGCGGCGCCGGACTGAATGCGGCGAAATTTCCTAGCGCTTGTCGCGGGCGGCGATTTGTTCGACCAGATCGACGATGCGCCGCCGCAGTTTGGAATCGTCGATGCGCATGAAAGCCTTGGTCAGCGCCAGGCCGTCCGAGGTCGCAAGGAAGTCGGACACGTAAGCGGGCGAAGGCGCTTCGCCCATGCCTTCAGAACGGCCGACCGCCTGCGCGGCTCGGCGCACCTTCGAAGAAGAATGAAACCGGGACCTGGAGAATATGAGAGATCTGCTGCAGCCGGCTGGCGCCGATGCGGTTGGTGCCTTTCTCGTATTTTTGCACTTGCTGAAAAGTAAGACCGAGCGCGTCGCCAAGTTTCTCCTGGCTCATGCTCAGCATCATCCGGCGCATGCGCACGCGGCTGCCGACATGCTTGTCGGTCGGATTCGGCGCCTTTTTGGCTAAGATGACCATCGGCTCCTGTCGCTCCGTAATCTTACTGGGCCCAGCCGCTATAAATAGCAAATCCGTCACAATTGAAACTGCTTTCCTGCAGTCATTTATTGCGCGGACATTAAGCCGCTGCGGCACGTCTGAATCTCCTTTACGGGAACGCGGTGCCGCCGCGCTTTAGTTGCGTGTGACGCTACAGTTTCTGCCCTATGGATCGTTAATGAGCCCTCTACAGCTTTGCCGCGAGCGACTCAGCCTTAATGCCGTTCAATGGCACGCATGACACTCCAGTTCAGATTTTGACTGATGTGCCTTGGACCGGCGGCGGCGAACCACAACGAACGCGATCAGGACAATAATGCCGGCGGGCGCATCGCCGAGGCGGGCGTAGATCGGCGCGCCGATCGGCCGCGGCAGCGGCGCGTCGAGCACGCCCTCGCGTGCCGAGCGGCAGCGAATTGATGATCCGCCCGACCGGATCGACCACGGCGGAAATTCCGGTATTGGCGGCGCGCGCCAATGGCAGTCCTTCTTCGATCGCGCTGACGCGAGCCTGCTGGAAATGTTGATACGGTCCGGTGGAGATGCCGAACCAGCCGTCATTGGTCACATTGACGATCCAGCCCGGCCGTTTGCCGGGCGGCGCGAATTCGCCGGGGAAAACGATCTCGTAGCAAATCAGCGGCAGCGCGAGCGGAGCGCCGGGAACGGCGATGAGCCGGTGCCGGTCGCCGGCGAGAAATCCGCCGCGTTGTTTGGTCAGCTCCTGCAAGCCAAGCCGTTCGAGGAACGGCTCGAACGGCAAATATTCGCCGAACGGCACCAGATGCACTTTGTCATAGATCGCGTCGATCGAGCCGTCGTGACCGATGACATAGATCGAGTTGTAGACGCCGGAGTCGCCGGATTATCCGGATCGGCCAACCGCATCGCGCCGGTGATCAACACGGCGCCCGGCGGCAGCAGATTGGTGATTTGCGCGAGCGCATCGGCTTCGCGCGTCAGGAAAAACGGGAACGGCGATTCCGGCCAGATCAAATGTGTCGCGCCGCCGATGCCGCGCGATTGCGGCCCGGAAGCGCCGGCTGGACAACGCCACGTAGCGGTTCATCACCTCTTGTCTGGCGGCGTAATTGAAGCGCACGTCCTGCTGCAAATTGGGCTGCATGATGCGCAGGTGCACGCCGTCAACGAGCCGCGTCGGATAGTGCGCTAAGCCGCATCGCGCCATAGCCGCCGAGCGCGGCGAGAGCGATGACGCCGAGCGTCAGCGGCAGCCACGGCCGGAGCGTTTCGTCGCGATCGTCGGTGAGCGTGGCGGGACTGGCGAACACCACGACGGCGATGAAGGTCAGGCCCCAGATGCCGAACAGCGAGGCGGCTTGCGCCAAAGGCGAGCGGAGCGGTCAGGGCATAGCCGAAAGCGTTCCAGGGAAAGCCGGTGAACAGATGGCCGCGCAGCCATTCCGACACCGTTAGCGCCGCGCCCAGCGCGAGGATGCGCCGCGCGCCGCGCGTCCATAACAGCCGCGCCAGCGCCGCGCCGAATGCAGTGTAGATGCGCGAGCACCGCCGGCAGGCCGATCACCGCGATCGGCAACAGCCAGCCGAAAGTCGGCGCATCGACCAGAAACGCGTAGCCGATCCAATAAAGCCCGGCGAGAAAATAGCCGAAACCGAACCACCAGCCGGTTGCCGCCGCGCGCCACGCCGCCCCAACTGCCGACGCCGGCGCCGTCGATCAGCCAGACCAGGATCGGGAATGTCAGAAACAGGATCGGCCAGGCGTTGAACGGCGCCATCGCCAGCGCCGAGGCCGCGCCGGCGGCAAACGCGATCAGCCAGCGCCGCCAACCCCAAGACAATACGATGGCGTGGATCAGGCCCTTCGGCGTCACGGCGCGCGCGGCGTGTTCGGGTTTGGCCGAGTGGGTTCGTCGCGCGGTGTCGCGCGGCCTCGGCGCGGCGGCTCTCGCCATCGACGACAGGTCCCGGACGCCGGCGGGGCGACGATCCTTGCGCAGATAAATTCGCGCGCGCTTGACGCGGCGCGGATCGGCATCGAGCACCTCGGCCTCGAACGGCTCCGGTCCCGGCACGAGTTCGCCGCGCACCGGCACATGGCCGGCTTTGATGACAAGATAGCCGCCGAGCGTGTCGACTTCCTTGGCGACCTCACCGGCGTCGAACTGTTCGCCGATCGCCGCGCGAACGTCCTCGAGGCTGGCGCGGCCGGTGGCGAGGAACGAGCCGTCGGCCTGCCGCGTCACCGCCGGGCCTTCTTCCTCGTCATGCTCGTCGGCGATGTCGCCGACGATGAGTTCAACCAGATCCTCGATCGAGACGAGGCCGTCGCTGCCGCCATATTCGTCGATCACCAGCGCGAGATGAATCCGCGTCGCTTGCATCTTGGCGAGCAGATCGAGCGCGCGGCATGGACGGCGGCGCGTACAGGATTTCACGCACGATCTTCGCCGCCGCAAGCGGCATCGACAGATCGATATTGGCAAAGCTCAGCTCGGCGCCTTGCGGTCTGTTCGCGCTGCGCCACTTCGCCGGAATCGCGCGCCGCGCGCCGACATGAAGGCAAGCAGGTCGCGGATATGGACCATGCCGGCTGGATCGTCGAGCGTATCGTTATAGACCACGAGGCGCGAATGTCCGGCGACCTCGAACACCCGCACCAGGTCGGCGAGCGCGATGTCCTGCTGGACGGCGACGATGTCGGCGCGCGGCACCATGATGCGCTCGATCCGCGTCTCGCGCAGACCGAGGATATTTTTGAGCATGGCCGCTTCTTCGGGCGAAAAGCCCGATTGCGGCTGCTCGCTGGTGAGCACGAGCTCAAGATCCGCGCGCGTCGAGGCCGCCTTCCAGCCGAACAGGATACGCATCACCCGCGTCAGCCAGCCCTCCGGCTGCTCGCTTGCTTCCGGCACGATCATCGGCAGGCCGCGGCGCTCACGGTCGGTCGGTTCGGGCTGCGGCGGTAATTGAGCCATCGTGTGATCGTCTCGGACGGAATTCACGGTGAGTTCAAGACCTACGTTTCGATTTGCGCTTGGCGCGGCGTTTGGCCGGCGGCCGATAGGGATCCGGAATCGCGAGCCGACGGAGAATATCACGCTCGGCCCGTTCCATCACCGCCGCCTCCTTGTTGCGCTCGTGGTCGTAGCCGATCAGATGCAGGAAGCCATGGACGGCAAGATGGGCGACATGATGGGCGAACGGCTTGCCTTCGCTGCGTGCTTCGCGCGCGATGGTCTCATAGGCCAGGACGATGTCGCCGAGATGTTCGCCGCGCTTGCGCTTTTGGCCGCGAACGACAGCACGTTGGTGGCCGCGTCAATGCCCCGCCAATCCCGGTTAAGCAGGCGTATCGCCGAATCATCGGTCAGAACGATAGCAAGCTCGCTCCGCGTTGTTGACAGCGTCGCCGCGGCGGCGCGGGTGACGGCGCGCCGCACGATCGATTTGACCGTTGCGGCGTCGTCGTTCCAGCGGGCGCTGGCGACGAGCACGTCGACTGTCAGCGCGGGCGCGCGGCCCGCGTCATTCCCGGCGCTCGCGCTTCTTCGCCGCCTCCTTGTCATAGGCTTCGACGATACGGGCGACCAGCTCGTGGCGGATGACGTCGGCGGCCGTGAAGCTGACATGGCCGATGCCTTCGACGCCTTCGAGCAGCCGCACCGCGTCGGCAAGCCCGGACGTCTGGCCCGACGGCAAATCGACCTGGCTCGGATCGCCGGTCACCATCATCCGGCTGTTCTCGCCGAGACGGGTGAGCAGCATTTTCATCTGCATCGCGGTGGTGTTCTGCGCCTCGTCGAGAATGATGGCGGCGTTCGACAGCGTGCGGCCGCGCATGAAGGCGAGCGGCGCGATCTCGATCTCGGTCGACTGCAGCGCGCGCTCGACGATGCGGCGCGTCCATCAGGTCGTAAAGCGCGTCGTAGATCGGGCGCAGATAGGGATCGACTTTTTCGCGCATGTCGCCGGGCAGAAAGCCGAGCCGCTCGCCGGCCTCGACCGCCGGCCGCGACAGCACGATGCGATCGACTTCCTTGCGCTCGAACAATTGCACGGCATGCGCCACCGCAATCCAGGTCTTGCCGGTTCCGGCGGGGCCGGTCGAAAACACCAGCGCATGGCGCTTGAGCGCGCGAATATAGGCGTCCTGCGCCGCGGTGCGGGCGCGGACGCGGCGCTTGCGCAAATTGATCTCCTCGAAATTCTCGCGCGCCGCGGCGGGATCGAAATCGAACAGCGAGCCCTGCGACAGCGCCAGCCGGATGGTGCCGTCGACGTCGCCCTGCGTCAGCTCGTCGCCGCGTTTGAGCCGCTCATAAAGGCTTTCCAGCACGCGGCGCGCCTGATCGCAGCCTTCGCGTGGGCCGTCGAGCGTGACCTGATTGCCGCGCGAGGTGGCGACGACGCCGAGCCGGCGCTCGATCAGCGCGAGATTCTGGCCGTATTGCCCAAACAGGGTCGAGGCGAGGCGGTTGTCGTCGAACGTCAGGACGATCTGCGCCGTGCTGTTCGGCGCGACGAAGACCGATTCTTCCGTCTCGGGTGTTCGCAATTCAGGCTCCTGCGGGAAAGCAACGCGGATGCGGGCTGGCTGTTGTGCCCGCGCCAGCGCGCCGAACAGACTGTTGCTGGCGACTTCGGTGACGGTCACCGCGGCAATCTCGCCGATCAGCGACGCCGGCGCATCGACTTGCACCGGCTGCAGATAGGGCGAACGGCCGACCAGTTGGCCGCCATGGCGGCCCGGTCGTTCGAACAGCACGTCGAACGTGCGATGCAGACAGCGGCGATTGAACGCCGCCTGATTGCGGTCGATGGCGTCCTGCAGGCGGTGCAGGCGCTCCGATTTCACGTCTTCCGTCGACCTGATCGTCCATCTCGGCGCCGGGCGTTCCCGGCCGCGGTGAATATTTGAAGGAGAACGCGCCGGACAAGCCGATTTCATCGACGAGATCGAGCGTGGCGGCAAAATCGGCTTCCGTTTCGCCCGGAAAGCCGACAATGAAATCGGATGTCAGCGCGAGATCGGGCCGCGCGTCGCGCAGCCGGCGCGACGACGTCGAGATAATCCGCGCGGGTGTGCCGGCGGTTCATCGCCGCGAGAATGCGGTCGGAGCCCGACTGCACCGGCAGATGCAGTTGCGGCATCAGTTGCGGCAGATCGCGATGCGCCGCGATCAGTTCGTCGTCCATGTCGCGCGGATGACTGGTCGTATAGCGCAGCCGGTCGATGCCATCGATCCGCGCGACGCGCTCGAGCAGGCGCGCCAGCGGCCACGTCCGCCCGTCCGGGCCTTCGCCGTGATAGGCGTTGACGTTTTGCCCGATCAGCGTGACCTCGCGCACGCCGGCTTCGGCCAGGTGCTCGACTTCGGCGAGGATCTTCTGCACCGGCCGCGACATTTCGGCGCCGCGCGTATAGGGCACGACACAGAAGGTGCAGAACTTGTCGCAGCCTTCCTGCACCGTGACAAAGGCGCTGACGCCGCGGGCCCGGATCGCCGCGCGATCGGGTGCCGCGAGATGATCGAATTTGTCGTCGACGGGAAACTCGGTATCGACGGCTTTGCCGTCGCGCTCGGCGCGCGCGAGCAAATCCGGCAGCCGGTGATAGCTCTGCGGGCCGAACACAAGATCGACCCCGGGCGCGCGGCGGATGATTTCCTCGCCCTCGGCCTGCGCCACGCAGCCGGCGACCGCGATGACGAGGCGGCGGCCTTGCGCCGCGGCCGCTTCGCTTCATGACGGCGCACGCGGCCGAGCTCCGAATAGACCTTGTCGGCCGCCTTCTCGCGGATATGGCAGGTGTTGAGAATGACGAGATCGGCGGTCTCGGCGGTGGCGGTTTCGACATAGCCGTGCGGCGCCAAAGTATCCGCCATCCGACGCGAGTCGTAGACGTTCATCTGGCAACCGAACGATTTGATGTAGAGCTTGCGGGGTCCGTTCATGCCGGTGCTGGTCGAGCTAAGTCTTTGTCTTAGCTCCATATTCAGCCTGCTTCCTGGGGCTGCCGCGTGTCCGTACAATGTCTTAGCGGGATTCCCGGCAAAATGAAATGCCGGCCGCGCTTGATGTGATGCCTAGTCCAGCGGCTGGACATTGGCCTCCTTGATCACGTCCGACCATTTCACGATCTCCGACTTGATATAGGCATCGAGTTCCTCCGGGCGTAGCACTGCGGGTGGTCATGCCGAGGTCGGCGAAGTGCTGCTTGGTGTCGTCGCGGCCGACCGCCTGACGTGCCGCGGCGTTGAGTTTTGCCACGATGTCGCGCGGCGTACCGGCCGGCGCGACGATGCCGAACCAGGTCTCGGCCTCAAAGCCCGGCAGCGCCGTCTCCGCCACGGTCGGAATGTCGGGCGCCGACGGCGAACGCTTGGCGCTGGTCACCGCCAGCGCGCGCAGCGAGCCGGCTTTGATATGGCCCATGACGGCGGAGAGGTTGGAGAACATGATCGGAATTTGCCCGGCCAAAAGATCGTTGATCGCGCCGGCTTCGCCGCGATAGGCGACATGCACCATCTTGATGCCGGCGTCGTACTCGAAACAGTTCGGCGGTCATGTGCGGCGTCGTGCCGACGCCGCCGGTGCCGAAATTGATTTTGCCGGGGTTGGCCTTCGCCATCGCGATCACGTCCGCGACCGAATGCGCGGCGAACGACGGATTGACCACCAGGACGAGCGGCGAGGCGCCGGTGAGCGCGACGCCGGCGAAATCCTTGACCGGATCGACCGTCACCTTGCGATAGAGCGCCGGCGCCACCGCGCAGGTGGTCTGGCTGCCCATCATCAGCGTGTAGCCGTCGGGATCCGATTTCGCCAGATCCTGCGAAGCGAGCAAGCCGCTGGCGCCGGTGACGGTCCTCGACCACGATGGTCTGGCCGAGAATTTCCGACATCGGCTGCGCTATCACGCGCGCCGCCACGTCGGTGCCGCCGCCGGCGGCAAAGCCGACCAGCATTTTGATCGGCCGGGTGGGAAACGCGTTTTGCGCGCTGCCAATGGCGGCGAAGCCGAGTGCGAGCGCGCTAATGATTGCAACAGTCAGCGCAAGAGACGGCGCGGCGCGCGATCGCGTTGCGGTCATGGCGGTCCTCCCTGTTTTGCGCCCATACTATTGCGATTTCTGCGGATTTGCAGTTGCTTTCTGGGATCGAATTTGCGGGAGCATGCGAAGATCATGGGCATCGATCTCATGGTTCATTGCAATTGTTGGGAACGCGGGCGCTGTGAGCCTTGCCCCATCGACATGAGCCTGTTGGAGCGGCCGGACAAGGATTGCGACTTTCTGCGAGTTAAAGATGGGCCTGCCCCTGGCGGAGGCGCAGGCTGCAAATGAACAATTCGGCAAATGGCGGGCGACCGCATGCGAGCATGCCGACGGGGTCGCTTTTTTCGCCCGGCTCGGCAGCTATGGCTTTGTCAGCTTTTTGGAGAAGGACATCGTGCACCTGACCGATCCGGCCAAACGCGACCAGAGCGTCCTTCTTCGAACCGTGAACTGGGCGACGGGTGACACGAACAATTGGGTGGATTGCGATTTCATCGTTGAGGACATCGACAATCTCAAGAAGATCGATCCGGCCGATCCATATTGGGCGGGAACAAACATCGGCGCCGTCGAAGCAGCGTTCAAATGCATTCGTGATGGCGCTGAAATGTCAATTGCGATGCAGAAGAACATGCATTGGGGCTAGCCCCTTCAGCCGAGGTCGCGGCGCAGCACCAAAGCGGTGGCGCCGCCCTCGTAATAGCCTTGGCGGCGGCCCACCTCGCGGAAGCCGGCGCGCCGGTACAGCCGGCAGGCGGGTGCATTGTTCTCGCCGACCTCGAGAAACACCGCGCGGACGCCGAGGCCGGCCAGGCGGCGCAGATGCAGATCGAGCAGCGGCCGCGACAGCTTCCGCCCGCGCCACGCCGGTGCGACGGCGACCGACAGAATTTCCGCCTCGCCGGCGGCCAGCCGCGACAGGATAAAACCGATCAATTTCCGGCCGGCCATGGCGCGGTGGGCGACGACATTGTTCTCGATCAACAGCCGGTGAATCTCATGTTCGCCCCAGCCGCGCTGGAACGAAACGCCATGCACGGCGGCGATCGCGGCGGCGTCGGCGGGCCGTGCGGCGGTGAGGGCGGGCTCGCCGCGCGACAACAGGCGAGAGATAAAGCGCATCATCGGCGCGGCAGCGAAGCGGCGTTTTGCGGCTGCGCGTCGGGCGCACGCAGATATTGCGGCTTCGGCGGCGCATTGCGTGTCCGGCGCGACGGCGCCGATCTGCGCCACCCAGCCGATGTCGGGGGCCTGGCGCGCATCGACCGTCACCGGCTTCGGCGCTGCTTTCGGCAAACTGTCGGCGACCGCCTGGGCGCCGGAACCGACAATGCAGGACGCGGCGTCCGAAGCCGCGCGCACCGCGTCCTGCAATGGCGCGATCCGCGGCGCGACGAGCGTGCGCCCGCCGGGGGCGAAAACCTGCAGATAAACGTGGCTATGCCGCGCATCGATGGCCGCGACCACCGGGCTGCTATCGTCGGCGCCGAGATAGGGCGCCGCATAGGCGGACAGCGTCGATACGCCGACGACCGGCAGGCCGGTGGCGACGCCGATTCCGCGCGCGGCGGCAATGCCGACCCGCAAGCCGGTGAAGCTGCCGGGCCCGGTCGTCACCACGACACGGTCGAGATCGCCAAAGGCGAGGCCGGATTGTTTCATCACCCGGGCGAGCAGCGGCATCAGCGCTTCGGCATGGCCGCGCATCATCGGCAAACTTTCGCTGGCGATGATTCCGCCGGAAGCGGTGTCCAGCACGGCGGCGGAGCAGGCCGCCAGCGCGGTATCGATGGCGAGCACGCGCATGCTGGGTCACATCGTATAGATGCCGGCGCGGCGCGCTGGATCACCTAGCCGCAATTCCTCGGCCCCAATTCCCTGGCCGCAATTATATGGGCCGGACTTCGGTGACGTCGGGGACGAAATGACGCAACAAATTCTGGATGCCGTGCTGCAGCGTCGCCGTCGATGACGGGCAGCCCGAGCAGGAGCCCTTCATGTTGAGATAGACGACGCCGTCCTTAAAGCCGCGGAAGGTGATGTCGCCGCCGTCATTGGCGACCGCCGGCCGTACCCGCGTTTCGATCAGTTCTTTGATGGTGGCGACGGTCTCGGCGTCGGCGGCATCGAAGAATTCGTCGCCGTCGCTCTTGCCGGCGGCGCCGGCCGCCAGAAGCGGCGCGCCCGACATGAAATGTTCCATGATGGCGCCGAGGATCATCGGCTTGAGCTGCTGCCATTCGCCGGCGCCCTTGGTCACGGTGATGAAATCGGAGCCGAAGAACACCCCACTGACGCCGGCGATGCCGAACAGCCGTTCGGCGAGCGGCGACTGTGCCGCCTCGTCGGCGTCGCGCAAATCAAGCGTGCCGTTTTCGAGCACCGGCACGTCCGGGCAGGAATTTCAGGGTCGCCGGGTTCGGCGTCGCTTCGGTCTGGATGAACATCTTTCGTCCTCCGTCCCCCTTCGCCGACAGCTCATGCGGCGCTGGGACCGTATCGACTCTACCACAATACGTGGCGAATTGCTTTGGAAGTTCAAGGGCCCGGTTAGGACCGCACGAAACCGACAATATCCTTCACCGCGTTCATGGTCGCGCCGGGCCAGTTTTTGCGCCCGCGCGGCGCCGTCCGCCAGCACGGCGTCGATCGCGGCAGGATCGGCAAGGAGCCGTTTCATCTCCGCGGCAACGGGCGAAAGCTTGGCGACGGCAAGGTCGGTCAGCGCCGATTTGAAGGTCGAGAACTGCGCATTGCCGAATTGCGCTCAGCACACCGGCGCGGTCGGTATCGGCGAGCGCCGCATAAATGCCGACCAGATTGTCGGCCTCGGGCCGCGCCGCCAGCCCCTTTTCCTCGCTGGGCAGCGGCTCCGGATCGGTTTTGGCGCGGCGGATTTTTTGCGCGATGGCGTCGGCGTCGTCGGTGAGATTGATGCGCGATTGGTCGGATGCGTCCGACTTCGACATTTTCTTCGTGCCGTCGCGCAGCGACATCACGCGCGTCGCTTCGCCGGTGATCAGCGGCTCGGGCAGCGGGAAAAACGCCTCGCCAAAGCCCTTGTCCCCGATCGACTGGCCGAAATCGTTGTTGAATTTCTGCGCGATGTCGCGCGACAGCTCCAGATGCTGCTTCTGGTCCTCGCCGACCGGCACATGGGTGGCGCGATAGACCAGAATGTCGGCCGCCATCAGCGTCGGATAGGCGTAAAGCCCGACCGAGGCGTTCTCGCGGTCCTTGCCGGCCTTCTCCTTGAACTGGGTCATGCGGTTGAGCCAGCCGAGACGGGCGACGCAGTTGAACACCCAGGCCAGTTCGGCGTGCTCGGCGACCTGGCTCTGGTTGAACACGATGTGTTTTTTCGGATCGATGCCGCAGGCGATAAACGCCGCTGTCACTTCGCGAATGGCATGCGGCAATTCGGCGGGGTCCTGCCACACCGTGATGGCGTGCAGATCGACGACGCAATAGATGCAGTCGTAGCGGTCCTGCAATTCGACAAAGCGCTTGATGGCGCCGAGATAGTTGCCGAGATGCAGATTGCCGGTCGGTTGCACGCCGGAAAAAACCAGTTCCTTGAACGCCATGCCAAGACCCCACGGATCGCGTGTCCCATGCCACGGCGATGGCTTGCCGTGCAAGAGCCGGCCGCTATAGTGCCGGTCCCGCCGCGAGTTTACCCATCGAATCCAATATGACATCCGCGCGTTACGACGTTCTCGGCATCGGCAATGCGATTGTCGATGTCATCGCCCGCGCCGAAGATGACTTTTTGCTCGAGCAGGGCATGCGCAAGGGCGGCATGGCGCTGATCGACGAGGCGCGCGCGCAGGCGATCTATGACGCCATGGGCCCGGCGGTGGAAATGTCCGGCGGTTCGGCGGCCAACACCATCGTCGGGCTCGCTTCGCTCGGCGCGCGCTCGGCGTTCATCGGCAAGATCAAGGACGATGAGCTCGGCCGCGCCTATAGCCACGACATCCGTGCCGCCGGCGTGAGTTTTGCCACCAGGCCGGCCGCCGCCGGTCCCTCGACCGGCCGCTGCTATGTGCTGGTGACGCCCGACGGCGAGCGCACCATGAATACTTATCTCGGCGCCGCGCAGGACCTGCATCCCGCCGATATCGACGACGAAGCCGTGGCGGCCAGCGCCGTCACCTATCTCGAAGGCTATTTGTGGGATCCGCAGAACGCCAAAGAGGCGTTTCTCAAGGCGGCGGCAGTGGCGCATGCGGCCGGCCGCAAAGTGGCGCTGACGCTGTCGGACGCCTTCTGCGTCGACCGCTGGCGTGACGAGTTTTTGCAGCTGATGCGCTCACGCACGGTCGATCTCATCTTCGCCAACGAAGCGGAGCTGCACAGCCTTTATCAAAGCTCGGATTTCGATACCGCGATATCGGCGCTGCGCGCCGATATCGATGTCGCGGTGGTAACGCGCAGCGAGAAGGGCTGCCTCGTGCTCGGCCCCGACGGTACCGAGGTGGTGCCGGCGTTCCCGGTCGAGCGCGTCGTCGATACGACCGGCGCCGGCGATCTGTTCGCGGCCGGATTTCTGTGCGGACTGGCGCGCGGCGCCGACGACCGCACCTGCGGCCGGCTTGGCGCGATGGCGGCCGCGGAAGTGATCGGGCATATCGGCGCGCGCCCGGAAGCTTCACTCAAGGATCTCGCGCGCGACAACGGTCTGATGGATTGAGTTTCTCCGCGTCCGGCCCCGCTTTCGCGGTGAGGACGGCGGTAACCAATTGCTAACCAAAGCTGGTTAACGACTGGTCAACCGTAACTCCGGAGATTCCACCATGGCCGAGAACCCGGACGACAGTTCAGGCGACAGCGAGGAGGCGCGATCTGGCGCCGACAAGCCGCGCGGGAGCAAAGCCGTGGACGGCAATTTGCCGATGGTGATCGCGCCGAAACTCGGCGCCGGAGAGGACGACGAAGCTGGAAGAGCCCGCGGTCGAAACCGCGGCGCCCTCGCAAGCCCATTCCACGCGCTTTTTGGTGCTGGCGGCCTCGGTCGCTTTCGCCACGGCGTTCGGCTCGTTTGTCGGCTCGGTGTCGGGTTCGGGCATGGCGCGCTATCTCTATCCGGCCGAGCCTGCCGCGGGTGTCGCCAACACGACCGACGTGATGCGCGAATTAAAGCTGGAGCTCGCCGACATCTCCACCATCAAGGCCGATCTCGATAATGCGAGCCGCAGCACGACGAGCCAACTCGCCAAGCTCGCCGACCGCCTCGACCGGATCGATCCGCGCACCGCGTCCACCGACATCACCGGTTCCATTTCGGCTCCGGTCGGCGGGCCGGCGCCGCCGCCGGCGGATGCACCAAAATTCACCGACCGGATTTTGCCGGACTGGGTGGTGCAGGACGTGCAGGGCGGCCGCGCTTTGGTCGAGAACCGCTATGGCGGCGTCTTCGATATCGGCGCCGGCAGCACGCTTCCCGGCGTCGGCCGCGTCGCCGAGATCAAACGCCAGGATGGCCAGTGGCTGGTGCTCACCGAACGCGGCACCATCACGTCGGGGCGCTAAGTTCCCGGGAAATCAGCTTACACGTCGACGCTGGCGGCCAGCGCGTGCGCCTCGATGAATATGCGGCGCGGCTCGACCTTGTCGCCCATCAGCTCGTCGAAGATGGTGTTAGCTTCGTCGATTTCCTTGACGCTCACGCAAAGCAGCGACCGCGCATTGGTGTCGAGCGTGGTTTCCCAGAGCTGGCCGGGATTCATCTCGCCGAGCCCCTTGTAGCGTTGCAGCGTCACACCCTTGCGACCGGCGGCGGTCACCGCCTCGAACAGTCCGACCGGTCCGTGAATGGCGATCTCGTCCTCTTTGCGGCGCAGCATAGCCGGCGGCGTCGGCCGCGGAAAAACTTTCTGCAGCGACGGCGCGAATTCGTCGAGCTTGCGCGCGTCGACGGAGCTGAGCAGCGCCTGATCGATCACGGCGACCTCTTTGACGCCACGCACGGTGCGCTCGAATTGAAAGCCGATGCCTTCGGTGAACTGGCCCTGCCAGCCGCGCTCGGTTTCGTCGGACAAGGCATCGAGACGCTTGGCGATATACGGCACCGCGGCCATGGCCTTCTGCGGGTCGCCGAAAATATCGCGGTTGAGCACGCTTAAGATTGCCGCTTGCTCCACGACCTGGCGATTGTAGCGGCTGTGCAGGCCATGCAGGATAGTGCGGATCGCGCGCGCCTCTTCGACCAGTTTGCGTAAATCGTTGCCGGCGCGCACTTCACCGGACGCCAGTTTCAGGACCGCATCTTCGAGGCCGGTATCGATCAGGTAATCCTCAAGCGCGCGCTCGTCCTTGAGATATTGCTCGGACTTGCCGCGGGCGATTTTGTAGAGCGGCGGTTGCGCGATGTAGAGATAGCCGCGATCGATGATCTCGCGCATCTGCCGATAGAAGAACGTCAACAACAGCGTGCGGATATGGGCGCCGTCGACATCGGCGTCGGTCATGATGATGATCTTGTGATAGCGCAGCTTGTCGACGGTGAATTCGTCGGCGCCGATGCCGGTGCCGAGCGCGGTGATCAGCGTGCCGATCTGCTCCGACGACAGCATCTTGTCCATGCGGGCGCGTTCGACATTGAGGATTTTTCCGCGCAACGGCAACACGGCCTGGAATTCGCGGTTGCGGCCCTGCTTGGCGGACCCGCCGGCGCTGTCGCCCTCGACGATGAACAGTTCGGATTTGGCCGGATCCTTCTCCTGGCAATCGGCGAGCTTGCCCGGCAGCGACGTGATGCCGAGCGCGCTCTTGCGCGTCATTTCGCGCGCCTTGCGCGCCGCTTCGCGGGCCGCGGCCGCCTGGATCACCTTGCCGACGACGATCTTGGCCTCGCCGGGATGCTCTTCGAACCAGGCCTTGAGCATGTCGTTGATGACGCCCTCGACCGCCGGACGCACCTCCGACGAAACCAGCTTGTCCTTGGTCTGCGAGGAAAATTTCGGATCCGCCACCTTGATCGACAGCACCGCGGTAAGTCCCTCGCGGCAGTCTTCGCCGGTCAGCGCCACTTTTTCCTTGCGCGCGATGCCGCCGGATTCGGCATAGCCGGTGACCTGCCGCGTCAGCGCGCCGCGGAAGGCGGCGAGATGGGTACCGCCGTCGCGCTGCGGAATGTTGTTGGTGAAGCACAGCACCGTCTCGTGATAGCCGTCGTTCCACCACATCGCGCAATCGACGGCGACACCGTCGCGCTCGGCCTTGATGACGATCGGCTGCGGCACCAGCGCGGTCTTGTTGCGGTCGAGATATTTGACGAATTCCTCGACGCCACCCTCGTAGCGCATCTCCTCGCGCTTCTCGACGGCGTGGCGGTTGTCGGACAGCACGATGGTGACGCCGGAATTGAGGAAGGCGAGTTCGCGCAGCCGGTGCTCCAGCGTGGCGAAATCGAACTCCGTCATGGTGAAGGTCTTCTTCGACGGCAGAAACGTCACCTCGGTGCCGCGCTTGTCGCGGGCGGCGCCGATCACGGCGAGCGGGGTAACCGGCTCGCCGTCGGCGAATTCCATGAAGTGCTCCTGGCCGTCGCGCCAGATGGTGAGCTTGAGCCAGGACGACAGCGCGTTGACCACGGAGACGCCGACGCCGTGCAGGCCGCCCGAAACCTTGTAGGAATTCTGGTCGAATTTCCCGCCGGCATGGAGCTGGGTCATGATGACCTCGGCCGCCGAAACGCCTTCGCCTTTGTGAATGTCGGTCGGAATGCCGCGGCCGTCGTCGCGCACGGTGCAGGAACCGTCGGGATTGAGGGTTACGGTGACTTCCTTGGCATAGCCGGCGAGCGCTTCGTCGATCGCGTTATCAACGACCTCATAGACCATGTGATGCAGGCCAGAGCCGTCATCGGTATCGCCGATATACATGCCCGGCCGCTTGCGCACGGCATCGAGACCCTTGAGCACTTTGATCGATTCCGCGTCGTAATCGGAAGGCGCAAGGGGGCTCTGCTTACGGACGGGTTCGGCCATGCGGGGAGCTCTCGAATTGCTTGCAAAAAGCGTAGTTGAATCGACGAATCTTGTACACGAAAACCAGCCCTCGTACAGGGCAAAGTGACCGTGTTTAAGATATTGTCAAATCGGCGCTTTTCAAGGTTTTGACGCGTGCCGGAAGGGGCCCCGATTCAGCCGCGAATCCGCCGCAGCCACGAACGCGCCAGCGCGCCGAATGAGGCTCGCCTCAAGCGCGGAAATTTTGCGGTCCGGGTTGTCCTGTCGGGCGTTTCGGCGACGCATTGAGGAGGTACTGATCGCCCGGTGTATAGTCGGGCACCGGATGCTGAAAGCTGCCCAGCGCCGCGGTCCAAAGTTCCATGCGATCCAAGTCCTCGCGCAAGCGTTCAAGGGACTCGATCAAGTTGCGGACGATCACGTCTTCTGCCGGTTCGGGCATTGTTTATTGTTCCTTTGTTCCGTAACAGACATTTCCTGCTCCTCGTGGGTTAAGACCCTTCGCGCAGTCTTGTTCCCCGATTGCCAGCTCGGGAATTGGCGAATCTTTACAGCAATTTGGAACTTGGTTGCCGTTTCATCTCGAGTTCCAGCCGTCCGGCTTTGACCTCGACAACGGCGCAATCGCGCTCGATCTCGGCGAACAGCGCCGGATCGGCGCCGGTCATCCAGACCTGGGTTTGCAACTGCGAAAGTTCCTCATGCAGCGCCTGGCGGCGCGCCGGATCGAGATGGGCGAGGACCTCATCAAGCAGAACCACCGGGGCATGCGCCGTCATCTCGGCGATCAATCTGGCATGCGAAAGCACGAGCCCGATCAGCAGCGCTTTTTGCTCGCCGGTTGAAGCGTCGGCCGCGGCAATGTTCTTGGGCGCGTAGGCAACCTTCAGATCGGTCAGATGCGGACCGTCGAGCGTGCGGCCGGCGGCCGCATCGCGGGCGCGATTGTCGCGCAGCACCGCGCGGTAGCGCTGTTCGATCTCGACGGCGGGATGCGCGGGGACAAGCTGCTCCATCCAGCCGTCGAGCGCGATCTCGGCCGATGGGAAGGCTGACTCCTTGCGGCTCGCCAGTACGGCTTGCAGCCGGCGGACGGTTTCGACCCGCAGGCTTGCCACGGCGACGGCGAGTTCGGCGGTCTCGTGTTCGACGGCATCGAGCCAATGCGCGTCCGGCTGCGGGTCTTCCAACAGCCGGTTGCGCGAGCGCAGCGACCGTTCGAGCGCGTTGACGCGGCTCGCATGGTCGGCGTCGACCGCGAGCACCAGGCGATCGAGAAAGCGCCGGCGCTCGGATGGCGCGCCGGCAAACAGCGCATCCATCGCCGGAACGAGCCAGACCACGCGCAGGTGATCGGCAAAGGCCGCGGCCGAGCCGACCGGCTCGCGATCGATCCGGCACTTGCGCTGGACCGTCGCGCCGTCCTCGGCCTGTCGTTCGATGCCGGTGCCGAGCGTCGCGAGGCCGAGCGCCCCTTCGATCTCGGCTGAGACCGCCCAGGAGCCGTCGCCCTCGCTGAACGCGACTTCCTCGAGCGTGGCGCGGCGCAGCCCGCGGCCGGGCGCGAGGAGGGAAATGGCCTCGATCAGGTTGGTCTTGCCGGCGCCATTGGGGCCGACCAGCACGACGGTCTGCGCGCCGATCTCGAGCGAGGCCGCATGGTAGTTACGGAAATTGGTCAGCGTGAGGCGGCGGATCGTCATTGCCCGTCATCATCCGCGAAGGCGGATGATCCAGTAGTCGTTGAGTGCGCGGTTAACTACGGATGTCGGACTATACTGGATGCTCCGCCGGAGCCTGTCATCGGGCCGGCCAAAGGCCGGACCCGTTGGCGGAGCATGACAATGCGTGTCAAACCCTCATCGGCATCAGCACGTAGAGAGCGCCGCGAGATTCCTTGTCCTGGATCAGCGTCGGCGAGCCGGGATCGGCGAGTTTGAGCACCGCCGCCTCGCTCTCGATCTGGGCGGCGATGTCGAGCAGGTAGCGCGAGTTAAAACCGATATCGATCGGGTCGGCGTCATATTCGACTTCGAGCTCTTCGTTGGCGCTGCCGGAATCCGGATTGGTCACCGACAACAGCAATTTGCCGCTGCTGATCGACAATTTGACGGCGCGGCCGCGTTCGCTCGACACCGTCGAAACGCGGTCGACCGCCGCTTCGAATTCCTTTTTGTCGACCACCAGTTCCTTGTCGTTGGCAAGCGGGATGACGCGCGCATAATCGGGAAACGTGCCGTCGATCAGCTTCGAGGTCAAAATCGTCGGGCCGATGGTGAAGCGGATCTTGCCCGGCGACAATTCGAGCGCCACCTCGGCTTCGCCGTCCTCCATGAGCCGCTGCACTTCGCTCACCGTCTTGCGCGGCACGATAATGCCCGGCATGCCGGCGGCGCCTTTTGGCAATTCGAGTTCCATCTGCGCCAGCCGATGGCCGTCGGTGGCGACCGCGCGCAGGGTTTGCGCCTTGGCCGAGCCCGCGGCATGCAGATAGATGCCGTTGAGGTAGTAGCGCGTCTCCTCGGTCGAGATGGCGAACTGGGTCTTGTCGATCAGCCGCTTGAGGTCGGCGGCCTTGAGCGTGAACTTATGCGTCATTTCGCCGGGCGCGAGATCGGGAAAGTCGCTCTCCGGCAGCGTCTGCAGCGTAAAGCGCGAGCGGCCGGCGCGGATCGACAACGCCGCGCGGTCGCCGGATGAATCCAGCACGATCTGCGCGCCCTCGGGCAGTTTGCGCACGATGTCGAAGAACATGTGGGCGGGCACCGTGGTCGATCCGCCGGGGCCGACCTCGGCGGCGATGGCGTCGGTCACCTCGACGTCGAGATCGGTGGCCTTGAGGCTGAGCTTGGCGCGGTCGGCGTGCAACAGCACGTTGGCCAGGATGGGAATGGTATTGCGGCGCTCGACCACGCGATGGACGTGGCCCAGCGATTTCAGCAATTCGGAACGCTCTACCGTGACCTTCATCGCAACATCCGTGAGCAAAACATCCGTAAACCAAGTCCGAAACCAAGTTCGATGACAAACAGCCGGACAGCAAAAGTGGCGTAGCGCTGTGAGTTAGGCAAGTCCGGCCTCCGCTTGCGTGCCCGGAATGGCCTTAATCCTGGAGCTGGCGTTTGAGCGCCTCGATCTCCTCCGCTAATGCAGTGTCGGTGCCGGCCAGGTTCTCGATCTTGCGTACCGCGTGCAGCACGGTGGTGTGGTCGCGACCGCCGAAGCGCCGGCCGATCTCCGGCAGCGAGCGCAGCGTCAACACCTTGGCCAGGTACATCGCGACCTGGCGCGGACGCACGACATTGGCGGTGCGCCGCGACGACAACAGGTCGGAGCGGCTGACATTGTATTGGCGCGCCACAATGCGCTGGATGTCCTCGATCCGCACTCGTTTCGGCTCGGCCGGCCGGATCAGGTCACGCATTTCGCGCTCGGCCATTTCCAGCGTGACCGGCTGGCCGGACAGCTTGTTATGGGCCAACAGGCGATTGACGGCGCCTTCGAGGTCGCGGCCGTTATGGGTTACCGACTTGGCAATGAACGACAAAACCGGTGCGGGGACCTCGAAGCCGGGATGATGAAGACGGGCGGCACCGACGCGGCTCTTGAGAATTTCGAGCCGCAATTCTTCACCAAGCGAACCGATCTCGACCACCAGCCCGCCGGCGAGCCGCGAGCGCACCCGGTCGTCGAGGCTTTCGAGGTCCGCCGGCGGCCGGTCGCTGGCGATCACGACCTGGCGGCCGGCGTCGATCAGGGTGTTGAGCGTGTGACAGAACTCGGCCTGGGTCGATCGGCCCTGGAGGAACTGCAAGTCGTCGATCACCAGCACGTCGATGGCCCGGACGGCTTCCTTAAACGCGAGCGTGGTCTGGGTGCGCAGCGCCGAGACAAAGCCGTACATGAATCGCTCGGCCGTCAAATAGAGCATTTTGCGGTCGCCGAAAGTGTTGCCGGCCCAACTGATCGCCTGCAGCAAATGGGTTTTGCCAAGGCCAACGGCGGCATGGATGTAAAGCGGATTGAACATCAGCGGCTCGCCGCGCCGGCTGGTGGCGACCTGTTTCGCCGCGGCATGCGCGAGCGTGTTGGACCGGCCAACCACGAAAGTCTCGAATGCCAGGCGCGGATCGAGCGGCGAGCCGCCGAGCGCTTCGTGCACCGACATGAAGGGTACGCTGGAGCGCATGTCGGCGCCGTTGCCGCCACTGTCGCGCATCTCGCGCAGCGGCATCGGCGCCTCCGGCATTTTGGGTTTCGCCGCGGGCAAGCGGATCGTGGCCGAACGGACGCTCAGTTCCAGCCGCGTCACGTTGGGTTCCTCCTCCTGCCATTTGACCAGCACGCGCTCGCTGTAATGCGACTGGATCCAGTTGCGCAAAAAGCGGGTCGGCACCGACAGGCGGACCACGCCCATGTCCACGGTTTCGAGTTCCATGCGCCCGAACCAGCTAGAAAAGACGTCCTCGCCCAGTTCGGTTTGCAATCGGTCCTTGACCCGCCGCCAGCGCTCCTGATCCGTGCCCGTGCTTGTCATATCGGTCTGCTTTTTGGTCGGAGGGGAAAGTCGGGAGGAGGCTCGCTCCCACCAGGCCCGACATGCCGAGACGCAACTTCACTGATCGAGGGATGGTACGGGGAGGCGGTGGTCGCAAAACTTGGACGCCAGCCCGATGACGGACAGGCTCAACCGCTGAATGCGGTTCTAGGCCAATAAGGCCGAGCTCCATAACATCCGGGCCCGCACGATCCAGGCCGCGTTGCGTTCGCAGTCCGTGAAATTTGACGGATTGTCGCTGTCATTGCCCCCACCTCCATCGCTCCCAAGTCTCGATGGTCACCAATCATTGCCTCGTTGAGCCCTTACGGTGCCGCCGAGACGCGCTCTCTGAATTCTTGTCAGCCAGCTAACCAATTCTTGTAGGCACGCTTCACTTTAGAATTCAGGAGAATTCAGACCCCGCAGAATTCAGACCCGCATCTGAACCTTGAACCGCTACGCGTTCGGACGCACTTCTCCCGCTCCCATTTTCGATGAGTTTCCAGTTAGTCTATTTGTGATGACCTTCAGAACGCGAAGGGGAATAAAAAAGTACCACGCGTTTTCCGGCCTGCAACCGCAAAAAAGCTCGCCAGTATTGGACTTTCAGACACACTTGCAACAAACAGCGTTGCGCGCTGGCGGACAAATCATTGACTCAACGTGATGATTCTCAGTTGTGTGACACGCAAAACAAGCCTGAAACTTTCGAAATTGCGCACCGGAGCAAATAAAATTGCGACGAACGGATTTCGCGATGATTCAAAGTCCATCCGACTCCGTGTCCAATAAGTCATTCATCGGTCATGAATTCTTCTGAGCGCTTTCATCGGGGTACCCTGCGCCGCCGCGCGCGGAGCAAATGAAATCGCGCCGCGCGTCGCTGACGAGCGGCCCAAAATAGCATAGGAACCATTTTTGCGATTTGCCGTGACAATTATACAACAGATTGATTGCAATCCACTATTCGATGCGCCACGCGTCGCCGATCAAGCCGAAATCGCCAATCGAGGAATTATTTTTATTTCTTGTCGAGCTTTGCGATCCGATGCGCGAGCCGCGACACTTTGCGGCGCGCTGCATTGCGGTGCACGATGCCTTGCTTGGCCGCGCGCACCAGCGCCGGCTCGGCTTCGGCCATGGCGGCAAGCGCCTTGGAACGGTCGCCGGCGGCGATGGCCTCCTCGACCTGACGCACGGCGGTGCGCACGCGCGAGCGGCGCGACTTATTGACGACGGTACGGCGCGCGATCTGGCGGGCGGCCTTCCTGGCGGACTTGGTATTGGCCATGAACTGTCGGACTTTTAGACTGTCGTGGATGAGAGCGCGGCTTATAGGGGGGCTCAGCGCCATCGTCAACGCCGTCGCAGGCATTCCATCGCAAGGTATTCTAGTGCGGGGCGGGCGTAATCTTGTCCGAAAACCGGCGGCCGCTTCTCGGGATCGTGCCCTAGGCCACGCGCTTGGCGCGGACCGCGTCATAGCCGGCGAACACGGCGGCACGGTCGGTCGCGGGGAACGCCGACAGCGGCGGTTCGACGCGCGCCCATTGCGGCTCGCCGTGGATGTGGGCCAGCAGCGCCTTGATGCCGGGAACCAAGGGCTTGCCGTCGAACAGTTTGCGGATCGCCACCGCCTCATTGAGCGCCGCGGTGTCGCCGGAACGGTAGGCGCGCGCGCAAAGATCGGCATTGAGATTGGCGGTCGCCGAGATACAGCCGGCGAAGGGACCGGAACGCGCCTCCGGCAAAGCCGCCTCGGTCGAGGGGAAGACCTTGAAGCGCGCCGCGACGCTTGCGGCGGCGCGGGCAAAATCCATGTCGCCGGAGGAATCCTTCAGCCCGACGATGCGCTCGCCGAAGGCGTCGAGCAGGCGGCGGATCAGCGCGACGTGCCAGTGCAGGCCCGATTGCGCCGGGAAATGATAAAGATAGAGCGGGATCGGTCGCGCCGTAGTCGCCGTCAGAATCGCCTCGATATAGGCGACGAGGCCGTCGTCGTGCACGCCTTTATAGTAGAACGGCGGCAGGATCAGCGCCCCGGCAAAGCCGAGTTCGGCGGCATGCTTGGTCAGCGTGACGGCATCGGCGAGCGCGGCGGCGCCGGTGCCGACCATCATCCGATCGAGCGGCAAGCCGCTGGCCGCATAGGCGCTCATCACGCGCTTGCGTTGATCCAGCGAGAACGACGTGGCCTCGCCCGTCGTGCCGAGCACATTGAGCCCATCGCAACCTGTAGCCAGGAGAAAGCGCGCCAAAGTAGTTGAACGCGCGCAATCCGGTTCGCCCGTCTCGTCGACGGCGGTGGCGATCGCGGCGATGACGCCATGCAGGGTTTTGCTCATGGTCTCAACCCGTGGTCTCTACCCGTGGTCCTTGCGCGTGGTCGGTACGCTTGGTCTTACGCTATTGGCAATGCTTGCGCGGATCGGCGATCCAGTAAAGCATGCGGTGACGATGTTCAATGCGATGCGGCGGCGGGGGCCGTCTCGCGGCGGGTTTGGCAATGCAATGACCGAAAGCTTCGATGTGATCATCGTCGGCGCCGGCGCGGCGGGTTGCGTGCTGGCGAACCGGCTGTCGGCGCGTTCCGCCACGCGCGTCTTGCTGCTCGAGGCCGGGCGCGACATCCGCCCCGGCGCGGAACCGGCCGACGTGCTCGATTCCTATCCGCGGTCCTATTACAACGACGCCTATTTCTGGCCCGACCTGAAGGTGCACTGGCGGCGTAAGGAGAATTCGCCGCTGAGCAGGTTTTCCCAAGGCCGCATGCTGGGCGGCGGGTCGAACGTGATGGGCATGGTCGCCTATCGCGGCATACCCGACGATTATGCCGAGTGGCAAGCGCTCGGCGCCGCCGGCTGGGGCTGGGACGACGTGCTGCCCTATTACCGCAAGCTCGAAAGCGATCTCGATTTCGACGGTGCGCTACACGGCAAGGACGGGCCGGTGCCGATCCGCCGCACTAGCCAAGAGGATTGGGCGCCGCTGGCGAAGGCGGTGCACGCTTACGCGCAAGAGCGGCAAATCCCGTTCGTCGCCGACATGAATGCCGACTTCCGTGACGGCTATGGCGGTGTGCCGATGAGCAACTGGCCGGACAAGCGTGCGTCGGCGTCGATCTGCTATCTCACCGCCGATGTGCGCCGCCGCGGCAATCTCACCATTCTCGCCGACGCCACGGTGACCGGCCTGTTGTTCGAAGGCAGCCGCGTGGCCGGCGTTGCGGCCGAGATCGGCGGCGGAAAAGAAGGAATTTTTGAGCCGCGAAGTCATCATCGCGCTCGGCGGCATCCATTCGCCGGCGTTTCTGATGCGCGCCGGGTTTGGTCCGGCGGCGGCGTTGCGCGACCTCGGCATCGAGGTCCGCGCCGACCTTCCGGGCGTCGGTCAAAACCTGTCCAATCACGCCATCATTTTCGTTGGTCTGCTGCAGAAACCCGGCGCGCGGCAATCCGCAAGCATCCGGCCGCATCCGATGACGGCATTCCGCTATTCGTCCGGCCTGCCCGGCGCACCGCCGGCCGACATGTATCTTAATGTGCAGTGCAAGACGTCATGGAGCGCGCTCGGCCGTCAGGTCGCCAATCTGGCGCCGAGCCTGCTGAAGCCGCGCTCACGCGGCCAGGTCTCGCTGGTTTCGACCGATCCGGGGGCCTATCCGCGCGTCGAGTTCAACTTCACCGGCCACGAGCTTGACCTCAAACGCTTCATGCAGGGCTTTCGCCGCTGCGTCGATATTTTGGCGCACGAGGCGGTGCGGGCGATGACGCGGCTGACCTTCCCGGTGAAATTCGACGACCGGCTACGGCGGCTCAACCGCATCACGCCGGCCAACAAGGCCAAGAGCGCGGCGGTCGCCGCCTTGATCGATGCGGTGCCGCCGCTCGCGGGTCCGATCTTTGCGACTTTGGCCGACCGCCGCGTCGATCTCGCCGCTTTGGTGCAGGATGACGAGGCGCTTTCGGATCACATTCGCGACAATGTCGCCGGCACGTTCCATCCGGTTGGCACCTGCCGCATGGGCGCGCCGGACGATCGCGATGCGGTGACCGACCCCGCCGGCCGGGTTCGCGGCGTTTCCGGACTACGCGTGATCGACGCCTCGATCATGCCGACGGTGCCGCGCGGCAATACCAATATTCCGACCATCATGGTGGCGGAGAAAGTTTCGGACGGGATGCTACGCGGGATGTAGCCCGGCTTGCGGCGGACGAGACGCCTCACGCGGCACGCTGACGTAGATCTGGCCGTCGCGCACCGCGACCGGCACCGGCGTGAGCCGCACCGAAGCGTCGCCAGGATGGCAGCCGGTGGCAAGATCGAATTCGTAGCCGTGCCAGGGGCAGACGATGTGGCGTTGCTTGCCGAAGCGCAGGCCGGCGCTCTTCTTGTCGGGCGTGATCATTTCCTCGACCTGATTGAAAATCTTGCCCTGGCAGACCGGGCCGCCGGCATGCGGGCAGACATTCTCATAGGCCAGCACCTTGCTGCCGGTGCGGAAAATGCCGACTTCGATGTTCTCCAGCGCAAAGACCCGGTAATCGCCATCGGCGATGTCGGTCAGCTTGCCAATTGCGATTTCGTCCATCGACATCACCCCTGTTCACTCGATTCCCGGCGGGCGATGAAACCAGATCGCCACGTCGAACATGTTGAGGTCGGCGGCGCGGATCAGTCCGCAGGCGGTCACCACCGTTTCGGTCGCCGTCACGCGTGCCGGCGGGAACGGCGCGACGTCGTGGCCGCGCCGCTCCACTTTGGCGGCATAGACTTTCACCGCGGCGGTCAGAACCTCCTGCAGCTTGTGGTCGGAGATGGCGTCGGGCTCGCCGCGCTTGAGCGCGTCGCGCGCCGCGGCGCAGAAATCCGCCTGCCGTCGCCGGCACCGCGAGGTCGGCGCGGGCGGCCTGTGCAAGGCCGCTTCGTCTTGCACGGCGCGTTTGGCCGCTTTCGCGCGCATCGCGGCATTGTCAGGCCGTGACCGGCACGCGGCCGGCCGGCGCCTTCTTGGTCTTGATCAGCTTGTGCTTGGGCACTTCGAGATTGAACAGGCGCGCCGCGTTGAAGCCCAGAATGTTGCGCTTGGCCTGTTCGTCGAGGAACGGCAGCGTCGTGATCGAGCTCGGCAGGTCGAAATCCCAATGCGGCCAGTCCGACGCGAACAGAAGCTGGGTCTCGGCCTTGATCGCCTCGAAGGTCGCCTCGGTCAGCTTCATGTTCGAGCGTTCCAGCGGCTGGCTGGTGAAATACATGTCGGCGATGTATTCGCTCGGCCGCCGCTTGAGCAGCGGCGCTTCCGACGACCGCATCATGTATTCGGAATCGAGCCGCTGCATCAGGAACGGCACCCAGGCGAGCCCGCTCTCGATCCACATGACTTTGAGCTTCGGGAAACGCTCCGGCAGCCCGTTGATGATCCAGTTGGTCAGATGAATGAGGTTGTAATAGACGAACGAGATCGAGTGCATCGAGATGAAGCGATTGCACTGCTGCATCGACTGGTCGCCCCAGTGGAAGCCGGAATGGAACGCGAGCGGCTTGCCGGTCGCCTGGATGGCGGAATAGAGCGGCATGTAGCTGTCGTGATTGACGGCGCGGAAGCGCGTCGAGGTCACCGAATAGCCGATGACGCCCGGCGTATCGGCGTAGCGCTCGACCGTCTTGAGGCTTTCCTCGGGATGATTGAACGGCAGATACAGCATCGCCTTGATGCGCGGGTCCTGCGGCAGGATTTCCTCGGTCAGCCATTTGTTGAAGGCGTTGCCGATCACGACCTCGATCTCGACCTGCGGATGCATGCCGAGCACCAGCATCGGCGTCGGGAACACCACCATGTAGTCGATGCCCATCGAATCCATGGCGCGCTGCACCAGCGTCACCTGGGCGTGGGTGCGCCCGCCCGGCACCGTTTCGGCGAGCCGCTGCTGATGCGGAATGCGGCCGAACACGTCCTGATGCAGAAATCCCGGCGTGGCGTTGAGCAGGCCCGGCGCCGGCCCGCGATCCTTGAACGCCCGCGCCATCTGCCGGTAGACGTCGCTGTCCATGCGATCGACGATTTCCGGCCAGAACGCCGTCTCGGTGACATGGGCGTCGACGTCGACGATGAAATAATCGTCGGCGCGCGCTTCCTTGGCGGCATGGGCGAGGATGTCGCGGGTGTCGGTCTGGATCGTGATCTTCGGCAGTTCGCTGACGCGCGGCTATCTGCTTTTTCCGTTCTTGATTCCGTTTTTGCCGTTTTTCCCGTTGCGCGGCGTTTTGGTCAGCATCGGCTTCCTCCGTCATTGGAGCGGGCGCGCGATCGCGCCTCGGCATTTGCGGCGAAGCCTATCAGCAAACCGCATGCCAGGCACATGCGGCCGAGCGCTTGATCTGCGGTTGCTCCATGCGCCGGACGAATGCTACGAAATATCTGAATTAGCATCTGTTTCCGCGCCTTCGCGCGAACGCCGCCGGCCGGAAAAATTCATGAAACTGCCGCCATTCGAATACGCCTGTCCCGCCAGCCTTGCCGAAGCTGTTGCGCTTCTGGCGTCGCATGACGGCGAAGCAAAGCCGCTGGCCGGCGGCCAGTCTCTGGTGCCGATGCTGGCGTTCCGTGTCGCCGCGCCGTCGCTGCTCGTCGATCTGCGCAAGCTGACGAGCTGCGGCAGATCAAGATTGCGGCTGACGGCGTGCGCACTCGGCGCCATGGTGCGCTGGCGCGACATTCTCGAGCGACGACACGGCTGCGCGAGCGCGCATCCGCTTTCTGGTGGCGGCCGTCGAGCACGTCGCGCATTACCAGATCCGCAATCGCGGCACTGTCGGCGGCAGCCTGGCGCATGCCGATCCCGGCTGCCGAACTGCCGGGCATCGTCGTCACCTGCGAGGCGACGATCGCCGTTCTCGGCAAAGCCGGGCCCGCGCGTCATCGAGGCTGCGGATTTTTTCCGCGGTCCGCTCGATGACGGCGCTCACGTCCGACGAGATCATCACCGAAATTCGTTTTCCGGCGTGGCCGGCGCGCCGCCGTTTCGGCTTTGCCGAGTTCGCCCGCCGCCGCGGCGACTTTGCGCTGGCGGGCGCGGCGCTGTTCTACGACGAGGATAGCGCCGGCAAAGCGGTCAACGCCCATGTCGGCGCCATCGGCGTCGCCGACCGGCCGCTGCGGCTCGACCGCCGTCGAGCGTGTTCTCAATGGCAGCACGATCGACGAGGCGACGATCGCCAAGGCGGAAGCGGCGGCGTCCGCCGCGGTCGATCCGGCCGACGACATTCATGCCAGCGGCGCCTATCGCAAGGCGCTGATCGGGGTCATGGTCGAGCGTGCGCTGCGCAGCGCCGCGGCCTAACGCGCGATCCAATGACGTTTGACAGGAGCCACGCTCATGAGCGTCGCACGGCATTCACGTCCGAAAGAACTCGAGGGCGTTGCGCTCGAAGACATCATGAAAAAATATGTCGGCCGCTTCCGCGACAAGAAGCCGGATTGGTCCGCGTTCGCCGACACCAAAATCGAAGGTTTTAAGCGCGCGCAGCACCGTTTCATCGGCGCCGGCGCCTCCGGCAAGCACGACGATCCGACGGTGATCCCGCCGGGCAATTTCACTTTGTCGATCATTTATTGCGAACCGGGCCAGGGCAACGCCGCCCACACCCACGAGGTCGAGGAATGCTTTTTCGTGCTGCAGGGCTATCTCGATGTGTTCGTCGAGGATGAAAGCGGCAAGCGGATCACGACGCGGCTCGGCCCGTGGGAATGCATCTCGTGCCCGGCCGGCGTGATCCACGGCTTCCAGAACGATTCACTGGCGCCGGTCTATTTCCAGGTGATGCTCGGCCGCGGCAAGCCGGACACGATGGGCTATGCCGACGATGAGCTGCACCAGCGCAGGGATGCCCACTTAAAGGCGGTTTAGGCAGAAACTACTTCAGCCTTTTTGCCGCTTCCTGGATCAAGCTCAGATCGGAATGCGCCTTGACGTCGAAGCTGGCGTTGACGAAGCCGAGGTCCTTGGTCATGTCGACATTCTTCTGCAGCGCGCCGAGATCCGGCAGCATGTTCGGATCGCGATAGTAGTCGGTCTTGGTGTAGAGCCAGCCGAAGCGCTCTGGCGGCTGCTTGGTGAGCTGCGACGCGATCTGCGCCACGTCGTCGTGGTTCTTCGGGTCGAGATACCAGTGCTCGATGCGCAGCGAGTCTTCCAAGAAGTCGACCAGCGCGGCGCGGTGCGCGTCAATGAAGGGCTTGCGCGCCGACCACATGACGAATTGCGACACGCCGATAGCATCGCGCATATTGAACAGCACGCGCGCCGCGCCTTTAAGCTCCGGATCGAGCTTGAACGGCAGCACGCCGGTGATCATGTCGGCCTTCTTCTCCATCAATACGGACTTCATGGCGGGGAAAGGCACTTCGATGATGGTGTAATCGCGATTGGCTTCGAGCCCGTGCTTGCGCAGCATGGCGCGCATGGCGACGTCGACGCCGCTGCCGGCCACATTGGTCGCCAGGACCTTGCCCTTGAGGTCTTCGATTGTCTTGATCGGTCCGTCGGCGAGAACCTCGAAATCGTTGGAGGCATAGCCTTCGACGCCGTCCTGGAAATCGTCGGAGATGACCCGGATATCGTCCATGCCGGCATTCACGATGGCGATCGGCAAGGTGGAGAAGGCGAGGTTGCCGATTTCCAGCTCGTTATTGGCAATCGCCGTGATCATCGGCGGCGTGCCGGCATAGCGGGTCGGCTCGAACGTGTAGGATTGGCCGAAATGATGGCGAGATCCTTCTTCTGCAGCCAGACCGAAGACAAGTTCGCGAGCGGCGCCACCCAGGCGCCACGGATTTGCAGCGGGTCGGCGTGCGGCAAGGCCAGACTGCCGAAGAGCAGCAGCGCAAGGCTCGCCAATCCGACTTTTCCACGCATCATCGTCCTCCCAAAACCGCCTGCGATCCGCGACAGGCTTAAGCCGTTCCGGCGATTGTGGGCGCAAATGTCGATATCGACGCAAGCCTGCCGCTTGCCGCGGCGAGCGCCGCGCCCGGGAAACGAGCCGGCTAAATCTCAATGCTCCGCCGTCTCCTGGTGCCAGACCAGGAGCCGGCGGCGGATCACCGCCATGGCCTTGATCAGCGCGTAGCCGACGATCGCGATCTCGACGATGCCGGCGAATACGCCGCGCGAATTGGCAAACCGCGAGGCGCTCATCATGGCGCCGCCGAGCCCGTAACCGCCCATCGCCATCTCGGCGATAATGGCGACGATCAGCGCGATCGGCAGCGCCACCTGCAAGCCGGTGAGGATTTGCGGCAATGCCGCCGGCAGCGCGATCTGCCACATCACTTCGCGCTCGCTGGCGCCCATATTGCGCGCCGACCAGATCAGCTCTCTTGTCGACGGCGGCGATGCCGGCGAGCGTCGCCGTCACCACCGGGAATATCGCGTCGAACACCACGATGGAAATTTTGGAAACGTCATAGAGGCCAAGCCACAGAATGATGATCGGCAGGAACGCGATTTTCGGCATCGGAAAGCCGACCGAGATGATCGGATCGAAGAACCAGCGCACCAGCCGGTTGCGCGACATCAATGCGCCGAGCGCGACGCCGCCGACCGCGGCAATGGCAAAGCCGGTCAGCGCGCGATACATCGTCAGGCCGAGATTGCGCCACAGATCGCCGCCGGCCGCGTCGCTATAGATGCGTTCGGCCACGGCGGAAAACGGCGGCAGCATGAACGGCGTCACCCGGCCGCTGCGGGCGAAAAGCTCCCAGGCAAGCAGCAACACCAGGATCGAGAAGATGCCGGCGCCGCCGCGGAACACGATGTCGAGCCGCCGCGCGGCGGCGTGCGAAATGTCGGCTTGCGCGGCCGACAGCGAAGCGGTGTCTTCTAGTCGCGCCATCGCAGCAGCCATTGCATGAGAAACTGATAGAGCCGGTCGGCGGCAAAGCCGAGGAAGGCGACCGTGAGCACGACCGCATACATGCCTTCGTAGGAGCCGGTCGAGCCGAGATAGCCGATCAGATAACCAAAGCCCTTCTGCGACACGATCAGCTCGGAACTCACCAGCAGGATGAAAGCGAGCGCCAGCGCGGTGCGGATGCCGTTGAGCAGTTCCGGCAGCGCGCTCGGCACCACCACGTCCCACATCATGCGCAAGCGGCCCGCGCCCATGCTGCGCGCCGACCAGACCAGCGCATGATCGGACGCCGCGCGCGCCGTTATAGGCGCCGATGGTGACCGGGATCATGCAGCCGAGAAAGATCAGCAGGATTTTCGAGCCGTCGCCGAAACCGAGCCACAGTACGGTGACCGGAATCAGCGCCGATTTCGGCAGCGGATAGAACAGTTCGACCAGCGGATTGACGAACACGTCGAGCAGACGAAAGCGCGCCATGCGACAGCCCGAGCGCGCCGCCGACCACCACCGCCAGCAGCAGCCCCATTCCCGCACGATAGAGCGACGATGCGCCGTTTTCGACGAGCTCGCCGTCGCGCATCAGATCGACCCAGGCGACCGCGATTTTGCTCAACGGTGGCAGCGCCAGCGTGTCAACGATGTTGAGCTGCGCGGCGATTTCCCAGGCGAGCGCGATGAGCAGGAGCGGCAAATAACGAACGGCGGTTTTGCTCACTTGCACTCATGCCGCGCTCGTCTCCTGTTGGGTCTCTTGCGCCTTGATCGCCTCGTCGCGCACCAGATTCCAGATTTCGTCGACCTTTTCGACGAATTCCTTGGTTCGCAGGATGCTGGGATCGCGGTTGCCGAATTTGGTTTCGACGATCGCCTTGATCTTTCCCGGCCGCGCCGACATCACCGCGACCCGTTCGGCGAGATAGACCGCCTCCTGCACGTCGTGGGTGACGAAGATCACGGTCTTGGGCGAGCGCTTCCAGATGCTGAGCAGCTCGGTCTGCATCAGCGCGCGCGTCTGCGCGTCGAGCGCGCCGAACGGCTCGTCCATCAGGAGAATGCTCGGATCGAAGGCGAGCGTGCGCGCGATCGCGGTGCGCTGCCGCATGCCGCCGGAAAGCTGTGACGGGTAGCTGTCCTCGAAGCCGCGCAGCCCAACGAGGTCGATAAAGGCCTGCGCGCGCTTCTCGCGCTCGGCGCGCGGCATGCCTTGCCGTTCCAGCCCGTAAAGAATGTTGGCGCGCACGCTCTTCCACGGGAACAGCGCAAAATGCTGGAACACGATGCCGCGGTCGGGACCGGGCGCCACCACCGGCTTGCCCTCGACCGCGATGCGGCCGGACTCGGTCGGCAGGAAGCCGCCGACCAGGTAGAGCAAGGTCGATTTCCCGCAGCCGGAGGGGCCAAGCAGCGCCAGAAATTCGCGCGGGCGGACTTCAAGCGAGACGTCGGACAGAGCAAGCACGGCGCGCCCGCGCGCCGGGCGGTAGGTGTGGTTCACCCGCTCGATGACGATCTGGGCTTGGCTGTTCACTTTGTTGTTCGCGTCGATGTTCACTTGGCCGTGCATCAGCGCCTACGCATCCCCGGCGCTTTGCCCCGGGCACCGTTACGCCGGCACCCTAACCGGCCCCGGTTGCGGCACCAAGGGCGGTCGCGGCGTGGCCGGTGCGGCCGATGTGGCCAGCGCGGCGGGACAGGCGCTTGGTGGGTATCGGCAAAAGCGGATATATGTGACGGTCGGCAAGCCCCCCGGAAACGCTCGATGGAACGTTCGTTCAAAAAGGAAGTGGATGCGCTTCGCCTCGGCGATGGCGAGACGTTTCGCGGCGAGGGTATTCTTGCCGTCACCAAGGCGCTGCTGCAATCCGGCGTGAGCTATGTCGGCGGCTACCAGGGCGCGCCGGTGTCGCATCTGCTCGACGTCATGGTCGACGCCGAGGATTTATTGGCCGACCTCGGCGTGCATGTCGAAACCTGCACCAACGAGGCGGCGGCGGCGGCCATGCTCGGCGCCTCGATCAATTATCCGCTGCGCGGGGCGGTGACGTGGAAATCGATCGTCGGCACCAATGTCGCGGCCGACGCGCTGTCGAATCTGGCGTCGCCCGGCGTCATCGGCGGCGCGCTGATCGTGCTCGGCGAGGATTACGGCGAGGGCGCCAGCGTCATCCAGGAACGTTCCTACGCCTACGCGATGAAATCCTCGATCTGGCTGCTCGATCCGCGGCCCGATCTGCCGACCATCGTGCGCATGGTCGAGAAGGGGTTTGAGCTGTCCGAGGCAAGCCACGCGCCGGTCATGCTGGATTTGCGCGTCCGCGCTTGCCACGTCACCGGCGAATTTGTCGCCAAGGACAATAAACGCGGCGTCTATAGCGGCTGGCATCGTCTCGCCGGGCCGCCGCGTTTCGAATATGGCCGGCTCGCGCATCCGCCCGTCATTTTCAGCCAGGAGCGGCTGAAGATCGAACAGCGCCTGCCGGCGGCGCAAAAGTTCACGCGCGAGCAAAAACTCAACGAGGTCATTCCCGGCGATAGCGGCGATATCGGCGTCATCGTGCTCGGCGGGTTGACCAACGGCCTGTTGCGCGCGCTGGCGCGGCTCGATCTTGCCGATCTCTACGGCGCCTCGCGGATTCCGATCTATGTGCTCAATGTCGCCTATCCGCTGGTGCCCGACGAGGTGAAGGATTTTTGCGCCGGCAAACGCGCCGTGCTCGTGGTCGAGGAAGGCTCGCCCGATTACGTCGAGCAGCAGATCAACGTGATTTTGCGCGCGGCCGATCTGCAGACCCGCGTGCTCGGCAAGGGTCCGTTGCCGTGGAGCGGGGATTATACGTCGGAAGTTTTCATCCGCGGCCTGGCGGCCTTTCTAGCCGAGACGCGTCCGGCCGGCATCGATGCCGATGCGATTAGCGCGCGGGCCGGCGAAATGCTGGCGCACAAGCCCGCCGTCACCGCCGCCGTCGGCGATATCCCGCCGCGGCCGCCGAATTTCTGCACCGGCTGTCCGGAGCGCCCGGTCTTTGCCGCCATAAAACTCGCGCAACGCGAAATAGGGCCGACCCATATCAGCGCCGATATCGGCTGCCATTCGTTCGCGACCTTCGCACCGTTCTCGCTCGGCAATTCGATCCTCGGCTACGGCATGTCGCTGGCCAGCGCCGCCGCGGTCGGCCCGAACATGGAGAAAAGATCGATCGCGATCATGGGTGACGGCGGCTTCTGGCATAACGGGCTGATCACCGGCGTGGCGTCGAATATGTTCAACAAGGGCGACGGCGTGCTCATCGTCATGCAGAACGGCTACGCCTCGGCCACCGGCCAGCAATACCTGCCGTCGAGCACGGCCAATCGCAGCGGCACGCCGACCGGCATCACCATCGAGAAGACGCTGCGCGCGCTCGGCGTCACCTGGCTGCGCACGGTGCGCACTTATAGCGTCGGCAAGATGGCGGCGACGCTGAAGGAGGCGATGCGCACGGCGGAGCGCGGCCTCAAAGTCATCATCGCCGACGGCGAATGCATGCTGGCGCGGCAGCGCCGCATTCGCGCCGAGGATGCGGAAAAACTCAAACGCGGCGAGCGCGTGGTGAAAACGCGCTACGGCGTCGACGACGAGATCTGCACCGGCGATCATTCCTGCATCCGGCTGTCCGGCTGCCCGTCGCTCACGGTCAAGCCCAATCCCGATCCGTTGCGCACCGATCCGGTGGCCACCGTGGTCGAGAGCTGTGTCGGCTGCGGGCTGTGCGGCGAAGTCGCGCACGCCGCCGTGCTGTGCCCGTCGTTCTATCGCACCGACGTCGTCAGCAATCCGAATTGGTGGGACCGCACGCTCAGTCAGCTGCGAAGCGGCGTGATCGGTTGGCTTAGCCGTGCGGATAAAGCTGCTCCCTCTCCCCAGGGGGGAGAGGGAGGGGTGAGGGGGCTCGGACCTACCGGTGACGCTCGAACCCCCTCACCCCAACCCTCTCCCCGTTGGGGAGAGGGGGCTCGCATCAGCGAGCCGCGGGGCAGCGCATCTACTATTCGTCCGCTTCACCATCCTGATCGCCGCGCTGGGCGGCGAGGGTGGCGGTGTACTCACTGACTGGATCGTCGCTGCCGCCGCGAGCCGGAATTTCCCGGTGCAATCGACATCGATCCCCGGCGTCGCGCAGCGTACCGGCGCGACCACCTATCACATCGAATTGGTGCCCGCGGCGTGGCCGGCATCCGCGCCGCGTCCGGTGCTGGCGCTGGCGCCCGGCGTCGGCGACGTCGATCTCGTCGTCGCCAGCGAATTGATGGAAGCCGGCCGCGCCATTGCCAATGGTTTTGTTACGCCGGATCGCACCACGACGATTGCTTCGTTGAGCCGCTCCTATCTCGTCGTCGAGAAGATGGCGATGGGAGATGGCCGCTACGATCCGCAACGCCTCGTCCAGGCGGTCGAGAAGAATTCGAAAAGCGCGCTGTTGCTCGATCTCGAAACCATCGCGCGGCAAAGCGGTGCGATGATCAACGCGGCGATGCTTGGCGCGATCGCCGGCGCCGGCGCACTGCCGATCCCGCCCGAAGCATTCGAGGCGGCAATCCGGGCCGACGGCAAGGCGGTCGATGCCAATCTGCGGGGTTTTCGCGCCGGCTACGATGCCGCGCGCGCCGGCTCGCGCCTGCGCGCCGAGCCGGGCAAGCGCCATCAGGCGACGTCCGCCTCGCTCGCCGATCTCGAAGCCGAAATCGCCGGCATGCCGGAAGTGGCGCGGGCGTTTGCGACCGAAGGCGTGCGCCGGCTTGCCGCCTATCAGGACCTCGCTTATGCGCGGCTTTATCTCGAGCGGCTGCAGCCGATCGTTGCCGCCGACGCCAAGGCTGGCGCCGGCGGAAAACTGCTCGCCGAGACGGCGCGGCATCTCGCCGTGCGCATGTCGTACGAGGACGTCATCCGGGTGGCGCAGGTCAAGATCGATCCGGCGCGGTTTGCGCGCATCGCGCGCGACATGGCCGTTAAGCCGGAGCAGACATTCACGGTCACGGAATTCCTAAAACCCGGCGTCGAGGAATTCTGCTCGGTTTTGCCGCCCTGGCTCGCCGGCCGCGTTCTCGCGCTGGCGGCGCGCTATCCCGCGCTCGGCCGCGCGCATTGGGGCATGGCGGTCAATACCACTTCGGTCTTCGGCTATCTGCGCTTCCATCTTCTGGCCAGGCTGCGCGGTTTTCGGCCCAAAACATTCCGCTATCGGCAGGTGCAGCGCGCCATCGAGGCCTGGCTGCGCCTGATCGGCCAAGGCGCGGCGGCCTCGACCGAGCTTGCGGTCGAGATTGCCGAATGCGCTCGCCTGATCAAAGGCTATGGCGATACGCATAAACGCGGCACCGCCAATTATCGCATGATCGAGGCCGAGCTCATGCTGCCGGCGCTAGCGGGCGCCATGCCTGCGCGGCAAGCGGCCGAAGCAATCGCCAACGCCCGCACCGCCGCTTTGCTCGATCCCGAAGGCGAGGCGCTGGCGAAATGCCTTGCCGACATCCAAGCGCAATCAAGCCGCAGGATGGCCGCCGAATAGCCGCGCCGGGCCCGTCGGAATAAAGACGCGAACAATTCGAGCGCGATTAGCGGTGTTGCGCGCCAAAACGCCGATTTCATCGGACGGCATTGGATGGACCTCATGCGATCGAACGATGCATGATGCCGTCTTATCGTGGTCCATGGACTGTTGAATGGATTCTTGAATGAAGCCCCCCGCCTTCGATTACATCGCCGCCACCTCAGTCGACATGGCGGTCGCGGCTTTGGCCGCGGCGGGCAGTGAGGCAAAAATCATCGCCGGCGGACAGAAGTCTCGTGCCGATGCTCAACTTCCGCCTGATCCGCCCCACGGTTTTGGTCGACATCAACGGCATTGCCGATCTGGCTTACATCGAGGAAGCCGGAAGCAGCATTCGCGTCGGCGCGCTGACGCGCCACTATCAGCTCGAAACTTCAGCCGTCATCGCCCGGCATTTCCCGGTGCTGTCCTGTGCGATGACGCATGTGGCGCATCTGGCGATCCGCAACCGCGGCACTATCGGCGGCAGCCTGTCGCACGCCGATCCGGCGGCCGAGCTGCCGATGCTGGCGCTGTTACTCGACGCCAGCCTTCACATTGCATCTGCGTCCGGGACCCGGATGATCGCTGCGCGCGACTTTTTTCTCGACGCATTGACCGTCGATCTCGCCAGTACCGATATCCTCACCGAGATCGTATTGCCGAAACTGCCGCCGCGAACCGGCTGGGGTTTTTTGGAAGTCGCCCGCCGCCACGGCGATTTCGCGCTGGTCGCCGTTGCCGCCACGCTCACAGTGTCCGATGGCGCGATCGGTCAGGCGCGCATCGCCCTGACCGGCGTCGGGCCGACGCCGCTGCGCGTCGCCGACGCCGAAACTCTTCTGCGCGGCCAAGCGCTCGAAGCCGGTCTCACCGTGCGCGCGATCGATGCCGTGCGCGCCAGCATCGCGCCCGAGACCGATTTGCACGCCTCGTACGATTACCGGCGGCATCTGGCCGGCGTGCTGACCGGCCGCGCGCTTGCCGCCGCCTGGCAGCGCGCCAAGGCAGGCGCAAAGGCAGGCGCGAAGGCAGGCGCCGCATGATCGCGCCGCGGGAAATTACCGTGACAGTCAACGGCGCCGTCCATGCCGCCGCCGTGGAACCGCGGCTGTTGCTCGCCGATTTCCTGCGCCACACGCTCAGGCTAACCGGCACCCATGTCGGCTGCGAGCATGGCGTCTGCGGCGCCTGCACCGTGATTGTGGACGGCGACAGCGCGCGCTCCTGTCTGATGCTTGCGGTGCAGGCCGACGGCAAGCGCGTCGAGACGGTCGAAAGCCTTGGCCGGATCGGGCAGATGAACGCGTTGCAGGAATCGTTCCACGAGCATCACGCCCTGCAGTGCGGGTTCTGCACGCCGGGCATGCTGATGACGGCAACCGACCTGCTCAAAAAATATCCGCTCGCCACCGATGACGATATTCGCCGCGGCCTGTCGGGCAATCTGTGCCGCTGCACCGGCTATGAGCACATCGTTCGAGCGATCCGCGCCGTGGTCGGCACATGAACGACACGACGGAAATCCACGCCCGGCCGAAAATCGTCGGCGCCCGCATCAAGCGCACCGAGGATCCGCGGCTGTTGACCGGGAGCGGCGCTTTTACCGATGACCGCGAGCCGGCGCGCGTTCTCCATGCCGCGTTCCGCAGGAGCGACCAGTCGCATGCGCGCATCCGCGCCATCGACTGCGCGGCGGCGCGCGCGGCGCCGGGCGTGATCGCGGTGTTGACCGCCGACGATTTGTCCGAGGTCAAACCGCTGATCGCGAAATCGCGCATGGCGAATTACCATCCGACGCCGATCCTGCCGCTGGCGCGCGGCAAAGTCCGCTATGTCGGCGAGCCGGTTGTCGGCGTGATCGCCGAAAGCCGCTATCAGGCCGAGGACGCGCTCGAACTCATCGTCATCGACTACGAACCGCTGCCGCTTGTCATCGATCCGGAACAGGCCGTGCGTCCCAATGCGCCGCTGCTTCATGAGGACGCCGGCACCAACGTGCTGGTGGCGCGCGAATTCAAGCGCGGCGATGTCGACGCGGCCTTCGCCGCCGCGCCGGTGCGCGTCAAAGGCCGCTTCCGCATGCACCGCAAGACGCCGGTCGCGATCGAAGCGCGCGCCTGCCTTGCCGAATATGACGTTCCCCGCGAGGCGTTGACGCTTTATTCCGCCACCCAGGTGCCCGGCATCGTCAGCGATGCGGTCGCGGCGGCGCTCGAGCTTGCCGGCCATCAGGTCCACGTCGTCGCGCCGGACGTCGGCGGCGGCTTTGGCGGCAAAGGCTCGCTTTATCCGGAGGAGATTTTTGTCTGCGCCGTGGCGCGCCGCCTTGGCCGCCCCATTAAATGGACCGGCGACCGCATGGAAGACCTGACCGCCAACAGCCAGGGCTTTGATGAAATCGCCGATGCGGAATTGGCGCTCGACGCCGAAGGTCGCATCGTGGCTTTGCGCGCCGATGTCATCGGCGATGTCGGCGCCTATTCGATCTATCCGTGGACGGCGGCGCTCGAGCCGGTGCAGGTGGTCAGCTTCCTTCCCGGGCCGTATCGCGTCGCCAATTATCATGGCCGCGTGCGCGGCGTAGCGACCTCGAAGGCGCCGCTCGGTCCCTATCGCGGCGTCGGCCGGCCGATCTCGACCTTTGTGATGGAACGGCTGATGGACATGGCGGCGGCCAAGCTCGGCCTCGACACCAAAGAGATTCGGCTGCGCAATCTCGTCGCCGACAGCGAGTTTCCCTATAAAGTTGCGACCGGCATCGTTTGGGACAAATCGGGTTTCCACGAATGCCTGCATGCCGCCTGCGCCGCCTTCGATTACGACGCGCTGCGCGTTCAGCAGAAAAACGGCCGCGCCGCCGGCCGCTGGATCGGCATCGGCATGGCGTCTTATGCGGAGTTGACCGGCATCGGCTCGCGCATCTCCGTCGCGCCAGGCATGCCGATCAATACCGGAACCGAAACGGCCATCATCCGCATCGATTTCGAACGGCGCGGTCACCGCGGCATTCGGCGTTGCGTCGCACGGGCAGGGGCTGGAAACGACGCTGGCGCAAGTCGTCGTCGAACATCTCGGCGTGCGGATCGAGGACATCCGCATCGTCCAGGGCGACAGTGCCGCGATCGGCGCCGGTTCCACCGGCACCTATGCCAGCCGCAGCATGGTGCTGGCCGGCGGCGCGGCGACGCTCGCTGCGCAAGCGGTGCGCGATAAAGTGCTCAACGCCGCCTCGCATCTGCTCGAAGCCGCGGCCGCCGATCTGGTCGCCGAAGACGGCAAAATCTCCATCGCCGGCACCGATCGCTGCATCAGCTTCGCCGAGGTCGCGCGCGCCGTCTATCTCGACACGGAGCGATTGCCGCCGGAAGCGCGCGATGAGCTTGCCGCCACCAAGACCTACGATCCAGTATTCGGCACCACGACGTCGGCGACTCATATCGCCGCTGTCGAGATCGATCCGGAGACCTATGAAATCCGCATCGATCGTTTCGTCGTGGCCGAGGATTGCGGCAAGCTCGTCAATCCGCTGATCGTCGACGGCCAGGTGCACGGCGGCGTGGCGCAGGGGATCGGCGCCGCGCTCTATGAAGAGGTGATCTACGACGAGCAAGGCCAGATCAATACCGCGAGCCTGGTCGACTATCTGGTGCCGTCGGCCTGCGAAATTCCGCCGCTGCGCGTCGTTCATCTTGAGAGTTCGTCGCCGACGACGCTCGGCGGCTTCCGCGGCATGGGCGAGGGTGGCACCATCGGCGCGCCGGCGGCGCTGGCCAATGCGATTGCCGATGCACTGTCGCCGCTGGGCATTGACGTCAACGAGCTTCCGGTGACGCCGGAGCGGCTGTTCCGCCTGATCGAAGCGGCAAAAGCGAAAGCCAAGAAGTAAGGGGGCGACCATGGAGCTGGGACTGAAAGGTAAAGTCGCCTTGGTGACGGGCGCGGCGAGCGGCGTCGGCCGCGAAATCGCGCAAACGCTTGCCGCCGAAGGGGCCAATGTCGCCGTCAATTACCGCAGTTCCGGCGCCGAAGCGGAAAAGCTCGCCGGCGAACTCGTCGGCAAAGGCGTCAAAGCCAAGGCCTATCAGGCCGACGTGGCGGACTTCGCCGCCGTCACGGCGATGATCGGCGTCGTCGTCAAGGATTTTGGCGGTCTCAACATCCTCATCAACAATGCCGGGGTCGCCAAGCGGCAGCGTTTCGTCGAAACCACGCCCGACGACTGGCATCGCCAAATCGATGCCTGCCTCTATGGCGCGATCCACTGCTGCCATGCCGCGGCGCCGCATCTTGAGGCCGCCAAGAATGGCCGCATCGTCAGCCTGATCGGCGACTCTTCCCGGGTCGGTGAATCCGGCCTGTCGATTGTCGCCGCCGCCCGCGCCGGCGTCATCGGCCTGATGAAATCGCTGGCGCGCGAGTTCGGCCGCTCCGGCACCACCGCCAACACGGTGTCGCTCGGCCTGGTCGAGACCGCGCACGACAAGGACTGGGTCGAAGAAAATCGCGAAAAGCTGATCCGGCTTTATCCGGTGCGCCGGCTCGGCCTACCCGGCGATGTCGCGCCAATGGTCGCTCTGCTCGCGTCGCCGCACTCCGGCTGGATCACCGGGCAGGTGCTCAGCATCAGCGGCGGATTCAGTATGGTGTGACGGGAATAAAAAATGCTGCACACCGACCTGATCGCGCCGATCCCGGATTTATTGCGCCGGCATGCGGTCGCGCGCGGCGGCAAGGTCGCATACCGCGACGCGCAGACTTCGGTGACTTATGCCGAGCTCGAAGCGCGCACTGGCAAGCTCGCCGGCCATCTCGCCGACGCCGGAATCGCCGCCAAGAATACGGTCGCGATCATGCTGCCCAACTCCGTGCCATGGGTTGAAAGCTGTTTTGCCGTTACGCGGGCCGGCGCCGTTGGCGTTCCCATCAGCTACGACGCGACAGAACCCGAAATCGCCTATCGGCTCACCGACGCGGCGTGCAGGGCGGTGATTACGACCGCTGAGCGCGGCGACTTGTTGGCGCGGCTCAAAGCCACGGCGCCGCAGCTTAAGACGCTGATCGTGACCGATCGCGGGGAGTGCGGCGCCGACGCATTGCGCTACGCCAAGCTCATGTCGGAGTCGACCTCAATCGGCGCCGCGCGACCCGGCTTCGATGCACGACACCGCGTTTATTCTCTACACGTCCGGCACCACCGGCCGCGCCAAAGGCGTCGCGCTGACCGTGCATGGCATGCTGTGGGTCACCGCGGCGTGCTGGGCGCCGATCACCGGGCTGTCGGAGCGCGACATGGTGCTGTCGCCGCTGCCGCTGTTTCATTCCTACGCGCTGAATTTGTCGGTGCTGAGCATTCTGGCGACGGGCGCCAGCGCGTACATCATGGAGCGGTTCTCGACCAGCGAGGCGGTGCGGCTCCTCAAGAGCGGCGAGTTCACCTACTTCCCCGGCGTGCCGACGATGTTTCATTACCTGCTGCAGGCGACGCGCGGCGAGGCGGCGGTAAAATTTCCCAATCTAAAACTCTGCGTTTCGGCCGGCGCCATCATGCCGGCGACGCTCAACCGCGAATTCGAGGACCGGCTCGGCGTAAAATTGCTCGACGGCTATGGCATCACCGAGACGTCCACCATGGTCACCATGAACTGGCCGACCGGCAGCCGCGTGATGGGAGCGTGCGGCATCCCGGTGCCCGGCCTCGCGGTGCGCATCGTCGATCTCAACGGCCGCGATGTCGGAGTGGGGCAGGAGGGCGAACTGATCGTGCATGGCCCCAATGTCATGCCCGGCTATCACAACAAGCCGGAAGAAACGCGCAACGCCGTGCGCGCCGGCTGGTATCACACCGGCGATCTCGCAAATAGCGACGAGAACGGCTTTCTGACCATCACCGGCCGGCTCAAGGAGCTCATCATCCGCGGTGGCCAGAACATCGCGCCGGCCGAGATCGAGGAGGCCGTCAATACGTTCGAGGCGGTGCTCGACTGCGCCGTGGTCGGCATTGCGCATGAGCATCTCGGCGAAGTGCCGGCTTTGTTCGTCGTGCCGCGTCCCGGCAAGACCTTCGACAGCGAAGCGCTGCTGGTTTACTGCCGGACCCGCCTGTCGGCCTACAAGGTGCCGCAGGCCGTGCACGTCATCGCCGAAATCCCGCGCACCGGCTCCGGCAAGATCATCCGCTACAAGCTGCGGGAGATGCTGAAAGCGTGACGTCGGCCGTAGCCCCATGAGCGGAACGAGATGCGGCATGGCGCGGCAAAGACCCGGATATCGCTTTGCTCATCTGGACTACGATCTTGCCCTAGGGTCTTGCTTCGCTATGCTGACCAACGCCGCGGGCGTAGTTCAGTGGTAGAACATCAGCTTCCCAAGCTGAGTGTCGTGGGTTCGATTCCCATCGCCCGCTCCAAACTTCACGCGGCGCGTTTTTGATCTCGTCACCATCCGGCATAGCCGTTCGAAGAACGGCGTCGCTCCGCTCGCCTATGACCCGGTGGTCCATGGTGACTCGCGAGGCCGCATGGATTGCCGGGTCAAGCCCGGCAATGACGAGGAGAATGGGCGTCACAATTCCATTGACAGTGGTCACCATTTCAGTTACACACTGACGAATCAAATCTCGCTCAGCGAAGGGGCGTCACCGGTGACGGCCGACTGACGGAGCGAGTGCGGTGCCTGCGGGCGGGCTTCGTAACCCCGCTCCCGGGCGGCTTCGGGCATCACTCATGCCGGTACTACGGCCGGTGGGGGAGGTGCTGTCCCTGGACTGGGACAGGAAAAGGGCGGGTAACGCCCGTCTGGATCCGGGTCCCAGAAGCATGGCCTGGAGCTGAGCCAGTCAGGGTAACGCCTCTGGCGAGAACCGCGGTGGAGCGCCGAAAGAGGCGAGCGGGCTGCGCTCAGCCCGCTGCCGCACCCGATGGTGCGGCTCCAAAGACAATGCGCCTGTCGGCGCTCCGCCTCCCTTCGTTGTGGAGGATTTTTGCGACAGCTTTTTGCAAAACTCGGATGCGGATACATCGCGAGAACGGAATGACTCATCTGCCCCCGCGAATAGCGGGGGAGGGGGACCATGCGAAGCATGGTGGAGGGGGCGTCTGAGATGGAGCTTCGTTGTCGTCGCAGAAAAATCGTCGAGGCCGACGCCCCTTCCACCGCGCAAACGCGCGGTCCCCCTTCCCCGCTTTCGCGGGGCAGGATGAAGGGAGCGCGCCGCAGCGACGAAATCGAACAGCGCTACCGGCGCTGCAGTGCGGCATCATTTCGTTTTGATCTGACTGAGCGTAGCCGCTATGGTGCGGGTCAGGAGCGCCCAACAGCTCCGAACGGGACGCAACGTCGGGGTGGACACAATGAATCAGCAAAGCACAAAGCGTTCGGGATGGAGCTGGTGGTATCTACTGCTCCTGGTCCAGTTCGTCTTTCTTCTCTGCGTGCCGTCCTACAACAGGCTGGAGCCGTCCTGGATCGGCATACCGTTCTTCTACTGGTATCAGCTGCTCTGGGTAATCGTCAGCGGCATCCTGACGGCGATCGTCTATTTCGCGACCGAAGACTGAACGCAGCGCGTGCCGGCTTGATCCGCGCGGCGCGCCGCGAAACCAGCAGAACAAAAGGGACTCTCGGGGGAGGACTACCGTGGCTGAGGTAAACTGGACCGCTCTGACCGTCTTCGTCGTGCTGTTCGGCTTCATCACCTGGCTCGGTTTCGCCGCCGCCAAATGGCGCGCCGGCGACCTCGATCAGTTGCATGAATGGGGCCTCGGCGGCCGGCGCTTCGGCACGCTGATCACCTGGTTTTTGATCGGCGGCGACGTCTATACGGCCTACACCTTCATCGCCGTCCCGGCCTTGGCGTTCGGCGCCGGCGCCATCGCGTTCTTCGCGGTCCCCTACGCGATCCTGATCTACCCGATCCTGTTCCTGGTTTTTCCGCGGCTCTGGCACGTCTGCCACAAGCACCAGTACATCACCGCCGGCGATTTCGTCCGCGGCCGCTATGGCAATCGCTGGCTGGCGCTGGCGGTGACCATTACCGGCATCGTCGCCACCATGCCCTATATCGCGCTGCAGCTGGTCGGCCTGCAGGTCGTGATTGGCGCCATGGGCGTCTCAGGCTCGGGCTATATGGCCGATCTGCCGCTGCTGATCGCCTTTATCATTCTCGCCGCCTTCACCTATTCGAGCGGGCTGCGGGCGCCGGCCTCGATCGCGATCGTCAAGGATATTTTGATCTACGTCACCGCCTTTGTCGCCGTAGTCGCGATCCCGATCCAGATGGGCGGCTTTGACAAGATATTCGCCGCGGTGCCGCCGGCAAAGGTGTTGCTGGCGGTGCCGGGCCCCACCACCACCGGCTCCTACGGCGTCTATGCGACGCTGGTGCTGGGCTCGGCGCTGGCGCTGTTTCTCTATCCGCATTCCATCACCGGCATTCTCAGCGCCTCGAGCGGCCGCGCGGTGCGCCGCAACGGCGCGCTGCTGCCGAGCTATACGTTCATGCTCGGTCTGCTGGCGCTGATGGGTTTCTTCGCCATCGCCACCGGCGTCGGCACCAACCCCGAATATGCCGCAGGCTTCAAACAGTTCGGCAACAGTTTCGCGGTGCCGGCTTTGTTCCTGCACAGTTTCCCGTCGTGGTTCGTCGGCATCGCCTTTGCCGCCGTCGGCATCGGCGCGCTGGTGCCGGCGGCGATCATGTCTATCGCCGCGGCCAATCTCTATACGCGCAACATCCATCGCGAATTCATCAACAAGAACCCGACCGACAAGCAGGAAGCGCAAATGGCGAAATGGGTGTCGCTGATCGTCAAGCTCGGCGCGCTCGTCTTTATTATTTTCGTGCCGACGCAATATGCGATCCAGCTGCAGCTGCTGGGCGGCATCTGGATCATCCAGACGGTGCCGTCGGTGATGCTCGGCGTCTACACGCGCTGGTTTAACGATTGGGCGCTGCTGGTCGGCTGGGCGGTGGGGACCGCTGTTGGTACGACGATGGCCGTATCGGTGAATTTCGCCGCGGCCTATCCGCTCGCCTTCGGCGGCATGACTTTTCCGGGCTACACGGCGTTCTACACCGTCATTCTCAATCTCGTCATCGCGATCGTGCTGACCCCCGTATTCAATGCGATGGGCGGCAAGCAGGCCGACGAGACCGTGGCGGCGGATTATCAGGCCTGAATTATCAAGCCTGACCTGCGTGCGCCGCGCGCTCCGCGTTGCCGACGGCCCGTCGATCGTGGCAGATTGTATCTGCCGCGCGATGGAACGCCGCGGCTGCATAGGTGAGGGAGAATACTATGGCTTGGGCCAAGGTGACGGATATCGCCTATGGGCGCATGCGATCGCCTGATCTCGATGTCGCGGAAGAGTTTTTGACGCGGTTCGGCCTGCAGCGGACGGAGCGCACCGACAAAGCGCTCTATATGCGCGGCACCGACCCCAATCACCACATCCATGTCACCGAGAAGGGCGATCCGAAATTCGTCGGCCTTGCCTATTACGTCGACAGCGAAGACGACCTCAAGCGGTTGGCCAAGGCGCCTGGCGCGTCGGGGGTCGAGGCCATCGACGAGCCCGGCGGCGGCAAACGCGTGCGGCTCAAGGAGCCGAACGGCTACCAAATCGAGGTCGTGTGCGACGTCGCGCCGGTCAGCGCCATCCCGGTCAAGCGGCAAAAGCTCAACACCGGCGAAGCGCCGACCGCGCGCGCCGGCGAATTGATGCGGCTGCCCAAGGGGCCGGCCCACGTCAAGCGCGTCGGTCATGGCGTGCTGATGACGCCGCGTTTCCGCGAAACGGTCGACTGGTTCCGCGAGATGCTGGGAATGATCTGCTCCGACGACGTCTATGTCGAGAACAAGGACAATCTGATCGGCTCGTTCAATCGCTGCGATCGCGGCGACACCTTTGTCGATCATCACGTCTTCTTCTGCCTGCGCCATGAGAAGACCGGCTTGAACCATCTGTCATTCGAGGTTCCCGATATCGACGACGTCTGCATGGGCCACGATTATCTCAAAGGCTTCGGCACCTACGAGCACATGTGGGGCATCGGCCGTCACGTGCTCGGCAGCCAGGTCTACGATTATTGGGCCGACCCGTGGGGCCGCGTGCACGAGCATTGGGCCGATAGCGATCGCCTCAACCTCGCCAATGGCTCGCATCTCATCGCCGCGGACGAGGCGCTCCGCTCGCAATGGGGCGAGCGGCCGCCGGAGAAATTCATCAATCACGCCAGTCCGTGATCGTTAGAGCTTCGTCACCCGCGCGTGCAGCAGCGCGGCGCGGCCGCCGCGCACTTCCTTGACGCAGCGCGCCAGCGCCGCCGGCACATCGGCGGGGTTGCCGACTTCCTCGGCGTAAGCGTCGAACGCCTCGGCGACTTTGGTGAAATGGACTTTGGGCGCGAGCTGCGACTTCGAACTCGTTGGCGGTCTTGGCCTCGCCCTCCGGAAACACCCGCAGCGTCGATTGCTTCACCGCGTTCCAGCCGGTGTTGTCCATCACGATGGTGAGAATCGGCAATTTATATTGCTGCGCGACGGCAAAGACCGAGGTCGGATTGCCGAAATAAAAGCCGCCGTCGCCGCAAATCTGCACCATCAGCCGGTTGGGCGCGGCGAGTTTTGCGCCGAGCGCCATGCCGCCCGACCAGCCGAGCCCGCCGCCGCCGGCGCGCATCGTCGTGTTCGGCACGCGGCGGGGGATTTGCATCAGCACCGCATTGGCATTGGTGACGCCTTCGTTGAACAGCATGTCCTCGTCGTCGAGCAATTTGCCGAGCTCCGCCATCAGGTAATGCGGGTTGATCGCACCCGATTTGCCTTGGTCGGCGGCGAGCTTGGCGGCGCGGGCGATGCGCTCGTCGCGCATGGCTTTGATGCGCGTCAGCCGCGCCGGTACGGCTTCCCGGAACCGCGGCGTCGCTCTCGCCTGCAGCGCTTCGAGTACCTGTTCGAGAATGCGCCCGCTGTCACCCTGCATGCGCAGGCTGCCGGGGAAGGTCCACATCGGCGAACCGGGCTTGAGCGTGTCGATGTCGATATGCGCCCAGAATGATTTCTCGCTCGTCTGCACGTCGCTCGGGAACCACGGCACGTCGACATCGACCAGCAGGCCGACATCGGCCTCGGGTACCGCCCGGTCCGCCGAGAACCCGACGAAACACGGATTTTCGTGCGAGATATTGTTGGTCATGTTCGATTCGTAGACGGCGATGCCGGCGAATTGCGACAGCGCGTCGATGGCCCGCGACGCATGCGCATGACGGCCGGCATAGCCAGTGATGAGGATCGGATTTTCGGCGGTCAAAAGCTTGTCGGCCAGTGCTTCTACAAGCTTTGGGTCGGCGCCGCCGCCCGACGTCGCGGCGAACCGGTCGGCCGGATAACGGCGGATCTCGTCGGCGTTCCAATGCTGCGTCAGCGTCTCGCGCTGCATCATCAGATAGACCGGGCCGCGCGGCTCGCTCTGCATGATCGAATAGGCGCGCCGCAGCGCTTCCTTGACGACGACGCCCGACGGCAGCGTCCATTCCCATTTCAGGTAGGGCCGCACCAGGCTCGCCTGATCGAACGGCTCCTGGACGAAATGCACGTAGGTATCGCGCGAGCCGACCAGCTCGTCATTGACCGTGTAGGGCGCTTTGCCGGCCATCAGCAGCACCGGCAGCCGGCTGCGGAAAATATTATGCATGCCGTTTGCCGTATTGGCGGTGCCGACATCGACATGGACCAGCACGCCCTGGCCGCGCCCGGTGACCAGCGCATAGCCCGCCGCCATATGCGCGGCGGTGTTTTCGTGCGGGCAGCGCACCACGTCCGGCATGGCCTCGCCGCGTTTGCGCGCGGTGCGCCATCTCGTCGATGATCGGCGCGTGATCGGTGCCGAAATTGCAGAACAGGTAGTCGATGCCGATCTCGTTCAGTCCTTCGAGCAGGTAATAGGCGGTGGCGAAATCGGGAACATTGGTTTGTTCGGTCTTGCGCGCGACTGACGTATCCATGGTGTGAGCACTCGTTGTGAAGTGTTATTACAAAGGAGGTTGGGAACTATGCGGCGCGTCCTTCCGGTTCCTTATAGCATCCCTTGTTGCGACCGTCCGCGTCGCGGATCGAGGTCATTCCAGCATGATCATTTCTGCATAAAGGCGGGGAATCCCCGAAGTCTTGCCACAATGCGGGGCAATACGACGGGTCGATTGAGGGGAGAGGGTAGTTCATGAAATGGCGGGCAGTTTTGGCCGGCGCGCTGGCGTCGGCGGTCGTGACGTGTGCGCTGGCATGCGTCGTGGGCGGCTGACGATGGGTCCGGCGTCGGCGGATGTTCGCATCGTCAACGATCCGGGCGGCGAAGTTTCCTCCTATGTCCAAAAGTTCCAGGAGATGCGCGCCTCCGGCGAGCGCGTCGTCATCGACGGGCCTTGCCTGTCGGCCTGCACGCTGCTGACCGGCTTTGTTCCGCGGGATCATGTCTGCGTCACCAGCCGCGCGGTGCTGGGCTTCCACGCCGCGTCCTACTACGACGATGCGTCGCGCTCGCTGGTGCCGACGCGGGAAGGCAGCCGGCTGGTCATGCGGCTTTATCCGCCGGAAATCCGCGTCCTGGATCAACCGTCATGGCGGATTGCGGCCGCAACTGATCACGCTGCGCGGCCGCGAACTGACCGCGCTCTACCGCACCTGTCAGTAGGCTCGATCAGCCGCTGCCGCGTAGTCGTCTGCCGGCCGGCGTCGTTGTCGGCGGCAAGTTCCGGCCTATCTAACTGGGGCTGGATCAATGCCCGTACCGCGATGCCAATGCCCGAAATCGCCGCACCAGCGCGTGCAGCCTCCGGCCGCTCGTTGGCGGTCGGCGCGGCGGTCGCGCTGGCGCTTGCCGGCACTGTCTTACTCTGGGCACATTACGGAACCACGGTTTTCTTCGAGACGATCCGCGCCGGTTTTGCGGCGTGTTTCGGCTGACGGGTAAGCGACCGAGTGAACGCCAAAGCCTCTCGCATCATGCTTGATCTTCGCCGCGTTTCTCGGCGGGCTCGTGCTGTTTTTCGGCGCCATTATTTTCGTCACCGGCCGCGCGCCGTCGCCGATCGGACAGGCGGTCGCCGCGGTCGGCGGCCCGTTCCATCTCGAAGATCAGAACGGCAAGCCGGTGAGCGATGCGGACATGAAGGGCAAGCCTTTCCTGGTGTTCTTCGGCTTCACCCATTGTCCCGACATCTGCCCGACCACTTTGTTCGACATTTCGCAGGTGATGAAGGCGCTCGGCCCCGACGCCGATCGCACCGGCGCGCTGTTCATCACGGTCGATCCCGAGCGCGACACGCCTGCGGTGCTCAAGGATTATCTGTCGAATTTCGATCCGCATTTGCGCGGGCTGACCGGCGATCGGCGCCGCGATCAATGCGGCGATCAAGGACTATCGGGTCTATGCCAAGAAAATCCCGCTGGATAACGGCGACTACACCATGGACCACACCGCCGTCGTCTACCTGATGGACAAGGACGGCCATTTCGTCGCGCCATTCAATATGCAGCCGGACGCCGGAAGCGGAAGCCGCCGAACTGCGCCGCTATCTTGACGCTCGCACGGGCTGATGGCCGGCAGCGCGCGTCTGCGCCGAGGTGCAACGTGCAGCGATCGCGCGCGCGCTGTCATGATCCTCATCGGTCCGATCGCTGCAATCGGCGCCAAAGCTCGCGGGCGCAGTTCGCCGTTGCGGTTCGCTCCGGCGCTGCGCGTTCGGGCAAGCGCGCGACGTTTCGCCAGGCCGTGCTCGGTCTTTTCCCAGCGCTGCGGGTCGTAGAGCAGCTGGAACAGCGCGCGCCACGCGGCGAACGAGAGCAAGAACCAGTGCAGCGGCGTCAGCAGCAGCACCCAGGCATGACGCGAGCAGGCCGCGGCGCCGCAGCCCGATGAGGTCGAGCACGATCGTCGAGGCGTAGCCGGACAGAAGGCTGGTGGCGAAAATCGGCGCGGCGTTGTCCATGACCGCATGCGCCCACGGCGTCGGCAGCGCGAACAGCATATAGCCGAGCCCGGCCATGAACAGCGGATGGATCAGGGCCGCGAGCACATTGGCGGCAAAGAAAATCTGAAAAGCGATCGCGCCGGCCGGGCCAAGCTCGCGCCATAGCCGGCTGGGCTGGCGCATATGCACCAGCCAGGTTTGCATCCAGCCTTTGTACCAGCGCGTGCGTTGCTTCAGCCACGGCACGAAGCGCGCCGGCGCTTCCTCATAGGTCGCGGACGGTAAGGCCGCCGACCGGTAGCCGAGGCGATAAAGACGGATGCCGAGGTCGGCGTCTTCGGTGACATTGTAGGGATCCCAGCCGCCGACCTTGCGCAGCACCGCGGTGCGGAAATGATTTGACGAGCCGCCGAGCGGAAACGGCAAATGCAGCGCCGCGAGGCCGGGCAGGAAGACGTCGAACTGGCCGGCATAATTGGCCGTGAACATGCGGGCGAGCCAATTGTCGGCGGTGTTGTCGACGGTCAGGCTCGCCTGCACGCAGGCGAGCCGCCCCCCGCCGGCGCGGAACACGTCGAAGTGCGCGGCGGAGCTGGCGTTTGCGCCATAATACCGGGGTAATCCAGCGCGCGGATGGCGGCGACGAGATTTTCGACCACCGGCGCCTCGCGGTAGAGCGCGCAGATGATGGTATAAATCGGCAATCGCGCGTCATCGATACGCGTGTGCCGCGCAGCCGCCGCGCCGGCGAAGCGGGCGCTCCACAGCCGCAAGATCGCCGCCGCCAGAAACAGCGCGCAGATCAAACCGCTCAGCGCCTCGATCATGGCGATAGGCGCCAGCGCAAAGAACAGGAACGCGAACAAGGCGAGCGCCGGCTTGGCGATGCTTCGCCTGCCGGGCGCCGGCGGCGCATTGGAGAACAGCGGCCGATTGCGGCGAAGATCGTCGGCGGCGCGGTGGCCAAGCGCGCGCTGGCCGTGCTGCATTACGAATTGCCGCAGCCGGTCGGATGAGGTCAGACGGAACGATCGCATGACATGCGGCCATTGCCGGCGAGCTGCCGCGCGCGGATCGGCGAGCCGGCGCGCCGTCATGCCGCGCGGCTCGATGATCCAGATGAGCCCGGAGCCTTCGCCGCTTCTCCGTCTTGGCGCAGCGGCAGCAATCCTGCCGCCGCCGCCGCGATCAGCGCATCGTCGTCCAGCGGGCAATCGGCGCGCGCGACGGCATCGAACCGCTCGTAGGATGTGCCGAGCGAATGCGCCAGCGCCGTGAGATAGGCTTCCTCGGTGATCGCATCGGCGCAAATGAGCACGCAGTCGGCGCCGACGCCGAGCGCCTGCGCACGGCGTTCCGCGGCTGCGGTCATGCGGTGGGACAGGAGATGGCGAATGCAGTCGATTTCCGGGCAAGCGGCCGGACGCGCCTGGAGCGTGCGCGGCATGCTGCCGTTGCGGCCGGTCCGACCGCGGCGATCCGTATCGAGCCAAATATTTGCCCTGGGGCGGCGAAGAGCCGACCCAACAACCCCACTCAACGCCACCGTTGGCCCCCAGACGCAACTTAAGGCCGCCGGCCGCCTCGACTTTTTGCCGCGTCCCCGTTAAGCGGGCCGAGGCAGGCAAGCCCCACCAAAGTCAAAAGCTTTCGGACTAAATTCGCCTGCGGATCGTGACCGATGCAATCTGGAATAGCAATATACCGCAGGACCGTGTGGCTGCGCTGGCGGCCGCCGCTGGTGGCGGCGCTGTGTTGCGCGTTGTTGGCGGCCTCAGCCGGGGTGCGGCCGGTTGTGGCGCAGGACGGCGTCGCCTCGCCACGGGCGGCCGCCGTGCCGGGATTTTGGGATCCGCGGCGGCGGCCGGAGCGGCCCGATTTGTCGCGCATCCAGTCGATCCGGTTTCTCACCGAGATGGATTATCCGCCGTTCGACTATGCCGGGGCTGACGGCAATCCGGCGGGGTTCAACGTCGATCTCGCTCGGCTGCTGTGCGACGAGATCAAGACCACCTGCACCATCCAGGCGCGGCGCTTCGATCTGTTGCTCGACGCGCTCGATGACAAGCAGGGCGACGCGGTGATCGCTTCGATCGCCGTCAACGCGGATACTCGCCGCCGCGCCGATTTCACCGATCCGTATTACCGTACGCCGGCGCGCTTTGTCGCCCGCGCCGACAGCCCGATCGGCGACGTACGGCCCGAGCTCGTCGAGGGCAAGAAGATCGCGGTCGTCGCCGGCACCGCGCATGAGGCCTTCCTCAAGCAGATGTTCACCGAAGCCGAAGTGCGGCCCTATGCCAATGCCGAAGCCGCGCGCGAGGCGCTGCGCAACAAGGAAGTCGACCTGTCTGTTCGGCGACGGCATCGCGCTGGCGTTCTGGCTCAACGGCAGCGATTCGGCCGGCTGCTGCGCTTTCCGCGGCGGCCCGTATCTGGAAAGCCGCTTTTTCGGCGAAGGGGTCGGCATCGCGGTCAAGCGCGGCAACGATCTGTTGCGCCAGGCGCTCAACTGGGCGCTGTTCCGGCAGTGGGAGAAGGGCGGCTACACCGACCTGTGGTTGCGCTATTTTCCGATCAGTCCGTTTTGACGATGCGATGATGATCGACGACAGTTGACGCCGATGCCGCAACGATTGCGCGAAGTCGCAGAACTGTCGCACGCTTGGCCGTTCGAGGAGGCGCGCAAGATCGTCGCGCGGCTGAAAAAACATGCCGAAGGACGAGGTCATCTTCGAGACCGGCTATGGGCCGTCCGGCCTGCCGCATATCGGCACGTTCGGCGAAGTGGCGCGCACCTCGATGGTGCGCCACGCCTTTCGCGTCCTCACCGACGACAAGGTCAAGACCCGGCTGATCGCCTTCTCCGACGACATGGACGGGCTGCGCAAGGTCCCCGACAACGTGCCGAACAAGGAGATGTTGGCGCAGCATCTCGGCAAGCCGCTGACCAAAGTGCCGGATCCGTTCGGCACGCATGACAGTTTTGCCGCGCACAACAATGCCAGGCTCCGCGCCTTCCTCGACCGGTTCGGCTTCGATTACGAGTTCTTGTCCTCGACCGCCTGCTACACGTCGGGCCGCTTCGATGCCGCGCTGTTGACGGTGCTGCGAGCACTTCGAGGAGGTGATGGCGGTGATGCTGCCGTCGCTGCGCGAGGAGCGGGCGCAAACCTATTCGCCATTCCTGCCGATCGATCCGAAGACCGGAATCGTCTTGCAGGTGCCGGTGGTCGCGCACGATGCCGCGGCCGGAACCATCACTTACGAAAACGAAGGCGCGCGCGTCACCACGCCGGTCACCGGCGGGCGCTGCAAGCTGCAATGGAAGCCGGATTGGGCGATGCGCTGGGTCGCGCTCGGCGTCGATTACGAAATGGCCGGCAAGGATTTGATCGATTCGGTCAAGCTGTCGGGCGAAATTTGCCGCGTGCTCGGCGGCACGCCGCCGGAAGGATTCAACTACGAGCTTTTTCTCGACGAGAACGGCCAGAAAATCTCCAAGTCGAAGGGCAACGGCCTGACCATCGACGAATGGCTGCGCTATGCCAGCCCGGAGAGCCTGTCGCTGTTCATGTATCGCGAGCCGAAAGCTGCGAAGCGGCTTTATTTCGACGTCATCCCGCGCCACGTCGACGACTATCTGCAGTTTCTCGACGCCTATCCGCGCCAGGCCGCCAAGGAGCGGTTGGGCAATCCGGTCTGGCACATTCATGCCGGCGCGCCGCCGTCACCCGACAATCCGGTGCCGTTTGCCATGCTGCTGTCGCTCGTCACCGCTTCGAACGCTGCCAATGCCGAGACATTGTGGGGCTTCATCGGCCGCTACCGGCCGGGGGTGACGCGCGCGATCGCATACGCGGCTCGCCACGATGGTCGATTACGCCATCAATTATTATCGCGATTTTGTTGCGCCAGCGAAAAAATTTCGCCAGCCCACAGCGGCGGAGCGCGCGGCATTGATGGACCTGCGCGATGCGCTGTCGCAATTGCCGGCCGATGCCGACGCGCAGGCCATCCAGGACGTGGTCTATGAAGTCGGCAGGCGAGAGCCGTTTCTCGATGAGAAGAAAAAAGCCAAGGACGGCAAGCCCGGCGTCGCGCTCGACTGGTTCAACATGCTCTATCAGGTGCTGCTCGGCCAGGAGAAGGGCCCGCGTTTCGGTTCTTTCGTCGCCGCCTATGGCATTGCCGACACCATCGACATGATCGACGGCGCGCTGGCGCGGTCGGCGTGATTATTGGCTCGCCCATAAAATGCGGGCGATCCACAGCACGTCGGCGGCGGCGAGCGTGCGGTCGGGATGCTGGGCATTGAGCGATTTCAGTTCGATCGATTTCGCCGTCTTGCGCTTGAGTTCCTTCGCCATCACCTCGCCGCCTCGTGTCCGCACCACGACGCGGTCGCCGCGGCGGATCGGCGCCGACGGCGATACCAGGATGACATCGCCGTCGCGGTAGGCCGGCTCCATCGACTGGCCGGACACTTCGAGCGCATAAGCGTGCTCGTCGTTGACGGCCGGGAAGGCGATTTCGTCCCAGCCCTCGCCGGCCGGGAAGCCGCCGTCGTCGAAAAAGCCGCCGGCGCCCGCCTCGGCGAAACCCAGAAGCGGCACCGCCCGCGTCGCCGTGCCGGCACTCGGCTCGATCAGCGCGACAAAAGTGTCGAACGGGGTGCCGGTGGCGGCGAGCGCCTTGGCGATCGATTCCGTCGATGGCCAGCGGGCGCGGCCGGCCGCGGTGATGCGCTTTGACTTGTTGAAGGTGGTCGGATCGAGGCCGGCCCGCCGCGCCAGCCCCGAAGCGGATAAACCCGCGCGTGCGGCAAGGCGATCGATGGCCGACCAGACCTGCGCGTGCGTAAGCATCAATACCCCTGAGATCATCAAATCATAGGAATTATTGCCTGAGTGCTCAAGGCCCGGTAGGGTCGCGCCACAATCAAGGTCCGGGGTGTGACGACGATTTACAAAATCTGCGAGGAGGCCGCATGGCGCGACGCCGAGCATGCCGGGCTTTATCGCGGATCGGCGCTCGATACGCGCGACGGCTTCATCCATTTCTCGACCGCCGCGCAAGTCGCGGAAACCGCGGCACGGCATTTTTCCAAACAGGGCGATTTTATGCTGGTCGCGGTCGATGGCGACGCGCTGGGCGCGGCGCTGCAATGGGAAAAATCGCGCGGTGGCGATCTTTTCCCTCATCTTTACGGCCCGCTGCCGCTATCAGCGGTGCGCTGGGCACTGCCGCTGCCGGATGAGGCCGGCGGGCAGCGCGCGCTGCCGGAGTTGCAGCCGTGATCGGCCTGTTCGCTCGCCTGGCGCGCCCGTTGCTGCACGCGCTCGATCCGGAAGACGCGCATCGGCTCGCAATCAGGCTGCTGCAATTCGCCCCGCTGCCGCGCCCCGCGCCGGACGACAAGCGGCTTGCCATGCGTGTGTTCGGGCTCAATTTTCCGAACCCGATCGGGATCGCGGCCGGATTCGACAAGAATGCTGAGGTACCCGACGCGCTGTTGCGCGCCGGCTTCGGCTTTGTCGAAGTCGGCACCATCACGCCAAAGCCGCAGTCCGGCAATCCGCGGCCGCGGCTGTTCCGCCTCGATGCGGATGAGGGCGTGATCAATCGGCTGGGCTTTAATTCGGAAGGCGCTGACGCTGTGCTGCGGCGGCTCGCGGCGCGGGCGGCCCCCTCGCTTTCCGCCACCGCAAACGGAGGAGGGTGGGGCGGGGGTATCGTCGGCATCAATGTCGGCGCCAACAAGGACACGGCCGACCGCATCGCCGATTATGTGCAGCTGATCGAGCGCTTCGCCGCGGTGGCGAGCTATGTCACGGTGAACATCTCCTCGCCCAATACGCCTAGTCTGCGCAATATGCAGCAGGCGGCCGTGCTCGACGACCTGTTGGCGCGCGTGATCGACGCGCGCGAGCGCGTGGCGCCGCAAGCCGGTCCGACGCCGGTGCTGTTGAAAATCGCGCCCGATCTGACGCTGCCCGATCTCGACGACGCGGTCGGCGTCGCCCGCTCGCGCCGGGATCGACGGCATGATCGTCGGCAACACCACTGTGGCGCGGCCACCCGGCCTGCGTGAGGCCGCGAAAGCAAAAGAGGCCGGCGGATTGTCGGGCCGGCCGCTCTTGCCGCTCGCCGATCGCATGCTGGCCGAAACCTATGTCCGGGCCGAAGGGGTGTTTCCGCTCATCGGCGCCGGCGGCATCGATTCCGGCGCCAGCGCGCTCGCCAAAATCCGCGCCGGGGCGAGCCTCATCCAGATCTATTCGGGACTGGTGTTTCACGGTCTCGGGCTGGTTGCCGAGATCAAGGCGGCGCTGCTCGCCGCGCTCGACCGCGACGGCCGGAACAGCCTGGCCGATTATGTCGGCGCCGACGCCGCCACGGTCACTGCCGAGCCGTGGCCGCAATAGCGCATGAGCGAGCAAACACTGTCAGGAAGGCTGCTGTTGCAGTGCTCGCGATAAGGCCTCGGCAATGGCGGGCGCCGCGGGCGTGTCGGAATGAACGCAGACGGTTGTCGCCTTGACCGGAACGTCGCGGCCCGCGGTGGTGCGCACAAGGTGTTCGCGCATCACCCGCAAAACTCTGGCCGTCGCCTTCGCCGGGTCCACGGCGTCGTGCACCCGGCTGAGAATCAAGTTGCCCTCGGCGTCGTATTCCAGATCGGCGTAGAATTCCGGGATCAGTTCGACGCCGTTTTCCCGGTACGCCTTCTCATGCGCGGTAAAGGCCATGCCGAGAATCGGCACGCCAAACGGACGCACGGCGGCGGCGATGGCGGCGGCAATTTTTTCGTCACGCGCGGCCATGCCGTACAGCGCGCCATGCGGCTTGACGTGATTGAGAGCCATGCCCTCGGCATCGAGAAAGGCTTTGAGCGCCCCAACCTGATAGATCACCAGATCCTCAACTTCTGCGGGCGCGATGACCATGGCTCTGCGGCCAAAGCCCTGCATATCTGGCAGTGACGGATGCGCGCCGACTTTGACGCCGTGCTGTTTTGCCAGCCGCACGGTGGCGTGCATGATGCTCGGATCCGAGGCATGGAAGCCGCAGGCGATATTGGCGAGGTCGATATGCGGCATCAGCGCCGCGTCATTGCCCATGTGATAAAGGCCAAAACCCTCACCCATGTCGCAATTGATCGTCATGCGCATGCGAAATGATCCTCACCGCATCGCCGCCGCGCCCGGCGACGGTGTGAGCACGGGCTGCAGCCCAGGCACCAGCCGGCGCTTTTCGCGCCGCGCCGGGATGGCGCGATAGACCTGCTTGGTCGCTTCGACAATGTGTACGCCGGCAAACGGTGCCGACAGTATCGCGCCGGTGCGCTCCCATGCGGCCGCCGAGCGCAGGAACCAGTTGCGCGGCACCGGCGGCACATACAGCGCTTCGTCCCAGCCGGTCGGCGTGAACCAGGCGTCGCGCAGCAGTTGCGTGATCTGGGTGCGCGAATAGGGCCGGCCCTGGCCGAACGGCGTGGTGTCCATGCGCGCCCACAGTCCGCGGCGATTGGGTACCACCGCCAGAAGCCGCCCGCCCGCGGCAAGCACGCGCCACGCCTCGCGCAACAGCTCGACCGGATCGGCCGACATTTCCAGCGCATGCACCAGCAACACGCGATCGACCGCGGCATCGGTCAGCGGCAGTTCATCCTCTTCGACGAGCGCGGCCAGCGCCGCCCGCGTCGACGGCCAGCGAATGACGCCCTGGGTCGCCGGCATCATGGCGAGACAACGCTCGGCCTCCTCGCGGAACAGCCCGAGATACGGCGTCGGATAGCCGACGCCGAGGATACGCAGCGCGCGGGTATCGTGCCAGCGCGCGCGGATGCCGTGGCCGACAAAGCGCCGCGCCACGACGCCAAGGTGCTGGGCATAGAAATTACGAAGGTCGACGACGTCCATGGCGGCAAAATAGCACGTCATTGCGGCGCGCGCCGTCAGACGCGAGCCCGGAATCCATGACCTCCGACCTTGCGGTTAATGGTTCGGAACGCCTACTTTAGTCGCCGTGATGATGGATTTTGGGCTTGTGGGCGTCCCGCCTGCGCCATCGGAATGACGGTGCATAATGCCCGCACAAATTTTTCAGTTTCCCTGCCTGACCGACAATTTCGGCGTGCTCATTCACGATCCGGCAAGCGGGGCGACGGCGTCGATCGATGCTCCGGAAGCAGCACCCGTTGAGGCGGCGCTTACAAAAACCGGCTGGCGGCTCACCGACATCCTCGTCACCCATCACCACAACGATCACACCGCCGGCATCGGCGAACTTAAAGCGCGGCACAAATGCCGTGTCGTCGCGCCGCGCGCCGAGGCGAAACGCATCGCGCATGTGGACGAGACCGTGGGCGAGGGCGACAAGGTGCAGGTCGGTGCGTTGCAGGGCAACGTCATCGACACGCCGGGCCATACCGCCGGGCACATCTCCTACTTCTTTCCGGCCGAAAAGCTCGCTTTTGTCGGCGACACCTTGTTCTCGATCGGCTGCGGCCGCGTCATCGAAGGCACGCCGGAGATGATGTGGAATTCGCTGCTAAAGCTGCGCGCGCTGCCTGACGACACGCGGTTTTATTGCGGCCACGAATATACCCTGGCCAATATCCGCTTCGCCGAAACCGTCGAGCCGAACAACAAGGCGCTGGCCGCGCGCGCCGCCGAGGTGGCGAAGCTGCTGGCGTCGGGCCACGCCACTATTCCGGCGACCATCGCGGCGGAAAAGGCGGCCAATCCCTTCCTGCGCGCCGACGATGCCGAGGTCGCGAACGCGGTTGGGCTCGGCGGCAGTCCGGCGTGGCAGGTGTTCGCCGAAATCCGCGAACGCAAAAACCGGTTTTGAGAACCGGTTTGGCGACGCCGCTCACCGCGCAAGACCTGATCCGGCTGCTTGATCTAAAACCGCATCCGGAGGGTGGGCATTTCCGCGAGACGTTTCGCGATGTGGGGGCTGGTCGTGCCGCCTCGACCGCGATCTATTTTCTGCTGGCCCGCGGCGAGCGCTCGCATTGGCATCGCATCGACGCCGTGGAAGCCTGGCATTGGTATGCCGGCGCGCCGCTGGTGCTCGACATCGCGCGGCAGCCGGGCCGCATCGAGCGGTTGACGCTTGGCTGTGATCTTGCCGCCGGCGAGCGCCCGCAGGCCATCGTGCCGGTTCACGCCTGGCAGGCGGCGGCCTCGCTCGGCGACTGGACGCTGTGCGGCTGCACGGTCGCGCCGGGTTTCGATTTCAGCGGCTTTGAGCTGGCGCCGGAAAACTGGTCGCCGCAGGATTCTGCGCCATGATCGGATCGCCGGCGCGCGCCGCCAGGAAGCCGTGCAGGGCAGCGACGACCTGCGCGCCTTCGCCGACGGCGGCGGCGACGCGCTTGACGGATTTGGCGCGGATGTCGCCGATGGCGAAGACGCCGCGCTGGCTGGTCTCCAAAACATGGCGGTCGTGGCCGGCGTCCTCACCGGTCAGTACGAAGCCTTTGGCATCGAGCGCCATGCCGGAGCCGGCGAGCCAATCCGTATTCGGCTCGGCGCCGATGAACAGAAACAGGTGGTGCAGCGGCTTGCGCACTTCTTCGCCGGTTGCGATGAGCCGCCAGCGCACCGCTTCGAGCACGCCATCGTGGCCCTCAAGAGCGATCACCGGCGCGCCCGTCACCACTTCGACATTGGGCAGGCCTTCGATCCGGTCGATGAGGTAGCGCGACATCGTTGCATCGAGGCTCGGGCCGCGCACCAGCATCCAGACCTTTTTCGCCTGGCTGGCGAGATAGACCGCGGCCTGACCGGCCGAATTGCCGGCGCCGACCAGCGCGACTTCCTGCTGGCTGCAAAGCTTTGCCTCCAGCGGTGATGCCCAGTAATGCACACTCGATCCCTCGAACTCGTGCAGGTTCTCGACCGCGAGCCGCCGGTAACGGGCGCCGCTGGCGATGACCACCGAACGCGCAGTGACCTGCTCGCGGCTCGCCAATTGCAGGGCGAAACGGCCGGTGATGTCGGCCGGCGGAATCAACTTGCTCGCTTCATCCGGTATCGCCATTTCGGCGCCGAATTTTTGCGCCTGATTATAGGCCCGCGCCATCAACGCCATGCCGGTAATTCCAGTGGGAAAGCCGAGATAGTTCTCGATCCGCGCCGAAGCGCCCGCCTGACCGCCGAACGAGCGGCAATCGAGCACGATGACGGAAAGGCCTTCGGAGGCGGCATAGACGGCGGTGGCAAGGCCCGCCGGTCCGGCGCCGATGACGGCAACGTCATAGACGCGACTGGGATCGATCGGCCCAACCAGGCCGATGCAGCGCGCCAGCTCGTCTTCGCCCGGATTGCGCAACAGCTGACCGCCGGGACAGAGCACGATCGGCAATTGTCCGGGATCGACATGAAAGCGTTCGATCAGTGCCTTCGCCTCGGCGTCGGAGTCGGGATTCAATAATTGATGCGGATGACCGTTGCGGCGGAGAAAACTCTCCAGCCGCAGCACGTCGCCATTCTCGGCCCAGCCGACGATGATCGGCCCGCCGGCGTGGGTTTCGAGCAGGCCCATGCGGCGCAGGATCAGCGCGCGCATGATGCGCTCGCCGAGATCGGCCTCCGCGACGAACAGCGCGCGCAGCCGGTCCGGCTGGATGATCAGCGCTTGTACCGGTTCCTTGGCCGTGGCGTCGACCAGCGCCGGCCGTCCGGCCATTTGCGCCAGTTCGCCCATGAATTGGCCGGACCCATGCGACACGATCAAATCGCGGCCGCCGAATTGGTTGCGCTGGGTAATGTCGACGCGGCCGGCAAGGATGACGATAAGCCCCGGACCGACCTGCCCGGCTGTCAGCAGAGCCTCGCCGGCGGCAAAGGAACGCACTTCGCCGAACCGGCGCACCCGCTCGATCTCGACCCGATCGAGATCGGGAAACATCTGATCGTGACGGCGTTCGATGGTCGACTGTGGTGACAACGCCATGATGATCCGCCGCCCGGAATTCGCTAGCCCGCGGATATATAGTTACGCGAAATACTGGCCGCCGTTCGCGGTCAATGTCGAGCCGGTGATCAAGCCGGCGTCATCGGCGGCCAGGAAGACGACGCAACGCGCGACTTCCTCGGGCTCGCCGAGCCGGCCGATCGGAATCTGCGGCAGCACGTTTTTTTGCAGTACTTCCTGCGACATCGCCTTGACCATGTCAGTGGCGATGTAGCCCGGGCAGATGGCGTTGACGGTGACGCCGGCGCGCGCGCCTTCTTGCGCCAGCGCCTTGGTGAAGCCGATCTCGCCCGCCTTGGCGGCGGAATAATTCACCTGGCCGAACTGGCCCTTCTGGCCGTTGATCGACGAAATATTGACGATGCGGCCGAACTTGCGCTCGCGCATGCCCTCGATCACCTGCCGGCACATATTGAACAGCGAGCCGAGATTGGTGTTGATCACTGCCGCCCATTGCTCCGGCTTCATGCGGTGAAGCTGGGAGTCACGCGTGATGCCGGCATTGTTGACCAGCACGTCGACCGGCCCGAGCTCGGCCTCGACCTGTTTCACGCCCGCGGCGCAGGCCTCGAACGACGAGACGTCCCACTTATAGACGTCGATACCGGTTTCCGATTTGAATTTTTGCGCCGCTTCGTCGTTACCGCCGTAATTGGCGGCGACCTTGTAGCCTGCCGCCTTAAGCGCCTTGCAGATGGCCGCGCCAATACCGCGCGTCCCCCCCGTAACCAACGCAACGCGGGGCATGATGTCCTCCTCCCTATTCCTTTTTGTCATGTCCGGCAGTGTGCCGGACATCCACGTCATTATTTGGCGCTAACTTAAAGACGTGGATGGCCGGGACAAGCCCGGCCATGAGGCAAAATCAGCGCCTCGTGTGACCTCGCTTCACCGCTCCACGCACATGGCGATGCCCATGCCACCGCCGATGCACAGCGTGGCGAGCCCCTTCTTGGCATTGCGCTTTTGCATCTCGTAAAGCAGCGTCACCAGGACGCGCGCGCCGGAGGCGCCGATCGGATGGCCGATGGCGATGGCGCCGCCGTTGACATTGACCTTGCCGGTATCCCAGCCGAGATCCTTGTTCACCGCGCAAGCCTGCGCGGCGAACGCCTCGTTGGCTTCGACGAGATCGAGATCGCCGACATTCCAGCCGGCTTTCTTAAGCGCCGCGCGCGACGACGGGATCGGTCCGGTGCCCATGATCTTGGGATCGACGCCGGCCTGCGCCCACGACACGATGCGGGCGAGCGGCGTTTTGCCGAGTTTCGCCGCTTCGCCCGCCGTCATCAAAACCACGGCGGCGGCGCCGTCATTGATGCCCGACGCGTTGCCGGCGGTGACGGTGCCGTCCTTGTCGAAGGCGGCCCGTAATTTGCCGAGCGCTTCGAGCGTGGTGCCGTGCTTGGGATATTCGTCGGCATCGACCACGATGTCGCCTTTGCGGCTCTTGATGGTGACCGGCGTGATCTCGTCCTTGAACTTGCCGGCCTTCTGCGCGGCTTCGGCCTTGTTCTGCGATTTGACGGCAAATTCGTCCTGCTGTGCGCGGGTGATCTGCCACTGCCGCGCGACGTTCTCGGCGGTATTGCCCATGTGATAGCCGTTGAACGCGTCCCACAGGCCATCCTTGATCATCGTATCGATCATCTCGAAATTGCCCATCTTCACGCCGCCGCGCAGATGCGCGCAGTGCGGCGCCATGCTCATCGACTCCTGCCCGCCAGCGACCACGATGTCGCTGTCGCCATTGACGATGGCTTGATAGCCAAGCGCGACCGAGCGCAGTCCGGAGCCACACAACATGTTGACGGCCCAGGCCGGGGTTTCGACCGGAACACCGGCCGCGATCGAAGCTTGACGGGCCGGGTTCTGGCCCTCTCCGGCGGTCAGGATTTGGCCCATGATGACTTCGGAGACCCGCAGCGCTTCGACGCCGGCGCGATCGAGCGCGGCCTTGATCGCCGTTCTGCCGAGTTCGTGGGCCGGCACCGATGCGAATGCGCCGTTGAACGCGCCGACCGGTGTGCGCGTCGCGCTGACAATGACGACATCGTCTTTCATGGCAGTTCCTTCCGGGCTCTGGGGCTGATTTTCGGGGCCATTTCTGGGGGCATTTCTCGGATTATTGCAGACGCGGGCCAGCCGCGCGATCCGGCATATATGTCATAAGGAGATGCTCCGCCCGCGACAAGGCGCAAGGAGGGCGCGCGGGGCCGCATCGCTGGCATGCCGGAGAATGCGATCTCGCCACGGCGGCTTCGGCGGCTCCACCACAAAACGGTAGCCGCGCCGGATAAAAGCGCCTATTTTGAGGGCAAAGCTGGTGGTGATTGCCCGATGTCCGAACCCCTGACCAAGACCGTTGAACCGGTCACGATCAAGAAGTACGCCAACCGGCGGCTCTACAACACCGGCACGAGCACTTACGTCACGCTCGAAGACCTCGCCGCCATGGTCAAGACCGGCGAGGATTTCATCGTCTATGACGCCAAGACCGGCGAGGACATTACCCGCTCGGTCCTCACGCAAATCATCTTCGAGCAGGAGAACAAGGAAGGGCAGAATCTTCTGCCGATCGCTTTCTTGCGCCAGCTCATCCGCTTTTACGGCGACAGCATGCAGATGCTGGTGCCGCGCTATCTCGAAGTGTCGATCGAATCGCTGACGCGCGAGCAGGAGAAATTCCGCAACCAGCTGGCACAGGCCTTTGGCGTCAGCGCCTTCACCTCGCTCGAAGAGCAGGTCCGGCGCAACATGGAAATGTTCGAGCGCGCCTTCACCATGTTTGCGCCTTTCGCCCGTCGCGAGAGCGACGGCGGCGAGGCGGCGACTGAGACGGAAAAATTGCCGACAAAATCGGGCGACATCGACGATCTGAAGCGTCAACTCGATGAGATGAAGCGAAAGGTCGATCGGCTGAGCGAAGGTCCGAGCGGCGGCTAGTTACATCGCTTGAGCGTGGCTCGCGATCCATGGCCGCTCGGTCGAAGCAAGCCCAATCAGCGCGCCCTGCAGATAATCGCAGCCCCAGGCATCGAGCGTTTTCGCGGCGGCTTCGTCCTGCACCCATTCGGCGACGGTCTTCAGCTTAAGCCGCCTGGCGAGGTCGATGAGCGTGCGCACGAAGGCGCGGTCGTCTTCCGAGCGCATGATGTGCTGCACGAAGGCGCCGTCGATCTTGACGATGTCCACGCCAAGCTTGCGCAGGTTGCGGAACGAGGTGTAGCCGGCGCCGAAATCGTCGATGGCGATGCGGCAGCCGAGATCTTTGACGCGGGCCACGAAGCCGCGCGTCTCGTCGATGTCCTGGATCGCCGCGCTCTCGGTAATCTCGACAATGAGACGCTCCGCCACGCCGGTGTGCCGGCGCAGTAGCGAGCCCAGTCCCGCCCACCAATCGGGATCGGTGGTGGAAGCGGGCGATACGTTGAAGCTGGTCTGCAAGGCGGGCGCCGCCGCCAGTTCGTCGATCACCAGTTCGAGCACGCGAAAATCGAGCAGCCGGACCAGCCCCAGCCGCTCCGCGACCGGGACGATGTCGTTGGCGGCGATCAGGCTGCCGTCGACGCGCCGGATCCGCATCAGGCACTCATAGAAGGCGGCGCGCCGGTCCGGCGCCGCGACCACGGCCTCGTAGGCGAGGAAAATCCGCCGATCGTTGAGCGCGGCGACGATCTCATCGGTGGCGCGCACGTTCTCGCGGCGGATCGCCTCGCGTTCGATGCTCGGACGATAGGCCTGGAATGAGCCGCGGCGCCTGGCCTTGGCGGTATCGAGGCTCTCCTGCGCGCGGGCCAGCACTTCGGAGGCGCTGCGGGCGTGCCGCGGCGCCGTGACGCCGCCGATAGTGACGGTGACGGCAATCGATCCGGCGCTGGTCGGCACCATCTCGTCGCGGACCCCGGTCAAGAGGCGATCGGCGGCGATCGCCATGTCGTCGGGCGTGCAGTCGCGCAGCACGAGGCCGAATTTGTTGCCGGAATAGCGGCCGAGCGTGTCCTTGCCGCGCATGCGTGCGCGCAATCGCTTGGCCACCGCCGCGATCACCTGATCGGCGATGTCGAAGCCGTATGACTCGTTGATGCGGGCGAGATTGTCGATAGCGACGAGAAGAAATCCGCACGAGGAGCGGAATCGCAGCGCTTCGTCGAGCGTGTCTTCGAGCACTTCGGTGAGATGGTGGCGATTGAGTTCGCCGGTCAGGCCGTCGCAGCGGGCCAGAAAAGTAAGCCGGCGCTCGTGTTCGTAGCGCTCGTTGATAACGCGAATGACGCCATGGGCGCGAACCGGCTTGCCGGCCGGACCGACAAACCAGCGTCCGGTGTCTTCGACCCAAAGCCTGGTTTCGGAATTCGCATCGGGACGAATGCCGTATTGAATTTGATAGGCGACGCCGTGGCCGTCATCGCGCTTGTCCGACTGCATGACAGCATCGAAACGCGCTTGCGCGTTGTCCGCTTCGAGATGCTGCGCGAAGGCGCGGCCGCTCGCGATCGACGCCACGTCGCGAACCAGCAATACCTCGGCCGCGTTCGCGCTCCAAAGCAGGACATCGGTATCGATGCGCCAGTCGTAGGCGACTTCGCCGACCGAGGCGAGAATCTGCGCGGCGTCGAGGACGGGGATCGAATCTCGCGGACCGGCGTTGGTCAAAGTGTTCTCTTCTGAAATGCTGCGGGCCGCGGGCCGCGATAGGCCCTTGTCCGGCTAACCTATCGGAGGAGCCTAAATAATTCGGAAAGTCTCGCGGCGGCTTCGGCAATTTGGCGCTTCGGCATGCCGCTTGCGAGTTACGGGGCAAAGGTCGTCCAAAGGTCATCAATGTCCCGTTTCGGGACAAAAGAGGCGCAATTGACCAACGCTCTGGTTGCCATGGTCCCCCTGGGTCTGGCTCACGACAAACCCGCAGACGTGCGGGCCACCAGCCGTCCGCACGCCGATTTCGTCGCCCATCTCATCGCCACCGCAGAACAGGCGCCGCAGACCTGCGCGCGCCGTCGCTTGGCGCCGCGCGAGGCGAACGCCATTTACCGGTCGCACGATCAAGCACCGGCCGTGACCGGGCGCGCCCTGTCGCGCTCACTTTAAGCATCGGATTTAGCAAGATTTCTTCGGCTGTCGGCGCGGCGGGGCGGTGTCCGCGCGGCGGCACGCCTGCGCCGGCTCTTGTACCTTGCGCGCGCGTGCGCAAATGGTGCTGTCGAAAGCCAAGGACAGTCCAGGACAGGACCGTGGTCTACACCGTCAAAGAGATTTTCAAGACCTTGCAGGGCGAGGGCGCCCAAGCCGGCCGCGCGGCGGTGTTTTGCCGCTTCGCCGGCTGCAATCTTTGGTCCGGTCGCGAAGCGGATCGCGCCACCGCAGTCTGCCGGTTCTGCGACACCGACTTCGTCGGCACCGATGGACCGGGCGGCGGACGCTTTGACGACGCGGAGGCGCTGGCGCGCGCGATCGGGAATGCCTGGGCCGGCGAGACGCGGCAGCGCTTTGTCGTTTTCACTGGCGGCGAGCCGCTGTTGCAGCTCGATGCCGCGCTGGTCGCCGCGGTTCACGCGCGTGGCTTTGAGATCGCCGTCGAAACCAACGGCACGCAAGAAGCCGTTCCCGGCATCGATTGGATCTGCGTCAGCCCCAAGGCGGGAGCGCCGCTGCGGCTGCGCCGCGGCCACGAATTAAAGCTCGTCTATCCGCAACCCGAGATCGATCCGGCCGAATTGCGCGCGCTCGCATTCGACCACTTCTGGCTCCAGCCGATGGACGGTCCGGATCTGACGCCGAACACGGTGGCGGCCATCGATTATTGCCTGTCGCATCCGCCGTGGCGGCTGAGCGTGCAGATGCACAAACTGGTCGGGATTCCCTGATGTTCGAGATCAGCAAGCAATTCCGCTTCGAATCGGCGCACGCGCTGCAACGTGACGCCGATCGCGAAACGCGCGATGCAAGCCGCCGCATTCACGGCCATTCCTATCGCGCCGAGGTGGTGGTGCGCGGCGACGCCGATCCGGCGACCGGGATGGTCGTCGACTTCGGCCTGCTGGAGCGCGCCGTCGAAGTGGCGCGGCTCGCGCTCGACCATCATTTCCTCAACGATCTGCCCGATCTCGGCCCGCCGACCATGGAGAACCTGTGCATCTGGATTTGGCGCAAAATCTCGGATTGCGCAGGGCTCACGCGCGTCACTGTTTATCGCGACAGTACCGGCGAAACGTGCAGCTATTTCGGGCGTGAGCGGAACTGACCGCCTCTAAAACCGCCTCAGGCCAGTCTCAAATCTGCCCCGGCCCCTCGACCTCGATGCGGCGCGGGGCGTTGCTGCGCATGCCGACGATAAAACCGGCCAGCACGTCGAACAGCGCGAATATCGTCAGCAGGAAGAAGGTCGAACTGGCCGCCCGCGACACCAGAAGAAACTCGACCAGCATGCCGATGAACAGCGCCATCGCCAGGATGTGATCCATCACGCTGCGCGGGCCGATCCGCGTCGATTTGATGATCTCGATCCAGAGCAGAAAAACCGCGAAAGCGAGCAGGATGTCCCCCCAGGTCAGGACCCAGTCCTGCCCGGACATCATGTGCACGGTCGCCACCGGCGCGGTCCAGCTCACGCCCGGGGTGAGAAACGCAATCATGTTGTAGATGGCGAAGGGCAAAAGCAGCAGCGGAAAGCCAAGCACGAACATGACGCACTTCTTTTTTCATGCGACGCCGCTTCGCCAGGCGGTGAAGCTCCAGCCTATTGGTGAAGCATGATCTTTTCCGAAAACCGGCATCTACTTCTCGGGATCATGCTTTAGGCTTCCGCTTTCTTGGTCAGTACCTGCCGGCCGCGATACATGCCGGTCTTCAGATCGATGTGGTGCGGACGGCGTAATTCGCCGGAATCCTTATCCTCAATATAGGTCGGCGCCTTGAGCGCATCGGCGGACCGGCGCATGCCGCGCCTTGACGGGGAGGTTTTTCGTTTCGGCACGGCCATGGGGTCGCTCTCCTTGACAGGTCGCCTTGCTCGGGATGGCGGGCTTATAAAAGAACGAGCTTGCTAAAGCTAGGGGGCGCGCACGCAGGAATCGAGCGTGCCAAAGGTGTCGGCACGGCGCTCATAGAGGCCGGCCAGCCGGTGTACCAGCATGCCCGGCGCCCGCGCGCTGCGCGCGACCGGATTGGGCAAGATCGCGGCAAGTTCCGCGGCCTGATAGGGGCTCAGCTCGCGCGCCGATTTGCCGAAGGCGTAGCGTGCGCCGGCCTCGGCGCCGAATTCGCCATTCGGTCCCCATTGGGCGATGTTGAAATAAATCTCAAGGATACGCCGCTTCGGCAGCACCAGGTTGAGCCACACCGCCAGCGGGATTTCGAGCGCCTTGCGGACATAACTGCGGCCCTGCCAGAGGAACAGATTTTTGACCGTCTGCTGGGTGATGGTCGAGGCGCCGCGGGATTCACCGTATTCGCCGTGTTGTTGCAACGCCTCGCGCATGGCGCCGAGGTCGATGCCGTGATTCCGGCAGAAGCTTCCGTCTTCGGCGACAATCACGGCGAGCTGCAGCGCCGGCGCGATGCGATCGAGCGGAACGCCGATCTGTTCGACGCGCGCGCCGGTCGCGTAGCGCCACAGCATCGGCGTCGAAATCGGATCGGTGAAACGATAAAGCGGCGCGATCGCGTAGGGCGCAAGCACCAGGACGGCGGCGGCGCTGATGAGGATCACGGCGAGGCGTCGCAAGGCGGGTCTCTCTGCGCGCATCGATGTGCGTCTTCGAAGCGCCATTGTTGCCGCCGGCTGCGCCTGCGAAATCTAATCCCGCCCGTAGCCGATGAGCGGCTTTTTCTTGCGGCCAAGCAGGATCAGGATTGTCGCCACGATTCCGACAACGACCCAGGTCGGTAAGTCAAAACCTTTTTGCAGATAGGGATCCCAGGCCCAGGCCAGGTGCTGTTTCAGCCAGCCCTGCACAAAGTTGAGGCTGTTCTGGTCGATGATGGCCCAGACGTCGCCGACCTGGGTGTAGACGACGGCGTGATTGGCGATCGATTTGGTGCCGTCATAAACGAAAAACACAAAGGCGGCGGCCAGCAAGCAGAGGCCTAAAAAGCGAAGCACAAATCTGATCATGAGGATGCTGGGTTACGGCTGGACCGTGCGATGACAAGAGCGGGGACGATTCCGGTCATAAATCGCGTCTGTTGGGCAGGCATTACCCTCCCGCGGCCCATTCTTCAATGTGCCGCGTTGCCCCGCCTTGTCGCCACCTTGCCGCCACCGACCTTCGCTCGCTAAGGTTCCATCCACCAGACCATGGCGGCATGACCAGTAGGGAATTGAAATGGCTTCCAAAACCGGCGGCGACAATGACGGCAAGGGCGGTGCCGTGTCGAACCGGCCGACCTTTACCGACCAGGAAGCCCTGCTGTTTCACAGCCAAGGCCGGCCCGGCAAGCTCGAAGTGGTCGCCACCAAGCCGATGGCGACGCAGCGCGACCTGTCGCTCGCTTATTCGCCGGGCGTCGCTGTTCCGGTGCTGGCGATCGCCGCGGATGAGGCGCTCGCCTACGACTACACGGTAAAGGGCAATTTTGTCGCGGTGATCACCAACGGCACCGCCATTCTCGGCCTCGGCAATCGCGGCGCGCTGGCGGCCAAGCCGGTGATGGAAGGCAAAGCCGTGCTGTTCAAACGCTTCGCCGATATCGACTCCATCGATCTGGAAGTCTCGACCGAAGATGCCGATGAATTCATCAATTGCGTAAAGCTGCTCGGCAAGGGTTGGGGCGGCATCAACCTCGAAGACATCAAGGCGCCGGAATGTTTCATCATCGAGCAGAAGCTGCGCGAGCTGCTCGACATTCCGGTGTTTCACGACGACCAGCACGGCACCGCCATCATCGCCGCGGCCGGCCTGATCAATGCGCTCGAACTGACTGGGCGCGAAATCGCCACCACCAAGCTGGTCTGCAACGGCGCCGGCGCCGCCGGCATCGCCTGCCTCGAACTTTTGCGCGCCATCGGGTTTCGTCCGGAAAACCTTATCCTCTGCGACACCAAAGGCGTCATCTACGAAGGCCGCACCGAGGGCATGAATCAGTGGAAGTCGACATTCGCCGTGAAGACCAAGGCGCGCACGCTCGCCGCGGCGCTGGCGGGCGCCGACGTTTTCTTCGGTCTCTCGGTCAAGGGCGCGGTGACCAAGGAGATGGTCAAGTCGATGGCCGATCACCCGATCATCTTCGCCATGGCCAATCCCGATCCCGAGATCACCGTCGAAGAGGTCGCCGAGGTGCGCTCGGACGCCATCATGGCCACCGGCCGCTCCGACTATCCGAACCAGATCAACAACGTGCTCGGCTTCCCCTACATCTTCCGCGGCGCGCTCGACGTGCGCGCCCGCGCCATCAACATGGAAATGAAAATCGCCGCCGCCCACGCCCTCGCTGCGCTGGCCCGCGAGGACGTTCCCGACGAAGTCGCGGCGGCCTATGGCGCACGCCCGAAATATGGGCCGGACTACATCATCCCGGTGCCGTTCGATCCGCGGCTGATCTCCGACATCCCGCCTGCAGTGGCGAAGGCGGCGATGGATACCAACGTCGCGCGCAAGCCCATCGCCGATATGGAAGCCTATCGGCAGCAATTGCGCAGCCGGCTCGATCCGATCGCCGGCGTGTTGCAGGGCGTCTATGAACGGTTGCGGCGGCGGCCGCGGCGCGTCGTTTTCGCCGAGGGTGAAGAGGAGCAGGTGATCCGCGCGGCGGCGAGCTTCGTGCATCAAGGGCTCGGGTCGGCCCTTCTGGTCGGCCGCGAACGGCGCGTGCGCGAGACCGCGCAAACGCTCGGCGTCGAGCTCGGCGGCAATATCGAGATCATCAACGCGGCGATGTCGTCGCGTAACGCCATTTATGCCGCCTATCTCTATGAACGGCTGCAGCGCCACGGTTTCCTGCAGCGCGACTGTCAGCGCCTGGTGAACCAGGATCGCAATCACTTTGCCGCCTGCATGGTGGCGCTCGGCGACGCCGACGCCATGGTGACCGGCGTCACCCGCAACTTTTCCGTTGCGCTCGAGGATGTGCGGCGCTGCATCGACCCGAAGCCTGGCCATCGGGTCATGGGCATCTCGATGGTTTTGGCGCGCGGCCGCACCGTTCTGGTCGCCGATACCGCGGTGACCGAAATGCCGGGCGCCAATGACCTCGCCGAAATCGCCGTCGAGGCGGCGCGGGTGGCGCGCATGCTCGGCTATCTGCCGCGGGTGGCGTTGCTCGCGTTCTCGACCTTCGGCCATCCGGAGGGCGAGCGGTCCGATCGCGTGCAGGAAGCGGTCCGGCTGCTCGATCACCGCCGCGTCGATTTCGAATATGACGGCGACATGGCCGCCGACGTGGCGCTGAACATGGACATGCGCGAGGCCTATCCGTTCTGCCGCCTGTCGGGGCCCGCCAATGTGCTGATCATGCCGGCGTACCATTCCGCTTCGATCTCGACCAAAATGCTGATGGAGCTCGGCGGCGCCAATGTGATCGGCCCGATGCTGGTCGGCCTCGACCGCTCGGTGCAGATCGTGCCGCTGTCGGCGAACGACGCCCAGCTCGTCAACATGGCGGCGCTCGCCGCCTATAATGTCAGCGCCTGAATAGCGCATGCAGAAACGCAAGCTCGGTCATGCCGGCCCGGAGGTCTCCCTCGTCGGGCTTGGCGCCAACAATTTCGGCGGCCGGATCGACCTGCAATCCTCGCGCCGCGTGGTGGACCGGGCGCTCGATCTCGGCATCACGCTGATCGACACCGCCGACGCTTACGGCAACGAAGGCGGCTCTGAGGAGATTTTGGGACAAGTTCTCGGACCGCGGCGCAAAGGGATCGTGCTGGCGACCAAATTCGGCTTGCCGATGGATGACGCCGGCAAGCTGAAAGGAGCGTCGCGGCGTTACATCATGCAGGCGGCCGAGGCGAGCCTGCGCCGGCTCAAAACCGACTGGATCGATCTCTATCAATTGCACCGGCCCGATCCGGATACACCGATCGAGGAAACGCTGCGCGCGCTCGACGACCTGGTGAAAGCGGGCAAGGTCCGCTTCATCGGCTGCTCCAATCTCTCGGCGGCGCAGCTCGACCAAGCGCAAGCCGTCGCCTCGCAGCTTGGGCTTGCCGCGTTCGTTTCCTGCCAGGACGAATACAACCTGCTCGACCGCGATCTTGAAAAAGATCGTGTCGCTGTGATGCGCAAGCACGGCCTCGGGCTGTTGCCCTATTTTCCGCTGGCCAGCGGATTATTGACCGGCAAATATGCAAGCGGTGCGCCGTTGCCGGCCGGCTCGCGGCTCGCCTACAGCGCGCGCCATGCCGGCGGTCTCCTCAATGCGCGCAACTGGCGCGTCGTCGAAGAATTACGCGCATTCGCCGCGCAGCGCGGTCATACGCTCCTGGAACTGGCGATGAGCTGGCTCGCGAGCCGGCCCTTCATCGCCAGCATCATCGCCGGCGCCACCAAGCCCGAACAGGTCGAGCAAAATGTCGCCGCCGTCGGCTGGGCACTCTCGGCCGCCGAACTCGCCACCATCGACCGCATAACTCTTTGACGGCGCGAGTGAAAATTGCCGACCACGATTCACGAGGCCGAAACCTCTGTGCATTAGCGTGCGCGCTTATGCAGCATTTTACGCCGCCGGCGCTCGCCCTCGAAATTCACGGCCTCGTCAAACGCTTCGATCGCCCCGCGGTCGACGGTCTCGACCTGAACGTGCGCGCCGGCGAATTTTATGCGCTGCTCGGCCCGAACGGTGCCGGCAAGACCACGACCCTGCGCATGATTGCCGGCTTGCTGCGGCCCGACGCCGGCGCGATCGCGTGTGCCGGCATCGATGCGCTCGCCGATCCGGTGGCGGCCAAGCGGGTGATGGCGTGGATTTCCGATGAGCCGATGATCTACGACAAGCTCACGCCGCGGGAATATCTCGAATTCGTCGCCGGCCTGTGGGGCGTCGCGCCCGCGCTCGCCGAGCCGCGCGCGCACGAGCTACTTGGCTGGCTCGAGCTCGCGCCGCATGCCAACGAGCGCTGCGAAGGTTTTTCCAAGGGCATGCGGCAGAAGGTGGCGCTGGCCGGCGCGCTCATTCACGAGCCGCAGCTGATCATTCTCGACGAGCCGCTGACCGGGCTCGATGCCGGCTCCGCCCGCCAGGTCAAAAGCGTGTTGCGCGAGCGCGTCCGCGCCGGCGGCACGATCATCATGACCACGCATATCCTTGAAGTCGCCGAACGCATGGCCGACCGCATCGGCGTCATCGCGCATGGCAGGCTCATCGCCGAAGGCACGCTCGAAGAATTGCGCCTCAAGGCCGGCAAGAATGCGGGCGCGGGCGACGGTGCGAGCCTCGAAGATACTTTCCTCGCGCTCGTCGCCGAACAAGCCGCAAGCGGCATGATCGCGCAGCCCGGAACCGCCGTCTGGTTTGCCCGACACGAGTCGCGCCTCGCCTGGCGCGACTGGCTCGCCATGATGGCCGGCGGCCGGCGCGAGCGCCTGCGCCGGATCGTCGTCATCATCGCGCTGTTCGTGATCTTCATGCATTTCGTCGCTTATTGGACGGTCGGCCGCTTACGCCGATGCCGTTCCCGACAAGCCGACGTTGATCGCGATCACCGCCAGCATCCTGCTGTCGGCGTTGCTGATGATTTCGCAGGCGATGGAATCGATGACGCGCGCATTCTATTCGCGCTCCGATCTCGATCTCATCCTGGCTTCGCCGGCGGCTGCCGAAAAGATCTTTGCCGTGCGCATCGTCACGGTGGCGCTGTCGATGGCGATGATGGCGCTGCCGCTGGCGGCGCCGTTCATCAATGTGCTGATCGCGCTCGGCGGCTGGCGCTGGATCGGCGCTTATGGGCTGATCGTCGCCATGGGCGCGGCCGCCACGGCTCTGGCGGTCGCGTTGACCGTCGCGCTGTTCCGCCTGATCGGCGCGAAGCGCACGCGGCTTGTCGCGCAGGTCGTCGCCGCGGTGATCGGCGCCGCCTTCGTCATCGGCCTGCAAGTCGCGGCGATCCTGTCCTACGGCACGCTGTCGCGGGTCTCGGTATTGCAGTCGAAAACCGTGCTCGCGCTGGCGCCCGATCCGGGCAGCCTGTTCTGGTGGCCGGCGCGCGCCGCGCTCGGCGGCGGGATGGCGCTTGTTGGCGTGCTTGGCGTGAGCTTCGCTTTGCTTGCCGCCGCGATCGTCCTCGTCGCGCCGCGCTTCGGCGAATACGCCGTCACCGCGGCGGGCGCCGGCGCCGCGACGGTCAGCCAGGCGCGGCGAGCGGCGGCTTTCCGGCCGACCTCGCCGCAGCGGCGCGCTGCGCCGCAAGGAATGGACGCTGCTGCGGCGCGATCCATGGCTGATGTCGCAGACGCTGATGCAGATGCTCTATCTCATTCCGCCGGCGGTGCTGCTGTGGCGCAGCTTCGATAATGGCCGCGGCGCCTATCAATTGCTGGTGCCGGTGCTGGTCATGGCGGCCGGACAGCTTGCCGGCGGCCTCGCCTGGCTCGCGATTTCCGGCGAGGATGCGCCCGATCTCGTCGCCTCGGCGCCGGTTCCGGCGCGCTTTATCGTGCGGGCGAAGATCGAAGCGGTGCTCGGCGTCATCGCCGTGGTCTTCGCGCCGCTGGTCGCGGTGCTCGCCATCGTCTCGCCGTGGCACGCGCTGGTCACCGTGCTCGGCATCGTCGTTGCCGCGACGGCGGCGACCTCGATCCAGCTCTGGTTCCGCAGCCAGGCCAAGCGCAGCCAATTTCGCCGCCGCCAGGTGTCGTCGCGCGTCGCCACTTTCGCCGAGGCGTTTTCGTCGATCGGCTGGGCCGCCACCGCGGCGGTCGCCGCCGCCAGTGTCTGGCTCGCCATCGCGCCGGGCCTGCTCGCGCTCCTGGTGGTCGCCGGCGCCTGGTTCATGAGCCCGCGCGCCCAGCAGGCCTGATTGGCGCAGGAGCGGCTCGACGCGGCGAACCTTCCTGTGATTTAACATCGGTTCCGACCGAGTTTCGCGTCCGGAGCCGTGAATGAAGAACAAGCCGAATTGGGAGTGGCCGAACGGCAAACGCATCGCCGTCGTGTTCAACGTTTGCCTTGAAGCATGGTCGGACGGCAAGGCGCCGGGCATCAGCCCGATGGGCAATCCGCTGCCGGCCGGGGTGCTCGACACCATGGCGATCTCATGGGCCGCTTACGGCGTCGAGGTCGGCATCCATCGGCTGATGGACGGCTTCGCCCGCCACGGCGCCAAGGCAAGCGTCATGGTCAATGCCATCGTCGCCGAGCGCTCGCCTGATACCGTCCGGGCCGTCGCCGATCGCGGCCACGAAGTGCTGTCGCATTCCTACGCCATGGACGTCATCCCGGCGCTGTTGTCGGATGAGGACGAGCGCAAGAATATCGAACGCTGCACCACGCTCCTCGAACGGGCGTCGGGGCGGAAAATCATCGGCTGGCTGTCGCCGCGCGGCACCTCGAAACCGGCGACGCCAAAACTTCTCGCCGAGGCGGGTTATCGCTGGTACGGCGACGTCTTCGACGTCGATCTGCCTTACGTCGTGAACCACGGCAACAAGCGGATCGTCGCCATTCCGCTGTCCTATGACGTCAACGACATGCCGTCGATGAAATACGGCCATCCGCCGCGGATGATGCTGGAATCCTTCAACGAAGTCATCGGCATCGCGCGCGCCCGTGACGACGAGCTTCGCATCATCGATGTCACCAGCCATGCGCATATCTTTGGCCACCATCGCGGCGCGCATTTCTACGAGCGGATCGTCGAAACGGCGATGTCGTCTCCGGACGTCTGGGTCGGCACACGCGCCGAAATCGCCGACCACGTATTGAGTATGACGGCCGCCTGAAAAACAAAAAGCGTTGCGGGGAGAGTCCAGTGATTCCGTTCGAAATGGTGGAGCCGGCGTCGCTCAAGGAGGCGATCGCGTTGCTCGATCCGGACGAGCCGGCGATCCGCGCGGTGGCCGGCGGAACGGCGCTGATGCTGATGATGAAAGCCGGCGTGTTCCAGCCGACCAAACTGGTCTGCCTGCACCGCATCGAGCCCGAATATGGGCGCATCGCCGTCAATGCCGCGGGCGAATTGCGCATCGGCGCCATGGCGAGTTTAAGCGACTTGGAAAAAGACCCGAACGTCGCTGCGCGACTGCCCGTCCTCACGCGGGCGCTGCGCCGCCTGTCGAACCCGCGCGTGCGCAACGTCGCCCGCGTCGGCGGCGCGCTGGCGCATGGCGACCCGCACATGGATTTGCCGCCGGTGCTGGCCGCGCTCGGCGCCCGCGTCACCATCATGGGTCCCAAAACCGGGCGCGAATTGCCGCTCGAACAGCTTTACGCGGGCTATTACGAGACCGTGCTGGAGAAGAACGAACTCATCACCGCGGTGACGGTGCCGCAAACGAATGGCCGCAAGGCCGCCTACATGAAGGTCACCTCGCGCGTGGCCGACGACTGGCCCGCGCTCGGCGTTGCGGTTTCCTTCGCGCTTAAGGACGGCGTGCTGCGCGATCCGGTCGTCATCGTCAGCGCCGCGACCGAGAAGGTCACGCGGATGGCGAAGGCGGAGCAGGAGCTCGATGGCGCGGCACCTGGCGACGCGGTGCTTCATCGCGCGGGCGAAGCGGCGGCGGCGGAAGCCTCGATCCTCGCCGATGCCCACGGCTCCGCCGCCTATAAACGCGAATTGCTGCGCGTCTATGTGGGCCGCGCGGTGCGGTGCGCGCTCGACGACAGTGCCGAACAGGTGCGGCAATGAACCAGGTCGGGCGTGACATTCCGCGGCTTGAAGTGCGCGCCAAGGTGACCGGCCGCGCCGACTATACGCATAACCTGCGCCTGCCCGGCATGCTGTACGGCAAGGTGTTTCGTTCCACCGTGCCGCACGGCCGCATTCGCAGCATCGACACAGCGGCGGCGTCGGCGCTGCCGGGCGTGCACCGCGTCGTCACCGGCGCGGATATCCAGAAACTCATTGCCGAGCCCTATTACGGGCCTGCCTTTCACGATCAGCCCATTCTCGCGCTCGACAAAGTGCGCCATGTCGGCGAGCCGGTCGCTGCCGTGCTGGCGAGCGACCCGCATATCGCCGAACAAGCCGTGCAGCTCATTTCCGCCGACTACGAGGAACTGCCGGCGGTTTACGACGAGATCGAAGCGATGACGCCGGACGTTCTCGTCCACGACGTGTTAAAGCCGGCCGGGACCTTCGCCGACCTGAAGCATATTCAGGGCCGCAAGGGCACCAATGTCGCGCTCGATTATCACTTGCGGCGCGGCGACGTCGACGCCGCCATGGCTGGCGCCGACCGCGTGTTCGAGCACACTTTCAAGACGCAGCAATGCCTGCACGTGCCGCTCGAAGCGCATGTCGCTATCGCCGAGCCGGGCGACGAGCGGCTGACGATCTACACGTCGAACCAGACGCCGTCCTTCGTGCGCATCGAAATCGCCCGGCTGTTCGGCTGGCCCGAGAACCGCGTGCGGGTGAAGATTCCTTATCTCGGCGGCGGCTTCGGCGCCAAGGTTTACGTCAAGCTCGAAGCTTTGGTCGCCGCGCTGGCGATGCTGGCGCGCCGTCCGGTCAAGATCGCGCTGACCATGGAAGAACAGTTCTACATGATCACCAAGCACCCGACGACGTTTCGCATCAAAAGCGGCGTCGACAAAGCGGGCCGTGTGGTGGCGCGCTCCTGCCAGGTCTATTGGAACGGCGGCGCCTATGCCGATATCGGTCCGCGGGTGACGCAGAAATCGGGCTTCACCGCCGCCGGACCCTACGACATCGACGGCGATCAGCATCGATTCCTACGCGCTCTATACCAATCGCACGCCGGCCGGCGCGCTGCGCGGCTTTGGCGTTCCGCAACTGGTCTGGGCCTATGAGAGCCATACCGATCTGATCGCGCGCGAGCTTGGCGCCGATCCGGTGGAATTCCGCAGGAAGAACCTTTTGCGCGACGGCCGGCCGCAGGCAAGCGGCACCGTCCTGAAAGATGCCGCCATCGGCGAGGTGCTCGACGCGCTGGCCGCGCGGATGAACTGGACCAAGCCGTTCGACCGCGGCGGCGGTCCGTTGCGCCGCGGCCGCGGCATCGCCATCGGCTTCAAAGCCTCGATTTCGCCGACCACGTCGGTCGCAATCGTCAACGTTTCCGCCGACGGCAGCACCTATCTCTACAAGAGCACGGTGGACATGGGGCAGGGCTCGGACACGGCCTTTGCCCAGATCGTCGCCGAAGTGCTCGACGTCAAGGCCGAGACGGTGCGCGTCGTCGCACCCGATACCGACGTGACACCCTACGACATGGGCACGCTGGGATCGCGCTCGCTGTTCCACATGGGCAACGCGGTGCGGCTTGCGGCCGAGGATGCGCGAGCCAAATTGCGCGCGCTTGCCGCCGAAGCCGGGCTGCCGGAAGGCACCAATTATCCGCCGGCGGAAATATTCAAGAAGCGCTACGGCATGCAGGCCGGCAATGTGATCGGCACCGCGAGCTTCGTGCCGAGCTATAAATCGCCCGACGCAGAGACCGGGCTGTCGGATAACGTCACGCCGTTCTGGATGGTGGGCGGCGCCGGCGCCGAAGTCGAAGTCGATACCGAGACCGGGCACGTGCGCATCTTGCGGCTCGTCAACGCGGCGGATTGCGGCAAGCCGATCAATCCCGGCATCGCCCGCACGCAACTCTCCGGCGCCTCGATTATGCAGCTCGGCTTTACGCTGTCGGAAGCCATGCAGCTCGACGGCGGTCAGGTCACCAACGCCTCGCTTGCCGATTACAAGATTCCCGGCATCGGCGACATTCCGCCGATCGAGAACGAACTGGTTACGGCCGAGCAGCATTCCGGCCCGTTCGGCGCCAAGGGCTTGGGCGAATCGGGCACTTTCGGCGTGTCGCCGGCGATTGCCAATGCGATCCACGACGCCGTCGGCGTGCGCATTACGGAATTACCGATCACGGCCGAGGCGGTGCTGCGCGCGCTGCGCGTCAAAGCCGGCCGCCCGCTGGACGACGAATGATTGGACCAATGATGAGCGCGCGCACCATCACTTTCACCCTCAACGGCGAGCCGGTCTCGACCGCGATCGAGCCGCACCGCAATCTGGTCGAACTCCTTCAGCGCTTCGATCTGTTCGGCGCGCGCGAAAGCTGCGGGCAGGGGCTGTGCGGCTGCTGCACCGTGCTGGTCGACGGCGTCGCGGTGTCAGGCTGCCTTTATTTTGCGGTCTGGGTCGACGGCAAAGCGGTCTCGACCGTCGAGCATCTCGATGCCGGCGGCGCGCTGTCCAACGTGCAGCAGGCTTTCATCGATGCCGGCGCATTCCAGTGCGGCTTCTGCACGCCGGGCTTTGTGCTGATGACGCATCAATTGCTGGAAAATAATCCCGATCCGAGCGACGAGGATATCCGGCATTACCTGGCCGGCAATCTGTGCCGCTGCGCCGCCTACCCGGAGATTATCGAAGCGGTGAAGCACGCGGCGAAGGCCAGGTAGATTTCTGCGCCGCAAGCGGACTTAGACGATCTCGGGGAATGCACGCCGATACCTGACGAAATCGTCGGCACTGGCAAACTGATCATACAGCGGCCGTGCCGGATTGCTCGCGCGGGTGTGCCAATAAAGCCGCGACCAGCCTTTTGATTGGGCGGAGTCCACCAAATTCGCAATCAGCGCCCGCCCGATGCCCCGGCCGCGAAATTTTGGCGCGACGAACAGATCTTCGAGATAGCAGACCGGAGCGATCGTCCAGGTGCTGTCATGCAACACGCTGACGCTAAAGCCTGCGACCTCGCCCTCCGCGACCGCGAGCCGGCCGAACATTGACGACGATGCCGGCTCGAGAATGCGTTGCCACGTCCGCGCCGTCACGGTTTCCGGGATGCTCACCTGATAAAACGCATTGTACTGCGACCACAGCTCTCGCCATGCCATCTCATCCGCCGGTGCCGGGTCGCGTATAAAGGGTGTCGACTGCGGCATCAGGCAGGATTCAACGCCTCGATGAAGCGCTGCTTGATGGCGTGACCGTCGCGCAGCGGCAGCACGCGCGGAGTATCCTCGGCGCTGATGCGGGCATTGACCAGGATCGGTCCCTCGCCGGCATGGAGAAGCTTGCGGACTTCTGCGGCTTCCTCGATGCGCGATACCGTGCGCGCCTGTTTGAAACGGCAAGCAAGCGCCGCGGCGACGAAATCAATCCCGGCCTTGGTGTGGCTCGGCTGCATGCCGGTTTCGCCGTAATGGGCGTTGTCGAGCACGACGACGACGAAATTTTTCGGCTGCTTGACGCCGATAGTGGCGAGGCTGCCAAAACCCATCAGCATGTCGCCGTCGCCCGGCATGGCGAGGACGCGCCGGTCGGGACGCGCCAGCGCCAGCCCCAAGCCGATCATCGCCGTGCCGCCCATGGCGCCCCACAGATAAAAATTCAGCGGATGGTCGCCGGCCGCGGCGACGTCGTAGGTCGCCGAGCCCAAGCCGGGCACGACGAGGAGATCGCCGCGATCGATCAGAAGCTGCCGCACAAAATCGCGCCGTTCGAGCATCACTTGGTCCATTGCTTGCGGCCGATCAGCCGCTGCGACAGTAAAATCGCGACCTGGAGATTGCCGTCGAACGCCATGTCGCAGCCGGCGCCGACGATGTCATCGACCATATCCGCGCTCTCGATCCGGTAGGTCAGAAAGCCCGACAGCCGCAGCACATCCTCGGTGATCGATCCCATCGGCACCTGCCACGGATTGAATTCGCCGAACTCGCCGCGCATGGTCACCAGGATGACGCAGCCGAAGCCGCAATTGCGCAGCAGCGAAAACATATTGATGCAATTGCCGACCCCGCTCGATTGCATCAGCAGCGCCGCCCGCTGGCCGCCGAGCGCGGCGCCGGCGACGAGGCCTACGCCTTCCTCCTCGGTCGTCAGCACGACGTCGGCGATCTGCGCATCGTCCTTGCAAAGCGCGATGAGCCGGCTGTGGCCGGCGTCGGGCACGTAGCCGACCTGGCGAATGCCGACGCGGCGGAAATGCGCATGGATCGCGTCTGGCCAGGATGTTTCGATGGTCGTCGGGCTGTGCAACGCAATCTCCGGTGAGTGCCTGCTTATAGCATGTCTCGGCGGCGCCACGGCAGCGCCGCGCGATCCTCGACAAAGAACCAGGCGCCCTCGCCGAGCTCGGCCGGAAAGGCCGCTACGATGCCGTCATCCAGCGCGCGCCATTCGAGGCCGGCCTGCTCGACCGCGGCTTCGGCAGCGGCAATCGACTGCACGCGCAGCGCATAGCCGGCGATGAACGGCAGCTTGGTGATCGCCACCTCCGGCAGCTTTTCCGTCACGATCTGGTGGCTGACGAGATTCACGCCGCCGCGATCCAGATGCAGCAACGCGCCGCCGGATGCCGTCTGCGTCACCGGCCGGCCGGTGAAGCGCGCAAAACGCTGGGCGGCTTCCTCGATATCGGCGACGGCGATGACGACATCGAGCAGGCCAACGGCGCTGTTCGGCTGCGCCAGCCAGCGCGGCTGCCACACCGCCTGTTCGCTGTGATGCGTGAGGATCTGAATTCGTCCCTCCGGCATTACTTCGGGCTGGACCCGCGCAATCGTGAAGGCCGCGTTGTCCGTTCCGGCCGCGGTCGCCACCGGACGCTGCATGCGCACCAGATCGCGGACGCGAAACCCGCTGCCGCCGAGACGGCGATGCGCTTGCGCGGCGTCGGCGACGGCGAAGGCGACGAGATGCAGCCCGACATGCCGGTCGATGGCGGCGTCGAGCTCACGGCTAAGCGCGGTGTCGGAGGTCTTGAACAGCACTTCGACATAGCCGCGCGGCAACATGACGGTGATGTTGCCGGTCCCGGTCGGTCGCGTGCCGCCCGCCGGATCGGCATTGGCCTGGATCGAGACGGGTGTCGGCGCAAAGCCGCAGCGCGCGAAGGCGCGGCTCGCTGCCGCGGCGTCGCGCACGAAATGGGCGACATGATCGAGGAAAATCTCGTCGCCGGCGGGAAGCTGGCGGTCGATCTCGTCGGCTGCGGCCGAACCGGACAATTCCGTCACTCCGAATGGGCAATGCCGGCCGCTTCGACGACCTTGCCCCAGCGCACGATTTCGGACCGCAGGAATTTCTGCAGCTCCGGCACGGAGCCGGCGCCGACCGGGTTCATGCCGATCTCCGTCATGCGCGCGGTCACGTCATCCATGGCGGCGATGGTGTTGAGCGTGGTGTTGAGCTTGCCGAGGATGGGTCGCGGCGTCTGCGCCGGCGCGATCACGCCTTGCCACGCCGCCGCGTCGTAGCCGGGCACGCCGGCCTGGTCGAGCGGCGGCACGTCGGGCAGCGCGGTCAAGCGCTGCTTGGTCGGTGACCGCGAGCGCGCGGATCTTGCCGGCATTGATCAGCGGCAGCGCCGGGCCGAGGTCGGCGAACATCAGCTGGATGTAGCCGCCGATGAGATCGTTGAGCGCGGGCGCCGTGCCGCGGTACGGCACGTGCGTCATCTTGATGCCGGTCATGCTGGCGAACAGCGCGGCGGCGAGATGATGAAACGAGCCGATGCCGCCGGAGCCGTAGCTCAGCGCCCGTTCTTTGGCGAGCGCGATAAGGTCCTCGACGCTGTGCACCGGCAGCGACGGATCGACGACCAGCACGAACGGCACGGTGGCGATCAGCGCGACCAGTGCCAGATCCTGGGCCGGATCGTAGGGCAGCGTCTTGTACAGCGTCGCGTCGATTGCGAGCGAGGAAACCGACATCATGATCGTGTAGCCGTCGGGCGGCGATTTGGCGACGAAATTGGTGGCGATGACGGTCCCGGCGCCGGGGCGGTTTTCGACGACAAAAGGTTTGCCGAACTGCTGTTCGAGTTTCGCCGCCAGCAAGTGCGTCAGGATGTCGGTGCCGCCGGCCGGCGCGAACGGCACGATGAAGGTGACGGGATGGTCGGGATAGGCTTCGGCGTCGGCGGCGGCGTTTGGCGCGCCGCTCTGGGCGCGGGCGATGTTGACCGTCAACGCGGGCAGCGCCGCCGCAAGCAGCGCGCGACGCGAAACCGTTCGTCGTCACCTTGGCTTTCACCCGCCGTGACCTCCAGATAGCGCGCTTTAGCACGCCCGGCGCGGGACCGTCACCACTCCGCGACGGCCCGCCGAAATCGCCGGTAGCGGGCAAAGGCTTGGCCGCATTGCATTTCTTGACAGGGACTTATGGTGCCGTCATAAGACGCCCGGCAGCGCGCGTCCGATGCGGGCTTAAATCCGTTTTCTCGCCGCTAACCATCAGCAGAATCGACTGGAAGCAGCCGGTCCGGACAGAGACTTATCGGGATCGAGGAAGACAAGATGTTCGCGGTCTTCAAAACAGGCGGCAAGCAATACCGGGTGGCCGCCGAGGATGTGCTCAGGGTCGACAAGGTCAAGGGCGAACCCGGTCAGATCGTCGAGTTCGGCGAGGTCTTGGTCGTCGGCGGCGATAGCCGTCACGCTGGGCGCGCCCACCGTGGCCGGCGCCACGGTCGCGGCCGAGGTGCTCGACCACGCGCGCGGGCCGAAAATCATCGCGTTCAAGAAACGCCGGCGCAAGAACTCGCGCCGCAAAATCGGCCATCGCCAGGAATTCACGCTTGCTGCGCATCACCGAAATTCTCACCGACGGCAAGAAGCCGACAGATACAGGCGAGGCCGAAGCGGGTGCCGGTGCCGGCGCCGGCGCCGGACGAAGCGGCTGGCGCGCCGGAAGCGTCGGAAGACGCCGCGCCCAAGTCGCGCAAAACCGCCGCAAAGAAGGCGCACAAGCCGAAGTCCAAGGCCCCCGCCAAAGCCAAAAAGCCGGCCGGCAGGGACACCAAGAAGGGCAAGAAGAAGTGACGCGGAGCAGTGATGCTTTTGTCACGAATCCGGTATAACCACGTAGCTAATTCGTTTCGGAGACTGATCATGGCGCACAAGAAAGCAGGCGGATCCTCACGCAACGGCCGCGATTCAGCCGGTCAGCGTTTGGGCCTGAAGATTTTCGGCGGCGAAGCGGTTGTTGCCGGAAATATCATTGCCCGCCAGCGCGGCACCAAATGGCATCCCGGCAGGAACGTCGGCGTCGGCAAGGACCATACTTTGTTTGCGAAGATCGACGGCAAAGTAGAGTTCCGCGCCAAAACCAAGGGCCGCGTTTTCGTTTCGGTGCGTCCGATGACCGAGGCAGCGGCCGAGTAAATACGGTGGATCACATATCAGGTCTGCCGGCATCCAGTCGAACCGGCGGACCCGAATGGGCTTGCGAAAGGGGAGACCGGGATGCCGGCTCCCCTTTCGGCTTTTTGCAGGAGCCCAGGCGATGACTCTGGCAACCCAAGATCAAAGCAAGACCCGACGCGAGACTCGACGCAGGTTCCCGCGCAGCGGCCTGACAGCGCGTCATCCCCGTTCTCGAGACCGAGCGGCTGCGGCTTCGCGCGCCGCGCCGCGACGACGTCAAAGCCATTGTCCGCTTCGCCGGCGATCGTCGCGTGGCGGAGAACACCGCGCGCATTCCGCATCCCTACACGGCCAGTGACGCCGAGCAATTCATCGCCGCGGTCAATCGGCAGGACGGCGAAGCGACTTTCATCATCACGCTTGCCGGCGAGACCGATCGGCGCGTGCGGCGTCGAACCGCGCGATAGCGGCGCCGAGATCGGCTACTGGCTCGGCGTGCCTTTTTGGGGCCGCGGCTATGCCACCGAAGCGGTGCGCGCGCTGATCGATCATGCCTTCGGCGATCTCGGCCATGATGCGCTGGCCGCCGGCGCGCGCGTGAGCAATCCGGCCTCGCGCCGCGTGCTGGAAAAGTGCGGCTTCCAGTGGACCGGCGTCGGCCTCTACCGCATCCGCGCCATCAATTCCTCGGCGCCGCTCGACCGCTTCCGCCTCGACCGCGGCTTGTGGGCATCGCTCAAGGCCTGGGGGCGCGTGAAGCAGGTGGCGTGATGGCGCTTACTGTCCGGCGCTTTGCGCGGCGGCGAAGAACGGCGCGAGTTTTTCGACCAGCGCCGGACCGAAGGAGCCTTGCGGATTCGACGGCGGCGCGTGGTCCATCGATCTCCCAGCCCTGGATCAGGATGCGCGCATGATCGAAGGCGTTTTCGAAATCCGATCCCGGATGCAGGCTTTGCCGGAAAAACGCGTCGCCGAAATAGGTCCAGTCGCGCTCGGGGGCGCAGCCGAACGAGGTGTTTTTCGCGTCGGCGGCGGTCATGACGATGGTGTTGTCGTTGGCGAGCGGCGGCACGAAAATTCCCGCAAAGCAGGCCGACACGATCACCACGCGGTTCTTGATGCCTTCGTCGTCGAGCGTCGAGGCGACCTGTTGCGGCGTGAGCTCGATCGTGCCGCCGGGCAATTCCAGCGCAAAGCCGGTCTTCTCGCCATGCGATGTCATAAACAGCACGAGGACATCCTGGTCCTTGTCCATGACGCCGCCGATGCGCCTGCACGGCGGCCTGGAAATTCTGCACAGTCGGCGAACGGAATCGTCCGCAGCGTGTCGCGATTGTTGATGAGGCGGATTGTTCGATCCTTGATCGGCAGCACGCTGGCGATCGCTTCCAAGCCGCCGTCGAGTTCCTTGACGAAAACGTCCTGATCGCCCCAGCCGGCGATGCCGAGCGCATAGACATTCGTCGTGCCTTTGTTCTGCGGCGCGAGGCGGGCGAGCTCGGCCTGCAGCAGCGACGGCTGCGCTTTCTCGAGCTGCGCGATCCCGGCGGAGGCCGCGTTCGGCTCGGCGTTTTTGTCCTCATGCAGCGCGTATAGAACTTCCCACCAATTGGCGGTACGGGCGTCGAAATCGGGCGGCAGGAAGACCGGAGCGTGCGGCACCAGCGCATTGGCGGCGAACAGCGCCACCCACAACGCCAGCGTGCGGCCGAGGAGGCGGGCAGCGCGTTTGCCATTCCAGGCTGCCGATGACGCAAGCCATGGCGCCGATCCACCAGACGACGGCGACGGCATAAATCGCGCTCGCGGTGATCGGGCTTGCCCAAAACGCATTCTGTGCGACGGCCGGCGCGAGGAGCGCAAGCCGAGCTTGACCGCCGCAGTCACGATTTCGGCCACGATCGACAAGAACGCACATGGCGGAAAGCGCGGTGGCGCGTCCGGCCGGGCGCACGAACAAAGCGGCGACGGCGAGTTCGCAGCGCGATCCAGGCCACGACCGCATTGAGGCCATAGGGATTGAAGGCGTGCCAGGAGCCCGCGACCAGCAATTGCAGGGCGATGCGGACCGTGGCCGCGGCGACGGCGAAGCCCAACAGCACGGCAGGCCAACCAGCGGTGCGTCGGACGTCGTCCGCCAGATCGCGGCCCGCGCCGCAAGCTTCAGAATACGCCACACGCCCAACTGCTCTCCGCGCAAAATCCGGCAACCAGGAGCGCCGCAATCCCCGAATTTCCACACTATATCAGGGCCGACAATGCCGGCTACCGCGGTTCGATCGCGATTGTGCGCGCCGGCCTATGCGGTTTACGAAACTGGTCCGATGAAATTCCTCGACGAGGCCAAGGTCTATATCCGCTCCGGCGACGGCGGCAACGGCTGCGTGTCGTTCCGGCGCGAAAAGTTCATCGAGTATGGCGGCCCGAACGGCGGTGACGGCGGCAGCGGCGGCGACGTCGATCGCGCAGGCGGTCGACGGCCTCAATACGCTGATCGACTACCGCTACCAGCAGCATTTCGCCGCCAAGAACGGCGGCGGCGGCATGGGCAAGGATCGCCACGGCGCCAATGGCGCCGACGCCGTGCTCAAAGTGCCGGTCGGCACGCAAATCTATGACGAAGACGGCGAGACGCTGCTCGCCGATCTCACCGAAGTCGGCCAGCGCGCCGTGCTGGCGACGCGGCGGCAATGGCGGCTTCGGCAACGCGCATTTCAAAACCTCGACCAATCGCGCGCCGCGCCATGCCAATCCCGGCCAGCCCGGCACGCGAGCTGACGATCCGGCTGCGGCTCAAGCTCATCGCCGATGCCGGCATTGTCGGACTGCCGAATGCCGGCAAATCGACCTTCCTCGCCGCCGTCAGCGCGGCGAAGCCGAAGATCGCCGATTATCCGTTCACCACGCTGCATCCCCAGCTCGGCGTGGTGGATGTCGACGGGCGCGAATTCGTGCTGGCCGATATTCCGGGCTTGATCGAAGGCGCCCATGAAGGCGTCGGCCTGGGTGACCGCTTTCTCGGCCATGTCGAGCGCTGCCGCGTGCTGTTGCATCTGGTCGACGGGACGGCGGGCGACGCCGGCGCGGCCTACAAGACGGTGCGCGCGGAGCTCTCGGCCTATGGTCACGGGCTTGCGGAGAAGCCGGAGATCGTCGCGCTCAACAAGGCCGATGCGCATGAGCGCAGCCGACATCAAACAACAAGTGACGTTACTCAAGCGCGCGGCGAAGAAAGCGCCGCTGGTGGTGTCCGCGGTGAGCGGTGACGGCGTCACCGAGGTTTTGCGGGCGCTGCTCAAAATTATCGACAAAGCGCGCCGCGCCGCAGCGGCGCCAAGCACGGCGGATGCCGCCTGGCACCCGTGACCGGCAAAACGGCGGGAGGAAAGATTTCATGGCCTATACGTTTGTGCTCGTCCACGGCGCTTGGCATGGCGGCTGGTGCTGGCAGCGCGTCGCCGACCGGCTGCGCGACGGCGGTCATGTGGTTTTCACGCCGACACTGACCGGGCTCGGCGAGCGGGCTCACCTGCTGCGCGCCGGCATCGATCTGAAGACCCACATCGCCGACGTGGTCAATGTGATGAAGTGGGAACAGCTGACCGACGTGGTGCTGTGCGGCCATTCCTACGGCGGCATCGATCATCTCCGGCGTGGCGGAGCAAATGGCGCCGGCGATCCGCTCGATCGTTTTCCTCGACGCTTTCGTGCCGAAAAACGGCGAAGCCGCGGCGGACCTGACCGGGCCGGCCGTGCACGAGGCCGCCGCCGCGGCGCTGCAACGCGGCGATATCGTCATTCCGCCGCGCCCCGCGGAAGCCTTCGGCGTCAACGAAGCCGATCGCGCCTGGGTGGATCGCCTTTGCGTCGGGCAGCCGATCGGCACCTTTACCGACAAGATCGCGCTCACCGGCGCGCGTCGATCGGATTGCCGCGCAAGAGCTACATTCGCGCCGCGAGCTATGCCAATCCCGGATTCGATCGGGCGCTCGCCGCGGTGAAGTCGGACCCGTCGTGGCGCACTTATGCGAGTGTCGTGCGGCCACGACGTGATGGTCGACGCGCCGGACCGACTCACTGAAATTCTGCTCGAAGTGGCGCAGTGAAAGGCGTGAACTTCAGCGATCCGTCGCGTTCGATGCGCGGCAGCAGATCGATTTCCCACGCCAGATATTCGTGCCATGGCCGCTTTGGTGTCGCCGGTACGCTCGTAAGGCTTGCGCCACTGATCGACGGCGTCGTCGGCCATCTTGGCTTCGGTCGAGAACGGCTGTCCGGCGGACTGCCACGCGGCATTGCCGCCTTCCAGGAAGCGCACCGGCCGATCGGCCAAAGCCGCCGCTTCGGGTACGGCGAGGCGCGCCAGCACGCCGTCCTCGGATGTGAGCACGAGCGTGCCGGCGCGCGGCATCTTTTCGAGCGCGCGCTTGAGCCGGGTCCTGATCGCAAACCACGCGCCCGGAATATGCGCCTTGAGGTAGTCGCGGCTTGGCGACAGATCGACGACGGTTGCCACGTTGCGCGACAGCAGTTCGCCAAGCGCGGCGCAATCGATGTCGACATCGGACGGCGCGGCGGCGTCGAGGATCGGACGTTTCGGCCAGCCGGTTTCCGTGCCCGCTTCGACCCAGTATAAAGACGTCCCGCCAACCCATCTGGCGCAGCCAGGACGCGGTCATGGCCGCGCGGACCTCGGCGTCGTCAATGAGCACGATGCGCGCGCCGAGCGTGCCGGCATATTGATCGGTCGCCTGCACCAGTTGGCCGCCCGGCGCCGAGATCGCGCCGGCGACATGGCCGGCTTCGTATTCAGCCGGATCGCGCACGTCGAAAATGTAGAGCGTGCGGGCCTTGTCGGCGCGCCAGCCTTCGAGCGTCGCACGATCGATGCGTCTGACGCCGCAGCTTTCCGCCACCCGTTGCGCCGCCTTTCGCGCCCAATCGAGCATCGCTGGCGAAGCGTCTGGCGCGCGCCGGTTCTTGCCCTGCTCGCAGGTAAAGCCTGCGAGGCTCCAGCCCATGGTGCCGTTGCGCAGCGCCACCACCTTGTTCGGCAGGCCGGCATTGATCAGCGATTGCGCGCCGATGATGCTGCGGGTGCGGCCGGCGCAATTGACGACCACCAGCGTATCCGGTGACGGCGCGATGTCGCGCGTGCGCAAAACCAGTTCGGCGCCGGGCACGTTGGTCGCGGTCGGGATCGACACGCGCGAAGAATTCGTCGAACGGACGGCTGTCGAGCACGACCAGATCGGCGCCGTCGCGGATCGAGCGCTTCGAGCTCGGCGGCGGCGATGCTGGGCGTGCCGTTGGCATGCTCGATATATTCGCCGAACGCCTTGCTCGGCACATTGACGCCGGAGAACAGCTCAAAGCCCGCCGCGCCCCACGCGGCGATGCCGCCGCTCGAGGACGCGCACGTTGCGCATAGCCGTTTCGCGCCAGGATCGCGGCTGCGCGGTCGGCAAGCCCGTCATTGTCGTCGCACAGCACGATCGGTGTCGAGCGGCGCGGCACGAGTGGCGCGAATCTCAATTCAAACCGGCTCAGCGGCACCGAGCGCGCCAGCAGCAGATGGTTTTGCGAAAAGATCAATTCCTCGCGCACATCGATCAGCGCGAGTTCGCCGCCGTCATCGAGCATGCCCCGCAGATCGCGGGCGCCGATCGCCGCCGTCACGTCCCGGCCACTTCGCCGTTCATGTGACCGTCACGTGGCCTGCTGCGGCGTCATCCGCCTCACTTCGCCGGTTTTCAGGTCGAAGCGCACGCGATGGATTTTGTCGAGATTGGTCCCGGTCACGCGGATGAAACGGGCGTAATCGGGATAATCGATCGAATGGATTTTGCCGTCCTGATAGATGCCGGCATGGCCGGGGGTAAGCCGATATTTCTTCACCGGCTTGAGCTTGGCGTGCTCGCCGTCGGCGCCGTCGTCCTCGCGCTCCCATTCGATCATGTCGGTATAATGGGTGGCCTGGCCGTAGATCGCCCACGACTCGCCGTGATCATGCGGCGGCGACACGCGCGCCTTGTCGTTGATATGGGCGAGGATCTGGAAGCCGAGCTCGGGGTCCTCATAGATCACGTGCAGTCCGCGCGGCGTGTCCTCGCCGGCATGCTTTTGGATAAAGTCCGGATTCTGCAAAAGCCGCTCGAGATTGGCTCGCACTTGCTCGCGGCCTTGCGGTCCCGGGTCGCGGGCCAGGATGGAGCGGCAATCGGAGATGAACTGGTCGAGCCCATAGGCCATGACGCTTACTCCTTTAAGTCTGTTTCCCCTAGTTTTGCGCATTCGCGCGCGCGGCGCCAGCGCCACCTTGCCCTTTGGATATGGGCCCCTAAAGCCGCTACATTAACGGCCATGTTCGGTCTGCCACGCACGCATGAGCGGCCGCGCAACGTCCGGCTGGATACCCTGATCCGCCTGCGTTGGCTCGCCGTATTCGGCCAGTTCGCGGCGGTCTTGGTGGTGCATTTCGGGCTCGAATTCGAGGTTCCGATCTGGGCCTGCCTCGCCGTGATCGCGCTTGCGGCGCTGTTGAACGTGGCGCTGCGATTAAGCTTCCGGCAGACGCAATGGCTCGAGCCCGACCGGGCGGCGTGGCTCCTGGCCTTCGACATCGCCGAACTGGCGGCGCTGCTTTATCTCACCGGCGGGCTGGAAAATCCGTTCTCGTTCCTTTTGCTCGGTCCGGTGCTGATCTCGGCGACGGCGCTGCCGCCGCGCATGACGCTGTTGATCGGCACCTTCGCCATGTTCTGCGCCACCGTGCTGGTTTTCCTGCATTACGATCTGCCGTGGGACAGCGAGGATCCGCTGGAGCTTCCCGAAATCTATATGGTCGGCGTCTGGCTCTCGATCCTGCTCGCGATCGGCTATATCGGCGTCTATACGTGGCAGGTCGCCGAGGAGGCGCGCCAGTTGTCCGATGCGCTGGCGGCGACCGAACTCGTGCTGGCGCGCGAGCAGCACTTGTCGCAGCTCGACGGTCTCGCCGCCGCGGCGGCGCATGAGCTTGGCACGCCGCTCTCCACCATCACCGTCGTCATCCGCGAAATCGAACGCGCGCTCGAAGCGAACTCGCCCTATGCCGAGGACGTGAAATTGTTGCGCGAACAGGCGCAGCGCTGCCGCGAGATTCTGGCCAAAATCACCGAACTGCCGACCGGCGAACCGTTCGACCGCATGCCGTTGTCGGCGTTGATCGAAGAGGCGGTCGCGCCGCATCGCAATTTTGGCGTCTCGATCGCGGTGACCTATCCGCCAGACCGCGCCGACGAACCCACCGGCGCCCGCAATCCGGCGATCCGCTACGGTCTCGGCAATTTGATCGAGAACGCCGTCGATTTCGCCCATAGGCGGGTCGAGATCTCCGCGCAATGGACGGCTGAGGGGGTCAGCATCACCATCAGCGACGACGGTCCCGGCTTCGCGCCCGAGGTCGTGGACCGCATCGGCGCGCCCTATGTCACCCATCGGCGGCCCGAGACGCGCGGACCGGAAAGCAACGAGGACGCGCCGTTCGGACTGGGCCTCGGGTTTTTCATCGCCAAGACGCTGCTGGAGCGCTCCGGCGCCACGCTTTCGCTGATCAATCAGGCGCCGCCACTGCACGGCGCGACGGTTACCGTGACCTGGAACCGGGCGGATTTTGAGCGTCCGCTGGCGCCATCCCCTCTTGAGCCGGCCGTCGCCGGGTCTTAAGTGTAAGCCGCTGTTTGGCTTGATTATTGGCGTATTGCGTCCTTTCATGGCCTGCGGTTTCGTGGCGACGGTACGATGCAAACGGCGTGGGGTGCTGCTGCACCCTCACGGAGTAGAGTTGCAATGAACAGTGCTGTGCCCAATGCTCCGACTGCCGCGCCGTCCGGCGAGCGCTCGCTCCTGATTGTCGAAGACGACAAATCGTTTCTGCAACGCCTCGCCCGCGCCATGGAAGGCCGCGGCTTTGCGGTGACGACCGCCGAGTCGGTCGCCGACGGGTTGTTGCAGGTCGAGAAAGCCCCGCCCGCTTTCGCCGTCGTCGACATGCGGCTCGGCGACGGCAATGGTCTCGATGTTATTTCGGCGATGAAGAAGCGGCGGCCGGACGCGCGCGCCATCATCCTCACCGGCTACGGCAATATCGCGACCGCGGTGAACGCGGTCAAACTCGGCGCCGTCGATTATCTCGCCAAGCCGGTTGATGCCGACGACGTCGTCGCCGCTTTGCTGGCGCTGGATAACAGGAAGATCGAGCCGCCGGAAAATCCGATGTCGGCGGATCGCGTGCGCTGGGAGCATATTCAGCGCATTTACGAATTGTGCGGCCGCAACGTTTCGGAAACCGCGCGCCGTCTCAACATGCATCGCCGCACCTTGCAGCGTATTCTCGCCAAACGCGCTCCTAAGTAATTAGCCGTTATGCCCGCGCTTGACGAGGAGAATTTGTTTACCGTCGGCTAACCGCGTCGGTCGCGGGTCGTAAAGACAAACCAGACAAGTTAAAATTTTACCGAACCGCTTAAGTCAAATTTGGCGCAGCGCCGCGTATGAGTCAGGCAAGCTTGTTTGGGTGCAAGCTCGTTTGGAATTTTCGCGATGCTCGATCCGGCGCTATCGTTTGACGGCAATGTCGACGGCTCGGTCATTGCGCCGGCGGCGACACCACGGCTGCTCGTCATCGACGACGACAATCTTCACCGCATGATCGTCTGCCGCGTCGCGGCCAGGGCCGGCTATGCGCCGGCCGGTGCTGCGACTTACGACGAAGCCGCCCAGCTTGTGCAGGATGGCGCGTTCGACTGCATCACGCTCGACCTTTCGCTCGGCTCGCATGCCGGCGTCGAACTGCTGCGTCACTTCTGCGCCATCGGCTGCAAGGCGCCGATCATCATCGTCAGCGGCTGCGATGAAGCGACATGCAGCGAGACCATCGAAGTCGCCAAATCGCTCAATCTCAATATCTGGGAATCGATCCGCAAGCCGGTCGATCTCACCGTGCTGCGCTACTGGTTCGAGCGGCTTAAGGCCGAGCGCGAAACCGCGGCCGCCGCCGCGGCGTAATCTTTCAGATTTCCCCGGCATAGGGGCCTTGCGGATCGGCGAGCGCCTGCAGCCGCAGCGCCGCGGCATGCGCGAAGCGCAGCATGATCGTCTTGCGCGTCGCCGCCGGCAGCCGATGTTCGGGCGCTTCGCTCACGATCGACGCGCCGAACGCATCCGCCACGATCAGCCCGGCATCCGGCGGGAATATTTCGCAGGGCACGTCGACGATGGTGGCGAAGAACAGCCGGTCGCAGTGCGGCCGGTAGTCGGTCCATTTCTGATCGGCGCGGAAATCGGCGACCGAGGATTTGATTTCGACGATGATGATCTCGCCGTCGCCGCCGAGCGCGACCAGGTCGGCGCGGCGGCCCGACGGCAGCGGCAATTCGCTGACCACGCAATAGCCGAGCGCATGCAGATAGCGCGCGGTGCCGCGCGCGATAGCCAGAGCGGTCGGCGACTGCCGGCCGTCGACCGGCAACGCCGTCGCCAGCGAAGTCAGGCTCATGGCAAGACTCTCGGCAAGAATTCCAGGAAGCGGCAGGTTCGACAGCGGACGACAACGCGAGCTTACGCACGCCACGCACTCCGGAAGATCACCCGACTCAAAGAACGCGCTTCATTGTGCCGTGCCGGCGCGCTCCGGGAAAGCCCCCGCCAGGGCCTTGCGCGAGGCCGCGATCACGCCGCGCTCGGTGATGAGACCGGTGACCAGCCGCGCCGGCGTGACGTCGAAACCGTAATTCGCCACCGGCGAGCCGTCGGGCACGATGCGCACGGTTTCGATGCGGCCGTCCGCGGTGCGCCCGGTCATGGTCGCCACTTCGTCGGCGCCGCGCTCCTCGATCGGAATCTCGGCGACGCCGTCGGCGACCGTGAAATCGATGGTCGGCGAGGGCAGCGCGACATAGAACGGCACATTGTTGTCGCGCGCGGCGAGCGCCTTCAAATAGGTGCCGATCTTGTTGCAGACGTCGCCGTTGCGGTGACGCGGTCGGTGCCGACGATGACCAGATCGACAAGGCCGTGCTGCATCAGATGGCCGCCGGTATTGTCGGCGATCACGGTATGCGGCACGCCGTGCTGGCCGAGCTCCCAGGCGGTGAGCGAGGCGCCCTGATTGCGCGGCCGCGTCTCGTCGGCGAAGACATGAATCGCGATGCCCTTGTCGTGCGCCATGTAGATCGGCGCGGTGGCGGTGCCGACATCGACCGCCGCGAGCCAGCCGGCATTGCAATGGGTGAGCACATTGACGCGCTCGCCCGGCTTCTTGCGTTGCGCGATGGCTTCGATCAGCGGCAGGCCGTTCCGTCCGATGGCGGTGTTGATGGCGATGTCTTCCTCGCAGATTTCGCGCGGCGCGCCGATAGGCGGCGGCGGTCCGCTCGGCGCGCGGCCGGTTGCGCACCGCCGCCACCATCTCGTCGAGCGCCCATTTCAGATTGATCGCGGTCGGGCGCGTGGCGAGCAGCGTCGCGTAAGCGCGATCCAGCGCCTCGTCGGAGGCGTCGGCGCGCAGCGCAAGGCAGATCCCGTAGGCCGCGGTCGCGCCGATCAGCGGCGCGCCGCGGATCACCATGGCGCGGATCGCATGCGCCGCCTCGTCGAGCGTGGTGAGGCGCGCGGTGACGAAACGATGCGGCAGCGCCGTCTGATCGATCACGCCGACCGACCAGCCGTCCGGCTCGAGCCAGATGCTGCGCATGGATTTGCCGTCGACTTTCATGCTGTTGACCTAGCAGATTTTAGCGGGCTGTCGATGCCAAATGGCGCGGCAACTTGCCAGCGCGTTGCAGCATGCCGCAATCTTGCGCGCGCGGTCCGCAGGAGACGCCGGTGGCCGCCATCGACTACGAAGCCGAATACAACAATCGCGCCCGCGTGCCGGAACATGCGGAAATTTTTGCGCGCTGGGCGCGCGAAGCGGAGAATTATCGCGCCGAAGCGCTGAAAGCCGGACGCGCCGAGCTCGGCCTGTCTTACGGCGATACGCCGCGGCAATACATCGACCTGTTCCTGCCGGAGGCGGGCGAAGACTGCGCCGCTCGCGCTTTTCATTCATGGCGGCTGGTGGCGCTCGCTCGATCCGTCGATGTTCAGCCAGATGGCGCGCGGTCTGAATGCGCACGGCGTCGCCGTCGCGGTGGCCGGCTACGATCTGTGTCCGAATGTCACCATCGCCGACATCATCGAACAAATGCGCCGCGCCTGCGTGTTCCTGTGGCAGCGCTTCGGCCGCCGTGTGTTCATTTACGGCCATTCGGCCGGCGGCCATCTCGCTGGCGCCATGGTCGCGACCGACTGGCCGTCGCTTTATCCCAAGGCGCCGGCCGATCTGGTGCCGGCCGGTTATTCGATTTCCGGCGTGTTCGATCTGACGCCGCTCGTCGGCATCAGCGTCAACCAGGATTTGAGACTCGACGCCGCCGGCGCGCGCAAAGTCTCGCCGCTGTTTTGGCCGCTCAAGCCCGGGCGCATCTTCGATGCCGTCGTCGGCGGGCTCGAATCGAGCGAGTTCAAGCGCCAAAGCCGGCTCATCGTGGAAACCTGGCGGAGCGTGGCGCGCAGACGCGCTACGAGGAGATCGCCGGCACCAACCATTTCACCGTGATTGACGCGCTCGCCGATCCGCAAAGCGCGATGACGGCGCGCGTCGCCGAGCTCGCCAAACTGACTATGCGGTTGCGTCGTAGCCGCGACCGGCGTCTTGCCGGCGAGCAGCACGCAGGCCGACGCGGCAAAGATCAAGGCGAAGCCGATGATGTCGGGCGCGGTCGGCACTTCGCCCAGGATCAGCATCGAGGAAATGACGCCGATGACCGGGCTGCCGAGCACGCCGAGCGACGCCGTCACCGCGGGCAGCCGCCGCACGATCGAAAACCACAGCCCATAGGCAACGCCGTTGCCGAGGACGCCGGTCGAGACCGTGGCCAGCAGAGCCTTGGCGTCGGCGGCGCCGAAATGAGATCGGCCTTCGAAGATCAACAGGCATGCCAGCGTCGCGAAGAACGCGATCGTCACCTGCCAGCTTGCGACGCCCATCGGATCGGCTTCGATATGCGCCCATTTCAGGTAAACCGTGCCGGCCGCCCAGCAGACGCCGGTCAGCAGCGCCAGCAGATTCCCGGCGGAATTGCCGTCTCGGCCAGCGGGTAAATCAGGATGGCGAGACCGGCGGCGCACAGAGCCGAGCGCATCCGTCTGTGTCCGGGTCGGGCGCTCGCCGAGAAACGGCCAGGCCAGCAGCACCGCCCAGATCGGCATCGTATAGGCGAGGATCGTCACCCGCGACGTCGCGGCGGTGAGCTGCGCGAACGAGCCGAACACGGTGAAGGCGACGATATTAAGGAGCGACGCGATGATGACATGCACCCAGTCCTTCGCACGCGCGATGCGCAGGCTGCGGCCTTGAAAGCGGCAGAACAGATAGAGCGTCAGCGCGCCAAGCGCCGCGGTGGCCGTGCGCATGCTGAGCGGCGGAATTTCGTAGAGCGCGATCTTCATCATCGGCCAGGTCATGCCCCAGATGAAGCACAAGAGGACGAGCATCAGCCGCGCGCCGACGTCGGCTTGGCCTGACGCGCCTGGCACCGGCTCGGGATTTCTCACGGAATGCTCGCGGCGGCGTTCACGGCGCTTTCGGTCCGGCGCCGCGATACCAGTCGGCGATCTGCGCGCCGGTCCAGAACAGCACGTCGGGTTTTTTGCGGATGACCTCGAAGATGCGGCGGAAATATTTGAGCCGATGCGGCACGCCCATGATGTAGGGATGCACCGACAGCGCCATGATGCGCGCGGAATCGGCGGAGTCGGCATAGAGCTGCTCGAACTGGTCGAGCGCGCGCTCGCAATATTCCGAAGCCTTGTGGTGCTGGATCAGCATCATGGCGACGTCGTTGCATTCCTGCGTGTAGGGCAGATTGAGGATCGGCTTGCCGCGCGTCTTCAGCCAGACCGGCTGATCGTCGAGCACCCAGTCGGCGACATAATCGTAGCCTTCCTCGGCCAGCACGTCGGGCGTGTGCCAGGTTTCGGTGAGGCCGGGGCCGAGCCAGCCGCGCGGCGGCTTGCCGGTCGCCTTTGCGATGACCTCGCGGACTTTGCGGATATCGGCGCGCTCGTTCGGCACTTTCTGCAGATTGCGCTGGGTGAAGCCGTGGCCCATGAATTCCCAATTGCGCTCGACCGCGGCTTGCACGATCTGCCGGATAGGCGGCGAGCGCCGAGCCGTTGATGGCGATGACGCCGGGGATGGCGAATTCGTCGAACACCTTGACGAAGCGCCAGAAGCCGACGCGATTGCCGTATTCGTGCCAGGCCCAGTTCGGCACGTCGGGCATCGGCGAGCCGCCGGCCGGCGGCGTGAGCACCGTGCGCGGCATCGGCTGCCGTCGCATCCCATTCCTCGACATTGACGATCACCCACACCGCCATGCGGGCGCCGTTCGGCAGTTTGAGCGGCGCGCGCTCGGTGATCGGCGAATAGGCGAGCCGATCGGTCGGCAGCATCGGCGTGCTTGCGACGCTTTGCGCGGCGTGGATTTTTTCGGTTTTTTCGGGCGTGTGCTCATTGCGGTTTAAGCCTTTCGGTCGCAGCGATATATCAGGGTCCCGTCAGCGATCTAGTTGAATTTCGGCTGCCGGCCGCCGTCGCGTCACCACGACGCCGAGCACGGTCAGCACGACGGCGCAGAGGCAGAGCGGCACGAAGGCCGTCCACGGCTTGCCGGTCGCGTCCCACAGCGCGCCGCTGATGGTCGGAATGATGATCGCGCAGGTATAGCTGACGGTGAACATGCCGGCGGCCGTGCGCGGCAGATCGGCGGGCTTGCCGAGCAGCGGCGGCAAAGCCAGGATCGCGATCAACGTCATCGCCGTGGTGAAACCGACCAGCGCGGCGCAACGATGATCGCGAGTCGTCGACGGCAGGATCATCAGCCGAGGAATGACCGCGAGCAGCAGCGGGCCGAAGATCAGGAACGGCCAGGCCCGCCGCTGCAGGCGGTCCGCCATCGCGAGCAGCAGACAACGGCGCGACGATCTGCGAGCCGTTGAGCCAGCCCAAGGCCGGCCCGAGCAGATGCGGCTTGCCTTGGCTGGCCGAAATAGTCGCCGAGAAAAGCATTGGTCGCAAAATACGGGCTGTTGTTGCTGCCGAAGGTGAGGCCGAGCAGCCAGACCAGCGGATTTTTCCAATCCGGCCACCACCGGCCGCCGATCGCGCCATTGGCGGCGGCGTGCTTGCCCTCGTCTTCGGGCTCAACAGAAAAAACACCGGCGCGATCAGGAGCGCCGGCACCGCCCAGAGCACGAGATCGAGCCGCCAGCGAGCCGCCGACGCAGCGGCAGCACGAACGGAATGGTCAGCACGGCGGAAAGGTCGCGCCCATCAGCATGCCGCTGGTATAGGCGATGGTGCCGAGCGCGATGCGGCTCGGCAGCCATTCGCGCACCAGCGTCGGCAGGCCCGGCTGCATGATGGCGACGCCGAAGCCGGTCGCGATCGCGGCGCGATAGAGCGTCGCCACATCGATCGCCAGGCCGCGCGCGGCGCCGGCCAGCGCCGCGATCACCATGCCGAGCAGCACCGCGAGCTTCGACCCGATCCGCGCGATCAGCAGCGATCCCGGCACCGCGGCGAGCGCGAACATCGACAGCGGCAGCCCGATCAGCAGCCCGACCTGGGTCTCCGACATGTGCAATTCGTCGTGCACCAGCGGGATCACCGGCGGCATGGCGAGGATGGTCATGCGCATGGCGACGCCGGCGAGCCAGAGCAGCGCACATGGGCTTGAGGAGGCGGCCGATGGAGAGGCCGTCCCGGCTTGCGGCGGAATGTCATGGAGGAGAACCCGGCGTGGCCGGCGACGCGTGCATCAGCGCGGCGGTGCGGCGCAACAAAAGCCGCCGCTCCTAGCGGCATAACTGGGCCGCCTAGCGGCTTGCGCGGGACTGGGAACAAAGATAGAACATAGCTCCAAGAGAGCTGTCATGTCCGACCTCGCGGCGGCGCGAACGAGCACTTCGCAAAACCTTCGGCTTCGGGACATTCCGGCCCGGCCAGGCCGAGATCGTTGCCGCCATTCTCGACGGCCGCGACGTGCTGGCGGTGATGCCGACCGGCAGCGGCAAGTCGCTGTGCTACCAGCTTCCGGCGCTGCTGCGCGACGGGCTCACCGTCGTGGTGTCGCCATTGATCGCGCTGATGCGCAACCAGGTCGCGCAATTGCGCGGCTATGGCGTCGCCGCCGCGGCGCTCAACTCCGCCAACGATGCCGACGAAAACCGCGCCGTGCTCGAGCGCATCGCGCGCGGCGAGTTGCGGCTGGTTTATGTCGCGCCGGAACGGCTGGTCAGGACAGACACGCTCGATCTTCTCAAGCGCGGCAAGGTCACGCTGCTGGCGGTCGACGAGGCGCATTGCATCTCGCAATGGGGCCACGACTTCCGTCCCGAATATGCCGCGCTCGGCGCGGTGCAGGCCGCGCTCGGCGGTGTGCAGACGGTCGCCTTCACCGCGACCGCCGATGCCGCCACGCGCACCGATATTTTGCAAAGCTGTTTTCCCGGCCGCCGGCGGTCTTCGTGCACGGCTTCGACCGGCCGAATCTGCGGCTGGCGATGGCGGCGAAAGCCGGCGGCCGCAAGCAGGTTGCCGATTTCGTCACGGCGCATCGCGGCCAGAGCGGCATCGTCTATTGCGCCTCGCGGCGCAAGACCGAGGAGCTCGCCGAATTTTTGCGCGAAAGCGGCGTCAAGGCGCTGCCCTATCACGCCGGCATGGAGCCGCAGGCGCGCTCGCGCAATCAGGATGTGTTCCTGCAGGAGGACGGCGTCGTCATGGTGGCGACGGTGGCGTTCGGCATGGGCATCGACAAGCCCGATGTGCGCTTCGTGCTGCACGCCGACATGCCGGCCAATATCGAAAGCTATTACCAGGAAATCGGCCGCGCCGGCCGCGACGGGCTGCCCGCCGATACGCTGACGCTTTACGGCATGGGCGACATCCGGCTGCGCCGCATGCAGATCGACGAGACCGACGCGCCCGACGAGCAGAAGCGCGTCGACCGGCAGCGGCTCAACGCGCTGGTTTCGCTGTGCGAATCGCCGCGCTGCCGGCGGCAGACGCTGCTCGCTTATTTCGCCGAGACCACGGAGCCGTGCGGCAATTGCGATTTCTGCTGCGACGGCGCCGAGGTGATCGACGGCACGATCGCGGCGCAAAAGGCGCTGTCCGCCATCGTGCGCACCGGCGAGCGCTTCGGCACCGAGCATCTGACCAATGTGCTGATCGGCGAAGACACCGAGGCGATCCAAAAATTCGGCCACGACCGCCTGCCGACCTTCGGCGTCGGCAAGGAATTCGGCAAGCAGGAATGGCGCTCGATCTTCCGCCAGCTCCATGGCGCCGGCATCATCGCGCTCGACATCACCGGCTATGGCAGCTGGTCGGTCACCGACGCCGGGCGGCGCGTGCTCAAGGGCGCCGACAAGGTCACGCTGCGCAAGGACACGCTCAAGCCGGCGCGCAAAGCCGCGCGCGGCGCCGCCAATGCCGCGGCGCTGGCCGATGGCGCGCCGGGGGATGCCGCGTTGTTCGAGGCGCTGCGCCAGCGCCGGTCGGAGCTGGCCAAGGCGCAGCGGGTCGCCGCCTATGTCGTGTTTGCCGACAAGACCCTGATCGACATGGCGCGGCGCAAGCCGGCGACGGCGGCCGAGATGAGCGCGGTGCACGGCGTCGGCGAGGCCAAGCTCAGGCAATACGGCGAGGTTTTCCTCGACGTCATCCGCCGCCACGCGGCCGCCCGCGCCGCGTGAATACTGCGGGCCGCCGAACCGGAAACGCGGCGATTTTTGCCGCCAGTTCCGCGTTGTTGCACCGCCTCCGCCTCTATGTTAGCAACGCCGCGATTTCTGCGGGTTCCGCGGCGTCTTCCGTCACGCCCGCGATATCCAAGGTCCCGCTTAAATCCCAAGGGCTTGTGCCGACCGTTGCGCCGGTTGCGGGTCTTGCGGAGAAGCTCCAAAAGAACGCGAAACGAGCACGCGAAGTGGCAAGCGAAGAACACCTCGTTTCCGGCATGGCGGGCCGCTACGCGACCGCTTTGTTCGATCTCGCCACCGAGACGAATGCGATCGACGCGGTGAAGGCGGACCTTGAACGCTTCGACGCGCTCGTCGCCGAAAGCGCCGATCTCACGCGGCTGGTTCGCAGTCCGGTCTTTTCCGCCGAAGAGCAATGCCAGGCGCTCGCCGCGGTGCTCGACCGCGCCGGCATCGGCGGGCTCGCGGCGAAATTTCTCAAGCTGGTGACGGCGAACCGCCGCCTGTTCGCGGTGCGCGACATGATCAAGGCGTTCCGCGAGCTGGTGGCGCAAGCCAAAGGCGAGGCGACGGCGGACGTCACCGTCGCCGAAAAACTCAAGGACGAACATGTCGATGCGCTGCGCGCCGCGCTTAAAGCGGTCAGCGGCAAGGACGTCGATCTCGATATCAAGATCGATCCCGCCATTATCGGCGGGCTCGTGGTCAAGCTCGGTAGCCGCATGGTCGACACCTCGCTGCGCACCAAGCTCAACGCGATCAAGCACGCGATGAAAGAGGCCCGCTAATGGACATCCGCGCCGCGGAAATCTCCGCAATCCTCAAAGAGCAGATCAAGAATTTCGGCCAGGAAGCCGAGGTTTCGGAAGTCGGCCAGGTGCTGTCGGTCGGCGACGGCATCGCCCGCGTCTACGGCCTCGACAACGTGCAGGCCGGCGAGATGGTCGAGTTCGAGAGCGGCGTCAAAGGCATGGCGCTCAATCTCGAAACCGACAATGTCGGCATCGTGATCTTCGGCACCGACCGCGAGATCAAGGAAGGCCAGACGGTCAAGCGCACCCGCGCCATCGTCGAGGTGCCGGTCGGCAAGGGTCTGCTCGGCCGCGTGGTCGACGCGCTCGGCGATCCGATCGACGGCAAGGGGCCGATCAAGTCCGATCGTAAAGCGCGCGTCGACGTCAAAGCGCCCGGCATCATTCCGCGCAAATCGGTGAACGAGCCGATGGCGACGGGACTCAAAGCGATCGATGCGCTGATCCCGATCGGCCGCGGCCAGCGCGAACTGATCATCGGCGACCGCCAGACCGGCAAGACCGCGATCGCGCTCGATACCATCCTCAATCAGAAAGCGCTCAACCAATCCGGCGACGAGAAGATCAAGCTCTACTGCGTCTATGTCGCGATCGGGCAGAAGCGCTCCACCGTCGCGCAATTCGTCAAGGTCTTGGAGGAAAACGGCGCGCTCGATTATTCGATCGTGGTCGCGGCGACGGCGTCCGATCCGGCGCCGATGCAGTTTCTGGCGCCGTTTGCCGGCTGCGCCATGGGCGAATATTTCCGCGACAACGGCATGCACGCGGTGATCATCTACGACGATCTGTCCAAGCAGGCCGTCGCCTACCGCCAGATGTCGCTATTGCTGCGCCGGCCGCCGGGACGCGAAGCCTATCCGGGCGACGTGTTCTATCTGCATTCGCGGCTGCTCGAGCGCGCGGCGAAGATGAACGACGACCACGGCGCGGGCTCGCTCACCGCGCTGCCGGTCATCGAAACGCAGGCCAACGACGTGTCGGCCTATATTCCGACCAACGTCATTTCCATCACCGACGGCCAGATCTTTCTCGAGACCGACCTGTTCTATCAGGGCATTCGGCCGGCGGTGAATGTCGGGCTCTCGGTGTCGCGCGTCGGCTCCGCCGCGCAGACCAAGGCGATGAAGAAGGTCGCCGGCCGCATCAAGGGCGAGCTCGCGCAATACCGCGAAATGGCGGCGTTCGCGCAGTTCGGCTCCGATCTCGACGCCACCACGCAGCGGCTGCTCAACCGCGGCTCGCGGCTCACCGAGCTCCTCAAGCAGCCGCAGTTCTCGCCGCTGGCCATGGAGGAGCAGGTCTGCGTCATCTATGCCGGCGTCAACGGCTATCTCGATCCGCTGCCGGTCGAGCGCGTGCGCGCCTTCGAGGACGGTCTGCTCGGCCTGTTGCATACCCAGCATGCCGACATTTTCAATTCGATCCGTGGCTCGCGCGATCTCGACAAGGACACCGAGGGCAAGCTCAAGGGCGTGGTCGACGGCTACGCCAAGACGTTTGCCTGAGTGCCATAAGGGCGCGCGTTCTTTCTTTGCCATCCACGTCTGAAAGGAGGAGGATGGTCGCCGCAGGCGACGTGGTGGGGGTTCGTTCGCGGACACTGACCCCCACCCGGCTCGTTTCACTCGCCGACCTCCCCCTTGCAGGGGGAGGTGTGAGATTAGGCAAGGACTGATCCGGAAATGCCCTCGCTTAAAGACCTGCGCAACCGCATCGCCGCCACCAAGGCGACGCAGAAGATCACCAAGGCCATGCAGATGGTCGCGGCGTCGAAGCTGCGCCGCGCGCAGGCGGCGGCCGAGGCGGCGCGCCCCTATGCCAGCCACATGGACGCGGTGCTCGGCAATATCGCGGCGGGGGTCGCCAGTCTCGATACCGCGCCGCGGCTGCTGCGCGGCACCGGCAGCGACCAGCGGCATCTTCTTCTCGTCTGCACGGCCGAACGCGGCCTGTGCGGCCCGTTCAACACCGCGATCGTGCGGCTCGCCCGCGAGCGCGCCAACGCGCTGATGGCCGAGGGCAAGGACGTCAAATTCTTCTGCGTCGGCCGCAAAGGCTACGATCAATTGCGCCGGCTCTATGCCCAGCAGATTGTCGAACTGGTCGACCTGCGTTCGGTGCGGGTGCTGCATTTCGACAATGCCGAGATGATCGCGGAAAAGATCATCGCGCTGTTCGACAAGTTCGAGTTCGACGTCTGCACGCTGTTCTACTCGCGCTTTCGCTCGGTGATCGCGCAGATCCAGACGGCGCAGCAGATCATCCCGCCGGTGTTCGACCAGAAAGCCACCGACGCGCTGGGCGGCGCGGTCTACGAGTTCGAGCCGGAGGAGGAAGACCTCCTCAAGGAACTCTTGCCGCGCAACGTCGCCGTGCAGATCTTCCGCGCCATCATGGAGAACGCCGCTTCGTTCTACGGCGCGCAGATGTCGGCGATGGACAACGCCACCCGCAACGCCGGCGAAATGATCCGCAAGCAGACGCTCACCTATAACCGCACCCGCCAGGCGATGATCACCAAGGAACTGATCGAGATCATCTCCGGCGCAGAAGCTCTGTAACAAGCATTGGCGCTGTAACCCAATTTGTGAAGAGGACCAAGATGGCCAGCAAGGTCGGACGTATCTCCCAAGTCATCGGCGCCGTCGTCGACGTGCATTTCGAAGATCATCTGCCGGCGATCCTCAACGCGCTGGATACCAAGAATCAGGGCAACCGCCTGGTGCTCGAGGTCGCCCAGCATCTCGGCGAGTCGACGGTACGCACCATCGCCATGGATACCACCGAAGGTCTGGTGCGCGGCCAGGAGGTCACCGACACTGGCGAGCCGATCCTGGTGCCGGTCGGTGAAGGCACGCTCGGCCGCATCATCAATGTGATCGGCGATCCGGTCGACGAGGCCGGCCCGGTGCCGCACAAGGAGACCCGCGCCATCCATCAGAACGCGCCGCTCTATACCGACCAGTCGACCGAGGCGGCGATCCTCGTGACCGGCATCAAGGTCGTCGATCTCTTGGCGCCGTATGCCAAGGGCGGCAAGGTCGGCCTGTTCGGCGGCGCCGGCGTCGGCAAGACCGTCATCATCATGGAGCTGATCAATAACATCGCCAAGGCGCACGGCGGCTATTCGGTTTTCGCCGGCGTCGGCGAGCGCACCCGCGAGGGCAACGACCTCTATCACGAGATGATTAAATCGGGGGTCAACAAGGACCCGCATAAGGGTTCGGTCGAGGGTTCGAAATGCGCGCTGGTCTATGGCCAGATGAATGAGCCGCCCGGCGCGCGCGCCCGCGTCGGCCTCTCCGGACTGACGGTCGCGGAATATTTCCGCGACCAGGGCCAGGACGTGCTGTTTTTCGTCGACAACATCTTCCGCTTCACCCAGGCCGGCTCGGAAATGTCGGCGCTGCTCGGCCGCATCCCCTCGGCGGTGGGCTACCAGCCGACGCTGGCCACCGATATGGGCGCGCTGCAGGAGCGCATTACCACCACCACCAAAGGCTCGATCACATCGGTGCAGGCGATCTACGTCCCGGCCGACGATCTCACCGATCCGGCGCCGGCAACCTCGTTCGCGCATCTTGACGCCACCACCGTGCTGTCGCGCTCGATCGCCGAGAAGGGCATCTACCCGGCAGTCGATCCGCTCGAACTCGACATCGCGCATGCTGTCCGCGACGGTTGTCGGCGAGGAACATTATGCGGTGGCGCGCCGGGTGCAGCAGATCCTGCAGCGCTACAAGGCGCTGCAAGACATCATCGCCATCCTGGGCATGGACGAGCTCTCGGAAGAGGACAAACTGACGGTGGCGCGCGCGCGCAAGATCGAGCGCTTCCTGTCGCAACCGTTCCATGTCGCCGAAGTGTTCACCGGCTCGCCCGGCGTCTTCGTCGATCTGGCCGATACCATCCGCGGCTTCCAGGGTCTCTGCGAGGGCAAGTACGATCACCTGCCGGAAGCCGCCTTCTACATGGTTGGCACCATCGATCAGGCCGTCGAGAAGGGCAAGAAACTCGCCGAAGCGGCGTAGCGCGGGCACAAAACATGGCCACACTTCTTTTCGAATTTGTCTCGCCGGAAAGCGTGCTGTTCTCCGGCGACGTCGATCAGGTCGATTTGCCCGGCGCCGAGGGCGACATGGGCATTTTGCCCGGCCACGCGCCGTTGGTGACGACGCTGCGGCCCGGCATCGTGACGATCTTCCGCGACGGCAAGCGCGAGCCGGTCGTGGTCACCGGCGGCTTTGCCGAAGTAAGCCCGGCGGGATTGACCGTGCTGGCCGACAGGGCGGTGGCGCGTGCGGATTTCGACATGGCGCTGCTTGCCGGTGAAATCAAAGATACCGAGGAAGACATCGCCGACTCCCAGGACCAGGCGGAGCGCGACAAGCTTACGCGTCACCTCGAGCATTTGAAGTCGCTGCAGACGGCGCTGGCGTCGTAACCCGGCGGCTTTCCGCCACAATCGAGCGGATCACTTCATCAGATTGCGGAATTCCTGTGCCACCCGGTCATAGACCGCGCGCTTAAACGGCACCACCAGGTCGGGAACGTTTTGCAGCGGCTCCCAGCGCCAAGCCGAAAACTCCGCCGCCGCCGCGCCGTCGGGGTGGGCGACGTCGATCTCGCTTGCCGCGCCGGTAAAGCGCATCGCGAACCACTTTTGCGTCTGGCCGCGATATTTGCCTTGCCAGGCCTGGCTGACGAGGTCGCGCGGAATATCGTATTTGAGCCAGTCCGCGATCTCGCCTAAGCGTTCGACGGAGCGGATATTGGTTTCTTCGCGCAGCTCGCGCAGCGCCGCCGGCCACGGCTCTTCGCCGGGATCGATGCCACCCTGCGGCATCTGCCAGACATGGGTGAGATCGATATGCTCGGGGCCCTCGATGCGCCGGCCGATGAAGGCGAGCCCATTGCGGTTAAGCAGCACCACGCCGACGCAGGGCCGATAGGGCAGATCTTCGAATTTCATAAGGGCGCGCGAGTAGTGAGTGGCGAATAGCGAATGGGGAGCATTCTATTCGCGACTTCGCTATTTCGCCATTCGCTCTTATCAGCTTTGCTTCGCCTTCAGCGCGACGGCGCTGATCGGAACCAGGAGCAGACCGCGGCTCTGCGCTTCTTTCGCCCATTTGGCGATGTGTCCGATCGACACCGGCAGCGCCGATGCAATGCCGACGGCGACGCCGCGCTCGCGCGCCGCCATTTCGAGCCGGCCGAGCGCGCGATCGATTTCGTCCGGCGTGGGGACCGAATCGAGGATCACGTCGGCTTTGGCGAACGGCAGATTGTTGGCGCCGGCGATGCGGCCGGCGAGGCTGCGCGGATTGGAGCCGTCGTCGACGAAAATCAGGCCGCGCTTGGCGGTCTCGCGCAGGATCGGCCCGAACGACGGCTCGGAAGCGGTGAAGCGCGCGCCCATTGTGTTGGCGAGGCCGACATAACCCTGGAACCGGCTCATCAGCGAATACAGCCGGTCGATATTCTGCGGCGGCGTCAGCGAGGTCAGCAGCGTCTGCGGGCCGGGATCGTTGTCCGGATATTGGAACGGCTCCATCGGCACCTGCAGCAAGACTTCATGGCCGCCATCGCGGGCGCGCGAAACCAGCGCCGCCACCTCGCCGCCATAAGGCACGAAGCCGAGCGTCACCGCCCCCGGCAATTTGGCGATGGCGTCGGCGGTGGCGCTGGTGCTCACACCAAGGCCGCCGACGATCAGTGCGATGCGCGGCGCATCGGGCTTGCCGGGAATGGGCTGCACCGGCCGTGCGAAGGCGTCCGCCGGCCGCGTGCCGTCGGCGGCGATCTTTGGCACCGCGCCGTGCGGCGTCATTTCGAGGAATTTTGCGTCGACTGACGCGGCGGCCGAAGCGGTCGCGGCGGTGTTGCTCGGCATTGCGGCGTTGGCGGGCGACGGCACCACCACGTCCTGCTTGGCGCCCGTCTTGCCGTCGATAATGGTGACGGTCGTGCTGTCGGGCGGCACGGCTTGAGCCGGCGGCGCGGCCGCTGCGCCGGGCGGCGCGGTTGTTGCCGCGGCCGCTGAGTCATGATGCGCCGTGGTGTCGGCCAACGCGGTTGGCGGCGGCGGCGGCGCGCCGGCGGCGTCTGGCGGCTTGGCGGCGAGTTGCAGATTGGCCGGTACCACCGCCATCGGCTCGCCGCCGAATGGATCGTCGGCAACGACCGCCCACAGCACGAACGCGCTGAAGAACAGCGCCAGCGCGCCGACAACGATTTGCGGGACCGGGATGTTGATTCTGCGCCGGCGACGCTTCGGCTGCAGGCCGAGCGGTGCGCTCAGGTCATCCGCCGTCATGGACCCGTCCGTGGTCGGTTTTTGGGGCCATGCTTGCGCGAATCGTGCCAGCGCGAATCATGGCCGGCAGTCTATCACGGCGGCCCAAGGCTCCGGCCGGGAGCAGGACTTTCGGGAAGCGCCAATAGCTTGGACCCGCTGACAAAATCGGGGCGGCCCAAGGGCCGCCCCGAAGATTTAGCTCAGGCTGAAGCGTCTGCCGTTAGTTGGGAACGGCGGCCTTCGGATTCGGCGGGAATGCCGCATTGCTCGCCGTCCCGCGCAGCAGGTCGGTCGCCATGTGCAGCGCCTTGTCGTCCTTTTCGTCCGGCGGGACGTAGGACTGCGAGCCGGTTTCCTCGGGGCCGGAATCGCCGGTGAGGTGGCCGCGCAGCGAGGCTTCGCCCTTGGAATCGGTCTGCGCCTTCAGATCGTCAGGCACGTCCTGCAGCACCTCGATATCGGGCGTGATGCCCTTGGCCTGGATGGAACGGCCTGACGGCGTGTAGTACCGCGCCGTGGTCAGCCGCAGCGCGCCGTTGCCGGCGCCGAGCGGGATGATCGTCTGCACCGAACCCTTGCCGAACGAGCGCGTGCCGATCAGCGTCGCGCGCTTATGGTCCTGCAAGGCGCCGGCGACGATTTCCGAAGCCGAAGCCGAGCCGCCGTTGATTAGCACGATCACCGGCTTGCCCTTGGTCATGTCGCCCGGCCGGGCGTTGAAGCGCTGCGTCTCCTCCGGATTGCGGCCCCGCGTCGATACGATCTCGCCCTTGTCGAGGAACGTATCGGACACCGAAATCGCCTGGTCGAGCAGTCCGCCCGGATTGTTGCGCAGGTCGACCACGTAGCCCTTGATCTTGTCGGCGCCGAGCTGACTGTTGAGGTCGTCGATCGCCTGCTTGAGGCCGTCGGTCGTCTGCTCGTTGAACTGCGTGATGCGGATGTAGCCGACGTCGTCGCCCTCGGCGTGCGAGCGTACCGACTTCACGCGGATCACGTCACGCACGATCGTCACGTCGATCGGCTTGTCGGAACCCTTGCGCATGATGGTGAGCTTGATCTTGGTGTTCACCGGGCCGCGCATCTTGTCGACGGCTTGATTAAGGGTGAGACCCTGCACCGCCTCGCCGTCGAGCTGCGTGATGATGTCGTTGGCCATGACGCCGGCCTTCGCCGCCGGCGTGTCGTCGATTGGCGCGACGACTTTGACGAGACCGTCTTCCATGGTGACTTCGATGCCGAGACCGCCGAACTCGCCGCGCGTCTGCACCTGCATGTCGCGAAAGCTCTTCGGGTCCATATAGCTCGAATGCGGATCGAGCCCGGCCAGCATGCCGTTGATCGCCGATTCGACGAGTTTGGAGTCATCGGGCTTTTCGACGTAATCGGCGCGCACGCGCTCGAACACGTCGCCGAAAAGATTGAGTTCCCGGTAGGTGTCCGAGGCCGACGCACTGGCAACCGAGCCGAACGACAGTGCGTGCGGCTGCGTTATCACTAGCGTCGCCGCGGCGCCGGCCAAAGCACCGAGGAAAATCAGGGAAGTTTTGCGCATCATCATCCGCGAACCTTTTCGCCTTCGTTAGTCGCCCACCAAGGGCTGGGATCAATGGGAGTGCCGTCCTTGCGGAACTCCACATACAGAACAGATTGCTGGGGCCCGGTGGTGACGGTCGCCGCCTGCGATCCATCACCCATCACCGCTACCGGCTCGCCGGTTAGCACAAATTGACCGAGATCGACGGAAATCCGATCCATCCCCGCTAGGAGGACATGATAGCCGCCACCGGCGTTCAGGATCAAGAGTTGCCCGTAGCTCCGAAACGCGCCGGCGTAAACCACCCAACCGTCGCACGGCGCGGTGATCTGCGCGCCGGGCCGGGCGGCGATGGAAAGCCCCTTTTGGGTTCCACCGGCGCCGTCGGACCCGCCGAATTCGCGGATTCGGGCGCCATTGACCGGCAAACGGAGGTGGCCGCGCATATCGGCGAAGGCGACCGCCGGAGAGAGCCGGCCTGGATCGCCGAGCGCGGCGAGGTCGGGCCGCGTTGCGTCCTGCGCGATCGTGCGATTGGCGTCGAGCGCCGCGCGCGTCGAGGGGTCGAGATTCGCCTCAAGCTTGGCGATGAGGTCCCTGATGTTGTCGACCTGATGCGAAAGATCGGTAGCCTGCTGCTGCTCGGTGCTGAGCGCCTGCTCGGCGACCGTCTGCTTCTTCTGGCGTTGGTCGATCAGGATACTCATGCGCAACTGGTCGCGTCCGAGCTGATCGAGATCGTGTGCGAGCGCTTCGCGCTGCGCGACGATGTCCTTGCGCACGCGCAACAGATCGGAAAGGTCGCCGGCCAGCGCGTCGGCTTCGCCGCGCATCTCCGGCAGCACCGCGCCGAGCGTGATCGCGGTGCGCACCGCCTGCAATGCATCTTCCGGCCGCACCATGAGCGCCGGCGGCGGCTGCCGCCCGATCCGCTGCAAGGCCGCCAAAATTTCGACGATCACGCCGCGGCGCTCGTCGAGCGATTTCTGAAACAGGCGTTCCTGGTCGTCGAGCGGTTCGAGGCGCGCTTGCGTCGCGTCGATATTGGCTTCGACGTCACGGACGCGCGCCGCGGTGTCGATGAGCTGCTGATTGAACTTGGCGCGGTCCTGGCTGAGTGCGTCGATCTCACCGCGCAGCTTGGCCTGGTTTTGCGCGGAGGAGCGCTGGCGGGCAAGCGCGGCGTTGAGTTCCTGGTCGCGCGCTTTGAGTGCGTCCGCGCCATTCGCCGGCGCCGCGGCGGGCGCGCTGGACGGCGGCGAAACGGAGCCGGGTGTTTGGGCGGCTGGCGACCGTGGGGCCGGCGACTGTACGGCCGGCGCCAATTGCGCGGGCGACTGCGCCAGCGCGGCCATTTCCGCCCCGAACGGCAGCACGAATGCCAAAGCCGGGCCGAGCACAGTCGAACCGAGCATTTGGCGCGGATCGGTTCGGCTCGACCGTCGGAGAATCATCGGGTTCAAGGTAGGCGCAGACCTCAGGAAGGCAAGAGAAACCGCATAAAGCGGGCAAGCTTGGGACGGGAATAAGACGCAGCTTGCCGGCCGGCGTCACAATTCGGTGAAACAGATTACGATGCGGTCATTAACGTTCAGGCGCGGTGGTAGGGATGGCCCGCCAGGATCGTGCCGGCGCGATAAATCTGCTCCAGCAGCATGATCCGCACCAGCTGATGCGGCCAGGTCGCGGCGCCGAATGCGAACCTGAATTTGGCCCGATCGCGCAGGCTTTGCGCCAGCCCGTCGGCGCCGCCGATGACCAAACATGCGGCCGGCTGGTCCTCCTCGCGCCACTTGCGCAATAAAGCCGCGAACGCCGCGCTGTCGAGATTATCGCCGCGCTCGTCGAGGATGGCTAAGATGGCGCGCTCGGGAATGATATTGGCGATGGCGATGGATTCCTCGGTGCGCCGCCGTTCGACATCCTGCGCGCGGCTTTCGCGAATCTCAACGATCTCGATGTCGCGCAAGCCGAAATTGCGTCCGATTTTTTTTGCGTTCTTGAGATAAGTCTCGGCGAGTTCGCGCTCGGGACCTTGCTTGAGACGGCCGATGGCGGCGATGACGATGCGCATGCACGTTTCTCGGGCGCGGCGCAGCATGAAGCGAAGCGGAATGGTGCGCTGCAGACCCGGGACCTTAACAGGCGCCGAGCCTGGGACGATCCCGGATCTGCGATGCACCGCTGCGCGCCGCATCGCGTCCGGGAAATGAAATTCTGCCTCGCGAGCTTGTCAGCTTGCGCGGCGTGCCGGCCCGGCCATCCACATCTTTTCGAGATTGTAGAATTCGCGCACTTCCGGACGGAACACATGGACGATGACGTCGCCCGCGTCGATCAGCACCCAGTCGCAATGCGGCGTGCCTTCGACATGGGCGCGGACGCCGGCCTTATGCAAATCCTCGACGACCCTGTCGGCCACCGAACCGACATGGCGCTGCGACCGGCCGGAGGACACGACCATATAGTCGCCGATTGATGATTTATCCCGAAGATCGATGGTGAGAGTGTCCTCCGCCTTCATGTCGTCGAGGCGGGCGAGGACCAGATTGAGGATCCCTTCTGCGTCAAGACGCATTCTGGAGACCGCTGCGGGCGCGCGACGATCGGCCCGGGAGATTACAACTGTGGACAGGGTTGCTTATCCTTTCGCTCCTGTTTCGCTCCAAACCTTCCTTAGCTTCGAATCTTGCTTGGCCTCAAGTCTTCCGTGGCGGCCCCGTTCACCGAATCCGGGGCGCACGCTTAAGATAGTCACGGTGAGTTAACGGTTTCAACTGCTTTGCTTCAACGAAATGTCATTTTGCCGCCGGGCGCCGCGACCGCGCCGCGCGCAAGGCGGTGGAGGACAGCGGCGATTTGAGGCCGTGCAAGTAGATCCAGGCCGGCGCCTTGTGTTCCGGCAGCGCCCGCGCCGCCGATTCAGGCAGCCGCGCCCAGCCCAGCGCCTGACCGGTGACGCCGGCGATCGAGTAAAGGCTCGGCCCCAACCGATCGACGACCGCGATCGGAACCAGCCGCGCGATGTCGCGCCAGCGCTGCCAGCGATGGAAGTGACGCAGATTGTCGGCGCCCATGATCCAGACGAAATGCACGCCAGGGCAGCGCCGCACCAGGTATTTGATCGTAGCGTAGGTGTAATTGGTGCCGAGATCGGCTTCGAAATCGGTGACGTCGATGCGCGGATGGTGCGCGAGCGTGCGTGCGGCGTCGAGCCGCTCGGTCAGCGGGGCGAGGCCGTCGGTGGCCTTGAGCGGATTGCCGGGTGTCACCAGCCACCACACCCGATCGAGATTAAGCCGCCGCATCGCCAGCAAGGAAGCAGCGCGATGCGCCGCGTGCGGCGGATCGAACGAGCCGCCGAATAGGCCGACGCGCATGCCGGGGGCGTTGGGCGGCAGAATGATACGGCCGCGTCCGCTCGGCCGTACCGCAACCAAGCGCGCAGGAAGGAATTCGCGGTTCATGGCGTTGAAAAGAAGCCCCCTCCCGATACATGACCCAAATTTTTTAGTGGCGTCCGATGGTCTTGCGAAAACCGGCAACCGCTTTTCGGGATCATGCTCTCATCATGGCCGCGTCTGACCGGTGCCGCGGATGCGGTATTTGAAACTGGTGAGCTGCTCGACGCCGACCGGGCCGCGCGCATGCAGCCGGCCGGTGGCGATGCCGATTTCCGCGCCGAAGCCGAACTCGCCGCCGTCCGCGAACTGCGTCGATGCGTTGTGCAGAACGATGGCTGAATCCACTTCGCGCAGGAATTTCTCGGCGGCCTTTTTGTCTTCGGTGACAATCGCATCGGTGTGATGCGAGCCGTAGCGCTCGATATGCGCGATCGCGGCATCGACGCCGTCGACCACGCCTGCGGTCAGGATGGCATCGAGATATTCGGTGCTCCAGTCGGCTTTGCTGGCCGGCTTCACCCGGCCGTCGACAGCCTGCACGGCATCATCGCCGCGAATCTCGCAGCCGGCGTCGAGCAGCATGGCGACTAGCGGCTTGAGCTTTTTTGCCGCGCCGGCGCGATCGACCAGCAGGGTTTCGGCGGCGCCGCACACGCCGGTGCGGCGCATTTTGGCGTTGAGCACGATCGATTTGGCCATCGCCAGCTTGGCCTTGCCGTCGACATAGACGTGGCAGACCCCTTCGAGATGGGCAAACACCGGGACCCGCGCCTCGACCTGCACCCGCTCGACCAGGTCTTTGCCGCCGCGCGGCACGATCACGTCGATGGCGCCGTCGAGGCCAGCGAGCATCATGCCGACCGCTTCGCGGTCGCGCGTCGGAATGAGCCCGATCGCCGCCGCCAGCAGTTCGGCTTCGACAAGTCCTTCCACCAGCGCGGCATGGATCGCGCGGCATGAACGAAAACTCTCCGAACCGCCACGCAGGATCGCGGCATTGCCGGCCTTGAGGCAGAGCGCGCCGGCATCGGCGGTGACGTTCGGCCGGCTCTCATAGATGACACCGACGACGCCAAGTGGCACCCGCACGCGCTCGATGCGCATGCCGTTGGGCCGCCGCCATGACGCCAGGACGGTGCCGACCGGGTCTTTGAGCTTGCGGATGACGTCAAGGCCATCTGCCATCGCCTCGATACGTTCGCTGTCGAGCGCGAGCCGGTCGAGGAAAGCCGGCGTCGCGCCGGCGGACTTGGCTTCCGCCTGATCCTCCGCATTGGCGGCGAGGATTTTGCCGCGCCCGGCGCGGATCGCCGTGGCCATGGCGGCGAGCGCCCGGTTCTTCTGCGCGGGTGAGGCGAGCGCCAGCGCGCGCGCCGCTTTGCGGGCGTCGCGGCCGATGTCGCGCATCGTCGCCTCGAGCTTTCCGGAGCCCGGAACTGCCTTGAGCGGGGCGTTCACCGCCGCCTCATGACGCTGATCATGGCCTTGATCCGTCTTGCATTCGGGAACTTCCTACCATGTTCGGCCGAATCCGGCGAGGCGGCTTAGCGGCGAAGATGCCCACAGCAATCCACAGCATTCGCGCCGATGTCACGGAATTGGTGGAACCTTGGCGAAACGCCGGGCGTTCGGGGTGCAGGTCCGGGCTGTACCAAGCGAGAGGGTGTCATGCATTTGTCCGATAATCATCAGTCAGCCCGCCTGCCGAAGCGGTTCCCGGTCGGCACCACCTATGTGATCGAAGGCCGCGGCGGCGGGGAGGGGCATTTGCGCGTATTTTCGCGCTATGTGGTCCTGCCGGACGGTCGCCGCATCGATCTTTCTGGCGATTTTGGCGGCCCCGCGTCCACCCGCGCCCGTGCCTCCGCCCCTGCGATGGGCCGGTTGCGGAACCGTGGCGCGAGCCAGGTCCAGAACGGGCAAAAGCGCCGCACCCCCGGAGCGAAAAAAATTATGGCCGCTGCTGGAACGAGCCGTCAGGACGGCCGTTGAGCATACGCGCCGGGCGAAGCCCCCCAGCCCCTCACCCTCAATCACCCGGCGTCGAACCCCGGCCGTTCTTACGGCCGGGGTTCACTTTTTGATTTGAGCGGTAGCGCTCACCAATCCCTCACCATCCCTGATCATCGTTGGCCATTGTGGCGGGGTTTGGCTGTCCGGCGGGAACCCGGCGGCTGGTCCGGCCGTTGCGGGCAGGTTGGCGTCTAAGCATGTGGCGAAATGGAGAAGCCGGGTTCCCCGCACAGGATGGGCCCGGCTTCTTGTTTCGCGGCGCTTTTATTGCCGGCCGACCACCAGATCGTCGCGATGGATCATTTCCGTCCGCCCGGCAAAGCCCAGGATCGACATGATGTCGGCGGAGGCGCGGCCCCTGATCTTTTGCGCATCCTCAACATCGTAAGCGCACAGCCCGCGGCCGATCTCCGCGCCATCGGGGCCGCGGATGACGACGGCATCGCCGCGCGCAAAATCGCCCTCGATCCGCACCACGCCGACCGGCAACAGGCTGTTGCCGCGGCGGAGCGCGGCGACCGCGCCGGCATCGATGGTGAGCGTGCCTTTGGGTTCGAGCGAACCCGCAATCCATTTCTTGCGCGCCGTCACCGGATTTCCGGTGGTGAGAAACCAGGTGCAGCGCGCGCCCTTGGTGATGGCGTCGAGCGGATGTTCGACGCGCCCCGAAGCGATGATCATGTGCGTGCCGGAGGCGGTGGCGATCTTGGCCGCTTCGATCTTGGTTTGCATGCCGCCGCGCGACAGCCCCGAACCGGCGGCGCCCGCCATCGCCTCGATCTCCGGCGTGATGCGCTCAACCCGTGGCACATGATGTGCGGCGACGGCGGTTCCCGGCGGCGCGTCATAGAGGCCATCGACGTCAGACAGCAGCACCAACAGATCGGCGCTCACCATGGTGGCGACGCGCGCGGCGAGCCGGTCATTGTCGCCGTAACGGATTTCGGTGGTGGCGACGGTGTCGTTCTCATTGATCACCGGCACGGCGCGCCATTCCAGCAGCTTGTCGATGGTGGAGCGCGCGTTGAGGTAGCGCCGCCGCTCTTCGGTGTCGCCCAGTGTGACCAGCACCTGGCCGGCGGTCATGCCGTGGCGCGACAGCGCCTCGGTCCAGGTGCGCGCCAGCGCGATCTGGCCGACCGCGGCGGCAGCCTGGCTGTCCTCAAGTTCGAGTTGACCCGCGGGCAGCCTGAGCACCACGCGGCCAAGCGCGATGGCGCCCGACGACACCACCAGCATATCGCGCTTGCCGCCATGCAAGGCGGCAAGGTCGGCCGTCAGCGACGCAAGCCAATTTTCATTGAGCTTGCCGGCTTGGGCATCGACCAGAAGCGAGGAACCGACCTTCACGACAATGCGGCGGAAGTCGGCGAGCCGAGGCGTATTCATGGCAGCAGCTTTTAGCGAGGCTTTGGCGAGGAGGGTAGGGAGGCGCGGCCGCCAGGCGCCAGATGCCGTTACAGCTCGGCCTCGTTCTGCAGCTGGGCCTTGTTTTCCAGGCAATAATAGCCGGACAGCCGGCTAACCAGCTTGCGGCGCTTCCAGTCATTGAGGATGCGGCTGACATTCTCGCGGGCGATGCCGGCCATGGCGGCGAGGTCGCTCTGGCCGATCTTCTGGCGGATGACGATGCGGCCGGAGCCGACATCCTGGCCAAATTCCTGTGCCAATTCGAGCAGCGTGCAGGCCACCCGGCCGCGCAGCGGCAAAAAGCTTCCGGCCGCGATCACCGCGTCGGTCTCGCGCAATCGGGTGGCGATCATCGTCACCAGCGACTTGTAAATCTCCGGGTGCTTTTTGGCGAAGTCCTCGAACGCTGAGCGGCTGAGAAAACTCAGCGAGGCATCGCGTACCGCGACCACCGACGCCGAGCGTGGCAGTCCGTCGATGATCGACAGTTCGCCGACGATCGCGCCGGGTCCAAGAAACGCCAGGATGCGTTCGCCGCCGGCGCGCGACACCATGGTCACCTTGAGCAGCCCTTCTTCGACCCGATAGCAGCCGTCACCGGCATCGCCGGCGAGAAACAACACCTCGTCGGCGGCGAGCGCGACCCTGCTCGTGCTGGTGAACAGGCTTGCCGACAGATGTTCGGGCAAGCCGGACAGCAGGCTCGGATTTGTACGGGTGGGAGGCATGACGGGCGTCGCCACGAACTCGCTCGGGCCTGTCTTTAGCCGGCGGCCGAAGCATGCGGCAGATTTGCCCGGAGCGCAATTGCTTGGGATTCGAGCAATTACGCTCCGAATTTTGGTGGCGCATGATCTTTTCGGAAAACCGGTTCCCACTTTTCCGGATCGTGCGCAAAGGAAATGCCCGCCCGGACCGTTTCGTCCGGGCGGGCTAGGTTGACCCGTTCCAGGGTCACCGGGGTGTATGGGGGACCGAGTTTCCACCCCTTGGACGTCATGAGCCTTCAGGTTGGGGACCGGGGCATGGCCCGATGACGTCCGAATTCAAAGCAGAAGAAATCAAAGGCCTCTCGCACTCCCGTCGCAGTCGTACCAGCGGGCATTGGCTCCATGCCGATCGTCGGTGCGAGCGCATGTCTGCCGGTCGCTGTCGCGACCGAACCGGCACCAACATGCGGGCCGGGCCGGACTGGGTGGTCGCGATGGTCTTCGCCATGGGACTCTCCTGCGCAACTTGTTGGCTGGCAACCTTAGCGGTTCGCCGCAGGAGCGAAGTGACCGCCGTCACACAAAGTCGTTATTCTATAAGATACTGATTTATATCACAGTTTTGGCGTATCTGGGGCGCGGACCTCGACGCCGGCGCGATGCTCGATCGGCTGCACGATCGTGGTGATGTCTTTGTCCGGTCCGATCTCGTCACAGGTCAGCTTGAGCAAGGCGGCGACCGCTTCGCACACCTCGATCGGCACGCCGAGCGCCTTGGCTTCGGAGACGAACAGGTTGACGTCCTTCATCATCAGCCCCGCCGTGAATCCCTGATTGAACTTGCGCGGGATGACCATCTCGGGAAATTTCTGCTCGCTCGCGGTCGAGCGGCCGGAGCTGGCATTGATGACGTCGATCATGGTGCGCGGATCGAGGCCGGCCTTCACGCCCACCACCATCGACTCCGAAGTCGCAGCCATCGCCGCGGCGGAGAGCACGTTGTTGCAAAGCTTCATCGTCTGCCCGGCGCCGGGCCGGTCGCCGATGTAAAAGAACTTGCCGATCACTTTGAGAGCGGGCTCGACCGCATCGACTTCGGCGCGCGGACCGGAGGTCATGACGGCGACGGTGCCTTTTTCCGCGCCTCTGACGCCGCCCGAAACTGGCGCGTCGATCTGCACGATATTCTTTGCCGCAAGCAATTTGAAAATCTTCTGCGCCATCACCGAGCCGGTGGTCGACAGATCGACAAAGCGGCGCACGCGCTTGCCTTCGATCACGCCATCCGGCCCGGTGGCGACTTTCAGCACAATGTCGGGCGTCGGCAGGCTCACCATCACGGTTTCGGCCATGTCGGCGACTTCCTTCGGCGATCGCGCCGCCACGGCGCCGCGCGCGGCGATATCGCCGATCGCTTCCTGGCGGGTGTCGTAAACGATGACTTTGTGTCCCGCCTCGACCAGACGGCGCGCCATGTGCGCGCCCATATTGCCGAGACCGATAAAGCCGATGTCCATGGACGTTCTCCCTGTCATTTCGCGTTGATTGTAACCGCGGTGAATTCCGCGCGCACCTTGTCGGTGTGCTGGCCGAGCGCCGGCACCGGGCCATAGCGGCGCACCGCCGACGCGCGCTGTTCCGCCGGCGCCGGATAGGACACCGGTCCGCTCGGCGTGCCGATGGTGATGCGGCGCAGATGCGGATGGCGCGCCAGTCCGGCCGGACTGTTGACGCGCGCGAAGGCGATGTCGGCCGCGGCGAGCTTTCGTTCGAGGCTGTCGGCGTCGAGCGCGGCAAAAATCCTGGCGACCCTGCCATCGGTTTCGACGCGCCGTTTGACGCGTTCCACATTGGTGGCAAAGGCTGGATCGGCGGCCAGTGCGGCGTCATCCAGGACTTTTTCCGCAAGCACGCGCCATTCGCGGTCGCTCTGGATGGAAATGAGAATGTCGACGCCGTCGCGACTCTTGAAGGCGCCGTAGGGCGAGATCGACGTATGCGCGAGCCCCATGCGCAGCGGCGGCACGCCGGCCTCCTCTTGCAACAACGGCACCGTCATCCAGTCGGCCATGGCGTCGAACATCGAGATCGAAAGTGCTGAGCCTTGGCCGGTTCGCTCGCGCGCGATCAGCGCTTCGAGGATCGCTTCATAGGCGTCCATGCCGGACGCGATATCGACGACGGAAACCCCGACGCGCGCCGGGTCGGTGGTGCCGGTGATCGAAGCCAGCCCGGATTCGGCCTGGATCAGCATGTCATAGGCCTTGCGCATGGCATGCGGCCCGGTTTCGCCGAAGCCGGAGATCGAACAGCAGATCAGCCGCGGATATTTGCGGCGCAGTTCTACGATCGGAAAGCCGAGCTTGCCGACCGCGCCGGGCTTCAAATTCTGCACGAACACATCGGCGCGCGCGATCATCGCCGCCATCAGCGCCTTATCGGCGGCGTCGGTGAGATCGAGCACGACGGATTCCTTGCCGCGATTGAGCCAGACGAAATAGCTGCATTCGCCGTGCACCAGATCGTCGTAGCCGCGCGCGAAGTCGCCCTCCGGCCGCTCGATCTTGATGACGCGCGCGCCGGCATCGGCGAGCCGGCAGCTGCACATCGGCGCCGCGACCGCCTGTTCCAGCGAGACGACGAGGAGGCCGGAAAGGGGCAGCGAAGCACTCAATACGACCTCGGCAATCCGAGCACATGCTCGGCGATGTAGGACAGCACCAAATTCGTCGAGATCGGCGCCACGGTATAAAGCCGCGTCTCGCGGAACTTGCGTTCGATGTCGAATTCTTCGGCAAAGCCGAAGCCGCCGTGGGTCTGCAGGCACATATCGGCCGCGGCCCACGACGCCTCGGCGGCGAGGTGCTTGGCCATATTGGCTTCCGCGCCGCAGTCCTTACCCGCTTCGTAGAGCGCGGCCGCCTCGCGCACCATCAGTTCGGCCGCGCGCATGGCGATGTAGCAGCGCGCAATGGGAAATTGCACGCCCTGGTTCTGGCCGATCGGCCGGCCGAACACCACGCGCTCGCCGGCATAGGTCTTGGCCTTGCCGATGAACCATTTGGCGTCGCCGATGCATTCGGCGGCGATCAGGATGCGCTCGGCATTCATGCCTGAGAGGATGTAGCGAAAGCCTTCGCCTTCGGTGCCGATGAGGTTTTCGGCCGGCACGCGCATGTTCTCGAAAAAGACCTCGGTCGTGGCGTGATTCATCATGGTGCGGATGGGCCGGATGGTCAGGCCTTTGCCCTTCACCTCGCGCATGTCGACGAGAAAGACCGACAGCCCCGCGGTGCGCTTTGCCGCCTGCTCGCGCGGCGTGGTTCTGGCCAAAAGCAGCATCAGATCCGAGTGCTCCGCACGCGACGTCCAGATTTTCTGGCCGTTGATGACATAGGCGTCATTGCCGTCGCGTACCGCGGTGGTGCGCAAGCCCAATGTGTCGGTGCCGGAGGTCGGCTCGGTGACGCCGAAGGCCTGCAGGCGCAATTCGCCGCGCGCGATGCCGGGCAGATAGCGCTTCTTCTGTTCGGCGCTGCCATGCCGCAGCACGGTGCCCATCGTGTACATCTGGGCGTGACAGGCCGCGCCATTGCAGCCGGACGCCTGGATCTCTTCCATAATGGCGGCAGCCGCGGTCATATTCAGTCCGCTGCCGCCATATTCTTCCGGGATCAGCGCGGCGAGAAAGCCGGCCTTGGTCAGCGCGGCGACGAATTTTTCCGGATAAGCGCGCTCGCGATCGAGCGCCCGCCAATACTCGCCGGGAAAGTCAGCGCACAGCGCGCGCACCGACTCGCGGATCGGGGCGAGTTCGGCGTTTTCCGTCACAGCCGCACCTCGGCCCGGCCGTTGGTGACCGCGACGACGTCGCGTTCGGTCACGCGCGACCGGAAGCTCACGATAGCGCCGTCGCGCCACATCTCGGTGCGCAGCGTCTCGCCAGGAAAAACCGGCGCGGAAAACCGCGCCGCGAACAACACGAGTTTTTGCGGATCGTAGCCGCAAAACTTTCTCAGCACGGCGCGCGCGGCGACGCCGAAACTGCCGAGCCCGTGCATGATCGGCCGCGAATAACCGGCCTGTTGCGCCACCGCGGGATCGGAGTGCAGCGGATTGAGATCGCCGCTCAACCGATAGATCAGCGCGCTTTCCGGGCGCGTGGCGAAATCGCAGACCGCATCGGGCGCGCGCGCCGGCAGCGGATGCGGTGGCGGCGCCTCGCGCGCCGGCCCGCCGAAGCCGCCATCGCCGCGGCAGAACATGGTGTGGGTGACGGTCGCGACCGGCTCGCCCGTCGCCTTGTCGGCGATCTTGCGCTCGGACAGAACCAGCGCGCCCTTGCCGGCGCCCTTGTCGATCACCTCGACGATGCGCTGGCGGCCGATCACGGTACCCGCTCCGGCGAGCGGCCGGTGCAGCGTGATGCCCTGCTCGCCATTGACGACTTTCACCCAGTCGATGCCGGTGTCGGCACGGCGCGCCCAGAAACCGGGATGGCCGAGCACCGTGCCCATGGTCGGCAGCACTTTGAGATTCTTCTCATAGACGAAAGGCAACTCGTCCTCGTCCATCGGATCGTGGCCGAAGCCGATGCCAAGCGCGTAGAGGATGCAGTCCTTCGCCGTGTAGCTCTGCTCCGCCGCCGGCAGGTCGAGCGCCATCAGCTTGTCGTAGACGATGGTCATCACACCGGGTCCCAGGAAAAAACGTCGCTGGAACGGTCGAGCGGCGTAAACGACGACGCCAGCGCGCCTTTGAGCTGGGCGTCGAGTTTTTCCGGCGTCCAGCCGTCGGAGCGGTGCAGCGTTCGGATCGGGCGGTTCTGGTTGAACAGATAAATCTCGTTGTTGCGCACCGAGAAAATCTGGCCGCTGATGCCGGAGGCGCGGTCGGAACCGAGATAGACGACCAGCGGCGCGATTTTCTCCGGCGTCATCTCATGGAACTTGGCGACGCGGGCTTTCTCCTCCTCCGTCTCGGCCGGGATCGAATCGATCATCCGCGTCCAGGCAAACGGCGCCACGCAATTCGAACGCACGTTGAAACGCGCCATGTCGAGCGCGATGCCGCGCGACAGGCCGACGATGCCCATTTTGGCCGCCATGTAATTGGCCTGACCGAAATTGCCGACCAGGCCCGAGGTGGACGTCATGTGGACATAACTGCCGGAGTTCTGCTCGCGAAAATGGCTGGCGCAGGCGCGGCTCATGGCGAAACTGCCGTGCAGATGCACATCGATCACGTCCGACCAGTCGGACCAGCTCATGCGGTGGAAAATGCGGTCGCGCAAGATGCCGGCATTGTTGACCAGAATGTCGACCCGGCCGAACGCATCGAGTGCCGCCTTGACGATTTTATCGGCGTTGCCCGGTTCGCTGATCGAGGCCGTCGCGGCAATCGCTTCGCCGCCGGCCTTCTCGATCTTGTTGACGACGGCCTGCGCCGGGCCGGCGTCGGTTCCCGCGCCATCGAGGCTCGCACCGATGTCGCAGGCGACGACGCGCGCGCCCTCCTGCGCCATCAACAGCGCGATGCCGCGGCCGATGCCACGTCCGGCGCCGGTGACGATGGCGACTTTGCCCGCAACGATACCCGGCATCCGCTTAATTCCCCCACACCTCGCGCGCGACCTCGCCGATCATCGTCAGCTTGGCCCATTCATCGTTCTCGGCGAGAGTATTGCCTTCCTCGGTCGAGGCGAAGCCGCATTGCGGCGACAGGCAAAGCCGGTCGAGATCGGTGAATTTTGCGGCTTCCTCGATACGGCGCTTGATCGCGTCTTTGGATTCGAGCGCGCCGCTCTTGGTCGTGACCAGGCCAAGCACGACGGTCTTGTCCTTGGGAACGAAGCGCAGCGGTTCGAACCCTCCCGCTCTTTCAGTGTCATATTCCATGAAATAGCCGTGCACCTTGATACGGTCGAACAACACTTCCTGCACCGCCTCGTAGCCGCCCGCGCCCATGAAGGTGGATTTGTAGTTGCCGCGGCACAGATGCATCGTCACCGTCATGTCGGACGGAATGTCGGAAATCGCCATATTGATGAGATCGCCGTAAACCGGCCCGAGCGCCTCCGGGTCGTCGCCGCGGTCCCTCATTTGCTGGCGATATTTCGGGTCGCACAGCATGGCGATAAAGACTTCGTCGAGCTGCAGATAGCGGCAGCCGGCGTCGGCAAAGGCGCGCACCGCTTTCCTGTAGGCCTGGCCCAGATCGTCGAAAAATTTGTCGAGCTTGGGATAAGCCGACTTGTCGATCGGCGTGCCGACCGGCCGGCCATAAAGCGCCGACGGCGCCGGAATGGTCAACTTCGGCGTGCGCGTCGTGTTCGCTTTGACGAACTTGAAGTGCTCGATCATGGGATGGCTTGAGAAGCCGATCTTGCCGGTGACCTTGACGCCCTCGTTGCGCGTCGTCACCGCGGCAAAGGCGATGCCGGTATCCATGACGTGCTTGTCGACGCCGTCGAGCCCCCACAGGAAATCGAGATGCCACCAGGAGCGGCGAAATTCGCCGTCGGTGATGGATTGCAGGCCGGCCGCCTCCTGCTTTTTGATGACGTCCTTGATCTCGCGATCCTCGACCGCCTTGAGCTCGTCGGCGCTCATTTCGCCTTTTGCACGCTTCTCCCGCGCGGCTTTGAGCGCGGCGGGCCGCAACAGGCTGCCGACATGATCGGCGCGGAACGGCGGCTTGGTGCGCTGCATTGTTCTTGTTTCCTTATCCCCAGACTTCTTCCGCGATCTCAACGATCATGCGCAGCTTCGCCCATTCCTCGTCCTCGGCCAAAACGTTGCCTTCCTCGGTCGAGGCAAACCCGCATTGCGGCGACAGGCAAAGCTGGTCGAGCGCGACAAATTTTGCTGCTTCGTCGATGCGGCGCTTGATGAAGTCCTTCATTTCCAGCGTGCCGGTCTTGGTGGTGACGAGACCGAGTACGACGGATTTTCCCTTCGGCACGAAACGCAGCGGCTCGAAGCCGCCAGCGCGTTCGGTGTCGTATTCCATGAAATAGCCGTGCACGTTGATGGCGTTGAACAACAGCTCGGCTACCGGCTCGTAGCCGCCCGAGGCGACGAAGCTCGAGCGGAAGTTACCGCGGCACAAATGCATGGTGATCGTCATGTCCGGCGGGACGTCGGAGATCGCTGCATTGATCATGCCGGCATAGATCGCCGGCAATGCGGCCGGGTCCTCGCCGCGATCGGCGATAACCTTGCGCAACGACGGATCGCAAAGATAAGCGAGGTTGACCTCGTCAAGCTGGAGATAGCGGCAGCCGGCATCGGCAAAGGCGCGCACGGCTTTGCGATAGGCCTCGCCGAGATCGCGATAAAACTCGTCCATCGACGGATAAAGTCTTTCCGGCACGGCGTCACGGCCGTAACGAAAATGCAGCGACGACGGCGACGGGATCGTCAGCTTCGGCATTTGCGTGGCGTGCGATTTGAGAAACTTGAAATGCTCGATCATCGGATGCGGCTTGTAGCCGCCAAGCTTGCCGATAACGCGCAGCAGGACCGGCCGCGGCTGGGGGCCGGCGCTGGCGAATTTGATCTTGCGCGTGCCGGCGTAGGACTCGACGTTGTCGAGGTTTTCGAGAAAGTCGATGTTCCAGGAGATACGCCGATATTCGCCGTCAGTCACAGATTTAAGACCGATCGCCTCCTGCTTGCGAATTACGCCCTCGACCTCGCGATCTTCGATCGCCTTGAACGCATCGGCGGCCATCTCGCCGCGCACGCGCAGCTCGCGCGCCGCTTTCAATCGGGCGGTCCGTAGCAAGCTGCCGACGTGATCGGCGCGAAATGGAGGTTTTTTGCTTTGCATGCTCAGCCCCACACTTCGTCCGCCAATTCGACGATCATCCGCAGCTTCGCCCATTGCTCGTCTTCGGACAGCACGTTGCCCTCCTCGGTCGAGGCGAAGCCGCATTGCGGCGACAGGCAGAGCTGATCGAGTGCGACATATTTTGCCGCCTCGTCGATGCGGCGTTTGACGGCGTCCTTGCTTTCCAATTTGCCGCTCTTAGAGGTGACGAGCCCAAGCACGAGCTGCTTGTTGCCTTTCGGGAAGAAGCGCAGCGGTTCGAAGCCGCCCGCCCGGTCGCTGTCGTATTCGAGGAAATAGCCGTCAAGTCCGGTATGGCCGAGCAGTTGCTCGGCGACGAACTCGTAGCCGCCCGAGGCGATGAAGGTCGAGCGGAAATTGCCACGGCACGAATGCATGGTGATCGTCATGTCGGCCGGCTTGCCGTCGAGCGCCGCGGTGGTCAGCCGGGCGTAGCGCTTCGGCAGCGCGTCGGGATCGTCGCCGCGCTCCTTCGAATGCGCTCGCTCGCTTGGATCGCACAGCATCGCCCAGGCGGTATCGTCGAGCTGGAGATAACGGCAGCCGGCGTCGTAAAAGGCGCGGATCGCGCCGCGGTAAGTTTTGGCGAGGTCGTCGAAGAACACATCGAGGTTGGGATAGACCGCCTCGCTGATCGCGGTGCGACCTTGCCGGAAATGCAGCGTCGATGGCGCCGGGATCGTCATTTTCGGCGTCACGCGCGTGTGAGCTTTGAGAAACTTGAAGTGATCGAGCATCGGATGACCGGAGAAACCGATCCTGCCGGTGATCTTGATGCCCTCGGCCTTGGTCTGCACGCCGTGGAACTGGATGCCTTCGGTGGTGTATGAGGTGACGCCGTCGAGGCCCCGGAAGAAATCGAAATGCCACCACGAGCGGCGAAACTCACCGTCGGTGGCGAGCTTGAGGCCGGTTTCTTCCTGTTTTTTGATCGCTTTCTCGATCTCGCTGTCCTCGACCGCGCGCAGCGCTTCGGCGGAAATCTCGTTGCGCTCGCGGTTGCCGCGCGCCGCTTTCAGCGCCGCCGGCCGCAACAGGCTGCCGACGTGATCGGCGCGAAACGGTGGCCTCGTGCGTTGCATGAAATTCCTCCCGTTTTTCGTTTGATCGGCGGAGGCGCACGATACGCTACTTGCCGTTTTCCTTGATCGCGTATCTTCCATCGTCGAGCCGGCCGAGGCGCTGCGCGGCGTAAAGCGCATCGAGCTCCCGTACGATTTCGCGGCCGTCCTTGCTGCCGAGCGCGGCCATCAGCTCCAGGAAACTCGCCGGTCCGGCCGTGAGCGCATCGGCCACCGATTTGCGCTGAGCGGTCTTCTTGGCCGCCGGCGGCGCCGGTACCGAGAACTCGAACGCGTCGGTCTTGCCGAACGGAATGGTGCAGTCGAAGCCGAGCTTGGCGCCGGTACGCGCGCCGGCAAGCGACGGATCGAGCGGCACCACCCGGAAGCCGGAACCGACGATCAGGTCGCGGTCGGCCTGGAAGCGCGTCGCCAGCGCCCAATCGGTCTCCTCGTCGGAGAACACATTGATGTCGGGATCGAAGGCGAAGACATGCTTGGCCTCGGCGTGCGAGCCGAAAACGGCGGCGATGGCGTTCTTCGCGTCGCCCGGCACGCGTTGGCGCAACGACACGCGCAGATTATACATGCCGCCGCTCGACGGCGTGGCATAGACCGCAAGCGGCTCGCGCACCGACGCTAGCAGCGCCGCCCAGGCCGCGGCTTCCGTCTTCACGGTAGTGAGCTGCGCGGTGTCGGTGCGCGCCAGATAGCGCCCGCCGATGGTCACGGTCTGGAACAGCGCGTCCTCACGGTGCGTGATCGCGGTGACGCGCAGCACCGGATTGCGCTTCACCACGCCGTAATAGCCGACATACTCGCCATAAGGACCTTCCGGCTCGACGTGGCCGGCGGGATCGAGAAAACCCTCGATCACATATTCGGCGTCGGCGGGGACATGAATATCGCTGGTCACGCATTTTACCACCGGCACCGGCTGGCCGCGCACGGCGCCGACCACGGCAAGCTCGTCGACCTGCGGCAGCGACACCATCGCCGCCAGAAAATCCGCCGGATGCGAGCCCACGGCATAGGCGACCGGCACCGGCTCGTTGCGGGCGGCGGCGGCGAGATAGATGGCGCGCATGTCGCTTGGCGCGATCAGGTCGACGCCGGCGTGGCGCCGCCCGCGCAGCATGATGCGGCGGCAGCCGACATTGGTGAAGCCGGTGCCGGGAAACAGCGCGTAGTCGATGCCGGCGGAAATATACGGCGCGCCGTCGGCGCCATGCTGCAGATGCACCGGCAGCGCGGTGAGATCGGCGTCGTCGTCCTTGAGCACGACCTGCTGCACCGGCGCCTGTTGTGACGACACTTTGACCGGCGGCTGCAGCTTGGTTAGCCGTGCGTTCAGCGTCGCCAGCAGGCCGCGTTCGTCGGCATCGAGCGCGCTGGCGAGCCGTTTGCGCGAGCCCATGACATTGCCGACCAGCTCGGCCTTGTCAGGTCCCGCCGACTTGAAATGCACCGCGCGCGGATTGCCGTCGAGCGCGGCGCCGACGTCGACGAGGTCGATCGGCTCGTCGCGGACCTCGCACTCGCCTTGATCGACGAGTTTTTGCACAAAATTTCGCAGCCGAAAGCGCTCGGTATCGATCGTGGGCATGGGAAATTCCTTGGGCCAGAAGCGATTAAGCAACGCCGGGACGAAAGTGTAAATGGCATCTGTTGTCGTCCCCGCGAAGGCGGGGATCCGGTAATCGCGGAGGTTGTTGTCAAATGCCTGCGGCAGTGAATACTGGATCGTCCGCTTTCGCGGATGATGACAACCCGGGAATTGCAATGCCCCCCATGCTGCGGCTTTACGAGGACGTGCTGTCGAACGACGGCCAGGCGTCGTTGCTGGCGCTGCCGCGCATGATCTTCGTCGTGCACGGATCGCTCGCCGCCGCCGATCACAGCGTGCGCGACGGCGAGACGCTCAGCGGCGAGGGCGCCGTGAGCTTCAAGGCCGGAAGCGGCGGAGCGACGCTGTGGCGCTGGGAATTGGTGTCGGGGGACCCTGCCTCCGGCGCGGCGACGGGCCACGGCGTGGTTTCGCGCGAAAAACTCGCCGCGCGGCTCGAAACCCTGCCGGCGGGGCGGCTCCTGTTGCGCGGCGACAGCGTCGCCTTCCCGCCGGGCGGCTGCGCCTATCTGCATCGGCATCAGGGGCCGGGGATCCGCTGCCTCTTGGAAGGCGGCATCCGCATCGATACGCGGGGGCACTCGGCGTCCTACGGTCCCGGCGGCGCCTGGTACGAGACCGGCCCTGACGGCGTCTTCGCCCAGGCCGCGGACCGGCCGACGCGCTTTATCCGCGTCATGATCCTGCCGCTGCCGTATCTCGGCAAAAGCTCGGTCGAATATCTCAACCAAGAAGACAAGGCGAAACCGAAGTCGCAGGCCTACAAGATTTTCGCCGACATGCCGCTGACGGTGGCGGCCGCGTGAGCGTCACATCGGCTTGTAGCCGCGCTCCATGTCGACATCGATGAGCATCGCCTTGCCGCCGCTCAGCGCCTGGCCGATCAGGTCGGTGGCGTCCTTCACCGTCGTGGCGCGCGCGCCGTCGATGCCGAGCGAGCGCGCCAGCCCGACGAAATCGATGGCCGGATCGTTGAGCTCCATGCCGACGAACGTGTCGGCCTGCTCGGCCAGCCCGCGCAGCATGACGAGCCGCTGCTTGAGAATGCGATAGCTGGTATTGTTGAAGATCACCCAGACCACCGGCAGCCGGTAGCGCGCCGCGGTCCACAGGCCCTGTATTGTGTACATGGCGCTGCCGTCGCCGACCAGCGCCACCACCGGCCGGTCGGGCAGCGCCACCTTGGCGCCGATCGCCGCCGGCAGTCCCCAGCCGATGCCGCCGCCGCGCAGGCCATAAAAACTCTGCTCGTCGTCGCTGTTGATCAGCGAGCGCGCGCCCGGCGAGGACGACAGAATCTCCTCGATCACCGCGGCGTCTTTTGGCAGCATCGCGCCGATCGCTTCGAGTAGCGCCAGCGGCGCTACCGGCGTCTTGCCGGCCATGGCGCGGGCCTTGGCGCGAAATGCGTCGCGGTCTTTTTTGCCGGCGTCGGTGAGGGATTTAAGCCGCGCAGTCGCGGCGGCCTTGTCGCTCGCGCTCATGCGTGCGCCGACGCCCGCGGTGATGTCGGGGAGCGTCGCCTTGGGATCGCCGAGGATCGCAACCTGCGCCGGATAGTTCTTGCCGATCTGCCACGGGTCGGTGTCGAGATGAATGAGTTTGAGGTCCTTCGGCCACGGATCGACGGGCGACGGCAGCGACCAGGTGAACAGGTCGCCGCCGACGGAGAACAACACATCGTGCCGGTCGAGCACTTCGCGCACGCCGGCCTGCGAGCGCGTCATCGCGCCGCGATAAAGCGGATGCGACGCCGGGAACGAAGCGGTGCTGGGGATGAACTCGACATAGACCGGCGCGCCGACGGCTTCCGCGAGCGCGACGAGTTCCTTGTGCGCGCGGCTCTGCGCCACGGCGTCGCCGGCGATGATGACCGGCCGCTCGGCCCTGGCGAGCAGTTCGGCGGCGGCGGCGATGGCGTCGGCATCGCCGCGCACCCGCGGCGCCACGCGGGTCGGTTCGAGCAGATCCATGTCGGCGTCGTTCTTGAGAATGTCGCCGGGCAGCGCCAGGAATACCGGGCCGGTCGGCGGCGCCAGCGCGGTCTTCACCGCGCGGTGCACGTAGCGCGGCAAATCCTCGGCGCGATGTACTTCGGCGGCCCATTTGACGAACGGCCGCGCCAGCGTCGGCAAGTCCGCGGTCAGTACCGGCTCGGTGACGAGGTATTCGAGATCCTGCTGACCGGCGGTGACCAGCACCGGCGCGTTCGCCTTCATCGCGTCGTAGAGCATGCCCATGGCGTTGCCGAGGCCGGGCGCGACATGGAGATTGAGGACCGCGAGACCGCCTGAGGCCTGGGCGTAGCCGTCGGCCATCGCCATGAGCGCCGCCTCCTGCAGGCCGAGGATGTAGCGGATGTCGTGCTCGACCGCGAAGGCGTCCATCAGCGGCAATTCGGTGGTGCCGGGATTGCCGAACATGACCGTGACGCCCTCCTGCTTGAGCAAATCGAGGAAGGCGCGTTTTCCGGACATCACGGGCAAGTTTCTCTCCCAGGGCTTGTCATCGTCCGCCAACGGGTCCGGCCCGATGACAAGCTTCGGCGGGCGATCCAGTAACCGCAAGCAGCGCGCTTATTCCCGGCTGCTGTGAATACTAGATGCCCCGCCTTCGCGGGGCATGACAACTGTATAGTTGAATGCGGGCTGTCGACGTATATTGGATGAAACTGGTGCCGCGGAGAGGATTCGAACCTCCGACCCCCGCATTACGAATGCGGTGCTCTACCGGCTGAGCTACCGCGGCGAACCATCGGGCAACGCAGTAATACCGGGCAAGTCTTAACGCAAGGCCGTCAAAACACACGTCACGTCGCGCCGGCCTCGGCGCGCAGCTTGAAGCGCTGAATCTTTCCGGTTGCGGTTTTCGGCAGCTCGCGGCGAAACTCGATCCAGCGCGGATATTTATAAACGGCGAGTTTTTGCCGGCATTCGTCCTGCAGCGCCAGGGCGAAGGCGTCGCAAGCCTTCTCGGGGACTTTCAACACCACGAAGGCCTTGGGCTTGATCAGTCTGTCGGCGTCCGGCCAGCCGACTACGGCGGCTTCGAGCACATCGGGATGGCTCTGCAGCACGCCTTCGACCTCGAACGGCGACACATACATGCCGGAGACTTTCAGCATGTCATCGCGCCGCCCGCAGTAAACGAGATAGCCGCCGTCGTCCTCGACATATTTGTCGCCGGACCGCGTCCATTCGCCCAGAAACGTCGCCCGCGATTGCTCGCGGTTGTTCCAGTACATCATGGCGCTGGTCGGGCCGCGCACCTGCAATTCGCCCATCTCGCCGCGAGCGGTGACGACGTTGCCGTCGTCGTCGACCAGGCGCAGGTCGTAACCGGCCAATGGCTTGCCGCTGGTGCCGTATTTCACGTCGCCCGGACGGTTGGTGAGGAAAATGTGCAGCATTTCGGTCGAGCCGATACCGTCGAGAATGTCGGTGCCGTAACGCTCGCTCCAGCGCCGGCCGATGTCGGTCGGCAGCGCCTCGCCGGCGGAAACGCAGCGCCGCACTTTCAGTTCGGCGCGCTGCGGCGCCGCTGGGCTGGCGAGAAACGCGGCATAGAAGGTCGGCACGGCATAGAAGATCGTCACCTGGTGCTTTTTCAGAAGCTCGGCGACGAGATCGGGCGTCGGCCGCGCCGGCAAGAGCACCGTCGTCGCGCCGGCCGACATCGGGAAGGTCAGCGCGTTGCCGAGTCCATAGGCGAAGAACAGTTTCGCCACCGAGTAGCAAATGTCGTTTTCCGTGATGCCGAGGATCGGCGCGGCATAAAGATCGTCGGTGAGTTTGAGATCGGCGTGGCTATGCACGGCGCCCTTCGGCTTGCCGGTCGAGCCCGACGTGTAGAGCCAGAAGCACATGTCGTCGCGCGTCGTCGGCGCCGTGACAGGATCGGCTTTGGCGGCGGTGAGCAGATCGGCGAAGCGCGAATGGCCGTGTGCGTTCTCACCCGAGACGATGACGTGCGCCACATCCTTGGACACAGCGAGCGCACTCGCGAATTTCGGCAACAGCTCCTCGGACACGACAAGCACCCGCGCGCGGCTGTCGGCGAGCATGAATTTGTAATCGTCCTCGGTCATCAGCGTGTTGACCGGAACCGCGACGACGCCGGCCTTGATGGCGCCGAGGAATGCGGTCGGCCAGTCGATGGTGTCGAGCAGGCACATCAGGACGCGTTCTTCGCGGCGCACGCCGAACGAGCGCAGCATGTGGCCGAACCGACCCACGCGCGCGGCGAGGTCGGCGTAGCTGTATTGGCCGTTGTCGTCGATGAAGGCGATTTTCTCGCCGCGGCCGGCGTCAAGGTTGCGCTTGAGGATGTCGGCCGCGAAATTGTAGTCGCGCGGGATCGCGGCCGCGGTCAACGCGCTACTCGTCACGGCGTTTCCTCCCGAGCCATGTGGGGATGTTGCCCACCCATGCTCATGTACCGGCATTATGCCGATGGCGAAATCCGCCGCAATCCGATAGTGATGCGCCACGATGACGAGTGGAGTGCTTTATGATCCATAGCCGGGACCGCATCCTCACCAGCCATGTCGGCAGCCTGCCGCGCAACGAGACCTTGAGCGACCTTCTGGTGGCGCAGGAGGACGGCAAGAGCCTCGATCCCAAACTGCTTGCCGGCGAAATGGACAAGGCAGTCCGCCACGTCGTCAAGAAGCAGATGGAAGCCGGCATCGACATCGGTAATGACGGCGAGCAGCGGCGGATCGGCTTTCAGACCTATGTGCCGCAGCGCATGTCGGGATTTGCCGGCGTGTCGAAGCGCCGCCGCGGCCGCGAGTTCGAGGAATTTCCCGAGCTCGTGAGTTACCTGATGCGGCGCTTTCCCAATCCGCCCAAAAGCCAGCATGGCGCGCCGGAGGCGCAGGCCGACATCAAATACCGCGACCTCAAGCCGATCACCGACGAGACGTCCGGCTTCGTGCGGATCGCCGACGAGCTGCACGCGTTTTCCGAGCGCTTCATGACCGCGCCGTCGCCCGGCATCATTTCGACCACGATGCTCAACGCGCATTACCCGTCGCACGACGCCTATCTCGACGCCATCGCGGTGCAGATGAAGAACGAATACCAGACCATTCACAAAGCCGGCCTCGTCCTGCAGATCGACGCGCCCGATCTCGCCATGGACCGCACCATGATGTACCGCGATCTGTCCGATGCGGATTTCGTCAAGCGCTGCGAACGCCACGTCGCCGCCATCAACAAGGGCATCGAGGGCATCCCGCGCGACCGGGTGCGGCTGCACATTTGTTACGGCAACTGGGAAGGCCCGCATATCCACGACATCGCACTGGAGAAAATCCTCCCCGCGCTGTACGGCGCCAAGGTCGGCGCGCTGTCGATCGAATTTTCCAATCCGCGTCATGCGCACGAATATGCGGCGCTCAAGCGCGTGCCGTTTCCCAAGGACATGCTGCTGCTGCCCGGCGTGGTCGAGACCACCTCGAATTTCGTCGAGCATGCGGAAGTGGTGGCGCGGCGCATCGAGGAAGCGGTGGCGGCGATCGGCGACCGCGAGCGCGTCGTCGCCTCGAGCGATTGCGGCTTCGGCACTTTCACCCGGCGCGAATGGGTGATCGAGCCGGTGGTCTGGCTAAAACTCAAAGCGATCCGCCACGGCGCCGATATCGCTTCGGCGCGGCTATGGGGTAAAAGAACCGCCGCCTGATTTATCAAACCGGAACAGGACAAATCCCGTGATCGACCTTTACACCTGGACGACGCCGAACGGCCGCAAGGTCTCCATTGCGCTTGAGGAAATGGGACTGCCCTATACCGCGCATGCAGTCGACATCTCAAAGGACGAGCAGTTCAAGCCGGAATTTCTCAAGATCAGCCCGAATAACCGCATCCCGGCGATCGTCGATCCCGACAACGGTTTGAGTCTGATGGAATCCGGCGCGATCCTGATCTATCTCGCCGACAAGACCGGCAAGCTGTTGCCGAAATCCGGCGAGGCGCGCTACCGCACCATCGAATGGCTGATGTGGCAGATGGGCGGCCCGGGCCCGATGCTGGGCCAGGTCCACCATTTCGTGAAATACAATCCCGGCAAGGCGCCCTATGCCGAGGAGCGCTACCTCAAAGAGGCGCACCGGCTTTACGGCGTGCTCGACAGGCGGCTCAACGACCGTGAATACGTCGCCGATGACTATTCGATCGCCGACATCGCCATCTGGCCGTGGATTTCGCGCTTCGAATGGCAGACCATCGACATGAACCAGTATGCCAACGTCAAACGCTGGTACACGGCGATCGCCAAGCGTTCGGCGACGCAGAAGGGCTACAAGGTGCCGAAGGATGTCGGCGAAGTGCCAATGCCTTAGGGCCTATGGCGCGCTTCTTCGTCTATATTCTGGCTAATCGTCATTCTGGCTAATCGGCCAAAGGGAGTGATCTACGTCGGTGTGACCAACGATCTGGTGCGGCGCATTTGGGAGAACAGAACCAAGGCTATCCCGGGGTTCACGAGCAAGTACGGAGTTACCAGGCTCGTCTACTTTGAAGAATATGCCTCGATCTTAGAAGCGCGCACTCGCGAGCGGTCGTTGAAACATTGGCGCCGGGCATGGAAATTCAAACTTATCGAAGACGTGAACCCGACTTGGCGCGACCTCTACGATGAACTAATTCTGCACTGAATTACGTTCCCCGGATGCGGTGCAGCGCGTAAGCGGTGCACCGCTGATCCGGGGTCGTCGCAAGCTCGGCGCATTGGTGCACTGAGTCTGTAACGATCCCGGGTCTGCAGCGCACCACTTCGTGCTGCGCTGCGCCCGGGAAACGAGGTATAGTTGGAAAACTATTAGGGAGCCCACCATGGACGACATCACCAAGCGCGATCCGATCAAGATCACCGCCGAGGACGTAAACCCGCGCTACAACTGGGGCCGGCATCTGCCGGTGCTCGGCACCATGGGGGTCGATTTCGAGGAACGCGTCGATTACCGGCGCATGCACCGCTACCGTCTCGGCCGCGCGCTGGCCGCGCTCGAAGCTTCCGATCTCGGCGCGCTCCTGCTGTTTGACGACAACAATGTGCGCTACGTCACCTCGACCAAGATCGGCGAATGGGCGCGCGACAAGCTTTCGCGATGGACGCTGCTGGTTCGCGGTGGCGAGCCGATCCTGTGGGATTTCGGCTCGGCGGCCGTCCACCACAAGCTCTATTCGCCCTGGCTCAAGCCGGAGAATTGCCGGGCCGGCCTCGTCGGCCTGCGCGGCACGGTGGATCCCGCCTTCGGCCTGATGAAGCACCACGCCGAGGAAATGGCCGCGATCCTCAAATCCGCCGGCGTCGCCAAAATGCCGGTCGGCGTCGACATCGTCGAGCCGCCGATGATGTTCGAGCTGGAAAAGGCCGGCATCAAGGTCAAGGACGGCCAGCAGGTGATGCTCGAGGCCCGCGAAGTGAAATCGGCGGACGAGATCGCGCTGTTGAATCGTGCCGCCGCGATGGTCGACGGCGCCTACGACCTGATCAACGAGAAGCTCCGCCCCGGCGTGCGCGAGAACGACATCGTCGGCATGGTCAACGATTTCCTTTATCGCCACGGCTCCGACGACGTCGAGGCGATCAACGCCATTTCCGGCGAGCGCTGCAATCCGCATCCGCACAATTTCACCGACCGCATGATTCGCCCCGGCGACCAGGTGTTCTTCGATATCCTGCAAGCCTTCATGGGTTACCGCACCTGCTACTACCGCACCTTCAACGTCACCCGCGCCACCCCGGCGCAGCAGGACGCCTACAAGATCTGCCGCGAATGGCTCGACAAGGCGATCGAACTGATCAAGCCCGGCGTGAGCACCGACAAGATCGCCGGCGTCTGGCCGAAGGCGCAGGATTTCGGTTTCCCCGATGAGCTCTCCGCGTTCGGTCTGCAATTCGGCCACGGCCTGGGCTTGAACCTGCACGAGCGGCCGATCATCAGCCGCGTCGTGTCGATGGACCATCCGACGGTGATCAAGGAAGGCATGGTGTTCGCGCTGGAAACCTATTGCCCGGCCAAGGACGGCTATTCCGCAGCCCGCATCGAGGAAGAGGTTGTGGTCACCGACAAGGGCCACACCATCATCTCACTGTTCCCGGCGGAGACGCTGCCGATCTCGGCGAAGTATTGAGAACATCGCCGCGAACATTAGCTTCTCGTCATGCCCGGCCTTGTGCCGGGCATCCACGTCTTAAGTGCGCTTGTCCAAAGACGTGGATGGCCGGGACGAGCCCGGCCATGACGTTACACAGGCACTGACGAACATGACCTCCGACGAACTCCCCAAAACCGCCGTTGCGGAGCATCTGGCGCAAAAGATTTGCGCGCTCGATGCCGCGCATTTGCCGCAAGCGGTGCGTGTCAAATGCGAGGAGCTGTTGATCGACGTCGTCGGTCTCGCGGTGACGGCGCGCAATGAGGACTACGTAAAGAGCGCCCTTGCCGGCTGCGACGACGACGGGCCGTGCACCGTGATCGGGCATAGCCGCGGCCTGTCCGCCGCGGGCGCCGCTTTGGTCAACGGCACGGCGATCCACGGCGAGGATTTCGACGACACGTTCGAGGGCGGTCCGGTTCATGCCGGCGCGGTGATCGTGCCTGCGGTGCTGGCGGCCTGCGAGCGCCATGAGCTTGACGGCAATGCGGCGCTCCTTGGCATCGCCGCCGGTGTCGAGACGATGTGCCGGCTCAGCCTTGTCGCGCCCACTCTCACCCATAAAGCGGGCTTTCATCCCACCGCGGTGTTCGGCGCCATGGGCGCCACAGCCGGCGTCGGCGCCGCGCTAAAGCTTTCGCCGCGGCAACTGGTCGATGCGCTCGGCACCGTCGGCTCGATGGCGGGCGGCATCATCGAATATCTGGCCGAGGGCGCCTGGACCAAGCGGCTGCATGCCGGCTGGGCGGCGCAATCGGGCATCCGCGCCGCGTTGCTTGGCCGCGCGGGTTTTTTGGGGCCGCGCACTGTGTTCGAAGGCACGCACGGCTTCTTTCACGGTTTTGCGCACACCACCAAGGGCGACTTTGATGCGGTGACCGGCGACTTCGGCACGCGCTGGGTGACCGAGACGCTGGCGTTCAAGCCCTATCCATGCGGGACCATGACGCATCCCTATATCGATTGCGCGCGGCGGCTCGGTGCGCGGCTGCGGGCCGACGACGTGGCCGAAATGGTATGCGAGGTGGGCGAGGGCACCGTGCACCGGTTGTGGGAGCCGCTCGCGGCCAAGCAAAGCCCGAACAACGGCTATGCCGGCAAATTCTCGACGCCCTATTGCATCGCCGCCGCCTTCATTCGCGGCAATGTGGGTCTTGACGATTTTACCGGCGACGCCGTCCGCGATCCGTCAGTCCTGCGGCTCGCGGCACGGGTGCGCTACCAGATCGATCCGAAAAATCCCTACCCGAAGAACTTCACCGGCCACATCCGCGCTACGCTGCGCGACGGCACCGTGATCGAAGAGCGCCAGCCCTATATGCGCGGCGGCGCGCAGGAGCCGCTCTCCCGCGCCGACATCGAGCAAAAATTTATGCTCAACGCCAAACACGGCGGCTGGAACGACACGCGCGCTGCGGCGGCGCTAAACCTTATCACCGGTCTGTTCGACGGCGCGGTCGATCTTTCGCCGCTGCGGGGATAACAGGCGGTCAGGCGTTGCTCTTGCGCCCGGGGCGGCGCGCGTAATCCTGCACGCAGCGCCGCAGATCGATGAAATTCTGATGCAACTGCTCGAGTGCGAAGCCGAGCGCGAAGACTTGCTCGACCTCGCTGCTTGAAAGCGGGCGCGTCAGGCCTTCACTGCGCAATGCGGCGACCCCCGCTGTGTAAGCGTCCAATGCCGCCTCGAACGCATCGAGCGGCGGCGGTTCGCTGCGCTCGCCAAGCGCTGCGGCGCTGGCATTCAAAAAATCGCTCGCCGCCGCGCCGACCTGGGCAAGCGGCGGGCTGAGCCGCTCGCGCAAAGCCTCCGGCAGCGGCGTCGCCGCCGCGCGGCCGATGATGACGAGGTCGTGACGCAGCCGCAGCATGGTGCGCGACAGCGGCCCGGGATCGGGCTGTGCCGCGAAACTGATGAAAAGCTCGTGTTCCGCTTCGGCCGTGATCTGCTGAAAGGCGAGCACGGCGGCGCCGATATCGTCCTGGATTCGGCCGTTCTCGGCCGGGTCGAGTGGACGCGTGAATCCGCTCAACAGGTCCGGCAGGGCGCGCGCCAGCTGCCGCAACAGGCCCACGGCGGCTTTGAGGCGCATGTGATGCGCGCGTTGGGGGAGTACCAGGAGCGAAACCACGACCGCGATCACGCCGCCCAACGCGACCTCCGACGACCGCGTGATCGCCGACTCGACCGGGCCCTCGCCGAACTGCCCGGCGACCAGAATCACCAGCACCGCGGAGAACGGCGCAACGCGAAAATTCGGATTGAACGCCGCGAGCAGCGCCAAAGGCGCGATCGCCAGCGCCAGAACGAAGGCTTCCGAAAGCGGCGTCGCGTGCGGAATGAGCACGCCGATAATTGCGGCATAGATGGCGCCGCCGACTGTGCCGACAATGTATTCCAGCGTCGCGCGCAGCGAGCCGCCGGCGCTCATCTGCGTCACCACGATGGCGGTGATGATCACCCAGAGGCCTTGCAGCGGGACGTTCAGCATTTTGGCGACGGCGAAAGCGGCAAGACCGGACGCCGTCATGCGCAGACAAAAGCGCCATTGCGGCCGGGAAGCGCCGATCCGCCTGCGGATGTTTTGCCAGGTCGCGCCGCGGCTCATGCCGGATATTTGCCGCGTTTTCCGGTTCGCGGCAAACCTACCAGCGCGGCTCCGACGAACCGAGCGCGGCAGCCGGTCGGTCCCAGCGCATGATCGCGCCGTCGATGCTCACCGCCGGCCGCAATCGCCGCGCCGGACCCCACGGCGTCGCCTCGATGCGGCTGTCGTAGTCGTCCAGTTTGGGCTTTTGCAGCGGCCGGATGTCTGCCGGCGGCGCGGCGCTGGCGAGGAGCGCCGCGGTGCGCGCCAGCGACGCCCGCATCGTCGATCCGCTGCCGTTCTCCCATCGCCGGGTCAGGCCGCGCACGACGGCTGCCGCCAGGATGGAGCCGGTCGTATGATCGAGCGCCTGGACCGGCAGCGGTGTTGGTTTCTCTTTGTGGAGTTGCCGCATGCCGGTATCGGCGATGCCCGAACTCATCTGCACCAGGCTGTCGTAGCCGCGACGGCCCGCCCACGGGCCGGTCCAGCCATAGGCGTCGAGCGACACGTCGATGATGCCCGGCTGCACGCGGCGGCGTTCTTGCGCGCCGAGGCCTAATCCGTCGAGCGCGCCGGGCCGCAAACCATGGACGATGACGTCGGCGCCGGCGAGGAGCGCGATGAAGCTCTCGCGGCCGTTGGTGTCACGCAAGTCGAGGCGGGCGCAGCGTTTGCCCAGGGTGACCTCGGGCTGCAGGCTTGCCTCCTCCCAACCGGGTGGATCGATGCGTAAAACCTCAGCGCCGAAGCCGGCGAGAAAGCGGGTTGCCACCGGGCCGGCGATGATGCGCGTCAGGTCGAGCACGCGCAGGCCGGCGAGCGGCCGCTCCGGGTCGCAAGCGCGGCGTTCGCGCTTGGCGGGTTCCGCCGTCTCGCTCCAGACCAGTGGCTCCGCGGCGACCGCTTTGCCTTGCGGGTGCTCCGCCCAGGCTTGCTGTGGACGCATCGCCGCCGCGCAGCCGCCGTGCGCCACGATCGCCGCTTCGAGCTCGTCGGCGCGCCAGCGCGCGACAGCGGTGCGCACCGCCTCTTTATCCTGCGCACCGCCGAGCGCCGCGACCGCGGCTTTGCGGTGATGCGGCGCGTTGGTGTGGAGCTTGATCCAGCCGTCGGCGGCGAGGTAGTCGCCGGCGATGTCGCCCCACAGCGGCGGCACGTCCCAGCCGTCCGGTACCAGCGATTTGCCGCACCAATACGACGCCAGCCGGCGATCGACGCGCACCGCCGGCTTGCGCGACGAACTTAAGCTGGTGAATTCGGCGACGGCGAGAGCCGCCGCGCCGATCGAAGCCGCCGCCAGGTCGCTGACCGCAAACACCGACGGCAGATCGCCTTCGCCCGCCACCTCGACGCCGGACATCGCGGCGGGCTCGCCGCCGACCGCCAGCCAGATGGCATGCAGAAAGCCGGCAACCGTTTCGCTGGGCGCTAGTGTTGCGGTCGAAGCCATGTCGCGATCCTGCGTCGCCGGCGTCGCTATGCGTCACTCATTTTTTGGCCAGCGCGTCGAACGCCGCGCCAAAGCCGTTGAACGAGATCGGCACCGTCACCGGACGGGTGCCAGCATCGGCGAACGAAACCTTGCCGACGCTCGTCGCCGCGCGCAGTTTTTTCATCATGTCGTCCTTGAGCGCGAATTCGGCGAAGCAGCCGTTCGGCGTGCGGCTGGTGAACGGCGCGATGACGCCCGGATCGTCGTCGCCGGTCTGGATGTTCACGGCGGTGGCGAACGACGCGTTGACCGGGACCTGAACGATGAGCTTGACCGGCTGGCCTTTGTCCGGATGGGCGATCGCGACCCGCGAGAACGGAATGTTCTCGCCCTGCAATTGCGTTACCTGCGCCATGTCGCAGACTTCCGCGGACGGCGGATTGGTGTTGGTCACGCATTGCACGACCCAATCGCCGTAGGTCGCGGTGGTGCGCTGCGGCTCTTCCGACGACGGCGTTTGACCCGCCGGCGCGGTTGCTCCGGGCTTTTGCGCCGGCGCCTGTGCTCCCGCGCCATCTACGGTCACCATCAGCAGCGCGGCGGCGAAGCCGAACGTGACCGTTTTATCCAGATTCTTCATGAGGTTATGTGCAGCTAAATTCACCACTCCGAGGCATTCTGGCCCGCCTGCCGCCGAATGTGAAGCGACTAACTGCTTACCACGAATATTTCAGTGTGCCGGAACTGGCATAGATTTGCGGTGGAAATCTCACCGTCGAACTTCGCCATCATCGAACGGTTGGCGCTCACGCGACTTCGGGCCTGCTCTCAATCTTGGCCAGCCACACGGCCGCGTGGTAATCGAGACGACCATGGCTGAGGTCCAGGCAAACACGACATTTATGCCGCTCGGCGAGGCACTTATCTACGCCGAGCGCTGCCGCAACGAGGGGCGCTTGATGGAGGCTGAGGCGGTCTGCCGCCAAATCCTCCAGGTGCAGCCCAATGTGTCGGAAGCCGAGCATCTGCTCGGCGTTATCGCCCACCAGAACGGCAAGCTCGCCGACGCGATCGAGCACGTTCGCCGCGCCGCCAAGTTGGTGCCGTAGGTCGCGCTGTTTCACGCCAATCTGGGCGAAATGCTCCGTCTTGCCGGCCGGCCCAAGCTGGCCGCTGACTCGGCGCGCAACGCGCTCGAAATCGAGCCGAATATGCTTGAGGCGCTGAGCAATCTCGGCGTCGCGCTTTACGAGTTGAAGGATTACGAGGACGCCGCGCGCGCCCAGCGCAAGGCGATCGCCGCCAATTCCGAATTTGCCGAAGCGCATAGCAATCTCGGCAACGCGCTGCATGCGCTGCGGCGGTTCGACGAAGCCGTCGTCGCCTACCGCCGCGCCATAGAGCTCAATTCCAACTATGCCGACGCCTGGGCCAATCTCGGCACCACGCTGCACCATAGCGGCAGTTTCGAAGAAGGCATTTTGACGCTGCGGCGCGCCATCGCGCTGGCGCCGCATCACGCCAATGCGCGCTCCGGGCTCGGCATTCTCCTGCTCATGCGCGGTGATCTCGCCGAAGGCTGGGACGAATACGAATGGCGATTGCACTCGACCGAGCGCAAGGGACCGAAATTTCCCGAACTGCCGTGGCAGGGCGAAAGCCTCGCCGGCAAGCATATCTATGTCCAGGCCGAGCAGGGTTTCGGCGATACGCTGCAATTCGCCCGCTACATCCCTTTGCTCGCCGCGCGCGCCGGCAAGGTCACGCTGCGCGTGCACCAGCAGCTGGTGAGCCTGTTGCCCGCGAGCCTGCCTGGCATCACCGTCCTCGGCGATCGCGGCGATCCGGGGCCATATCAATGCGACGCCGTGCTGCTCAGCCTGCCGCGCGTCTTTCGCACGCAGCTCGAAACCATTCCGGCCGACGTGCCCTATCTGCATGCGCCAGCGGATGCGGTGCAGCGCTGGACCAACCGGCTCGGCAAGATGAAGGGGCTGCGCGTCGGCATTGTCTGGGCGGGCAATCCCGACCACGTCAACGATACCCGCCGCTCGATTGATCTCAAAATGCTCACGCCGCTGTTCGACGTGCGCGGCACCTCATTCGCCAGCCTGTAACACGGTCCGCGCGCGGCCGATGTGAAGAAGCTGAAGCGCAAAACCCCGATCGATGATCTCGCCGCCAAGTTCGAGGATTTCGTCGACACCGCCGCCGCCATTACCGCGCTCGACCTGGTCATCACGGTCGATACATCGGTGGCGCATGTCGCTGGCGCGCTGGGCAAGCCGGTCTGGGTGATACTGCCATGGGTGACCGATTGGCGCTGGCTGCTCAACCGTGAGGACAATCCCTGGTATCCGACCATGCGCCTGTTCCGCCAGAAGAAGGGCGAGGACATGACCGCGGTGATCGCGCGCGTCGCGGTCGAGCTGAAAGCCGTCGCGCAGGGCGACGCGGCGCGGCTGACGCCGTACCGGGCCGAAGGCGAACGTCATGCCGCGCAGGCGGCCGCGATCATCGCAGCGGAAGCCGCGCGCGCCGCCGCGCCGGCGCCGCCGCTGGCGCAGGCCGTCTCGCCCGGGCAGGCGCTCATCCTCGCCGAGCAGAAACGCCGCCATGGATTTTTGGCCGACGCCGACGAACTGACCCGCCGCGCCGCCGCCGCCGAGCCGGATAACGCCGAGGCCGCGCACATGCTCGGCATTATCGCCCACCAATCGGGCAAGACCGCCGAGGCGATCGATCATTTGCGCCGCGCCATCGCGATTAATTCCGACGTGGCGCTTTATCACGCCAATCTCGGCGAGATGTGCCGGCTCGCCGGCCGCATCGACGAGGCGGTCGAGGCCGGACGCCGCGCCATCGCGCTCAATCCCAATTATGCCGGCGCGCTCTCCAATCTCGGCATTGCGCTGTTCGACCAGGGCAAATTCGAGGAAGCGCTCGGGCTTTACGACTGCGCCGTCGCGCTCGAAGACAATTTCGCGCTCGCCTACAGCAATCGCGGCAACGCGCTGCAGCGGCTCAAGCGCTTCGCCGAAGCCGAGCAGGACTACCGCCGCGCCATCGAATTGCAGCCGAGCTTCGCCGATGCCTGGAATAATCTCGGCACCTGCTTGCGCGAATTAAAACGGCCCGAAGAAGCCGAGGCCGTCTACCGCAAGGCGCTTGAGCCCAATCCCAATAATCCCGATACGCTCGACAACCTGGCGCTGGCACTCAAGGACCTCGACCGGCTCGACGAAGCCGCCGACCTGATGCGCCGCGCGCTGGCGGTCGAGTTGCGCGACGAAAAGCTCTACGTGCATTTCGCCACCGTCCTGCTCGACCAGCACAAGATCGACGAAGCTGCCACCGCCAACGAGCGCGCGCTCGCGCTCAATGCCGACAATCGCGATGCCGTCAATCTGGCCGGCCGCATCGCCTTCGAGCGCGGCAACCTTGCCGCCGCGCTGATGCATTACCGGCGCGCGCTGGCGATCAAACCAGACCTGGCCGATGCCTACAATAATATGGGCAACGTGCCCAAAGAGCTCGGCCAGTTACAGGAAGCCCACGACGCCTATCTCGATGCGATCGGGCTCGATCCGAACATCGCCGGCGTCTATGTCAATCTCGCCGACTCGAAGAAATTCACGCCGGGCGATCCTCACCTTGCTGCCATGGAAGCGATGGCGGCAAAGGCCGACGGCCTGTCGAAGACCGACCGCATGCAGCTCGATTTCGCGCTCGGCAAGGCTTACGGCGATTTGAAGGATTACGGGCGCTCGATCACCCATTTGCTGGCCGGCAATGCGAGCAAGCGCTCGACGATTTCCTACAACGAAGCGTCGACTTTCGCGCTGTTCGACCGGATCGAAGCCGTCTTCACGGGCGAATTGATCGCGCAGAAATCCGGCGGCGGCGATCCGTCGCGCCTGCCGATCTTCGTGCTCGGCATGCCGCGTTCGGGAACCACGCTGATCGAGCAGATCATCGCCAGCCATCCAATGGTGCACGGCGCCGGCGAGTTGCAGACCTTCAACGACGTCGTCCTCACCGTCCGCGGACCGGACGGCAACACAATTCCCTATCCGAGCTTCGTGCCGGCGCTCGATGCGTCGTCGCCGCGTCGGGCGGTCCAACAGCCGGGAAACGGCCCAATCGCCGCGTAAAAACGTAATCAGGCATTCGCCGTCGTAGCCTGGATCAATCGGCCAAGAACAGATGGTTAATCGGGTCTTAACCTGGCCGCTCCTATGCTATCCCGCCGGTGATGCGGCGGGTGGCCCCGCTGTTCATGATGTACAGGATGACCTCCGAGTCTGGCCCTAATTTTGATCGCGCGACGCCTGCGCGCGCGCCGAACGCACGCTCGCCGTTCGTGCGTACGCGCGAGCTGCTCGGCGATATGCCGCCCGGCAAGCCCGCGATCAGTCTCGCCGTCGGCGAGCCGCAGCATCCGATTCCCTCCTTTGTCGGGCCGGTGATTGCCGCGCATGTCGCCGAGTTCGGCCGCTATCCGGCAAATAAAGGACTCGATGAATTCGGAGCTGCCGTCGCGCAATGGCTCGGTCGCCGTTATACGCTGCCGCGGCCCGTCGATGCCGCGACGGAAGTGCTGGTGCTCAACGGCACCCGCGAGGGGCTTTTTCTCGCTGCGCTCGCCGCCAAAAATTGGGTGACGCCGCGGGCAGGGCGGCCGGCTGTTCTCATCCCCAATCCGTTTTATGCCGCTTACGCGGCCGGCGCGATCGGCGCCGATTGCGAGCCGGTTTATCTGCCGACGACGCGAGCGACCGGCTTCCTGCCGGATCTCGACGCGCTTGACGATGAACTGCTGGCGCGGACGGTCGCATTCTATATTGCCTCGCCGTCCAATCCGCAGGGCGCGGTGGCCGATCTGGCTTATCTGTCGCGGTTGACCGCAATGGCGCGCCGCTTCGGCTTCCTCGCCTTCTCCGACGAATGCTATTGCGAAATCTACAGCCATCGCGCGCCGCCGGGAATGCTCGAAGCGGCCGGCGCGGATTTCGCCAATGTCGCGATCTTTCACTCGCTGTCGAAGCGGTCGAGCCTGCCGGGCCTGCGCATCGGCTTTGCCGCCGGCGACCGCACTTTCATGCGAACCTATCTCGAACTGCGCAACGTCGCCGCGCCGATGGTGCCGACACCGATGCAGCATGTCGCCATCGCCGCCTACAACGACGAGAAGCACGTCGAGGAGAACCGCCGGCTGTATCGTGAAAAGTTCGATCTCGCCGACCAGATCATCGGCGATCGTTACCACTATCGGCGTCCCGCCGGCGGGTTCTTCCTTTGGCTCGATGTTTCGGCGCAGGGCGGCAGCGAGGCGGTGACGCAGCGGCTGTGGCGCGAGGCCGGCTTGCGCGTGGTGCCCGGACGCTATCTCGCCCGCGAGCAGGCCGACGGCAGCAATCCCGGCGCGGACTATATCCGCGTCGCCATGGTGCACAACAACGAGATCACCGCCGAGGCGATGCATCGCCTCGTCGCGGTGTTGGGATAGAACATGATTCCGAAAAGTGGGAACCGGTTTTCAGACAAGATCATGCTCAAACAAAGAGTCTAGCGAAGCGATGTCGATGATCGACCGCAGCCTTGACGGAATGGCCGCTCTGTCCGGCCAGCTTGGCGTTGTCTTGCGGCGGCGGCTGCGCGAGGTCGGCGGAGTTGCGCTGATCAGTCTCGCCATGATGGCGGCGCTCGCGCTCGCCACCTGGTCGGTGCAGGATCCGTCGCTGAGCCACGCCATCGACGCGCCGGTGCATAATCTCCTCGGCGTGCCGGGCGCGATCGCCGCCGATCTGATGATGCAGCTGCTCGGCCTGGGCTCGCTGGCGTTGCTGTTGCCGATCGCGGTCTGGGGCTATCGCCTGCTCGGTCACCGGCGGCTCAGTCACGAACGGCTGCGGGTTTTCCTTTGGATCATCGGCGCGGTGCTGACCGCAGCCTTTGCCTCTTGCCTGCCGAGGAGCCCGCATTGGCCGTTGCCGTCCGGTCTCGGCGGCGTGATCGGCGACGCCATGCTGCGGCTGCCGGTCGTGCTCCTGCACGCGCCGCTGACGGGTGCGAGCCGCCTCGGCGCCGCCATCGCGCTCGGCGTTGCCGCGCTCACCGCCTTCACCGGCGCCGCCGGCATCCTCTGGCGCGATCCGATCGAGGACAGCGAAGCGGACGACAAGCCGGAGCGCAGCGCAGACGACGAAAGCGGATGGATATCGCTCGGCTTTCTTGCGCATTCGCTGTTGAGCTTCCGCGCCCGCGTCGCGTGGCTGTTTGGCCGCCGGCCGCGCACGCCGATACCGTCACCCGGTGACGCGGCTTTGCCGCGGCGGCGGATCGAGCCGCGCTTCGGCAATGCGGCGGAACGCTATCCCGACGAAGCGGACGACGACGCGGCCGAAGCCGCGCCGCGCGCCCCGCGCAAACCGCGCGCGCCAAAGCCGCGCCGCTTCGGCGGCGGCTACGTTCTTCCCGCGCTCGAATTGCTGTCTCAGCCGAGCAAGATCGGCCGCGCCGTCGTGAGCGCGGAAGTGTTGCAGGAAAATGCCACCGCGCTCGAGGGCGTGCTGGGCGATTTCGGCGTGCGCGGCGAGATCATCAATGCGCGGCCCGGTCCGGTGGTGACGCTCTACGAGCTCGAACCGGCGCCGGGCATCAAATCCTCGCGCGTCATCAGCCTGGCCGACGACATCGCGCGATCCATGAGTGCGCTGTCGGCGCGTGTCGCCGTGGTGTCGGGACGCAACGCCATCGGCATCGAATTGCCGAATCCGTTGCGCGAGAAGGTCTATCTGCGCGAGCTGCTCGCCTCGGATGACTATGCCGAATCCGCCGCGCGGCTGCCGCTCTGCCTCGGCAAGGCGATCGGCGGCGAAGCGGTTCTGGTCGATCTGCAGCGCATGCCGCATCTGCTCATCGCCGGTACCACCGGCTCCGGCAAATCGGTCGCCATCAACACCATGATCCTGAGCCTGGTCTATCGGCTGCAGCCCGATCAATGCCGGCTGATCATGGTCGATCCGAAAATGCTGGAGCTTTCCGTCTATGACGGCATTCCGCATTTGCTCACGCCCGTCGTCACCGATCCGAAAAAGGCGGTGGTCGCGCTCAAATGGGCGGTGCGCGAAATGGAGGAACGCTACAAGAAAATGTCGAAGCTCGGCGTGCGCAATATCGATGGCTACAACGCGCGCGTCGCCGAGGCGAAGAGCAAAGGCGAAAAACTCAGCCGCACCGTGCATACCGGTTACAATCGCGAGAGCGGCCAGGCGATCTACGAAAACGAGGAGCTCGATCTCGAGCCGCTGCCCTACATCGTCGTCATCGTCGACGAAATGGCCGACCTGATGATGGTCGCCGGCAAGGACATCGAGGGCGCGGTGCAGCGCCTTGCCCAAATGGCGCGCGCCGCCGGCCTGCACGTCATCCTGGCGACGCAGCGGCCGTCGGTCGACGTCATCACCGGCACCATCAAGGCGAATTTTCCGACCCGCATTTCCTTCCAGGTCACCTCGAAGATCGACAGCCGCACCATTTTGGGCGAGCAGGGCGCCGAGCAGCTTCTGGGCCAGGGCGACATGCTCTACATGGCCGGCGGCGGCCGCATCAGCCGCGTCCACGGGCCTTTCGTTTCCGACGAGGAGGTCGAGAAGGTCGTCCGCCACCTCAAATCGCAGGGCACGCCGGAATATCTGGAAGCTGTCACCGCCGAGGAGCCGCAGGACGAAAACGGCAATCCGATCTTCGACGCAACCGCGATGGGCGGTGCCGAAGGCGGCGATCTCTACCAGCAGGCGGTGCAGGTCGTGACCCGCGACCGCAAGGCGTCGACCAGTTACATCCAGCGCCGGTTGCAGATCGGCTACAACCGCGCCGCCTCGCTGATGGAGCGCATGGAGCAGGAAGGCATCGTCGGGCAGCCCAATCACGCCGGCAAGCGTGAAATTCTGGTTGAAGGCCCCGACGATGATGCCTATTGAGAATCGCATCTCGGGTTTTTAGACCGGTAGCCGCGAATTCGCCATAAGCCGCGAATAGCAAAAGAGCGACCGGGCCGTCTTGTGGAAGTCCTGTTGTAAAAGCGTTGGGCGCGTGCGTCGGACGTATCAGCGGAGAGGGATATGGCGGGAAGGGGCGCGGCCAAACTTGGCCCGGCAAAAGCAGTCGTAGCGGTGGTCAGCGGATTGGTTTTTGGCTGTCTTGGAACAGCAAACGTCTTTGCCGAAAGCGTGCCGCTGCCGACGCCCGCCCCGCTTCCTAAAACCGGCTCGCCGCCCGCGAGCAACGACAGCGCTCCCGCCGCCGCGCAGAAGACGCCGAGCTTTTTCCCGTTCTCCCTGCCGTTCGGTAAATCGGGAAGTTCGTCGGATCAGGCGACCGCTTTCGACGACAAGCAGCGTGCGCTGCTCGACCGCATCAGCATGTATCTGTCGAGCGTGCAGACCATGGTCGGGAATTTCGTCCAGATCGGACCCGACGGCAACCGCACCGAGGGCAACTTCTCGATCCAGAAACCCGGCAAGGTGCGGTTCCAGTACAACCCGCCAAGCCCGACCGACATCATCGCCGACGGCTCGATGGTCGCGGTGCGCGACCGCAGGCTGGCGACGCAGGACACTTATCTGCTGTCGCAGACGCCGCTGCGCTATCTGCTCGCCGACCGCATCGATCTGTTGCACGACACCGATGTCGTCAGCGTCACCGCCGACGATACATTCGCCAGCGTTGTCATCGAGGAAAAGCAGCTGGCGATTGGCACCACGCGACTGCTGCTCATGTTCGACGCCAAGGATCTGACGCTCAAGCAATGGACCGTCACCGATCCGCAGGGCTTCGATACCACCGTCGCGGTTTATAACCTCGACACCACCAGGAAGCCAGATCCCGACCTGTTCGTCATCAATTACGGCAATCAGGGCGGCATCAGCAATCAGTGAATTTGTCATGCTCCGCGAAGGCGGGGCATCCAGTAAGCGCGCCGCCGCGGGGACAACTTCCAATCGCTTGTCGATACTGGATCACCCGCGTTCGCGGATGATGGCACGTTGCAGAATGCTGGCTTAATTGCCCGGCGAACCTACATTTACAGCGATGCAAATCAAACTGACAACCTGGAACATCAATTCGGTGCGGCTGCGCATCGATCTCGTCGCCAAATTCATCAAGGCGGTTCGTCCCGACATCATTTGTCTGCAAGAAACGAAGTGTCCGGACGACAGGTTTCCGCTCAAACGCTTCAAGCGGCTCGGCTACGAGAACGTCGCGCTCAACGGCCAGAAGGGCTATCACGGCGTCGTCGTACTGTCGCGGCTGCCGTTCGAGAGCTGCAACGTCCAGAGCTTTTGCGGCAAGACCGACTGCCGCCACGTCTCGGCGGTGTTCGGCGAACGCGCCGGACTGCGCGATCCCATCACGGTGCACAATTTCTACGTTCCAGCCGGCGGCGACATTCCCGACCCAAAAAACAATCCGAAATTTGCCCACAAGCTCGCTTTCCTCGACGAAATGCGCGATTGCGCGACATTGCGGCCGGCGCCGTCCGAGCGCGCGGTCCTGGTCGGCGACCTCAACGTGGCGCCGCTCGAACACGACGTCTGGAGCCACAAGCAGATGTTCCGCGTCGTCTCGCACACCCCGATCGAGTGCGAGAAATTCGCCAATGCGCTCGGCGCCGGCGGCTGGGTCGACAGCATGCGCAAGCTTACCCCCGAGCCGGCGAAGCTTTACACTTGGTGGAGTTACCGCTCGCCCGACTGGGCGACCGCCAATAAAGGCCGCCGGCTCGACCATGTCTGGACATCGCCGATGCTGGCGGATCGCGTCGCCGGGATTAATATCGCCAGGAACTATCGCGGCGCCGCGCGTCCTTCCGACCATGTTCCGGTCACGGCGACGCTGGAGCTTTGAGCGATGAACGCTTCGAAGAATTGGCGCGGCCAGCTCAAATATTGGCATGAACTGGCGCGTGAGCCCGGTCTTACGGCGCTCGTTATCGTCGAAGCGGTCCTGATTTTCCTGGTCATACCGCTGACCGGAATGGGTGCGCTGCCGGATCTCGTCTTGCCGGCGATGTTCTTAGTTTTGCTGTTCGCGATCCTGGCGGTGACCTGGCACAGCCGCGTCGCCACCGCCGCCGTTCTCATTGCGGTCGTTCTCAGTCCGGTCGGCATGTTTTTTTGGCGCGAGGATCCAACGCCGCTGACGGAGTGTCTGAGCGCCGGCGGGCGTTTCCTCGCCGTAGCAACGGTCAGCCTGGTGATTGCCGGCGTGGTGTTCGGCTCCGGGCGCGTGACCTTTCATCGCGTCCAGGGCGCGGTCGTGCTTTATCTGAATTTCGGGCTGATGTTTTTCATCATCTACCGGCTTTTGGACGATCTGTTGCCGAATGCATTTTCGGGCCTGCCGCCGGTCGGCAAGGAATTCGGCTCCGGCGCGGCGCTGCTTTATTTCAGCTTTTCGACGCTGACCACTTTGGGCTACGGCGATATCCTGCCGGTTCATCCCCTGGCGCGTAACATCGCCAATCTCGAGGCCATCATCGGTCAGCTTTACCCGGCGACGTTGTTGGCGCGGCTGGTCAGCCTCGAAATCATGCACCGCCGGGAATCGAGAAGAGATTGAAATTTTCCTTGTCATTGCGAGGAGCGTAGCGACGAAGCAATCCAGATCTTTTCGCGCCACTGGATTGCTTCGCGGAGCTTGTCATCGGGCCGGCCACTTCGGGCCGGGCCCGTTGGCTCGCAATGACGCGGCAATGCCAGCCGCTATTGCGGCCCGGTGCCGCGCGCCAGCGCGGCGCGCACGTTCTCCATCTCGCGCGCCCATTGGTCGGCGCGCGAAGCGATCATTTCGCGCAGCCGCTGCGCCGCGTCCGGATAGCTGTCGAGCATTTTCAGAAACATCGCGCGCGAGATGCGCAGCACGATGCAATCCTCACGCGCCGTCGCGGTTGCGGGCCGCTGCGTTTCGGCAAGCAAAGCCGACTCGCCGAGCAAAGTGCCCGCTTCGGCTACGACCTCGCCGTCGCGCGGCCGTTCCGGCCGCAAAGTGAATGAGCCGCGCTGGATGACATAGGCGCAGTCCGCGGTCTCGCCAGCCGAAAACAGCATCTGGCCGGCATCGACCGAATAGCTCTCGCAACCGATGGCGAGGATGCGCAAAGCCGGCGCGCCAAGGCGGCGCAGCACCGGCACCCGCTCGAGGAATGCGATGTCATCCTCAATAGTCATGGCATTCGCCGGTCATGGCGCCGGTCATGGCATTCGGTTGTCGGGTGCGCAATCACGGCACCAATTTGTAGCCGCCGGCCTCGGTGACCAGGATCGCGGGCGCGGCTGCGTCCTTCTCGATCTTCTGCCGTAATCGATAGATGTGCGTCTCCAGCGTGTGCGTGGTCACGCCGGAATTGTAGCCCCAAACTTCCTGCAGCAGTGTTTCGCGCGAAACCGGCCGCTGGCCGGCGCGATACAGGTAGCGCAGGATCGAAGTCTCTTTTTCCGTTAAACGGACCTTGTTGCCCTTTGGGTTGAGCAGGATTTTGGAGCTCGGCCGAAACGTATAGGGACCGATGGTGAAGACCGCGTCCTCGCTCGCTTCGTGCTGGCGAAGCTGCGCCCGGATGCGCGCCAACAGCACGGCAAAGCGAAATGGCTTGGTCACGTAGTCATTGGCGCCGGACTCAAGCCCCAAAATGGTGTCGGAATCGGTGTCATGTCCGGTGAGCATGATGATCGGCGCCTTGAAGCCGTTCTTGCGCAGGATGCGCACGGCCTCGCGGCCGTCGATGTCGGGCAGCCCGACATCCATGATGACAAGATCGATCTGGCCAGCCTTGGCGGCTTGCACGCCCTTGCTGCCGTTCTCGACCGCGACGGCCTCGAACTCCTCGTGCAGTGACAGCTGTTCGGCCAGCGCGTCGCGCAGTTCGGGATCGTCGTCGACAATCAGGATCTTACGCGTATTCGGCATATTTCCGGGCCCCGCAGCCGCTTGGCCGCGCCCTCTGGCGCGGCGTAAGTGGTGAAGGATACAAGAGCAAGCCCCGGTTGGGAATTCAGGGCGGTCACGCCATGCGACGGACTTCGCTTCGTTTCGTCCGCATCCATGCCCGGCCAAGCCGGCGGACGCAGGGCTGGCTATTCGCCGGCCCGACAACGTTGTGCGTTGCGCTCGGCCGCGGCGGCATCAAGGCCGACAAGCGCGAAGGCGACGGCGCCACGCCGGCCGGCCGGTTCCATCCGGTCCGGCTGTGGTGGCGCGCCGACCGCTTGGCGCGGCCGAAAGGTTTGCTCCCGGTCCGCCGTGTCGGGCCGCACGACGCCTGGTGCGAGGACCCCGCGGATCGCCGCTACAATCAGCCGTTCCGCAAGTCGGCCAATGAACCAGGCGACCGGCTGCGCCGCGGCGACGGCCTCTATGATCTGATCGTCGAGATCGATCACAATACGCGGCCCCGTGTCGGGGGACGCGGCAGCGCCGTTTTTATCCACGTCGCACGCGATGGGTATGCTCCGACGCAGGGCTGTATCGCATTGAAACGCAACGATCTTTTGCGGCTCTTGGTGAGGCTCACTCCTAAAACAAGAATCCTGGTTCAGTTCTAGCCTTTCACAACGCGGCTACCAAAGATCGCAGTGCCGACCCGCACATGGGTGGCGCCGAAGGCGATCGCCTTCGGATAATCCGCGCTCATCCCCATCGAAAGCAGCTTTAGCCCATTGCGGCGCGCGATTTTGGCCGTCAGCGCGAAATGCGGCGCCGGCGCCTCATGCTGCGGCGGAATGCACATCAGGCCCGAAATAGTCAGCCCATGACGGTCGCGGCAGGCGGCGATGAAGGCGTCGGCCGCGTCCGGGAGCACGCCGCTTTTTTGCGGCTCGGCGCCGCTATTGATCTCGGCGAATAGAACCGGATGGCGGCCCTGTCTGGCGATTTCCTTGCCGAGCGCTTCGGCGAGGCTCTCCCGGTCGACCGAATGGATGGCGTCGAACAGCGCCACCGCGTCTTTGGCCTTGTTCGATTGCAGCGAGCCGACCAGATGCAATTCGAGGCCGCCATGCCGTGCCACGCCATGCCCTGCCACGCCATGCCCTGCCACGCTATGCCGCGCCAGCAGCGCCGGCCATTTGGCCTTGGCTTCCTGCACGCGGTTTTCGCCGAAAATACGCTGGCCGGCGGCGATCACGGGCTCGATCGCGTCGGCCGCCAAGGTCTTCGATACCGCCACCAGCGTCACGGTCGCGGGATCGCGCCCGGCATCGCGGCAGGCCCCCGCGATCTCCTCGCGCACCGCTGCAAGAGCCGTTGCGGAATTCATGCTTTCCATTGCGTCAATGCTTGCCGAAAGCTCAAATTTTAACGACCGCCCGAAGCCGTCTTTTACGCCTGCCCGCTAATTTGCGAACCGGGGTAGGGGAAGTGCGGATGTCGGACGACCAGACAAAGTCTCATAAGTCGACGCGGCGCAACAAGCCGATCCTGAGCATTCGCGCCCGGCTGATCGTGCTCGCCATCCTGGCGATCGCCCCGCTGATGCTTGAGCGCGTCCACGGCCTCGAACAGGCCCGCGCCAATCGCACTGAAAGCGCCCATACCGAGGTGATCGACCTCGCCCGCCATGGTGTCGAGGCGCAGCGCGACGTCATCTACTCGGTGCGCGCGTTGTTGCAAATCGTATCGCGGGTCTATGCGCGGGTGCCGCTCGATCCTTCGAGCTGCAACCAATACATCACCGACCTGACCGCCAATATTCCGTGGATCCGCAACCTCTCCATCGCGTCGCCGGACGGTCGCATCAAATGCTCCACCGAGCCGCTGGGGATCGGTCTCAACGTCTCCGATCGTCCGCATTTCCAGGAGGCGTTGAACTCGCGCGAATTCGCGCTCAGCGATTATTTGATCAACCGGCTCAATCAGGTGCCGGGTCTGGTCGCCACCTTCCCGATCGTTTCCGACGACGGCTCAATCAAAGGCGTCGTGATGGCGGTGATCAATCTGCAATGGATCGGCGATCTCGCCGCCACGGCCGCGCAGCATTCCGGCGCTTCGGTCTTGCTGCTCGACGGCAGCGGCGACCTCATCGCCGGCTCCGCCGATCAGCAAGCTTTTATCGGCAAACGTTTCGTCGGCTACGCCTTGACGAAGGAGATGCTCGCCAACGACGAGGGCACCATGACGGCGCCCGGATTCGACGGCGTGCAGCGTATCTTCGCCTATGTCCGGGTGCCGTGGACGCAAGCCCGCCTCGCCGTCGGCCTCGACGAAAATGCCGTGCACAGCGGCATCGACCGCGAGATCGATCTCGCCTACGTGCAGCTTGGCGTGTTCGGCATGTTCGTTCTCATCCTGGCGTGGTTCGGCGGCGAACAGCTTGTGGTGAAGCCGATCAGGCCGCTGGTCCGCACGGCCACGCGTTTCGGCCGCGGCGATCTGCATGTGCGCGCGGCGCACGAGCCCTGGGTCGCCGAGTTCGCGCCGCTCGCCGCCGCGCTCGACGACATGGCGGCCAAGCTCGCCGCCCGCGAGGAGGAATTGCAGATCGCCAACCAGCATCTCGAGGAACTGGCGAGCCTCGACGGACTGAGCGGGCTCGCCAATCGCCGCGGCTTCGATCGCGAGATCGAGCGCGACTGGCAGAGCGCGGGCGAAAGTGGCGAGCCGATCGCGCTGATGATGGTCGATATCGATCATTTCAAGCTGTTCAACGACCGCTACGGTCACGTCGCCGGCGACACCTGCCTGCGCGCGGTCGGCGAGACACTGTCGCTGGTCACGCTGGAGGAGGCGGTGCTGGTCGCCCGCTACGGCGGCGAGGAGTTCGCGCTGTTGTTGCCCGGCCTCGATATCGAACGGCGCGAGCGCTCGCCGAGGAGGCGCGCAGGGCCATCGAGGATCTCCTCATCAATCATTCGCAATCGCCGTGCGGTCACGTCACCGTCAGTATCGGGGTGGAGTCCATGGTGCCGGCGAGTTACCAAACGTCCGCCGATCTGGTCGAGGCGGCGGACCGGGCGCTTTACGATGCCAAGCGGCGCGGCCGCAACAAAGTCGTCACTCACGCCGCCATCCTGCTGAGCGCGGCGTCCTGATCGCGCATCAGGATTTGCGTCTCTTGCGCTTTAGCCTGTCGTCGCTTGGCCTTTTTTGGGCGGCGCCCAGATCATGCCTTCGAGCTTCATGCCGTCCGGATCGGTGAAATAGACGGCGTAATAATTGCGGCCGTAATACTCGCCCGGCGGGTCGACCACGTTCATATCGGTTGCTTCGAGAAAGGCGCCGAGCGCGTCGACGTCCTCGCGGCTGGCAAGCTCGAAGCGTAGTGATGAAAGCCGATATCGCCTTTGCGGTATTTGTGCTTCTTGCCTCGCGCGTCGGCGGCGGCGATCCAAAACAGCGTCTTGCCGTTGCTCCAGCCCGCCATGTCCTCATAGTCGTGCTTGAGCTTGAAGCCGAGAAAGTTTAGCAGCTTGCCGTAATATTCTTTCGAGCGCGCGAAGTCGCCGACGCTGAGAACGAGGTGATCGATGCCGACGACGCAGGGATGGTCCGGAGCTGGCACGGGGCATGGCATAATCCGGCAGGGGCGCTCAATATATCCGGAACACCATGCCGCGCACTTTGTTCGACAAGATCTGGGACTTTCATTGCGTCGGCCAGCGCGCCGACGGCCGCGATCTGATCTACATCGACCGGCATGTGCTGCACGAATTGCATGCTCATCACGCCTTCGCGCAATTGCAAAAGGAGCGGCGCGCCGGTGCACCGGCCCGATCTGACCTTCGCGGTGCAGGATCATACGGTCGCGACCAAGCCCGGCCGCGACGACGACACCAATCCGTCGGGAACCGCCTTCATCAAGGCGATGCGCGAAGGCTGCCGCGACAACGGCATCAGGCTGTTCGACATCGACGATCCCGAACAGGGCATTTCGCATGTCGTGGCGCCGGAACTCGGCATCGTGCTGCCGGGCGCCACGCATGCCGTTCCCGACAGTCATGCCAGCACGGTCGGCGGCGTCGGCGCGCTGGCGTTCGGCTGCGGCACCAGCGAACTGGCGCACATCCTCGCCACCCAGGTGATGGCGCTCAAGCGGCCGAAGCGCATGCGGGTGCGGCTCGACGGCCGGCTCGGCGCGCATGTCAGCGCCAAGGACGTGGCGCTGCGGCTGATCGCCGAACTCGGCGTCGCCGGCGCGCGCGGCTATGTCGTCGAATATGCCGGCACCGCCGTTCGCGCGATGCCGATCGAGCAGCGCATGACGCTGTGCAATCTCAATATCGAGATGGGCGGCCGGTCGGGTTTCGTCGCGCCCGACGACACGACTTTCGCCTGGCTCGAGGGCCGGCCTTATGTGCCGCAGGGCGCGATGTGGGATCGCGCGCTCGGCTACCTGGCGCACGCTGGCGACCGACGACGATGCCGGGTTCGACCGTGAGGTGACGCTCGATTGTGCGGCGCTCGAGCCGCAGATCACCTGGGGCACCGATCCGAGCCAGGTCGTCGCTATTTCCGGCCGGGTTCCGGAACCGGCCGCGGTCGATCCAAGCCGCCGCGCCGCCGCCGAAAGCGCCTTCGCCTATATGGGTCTCGCGCCGGGAACGCCGCTCGTCGGCCTGCCGGTCGATCGGGTCTTCATCGGCTCCTGCACCAATAGCCGGCTGCCGGATTTGCAGGTGGCCGCCGCGGTGGTGCGCGGCCGGCGCGTCGCCGACGGCGTCGTCGCCATGGTCGTGCCCGGCTCGTCGAGCGTGAAGCGCGAGGCCGAGGCGGCAGGGCTCGATCGCGTGTTCCGCGACGCCGGTTTCTTCTGGGGCGAATCCGGCTGCTCGATGTGCGCCGGCGGCAACGGCGACCGCGGCCAGCCCGGCGAGCGTTGCGTCTCGACCACCAACCGCAATTTCGAAAATCGCCAGGGGCCGAAAGTGCGCACCCATCTGGCGAGCCCGGCGACCGCCGCGGCGACCGCGATCGCCGGCCGCATCGCCGATGTGCGGCAATTGCTGGCGGGAGCGGCGTGATGCAGCCGTTCACCACGCCATACCGGCATCGCCGCGCCGCTGTCTGCACGGACGACATCAATACCGACCAGATCGCGCCGATCATGCATTCGCGCAGCCTCAAGGAAGATTACAAGGCGATGCTGTTCCATCGCGCGCGCCGGCGCGACGACGGCAGCGAGGATCCGGATTTCGTTCTCAACAAACCGCAATTCCGCGCCGCCGGCATTCTGGTGACCGGCCACAATTTCGGCGCCGGCTCGTCGCGCGAATCCGCGGTGTGGAGCATGCTCGCGAACAATATCCGCGTCATCGTCGCCAAGAGCTTTGCCGATATCTATCGCGAGAATTGCCTGCAGAACGGCTTGTTGCCGGTCGTGCTCGGCGCCAGAGATGCCGATGCCTTCATCGCGCGCGTCATCGCCGCCGACGGCGCGGCGCCGTTTACCGTCGATCTGGTGACGCAGCGCATCAGCGGGCCGGGCGGCGCCGATATTGCGCTTCGAGTTCGCCGCCGCCGATCGCACGCGGCTGCTCGAAGGCCTCGACGATATCGGGCTCACGCTCAAGCACATGGATGAGATCGTGGGCTGGGAACAGCGCGCGGCCAAGGCGCAGCCGTGGTTGCAGGAAACCAAGACAGCCGGCGCTGAACTTTCGCCGCTCGCGTGTTGAATCAGCACTTGTGAAAATATTTGATAGATTTCCGGCGCCTGCATCCAGCGGATCGTCAGGAGATTCGAGCCCGCCCTGCGCATTGATCCAGGCGCGGATGTCGTCGGGATAGGCCTTCCACAATTGATCGGTGGCAAATTGCATTGTGGCCAGATGGAAGCCGAAAGAAGCGCCGGGCGTGACGCAGATGTCCCGGCGCGGAATGTAACCGAGCAGAATGGTGCATGCGGACAGGCAGGGACCGGCAACTCGCACATTCACATCTTGCAAAGCGAGCTTCTCCCATCGCGCCTGATATACAAAAACAAAGCCGCCGCGGTCGTTATTGATGTCGATTGTTTCCGCGCTTGCGGCCGAGGCGACGAGAGATAGAATAGCGGCCAAGAAGCACTGCCAGACTTTCATAGCGGGCTCCGTGTCTCCTCATTTTCATTCGAAGCCTGCGGCGGGGCAAGCTGCATGAAGGAGGCGCGCAGGTGAACGCGCGAAAGAAATTCAAGGCGATCATGTCGGGCAAGCGGCTCGTGCTGATGCCCGGCGCCTATGACGCGCTCTCGGCGCGCATCATGGAGGCGGAGGGTTTCGAGGCGATTTGCGCCGGCGGCTATGCCGCCATCGGCTCGATGCTGGCGCAGCCCGATATGGGCCAGTCCAATATGCGCGACTACGCCGACCATTACGCGCGCATCTGCGCTGCGGTGGAGGTGCCGGTCTATGTCGACGCCGATACCGGCTTCGGCGGCGTCAACAATGTGCGGCAGATGGTGCGCGCCTTCGAGGCCGCCGGCGTCGCCGGCGTTTTCATCAGCGATCAGGTCTTTCCCAATCGCTGCGGCTATCTGCCGGGCAAGCAGGTGATCCCGGTCGAGCAGATGCTGGCCAAGATCAAGGCCGCGCTCGATGCGCGGCGCGATCCCGATTTCTTTATTGCCGGCCGCACCGACGCCGCGGGCGTCGAAGGCCTCAATGCCGCGATCGGGCGCTGTCAGCTTTTCATGGAGGCCGGCGCCGACATGGCAAAGCCCATGGGCGTCGATGCGATCGACGATATCAAGCGCGTCATACGCGAAGTCGGCGGGCCGCATATGGCGACGCTGTCGCAGGCGGCCGGGCTGAAAGCGGCGAAGCCTCGAGGAACTCGAGGCGGCCGGCGTGGTTGCCGCGACATTCCCTTCGATCGCGCTGTTTGCCGCCGCGCATGCCGTCCGCAACGTGCTGCGCATCCTCAAGCGCGAGAATTCGCTGACCGCCACGTTCGATCATCTGCTGCCGCTCGACGATTATTACGAGCTGGTCGGGCTGAAGGCGCTGCTGGCGCGCGAGGAGAGCTACGACAAGGCGGCTGCGGCGCTCGCGCACAAGCGCGCGGCGGAATAGCCGGATCTAGCTCTCAAGAGGGTGCGCCAAAAAGAAAGGGGCCGGCGCAAGGCCGGCCCTTCCCCCATACAATGCTGTACAGCAGCTACCCCTTGGTAACGACCGGCGGCGGGGCCTTACCCTTGCCGGTGTCAGCGCAGCCGGCGATGCTCAGGAGAGCCAACACCGCGGCCGTTGCTAGAGCGAGCTTTTTCATGAAGAAACTCCCCCTTGTCATGACACGATTAACCATACAGACGGGGCCTCACATCCTCTAGTGCTGAAAAGACACAGTCTCGATTTGATTGCGCCGTAAGCACGGTTCCATGCGCGTTTTGCGTTAAGCTTTGAGTAAGGAAATCGGGCCGATCGAGGACGTCGCGGCGAGCCTCTACGCCGTGCAACGTTCCGCGCCTGGCCGGCCGGCTCCCCGTCGGCACTGTTCGACGCATCGTTGTGACCCTGCTGAAAATTACGGACAGCGTTGCAAATATGCCGCACCGCAGGAAATCAATCATCTGCCCAAACATTTGCCATCGGGCAAAGGCCAATTGTTGCTACCATTAGCGGTCACTGGATGCGATGGACCAGGCCGAATCGCAGCTGGGCGGCCGCGATCGGACCGAGGTCAGTCGCAGGACCGGTTACCTCGATGGCTCGTTGTGGTCAGTCGGAGGGCATCATGCGGCACCCGCTGAGCGGCCGTCGCCGTCCTCTTTGGCTGGCCGTGCCTCGTGCGCAATCGCCGCGCTGGCGGGCTTTTCGACGGACTCGCCACGGCGGGCGCGCGACGGCAGGCGCGCAGGACAGCGCCAAACCGAAACAGATTGTCCGCGCCCGCCGGCGCAAAAACATCCGTCGTCACCAGCGGCTCCGGCCCCTACTACATCGAATTCCGCTCGCGCTACGCTTGGGACTACGGCCACACCTATATCGTTCACGGCCGCGTCGGCGAGGCGCCGAACAAGGACAGCGTCGCCGGACTCTCGCCGGTCGGCGACGACGCGACGGCCTGGGTGATCGGGCATTACGTTCCGGTGCCCGCCGAAACCGGATGGACCGACGGCGACCTCGAGGACAAATACGTCTCGGCGCGCTATCGCGTGCTGATGAACAAGGACCAGTACGATCGCGTCATGGCCTATATCAAGGAGCTGCAAGGCCAGCTCGCATATGTGGAGCGCGGAACTCTACAACTGCAACGCCTTCGTCGCCGACATCGCCAAGTATATGGGTCTGAAGGTGCCGTCGTCGACGCTGATCTATCCGAAGATTTTCGTGAACCATCTTCGCATGCTCAATACCGGGCATCCGGAAGCGGACGAAACGCTGGTCAGCGACAACGTCAAGGAAATGAGCAGTCCGACGCGTGACGGCCGGGCGATGATCGACAATCACGTCTACACGATCGGCCCGGATGGCACGCCGACATCCGCGGTCGCGGCCGGAGCGCCGACGTCGGCGCCGAAAGTGACGATCGGCTCGCTGCGGGTGTCGAACAGCAAAACGCCGGCGTTCGACCGCGCCATCCCATTAATCGACGGACGAAACGTGCAAGCAACAAAATTCGGCATATTTGCCGCGTTGGCGGTCGGTTTCGCGCTTTCGGCGTGCGCCACGACGCCGTCGCCGGAGTCGCCACTCGCCAGTTCGGGGACGCCTGGGGCCGCGATCAGCATCGGCGAGCGCGACCTCACGCCGCAAGAAAAGAAGGCGATTGTCGACGCGGTCTCGCCCTCGCTGCGCGATCCGGGATCGGCGAAATACAAATGGGCAAAGTTTCCGGTGGTCGTGACCGAGGAACTCGGTCAATTACTGCGCCATCGTCGACGCCAAGAGCCCGTATCCCGCTTACAACGGCCAACAAGCCTATATCGTCGAAGCGCAAGGTCGTGGGCGGCCAGGTGACGGGCGCCGTCATGGGCCTGATCGCCGGCGGCAAGGACGCGCGATCGTCGCCAAGATGTGCGCCAAGTACGGCCTCGATCCCAACAACGCCAGCTATAGAGCGCCAGCGCCTTAGGAAGCGCGGCGTCCATTCCTCGACGCTGGCGCCGGCGAGCGATTGCACGCGCGCCTCGTCGGCGGCGAGTTCGCGCGCCGGGCCGGAATAGACCACGTGGCCGTCATCGAGCACGTAGGCGTGGTCGGCGACTTCAAGGCTCATGCGCACATTCTGCTCGACCAGCAGGACCGAAATGCCCTCGGCGCGCATCTTGCGCCACGATGCGGAATACTTCGCGCACGATCAGCGGCGCCAGCCCTTGCGACGGCTCGTCGAGAATGAGGAGCTTCGGATTGAGCAAAAGCGCGCGTCCGATCGACAGCATTTCCTGCTCGCCGCCGGAAAGCTGCCGGCCGCGGTTCGACTTGCGCTCCTGCAGCCGCGGGAACAGCTGATAGACGCTGGCGGGCGTCCACGGCCCCGGCCGCTCCAGCGGCACCAGCAGATTCTCGTCGACGGTGAGATTGGGAAAAATCTTGCGGCCTTCCGGCACATAGCCGACGCCGAGCGCGGCGACGCGAAATGGCGGCCAGCCCGTCGTGTCGGTGCCGAAGATCGTGACGTGGCCTTCGCGCGGCGGCGTGAGCCCCATCAGGCTGCGCAACGTCGTGGTCTTGCCGGCGCCGTTGCGGCCAAGCAGCGCCGTCACCTGGCCTTCGGCGGCTTCGAGGCTGACGCCGTGCAGGATGTGGCTCTTGCCGTAATAGGTGTGCAGCCCTTCGGCGGTCAACGCTGCGGTCATGCGGCTTTACTCATGCGGCGATACTCATGCGGCCTGACCCAGATAGGCGGTCTGCACCGCCTTGTTGGCGGCGATTTCCGGGGGCGTGCCTTCGGCGAGGAATTTGCCCTGATCGAGCACCATGATGCGGTCGGCGAGGTGAAACACCACGCGCATGTCGTGCTCGATCAGCACGATGGTCAGCTTGCCGTCCTTGTGCAGGCGGCGGATCAATTGGGTGATGTCGTAGGTCTCCTGGTCGCCCATGCCGGCGGTCGGCTCGTCGAGCAGGAGCAGGCGCGGTTTGAGCGCCAGCGCCATCATGATCTCGCTGGCGCGCTGATCGCCATGCGCCAGCTCGCCGACCTGGCGGTCCGCCTTGCCGCCGAGCCCGCCCATGTCGATCAGTTCGCTGACGCGGCTTTGGATGTTGCCGTTGTCGGCCTCCGACAGCCAAGGCCGCAAGCGAAGCCCGGCGGCGACCTCCACCGCGATGCGCAGATTTTCGCGCACCGACAGTTCGGGAAACACCTCGGTGACCTGAAACGTGCGCGCCATGCCGCGCCAGACGCGGCGCGCGGGCAAAAGGTCGGTGACGTCCTGGCCGTCGAAAATGATGTGGCCCGAGGTCGGCGTGAAGAAGCCGGTGATCAGATTGAAAAAGGTGGTTTTGCCGGCGCCGTTGGGGCCGATGATGGCGCGCAATTCGCCCGGCTCGACCGTCATCGAAATATCGTTGACGGCGATCAGGCTGCCGAAATGCTTCGATACGTTCTTGACCTGCAACAGGCTCACGATGCTGCCTTTCGCCGAATGATCCCGAGCACGCCGCGCGGGAAGAACAGCACGACAAGCACGAAGAACAGGCCGATAAACGACATCCAGTTCTCCGTCTCGCTTGAGATGTAATCCTGCAGCACCAAGAAGATCGCCGAACCGATCAGCGGCCCCCAGAAGCTGCGCATGCCGCCCAGCACCGCCATGATGACGAAATTGCCCGACTGGTCCCAGCGCAAGGCGCGCGGATCGACGAAGTCATTCATCAGCGCGAACAGCGTCCCGGCGATGCTGACAAAGAAGCAGGAAATCACCCACGACATCCAGATGTGCCAATCGACCGGAATGCCGAGGAACCGCGCGCGCCGCTCGTTCTCGCGGATCGCCAAGAGCGTGCGGCCGAACGGCGAGCGCAACAGGAACGCCATCGCCGCGGCGCATACGCCGAATATCGCCACTACGAAGTAATAGAACGCCTTGTTGTTATTGAGGATGTCGATGGTGGCGAAGCCGAGATCGAGCGGCGGCCGGTGCCAGGCGCTGACCCCGTCGTCGCCGCCGGTCAGCGAAAACCATTGGAAGGCGATGAAGTAGAATACCTGGCCGAAGGCGATGGTGCACATGGCGAAATAGACGCCGCGCAGCCGCGCGATCATGGGGCCGATCACCGCCGCGGCCAAAGTGCCAAGGACGATGCCGACCAGCATGCCGAGCGGCGTGCTCGGGTAGATATATTTGATGGTCAAGGCTGTGCCGTAGGCGCCGAGGCCGAAATAGGCGGCGTGGCCGAACGACAGCACGCCGGTGTAGCCGAGCAGGAAATTCAACGCCATCGCCGCCAGCGCGTAGATCACCACGCGAGTGCCGAGCTCGACATAGCTCCCCATCATCGGCAGCCAGAACGGCGCGCTCAACAGCAGCGCCCAGACCAGAATATCGCCGGCGCGCTTGTCGAATGTCGGCATCAGAAGCGCCCCTCTTCGCCGAACAGGCCGCGCGGCCGCACGATCAGCACCGCCGCCATCATCACGTACATCACCGCCTCGCTCGCCGCGGGCAGGAACACGGTCGTGACGCCGGAGACGACGCCGATGAGGATGCCGCCGACGAGCGTGCCGGGCAGCGAACCCAGTCCGCCGACAATGATGGCGATGAAACTCGGCATGATGAGGTTGTCGCCGACGGTCGGCTGCAATCCCAGCATGCCCGCGGCCAGCACGCCGGCGAGGCCGGCGAGGTAAATGCCGAGACCGAAATTCAGGTTGCGCAGCACGCGCACATTGACGCCGAGCACCGAGACCGTCTCGAGATCGAGCGTTCCGGCGCGGATGCGGATGCCAAGCCGCGTGTAATTGAGGATCAGGAAAAGCCCGGCTACCACTGCCGTCACCAAAAGCACCATGAACACGCGGTAGCCGGTGAGGAAGAAGTATTGATAGCTCAACGGCGCGGCGAGCCAGCTTGGAATCTGAAAGGGCAGGCTCTGCGCGCCCCAAATAAAGCGCGTGCCGTCCTCGATCATGAAAGCCAGGCCGAAAGTCAAAAGCAGGCTGTAGAGCGGATCGCGCCCGTAGAGCCGCCGGATCAATACCCGCTCGACGAGGATGCCGATGAAGGCGACCAGAAAGGGCGAGATCAACAGCGCGCCCCAGTAGCCGAGATAAGGGATCAGCGTGTAGGCGAGATAGCCGCCGATTGCCAAAAACCCGCCATGGGCGAAATTGATCACGCCCGACAGATTGAGGATGAGCGAGAGGCCGAGCGCCATCAGCGCGTAGAACGCGCCGATGATGAGACCGTTGAAGACGTTGAACAGAACAAGCTGTGTCATACGCGAAGCAACGTCATACCTGTCCGCCGATCACGCCACCATCTTCGCCGGCGCGAGCGCGGCACCATTCCCCGGACATCGCTTGTAAACCCCTCGACCCACCCCGGAATTCCGGGCGCCGCCGTGAAGCGGCGCCCGGTTCGTTCATATCATCAAGCCTGCCAGGTTTGAAACCGGCCGGTCCGGCCAAACCTCAGGCTGGCCACGTCATTTTGCAGCCGGTCCCTTCGACCGAAAGGGCAGCCTGGTCGCCTTTGACCAGCTGATTGACCTTGAACAGGTCTTCCTTGTCGCCGCCCGCGGGCGCCGGCTGCGATTTGCCGACGAACAGCGTGGGCATCAGCTGATTGTCGCCTTCGCGGTAGTACGGGCCATTCGGCATCAGCGCGATTTCCGGCGGCAGCACCAGGCCCTGCATCGCCTTGGCCATCTTGACCGGGTCGAGCGATTTCGCCTTCTCGGCGGCGAGCTTGCAGGTGCTGATGGCCGCATAGCCGAACCAGGTGCGCGCGGTCGGCACGTTGCCGCCGGTCCGCTTGCGGATGTCGGCGACGAACTCTTCCACATGCGGCACGCCGGGCTGCTTCCAGTACCACTCGAACACCCAATCGCCGAACAGAGCTTCCGGCGGCAGGCCCTTGTTCACTTCAAGCTCCTGCTGCGCGCCGGCGATATGGATTTTCTGGTTGAGGCCGAACTGCACCGCCTGCTTGAGGCAGTTGATCATGTCGTCGCCGGCCAGAAGAAGGATCAGGGCGTCCGGATTGGTGGATTGCGCCTTGATCAGGTTGGCGGAGAAGTCGGTGGTGCCGAGCGGCGTGTAGTCGGCGCCGAGCTCGGTGCCGTTGGCGGCCGTGAGGCTCGCCTCGAAGCCCTTCTGCAGCGAGTGGCCGAAGGCGTAGTCGGTGGTGATGAAGTACCATTTCTTGCCGTAGGCATCGAGCAGCACCTTGGAAACCGAGTTCGTCTCCATGCGCGTCGTGTTGCAGACGCGGAACACGTTCCAATGGCATTGCGTGCCGGTGACGCTGTCGGTGTGGCCGCCGGGCACGATGTGGAATACGCCCTTTTGGTTGCTCTCATTCGCCATCGCTTGCGCGAGCGCCGAGTTGATGTTGCCAATGAGGAAGTTGACCTGGTCGCGGTCGATCAGCTTGTCGGCCTTCTGCACCGCGGTTGCGGTATCGCCGCTCGTGGAGTCCTCGACGAGGAGTTCGACCTTGCGTCCCAAAATGCCGTTAGCGGCATTGATCCGATCGACCGCGAGCTGTGCGCCGATCAGTTCGTTCTTGCCGAGCGCGGCAAAGGTGCCGGTCAAGCGGGTTGTCGAGGCCGATCTTGACCGTATCATCGGCAAGCGCCTTCACCACGAACGGGCTGGCGACTTGCATGGCGCCGAGCGCGAGCCCGGCTTTGAGTATGGTCCGCCGTTGCACGGGGACGCCGACTAAATCCTTGGACATCGAATTCTCCCTAAGACTGTTTCTGGGTGGTGTTGAAGGGGCGGCCATTTATGGCCAAGTGCCCTGTTTATTCAATCAAACGAATGTCGCATTACGGCGCGAAATGCAACGTGAAAGCGGCTTCGGGGCGCTTGTTGTGCGGCTGCACAGCCAGTTTTTTGGCCATTGCCGCGGGTCTATCGCCGGCCGGCGGCGAAATTAACCCAAACACGTGAAGTTGGGCGATCGCCCCCCGTTGCGAGGTGAGACAAAGCGCCGCGCTTTTTACGCGCCGGATATATCCGCCAGGGCGCCACGTACTAAGGCGCCAAATTACTAAGGCGCCAAGTTACTAAGGCGCCAAGTACATGGTTTTCGCATCGGCGGTGAAAGCCTTGCGCGAATCCGGATCGAGATAAAACATGTGCCCGCCGCGATAGAGTTTCAGGTCGGTGCGCTCTTCACCCTGAAAGGGGGGAAGATGTTCGAGCACGTAGCGCGACACCGCGTAGGGCGTGATCATGTCGCTGTAGCCGTGCGCGATCATCAGCCGGAATGACGGTGTGAGTGCGAGCAGAACGCGCAGATCGTCGGCGATGCTCGGCTGGCCGTGGTCGCGCTCCCAATCCCATTTGCCCGCGATGTCGGCCGCCAGCAGGTTGTAGGTCATGTCGGTCTTGAAGCCGAGATCGTCGCGCGCATAGCCGACGAAAGCGCTGCCATAGCCGCGGATGACGCCATCGAGGATCGGATCCGGACCGCGCGCCGCCGGCGTCTCCGGATAGGGATCGTCGGAGGCGAAGGTAACGTCGTAGTGGCTGGCGATTTTGTGGTCGCCCAAGTCGAGATTCTTGACATAGTCGTCGCGGATGAAGCCGCGCGTTTCGGCCACCGCATCGAGCGTCAATCCGGTGATGTCGGCAACGCGCGCGTAAAATGTCTTGGCCGCGTCGCCCTGGAGCGGCGGTCCGGCCAGCGTCGTCAGGTAATCGGTCAGCGCGAAATGCTCCGCCTGCGCCAGCGCGTCCTGGCTGAACGTGCCTTTGCGCTCGAGTTGCGCCGCGGCGAGTGACGGCAATTGCAGCGCGGCGCCGAGCGCGAAGCGGTCGCCGCCGAACTGAAATGCGCCTTCGAGCACCGGCGACAGCATGAGAATGCCGGACGCCATGATGCCCTGATCGCTCTCCAGCACGCGCGCGACCTTGGCGGCGCGGAAGCCGCCGTAGCTTTCGCCGAGGATAAATTTCGGCGACGTGGCGCGGCTGTTCCTGGCGACATAGAGCGCGATCGCTTTCGCCATGGATTCAGCATCGGCGTGCACGCTCCAGAAGCCGCGGCCGCCGTCCGGCTTGGCCGCCCGGCTCCAGCCGGTGCCGACCGGATCGATCAGAACGAGATCGGTGAAGGCGAGCCAGGTGTCGGGATTGTCGATCAAATGGACGTTGGAGCCGTCGTGGCCGTTCATGCCGAATTCGGCGACACGCGGACCGACCAGTCCGAGATTGAGGAATGCCGACGCGGCGCCCGGCCCGCCGTTGAAGACGAAGGTCACAGGCCGCGCCGCCGGATTGGCGGTCTTCGCTACATACGCCGTATAGAAGATCGCCGCCGCGCGCTCGCCCGATTGATCGAACAGCGGCAACGTTCCGGCGGTCGCTGTATAGGCGAGCTTGCCCAACGGCAGATCGATGCTGTGCTCGCTGACGGCGTCGGCCGGCAACAGCGAGAGTACGCCGGGCCCGTTCTGGTCCTGATGGCCGCCCTGCTGCTGGCCGTCGTCCTGCCTGCTTAAGTCTTGCCGATTGAAGTCTTGCCGATTGAAATGCTCGCCGCCTTCGCTGCGGCCCGGATGATCCTGTGCGACGGCGGCGCTGGCGCCGGCAACGAACGCGAGTGCAATCGACCAACGGCGAAAATCATACATTGTCGCTTCCCGGCATTCGCATCCGCGCGTCTTTATTCAAGCTCGATGCCGCCCTCGATCTCGATGGTGAGGCCGGCGCCTTCGACCGTGAGCGTCATTCTGGCGGGCAATGCTTCGTTTCCTTTCAGCCGGCCGTCGGCGACCGATTTTCGTATCGCCTGCTCGATCTCGCGCTGCGAGGTGATGCCGACCTTTTTGAGAAATTTACGCACGCTGACGTTGAATACATCCTCGTTCATGATCGCCTCGCAAAAGTGCCGGAAAGATGGCTGTCTCGGCATTCTACCGGATCGGCAGGTCGCGAACGATGGCTGCGCGCGGCGTCCGAACCGGTGGACAATGCCGATGAGATCGGGGAAGTTCTGCCCCTTCCGGCCCATCCAGCCAAGAATTCGGGCCGAGCAAAAACTTGACCGGGAAAACCTCGCCGGCAAAGACCTAGCCGGCAACAAACCGGCATTGGAGACGCCAGTAATGCCTTTCCCCCGCGCTTCCAAAGCTCTTGCGCGATTCACGGTGCTCGATCTGACCCGCGTGCGGTCGGGGCCCACCTGCGTGCGTCAGCTCGCCGACTGGGGCGCCAATGTGATCAAGATCGAGATGCCGCCGGGCGCGGACGAGCCGATGGGTGGCCCGCGCGAAGGTGGCGACTTTCAGAACCTGCATCGCAACAAGCGCAGCATGACGCTCAATCTGAAAAAGCCCGAAGGCATCGCCGCGTTCAAGCGCATGGTCAAGAAGGCCGACGTCGTGGTCGAGAATTTCCGTCCCGACGTGAAGAAGCGGCTCGGCATCGATTACAAGGTACTCGCCAAGATCAATCCGCGTATCGTCTATGCCAGCATTTCCGGCTTCGGCCAGGACGGCCCCTACGCCAATCGTCCCGGCTTCGATCAGATCGCGCAGGGCATGGGCGGATTGATGTCGATCACCGGCCTGCCGGGGCAAGGGCCGGTGCGGGTCGGCATCCCAGTCGCCGATCTCAGCGCCGGCATATTCGCAGCGCTGGGCATCCTGGTCGCGCTGCTCGAGCGCGAGACGTCGAAAAAGGGCCAGCACATCACGACCTCGCTCCTGCAGGCGCAGATTTTCATGCTCGACTTCCAGGCCGCGCGATACCTGGTGCAGGGCGAGGTGGCGAAACAGGCCGGCAACAATCACCCGACCAGCATTCCGACCGGAGTCTTCAAGACCAAAGACGGCCATATCAACATCGCCGCCACCGGACAGAAAATTTGGGAACGGTTCTGCGAGATCGATCGAGGCCAAGGCGCTGCTGCAGAATCCGAACTATCAGTCCGGCGCGGCGCGTTCGGCGCATCGCGACGCGCTCAATGCCGAGATCGGCAGCTATCTCGGCGGCCGCACCAGCGCCGAGTGGATCGAGCGCCTCAACCAGGCCAGCGTGCCATGCGGGCCGATCTATGCGATCGACCAGATGTTCGCCGATCCGCAGGTGCAGCATCTGCGCATGGCGCAGAGCGTGACCAAAAAGGATAAAAGCAAGATGGGGCTCGTCGCCCAGCCGGTTACGCTGTCGCGCACCCCGTCGCGGCTGGCGGTGCGGCCGCCGGAGCTCGGCGAGCATACCAATGCGGTGCTCAAGGAATTCGGTTTCAAGCCTAAAGAGATCGCGGCGCTGCACAAAGCCAACGCCGTTTAGTGCTATTGTCGTCATGCCGGCCTTGTGCTGGGCATCCACGACTCAACGCGGGAAAGACGTGGATGGCCGGGACGAGCCCGGCCGTGACGAAAGAAAGAAACGGAGTACGAAATGACGCAAACCGACAAGATGCTCTCGCGCAAGGAAGGCAGCGTCGGCATCGTGACCTTCAACAATCCCGAGCGGCACAATGCGGTGTCGCTGGAAATGTGGGAGGCGACCACGAGCATGCTCAACGCCTTTGCGTCCGACAACGACATCCGCGTCGTCGTGCTCACCGGCGCCGGCGGCAAGGCCTTCGTGTCGGGCGCCGACATCTCGAAATTCGGCAGCGAGCGCGCCACCATCGAAGCGGTGCGCGCCTACAATACCAAGACCGACGCGACCTATGCCAGCATCGCCGAATTCCCCAAGCCGACCATCGCCATGATCAACGGCTATTGCATCGGCGGCGGGCTCGGGCTCGCCACCTGCTGCGATCTGCGCATCGCTTCCGACAATTCACGCTTTGCCGTGCCGGCGGCCAAGCTCGGCTTGGGCTACGGCTATACCGGGTTGAAACGGCTCGTCGATGTCGTTGGGCCGTCGTTTGCCAAGGAAATTTTCTATACCGCGCGCCAGTTCGACGCCGAGGAGGCGCGCATCATGGGGCTCGTCAATCGCGTCGTGCCGGCCGCCGAGCTTGAGACCTATGTCAAAAGCATCACCGACATGATCAGCGCCAATGCGCCGCTCACCATCAAGGCGGTGAAGGTCACCGTCGGCGAGATTATGAAAGATGAGTCGAAGAAGAACATCGCGCGCTCGGTTGAAATGGTCGAGCAGTGCTTCGCCAGCCGCGATTACACCGAAGGCCGCACTGCATTCATGGAAAAGCGCAAGCCGGTTTTCACCGGCACTTGACCGCGGACTGGCCTCGCTCCGCCCACTCCTGCCCATCGCGCTTTGGCGACCGCAAACGCGTTGGCTCGTCCATGGCGATACGCGCTTACCACCAGCCCATGCGGCTTGCTAAGCTATGCGCAGGCAGGCGAGCGCCGCATGACTCGCTCCGCATTCAGGGAGGCTTCCAAAAATGTTTCGCGCCACCAAAGACATCAAACTGCCGACGACCATCACCGGATCGCTGCCGCGGCCGAGCTGGTACACGGAAAATCTCGGCACCCGGCATTTCCTCGAAGCCATGGTGAGCCGCCGCTTCCGCGAGCAGTATGAAGATGCGGTGACTTGCTATCTGCGCGATCAGGAACTGGCCGGCCTCGATATCGTCACCGACGGCGACGCCCACTTTGACGATGACGTCGGCGGCCAGAGCTGGACGGCCTATCCGCCCAATCACATGAGCGGCCTCGACATCGCCCACCCGGTGCCGACGCCGGCCGGCCGCGGCGGCATCTGGTTTCCGCGCGGCCACATTCTGCACGACTATCTCGAGTCGCGCGTCATGCCGGTCATCACCGGGCAGATCGGCCGCGGCAATCTGCAATACACCGCGATGTGGAAGGCGGCGCAGCGCTTCACCACCAAGCCGGTGAAATTCGGCGCGGTGTCGGCGGAAATCGTCGCCTTCGCGCTGCAGGACCGGCACTACAAAAGCGTACCCGACCGCATGTTCGCCATCGCCGACGCCTTCAACGAGGAATACCACGAGCTGGCCGACGCCGGCTGTCCGATCATCCAGATCGAGGAGCCGCAAATTCATCTGATCGCGGTGCGCAAGATCCAGGACAAGGTGATCAATCCAAATTTGATGGTCGAGGTGTTCAATCGCACCGTGCGGGGCTTGCGCGCCAAAACCGAGGTATGGGCGCATTCCTGCTGGGGCAATCCTTCCCAGCAAAGGATGTTCGCGCAGATACAGAGCTACAAGCCGGCGCTCGAGACCTACAATACGGTCGACGCCGACGTCATTACCTTCGAATCCTCAAGTTCGGGCGGCATCGATCTCGAAGCGATCGGCAAGACCATCACCGAGAAGAAGATCGCCATCGGCGTCATCGACCATCACGTGCTGCAAGTCGAAAGCCCGGACGAGGTGGCGGAGAAAATCCGCGCCGCGCTCAAATACATTTCACCGGAGCGGCTGGTGATCTCGACCGATTGCGGCATGGGACGCGAGGGCATGAGCCGCCGCCACGCGTTCTACAAAATCGTCTCGCTGGTGCTCGGCACCAATATGGTGCGCAAGGAACTCGGCTTCCCGCAGGCCGAATGCCTGGCGGCGGACGAGCGTTATTCGCTGGTGGTGCCGACGAAATAAATCAGGGCCCGGCGGGGTTTATCCGGGTACAAAAAACTTGCTTTCGCGTGGGGAGGACAACATGGCGGGCACGCAGGCCGAGTCACGCCTTCTGATTCCATCGCTCAAGCCGTTCTACGATGCGGCTGCTCCGATATCGTGGCTGATCATACGCGTCGCCGTCGGCTGGAATCTGTTCGTGCACGGTTACAACAAGATCGTGATCGGGCCGACCGATGCGTTTTTGAAAGGCTTTGCCGATCTCGGTTTCGTCCCGCCGGCTTTCTTCTTCTGGAGCTCGTTTTCCATCGAAATGCTCGGTGGAATCTGCATCATTCTGGGCTTCTTCACGCGCTTCTTCGCGGCTGCCGCAGCGATCGAGATGCTGTGCATTTTCATCGTCTATTGGGGCAACGGCTTCGGCTGGATGAAGCGCGGCTACGAATACGTCCTGCTGTGGGGACTGGTAAGTTTCGCCATCGCGCTGCGCGGCAGCGGGCCATATTCGCTCGATCGCAAGCTCGGCCGGGAGCTGTAATAGCCCTACAAAAGCGCCCGGCCTTGTTTCCCGCGCACGCGGCCGCTACATACTGCGCCGCGACGCTCAGGGTCTGACCTTCCCGGAGAGGTGGCTGAGCGGTTGAAAGCACCGCACTCGAAATGCGGCATACGGGCAACCGTATCGGGGGTTCGAATCCCTCCCTCTCCGCCATCCCGCTTCTACGCGCGACTTGCGGGATTAATTGGCATAGCCGAGGAAGCGGGTCTCGAAGCTGGGATCCTGTTGGTAGGCCCAGCGCCGCGCGCGGTCTTCCTGAACCAGCCGTCGCGATAAAAGAGCGCGCGCAAGCTGGGCCTTCTTTGGCACCGGGGCGGCCGTTGCCGGTGAAGCGTCCGTGGCGGCGACATTGGACGCATCTTGAGATGCAACTCGGGACACAACGTGCGTGTCTGCGCGGGCGACGTTGGCGTCGGGCTTAGCCTGGGCCGCGCTTGCGGTTCTGAGCCTGTCGGACTTGCCAAGCACATCGGACTTGGCCGCCATCGCAATGCTGTGCGTCTGCGTGAGCGCCGGATTGGGCGCGGCAAAGAAGAGATAGAACGACAGCGCCAGCGTGCCGACAATGCCGGTCACGCATCCCAAATAAGCGAACATGGAAGCCAGAATATCCATCGACGCACGGCACTTCTCTCCCCGCCACGGCCTATAATGCGCGATCGCCTATTTTCGTTCCTGCGCCACGATAGTGCGGCAAGCTCGCGAGCAGGCTCGATCTGCCGCGCGAGCAACACATTCGCGTTCAAAACGTGGTGCGATCGCGTCACGCGAGTTCCATTTTAGTAAAATAAAACCGCCGGGATTTTTTGTCCCGGCGGTTCATCGTCAAGTGTTTGTCGCGGCGTAAGCGGTTTAACCCTGCGAGATAAACTTGGTGACGAGATAGGCGCCCAAGCCCTCGATGCCGCCTTCGCTGCCGTGGCCGCTCTCCTTGACGCCGCCGAACGGCGTCTCCGGCGTCGAGATCGCGATAGAGTTGACGCCGACCATGCCGGACTCCAACGCGTCGCCTATTGCCGCGGCGGTCGAATTCGACGTGGTGAAGGCGTAAGCCGCCAGACCGAATTCCAGCGAATTGGCGCGCTCGACCACCTCATCGAAAGTCTTGAAGGTGACGACTGGCGCAACCGGGCCGAACGGCTCTTGCGTCATGATTTCGGAATCGTCCGGAATGTCGGTGATCACCGTCGGCTCGTAGAAGTAGCCCTGGTTGCCGTGCCGCTTGCCGCCGGTCTGGATTTTTCCGCCGCGGCTCTTGGCGTCGTTGACGAAACCCTCCATCGCCTCGATGCGCCGCGCGTTCGCCATCGGGCCCATGGTTATGCCCTTCTCCATGCCGTCGCCGACCTTGATGGCGCTCGCGTATTCAGTGAAGCGCTTGAGGAAGCGCGGATAGACGTCTTCCTGCACGTAAAAGCGGGTTGGCGAGATGCAGACCTGGCCGGCATTGCGGTATTTGAACGCCGCGATGGTGTCGGCCGCCTTCTCCGGATCGGCGTCGGCAAACACCACGACCGGCGAATGACCGCCGAGCTCCATGGTGGTGCGCTTCATGCCCTTGGCCGCGAGCGCCGCCAGACGCTTGCCGACCGGGATCGATCCGGTGAAGGAAATTTTGCGGATCGCATCCTTGCTCAGCAGATATTCGGAGACTTCCGCGGGCACGCCGAACACCAGGTTGAGCACGCCGGCCGGCAGGCCGGCATCGACGAAGCAGCGCACCAGCTCGACGCAGGCGCCAGGCGTTTCTTCCGAGGCTTTGAGAATGAGCGAGCAGCCGGAGGCGAGCGCGCCGCCGATTTTCCGCGCCGGCGTCAGCACCGGGAAATTCCACGGCGTGAAGGCTGCGACGACGCCGATCGGCTCCTGCACCACGAGCTGGCGAATGCCCTTGCCGCGGCCCGGCACGATGCGGCCATAGGAGCGGCGGCCTTCTTCGGCGTACCAGTCGATGATGTCGGCCGAGCCGATAACCTCGCCGCGCGCCTCGGGATAAACCTTGCCCTGTTCCAGCACCATGATCTTGGCGATCGCGTCGTTGCGCTCGCGCATCAGGTCGGCCGCCTTGTGCATGATCTTGCTGCGGTCGTAGGCGGAAACGGCGCGCCAGAGCGTGAATCCCTTTTTGGCGGCTTCGAGCGCCTGGTCGAGATCGGCCAGGCTCGCATGCGGCAGATGGCCGAGCGGCTTTTCGGTTGCCGGATTGAGCACATCTTCGCCCTTGCGGCCGCCGCCGCCGAGCCATTTGCCATCGATAAAGAGTTCGAGATTGCCGTACATGACGTCCTCACTGGGCTTTTGTAGAGCTGTTCTTGGGCGATGGCTTAGCAGGTTTTTCCGGCGCGTTCATCCCTCCCCCGAAGGGAGGGTGCGGCCGGTCAGCGCTGTCGCTGCAAATCGGCGCGCCGCTAAAGCGCGGCGGCGTCAGTCTCGCCGGTGCGGATGCGCACCGCATGATCCAGATTGAACACGAAGATTTTGCCGTCGCCGATCTGTCCGGTTTTCGCCGCCGACGTGATCGTATCGGTGACCTTGTCCACCTGACTGGCGGGACAGGCGATCTCGATCTTGATCTTGGGCAGGAAGCTCACTGCATATTCGGCGCCGCGATAGATTTCGGTGTGGCCCTTCTGACGGCCGTAGCCCTTCACTTCGGTGACGGTCAGTCCCTGAACGCCGATTTTGGTGAGCGCGTCGCGAACCTCGTCGAGCTTGAACGGCTTGATAATGGCCACCACGACTTTCATTGGACTGTCCCCCCACCGGCTCGTTGCCGCGCTTGGTGGAATCAAACGCCGTGCCAATTCGCGAAGCCGGCATAACGCCTGGTAACCGGCCTGGATTGCGGCTTCATCGCCAACATCGCTGAGGTCATAGCCTAAAGATCGGACAAGGTTGCATAAAAACGAGGCGGTCGCCCGCGAGGCGCTCCGCCGCTCACAGCGCTGCGGTGCCGGTCTCGCCGGTGCGGATACGCATGGCCTGGTCGAGTGAGGCGACGAAAATCTTGCCGTCGCCGATCTGTCCGGTTTTCGCTGCGGCGCCGATCGCGGCGACCACCTTGTCGGCGGCCTCCGCGGCGACCGCGACTTCGATGCGTATTTTCGGCAACAAATTCACCGCGTATTCGGCGCCGCGATAGAGTTCGGTATGGCCCTTTTGCCGGCCATAGCCTTTGACTTCGGTGACGGTAATGCCCTGGACCCCGATGGCGAGAAGCGCGTCGCGCACCTCTTCGAGCTTGAACGGTTTGATGATGGCGGTGACGAGTTTCATGATGCGATCCCGGTTCGCGGCCAGAGCAGATTGCACAGTCTATCGGCATGGCCGCCGTGAATTAAGTCAGTGGGCCTCAGGCGCGCCGCTGTCCAGAGGCCGGACCTGAACTGGCTCAGGCGGTGGTCCGGCGTTGCCGCAGCAGCCCTTCTTGCGCCACGGATGCGACCAGCGTGCCGTCGCTGGCGAAGATCAGCCCGCGCGCGAAGCCACGTGAATCGGACAGATTCGGGCTGTCCTGGGCATAAAGCAGCCACTGGTCGGCGCGAAACGGCCGGTGGAACCACAGCGCATGGTCAAGGCTTGCCGCCATGATGTCTTCGCTGAACACCGAGCGGCCGTGCGGGATCAGCGCGGCGTCGAGCAGCATCATGTCGGAGGCGTAAGCCAGCACGCATTGATGAATTGCCGGCTCGTCGGGCAGGCCGCCGGTCGCGCGCATCCAGACATGAAAGCGGCCGCTCGCGTTTTTCTCGCCGAGATAGCGGCCGTATTCGACCGGACGCAATTCGATCGGCCGCTCGCGTTCGTAATAGCGGCGCACCGGCTCGGGCATTTTCGGCCAGACGCGCTCCTTCAATTCGGCTTCGTCCGGCAGCGCGTCGGGCTTCGGCACGTCCGGCATGGTGAATTGGTGCGACAGGCCTTCTTCATGAACGTGAAAAGACACCGACATGGAAAAGATGGCATGGCCGTGCTGGATCGCCTTGACGTTGCGCGTGGTGAAACTTTTGCCGTCGCGAATGCGATCCACCTCATAGATGATCGGCACTTTGGGATCGCCGCCGAGCAGGAAATAAGCGTGCAGGGAATGCGGCGGCCGCGTCGCCACGTCGTCCAGCGTGCGGCACGCAGCGACCAGCGCCTGGCCGATGACCTGGCCGCCGAACACGCGCTGCCAGCGCGATTGCGGCGAGCGGCCGCGAAACAGATTGAGCTCAAGCGGTTCGAGATTGAGGATCTCGATGAGTTCCTGGACGGCGGAGGCCATGCTTCTTACCCGTCGTGGTTTCTTACCTGTCGTGCCGGCGTTTTTTGGGCCGCTAACTCTTTGCATACGGGATCGCCGGCGGGGTCAAGCCCGGCGGACTTTATCGTGCTACGATAAGAGCATGACGCGTAATCTGTCGCGTAACCAGGTCGATGTGCTCATCGCCGGCGGCGGCTTCGCCGGGCTGACGCTTGCCATTGCGTTACGGCAGGGGCTTGGCCCGTCGTTCACAGTCGCCGTCGCCGATCCGGCACTTGGCAACGCCCATGCCGGCGATGAGCGCGCCTCGGCGATCGTCGCGGCGGCGCAGCGGCTGTTCGCAACGCTCGGCGTTTGGCAGGCCGTCGCCGATCAGGCGCAGCCGATCCTCGACATGGTCGTCACCGACAGCCGGCTCGGCGACGCGGTCCGGCCGGTCTTTCTTACCTTCGGCGGCGAAATCGAGCCGGGCGAGCCATTCGCCCACATGATCGAGAACCGGCATCTCATCGATGCGCTTGCCGCAAAGGCGAGCACGGCGGGTGTCACTCTGCGGACCGCCGCCATTGGCAAATATGCCCACGACGGCGATCGCGTAGCGGCGGAGCTCGATGACGGCTCTGCCGTGAGCGCACGGCTCCTGGTCGCCGCCGATGGCGCGCGCTCAATGCTGCGAACCGGCGCCGGCATCGCCACGCATGGCTGGAATTACGGCCAGTCGGCGATCGTCATCAATGTCGCACACGAACGCGATCATCTCGGCCGCGCCGAAGAACACTTTCTGCCGGCGGGCCCGTTCGCCATCCTGCCGCTGACCGGACGGCGCTCCTCCATCGTCTGGACCGAGACCACGACGGAAGCGCAACGCATCGTCGCGCTGCCTGACGACGCCTTTCACGCCGAGCTCGAGCAGCGCTTCAAACTCCAGCTCGGCGAGATCACCGTCATCGGCGCGCGACGAGTGCATCCGCTCGGCTTTTTTGTCGCCCGTTCGTTCATTGCCGAACGCCTCGCGCTGGTCGGCGACGCGGCGCATGTCATCCATCCGATCGCCGGTCAGGGCCTCAATATGGGACTAAAGGATGTGGCCGCTTTGGCCGAAGTTATCGTCGACGCGGCGCGGCTCGGCCTCGATCCGGGCACAGCCGACGTGCTCGAGCGTTACCAGCGCTGGCGGCGCTTCGACACCATGGCCATGGGGCTTGCCACCGACGGCCTCAACCGGCTGTTTTCCAACCGTTCCGACATGCTGCGGGTCGCGCGCGACGTCGGCCTTGGCCTCGTCGATCGGTTGCCCAATCTCAAGCGCCTGTTCATTCGCGAGGCGGCCGGGCTCATCGGTGAAGTGCCCAAGCTGCTGCGCGGCGAAGCCCTTTAATCATCATGCCGCTTGACCACATCGCGGTCATTGGCGGCGGCGCCTGGGGCACGGCGCTGGCGCTGACCTGCGCACGCGCCGGGCGCAAGGTTACGCTGTGGGAGCAGGATGCCGCCAACGCTAAGGCGCTCGCAACCAAACGCGAAAGTCTTTTCCTGCCCGGCGTGCGGCTGGATGACGGCATCGTTGTGGCCGGCGCAATCGCCGAGGTCGCGCGTGCCGAGGCGGTCCTCCTCGTCGTTCCCGCGCAAGCGGTGCGCGCCGCCGCCACCGCGCTGTCGCCCTTGCTCGCCGCCGGGACGCCGATGATCGTCTGCGCCAAGGGCATCGAGCGCGGCAGCAAGAAACTCATGAGCGAGGTGATCGCCGAATGCGCGCCCAAGGCGGTTGCCGCGATTTTGTCGGGGCCGAGTTTCGCCGCCGATGTTGCCCGCGGCATGCCGACGGCGGTGACGTTGGCGGCCGCCGACGGCAAGCTTGCCGCCGAACTTGCACTGGCCGTCGGTTCCGCGACTTTTCGGCCTTACCATTCCAGCGACGTGCGCGGCGTCGAGATCGGCGGCGCAGCGAAGAACGTGCTTGCCATCGCCGCGGGTGTTGTCACCGGACGTGGTCTTGGCGCCAGCGCGCTGGCGGCGCTGACCACGCGCGGTTTTGCGGAGCTGGTTCGCTTCGGGCGGGCTTATGGGGCGAAGCCGCAGACCATGATGGGGCTCTCCGGGCTCGGCGATCTGCTGCTGACCTGTTCGAGCCCGCAATCGCGCAATTTCACCTTCGGCGTCAATCTTGGCCGCGGCCAAAAACCCGCTGCGATCCACGGCGGTCTGGCCGAAGGCGTATTCACCGCGCCGGTGCTGCTCGAAATGGCGCGCGACCGTGCGGTCGACATGCCGATCTCGGCGGCGGTTGCCGCGCTGCTTACGGAAAAGCTGAGCGTCGATGCGGTCATCGAGTCGCTATTGTCGCGGCCGCTCAAGGCGGAGGAGTGATCATGGCGTATTGGCTGATGAAAACCGAGCCGGAGGAATTCTCCTGGGACGATCAGGTCAAGCGCGGCAAGAAGGGCGAGCCGTGGAGCGGCGTGCGCAACTTCACGGCGCGGCGGCATCTCAAGGAGATGAAGAAGGGCGACGAGTTTTTCTTCTATCACACCGGCGCCGAGAAGCAGGTGGTCGGCATCGGCGAAATCCTCCGCGACGCCTATCCCGATCCGACCGCGGAAAAAGGCGAGCCGTGGGTCGCCGTGACCACCGGCGCGGTCAAGCCGCTGCCGAAGCCGGTTACGCTCGCGGCAATCAAGGCGGAGCCAAAACTCAAAGCTATGCCACTGGTGAAATACGGTCGGCTGTCGGTGCAGCCGGTAACGGCCGACGAATGGAAATTCATCTGCCGCATGGGAGGGATGAAGCCATGACGTTTGCCGGGATCAGCTTTCTTGCCGTGCTCGTCGCCGCAATTGTCGCCTGGCTCGCCAGCGCCGCGTGGTACATGAGCCTCGGCAAAATCTACACCGCGGCGCTCGGCAAGACGCCGGAGCAGATGGTGGCCGATCGCAACAAGCCCGGCGCGTTCCTGCCGTTCGTCTACGCCTTCGTCGCCAATGTCATTATCGCCTGGATGCTGGCCGGCGTGCTCGGCCATCTCGGCCCCGGCCAGGTGACGCTGTGCAATGGCGTGATATCGGCCGCGTTCCTGTGGTTCGGCTTCATCCTCACCACCATGGTGGTCAATTACAGCTTTTCCGGCCGCGACCGGCGGCTCCTCTTCATCGATGCCGGCAATTGGCTGATTGTGCTGCTGGTTTGCGGCGCGGTAGTCGGCGCTATCGGCGTGTGACTTTTGGCGTAGGTGCGATGCCTTGTCCCTCGTCGGGACGCCGTCGCATAATGTGAGCGGGAAACGCAGTAGGGCATGATCCTGAAAAATGGTCTTCTGGTTTTCGGATAAGATCATGCCCAAGCAACGCGTGTGCGTGGAGGATAAAAAATGTCGGACAAGATTTACGATGTATCCCGCCGAATGGGCCAAGCGCGCCTTCATCAACGCCGCCGACTACAAGAAAATGTACCAGCGCTCGCTCGCCGATCCCGATGGCTTTTGGGCCGAGCAGGCCAAGCGCATTCACTGGATGAGGCCGTTCAGCAAGGTCAAGAACACGTCCTTCGCCAAGCCCAACGTCTCGATCAAATGGTTCGAGGACGGCGCCACCAACGCCGCCTACAACTGCATCGACCGCCACCTGCACACCCACCGTGACAAGACCGCCATCATCTGGGAAGGCGACGACCCGAAAGACTCAAAGCACATTACCTACAAGGAGCTGCACGACGAGGTCTGCCGCTTCGCCAATATTCTGCGCAACCGCAACGTCAAGAAGGGCGACCGCGTCACCATCTACATGCCGATGATTCCGGAAGCGGCTTACGCCATGCTCGCCTGCGCGCGCATCGGCGCGATCCATTCCGTGGTGTTCGGCGGCTTCTCGCCGGATTCGCTCGCCGGCCGCATCGAGGACTGCAAGTCGAACATCGTCATCACCGCCGATGAAGGCGTGCGCGGCGGCCGCAAGGTGCCGCTGAAGGCCAATACCGACGCGGCGATCGCCAAAGTCGGCGGCGTCGATTTTGTCGTCGTCGTCAAACGCACCGGCGCGCCGGTCGACATGGATCCGGTACGCGACGTCTGGTACCACGAGGCCAAGGACGTGGTGACGGCGGAGTGTCCGTGCGACGGAAATGAACGCGGAGGATCCGCTGTTCATCCTTTACACGTCGGGCTCGACCGGCAAGCCGAAAGGCGTGCTGCACACCACGGCGGGCTATCTCGCTTTACGCGTCGATGACCCACCAATACGTGTTCGATTACCACGACGGCGACATCTATTGGTGCACCGCCGACGTCGGCTGGGTCACCGGCCACAGCTACATCGTCTACGGTCCGCTCGCCAACGGCGCCACCACGCTGATGTTCGAAGGCGTGCCGAATTATCCGTCGATGTCGCGGTTCTGGGAGGTGATCGACAAGCACAAGGTCAACATCTTCTACACCGCGCCGACCGCGATCCGCGCCTTGATGCAGGCGGGCGACGCGCCGGTGAAGAAAACCTCGCGCGCCTCGCTGCGGCTGCTCGGCTCGGTCGGCGAGCCGATCAATCCCGAAGCGTGGGAATGGTATTACCGCGTCGTCGGCGACAGCCGCTGCCCGATCGTCGATACCTGGTGGCAGACCGAGACCGGCGGCATCCTGATCACGCCGCTGCCGGGCGCGACGCCGCTGAAACCCGGCTCGGCGACGCGGCCGTTCTTCGGCATCGTGCCGCAGATCGTCGATGCCGAAGGCAAGGTGCTCGAAGGCGCGGCGACGGGCAATCTGTGCATCGCCGATTCCTGGCCCGGCCAGATGCGCACGGTCTATGGCGATCATCAGCGCTTCATCGAAACCTATTTCAGCGCCTATCCCGGAAAATATTTTACCGGCGACGGCTGCCGGCGCGACGAGGACGGCTATTACTGGATCACCGGCCGCGTCGACGACGTGATCAATGTCGCCGGCCATCGGCTCGGCACCGCGGAAGTGGAATCGGCCTTGGTCGCGCATCCGAAAGTGTCGGAGGCCGCCGTCGTCGGCTATCCGCACAACATCAAGGGCCAGGGCATCTATGCCTATGTCACGCTGATGACCGGCGAGCAGCCGACCGAAGAGTTGCGCAAGGAACTGGTCGGCTGGGTGCGCACGGAGATCTCAGCCGATCGCCTCGCCCGATCTCATCCAGTTCGCGCCCGAACCTGCCGAAGACGCGATCCGGCAAGATCATGCGCCGCATCCTGCGCAAGATCGCCGAGGATGAATTCGGCAATCTCGGCGACACCTCGACGCTGGCCGATCCCGCGGTGGTCGACGATCTCGTCAACAACCGCCAGAACAAGAGCAAGGAGAGCGCGTAGACGCGGGAGAGGTGAAACCGCTTTGCTCATGGTGCGCGGCACACCACACTTGTGAAAAAATTAGCGAAAACCTTACCCTGTTGCTGTTGCGATACTGAGCGGGGCCGTTGTTTCGGCTAAGATGCTGTGGGTCCCCGCTAGGGGGCGCGGGGCGGCTTTCATAGTAGGGGTTTGACAATGCGAGGGAAAATCCTGTTTTCGGCCGCGCTCGCGGTTTTCGTCGGACTGTTCGCCTTCGCGCCGAAGCCGGCCGCTGCCCGTGGCGATATGGTCTCGGTGAAAGACAGCTACATGCCCGGCACGATCGTGATCCGGACCAACGAGCGCGCGCTTTATTATTTCGTCGGCATGGGCCAGGCGATCCGCTATCCGGTCGGCGTCGGCCGCCTCGGCATGCAATGGTCCGGCACCGCCTATATCGACGGCAAATATATCAGGCCGGCCTGGTCGCCGCCGGATTCGATCAGGAGGGATTACAGCAGGCTTCCGCCGGTGATTCCGGGCGGCTCGCCGCAAAATCCGATGGGCGTCGCGGCGATGACGCTGTCCGGTGGCGGCCAATACGCCATCCACGGCACCAACAATGAGGGCTCGATCGGCCGTTTCGTGTCGCACGGCTGCATCCGCATGCACAACGCCGACATCGAAGACCTTTACAGCCGGGTCATGCTCGGCACGCGCGTCGTGGTGATCCAGTAATCACCCGCACCAGCTGCCGCGCTTGCCGCCGTCGTAAGTGCGGGCAAAGCCGCCATTGAGCATCGCCGCCGAGACGTCAGGCGTATTGCGTGTCGCAATCGTGGCGTCGACGCGCCCGCCATATTTGTCGACGCCGACGTGAGAAATGGTGACGCCGCCATCGGCCAGAATCGTCTGCAGCGCGGTGCGCGCGGCTTGCGCCTGCGCCAGTTCATCGGGGCAGCGGGCGTGCAGCTCGGCCGCGTCGATGCCGCGCAGCCGCATTTTGGTGTCGACGTCGAGTCCTGGCCACACTCGCACACGCGCCTCGAACGTGTCGCCGTCGATGATGCGCAGCACCTCCGCCGGATAGACGATCGCCGGATCGAGCCGGTGGGCGAGCGGCGAGTCGACAGCGCCGGCTCGGTGACGGGCGCGTCGGCGAAAGCGGACCCGACCGGCGCCGGCGCGTGCGGCTATGGACGCAGGATCGCACCCGCCGCGAGACCAAGCACAAACGTCGCGCTGGCCACGGCTAACACGTTGCCTCGATGCGGCTGAGCCAGAGCTGCAAAGGACAGGACGTAACGTCTCATGTGTCCCTCGAAATAGCGGGACGGAATCAACCAGAAGATGCAGGATTATATTCTCGATAAATAGGAAAAAATGTCAACGAAATCGCGGACTGAGAGCACGGCAAATCGGACTAAAAATCCGACGTCAGAGCCGTTGATTTCCCAATCGCCGTAGCGCGTCGGATCGGGGCCGCCGCGGCCGCCGACTTCCTTCGGCGAGCCTCTGTCTTTTGCGCTCTCGTTCGGCGCGGCGGGCTGCCGCTTCGGCCAGCGCGCGTTCGGCCGCCGGCGTCAGCGGGCGCTTGCCGGCTTCTTTGGCCGCCGCATCGTTCGCGGCGGCGTTGACGGTGTCTGGTCGGTTGGCATCGCACCTGACTTGGCGTAGCCGTGCCGATTTCAAGCCCAAGGCCTGAAGGGGCCATATCCTCGAACGAAGGCTATGCGCGTCCAGGGCGCAGCGCAAGCGTGCCAGTCCGAACCGGCCGCCCGACGACGTGCCCGGTTTCGCCGTGCGCCGCATCGCCGCCGACATCGTCGACGGCGTGCTGCGCCGCCGCCGCGCGCTCGACGAAATGCTCGACAACACGGCCGAGCTCGCCGCGCTCGAGGATCGCGACCGCGCGCTGACCCGCGCGCTGGTCGCGGTCGTGCTGCGCCGGCTCGGCACGCTGCGCCATCCTGCTCGGCCTCTTATCTCGAACGCGGCCCGCCGCCGCAAGCGCCGCGCGTCGAAACCGCGCTGCTGATCGGCGCGGCGCAAATCCTGTTTCTCGACGTGCCCGATCACGCCGCCGTCGATCTCGCCGTGCGGCTTGCGCAGGCCGACCAGCACGGCGGCGCACTTTGCCGGCCTGGTCAATGCCGTGTTGCGGCGCGTGGCGCGCGAAGGCGCCGAGCGGCTCGCCGCGCTCGACGCCGCCGTTCTCGACACGCCCGAATGGCTGATGGCGCGCTGGATCAGCGCTTACGGCGCGGAGACCGCGCACGCCATCGCCGCCGCGAACGGCCATGAACCGGCGCTCGACCTCACGGTGAAAAGCGATGCCGAAGCCTGGGCCGCAAAGCTCAACGGCCGGGTGCTGCCGACCGGCTCGGTGCGCACGATCGCGCACGGCGCGGTGACCGCGCTGCCGGGCTTTGCCGAAGGCGCATGGTGGGTTCAGGACGCCGCGGCGGCGCTGCCGGCGCGGCTGTTTGGCGACGTTCGCGGGCGGCGCGTCGCCGATCTCTGCGCCGCGCCCGGCGGCAAGACCGCGCAGCTTGCGGCGGCGGGCGCGCTGGTCACCGCGGTCGATCGCGCGCCGGCGCGGCTCAAGCGGCTGGAAGAAAATCTCGCCCGGCTCTCGCTCACCGCCGAACTCGTCTGCGCCGACGTCGCGGCGTGGAACGCCGAGCAACGTTCGACGCCGTTCTGCTCGATGCGCCGTGCTCCTCGACCGGCACCATCCGCCGCCATCCCGGATGTGCCGTGGCTCAAGCGCGCCGCCGACATCGCCACGCTCGCCGGCTTGCAGCGCCGCCTGATCGAGCGCGCGGTCGCGCTGACCAAGCCCGGCGGCACGCTGATCTATTGCACCTGCTCGCTCGAGCCCGAAGAGAACGAGGCCATCGTCGCCGAACTTCTTGCGCGCGAGCCGGGCGTGCGGCGCGCGCCGATCGCCGGCGGCGAAGTTTTCGGCCAGAGCGAGTTCATCACCGCGGACGGCGATCTGCGCACGCTGCCGTGCCAACTTCCCGATGCCGATTCGCGGTTCGCCGGCCTCGACGGCTTCTATGCCGCACGGCTGGTAAAACTGTAGGGATATCAATTACGTAATCGGCAGTTGGCCGTTCCGCCTCCGTTTCGTTATGGTCGCCCGCGGCGGGATCATGCGGGAGAAAGGGGCAGCGGGCCGATGTCGCGCGTCGCCGTCGCGGACCATGCGAAGCTGTCCTGGCTTCTCGCTTCGCGGCGCCATGCGGCGGGTGGCCGGCCGCGCCAACGGCCATCCGCTGCTGCGCTGGCCGCTGCTGCCGCTCAAGGCCGACCGCCTGCTGATCGCGCCGCACGGATTTGCGCACCGCCGACGCGCACGCGCGCTAGCGAAATCTATTCCGGCCGCTTCGCCTTTGCCGGCAAGGTCGTGGTCTGCGACGGCCGCTCGATTTTCGAGATGGAGCCGCCGTCCGACGATTGGGCGGCGGCGCTGCTGGGTTTCGGCTGGCTGCGCCATCTGCGCGCCGCCGAATCCGGCATCACCCGCGCCAATGCGCGCGCGCTGGTCGACGAATGGATCGCGCTGCAAGGCTCGTGGCATCCGGTCGGCTGGCGGCCGGACGTGCTGTCGCGCCGCATCATCTCCTGGCTCAGCCAGTCGACGCTGGTCCTGCAAGACGCCGATGTGCGCTTCTACCGGCGCTTCCTGCGCAGCCTGGTTCGCCAGGTGCGCTATCTGCGCCATACCGCGGGCGATGCGCGCCGCGGCGTCGCGCGCATGCAGGCCGTCATCGCGCTCAGCTATGCCGCGCTCTGCATCGCCGGCCAGGCGCGCCACATCAAATCGACGACCGAGCGGCTGAAGCACGAAATCGAACGGCAGATCCTTCCCGACGGCGGCCATGTCAGCCGCGATCCCGGCGCGATCATCGAGATCTTGCTCGAACTGTTGCCGCTGCGGCAGGCCTTTACGTCGCGCAACATCGCGCCGCCGCAGGCGCTGCTCAACGCCATCGACCGCATGATGCCGATGCTGCGTTTCTTCCGCCATTCCGACGGCACCTTCGCGCATTTCAACGGCATGGGGGCGACGCCGGCCGATCTGCTGCTGACGCTGCTCGCCTATGACGAGACCCGCGGCGCGCCGTTCTCGAACGCGCCGCTATTCGGCGTATCAGCGCCTCGAAGCCGGCGGCGGCGTGCTCATCATGGATACCGGCCGCGCGCCGCCGATCGAGATGAGCCTCGACGCCCATGCCGGCTGCCTGTCGTTCGAATTCTCCTCGCCGAAGCAAAGCCTCGATCGTCGTGAATTGCGGCATGCCGGCCGACCGGGCGCGAGGACTGGCGGCAGCTGGCGCGCGCCACCGCGGCGCATTCGACGGTGACGTTCAACGACACGTCCTCGGCGCGCTTCGTCGAACTGGCGACGTTCCGGCGCGTGCTCGGCGGCTCGCCGATGCTGGGCGGCCCGAGCAATGTCGCGGTGACGCGCGAGGACGGCGCCGACGCCATCGTGCTGCGCGCGGCGCATGACGGCTATGCCGACCGCTTCGGCATCGTGCACGAGCGCGTCCTGACGCTGTCGGCCGACGGCACGCGGCTCGACGGCGAGGATGTGTTCCTCGCCGCCGACGGCGGCTCGCAGGTGCGCAGCCGCGCACGACGAATTCGCCGTGCGCTTTCATCTGCATCCGACGGTGAAGGCGACCCGGCTGACCGACGGCCACGGCGTCATGCTGATGACGCCGAACAAGGAAGTGTGGACGTTCAGCGCCCACGAGGATCGGGTCGAGCTCGAGGACAGCGTCTATCTCGCCGGCAGCGAAGGTCCCGCGCCGGACCGTCGCAGATCGTCATCCACGGCCATGCGCGCACCGCTTCGCGCGTGCAATGGAGCTTGCAGCAGGCCAATCCGCCGCGACGGCCGGCGCCGGCCCGGCGCGCCGCGCCGCGCGAGGAGGAGCCGAGGACTGCCGTTGTGATGACTGCCGCCGTAATCGTTGCCGCTATGATAATGTCGGAACGCCGATGACCGACCAACTGCGCCGCGCCTCGCGCGCCCTCATTTCCGTCTCCGACAAAACCGGGGTGGTCGAATTCGCGCGCGCGCTTGCCGGCTTCGGCATCGAACTCGTCTCGACCGGCGGCACGCGCAAGACGCTGAGCGATGCCGGACTCAAGGTGCTCGACGTCAGCGATCTGACCGGATTTCCCGAAATGATGGATGGCCGGGTCAAGACGCTGCATCCGGCGGTGCATGGCGGCCTGCTCGCGATCCGCGGCAATCCCGCGCATGCCGAAGCGATGCGCGCGCACGGCATTCGGCCGATCGATATTCTGGTGGTCAATCTCTATCCGTTCGAGGAAACCGTCGCGCGCGGCGGCGATTTCGCCGACTGCATCGAGAACATCGATATCGGCGGCCCGGCGATGATCCGCGCCGCGGCGAAGAACCACGACGACGTCGCGGTGCTGGTCGAGGCGAGCGATTACGCGGCGCTGCTCGACGAACTTGCCGCGCACAGCGGCATGACGACGCTGGCGCTGCGCCGGCGGCTCGCCGCCAAGGCCTATGCGCGCACCGCCGCCTATGACGCGGCGATCGCCAATTGGTTCGCCGCGAAGCTTGACGAGATTGCGCCCGACTACCGCGCCTTCGGCGGCCGGCTGATCGAGAAATTGCGCTACGGCGAAAACCCGCACCAGTCGGCGGCGTTCTATCGCACGCCGGACGTGCGTTTCGGCGTCGCCACGCGCGCGGCAGGCGCAGGGCAAGCAGCTCTCCTACAACAACATCAACGATACCGACGCGGCCTACGAATGCGTCGCCGAGTTCGATCCGGCGCGCACCGCGGCCTGCGCCATCATCAAGCACGCCAATCCCTGCGGCGTCGCCGAAGGCGACAGCCTTGCTCGATGCCTATCGCAAGGCGCTCGCCTGCGATCCGATTTCGGCTTTCGGCGGCATCGTCGCGCTCAACCGCACGCTCGACGCCGAAGCGGCGCGCGCCATCACCGAGATTTTCACCGAGGTCATCATCGCGCCGGATGCGACCGAGGAGGCCATCGCCATCGTCGGCGCCAAGAAGAATTTGCGGCTGCTGCTCGCCGGCGGCTTGCCCGATCCGCGCGCGCTCGGGCCTTGCCGCCAAAACCGTCGCCGGCGGGCTGCTGGTGCAGACGCGCGACAATGCGGTGGTCGACGACATGGATTTGCGGCCGGTGACCAAGCGCGCGCCGACCAATGCCGAGCTGCGCGATCTGCGCTTCGCCTTCCGCGTCGCCAAGCACGTCAAGTCGAACACCATCGTCTATGCCAAGGATTTGGCGACGGTCGGCATCGGCGCCGGCCAGATGAGCCGCGTCGATGCCGCGCGCATCGCCGCGCGCAAGGCGCAGGATGCCGCGAAGGAAGCCGGCCTCAAGGAGCCGGCGACCAAAGGATCGGTGGTCGCGTCGGACGCGTTCTTTCCGTTCGCCGACGGGCTTCTCGTCGCCATCGAGGCCGGCGCCACCGCGGTGATCCAGCCCGGCGGTTCAGTGCGCGACGACGAGGTGATCAAGGCCGCCGACGACCATGGCATCGCCATGGTGTTCACCGGGACGCGGCATTTCCGGCATTAGTCCTCGGCCGTCATGCCCGGCTTTATGCCGGGCATCCCGCTCAGGCTGCCTGCCAGAAAACGAGATGGCCGGGACAAGCCCGGCCATGACGATAAGAAGTTGCGTGAGGACGTACCGGATCACACCGAAGCGGTGATCCACTGCTCGAGCTTCTGCTTCGGCGCGGCGCCGACCTGGCGGGACGCGAGCTGGCCGTCCTTGAACAGCATCAGCGTCGGGATCGACATGATGCCGTATTTCGCCGCGGTGCCCGGGTTCTCGTCGACATTGAGCTTGACGATCTTGACCTTGCCGTTGAGCGAATTGGAAATCTCTTCGAGCGCCGGCGAGATCATCCGGCAGGGGCCGCACCATTCCGCCCAGAAATCGACGACCACGGGGCCGCTCGCCTTGAGCACGTCCGCGTCGAACGTCGCGTCGGTTGTTTTCTCGACCATGAAATACCTCGTCTTTTCGGGGAATCGGCTGCCCGGGGCCGATGAACGTATGAAGGGGTGCTTTGAGCGTCAAGGCACCTTCACCGGAGCGTGACGGTTCTTGGTCAGGACTTTGCCTTGGTCAGGACTTTGCAAAGTTCTGCATCCAGTGCCGAATCCATGTCCGCCGCCGGGACCTCGACCAGAATGCGGGCCGCTGGTGAAGATCAGCGCTGCGCGCACCGTCTTGCCGGGATAAAGCCGCGCCAGCACCGCCCGGTAAAGCGCGAGCTGGGTGACATAGTGGTTCGACCTCGTCGATCGCCTGCGGCACCACGCGATCGGTTTTGTAGTCGGCGATCAGGACGGCATCGCCGGTGACGATCAGGCGATCCACCTGGCCGGCGATCTCGACCGGATCGCCGCCCGGGCGCGCGATGCGGCCGACGATCGGCACTTCCGGACGGCTTGCCCGGCGCGAACACTTCGGCAAATCGCGGCTCGTCGAGAACGGCGAAAACCTGCCGCGCCATCTCGGCCTGCTCGGCGGGCGAAAAATTCCTGGCGGCGGCGGCGAGATAGCGCTGCAAGCGCGTCCTGGCGCCGCGCCGGCGGAATATCGGGCAGGGCTTGCATCAGCCGATGCACGATCCGGCCGCGCTCGAGCGCCTTTTGGCGATCGGCCGCGGACGCCGCCGGATGGGCAATCCGCTCGATCTCTTCGTCAAAAGCAGAGGACGGCGACAGCGGCGCGGCGCGCGGCGCTTCGACCGGCGCCATTTCGCGCAGCCACGACGGAAATTCGCGGCGGGCAGTGTCTTTGGGCACGGCGGCTGCCGGTGCGCGCTCGGCGCTCGCGGCCGCTTTGCGGTAGCGCAAGACGGTCTCCTCGCAATCTTTTTCTTCGACCAGGAACGGTTCGAGCGGCGCGCGCACCAGATCGTACCAGCAGCCATCCGGCCGCTTTCTTTCGCCTTCGGCGCCGCAGACGATCAGCCGATCGGCGGCGCGCGTCATGGCGACGTAAAGGAGCCGGCGATATTCGTGTTCGGCCTCGGCGAGCGCTTCCTGTCGCGCCGCGGCAACCGGCGGCGCATCGTCGGCTTTGCGGCCGGCCCAGATCGTCGCGCCGCCGGCAAGCGGCAACAGCCGGGGATGTCTCGGCCCGGCCGGCGGCGTCATCGTGTCGGCGAGAAAGACGATCGGCGCTTCGAGGCCCTTGGCGCCGTGCACCGTCATCACGCGGACTTCGTTGCGCGCGATCTCCATGTCGCGCTTCACTTCGGCGCGCGCCTCGCGCAGCCAGGCGAGAAAGCCTTGCAGCGACGGCGTCTCGCGCCGCTCATAATCGAGGGCGAGATTGAGGAATTCGTCGAGCGCATCGTTGGCTTCCGCGCCGAGCCGGGCGAGGAAGCGATGCCGGGCGCGGCCGGCGCCGAGGATTTCCGCGTAAAACGCAAATGGCGTCTTGCCGCGGGCGTCCTCCGCCAGTCTGTCGAGGAGCGCATTGGCGGCAGCGAATATTTCGCTTTCGCCGGCTTTGCGCCGCAGCGCCTCGCGCAGCGACAGCGGGCCGCGATCCCAGGCGATCGCGAACAGATCGTCGTCGCTGAAACCGAACAGCGGGCTGCGCAGTACGGTCGCCAGCGCGAGATCGTCGTCCGGCAGCAGCAGCGCGTCGGCGAGCGCAATCAGGTCCATGACCGCGATATGCTCGGTGAGCACCAGCCGGTCGGCGCCGGCGACCTCGACCTTTTCGTGCTTGAGCGCCCGGATGATCGCCTCGAACAATTCGCCGCGCTGACGCACCAGAATCAAAACGTCGCCGTAGCGCGCGGCGCGGCGCTCGATGCCGACGGGCTCTTGCTCGTCGACCAGCCGCCGCACCGTGCGCGCGATCCGTTGCGCCAGTTTCACCCGCGGGCTGGTTTCGCTCACGGTATCGAACGGCGCATCCCAGCCTTCGATCTCCGCGCGTTCGTCCGGCTCTGCCGGTTCCCAGATTTCGACCATGCCGGGCGGCGTGTCGGGCAGCGCGATATGCGGCGGGAAGCCGCCCTGATCCGAGGTGACGCTCGGCGCGATGTCCTTGAACACGATGTCCACCGCGGCCAAAATGCTTTCGCCGGAACGGAACGAATGCTCGAGGCGGCCGGGCACGAATTCGAGTTCACTCGCCGCATGCGCGCGCTCGAAGTAGCGGCGCATTTCCGCGAACTCCTTCGGCGCGGCGTTCTGGAACGAGTAGATCGACTGCTTTTCGTCGCCGACCGCGAAAATGGTGCGCGTCACGCTGCGCGCGCCGGCGCCGGCGGTGAATTCGGCGACCAATTGCCGGACGATCTGCCACTGTTTGTGGCTGGTGTCCTGCGCCTCGTCGATCAGCAGATGATCGATGCCGAAGTCCAGTTTGTAGTGGACCCAGGCCGCATCGACGTTGGTGAGAAGCTGCAGCGTCTTGTCGATGAGATCGTCGTAATCGAGAAGGCCGCGGCGCGCCTTCTCGTCGTGATAACGCGTCAGCACCGCATGCGCGACAGTCAGGAGCGCGGCGGAGCGGTCGCGGCAGATGACAGCGCGCAGCCGATCCAGCAGCGCGCAGACGCGGCCCTGTTCCGCAGCCAGCCGTTCGAGGAGGCTCGCGTCCTTGATCGCTTTAGTCACGATGAATTTGCGCGGCGCGCGATCGCTGGAAGTGCAAAAAATATCGAGATAGGTCTCGACCCGGTCGGAGCGCGGCAATGACGCCAACAGGCTGAAGCGGCGCGCCTGCTCGGCATCGGTCTTGCCGCCCTGCGCCAACGCGGCCGCGACCGTAGTCCACTCATCCGGGCGCAATCGACGAGCCGGCGAAGAACTCTTCTTCGATGCTGGCGCGATCCTCGGCCGGATCGAGGCCGAGCGCGCGCGACAGCGCGGCGATCGCGGCGTCGACGTCGCCCGCGTTCATCACCCAGCCGCCGATCGCGTCGCGCCGGCCGATCGCGGCGCGCACCACGTCGCGAAACGTCTGGTCGGCTGCCGCGGTCATCGCCGTGGCGAGCGCGCGGCCGAGCGGGCCGTCCGGATTGTTGGCGCCGTCGAGCAGCACGGCGAGCGTCAATTGCTCCAGTAGCTGCGTCTGCTCGGTCTCGTCGAGCACGGCAAAGCGCGCCGCGACATTGGCTTCGAACGGAAACTGGTGCAGCAGTTGTGTGCAGAAGGCGTGGATGGTCTGCACCTTCAGTCCACCCGGCGTTTCCAGCGCGCGCGCGAACAAACGCCGCGCCCGCGCGCGCCGCTCCGCGTCGGGCTTCATGCCCGATTGTCCGAGAATGACACGATCGAGCGCGGCATCGTCGAGCACCGTCCAGACGGCGAGCGTGTCGAAAACGCGCTTCGCCATGTTGGCGGCGCCGGCCTTGGTGAAGGTGATGCAGAGGATCTTCTCCGGCTCGACGCCATTGAGCAGGAGATTGATCACGCGCTGCGCCAGCACATGGGTCTTGCCCGATCCGGCATTGGCGTCGAGCCATGACGAAACATTCGGGTTCGCAGCATTCCTCTGCTGCTCACGAACTTTGTCGGGTATGTCCTCCGGCGTTCTCATTCGCCGCCACCGACGTCATCGATCTCGCCGCCGCTGCGCGACCATTCCTTGACGCGTGCCAGATGGTCGTAATCGCCGTAATGCGTCCGCCACATCGGATGCACCAGCGACCGGTATGGCTCGGTCGCGTCCTCGAAGCGCTGGGCGAGGTCGCTTAGCCTTTGCAGCGCGCGATCGGCCTGGGTATCCGGGGTGCCGTCCTTGAACTTGATCGATTCGTATTCGCCGGCCGGTTCGCCGCCTTTGAGCTTCACATAAGCGATTTCGCTGACGGAGGCGCCGGCCGGAATATTTGCAAAGCCGCCGCGGCGCAGTATCGCGGCTTCCAGCGTGAGCTGCGGCGCCAGCCCGGTGCGCACCTGCTTTTCGCTGCGCACCGCGCCGGTCTTGTAGTCGAGGATGATGCAGCGGCCGGCGGCGTCGCGCTCGATGCGGTCGGCGATGCCGCGAAGCTTGAATGTGCCGTCGGCGAGCGGGATTTCGATCTCGCCGCGGATTTCGGCGGCGATGGAATCGATCGCACCGCGCCGATCCGCTTCCCAGCGCGCGAACCAGTGGGCGATGCGCAGGAAGCGTGGCCACCAGAAGGCGCGCGCCTCGGGAAAATCTTCCAGCGCGTCGAAATGCGGCTCGCCGAGCGCGATCAGTTCGCGCACCGGATCGGCCGGCAAGTCCTTGGCGAAGTTTTGGGTGAAGGCGCCGATGGCGGCGTGAATGATGGTGCCGCGCTCGGCGGCGCCCGGTTCGGTGTCGACCGCGTCGAGCGCCCGCAGGCGCAAAATATGCTTGGCATAGATCGTATAGGGATCGCGCAGCCAATCCTCGATCTCGGTGACCGACAGGCTCTTCGGCCGCGCCGCGCGCGGCGGTTTCGGCGCTGGCTGCGGTGCCGCTGCGATTGTCTCGGACCGGTCGAGCTCGCGCGCCCAGGCGAGATAAGCGTCGCCGCGCGATGACGGCAGCCTGCCACCGCGCGCCGGCCACCGCGGCAAGGCGCTGGATGAAACGCGACGGCACCGTCGGCGTGCCGGCGATCTTGGCGGCGTGGCTCAGGATCACTTCGCGCGCGCCGAGAAGCTGCGCGAAGTCGTGCGCGGAAAGTCCGATGCGGCGCTCCGGCAGATCGAGGCCAAGATCAAGCCGCATCGGCCGGCTGAGCCAGGCGTCGGTATTGCTTTCCGGCGGCCAGGTCCCCTCGACGAGACCGCCGAGCACGACGCGGTCGCTCTCGGTCAGGCGCGCTTCAAGCGGACCGAGGATACGCACGCGCAGTCCCGGTTGCGGCGGCCGGCGCACGACCCGGCCAACGAGCGCCGCGGCGAACAGTTCGACATAATCTGATGTCTCGACGAGGAGACCTTTGGCGGCTTCGCTTGTCGCCAGTTCGTCGAGCGCGTCGGCGAGCCGCGCCCCGGCAGGTCCGGCAAAGGCGGCCGCAATGCCGTCCTGCTGCGACAAAGCCGCCACGACATCGCGGTGATGTGTGGCAAATTCGGCGAGCGAATGGGGCTCGCGGCTGAGGCTTTCGAGCGGTTTAAGCGCCACGGCGAGTTGGCTGACAAGCTCCAGGGCCGCGGCAAGTTCGCTGTCGGTCAGCTCGGTCCGCGGGTCGGAACGGTGCAGATCGACGGCTTCGCGGCGGCGGAATTTTTCGAGCTGTCGGCGAAAATTCGTCAGCGCGCGGGCGAGCCCGGTGCTGCCGGCGCGCGGCCGCGGCCCGCGCAGCACCGCGCGCTCGAGCGTGGCGACGGCGTGCTCGCGGCCGCGCGGCGTCAAGCCGCATGAGCGGATGCTTGAGCAAACCAAGCAGCGTCACCGGCTCAAGGCCGCCGAGTGCGGCCGAAGCCGCGAGCCGAGCGAATATCCCGGCCGGCGTGTCGGCAAGCGCATCGCCGCCGGAATCCTCGACCGCGATGTTCCAGCGCTGCAGCGCCGCCAGGACGCGGCGGCCAAGCGCGCGGTCGGGCGTGACCAGCGCGGCGGTTTTTCCGGTGTCCTGCACCGCCTCGCGCAACGCAACCGCGATCGCCAGCGCCTCGTCCTCGGGATTGGCCGCTTCGATCACGGTCAGCGTGGCGAGTGCGGCATCGGCATGCGCCGGGAACACCGGGTCGACTAATGTTTGCCGCCATAGATCGGTTGCCGCCGCGGGCCTTAAGCGCTTCCGAGACGAGCCGCTCGCGGCCGCGCGCTGCGGCCAGGGGCACGACCGCGTCGCGGGTGATGCCGATGCGTCTGAGCAAAGCCTGCATGGCGAATTGCGGATGACCTGCGGCCGGGGGATTTTTCGCCCGGCGATCAGCCGCCACGAGGCTTCGTCGAGATCGGTATCGAGCCCCGGCAACACCACCGCGCCGTGCGGCAGATGCGCGATCGTAGCGATGAGATCGGCCGTCGCCGGGATCGAGCCGGTGGAGCCGGCGGCGATCACCGGTCCGTCCGTTTTGCGCGCAAGCCGCGCCGCCTCCGCCTTGATCAACAAATCGCGCCGCGCCGCCGGCTCAATGAAGCCCGCTTCGCCCAGCACCCGCGGCCAGGCTTCACGCGCGATCTGCAAAAATTTCAGCGTGAGCTGCCAATAGGCATCGAATTTGTCGGGCACCAGATCGTCGAGCCGGTCCCACGACACGCCCCGCGTCGTCATGTCGTCAATCAGCCGCGCCAGATCGTCGGCCAGCGCACACGCCGCCGCCGGCGTCTGGGCGACGAGCGGACTGCCGCTCGTACCGTGAAGATCGGGCGATTGCGCCCACTTGGTGACCAGTTGCGTCAACAGCAGCCGGCGTTCGAGCGCGCCAAGGGCTGGCGGCAGTGCGAGCGCATCGGCGGCGATGTCGCCGGCCGCGGCTTCCGCGAACGCGATCTCGTCCTCGTCGATGTCGCCGATCGCGACGATGCGCGGCAGGATCGCGGCGTCGCCGTTGCGCGCGCCGAGAAAAGCGTCGCGCATGAGCCGGCAGGCGCGCCGCGTCGGCAGATATATCGTCGCCGAGGCGAGCGCGAGTGGATCGCAGCCGGGATGGCAAACCGAGGTCGCCGCCGGTCAAAGCCTCGATCAGCGTCGGCAGAAACGGCGCCGACGCCGGAATGGTGAAGACGCGTGTGGTCATGGCAATGATCTAATCACGATCTTCCCGTCATTCCCGCGAAAGCGGGAATCCATAATCACTATCCATGCAAGATCTGCCCGGCCTGTGGTTATGGGTCCCCGCTTTCGTGGAGACGACGCAAGAGCGTCACTCAGTATCAGATTTCAGGCCATAATTTCAGGCCATGGCGGCGAGCGCCGCTTCGGCGGCGGCGACAGCCTCGGGCGTGCCGACATGCATCCAGACGCCTTCGAGCCGAAGCCCGAACAGCCGGCCGGTGGCGCCGGCGCGGTCGAACAGCAGCGTCAGCGCAAAATTGCCGTCCGGCGCGCCCTTAAACAACGCGGGCGAGAGAATGGCCGCGCCGGCATAGATAAAGGGAACCACCTCCTGCTCGGCGCGCCGCTGCAGGCGGCTATCGGCCAGCATGGCGTAATCGCCGCGGCCCTCGTAGCCGATGCTGCCGGCGGTCGGCGCCAGCAGCAAAAGCGCGTCCATGCTCGCGGCATCGAAGTTTTCGGCGAGCCGCGCGAAATTGGGTTTGACGCCATCGAGCCAGAACGTGTCGGAATTGATGAGAAGGAACGGCGCATCGCCGATCAGCGGCAGCGCCTTGGCGATGCCGCCGCCAGTGCCGAGCAATTCCGCGCGCTCGTCGGAAATCACGATGTGCGGTTGCCGCCGGGATGCAAGATGCCGTTCCACCGCGTCGGCCAGATGATGCACATTGACGACGGCGCGCTCGACGCCGGCATCGGCAAGCCGGTCGAGCCCGTAGTCGATCAGCGACTTGCCGCCGACGGAGACCAGCGGTTTCGGGATGTGCCCGTTATAGGGCCGCATGCGCGTACCGAGGCCCGCAGCGAGCACTATCGCGCTTTTCGGCATCATCGCACGCCCAATCCCCGCGAATTGCAATAATCATAACCTATTCGGCGCCGGCACATGGGCGGCGTACCACGCCTGCAGCGCGGCGAGCGCCGGGTGCGCCAGCGAGCGGCGCAGATAGCTCCACAGCCGGGGCATGTGACGCAGATATTGGGGTTTGCCGTCGCGGCGGTCGAGCCGGGCGAAAATGCCGAGAATCTTGGTCGTCCGTTGCGCCGCCAGCGTGGCGTAGAGATGGGTAAAGGCGGCGGCATCGAAGTCCGGGTCGTCGTTGCGCCGCGCCCGCACGTAGCGGCTGAGCAGTGCCACTTCCATCGCCTCCGGAACGTCGACGCGTGCATCCTGAAGCAGCGAGGCGACGTCGTAAGCGGCCGGCCCGATCAGCGCATCCTGGAAATCGAGCACGCCGATCCGCGCCATGCCGTCGCGCTCCGGCAGCCACAACAGATTGGGCGAGTGATAATCGCGCAGAACCCAAACCGGCGGCGCTTCGATCGCCGGCACCAGCGCCTCGCTCCACAGCCCGACGAAAGTCTTCCGCGCGTTGTCGGAAGCGTCCGCTTCGGCACGCACGAGGTACCAATCGAGCAACAGCTCGGCCTCGATCAGGAACGCTCCCAAATCGTAGGGCGGCAGACGATAATCGAGATGCGGCGCGACCGGCAGCGTTTCCGGCAGGTCGCGGCCGTGCAGCGCAGCCAAAAGATCGACCGCGGCGGCGTAGCGTTCCTCGATCGGCGCCGGTGGATCGCCATTGACGATACGATCGTCGCCGAGATCCTCCATGATGAGGAGGCCATGATCGAGATCGGCATGCAGGATTTCCGGCGCGGAGAGGCCGATATCGCGCAGACCCGCCGACAGCGCAACGTAAGGCACGATGTCCTCGGCGAGATGGGCGATGGCGCTATAGGGCTTGGCGTCGCGCACCGGCGGCCCGTCCGGCCGGCGCGGCGCATTCATCAGAACCGCCGTCTGATCGTTCAACCTCAGGCGCTCAAAAATGCGCGTCGATGCGTCGCCGACCATGCGCAGACGATGCGCCTCGCCGAAGCCGGATTCGTCCAGGAATGAGCAGATGAAGGCGATGCGTTCGGCGCGTGCCGCAAAACTGCCATAGCCGATATAGCGGGCGCTGCGAACCTCGGGCCCGAGCTGCGGCGTCAGCGTAAATGTGATGTCGAGGCGGTCCGGCGGCAAAAATCCGGCGGCGCGATCGGGCCATTCCATCAGCATCACCGCGTCTTCGGGCAGGTCGTCGAAGCCGAGCTCGGCGAGCTCGGCCGCGCCCGACAGCCGGTAGAGATCGGCGTGGATCAGCGTGAAGCGCGGCAGCTCATAGGTCTGGATCAGCGTGAAGGTTGGGCTCGGCACCTCGATCGTCTCGTCGCCGGCGAGGTAGCGGATGAGCGCGCGCGCGAATGTCGTCTTGCCGGCGCCGAGGTCGCCCGACAGCGTGACGAGGTCGCCGGGCTCGAGCGCCGCGGCGATATCGGTCATGAAGCGGGCCGTCGCCTGCTCGTTCGGCAGTGTCACGCTAAAGCTGGCGCCACCCGGGATGGTCAGAAGCATTGCGAGATTCCTGGAGGATTTTTGTCTAGAGGATTTTTTGCCTAGAGGAAAACCGGTTCCCACTCCTCGGGATCATGCTTATTCGGCCGCCGTCAGCGCCGCGGCTTCGACCAACGGGAATGTACAGGTGACGGTGGTGCCTTGTCCGACCGTAGAGACGATCGCGACAGTACCGCCATGCAGCTCCACGAACGAGCGGACCAGGGAGAGGCCGATTCCCGGTCCGCGATGCTGCGACCCGAGCGAGTGCGTTTCAAACCAGTCGAAGACTTTTTCAAGGACATCCGGTGGAATTCCGGGCCCGCGGTCGGTCACGGAAAACACCACGGCACTGGCGCTGCGTTCGCCCAGCAGTGTGATGATCCCGCCGGCCGGAGAAAAGCTCACGGCGTTGGCGAGGAGATTGAACAGGATCTGCCGCACCCGCAGCTTGTCGGCGATAAAGCTGCCGATATCGGCGGGCGCGCCGATGTTGAGCGCAAGTCCGGCGCTTACCAGGCGGTCCTGCACGCCTTCCGCCGCCGCCGCCATGGTCTCGCGGATATCGACCGGTCCGAGATTGAGCTGCATGCGGCCGGCATCGATGGTGGCGAGATCGAGAATATTGTTGATCAGCGCCAACAGCGTGTTGGTCGAGACCGTGATGTAGTCGAGATATTCGCGCTGCTTGTCCGCCAGCGGTCCGGTCGCCGGATCGCCCAGAAGATGCACGAAGCCGATGATATTGGTAAGCGGCGAACGTAATTCGTAAGACACGTGATGGACGAAATCGATCTTGATCTTGTCGGCGTCTTCGAGCGCTTCGTTGCGCTCGCGCAGCGCCCGCTCGACATTGACGGAATCGGTGACGTCGTGGAACGTCACCAAGGTGGCGCCGTCGGGCAGCGGCACGGTCGTGCAATCGACCACGCTGCCGTCGCGGCGTTCCAGCCGTCCGGGCGTCGCTTCGCGACTGTCGATGGCGGTGACGATATCGCGCAAGGCCTGCCAGGCGGGGGCGTCGCCATGCAGCGGCTGAGTGAGAGCCGTGATCCGTTCGATATGCGGCCGGTCGGCCAGCGCCTGCGGCGGCAATCGCCACATGCGGGTGAAGGCGGCGTTGTAGAGCCGCAGCCGGCCGTCGCTGCCGAACACGGCGACGCCCTCGGCAAGATTGTCGAGCGTTTCGCCTTGCACGCGGATCAGTTCCTCGAAGCGGCGTTCGAGATCGAGCCGCTCGGTCACGTCATGAAAGAGATAAGTGACGCCGCCGTCCGGATTGGGCGTGGTGACGACGCGCAACGTGCGGCCGCCGGGCAGATGCCAGGTGTCTTCTTTGGCTTCGACGGCGCGATAAGCCTCGTGCAGCTGGGTCTTCCACTGCCGGAAATCCTGCTCTTCCGGCAGCTTGCGCGCGGCGCGCAATAGCTCGATCACCGCGGAATCGGTCGGTCCCTGGTCGAGGAAGCCGGCGTCGAGCTCCCACAACGCGCGATAGGCGGCATTGTAGAAGGTCAGCCGGTGTCCGGCGTCGAACATGGCGACGCCGGTCGAAAGCTGGTCGAGCGTGCGGCGATGTGCGTCGGCGAGCCGGGCGATTGCGCCGCGCATCGTTTCCACTTCGGTGGCATCGGTGCCGATGCCGGCGCTGCCGGTTTCGGTGCGGAAGTCGAGCACATCGAAGGTGCGGCGCGCGCCGGCAACGACGGCGCGAAGCCGTCCGGCGTAAGTGCCGCCGCTGGCGCGCTGCTGCGCGATGTTTTCCAGCGCGGCGGCGTTGAGGAACTCGAGCCCGCGTTCGATCGCGTCGGCGGCGCTTTTGGCTTCGACAGCGCGCGCGTAGGCGGCATTGACGAAGGTCAAATGGCCCGCCGCGTCGCGCGTCCACAGCGGCGAGGGCAGCGCTTCGACGAGCGCGCGCAGCGCGACGGCCTCGGTCGACAGTCTTTCGTAACGCGTCGCCAATTCGACGAGATCGCGCTTGATGCCGCTGGCGTCTTTGAGACGAAGCACGGCGCGGCCGCCGATGGCGCGGCCTTGCGCTTCGATCGGATGACCCGTCAGCGTCGTCAGCGTCATCGCAAACGCTTCGCCCCGCGCGCGCAAAGCGTCGACGGCATGCTCGATCGCGGCGGCTTTGCCGGGATCGAGCCAGTTTCCGAACGCCAGCACGCGATGCGAGGCGGCTATGCCGAAAATGGCTGGATCGCCGTCAATGGTGGGCTCGTCGGAGCCTGCCGGCCAGTCGACCACCACTTGCGGTTCGGAGAGCAACAGCGCGTTGGCGCGATCGAGTTCGGCGCGCAGGCTTGCGATTTCGTCGCGCGACCACGCTTCCAGCCGGGCCCCGCGCACTCGTGTGCGAACGAGCAGGATCGCGGTGACGACAGCAAACAGAACGACGCCGCAAACCAAAGCGAGGAATGTGATCTGATGCTGATCGATGCTGCGGTGCGCGCTGAGAACGAATTCTTGCAGCGCCAGCGCCGGCTGTTCGGCCGCACCGGCCGGCGTCAGGCCGGCGGCCAGGAAGCCGACAATGGCGGTCCCGAAATCCGCCTATTCCTCGCCCATGCCGCCGTCGCGCGTCACGGCTCGTCCGGATCGTCTCCGGCATGCCCCATTCGCCTCTGCTGGCTGCCACCGCCATTCCGCCAGCCCCTCCGACCTCCGCCGCAAGCGGGGGAGTCGGGAGGGGAGTGCCCGCGAATCGCACGACTTTACCCTCAAGCGGAATCGCGCCGAAAGAGTCCAGACCGTGAACGCAGCACCGGGAAAGACTGACTTTAAGGCCGTGCCGGAGGATTTTCCGGCAGGCTTACTCAAAGCCTGTGCCTCGCGCGCCATGTCTTCGAGATTGATGCGCGCCAGTGCGATACCGAATTCATGCTCGGCGCTGGCCATGGCGGGCAGCACGACCTTGTTCAGGAGTTCGGAGCCGCCGTGCGGTGCGTCGGTTTCATCGACCGTCCCGGCCGCGCGAAGAATATCGTTGGCCGTTACGCGGCGGCGATCGCGCGCCAGTTCGTAGCCGCCGCGCGGACCGCGAATGCCTTTCAAAATTCCGCAGCGTACGAGCGCCTGCAAAACCGGTTCGAGATGGCGCGGCGGCAGGCCGTGACGTGCGGCCAATGTCTTTGCGGAAATCGGTTGGCCATGCGTTTGCATGGCGACATCGATGACCGCAGCGACAGCCAGGACTCCTTTGCGCGGGAGGAGAGGCATGCGGGAAAGCAACGTCGCTTGAGGGGGTTAGTTCGAACGCAGTGGTAATATATTAGGCGCGTGCTGCGGTCCAGTTGAACAATGGTTTTAGTCGCGCTTGTCGACAATATTCGCGTCGGTTCCCGTGGAACCAAAACCTCCGGCGGCGCGCTCAGTCGCGTCTAGACTGGCCGATTCAACAAGTTTCACATGTTGTATCGGCGCGATTACTAGCTGCGCGATGCGCATTCCCCGCCTGACCACGAATGTTTCGGCGCCGAGATTTACAAGAATGACTTGTAATTCTCCGCGATAATCGGCGTCGATCGTGCCGGGCGAATTCAGCACGGTCACGCCGTGATGGATGGCGAGGCCCGAGCGCGGACGGATCTGCGCTTCGCTGCCGGGCGGCAAAGCAATCGCGACGCCAGTCGGAATCATGGCGCGGGCGCCCGGCGCGATCTCGACCGGCGCGTCGGCGGGCACCGCGGCGATGAGATCGAGGCCGGCGGCATGCGCGCTCTGGTAGGCCGGCAGCGGCAGGCCGGCGGCATGCGGCAGCCGCACGATGCGCACCTGCGTCGTCACTTTTTGTCCTCCCTCAGCGCTGCGGCGATCCGCTCGATCAGCATGCGCGCGACATCGTCCTTCGACTGCGGCGGCCAGTGCTTCGACGCCGGCTGCGGTGATCAGATGAATCGTGTTGGCGTCGCCGCCCATGATGCCGGTCCGCGGCGAAACGTCGTTGGCGAGAATCCAGTCGCAGCCCTTCTTGGCAAGCTTCGCCTTGGCATTGGCGATGACGTGATCGGTTTCCGCGGCAAAGCCGATGACGAGCCGCGGGCGGCCGGATTTGCGATGCGCGATGGTGGACGAGGATATCGGGATTCTCGACGAGCTTGAGCGTCGGCGTCCGGCCTTGCTGCTTCTTGATCTTGCTGCTCGCTCGTCGCTCGGTGCGCCAGTCGGCGACAGCGGCGGCGAAGATCGCGACATCGGCCGGCAGCGCCTTTTCGACCGCGTCGAGCATCTGCCGCGCGGTCTCGACCTTGACGACGGTGAGTCCGGGCGGATCGGGCAGGTTGACCGGGCCGCTCACCAGCACGACATCGGCGCCGGCCGCCGCCGCGGCCGCGGCGATGGCGTGGCCCTGCTTGCCCGAGGAGCGGTTGGCGATGATAGCGCACCGGATCGATCGGCTCGCTGGTCGGGCCCGAGGTGACGAGGACGCGCTTGCCGGTGAGCGGTCCGGTGCGCGCGCAGCAGCGCTTCCGCGGCGGCGACGATCTCGAGCGGCTCGGCCATGCGGCCGATGCCGGCTTCGCCGCGCTCGGCCATCTCGCCGGCATTGGGGCCGACGACGCGGACGCCGTCGGCGGCAAGCTGCGCCAGATTGCGCTGGGTCGCCTTGGCTGCCCACATATGCGGATTCATCGCCGGCGCGATCAGGATCGGCTTGTCGGTCGCGAGCAGGACGGCGGTGGCAAGATCGTCGGCATGGCCGCCCGCCATCTTCGCCATCAGATCGGCCGTCGCCGGCGCCACGACGATGAGATCGGTGTCGCGCGCAAGGCGAATATGGCCGACGTCGAATTCGCTCTGCGGATCGAACAGATCGGTGTAGGCGCGCTCGCCGGCGAGCGCGCCGGCGGCAAGCGGCGTGACGAAGTGCTGCGCGGCCGCGGTGAGAATGCAGCGCACCTGCGCGCCGCGGTCCTGCAGGCGGCGGATGAGATCGAGCGATTTATAGGCGGCAATGCCGCCGCCGATGATGAGAAGAACGCGCGGGCCGGACCGATCGGCGGTCGCGCGCGGCTTCTGCCGCGCTCGGCTGCGTCCGGACAGCGGCTCGAAATGATCGAGCGATGTCGCGGCCGGTGTCTCGGCCGCCTGCCGCAGGATGACGCGGACCTCGTCCTCCATCGACCGGCCGTGGCGCGCCGCGCGCAGGCGCAGCAGCCGTTTGAGCTTGTCGTCGAGCTGGCGGACGGTGAGGCTGGCCATCGCGCTTTCCTTGCATAGATCGAGATAGCTAGCAGCCAAATGATTGCATTGCAATCAATGCAATCACCAGTGCTTGAAAGACGATCCAGGCAGCAGCGCCGCGATCACCCACAGCGCCGCGACGGTCCAGCGGCTGCGGCGGGCTTCGGCTTTGTCGATCTCGGCGACGGTCTGCGGCGACAGGATCGAGCCCGTCGCGGGTGATCTCGTCGAGCTGGTCGAGCACGCGGGCGCCGCGCGTGAGCAGGCCCGGCGCGTTGCCGATGAAGCGTCCGACCTCGGCGACGCCTTCGCGCGGCGTTTTCCAGCTTGCCGGCGGGGCCGAGATTCCGCGTCATCCATTCGCGCACCACCGGCTCGGCGGTGCGTCCACATGTCGAGCTTGGGATCGAGCGAGCGCGCCACGCCTTCGACCACCACCATGGTCTTCTGCAGCAGCAGCAATTCCGGCCGCGTGCGCATGTCGAACAGGCCGGTCACCTCGAACAGCAGCGTCAAGCAGCTTCGCCATCGAGATGTCTTCGGCGGTGCGGTTGTGGATCGGCTCGCCGATGGCGCGGATCGCCTGCGCGAAATCTTCGATCGAATGCTGCGGCGGCACATAGCCGGCCTCGAAATGCACCTCGGCGGTCCGGTAGTAATCGCGGGTGATGAAGCCGTGCAGGATTTCGGCGAGGAACAGCCGTTCCTTGGCGCCGAGCCGGCCCATGATGCCGAAATCGACCGCGATCAGCCTGCCGTCATCGTCGACGAACAGATTGCCGGGATGCATGTCGGCGTGAAAGAAGCCGTCGCGCAGCGCGTGGCGCAGGAACGTCTGGATCAGGGCGCGGGCGAGCTTGCGGCAGGTCGAAGCCCTTGGCTTGCAGCCGCGCGCGGTCGGACAGCGGCGTCGCGTCGATCCATTCCAGCGTCAGCACTTCCTTGGTGGTGCGGTCCCAGTCGACCGCCGGCACGCGGAAATCCGGATCGTCCTTGGTGTTCTCGGCCATTTCCGACAGCGCCGCCGCTTCCAGGCGGAAATCCATTTCGACCATGACCGAGCGGCGCAGCGTATCGACCACTTCGACGAGGCGCAGCCGCCGCGCCTCGGCGGAAGCGTTCTCGGCGTGCCGCGCGGCAAAGGCGAAGGCGGTGAGATCGGCGTGGAAGCGCCGTTCGATGCCGGGCCGCAGCACTTTGACGGCGACGGCGCGCGGCTCGCCCGCGGTCGCGACCGTCGCCCGGTGCACCTGCGCGATCGAGGCGGCGGCGACCGACGGGCCGAAACTCGCATAGACCGCGGCGACCGGCCTGCCGAACGAGGCGGCGACCGCCGCTTCGGCTTCGGCTTGCGGGAACGGCGGCATCTGGTCCTGCAAACGCTCGAGATCGTGCGCCAGCGCGGCGCCGACGACGTCGGGCCGCGTCGCCAGGAACTGGCCGAGCTTCACGTAGCTCGGCCCGAGCCGCGTCAGCGCCGCCGACAGCCGCGTTTCCGCGCTGCCGGTCGAGCGCCGCTCGAACAGCCGCGCCATGCGCAACAGCGGGCGCGCCGGGACCGGCACCATGGCCGGATCGACGATGCCGAAAACGCCTTCGCGGGCGAACACGAAGCCGGCGCGGCCGAGGCGGAGGAGATGCGCGGGAGCCGAGATCACAAACGCCAGCCGGAATGCAGCGCCACGATGCCGCCGGTCATCGGCTGAAACGAAACCCGCGCAAAGCCAGCGGTCCGCAGCATGGCGGCGAAAGTCTGCGGATCGGGAAAGCGGCGGATCGATTCCACCAGATAGCGATAGGATTCGGCGTCGCCCGCGACCATGCGGCCGAGCGCGCGGAATGACGTTGAACGAATAAAGATCGTAGAGCCGGTCGAGGCCCGGAACGTCGACCGCGGAGAATTCGAGGCAGAGGAAATCGGCCGCCGATCTTGAGCACGCGATAGGCTTCGGCGAGCGCCTGCTCGATGCGCGGCACGTTGCGGATGCCGAACGCGATGGTCACGGCATCGAAGCTGCGGTCGGCAAATGGCAGCGCTTCGGCATTGCCCTCGGCGAAGGTGATGGCGTCGCCAAGCGCCCGCGCCGCGGCGCGCTCGCGGCCGACGTCGAGCATGTCGGCATTGATGTCGCAGACCGTCGCGCGGGTTCGCGCGCCGCCGCTTCGATCACGCGCAACGCGACGTCGCCGGTGCCGCCGGCGATGTCGAGCAGCGCAAACGGCCGATTCTTCGGCGGATTGACCGCGATGACCAGCGCATCCTTCCAGGCCCGATGCAGCCCGAGCGACATCAGGTCGTTCATCAGGTCGTAGCGGCGCGCGACGCTGTGGAACACGTCGTCGACCAGCGCCTGCTTGTCCTCAAGCGGCACTTGCCGGGAGCCGAAATGCGCGGTCTCTGCCATCGTCTGGTCCTTCAAGCCGCAACCATAGCGCGGCGGCGTCAAGCGACGCTATGTGTTTGAAATTAACCATGTTGCCGCGCGTGGCGGCGGATCGAGCGATGCCCGAACTGCCCGAAGTCGAGACGGTGCGCCGCGGCCTCGAACCGGCCATGGAGGGCGCAACGCTTCGCCAAGGTCGAGGTGCGCCGCGGCGACCTGCGCTGGCCGCTGCCGAAGGATTTTGCGCAGCGCCTCGAAGGCAAGACCGTGACCGGCCTCGGCCGGCGCGCCAAATATCTGCTGGCCGATCTGTCCTCCGGCGACGTGCTGGTCATGCATCTCGGCATGTCCGGCTCGTTCCATGTCTTTCGCGGCAAGCGACAAGCAATCTCGGCCGCTATTATCACGAGCGCGCACAAGCACGCTCGCGCACGATCACGTCGTCTTTCACATGTCGTCCGGCGCGATCGTGACCTTCAACGATCCGCGCCGCTTCGGCTCGATGAAGCTCGTGGCGCGCGAAAAACTCGACGCCGAGCCGCTGCTCAAAGGGCTCGGTCCCGAGCCGCTCGGCAATGCATTCGACGCCGCCATGCTGGCGCGCGCCTGCAAGGGCAAGAAGACAAGCCTCAAGGCGGCGCTGCTGGACCAGCGATCGTCGCCGGGCTCGGCAACATCTATGTCTGCGAGGCGCTGTATCGCGCGCGCCTTTCGCCCAAGCGCATGGCCTCGACGATCGCCGACCGAACCGGCGCGCCGAACGAGCGCGCCGAACGGCTGGTCGAGGCCATCAAGGCGGTGCTCAACGAGGCGATCAAGGCCGGCGGCTCGTCGCTGCGCGATCACCGGCCGCACCGACGGCGATCTCGGCATGTTCCAGCACAATTTCCGCGTCTACGATCGCGAGGGCGAGGCGTGCCGGACGCCAGGCTGCCGCGGCACCGTCAAACGCATCGTGCAGAACGGCCGCTCGACGTTTTATTGTCCGGCGTGCCAGAAATGAAATTCGCCTCTCGCCCGAACGGGGAGAGGCAGATTGAGCGCCGGAGCATCGTCATGAGCTACGAAAACATCATCGTCGAAACCCGCGGCAGGGTCGGGCTGATCCGGCTCAACCGGCCGCAGGCGCTCAACGCGCTCAACCGCGCGCTGATGCGCGAACTCGGCCAGGCCGTCGATGCCTTCGAGGCCGACGACAAGATCGGCTGCATGGTCATCACCGGCTCGGACAAGGCTTTCGCCGCCGGCGCCGACATCAAGGAGATGGCGGACAAGACTTTCACCGAGGCTTTCCTCGGCGACTTCGCGGCGACCTGGCATCGCGTCGCGCATGCGCGCAAGCCGGTGATCGCCGCGGTCGCCGGTTTCGCGCTCGGCGGCGGCTGCGAGCTTGCCATGCAATGCGATCATCATCATCGCCGCCGACAACGCCAAATTCGGCCAGCCGGAAATCAAGCTCGGCATCATTCCCGGCATCGGCGGCACGCAGCGGCTGCACGCGCGCGGTCGGCAAGGCGAAGGCGATGGACCTCATCCTCACCGGCCGGATGATGGACGCCGCAGGAAGCCGAACGCTCCGGGCTCGTCGCGCGCATCGTGCCGCTGGCAAGCCTGCTCGACGAGGCGCTCAAAGTCGCCGAAACGATCGCGTCGATGTCGCTGCCGTCGGTGCTGGCGGCGAAGGAGGCGGTCAATCGCGCCTTCGAAACCTCGCTCGCCGAAGGCGTGCGCTTCGAGCGGCGCATCTTCCATTCGCTGTTCGCGACCGCCGACCAGAAGGAAGGCATGGCCGCCTTCATCGCAGAAGCGGCCGGCCAAGTTCGAGAACAAATGACGCGCTGACGCGTCACTTCCGCACGCAGATCACCCGCACGACCGATTGCTCCATCGCGGCGCTGGCCGGCTGGCCGGCGGTAATCCTGGGCCTGGAGAAAGGCGCGCACGGCATCCGCCGGCACCAGCGTCGCCTGCGGCGCACCGGGCCGATGCCGGCGACGACCGGCGCTTTCAGCGCGACCATGCCGGCGAAACGGCCTTGGGCATCGACCGCCGCCGCGCCGGAAAAGCCGAGTTTTGGCGCCGGGTCGAGGCCTTGCGCGGTCAGCTGCGCCGCGGCGCTGGTCACCGTGCCGCCGCCCGCTCCGCCAGCGGGTCGGCGATGCCGAACAGCGTCAGCGCGCCGGCTGCTGGCGCCGGCGCCGGCGAGCGGCGCCGGCACCAGATTGCGCGCGCCGTAAAGCCGCAACAGCGCCAGATCGTTGGTCTGTGTCCTCGGCGATGCGCTCGGCGTGGCCAAAACCCGGCACGGTGATGGACTGGCAATCGTCGGTGAGTTGCGCCGAGCGCGACGAGATCGCCGCGCGCGCTGACCACGATCGCGCTGCCGTATTCGACGCCGCGCTTGCGTCCCGCCGGCGGCGCGGCATTCGGATCGGGGAATCCGTCGAATGAATCGCGATGCGCGACGGCGACCGGCGCCATGGTGCCTTCGGTGGCCTGATCGTAAAGGATGGTGACGCCGCGCACTTCGCTGCCGCTCGACTGCGCCCGCTCGACAAAATTCTTCAGCGCTGCTCGCCGGCAATGACGAAGGAATCCGGCATTGAGCGACGCTGGAACCGGCATGCGCTGCGCCGTGGTTTCTTCTCTCCTCGAACAGCGCCGGCAGCGACGCCTCGTGCAGGCGGAACGTTTCGATCTGGATTTGACCGCTGCGCCGAGGTCCAGCGGCTGCCGGTGCGGGCCGGCGCGCGGCATGCGGCACGAGCTTTTCCGGCATGCCGAGCCGCGCACCGGTCGCGGTATCGTCGATCAGCCGCCAGCCGGCGGCAGCTTGCGGCGCCTGCGCGGCCTGCGCGAGCGCGGCGCGCTCCTGGTCGCTGAGCACGCCGGTTTCCTTGCCGCCGTTGCGTCGCTGGAACGCCTTGATCGCGTCGAGCATGTGCTTGTCGATTTCGTCGGCGCTCAGCTCGTCGAAGCCGCCGAGCCAGACCAGATCGGCCTGGACGGCGAGGCGTCGGCGTCCGGACTGGCGGTGCAGGGCGCCGGTGGAGTCTTCTTGCGCGCGACTTTCGGCGGCGGTCGCGACATTTGCTGTCTTCGCGCTAGTTCGCGCGCTCGTTGGGCTTGACTGCTGGGCGAATACCGGCGTGCCCGCCGCCAGCAGGCCCGCTGCCAACATGACCAGCGGCAATGCTCGCCATCTTTGCGCTTCATTCCCGGCACCCGACGCCACCGGCCAAGCGTAGCCGAAGCGAGGCGGCGAGTCCAATCTTCGCGCCGCCGGATATGGTCGTCCGGCGCTCCGTTGCGACCTATATTGCCGGCATGCTGACAGCCGACGAACTCGAACGCTATGCGCGCCACATCGTGCTGCGCGAGGTGGGCGGGCCGGGCCAGGCCGCGCTCCGCCGCGCGCGCGTGCTGGTCATCGGCGCCGGCGGGCTCGGCGCGCCGGTGCTGCTCTATCTCGCCGCCGCCGGCGTCGGCACGCTCGGCGTCGTCGACGATGACGTGGTGGCGCTGTCGAACCTGCAGCGGCAAGTGATCCACGCCACGCCCGACATCGGCATGGCGAAGGTCGACAGCGCCGCGGCGATGATCCACCGGCTCAATCCCCATGTCGCCGTGGAGCAGCACAACGTCCGGCTGACCGCGCAAAACGCGCTCGAGCTGATCGGCCGCTACGACATCGTCGCCGACGGCTCCGACAATTTCGCCACGCGCTATCTGGTGTCGGACGCCTGCTATTTTGCCAGGAAGCCGCTGGTGACCGCGGCGCTCGGCCCGTTCGACGGCACGCTGACCACGATCCGCGCCCACGAGCGCGGCGCCGACGGCAAGCCGAACCCGACCTATCGCTGCCTGTTTCCGGAGCCGCCGCCGCCCGGCACCGTGCCGGCCTGCGCCGAGGCCGGCATTCTCGGCGCGCTCGCCGGCGTGATCGGCTCGATGATGGCGCTCGAAGTGATCCGGGAGATTGTCGGCTTCGGCGAGGGTCTGGTCGGCCGGCTGGTCATGCTCGACGCGCGCGCGATGCGCTTCGAGACGTTGCGCTATGCCTGGGATCCGGCAGAATCCGCTGTCCGGCGAGCGCCCGACGATCCGCGATCTGTCGGTAGCACGCGTTCGAGGTCATTTGCTCCACGTCGCCATGATGGTCGAGCCCTTGAGCACCGACCATTTATTGTCGCCGGCGGGCACGATCGTGAAGCAATTGGGCTTAGCGTCACTCTTGGCGTCACTTTGGCGCCGCTCCAGGTGGTGCAGAAGCCGTCCTTCGACAGCTTCCAGGTCCCTTCGCCCCTGCTGCCGCCGCCGCCGACCGGCTCGCGCTTCATCTTGCCGTCCGCCGTGAACGTCATCTTGAATTTGACGTTCGACGTCGTCGACGCGGTGAACGGCTGGCCGGTGAAGAATGTCGACTGGATATCGTCCGGCGCAAGCTTGCCGCCGGTCGCGCGCAACGCAGGCGTCGATGAAAAGAACGAGCCGAGGCGACACCGGCTACGACGCTCGCAATATGAGCACGCATCGTGATCCCCCAATCGCATGATTCGCAGAGCGACATGATATGTCAGCGGGCTTGCCGATGATACACGCTGTTCGGCCGCATGTCGGTGGCGGACGCCACGCGGTTCGTCATGTTGAAGAAGCCGGCGACGGCGGCGATGTCCCAGATATCGCGATCGCTGAAAGCCGGCGCGGCGCAACGCCTTCGCGATCCTCCTCCTCGACCAGCCACGGCTCGGCGGTGAGCTTGACGGCGAAATCGAGCATGGCGCGCTCGCGCTTCGACAGCCGCGCCGCGCGATAATTCATCGCCATCAATTCGCCGAGCGGCGGATCGCCGGACAGCTGGCGCACCGCGGCGCCGTGGGCGACCAGGCAATAATAGCAGCGGTTATGCGACGAGACCGCGACCGCGATCATCTCGCGCTCGAGCTTGCTCAAGCCCGAAGGCGCCAGCATCAGGTCGTTGTACATGGCGACGAAGGCCGAAAGCTTGGCCATGTCGAAGGCGTAGGCCTTGAGCACGTTCGGCACGAAGCCGAGCTTTTCCTCGCATTTGGCGAAATAGGCCGCCATGTCGGGCGAAAGCGGCGCCGGCGGCAGTTCAGCGCGGTGATCGCGGTGTCGTCGCCGGCCGCCGCGCTGGTGCGCGGCTTTGTCGCGGGATCGGCCGGCTTTGCTGGTGCGCTTTGGCCATGTTGGCTTTCTCCGCTCGTGTGCTCTCTGGCTGCCGCCGTCGGCGGCAAAGCGTGACTATATCAGGGCTTGATCGTAGCGCACCGCGCCGGAATGTCGCGGTAGCGGATGCGCGCCGAAGCGGGTAATATCGCACGGGAGACGCCGAGCAAGAGGGGAACATGAACGTCCAGGATATTCCCCGCGGCGGCGACGACTACGCCAGCGTGGCGCTCATCGACGCCGCCACGGCCTTGCTGGCCAAGCGCAAGCGCGACATCCCCGACGATTTCCTGGCCAAGCTGTTCGGGCTCGCGGTGCCGGAGGATCTGGCGCGCTACACGCGCCGAAGAGCTTGCCGGCATCGCCGAGCAATCGTGGTCGTTTCTCGCCGAGCGCAAAGCCGGCGTCGCCCAAGCTGCGCTTCGAGCCGGCCGCCGCGACGCGCGCGGCATAGCGGTGCTCGAAATCGTCAACGACGACATGCCGTTTCTGGTCGATTCCGTCGTCGGCGAACTCAACCAGCGCGGCCTCGACATCCGCCTGTTCGTCCATCCGGTGTTCGTCGTCGAGCGCGACCTCGCCGGCAAGCTCGTCGACTTCAAGGGCGCGCGCACGGTCGGCGGCCAGCGCGAAAGCTTCATCCACATCCACATCGAAGGCATGGACGACGCGGCGCAGCGGGCGGAAATCGTCCGACGCGCTCGAAGAGCATCCTCGCCGAAGTGCGCGTCTGCGTGCAGGATTGGCAGCCGATGCTGGCGCGGATTCGCGAGCATCATCGCCGATTTGCGCGACCAACCCGCCGCCGCTTCGCGGTCGACGAAATCGCCGAAGCGATCCAGTTTCTGGAATGGATGGCGGACGACAATTTCACGCTCCTCGGCGCGCGCGATTACGTCTTCACCGACAGCGACGGAGGCGCTCGAACCGGACTTCGAGACCGGCCTCGGCCTGTTGCGCTCGCGCGACATGCGGCTGCTGCGGCGCTGGAACGAGCCGCTCGATCATCACGCCGGAAATTCGCGCGTTCCTCGAGGAGCCGAGGCTCCTGATCGTCACCAAGGCGACGGTCGCGCTCGCGCGTGCATCGGCGCGTCCATCTCGATTATATCGGCGTCAAGCGCTTCGACCGCGCCGGCAAGCTGGTCGGCGAGCGCCGCTTCTGCGGCCTGTTCACCTCGACCGCCTATACGCGGCCGGCGCGCGCCATTCCCTATCTGCGGCGCAAGATCGACAGCATCATCCGCCGCGCCGGCTTCGATCCGTCGAGCCATTCCGGCAAGGCGCTGGTCAACGTGCTGGAGACCTATCCGCGCGACGAACTGTTCCAGATCGACGAAGATACGCTCTATCAGTTCGCGCTGGCCATCCTGCAGCTCGACGAGCGGCCGCGCGTGCGCGTGCTGCCGCGGCGCGACCGCTTCGACCGCTTCGTGTCGGTCCTCGTCTACGTGCCGCGCGACCGCTACGACAGCCAGATCCGGGCGGCGATCGGCGATTATCTGGCCGCGGCCTTCAAGGGCCGCGTGCGCGCCTATCTATCCGTTCTTCCCGGAAGGCCCGCTGGTGCGCGTCCACTTCATCATCGGCCGCGCACGAGGGCGAGACGCCGAACCCCGATCGCGCCGACGCTCGACCGCGCGGTCGAAGCGATCGTGCGCAGCTGGACCGACGGGCTGCGCGAAGCGCTCGCCGCCGGCCCCGATCCGGCAGCGCGGGCGCGCGCTGTTCGCGCGCTATCGCGACGCCTTCCCGATCGACTACCGCGAGGTCTATCCGCCGGCGATGGCGGTCGGCGACATTCGCGTCCTCGAAGCGCTCACGCCGGAGCGGCCGCTCGGCGTCGACCTTTACCGCCAAGGGCGGAGCGCGCGGCGCGCGCCGGGCTGAAAGTGTTCAGCCAGAGCCGGCCGATTTCGCTCTCGGAGCGCGTGCCGGTGCTGGAAAACATGGGCTTCCGCGTCGTCGACGAGCGCACCTACCACATCCGGCCGAAGGACGCGGCGGAGGTCTGGTTCCACGACATGGAGCTCGAAAGCGCGTCCGGCCAGCCGATCGACCTCTCCGCGCTCGAGGAGCGGCTGGAGGCCTGCTTCCTCGTCGTGATGGGCAAGAAGGCCGAGAGCGACGGCTACAACGCGCTGGTGCTCGCGACCGGGCTGGGCTGGCGCGACGTCGCGCTGATCCGCACCATCTCGCGCTTCCTGCGCCAGATCCGCGTGCCCTATTCGCAGGATTATATGTGGGCGACGCTGCGCAAGTATCCCGGCATCGCCGCGCAGATCGTGACTTTGTTCCAGACCCGGTTCGATCCGCATCTCGGCGTCGAGCCGGACGAGCGCGCGGCGCGCGAAGCCGAGATCGCCGCCGCGATCGAAGCCGCGTTGCAGGCGGTCGAGAGCCTCGACGAGGACCGCATCCTGCGCCACTTCGTCAACGCGGTGACGGCGGCGATCCGCACCAATTTCTATCAGCTCGGCCGCGACGGCCGCGCCAAGGACCTCATCGCGATCAAGTTTTCCAGCCGCAAGGTCGACGACATGCCGTTGCCGCGGCCGCTCTACGAAATCTTCGTCTATTCGCCGCGCGTCGAGGCCGTGCATCTGCGCTTCGGCAAGGTGGCGCGCGGCGGCATCCGCTGGTCCGACCGGCCGCAGGATTTCCGCACCGAAGTTCTCGGCCTGGTCAAGGCGCAGAACGTCAAGAACGCCGTGATCGTGCCGGTCGGCGCCAAGGGCGGCTTCGTGCCGAAATACCTGCCGGCCGGCGGACCGCGCGAAGCGATCCAGGCCGAAGGCGTCGCCACCTACAAGATGTTCATCTCGACGCTGCTCGACATCACCGACAATATCGGCCCCGGCACGACCGGCGTGATCCCGCCGCCCGACGTCGTGCGCCACGACGGCGACGATCCCTATCTCGTGGTCGCCGCCGACAAGGGCACCGCGACGTTTTCCGACATCGCCAACGAACTGGCGATCGCGCACGATTTCTGGCTCGGCGACGCCTTCGCCTCGGGCGGCTCGGCCGGATACGACCACAAGAAGATCGGCATCACCGCGCGCGGCGCCTGGGAATCGGTGAAGCGCCATTTCCGCGAGATGGACGTCGATATCGCCGCCGACGCCGTTCACCGTCGTCGGCGTCGGCGACATGTCGGGCGACGTGTTCGGCAACGGCATGCTGCGCGAGACGACGACCAAGCTCGTCGCCGCCTTCGATCACCGCGATATCTTCATCGATCCCGACCCCGATCCGGAGCCGACCTTCGCCGAACGCAAGCGCATGTTCGATCTGCCGCGTTCGAGCTGGCAGGATTTCGACAAGATCGATGATCTCCAAGGGCGGCGGCGTCTATCCGCGCACGGCCAAGGAAATCCGGCTTTCGCCCGAAGCGCAGAAGCTGTTCGGCGTCGGCGAGCACCTCACGCCGCAGGAACTCATCCGCGCCATCCTGAAAGCGCCGGTCGATCTGCTCTTCTTCGGCGGCATCGGCACCTATATTCGCGCCGCCGACGAAAGCGACGAGGCGGTCGGCGACCGCGCCAACGATGCCGTCCGCGATCGCCGGCAAGGATTTGCGCTGCAAGGTGATCGGCGAGGGCGCCAATCTCGGCATGACCCAGCGCGGCCGCATCGAGGCGGCGTTGCGCGGCATCCGGCTCAACACCGACGCCATCGACAATTCGGCCGGCGTCAACACCTCCGACATGGAGGTCAATATCAAGATCGCGCTGAGCATTCCGTTGCGCGACGGCCGGCTGACGATGGACGCGCGCAACGCGCTGCTGGCCGAGATGACCGACGAGGTCGCCGGCCTCGTGCTGCGCAACAATTATCTGCAGCCGCTGGCGCTGTCGCTTTCGCAGCGGCGCGGCATGGAGGATTTCGGCTTCCTGCAGCGCGCTCATCCAGACGCTGGAAGCGCGCGGCCTGCTCGACCGCGCGGTCGAATTCCTGCCCGACGACATGCAGCTCGCCGAGCGCCGCCGCCGCTCGCAGCCCTTCACGCGGCCGGAGCTTGCGGTGCTGCTCGCCTACGCCAAGCTCACGCTCTACGACGATCTGCTCGAATCCGCGGTGCCGGACGATCCCTATCTGGCGCGCGAGCTCGGCCGTTATTTCCCCAAAGCCATTGCCGAGCGCTATCCCGACGCGCTCGAACATCATCGCCTGCGCCGCGAAATCATCGCCACCCAGCTCGCCAATTCGATGATCAATCGCGGCGGTCCGTCGCTGATCGTGCGCATCGCCGACCAGACCGGCGCCGTGCCCGCCGCGATCGCCTCGGCCTTCGCCGCCGTGCGCGACAGCTACGGCATGACCGCGCTGAACACCGCGATCGACGGCCTCGACAACAAGATTCCCGGCAAGCTCCAGCTCGATCTCTATGCCGCGGTGCAGGACCTGCTGCTCGACCGCATCATCTGGTTCCTGCGCAATGTCGATCTGTCCAAGGGCCTTGCCGACGTGGTGGCGCATTATCGCGACGGCATCGCCGCGGTCGCGGCCGCGCTCGACGGCGCGCTGTCGCAGGACTGCGCAGGACGCGCGCGCGGCGCGCCGGCAAGAACTCGCAAGAGCCGGCGTGCCCGACGGACTTGCCGGCCGCATCGCCGATCTCGCGCGCGCTGACCGCCGCGCCCGACATCGTGCTGGTCGCCGACCGCACCGGCAAGCCGGTCGGCGAGGTGGCCGCGACCTATTTCGCCGCCGGCGCGTTCTTCCGCCTCGACCGCATCGCCAGCGCCGCGAGCAACATCCCGATTGCCGATTATTTCGACCGGCTGGCGCTCGACCGCGCGCGGGATTCGATCGGCGATGCCGAGCGCCGGCTCGACCGCCGCCATGGTCGGCAACGGCGCGGCCGGCGCCGGCGCGGTCGAGGCCTGGGTTGCGCCGCGCAAGGCCGAGGTCGAGCGCATTCGCATGGCGATCCACGAGATCGCCAATTCCGGGCTCACGCTGTCGAAGCTTTCGGTCGCCGCGAGCCTGCTCGGCGATCTGGTGAAAAACTGAAATTTTCCGGACGAAGTCCGCGCTTCCCCTCGGCCCAAAAAAAAGAACCCCAAGCAGAATACGCGCTTGGGGTTCTCAAGTTGTTGCCTCAACTCAGGCTTATCTGGCCGGGCGGCGGGGTGTCGGGGGATGGGGGAGCCGCCCGGTCGGCCTTCATGCTGGAGAAGTAGGAGCCCGATCCGCGGATACAATGCGGATCACGCTTTAGTGTTATTCGCTGCGGCAAAACGCGCGGGACAAACCGCCGCTCCGATGCAGTGCAGCAAGACGGCAGCCATTTGCTTTCCGCATGACGGTGTTGCGTAAACGTCGCAAAGCGAGCAGGCGCAATGAGCAAACGATCTTGCTAATTCGCGATTCATTCGCAGAAAATTGTTCCCTGCCGGAACCGAACACGAGCCGGACAGTTTTGCCGGCTTGAGCTACGATAAGCCGCTTGGACAGCAGGTCTGTCGTCAGAAGGCCGACGGACTGTGTGATGGCTGGGAAATAACGGAATGGGCGCTATCCACTTCCTGCAACCGCTCTATTCGGTGACCGGGTTCGCCGTCGGCCTGTTGGTCGGCTTGACCGGCGTCGGCGGCGGCTCATTGATGACGCCGATCCTCATTCTGCTGTTCGGCATTCATCCGGCGACCGCCGTCGGAACCGATCTGCTCTATGCCGCGGTGACCAAGACCGCCGGCAGCGCCGTGCACGGCTTCAACCGCACGATCGATTGGCGCGTGGTGCGGCTCTTGGCGACCGGCAGCGTGCCGATGACGGTCATTACCATCGCCGCTTTGGGCCGGCTCGATATCAATGGTCCGACGGCGCACGATTTGATCACGGTGGTGCTGACTGTCGCGCTGTTCATCACCGCCGCGGCTCTCGTCTTCCGCGACAAGATCGTCGCGCGCTATGCGCCGCGGCTCGGCGCGTTGCCGTCCGGTCGGATCGCCACTCTCACCGTCATCGTCGGCGCGGTGCTCGGCGTGCTGGTGTCGATCACGTCGGTCGGCGCCGGCGCCATCGGCGTCACGGCTTTGATTTTGCTCTACCCGGAACTGCCGACGGCGCGGATTGTCGGCTCCGACATTGCGCATGCGGTGCCGCTGACGCTCGCGGCCGGCATCGGGCATTGGTTACTGGGTTCGATCAATGTCGATGTCTTGGCGTCCCTGCTATTGGGTTCGGTGCCGGGAATTTTGATCGGCAGCTATGCCGCCGTCCGCATTCCCGAAACGGCGCTGCGCTCGTGCTCGCCGCGACGCTGATCGTGGTGGCGACGAAACTGTCGATGGACATGCATCAGGCGCCGGCGGCCAATGGCTCGATCGCGGCAACCACGTCGCATTGATCGCAGAACCGCGCTCTCGCACCCATTAGCTCGCGCCGGGCAAGCCGTAGCGATGCAAATCCGCGCCGTGAACGTCGAGCCAGATCTTGGACTTTCGTGGCTGGGGCACAGGCGCTGCACCAGCCGCCAGAACTTCGCCGAATGGTTCATCTCGATGAGATGCGCCACCTCATGCGCGGCGAGATAATCGAGCACGTGGCTCGGCGCCAGAATAAGCCGCCAGGAAAACGACAATACGCCGGTCGTCGAGCATGAACCCCAGCGGCTCGACTGATCGCGCACGGTGACGCGCCGCACGCAGGAGACCGAGATCGCGCGGCAAAGCGCAGGCTTGCCGTCTCCAACTCACGCTTGGCTTCGCGGCGCAGGAAATCGCCGATGCGCCGCTCGATATGCGGTGCCTGGCCGGCAACGCACAACAGCCGGCCGCCGTCCGCGTCAATTTCGATCCACACCGTGCCCCGCATGCCGGGGCGATGCGCGATCCGGTGCGGTTCGCCGCGCAGCGGCACCACAACGCCATCGGCAAATGGCGCGGCCTGCGGCAGCCGGCCAAGCCGCGCCGCGATCCAGCCGCCGTGTTTTTGCGCGAAGTCGCGCGCTTCCTTCAGCGACCCGCGCGGTGGAATGGTAAGGATCACTTCGCGCGTCGCCGCCTGGATGCGCAGCGTATAGCGCCGCGCCTGGCGGTGCCGGCGCAGCCGCACCGGATAGACCGATTTGTCGAAAACGACTTCGATCGTCTGCGGCTCGATCGGGCGACGATAGAGCAGCGCATGCAGCGGCATGGTGGGGTACCCCGAATCTCGATCGGGATACTGCCACATTCGGTACGCGACTGGCGAGGATGATGCTTTGGCGGGCCGAACGGTCAGACCGTATGCAGCGCGACGGCCTTGGCGGCGCGGCGCGCGCCGAAAATGTTGCGCGCGCTGTGACCGGTATGGCTCATCGACAGGACGAAGTCGGAAATGCGCGGCACGATTTCGGAGCGGAAGCGCGAGCCGTTGAACACGCCGTAATGGCCGACGCCGAGCTGCAGATAATGCGCCTTCCGGTCAGGCGGAATATTGACGCACAAACGATGTGCTGCCTCGGTCTGGCCGACGCCGGAAATATCGTCGTGCTCGCCTTCGATGGTAAGCAGTGCGACGCGCTTGATCCGGGCGAGATCGATCGGCCGGCCGCGATAGGTCATCTCGCCCTTCGGCAACGCATGGCGGACGAAGACGGTGTCGACGGTTTGCAGATAGAACTCGGCCGTGAGGTCCATCACCGCCAGATATTCGTCGTAGAATTCCTTGTGCTTGTGCGCGGAGTCGCCGTCGCCGCGCACCAGGTTGAGGAACAATTGCTTGTGCGCCTCGATATGGCGGTCGAGGTTCATGCTGACGAAGCCGTTGAGCTGCAGGAAACCCGGATAGACGTCGCGCATGAAGCCGGGATTCGGAAACGGCACCTTGGTGATGACGCGGCTGCGGAACCAGTCGATGCCGCGCTTTGCGGCGAGGTTGTTCACCGCCGTCGGGTTGACCCGGGTATCGATCGGGCCGCCCATCAAGGTCATCGACGCCGGCACGTAGGGGTCGTTGTCGGCTTCCATCAGCGCGGCCGCGGCAATGACCGGGACCGACGGCTGGCACACCGCGATCACATGGGTGTCGCCGCCGAGCGCGTGCAGGATCGAGATCACATAGTCGATGTAATCGTCGAGATCGAAGCTTCCTTCCGACAGCGGGACCATGCGCGCATCCACCCAATCGGTGACATAGACGTCATGATTGGGCAGGAACGCCTCGACGGTGCCGCGCAGCAGCGTCGCAAAATGGCCCGACATCGGCGCGACGATGAGAAGCTTCGGCTGCGGCCGTTTCGGCGGGTGCTCGAAGGCGCGCTCGAAATGGATGAGCTTGCAGAACGGCCGCTCCCACACAGTGGAGATGTGCACCGGCACGCGCTCGCCGCCGACCAGCGTCGAGGTGATGCGCCATTCCGGCCGGCCATAGCGGCGCGTCGAGCGCTCGAACAATTCGCAGGCCGCGGCGACGGACTTCCCGTAAGTGGTGAAGGAGAGCGGATTGACCGGGTTCTTGAAGAACAAGCGGGTAGCATCGGCCCAGGCGCGGGATGGGTTGAGCGCGGCGTGGCTCATTTCGTAGAACCAGTAGAGCGGCGCTGCCGAGAGCAACGCGCCGCTTTCGCCTGGCACGGCAGGCGCGCCGCCAAACTCTCCGATGGCCATCGATGAACCTTGTTCGGCTTCTTGCTGCAGTGCAGCATTGCCGGCGGCATATGTCATATTACCAGCATAAATGCAATTTCTTTCGAGCTTCCTACAGTTAGGCAGCCCCGCCTGCGATTGCTCGCAAGGGTCAACGCTTTGCTGCTATTCGCACCGCACATGCCCGCTTCCCCAGCCGGTTTTGGGAACGTTTCCCCGCTATTCGCCAGCCTGCATCAACGAACCGTGCCGGCGCGCGCTTTGCAGCAGCTTGAGGAAGGCGAACACGCCGGCGGCGAAAAACACGACGTTGAGCGACAGCGCGTCGATCATCAGGTCGGGACGAAAGACATTTTGCATCAACAACGCCCGCATGCCCTCGAATACGTAGGTCGGGGGCAACATCCAGGCGACCGGCTGCAGCCACACCGGCAATGTAGTCACCGGGTAGTAAACGCAGGTCAGCGGCAAGAACAGGAACATGATCGACCAGGCAAGGTTCTCCGCGCCGAGCCCGTTGCGCAGCACCAGCCCGGAGACGAAGATGCCGACCGCCCAGCTCGTCAGCATCAGATTGATGAAGAACGCCACCAGCGCGAAACCGAGGCCGTAGAGATTGAAGCCAAAGAAAGCGATCGCCAACAGCGTCACCGGGATCACGCCGATCGCAAGCCGCACGATGCTCATAACCATCAGCGCGCTGATGAATTCCAACGGCCGCAGCGGGCTCATCATCAGGTTGGCGATGTTGCGCGCCCACATCTCCTCCATGAACGAGACCGAGAAGCCGAGTTGGCCGCGAAACAGGATGTCCCACAGCAGCACCGCGCCGATGAAGGTGCCGCCAGCGCGCGCGAAAAAGCCGGCGTTCTGCATGATGTAATATTGCAGGAAACCCCAGGTGATCATCTGCACCGTCGGCCAATAGACAAGATCGAGCAACCGCGGCCACGACGAGCGCAACAAGTACCAGTAGCGCAACATCATCGCCGCGGTGCGGCGCGGCGAGATAGTCAAATGCGCTCTCGGTGCGCGCGATCATTGCGCGGCCTCGCGCTCGATGCCGCGGCCGCGCGCCACGTCGAGGAAGACCTCCTCGAGCGTTCCCTGCCATAGCGCGCCAATAGTCTCGCCGGCGTGTCGTCGTCCTCGATGCGTCCGCGTTTCATGATGATGACGCGCTCGCACAGCCGTTCGACCTCGTTCATGTTGTGCGAGGCGATCAGCATGGTGGCGTTGCGGGCGCGCCGGTAGTTTTCGATGTGCGCGCGGATCCAGTCGGCGGTATCGGGATCGAGCGATGCCGTCGGCTCGTCGAGCAGCAGCAATTCGGGAGAATTGATCAGCGCCTTCGCCAGCGACACCCGCGTTTTTTGTCCGTCCGAGAGCCTGCCGGTCTGGCGGTCGAGCAGATCGGTGAGATCGAGCTGTCCGGCGAGCTCTTCGATGCGCGCCGTCAGATCGGGCACGCCATAGAGCATGCCGAACACATTCAGGTTTTGCCGGACCGTGAGCCGCATCGGCATCGCCACATAGGGGCTTTCGAAATTCATCCGCTGCAGAACGCGATAGCGCTGCCGCGGCATTTCCGCGCCAAGCACCGTTACGCGGCCGGACGTCGGCGTAGTCAGGCCCATGATCGTGGCGATGGTCGTGGTCTTGCCGGCGCCATTGCCGCCAAGCAGACCCGTCACCGATCCCGGCGCGAGCTCGAAAGAGATGCCGTCGACGGCTGGAATCGTCTTGTAGATTTTGACCAGACGGTCGACGGCGATGGGCGGAAGAACCGGCATGACGCCCGGCACATGTGGCCCGCTTGGCTGAGCGAGGCAAGAGGAAACAGGAGGAAACAAGAGGGTGCGAGGAGATATAAGGGCTGCAACAGGCGCTATGGCAGAGCGCCGAGGAAGATGGCACAACGCGCCGGCGGGAGGGTTCACATGACCACAGTCACGCTCGCCCAGGCCGAGCGGATTATCGATGCCATCGTTGAACGCGGCGCGGCGCTGAATTGCCGGCCCATAAGCGTGATCGTGGTCGAGCCCGGCTGCAAGGTGAAGGCGTTCAAGAAGGAGGACGGCTCCTCCATGATCCGTTTCGAAATGGCGTTCGGCAAAGCCTACGCGGCTTTGTCGCTTGGCCGCAGCTCCAAGCTCGTTCGCGAGCGGGCGCAGGAGCGGCCGATCTTCATGCGCTACCTGATGGCGGCGAGCGGCGAGCAGATTTTTCCCGAAGGCGGCGGCATGCTGATCCGCGACGATAGCGGCGACGTCATCGGCGCGGTTGGCGTGACCGGCGATACCGAGGATCGCGACGAGGAATTGGCGATCCACGGCATCCATGCCGCGGGGCTCAAAACCGACGAGGATTGCGCCGATATGGGCCGGAAGATCGGCCTAATAAAGAAAAAATAGCGCTCAAGCGCGTCAACGCAAGTCAACGAGGCACCATGAAAATCGGACTTTTCGATCATGTCGAACATGGCGAACGGCCACTAGCTACGCTGTTCGACGAGCGGTTGCGTTTCGCCGAAGCGGCTGACGCGGCCGGCATTTATTGTCTGCACGTCGCCGAACACCACCGACGCCGCTCAACATGGTGCCGGTGCCGGGCGTCTATCTCGGCGCGTTGGCGCGCACGACCAAGCGCATGCGGCTCGGCCCGATGGTTTATCTCCTGCCGCTGTATTCGCCGCTGCGGCTGATCGAGGAAATCTGCATGCTCGATCATTTGAGCCACGGCCGGCTCGATGTCGGCGTCGGGCGCGGCGTTTCGCCCTATGAGCTGAAATTTCACAAAGTCGAACACGACCAGTCGCGCGACATTTTCATCGACGCGTTCAAATGCATCAGCGCCGGTCTGACGACGGATTTGCTCAGTTACAAAGGCGAGAACTATTCCTATGAGAACGTGCCGATCGCGATGCGGCCCCTGCAGCAGCCGCATCCGCCGTTCTGGTATGCCTCTTCGAGCGAAATCGGCTCTACCTGGGGCGGCGAGCACGGCCTGCACTTCGTGACGCTGGGCCCGACAGCGTTGGCCAAGGCCAATATCGAGGCCTACACGAAGGCGCTGGCGAAGCGCGGCGCGCCGGCGCAGCCGAAGTCGGAGTTTCCCGGCGGCGTCGTTATCGGCGGCGATGCGGCATATTTTCGTCGCCGATACCGATGCGGAAGCGCATCGCATCGGCAAGCCGGCCATGGATTATCACCTCGGCAACATGAATTGGCTGCGTGTCAACCAGGGCGATACCGGTCTGACCTCGCGTCTGAAAATTCCGCACGGTGAGAGCTTTGAAGACTGTCTCGCCAACGGCTCGGTCATCGCCGGCTCGCCGGCGACCGTGCGCGCGGCGATCGAGCGCCAGGTCAACGAGCTCGGCGTCAATTATCTGCTGACCTATCTCTTCCTCGGCACCATGTCGCTTGACGACGCGCTGCGCTCGCTGGAGCTGTTTCGCGCCGAGGTCATGCCGCATTTGACGAAGCTATGAGAGCGGATCACTTCCCCTCGTCGTCCGCCGCGTTCTTGTGGTCGGCGCGCAGCGCGTCGGGATGCGGCATGGCGATGACGTTGTAGCCGGAATCGACGAAATGGATTTCGCCGGTGACGCCGGTCGAGAGATCGGAGAGCAGGTAAAGCCCGGCGCCGCCGAGATCGTCGAGCGTGACGCCGCGATGCAGCGGCGAATGCCGCTGCTGGAACGCGAACATGGCGCGCGCATCGCCGATACCGGCGCCGGCCAGGGTGCGGATCGGTCCCGCCGAAATCGCGTTGACGCGGATACGGCTCGAACCGAAATCCACCGCGAGATAGCGCACCGAGGCTTCGAGCGCCGCCTTGGCGGGACCCATGGCGTTGTAGTTCGGCATCGCGCGATCGCCGCCGTTATAGGTGAGCGTGAGCATGGCGCCGCCGTTCGGCATCAGCGCCGCCGCGCGTTTCGCCGCCTCCGTGAAGGCAAAACACGAGATCAGCATGGTGTGCAGAAAATTCTCGCGCGTGGTGTCGGCATAGCGGCCGGTGAGTTGGCTCTTGTCGGAAAAGGCGATGGCGTGGACGAGAAAGTCGAGCGTGCCCCACGCGCGGCCAAGCTCGGCGAAAACCGCATCGACCGAAGCCAGATCCTCGACGTCGCACGGCAGCACAAGATCGGCCCCAACCGAAGCCGCCAGCGGCTTTACGCGCTTGCCGAGCGCTTCGCCCTGGTAAGTGAAGGCAAGCTTGGCGTCATGCGCGGCAAGCGCTCGGGCGATGCCCCAGGCGATCGAGTGGTCGTTGGCGACCCCCATGATCAGGCCGCGCTTGCCGTCCATCAATCCCGGCATGCGTCAGGCATCCGGATGCTTGAACACGACGGAAGCGTTGGTGCCGCCGAAGCCGAACGAATTCGACAGCACGCAGCCGAGCGTTACGTCGTCCTGCCGCGTCCGCACGATCGGCATGTCGGCGAACGCCGGATCGAGCTTTTCGATATTGGCGCTTTCGCAGATGAAGCCCGAATTCATCATCAGCAGCGAATAGATCGCCTCCTGCGCGCCGGCCGCGCCGAGCGAATGGCCGGTGAGCGATTTGGTCGCCGAGATCGGCGGGCATTTGGCGCCGAAAACTTCGCGGATCGCCTCGATCTCCCTGAGGTCGCCGATCGGCGTCGAGGTGGCGTGCGGATTGATGTAGTCGACCGGCGGCTTGACGGTCGCGAGCGCCATTTTCATGCAGCGCATCGCGCCTTCGCCGGAGGGCGCCACCATGTCGGCGCCATCGGAGGTCGCGCCATAGCCGGCGACTTCGGCATAGATTTTCGCGCCGCGCGCCTTGGCGTGATCGAGTTCCTCGAGCACCAGCACGCCGGCGCCGCCGGCGATGACAAAGCCGTCGCGGTCGGCATCGTAGGCGCGCGAGGCTTTGTCCGGCGTCTGGTTGAAGCTCGACGACATCGCGCCCATGGCGTCGAACAGGACCGAGAGCGTCCAGTCGAGCTCCTCGCAGCCGCCGGCGAAAATCATGTCCTGCTTGCCGACCTGGATGGTTTCGAAGGCATTGCCGATGCAATGGTTCGAGGTCGCGCAGGCCGACGAGATCGAGTAGTTCACGCCCTTGATCTTGAACCAGGTCGCCAGCGTCGCCGACGCGGTCGACGACATCGCCTTCGGCACCGCGAACGGGCCGACGCGCTTGGGCCCTTTGCTGCGCGTGATATCGGCGCTCTCGACGATGGTCCGGGTCGACGGTCCGCCGGAGCCCATGATGATGCCGGTGCGCTCGTTGGAGACGTCGGTCTCTTCGAGGCCGGCGTCGCGGATCGCCTGTTCCATGGCGACATGGTTCCAGGCGGCGCCGCCGCCGAGAAAGCGCATGGCGCGGCGATCGATAGATTCGCTGGGGTCGAGCGTCGGCGCGCCGTGCACCTGGCAGCGGAAGCCGAGCTCGGCATATTTGTCGGCGCGGACGATGCCGGATTTCGCTTCGCGCAGCGACGCCAGCACTTCCTGCGTGTTGTTGCCGATGGACGAGACGATGCCCATCCCGGTGACGACCACGCGTTTCATGTTTGCCTCGTCCGCCCTCAGATTCCTGGTTTGAGCATGATCTCATCCGGATCATGCTTCGACGTGCCGGCGTATCAGGCTTCGCTGGCTTGCGGCTCTGCGTTGCGGAACAGGCCGACTTTGAGATCGAGCGCACGATAGATCACCGAGCCGTCCGCCGAGAGCCAGCCGTCGGCGATGCCGAGCACCAGCTTCGAGCGCATCACGCGCTTGATATCGATGCCGTAGACGATGTTCTTCATGCGTCGGCAGCACCTGGCCGGAAAACTTGATCTCGCCCATGCCGAGCGCGCGGCCTTTGCCGGGCGAGCCGAGCCAGCCGAGAAAGAAGCCGAGCAATTGCCACAGCGCATCAATGCCGAGGCAGCCGGGCATCACCGGATCGCCCTTGAAATGGCAGGGAAAGAACCAGAGGTCGGGCTTGAGATCGAGCACGGCGCGGACCAGGCCCTTGCCGTATTCGCCGCCGACTTCCGCGATTTCGGAAATGCGGTCGAACATCAGCATCGGCGGCAGCGGCAGTTGCGGACCCTCGACGAAAAGCTCGCCGCGCCCGCAGGCCAGCAGGTCCTCGTATTCGAAATTCGAACGGCGATCCTGCATTTTTGATTCAGCTCCGCCGTTCCGGGCCGACTGCCTTAATCCCTAACATATTGGGAGAATGCGGCAAAGCCGCAGCCCTCGCGCGCTGCCTTGCGCGCGGTGGGCAACCCGGCCCGCGGCGTTATGGCGAGGCAGTTGCAGCAGCCGCAGGGTGGCGTATAATAATTTCACATGCAACGATCTTGTCGGCCTGACCGGGCCGGCCCTTGTCGGTGCCAGCTATGACAAGAATCGCGTCCAGTCGCTGTCCGTGCCATCCGATGGTTGCCATGCCCGCGATGCCTCGCCAAGGGTCCGGCTCGCGCCGACCTCACCGGCTGCCCGTGGCACGACGTCAAGTCGAAGCTGCGCGACGTCGGCTTGCGGCCGACCCGGCAGCGCATGGCGCTCGGCTGGATTCTGTTCGCCAAAGGCGACCGGCATGTGACGGCGGAAATGCTGTACGAGGAAGCGACCCGCGCCAAGGTGCCGGTGTCGCTCGCCACCGTCTACAACACGCTGCATCAGTTCACGGAAGTCGGCCTTCTTGCGTCAGGTCGCGGTGGACGGCTCAAAGGCCTATTTCGACACCAATAATTCCGAGCATCATCACTTCTTCATCGAGGATCAGAACGATCTCATGGACATCCCGTCGAGCGACGTGGTGGTCGGCAAGGCGCCGGTTGCCGCCCGAGGGATACGAGATCGCCCGCATCGACGTCGTGGTGCGGCTGCGGCGCAAGGGCTGAGTACCTAGCCACGCGACGATCGTCTCGATTTCCACGTCACTTCACGTCGGATTTTCGCTTCGATTTCCGCTGCGGACGCCGGCGGAGTCGTTCGCACTGCTCGCCGCGCTTCCGTCATTGCATCGATCCGACGCTGGGCGAAGCGCACATCGGGCGGCCGCACGCCGTGGCGTCAGCAGAATACGGCGCACGGCCGGCTGAGCGCTCCGGCGATATAGACCGCCGCGTGATGACGGCGGGCCTTGCGCACGAAGCCCTCGATCGTAGCCGCGGCCGTCGAATCGATCACCGAAACGGCCGAGAAGTCGATCGACATAGGCTTTGGGATGCTCGCCGATGCGGTCGAGCGCGGCGGCGACGGTGGCGGCGGCGCCGAAAAAGAATGCGCCCGAAATCCGATAGACGATGATGTTCGGGATCGGTGGCGAGCGCGGCATCATATCGGGTTTGCCCTGATTGCCGTTGCAGTGCGTCCGGCACGTCCTTCTCTTCAAGAATCGGTGTCTCCCTGCTCCGACTTCGACGGACTGCGCCATGCGATGCAATGAACAACGAGGGTACCGAGGCCGAATCCGATGAGGATGCCTTCAGTCAGGTCGCGGAACACGACGAGACAGAAACGTCGCGAGCAGAACCGACCGCGTCGCCGCGTGAAGCGCGAATAAGCGTCGCGAACTGATGCTTCTCCGCCATGTTCCAGGCGACGGCGCAAAGAACGGCGGCGAGCGCAGCGAGCGGAATGTAGGCTCGCCAGCGGCGCCGCGACGAGCACGAACAGCAACAGAAACAGCGAATGCATCATGCCGGCGACAGGTCCACGCGCGCCGGCGCGCACATTGGTTGCGGTGCGCGCGATCGTGCCGGTCACGCAGATGCCGCCGAATAGAGCCGAAGCAATATTGGCGACAGCCTTGCGCAACCAGTTCGGCGTTCGAGCGATGGCGGCGTCCGGTCATGCTGTCGGCGACGACCGCGGACAGCAGGCTTTCGATGCTGCCCAGCAGCGTGAATGAGAGCAGCTGCCGGAAGCACGTCCAGCATCTTTGCCGAGCGACAGCATTGGCAAGTGTGGCGCTGGCAGCGAATTGGGAATTCCGCCAAATCGGCTGCCGATCGTCTCGATGTGAAGCTGGAACGCCCAGGCGACGACAGCTGGCCGAGCGACGACGGCGATCAGGTAGGCCGGCCAGTGCGGACGCCAGCGCCGCACCGCGACAATTGACGCCGATCGACAAGTGCCGCGACCGACCACGGCCGCCGCATTGACCGTGGAGGCGGCATCGAACAGCGCGACGAATTTGGGAATGAGCGGCCCCGGTTCTTTGCCGGCAAGCTTCAGATCCGAACAGGTCCGCGAATTCGCCCGAAAAGATGATAACCGCGATTGCCGGCGGTAAATCCGACCGTCACCGGGTACGGGATATATTTGATAAAGGTGCCGAGCCGAAGGAAGCCGATGGCGAGCAGCATGACAGCCGGACAGGATCGTGGCGAGGATCAAGCCGTCGACCCCGTAGCTGGTCGACGGTCGCCGCGACCAGCACGATGAAGGCGCCCGCCGGGCCGCCGATCTGAAAGCGGCTCCCGCCCAGCGCCGAGACAAGAAAGCCGCCGACGATCGACGTGTAAAGTCCGCGTTCCGGGCGATACGCCGGACGCGATGGCGATCGCCATGGAAAGCGGCAAGCGCAACGATCGCGACCGTCAATCCCGCGAGGAGATCGGACTTGAGGTCGCGCCATCCATAGTGTTCGCGCAGGACGGTGTGCAGCTTCGGCGTGAAAAGCTCGAAGAAGTGGGTGAACGGGTTGGGGCGAGCATCGCTCGGCACTCCTGGAGATGTGCAACAACATTTTTGCTCTCTCGCACAGCCTCATTCATTGATATGGATCGGTTAAGGCAGACGAGCCCTTGGGTAACTGGCGTCCTTCGCTCATTGGCGAGTTCGCAAGTCGAGCGCGTTTGCAACATATAGCAGAACGCACACGTCCTTGCCCTTTGCAGGACGAATACGAACCCAACGACGACTTGATTTCAAATCCCTGGCCGTAAGTGACGGCAAGGTGACCGTCGGCTTCTCCTGCGGCCGCTGTTGCTGCTGCGCACGCGCGGGCGGGCGGAAAAGCGCCAGAAATGGCAACCGCCATGATGATGGCGCAGAGCCAGCGCCTCTTGCCCGCGCTGCGGACCGCCGCTTCATCTTGCTTACTCGATCTTCTCGTCGGGATAGACGCCCCACAGCTCGTTCTGTTCGATCCAGCCGTCAAAGCCGTCGCCGGAGATCTGGCACCAGGCTCCGGTGCAATGCTTGACCGTGCCGAGCACGCCGACCTGCAATTGCGCCGTCACCGCGCTCTTGGCGTCGGGCTTGTCGTAGAGCGGCGCCAGATCGGTTTTCGACTTCAGTTGCACGGCTGCCATGCGCTTTCCCGAGAGCAGCGAATGATAGACCCAGCCCTCCGACCCGTCGGAGTCGCGGATGCGGCGCCAGTTTTCGAATTCGGCGGTGATTTCGACCGGCCAGCCGACGCGGGTATAGATCCAGGCCACGTCGTGATCCTTGTCGGGGCCGCCGCGCACGGTCACGCGGTCCGCCTTGAGGCTCACGAAGCGCGGCACCGGCAGTCCGCTCGATGCCGGATCGTTTCCGCGGCCGGCGCCGCGCATGCAGCGGCGCAGGCTGCCATCGCGATCAGCTGCAGCCGCGTCATCGCGGTTCCTCCGCACACAATGCCGCGAAACCCCGGCGCGCTTTGTGGCGAGCGCAGCCATCTGGTAGAGAGATTTTAATGAACCACCTCCCGCCTTCAGTGTCGGCGAGCGGGGTTAAAGAGACCTGAACGGGCGGATGCGGCAAACGGCAGTTGCGGCCGGCGATTTTTCAGGCCGAATTGCACGATTCCAGCCCGGGCGCAAGAGGCAGGAAATGGCAACCGCCAAGAAGCCGCTGGTCGTGGTCACCCGCAGGCTGCCGGACAGCGTCGAAATGCGCATGCGCGAATTGTTCGACGCGCGGCTCAATGCCGACGACAAGCCGATGAGCCAGGCGCAACTCGTCGAGGCCGCCAAGACCGCCGACGTCATCGTGCCGACGGTGACCGATCACATCGACCGGCGGTGCTCAGCCAATCCGGCGAGCGGCTGAAGCTGATCGCCAATTTCGGCAACGGCGTCGACAATATCGACGTCGCGACCGCCGTGCAGCGCGGCATCACCGTGACCAATACGCCGGGCGTCCTCACCGAGGACACCGCCGATATGACCATGGCGCTGATCCTCGCGGTGCCGCGGCGACTGGCCGAGGGCGCGCAAGTGCTTACCGGCGACCGCGAATGGGGCGGCTGGAGCCCGACCTGGATGCTCGGCCATCGCATCTGGGGCAAGCGGCTCGGCATCGTCGGCATGGGCCGCATCGGCCAGGCGGTGGCGCGCCGCGCGCAGGCCTTCGGCCTGAAAATCCACTATCACGATCGCCGCCGCGTCACGCCGCAGATCGAGGAGGAGTTGCACGCGACCTACTGGGAAAGCCTCGACCAGATGCTCGCGCGCATGGACATCATCTCGATCAATTGCCCGCACACGCCGGCGACCTACCATTTGCTCTCGGCGCGCCGGCTCAAGCTCGTTCGCTCCGACGCCTATATCGTCAACACCGCGCGCGGCGAGGTGATCGACGAGAACGCGCTGGCGCGGCTGATCGAGGCGGAAGAAATCGCCGGCGCCGGCCTCGACGTGTTCGAGCACGAGCCGGCGGTGAGCCCGAAGCTCGTCAAGCTGGCGCGCGCCGGCAAGGTCGTGCTGTTGCCGCATCTCGCTTCCGCCACGATCGAAGGCCGCGTCGACATGGGCGAGAAGGTCATCGTCAATATCAAGACCTTCCTCGACGGCCATCGTCCGCCGGACCGCGTGCTGCCGTCGATGCTGTAAGTGAAAAGTCAAATCCGAGTGACGCTCAACCCGCGCGGTTTCCTATTGCGTTGCTGCGCCGGCTTCGTGCTCACCTGCTGTGTCGCGCTGCCGCTCATTGCATTCGCGCAAGATGCCGGATCGCCGCCCGCAATCGGCCGCGCCGATAATGTCATCGCCCATAACGGCATGGTGGTGGCGCAGGAAGGCGCGCGCGGCGCGGATCGGCGTCGACATTCTGCAAAAGGGCGGCAATGCGGTGGATGCCGCGGTCGCGGTCGGTTTTGCGCTCGCGGTGAGCTATCCGCGCGCCGGCAATCTCGGCGGCGGCGGCTTCATGGTGATCCACCGCGCCAACGGCGGCGACACCGCGATCGATTATCGCGAAACCGCGCCGGCGGCGATCGACGCCAAGAGCTTTCTCGACGCGCAGGGCAATGCCGATCCGCAGAAGTCGCGCGATTCCGCGCTTGCGATCGGCGTGCCGGGCACCGTCGCCGGCCTCGCGCTGGCCGAGGAAAAATATGGCTCCGGCCATTTCACGCTGGCCGATCTGATCGCGCCCGCGATTGCGATGGCGCGCGACGGCATCGATTTCGCCGACGACAACGCGGAGTCGCTGCCCAACGAGCATGCGCGGCTGGCGCGCTGGCCGTCGACGGCGAAGATATTCCTCAAAGCCGGACGGCAGCGTGCTCGCTTCCGGCGATCGGCTGGTGCAGAGCCGATCTCGCGCAAACGCCTGCAGACGATCGCGCGTGACGGCCCGCGCGCGTTCTACGAGGGGCCGATCGCGGAAAAGCTCGCCGCCGCCGTGCAGGCCGCGGGCGGCGTGATGACCGTCGACGATCTGAAAGACTACCGCGCCATCGAGCGCGCGCCGGTGCGCGGCACCTATCGCGGCTACGACATCGTCTCGATGCCGCCGCCGTCGTCCGGCGGCGTCGAACTGATCGAGATGCTGAACATCCTCGAGGGCTACGACCTCGCGCATGCCGACGAGGCGCAAGACGCTCCATCTGATGATCGAAGCGATGAAGCGCGCCTATGCCGATCGCGCGCTGTTTCTCGGCGATCCCGATACGGTCGCGGTTCCGGTCGCGCGGCTGATTTCCAAGAGCTACGCCGCGGCCTGGCGCGCCACCATCGATCCCGCGCATGCGACGCCGGCGAGCGACATCCGCGCCGGCGGCACTGTTGCGCCCGAAGGCCGCAATACCACGCATTTCTCCATCGTCGACCGATTCGGCAATGCCGTCTCCAACACTTACACGCTCAATTTCAGCTATGGGCGTCGGTCTGGTGGCCGAGGGCACCGGCATTCTCCTCAACAACGAGCTCGACGATTTTGCCGCCAAGCCGGACGCGCCGAACGCCTACGGTCTGATCGGCTCCGAGGCCAACGAGCCGGGCCCCGGCAAGCGGCCGCTGTCGTCGATGACGCCGACGATCGTGCTGAAGGACGGCAAGCCGTTCCTCGTCACCGGTTCGCCGGGCGGCAGCCGCATCATCACCGCGGTGCTGCAAATCATCGTCGACGTGATCGACCGCGGCATGGATATCGCGAGCGCGGTGTCGGCGCCGCGCGTGCATAATCAATGGATGCCCGATCAGGTCTATGCCGAGCCGGGGCTGCCGACGATCTCGTCGCCGCGTTGCAGGCGCGCGGCGACAAAGTCGTGCCGCAGCGGCCCTTCACGTCGGCCAATTCGATCATGATCACGCCGGAAGGCATTGTCGGCGCCGCCGATCCGCGCACCCGCGGCGCGCTGGCGGTCGGCTATTGAGGTGCACTCGCATCGCCGGCGATCCGCGTGCGCTGCACCGTCGACGCCAGCACGATGATCACGAGCCCGCAGACGGCGACCGGCGCGAAGCCGGCAAACGGCGTGTGCGTAAAATCCCACAGCCAGCCGCCGACCACCGACAGCACCATCGCGACGCTGTAGCTGATCGTGAACATGCCGGCCGAGGTGCGATGCACGTCGTCGGGCGCGCTGAGCACCGACGGCAGCGCCAGCGCAAGGATGAGCGTGACGCGCGGTGACGAAGCCGAGGAGCCCGCCCAGACCACGATCCAGACGCCCGTCATCGTCATCATGCCGACGACGCAGACGAGCGCCAGCCCGCCGCGTCGCGACATAGGCCCAGGGCTGCTTCACCAGCCGCCCGGCGAGGCCCAGCATCAGGAAGGAGGCCGGCAACTGGCCGACATTGAGCGCGGTGAGCGCGGCGCTGATCAGGTCGGGGCGGCCGGCGGCCGTCGACGTAGTCGGGCAGGAAACGCGTTGGTGACGAAATACATCGCGTTGACGCTGCCGAGGATCAGGCCGAGCCGCCAGATCAGCGGCCGCCGCCAATCCGGCCACCAGCGGCGCCCGGCAATCGGTGCGGCGGTTTTGGCGCCGCCGAGGCGCGGCGCGCAAACGACGACCAGCAGCGCCGTCGCCAGGACCGGAACCGACCAGATCACGAAACTCAGCCGCCAGCTATCGTCGACGAGCGGCAGGACGAGCGGAATGGTGAGCGCGACGGCGAGGATCTCGCCGATCAGAAGCCCGTTGGTGTAGACCGCGGTGGCGAAACCGATGCGCTGCGGAAACCAGGTTCGCACCAGCGGCGGCAGCGACGGCTGCATGATCGCGACGCCGGCCGCCATCACGATTGTCGAGGCGTAGAGCGAGACCGCATCCGGGATACGCCGCGCGCGCCGCCGAGCCGACGGCGTTGAGCAGCAGGCCGACCAGCAAGGCCGGCACGATGCCGAAGCGGGCGATCAGCAGCGCGCCCGGCACCGCCGCGATCGCAAACAGCATCGGCGGCAGGCTCGACAGCCAGCCGATGTCGGTTTCGGACAGATGCAGGTCGGCATGCAGGAGCGGCACCACCGGCGGCATCGCCAGCACGGTCAACCGCAAGCACGCGCCGCAAAGCCAGAGCAGCAGCAATCCGGTCGCGCGCTGGCCGCCAGACGAAAGGTGATGTTCCACGATGAGCGATCGAAGGAAGTTTGGAGCGGGCGAAGGGATTCGAACCCTCGACCCCAACCTTGGCAAGGTTGTGCTCTACCCCTGAGCTACACCCGCATCCGAGAAGGGTAAGACGGCCATCCGCGCCGAGCCAGGGCCGCGGCCAAGCTATGCCAAAGAGCGCCCGGCTTTGCAACCGCAGCCGGCCGGCACTATGAACCCGCCAATGCCTGCCTCGCCCGACGAGCTTTTCGCCTATCTGGACAGCTCGGCATCGCGCACAAGACCGTCACCCATCCGGCCGGTGTTCACGGTCGAGGAGGGGCGCGACGCTGCGCGGCACGATCCCCGGCGGCCATACCAAGAACCTGTTCCTGCGCGACAAGAAGGGCGCGCCCTATCTCGTGGTGGCGCGCGAAGATGCGGCGATCGAGCTGCGATCGCTGCACCGGCTGCTCGGCGCCACCGGGCGGTTCTCGTTCGGCTCGGCCGAACTGATGCGCGAACTGCTCGGCGTCGAGCCCGGCTCGGTGACCCCGTTCGCCGTCATCAACGACACGGCCTGCCGCGTGACGGTGGTGCTCGACGCCGCCATGATGGCGCATGCGGTGCTCAACTTTCATCCCCTGGTGAATACCGGCACGACGACGATTTCCCGCGAGGGGCTGCTCAAGTTCCTCGAAGCCACCGGGCATCCGCCGCGGATCGAGGCGGTTTCCGGCGCGCTCGGCCTGAAAACCCTGATTGCATTCGCCCGCTTTCTTCCCATTTAATCGGGCGAATAGGGCAGATTCCGGCCCGCCGGGGCCATCAGGGAAGTTCAGGGCAAGGCAACATGTTGCAGGAAGCTGGAACCGCCACCGCGGACGCGTCGGTCAAGGACACGACGACGCAAGCCTTCGTCAAGGACGTCATCGAGGAATCCAAGCGCCAGCCGGTGCTGGTCGATTTCTGGGCGCCGTGGTGCGGGCCGTGCAAGCAGCTCACCCCGATCCTGGAAAAGGCCGTGAAGGCGGCCAAGGGCAAGGTGAAGCTCGTCAAGATGAACATCGACGAGCATCCGGCCATCCCCGGCCAGATGGGCATTCAGTCGATCCCGGCGGTGATCGCCTTCGTCAACGGCCAGCCGGCCGACGGCTTCATGGGCGCGCTGCCGGAGAGCCAGGTCGTCGCTTTTCTCGAGCGGCTGACCAAGGATCGCATCGGCGGCGAAGCCAAGGATCTGCTCAAAGCGGCCGACGCCGCGCTCGCCGAAGGCGATGCCGCCGGCGCCGCGGAAATGTATGCGCAGCTTCTCGCCGAGGACGGCGCCAACGTGCCGGCGCTCGCCGGTCTGGCGCGCTGCTATGTCGAGACCGGCGCGCTCGATCAGGCGCGGCAGACGCTCGCCATGGTGCCGGAAGGCCAAGCAAAACGATGCGGCGGTCGCCGCGGCGCGCGCCGCGCTCGAGCTTGCCGAGCAGGCCAAGACGCTCGGGCCGGTCGCCGAGCTCGAACAGAAAGTCGCCGCCAATCCGCTCGACCATCAGGCGCGCTTCGATCTGGCGCTCGCGCTCAACGGCAAGGGCCAGCGGCTGGACGCGCTCGAACATTTGATCGCCATCGTCAAGCGCGACCGCAAATGGAACGACGACGGCGCCCGCAAGCAGCTCGTCCAGTTTTTCGACGCCTGGGGTCCGGCCGACGAAGCCACGATCGAGGGCCGCAAGCGGCTGTCGTCGATTTTGTTTGCGTAGTGAACTACGACTGAGTTCGGTGCCGTCGCCGAGTGGAGTGCGACATGCCGATGAATACGATCTACAAGGGACCGGACGTCGCTGCCCGACGGTGATTCCGGTGTTTCCGCTGCCGGGCGCGCTGCTGCTGCCGCGCGGGCAGATGCCGCTCAATATTTTCGAGCCGCGCTATCTGGCGATGATCGACGACGCGTTGCGCTCCGACGCATCGTCTGATCGGCATGATCCAGCCCGATCCGGCGCATCCGGGGCCGGACAAGAACAAGCCGCATCTGTTCCAGGTCGGCTGCGTCGGCCGGATGACGCAGTTCGCCGAGAGCGGCGACGGCCGCTATCTCATCCAGCTCACCGGCGTCGCGCGCTTTCGCATCGAGGAGGAGCTCGCCGTCGACACGCCGTATCGGCAGTGCCGGGTGACCTATCGAGCCGTTCATCGACGACTTCACCGCGCGCAAGGGCGAGGACGAGGTCGACCGCAAGGCGCTGCTGCGCGCGCTCACCGCGTTCCTCAAGGCCAACAATCTCAAGGCCGATTGGGAGGGCATCGAGAACGCGCCCAACGAGGCTCTGGTCAATGCGCTGGCGATGATGTCGCCTTACGACGCCGCCGAGAAGCAGGCCATGCTGGAAGCGCCGGACCTGAAAACCCGCGCCGAAATCCTGGTCGCGGTCACCGAGATCGAGCTTGCCAAGAGCAAGACGTCGGGCGAAACACCGCTGCAGTGAAGAGGCCGCGAACCGGAGCGTGCCGATGTCCAGTCCGTCCACGCCAAGCTTTCCCGCCGACCGTCCCGCCGACAGCGTCGATCCGAAGCTTCTTGAAATCCTGGTCTGTCCGCTGACCAAATGCCCGCTCGAATACGACGCCGAGAAGCAGGAACTGATCTCGCGCGCGGCCAAGCTCGCCTATCCGATCCGCGACGGCATCCCGATCATGCTGCCCGAGGAAGCGCGCCGGATCGATTGACGCTTTCCATGCATCGCACTCAGCCGTCATGCCCGGCCTTGTGCCGGGCATCGCACGTCTTACAGGATGCGCGACGCTCAAGACGTGGATGGCCGGGACGAGTCCGGCCATGACGAGTGATGGAAATGCGGGAGGACAATCAATGATCAAAATCTGGGGCCGCAATACCTCGTCAAATGTGCAGAAGGTGATGTGGGCGATCGGCGAGATCGGCCTGCCGCACGAGCGCATCGATATCGGCGGCGCGTTCGGCAAGAACGACGAGCCGGCCTATCTGGCGATGAATCCGAACGGGCTGGTGCCGACGCTGGAGGAAGAGGACGGCTTCCTGTTGTGGGAATCAAATTCGATCGTGCGCTATCTCGCCGGCAAGCATAAAGCGACCGTGCTCGAACCGGCCGACCTGCGCACGCGCGCCAATGCCAGCAAATGGATGGACTGGCAGCTTTCCGTCGCTGGGGCCGGCGATCACGCCGGTGTTTCTGGGGCCTGATCCGCACGCCGCCGGAAAAGCGCGACCACGCGGCGATCGAAGCAGGGAAAGAAGAAAACCACGGCGGCGATGAACATGATGGACGACGCAGCTCGCCAAGACCGCCTATCTCGCCGGCGACGGCTTTTCCTACGGCGATATTCCGGTCGGCATCATGGCCTATCGCTATCGGCAGCTCGTGCCCGATCGTCCGCCGTTGCCCAATTTCGAGCGCTGGTATGCGGCGATCTCGCCGCGGCAGGCGTTCAAGGACCACGTCGGCGGCGGTGCCGCTGACGTAGTCGTCATTCGCCGCTCATCCGCGAAGCGCGGATCGATCCGGCGAGCAGCGAACCCTCAACGCCAGTGGTTGACTGGATGCCCGCCTTCGCGGGAATGACGTTACTCCGCCGCCGCCCGCGCGCCGCCCGAATGCGCCGAGACGATGTAATCCATCGCCGCCTGCACGCCGCCCTTCTTGTGCGGGATGCCGGCGAGCGCCAGCGCCATTTCGGTCGCCGCCAGCGCGCCGATCAGCCAGCCGTCATTGACGTCGCCGAGATGGCCGATGCGGAAATATTTTTTGACGTAGGGGCCGAAGCTTGCGCCGTAGGAGATATTGAACGTGTCGAGCGCGAGGTTGCGGAACGCGTCGGCATCGTGGCCGTCCGGCAGCAGCACCGCGGTGACGGTCGGCGAATAATATTTCGGATCGCGGCACAGGATTTCGAGGCCCCAGGCGCGCACCGCGCGCCGCGTCGCTTCGGCAAGCCGGTCATGGCGCGCGAACACGTTGTCGAGGCCTTCCTCGTGCAGCATGTCGATCGAGACCGCGAGGCCTTGCAGCATCTGCGTCGCCGGCGTGTAGGGGAAGAAGCCGATCTTGTTCATGGTCAGCATGTCGTCCCATGACCAGAACGATTTCGGCAGTTTCGACGTCTTCGCCGCTGCAGCGCCTTGTCGCTCACCGCGTTGAACGACATGCCGGGCGGCAGCATCAGGCCCTTCTGCGCGCCGCCGACGGTGACGTCGACGCCCCATTCGTCATGCCGGTAGTCGGTCGAGGCCAGCGAGGAGATGGTGTCGACCATGAGCAGCGCCGGATGGCCGGCGGCATTGATCGCCTTGCGGATCGGCTCGATCGGCGACAGGCAGCCGGTCGCGGTCTCGTTATGCAGCACGCAGACCGCCTTGATCTCATGCGCCTTGTCCTTGCGCAGATGGTCTTCGATCTTCGCCGGGTCGGCGCCGGTGCGCCAGTCGCCGGCAATGAATTCGGGTTTCAGGCCGAGCTTTTCCGCCATCACCTTCCACAGCGTCGCGAACTGGCCGGTCTCGACCATGAGTACGCGATCGCCCGGCGACAGCGTATTGACCAGCGCCGCTTCCCACGCGCCGGTGCCGGTCGCGGTGTAGATGATGACCGGATTGGTGGTCTTGAAGATGGTCTTGATGCCGTCGAGGCAGCGCTTGGCGAGCTTGGCGAATTCCGGCCCGCGATGGTCGATGATGGGCGTGTCCATCGCGCGGAGCACGCGGTCGGGCAGCGGCGTCGGTCCCGGGATTTGCAGGAAATGACGCCCGGCGGCGCGCGAGGCATTCTGCGGCATAGTCGGCACTCCTTCGGACGAGATGAATGGCCCCGGCGGCGCAGGTCCGAGAACGCTCGCGGCTTGTGGCGTTGAATAGCGAATGCGACATTGCGGTCAAGTCTAATTGACGTGAACCGTATTGCATTGTTATCGCGTCGGTTTTGGCGGTGGAGGAAAAGCGTGCCAGCGCGGCTAATGCCGGGGCTTGAACGCCGCCTCAAGGCGGAAGCGGTGGGCGCGGTGGGCTTCGACGCGTTTACGCGTGGGCGCTATGCCACCGACGCGTCCCACTACCAGATGATGCCGCTCGGCGTGGTGACGCCGCAAACGAGCGCGCAGGCCGAACGGGCGATCGCGATTTGCCGCGCCGAAGGCGTGCCGGTGACGGCGCGCGGCGGCGGTACCTCGCAGGCCGGCCAGACCGTCAACGAATCGATCATCGTCGATTGCTCGCGCCATCTCGACCGCGTCATCGAGGTCGATGCGGCCGGCCGCCGCGCCGTGGTCGAGCCGGGCATCGTGCTCGACGAGCTCAATCGCGCGCTCAAGCCCTCGGGCTTGTGGTTTCCGGTCGACATTTCGACGGCCTCGCGCGCCACCATTGGCGGCATGGTCGGCAACAATTCTTGCGGCGCGCGCTCGCTGCGCTACGGCAATACCCGCGAGAACGTGCTGTCGATCGACGCCGTGCTACCGGACGGCACGCGGGCGCATTTCGGCCGCATCGGTGACGCCGGCGTCGATGTGCCGGCGGTGCTGGTGCGCGACCTGCTCGCCATCGCCGCGCGAGAGGCCGGCGAGATCGAGCGGCGCTTCCCGAAAGTGCAGCGCCGTGTCGGCGGCTATAATCTCGACGCGCTTGTCCCCGGCAGGAACGACATCAATCTCGCGCATCTGTTGGTCGGTTCCGAAGGTACGCTGGCGTTTTCGACGGCGATCGAGTTGAAGCTATCGCCGCTGCTTGGCCGCCGCGCCGTCGGCGCCTGCCATTTCGGCAGCTTCCACGAAGCCATGAAGGCGGCGGCGCATATCGTCATGCTCGGTCCGATTGCGGTCGAGCTGATCGACCGCACCATGCTCGGCCTCGCCAAAGACATTGCGATGTTCAGGCCGACCGTCGATGCGTTCCTGCGCGGCGATCCCGAGGCGATTCTCTTCGTCGAATTCGCCGAAGACGACTGGGACGAGAATTTGCAGCGGCTGAAGTGGCTCGGTTCCCTGATCGGCGATCTCGGTATCGCCTGGGACAACAGCGGCGTCAAATGGGGCGGCGTGGTCGAGGTGCTCGATCCGAAATTGCAGGCCGGCATCACCGAGGTGCGCACCGCCGGGCTCAACATCATGATGTCGATGAAGGACGCTGGCAAACCGATCTCCTTCGTCGAGGACTGCGCCGTGCCGCTCGAACATCTGGCCGACTACACGGCGCGGCTCACGGAAATCTTCGAGAAAAACGGCACGCGCGGCACTTGGTATGCGCACGCCGCGGTCGGCTGCCTGCATGTGCGGCCGGTGCTCAATCTGCGGCTCGACAAGGACGTGCACGCGATGCGCGCCATCGCCGAAGAAGCCTTTGCCATGGTCAGCGAATACAAGGGCTCGCATTCCGGCGAGCACGGCGACGGCATCGTGCGCTCGGAATTCCACGAGATGATGTTCGGCGCCGAGCTGGTGCACGCCTTCGAGGAGGTCAAGGACGCCTTCGATCCGCGGCATCTGTTCAATCCCGGAAAAATCGTCCGCGCGCCGAAATTCGACGATCGCGACGAATTTCCGTTACGGCCCCGCATTATCATGCCGAGGACATGACGACCGCGCTCGACTGGTCGGCCTATCCGGGCGCCGGCGGCGGGTTTCAGGGCGCGGTCGAGATGTGCAACAACAACGGCGCCTGCCGCGCGCTGAACGGCGGCGTCATGTGCCCGAGCTATCGGGTCACCGGCGACGAGCGCGACGTGACCCGCGGTCGCGCCAATTCGCTTCGCCTCGCCATCACCGGCCAGCTCGGCCCGGACGCGCTCACCTCCGACGCCATGGCCGAGACGCTGAAGCTCTGCGTCTCCTGCAAGGCCTGTCGGCGCGAATGCCCGACCGGCGTCGACATGGCGCGCATGAAAATCGAAGTGTTGCGCGCGCGGAGCGAGAAATTCGGCCTGTCGTTGCACGATCGCCTGGTCGGCTATCTGCCGCGCTACGCGCCTTATGCGGCGAAAGTCTCTTGGCTGATGAACTTGCGCGATATCGTTCCCGGCGCGGCGAAATTGTCGGAGGCCATTGCCGGCTTTTCCGCGCGGCGCAGCCTGCCGAAATGGCGATCGGATATTTTCGAAAATCCAACTCGTCATGGCCGGGCTTGTCCCGGCCATCCACGTCTTCCGGAGAAGAAGTCGTGGATGCCCGGCACAAGGCCGGGCATGACGGCGGAGGAAAAGGCGAGCGTCGTGCTGTTCGCCGATACCTTCAATCGATATTTCGAGCGTGAAAATATCGATGCCGCATTCGCGGTGCTCAGAGCCGCCGGTTATCGGGTTCATTTTGCGATGCCGGCCGAGGGCGGACGTCCGCTGTGTTGCGGCCGTACTTTTCTGTCGATCGGCAAGGTTGATGAAGCGCGCACGGAGGCTGAACGGACGCTCGCTGCGCTTGCGCCGTTCGTCGCGCAAGGCATGCCGGTGATCGGTCTCGAGCCGAGCTGCCTGTTTAGCTTTCCGTGACGAAATTCCCGCGCTGATCAAGAGCGAGGCGGCCCGTCAGGTTGCCGCCGCGCGTTGCTGTTCGAAGAATTTTTGGCGCGCGAGGCGGCGGCCGGAACGCTCGATCTGCCGACTCGTGTCGTCGAAGACGACGGGCATTCCTGCACGGCCATTGCCACCAGAAATCGTTCGACACGATGAGCGGCCGTAGAAAAGACCTTGAAGCTCATTCCCGATCTCGAAGTCGAGACCGATCGAATCGAGCTGCTGCGGCATGGCGGGCGCCTTCGGCTATCATGCTGATACGATCGATGTGTCGCGCGCGATGGGGGAACTGTCCTTGCTGCCGGCGGTGCGCAAGGCGCCCGACGACGCCATGATCGTTGCCGACGGGACGTCCTGCCGGCAGCAAATTCACGATGGCTCCGGCCGCGAGGCAATCCATGTTGCGCGCGCCTTGGCCATGGCGTTGCCGCGCCCATGATGTGAGGTCACCCATGTCGCTTCCCTTGCTCCCTACATCGCTTGTCGGCTCCTATGCCCAGCCCGAATGGCTGATCGACCGGAAAAAGCTCGCCGGCCGCTTTCCGCCACGGGTGCGCGCCAAGGAATTGTGGCGCGTCGGCGCGGAATGGCTCGGCGAGGCGCAGGACGACGCGACGAGACTCGCCATCCACGACCAGGAACGCGCCGGCCTCGACATCATTACCGACGGCGAAATGCGGCGCGAGAGCTATTCGAACCGCTTCGCCACTGCGCTCGAAGGCGTTGACGTCGACAATCCGGGCACTGCGCTCGATCGCTCGGGCCATCCCAACCCGGTGCCGCGCATCGTCGGCAAGGTGCGGCGCAAACATCCGGTCGAAGTCGAGGACGTCAAATTCCTGCGCGCCAATACCGAGCCGCATCATCAAAATGACCGTGCCCGGGCCTTTCACCATGTCGCAGCAGGCGCAGAACGACTTCTACAAGGATGAAGGCGAGATGGCGCTCGACTATGCCGCCGCGGTCAATGCCGAGATCAAGGACCTGTTTGCCGCCGGCGCCGACATCGTGCAGATCGACGAACCCTATATGCAGGCGCGGCCCGAGAAGGCGCGTCAGTTCGGCCTTGCAGGCTTTCAACGCCGCGCTCGACGGCGTGACCGGCACGACGGCGGTTCATATCTGCTTCGGCTATGCCGCCGTCATCCATGCGCGGCCGCCGGGCTATTCATTCCTGCCGGAATTCGCCAATTCTCCCGTAAAACAGGTGTCGATCGAGACCGCTCAGTCCGGCCTCGATTGCGCGGTGCTTGAAAGAGCTCCCCGGCAAGACCATCATCCTCGGAACGCTCGACCTGTCGGATATGACATCGAGACGCCGGAAACCGTCGCCGCGCGCATCCGCCGCGCCCTGCCGCATGTGCCGGCCGCACGACTCGTCGTCGCTCCCGACTGCGGCCTCAAATATCTGCCGCGCGCGGTCGCCTACGGAAAAATGCGCGCCATGGTCGAAGGCGCCGACATCGTGCGGCGGGAAGTCGCCGGCGCATGACCATCCGCGCGACGCCGGTTACGTCTCGCCGTCCAGCGCGCTCTCGTGCCAGCGGCGCAGCGCCAGATAATTGACGAGCGCGAGCAGATAAAAGATCACGATGCCGGCGACCGAAAGCAGCAGCAGCGCCGCGAACATGCGCGGGATATTGAGACGGTAGCCGGATTCGGCGATCCGATAGGCAAGTCCGGAGCCGGCGCCCGCCGAGCCCGCGGCGATCTCGGCGACCACCGCGCCGATCAGCGACAGCCCGCCGGCGATGCGCAAGCCGCCGAGGATGTAGGGCAGCGCCGACGGCAGCTTCAGGTGCCACAACACCTGGCCGCGCGAGGCGCCGTAGAGCGCGAACAGGTCGGCGAGATTGCGGTCGATCGAGTTGAGCCCGAGCGTCGTGTTCGCCAGCACCGGAAAGAACGCCACGATCCAGGCGCAGGCCAGCACGGCGAGTTGCTGCGGCAGATAGATCAAAAGCAGCGGCGCGACGGCGACGATCGGCGTCACCTGCAGGATCACCGCATAGGGATAGAGCGAATATTCGACGAGCCGCGATTGGTTGAACAGCACCGCCAGCCCGACGCCGCCGACTGCCGCCAGCAAAAAGCCCTCGACGGTCGTCGTGAGCGTGACCAGAAGCGATTGGAACAGCAAAGCCCAATCGCTCGACGAGCGTCTGCAGGATAAGGTCCGGGGCGGGCAAGCACATAGGGCGGAATATTTTCGATCCGCACCACCGCTTCCCAGATCACGAGACCGAGCGCCAGGACGACGATCGGCAGCACGATGCGCAGCACGCGGTCGCGGCGTTCGCGATTGACGTGTGCGCTCATCGCTCGCCTCCGGCCGTCATGGCCTGCGCCAGCGCCTCCGAGGCCCGGCGGCAGAACGCGGCATATTCGGCCGAGGTGCGGAAATTCTGGTCGCGCGGATAGGGCGCGTCGATTTTGAGCTCGGTGAAGACGCGGCCCGGCCGCGCCGCCATCACCACGACGCGGTTTGACAGATAAACCGACTCGAACACCGAATGGGTGACGAACACGATGGTCGTGCGCAGCTGCCTGCCATAGCTGGAGCAGATCGTTGTTGAGCTTGAATCGCGTGATCTCGTCGAGCGCGGCGAAGGGTTCATCCATCAGCAGAAGTTGCGGCTCGGTGACGAGCGCGCGCGCGATCGAGACGCGCATGCGCATGCCGCCCGACAATTCGCGCGGAAAAGCGCGGCCGAAGTCCTTCAAGCCGACGCGGTCGAGCGCCGCGACGACGCGTCGCAGCGCGCTTTGTCGATGGCAATGTCCTTTGAGCTTCAGCGGCAGCAGCACATTGTTGAACACCGAGGCCCACGGCATCAGCGTCGGTTCCTGGAAGACGAAGCCGATGCGGCTTTCGCCGCCGGCCTGCGCGCCGGGGAGCCGGCCACGTCACGGCGCCCTCGCTCGGCTCGCTCAGGCCGGCGATGATCCGCAGGCGGTGGATTTGCCGCAGCCCGACGGGCCAAGCAGCGAGACGAACTCGCCTGCGCGCACCTCGAGATCGAAGCCCTTAAGGGCGAGCGTGCCGTTGGGAAACGTCTTGCTGACGCCGCGCAACGCGACGAGCGGAGCCATCATCCGGCGGCATCAGCGGCGGCATCTATTGCTTCGGCCGCAGGTCGAGGCCGACTTTCTTGTCGACGAATTGCAGCGTGTAGGACTTGCGGTAATCGAGAGCCGCTTTGACGACGCCGGCGCGCACCATCTCGTCGAAAAAATCCTTCATGCGCGCGTCGGTCATGGCGCCGACGCCGAGCGTCGGGGCGTCGCCGGAATCGACGATGCCGTATTGCTTCATCTGCGTCGACCGAATAGGCCAGGAGATCGTCGGTCATTTCCGGGTTTTGTTTCTTGATCAGCGCATTGGCCGGCGCAGTTGTCGATGATAGATGTAATTGTACCAGCCGATGATCGAGGCATCGACAAAGCGCTGCACCAGATCGGGCTTCTTGTCGACGAGATCGCGCCGCGTTTCGATCAGCGTCGAATAGCCGCGAAAAGCCCTGATCGGCGAGCAGAAAGACTTTTGGCGTGAAGTTCGTCGCCTTCTCGATGGCAAAGGGCTCCGACGTCACATAGCCCTGCATCGCGCTCTTCTTGTTGGCGAGGAACGGCTGCGGATTGAAGGTGTAAGGCTTGACCTGGGAATCCTTGAATCCGTAATCGGCCTTGAGCCATTGGTAATAGGTCGCCACGCCCTCCTGCGAGACGAACAGCGTCAGGTTCTTCAAATCCTCGAATTTCTCGATGCCTTGATCGGGATGCGCGATCAGCACCTGCGGGTCTTTCTGGAACAAGGCGGCGACTTCGACCGTGGGTACGTTCTGCGCGACGGCATCGAAGCCTTCCAGTTGATTGGCGCTGAGGAAGAAGTCGATCTTGCCGACTGGCAGCAGGATGCGGTTGTTCGCATTCGGCCCGCCCGGCACGATGGTCACGTCGAGGCCGTATTTCGCGATAGGTGCCGTCGGCGAGCGCCTGATAGAAGCCGCCATGTTCGCCTCCGCCACCCAATTGGTGCCGAATCTGCACTTTGTCGAGCGCCTGGGCGGACGCCGATGCTCGCGCGCTGCCGCGGCAAGCCCGGCCAGCAGCAATCGCGAAAAATACATGCCCAGCGGCATCGGTTGCTCCTTTCCGTCGGGGACGCGACAATAGGAGAGGTTGGCAGCGGATTGGCGAGTGAACCCGATGACGCTGCCGAAACGCGACTGGATGGAAATGACCTGGCAGGAGATCGCCGGCGCCGAAACCGGCGCGCTGGATCGCCGTGCTGCCGCTCGCCGCGGTGGAGCAGCACGGGCCGCATCTGCCGCTCGGCGTCGATACTTTCATCGCCGAAGCCTATCTGGCGCGGGTCCGCGCCGTCCTGCCTGAAGATCTGCCGGTGACGTTCCTGCCGGTGCAGCGCATCGGCGTTTCGGCCGAGCATCTGTCCTATCCCGGCACGCTGACGCTTTCGGCGGCGACCGCGATCGCGGCCTGGACCGAACTTGGCGAAAGCCTGGCGCGGGCGGGGCTGCGCAAGCTCGTTCTGGTGACGAGCCACGGCGGCAATGTCGCGGCGATGGAATTGGTGGCGCGCGATCTGCGCGTGCGGCTCGGCATGCTCGCCGTCACCGTCGGCTGGCATCGCTTCGGCTATCCGGACGGCACGTTCTCCGGCGAGGAGAAGAAGCACGGCATCCACGGCGGCGATATCGAGACCTCACTGATGCTCGCGGCGATGCCGGACACGGTGCGGATGGACAAGGCGCCGAACGCGACGCCGGCGACCATCGCGATGGCGCGCGAATTCAAATGGCTCGGCGCCTACCGGCCGGCGGGTTTCGCCTGGATGACGCAGGACCTCAATCCGACCGGCGCGATCGGCGATGCGACGCAGGCGAGCGCCGCGAAGGGCGAAGCGGCGCTCGAGCGCAGGCGCGCGAAGGCTTTCGTGGAATTGCTGCGCGAAGTCGACCGCTTCGATCTCGCTCGCTTGCGCGAGGGGCCGTTGCCGGAACCGACAAGAACATTTGATCGCCGTTTCGACTGACGTCATTCCGGCGCTCGCCGGAAGGGTATACACATCGCGTTGGCCGGTCGACTTCCGCAGGATCGATGAATTCGACTGCCGGAAGCAACTGCAAGGTGTCATGGTACGTAACGACCAAAGACGGCGTTGAGATCTATTACAAGGACTGGGGCAAAGGTCAGCCCATCGTGTTCAGCCATGGCTGGCCGCTGTCGGCCGATGACTGGGACGCGCAGATGCTGTTCTTCCTCAATCACGGCTATCGCGTCATCGCCCATGACCGCCGCGGCCACGGCCGCTCCACCCAGACGGGCGACGGCCATGACATGGATCACTACGCCGACGATCTTGCCGCGGTGACGGCGCATCTCGATCTGAAGAATGCCATTCACGTCGGCCATTCCACCGGCGGCGGCGAGGTGACGCATTATCTGGGACGGCACGGCGAAAGCCGGGTGGCAAAGGCGGCCATCATCAGCGCGGTGCCGCCGCTGATGGTGAAGACGCCGGCCAATCCAAAGGGCCTTCCCAAAGACGGTATTCGACGATTTGCAGGCGCAGCTCGCGGCCAATCGCTCGAAATTCTATCGCGACCTGCCGGAGGGCCCTTCTACGGCTACAACAGGCCGGGCGTGAAGCCTGCGGAGGCGGCCATCGCCGAACTGGTGGCGCCAGGGCATGATGGGCGGCGCCAAGGCGCATTACGACGGCATCGTCGCCTTCTCGCAGACCGATTTCACCGAGGACCTCAAGAAGATCACGGTGCCGGTGCTGGTGATGCATAGCGAAGACGATCAGATCGTTCCCTACGTCGCTGCCGGACCGTTGTCGGCAAAGCTTCTGAAGAACGGAACGCTGAAGACCTACAAGGACTTCCCGCACGGCATGCCGACCACGCAGGCGGAAACGATCAACGCCGACCTGCTGGCGTTTCTGAAGGGATAACGCGGACCGGAATGACTAGGCCGCGATCTTCACGTATTCGAAATCGCCGGGCTTGTTGTCGATGCCGATGCGCGGCGGCGCGATCCAGCTGGCGAATTGGCCGGGCTCGACGACCTGCTGCATCAGGCTGCCGATGAAATCGCCGTCGTCCTTCGACGGCAGCCAGTCGCCCTTGTCGCGGTTCCAGGTCGGCCTCGTCGATGAGCTTGCCGGCCGGCGACACTTTCACGTCCTTGAACTCGCCGATCTGGCGGTGGAAGCCGACATGCGGCAGTTCGAGTTTGAACGCCACGCCGGTCTTGTCGATGATCTTGTTCCAGCGATCGATGCCGCGCTGGCAGTCGGCGGTGTAATCGTCGCGCAGCCGCATATTGATCGCGGTCAGCGCCGGCTCGTCGATGCGCTTGATCTCGCCGTCGACGAATTTGAGCACCGGATAGGTCGCGCTTTCGAGCCGATGATCGTCGTCGATCTTGGTTTCCTGGAAACGGCCTTTCAGCCCCGCGGTGAACGTGTTGGCGGCATTGGTCGAGACTTCCGAGCCGAACAGATCGAGCGACAGCGAATAATGCAGATTGAGCTTCTTCTGGATGGTCGGCAGGTCGATGACGCCGAGGTCGCGGATCTTGCTCGATTTCGTTCGGGTCCTCGATGCCGGCCGCTTTCATCGCCTCGCAGGTGCGCTGGATGGTGCGGCCGACGCCGGTCTCGCCGACGAACATGTGGTGCGCTTCTTCGGTCAGCATGAAGCGGCAGGTGCGCGACAGCGGATCGAAGCCGGATTGCGCCAGGCTTTCGAGCTGCATCTTGCCGTCGCGGTCGGTGAAGAAGGTGAACATGTGGAATGACAGCCAGTCCGGCGTCGCTTCGTTGAAGGCGCCGAGCATGCGCGGCTTGTCGGCGTCGCCGGAGCGGCGCTGCAGAAGTTCGGCAGCTTCCTCGCGGCCGTCGCGGCCGAAATATTTCTGCAGGATATAGACCATCGCCCAGAGGTGACGGCCTTCCTCGACATTGACCTGAAAGACGTTGCGCATGTCGTAGAGCGACGGCGCGGTCTTGCCGAGATGGCGCTGCTGCTCGACCGAGGCCGGCTCGGTGTCGCCCTGGATGACGACGAGACGCCGCAGCATGGCGCGATATTCGCCCGGAATATCCTGCCAGACCGGCTCGCCATAATGGCGGCCGAACGGAATTTTGCGGTTCTCCTCCTGCGGCGCCAGCAGGATGCCCCAGCGGTATTCGGGCATTTTCACGTAATCGAATTTCGCCCAGCCCTTGGGATCGACCGAAACCGCGGTGCGCAGATAGACCTCGCGCGTCCTGGAAGCCTTCCGGCCCCATATCCATCCACCAGTCGATATAGCCCGGATGCCAGCTTTCGAGCGCGCGCAACACCTGCCGGTCTTCGGCGAGATTGACGTTGTTCGGAATCTTGGTCGAGTAGTCGACGTTCTCGATGTTCATGGCTGGCTCCTGATCACACTCTGCTTGGTGTCGAACACCGGCTTCTGGCCGGTGCCGTAGCGCTTGAGCGCGCCTTCCTCGCCGATGGCGTTGGGGCGCTGGAAAATCCAGTTCTGCCACGCGGTCAGCCGCGCGAAGATTTTCGATTCCATGGTCTCCGGTCCGGCGAAGCGCAGATTGGCTTCAAGTCCGGTGAGACCGTCGGGCGAAAAGCTGGCGCGCTCTTCGAGAAACACGCGCACCTCGTCGTCCCAGTCGATATCGTCGAGCGCAAAGGTGATGAGGCCGAGTTTCTTGCGCGGTCTCGGCATCGAGCATTTTGCCGCGCTCGGCTTTCGCCGCGTCGACATCGGCGGGGTTCGGCCAGAAAGCGGCAGGCGAGCCGCGTGAAGCCCGTTCGACATCGGATAGGCGCCGAAATTGACATCGGCGAGCGCGATCGCCGCCGGCGGCTTGTTGTCGCCGTCGCGCAATCCGATCAGCATGTAGGCGCGGTCGACTGGCGAACGGCAATTCGGCGAGCGTGCCGGCAAAGCACGAGCCCGGCTCGATCAGCGTGACCAGCGAGCGCGACGTGAGATCGACGCGCTTGAGCACGCGCTTCCACAACAGCCGGATTTCGCGCGCGAGCCAGTGATCCTTGTTGGCGTCGAGGAAACGGTCGTAGGCGAGAACCTGCTCCGGATCGCCGGAGGATTTGAAGACGATCGCCGCGACATCGAGCTCGTTGATCCGGATATGCAGGATGGCGTCGTCGAGCTCGCGCGCCAGCTGCGAGCGGCCAGAAATCCGCGCCGAGCGCCACCATGGCGTCGGCCGAGGCCGGCGGCGGCGCGGCCGGACCGCGCAACGTGATGGTCGCGATCCGCTCGGCGCGCTGGAATTCGACCGAGACCGGGCCGTATTCGACGCCGTCGGCGGCGAAGGTGCGCGTCAGCGGCGTCAGCTTGATGCCGGGGCCGGCGCCGGTGCGGCGGCGAATTTGCGGCGAATTCCCTGGCGCGCGCCGCGACGCGTCTCGTCGAATTTCGAACCCGGCACCACGTCATCGACCAGCCGCCATTCGACCGCGCGCTTGCCTTTGACGCCTTCTTCGGTGGTGCAGAACACGTCGGCATGGTCGCGGCGCACTTTGCGCTTGTCGGAGACGCGGGTGAGGCCGCCGGTGCCGGGCAGCACCGCAAGCAGCGGCAATTCCGGCAGCGAGACCGCAGCCGAGCCGTCGTCGACCAGCATGATGTGATCGGTCGCGAGCGCCAGTTCATAGCCGCCGCCGGCGGCGGTGCCGTTGATGGCGCAGATCGATTTGAGCCCGGAATTCTCGCTCAGATCCTCGATGCCGTTGCGCGTCTCGTTGGTGAATTTGCAGAAATTGACCTTGTGCGCGTGGGTCGCGCCGGCCAGCATGCGGATATTGGCGCCGGCGCAGAACACCCGCGGCTTGGCCGAACGCAGCACGACGACGCGCACTTGCGGATGCTCGAAGCGCAGCCGCTCGATCGCGTCGGCAAGTTCGATATCGACGCCGAGATCGTAGGAATTGAGTTTCAGATCGTAGCCTTCGAACAGCGCCGGCCTTCTCGTCGACGTCCATCACCAGCGTCGCGACGTCGCCGTCGATCGTTGAGCTTCCAATGGCGGTAGCGCGCCGGCTCGGTCTGGAAATCGATCCGCGTCTTGCCGTTGGCCAGCGGACGCTGCGTGGCGTGGTCTGCGTCGGCCATGTCGTGCCTCGAACGCTTCAACGCCCTATGTATTATAATGCATGTAGCCTACTAATATGCATTATAATTCATGATGCGGCAACCCCGGAATCGGCCGGCCGTTCGCCTTCGTGATGGTCGCGCAACAGCCGGTTGATGAAGTCGGCGACGGCCTTGAGCGTCAGTTCCGGCGCTTCGCGATGCGGCACGTGGCGGATGCCCGGCAGCACCGCGGTCTCGACCGGGCAGAAGCATTCCTGCTTCGCCGCCTCGATCTGCCGCAGCGTGCCGTATTGATCGTCCTCGCCCTGCACGATCAGGATCGGCACGCGGATGTAGCCGAGCGCCTCGGTGATGTCCCAGTTTCGAAAGTCCGGATCGAGCCACGGCTCGTTCCAGGAGCGGAACGCGCCATCGACGTCGGCGTGCCAGCGCTCGAGTTTTTCGCGCAACGCGCCGGAGTCGAAGGATTTGCGCGCGCGGCGGATTTCGGCGAGCCCCATCTCCTCGGTGAAAAAATGCGGCGCGATCAGCACCAGGCCGCGCACGCGATGATCCTGCACGCTGCCGGCATAGATCGTCGCGATCGAAGCGCCGTCGCTGTGGCCGAGCAGAAGGCCGCGCTGAAATCCGATCGCGTCGAGCACGCGCGGCAGCACCTCGCAGCGCTTCCTCGTCCATGAAACGACGTCGAGCGCGGCAATTTCGCGCCGGCTCGATTTGCCGTAGCCGGCGCGCGAATAGACGAAGACGCCGGCGCCGGTCGCCGCCGCGAGCTCGTCGGGAAACGATCCCCACAAGCCGACGCGAGCCGAGGCCTTCGTGCAGCATGACGATGGTCGGCGCCGCGTCGGGCCGCGGCCCGATCATGCGGTATTCGAGCCGCAGCGGCGCGCAGATCGAGAAAGCCTGTAGTCGGAGAGCGTCATGGCACGTCACCTCGGCCGCTAGTCTGCCGCAGTCCAGCAATGGCGTGACGATCCGCAAAAGCTTGGCAAAACTCTGCTCGACGGCATCGCCCGAGGTGTCGAGCTCGGCCTCGGCGCGGGCATAGTCGGCGCGGCGCGCTTCGAGGATCGCCACGAGGTCGGCCATGGCTTGGGCCGGCCCGCGGTTCTGCGCCATCGGGCGGAAATCGCCCTGCGCCATGACGCGGCTCATGTGATCTTCCGGCCGCGCCTTGATCCAGATCGTGTGGCGTGCGGCGAAGCAAGCAGCGCGTAGGTTTCCGGGTCGGCGACGATGCCGCCGGCGGTGGTGATGATCGCGGCCTCGTGCGCGGCGATGACGCGATCGAGCGCGCTGCGCTCATGGCGGCGGAACGTCGCGGTGCCGGCCATCTCGATCAGGTCGGGAATGCTGGCGCCGTAATCCTCCTCGACGACGCGGTCGAGCTCGATGAACGGCCAGCCGAGATGCTGCGCGAGCATGCGGCCGAGCGTCGACTTGCCGGCGCCGCGCAGGCCGACCAGCGCGATGCGCCGCGCGCGGTCGGCGCTGCCCGGCCGCGCGACGCGCGCCTCGATAGTCTTGGCCAGCGCCGGCAATTCGCCTTCCGGCACCTGCGCCGAGCAGATCGAGGATGGCGCCGAGCGCCGCAGTGCGCGCGCCGGCTTCCGGCAGCAAGCGCCGCGGCGGGCAGATCGAGCGCCTGCGCGATGGCGCGCAGCACGCTCACCGACGGATTGCCGGCGCCGCTTTCGATCTGCGCCAGATAGCGCTCGGAGGTTTCCGAGGCTTGCGCCAATTGCCGGCGCGTCATGCCGCGCTTGGCGCGATGGCGGCGCACTTCGCGGCCGATCGCGGCGAGGAATGCCGCGTGCGGCCGGTCTTGCCGCGCTGGCGGCCGGGGCAGGCTTTTGACGGACTTTGGGTTTTTTGCTCGTCGCCAAGGGGCAGACACCTCATGCACTATAGTTCATGTGATGTAATCGGAATTATGCACTTGACAAACCACGACCGTATGCACTATAGTTCCGGTCATGGGAGTGGATACCATGAATTTGTACGAAATTTCAAGGCTTTCCGAAGATCAGGCTCGCGATTATTTCGAGAAAATCCGCTGGCCGCACGGCCCCGTCTGCCCGCGGCTGCGGATCGGTCGAAAGCACAAAGCTTCAGGGAAAAGCTCACCGCGCCGGGTTGTATGACTGCCACGGGTGTCACGCGCAATTCACATCGACCGTGAACACGATCATGGAAGATAGCCACCTGCCGGTCAGAACCTGGCTGATGGCCTTCTCGATCTTGTGCTCGGCAAAGAAGGGCGTCAGCGCCCTCCAGCTACAGCGCCAGTTGGGCCTCGGCTCGTACCGTACCGCATGGCATCTTTGCCACCGCATTCGTCATGCGATGGACTGTGAGCCATTGAAAGGTCTGCTGGGCGCCGCCGGAGGCACCGTCGAGGCTGACGAAACTTGGGTCGGCGGCAAGCCCCGCAAGCGAACGGGTAGGCGGCTGACTGATGGTCGCAAAGGTCGAGGGACGAACCGGGGCATAACAGGGACTAAAGGGACAAAGGTCATGGCACGCGACGAAGCTCAGCAAAGCTCCAATGTGCGCGTCACCAATGCGGCTCCCGCACCGGCGCCGCAACAGCAACAGCAGCAGAGTACGCCATCAAGCACTGTGGTGCGCAACCCGGCTCCAGACGCCGCGCCGCCGGCCGGATCGTCTGAAATTTATGGCACGTACAAAATTATTGCAAAATGGTGTGCCCCGTGATGGGATTCGAACCCATACGTCCCGTGAGAGACACCGACATCCAACGTCGGCGCGTCTGCCAATTCCGCCACAGGGGCCTCAATGGGGAGGCGATCCAACCGCCTCCCCGTTTCCATATACGCTGATAGGCCCGCCTTTTCAAGCGTCTGCGATAATGCGGGCGATCTCGTCGCGAGGGTCTGACATCTGCGCACCAGCAAGTTGCATTTAGATCAATGAATATGATTTCATGCTTATCCGGTTGTCGCACACAGCTCTACATCTTGTGTTGGTGCCTGGTTACCCCAAGCGTCCCATCCCTGCGCTGAAATGCGAGAGAAAAGCTCAATGCGCGGCACATCGCCAAATATAGTCTCGATGCGCCGCCGTACTTCCTTAGGCTTCCGGCTGTGTTCGGTGCGCTCGGCAGTGACAAGCTGGCGCACGTTCGCGCACTAGCCGTTTCGGTGATCCCTTAGTTCCCAAAAGGCACAACTCTATGTTTCCCATGGTCCACTGACCCAAATTCGCAATCTCTTTACCGCTGTTCGTGATTTTAGACCAACAAAACGCGATAGTTTTGAACTTAAAACCCCACGCGGCAATCGTTTCAAGGGCTTCCGGCAAAAGCGGAGATGTGGCCCAAATCAGCAGAGCCGCGTCAGGAAGGGCGATCCGGTTGACGGGCGAGTGACCTGATCTCACTCAAGGGCATCGTGGCGTATCGCCCCGCCTCTGGCGCGAACAGCCTTTTGGTCGAGCCATGCCGAGACGCTTCCCAAAGCCCTTGTCCCCGTATGACCACGGGGGGTCCGCGTAAATGACAGAGTATCGTTTTTGAGGTAGCATCAACATCTAGTGGGTTCCTTTATTTGTGTGTGACAACCGGATAAGCATGTATTAAATTAAGTAGCAGGAGGTTGCGGTGCCCCAAACACACAATTTAGAAGCGGACACTTTGCGCCGTCAAATGGACTGCTTATGAAAGGGCCAAAAAGCTCCCCACGTGGCTCACCCGAAGCAATAACCAACAACAGGGTGGCGGAGGAGCTGAGAAGCAGAATTGAGGAAGGCCGAGCGGCAACGATCAGATTGTTGTCCGGAAAGGCGACTAACTAGCTTTCAAAGCAGTTACGCTACTTACAAGGCTCTGATCGCGTAGGAAATGAACATGACCGACCGCGACCGCTTCAAAACGCTGAATGGGAAATATAGTTCGCTCTGCCATTCGTGCGGTCGCATTGTTTACAATATGTGGATTTCTACTAAGCACCGCCGCTCGGCTGTAGCGTATGGCTACTACGATGCCATCTGGAAAATGGCGTGGTTTACACCGCTTTGGTGGCAATCGTTATCGGAATTGACCACTTCAAATAGAGTGCCAGACGAACGACAGGAATTGTTGCTTGCGATGCTTGGGGAGAAGCGCGCCGCAAAAATGATGGCCAACATTTGAGCCGGTAAAGCACCGCCGAACCACAGGCCGAAAGAGCCTTCCTATAAGGGGATGATGGCATGAAGGCATCGAAGGTCTTAGATGCGATTACTAACGTGGTGCTGCGTTACAAGATGATGCTAAAAAGCATGCCAGCGAAGCGCCGTAAGCGCCGCGCCAATGCACACAAAAAACGATGATCCACCTTCGCGTCGATAGCTCAAGGGTAGAGCAGCCGGTCCGACGAACGCTTGCTCATTCCTCTTGTCCAAATCGGTCAAGAAAATAGATCGAACTCAGTGGCACACCCTTGTCTCCTACGCGAAAGCTGGCGCGGCCATAAAGGGTCGAAAACGAAAAAATCCAGCCAGTAAAGGCTCTAAGGGAGCCTCATTCCGAATTACCGCTTGAATTGACGCGGTTTGTGAAGTGCATAATTCCGAGCGTAGCCGATATTGGCCTCAATAAAATCCCGGCCCTTGCTCTCGCCCTTAATCGCGCGGCCCATTTTGTTCATGAACTCCTGTTTAGCGCGTAACCTTTGCAGATAAGTCCCGTTCGGCTAGTTCGGCGCAAACTGCTTCGGCTGGCGTATCCATAGCCATCATGGTTTTGAACAGCCCGAGCTTTCCGGCTCGCTTTTTCAAATGGAGAATGGCAACTGCTACGTCCTCTGCTGGAAGGTTCCGAATTACGTCAGAAAGTTGAAGATCGCATAGCTTTGCCATTTACTCCCTCCCCATAAGAAAACTAAAGTTGTGTCGCGATAGACGCGCGGCGGATGAACTCTCCTGGCCGGCGCTCGGCGCGGGCCATCAACCGACCCCACACGATCTTGCGGACCACTCGGCCGCCATGTTTGTCATTGCGATAAATAGCCCAAGCCATGTGGTTGCGTGGCATGATCGTTATTCCCCAGTCGGCCGGTCTTTTCATGGTGCTAGTGCCGCGTCACTGAGGCCGTTTTATAGCGCGCATTTCTTCGATCAAATCCATATTACGAACTTGCGCGGCAACGCCCCCTGGTTGTTTCCTGATGATTTGAATAGCGGCATCTAAGGCAGCGTTCCAATTTGAATCCGCAATGACAGAATCGGGGTGAGCCGCGCCGTCGATCATTCCAAAGTCTGCTGGCAAGTCATCGGCCGATTTAATAATCATGGTGCCTCATCACTTTCGGCGTATCAGCGATCAATCCCCACAAGTCGGATCCAGTGGGCAATACCTCCGACGTTACCACGCACCATCCGATATGGACACGGCATTGGATTGGCGCGGACGGAACCGACTGTCATCCACGATGCAGAACCGTGTTTTCGGTGTCGGTTCTGGTCCAACTTCATGGCAAATTTTTCAATTCTCTGCTGATATTCATCGCTTGCGCCTAGTGGCGGCGGATTTTCGGCCAACTCGTTCATGCTCGGGATCGCGCCCGATCACTTTCGTTGTATGCTCCGATTTCGGTCCGATTCGTAGCGTCCGCTAATTCTTGACGTATGGCCGGTCGATACATCGCGTCAAGTTCGATCTACGCCACCGACATCTATGTAGAAGTCTCCGCTCGGTATGGCAATCCGGCGATAACTCCGCACAAATCATGGATGCCAGTCTATCACATTCGGGTCGTACCAGACGATCGCCGCAATAGCCGCGCAAAATCGCCCATTCGATCAATCGAAAAATTTCCGCCCCCGCACGATGAAAATGCGCATAGTATCTAGTTGGTCTTGTCGCAATTTGGTACCATCGTACGCTCACTTATTCATCATTAGCTTGCGGAAATCACCGACCGCCATCTTGGTTTACCGAACGTCAGATAATTACGAAGAGCCATCGCTGCCTCTTTGCGTGTCGCCCTATAGGCTCGGTCGCTTTCCTTTTCGTTTCGCACATCGGTTCCGGGATAGAACAGTTTTCCCAAGTTTGGCGGGTGGTCCTCAAATGTAACTCCGCTTAGTTTCTCAGCCCAGCCGCCTATGCAATGAGTGGAACCACAGCGATGGCCCTTGCTATGCCAGAAATCCATGCTGAATGTGCTGGCAGGTATCTTGCCCTGCTCAAGATAGCGCAGCACCTTCTTGAGCGCGGATAATTGTGGCTCAGAGAGTTGGAGGCTATCCGCGGTTTTGAATTTAATCTCTTTCATCGTATGCTTATCCGGTTTCAACATGCAACTATACAACTCGATATTTCTTGGTGCGTTCAATCACTCGCCGCCCCTTCTCTGGAGCCGGAGCGAACGCCAAATCGACTCTGACATCGCTTCAAGCGCCCAAATCATGTCAGATGCCTTTGCGCGAGGATATTTATCGACAATCGCGTCGAGTGCAGCGTAGATGCGTCGTTCGGGAAGGTTTCGATTTTACCTCCTGCATGTTGAAACCGGATAAGCATGTTTCATCACACTTTCCCGTTATGAGTGCGGCTACCGACTCGGCGCGCCGTTCGATCTTTGCCGCCGATAGGTCACGGACGAGCATAGCACGCCTCGATTGCCTTGAAGGTGGTTAAGCTCCGGCTTTGGTGCTTGGTCTGTCATGCTGACATACAATCT